>NZ_CP159258.1:510000-2910000 GCF_040438925.1 Pseudomonas sp. MYb327
GTCCCAAAGTTATGGTTAAGTGGGAAACGATGTGGGAAGGCTTAGACAGCTAGGAGGTTGGCTTAGAAGCAGCCACCCTTTAAAGAAAGCGTAATAGCTCACTAGTCGAGTCGGCCTGCGCGGAAGATGTAACGGGGCTCAAACCATACACCGAAGCTACGGGTATCACTTAGGTGATGCGGTAGAGGAGCGTTCTGTAAGCCTGTGAAGGTGAGTTGAGAAGCTTGCTGGAGGTATCAGAAGTGCGAATGCTGACATGAGTAACGACAATGGGTGTGAAAAACACCCACGCCGAAAGACCAAGGTTTCCTGCGCAACGTTAATCGACGCAGGGTTAGTCGGTCCCTAAGGCGAGGCTGAAAAGCGTAGTCGATGGAAAACAGGTTAATATTCCTGTACTTCTGGTTATTGCGATGGAGGGACGGAGAAGGCTAGGCCAGCTTGGCGTTGGTTGTCCAAGTTTAAGGTGGTAGGCTGGAATCTTAGGTAAATCCGGGATTCTAAGGCCGAGAGCTGATGACGAGTTACCCTTTGGGTGACGAAGTGGTTGATGCCATGCTTCCAAGAAAAGCTTCTAAGCTTCAGGTAACCAGGAACCGTACCCCAAACCGACACAGGTGGTTGGGTAGAGAATACCAAGGCGCTTGAGAGAACTCGGGTGAAGGAACTAGGCAAAATGGCACCGTAACTTCGGGAGAAGGTGCGCCGGTGAGGGTGAAGCATTTACTGCGTAAGCCCACGCCGGTCGAAGATACCAGGCCGCTGCGACTGTTTATTAAAAACACAGCACTCTGCAAACACGAAAGTGGACGTATAGGGTGTGACGCCTGCCCGGTGCCGGAAGGTTAATTGATGGGGTTAGCTAACGCGAAGCTCTTGATCGAAGCCCCGGTAAACGGCGGCCGTAACTATAACGGTCCTAAGGTAGCGAAATTCCTTGTCGGGTAAGTTCCGACCTGCACGAATGGCGTAACGATGGCGGCGCTGTCTCCACCCGAGACTCAGTGAAATTGAAATCGCTGTGAAGATGCAGTGTATCCGCGGCTAGACGGAAAGACCCCGTGAACCTTTACTATAGCTTTGCACTGGACTTTGAATTTGCTTGTGTAGGATAGGTGGGAGGCTTTGAAGCGTGGACGCCAGTTCGCGTGGAGCCATCCTTGAAATACCACCCTGGCAACTTTGAGGTTCTAACTCAGGTCCGTTATCCGGATCGAGGACAGTGTATGGTGGGTAGTTTGACTGGGGCGGTCTCCTCCTAAAGAGTAACGGAGGAGTACGAAGGTGCGCTCAGACCGGTCGGAAATCGGTCGTAGAGTATAAAGGCAAAAGCGCGCTTGACTGCGAGACAGACACGTCGAGCAGGTACGAAAGTAGGTCTTAGTGATCCGGTGGTTCTGTATGGAAGGGCCATCGCTCAACGGATAAAAGGTACTCCGGGGATAACAGGCTGATACCGCCCAAGAGTTCATATCGACGGCGGTGTTTGGCACCTCGATGTCGGCTCATCACATCCTGGGGCTGAAGCCGGTCCCAAGGGTATGGCTGTTCGCCATTTAAAGTGGTACGCGAGCTGGGTTTAGAACGTCGTGAGACAGTTCGGTCCCTATCTGCCGTGGACGTTTGAGATTTGAGAGGGGCTGCTCCTAGTACGAGAGGACCGGAGTGGACGAACCTCTGGTGTTCCGGTTGTCACGCCAGTGGCATTGCCGGGTAGCTATGTTCGGAATAGATAACCGCTGAAAGCATCTAAGCGGGAAACTAGCCTCAAGATGAGATCTCACTGGGACCTTGAGTCCCCTGAAGGGCCGTCGAAGACTACGACGTTGATAGGTTGGGTGTGTAAGCGCTGTGAGGCGTTGAGCTAACCAATACTAATTGCCCGTGAGGCTTGACCATATAACACCCAAGCAATTTGATCCTCCTCGTTGAAAAGACGAACGAGACCAGATTGCGGTGTGTGAAGACGAAACGAACCGAAAGTTCGACGCTTACAAAACACCGAAAGCTGTCACATACCCAATTTGCTGAAGCGAGGCCATCTGGTCACGACTCAGTACCCGAATTTCTTGACGACCATAGAGCATTGGAACCACCTGATCCCATCCCGAACTCAGCAGTGAAACGATGCATCGCCGATGGTAGTGTGGGGTTTCCCCATGTGAGAGTAGGTCATCGTCAAGATTAAATTCCGAAACCCCAATTGCGAAAGCAGTTGGGGTTTTGTTTTGTCCGCAGGAAAGTGGATTGAACAACAGCTCTAGATTCCCCCCATCACTTCTCCAGACTTCTCAATACGTACGGTGCGAATGCGCGCCTAATGCTTCAAGAGAACGCTATCACCGGCCGATAACCATTTGGTACAGCGATCTTCACTTCTCATAGCTTCCTTTGGCAGTTGCAGTTTAAGAGAAATCGCTTGATAGCTTATGGCTACTAGCTATCATCTGCGCGCCGGAATAGGCGGGTGTAGCTGATTTTGTTTATTGATTGCCTTCAGTTCTTCTTCTTAAATTGCCTGGAAATCTTCGATGCTGTCGTACCACCAAAAGAGTTTTCTGATCGTCGATGATTTTTCGGATTTCCGTAGTTCGGTAAGGTCCATGTTGCGGGAGCTGGGCGTAAAGGATGTGGATACCGCGGACACGGGCGAACAGGCGCTGAAAATGTGTTCGCAGAAATCCTACGACTTCATCCTGCAGGATTTCCATCTGGGCGATGGCAAGAAGAACGGTCAGCAGGTACTCGAAGATTTGATGATCGAGAAACTGATCAGCCACGAAAGTGTATTCGTCATGGTCACTGCTGAAACCAGTCAGGCGATGGTGCTCAGCGCTCTCGAGCACGAACCGGACGCCTACCTGACCAAGCCTTTCAATCGTTCCGGTCTGGCTCAGCGCCTGGAACGTCTGGTGCAGCGCAAGACCTTGCTCAAACCAATACTGCAGGCGCTTGACCGGGGCAAACCTGTTGAAGTGCTTAATGCCTGCATTGCACTGTGCAAGCAAGATATCCGCTATTCGCCGTTGTGCCTGCGTTATCGAGCAGATGCCCTGCGTGACCTTAATCAAAATGAAGCTTTAGAACGCCTATACGACAGCATCATTGCCGATCGGCCTCTACCGTGGGCATTTGCCGGACTTGGCCAGTTGCTATTCAAGCGTGGTCAAGTCAGTCAGGCCAAGGGGATCTATGAAAAAGCCCTGAAAGTATTTCCGCTGATGCCGGCGCTCTATGACGGCATGGCTGATGTGCTGGTCGCCGAAGGGGACACAAAGGCTGCCCAAAGTGTATTGGAGGAAGCTATTCGTCTTTCGCCACTGGCCGTGCGTCGGCAAGCGTTGCTGGGTAAATTGGCGATGACCAACGAGGATTTTGACACAGCTTCGAAAGCCTACCGTCAGGCAGTGTCGCAAGGTGCTCAGTCACGGTTCAAGGACGCAGAAAGCAACCTCGGGCTGGCCCACGCCTTGATCAGCAAGGGGAGCGAAAGAGGTCTGGATAACCGGACTCGACTCGAAATCAATACGACACTGAGCGCAGTAGCCAAGGAAAACCCCACTGATCCTGGTCTGCAAATTCGAGCGCGGCTGATGAAAGCCACCAGTCTGTTGCTTAACGACGGCGAAACAGCCGAAAAACTCACCGAGCAAGCCATGATGCGTCTCGACGGCATGGAACAGTTCATGAGTGCAGAAGCGGCGCTATTGGTTGCCAAGCAACTGCAAATGCTCGGCAAGTCGGAGGCGGGCGCCTCGATGCTTAAGAACTGTGCAGAAATCTATGGTGACGATCCGGCGGTCATGAAAGACATCGCCAAGCTTACCGATGATCCAACGATTCTCAAATCGAGCAATGCTGCTGCTGACCTCAACCGTCAAGGTGTTCGGGTGTACAAGACCGGTAACCTCGTTGAGGCGCGGGATGTGTTCCGCAAAGCCCTGGCGTTGCAGCCGAAGAACATCAGTATCGCGTTGAACATGGCGCAGGCACTCTTGCATGGCACCGATACCAGTGTGCAATCGCCCGAGCTCGAAGAATGCAGAACGTGCCTGAAAATGGTCGGAATGATGCCTGACACCGACGCACGATATTCGCGTTATCAAAAACTTAAGAGCAAGGCGTTCGGCGAATGAATGACCACCAACCGGCACTGGATTTCTCAACGGTGATTGCTTCCACCGTACACGACATGAAGAATTCTTTGGCCATGCTCATGCAGGCCCATAGCCAATGGTTGGCGAGCCTGCCAACTCCTGCGCGCGCCACCCCGGAGCAAGGCGTAATCGAGTACGAGTTCGCTCACTTAAACGGAATGTTGGTGCAGTTGCTGGGCCTTTACAAGCTGGGTGTCAACCAGTTGCCCTTGCAGCCGGCCTACCATGAACTCGATGATTTCATCGAAGCACAATTGGCGTGTCATCAGGATGTCTTCGCCAGCCGCGATATTGCCGCGACCTATGAAGTCGATCCGCTGAGTCCGCTGGGGTTCTTCGATCGTGAGTTAGTCGCTTCGGTGCTGGCCAATAGCATCAACAATGCCATTCGTTTTGCGCGTCATGCGGTGTTGATTAGCGTCAGTGATGAGGCCGGGCAACTGGTGATGACCATCAACGACGATGGCGAAGGATATCCACCCGAGATGATCGAGCGTCAGGCCGAATACGTGCAAGGCATCAATCAAAGCAGCGGCAGTACGGGGTTGGGTCTGTATTTTGCGGGGCGGATTGCGGCGTTGCATCAGCGTAATGGTGTCGGCGGGCGCACCGAAATCAGCAACGGCGGACCGTTGGGAGGCGGCGTCTTCAGTCTCTACCTGCCCTGAAAAATCCAACCCAAAAGATCGCAGCCTTTGGCGGCTCCCACATTTTGTTTGCAGCCTGCTTGATATTCTGAACAGGCGGAGCCTATTTTGTACGGGTCGCCGTTCGCGGCCCGAACAACAACAAGGATTGCGTCATGACAACCGATGGCCTGAGTTCACTCGCTCAGCGATTGACGGGCATTGATGAGATTGAATGTGTCACGCCGGACTTGAATGGCGTACCTCGGGGCAAGGTGATGACCGCCGAAGGTTTCCTTGAGGGGCGGCGTCTGCAGATGGCGCGGGGTGTGCTGCTGCAATGCATCATGGGCGGATACCCGCCGGCGCGTTTCTACGGTAGCGATGATGGCGACCTGGCGCTCGTTCCAGACCCTGCGCAGATCCACCGCTTGCCCTGGAGCAAGAAACCGCGCGCATTCGCCATTTGCGATGCGGATGAGTTGAGCGGTGCAAGCTCCAGCCTCTCTACTCGCGGCCAGCTCAAATCAGTCATCGCACGGTACGCGGCCCTTGGCTTGGCGCCAGTAGTGGCGACTGAAGTGGAGTTCTTCGTCTTCGCCCCCAACACCGACCCGACCCAACCCTTCCAGCCCCCATTGGGCCTCGATGGCCGTCGCGAAGAGGGGCATTCGGCGTTCAGTGTCAGTTCCAATAACGGTTTGCGGCCCTTTTTCAGTGAGGTCTATGAAGCCATGGCTGCACTGGGCGTGCCTCGCGATACCTTTATGCACGAAATGGGTGTCAGTCAGTTCGAGATCAACTTGCTGCACGGCGATCCGCTGCTGCTGGCCGACCAGACATTTCTGTTCAAACATTTGCTGAAAGAAATTGCGCTCAAGCATGGACTGATCGTCGTTTGCATGGCCAAGCCTTTGGCGCATACGCCTGGCAGTTCGATGCATATTCATCAGAGCATCGTCGATATTGGCTCCGGGCAAAATGTATTTAGCGACGAAGCCGGTCAAGCGACGGCAACCTTCCGTCATTTCATAGCCGGCCAGCAGGCCGCGATGGCGGACTTCACTGCGTTGTTTGCGCCGAACGTGAACTCGTATCAGCGCTTGTGCCACCCCTTCGCATCACCGAATAATGCCTGCTGGTCCCACGACAACCGTGCAGCAGGGTTGCGCATTCCCGCCAGCGCACCGGTCGCTCGTCGGGTCGAAAATCGGTTGCCGGGTGCTGATGCCAATCCGTATCTGGCAATCGCGGCGAGTCTGGCCGCAGGGTTGCATGGCATTGAGCACCGACTGGAGCCGAGCGAGCCGATTCAGGGTGAATTCGCAGTGCCGGACAATCTTTCGTTACCCTGTACCTTGCATGCCGCACTTGAGCGTCTGAAACGTAGCCAATTGGCGAAGGAACTGTTTGGCAAGGAGTTCATCGAAGGCTACATCGCTTCGAAGGCCATGGAGTTGACCAGTTTCTATGATGAAATTACTCCCTGGGAACGGCGTGTTCTAGCAGCCCAGGCCTGACGCACCATCTATACCGGGCTATCTTTTCGGATAGTCCGATTCTTACTGCAAGGAGCCGCTCGGAACGCCGATGCGCCAAATCTGGAAACCTTTTCGAGCGCTATATTTTGCCTCGCTGATGATGTTGATCGGCTCCGGCTTGCTGAGTACCTACCTGGGCTTGCGCCTGGCGGCTGATCATGTCGACAGTTTGTGGGTCGGTGCGTTGATGGCAGCCAACTATTTCGGCCTGGTGTTGGGTGGAAAGATCGGCCATCGCCTGATTGCCCGCGTGGGGCATATACGGGCCTATTCTGCCTGCGCCGGGATTGTCGGCGCGGCGGTACTCGGCCATGGGCTGGTGGACTGGTTGCCGGCCTGGCTATTTCTGCGGGTTATCGTCGGCCTCGGCATGATGTGTCAGTACATGGTCATCGAGAGCTGGCTCAATGAACAAGCCGAAGCCTCGCAACGCGGCACGGTGTTCAGCGGCTACATGATCGCCTCGTACCTCGGCTTGGTGCTGGGTCAGTTGATTCTGGTCATGCATCCGGGGCTGGGCCTGGAATTGTTGATGCTGGTCGCGCTGTGCTTTGCGCTGTGTCTGGTGCCTGTCGCGTTAACCCGCCGCATTCACCCGGCGCCGTTGCACCCGGCGCCAATGGAGCCGCGGTTCTTCATCAAGCGCGTGCCGCAGTCGTTGAGCACTGTGCTGGGCGCGGGTCTGATCATCGGTTCGTTCTACGGTCTGGCACCGTTGTATGCCTCGCAGCAAGGGCTGTCCACAGAGCAGGTCGGCTTGTTCATGGGTAGCTGCATTTTTGCGGGACTGCTGGTGCAGTGGCCGTTGGGCTGGCTGTCCGACCGTTATGATCGGGCGCTGTTGATCCGCTGTTTTGCGCTGATACTGGCCCTTGCCGCGTTGCCATTGGCGATCTTGAAGCAAGTGCCGCTGGAAGTGTTGTTCATCGCCGGGTTCCTTTGCTCGCTGGTGAAGTTCTGCCTCTATCCGCTGGCCGTGGCGTTCTCCAATGACCACGTCGAAGCTGATCGCCGGGTGTCACTGACAGCGATGTTGCTAGTGACCTATGGCGTAGGTGCCAGTATCGGGCCGCTGGCTGCTGGCGTGCTGATGAAGTTGTTCGGCAGCCAGATGCTCTATGCATTTTTCAGCTTCTTCGCTTTGGTGCTGGTGTGGCGTATTCGCCCGAAAGCGGTGACCAATTTGCATCAGGTGGACGATGCGCCGCTGCATCACGTGGCCATGCCGGACAGTATGTCGAGCTCGCCGCTGGTGGCATGCCTTGATCCACGGGTCGATGAGCAGGTGGTACAGGATCAGATGCAGAATCCGGTCAGTCCGGAGTCGACTCCTGAGCCGGAAGCCGAGCCTGAAACCGATCCTCAACCAAAAGACCCTGACGGTGGTCGCGAGCAAAGCTTCACTGAAGCCCGGCCTTAAATCCGGGCATAAAAAACGGGCAGTCACCGCAAGGGACTGCCCGTTTTTTTGCCGTTGTATCAGAGATCGTCTTTGTCGAAGCGCCGTGCTTCGCGTTGCAACTGATAGACGAATCGCTCGACCTGGCGCTGAACCAGCCCGCTCATGTTGTGGAAGCGGACACCGGCAAAGGTGGTGGAGATTTTTTCTTCAAAGTGCAGATAACGCAGTTCGACCGGCGCCGTCATGTTGCCGAAAGGCAGGGCGGCCATGAAGCGGTCGTAAACCTGGCCCAGCTGCAGACTGCCTGTGATATCACCGTCGAAACGCAATTTGCAGCCGGTGGCGGAAATATCCAACAGCTTGCCACTGATAGGCGCCTTGAGCTTTTCGCCATCCAGATCGACGTTAACCAGTTGCGCCAATTTCAACGCAGCGCGGAACGCATTGCGACGTTGGTGGTAGACCACCTCGTCGGGCAGGGTGCCGCGGTAGCAGCGAGTACCACTGGATTCATCGACGGTCAGCGGGCCGTTGCTTTCCCAGGCGATTCGTACGCCTTCGTGGAAGCCTTCGATCTTGAACGGTTCGCCGGCCATCAAGTAGCGTTCGCCGTCACGCGGAATCATTTCGTCCAGGGCAATCATGTTGCTGTCACGGTCAACAGCCACAAGATAGGTCTGGAAGCGCTGGCTACGCTCGTGGAAGGTGATGATTAGCGGGTCATGACTTTCGTGTAACTGGCGCAGGTTGCTGGAGATTTCCAGAGGCGTGCTGAGCACCTTGGGTGGCTGCGGAGAATCTTCCGCACTTAAGGCATTGGACACGGTTAATCAATCTCCAGACAAAATTTGACTACGGCGAGCCAGCATATTGCCAGCATGTCTCGCGTCTTGATAGAGGGGGGGCATCAACCGGCTTAAGCCTGACTGAGCGGGCGCGGCTTTACAAGTTTGGAGAATGATCCGCTGGCATCGTAGAGCGCAGGAGGTTCACCGCCGGTGAGTATCTTCAGCTGGGTAGCCGTGGCGGCTTGCTGCACCAGGATTGACTGGCCGTTGCTGGCGTTGGTGGTCTGACACTGGGCCAGGAGGTCGGTCAGCACATCGCTTTGCGCCAGCAACGTCTCGCCAATGCTCGACTGGCTTGCCAGTTGCTCCAGGCCGCTGCGGTTGGTCGGCAGGTTGAGGCTGGCAAGGATTTCACTGCGCTTGCGGCCATGCTGTTCGAGCAGAATGATCAGCGCCTGTTTCTGCGCGAGAACGTCTTCAAGCAGAGGCATGTCACGACCATGCAGCGCGAGGGACTCGGTCTGCAGCAGCTCCAGCAAGTGTTGCGCTGGAGCGAAGTCGTCGGTGATCAATTGCAGTAAATTAGTGTCGTGCATGGCTGGCCTTGGGTTTTAAGCGTCCAAAAGCCTGGCGCCGGCCGTGGCCTAGCGCTGGGCTTCGAAGTTGAGCAGTTTGCTGGCTACACGGTTGCTGTCGACTTTATAGCTGCCATCGGCAATCGCTGCTTTCAATTCGGCCACGCGGGCGTTATCGACGACAGGCTGATCGCGCAGCGTATCAGTGACCTTTTGCAACTGTTGAGCCTCATTGCTGAGATGTACCGATTCCCCGCTTTTGACGGTACCAGCCTGTTCGGCCGGGGTATTCAGCGGCGCGGGTTTGCCGGATTCGGCAGTGTCCTTGGTGGCGCTGGTACGTGTACTGCCTGTAAGTGACGAGGAGCTGTTCAAACGGCTGAAATCAATGACCATGATAAAAACCTCTGGGAATTTGGACGCTTGCCATGTTTTCGGCCCTTCCCTGAAAAACTTTAGGCTCATTTATCAATGAGCGTGCGCGCGTCAGCGTTTGCACGGCATGGGACACAGTTTAGGGAACAGCCTCGGTCAGCGCCACAGCTTCACCAAAAGAGACCCTACATGGACACTTCCACCTGGCCCGGCGCGGTAACTTGCGCCTTGATGACCCGCTTGGAGTTGAGGTTTTTGACCCGGATCTGTTCGCTCATGCCGCCGTTGGCCAGCGCTTCGCCCGGCATACGCACGCTGAGCGTACCACTGCGGGCGGTGATCACTACCTGATCCCCCTTGCGGATCACTTCCGCCTGTTCGAGATTGACCAGGGTAATCACCTGATCGGCGACCATTGGTCGGGTAATTCTTTGCCCGATCGCCTGATCCACGGAGGTCAGGTAGCCCTGGCTGATCAGGCTGATATCGCGCTCACGCAGAACGACATCATCAGGCTCGACGATGCCCGATCGCCGCAGCGGTCGGGCGGTGGTCACGACATCACGAAACAGGCGCACTTGAGCGGGTACGAAGACCGTCCACGGGGACGTACCCTCACAGCGAACCTTGACTGTCACACGCCCCAATGGCTTCGCCGGACTCTCCAGCGTGGCTGTCAATTCCTTGTCGCACATTGGCATGTGCATGCGTGGATCCAGCTGGTTGACCTGGATTTCATAGCGACCTTCCGTTTGACTGTTGGCCAGATAGTCCTCTACGGTGAATTCAAGAAAGCCTTGGGTGACGCCGATAAGCATGTCAGGCAAGGTAACCGCGTCAGCAAGGGCAGGGCTGCCAGCGTTGAACAGGCACACAGCCGCCAACACGCCGAGGCATTTGCGGTAGGTCGTGGTCAGGCGTCGGGAAAATGTCGGTTCTGTGTTCATAAAGAGATAAAAAGCAAGCGCCGTGCCGTTTAGTGATGAATGTGCGTCGCAACAACACTTAGCGTTGGTGTAGGAGTCTGGGCATGGCTGGTGTAATGGATTCGGTAAACCAGCGCACGCAACTGGTGGGGCAGAATCGCCTTGAGCTGTTGTTGTTCCGTCTCGACGGCCAGCAGCTGTATGGGATCAACGTGTTCAAGGTGCGGGAAGTGCTGCAATGCCCGAAATTGACGCTGATGCCCAAGTCCAGTCCTGTCGTGTGCGGCGTGGCGAATATTCGGGGGGCGACCATTCCGATCCTGGATCTGGCGATGGCGACCGGCTCCGGTGCTTTAAAGGACAAGAACAATCCCTTCGTGATCATCACGGAGTACAACACCAAGACCCAGGGTTTTCTGGTGCGTTCGGTTGAACGCATCGTGAACATGAACTGGGAAGAAATTCATCCGCCACCCAAGGGCACCGGGCGCGATCACTACCTGACGGCTGTGACTCGGGTCGACAATCAGTTAGTCGAAATCATCGACGTCGAGAAGGTGCTGGCGGAAGTGGCGCCGACCCCGGAAGCGATTTCCGTTGGCGTGGTGGATGTCGAAACCCAGCACAAGGCGCTGTCCTTGCGCGTGCTGACGGTCGATGACTCGTCAGTGGCGCGCAAGCAGGTCACGCGTTGCCTGCAAACGGTCGGTGTCGAAGTGGTGGCGTTGAACGACGGCCGGCAAGCGCTGGATTACTTGCGCAAACTGGTCGACGAGGGCAAGAAGCCGGAAGAAGAGTTCCTGATGATGATCTCCGACATCGAGATGCCGGAGATGGACGGGTACACCCTGACGGCAGAGATCCGCAACGACCCTCGCATGCAAAAGCTTCATATCATCCTGCATACTTCGTTGTCGGGTGTATTCAATCAGGCGATGGTCAAGAAGGTCGGTGCCGATGACTTCCTTGCCAAATTCCGTCCTGATGACCTGGCATCCCGGGTAGTCGACCGGATCAAAGCAGCAGACATCAACTAGGGGCGTTTGGCCCCTGGCAGTCAACACGATTTTAGAGGCGGCAGCATTGTCTACGGGTAATTTGGATTTCGAACAGTTCCGGGTATTCCTGGAAAAAGCCTGTGGCATTTTGCTCGGTGAAAACAAGCAGTACCTGGTCGAGCCGTCTCAACAAGCTGATGGAACAGCAAGGCATCAAGTCGTTGGGTGAGCTTGTCCAGCGCATGCAGACCCAGCCACGCAGCGGTTTGCGCGAGCAGGTAGTGGATGCCATGACCACCAACGAAACCCTGTGGTTTCGTGACACCTATCCATTTGAAGTCTTGAAGAACAAAGTGCTGCCCGAGGCGATCAAGGCCAGTCCCGGCCAGCGTTTGCGGATCTGGTCGGCGGCCTGTTCGTCGGGGCAGGAACCGTACTCGCTGTCGATGTCCATCGACGAGTTCGAGCGGGTCAATATGGGCCAGTTGAAGATGGGTGTGCAGATTGTTGCCACTGATCTGTCCGGTACCATGCTGAACAACTGCAAGACCGGCGAGTACGACAGCCTGGCCATCGGTCGTGGTCTGTCGCCTGAGCGGCTGCAGCGTTACTTTGATCCAAAAGGGCCGGGGCGCTGGGCAATCAAGGCGCCGATCAAGAGTCGCGTGGAGTTTCGTTCATTCAACCTGCTGGACAGCTACGCGAGCCTCGGCAAGTTCGACATCGTGTTCTGCCGCAACGTGCTGATCTACTTCTCCGCCGAGGTGAAGAAGGACATCCTGTTGCGTATCCACAGCACGTTGAAGCCCGGTGGTTATTTGTTCCTCGGTGCTTCCGAAGCGCTGAACGGGTTGCCCGATCATTACCAGATGGTCCAGTGCAGTCCGGGGATTATTTACCAGGCGAAGTGATGCAAAAGCGACGGTCATAAAAAGGAGCCCAATGGGCTCCTTTTTTTTGTCCGTCACTTTTGCATTACGTAGGGGAAGCACTAGCGGCAGAAAAGCGGCAGAAGGCGGAAACCGGTTGCCGCTTTTCTGGCATTGCCGCGTTGCCACTGCCCGCAAAGCCCCGGTTTATGGGCTTTTTTGAATTGGCATGACGCTTGCTATGTTCATCGTACGAAAAATCAGGTCACCCGAAGGTTTCCCGACATGAGCATCAGCTTCGATAAAGCGCTCGGCATTCACGAAAAGGCTCTGGGCTTCCGCGCTCAGCGTGCCGAAGTCCTGGCCAACAACATTGCCAACGCAGACACCCCGAACTACAAGGCGCGGGATCTGGAATTCTCGAAAGTGCTCGAGGCGCAGAACGATAAAGCCAAGAACGGCACGTTCGCTTTGAACATGACCAACAGCCGTCACATCGAAGCCGAAGGCCTGGGCAATGGCGACGAGTCGTTGATGTACCGCACGCCGATGCAACCGTCGATTGACCAGAACACCGTGGACGCCCAACTGGAACAGTCGAACTACGCGGAAAACGCCGTCGGCTTCCAGGCCAGCTTCACCCTGCTCAACAGCAAATTCAAAGGGCTGGTGTCAGCCCTGCGCGGAGAGTAAGTCATGTCTCTATCCAGTGTTTTCAACATTGCCGGTAGCGGCATGAGTGCGCAAACCACTCGCTTGAACACCGTTGCTTCGAACATTGCCAACGCCGAGACAGTCTCGTCGAGCATCGACCAGACCTACCGTGCGCGTCACCCGGTTTTTGCCACCATGTTCCAGGGTGGCCAGAGTGGCGGCAGCGATTCGCTGTTCCAGAATCAGGACGCTGCCGGTCAGGGCGTGCAGGTCATGGGCGTCGTCGAAGATCAGAGCAACCTCGAAGCGCGATACGAGCCTAACCATCCGGCTGCCGATGCCAAGGGCTACGTCTACTACCCGAACGTCAACGTGGTGGAAGAAATGGCCGACATGATTTCCGCGAGCCGTTCGTTCCAGACCAACGCCGAAATGATGAACACCGCCAAAACCATGATGCAGAAAGTGCTGACCCTCGGTCAGTGATAAGGGGCGACTCAGATGAGTGTCAGCGATTCCACCAGCAGTTTGAGCCTCAATGACATCCTGGCCAATTCCTCGGTCAAGACCAACACCACGACGGACGGCCTGGCGGGGGCGGCCAGCAGCGCCACGGGCAACAAGGCCCTGGGCAAGGACGCGTTCCTGCAATTGCTGGTGACCCAGCTTAAAAACCAGAACCCGCTGGAGCCGCAAGATAACGGCGAGTTCGTTGCCCAGTTGGCGCAGTTCAGTAGCCTGGAAGGGATCACCACCCTCAACGATACCGTTACGGGCATTGCCAGCAACTACAACTCCTCCCAGGCATTGCAGGCCTCGTCGCTGGTCGGTCGTACGGTCATTGCTCCTGGCGACAAGGCGGTGGTTGACACTTCCAAGCCGCTCAAGGGGACAGTCTCAATACCGTCGTCGGTGCCGAGTGCCACGCTGAAGATCACCGACGCGGACGGTAAGGTAGTACGCACCATCGATATGGGCTCGCAGAGCGCGGGCAACGCCGACTTCATCTGGGACGGCAAGAACGATGCGGGTGAAGTTGCAGCCCCTGGCACTTACACCTTTGCCGCTACGACCACCATCGACAGTCAAGCCGTATCACTGATCACCAACCTGCCAGCGACCGTCAATAGCGTGACCATCAGCCAGACTGGCGGCGAGTTGATGCTCAACCTGGCCGGGCTGGGCAGCATCGCCCTGTCCAAAGTGCAAACCATTGGTATATAGAGCCGACTAGCACGGCACAAAGGAGTGGAATATGTCTTTCAATATCGGCCTTAGCGGTCTCTATGCAGCCAACAAACAACTGGACGTGACCGGCAACAACATCGCCAACGTCGCGACCACCGGTTTCAAATCGTCCCGCGCGGAATTCGAAGACGTGTATTCGGCAACCAAGCTGGGTACGGGCAGCAAGACCATCGGTAACGGCGTGCGTCTGGCCAACGTTTCCCAACAGTTCAGCCAGGGTGACGTGAACGGCACCGGCAACGTGCTGGACATGGGTATCCAGGGTTCGGGTTTCTTCGTGCTCAGCAACAACGGCGCATTGACCTACACCCGTGCCGGTACCTTCAAGACTGACAAGGAAGGTTACATCACCAACACTGACGGTACTGCACGCTTGCAGGGCTATGGTGTGGATGCCAATGGCAAGATTCTCAATGGCGTGCTGACCGACCTGCGAATCGACACTTCCAACCTGGCGCCGAAGGCGACCAACAGTGTTTCGTCGACGATCAACCTGAACTCCACGGCTGATGTGATCGACCAGACAGTTGCGGCCAACAAGTTTGATCCGAGCAAGACGGCCACTTATACCAAGCAGTTCACTACCCCCGTTTTCGATACCCAGGGTAACAAGCACGACATGGACCAGTACATGGTCAAAACCGGGCCGAATACTTGGGATACGTACACCGTGATCGATGGTCGCAACCCGGATGGCAGCGACCCTGCCGTGACTGCTCCGATCCCTTCGACCATGACGTTCGACTCCAGCGGCAAACTGGTTTCGGTCAGCACCCCGGTACCGCCGACTGTTCCGCCAACCATTCCGACACCTGCGCCGATTATCAGCAGTGATCTCAAAATCACCAACTGGACTCCAGGTTCCGTGACCGGTGGTGTCTGGACTGCCAACGGTGCAAGCGCTGACCCGGCCGGTGTGACCATTTCGATGGCCAACACCACGCAGTTCAACGCTGACACCGCACGTTCGATTCCGGCACAGAACGGCTATGCCACTGGCCAGATCACCAGCCTGACCATCGACGGCAGTGGTGTGTTGCTGGCCAACTTCAGCAACAGCCAGACCAAGCCGATCGGCCAGATTTCGTTGGCCAGTTTCACCAACGAGCAAGGTTTGCAGCAAGTTGGCGGTACCAGCTGGAAGGAAACCTACGCATCGGGCATTCCAGGCTACGACGCACCGGAGACCGGATCCCTGGGCCAAATTGTTTCCAACTCCCTGGAAGAGTCCAACGTCAACCTGACCAACGAACTGGTCGATTTGATCAAGGCGCAGAGCAACTACCAGGCGAACGCCAAGACCATCTCCACCCAAAGCACCATCATGCAGACCATCATTCAGATGACTTGATGCTGGCTAGCTGAGTCGCAGTACAAGGAGCCCCTCGGAAGAGGGGTTTTTTTGTGGCTGATAGATCAAAAGAAAATGTGTAGGAGCCGGCTTGCTGGCGATCCAGGCACCGCGGTTATCCAGACAGACCGCGTCATCGTTCATCGCCAGCAAGCCGGCTCCTACAAAAAGAAAACCCCCGATCAACCAGAGGCTCATCGGGGGTTGTCGAGTAAGCGCCTTGCGGCGCTCACCGGCTCAGCTTATTGGCAAGCTTCGCAATCCGGCTCGTCGATGGCGCAAGCCTTCGGCACTGGAGCAGGACCGGCAGGGGCTGCCAGGACCGAGTCGTCACCGTGGTTGCCGCCGCTGGAAACAGCGTTCAGCTTGCCGGTGTTGATGGTCGACTTCTCGGTGCTGGTCGCGGCCAGGGCACGGAGGTAGTAAGTGGTTTTCAGGCCACGGTACCAAGCCATGCGGTAGGTCACGTCCAGCTTCTTGCCCGAAGCGCCAGCGATGTACAGGTTCAGCGACTGAGCCTGGTCGATCCACTTCTGGCGACGGCTTGCCGCGTCAACGATCCACTTGGTGTCCACTTCGAAGGCGGTCGCGTAGAGCTCTTTGAGTTCTTGCGGGATGCGCTCGATCTGCTGCACCGAACCGTCGTAGTACTTCAGGTCGTTGATCATGACCGAGTCCCACAGGCCGCGAGCCTTCAGGTCGCGAACCAGGTACGGGTTGATCACGGTGAATTCGCCCGACAGGTTCGATTTCACATAGAGGTTCTGGTAGGTCGGTTCGATCGACTGTGAAACGCCAGTGATGTTGGCGATGGTCGCGGTCGGTGCGATGGCCATGATGTTGGAGTTACGAATACCTTTTTGTACACGGGCGCGAACCGGTGCCCAGTCCAGGGTTTCATTCAGGTCGACGTCGATGTACTTCTGGCCACGGGCTTCGATCAGGATCTGTTGCGAATCCAGCGGCAGGATGCCTTTGGACCACAGCGAACCCTGGAACGTCTCGTACGAGCCGCGCTCGTCAGCCAGGTCGCAGGAAGCCTGGATCGCGAAGTAGCTGACCGCTTCCATCGATTTGTCGGCGAACTCGACGGCAGCGTCGGAACCGTAAGGAATGTGCTGCAGGTACAGAGCGTCCTGGAAGCCCATGATGCCCAGACCGACTGGACGGTGCTTGAAGTTGGAGTTCTTCGCTTGTGGCACCGAGTAGTAGTTGATGTCGATCACGTTATCGAGCATGCGCACGGCGGTGTTCACAGTGCGTTGCAGCTTGGCGGTGTCGAGCTGGCCGTTGACGATGTGGTTCGGCAGGTTGATCGAGCCCAGGTTGCAAACGGCGATCTCGTCCTTGTTGGTGTTCAAGGTGATCTCGGTGCACAGGTTCGAGCTGTGGACCACGCCGACGTGCTGCTGCGGGCTACGCAGGTTGCACGGGTCTTTGAAGGTCAGCCATGGGTGGCCGGTTTCAAATAGCATGGACAGCATTTTGCGCCACAGGTCTTTGGCCTGGATGGTCTTGAACAGCTTGACCTTGCCTGGGTACTCGGTCAGGGCTTCGTAGTACTCGTAACGCTCTTCGAAGGCCTTGCCGGTCAGGTCGTGCAGGTCCGGTACTTCGGATGGCGAGAACAGGGTCCACTTGCCGTCATCGAAGACGCGCTTCATGAACAGGTCAGGGATCCAGTTGGCGGTGTTCATGTCGTGGGTACGACGACGATCATCACCGGTGTTCTTGCGCAGCTCGATGAACTCTTCGATGTCCATGTGCCAGGTTTCCAGGTAGGCACACACAGCGCCTTTGCGCTTGCCACCCTGGTTAACGGCGACGGCGGTGTCGTTCACCACTTTCAGGAACGGTACGACGCCCTGGGACTTGCCGTTGGTGCCCTTGATGTAAGAACCCAGCGCACGAACCGGCGTCCAGTCGTTGCCCAGGCCGCCAGCGAATTTCGACAACATGGCGTTATCGTGGATCGCGTGGTAGATGCCCGACAGGTCATCCGGCACGGTGGTCAGGTAGCAACTGGACAGCTGTGGACGCAGGGTGCCGGCGTTGAACAGGGTTGGCGTCGAGGACATGTAGTCGAAGGACGACAACAGGTTATAGAACTCGATCGCACGGTCTTCTTTCTGCTTCTCTTCGATCGCCAGGCCCATGGCCACGCGCATGAAGAAGATCTGTGGCAGTTCGAAACGCACGCCATCCTTGTGGATGAAGTAACGGTCGTACAGGGTTTGCAGGCCCAGGTAGGTGAATTGCTGGTCGCGCTCGTGGTTGATCGCCTTGCCGAGTTTTTCCAGGTCGAAAGTGGCCAGGACCGGGTTCAGCAATTCGAATTCGATACCCTTGGCGATGTAGGCAGGCAGGGCCTTGGCGTACAGGTCGACCATCTCGTGGTGGGTCGCGCTTTCGGCTACGCCGAGGAAGCCCAGACCTTCGGCACGCAGGGTGTCCATCAGCAGGCGGGCGGTCACGAACGAGTAGTTCGGCTCACGCTCGACCAGGGTACGGGCGGTCATCACCAGAGCGGTGTTGACGTCGGTCAGGGCCACGCCGTCGTACAGGTTCTTCAGGGTTTCGCGCTGGATCAGATCGCCGTCGACTTCTTCCAGGCCTTCGCAGGCTTCGGTGACGATGGTGTTCAGGCGACCCATGTCCAGCGGCGCGAGGCTGCCGTCGGCGCGGGTGATGCGGATCGACGGGTGAGCGTTGACCGCTTCCTCGGCCGGGGCGTGGGCAGCGCGTTCTTTCGAACGACCGTCACGGTAGATCACGTAGTCGCGGGCAACTTTCTGCTCGCCGGCACGCATCAGGGCCAGTTCGACCTGGTCCTGGATTTCTTCGATGTGGATGGTGCCGCCCGATGGCATGCGACGCTTGAAGGTGGCGGTGACCTGTTCGGTCAGGCGGGCAACGGTGTCGTGGATTCGCGACGAAGCGGCAGCGGTGCCGCCTTCAACTGCGAGAAACGCCTTGGTGATAGCGACGGTAATTTTGTCATCGGTGTAAGGAACGACAGTGCCGTTACGCTTGATCACGCGAAGCTGGCCCGGCGCGGTGGCGGACAGATCCGAATTCGAATCAGCGGCCTGCGGCAAGGTGCCCTGCGGGTTCTCGCGAGTTGTGTCGGTTTGCATGGGTGTCTCCACGTTCTCTATGTTTGTTTGGGCACCATCACGGTGCCCACCGTTCCGTCCTGAAGCACTACAACCGGCGAGTGCCGGGCATAACAACTTCGGGACAGTAGGAAGGGGGCTATATGGGCGCCGCTTCCATGCCGAAGTCTTTGGTCTCACGCCAGGGGCGAAAGACCGGGGTCCTTTGAGGTGACAGTTGGGGACTGCAACACCCGTACCGTTTTCACCCTTTTGGGCCGAAATACAGTAGCCATCCGCACGCGCGGTTTGGTCTTTCGAAAATACGTTTGGTTCAACCGGACAGAGGCAATAAAAGCGCTTGAAATTGGTGTCTGGTTTGTGTTTGGTTTTTTGCGCCAACCCCTACATCTAGGGTTTTTTTCGCGCCGGGGTACAAGATAATGCGTTTTGGGGGGGCATTGCAACGTACTACCTGTGGATAAACCTGTGCGTAAATTGTGTGTGAAAGATGGAATCGGCGTGTAGGCCGCGATGCTGCTGGACCGGACCTTTTTTCATCGATTTTCGACGAGCGAAAACGGCCGGGCGGATTTTTAAGGGCGCGAACCCTATCACAAAAATCTGCCTTGTCCGAACGCATTTACCGGCTTGTGTTCTGCGCGGGCGACGTTTATACATTCGGCCGGCGTCTATTCAATTTATCCTCCCCAATCATTACAAAAAGACGGGTGGATCCTTCCTTATTAGAGTTATTGGCAAGTAGAGGTTTTCCGTGGAGCAGCAAGCCTGGCAGGTATTGATTGTGGAGGACGACCAGCGTCTGGCCGAACTGACCCGTGATTACCTGGAAGCCAACGGCTTGCGTGTGTCGATAGAGGGCAACGGTGCCCTGGCCGCGGCGCGCATCATCAAGGAGCAACCGGACCTGGTGATCCTCGACCTGATGCTCCCCGGCGAAGATGGCCTGAGCATTTGTCGCAAGGTCCGTGATCGTTATGACGGTCCGATCCTCATGCTCACCGCCCGCACCGACGACACCGACCAGATTCTCGGCCTCGACCTGGGTGCTGACGACTATGTCTGCAAACCCGTGCGCCCGCGCTTGCTGCTGGCGCGCATCCAGGCATTGCTGCGACGCAGTGACACACCAGAAGCGATCCCGGAAAAACAACGGCGCCTGCGATTCGGCCCGCTGGTAGTGGACAACGCTTTGCGCGAAGCCTGGCTCAATGACAATGGCATCGAACTGACCAGCGCCGAGTTCGACCTGCTCTGGCTGTTGGTGGCCAACGCCGGACGGATTCTGTCCCGGGAAGAAATCTTCACCGCGCTGCGTGGCATCGGCTATGACGGCCAGGACCGTTCCATTGATGTGCGCATTTCGCGCATCCGCCCGAAAATCGGCGATGACCCGGATCATCCACGGCTGATCAAGACCGTACGCAGCAAAGGCTACCTGTTCGTTCCCGAGGCTTGCGTAGATCAAACCCTGTGAACTCGATCTTCCTGCGTATTTATGGCGGCATGTGCGCCGCGCTGATCCTGGTCGCAGTGCTCGGCGTGCTGGCGTTGCACATGCTCAACCAGGTGCGCAGCGAGCAGTACCGCGAGCGCTTGGCGCACGGCACGTTTTCGCTGATGGCCGACAACCTGCAACCGATGAACCAGACCGAGCGCCACCGCGCCTTGCTGGTGTGGGAGCGCTTGCTGGGTATTCCGCTGGCGCTGAAAACCTTCAACCAGACCGACCTCGACCTCACGCAGCGCACCCGAGTGTTGCGCGGCCAGGCGCTGGTGGAGCAGACCGGTCCGCATGCGGCGAAGGTTTACCGGTTGGTCAGCGACAAGGAACAACTGGTGCTCACGGGCGAAGTCCAGCAGATCAGCGAGCAACTGGCGCGGGCGACGATCTACCTGTTGACCGACGAACTGGTGCGCGTGCCGGTGGCCGAGCAACCTCAGCGCTTGGCGCAATTGAAGCAGGACAAAGGCTTTGGCTTCGACCTGCACCTGGTCACCGTCGATGAAGCGGACATGGACGAGGACCAGAGTCGCCGTATTTCCGAAGGCGATACGGTGATGGCGCTGGGCAAGGGTGGCGATTCGATCCGGGTGTTCGCCGGCATGGTCGGCACGCCGTGGGTACTGGAAATCGGCCCGCTGTATCAAATGAATCCTTATCCACCGGAGTGGTTGGTGCTGATTGCCGCGCTGGGCTTGACCCTGATCGGTTTGATCGTCTATTTGCTGGTGCGGCAACTGGAGCGCCGATTACGCGGGTTGGAAGCCGCCGCCACACGCATCGCCAAGGGCAGCCTGGAAACCCGGGTGCCGGCGCGCGGTGCGGACTCGGTGGGGCGTCTGGCATCGGCGTTTAACGGCATGGCCGAGCACCTGCAACAACTGCTGGCGATCCAGCGGGAACTGGTGCGTGCTGTGTCCCACGAACTGCGTACGCCGGTGGCGCGTCTGCGTTTCGGCCTGGAGATGATCGGTTCCGCCACTACGCCGCAAGCCCTGGAAAAATACTGCGAAGGCATGGACCACGACATCGAGGATCTCGACCGATTGGTGGACGAGATGCTGACGTATGCGCGACTGGAGCAGGGTTCGCCGGCGCTGAATTTTCAGCGCATCGATCTGGATGCGCTGGTCAATCAGGTGATCGAGGAGCTGGCGCCGTTGCGCGCCGAGGTCACGGTGCAGCGCGGGTTGTGCCTGTCGGCGGCCGATTGCGACGACGCATGGGTCGAGGCCGAACCGCGTTACTTGCATCGTGCTTTGCAGAACCTGGTGAGCAACGCCATGCGCCACGCGCAATCGCGGGTGACCATCAGTTATCAGGTGGGGCAGCAGCGTTGCCGGGTGGATGTCGAGGATGACGGGCCGGGCGTGCCGGAGCTGGCCTGGGAGAAAATTTTCACCCCGTTCCTGCGCCTGGATGACAGCCGCACCCGTGCTTCGGGCGGGCATGGATTGGGACTGTCGATTGTGCGGCGCATCATTCATTGGCATGAGGGGCGGGCGTTGATTGGCAAGAGCAAAAGCCTCGGCGGGGCGTGTTTCAGTTTGAGTTGGCCGAGGAATCAGGAGAAACGGTGACATGATTTGAGTACACCGCTGACCTGTAGGAGCCGGCTTGCCGGCGATGCCGTCCTCAGGCCTTGAGACTGACCAGACTCAACAACTGCCCATCCTTCACCCCGAACTGCGCATCCAGCTCGGTGCCGTTGCGCCATTCGCCGGACAGATCGGTCAGCAGGCGCAGGCGTACTTCACCTGCCGCGGTCCACTCCAGCACTTCAGCGTGCTCAAAATAAAAGCGCTGCTGAACGATCGGGTAGAGCGCCTTGAACAGGCTCTCTTTCACCGAGAAGGTCAGGGTCACCAGCAATGCCAATTGATCCCGCGGGCCAGCCGCCATGCGCTGTAACTCCGGCGTGGTAAGAATTTCCCCGGCCAGGCGTTCGGCGCGTTCGGCATTGAGCAGGTTTTCCAGGTCCATGCCCAATCCGCGCCAATGGTTTTTCCGCGCGACGATGGCCGCTGCCCGGCCGGTGCTGTGGGTGATCGAGCCGCTGATATGCGCCGGCCAGACGGGCGCCCGGTCTTCGCCGATGGTCGGGCTGAAATTCAAGCCTTCCAGCTGCTGCAGCGCAGCCCGGGCGCAGACCCGTCCGGCGAGAAACTCCGCCTGCCGTTTCGCCACCGAGCGCTGGATGGTCGCTGGCGCTTCAATAGCGCTGCGCTGGAAATCATCGTGGGCCAGTTGCGAAGTATTGAAACGGGTACTCAACAGCACCGCATCGGGTAGCACGAAGGGTAGTGGCCAGTGGGGATCCAGGGGCGTACAGAAGTCGGGCGGGGCGGGGATGGAATTCATGTGGGGCATTTTGCCGGGTTGCCTTGGAGCTGGGTAGTAGTGACTGGCTTTTGTGGTGAGGGAGCAAGCTCCCTCACCACAAGGGTACTGCTAGCTAAAGATTTTTTTGAAAAACGCCTGCATATCCGCCCACGACTTCTCGTCCGCGGCTTTGTTGTAACCGATGTCCGGCCCGCCATGCTCGCCATGCCCCAAACGATCGGCATCAGGATTGCTGAATCCGTGCTTGGCGCCATCGAGGCTGACGAACGTGTAGTCGGCACCGGCCTTGTCCATTTCTGCCTTGAAGGCCGCGACGTTATCCGGCGTTACCATACTGTCCAGCGCGCCGTGCTCGACCAGGATTTTCGCTTTCACGCTGCCGGGTGTCGCAGGCGTAGTGGTCGCGAGCGCGCCGTGGAAGCTCACCACGCCGGCCAATTGCACACCTTGGCGTGCCGCATTCAGCACCACTGCGCCGCCGAAGCAGTAGCCGATGGCGGCGATTTTATTCGGGTCGGTTTGCGCCTGACTCTTCAGTAGATCCAGCCCGGCCTGGAAGCGCGCATTGGATGCCGAGCTGTCTTTCAACGCGGTTTGCATGAACGCCATGGCGTCCTTGGGGTGTTCGGTGTTCTTGCCATCGCCATACATGTCGATGGCCAAAGCGCTGTAGCCCAGGCCGGCGAGATCGCGGGCGCGGCGCTTCGTATATTCGTTGAGCCCCCACCATTCATGCACCACCACGACTCCGGGGCGTTTGCCCTGGATGGCATCGTCGTAGGCGTAATAGCCAACTAATTTCGTGCCGTCGGCACTTTCATAGGGAATTTCCTGGGTCTTGATAGCGGCTTGGCTTAGCCCGCTCATGGCCAGCAAGAGGACAGCAAGGAACATGCGCATGGTCGAATCTCCTGTTCAAACATGGAAACACTCGGGTCGAGTTGATTCAGCTTAGGTTCAGTCTGCGTTCAGGGGGAGTTCAGGGCGGAGTGAGTAATCTTGCCCGTACCCGAAAAGCGAACAGCGCATGAGGAAACTCCCTATGACTGGCTTTAAAAATCTGCTTCTGGCGTTCACCGTCTTGGGCGTCAGTGTTGCCGCCCATGCCGCCGAAGATAACTTCGCCAGCCTTACCTTTGGAGAGACTGGCGGCAAGGTCAAAAAGTCCCGTGTGCTGAGCCGTTCAAGCGTTGAGGTTGTGCCGGGTAGCAGCAGTGCCTGGGGCGCGAGTCTGAGTCAACAAACCATTCACTCAGGCTATTACGCCACGTACGCCAATGTGTCGGTCTCGCACAATGGCACTAAACTCCGCCACGAGGACCTCATGGGCCGCTACGATTTGTCTTATCCAGTGGGTATCAGCAAGCAGTTGTCATGTTAGCCACCGAGGTGCAAGTTTGTACCTCTGGAGATGTTGATTTACCCGGGAGTGCGTTATGAAATTGCTGGTTGTCGAAGATGAAGCGCTGTTGCGCCATCACCTGCAAACCCGCCTGACCGACAGCGGCCATGTGGTCGAGTCGGTGGCCAATGCCGAGGAGGCGTTGTATCAGACCGAGCAGTTCAACCACGACCTGGCGGTGATCGACCTCGGCTTGCCGGGCATGGGCGGCCTCGACCTGATCCGTCAGCTGCGCTCGCGGGGCAAGACCTTTCCGATACTGATCCTCACCGCGCGCGGCAACTGGCAGGACAAGGTCGAAGGCCTCGCTGCCGGGGCCGACGATTACGTGGTCAAGCCGTTCCAGTTCGAGGAGCTCGACGCGCGCCTGAATGCCTTGCTGCGCCGTTCCAGCGGATTCACCCAGTCGACCATCGTCGCCGGGCCGCTATTGCTTGATCTCAATCGCAAGCAGGCGACCCTCGATGAACAGCCGCTGGCGCTAACCGCCTACGAATACCGCATCCTCGAGTACCTGATGCGTCATCACCAGCAAGTGGTGGCGAAAGATCGCCTCATGGAACAGCTGTACCCGGACGACGACGAGCGCGATCCGAACGTGATCGAAGTGCTGGTCGGCCGTCTGCGCCGTAAACTCGAAGGCCCGGCCGGGTTCAAGCCGATCGACACCGTGCGTGGCCTCGGCTACCTGTTCAATGAGCGCTGCACTTGATCCGTTCCCTTCGTGTCCGCTTGATGCTCGCCGCCACTTTGCTGGCGGTATTGTTCATGCTGGCGTTGTTGCCGGCGATGCAGGGCGCGTTCAGCCTGGCATTGCAGGATTCCATCGAGCAGCGCCTGGCGTCGGACGTCACCACGTTGATCTCCGCCGCCCGGGTGGAGAACAACCAGTTGCAGATGCCGGCGCAATTGCCCGACGAGCGCTTCAATCTGTCTGACTTCCGCTTGCTCGGCTACATCTACGATCGCGAAGGTCATCTGGTCTGGCGTTCCAAGGCCACCCAGGAAGAGAACCTCAATTACACACCGCGTTACGACGGCCGCGGCAACGAGTTCGCCCGGATTCGCCAGGCCAATGGCGAAGAGTTTTTCGTCTATGACGTCGAAATCAAGCTGCTGGGTGGCAAAAGCGCGGCGTTCAGCATTGTCGCGCTGCAACCGGTTCGCGAGTACGAAGTCACCCTCGAAGGCCTGCGGGAAAACCTTTATCTGGGCTTCGGCGCGGCGTTGCTGGTGCTGCTGGCATTGTTGTGGATTGGCCTGACCTGGGGCTTGCAGGCGCTGCGCCGGCTAAGTCAGGAACTCGACGAAATCGAAGGTGGCGCACGCGAAAGCCTCAGTGAACAACACCCGCGCGAGCTGCTGCGCTTGACCGGCTCCCTTAACCGCTTGCTGCACAGTGAGCGCGAGCAACGCAGCCGCTATCGTGATTCCCTCGACGATCTGGCGCACAGCCTGAAAACCCCGTTGGCGGTGTTGCAAGGCGTCAGCGAGGACATGGCGCAACGTCCCGAAAATCGCGATCAGGCCTGGGTGTTGCAAACCCAGATCGAGCGCATGAGCCAGCAGATCAGCTATCAATTGCAGCGCGCCAGCCTGCGCAAAAGCGGACTGGTGCGGCACCAGGTCCGCCTGCGTCCGGTGCTGAAAAGTCTGTGCGACACGCTGGACAAGGTCTACCGCGACAAACGCGTGCAGGTCGCTTTTGAACTGCCGGAAGAATGTTACGTGCCGATCGAGCAGGGCGCCTTGCTGGAAATGCTCGGCAACCTGCTGGAGAACGCTTATCGCCTGTGTCTGGGCGAAGTGCGAATCAGCGTGCGCCAGACCCTCGGCGGCATCGAGTTGTGCGTCGAGGACGACGGCCCTGGCGTGCCAGCGGATCAACGTGCGCGAATCCTGCAACGTGGTGAACGCCTGGATCGCCAGCATCCGGGGCAGGGCATTGGCCTGGCGGTGGTGAAAGACATCATCGAAAGCTACAGCGCCAAATTGACCCTGGGCGACTCACCCTTGGGCGGGGCGGCGTTCAGGATTCATTTTCCGCTGGTTTGATCGATTTCCTGCAGGAGCCCGAATTGCCGCGATGGCATCCTTGAAAGCGCCATCGCCGGCAAGCCGACTCATCCAGGTTATGCGTTCAGTTCTCCTGCGCGCGGTAAGCCCCCGGCGTCAGCCCCGTCCATTTCTTGAACGCCCGATGAAACGCCGAAGGCTCGGAAAATCCCAATTGCTCGGCAATCTGTTGCAACGACAAATCCGCACGCCCCAAGTGATAAATCGCAATATCCCGACGCAACTGATCCTTCAATTCCTGAAAACTGCTGCCTTCCTCACGCAGATGCCGGCGCAATGTCTGCGGGCTGATGTGCAGGTGCGCGGCGACGGCTTCCAGATCCGGCCAGCGTGAACTATCGCGACTGAGCAAGCGCCTTAACTGGCTGCTCAGACTGTCGCCATCATCCGGGCGCGACAGCAGGTCGGCGGGTGAGCGTTCGAGGAAATGCTTGAGCGTGCGTTCGTCCTGTAACAGCGGCATGCTCAGGTAGCGGCTGTGAAACAGCAGGCTGCTTCGGGCGGTAGTGCTTTTCACCGCGGGAAATTCGAGCGCGCAGGCAAACAGCAAATCATATTCGGCGCCATGCTCCGGTCGCGGGTAACTGAACTTGGCTTGTTCCAGACGAATGCGCTGGCCAATCAGCCAGCTGCCGAAGCGGTGCCAGATCACCAGCAGGCTCTCGGTGAGAAAATGGTCCGGGTCCCACAGGTGCGAATCGTCCAGGCTCAAGCGGATCATTTCGTCTTCGCGCGTCAGGCTCAGACGCGGGGCACCGGGGAATAGGCTATAAAACAATAAGCCGCGATTGAGCGCTTTATCCAGATTGCGACAATGGATCACGGCGTGACACATCATCGCGAAGCTGCCTGGCTTGCTTGGCGCTTGTCCGAAGCCGAGGTACTCGTCGTCCAGTGCCAGCCACATGGCCTGGATCAGTCGGGTGAACTGCTCCGGGGCAATGCGTGCCCGCGGCTCGTCAAGCAATTCAGGGCTGATTCCCAATTGCTGTAACAGGCCCGAGTAATCGTAGCCACACCGTTGCGCCCCACGGAGGGCTGCACGGGCGAAATGACTGGCGATGGTGCGTTCGCGCATAACAGGCAGGTCCGTCCATTGAGCGACGGATGGTAGCTGCGAACTTTGCTGATGAACAAGGCGGATATCCGCCAATTTGCAGGATGCGATTTGGTCGATCGGCGGAAATCCGCCACCGTGTAAGGGCCGTTACGAGACATGGAAGTTCTTTAACCCTTGATGTCATACGGCTTGCAGGGATTTCAAAGAAGGTGGCACGGGCCTTGCGATAGAACGAGTAGAAGCCTGCCGTCGAGCAGCTCGAAAAAACAAATCCCTCCAGTGCAGGAGGGTTCGCAATTCAGGTGTCGCGGGCAACAGATGGATGTTGTCACCGGGCCCCCTTGAGGAACTTTGCAATGACGACTCGTCAGCCACTGTACAAATCCCTGTATTTCCAGGTGATCGTTGCAATTGTCATCGGTATTTTGCTCGGTCACTTCTACCCACAGCTTGGTGTGGCCGTTAAACCGTTGGGTGACGGGTTCATCAAACTGATCAAAATGATCATTGCCCCCATCATCTTCTGCACCGTCGTCAGCGGTATCGCGGGCATGCAGGACATGAAGTCGGTCGGCAAGACCGGCGGTTACGCGTTGCTGTACTTCGAAATCGTTTCGACCATCGCTTTGCTGGTTGGCCTGGTCGTGGTCAATATCGTCCAGCCAGGCGCCGGCATGCACATCGATGTCAGCACGCTGGATGCTTCCAAAGTCGCTACCTACGTTGCGGCCGGTGCCGATCAAAGCGTCGTTGGCTTCCTCCTCAACGTGATCCCGGCCACCATCGTCGGCGCGTTCGCCACGGGTGACATCCTGCAAGTGCTGATGTTCTCGGTGATCTTCGGTTTCGCCCTGCATCGCCTCGGTGCCTACGGCAAGCCGCTGCTGGACTTCATCGATCGCTTCGCCCACGTGATGTTCAACATCATCAACATGATCATGAAGCTCGCGCCAATCGGTGCCTTCGGCGCCATGGCGTTCACCATCGGTGCCTACGGTGTGGGTTCGCTGGTGCAACTGGGTCAGCTGATGGCCTGCTTCTACATCACTTGCCTGCTGTTCATCCTGATCGTGCTGGGCGGTATCGCCCGCGCTCACGGTTTCAGCGTGCTGAAGATGATTCGCTACATCCGTGAAGAACTGCTGATCGTGCTGGGTACTTCCTCTTCGGAGTCAGTGCTGCCACGCATGCTGATCAAGATGGAGCGTCTGGGTGCACAAAAATCCGTGGTGGGCCTGGTGATTCCGACCGGCTACTCGTTCAACCTCGACGGCACAGCCATTTACCTGACCATGGCGGCCGTGTTCATTGCCCAGGCTACCGACAGCCACATGGACATCACGCACCAGATCACCTTGCTGGTGGTTTTGCTGCTGTCCTCCAAAGGCGCTGCGGGCGTGACCGGTTCGGGCTTCATCGTCCTCGCGGCCACCCTGTCCGCCGTGGGCCACCTGCCGGTTGCCGGCCTGGCGCTGATCTTGGGTATCGACCGTTTCATGTCCGAAGCCCGCGCCCTGACCAACCTGGTCGGTAACGCGGTGGCGACCATTGTCGTGGCCAAGTGGGTCAAGGAACTGGACACCGACGTGCTGCACGCCGAGCTGGCCTCGGGTGGTCGCGGCATTGCCGACGAGCCTAAAGACGATGTTCTGGGCCACGAAGCGGTAACCCCGACTAACGCCAAATAAGCCTTGTTGAAATGAAAAACCCGCTTCGGCGGGTTTTTTCATGCCCGAGGTTTGAGCGTAACGGTCATCGTTCCTGGCGCATAAGGTGATTGCCGGCATGCGCTCGGCTGCCTAGGCTGGGGCATCTGTTTAGGGAGAACACTCATGCTCGGTCCACTGGCATCACTCAAGGTTCTGGATTTCTCGACACTGCTGCCGGGGCCGTTCGCCTCGTTGTTACTGGCGGACATGGGCGCCGAGGTATTACGCATCGAATCGCCGACCCGCCTGGACCTGCTGCGCGTCTTGCCGCCGCACGATCAGGGCGTTTCCGCCAGCCACGCCTACCTCAATCGCAACAAACGCAGCCTGGCGCTGGACCTCAAGCAACCCGAGGCGCTGGAGGTGATCAAGCAGTTGTTGCAGGATTACGACATCGTCCTCGAGCAGTTCCGTCCCGGTGTCATGGAACGCTTGGGCCTGGGCTATGACGCCCTGAAAGAGATCAACCCGAAACTGATTTATGTGTCGATCACCGGATACGGCCAGACCGGCCCCTACAAGGACCGCGCCGGTCACGACATCAATTACCTGGCGCTGGCCGGGCTCTCCAGCTACACCGGCCGCGCCGACAGTGGCCCGCTGCCTTTGGGTGCGCAGGTGGCGGACGTCGCCGGTGGTTCGCTGCATGGGGTAATCGGTCTGCTGGCGGCGGTGATCGCCCGACAGCAAACGGGGCAGGGGCAGCATCTGGATGTGAGCATGACCGATTGCGCGTTCAGCCTGAACGCCATGGCCGGTGCCGGGTATCTGGCCTGCGGCGTCGAGCCGGGCCGGGAAGAGCAGATGCTCAATGGCGGCAGCTTCTACGACTATTACCGCTCGCGGGATGGGCGCTGGTTGTCGGTGGGCAGCCTGGAGCCGGATTTCATGAAGCGGCTGTGTGTGGCGTTGGGGCTGGAAGAGCTGGCGGTTCTCGGTCTGTCTACGCAACCGGCGCAGCAAAGAAAGCTCAAGGACGCGCTGAAAGTCGAATTCGAGAAGCATGACTTCGCGCAGCTGTGTGCGATGTTTGCCGAGCTTGATGCTTGCGTCGAGCCGGTCCTGAGTCTGGGCGAAGCAGTGCAGCATCCACAGTTGCGGGCGCGGGAGCTGGTGACAGAAGTGCCGCGAGGCGATGGTTCGAGCCAGTCGCAGATGGCTTGTCCGTTGAAGTTTTCAGAGGGGTTGCCGGAGCCCAGGCATATTGGCGCAGCGCTCGGACAGCATACGGATCAGGTGTTGGGGGAGTTGGGTTATAGCGCTAAGCGGATTGCCGAGTTGCGGCGGGTCAAGGTCATTCTTTAGCGCCTGATAAATTGCCATCGCCAGTACAGGCGGCGGATCTCTACTCGACCCGCATCTCCCCACTGAACACCAAGGTACTCCGACACCGCCGGCACAAATACCGCCGCCCCTGCCGCACTAAACCATGGCGCTGCGCCGAAAACGGGAAATCGCTGTAGGCACACGGGCATTTATAGATGTAGCGGGTCACGCTGCGGCGTTTGACGTCGTAGGTGTGGCAACGATTGGGCGGCAGTTCGTAGACGCCACGCATGATCAGTTGCCACTCTTCGCCATGGGGCTGGATGCGGTCGCCGAACAGCTGATGGGCAATCAGGTGTGCCACTTCGTGGGCCACGGTCTGCTTGAGGAAGTCTTCGGTGTTTTCCCGGTACAACTGCGGGTTGAAGCGCAGCAGGTTCTCGTGCAAATGCGCGACACCGGCTTTTTGCCCGCGCAGCTTGAGGCTCACCACGGGGCGTTTGAAAGTTCGTTTGAAAAAGGATTCGGCTTGTTGAAAACAGTCTTCGACGCGGGAATTGAGTTGCTCGGGCATGCTTGATGGATCTCCAGAGGTGTCGAGTATGCCGCAACCCTCGGGCCTTGCGAATCGTCGAAGCGCCGAATGGTTGTCGCCGTTGTCTGTACTGGAGGCATTAAAAGGCCGCCTTGCGGCGGCCTGTGTTGGCAGATCTAGTTTTTTTGGGTGGTGTGTTGCTAATTAGTGTAGACCGGCCCCACGCCGAGTCCCCATACAATGACCGTAAACGCCATGATGGCTACCAGCACCACCAGGCCTACTGCAAGAACCGAACTGGAAAACAAAAAGCCCTCGTCAGATGGAATGTTCATGAACGTCGGCAGCCCGACATACAGCAGGTAGACCGTGTAGCAGATCGCCGCGGTGCCGACGACCATTCCCAGCCACATGTGCGGATACAGCGCCGCAAGGCCGCCGATGAACAGCGGGGTCGCGGTGTAGGTCGCAAACGCCACGCAGCGCGCCAGGCTTGGATTGGCGTCATAGGTGCGGGCCATCCAATGGATGAACGCGCCCATGACTGCAACGCCGCCCAGCATTGCCAGGTACGACATGATCGTCATCCATAATGCGCTTTCCTGGGTCAGCATCACCGGTGCTCGATTGCCGATGACCCAGCCGACCTGCGTCGTGCCGATAAAGGCAGACACCGCAGGGATAGCCGCCAGAATCAGCGTGTGTGTCAGATACATGTGGCTGATACTTTCCTCCTGATCGCCACGAATCTCTTTCCATTCTTGGTCAGGGTGGGTGAAGAGCCCCACTACGTGATGGATCATGCCAGTCACTCCTCTTGTTTTGCCGTCGCCCCCCAGTGGAGCGCCTACGGGCCAATGCGGCCAAGCAAGTAATAGGTCTTGATGTTTGTGCGACCTTAAGACGCAGTATAGGAAGTTGTTAACCCCGCAGGAGCCGTGGCTTAGAGCAAATTGCGCTGTAAAGAGGTGGGGTAATCGCGGAAGTGTCTGTTCATGTGTAGGCGATAGTGGGCACTTCGCCCTCGAGGTGTTTTTTGCGTAAAATGCCGGCCTTTCGGCACACCTCACGGATTTCGCGTCATGGGCACTCTCACGGTCAACCAGAACAAACTGCAAAAGCGCCTTCGCCGCCAGGCCGGTGAGGCTGTCGCGGATTTCAACATGATTGAAGACGGCGACAAGGTCATGGTCTGCCTGTCCGGCGGCAAGGACAGCTACACCATGCTCGATGTGCTGATGCACTTGCAGAAGGTCGCACCGATCAAGTTCGAGATCGTGGCCGTGAACATGGACCAGAAGCAGCCTGGCTTCCCTGAGCACGTGCTGCCGGCCTATCTGAAAGAGTTGGGCATCGAGTACCACATCGTCGAGAAGGACACTTACTCGGTGGTCAAGGAATTGATTCCGGAAGGTAAAACCACCTGTTCGCTGTGCTCGCGCCTGCGTCGCGGCACGCTCTACACCTTCGCCGACGAAATCGGCGCGACCAAGATGGCCCTCGGTCACCACCGTGACGACATCGTCGAGACGTTCTTCCTGAACATGTTCTTCAACGGCTCGCTCAAAGCCATGCCGCCGAAACTGCGCGCCGACGACGGGCGCAACGTGGTGATCCGCCCGCTGGCCTACTGCAACGAAAAAGACATTCAGGCCTACTCGGATCTCAAGCAATTCCCGATCATCCCGTGCAACCTCTGCGGCTCCCAGGAAAACCTGCAACGCCAGGTGGTCAAGGACATGCTGCAGGACTGGGAGCGCAAGACCCCGGGCCGCACCGAGAGCATTTTCCGCAGCCTGCAGAACGTGATCCCGTCACAACTGGCGGACCGCAACCTGTTCGATTTCACCAGCCTCAAAATCGATGAAACGGCGGCTTCGCGCTTCGTCAACGTGGTCAACCTCTAGACACCATCACTGTGGGAGCCAGCCTGCTGGCGATGGCGGTGTGTCAGACACATCTTTGTTGACTGACACTCCTTCATCGCCAGCAGGCTGGCTCCCACAGGTTTTTCGTTTCTATCCTCAGGAGAGGGCATGCGCGACTATAAGTGGCTGAACGAATACTGCTTGAACCGCTTTGGTTCGGCGGCTGAACTGGAAGCCCATCTGCCCGTCCCCAAGACCCCGGCACAACTGCGCAAGATCAGTGACGATCGCTACCTCTCGACCATGGCATTACGCGTGTTCCGCGCCGGGCTCAAGCACAGCCTGGTGGATGCCAAATGGCCGGCCTTCGAAGAAGTGTTCTTCAAGTTCGACCCGGAAAAAGTTGTGTTGATGAGCGCCGAGCACTTGGAGCGCCTGATGCAGGACGCGCGGATCATCCGTCACCTGGGCAAGCTCAAGAGCGTACCGCGCAATGCGCAGTTCATTCTGGACGTGGCTCATGAGAAGGGCAGCTTCGGCGCGATGATCGCCGATTGGCCGGTGACTGATATCGTCGGGCTCTGGACCTTCCTGAAAAAGCGCGGCCATCAATTGGGCGGACTGTCGGCGCCGCGCTTCTTGCGGATGGTCGGCAAGGATACGTTTGTGCCGAGCTACGATGTGGTGGCGGCGCTGAATGCGCAGAAGATCGTCGACAAGGTGCCGAGCAGCCAGCGGGACCTGGCGTTGGTGCAGGATGTGTTCAACCAGTGGCACGAACAAAGTGGCGGACGGCCGATGAGCCAGATTTCGATGATGCTGGCTTACACAGTGAATCATTGAGACTCGGTCGGTCGAGCGCGACCCCGGCCCATCGCTGGCACGCCAGCTCCTACAAGTTCACCGCAACCCTGTAGGAGCTGGCGTGCCAGCGATGAGGCCCGATCAGGCGACCGAAATCTCGCCTTCGCCCGCCAACTTGCGGTTCAACTGATACCGCCAGCGCACATACAGTAACGCCGAGCAGAACACCGCGAGGCTGGCGCCCATTTCCAACAAGCCGAAAACCTGCCGGTTCGGGTCATACGCCGCCAATGCGCCCTTGATGAAATACAAGTTCACCACAAAACACATCCACGAATGCCCACGCGGGCTGCCGACAATCATCCCCGGCGCCAGCAACAGCAACGGCACCAGTTCGATCAGCAGGATTACCCAGGGCCGCGCGCCGTGCAGGTCGGCGAACACCAAGTAGTAGGCGCACAGCAGCCCCACCAGGCCGAAAAAACACAACAGACTGATGGCGCGCATGGCCCGGACGCGAGGTTCGAGCCATTCGATGGCGGGCAGAATCTTCGGCTTCTTGGCCACCCTCAACCCTCCAGTTTCTGTGCCGTTTTGGCCAGGCGCATGCCCAGCGCGCGGCACAGGGCCACTTCGTGTGTGTCCAAACCGCTTTTGCCATCCGCCCCGGCGTGGTGGCTGGCGCCGTAAGGCGTGCCGCCACCTTGGGTTTCCAGCAGCGCCGACTCGCTATACGGCAGGCCGGTGATCAACATGCCGTGGTGCAGCAGCGGCAACATCATCGACAGCAGGGTGGTTTCCTGGCCGCCGTGCAGGCTGGCCGTGGAGGTGAACACGCCGGCGGGTTTGCCCACCAGCGCACCGGTCAGCCACAGGTTGCTGGTGCCATCGAGGAAATACTTGAGCGGCGCCGCCATGTTGCCGAAGCGGGTAGGGCTGCCCAGCGCCAGGCCGGCGCAGTTCTTCAGGTCGTCGAGGCTGGCGTAGAGCGCGCCTTCGTCGGGAATGTCCGGCGACACGGCTTCGCATTCGGTAGAGATCGCCGGCACGGTACGCAGTCGCGCTTCAAGACCGGCCTGTTCGACGCCACGGGCGATTTGCCGGGCCATTTCATTGGTCGAGCCGCTGCGGCTGTAATACAGGACCAGAATGTACGGTGCGCTCACGGCAGCAACTCCAGGATTTGCTCCGGTGGACGGCCGATGACGGCTTTATCGCCGACTTCGAGAATCGGTCGCTCCATGAGTTTTGGATTCGCGGCAATGGCGGCGATCAATCGCGCCTCGCTCAGGCTGCTGTCAGCCAGGTTGAGGGTTTTGTACTCGTCCTCGCCGGTACGCAGCAGTTGCCGGGCGCTGATCCCGAGTTTGCCCAACAGACTCTGGATTTGCGCGGCGTCCAGCGGGGTTTCCAGGTAGCGGACCACGGTCGGGGTCAGGCCACGGGCTTCGAGCAATTCGAGCGCACCGCGGGATTTCGAGCAGCGCGGGTTGTGATAAAGCGTCAGATCGGTCATGAGCGGGTCGCATCTTGCGTAAGGTGGCGGCTATTCTAACTGTGCAGCGCGTAATCCAGAACCTTGGGAGGCGATGGGTCGCAGGCGCATTCAATTTTTAACAAGGAACACGACATGACAAGGCGACTGGCAGCAGCATTGGCGATCATCGGAACGTTGATGCTGGGGGGCTGCGGTAACGACTATGGCATTGACCAGTATGGACAAAAGGTCGCCGCCGAACGTCTGGACAGCAAATGGCTGGTGCTCAACTACTGGGCCGAATGGTGCGGCCCGTGCCGTACCGAGATCCCGGAGCTGAACCACCTGGCGGAGCAACTCAAGGACAAGAAGATCGGTGTGTTCGGGGTCAATTTCGATAATGTGCAGGGCGAAGAGCTGAAAAGTGCCAGCGAGAAACTCGGGATCAAGTTCACCGTGCTGGCGCAGGACCCTTCCGAGGTATTCGAACTGCCGCGCAGCGAAGCGTTGCCGGTGACCTACATCATCGACAACAAGGGCAAGGTGCGCGAGCAGCTGATGGGCGAGCAAACAGCGGCGGGGGTGATGGCGAAGCTGGAGGCGTTGCAGGCGAAGAATTAATCGCAGTGATGATGACGAACAGACGAACTCTGTAGGAGCCGGCTTGCTGGCGATGGCATCGGATCGGCCATCATGGATGTCGCCTGACACATCCCTATCGCCAGCAAGCCGGCTCCAACAGGTTGAAAAGGGGATCAACCCTCTTCAAGCCACCAGCGCAACGGCTTGCCTTCGGCCGGCCAAAAACGCATCTGGTCGATCGACGAAACGTCCCAGCGTTGCACCTGCTCCAGCGCCTGGAGGAAACGCTTTTCCTGCTCCATCAGTGCCGGTGCACAGAGCTTGCGGGTGCTGCCGACTTTGCCGAAGCTCAGCTTGTCGCCTTCCAGGGTGTATGGCGCGAACCAGTGGTTGCAGCCGCCGTTACCGTAGGCCCGGCCGTCTTCACCGAGGGTGATGGTCAGGTGGCTGTAATCCATCAACGGCCGTTCACCGATCCATTCCAGGATGTAGCTGCGGTTCTGTTGCAATTGCACCGGCTCGGCGGCGCAGCCCAGCAGGCTGGCGCCAACCATTGCGGTCAGAGCGAGGCGTTTCATCACGCAGGCTCCTGGCATTTCGGGCACAAGTGTTTCTCGCCAACCGACTTCCAGCCCAACTCGGCGATTCGCGCACTGGCGGCAGGCTTTTCGGCCTTGTTGCCCAGTTTGGCGTCCACTGCGAACTCGAAGCTCAGCTCTTTGGCGCAGCTGTCGCAGTTCACCTGCCAGGTGTGGATCGCCAGTTCGCCGAACACCGGACCACTGGCCACTGCGACCCATTGGCCCGGCGGGTTGATCAAGTGGCGAACCGTTTCGACGGTCAGGCGCATGGACAAGTCCTTGGCACCCTTGAGGGTCACTACCAGCACGTCGTTATTACGAATCGAGCCGCCGTTGCCGGTGACTTGATAACGCCCCGGCACCAGGGCGCGGCATTCGGTGAGGGTGTGTTGCGGGTTCATCAGGCTGTAGCGGAAATCGTGTTCGACCATGGGTCCTCCAAATATGCGCGATATGCTAGCACGGGCATACGCGCAGCATGGCGCGGGGACATGACCTTCGATCAGGTTCAGTCGCCCTCGACCCGGTTCTGCGCTGTTCCGGCCGCCCACGCGGCGATGTTGTGCAAGGTGGTCGCGGCAATCGCGCCCAGGGCTTCGCGGGTCAAGAAAGCCTGGTGCGCAGTGATTATCACGTTGGGAAAGGTCAGCAATCGCGCCAGAACATCGTCCTGCAAGGGCTGATCGGAGCGGTCCTCGAAAAACAGCTGCGCCTCTTCTTCATACACATCCAGCCCCAGATACCCGAGCTGACCGTTCTTCAAGGCGTCGATCAGCGCTGGCGTATCCACCAGCCCCCCACGGCCGGTGTTGATCAACATCGCGCCCGGTTGCATGTGCGCCAATGATTCGCCGTTGATCAAATGCTTGCTTTGCGCGTTGAGCGGGCAGTGCAGGCTGATGATCTGCGACTCGGCCAGCAGCTGCGGCAAATCCACATAACGGGCGCCCAGCGCTTCGACTTGAGGGTTGGGATACGGGTCGTAGGCCAGCAATTGGCAGCCGAAGCCGTTCATGATTTTCGCGAAGGTCGCGCCGATTTGCCCGGTGCCGACCACGCCGACGGTCTTGCCCACCAGGTCAAATCCGGTCAGCCCGTGCAGGCTGAAATCACCCTCGCGGGTGCGGTTATAGGCACGGTGCAAACGGCGGTTGAGCGCCAGGATCAACGCCACCGCGTGTTCGGCCACGGCATGGGGCGAGTAGGCCGGGACACGCACAATCGTCATCCCCAAACGTTTCGCCGCCGCCAGGTCGACATGGTTGTAACCGGCCGAGCGCAGGGCGATCAGGCGTGTGCCGCCGGCCGCCAGGCGTTCGAGCACCGGGGCGCTGAGGTCATCATTAATGAAGGCACAGACCACTTCGTGATGTTCCGCCAGCGCCGCGGTATCGAGGCTCAGGCGCGCCGACTGGAAGTGCAACTCAATGCCGGCCGGCAGATCCGCGGCGAGAAAACTGTCGCGGTCGTAGGTCTGGCTGCTGAAAAGAATCGTGCGCATGCTTCACTCCCTTGTCCCTTTCCTGTAGGCGCTGGCAAGCCAGCGCCTGCACTGATTGCGGTGAGTTTAGCGCTCTACGTGTGCAAGGTGATTGCGCTGCGTCAGGCATTGATACGCGCCTGGGTGGCCAGGCGGTTGATCGCCCGGTCGAGGTCTTCGAGTGCGCCGAAAGCTTTCGGGTCTTGTTGCTTGAGCAGGGTTTCGCTGCGTTGGCAGGCGGCGCGCAGTTGCGGAACGCCGCAATAACGGGTCGCGCCGTGCAAGCGATGGACCCGTTCGATCAAGGCGTTGTGGTCGTTGCTTTGCTGAGCCTGGCGGATCGCTTCGCGGTCGGCTTCCAGCGAGGCCAACAGCATCGCCAGCATGTCCGCTGCCAGATCGGCCTTCCCGGCGGCCAGGCGCAAGCCTTCTTCGTGATCGAGTACCTGCAACTCGTAGGCGCCACCATGGCTGTCGCCGGATCGTTCCGCACGCTGGTTGCGCAGCGCCAGGCCACTCCATTTCAACACCACTTGCGCCAGTTGCCGCTCGCTGATCGGTTTGGTCAGGTAGTCGTCCATGCCGCTTTGCAGCAACGCGCGTTTTTCGTTGGCCATGGCGTGGGCGGTGAGGGCGACGATTGGCAGCGGTGTGCAATGCCGTTCGCTCTCCCACTGGCGGATCGCTTCGGTGCTTTGGCGTCCGTCCATGCCGGGCATTTGCACGTCCATCAGCACCAGATCGAAGGTTTCGTTTTGCACCGCTTTGACGGCGGCGTAACCGCTTTCAACCGCCAGCACCTTGGCGCCCATGTCTTCGAGCAGGGTTTGCACCAGCAGCAGGTTGGCCGGGTTGTCGTCGACGCAAAGCACTTTCGGCGCACGGCTGGACACCGGCTCGCCGGGTTCACTGCGTGGCTGGCGCGGGTTGACCAGGTCGGACAGTGCACGCCGCAACTTGCGCGTGCAGGCCGGTTTGGCCTGGAGCTGGCTGTGGGGGTTGGGGACAGAGAGGTGGAACATCGTCTGTTCCGTGGTCGGACACAACACCAGCACCTTGCAGCCCAGGTGTTCGAGGTCCCAGATGTACTGATTCAGACGCTCCGGCGGCATGTCGTTACTGGTCACGCCCAGTACCGCCAGGTCGATCGCCTGATCCGTCTGATGGGCAACGGTCACTCCATTGGTCAGGCTTTCCAGCGTATTGAAAGGCGTGACGGCGAGGCCGCAGTCTTCCAGTTGGTGCTGCAACGCCTGGCGGGCCAGTTCGTGATTTTCCAGCACGGCCACGCGGCGACCGGACAGCGGCGGGCCGGGCAGGTCTTCGGCGTCGTCGCGGGTTTTCGGCAGGCTCAGGCTGATCCAGAACTCCGAACCTTCGCCAGGCGTACTGTCGACACCGATTTCGCCGCCCATTTGTTCGATCAGGCGCTTGGAAATCACCAGCCCCAGGCCGGTGCCGCCGGGTTGGCGGGACAACGAATTGTCGGCCTGGCTGAAGGCTTGGAACAGGGTGCGCACGTCCTGGTTCGACAGACCGATGCCGGTGTCCTGGATACTGATGCGCAATTGCACGCTATCTTCTTGCTCGTCTTCGAGCATGGCGCGGGCGACGATTGTGCCTTCGCGGGTGAACTTGATCGCGTTGCTCACCAGATTCGTGAGGATCTGCTTGAGTCGCAGCGGATCGCCCACTAGCGACAGCGGCGTGTCGCGATAAACCAGGCTGACCAGCTCCAGCTGTTTGGCGTGCGCCGCCGGGGCGAGGATGGTCAGCGTGTCCTGAAGCAGGTCGCGCAGATTGAACGGAATATGGTCGAGCACCAGTTTGCCGGCCTCGATTTTCGAGAAGTCGAGGATCTCGTTGATGATTCCCAGCAAGCTGTCGGCGGACTTTTCGATGGTGCCCAGATAATCGAGCTGGCGCGGGGTCAACTCGCTTTTTTGCAGCAAATGGGTAAAACCGAGAATGCCGTTGAGCGGCGTGCGGATTTCATGGCTCATGTTGGCGAGGAATTCGGATTTGATCCGGCTCGCTTCCAACGCTTCCTTGCGCGCCAGGTCGAGTTCGATGTTCTGGATTTCGATGGTTTCGAGGTTTTGGCGCACGTCTTCAGTGGCCTGGTCGATGCTGTGCTGCAATTCTTCCTGGGCATTTTGCAGGGTGCCGGCCATGCGGTTGATGCCGGACGCCAATTCGTCCAGTTCCTGGCTGCCCAGCGGCGGCAGGCGGGTTTCCAGGTGGCCGTCCTTGAGTTGGGTCACCGCTTGCTTGATCTGGTTCAGCGGTCGATTGATCGTGCGGCCCATGCGTAATGCCAACAGCGCCGCACCGACCAGTCCCGCGCCAATCATCAGCAAGCTGGCAAACAGGCTTCGGTAACCGCGCAGCAGCATGCCGTTGTGGGACAGTTCGAGTTCGACCCAGCCCAGCAGGCGGTCGGTTTCATCGGGGATCACATCACCGGCCAGATTGCGATGCTTGCCGAACACCGGCAGCAGGTAGCGCGTCGCATCGTTGCCGCTTCGATGCAGCATCCGCGAATCGTCGCCCAGCGGCGCCTGATTGAGCATGGTTGGGCCGGCGTGGGCCAGCGGCGTGCGGTCTGGAGCGAGGAAGGTCACGGCGCGCACATCCGGTTGCTCCAGAGATTGCGTGGCAATGCGCTCCAGCAGCTCACTGTTTTTGTGCCCCATCGCTGGCGCCACCAACGGGGCCAGTTGCTCGGCGATCATTTCCCCGCGCTGCATGAGTTGGGTTTGCAGGTCGGATTGCTGCATCCAGGTGAAATAGCCACCCAAAACCAACGCCATCAGGCTGGTCGGCAGCAGGGTCAGCAACAGCACGCGGCCTTTGATTCCCAGTTTCTTGAGCACGCCTCTCTCCTGCATCCAGCTATCTATAGACCTGCACTAGCGTGCGGCACGCATCACTTGCGCAGTGTAGCGATTTGCAGGCGGGCAATCTTCGTAAAATTGATGTCGTCATTCGTCGGCAAAATCTGCACTTTTGCGTCCTTTGCAAACCTTGGGTTGCCCCCGGAGACGCAATCTTTAATAATTATTAACTGAGAATTAGTTGCAGATAGATATGACTCCCATCGCTGCTGGCCATCCCCGCATCCTCTCCATCGAAGACGACCTCGTACTCGGCGCCTATGTTCACGAGCATTTGGGTCGTAGCGGTTTTCAGGTGACCTGGTGCCAGAACGGCCAGGAAGGCCTGGTCGCTGCCCGCCAACAAACGTTCGACGTGGTGCTGATGGATATTCTGTTGCCAGGCCTGGACGGGCTGTCGGTGCTGACGCAGTTGCGTCAGAGTCATTCGACGCCGGTGTTGCTGATGTCGGCGCTCGGCGCCGAGGCGGATCGCGTCAGTGGGTTTCAACTGGGGGCCGATGACTACTTGCCCAAGCCTTTCAGCATGGTTGAATTGCGGGTGCGCATCGAAGCGATCCTGCGCCGTGTCGCACTTGACCGTCGGCCGAACCCGGTTGCGATTGTTCCTGCGGTGGACAACCTGCGCTTCGACGATGAGTGTTTTGATGTGTTTTATGCCGGGCAGGCCGCCGGCCTGACGCGCAGCGAATACCGATTGCTGGAAACCTTGAATCGCAACGACGACGAAGTACTGAGCAAGGCCTTCCTTTATCAACAGGTGTTGCAACGCGGCTACGCAGCCCATGATCGCAGCCTGGACATGCATATCAGCCAGATTCGCCGCAAGCTCAAGGCTGTCGGCTACACCGAGCGCGAAGTGCGGACAGTCTGGGGCAAGGGCTACATTTTGAGCGCCAGTGATGAAGTGTAATTTGCCGGGCCGGCATTCGCTGTTCTGGAAGCTGGCTTGCCTGTTGGTGGCGTTCTGTCTGCTGATGATCTGGCTGAGCTGGTCCTGGGGCCGCTACATGGAAGAGCGAAACCAGTATCTGTCGGATGATGCCCGAGGCACGCTGACGCGCTACGCCGCCGAAGCGGAACAGGCATGGCAGATGCGTCAACACGCCGGGGTCGATAGCTGGTTGCAGCAGATGCGCCAGCGCGAAGCCAGTTGGGTAGGTGTTATAAGCGGCAATTTGCAGTCTCTGGGCAGTCAGCCGTTGACGGAAAAGGAAGTCGAGCGCCTGACTTTCCTGCGCGGCCTTGATTGGCCCATCCACAAAAAAGGCCAGCCGTGGATGCGGGTGCCGTTCCCCCGTGATCCTTCCGTCGGCAGTCTGGTCATCGAACTGCCCCAACGATTTGTGCCGGGGCATTACCGGGTGTTCTGGCGGGTGATCACCAACGGTGTGATTCCGGCGCTGTTCACGTTGTTGCTGTGCGTCGGCCTGTATCGGTTGCTGGTGGTCCCGCTCAATACCCTGCGCGAACAGGCCAATGCCTGGCGTGCCGACCAGCTCAACGTGCGACTCTCGCGTCGCACCACCAATCGTACCGATGAGTTGGGCGAACTGGGCAGGGCGTTCGATCACATGTCCGAGCGCCTGCAAACCACGGTGGCGCTGCAACAACAATTGCTGCGCGATCTGTCCCACGAATTGCGTACGCCACTGAGTCGCCTGCGAGTGGCCAGCGAAAGCGAGCAGGGCCTGGACGCATTGCGCGAGCGCATTGGTCGTGAAGTCGATGGCATGCAGCGGCTCGTCGAAGACACACTGCAACTGGCCTGGCTTGATACCGAACGCACCCGATTGCCCGACGAAGCGATTCAGGTCCAGGCGTTGTGGGAGATGCTCACGGAAAACGCCTGCTATGAAAGTTGCTGGCCGCAAGGGCAATTACAGTGTTCGGTGGATGCGTCCTGTTGGGTGCGCGGGCATCTCAATACCTTGGCCCAGGCCTTGGAAAACATGTTGCGTAACGCCATACGCCATTCACCCAAGGGCGGCGTTGTCCATCTTGGCGGTCAACGGGATGGCGACTACTGGCATCTGTGGCTGGAGGATCAGGGCGGTGGCGTGGCTGAAGCCGATCTGGAGCGAATTTTCCTGCCGTTTACCCGGCTCGACGGCTGGCGGCCGGGGGATGGTGGGTTTGGCTTGGGGTTAAGCATTGCTCGCAATGCAGTGCGACGGCAGGGCGGTTGGCTGTGGGCGGAAAACACGGGCAGAGGGTTACGGATGAATATGCGGTTGTTGGCCGATGATGGTGGTGTAAGTGATGACGCCATCGCGGGCAAGCCCGCTCCTACAGGTGCGGTGTTTCAAATGAAGACTGTCTGATCGGCTTATTCCTATAAGCCATAAGCACCGCACTTTGCGTGATATGGCCTGCGAACGTTTGCCGGTATGATAGGCGCCCCCGCAGTCTGGATTGCGAATACGCCATGACCTTGCAGTACCCAACCATCGCCGATTGCGTCGGCAACACTCCGCTGGTCCGTTTGCAGCGCCTGCCCGGCGCCACCAGCAACACCCTTTTGCTCAAGCTCGAAGGGAACAACCCGGCGGGTTCGGTCAAGGACCGTCCGGCGCTGTCAATGATCACCCGCGCCGAACTGCGCGGGCAGATCCACGCCGGCGATACGCTGATCGAAGCGACCTCGGGTAACACCGGCATCGCGCTGGCCATGGCCGCCGCGATCAAGGGTTACAAGATGATCCTGATCATGCCGGACAACTCCAGCGCCGAACGCAAGGCAGCCATGACCGCCTACGGCGCCGAGTTGATTCTGGTTAGCCAGGAAGAGGGCATGGAAGGCGCCCGCGACCTCGCCCAGCGTATGGAAGCCGAAGGCCGCGGCAAGGTGCTGGATCAGTTCGCCAACGGTGATAACCCGGAAGCGCACTACACCACCACCGGCCCGGAAATCTGGCGCCAGACCGAAGGCACCCTCACCCATTTCGTCAGCTCCATGGGCACCACCGGTACCATCATGGGCGTCTCGCGCTACTTGAAGGAGCAGAGCGAGAGCGTGCAGATCATCGGCTTGCAACCGATGGAAGGCTCGGCGATTCCGGGCATCCGTCGCTGGCCTCAAGAATATCTGCCGAAGATTTACCAGGCTGATCGCGTAGACCGCATCGTCGACATGGCACAAAGCGAAGCCGAAGACGTGACCCGTCGCCTGGCCCGCGAAGAAGGTATTTTCTGCGGCGTGTCCTCGGGCGGCGCGGTGGCAGCGATGCTGCGTTTGTCCAAAGAAGTTGAAAACGCGGTGATCGTTGCGATCATCTGCGACCGTGGCGACCGTTACCTGTCGACCGGCATTTTCGACGCGCCCAACTGATGGCCAAGCATGAGAGAGGCCTGCGCTTCCAGCCCACCGGCGGCAGCAAGGCCCCGCAAATCCCGACCGGCAAAAAACAGCGCCTGATTATCGAGCGCTTGGCTAACGACGGTCGCGGCATCGCGTTTTTCGAAGGCCGCACCTGGTTCGTCATCGGCGCATTGGCCGGTGAAGAGATCGAAGCGCGCGTGTTGGGTGCCCACGGCAAAGTGGTCGAGGCGCGCACCGAACGCGTGTTCAAGACCAGTGAACTGCGCCGCCCGGCACCCTGTGCCCATGCCGGTCGCTGCGGCGGCTGCAGCGTGCAGCATTTGCCTCATAACGAACAACTCGCCCTGAAACAGCGCATGCTCGCCGAGCAATTGTCCAAGGTCGCCGGTGTCGAGCCTGAAGAATGGGCCGCGCCATTGAGCGGTCCGGAATTCGCCTACCGCCGTCGCGCCCGTGTGGCCGTGCGCTGGGACATGAAGGCGAAGAAACTCGAAGTCGGGTTCCGCGCCGCCGGCAGCCAAGACATCGTTGGCATCGATGAATGCCCGGTGCTGGTCCAACCCTTGCAACCGATCATGAGCCGCTTGCCGGAGATGCTTCGGCGTTTGAGCAAACCTCAGGCGCTGGGTCACGTGGAGTTGTTCAGCGGTTCGTCCCTGGCGGTTTTGCTGCGGCACATGGCGCTTCTGTCCGAAAGTGACATGACCATCCTCAAGGATTTCTGCGCGTTCCATGAAGCCCAGTTGTGGCTGCACGGTGACGGCGAGCCATACCCGGTCAATGCCGAACAGTCGTTGGGCTATCGCCTGGAACAGTGGGATCTGGAATTGGCGTACCGGCCGGGGGATTTCATTCAGGTCAATGCCGTGGTCAACGAAGCAATGGTGGCCCAGGCGCTGGACTGGTTGAAGCCGCAAGCCGAGGAGCGCGTTCTCGATCTATTCTGTGGGTTGGGCAACTTTGCCTTGCCACTGGCCAAAGCCGTGCGCGAAGTCGTGGCAGTGGAAGGTGTGCAGGTGATGGTCGATCGGGCTGCCGCGAACGCCGCTAGCAATAATCTGCATAACGCGACGTTTTTTCAGGCCGATTTATCCCAGCCTCTGACCGACGCCGAATGGGCGCGCGAAGGCTTTTGTGCGGTACTCTTGGATCCACCGCGTGACGGTGCTTTCGAGGTCGTGCGCAAGCTCAAGTCCCTGGGCGCCGAACGGTTGGTGTATGTGTCGTGCAACCCTGCAACGCTGGCGCGCGATACGGTTGAATTGATCAAGCAGGGCTACCGGTTAAAACGTGCCGGGATTCTCGATATGTTTCCTCAAACGGCACATGTCGAAGCCATGGCGTTATTTGAAGCGAGCTAGGATGCTCGTCTGGTCCGACTGACCCGCCCGTGCAGCCGCGCACCAGCCCGACGTGGGCTCACAGGCAACGAAGGTCAGCGATTTTGACGCATTGAATCTGCGTCGTAGGGAAGGTAAGCAAGATGGTACAGGTGAGAGCACACCAGCCGATCAACACCGACGGCAGTATCAATCTCGAGGCTTGGCTCGATCATGCGGTCAGTGTCGATCTGGCACTGGATCGCGAAGCCTTGAAAGAAGCCTGCGAGTACGCTCGCGAGGCCGAACAACAAGCCAATGCGGCGAAGAATTTGTGGTCGGAAGGCAACTCGAGTTTTCGCACCGGCCTTGAGATCGCCGAGATTCTCGCCGACCTCAAGCTTGATCAGGATTCGCTGGTCGCCGCGGTTTTGTACCGTGGTGTGCGAGAAGGCCAGATTCAGTTGCCGGCAGTCAGCCAGCGCTTCGGTCCGGTGGTGGCCAAACTCATCGACGGCGTGCAACGCATGGCGGCGATCAGCGACAGCCTGAGCCCGCGTAAATCCATGGTGATGGGCACTCAGGGCCAGGTCGAAAACCTGCGCAAAATGCTGGTGGCCATGGTCGATGACGTACGTGTCGCCCTGATCAAACTGGCCGAACGCACCTGCGCGATCCGGGCGGTGAAAACCGCCGACGACGAGAAGCGCAACCGCGTTGCCCGTGAAGTCTTCGACATCTACGCGCCGCTTGCCCATCGCCTCGGTATCGGTCACATCAAGTGGGAACTGGAGGACTTGTCCTTCCGTTACCTGGAGCCCGATCAATACAAACAGATCGCCAAGTTGCTCCATGAGCGGCGACTGGATCGCGAGCGCTTCATCAGCGATGTGATGAGCCAGCTGAAAAACGAATTGCAAGCCACCGGTGTCGATGCCGACATCAGCGGCCGGGCCAAACACATCTATTCGATCTGGCGCAAAATGCAGCGCAAGGGTCTGGAATTCAGCCAGATCTACGACGTTCGCGCCGTGCGCGTGCTGGTGCCGGAAATGCGCGACTGCTATACCGCGCTCGGCATCGTCCATACCTTGTGGCGGCATATCCCGAAAGAGTTCGACGACTACATCGCCAACCCCAAGGAGAACGGCTACCGCTCGCTGCACACAGCGGTGATCGGGCCTGAGGGCAAGGTGCTGGAAGTGCAGATCCGCACCCACGCCATGCACGAAGAGGCCGAGCTGGGGGTTTGCGCGCACTGGAAGTACAAAGGCACCGACGTCAAATCCGGCTCCAATCACTACGAAGAGAAAATCTCCTGGCTGCGTCAGGTGCTCGAGTGGCATGAAGAGTTGGGCGACATCGGCGGTCTGGCGGAACAGCTGCGGGTCGATATCGAACCTGATCGCGTCTACATCTTCACCCCAGACGGTCACGCCATCGACCTGCCGAAGGGCGCGACGCCGCTGGACTTCGCTTACCGCGTGCACACCGAAATCGGTCACAACTGCCGCGGCGCCAAGATCAACGGGCGCATCGTGCCGCTCAACTACAGCCTGCAAACCGGTGAACAGGTCGAGATCATCACCAGCAAGCACGGCACGCCGAGCCGCGACTGGCTGAACCCGAACCTGGGTTACGTCACCACGTCGCGGGCGCGGGCGAAGATTGTTCACTGGTTCAAGTTGCAGGCTCGCGACCAGAACGTCGCAGCCGGTAAAACCCTGCTCGAGCGCGAACTCAATCGCCTCGGCCTGCCGGCCGTGGATTTCGAAAAGTTGGCCGACAAAGCCAACATGAAAACCGCCGAAGACCTGTTCGCCGCACTCGGTGCCGGCGATTTGCGCCTGGCGCAACTGGTCAACCTGGCGCAGCAACTGGTCGAGCCGGAGCGCGGCAACGAGCAACTGGAACTGATTCCACGCAAGGCCACCGGCTACAAGCCGGGCAAGCGTGGCGACATCCAGATCCAGGGCGTCGGCAACCTGATGACCCAAATGGCGGGTTGCTGCCAGCCGTTGCCGGGGGATGCGATCGTCGGTTACATCACCCAGGGTCGTGGCGTGAGCATTCACCGCCAGGATTGCGCCTCGGTGCTGCAACTGGGTGGGCGCGAGCCGGAACGGATCATCCAGGTCAGCTGGGGGCCGGTGCCGGTGCTCACCTATCCGGTGGATATCGTCATTCGCGCTTACGACCGTTCCGGTTTGCTGCGTGACGTTTCGCAGGTGCTGCTCAACGAGCGGATCAACGTGCTGGCGGTCAACACCCGCTCGAACAAGGAAGACAACACGGCGTTGATGTCCCTGACCATCGAGATTCCGGGGCTGGATGCATTGGGGCGGTTGCTGGGGAGGATTTCCCAATTGCCGAACATCATTGAAACCCGGCGTAACCGCACGCCTTGAAGATGACTCTGTTCCAATGTGGGAGCTGCCCTGCCAGCGATGCAGACAACTCGGTCTTTCCGGAAATCGAGGTACTGCCATCGCTGGCAAGCCAGCTCCCACAGGTTTCTTTGGTGAGAGAAAAATAATGTACGCACTTGAAGACCTGCTGCACCTGATGAACCGCTTGCGCGATCCGCAGTTCGGTTGCCCGTGGGACATCAAGCAAACCTACGCCACCATCGTTCCGCACACCCTCGAAGAAGCCTACGAAGTCGCTGACGCCATCGAGCGCGGTGACTTCGATCATTTGCAGGGTGAGCTGGGTGATCTGCTGTTCCAGGTGGTTTATTACAGCCAACTGGCCAGGGAAGAAGGGCGCTTCGAATTCGCTGGCGTGGTCGACAGCATCACCCGCAAGCTGATCCGCCGACATCCTCACGTGTTTCCCACTGGCGATCTGTACGCAGCGCTGGATGCCCCACGCCTGAACGAAGAACAGGTCAAACAGCGCTGGGAAGAGATCAAGGCTGAAGAGCGCGCAGAGAAGTCCAGCACACCGCAACAACTGTCCTTACTTGATGACGTCCCCGCCGCATTACCGGCACTGTCCCGTTCGGCAAAATTGCAGAAACGCGCAGGGCAGGTGGGTTTCGATTGGCCGGACGCCTTGCCGGTGCTGGACAAGGTCCGTGAAGAGCTTGATGAAGTGCTCGAAGCCATGTCGGAAAATGATCCCGAGGCAGTGGCGGATGAGATCGGCGATCTGCTGTTTTCCGTGGTCAACCTGGCGCGCCACCTCAAGGTCGACCCTGAAACCGCACTGCGTGGCGCCAACAGCAAGTTCGAAAGACGTTTCCGTTTTATCGAACAGGCATTGCGCGATACCCTGCGTCCCATAGAAGATTGCACCCTCGAAGAGTTGGACGCCCTGTGGGGCGAAGCCAAACGTCAGGAAAAGAATTTGCCCAGCTGCGGTTGAGCAGTTGCCTAAGTGAGTAATAAGCACCATGAGCATTTCCCTTCGCGACCAGTTGCTCAAAGCAGGGCTGGTCAACCAGAAGCAGGCCAAGCAGGTCAGCAAAGACAAACAGAAGCAGCAACGCCTGGCCCACAAAGGCCAGGTCGAACTTGATGATTCTCAGCAGCGTGCAGCTCAGGAAGCCATGGCCGAGAAGGTCAAGCGCGATCAGGAGCTCAACCGCCAGCAGCAGGAGAAGGCCGAGGCCAAGGCCCGCGCCGCACAGGTCAAGCAGTTGATCGAAGCCACGCGTTTGCCGAAGCTGACGACCGAGGACTACTACAACTTCGTTGATGACAAGAAGGTCAAACGTATCTCGGTCAACACCCTGATGCGCAACAAGCTCAGCAACGGCTCGCTGGCGATCGTGCATCACGCCGGTGGCTACGAAGTCATCCCGCGTGAAGCGGCGCTGAAGATCCAGGAGCGCGATCCTCAGCGTATCGTGCAGCTGAATGTGCAGACCGAAGAAGTCGCTGCCGAGGACGATCCGTACGCGGCCTATCAGATCCCTGATGATCTGATGTGGTAAGCGGTTAAGGCTGCAATAACGACGAACCCCGCTCATGGCGGGGTTTGTCGTTTTCAATGCTGTTATCGCTCAAGCGGAGCGTAGCGCTCGTTGTTGCTCCAGGATTTCCAGTTCGGCCTTGTAATTGTGGGCGTCGATTTCGTTATGGAACATCCCGACCAGTAAACCCTGTTGATGCACGTCCCAAATCCGGACACCGGCGGCTACGCCTTCGTGGGACATGTGTGAATCGTCGCGTTCAGTTACTTTTACAGTCATCTGCTAGCTCCAATCTCTGATATCTGCAGCAAGGCATGTGCAGGACTCTGTTATAGGGTTTGGTAGCTTGCTAAGTAAACGACTGAGTTTGGAAAGGGTTTTTTGCAAAAACGGCAACAGTCCTGCAGCCCGCTAAATCCGCGACATTCGGTCGCAGTGCCTTTAGTTTCATGACAAAAGCTTCATATACAGGGCAATGAATTCCTGGATTGAAATGCGTACCTGTAGGAGCCCGGCTTGCCGGCGATGGCAATCTCAAGACGCCATCGCCGGCAAGCCGGCTCCTACAAAAAGCGATTTGCGATGCCACATTATGCAGCGCAAAAAAAAACGCCCCGAACCAGTCGGGGCGTTTTCATGTGCGGCTCAGCAGCGGGGAATTACTTGCCTTCCCAGCGCTTCAGTACCAGCGTGGCATTGGTGCCACCGAAACCGAAGCTGTTGCTCATCACGGTGTTGATGGTGGCGTTTTCGCGGGTCTTGGTCAGCACCGGCAGGTCGGCCACTTCAGGGTCCAGTTCGTCGATGTTGGCGGAACCGGCAATGAAGTTGCCTTCCATCATCAGCATGCAGTAGATCGCTTCGTGAACGCCGGCAGCGCCCAGGGAGTGACCCGACAGGCTCTTGGTGGAGCTGATGGCCGGAGCCTTGTCGCCGAACACTTCACGCACACCTTTCATTTCCGCTACGTCGCCGACCGGAGTGGAAGTGCCGTGGGTGTTCAGGTAGTCGATCGGGGTGTCGACGGTGGACAGCGCCTGCTGCATGCAGCGGATCGCGCCTTCGCCGCTTGGGGCCACCATGTCGTAGCCGTCCGACGTCGCGCCGTAGCCAACGATTTCCGCGTAGATTTTCGCGCCGCGGGCCAGAGCGTGTTCCAACTCTTCCACCACGACCATGCCGCCACCGCCGGCGATGACGAAACCGTCACGGTCGGCGTCGTAGGCGCGGGAGGCTTGTTCCGGGGTGTCGTTACGCTTGCTGGACAGGGCGCCCATGGCGTCGAACAGGAACGACTGGCTCCAGTGTTCTTCTTCACCGCCACCGGCAAACACGATGTCCTGCTTGCCCATCTGGATCTGTTCCATGGCGGTACCGATGCAGTGAGCACTGGTGGCGCAGGCAGAAGCGATGGAGTAGTTCAGGCCCTTGATCTTGAACGGGGTGGCCAGGCAAGCGGAAACGGTGCTGCTCATGGTCCGCGTGACGCGGTACGGGCCGACGCGCTTCACGCCTTTCTCGCGCAGGATGTCCAGCGCTTCCATCTGGTTCAGCGTCGAGGCGCCACCGGAACCGGCAATCAGGCCGGTGCGCGGGTTGGACACTTGCTCTTCGGTCAGGCCGGAGTCAGCGATGGCGTCTTTCATGGCCAGGTAGGCATAAGCTGCCGCGTGGCCGACGAAGCGATAGATCTTGCGATCGATCAGTTCTTCAAGGTTGAGGTCAATGGAGCCGGAAACCTGGCTACGCAGACCCATTTCGGCATATTCCGGGTTGAACCGGATGCCAGGGCGGCTTGCACGCAGGTTAGCGGAGACGGTCTCTTTGTCATTGCCCAGGCACGAAACAATACCCAGACCAGTGATAACGACGCGGCGCATGCGAATAACCCTTAGAAGTTGTCAGTGGAGGTGAAAACGCCGACCCGGAGGCCTTCGGCGGTGTAGATTTCGCGACCGTCGACAGTGACCGAACCGTCGGCAATGGCCAGGTTCAGCTTGCCCTTCAGGACGCGCTTGATATGGATGTTATAGGTGACTTTCTTGGCGGTCGGCAGGACTTGGCCGAAGAATTTCACTTCGCCCGAACCCAGCGCACGGCCGCGGCCCGGCAGGCCTTGCCAGCCCAGGAAGAAGCCGACCAGTTGCCACATGGCGTCGAGGCCCAGGCAGCCCGGCATCACCGGATCGCCTTCGAAATGGCAGGCGAAGAACCACAGGTCCGGAGTGATATCCAGCTCGGCGACCAATTCACCTTTGCCGTACTTGCCACCTTCTTCGCTGATCAGGGTGATGCGATCAACCATCAGCATGTTCGGGGCGGGCAGTTGCGCGTTACCTGGGCCGAACAGCTCACCGCGACTGCAGCGCAGCAGGTCTTCCCGGGTAAAGGCGTTTTGTTTGGTCATGCGAGCTCCTCAATAGTCCCATGCGGCAGGTGGGGCAAATCTTCCCGGCCGATCGAAGCGTTCATGCCTCGAACCGGCAGCCTACTCATAGACTATTGCGTTGTGGTGAAAGTCACAGCACCAAGGACATGAAAGTACACTTGTGCACTGAAATTTTTATTCAAGCCCCTTTTCGGGCCTGTTCGGGTGCCTAAGACTGCCGCACTTTCGCCTTTCACGCCAGTCGCAGATGCTCGAAAGGCCTGTACTACTGCACCCAGCGTTGCAGAATTTGCTGCAGATCGTTGCGTTTGAAAGGCTTGGCCAGGTAATCGTTCATTCCCGCCGACAAGCAGGCCTCGCGGTCGCCCTGCAAGGCATTGGCGGTCAGGGCGATGATCGGCAAGTCGGTGCAGCCGGGCAGTTGGCGGATCAGTCGGGTGGCTTCGTAGCCGTCGATGATCGGTAGTCGGCAGTCCATCAGGATTGCTTCGAAAATCAGACTCTCGGCACTGCGCACGGCTTGCTCACCGTCGACAGCGACGCTGACAGTAAAACCCAGGCTGCGCAACATTGCCTCGATGACGGTCTGGTTGACCGGATTGTCCTCGACTAGCAATACATTGCGCCCTTCGCCATCGCCGTTACCGGTTTGCGCACGGGGTGTCAGCACCGGTGTTGGCTGTTGATAGAGCGCCAGCGGAATTTCCAGGGTGAACACCGAGCCACGACCTTCTTCGCTCTGGGCGCGCAAGGTGCCGCCCATGCGTTCGGCGAGGGTGCGGGCGATCGGCAGGCCCAGGCCGGTGCCGCCGTAGCGCCTTGAAATAGAACTGTCGGCCTGCTGGAACGCGTTGAACATCAATTCCAGGCTTTCTGCGGGAATACCAATCCCGCTGTCGCGCACGGTGCAGGTGAACCACAACAACTCGTGATCCAGGGATTGCCATTGCGGTTCGATGGAGACACGGCCCTGCTCGGTGAACTTCAGCGCATTGCCGACCAGGTTGACCAGAATCTGCCGGATTCGCGTCGGGTCGCCCTGGACCTGCAACGCCCGCATGTCCTCGGGGATATGCAATTGCAGATTAAGCCCGCGCTGTGCGGCGCTGTGCTGGAACGACTGGGCGCAAGCGCCGATCAAGTCCGCGAGATTGAACGGAATGTGTTCCAGCTCCAGTTCCGAACGCTCGATACGCGAGAAATCCAGAATGTCGTTGATGACTTTGAGCAGGTGTTCAGTGGACTCCGAGGCCAGCGCCGCGTATTCGACCTGCTCTTCAGTCATCTCGGTGGTTTCCAGCAACTGCAGCATGCCCAGCACGCCGTTCATTGGCGTGCGCAGTTCGTGGCTCATCATGGCGAGGAAGTCGGACTTGGCGTTGTTGGCCTTCTCCGCTTCCTCGCGGGTCTGGATCAGCTGCGCCATGGCCTGATGCTGTTCGCGGCTGGCTTGTTCGAGCCCACTGGCGAGGTTGTTGATGTGCTGCGACAACGCACCCAGTTCAGTGTCGTCAACGATGGGCAGGGGTGTTTTGTAGTCGCCTTCCTGGATCGCCTTGACCGCGTTGCCGATATCGCGGATCGGTTGCGACAGGCTACCCGCCAGGCGTCGTGCAAGCAGAAACGTAAACAACAGGGCGAACAGCGCCAGAATGCCGGCCTTGAGCAGGATCTCCTGCTGGCGCTGGCTGAACGCATCGTTGGACAGGCCGACGATCACGCGTCCCAGGTAATCCTCGGCGGGAGCGGTGGCGGTCTTGCTGCCCTGGAAAAAATCATTGTGCAAAGGGATCCGTTGCAGCCGCACGGGCGCCTGGAACACTTCGACCTGATGCGGGCGGTTGTGGTTCTCCGACGGTTGCTCGACGTACACCAGAATCCGGTTGGTGCTGTCCTGTATTTCCAGGAACCGCACATTGGGCGTGGCCAGCGTGGCCTTGAGCAGACTTTCAAGCACCTCGTTGTTGCCCGAAATCACCCCGTACTCGGTGGCCGGTGCCAGTTGATTGGCGATCAACTGGCCAGTGTGATTGAGTTCCTGGCGCAGGTCCTGGATCCGCACGAAGGTGAAGAAGCTGATCAGCAGCAACGTCAACAGCAAAGCCGGGCCGAGGCTGATGAGCTGGGTCCGGGTGTTGATATCCCAACGGCGACGGAAGGTCATGGGCGGCGTTCTCCTTCAGCCAACAGGGTTGCGACAGACGCTTCGTCTATCTGTTCCATACCTAATGAACGCGCCACTTGCGGGTTGCTTGAGACTTTGAACAGCGGCGGGTAATGCGCACGTGGCCAAGCGGCCGGAGGCTCGTCCAGCAGTTTGTCGAGAATCGCCAGCCAATCGTTCTGATCGCTATAGGTACTGGCCAGGCTGCCGGCTCTGACGAATCCGGCGTTGGGGCCGATCAGCGCCAGTTGTCGGGAATAGCTGCTCAGCAGCAAATTCTTCGCGGTTTTCGGGTTGTACAGATCGGGATCATCAAGGCCCAGCAGCACATCGCAGTTAGTCAGCAACGTCTGTAACGGACGGCTGTCATGGGTGTTGTCCCAGCGTTCGGTGACCAACTCAAGCCCCAGCGGTTGGGCGGCCAGGCGTAGATCCTTCAACAGGAACTCGCTGTGGTGGTCGTACAGCACGCCGATCCGTCTGGCTTGGGGCAGGAGGATTCGGATCAGGCGCAGCTGGCGATCCAGGGGCGGGTCGCTCCAGAGCAGGCTGAGGTGCGGCGGCAGGGAATCGCCCAGATGTTGCCGCGCTTGCAGACGGCTGATGCGCAACACCAGCGTTGCCGGGCCACGGGCCTCTTGCAGGCGCCAGTCGAGGCTCGGCATGTCGAGCAAAATCAAACGGGTGTCGCCCGGCAGTTTGCCGGGCAGCGGCATATCGGCCAGTGGCCGGAAGCGCACGCGGTCTGCAGGGCGCAACTCGCGCAGCGCCTGGGTGAAGGTTTGCACGCCGGCGCTGTCTTCGACGCCGGTCAGCAGAATGTCCGCCGCGCTGGCCGACACACTCGTCAGCCAACCACAGACCAACAGGCACAGCATGGCCAGCAGATGGCCAAAGGTTGGCGGCTTGCGTGGCGGACTGTGCAGCATCTTAAAACGCCAGCTCCGCGCTGAAATACATCACCCGTCGCTCGTCATAGTTGTTGTCGATGAAGGTGGTTGGCTGATTGTCCAGGCGCTGCTGGAGTACGCCAGCCAGTTCCATGTTGGCCTTGCCCAGGCGGATGCGTTTGGCGATGCGCGTATCGACCCGTTCAAATCGGTAGCCGTTGAGAGCATTGTCGCCGTAGTAAAAGAGCGCGCTGTTCCAGCCGCGGCCCCAGTCGCGCATCCATCCGGCGGAGCCGCTGTTGCCTGCGGTCTGTTGCGCGTCCTGCGGGTTGCTCGCGTCGGCATCGACGTAGGCATAGGTCAGGCGCAAGCGGTCTGCACCGCCGATTCGCCAGTCAAGTTGGGTTTCCGCTCCAGAAAAACGGGCAGTGTTGCTGTTACTGGCGATGAATTGATTGTTGCGCAGCGGCTCGCTGACCATGCCGGTGATTTCGTCGTAGAACAGCTTCACATCGACCGCCAGTCCCGTCTCGGCAAAGTAGCCGTTGTAACCCAGTTCCCGGGAGCGCATGTGCTCTTGATCGAGGTTGCCGGGGCCGCGGGTCCTGACGAAATAACGTGCACTGGACTGGCCATAGGCGGCCGGCTGCAGCTTGGTGACCCGGTAACTCCAGTTGACGCTGTTCTCGAACATGTCCGGCGATCGGATAGCTTCCGAGTACACCGCACGCAAGCCGTGGCGCGGGTTAATCAGGTAATTGACCGCGACCCGCGGGGTCAGCGAACTGCCGATCAACTTTGTGTCTTCGTACATCGCGCCGCCCTGCAGCAGCCAGTGTTCGGTGGCGCGCCACTCGAGTTGGCCGAACGTCCGCCAGGTAGTGTCATCAAGCGTGCCATTGAAGTAAGTCTCGGAATCTGCCCGGTCGTAACGATAGTTCATGCCGCTGACCAGCCGCAGGCTGTCGGACAGGCTCAGGGTATCTTGCAATTCTAGATCGTAGCGCGTCTCCCGGGTGCTCTGGTCAATGTCGCCACAGACGGCCTGACTCGCGCCGTTACGCCATTGATCGAGTGCCTGGTTGGCCAGCGCCTGCTCTGCGGGCGTGCCGGGCGGTGCGCCACGACCCGTGAAACGGGTGATGTTGCGGGCCAGGCGTTCGGTGTAGTTCGGATTCAATTGCCAGAGTTCGGTCAGTTGCGGGCTGAACGAAATTTCCGCATCGCAGGCGCGCCAGGTTTGCTGCCGATCCCAATGCTGGGCCGAACCCTGGATATAAAGGCTGTGGTCGGGATGGATGTCCATATTCCAGCGCAATGACCCGGCGTAATCCTTGGCGCTGACGTCGGAGTCATCGCCCGCACGAGTAATCCCCGGGAACACCGGTCGATAGGTATAGGGACGCTGGTTGGTGCCGTCCTTGGCATTCAATTGCCAATCGAGGCTTTGCCGTTCGTCGAGGTTCTGGCTGACGGCGAGGTTGAAGCGATTGAGGCGGCGACTGTCATGGTAGTCAGCGCCGGTTCGGTCGGTGTCGAAGCCGTCGTCTTGCTGGCCGGACAACGACAAACGCAAGTCGCCATCCTCCCAACCCACACCCTGGCTGGCGTAAAAGTCGTTGATGCCACGCTGGCCACGGGTGACTTTCATCCGCGTGCCGTGGCTTTCGGCCGGGTGGCGGGTGATGACATTGACCACCGCCATCAGCGCATTGGCGCCGTAGCTGACGGTATTGGGGCCACGGAAAACCTCGATGCGCTCGATGTCTTCCATGGCCACCGGAATATCGCTCCAGTCCACCGTGGCCAGGCCGGCGCGGTACACCGAACGACCATCGATCAACACCTGCATGCGCCGCGCTTGCGTGGCATTGGTGCCGTGATAGTTCACCGCCGCCTGATTGCCGCTGATGTTGCCGACCATCATGCCCGGCACCAGTCGCAACACTTCGCTGATGTCACGGGCGCCGCTGGCGTTGATCAGGGCGCTGTCGATCACCGTCATGCTTCCCGGCACCGCCGCCGGCGACTGCTTCAGGCGCGTGGCCGTCAGCACTTGCGGCAGCGTTTCGCTGTCGAGGAACAAGTCGTCGGCCAGCAACGGCGAGCTGAAGACCAGCGCCAGAACCAGCGGCGATCGAGGTGACGAAGCAGCCAGAGACACAACACATCCTTGTTAACAATGGGTGGCGCGCATGTTAACCGAGCGCGGTGACTTTTCCAGTCACGATCTCTGCATTTTCCTCGGCTTTAGCGCGCTGGTTGGCTAATGCGCTGCTAATTGACGCGGGGGCTGGCCGCCACTGGGCCGCTCCGTATAATGCCGACATCGCCACTGGTATGGATTAACGGATTACATATGACTGAACAGCGCCCGATTGCGGTCCTGGGAGGCGGAAGTTTTGGTACCGCCGTGGCTAACCTGCTGGCCGAAAACGGGCATCAGGTCTTGCAGTGGATGCGTGACCCGGAACAGGCCGAGGCCATTCGGGTCAATCGCGAGAACCCGCGCTACCTCAAAGGCATCAAGATTTTGCCGGGCGTGGTGCCGGTTACCGATCTGCAAGCGACCCTGGAAGCCTGCGACCTGAGTTTCGTCGCGCTGCCTTCCAGCGCGTTGCGTTCGGTGTTGGCCCCGCATGCCGACCGGCTAAGCGGCAAAATGCTGGTCAGCCTGACCAAAGGCATTGAAGCCGACACCTTCAAACTGATGAGCCAGATCCTCGAAGAGATCGCCCCGCAAGCGCGCATCGGCGTGTTGTCCGGGCCCAACCTGGCTCGCGAGATCGCCGAACACGCGCTGACGGCGACGGTGGTCGCCAGTGAAGACGAAGCGCTCTGTGAACAGGTCCAGGCTGTGCTGCACGGCCGTACCTTCCGTGTGTACGCCAGCGCCGACCGTTTTGGCGTGGAGTTGGGCGGTGCGTTGAAAAACGTCTATGCAATCATCGCCGGCATGGCCGTGGCACTGGAGATGGGTGAGAACACCAAGAGCATGTTGATCACCCGGGCACTGGCGGAAATGACCCGGTTCGCGGTCAATCAGGGCGCCAACCCGATGACTTTTCTCGGCCTGGCGGGCGTCGGCGATTTGATCGTCACCTGCTCTTCGCCGAAAAGCCGCAACTATCAGGTCGGTTTCGCCCTCGGCCAGGGCTTGAGCCTGGACGAAGCGGTCAATCGCCTGGGCGAAGTCGCCGAAGGCGTGAACACCCTCAAGGTGCTCAAGGCCAAGTCTCAGGAAGTCGGCGTATACATGCCGCTGGTCGCCGGGCTGCACGCGATTTTGTTCGAAGGGCGCACGCTTGAGCAGGTGATCGGTCTGTTGATGCGTGGCGAGCCGAAAACCGACGTCGATTTCATTTCCACCAGCGGTTTCAACTGAGCCCTCTACTTATCTGGAACGGAGCGAAACATGAGCGATCAAAAGGTAGAAGCCAAGTACGAATCCATCCTGCTGCGCGTGCTGTGGATGATCGTGTTCGTGCTGGTCTGGCAAGTGGCGCAGTTCATCCTTGGCGCCGTGGTGCTGGTGCAGTTGATCTATCGTTTGATATATGGCGCCCCGAGCGCCAGCCTGATGAACTTCGGCGATAGCCTGAGCCAGTTCCTGGCGCAGATCGGTCGTTTCGGCAGTTTTCACAGTGACCAGAAGCCTTGGCCGTTCGCCGATTGGCCAACGCCGCGTACGCCGGAAGGTGAAGCGCCGCACACCGTGCCGCCAGCCCCGCATCCGGCCCGAGATGAGGAACCCAAGCTATGAAACTCTGGGTATTGCGTCATGGTGAGGCTGTGCCACACGGCTCCCGTCCCCACGATTCGGAGCGAGAGCTGACGGAGCACGGTCGAAAAGAAGTGCTGAGCAGCGCCGCAAAGTTGATCGGACAACCGCTGACGGCTATTTATGCCAGCCCGTACCTGCGAGCACAGCAAACGGCGCAGTTGGTGCGCGAAGCGTTGGGTTTCGAACCGGAAATCCGTACCGTCGAATGGCTGACGCCGGACACCGAACCGGACAAGGTGGCCGAGCAGATGGTCGCGGTGAGCGACGTGCTGCTGGTCAGTCACAACCCGCTGGTAGGGAATCTGTTGAGTTACCTGCAACACGGTGCCGGGCATCCGCCTGAGCGGGTCGACACTGCCGGGCTGGCGGAACTCAAAGCTGATGAACTGCTGGTCGGGTCAATGAAGCTCGAAAGCATCAAGCATCCATAACCTGAATACGGCCCCGATGGCGTTTGAAAAATTTTGTATGAAATAGCTAACCAAGCACTTGCTTGGTTAGCTACGCTTGCTCCAGAACAAAAACAAGGAGCGAGTCGCATGTCTGCTGCTTTTCGTTTGCCGCTGGACGTTTTCTACGAACGTGAAGCCCGTCACCCCCGCCAGCGCTTTCTGGTTCAGCCTATCGGTGGCGGGCAGGTCGAGACCCTGACCTGGGCCGACGTCGGCCATCAGGCCCGCTGCGCTGCGCACTGGCTGCGAGCGCGGGAATTGCCCCAAGGCAGCCACATCGCCCTCATCTCCAAAAACTGCGCCCACTGGATCATTGCCGACCTGGCGATCTGGATGGCCGGGCATGTCTCCGTGCCGCTCTATCCCAATCTCACCGCCGAGTCCGTGGCCCAAGTGCTGGAACATTCGGAAGCGGCACTGGCGTTCATCGGCAAACTCGACGATTGGCCTGGCATGTCCCGAGGGGTTAACGCGGATCTACCGACGATCAGCCTGCCACTGCATCCGCCAGGCACTTTCGATTTCAGCTGGGCCGATCTGCAAGCGAGTTCGCCGATCCAGGACGACCCGAAACCCGGCGCCGATCAACTGGCGACCATCATTTACACCTCCGGCACCACCGGCATGCCTAAAGGCGTGATGCACAGTTTCGGTAATCTGGGCTTTGCCACGACTCGCGGCACGCAATTGTTTGGCCTCAATGAGTCGGACCGACTGCTGTCGTACCTGCCGCTGTGTCACGTTGCCGAGCGGATGTTCGTCGAGATGGCGTCGATCTACACCGGGCAAACCGTATTCTTTGCCGATAGCCTCGATACTTTTTTGATCGACTTGAAACGCGCGCGACCGACCGCGTTGTTTGGCGTACCGCGGATCTGGACCAAATTCCAGATGGGCGTCTACAGCAAGATCCCGGCAAAACGCCTCGACTTCCTGCTCGGCCTGCCGATCATCGGCAAGCGGGTAGGGCACAAAGTCCTTGCCGGGCTGGGGCTCGACGCCTTGCGCGTGGCGCTGTCCGGCGCCGCACCGGTGCCGCAGGCACTACTGCTGTGGTATCGCAAGCTCGGGCTGGACGTGCTGGAGGTCTACGGCATGACCGAAAGCTGTGGCTACTCGCACATTTGCCTGCCAGGCCAGAACAAGCCGGGCTGGATCGGCAAGCCCTGCCCGGAAGTCGAGGTACGAATCGCCGAGTCGGGTGAGGTGCTGGTGCGCAGTGGCGCGACCATGCTCGGGTATTTCAAGGAACCGGAAAAAACCGCCGACACCATCACCGAAGACGGCTTTTTGCGCACCGGCGACAAAGGTGAAGAAGATGCCGAAGGTAATCTGCGCCTGACCGGCCGGCTGAAGGAAATCTTCAAAACCAGCAAGGGAAAATACGTTGCCCCGGCGCCCATCGAAAACCGCCTCGCCGTGCATTCGCGCATCGAACAAGTATGCGTGGTTGGCGATGGCTTGATTGCGCCGCTGGGCCTTTGCGTGCTTTCTGCGGTGGGGCAACAGGACGCGGGCGGTTCGGCACGGGCCGGCTTGCACTCCAGCCTGGAAAAACTGCTGGAAGAGGTCAACGGCGCCCTCGATAAGCACGAACGTTTGCACCGACTGGTGGTGGTCAAGGACAGCTGGGCGGTGGAAAACGGTTTTCTCACGCCAACCCTGAAGATCAAGCGCAACGTGATCGAAGCCGCCTACGGCGCCCGCTTCGAAGAATGGAGCGAGCGCAGCGAGGCGGTGCTGTGGCAGGATTAAGTCACGAACAAAACCAACAAGGAATTTTTGCGATGAGTCTTTGGCGCACCACTCCCAACATCGAACAGTTGAATGCCATCCAGAAAAACACCATCGGTGAAGTGCTGGATATCCGCTTCGAATCGTTTGATGAAGAGTCCCTGACCGCGAGCATGGTCATCGACCATCGCACCCATCAGCCGTACGGCTTGCTGCACGGCGGCGCCTCGGTGGTGCTGGCCGAATCCGTCGGTTCGATGGCCAGTTATCTGTGCATCGACGCCAGCAAATTTTATTGCGTGGGCCTGGAAATCAACGCCAACCATCTGCGTGGCTTGCGCAGCGGGCGGGTGACGGCGGTGGCCAGACCGATTCACATCGGGCGCACCACTCACGTCTGGGACATCCGCCTGACCAGCGATGAGGGCAAGGCCAGTTGCGTATCGCGGTTGACCATGGCGGTCGTGCCGTTGGGCGAACAACCACCTTCGCGCTGATGGTGTCCGATCGTGCGGTTTACATGGGTGTCATCTGAAAAGGCAGATCGGATTGTGAATATCTGTGTTGTCCGGGGAGGATTTCACTCGTTGTATAGAAAACTTCGCTGATCGTTGTGTCTACAGCCGTGCTGCTCGAAATCGGTACGCCTCCTCCCTCAACGCCCAGCCCGATGGCCTGGTTTTCCACGTCCCAGGTTGTTTCCCCGAACTCTGCGTACCACCCCGGGTTGAGGGCATTCAAGTAGGTCAAACGCATTTCGCCGATAGCGTTGCCAACAGCCCGGGTTACACCGGCTCTGGTTTCCGGAGACAAGGAGCTGTATCCCGGAATCTGTTCCACAGCCTGATTGGCCAGTTGGCCTAAAGACGCGAGGAAGTGCCGGCTGGTGAGGCCTATTGCACCCTTGACCGGATTGAATGCGGGATCTCCTGGTTTTGCCTGAACATTTGCGGCTCCCCGTGCCGCTCTGACAACCGATGACCCTGCGGCTCCAGCCATTGTGGCCATGGGAGCAATCAGCGTTGATTGAAGCCCGAGCCCGACATTGCTGCTGCCAAACAGTGTGGCCCCCGCGAATCCTGCTGCGCCCCCAGTCAGGCCGACAACGGCCGATCCAATTAATCCCGTATTGAGATCTGGGCCACCAGGCATCGTGTTGTTTGATCCAGCGTTTGACAGTTTTTGAAACGACAGTTCGCGAAGCACGTTTCCGAAAAAACTGCCGATTTGGGTGGCCGCAGCAGTATTACCCCTGGGATTGAAATGACCGATGAGCGAAGGCGCCGCCCCTAGCGCGGCACCCAGTGCCACGCCAGAAGCTTTCGCTAGCAGCGGCGTCCAGCTCTGTGGGTCACCGACCGTAACTCTGTTTTGTGCCCAATTCGCTGTGGCATAGCCGCTCATCGCGCCGGTAGCTCCACCCAATATCGCTCCTGTAACGGTGGTCACCGGACTAAAGGGGCTCCACACCGCTGCTACCGCGTATTGGGCGGCCGAAGCGATGAAGGCACTGGTGAACTCCCTGGCCGCTGTCGCTGTAACGGCCTGCACGGTGTCAGCGCCCACCAGCCCTTGCCTGTCGACAAACCTGAGTGGATTGCCGTGCACCATGGCAAACAGGTTCAATCCATCGGCGACTCCTGCAGGATCCGCACTCAGCCAGCGCTGATTCCAGGGCATGTAGTAGCGCAACCCGTAGTAGTACAAACCGGTGGCATCCCGTTCCTGTCCGGAGTAACGATGCGTTTTGTAGTTCGCTTCAACCTTGTTCCGCCCCGCCCACCAACAGGTTCCGCCATAGGGGTAATGGCTCTCCCGTGAAATGAGCAAGGCCGCTTCGTCCAATTCAAGGGTGCTGGAACCCAAATGATCGGTGAAGTTGTAGCGTTGTTGGTCGTGAGGGATATGGGACGGTTGCCCTGCTTGCCAGTGCAGTACCTGCACTGTGCCACGCCCTGCCTTGATCGTGATGACATGGAGAATTTCATTTTCCGATGTGCGAATTTCCACACCTGGCAAGTAGCGGGTTTCGTGAGTTCGGGTAAGCGTGCCGGTGTAAGACTGTCGGATTTTTCGTTGACGCTGGCCACTGCCGTCGTAGACGTAAAATTCGCAATCGTTCGGTTCGTCCTCGCGTACCACCTGATCGACCTGGCGCAGCTGATTGCGCCGATCCCACAACAGGTCTTGCCCTGCTTGAAGTTGCAAACGGTTGCCGTTCAAGTCAAAGCCAGCGGCAATTTCCTGCTCATCGGGCAACTCGCCATTGTTTTTTTCCCGCAGGCTGCGGTTGTTGACGCCGGCGATGGCTGTACGTTCGGTGCGGCTTGCACTGTCGGCATGGTGTTGCATCACTTTCAGGTTGCCGGCTTGATCGTAGTGGTAGATCCGGGAGTAGTTTTCAAGTTGCGCCGGATCTGGAACTGACTGGAAAGGAGGCAGTTGGGGCCCGCCCGGGACGTTGCGAATCTGGCGACCGCTGGCTGCTATCAGTCGATACAGACTGTCGTAACGGTAGTGATTGTTCGGTTCGATGCGCTGATTGCGGTGAAAGTGAATGGCTTCGGCAGCGTCGGCGACGCACGTGATATTGCCCACCGGATCGTAGTGGTAAGTCAAATCTTGCAACGCGGGTTGATCCGGTAAACAAGCATTCAAGTGTTCCAGGCGGCCATCTTCAGGCCGAAATGTCGCACATGAAACAACGCCGTTTCCCGCACGTTGTCGTTCAATCTGGCCAAAGGCGTTGTATTGAGTTTCACTGAGCAGGGTTTTTTCCAATGGCGATCCGGCAAGTTTCAGACGGACTTCGCGCAATTCTGCGGCCTGGGTCTGAATGAATATTTGCTGGTTGCCCAGTGCATCGGTCTGGCTGATGGGTTCGCCTGCTGCGTTGCATAGAAGGCGTGTAATGGCGGGCTGTTTTTCCAGTAGTGCATCGCGCTCGAACTCAGGTTCCGGCCAGTCCACCGCCCACTGTGGATCAGCGATGAACGTCCTGCTGTGTTGCAACGCCGTGCCATTGAGAGCGAATTGCGTGAAATGCACAGTGCCCGCGGTGTCGTCATGGCGAAGCAACTGACCGCACCTGTTATGTCTCGCATCGGCAGTGGCATCGGCGTAGGTAAAGCGTGCAGTGCAGTGTTCCGGTTCGCCGCGAGCGAGCTCGAACGTGGCCGTCGGCCGGCCTTGATTGTCATAGTCCACGCGGCTGTGGCTGAGCTTCTGATCCCAGCCTTCCAATCCCTGGCCCTGTGCGCCGATCAAGCCCAGGCGCCATCCGGCGTCACTGTTTTCCGACAGCAATATCGAGCCTGACAGGCTGTGCTTGTTCAGTTGATTGGCGGCTGGCGGGCTGAGCAGGAACAGGCGTGGATCGCGGCTAAGGACGGCACGTCCGGCGAGGTCGTACACGTGCTGGGAAACGTAAGGTTCAGGCGATGAAACGCTGTCGCGACGGTGATAGACGATATGACGCACACGCATCCCGCGAGGGTCGAACGCCGTGATGGCGGGGGTGTTGGCGTGGGTCATGACGAACGTACCCGTGACTTGGCGTAAGTGTTCTTATCCGCGTCGGCTCGTCTGGCGTCAACTGTCAGAAATAACAGGTATAGCCGAGTGCCGCATTATCACCACGGCAGCTCTGTCACCATTCCTGGCCGATACGGTCATTGCTGTAGGACGCGCTCTTGCGGACAATCAGTGCCTGTTCTCGCTCATGGATTTGCCGGTATGTCGCAACAGATATTTTTCGCTCACGCCAACGGGTTCCCTTCGGGCACCTACGGCAAATTGTTCGCGGCGCTGGCGCCCGAGTATCAGGTGACGCATCTGCAGCAGCACGCCCATGACCCGCGTTTCCCGGCGGACGATAATTGGTACAACCTGGTGGATGAACTGATCCATCACCTCCGGCAACAGCCGGAACCGGTGTGGGGCGTCGGCCATTCGTTCGGCGGCGTACTGCACCTGCACGCGGCATTGCGATGCCCCGAGCTGTATCGCGGGGTGGTAATGCTCGATTCTCCAGTGCTGACCCGGACCGATCAGTGGGTCATCCGTGCGGCCAAGCGTTTTGGTTTCATTGATCGCCTGACCCCGGCCGGCCGCACATTGGGGCGACGGGAAGAATTTGCCGACCTCGACAGCGCCCGCCGCTATTTCGCGGGCAAAACCCTGTTTCGCAGCTTCGATCCCGAATGTTTCGATGCCTACCTGCAACATGGTTTGCACAAGGTGGGTGACAAATTGCGCCTGCGTTTCGATCCGGCCACGGAAATCAGCATTTACCGTGGCGTACCGCACACCAGTCCGGGTCGTACGCGGCAACTGAAAGTGCCGCTGGCGGTGGTTCGTGGGCACAAAAGCAAGGTAGTGATGCGCCATCACGCCAGTTCGGTCGGGCGCATGCCGCAAGGCGAATCCCTGAGCATGCCGGGTGGTCATATGTTTCCCCTCGAACGTCCGCAGGACACTGCCGCGCTGCTGAAGAACCTGTTCAGCCGTTGGGAAAGTCGCGGCCAACAGGACTGCGCATGAGCAACGTCGTCGAAGAAGTCCGCCTGAGCCTCCCGCACATCGAACTGGCGGCGCACTTGTTCGGCCCGGAAGACGGTTTACCGGTAATTGCCTTACATGGCTGGCTGGACAACGCCAACAGCTTTGCCCGCCTGGCGCCGAAGCTCAAGGGTCTGCGCATCATCGCGCTGGACATGGCCGGGCACGGCCACTCCGGGCATCGCCCGACCGGTGCCGGTTACGCCATGTGGGACTACTCCCACGATGTGTTGCAAGTGGCCGAACAACTTGGACTGAAGAAGTTTGGGTTACTGGGACACTCCATGGGCGCGATCGCTTCGTTGATCATCGCCGGTTCGTTGCCGGAGCGTGTGACGCATCTGGCATTGATCGATGGTGTCATTCCTCCTACAGACAAAGGCGAAAATGCTGCCGAGCGCATGGGCATGGCCCTACAAGCGCAACTGGATCTGCGGGAAAAGCGCAAACCGGTCTACCAGACCCTCGACCGCGCCATCGAAGCGCGCATGAAAGGTCTGGTGGCGGTCAGTCGCGAGGCTGCCGAGTTACTGGCCCAGCGTGGCTTGATGCCGGTGCCGGGCGGCTACACCTGGCGCACCGACAGCCGACTCACGCTGCCGTCGCCGCTACGTCTGACCACCGAACAGGCCATGGCCTTCGTCCAGCGTGTCAGTTGCCCTGCAAAACTGGTGGTGGCTGCCGACGGCATGCTCGCCAGGCATCCCGAGTTGCTGGAGCGTCTACCCTTTAGCCGTGAACAGCTGCCAGGCGGCCATCATTTGCATCTGAATGATGAGGCCGGTGCCGATCTTGTCGCAGACTGTTTCAATCGGTTCTTCGCCGTTCCTTGACTTGCGCCGGGCAACTGTCGAGGCTGGGCGGGTTGAAATGGGAGACAACCATGATAGATCTCTACACCGCTGCAAGTTTCGACCGAAAGGAACACAGGTCCGCGGACTTCCTCAAAATCTACCCCGGGTTGCTATTTTTCAATCGCACCGATGTCCTCAAGGGTGCCCAGGCCATGCTGATCCGATGAGTGTATCGATGCGTTCCCTCACTCTGCTGGCGCTGTGCTCGTTCAGTCCTCTGTTGTTTGCCGCCGATGTTCCGGGCAGTCAGGACCTGTCGATCGTGCCGCGCATGGCCGATGCGCAGATCGTCGACTATCGCCCGGCGGTGGAGCTTGAGCGGATCTATCCGCTTGGCTCGATACGTAAGATCAGCGGCCAATTACGCTTCGACGGTCAGGTCAGCGCCCGTGGCAACGCCACCTCGGTGACCTACGAATTGCCCCCGGAGCATTCTGCGACCGATGCGTTCACCGCCGCCCGTGAAGCCTTGCAGAAGCAGGACGCGCAGTTGCTGTTCTGGTGCCAGGCCCGTGATTGCGGTGAAAGCAGCCTGTGGGCCAACGAGGTGTTCGGCAACGCCAAGCTGTATGGCTCCGATAATGAACAGGCGTACCTGCTGTTGCGCCTCGCCGCGCCTCGGGACCACACGCTGGTGGCGCTTTACAGCATCACCCGCGGTAATCGCAAAGCCTATCTGCATGTCGAACAGTTCGAAGCCAGCGCGCCGTTGGGCGATTTGCTGCCGACTTCCGCGACCTTGCTGCGCGAGCTCAAAAGCACCGGCGAACTCGATTTCCCCAAACTCACCGAAGCACCGGACGACACCTGGTTGCGCTTGATCTCCCGTGGCCTGAACCTGGACGCGACCTTGCGGGTCAGTATCTCCGGGGCGAATGCCGAAGCCTGGCGCCAGGCGTTGATCGGGCAGGGCGTGCGTGCCGCGCGCATGGAAGCCGGCAACGCCGAAGGCTCTGGCCTGCATTTCCAGCTGCTGCGATAAGCTGTATCAGGTGAACGCGTTCCGCGCGTTCGCCTACTCTTTTGCGAACTGACTATTTTTTGAGACTGGGATGATCAATAACGATCGGCTGTTGGTGCAGATCCTGCTCCTGGTGCTGTTTGGCGCGAGCGTCTGGGTGATGGCGCCGTTCTGGTCGGCACTGTTCTGGGGCGCGGTGCTGGCGTTTGCCAGTTGGCCGCTGATGCGTCTTTTGACCCGATGGCTCAATGGCCGCGAGTCGCTGGCGGCAGCGTTGTTGACCGTGGGCTGGATCTTGCTGGTGGCGGTGCCGTTGCTGTGGCTGGGGTTCAACCTGGCGGATCATGTGCGAGATGCCGTGGCGTTCATCAAGGATGTGCAGGTCGATGGACTGCCGGAAGCACCGATCTGGTTGGGCAATATCCCCTTCGTCGGCGAGCGTCTGGTGGGCATCTGGAACAGCATCGACCAGCAAGGCGCGGCGATGATGGTATCGCTCAAACCTTACCTGGGACAGGTTGGTAACTGGTTGCTGGCCCGCAGTGCGCAAATCGGCGGCGGCATTCTCGATCTGACTCTGAGCATTGTCTTCGTGTTCTTTTTCTACCGCGACGGGCCACGCCTGGCGGCATTTGTCCATGGTTTGCTGGAACGCCTGATCGGCAAGCGGGCCGGGTATTACATCGAACTGGTGGCGGGCACGGTGCAGCGGGTGGTGAACGGCGTGATCGGCACGGCGGCGGCCCAGGCAGTGCTGGCGCTAATCGGTTTTCTGATTGCCGGGGTTCCGGGAGCCTTGGTACTCGGCATCGTGACCTTCCTGCTCAGCCTGATTCCTATGGGGCCGCCGCTGGTATGGGTTCCTGCAACAGCCTGGCTGGCGTGGAAAGGTGATTACGGAATGGCCGTGTTCCTCGGGATCTGGGGCACCTTCATCATCAGTGGCGTGGACAACGTGCTCAAGCCATACCTGATCAGTCGCGGTGGGAACCTGCCATTGGTGATCGTGTTGCTGGGTGTGTTTGGCGGATTGATCGCGTTCGGCTTCATCGGCCTCTTCATCGGCCCGACGTTACTGGCGGTGGCGTACAGCTTGTTGACTGACTGGAGCAAGAGTCATGCGCGGGCAGATGATCGCCGCTGATTTCAGAAGAGATCACACGGGGGAGATAACACAGACTCGCGTTGATCCAGCGGACGGATGATGGGGACCGTCAGACCAACGCCAGACTGTAAAGGCGGCTCGGGCTTCCTTGCCCGAGTCGTGTAGCGGGAATCAGAACTTGGCTTCGGCATCCAGTTGCAGGGTGTTGATGTCCGAATCCTTGAGAGTGGCGTTGGTGTAGTCCGAGTTAGCCATGAAGTACGTCGCGCCGAGGTTGAAGTTTTTGTCCAGCTCGTAGCTCACTTTCAGCTTGCTGCCACGCGAACCGGTGAAACCGTTGGCGAAGTCGGAGTCGGTGAAGGCACCCACCACGGCGTTACGCTGAACATCGCGGTAGTTGTAGTCCACTGCGAAACCGTAGACTTTGGTCTTGATGCCGGCCAGCCAGGCAGTGTCCTGATCGGTGCTGGCATCTTTGTTGTTGACGTACTGGCCGTAAAACGAGAGCGGCAATGGCAGGCCGGCAATGTCGAGTTGACCGAAGCCTTCGTACAGCTTGAACTGTTCGTTCGGGCTGTTGCCGTTGATGGCCAACTGGCCAGGGATGACGCCGGCGACCGGGGTAATGTCGTCATCGTTGTCGTAGCCGTAAACGCTGCCACCCAAGGTCAATTTCAGGTTGTCGGTGATGGCAAAGCGCGCCCCCAACTGACCAGCGTACAGACGCAGGTCGTGCTTGAACTGCACACCGTCGCCGTCGACGTTGTCCTTGAGGGTGTAGTGACCGGCGCTACCGAACAGTTCGGTGCTGGCGCCCAGCGGGTATTTGTAAGACAACGACAGGCCTTCGGGGCTGATGTCGCTATCCCAGATGACGTCGCCCATGCTCACCCATTGCTGTGGCATCTTGCCGCCAACAATGTGCAAATTCTTGATGGCGTCGGGGTGGTAGTCGACGTAACCCTGGTCCAGCCAGATCTGCTTCTTGTCGAAGTAGTTGTCCAGACTCTGGTTGGTTGAACGCGGGTCATCGTTGTTGCCGGTGGCGATACGGATACCGGTGTCCACTTGCGGGTTGATCTCGCTGTAGGCACCCAGGCGGGCACGAATGCGCTGGCGATCCTGGTCTTTGTTGTTAGAAACGCCATCGTTGTGGACGTTTTCCTGACGGAAACGCACGTCACCCTTGAATTGGGTCTTGGCAGCCCACGCCAGTTTCTGGTCGAAGGTGCTTAGTTCATTGGTTTTCTTCGCAGTGGCTGCGATCTGCTCGTTGGTCTCTTGCTGAGCCTGACGGGCGATTTGCTGGTCTTTCTGATCCCTGGCCAGCTCGGCTTGCAGTTCGGCGTACTGCGCAGTGGTAATCGAGCCGTTAGCTTTAAGCATGTCGAGCAGTTTGGCGTCGACTGCGGCGCTGGCAGGAACACTCATGGCCAGCAGCAAGCCACCGCAAAGGGCTGCCGCAGTTTTCGTGGAAGCAAGACGCATATCAATCTCCGAAGATGAGAGTGGATGACTGAGCCATCCAGGACACAACCGACCGTTGATGGACGGAAAACAGTGGCCGGCCTTATAGCCCGGCGCTCTAAAAACAGGCGCCAGTATCGCGATGGTTTATGACAGGGCGGTGGCAATGTGATGGCATCTCGATGACGATACGAAATGGTCGCGAACTATTGATCTAGAGCGCTGTGATCGGATTTTTCATGTGCAATGCATGGCGATAGGTGATACTCGCGGGGCTTTCATGCACGAATGAGTGAGGATGGAGATGCCGCTGCAACGTCTGCAAAGTCTGTCGGAAATCGCCGCGCAAACGTGGGATGCGCTGGTACCTGAGACTCAGCCTTTTCTGAGTCACGCGTTTCTCGGTGCCCTGGAAGACAGCGGCAGCGTCGGCCCTCATTCCGGCTGGCAACCTGAGCATTTATTGCACGTCGAGGATGATCGACTAATCGCCGCGTTGCCCAGTTACCGCAAATGGCATTCCTACGGCGAATACGTGTTCGATCACGCCTGGGCCGATGCCTGCGAGCGAGCCGGTATCGATTACTACCCCAAGTTGTTGACCGCTGTGCCGTTCAGTCCGGTCAGCGGCCCGCGTTTGTTGGCGGCGAACATCGAGGATGGTTTCGAGTTGTTGAAGAGTCTGCCGGGCTACCTGGAGATCGAACAACTCTCCAGCGCCCACATCAATTTCACTGATCCGTTCACCGACGCGGCGTTGGCCGAACAGCCTGGCTGGTTGCAGCGCATTGGCTGTCAGTATCACTGGCAGAACCGTGGCTATCGCGACTTCCAGGACTTTCTCGATGCCTTGAGCTCGCGCAAACGCAAGCAGATGCGCAAGGAACGTGAGCAAGTAGCGGGGCAGGGGATCGATTTTGAATGGCTTGAAGGTCGAGAATTGACCGAGTCGCTGTGGGATTTCGTCTACGCCTGCTATGCCAATACCTACGCAGTGCGTCGGCAGCGGCCCTACCTGACGCGAGAATTTTTCAGCCTGCTAGCTGAGCGAATGCCGCAGTCCATTCGCGTGGTGCTGGCCAGGCAAGCCTCACGGCCGGTGGCTATGGCGTTCAGTCTGGTAGGAGGCGACAGTTTTTACGGGCGTTATTGGGGTTGTCTGGCGGAGTTCGATCGCCTGCACTTTGAGACTTGTTTCTATCAAGGCATGGACTACGCGATTGCCCAGGGCTTCCAGCGTTTCGATGCCGGCGCCCAAGGTGAGCACAAGTTGATTCGCGGGTTCGAGCCGGTCATCACGCACTCTTGGCATTACTTGCGTCATCCGGGTTTGAAAGCGGCCGTGAAGGATTTTTTGCAGCAAGAGCGCGTCGGAGTGTTGGCGTACGCGGACGAGGCGAGGACTGCCTTGCCTTACCGGCAAGGCTGATCCTCGCAATTCAGGGTCAAATCTCTTCCTTGCCCAGCCAGCGATACAGCACGCCGCCGACAACCGCACCGAGTAGCGGCGCGACCCAGAACATCCACAATTGCTGGATCGCCCATCCACCCACGATCAGCGCCGGGCCGGTGCTGCGTGCAGGGTTGACCGAGGTATTGGTGACCGGAATCGAGATCAGGTGGATCAGGGTCAATGCCAGGCCGATGGCGATTGGCGCAAGCCCCGCTGGCGCACGTTTGTCGGTGGCACCGAGGATGATCAGGATGAACATGGCGGTCATCACCAATTCACAGACGAAACCCGCCACCATCGAGTAGCCGCCAGGCGAGTGTTCGCCGTAGCCGTTTGACGCCAGTCCCGACGCCAGTTCGAAACCAGGCTTGCCGCTGGCGATGAAATACAGCAGAGCCGCTGCAATCACCCCGCCAATCACTTGGGCGATGATGTAGGCCGGCAGTTCGCTGGCCGGAAACCTCCCGCCGACCACCAGCCCCAACGACACCGCCGGATTGAGGTGGCAACCGGAAATGTGGCCGATGGCGAATGCCATGGTCAGCACGGTCAAGCCAAACGCCAGGGATACCCCGAGCAAACCGATACCGACATCCGGAAAAGCAGCGGCCAGCACCGCACTGCCGCAACCACCCAACACCAGCCAGAAGGTACCTACCAACTCAGTAGCCGAACGTTTGAACAGAGACATGAGGAGTGTCCTTTCGAGATTTGCTGCCTTGTGCATCCAGCAGATGGACTGCAGAACCACCTCCAGAACCTTGGGTGAGTACAGCACTGTTTTTGCAAAGTTCCAGTGGACATAAAAAAACCGCCTGCGCCCGTGATAGTGGGCGTGGCGGTTTTTTACCGGGTAGAACGCTTAATCGATTCCGACAAACCCACCCGTCTGGTGCGCCCACAACCGCGCGTACAAACCGCCGTGGGCCAGCAGTTCCGCGTGGCTGCCGGTCTCGGCGATCTTGCCGTTCTCCAGCACCACCAACCGGTCCATCCGGGCGATGGTCGAGAGCCGGTGTGCGATCGCTATAACAGTTTTGCCTTGCATCAGGGTTTCGAGGCTTTCCTGGATTGCCGCTTCGACTTCCGAATCCAGTGCCGAGGTGGCCTCGTCCATGATCAGGATCGGCGCGTCCTTGAGCAGTACTCGGGCGATGGCGATGCGTTGGCGCTGTCCACCGGACAATTTCACCCCGCGTTCGCCGACATGGGCGTCGAAACCGGTGCGGCCTTCGGCGTCTGACAGCGAGGGAATGAAGCCGTCGGCCCTGGCCTTGTGGACCGCCTCCCAGAGTTCGGTGTCAGTGGCATCGGGTTTGCCGTAAAGCAGATTGTCGCGGATCGAACGATGCAGCAGGGACGTGTCCTGAGTGATCATGCCGATGCGTTCGCGCAGGCTTTCCTGACTGACGTCGGCGATGTTCTGGCCATCGATCAGTATCTTCCCGCCTTCCACGTCGTAAAGGCGCAGCAGCAGATTGACCAGGGTTGACTTGCCGGCACCGGACGGACCGATCAGGCCAATCTTTTCACCGGGTTTGATGGTCAGGTTAAGGCCGCCGATAATCCCGCTCTGCTTGCCGTAGTGAAAGTCGATGTTCTCGAAACACACTTCGCCACGGGCCACGGCCAAGGGTTTGGCCTGGTCGCGGTCGGTCACGCTCACCGGCTGCGAGATGCTTTGCAAACCGTCCTGAACCATGCCGATGTTTTCGAAGATGCCGGTGACCACCCACATGATCCAGCCGGACATATTGACGATACGAATCACCAGCCCGGTGGCCAGGGCGATGGCGCCCACGCTGATCAGCGACTGCGTCCACAGCCACAGGGCCAGGCCCGTAGTACCGACAATCAGCAAGCCGTTCATGCTGGTGATGACCACGTCCATGCTGGTGACCACGCGGCCGGCCAGTTGGGCTTTTTCGGTTTGTTCCTTTATCGCTTCGCGGGCGTATTGCTGCTCGAAATTGGTGTGGGCGAACAGCTTCAGGGTGGTGATGTTGGTGTAACCGTCGACGATCCGTCCCATGAGTTTGGAGCGCGCATCGGAGGACACCACCGAGCGCTCCTTCACCCTGGGCACAAAGAAATACAAGGCACTGATGAACGCCACTATCCAGGTCAACAACGGGATCATCAGCCGCCAGTCAGCTTCGGCGAACAGTACCAGTGAGCTGATCGCGTAGATCAGCACGTGCCACAACGCGTCGACCGCTTGTACCGCCGAATCGCGCAACGAGTTGCCGGTTTGCATGATGCGTTGGGCGATGCGCCCGGCGAAATCGTTCTGGAAAAAATTCACGCTTTGCTTGAGGACGTAACTGTGGTTTTGCCAGCGGATCAGGCTGGTCATGCTCGGGCTCAAGGTCTGGTGCACCAGCAGGTCGTGCAGGCCGACAAACACGGGGCGCAGGACCAGCGCAACCACGACCATCCAGGTCAACTCGAGGGCGTGGTCCTTGAACAAGTCTACGTTCGGCGTGCCCTGGGCCAGGTCGATGATGCGACTCAGGTAGCTGAACAACGCCACTTCGATCAACGCGCCAAACAGGCCGACGATCAACAGGGCGGCGAAACTCGGCCAGACCTGCTTGAGGTAGTAGGTATAGAAGGGCAGGACCCGATCCGGCGGAGCGGCCGTCGGGGCATCGCGAAATATGTCGATCAGTTTTTCAAAACGGCGATAAAGCATCGGTTTTTCGCCCGCGTACGGGCTCTCCTTTTAACGGTTGAGCGTCGCCGGCTGTACCGGCAAACGCTCGGACGTCCTTGTCCAGCTTAGTCTCAGTCGATGCGCTTGGCCGACTTGATGAACACCGGATCGGCCGGCACGTCTTTCATCCCGCCACGCACGGTGGTTGGCGAATTGACGATAATGTCGACCACGTCCATGCCTTTGACCACTTTGCCGAATACGGCATAACCGTCGCCCTGGTCGAGGAAATCGTTGTCCTTGACGTTGATGAAGAACTGGCTGGTGGCCGAATCCGGCACGGAGGTGCGGGCCATGGACAAGGTGCCACGAACGTTGGCCAGTTTATTGGCGTGCTCGTTCTTGATCGGCGCCTTGGTTTCCTTTTGCTGCATTTGCTGGGTAAAGCCACCGCCCTGGACCATGAAGCCCGGGATCACGCGGTGGAAAATCGTGTTGTTGTAGAAACCACTGTCCACGTACTCAAGGAAATTCTTGGTACTGATCGGTGCCTTGACCGGGTCCAGTTCGATTTCGATCTGACCGTTGGTGGTGTCCAGCAGAACATGCGGCGCCTTGGCAGGCGTTGCCGCCATCAGGTTGGCGGCAAACAGAACGGAGCCAGCAGCGAGGGCGATTTTTTTCAGCATGGGTCAGTGATCCTGAGTGTGGTGGTGTCGACTGCGGTGAGAAATTCGAGCAGCGTCTGGTTGAAGTGTTCGGGCTGATCCAGCGGGGTGGCGTGACGCGAATCGGCGATCACTACCAGCCGCGCATCGGGCAGCAGTTTTACGTAGTTTTCCTTCAGCGCGACCGGCGTGTAGTCACGGTCGGCGCTGACGATGAGGGTTGGACAGGACACCTTCGACAGTCGTTCCTGAACACCCCAACCCACAATGGCATCGAAGCTGGCGAGATAAGCATGTTTGTCGTTTTTTGCCCAGCGTTCGGCCATCTTTTGTCGCAAATCAGCCTGCTCGGGCTTGGGAAACAACTTGCCGCCCAGGGCTTTGCCAATGGTATGCAGGCTGAGTATGCGCATCAGGCTCCAGCGTTTGAACCACTGCCAATAGTCGTCGCGGCTGCGCAGTTTGACCTCGGGCGCGCTGTTGACGATGCACAGGCTTTTGAGCAGTTGCGGCTGATCCACGGCCAGTTGGAAGCCGATCATGCCGCCCATGGAAAGCCCGACATAATGTGTCGGTCCGAGGTTCAAATGCTCGATTAACGCAACCAGGTCGGCGCTGAATCCCGCGATGCTGTAACGCTCGCGGGGTTTGTCGGAGCGCCCGTGACCGCGCACATCCGGGACGATCACCCGGTAGCGAGAGGCCAGCGCGGGGATCTGTTTTTCCCAGTCCAGGGTACTTGATCCCAGCCCATGGACCAGCAGCAACGGCGTGCCGTGGCCGTATTCCTCATAGTGCAGGTTGCAACCTTCGTGTTCGAAATAGGCCATGGGTACACTCCGTGTCAGGCTTGTTCAGGGGCGGCGAAAGGTGCGTCCAGCGGTGCGGTGTCGAAGGTGCGCAGGAGCTCGATCAGAATCTGCGTCGCCGGGCCGAGCGGCTTGTCCTTGTTCGAATACAGGTAAAAACTCGGGTTACGACTGCCGCCCTGGTCCAACGGTAGCAGCTTGAGCGTGCCTTCCTTGAGTTCTCGTTCGATCATGTGCCTTGGCAACCAGGCAAACCCCAGTCCGCTGCTGACGAAGGTCGCGGCGGTGGCCAGGCTACCGACGGTCCAGCGTTGTTCGGCGCCGAGCCAACCGACGTCCCGTGGTTGCTGGCGACCGGAGTCGCGGATCACCACTTGCATCTGGCTTTCCAGATCCTGGAAGTTAAGTTCGCGATTCAGTCGATGCAACGGATGGTCGGGGTGGGCGACCGCAACGAATTCGACGTCGCTCAATTCCGCGCCGAGGTAACCGGGAATGCTGAATCCGGTGATCGCCAGGTCGGCGACGCCTTCAAGCAACACCTCTTCGACCCCGGACAATACTTCTTCGCGCAACCGCACCCGACAGCCACGACTTTGCGGCATGAACGCGGTCAGGGCGCGGACGAGGCGGGCGCTCGGATAAGCGGCATCGACCACCAATCGCACTTCGGCCTCCCAGCCTTGCTCCATGTGGTGGGCCAGGTCTTCAAGCTGACTGGCCTGTTTCACCAGTTGCCGGGAGCGGCGCAACAGTACGCCACCGGCTTCGGTGAGCACGGCTTTTCGGCCATCAATGCGCAGCAACGGGACGCCCAGTTGGTCCTGCATGCGCGCCACGGTATAGCTGACGGACGATTGCGAGCGGTGCAGCGCTTCGGCGGCCTGGGCGAAACCACCGTGGTCGACCACGGCCTGCAACGTTCGCCATTGATCAAGGGTCACGCGGGGCGCTTTCATGTTGAGCTCCTCTTGTCCTAAGCTGGGCAGTTCTTTTTGGAGACTGCTGAATGAAAAAATTCTGTTTTGTGCTATTGGCGCTGCTGCCTCTGACGGCGATGGCGTACCCGATCGATGTAAAAAAAGACCTCAACGGCCTGAAGATCGATTACGAAACCTTCGACACCGATAGCGATATCGGCTCCATTCGAGTGGCCAACTACGGCGATGTCGATGCGAGCTGCAAAGCGATCTTCAGCAACGGCCCGGAAGCACCCCGCACGCGCAAGATCGATGTCCCGGCCGGCAAGCACAAAACCACTACCGCCAAATTCACCCGCAACATCATCAAACTGCGTATCGAGCTGATCTGCACCCCGAAATAAAATCAAACGGAGCAAAGCTGTTGGCCAAGCTCCGCTTATAAACGAATTTATTGATCGGTTATAGCAGTTATTTGCGCTTTTTCATCGATATAACTCTGTTTAACCTTCACTCCATCGACTTACAGCATTCTCAGATGGAGGCTACATCCCATGTCCCGCGTTCTGATCATCGAAAGCAGTGCCCGTCAGCAAGGCTCGGTTTCCCGTCAACTGACCCAGACCTTTATCAGCCAGTGGCAAGCCGCACATCCGAATGACCAGATCACCGTTCGTGACCTGGCCGTCAACCCGGTGCCGCATCTGGACATCAACCTGTTGGGCGGATGGATGAAACCTGCCGAACAGCGCAGCGACATCGAACAGGGTTCCCTGGAACGCTCTAACCTGCTGACCGACGAATTGCTCGCCGCTGACGTGCTGGTCATGGCCGCTCCGATGTACAACTTTGCCATCCCGAGCACCCTCAAAGCCTGGCTCGACCACGTGCTGCGTGCCGGCGTGACCTTCAAGTACACCGAAACCGGTCCGCAAGGTTTGCTCAGCGGCAAGCGTGCTTACGTGTTGACGGCTCGCGGCGGGATCTACGCGGGCAGCACCGCGGATCACCAGGAACCTTACCTGCGTCAGGTGATGGGCTTCATCGGCATCCACGACGTGACATTTATCCACGCCGAAGGCATGAACCTGGGCGGAGACTTCCAGGAGAAAGGCCTGAACCAGGCAAATGCCAAGCTCGCCCAAGTGGCCTGACACGTTAATCGCCAGATAATCGCTGGATGGTCTAGTGACCTGGCGCAACCCTTCAAGCCTGTACGCGCATCGACCTCCCTTTGCACTTGTTGCTCCTGAGTGCTGCCGCCCGATTGAACGCTTAGCGAGATCGGGCTTTTTTTTGCCCGTAATTTGTGTGTAAACGCCTAACTCTGTAGGAGCCGGCTTGCTGGCGATAGCGGTATATCAGCAGACATGAATGTTGAATGTGACAGCGCCATCACCAGCAAGCCGGCTCCTACAGGGATTGGCGTGTTTTCTGATATCGCGATTCAGGGCAAAACCGGCTATCTTCGCCGCCATTCAAAATGAGGCGAGCATGGGCTATCTACTTTTTGTCACGCTGATCCAGGCGTTTTCCTTCAGTCTGATCGGCGAATACCTAGCCGGTCATGTCGACAGTTATTTCGCTGTGCTGGTACGGGTGCTGCTGGCGGGGCTGGTGTTCATCCCGCTGACCCGCTGGCGTTCGGTGGAGCCGGCGTTCATGCGCGTCATGTTGCTGATCGGTGCGTTGCAGTTCGGCGTGACCTACGTCTGTCTGTATCTGAGTTTCCGCGTACTGACGGTGCCGGAAGTCCTGCTGTTCACCATCCTTACGCCGCTGCACGTGACCCTGATCGAAGACGCACTGAACCGTCGCTTCAACCCCTGGGCATTGATCGCGGCACTGGTGGCGGTAGCGGGCGCGGCGGTGATTCGCTTCGACCGGATCAACCCGGATTTCTTCATGGGCTTCCTGCTGCTGCAACTGGCCAACTTCACCTACGCCGCCGGGCAAGTGCTCTACAAACACCTGGTGGCTCGCCATCCGAGCGACCTGCCGCATTACCGGCGTTTCGGCTATTTCTACCTGGGCGCATTAGCGGTGGCGTTGCCTGCGTTCCTGTTGTTCGGCAAACAGGACTTTTTACCCGAAGCACCGCTGCAATGGGGCGTGCTGCTGTTCCTCGGCCTGGTCTCGACCGCGCTTGGTCTGTATTGGTGGAACAAGGGCGCATGCCTGGTTAACGGCGGGACGCTGGCGGTGATGAACAACCTGCATGTGCCGGTCGGATTGCTGATCAATCTGCTGATCTGGAATCAGCATGAAGAGCTGGGGCGGTTGTTGCTGGGAGGTTCGGTGATTTTGATGGCGGTGTGGATCAGTCGGTTGGGTATCCGGAAACACGCTTAACCACTGTAGGAGCTGCCGCCGGCTGAGGCAGCTCCTACAGAGGAATCGTGGTGTTACATGACGTGTTTTTCAGCTTCGGGAATGTGGCTCGCACCCAACACCGCCGGTAGAAGCCCGGCACGCAAATCCGTCCCGCTCGGTTGCTGATACAGGTTCAATCCAAACTCCGGCAACACCGCCAGTAGATAGTCGAAAATATCCCCCTGAATCCGCTCGTAATCGGCCCACGCGGTGGTGCGGGTGAAGCAGTAGATCTCCAGCGGAATGCCCTGAGACGTGGTTTGCATCTGCCGGACCATGCACGTCATGTTTGGCTGGATGTCCGGGTGACTTTTCAAATAACCCAATGCATAGGCGCGGAAAGTCCCGATATTGGTCATCCGTCGACGGTTGGCCGACATCGCCGCGACGTTGCCCTGGGCTTCGTTCCAAGCCTTTAGTTCAGCCTGTTTGCGGCTGATGTAGTCAGTCAACAGGTGAACCTGGGCCAGTTTCGACTCTTCGTCATCGCGCACGAAACGCACGCCGCTGGCGTCGATGAACAGGCTGCGCTTGATCCGCCGTCCACCGGACTGCTGCATGCCGCGCCAGTTCTTGAATGACTCGGACATCAGGCGCCAGGTCGGGATCGAAACAATCGTCTTGTCGAAGTTCTGCACCTTGACCGTGTGCAGCGTGATGTCCACCACATCGCCATCAGCGCCCACTTGCGGCATCTCGATCCAGTCGCCGACCCGCAGCATGTCGTTGCTGGTCAGTTGCACGCTGGCGACGAACGACAACAGGGTGTCTTTGTAGACCAACAGAATGACCGCCGACATCGCGCCCAGACCCGACAGCAGCAACAGCGGCGAGCGGTCGATCAGCGTGGCGACGATAATGATCGCGCCAAACACGTACAAGACCATTTTCGCCAGTTGCACATAGCCTTTGATGGAGCGGGTGCGGGCGTGTTCGGTACGGGCGTAGATGTCCAGCAGGGCGTTGAGCAACGCGGTGACAGACAGCAGCAGGAACAGAATGGTGAACGCCAGCGCCACGTTGCCGAGGAACACCATTGCAGTTTTACTCAGCTCCGGCACCAGGTGCAGGCCGAACTGAATCACCAGTGACGGAATTATCTGTGCCAGGCGCTGGAACACCTTGTTGTGACGCAAGTCATTGACCCAGTGCAGCGCCGGCTGACGGCCGAGTATTTTGCTGGCGTGCAGGATCAGGTAGCGCGCCACTCGTCCGAGGGCCAGCGCAATGACCAACAACATAATCAGTGCCAGGCTGGCATGCACGAGCGGATGCTGGTCAAGGGCACCCCAAAGGTCTTGGGTATTGAGCCAGAGCTGTTTGATATCCATAAGCAAAAACGATTCTTCTGTAAGGCGCGAGGGGCGATTAGAGCATTTAAGACGCTTTGTATTACCTTTGGAGATAAATCAGGCAACAAAAAAACCACTGTTTAAGGTCGATTGCATAAAGAAACTCGGCCTACGCGCTCGAAACCGGTAACCTATGCAGCTGTTTTTTTGCATTTCTTCGAGGTAGCACCCGTGTTTTCCGAATTCGCCTTGCACGAACGCCTGCTCAAAGCCGTGGCCGAGCTTAAATTTGTCGAGCCAACGCCTGTGCAAGCAGCGGCCATTCCGCTGGCGCTCCAAGGGCGTGACTTGCGGGTGACAGCGCAAACCGGCAGCGGCAAAACCGCTGCGTTCGTTTTGCCGATCCTCAACCGCCTGATCGGCCCGGCCAAGATTCGCGTCAGCATCAAGACCCTGATCCTGCTGCCGACCCGCGAGTTGGCCCAGCAAACCTTGAAAGAAGTTGAACGCTTCTCGCAGTTCACCTTCATCAAGTCTGGCCTGATCACAGGCGGCGAAGACTTCAAGGTCCAGGCTGCCATGCTGCGCAAGGTGCCGGACATCCTGATCGGCACGCCCGGCCGGATGATTGAGCAACTGAACGCAGGTAACCTCGATTTGAAAGAAGTCGAGGTGCTGGTGCTCGACGAAGCCGACCGCATGCTCGACATGGGCTTTGCCGACGACGTGCAGCGTCTGGTCGACGAGTGCACCAATCGCCAGCAGACCATGCTGTTCTCCGCCACTACCGGTGGTTCCGGCCTGCGCGAGATGATCGCCAAGGTCCTGAACAACCCTGAGCACTTGCAGCTCAATGCGGTCAGCCAACTGAACGAAACCACCCGTCAGCAAATCATCACCGCTGACCATAACCAGCATAAAGAGCAGATCGTTAACTGGCTGTTGGCGAACGAGACCTATCAGAAGGCCATCGTCTTCACCAACACCCGGGCCATGGCCGACCGTATCTACGGCCGCCTGGTGGCGCAGGAATACAAGGCGTTCGTGCTGCACGGCGAGAAAGACCAGAAAGATCGCAAACTGGCGATCGATCGTCTCAAGCAGGGCGGTGTGAAGATTCTGGTTGCCACCGACGTCGCCGCTCGCGGCCTGGACGTGGACGGGCTGGATCTGGTGATCAACTTCGACATGCCACGCAGCGGCGACGAATACGTGCATCGCATCGGTCGTACCGGTCGTGCCGGTAACGATGGCCTGGCGATCTCGCTGATCTGCCACGGCGACTGGAACCTGATGTCGAGCATCGAGCGCTACCTCAAGCAAAGCTTCGAGCGCCGCACCATCAAGGAAGTCAAAGGCACCTACGGCGGACCGAAAAAGGTCAAGGCCTCGGGTAAAGCCGTCGGCGTGAAGAAGAAAAAGACTGACGCCAAAGGTGACAAGAAAAAAGTCGCCGCCAAGACCCCGACCAAGCGCAAGAGTGCAAACCGGCCGAAGAGCGACTCCTTGGTCAGCAAGGACGGCATGGCGCCGCTGAAGCGTCGCAAGCCGGAAGCGCCGGCGGCTGAGTAAGCGCCTTAGCTAGCCATGAAAAACCCGGACAATGTCCGGGTTTTTTTACACCACAAGATCGCAGCCTTCAGCTCTCGGCTTTTTTCTCTGCCGTCCCCAACTCTTTCAGCCGCTGATCAATCAACTGGCACTTGTCCGGCAAATCCTTGGCCGCTGTCCCCAGATCCATCTTCTGCAACTCGTCGTTGATTTCCTTGGCCTTGGCCGGGTTCTGTTCAGTGAGCCGGGTGACTTCCTTCGCCAACTGCTCGCGCTTGAGGGTGGCCTCTTCCGGCGTGCAGGCCCAGACGGGCAAGGCGCAGGCGAGGGTGGCGGCGACGGTGAGTTTGAGCAGGATTTTCATAAGTCGGGCCTCTGTTCCGGTAAAGGCGGGTTAACCGGTTGAGGGTTTTCGGATAGAAAAAGTTCACTCACCAAACAGCACAAAACACTGCAGGAGCCGGCTTGCTGGCGATGGCCGCGACTCGTTCCAGAAGACTCACCCCCCATGACAGCAGCTTTTGGTGGATTTTTCTTCATACCGATCATGATGCCGAACCCAGTCCATGATTTCGTCTTCGTTGCGGCCCTTGGGCGTCAGGTCGAGGTAGTTATAGGTCCCCACCAACAGATCCAGCCCGCGGGCATACGTCGAATAGGTGTGGAAAATCTCGCCCGCCTCATTGCGATAAAACACGCTGAGGCCGGGGAGTTCTTCTTCCGATCCATCCGTTTTTTCATAGTTGTAGGTGGCCTTGCCTGCTGCAACGTCCTCGGCCCGGGCCGACACACCGAAGTCATAGTTGAATTCGCAGCCTTCAGACGACACCCAGTCGAATTCCCAGCCCATGCGTCGCTTGAACGCCTGGAATTCGGCAAACGGTGCGTGGGAAACCGCTACCACGGCTACGTCATGGTGCGCCAAATGCTGATTGGCTCCGTCGATATGGTCGGAGAGAAACGAGCAACCCGGACAGCCTTCGTCCCAGCCGTCGGCGAACATGAAGTGATAAATGACCAACTGACTGCGGCCGCCGAACAGGTCGGTGAGCTTCAATTCACCATTGGGGCCCTGAAAATGGTAGTCCTTGTCGATTTTCACCCAGGGTAGGGTGCGGCGTTCGGCACTGAGTTTGTCCCGTTCCTTGGTGAAGGCTTTTTCGTGAGCCAAGTGTTGCTTGCGGGCAGCGAGCCATTCTTCTCGCGACACGACGGGATGATTCTGGATGTTCATGAGATTTCTCCTGCGGGAGGCTGGGAGGTGGCTTACACAGCCTAGTCGTTTGACCTGCCCGCAATTCGACAGACCGCCGGTCGGTCGCGGTAAAAATCTCTGCTGAACGGCTATCGACTGCGTCGGTCACAACCTATGAAGGCCCTCTCACTCACGGGTACCGGAGGTTGAATCAGGATGACGACTTATAACTGGGATTTGATTGAACGCTTGCTGCACGAAGTACAGAACGGTGCGAGCAGCTTCACGCCACGGCCCTATGCCGAACAGTACGCTGCGGAGAAAGCATCGGAAGGTGAGCAGACGGAAAACCTGGACCACTTGAAAGCGGTGGCCGGCGAGTATGAAAAGTTATTGCTGCAGCGAGGATATATAGAGCCTCGGCCCGAGGAGCAGGGTGGGACCGGTTCGAATTACATTTTGACGATGCGGGGTTCGAGGTTGTTGAGCCTGATCGACAGCAGTATTCCGGGCAATGACCATCCACGGGAGGTGCTGGACGAGCAGGAAGATGCGCTGGATGAACTGACGTTTGATGAAGTGGCTTCGAAGGCGCAGATTGCTTGAATCAATAGATCGCAGCCTTCGGCAGCTCCTACAGGATGAACACCGTGCCAATGTAGGAACTGCCGAAGGCTATAATTTTTTGATCTTTACCCTTGTTTTACCGCTTTAAGGCATTTCAAATCACTGAAATCCTTCCTGACGCCCTCAATTTTCTTGAGTAGCCGCTCACGCTGATCCGGCGTACTTTCCGCCATCAAGTCCACAAACAACCCCCGTGCCTGGGCTTCGGTCTTGGCGAAAGCCTGGCGGTATTCCGCTGTCCATAAACTCTCTCGATTGACCAGAAGCGTCTCGATTCGCTGTGGGAATTGTGGCGACTGGCGCTGCGCGACCGCGGCACTGAACTGTTTCTGCCAGTGCACGCGGTTGGCGATCCATTGCGTGTTCTGGTCGCCCAAGGCAATCGACCATGCCATGACTCGCTGTTGCTGAGAGGCGCTGAGCGGGCCGAGCCATTCATTCAGGCGTTTCTCCATGCGCTCGGCGCGTTGCTTGATCTGCTGGTCCAGGGAGGGTTTCAGGTATTGTTCCTGGCGCTTGCGCTGGTCTTTGGCGAAAGCCTCGTTCATTTCAGCGACCTGTTTGTCATCCAGGCCTTGCAGCAGTTCCACCGCTGACGGCGTGATTTCCCGGGCGGTGTCGGCAATCGCCTTTTCGGCTTCTGCCGTGCGGGCTTGTAAGGCGGCGTCAGTCACCTGGTTATTCTCGACCATGTTCTGCAAGCGGTTTAGCCAGTCGAGATAGCCCGGCAGCTGTGTCGTGCAATGCCAACTCAGGTGTTCCTTCAGGCGTTCGTCGAGCCAGCTCTTCTGCTCGCCGTTCATGTCCAGGTAGTCGCTGAGCGTCCAGGGAATGATCACGTCGAGGTTGCGGTAGGCAAGCCCCATACGGCTGCATGCACTCAGGGCGAGAGAAATGGCGAGTACAAAGACGATGTGTGTTAACCAGCGAGACATGGGCGAATCCTTGCGAAAGCCTGGCTTCGGGAGCTGATGACTATCTGATCGCAGGATGGACCTGGCAGTTCAGCCGATCAATAGAACGAGCGTTCGGCCTTGAGGGTGACGAGCCCGTCGCACTGGCTGTTGTGCCCGGAATAGGCCGAGCAATAACTGCCGCTGAGGCTGGAATCGCTGTAGATCAGATCAAGATCGATGCCCATGAACGGACGGGACAATTTCACCGACCAATCGGTAAAACTGCCTACATAGCCGCCGTTCACCGCGACCGGTGCGTTCAACTGATGTGTGGTGTATTTCATGCTGATCCCGATGCCGAACGGTTGATTGCCGCCCAGGTCGGCGAACAGCGTGCTGTTCTGTTTGTCCGGATCGTTGCTGAAGGCTGCGCCGAAACGGCTGCCCAGCAAGGTCAGGCCTCCGAATAACTCCTGGCTGTCGAGGGTTTCTACTTCGGGATAGCTGTAATGAATCATGCCCACTTCGTAGCCGAGGGTTTGGTCGAAGGGTTGTTTAAAACCCACGTAGGAATCGATCTCGAGATTCTTCCCCGGCGTAATGCCCATGCTCGGCGACCATTGGCCAAAGTAGAAGCCGCTGTCGTGAGTCAGGTCCAGGCCACCATGAAACGAGCCGACGGCGGAAGGCTTGACCAGGCCTTGGGCCATGCTGCGACTGGGGCTGGTGCCGAGCTTGAGATCGAAATCGCCCAGCTCACGCTGGAAAGCTTGAGCCTGCGCCAGCGAACCCACCAGCAGGCCGCTGAAAATGAGAAAAAAAACGGAAGGTTTGAGCATGCGTCACTCCTTGACAGCGAGGGCAGGCTGAATGACCTGGAATGCTTGATCTAGACGCGTGCAAGGATACCGGCGAATGATCGGCAGCGAGGTCCGTTCGTCGATTTGTAGAAGATTGATTGATTTGCGAAGAGGGGGTTTGCAGGTTCCAGTCCAAGCGCTTCGATGCTCAAAGCGCTTGTGGACCAGATGACGCGAAGGGGTCTTACTTTTTGCCGAGCGTGATCTGCTTGGACGGACCGAACGTCTGGCCGCTGACGCCTTTGGCAATTTGCTGGATTTCACCGCCGGATTTGAGGAACGCAGCGATCTGGCTGTTGATCGATTCGCTGGTTTCGACGGCTGGAGCTGGCTTTGCTTTGCTGTTGGATGCTTTTACGCGCATGGCGGCCATTAACCTGTAGAAAATTAACTTGGCCAGGCATCGTACAGGATCTACCTGATATTTGCTTGGTAAATATCCCTTGAGTGGCGGGTGTCAGGCACGCGGTAAGTCACAAGTTATTATTTGAAATTTGTCGCTAAGTATCTGTTTTAACTAAGGACATGGCGGTTAAATTAGCCCGTTGCGTGCACCCGGCGACGTAGAAAATTGCCCGGTCGGTCAGACGAGCGGGCCAATTGAGCGGCAAACCCCAGGAAATTAAAGGGTTCAGAGGATTTTCTTGCGCCATCGGGCCAAGCGCCGAACGCGGCGGGCAAAACCGGGTAGAATGCCGCCCACGCAATGAGGGTATTGGACATGGCTTTAGTCGGGCGTTACAACAGTTTGCAAGTGGTTAAACACACTAACTTCGGTTTATATCTGGACGGTGGCGCGGATGGCGAAATACTTCTGCCTAATCGTTATATTCCAAAAGATATACCAAGCGAAGATGAAGACTGGCTCAATGTTTTTGTATATCTGGACAGCGATGACAAACTTATCGCGACGACGGAAAAGCCGAAAGTTCAAGTAGGTGAATTCGCCAGTTTGAAAGTTGTTGAAGTCAACAGTATCGGCGTATTCCTCGATTGGGGATTGCCCAAGGATTTGTTGCTGCCGTATTCCGAAGAAAAACGTCAGATGACGGCCGGCGAATACGTCGTGGTGCATGTCTATCTCGACAAGCACACCCGCCGCATCACCGCGACAGCGCGCCTGGATCGCTATCTGGACAAAACCCCGGCCAGCTACACCCCTGGCCAGGAAGTTGACTTGCTGGTCGCCGAAGCCACCGAGATGGGTTTCAAGGCGATTATCAACAACAAGCATTGGGGTTTGATTCACAAGAACGAAATTTTCAAGTTCATGCGCGCCGGTAAAGAGGAGAAGGGCTTCATCAAGGAAGTTCGCGCCGACGGCAAAATCAGCTTGAGCTTGCAACCGGTAGGCGTAGAAGCGGCCAGCAGCCTGAACTCGAAGATCCTCGCCAAGTTGCGCGAAAACAATGGCAGCCTGCCGGTCAGCGACAAGAGCGATCCAACGCTGATCAGCAGCATGTTCGGCGTAAGCAAAGGTAACTTCAAGAAGGCTATCGGTGCGCTGTACAAGAATGGCCAGATTGTCATTCATGCCGACCGCATTGAACTGAGCTGACCGCACCCTCTACAAAATGACGTGCGCAGAGAAGTAAACGTCTCTGACAGACGGCAATTTCTGTCCATCTGGTTAATAATCGACAGCATGATTTTTCGCCCCGGCGCCATTTGATCTGCAAACAGGCCGGGGCTTTGCTTTTTACTGTCGAGACACTGCCATGTTCTATGTTGTCGAGGTATCACGGTGAGCGCCACCCGGCGTAGCGCCGACGGATTCGCCCTGCAAGTGATGCTGGGTTTATGCCTCGTCTGGGGCGTTCAGCAAGTGATGATCAAATGGGCTGCGCCCGACATTGCGCCGGTCATGCAGGCCGCCGGACGGTCAGGCATGTCCGCGTTGCTTGTAGGATTGTTGATCTGCTGGAAGGGTGGTTGGGATCAGGTCGGCAGCACCTGGCGCGGCGGTTTGTTGGCCGGCGCCTTGTTTGGACTGGAATTCTTCTTCATATCCGAAGGCCTGCAACTGACCACCGCGGCGCATATGTCAGTGTTCCTCTATACCGCGCCTATTTTCACCGCCCTGGGCGTGCATTGGATGTTGCCAAGCGAGCGTTTGCGCCCACTGCAATGGCTGGGGATTTTTCTTGCCTTCGTCGGGATTGCTATCGCGTTCGCCGGTGGAATGTCCTGGGACAACCTCGATCACCGCATGTTGATTGGAGATGCGCTGGGCGTACTCGCCGGTGCCTGCTGGGGCGCGACCACGGTGGTGGTGCGGGCTTCGCGCCTGTCGGAAGCGCCGGTGACCCTGACCTTGTTCTATCAATTGATCGTCGGCTTCGTCGGCCTGCTGCTGATCGCGTTGCTCAGTGGTCAGATCACCCACGTCAGCCTGACCACCGTGGCAGTCGCCAGTGTGTTGTTTCAAGGTGTGGTGGTGTCGTTCTTCAGCTACCTAATCTGGTTCTGGCTGTTACGTCGTTATCTGGCGGCGAACCTGGCGGTATTTTCGTTTATGACGCCGTTATTTGGTGTGACCTTCGGCGTGGTCCTGCTGGACGAGGAATTGAGCCTCAACTTTGTTATCGGCGCCGTGCTAGTGCTGCTGGGCATCACATTTGTCAGTGCCGAGCAGTGGTTGCGCCGGAGGTTGCGCAGGGCGCTTGGTCAGCGATGATCAGGTACGACCGAAGGGGTTATCCGTCGGCGCAGACGTTGGCTTGAGCGACTGCATGATTTGACGCCGGTCAATTGTGATCGATTCAGTAACAGATCATTGCCACTTTGGGCGAGCATTGCTCATGACTTCAGACTATTATCAGTGCGAAGGGGCTACAGAATTCCGGCCGCTCGGCACTACCCTGAAGGGGGCACCATGAAAGAGAAAATTCAAAACTGGCTGCATGACCTCGGTATCGCACTCGGTTTGATCGAACCGCCTCTGCAACCTGTGCCAATCCGTACTGACGACGAACAACGCCGACGCCAGCAGCGTCGCCGGTAGCGGCTGATGTAGGGAGTTGGCAAGCGAGCTTGCTCTGGCGAGTGAGCTTGCTCCCGCTGGGCTGCGCAGCAGCCCCAAATCACCATTGAAGTGTGTCAGACCTAACTCGATCGCAGTTTTAGCGACTGCCTCGTAGTGGAGCGGGAGCAATCTCCCTCGCCACAGGTGCTCATTGCTACCGAGCTGTTAACGAAGCGCATTTGACAACCTGTCTCAATGCCGCCCGATCTCCAGCAAAAACCGGCTCAAGTCATGTGCCGTCCTGGCCGTCTTGAGCATCCGGTCTTCCTCGGCGGTGAACGCCGTCACGCCGAATTCGTCTTCCAGGTGGAAGATCAGATCCTCAATATCCGCTTTATCCAATCCTAACTGCGCCAGGCTGGCGTTGTCGTCGAAGTCATCCTGACCCTCCAGCAGGCGGCTGATGTAGTGATGCACGGCGGCACGAACGGCAGCTTTTTTCATGATCGTTCTTCGAGGGCGTTACTGTTTTTGTCCCTGCTGTGTTTTCCTGAAGTAGAGTACAGCAGGCTTCAGCCGTGGGAACGCTGCCACTCATCAATCATGTCGCGCAGATGCTCCCCTGAAAAACTGCCGAAATGCCCGCCATGCACCGTTCGAATCGGCAAGCTGCGCAAGCGTTGCAGGCTGCGCGCGTAGTCGTCGAGGTTGGAGTGGTAGGCGTCTTCGATCAACGGCCCGTCGTAGATAATGTCGCCGCTGAACAGCGTCTCGGTCGCCGCCTCGAACAGGCTGATACCGCCCGGCGAATGTCCAGGTGTGTGCAGCACTTGCAGCACCCGATTGCCCAGATCCAGCACGTCGCCTTCTTCGATAAAACCTGTGGCAGGTGCGGCCTTGACCCGGTATTCGGCATAGCACAGCGGACAATCGGGGTGCGCTTCGAACATATCGTCACCGACAAACGCCCGACTCAAATCATTCTCGCCGTCCGGAGCGGCAAGTATCTGCGCCTCGGCCGGGTGCACCAGGCGCTCGGGAAATTCATGATGCCCGGCGATATGGTCGAAATGGCAATGACTGGCTATTGCCACTAGCGGCCGCTCGGTGATCCATGGCAGTTGCTCGCGCAGGCTGACCAGCCCCGAACCGCTGTCCACCAGCAGATCTTTGTCGCGACCCTGAATGTGCCAGAGATTACAGCGATAAAAGGGTCGGATGTACGGCTCGTGAATCAGGCGGATGCCATCACTGAATCGCTTGACCTCGAACCACTGATCGCGGCTGACGATCTTCATAAGCAGTTTTCTCCAGACGAAAAAAAACGAGTGTGGCAACCGACGCCACACTCGTCGAAGAAAGCATCAAGTCGTTATGTTTCAGCTTAGGCGGCGCTGGCCAGAGTCGCCGGGCGACGGGACATCAGGCTCACCAGCACGAAGCTCACCAGGCCAACACCGAGGCTGTAGTAGATCGGGGTGTTGGCATCCAGACCGTCCTTGACCATGAACAGCAGGGCAGTGGCGAAACCAAGGCCCATGCTGGCGATGGCGCCCGCGGTGGTGGCGCGCTTCCAGAAGATTGCGCCGATCAGCGGGATCAACATGCCGCCTACCAGCAGGTTGTAAGCCAGGGTCAGGGCGCTGATCACGTCGTTCACCACCAGGGCGATACCCAGCACCACGATACCGGTCAGCATGGTCACCAGACGGTTGAGGCCCAAGCTCGACTGTTTACCGCCGCGCAGTTTCGGCAACAAGTCTTCGGTCAGAGTGGTCGCAGCGGCGAGCAGGCCGGCGCTGGCGGTGGACATCATGGCGGCCAGTGCAGCAGCGATTACCAGACCACGAATACCGTCCGGCAGGGACAATTTGACGATGGCGGCGAAGGCGTTGTTGACGTTGTCCAGGTCCGGGATCAGTACGTGTGCAGCCATGCCGATCAGGGCGCAGGCCAGACCGTAGATGATGCAGTAGATGCCTGCGGCGGTGCCGGCGACCTGAGCCACTTTGGCGGTCTTGACGGTGAACACCCGTTGCCAGATGTCCTGACCGATCAGGATGCCGAAAAAGTAGATCATGAAGTAGGTGATGATGGTGTCCCAGCCGATGGTGGTGAAGCTGAAGCTTGCCGCCGGCAGTTTCAACACCAGTTCATCCCAGCCGCCAACGCGGTACAGGCAGATTGGCAAGAGGATGAACATCAGGCCCACGGTCTTGATCACGAACTGGACGATGTCGGTCAGGGTCAGCGACCACATGCCACCGATCGCCGAGTAAACCACCACGACGCCACCGCCGAGCAGTACCGAAATCCAGAATGGCAGGCCGAACAGCACTTGCAGGACAGTGCCGATGGCCAGGATCGAGGTCACGCCGATCATCAGCGCGTACGCCAGCATGATGATCGCGCTCGCCGAGCGGGCCATCGGGTTGTAGCGTTTTTCCAGCACCTGGGTAACGGTGTAGATCTTCAGTTTGAGCAGCGGTTTGGCGAGGAACAGGTTCAGCGCCACGATCCCGCAACCCAGTGCGGCGCACAGCCAGAAACCGGAAATGCCATGTACATAACCCAGACGCACGGTGCCCACGGTGGACGCGCCGCCGAGGACGGTGGCAGCCATGGTGCCCATGTACAGGCTCGGGCCGAGGTTACGACCGGCGACCAAAAAGTCTTCGTTGGTCTTGGCCTTGCGCATGCCGTAATAGCCGAGTATCAGCATCGCGGCGGCGTAGATGAGTACGACGAATAAATCCAAAGCCATGATGGCGTGTCTCCGATTGTCTTTTTTATGGTGAAACTAAAGCGTTTCTGTGGTGCTGCTTTTTGTGGGAGCGAGCCTGCTCGCGAATGCGGTCAGACAGTCACATCAATGTTGGATGTGCCGCCGTCTTCGCGAGCAGGCTCGCTCCCACAGGTGGAACTGTGTCAGGCAGGCTGACGTAGCTCGGGTTTTACCGCGACGCTTGTGCTCTTGCTGCGTGAATCATTCGGGCCGAACACCGCGCTCGATTCCGGGAACAGGCTCAGCAACGCGAGGTACACCAGCGAGGCCAGGCCCAGGGTCACCGGCAGGCTGACGTCTATGCCGCCGGCCAGTTCGCCCAAAGGTCCGACAAACTGCCCCGGCAGGTTCACGAAGCACAGGCCGACGGCCGCGCTCGGGATCCAGGCACCCAGGCCACGCCAGTTCCAGCCGTGGGTGAACCAGTAGCGGCCACCTTTCTCGCCGCGGGTGAACACCTGCAGGTCATCCGGGCAGTAGAAGCCGCGACGCACCAGCAGGCCGATGATCATGATCACCATCCACGGGGTGGTGCAGGTGATGATCAGCACGGCGAAGGTCGAAACGCTCTGCACCAGGTTCGCCGCGAAGCGCCCGATGAAGATGAAGGCAATCGACATCACACCGATCAGCAACGTGGCCTTGACCCGCGACAGCACGCGAGGGAACACGCTGGACATGTCCAGACCAGTGCCGTACAGCGACGTGGTGCCGGTGGACATGCCGCCGATCACTGCAATCAGGCACACCGGCAGGAAGAACCAGTTCGGCGAAACGGCCAGCAGGCCACCGACATAGTTGTTGGCCGCGATGTAGTCTGGAGCCTTGATCGCGACGATGGTGGCGGTGGTCAGGCCGAACAGGAACGGGATGAAGGTTGCGATCTGCGAGATCACCACGGCGGCCATGATCCGGCGCTTGGAGGTATCACGCGGAATGTAGCGCGACCAGTCGCCGAGGAACGCGCCGAAAGAAATGGGGTTGCTCATGGCCACCAGCGCAGCACCAATGAACGCAGCCCAGAAACCCGGTTGTCCCATGTTCACGGTGCCGGCGTAGTTCACATCAAACGGACCGGCGAAGGCGAAGATGCCTAGCAGGAACAGCAGGCTGGCGCTCCACACCGCGATCTTGTTGACCCACAGCAAGAAGCGGAAGCCGTAGATGCACACGGTGAGTACCAGAATCGCGAACAAACCGTAGGCCAGGCCCAGGGTCAGGTCGGTTTCCGGCAGGCCGATCAGGCGTTTGGCACCACCGATCAGGGCATCACCCGAACTCCACACCGAGAGCGAGAAGAAGGCGATGGCGGTCAGCAGCGACAAGAACGAACCGACGATCCGCCCGTGCACGCCGAAGTGCGCACCGGAAGATACGGCGTTGTTGGTGCCATTGATCGGGCCGAACAAGCCCATTGGCGCGAGGATCAACGAGCCCAGCAGCACGCCCAGCACAATCGCCAGCACGCCCGCCTGAAAAGACAGGCCGAACAGCACCGGGAAACTGCCGAGCACGGCGGTGGCAAAGGTGTTGGAACCACCGAAGATCATCCGGAACAAGTCCGTCGGGCCTGCAGTTCGTTCGTTGTCCGGGATCTGTTCGACCCCGTGGGTTTCAATTTGCGTAAGGCTTTGGTCGTTGTTGTTGTTATTCATGATCTGCTCCGATCATAAAGGCGCGCTCATCGTGTGTGAGCGTCACCTGTTTGGCTAAGGGGGTGGCAGCCCTTCCGGCATTGCGGACAAATGTTCGTGACAGGCCAGCCATAGGCCTTGTTGTTCTTGGCCAGACGCTTGTTTCTTGAAAACAATCGTCTCGCGCTCCTGGCTGAAGTGTTGCTCCCCTTGCATGCGCAGCTCGGTGGCCACGTCATGAATGAAAATCGCCACGTCACCCTGCAGGCTGACGAAAGCGTTGCTCGAGGTGCACGAGAGCACCTCGAAGCCATCCTCGGCACGCCAGCTATCCCACAACGCCTGATAGGCATGGCGCGACAGCAGCGGCTGTTCGAGGGTGTAGAAGACGAAGCTGGCATCGGCGCTGAAAGCCCCGAAGTAGGCTTCGCGATCGTTACGGGCGAAGGCAGACACCAGATCGGCGGCGGCTTTCAATACCTGATCACGTTCGTTCATGACCGATCCTCAGCGGTGGACCACGCCGGGCAGTACGCAGAGCATTTCGTACAGCAGGTTGGCGGCCAGCAGCGAGGTGTTGCCGGTGGTGTCATAAGCGGGCGAGACTTCTACCAGATCGCAACCGATCAGGTCGAGGCCTTGGCAGCCACGAACGATCTCAATTGCCTGAATGGTCGTCAGACCACCGATTTCCGGAGTGCCGGTACCCGGTGCCCAGGCCGGATCGATGCCGTCGATGTCGAAGCTCAGATACACCGGACCGCCGCCGACTTTTTCGCGAACTTCGGCCATCAACGGTGCCAGGGATTTGTGCCAGCACTCTTCGGCCTGAACGACGCGGAACCCCTGATTACGGCTCCAGTTGAAGTCGTCAGCGGTGTAGCCCTGGGCGCGCAGACCAATTTGCACCACACGGTCCGGGTCCAGCAGGCCTTCTTCAACGGCCCGGCGGAAGGTGGTGCCGTGGGCGATTTTCTCGCCGAACATGTGATCGTTCACATCGGCGTGGGCGTCGATGTGCACCAGGCCGACCTTGCCGTGCTTTTTATGGATGGCACGCAGGATTGGCAGGGTGATGGTGTGGTCGCCGCCCAGGGTCAGCGGGATCACATCGTGTTCGAGGATGTTGTCGTAGGATTCTTCGATGATCCGCACGGCATCCAGCAGATTGAAGGTGTTGATCGCCACGTCGCCGATGTCGGCAACCGACAGCGAGTCGAACGGTGCCGCGCCGGTGGCCATGTTGTACGGACGGATCATCACCGATTCGGCGCGGATGTCACGTGGCCCGAAACGGGTGCCGGGGCGCAGTGAAGTACCGATGTCCAAAGGCACGCCGACGAAAGCAGCGTCGAGGCCGGCAGCGGTAGGTACGTGGGGGAGTCGCAGCATGGTGGCGATGCCGCCGAAGCGCGGCATTTCGTTGCCGCCCAGTGGTTGGTGAAGAATCTTGTCCACGGGTAGGGCCTCATCGTCGTTTGTTTTATTTATGTCGGTTGCACCGTTCACGGGAGGTACGGGCACCGGTTTGGGCGGATTCTGCGAAATGTAGTGGCCGGGAAGAATCGCTACGGGCAAATACTTAGTTCAGATTTTTCTAAACTAATGGTGAGGGCCGGGATAGACTTCTCGGCTTGAGCGATGCGTTGCACGGACGGGCAGATCGCCAGCAAGCCGGCTCCTACAGGTCGGTGTCGCCCAGAGGCACGGGTTATTTCTGTTGGAGCCGGAGCTTGCTGGCGATCGGTTGCGCAGCAACCGCCCATCCGACAACGCGTCCTCACTGAACAAGTTACGGAGCCCCCATGGCCAACGCTTTACCCGACCTGAAACTATTGCGCATCTTTGTCAGCGTGGTGCGTCATCAGGGTTTCGCCAACGCCCAGCAAGAGCTGAACCTCTCGACGTCGGCCATCAGCACCTACATGAGCCAGCTCGAAGCGGCCCTCGGCCTGGTGTTGTGTCATCGCGGCCGTGGCGGTTTCAGCCTGACCAGCAAGGGCGAGTTGTTCCATCAGGAAACCCTGCGTTTGCTGGGGGAGCTGGAGGGTTTCGAACAATACGCCGCCGCGCTCAAGGGCGAACTGCGCGGCACGCTGAATCTTGGGGTGATCGATTCCACCGTCAGCGACAACGCCCTGCCGTTCGCCGAAGCCATCGGCGCCTACAGCCAGGAACACCCGGCGGTGCATTTGCATTTATCGGTCATGAGTCCGTACGAACTGCAGCTGGGTGTGCAGGACAATCGTCTTGACCTGGCCATCGGCGCGTTCTCCACGCGCATGAGTGGCCTGGTCTACATGCCGCTTTACCGCGAACAACATTGGTTGTATTGCAGCGCGCGTCACCCGTTGTTCAACGAGCGGCGGATTCCCGAGCAGGTCATCACCCAGCAACGGATGGTGGGTCGCGGCTACTGGAGCCAGGCCGAACTGGCGCGCCACGGCTTCAAGCACAGCGCCGCGACGGTGGAGAGTATGGAGGCGCAACTGATTCTGGTGCTGTCCGGCGCCTACATCGGCTACCTGCCGGAACATTACGCCCAGGCCTGGGCTGACAAGGGCGACTTGCGTGTGCTGCTGCCGGCGACCTTCGGCTATCAAGCGCCGTTCTCGATGATCGTGCGTCGTGGCCGCAGCCGCGAACCGTTGATCCAGACCTTCCGCGATCTACTCAAAGCGCAGCTGAATCAGTCGGCTTAAGGAACCAAGCAATGTCCAGAGTCCAGTGTTCCCGCTGCCTGCGCCCACAAACCCATTGCCTGTGCCCGTTGATCCCAAGCCTCGACAGCCGCACCCGTGTGCTGTTGTTGCAGCACCCGAGTGAAGTGAATCATGCGCTGAACACCGCGCGCCTGGCCGCGTTGGGGTTGACCAATGCCGAACTGATCGTCGGCGAGGTGTTCGAGGATTTGCCGGCACTGTTGAATCGGCCGGGGTATCGCGCGCGGTTGTTGTTTCCCGGTGACGACGCGCAACCGGTGCAAGCCTATACCGACTGCGATGAACCGCTGTTGCTGGTCGTACCGGATGGCACCTGGCGCAAGGCGCGCAAGATGTTGCATCTCAATCCGCTGCTGGCGGCGTTGCCGAGGGTGACGCTGGCCGAGGGCGGCGTATCCCGTTATCGACTCCGCAAGGCGCCGGGTCCGGGGGCGTTGTCGACGGTGGAGGCGATTGTGCAGGCCTTGGAAACACTCGAATCACCGACCACGTTTGCGCCTTTGCTCAAGCCGTTCGAAGCGTTGATCGACGGGCAGATTGCGGCGATGGGGGAGGAGACTTACCTGAAAAATCACGGCGGATGACTACTTGTAGCGAGGGAGCTTGCTCCCTCGCCACGGGGATGGAGTCGGGCCTATCTTTCGCGCATCGCCTCGGTCCGCGCTTTCAACACCGGTTTGAGCAAGTAATCCAGCACACTCTTCTCACCCGTGATGATATCCACCGTCGCTACCATCCCCGGGATGATCAGCAGCGGTTTCACGTCGCCGCCCAAGTGGTTTTTGTCAGTGCGCACCTGGATCAAGTAGAAGCTGTTGCCCTTGTCATCGGTAATGGTGTCCGCGCCGATCAATTCCAGTTTCGCGCTCAGGCCGCCATAGATCGTGTAGTCGTAGGCACTGAACTTGACCATGGCTTTCTGGCCTGGATGGAGGAACGCCACGTCCTGTGGCCGGACCTTGGCCTCGATCAGCAGGTTGTCTTCCAGCGGCACGATTTCCACCATATCGCTGCCTGGCTGGACCACGCCGCCAATGGTATTGACCTTCAGCACCTTGATGATCCCGTGAACGGGCGAGACCACGGTGGTACGCGTTACGCGGTCGTCGATGGCGATGCTCGATGCGGTGATTTTCGACAGGTCGGTGCGTTTCTCATTCAGCTCCTTGGCCGCTTCCGAGCGGAAGGTTTGTTCCGACTCGTCGATCTTGCTCCTGATCTCGGCAATCGCCGATTCCGCCCGGGGAATGGCCAGGGTGGTGGCGTTCAACGAGCCGCGAATTTCAACCGCGCTGCGCTTGAGGCGCAAGATTTCAACCGGCGACACCGCGCCGGTCTTGACCAGAGGTTCGGACATACCCATTTCCTGGTTGACCAGCGCCAGGCTTGAACTGTATTGCCCCTGTTTCGAGCGAAACTCCGCCAGTTCCTGGGTTTTTTGCCGAAGTTGTTCGCTTAGCGTGCGTTGCTCGCTGGCCAATCGACGTTGCCGTTGGTCGTACAGCGAGCGTTCGTCCTCGGCCACTTGCGGCGCTTTGGCGATGACCTCGTCCGACAGCTTGAACGGCCGGCCCTCGGCCTCGGCGGACAAGCGCTCGACCTGCGCGGTCAGCGCGTATCGATCAGCCTCGCTCTCGCCCTTGTTCGACAGGTAGCGCGTGTCATCCAGGCGCAACAAGGTGTCGCCCTTGTTCACCATTTGTCCTTCGCGCACGAAGATTTCGGTGACGATGCCGCCTTCAAGGTTCTGGATCACCTGAACCTTGCTCGACGGGATCGCCTTGCCTTCGCCCATTGTGACTTCCTGGAGCACGGCGAATTTGGCCCACACCAGCGCGCTGATCAGCAGCGCCGCCGCCAGCCACACGGTAATGCGAGACAAGCGCGGCGAATCCTGCAATGACGCACCGGCGGTTTCGGGCATGAATTCAACTTCGGCGCTTTTGCCGAAGCTGTTGAAGTAGCCGCGTGAGTTTTGGTCCGCAGACATGGGCTACTCCTAGACAGCCGCAGAGCCGACACGGCCCTTGCGCAATGCATCGATGACTGCTTCTTTCGGTCCGTCGGCGACGATCCTCCCGTTGTCCAGCACCACCAGCCGATCCACCAGGCTCAACATCGAAGTACGGTGGGTGACCAGCAATACGGTTTTGCCCTGGACCAAACTGTGGAGTTTCTGTCGCAGGACGTCTTCGCTGCTGTTGTCCATGGCGCTGGTCGGTTCGTCGAGCAGCATGATTGGCGGGTCGAGCAACAAGGCACGGGCCAGCAATACAGCCTGGCGTTGACCACCGGACAGCAACTGTCCGCGCTCGCCCACGGGCCGGTCGAAGCCTTGCGGGTGTTGCCGGGCCAGTTCCGTGACGCCAGTGAGCTCTGCCACTTCGAGCATGCGGGCGTCGCTGATGTAGCGCGCGCCGAGGGTCAGGTTGTCGCGCAGGCTGCCGGCCAGTAGCGGCAGGTCATGGGCGACGTAGCCGACTTGATGGCGCAGGTCGGCGACGTCCAGTTGCCGCAGGTCCAGGCCATCGAGCAGCAACTGGCCTTCCTCCGGTTCATAGAAGCCCATAACCAGTCGACCAAGGGTGCTTTTGCCGGAGCCGCTGCGACCGATGATGCCGATCCGCTCGCCGGGTTTTACGGTGAAACTGACATTGGCCAGTGCCGGGGTGCTCTGGCCGTTGTAGTGGAAGGTCACACCGACGACGTCCAGTGCACCTTGCAGTTGCGTGCGTTCCAGCGGCCGTTGTCTGGCATCGCGCTCCTGCGGCAGCGACATCAGCGCGTCAGTGCTTTTCATGGTCAGTTGCGCTTGCTGGTAGCGGGTGATCAAGCCGGCAATCTGACCCAATGGGGCCAATACTCGGCTACCGAGCATGTAGGTCGCCACCAGTGCGCCGACGCTGAGATTGCCGGCGATGATGCTGTAAACCCCGGCGACGATGGTCGCCATGCCGGAAAACTGCTGGATGAACAAAGTGCCGTTGGTGGCCAACGCCGAGAGGTTGCGCGCATGGCTGTCGAGGCGAGTGAGGGCGCCGTGGGTGCTTTCCCATTTGTGCTGGCGTTCACTTTCGGCGCTGCAGGCCTTGAGCGTTTCCAGGCCGCCGAGGGTTTCGATCAGCAGCGCCTGGCGTTCGGCGCCAAGGCTGAGGCTCTTCTGCACGGTGTCGCGCAGGCGCGCCTGAATGATCATGGCGAAGATGATCGTGATGGGAAAGGCCAGCACCGGAATCACCACCAGCCAGCCACCGAGCAGACCGATGACGACCAACATCAGCAACGCGAAGGGCAGGTCGATCAGGCTGGTGAGGGTCACGGCGGTGAGGAATTCCCGCAGGCCCTGGAAGTCGTGAATGCTCTGGGCAAATCCGCCGATGGTGGCCGGGCGTGCTTTCATCGCCATGCCGGTGATGCGCTCAAACAACGTGGCCGACAGGATCACGTCGGTTTTCTTCCCGGCCGTGTCCAGCAAATGCGCACGCACCACTCGCAGTACCAGTTCGAAACCGGTGCCGATGAGCAAACCGATGGACAGCACCCACAGGGTCGACGTGGCCTGGTTCGGCACTACGCGGTCGTAGGTCTGCATCACGAACAGCGGCACCATCAAGCCCAGCAAGTTGATCAGGAAACTCGCCAGAATCGCATCGCTGTACAGCCACTTCGATAACTTCAGGGTGTCGCGAAACCATGCCTGGACTCGCGGCACCAGCGGTGAACGCAGGTCCTCGAGTTCATGGCGCGGCCGGGCAAACAATGCCTGGCCGGTGTAGTGCTCGGCCAGTTCTTCAGGGCTGATCCATTGTTCGCCGCCATCGGCTTCGCTGGGCAGGATCAGCACCCGGCCGTCATCACCGTAGCGGCGCAGAACGGCGGTGCGGCCGTTGTCGAGCAGCAGCAACACGGGCAGGTTGAGCGTAGAAATATCTTTGAGATCGCGGCGCAGCAAGCGCGCTTGCAAACCCGCCCGGGCCGCTGCGCGGGGCAGCAGGTCCAGGCTCAGGCGTTGGTTCGCCATCGGTAGCCCGGCACTCAGGCTGGCGCGACTGACCGTCGCGCCGTGGAGTTTGCAGAGAATCAACAGACCATCCAGTAACGGGTCATCGAAGCTCAGGCGTGGATCGACACCGCTGTTGGCGGTTTCCATGCTTGTCACATTGAACGCTCCAGGCACTACTTCAGTTCAGGCAAACGGGCTTCGTTTATTACTTCGGTCTGGGCGACGGCATCGGCGGGAAGCACTACGCGTTGTTTGCTCAGCAACTGGCCCATGTTCGCCAACACACGGTACATCGAATACTCCTCGGTGTATCGAACTTCGGTGTAGCGGCGGTTGGCGTTGTAGAGCTCGTTTTCACTGTCCAGCAGGTCGAGCAGGGTGCGTTGGCCGAGGCCGAACTGGTCCTGATAGGCGATGCGCACGCGTTTGCTGGTGTCCGCGTATTCACGGGCGGTCGGAGTTTGTTTCTTGGCGTTGATCATGGCGTTCCAGGCCAGGTGGATGTTTTCGTTGAGTTGGCGCAGGGCGTTGTTGCGGATGTCCATCGCCTGATTGATCTTGTGCGCATCGGACTGCAGACGAGCCTTGTCGCTGCCGCCGCGGAACAGGTTGTAATTCATCACCACACCGACCCGCCACTCGTTGTCATGGCCTTCTTCGCCGCCGATGTTGTTGTTCGCACCCACCGCGGCTTCGGCGTCGAAGCGAGGGTAGAACGGTGACTTCGCGACTTCGTACTGGCTCTCGGCCGATTGCACGTCAGCCTGGGCGGATTTCAGGTAGGGGTTGTTGTCGACCATGCTTTGCTGAGCTTCCGTCAGCGACGCCGGCAGTTCGCCACGGATCGACGGCGGGGCTTCGAGTTCGTCCGGCAGGCGCCCGACAACGGCGGCGAAGTTCGACTCGGCGTCCGCCAGATCGACTTCAGCGGTGTCGAGGTTGTTTTCCGCCAGTGCCCGACGAGCGGTCGACTGGTCGGCATCGGCGTTGCTGCCGATACCCCGCTCGGTACGCAGGCCTATCTGATCGTTGACCCGCAAGTGCGCTTGCAGGTTGTTTTTGGCCAGCGTCACCAGTTCGCGGCGCTTGAGCACTTCGAGGTAAACCTCGGTGGTGCGCAGGGCCAGGTCCTGAGCGGTGCCCTGAGCGTAATAGGCGCGGGAGTTGACCACGCCTTTGGTGCGCTCGACTTCGTTGGACGTGTTGAACCCGTCGAACAGCATCTGCCGCAAGCGCAACTCCGATTGCGTGTAATTGAGGATTTCCGTGTGGTGATTGCCGAACGCGCGGGTGTTGGTGTTATCGCTATACCCGCGCCCGTACGCGGCATTCAGATCCACCGATGGATAAAAACCGCCCTTGGCGACCTTCACGTCTTCATCCGCCGACAGACGGCTGTCCACTCGCGATGCCAGCTCCGGGTGCGTCGCGATGGTGCTCTGGATCGCATCTGTCAACGACATGGCTTGTGCCTGAGAAGAGCAGGCCATGGCCAATAGTATTGCGCTGCAGAGCGGGGTTAAAAGGCGCATGGGTGCATCTCCCTGATTTCCTAATGGTACTTATTTGTCGCCAATTATTTGACGGCTTTTATAGGTATACCGTTTCATCGTTTTAACAACAGAGCTAAGAACATTCTACAGAAAACCTAAGAACTATTTCTCATAAAGCTTATGCCAAAAAAAACTTATGCGGTATTCTAAATCCGGCACATTGTTCTCCTCGGAAGCCCTTGTTTTATGAGCTTTAGGGCGCTCAACGGGGCAGAAGAAAAGTTCCATCCAACTCATCGAAAATAGGCGGAGAAGTGCTGGAGGGGAGGGAAGCGAAGCGGTCTGTGGTGACGGTTTTTTGTCGCCCGGATGGTTCAGAACCGTTACGCATCGCTCGCAGGGCTCGTAATTTCGGTCATTTGACCCGTTGCCATTGATTGCAAAGGGTTTTAGTTTCTCGCCGTAAATGAAGCCCGCGAGCAATACGCTAGGCGAGATCGTCGCCAGGGAAGCGGTTAATGCAAATAACCCCGCTGACCGGCACAGACGATCCGCCAGGCAACCCGCTTGAGCCATGAGCATGATCTCCGCAACAAAACAGGTGCCGACAGCGGTTGGCAGCGGAGGAAATACACATGGCTACGCTCATCGGTATCGTCAGTAAGGTCATCGGTCAGGTATTCGCGGTAGGGAGCGATGGCACCCGACGCGCGCTGGTCGAGGGGGACCGGTTGTTTGCCGGTGATCAACTGAATACCGGAGCCGAAGGCGCGGTGGCGGTGCACCTGCAGAATGGCCAGGAACTGACCCTCGGCCGTGGCAGCAGCTTGCAAATGACTCCGCAGTTGCTGGCGAATCAATCGCCCCATGTAGACACCTCGGAAACAGTCGCGCCAAGCCAGGAGCAACTGACTGACGTCGAACAGCTGCAAAAAGCCATTGCGGCCGGCGATGACCCGACGCAGACCGCTGAAGCCACGGCGGCCGGTCCGGGTTCGACCGGGCCCGCTGACGGGACGGCGGGAGGCGGCCACAGTTTCGTCATGCTCGAGGAAGTGGGCGGGCGGGTCGATCCGAACATTGGTTTTCCAAGCGCCGGTTTCAGCATCATTCCCGAGTTTCCCGAAGCGCGACGCGACGGCGATGACAACGGCGACGGCACGCCGGCGGCAGTGGTAACGCCCCCGATTATCACTCCCCCTGACGTTACGCCTCCCGTCAATAATCCTGTCACTCTCAACGGCCTGTCGATCGAGGGCGGCGAACTGACGGTCAAGGAAGCCAACCTCTCTGACGGTTCGGCGAGCAATTCCGGTGCTCTGACCCAGAACGGCACATTCACCGTCAACGCGCCTGACGGCCTGACCAGTCTGAGCATTGGCGGAATCAACGTGATCAACGGTGGTGTGGCCGCCGGTTTCCCTCAGTCGATCACCACTGCGCTGGGCAGCACGCTGACCATCACCGGGTACAACCCGGCCACGGGCGTGGTGAGTTACAGCTACACGCTCAATGGCAGTGAAACGCATACGACTGGTGACGGCACCAGTCTCAGCGAACATTTCCCCGTGGTGGTCGGCGACAGCAACGGCGACACGGCCACTGGCTCCCTGGACGTCAACATCACCGACGATGTGCCTCAAGCGATCGACGACAACAATGCTTCGACGGCTTCGGAAAACCTGCTGACGCTGAACGGCAACGTGTTGACCAATGACGTGCAAGGCGCAGATCGTGTGGCGATCGGCCCTGACAGCGGCCCGATCACCCCCGGCACCTTCACCGGCACCTACGGTACTTTGGTGCTGAACGCCAACGGCACTTACACCTACACCCTTAACACCAGCGACGCCGACTTCAAAGCCCTGCACGGCGGTGGCGACGGTACCGAGACCTTCACCTACACCCTGACCGATGCCGACGGCGACAGCAGCACCGCGAACCTGGTTTTGCAGATCCACAACAACGACGACCCGGTCTCGATTGATGGCCTGAACATCGAAGGGGGTGAACTCACGATTTATGAGAAAAACCTCGGCGATGGCAGCAGCCCGGACGCTCCGCCCCTTACCCAAAACGGCACCTTCACCGTCACGGCCCTCGACGGAGTGCAGACCCTGACCGTGGGCGGCATCGCCGTGGTCACTGGCGGTGTCAGCGCAGGCTTCCCGCAGTCGGTTACCACTCCGTTGGGTAGCACGTTGACCATCACCGGCTACGACGCGACCACTGGCGTGGTCAGCTACAGCTACACCCTGGCGAATCCCGAGGCTCACCCGAGCGCCGACGGTGCCAACACGCTCCCTGAACATTTCGCCGTCACTGTGGTTGACGATAACGGCACCACCGCCAATGGCAGCCTGGACGTCAACATCGTCGACGACGTGCCGAAAGCAGTTGATGACAACAATGCCTCGACCGCTTCGGAAACCTTGCCGACGCTGAACGGCAACGTGTTGAGCAACGACGTGCAAGGCGCGGACCGTGTGGCGACCGGCCCTAATAGCGGCCCGATCACCCCCGGCACCTTCACCGGCACTTACGGCACTCTGGTGCTGAACGCCAACGGCACTTACACCTACACCCTGAACACCAGCGACGCCGACTTCAAAGCCCTGCACGGCAATGGCAACGGCACCGAGACCTTCACCTACGCCCTGACCGATGCCGACGGCGATACCAGCACCGCGAACCTGGTGCTGAACATCCACAACAACGATGACGGCGTAACGCTCAACGGCCTCAATGTGCCTGGCGGCGAGCTGACGGTTTACGAAAAAAACCTCACCTACGGCACCGAGCCCGATGCCCCGGCCCTGACCCAGAGCGGGACCTTCACGGTGACTGCGCTGGATGGCCTGCAAACCCTGACGGTGGGCGGTATTGCGGTGGTCAGCGGCGGCGTGGCGGCAGGCTTCCCGCAACACACCACCACCGGCACCGGCGCGACCTTCACCATCACCGGTTTTGATCCGGCCACTGGCGAGGTGAGCTACAGCTACACCCTCAATTTTACCGACCGCAACCACCCCAACGCCGACGGCGCCAACAGCGTCAGCGAGAACTTCACCGTCGTCGCCACCGACGCCGATGGCAGCACGGCGACCGGGCAGATCAACGTCAACATCGTCGACGACCTGCCGACCGCCAACCCTGACGCGGTCTCGGTCGCGGAGGGCGGTGTGGTCACCGGCAACGTGCTGTGGAACGACGTCGGCGGCGCCGATGGCCCGGCCGCCGGTGGTGGCGTGGTCGGCGTGCGCGTCGGTTCCGACACGTCGACCCCGGTCATCGGCGGCCTCAACAGCCAAATCAACGGCACCTACGGCTACCTGACGCTGGACGCCCAGGGCAACGCCGAATACCACAGCTACCCGAACGCGGTAAGCGGTCCCGGTGCGACCGACGTGTTCACCTACACCTTGCGCGATGCCGACGGTGACGAAAGCACCAGCACGATCACCATCGACGTGAACAACAGCTGCATCCGCGCGGTCAGCGACACCGACGTGACCGTCTATGAAAAAGCCCTCGACCTGAACCAAAGCGGCCAGGACCTGGCTGCCGGTACCGTCACCGGCAGCGACCCAAGCCACACTGGCGAAACCGCCAGCGGCACCTTGGTCGGTTCGGTCTTCGGTGCCAACGGCGCCGTCACCTACACCTTGGTTGGCAGCGCCACCGGTAATTTCGGCCAGCTCCAGCTCAACCCGAACGGCACCTACACCTACACCCTGACTTCGCCGGCCAGCACTACGCCGCACGCGGACGACGGCGCCAACACCCTGAGCGAAACCTTCACCTACCAGGCCACCGACTCCCTGGGCAACAGCGTGACCAGCACCATCGTGGTCAACATCGTCGATGACGTGCCGAAAGCCACGCACGACAGCAACGACTTGGCCGCGGCGGAAACCCAACTGAGCCTGACCGGCAACGTCCTGAGCAACGACGTGCAAGGCGCCGATGTCGTGGCAACCGGCCCGAACAGTGGCCCGATCACTCCCGGCACGTTTGTCGGCACCTATGGCAACCTGGTGCTGAACGCCAACGGCACTTACACCTACACCCTCAACACCAGCGACGCCGACTTCAAAGCCCTGCACGGCAATGGCAACGGCACCGAGACCTTCACCTACACCCTGACCGATGCCGACGGCGATACCAGCACCGCGAACCTGGTGCTGAACATCCACAACAACGATGACGGCGTAACGCTCAACGGCCTCGACGTGCCTGGCGGCGAGCTGACGGTCTACGAGAAAAACCTCACCTACGGCACCGAGCCCGATGCCCCGGCCCTGACCCAGAGCGGGACCTTCACCGTCACCGCACTGGATGGCCTGCAAACCCTGACGGTGGGCGGTATTGCGGTGGTCAGCGGCGGCGTGGCGGCAGGCTTCCCGCAACACACCACCACCGGCACCGGCGCGACCTTCACCATCACCGGTTTTGATTCGACCACCGGCGAGGTGAGCTACAGCTACACCCTCAATTACACCGACCGTGATCATCCCAACGCCGACGGCGCCAACAGCGTCAGCGAGAACTTCACCGTCGTCGCCACCGACGCCGATGGCAGCACGGCGACCGGGCAGATCAACGTCAACATCGTCGACGACCTGCCGACCGCCAACCCTGACGCGGTCTCGGTTGCGGAGGGCGGTGTGGTCACCGGCAACGTGCTGTGGAACGACGTCGGCGGCGCCGATGGCCCGGCCGCCGGTGGTGGCGTGGTCGGCGTGCGCGTCGGTTCCGACACGTCGACCCCGGTCATTGGCGGCCTCAACAGCCAAATCAACGGCACCTACGGCTACCTGACGCTGGACGCTCAAGGCAACGCCGAGTACCACAGTTATCCGAACGGCGTGAGCGGCCCCGGTGCGACCGACGTGTTCACCTACACCTTGCGCGATGCCGACGGTGACGAAAGCACCAGCACGATCACCATCGACGTGAACAACAGCTGCATCCGCGCGGTCAGCGACACCGACGTGACCGTCTACGAAAAAGCCCTCGACACGGTTAAGGATGGCCAGGATCTTTCGGCTGGCTACGCCCTCGGTAGCGAGCCAGGCCATACCGGCGAAACTGCCAGCGGCACGCTGGTGGGTTCGGTCTTCGGTGCCAGCGGTAATGTCACCTACACCCTGGTCGGCGGCACATACGGGAACTACGGGCAGATCCTGCTCAACCCCAACGGCACCTACAACTACACCCTGACCAACCCGGTCAACACCACGCCGCACGCGAATGATGGTGCCAATACCCTGAGCGAGTCTTTCACCTACCAGGCCACCGACGCGCTGGGCAACAGCGTCACCAGTACCATCGTGATCAACATTGTCGACGACGTGCCTACAGCACACGCCGATGCGATTCCGGTCTCGGAGGGTGGCGTGGTCACCGGCAACGTGTTGTGGAACGACGTCGGTGGCGCCGATGGCCCGACGGCGGGCGGTGGCGTAGTCGGCGTCCGCGCCGGTTCCGACACCTCGACCCCGGCACTCGGCGGTCTCAACAGCCCGATCAATGGCACCTACGGCTACCTGACGCTGGACTCTCATGGCAACGCCGAGTACCACAGCTATCCGAACGGCGTGAGCGGCCCGGGTGCGAGCGACGTGTTCACCTACACCTTGCGCGACGCCGACGGTGATGAAAGCACCACCACCATCACCATCGACGTGAACAACAACTGCATCAGCGCGTTCAGCGACACTGACGTTACTGTCTACGAAAAAGCCCTCGACCTGAGCAAGGATGGCCAGGACCTGGGCGCCGGCAGCGTCATCGGCAGTGAGCCGGGCCACACCGGCGAAACCGCCAGCGGCACGCTGGTCGGTTCAGTCTTCGGTGCCAGCGGCGCCGTTACCTACACCCTGGTCGGCAGTGCCACCGGCAATTTCGGCCAGATCCTGCTCAACCCCAACGGCACTTACACCTACACCCTGACCTCGGCACCGAAGACCTCGCCGGGTGCCAATGACGGTGCCAATACCCTGAGCGAAAGTTTCACCTACAAAGCCACCGATGCACTGGGCAACAGCACCACCAGCACCATCGTGGTCAATATTGTCGATGACATTCCCAAAGCCGTGGCTTCGGAGCGTTCAGTGTCAGCCGCGGAAATAGATTCCAACCTGCTGCTGGTGATCGACGTGTCCGGCAGTATGGCCGACGCCTCAGGCGTCGCGGGTTACTCGCGACTGGCACTGGCCAAGCAGGCGATCAGTGCCTTGCTCGACAAGTACGACGACCTCGGCGATGTCAAAGTGCAGATCGTTACCTTCAGCAGCGGCGCCACCGACAAGACGCCGATCTGGGTCGATGTCGCGACGGCCAAGTCGATCATCTCCGGCCTGACGGCGGGCGGTAACACCGATTACGACGCCGCCGTGGCGATGGCGAAAACCGCGTTCGGCACCAGTGGCAAACTCACCGGGGCGCAAAACGTCGGGTATTTCTTCTCGGATGGCAAACCCAACGAAGGGGATATCGGTACTCAGGATGAAGCGTCCTGGAAAGCCTTCCTCGAAAACAATGCGATCAAGAATTACGCGATTGGCCTGGGCAGCGGTGTCAGCAACAGCAACCTCGATCCCGTGGCGTATGACGGCAGCACCAAGACCAATACCAACGCGGTGGTGGTGACCGATCTCAATCAACTGAACTCGGTGTTGTCCGGCACCGTGGTTGGCGCACCGGTGACTGGTTCGCTGCTGGGCGAGGGCGGTACGTTCGGTGCTGATGGCGGTTTCATTAAATCCATCACCATCGACGGCACCACCTACACCTATGACCCTAAAGGCCTCAGTAATCAGGGTTCTCTGATTTCCAGCGGCGGCATTAATAAAGGCACTTTCAACACGATTAACAACTCGCTGAGCGTCGCCACTAATGGCAAGGGCACCCTGGTGGTGAACCTCGATACCGGCGAATACAGCTACGTTTCGCAGAAAGCCACGTCGGTGTTGATCACCGAAAACATCGGCTTCACGGTCAGCGACAAGGATGGCGATCTCGCCAGTTCGAACCTGGTGGTCAAGGTCGTTCCGAACGCGGCTCCGGTGGCATTCGATGATCACATCATCACCAACGTGCTCTCGAACAATTTGACGGTGCCGGGCGAATTGTTGCTGGCCAACGACACTGATTCCAATAGCGATTCGCTCAGCCCATCGTCGACCAGCTTCAACACCGGCTGGATTTCCAAGGCTGCGGACTTCACCGGCACTGGTTCCCTCGTCGTCACCGGCACCAATTCCGGCACGGCGGCCAACCAGAACCTAGGCAACGTACGCACCGCCTTCGCGGCCAATGCCGCGACCATGACCGCCGTGCTGGTGGTCAGTGGTTACCTGGGGGCGGCTAGCAACGCCCAATCCAACGTCAACGATGAGGACCGCTTCACCGTAAACCTGAAGCAAGGTGAAACCCTCAACCTGAATCACAACCTCGATGCCGGGCATGTGGCCATGGAGTATTCGCTCAACGGCGGGTCATGGATCAACCTCGCGGACGGGCAAACCCTCACAGCATCCGCGGATGGGACTTACCAGATCCACATCACCAACATCGCCAACACCAGTGGCAGCACCCCCAATGCGGCGGAAAACTACCAACTGACCATGACCCTCAACTACGCCGGTGGTCACGACATCGCCCCGGACTACCACGGCAGCTACTCTGCCAGTGACAGCCATGGCGGCAGCGACAGTGCCAACGTGTCCATCAGCTATCAGGACAGCCATACCCTCACCGGGACGGCGGGCAATGACACGCTGATCGCGGGCGATGGCGACAATATCCTCAACGCCGGTGACGGTAACGACATCCTCACTGCGGGCAACGGCAACAACGAATTGCATGGCGGCGCTGGCGACGACTTGCTGTACAGCGGCGCGGGCAACGACCTGCTCGACGGTGGCACGGGCACCGATACCGCCAGCTACGCCCATGCCACGGCCGGGGTCAAAGTCGACCTGAGCCTGCTCACCGCGCAGAACACCCTTGGCGCCGGGACTGACACCCTGACCGGGATCGAAAACCTCACAGGCTCCAACTTCAACGACACCCTCACCGGAGACAACAACAGCAACGTCATCACCGGTGGCCTGGGCAACGACATACTCAACGGCGGAGGCGGCGATGACTTCCTGATCGGCGGCCTGGGCAACAACACACTTACCGGCGGCAGCGGAGCCGACACCTTCGAGTGGCTCAAGGGCAATAGCGGACACGATGTCATCACCGACTTCGCGCCCGGCACCGACAAGCTCGACCTGTCGCAACTGCTGCAAGGGGAAAATGGCACGACGGCATCGCTGGATGACTACCTGCACTTCACCGTCAGTGGCAGCGGCGCGTCAGTGATGACCAGCATCGACGTCAGCGCCATGGCCGGCGCGGCACCGAACCAGACGATCGATCTGGCGGGCGTTAACCTGGCCAGTCATTACGGGGTGACGCCAGGGGCAGGCGGGGTGATTGGTGGTGCGGATACCGCGACCATCATCAACGGCATGCTCAATGATCACTCGTTGAAGGTGGACACCGTGTAACTGAAAACTTAACGAAAAAACCCGCCATTCCTGTGTAAGGGATGGCGGGTTTTTTTATTTTCAGTCTCGAACTTCCGACAGATGGTGTCGATACCTGTTATTTCTGACAGTAGCCAAGCGCGTGCTTTTGCCTTTGAATCAAACCATTACGTCATTGGACCATTAAGTAGTCTTATTTGTAATAAAAGAAACAGGGTCGGGCGCGGGGGGCAGTTTACAGGCGATTGAATATTCTCTGTTCGGTAGCTCGATAATTATGTTTGGTTAGGCATCCTCTGTCTTTTGGTAGTCAACGTCCTCTTTAATTGAAGGAACGATAAAATGTCTAAGTATACTAAGCTTGAATCTGCTGAAGAAAAGGCTGTGGCCTATCGAAAATTGAGATGGTCTGCTGAAACGATGGCAGCCGTTGCGCCAGAATTGGATAGAACGAAAAACCCGCTTTTACCTGATGAGAGTGATGATGAGATAAATCAACTTCATAAGCAGTATCAAGGGACAGCGATAAGGATTTTAGTTCATCAGTTTGATGCGTCTCAAGATCCGCTCCCCACGGGAGGCTTTGTCCAGCTACGATGGAATGGATCATTGGTAGGGGCTGCTTTCCGATACCAAACCCCAATACCACCTCGATCTTTTCCGTTGGAATTGGATTTGCCACCGGAATGTACAATAACTAAAGGCACCTATGAACTCAGCTACCGCATCAATCATGGCGGTAACACAGGGGCGCCAGTTGAAACATTGATTATCAATATAGACACGGATTTTCCGCAAGCGCTGAAGCCAACAGTACCTGTTACTGAAATCACCAAGGATTATCTGGATGCAAATGGCTTTGTCCCGGTAACCTGCCCTCTCAGCGGTGATAGTAGAATCGGTGACGTTATCAGGGCCTGGTATGGCAAGTCGGAATCTGATCCCGATAAAGTCTTGATTGGCACCCAATCACTCACAAACCCTGTTGCCGCTCCGGTGTTCGAATTGACGGAAGCTTTGTTGGGCACTGAAGAGGGTATGCACGAGATCTGGGTTGATCATTGTGATCGCAAAGGTAATCAGAGCCCATCCTCGGATAAATTGCAGATCAATGTGGTGTTGACCCTTGCTCCGACTCTCACTGCTCCTGACGTCCCGCTGTTCGAGGACGATGGCGTTATCAATCTGATAGATGCACAAACACCGTCTGGCGTGGGGGTTGGCATCATTGACGAATATAGAAACTTTGTCGCGGGCCGGGACTATCTGAAAATTGTCTGGGATGGCGTGGAGCAGGTGGAAAAGCTGATTGACCGCTTTCCGTTTTTCATCGATGTGCCTTTCAGGGACGTCTACAACGGCGTCGCTTATCAGGAAGATGTTCCCGTTAGCCTGCAAGTGCGACGCGGTGATCGCTTGCATCCCGATTCACCGCTAACCAAGTTAGTGAAAAAGGACCTGAGAAAGCCCGGACCTATCGATCCGGAGAAGCCAGGCCCGCCGGATGATTTCCTGCCATTGGTTATCGCTCATGGGGCGGAGAGTTTTGAGAATAACCGGATTTATGGAGTTGACGAGGGACAGCCTGTCTCAGTAACAACACCGTTGTATGAGGGTGCGCAGAAGGATGAACGCCTTCAACTTGTCTGGAATGGTATTGAAGTATCCGAGCCTGATGGTGGTGTTTACTATGTGCAGGGTGATGAGGGGGAGGGTTTCAAAGTTACTTTTTCTGTGGCGTGGTCGTTTGTTGAATCGCAAGGGAATAACAAATCGACACCATTGTATTATCGGGCTCACGATGCAGTCAGCGACAACTATGCAGTGTCAGGAACGCAAAGTGTTTATGTATATATACACGATACATTGATTTCTGATCCGGTTATTCAACACCTGGATCCCGACTTTGATAATTTGAATTGTAATTCTTTGCGGCCGGGCTTGGACGGAAAGATGGCGGTAGTAGTCTTTATTCCACCTAATCCGGGATTCAAGGATAAGGCAATCCATCTTGATTACCAGGCTTACTCAGACCCTGATGGGGTTGTAGAACTCCAGATCAGAGGCAGTGTTGACTATACGATCAGTGAGCAGGAAAGTATCGATGGTTGTTATATCTATTTCCCTTACAGAGTGTTCGATGAAACCGGTAGCAGATTCGGGGCAATCAGATACAGCGTGGTACTGGATGGACATTTATCAATTTCAGAGCGGCACTTCGTTCGGGTGCTAATGAGGGAGGGTGATGGTTCTAGTTGCAACTTTACACCCTCACCGTAATCCATCAGGGGCGCTTCGAGCGCCCTTTTTTTCGTGGGTATCTTCAGATTATTCCTACATTTTTCTTTAGGCGTAGGAGATACCGTGCACGCCCCTCGCCAGCCACCCAATTCTGCTGTGTGAAAAGGGCGAACTGACAAACAGGACATAGGACTATGACTATCGAGACGAAGCCGTTGTATGTGTTGGCGCAGACGATTTCCGGAAAAATGCTGACAATTTTGCCAGCGTTTTTTTTGATGACCCCATCAGCGGTGGCAGCGTTGATCGTCGATAACAGAACTGAAAACGTCAGCTCGACAACACCGTCGACTGACTATCTGGTTCGCAACAACGGCACGTTGAACATAGTCCAGGGCACCACCCAAAGTATCTTTGTCGAAAGTGGCTCGACGCTGAATATCAGCGGCGCGACCATCACCGCCAGCAGTGGCGTCGAAGGTTTATCGATTACCGGTACCAGCGTGGCGAATATCAATCAGGCTACGGTAACCAGTGAGACCATGGCTCTGACGGTAAACCGTGCGCCCGGAGCCCCACAAGGTTCGACTGCAACGGCGACTGACAGTCAGTTCAATGGGGGTGACACGGGCGCCCACATCACGGGCCTTAGCACCCTGAACCTGATCAATACGGGGCTGACCGGCACCGCTTCGGGAAGCTCGGGTTTGAACATTCAGGGGGGCACTGTGCAAGCGTCGGCGGGTTCCCGTATCAGCGGTGATGCTGCAGGCGTATTGATGGGACGCGACCCTGCAGGCGTGGGCACCAGTGCACTGAAGCTCGATGGCTCGAGCGCTACAGGTCGTAATGGCCCGGCCATACAGGTGCAGGGTGGCATCGACGCCAGCATTGAAGTCTTGAACGGCTCAACCCTGAGCAGCGCCAATGGCAATCTGCTTGAAGTGCTGGGCGCTTCGACGGCAGCCATGACGGTGGGCAGCAGCGCTTTGCAGGGCAACGTGCGGGTGAGCGACAACAGCACGGCCAATCTCACGTTCAACCAAGGTCGCATGACCGGCGATGTGCTGGTCGAGGACGACGCCACTGCCAATGTCATCCTGCAAAACGGTTCGCAGCTCATTGGGCGCTTGAACCAGGTTGATAGCGTGACGATTGATGCCTCCACCTGGACCATGACCGGCAGCGACACCATTGGCGAACTGAGCATGGCGGGCGGCACGGTTGATTTTGGTGTAGCCACCGGCGCATTTCGTGAACTGAACGTCGATACGCTTGATGGCAATGGCACCTTTGCCATGAATGCCGATTTCGCTACGGGTGCCGCCGACCGACTGAATGTCACCGGCGTGGCCAACGGTGATTTCGGGCTGGAGGTCAAAGCCACCGGGACCGATGTCATTTCAGACAAACAATTGGTCCTGGTTCATACGGCTGCCGGTCCTGCGCAATTTTCCCTGGTCGGTGGTCGAGTGGACTTGGGGACCTGGTCTTACGATCTGGCCAACTCCACCGATTCAGCGGGCGGTACCAGCTGGTTCCTGAATCCCACCACCAAAACCGTCAGCCCTGGAGCTCAGTCGGTGTTGGCCTTGTTCCAGACAGCGACCACCATCTCCTACGGCGAGATGAAGTCGCTGGAAGGGCGCATGGGGGAGTTGAAATCGGACGGCAATCTGCATGGAGTATGGGTACGGCCGTTTGGTAACAAGTACAACGTCGATGAAGAGTCGGGCGTTGCTTATCGTCAGCGACAACAGGGCATTTCTCTGGGTGCCGATACCTTGCTGGGCGAAAGCCAATGGAGAGTCGGTGTGCTGGCAGGTTACAGCCAGTCCGACCTGGAGCTTGATGGCGGTACGTCGGGCAATGTCGACAGCTACTACTTCGGTCCATACGTTAGCTGGCTGAATGCTGACACCGGTTACTACTTCGATGGCGCGCTCAAGCTCAACCACTTTCGCAATGATTCCGACGTCAAACTGAGCGATGGCACGCAGACCAAGGGCGATTACAACAACTCCGGCGTGAGCGCGCTGGTGGAAGTGGGCCGCAACATCAAGCTGGCTGATGACTGGTTCGTCAAACCTTCCGCGCAGCTGTCGGCGGCGGTGATCGAGGGTGCGGATTACCGTCTCGATAATGGCATGCAAGCCGACGGTGATCGTACGCGTTCCTTGCGCGGCAAACTGGGCGTCGCCACCGGTCGTAGCTTTAACATCGATCGCGATACCGTCTTGCAACCTTATGCACGTGTTGCGTTGGTTCATGAGTTTGCCAGTCATGATGATGCGCAGGTCAATGGCAACAAGCTCAATAACAGCCTGAAAGGTAGCGGCTTCGAAGTGGGTGCAGGCGTTGCGGTTTCCCTCGCGAAAAACCTGCGTCTGGATGCCGGCGTCGACTATGGCAAAAGTGAAAAATTCGAACAGCCATGGGCGGTAACGTTGGGAGTGAGTTACGGGTTCTAGAGGTTACGCGTCGATAAATACGAATCGCACTCTAAAAAAAACGCCCCGACAGGTTCGGGGCGTTCGTTTTTTTTCGGTTATGAATCTGCGTTATTTCGCGACCGTTGCAGCCATATCTACCGTGGCGACACGGGGCAAACGAGTGCTTACGGTAGCTCTAGTTGTGTCCGGCGCTATGGTGTAAGAGATTTTCCCGTTGAGTTTGTCGGCCACGGCATCGCTATCGCCGCCCGCAAGGGCAGCGCCCCAAGTGACTACGCGTCCATCGGCGGTCAGTGCTGCGAAGGCGTGAGTGTTGCCACAGATGGCGCGTACATCGCTCAGTTGCGGCTGAATGGATTCGGGAATTTCCCCACCATACGTGGCATTTCCCCACGCCATCACGGTGCCGTCGGCGCACAGAGCTGCAAAGGCATGCACAGCAGGTACCACTTGCACGATGTCCGTGCGCTCGGCAATTGGCGCGGGCAGGGTTCCTCCTGTTCCGGCAATTCCCCAAGCTCTCACACTTCCATCGGCGCGTTGCGCCACGAACGCACTCACGTTGCCGGTTACCGCCACGACGTCCGTCAGGTTTTTAATCGTATCCGGAGCAGAACCACCATGATTGGCATTTCCCCAAGCCACCACCGAGCCATCGGCCCGCCGTGCCGCAAAGGCATAACGAGTACTGCTGACTTCTACGATGTCGTCCATATCCTTGATGGGTTGAGGAATGCTCCCTCCATTGTTATTCCCCCACGCTACAACGCTCCCATTCGCCCGGCGCGCAGCAAAGGCCGCGTCATTGCCTGTCAACTCAACAATGTCAGTCAGAGCCGCAATGTCTTCGGGAACCGTGGACCCTGTAGAGTTATTACCCCAGGCCACTACGGACCCATCAGTCAGCAGCGCTGCAAAGCCATACAAGCTACCCACTACCGTTTTGATGTTGGTGAGATTCTTTATCTCGTCGGGGACGCTGGCCCCAAAGTGTGAACTTCCCCATGCACCGACACTCCCATTGCTGCGTAATGCCGTGAAGGCATAACCGTTACCGGTCAACGCTACGACGTCCCGCCATTCGGCGATCTCTGCCGGGACCAGCCCACCATTAGGTTCATACCCCCAGGCCACCACGCTGTCATTGTTCCTGCGTGCGCTAAAGGCATAGCCACACAGGCTCAAGGCGACAATGTCGGTGAGTGTCGGCAGCGTTGCCCCCAGGTTGCCGCCGCGCCCGGGGTTACCCCAGGCCACGAGGTTGCCCAGGTCCGCGCGCGCCGCGAAGGCTGCGTTATTGGCGACCATGCCAGAAATCAGGTTGCCGTTGCCCACCAGATTGCGTTGATGAATGGCCACCCAGTCATCGTCCACCTGCACGTGCAGCGGGCGATCCGGTTGCGTGTCGCGAAAGCGCAAGCCGCTGACGACGGTCGTTTCGTGGTTGTACCGCCAGCGCGCTTCAATGGGTTGCAAGGTGTTGGCGTCGAGCGCCGTCAACCAGAAATCGCCACCGGAAAGGAAGTGGCGATTGCCACGGGACCGCGCGCCCATCACCTGCAAGCGCCCGGTGCCGATGGAATGGTGCACTTCAAATTCGGCCACCCGCGATTCTTCACGCCGACCGTCCACGCGCAGCACCGTGCAGTCGAGTCTGACCTCGCGCCCGACATTAGCCAGAAATACCGCTCTTGGCAGGGTGACCCACTTGTCGCGTCCCGCCTGACCTTCCTCGATCCGGAACGGCACGCTGGCGGTACCGCCCCCCGGCGCAACGGTAACGCGAACTTCGCCGCTGTCACCGACTTGCAAGGGATAGTCGGTAGCGGCCAGGCAGGCTTCCAGGTCACGCGGTATCACGGCCAAATCCATGACTGCATTCTCGACACCATCAAGCCGCGGTGGATTGAACGCCAGGGAAACATCACCGATCAACAGCACCAACGGTTCGGAATAACCAATGATCGCACCCGCACGTGTGATGTAGTAATCAACGGTTACATGACGGTAGCGATTGGCGGTGATGAACTGCTTGTACACCAGGAACTCGACTTCCTCACCGGCAGTTGCCGCGGTCAGGTTTCTGAATTCCATGTGACTGCCGCCGGCAACCGAGCTGCTCCAGCGATACGTTACCCGGTCCCGGTCCAGGGTTTGTGTATAAGGAACAATCAGAGGGCAGCCTCCCGGAGGGACGAGTTCAGGGTCAAGTACACCGCCAACGGCCAAATTAACGAGGGGAGGGGGAAACGCATCGAGAGGCACCCCAGGGTGGGTTTTGCTGACAAGGGCAGAGAGTTGCGAAGGCATGTGAACACACTCCTTACGTCGGACGACGGACTGGCGGTAAAACCAGGTGGTTAGGGGTATCACACAAGAAAGGTCGAAGGCTTTGCTACTGTCAGAACTGACAGTGCCGACCGGCGGGTAATTTTACTTCGGGGCGTGAGTTCTCCATCACATTGGCTCGGGCGGCCCGATCAACCGTCCTATCACCCCAAATACGCCCCGCTCCTTGATCGTCTCAAGCTCCCCTTGGGTCTCGATCCATGGCAGAAATTCCCTGGCGACAATCACTTCACCCTGTGGATCGAGCAGGCGTGCAAGCACCTTGTGATGCATGACCTTGCTGGATGGGTGTTCAATCGCTTGCACCGGTCAGGCGCAAGTAATCCAGAGTGGTGCTGATCTCGGCGGCCAGGTGTTCGGCATCTTCAGTGCTCAGGCCTTGGGTCAGCAGGCTGAATTCGCGAGTCGAGGTGGTGTTTACAGAGAAGGAAGGCGAGTCGTCGGGAGAAGAATTACACAAAAGCCCTGTACGAAAGAGGCTCAGGACTTGCGCAAGGTTTTTTGCTTGAGGATGTAAATCGTCACCAGCACCGCACTGGTCAGCATGAACCCGCGTGCCCAGGGCATGGGCACCAGGTAGCAGGAAAACAGAATGCTCACCCACATCAGGCCGATGGCGTAGACCTTGCCCTTGAGCGGAATTCCATTGCCATCGAGGTAGTCGCGTATCCATGGCCCGAGTCGAGGGTGATCTACCAGCCAATGGTAAAAACGCGGGGAGCTGCGGGCGAAGCACGCGGCCGCCAGTAACAGGAAAGGAGTGGTGGGCAGCACCGGCAGGAAAATCCCGATCACTCCCAGCACTACGCTTAGCCAGCCAATGGCCAGCAGCACGTAGCGCAACATCAGGGAGCGGTTGCCTATGGGGTTGTCCATAGGCAGAACCTTAGTGGTGACGTGGCTTGAGGATCGCCGGTTTTTCGTCTGGTGCGTTGCACAGCAGGTACAGCGCAGTCAGGGCTTCCGGGATCTGCACGATCATGTCGTCCATCAGGTTGGCGTCGGCGGCAATGTCGGAGAACTCCGGTTGCTCGTCGAACAGGCCCGAACCGACCATGATCGGCAGCAGCATTTCGCTGACTTCGTCTTCGGCGGTTTCGAACCAGGCTTCTTCACGCAGGAACACGCCTTCCATGAAGCCGATGCACCAGCCGCGCAGTTCGGAATCGTCCGGATCGTCGCCCAGGTCGAGGTCGCATGGCAGCTCGAACTCTTCATCGGAGGCCAGTTGGCGGGCGATGTGAGCCTTGAGGCCGATTAGGGTGGCTTCGATTTCTTCGCGTTGGGCTTCGCCGCTGTAGTGCGGCTCTTCGGCGAAGAGGGCGTCGATCCACTCTCGATCAGGCACCACCTCGGAACAGATGGAAAGCGCGGTGAGGTAGCCGTGAGCGGCCACGTAGTCCAGCGCCTCGTCATGCAGTTCATCGGCGTCGAGGAAGACTTGCAGGCGGGTTAATTGCTCAGCGAAGGACATTAAAGGGCTACCTTGGGGAATATTCGATGCGGGAATTCTAGGCCTTCTTGAGCGCTTGGGCCAGCCGCGCGGCATATTTGCCCCCTTATGAACTTCGCTTTCCCTGAAGGAACTGCCGAAGGCTGCGATCTACAAGGGGTCATCTTCATCGCTCTTATCAGCGGTGCCCTGCGCAAGGGAGGCCTCGGGTATACTCGCGCGTTTTGTGATGCCCTGCTGGCATCGCGGCTGAAATGTGAAGCGTCATGCAATGCGCACTTACGATTTGTCGGTGCAGCCTTGCGGGTTCTGCACCAGCCTTGCAGGGATGTTTCGGTGATTTTTGGAGTTTCTATGCTCGAACAGGCTCAACGCGTCCTCAAGGACATCTTCGGCTACGACAGTTTTCGTGGTCGCCAGGGTGCAATCATTGAGCGCGTGGCCAATGGCGGCGATGCCCTGGTCCTGATGCCTACAGGGGGCGGCAAATCCCTGTGCTTCCAGGTTCCGGCGCTGTTGCGCGAAGGCCTGGCGGTGGTGGTATCGCCGTTGATCGCCTTGATGGATGACCAGGTCGCGACCCTCGAAGAACTGGGCGTGGCGGCGGCAGCGTTGAACTCGACGCTGAGTGCCGAGCAGCAGCGCGACCTGGCGGCCCGGATCAAGCGCGGCGAAGTCAAAATGCTGTACCTTGCCCCCGAGCGCCTGGTCCAGCCGCGCATGCTGTCCTTCCTGCAAGGGTTGAACATCGCATTGTTCGCCATCGACGAAGCGCATTGCGTATCCCAGTGGGGCCATGACTTCCGCCCGGAATACCTGCAGCTGGGCCAGTTGGCGGAAATGTTTCCCGACGTGCCGCGCATTGCCCTGACCGCTACTGCTGACAAGCGTACCCGCGAAGAAATCGTCACTCGTCTGCATTTGCAGAATGCCGAACGTTTCCTGTCGAGCTTCGACCGGCCGAACATTTTTTATCGCATCGTGCCCAAGGAGCAGCCACGCAAACAGTTACTGGCGTTCCTCGCTGAACGACGCAGCGATGCCGGCATCGTCTATTGCCTGTCGCGCAAAAAGGTCGAGGAAGTGGCCGCGTTTCTCAGCGAGCAAGGCTTCCCGGCGCTGCCGTACCACGCCGGCCTGCCTAACGATTTACGTGCCTATCATCAGAAGCGCTTCCTCAACGAGGAAGGCCTGATCATGGTCGCGACCGTGGCGTTCGGCATGGGCATCGACAAACCCAACGTGCGGTTTGTCGCGCACCTCGATTTGCCGAAATCCCTTGAGGCGTACTATCAGGAAACCGGTCGTGGCGGCCGCGACGGTCTGCCGGCGGATGCCTGGATGGCCTACGGCTTGCAAGACGTGGTGATGCTCAAGCAGATGCTGCAGAACTCCGAAGGTGACGAACGCCACAAGCGTCTGGAACAACACAAACTCGACGCCATGCTTTCGCTGTGCGAAGAAACCCGCTGCCGCCGCCAGACCCTCCTGGCCTACTTCGACGAAGACATGCCCGAACCTTGCGGCCATTGCGATAACTGCGTCGACGTTGTGCAAACCTGGGACGCCACCGAGCCGGCACGTCAGGCGCTGTCGGCGATCTATCGCACCGGCCAGCGCTATGGCGTCGGGCATCTGGTGGATGTGTTGTTGGGCAAGGACAACGAAAAAGTCCGCAGTTTCGGTCATCAACACCTGTCGGTGTTCGGTGTCGGCAAGGCGCGGGCAGAGGGTGAATGGCGTTCGCTGTTCAGGCAACTGGTCGCCCGTGGTCTGGCCGACATCGATCTGGAAGGCTACGGCGGGCTGCGCCTGAGTGACAGTTGCCGACCGCTGCTCAAGGGCGAAGTGACCCTGGAACTGCGTCGCGATCTCAAGGCGCAAACCACGGCGAAAAGCAGCAAGAGTCAGGCGAGCCAACTGGTGCGTGGCGAAGAGCGCGAACAGTGGGAAGCCTTGCGAGCACTGCGACGCAAACTCGCCGAGGAACATGGCGTGCCGCCGTATGTCATTTTCCCGGATTCTACCTTGCTGGAAATGCTCCGCAGCCAGCCGACCACGCTGGCGGAAATGGCCACGGTCAGTGGCGTCGGCGCACGCAAACTTGAGCGTTACGGGGAGGCCTTCCTCGAAGTACTCGGTGGTCAGGTCGAGGCACCGAAAGCGGTGGCCGACGTGCGCCACGAACTCATCACCCTGGCGCGCGCCGGCATGACGCCGTTGCAAATCGCCGGTCAGCTGCAATGCTCGGAAAAGAACGTCTACGCCATGCTCGCCGAAGCCATTGGCAAGCAGCAGTTGTCGCTGGAACAAGCGCTGGATCTGCCCGAAGACTTGATGGGCGAAGTCCAGGACGCGTTCCTCGACGGTGAAGGTGAATTACCGCCCGTGTCGGAGATTTCCGCACTGTTTGCCGGACGAGTACCGGAAGGTGTTTTGTACTGCGTCCGGGCCGCTCTGCAATCCGAATTCGAGATTTGATGGTCGGGTTTACTGGTGTAACGATTCACTACAGATCAAGCCTTGCCTGAAAGCAAGGCTCATGCTTAGCTGACTAATAATTAGTATTTCTCTATTTCAGCCTGATCATGAGTGTTTTATGCCGTTAACCGATCAACACCGTTTTGGCATGCAATTGGCCCAGATGTCCCGTGGCTGGCGTGCCGAACTGGACCGCCGTCTGGCAGGCCTGGGGTTATCCCAGGCGCGCTGGCTGGTGCTGCTGCACCTGGCACGTTTCGAAGAGGCCCCGACTCAGCGTGAATTGGCGCAGAGCGTCGCCGTCGAAGGACCGACCCTGGCCCGCCTGCTCGACAGCCTGGAAAGCCAGGGCCTGGTGCAACGCCAGGCGGTGCTGGAAGACCGTCGGGCGAAAAAAATCGTCCTCTGTGCCCCGGCACACCCCCTGATCGAACAAATTGAAACGATTGCCACTCAACTGCGCCACGAACTCTTCGAAGGTGTCGATGAGGCGGATTTGCGGGTCTGCATGCGAGTCCACGGGCACATCCTGGCCAACCTTGAAAAATCTTGAGGCATAACCCCCGATCCAGACTTTTGAGATCCCTTGTTGCGCGGACTATAAGAACTACTCGGCAATATCGTGTTCGTACCGGATGTGCGAACACGTGCAGGTTGGTTCTGGTTATCTAAGGGATGCTCATGCTTGAAAGTCGGCTGTTGGTTGTTCGCTGTTGCGTCAGGTTGTTGCTCTTCGGTGCTGCTGTCACTTACTCGGCATTGGCTCCAGCGCTGGGTTTGGGTGACATCACCGTGCATTCAGCACTGAACCAGCCGCTTCGCGCCGACATCGCCCTGGTGGATGCCGGTGGTCTGGAGGAGGGCGAGTTGTCGGTCAGCCTGGCGACGGCAGACGAGTTCAGCCGTGCCGGTGTCGAGCGGGTGGTTTTCCTCAACGACCTGAAGTTCACCCCCGTCCTGAAGAGTAACCGCAGTTTCATCCGTGTCAGCTCCAACAAAGCGGTCAATGAGCCGTTCCTGAATTTCCTCGTACAACTCAATCAGCCCAACGGCCAATTGCTGCGTGAATACACGGTGCTGATCGATCCGCCCGGCTCACCGGAGATTGTGCCCGCCACCGATGAACCAACCGCCACTCCTTCGCCTTCCGCATTCCCGAGTGTTCAGCCGGCCGCCGCACCAACGCCTGCGCGCAAGGAACCACCCAAGCCTGCCGCCGGCCAGGCAAATGAGCCTCTTGCTGAGCAACCGGCCGCCAGCGAACTGCAAACCCAGCAGTTGCAGGCAACCGTCGATGAGCTCAAGGCCAAGCTTCAGGCGCAGGACGAACAGATCGCTGCGGATAAAAAACAAGTCAGTGAATTGCAAGCCCGGTTAACGGAAGTCCAGCAGTCGGTGGCAAAACCGGTCAAGCCAGCGGTAGCGGCGCCGATGGTTGTGGAGGAAGCCGAGTCTCGCTGGCCGGTAATTCTCGGAGTTTTCATATTGGTGGGGCTGGTGGTGCTGGGATGGTTCGTCATTCGTCGGCGTCAGGTGTCTGACGACGCCCCCGAATCATCTACAAGACAGGAACCGATGATGGAGCGGGCAGTGGAGCCCCCGATGCCGCCGTCCGCGATACCCGCGAACCCTGAAGAAACCCCGACGGGCGATGTGCTGGAAGCAGTCGATATTTACCTCACCTATGGCCGATTTGCCGAGGCCGCAGGTTTGTTACGCGAGGCAATGGTCAAGGAGCCTCAGCGCACCGATCTGGCTGAACAACTGTTGGACGTGCTGGGCAAGCAAGGTGATCTTGCGGCGTATGAGGCGCAGGAAACCAGCCTGAGAAACGGCGGGTTCGACGCACAAAAACTCCACGAAATCCGCACCCGTCACCCGAAACTGAGCGCCAGTACACCGGTCACCGTGGCTGCTTTAGCGATTGCGCCTGCTGATGAGTTTCAGTTGAACCTTGATGACCTGTCGATGGACACCTCTTGGGACCTGACCAATCCATTTGAAAGCCCGCCATCAAGTGAGCCGCCACTATCGGAAGCCGAGATCGTATGGGTTGCCGAACCTGACACTCAACCCCTCGACAATGCCTTTCTCGCTGAATTCAGTGAGCCCCTGCAGTTGCTGCAACTTGAGCCACTGAATCTGAAACCTGCCCAACCGAGCAACGTTGGCAAACTGGAACAAGCCCAGACCTGCATCGATGATGGTGACCTCGACGGGAGCAAGCTCCCTCGCCACGGGTGTTAAGCTGACGGCATTCAAACATCACACAGGGATCTGCGATTCATGACCGCAAGCAAACCCGAAATCATCATCACCTATTGCACCCAGTGCCAGTGGCTGTTGCGCGCTGCCTGGCTGGCCCAGGAGCTGCTCAGCACCTTTGGCGACGACCTGGGCAAAGTGTCCCTGGTGCCCGGCACTGGAGGGGTGTTTCATATTTACTGTGACGATGTACAGATCTGGGAGCGCAAGGCTGACGGCGGTTTTCCCGAGGCCAAGGTGCTCAAGCAGCGAGTCCGCGATCAGATCGATCCGGACCGCGATTTGGGTCACAACGATCGCACTCAGTGAGAGGTCGCTTCCGCTGCAACGGTTTTCTTGCTTGAGCCGTTGGACAGCCGGCTGGACACCACAATCGCAACGATGATCAGCGCGCCGCCAAGCAACATCCGCAGCGTCGGGTTTTCCCCGAACAAAAGCCACGCCATGGTGATGCCGTAAACCGGTTCCAGAGCGAACACCACCGCGGCGGTTCTTGCTTTGATCACCGCGAGACTGGCGACGAACAGGCTGTGGGCGACGCCGGTGCAGAACACGCCGAGCAGGCCGATCCACAACCAGTCGATCGCGCGTACTTCGCTCAATTGCGGTGCCGCCACCGGCAGCAGGCACAGGGCAACGACCACGTTCTGGCACAGTGCGGCCTGCACTGGCGGGATACGCCCGGAGCTGGCGCGGTTGGTCAACGACAACAGGGAGAACAGCAAACCGGAAGCGACTGACCACAACAGGCCGGTGGTGGCGTCGCTGGCCAGATTGAAGTCTGGTGTCACCAGTATCAACCCGATGGTGACGAGCGTGACCAACAGAATCTCATTGACGCGAATCCGCTCGCGGAAAATCAGCCCTTCCAGGATCACGGTAAAAGCCGGGAAACTGGCAAAACCCAAGGTCGCGATTGCCACGCCGGCGATCTTCACTGAAATGAAAAAACTCACCCAGTGCCCGGCGAGCAACAAGCCACTGAGTAACAGGCGGCGCCAGTCTACGGCGGCCAGTTTGTGCCATCGAGTCTGACTGGCGAATCGTGCAAAAAACGCCAGCGCCAACACCGCGAACGCCGCTCGGCCGAACACGATGATCGCCGGTGACGCGGCGGCGAGTTTGCCGAACACACCGGTCAGGCCGAACATCAGTGCGCCGATATGCAGGGCGCCAAGGGCGGTACGGGGAGTCATGGCAATCCTTGTTAAACGTAATGAGCCCGACCATTTAACCTCGCCCGCAGCCGCAATGTCTGTCGGCAAACTAGCGTTATTTGTCGCCAGCCTCGCGCCGTAATTTTCCGGGTGATACGCCGAACTCCCGCAGCACGGCGGCGGCAAAGGCACTCTGGGAGCTGTAACCCACCCGTGAGGCAACTTCGCCAATGGGCAGCATTGAATCCCTCAACAATCCCACAGCTTTATGCAGGCGGCGGCTACGGATGTAATCCATCGGCGTCTGCCCGCATTCGGCGACGAACCGTGCATGAAGGCGAGCATTGGAAAGGCCGGCCACGCGGGCCAGGTCGGCGACCTGCAACGGATAGGCCGCGTATTGGTCGATGTGCGCATTCAGCGCGGCATAGGGCAGGCGCCGACCGCCGACGCTATCGGGCCTGGCGTTGTTGAGACTGGCCAGCAATAGTACAGCGCCTTGTTGCGCAATCAGCGGGTCATCGACTTTGCTGTTGGCCAGCCAATCCACCAGTTGACTCTGTCCAGCATCCAGCGACAACCGACCGGCGTTGTCGAGCAAGCGTCGACTGGCCTCGGCATGATCGCCCAAAGACTGGGCAATCCATTGATCGCCGGGCACGTCCAGGACCAGACAACGGCTGCCATTGGCGCTCCCGCAGGCATGATGATATCCCGAGGGGATCACGACGAAACTTTGCTGAACCACCTGACTGCCACACCCGTCAACTTCGAAATCCAGCGCGCCAGAGAGCCCGAACACCAACTGCGCATGTTCATGGCTGTGGACGATCAGGTCGTCGGTGTATTGGCGAAGGGTGAGGATCGGTCTCATCGCAGGTCTCCCGGGTCAGGGCGCCAGTCTACACCGGGGCACGCCCGCGAGCGCTGTCACAAGACTGACTTGCCGCTGTCATGGGCCATTAACCCGACCGGCGCAAGCTTGCCAAAACTTGTCCTGAGGTTTGCCCATGACCAGCGCCGAGCTCGCCAAACCCAGTCGTAAGCAACGTGTGCGGACCTTGTGGATTTCCGATGTGCACTTGGGCACTCGCGATTGCCAGGCCGAGCATCTGTCGCAGTTTCTCAAGGGCTATCACGCGGACAAAATCTACCTGGTCGGCGACATCATCGACGGCTGGAAACTGCGCGGCGGCATGTACTGGCCGCAGGCGCACACCAACGTGATCCGGCGCCTGCTGACCATGGCCAAGCGTGGCACCGAAGTGATCTACGTCACCGGCAACCACGATGAATTCCTGCGCCGCTATTCGAAGCTGATCCTGGGCAACATCCAGTTGGTGGACGAAGCGGTGCATGTGACTGCCGATGGCCGGCATCTGCTGGTGATCCATGGCGACCAGTTCGACGTGATTACCCGCTATCACCGCTGGCTGGCGTTTCTCGGCGACTCGGCCTACGAATTCACGCTGACCTTGAACCGCTGGCTCAATCATTGGCGCGCCCGTTATGGCTACGGTTATTGGTCGCTGTCGGCGTACCTCAAGCACAAAGTGAAAACCGCGGTCAGTTTCATCAGCGACTTTGAAGAAGCCATCGCCCACGAATGCGTAAAGCGCGAGCTGCACGGCGTGGTGTGCGGGCACATTCACCACGCCGAGATACGCAAGGTCGGCGAGGTGGACTACCTCAATTGCGGGGATTGGGTGGAATCGTGTACGGCGCTGATCGAGCATTGGGATGGCACGATCGAGTTGTATCGGCTGGCCGATGCCCAGGCGCGGGAGGCGCAGTTGAAGTCAGCCAAGGTCGCAGAATTGGCTTAAGGCTCAAAGTCCCCATCGCGAGCAGGCTCACTCCTACAGTTGATCGTTTTCTCCTGGAGGTACTCGGTCTCTTGTGGGAGCGCGCCTGCTCGCGATTGGACCTCGCAGCGGTCCCGCTGGATCTGTTAGGCCGGCGCGTGTTCTTCCATCGCCGCCTTGTAGATCGAATTCTTCGGCTGCGCAAATAACCTTTCCATCATCGGTTCAAAGAAGCTCAACGGCAGCGTGTCATAAGCCGGGTCAAACGCCGCCGCATCGTATTTGGCGCAGAACTCAATGGTCGTCTGGTATTGCGGGTGATCGCTAAATTGCTCGCGCAGGTGCCGATCCATGCCCAGGTGATGGAAGAAATAGTAGCCCTGGAAAATCCCGTGTTTCTCCACCATCCAAAGATTCTCGGTGCTGACGAACGGCTTGAGGATCGCCGCGGCGATGTCCGGGTGGTTGTAGGAACCCAGGGTGTCACCGATGTCGTGGAGCAGGGCGCAGACCACGTACTCTTCATCGCGGCCATCGCGCCAGGCACGGGTGGCCGTTTGCAAAGAGTGGGTCAGGCGATCCACCGGAAAGCCACCGAAATCACCTTCCAGCAACTTCAAGTGCGCCACGATCCGGCCCGGCAACTGACGGGCATAGGCACTGAAATCGGCGGCGATGATCGCCCAGTCTTCCTGTGTGCCGTCCTTCATGTGGGTGAAACGGGCATTGGCATTCATCGGCAATCCTCTTGTGTTCTAGAACGGCACGCGTCCCAGAATCATGTCGCGATACATGACGAAATCGCCGAGCAGGCTGTAGAAAGGGTGCTGAAAGGTTGCAGGACGATTCTTCTCGAAGAAGAAATGCCCGACCCAGGCGAAGCTGTATCCGGCCAGCGGCAAGATCCACAACAACATCCACGCGCCACGACCGATGGTCAGCGCCAGAATGAAAATAACCAGCGTGGTACCGATGAAGTGCAGTCGTCGGCAAGTGCTGTTGCTGTGTTCGCTGAGGTAGTACGGGTAAAACTCAGCGAAGCTGTTGAAACGTTTGATGTTTTCCACGACTGCAATCTCTGTGGTTATTGTTCTGGCTGCAAGTTGTTCTGCGGGTAGCTTATTTGAGTCTAGAGTGATCATTGGCGCCAGCCAGTGACAATAGGCGCCACTTTAGTATCCTTCGGTAAATTCGCCGCGACAGACGGCTCACCAAGACAGTAAAGCCATGAGCGAACGAACGACTTCTGCAAGCTGGGCGATGGGGATTGTCAAAGCACTGGAAATGGACGGCCTGGATTGCCGGGTTCTGTTCAAACAGCTGGGGCTCGACTACGAAGCACTGGATGATCCGGATGCACGCTTCCCGCAAGACTCCATGACTCGACTTTGGCAGCGCGCGGTTGAGCTGTCCGGTAACCCGGCGATTGGCCTGAACATGGGCAAGGTAGTGCGACCGGCACAGTTTCATGTGACGGGCTACGCCCTGATGTCCAGCCAGACCCTGGCCGAAGGCTTCAAGCGCCTGGTGCGCTACCAGCGGATCATCGCCGAAAGCGCCGACCTGAGTTTCCGCCTGCTGGACGAGGGCTATGCGCTGATCCTGACTGTCCACGGCGATCATCTGCCGCCGACCCGGCAAAGCGCCGAAGCCTCGCTGGCTTGCGCCCTGGCGCTGTGCGGCTGGCTGACCGGGCGCACGTTGCAGCCGCGCAAAGTGCTGGTGCAGGGCGATCAACCGGCCAATCTCGAACCTTACAAACAAGCTTTCCACGCCCCATTGGTGTTCAACGCGCCCTACGATGCCTTGATTTTTGAACGCGCGGACATGGAAGCGCCGCTGCCGACGGCCAACGAGGCCATGGCGTTGTTGCATGACCGTTTCGCCGGTGAGTACCTGGCGCGGTTCTCCGAGAGCCGTGTCACGCACAAGGCGCGGCAGGTGTTGTGCCGTTTGTTGCCCCAGGGCGAACCCAAGCGCGACGCCGTGGCGCAGACGCTGCATTTGTCGCAACGCACCTTGCAGCGGCGTTTGCAGGAGGAGGGAACGAGTTTTCAGACGTTGCTCGACGACACCCGTCGTGAGCTGGCCGAGCAGTATCTGGCGCAACCGACCATGACCCTGCTGGAAATTGCCTACCTGCTGGGGTTCGCCGATCCGAGCAACTTCTTCCGCGCCTTCCGCCGCTGGTTCGACACCACCCCCGGCGAGTACCGGGCGCGGTTGCTCGAAGCGCCTGCGCCGGTCAGTGACGCCAGAACGCCGGAATACACAGCACAAACACCGTAATGATCTCCAGTCGGCCCAGAAGCATGCCGAACGAGAGAATCCACTTGGCCGCGTCCGGCAGGGAAGCGAAGTTGCCGGCCGGACCGATGGTCTCGCCCAGGCCGGGACCGACGCCGGATACGGTGCTGGCCGCGCCGGTGAGGGCGGTCATCCAGTCCACGCCGAGCAACGACAGCAGTAACGCGATCACACAGATAGTGATGGCGAAGAAGAACGAAAAGGTGAGGATCGACCTCACGATCTCTTCATCGAGACGGTGACCGTTGTACTTCTGCTTGATCACCGCGCGGGGGTGAATCAGCTGGTTAAGGTTAGCCTTGAGCAGGATGTAGGCGACCTGGAAACGGAAAATCTTGATCCCGCCGGCAGTCGAGCCGGAACAGCCGCCGACAAAGCCCAAATAGAAAAACAGCATCAGCGAGAAATTGCCCCAGAGGCTGTAGTCCCCCAGTGCAAAACCGGTGGTCGTTACTACCGATGTCACGTTCAGCGCTACATGTCGCAGCGCTTCCAGCCAATGCAGCTTGGTGGTCCACCAGTACCAGGTGCCCAGCACCAGCCAGGTCACCAGCAACATGCCCAGCAAGCCTTGAACCTGTTGATCCTTGATCAGCGCGCGGCGGTTACCGCGCAAGGTCGCTACGTACAGGGTGAATGGCAGGCTGCCGAGAATCATGATGACGATCGCCACCCAATGCACGGCCGGTTGCGTCCACTTGGCCAGGGATTGGTCCGAAGTGGAGAAACCCCCGGTGGAAATCGCGGACATTGCATGGTTGATCGCATCGAACGGGCTCATCCCGGCCCACCAGAAGGCCAGGCTGCCGAAAATGGTAATGCCGACGTAGGCCGCTACGATCAATCGCGCCACCATGTGCGAACGGGGCATGACTTTTTCGGAACGGTCTGACGACTCCGTCTGAAACAGCCGCATGCCACCGATGCGCAGCAGTGGCAGAATCGCTACCGCCATGCCGATAAAGCCGATGCCGCCAATCCAGTGCAGCAGCGAGCGCCACATCAGAATCCCGGGGGACATGTCATCCAGATGGTTGAGCACCGTCGAACCGGTGGCGGTGATACCGGACATGCTTTCGAAGAACGAGTCGGTGTAACTGATGTGCTGGGTCAGCAAAAACGGCAACGCGGCGAAGATGCACACCACCAGCCAACTGCTGACGGTCAGCAAATACATGTCCCGTGGTCGCAAGTGCACGTGCTCGGGGCGCCCGGGAATGACCAGGGCCAGGCCGGCGACAAAGGTAATCATGCTGGCCCAGAGGAATGACGGCAGGTCGCTGGTGCGGTCAAAGATGACCAGCGTGGCCATGGGCACGACCATGGAGATCGCCAGGGTTATCAGGAAGATGCCGATGATGAAACCAATGATCCGTAAGGTCGGCAACGCCATGAATTCCGCTCGGCTGAAGTAAGGAGGGCGCCATTCTACCTGTGGGGCAGGGCATGTAAACCGGCACTCTCAAGGTGGATACCGCTAGAATAGCCAAACATTTTTCTCAGGAGGTGGCCGATGCAGGCTCTCGACGTTTTGCTCAACCGTGTTTCCGTCCCGCGACTGGTCGAGCCGGCCCCTACACCAGCACAGCGAGAAGTGCTGTTTGGCGCCGCCATGCGGGCCCCGGATCACGGACACCTGCAGCCTTGGCGCTTCCTGACGGTCGAAGGCGCGGCGCGTGAGCAAATGGGTGAGTTGCTGGCAGAAGCGGCGAAGCAGCAGGACGGCGAAGTCACTGAAGCGGCCATCGACAAGGCACGCAACGGTCCGCTGCGTGCACCACTGGTGGTCGTGGTGATTGCGCGTGTGCAGGATCACGTCAAGTATCCGAAATCCGAGCAGTTATTGGCGGCTGGTTGCGCGGCGCACGGGATTTTGCTGGCAGCTTATGCGCAAGGAATTGGCGCGGTGTGGCGCACGGGTGATCTGGCTTATTCGCCGCAGGTGGCCAAGGGGTTGGGTCTTGCCGAAGGCGAAGAGGTGATTGCGTTTCTTTACCTTGGCACGCCGCAGAAAGAGCCGCGGGTGGCGGAGAAGGTTGATCTGACTGCTTTCGTCAGCGCCTGGCCCGGCAAGGCCTGACACCGCAAAACCTGTAGGAGCAAGCTTGCTCGCGATGGCGGCAGAGGCTTCAACATTGAAGTGACTGATAGACCGCTATCGTCGGAACGCCGCCCGGAGCAGGCTCGCTCCCACAGGGTTTCAAGGTTGGACGACGGCCCCCGGTACCAATGGTAATTCCAGACTGGCAATAAACCCACCTTCCGGATGATTGGCTAACACCAGGCTCCCGCCATGGCGTTCCGCCGCTCGGCGTGCGATCGCCAATCCCAAGCCATGCCCCGCTGCTGTTTGCCCCGGTGCGCGGAAGAACGGCTCACCCAACTGGCTCAAATGAACCGCATCGACCCCCGGCCCATGGTCACGCACGGTTACCACAATCCGCTCCCCGTGACGCAACGCCTGCATTTCAATCGGCAGGCCGCCTAACGGATTGAAGCGTTGGGCGTTACGCAGAAGGTTGTCCACGGCGCGCTCGATCATGGTCGGCCAGCCTTTGAGACTCAATTGAGTCTCGGCTTCGAGATGGACGAGTTGTTCCGGTGAACCCAGTTGCGCATCTTTTTGCAGGGTATTGAGCAAGGCGTTGAGATCCACTTCTTCAGCGCTGGCGTTGTCGGCATCGACCCGGGCCAGTACGAGGATTTCACTGATTAGCGCTTCGAGCCGATCGCATTCGCGGGTCAGGCGCGGCCAGAGTTTTTCTCGTTCTTCCGGGTTGGCCCGTTCGGCCAATGCCAGCGCAATGCGTAGCCGGGCAAGCGGAGAGCGCAGTTCGTGAGACACGTCCCGCAGCAATTGTCGCTGGCTGCCGATCAGGCTTTGCAGACGCGCGCCCATCCGGTTGAAGTCGTTGGCCAGCACGCCGAATTCATCGCGGCGGTTGGCCAGTTTGACCAGGCTGTTTTGTTGGTAGGTGGTTTGCCCAAGATCATGCACCGCACCGCGTAAACGGCTGAGTGGACGGGTGATGGAAAAGGTTACTAACAGGCTGAACAGGGTCAGTACCACCAGGGCAATTCCCAATGCACTCAGCGGCCAGAGCAGGCTTTCGCGGTGCCAGGCGTCGAGTTCCGGGTGAGGAATGCGGTAGATGAACAGGTAGGTGTCGCCGCTTTTTTCGCTGGTGAACTCGTCGGTCAGGCGCCGCCAGGGCAGGCGACGGTCATCGTTGTTCTGCCGAGCCTCAAACGCCGCCGCGCGCCGAGGGAAGGTGCCGCGCACCACCGGGTCGCCGCTCTCGTTGAGCACCTGGACATCGATGTGATATTGGCGCTTGCGCTGCTCAAGAATGTCCTGGGCTGCGTCTTCACCCTGGGTTTCGTAGGTCTGCGTCCATTGCTCGGCCAGGGTGTTCAGGCCCGGATGGCGACTGAGTATCCACGCATCCTGGTTGAGCATGTGCCCGAGCAGAATGGAGAGCCCTGCAACCAGAGCGATGGCCAGCCAGAAGCTGGCCAGAATCCGCCAGAACAATGAACGCACAGAAATCCCTCAAACAAACACAAACCATTGTGGGAGCGAACCTGCTCGCGAAAGCGTCGGCACATTCAACATCAACGTGACTGAAAGAACGCTATCGCGAGCAGGCTCGCTCCCACATCTGAATTACATCAGACCCAACGGTGTTCAGCCGTTGGGTCCGGGTTAGCGCATTATTGCGCTTTTTGCGCCTGTTGCGCTTTCCAGGCCTTGAACTCGGCCCATTCGGCGCGACGCTCAGCTTGTTTCTTCTGGATCTCGTCGAATTGCTTCTGTTGATCCGGCTTCAGCAAGGCGCGCACGTCAGCTTCAGCTTTCTTGTGATTGGCGGCCATTTCGTCTTTCATGGCTTTCTGGTCGGCTGGCGAGAGTTTTTCCAAGTATTTGTCGACCACTTGCTTACGCTCGTGCATCTGCTCGCCCATGATCTTGCGAATCTGTTCGCGCTGTTCGCGGCTCAGGTCCAGTTGGCTGTACGGGCCTTTGCCGTGCATGCCGTGCATCTGACCGCCGTGGCGCGAACCGTCCATCGGGCCACCCATCGGGCCGGCGCCTTCAGGCATGGCCATGGCAACGGTCGGCAGAGCGGCGGCGAACATCAGAGCGATAAGAGTCTTGCGCATGGTGAATCTCCTTGTCTCATTCCCGGTACGTTCCGGATGAGTTCAGATTACGCAGATCAAGGTCAGCGGCAGTCAGGGGTACGTAAAGCTTGGGTAAAGATGATTTTGTCAGTACCTGGCAAAACATAATCCTGTAGGAGCCCGGCTTGCCGGCGATGGCGTCCGTGAGATCGCCATCGCCGGCAAGCCGGGCTCCTACAGGGTTTTTGTACTTCCTATGACCTGTAGGAGCCGGCTTGCTGGCGATCCCAGCAACGCGGTGTCAGAGGCTGTAGTAATAGCCCCGGCTACGCAGCGCCACGATGCGCGGGCGCCCATCGGGGTGTGGGCCGATTTTCTTGCGCAAGTTGCTGACGTGCATGTCGAGGCTGCGGTCGTACAGGGTCAGCTTGCGGCCGAGGGCGATTTGCGCCAGTTCCTGTTTGTCCAGCGGCTCGCCGGGTTGCTTGAGCAAGGCTTCCAGCAGGCGGCTTTCGGAAACGGTGAGGGTAAATTCCTGTTCATCGATGCTGACCACGCCGCGCACCGGGCTGAAACACAGGTCGCCCAGTTCCACCTGGCTGGACACCGCCGCCGGGTGGCTGCGGCGCAATACGGCGCGCAGGCGGGCTGTCAGTTCCCGCGGGTCGCAAGGTTTGGCCAGGTAATCGTCGGCGCCGAGTTCCAGGCCGAGGATGCGGTCCAGCGGTTCGCCACGTGCCGACAGCATCAACACCGGCAAGTCCGGGTGATCGCTGCGCAACTGCTTGAGCAGTTCCAGGCCACTGCCATCGGGCAACATCACATCCAGCACAACGGCCGCCGGGGAGGTTTCGGCCAGCGCACGACGGGCGCTCTGACCATCGTGACAGGCACGAACCTGAAACCCTTCCTGGCTCAGCCAACTGCTCAGGAGCTCGCACAGCTCCTGGTCATCATCAATTAGTAACAGCTCGCTCATGACTCACTCAATTTAGCCATTGTCGACGTTTTCGACTTGCCCCACTGGCGAAGATACCGCAGAGCAGGGCCAATAGCGCTACTCCGGCGCCGATGACGAACCACTGCTGCTGATCAGTCAACAAGCGCGGTACCGAACTGCCGGCCTGCGCTTCCTTGAGTTGCAGCTTCAAACGCTGGTTATCCTGGCGCAACCGGGCCAGTTGGGCGCTTTCACGTTCGCCATCGGCATTTTGCAGTTGTTTGTTCAGTTCTTCCCGTTGCCGCTCGCTTTCCTTCAAGCGTTGCTGCAACTCGTTTATCTGGCTGCCGGCGCTCAGGGACAGCGGCGTCGAGCTTGCGCCCTCGGCGCGATCTTCACCGTGGGCGGGGGCCACGATCGACAACATGACCAACATCAGACACAACGGACCTTTGCGCATCGCGACTCCTGGTTCCAATACGAGTATTGGGAAGTTGTCGGCCGGCAAACGAGAATAATGAGCGATTGAGAGCGCGATGAACCGACAAGGTTCACCGCGCGGGGGATTTGCGGAAAGAAATTTACGGCAGGACTTGCTTGAACGGCTTGACCGAAACGTTGGCGTAGACGCCTGCGGCGATGTACGGATCGGCGTCGGCCCAGGCCTGGGCGGCGCTCAGGGAATCGAATTCGGCAACGATCAGGCTGCCGGTGAAACCCGCCGCGCCCGGATCATTGCTGTCGACCGCCGGGTGCGGGCCGGCCAATACGATACGGCCTTCGCCCTTGAGCACTTGCAGGCGCTCAAGGTGCGCAGGCCGTGCGGCCAGGCGGGCTTCCAGGGAGTTGGCGACGTCTGTGGCAATGATTGCGTAAAGCATGTCAGTCCTCGGTTTTCGGCGTTGTGGTATCGGCGTCGTGCAGGTGGCGGGACAGGTAGATGCCCTGGCCGACCAGGAACAGCAAAGTCATGCCCAGGCTGCCGAAGACCTTGAAGTCGACCCAGTAGCTCTGGAAGGTGAACGCGACGAACAGGTTCGCGGCGCCGCAAAACAGGAAAAACGCAATCCACGCGATGTTCAGGCGCGTCCAGACTGCATCCGGCAACGTCAGTGCATGGCCCATGATGCGCTTGATCAGCAGTTGATCACCGATGAAGTGACTGCCGATAAAGGCGAGAGCGAACAGCCAGTTCACTACCGGGGCTTTCCATTTCAGGAACGTCTCGCTGTGGAAGGCCAGGGTCAGGCTGCCGAAGACCAGGCAAGCGATGAGGGTCAGCCACTGGCTCTTCTCCAGCTTGCGCTGTTTGATGAACAACGTGCCGTAGACCACCAGGGAGCTGATGATCAGCATCGCGGTGGCGCTGTAAATACCGCCTACAGTTACCTCGTGACCGGCGATGTCGACGACCCGTGGATCGATTTTGAAGACGATGAAAAACAGCAGGAGCGGGATGAAATCGATGAATTGTTTCACAGTGGCAGCCAGAAGCAGGATGTGGCGGCATAATAACAAACATATGGGCGCGCGATAGCGCCAGCTGATTTGAGGTTACAAAGCCCCGTGAATGTTGATTTGCACTGCCATAGCACGGCCTCCGATGGCGCCCTGGCGCCTGCAGTTCTGGTGGCGCGTGCGTTCGAGAACGGCGTGCGAGTCCTGGCGTTGACCGATCACGACACCCTTGAAGGCCTCGAAGAGGCACGCAGCACGGCGAATTCGCTGGGCATGCAACTGGTCAACGGCGTCGAGTTGTCCTGCACCTGGGGTGGCGCGACCATTCACGTGCTGGGCTACGGATTCGACGTCAACGCCCCACCGTTGGTCGAGGCGATCACCAAATTGCACGAAGGCCGCTGGCTGCGTTCCGAAGAAATCGGCCGAAAACTGGCATTGAAAGGCATGTCCGGCGCGCTGGAAGGTGCCCGGAAAATCCAGCAGGAACTGGGTGACAGTGGCAACGCTCCGGCCCGTCCGCACTTTGCTGACTGGATGGTGCGCGAAGGTTTCGTCAAGGATCGCGCCGAAGCGTTTCGCAAATGGCTGGGTGCCGGCAAGCTCGGGGACGTCAAGCAACACTGGCCGACCCTGGAGGAAACCGTCGAAACCCTGCGCGCGGCTAAGGCCTGGGTCAGTCTGGCCCACCCTTGGCACTATGAATTCACCCGTAGCAAACGTCGCCGCCTGATTGCCGACTATATTCAAGCAGGGGGCCACGCGATTGAGGTGGTCAATGGCTTTCAGCCTGCCGAGCAAGTGGGCAGCCTGGCGATTCTGGCCCGCGAGTTCGGTCTGCTGGTCAGCGCCGGCAGTGATTTTCATGGCCCTGGAGGCTGGTCCGAGATCGGTGAATACCGCCCGATTCCGGAGGATCTGCCACCACTGTGGTGTCGATTCAAACATGACCCAATTATTGCCGCCGTCTGAACAGGTAGAGAATGTGAGTCAATTTTTCCAGATTCATCCGGAAAACCCGCAAGCGCGCCTGATCAAACAGGCCGTCGAAATCATCCGCAACGGCGGGGTGGTGATTTATCCCACAGACTCGTCCTACGCCATTGGTTGCCAGATCGGCGACAAGACCGCTGTGGAACGCGTGCGCCGCTTGCGCGGGCTGGATGACAAGCACAACTTTGCGCTGATTTGCAGCGACCTGTCGCAATTGGGGCTCTTCGCCAAGATCGACACCGGTTTGTTCCGCTTGCTCAAGGCCCACCTGCCAGGGCCGTACACCTTCATTCTCAACGCCACCCGCGAAGTCCCGCGACTGTTGCTGCACCCGAAAAAACGCACTATCGGCCTGCGAGTGCCTAGCCACCCGATTGCCCTGGCGCTGCTGGAAGAGCTCGGCGAGCCACTGATGAGCGTAACCCTGATTTTGCCCGGCGACACCGATCCGCTGACTGATCCCTATGAAATGCGCCAGTTGCTTGAGCATCAGGTCGACCTGATCATCGACGGCGGTTTCGGCGGGATCAAGGCGTCCACCGTGATCAACCTCGCCGACGGCGAGCCGGAAGTGATTCGCGTCGGTTGCGGCGACCCCACGCCGTTCATGGCCGAGGCCTAGATGTCCGCAGTAGAACCCGTCGACAGTCAGGCCGGAGCCCAGCAAGAGCTGCCCTTCGCCATGGTCTATGGCCAGGCGGTCCTGGAAATGCCGCTGGACCTGTACATCCCGCCGGATGCGCTGGAGGTGTTTCTCGAAGCCTTCGAAGGCCCGCTCGACCTGCTGCTGTACCTGATCCGCAAACAGAACATCAACATCCTCGACATCCCGGTGGCGGAAATCACCCGCCAGTACATGGGCTACGTCGAGTTGATGCAGTCGGTGCGCCTGGAACTGGCCGCCGAGTACCTGGTGATGGCCGCGATGCTTGCCGAGATCAAGTCACGGATGCTGCTGCCGCGCGCCGAAACCGTCGAAGACGAAGAAGACGACCCGCGCGCCGAACTGATCCGCCGCTTGCAGGAGTACGAGCGCTTCAAGGCGGCTGCCGAAGGCATCGATGGCCTGAGCCGCGTCGGTCGCGACGTGGTGGTGCCCAAGCTCGATGCACCGCAAGCGCAGGCGCGCAAGCTGTTGCCGGACGTGCGCCTGTCAGAGTTGCTGTTGTCCATGGCCGAGGTGCTGCGCCGTGGCGACATGTTCGAAAGCCACCAGGTCAGCCGCGAGGCGTTGTCCACCCGCGAGCGCATGAGTGATGTGCTGGAACGGCTCAAGGGCGGCGGTTTCGTCCCCTTTGTCGAGCTGTTCACCGCTGAAGAAGGGCGCCTGGGGGTGGTGGTGACCTTCATGGCCATCCTCGAACTGGTCAAGGAATCTTTGGTCGAGCTGGTGCAGAATGAGCCGTTCGCCGCGATTCACGTGCGAGCCCGAGCCGAATAACGAGTCGAATCATGAACCTGAGTGAACCCCGCGAGCTGGCACCTTTGCTCGAAGCCTTTCTGTTGGCCTCGGGAAAACCGCAATCCCTGGAACGCCTGTACGAACTCTTCGAAGAGGGCGAACGGCCGGAGCCGCCGGTTTTCAAGAAAGCGCTGACGATTCTCGCCAAGTCCTGCGATGGCCGCGCCTTCGAACTCAAGGAAGTCGCCTCGGGCTATCGCCTGCAAATCCGCGAGAAGTTTTCGCCGTGGGTCGGCCGTTTGTGGGAAGAGCGTCCGCAACGTTATTCCCGCGCCATGCTTGAAACCATTGCCCTGATCGCCTATCGCCAGCCGATCACCCGGGGCGAGATCGAGGATGTGCGGGGCGTGGCGGTCAACAGTCAGATCGTCAAGACGCTGATGGAACGCGAGTGGATCCGCATCGTCGGTTACCGCGACGTGCCGGGCAAACCGGCGATGTTCGCCACCACCAAGGCGTTCCTCGATCACTTCAACCTGAAAAACCTCGACGACCTGCCGCCGCTGGCCGAACTGCGCGAACTTGAACCCGACCCGGTGCTCGATTTCGACGACGCGCCCGTTCCAGCCGGATTGCAGGAACTCGCCGACGCCAGCGCCGAGCCGGAAGAGCCCAAGGAAGAGACCAGTTTCCATACGTTGTTGCTGGAACTGGACACCATGGAGGAGGGCCTCAAGACGGATTTCGATGATTTGTTGCGTGACGGTGAAGTGTCCGAGCCCGATTCGGAGTTCGCTGACATACAGCCGGAAACCGAAGTTGTAGAACTCGAAGCGCAGCCCGAGCCAGAAATCGAACCCGAGCAGGAAGACGACATCCTCGGCGTCGCTGAAGCCAGGGAAAAACTGCTGGCCGCCGTCGCTGCCCTTGAGCAGCCGAAACCCGAGCTTAGCGATGAAGAAGCCGAAGCATTGGCCCTGGCCGAAGCCATCGAAGCCGAACGCCGCGAGTTCGAAGACTGATCCTTCAGGAGCCGGCTTGCTGGCGATCGCAACACCGCGGTGCCCAGATCACCGCGTTGGCCGCATCGCTGGCAAGCCAGCTCCTACAGAAGGGCTACGGTCTGCGACCACCGGTCAGCGGAAAAACAAGTAAGTCCCGATTGATCAGCTAGTCTCTGATGCGCGAACGCTCGCATGAGCGTATGATTCGCGACCCTTCGGCGATCCCTTCGCCCGAGTACCCAGTTTTCAGAACACACCGGGAGGTGCCCAGATGAGTATCAACGACCAGAAAGACGACCAGGAAATCGGCCCAGCAGGCGAAAAACTGCAGAAAGTCCTCGCCCGTATCGGCGTCGGCTCGCGCCGTGACGTGGAAGCCTGGATCAGCCACGGCCGCATCAAGGTCAACGGCAAAGACGCCACCCTTGGCCAGCGTGTCGACATGCACGACGCCATCACCATCGATGGCAAGGTGATCAAGCGCGAAGAGGCTGCCGAGTCGGTCCGCCGCGTGATCATGTACAACAAGCCCGATGGCGAGATCTGCACCCGTGTCGACCCGGAAGGTCGTCCGACCGTGTTCGACAAGATGCCGAAGCCGAAAGAAGGCCGCTGGATCAACATCGGTCGCCTCGACATCAACACCACCGGTCTGCTGATGTTCACCACCGATGGTGAGCTGGCCAACCGCCTGATGCACCCTTCCTACGAAATGGACCGTGAATACGCGGTACGTGTGCGTGGTGAGGTCGATGACGAGATGATCGAGCGCCTGAAGGCTGGCGTCGTCCTTGAAGACGGCCCGGCCAAGTTCACCGACATCAAGCAGGCACCGGGTGGTGAAGGTTTCAACCACTGGTACCATTGCGTGGTGATGGAAGGTCGTAACCGGGAAGTTCGTCGCCTGTGGGAATCCCAAGGCCTGGTGGTCAGCCGCCTGAAGCGCGTGCGTTTCGGTCCGGTGTTCCTCAACTCCGACCTGCCGATGGGCCGCTGGCGCGAAATGAGCCAGTACGAAGTCGACATTCTGAGTGCCGAGGTCGGCCTGACGCCAGTCGCGATGCCGCAGATGAACGCCAAGAGCAAAGACAAGCTCGAGCGTATGCAGCGTAAATCGTCGCGGCCGATGGCCAAGACCGAGCGCGTGCGTACCCTGCGTCCGGCCACTGGCGCAGCCGCCGCGCCTGCCGCGCCTCGTGCCAGCCGCGAGCCGCAGATCGAAGGCGAGCGTCCGGGTCGCAAGCCAGCCGCCCGTCAGGACGGTGAGCGCGGCCCGCGTACTCCGCGTCCGGCCAATGGTCGTACCGAACGCGGCGAAGGTCGTGGTACGCCGGTAGCTGATCGTCCAGCCGACACCAAGCGTCCGGCCAAGCCTGCGCCGAAGCGTCCGGGGATCAAACTGGTCGAGGGTGACAAGCCATCGGGCAAGCGCCGCGGCGCACCAGCCGGTTCGGGCCAGCGTCCTGGTTTCGGTCGTCGTAAGCCGGAGTGAGGCAGCGTTAAGCTGCGAGCGGCAAGTAAAAAACGCCAACCTTCGGGTTGGCGTTTTTTTTGCGTCTGGCTTTAGCGTTGCGTTGTTTTTGAGGGTCTCTTCGAGGGTAAGCCGATCCCACAGGGGCCGGGTTCGGCGAAAAAAGCGATCCAATGTGGGAGCCAGCCTGCTGGCGATTGCTATGGCGGCAGCGCCGTCAACCCTGAATTGGAAGCCCGCCTTTACACTCTGTAAAGAAATGCTGACGAATTCCTCGGGTTGGTCCAGTGAAATGATCTCCATCTCAACAGCGTAAGAAAATCCTTCCACTTCGCCACCTATCCATTCCCGTTCCACTGCTCTAACCCGCTTGTTTCCCCTCCCTATGCGAGGTGTTATGCGCGCCATGCCTGTCGTGCAGGTGCATAACAAAAAGGAGGCGCAATGAACGCCGTAATCCATTTTCACCTCCCAACGTGGGGCGAGTTTTCCGCCGTCTGCGTCCATGGCCCGCAAAGGCCTGATTCTCTTTTTGCAGCCGCCCGAGTCACTCGCGGCGGACACAGGCAATCCCGGCAACCGACACGCTGATCCAGCGGGTCTGGCAGCAGGGGGTTAGCGGTGTACAATGCGCCGCGTTTTACCTGTGACCTCCTGCGCATCTGCGCAAACCTCAAGGCTATCCGCCTTGTTCACTCCGCCGCGTCACGAGCGTGTCGGGTTCGATTTCGTCACAGATAAAAACAAACAGGTGACGCATGACCGTTGTAAATACGCTGAACTCCTGGTGCCTGCGCTGGGGTTTGATCGGTGCCGCTTAACGTCGTTTCCAAGCAGCAACGTCTATTGAACATCATCAAACCTTGCGTGAGACCCTTTTCATGAGTGGACAAAACTCGCATTCAGGCGAGCTGAAACGCGGCCTGAAGAATCGCCACATTCAACTGATTGCCTTAGGTGGCGCGATTGGTACCGGTTTGTTCCTCGGCTCGGCCGGGGTACTGAAATCCGCCGGTCCGTCGATGATCCTCGGCTACGCCATTTGCGGCTTCATTGCCTTCATGATCATGCGCCAACTGGGCGAAATGATCGTCGAAGAGCCGGTGGCCGGTTCCTTCAGCCACTTCGCGCACAAATACTGGGGCGGTTTCGCCGGTTTTCTGTCGGGCTGGAACTGCTGGATTCTGTACATTCTGGTGGGCATGTCGGAGCTGACCGCAGTCGGCAAATACATCCACTACTGGGCGCCGGACATCCCGACCTGGGCCAGCGCCGCCGCCTTCTTCGTGCTGATCAACGCGATCAACCTGGCCAACGTCAAAGTGTTTGGCGAGGCCGAGTTCTGGTTCGCGATCATCAAGGTCGTGGCGATTGTCGGCATGATTGGCCTGGGCAGCTATCTGCTGGTCAGCGGCAATGGTGGCCCGCAAGCGGCGGTCAGCAACCTGTGGTCCCACGGTGGCTTCTTCCCGAACGGCGTCAGCGGTCTGGTGATGGCCATGGCGATCATCATGTTCTCCTTCGGCGGCCTGGAAATGCTCGGTTTCACCGCAGCTGAAGCCGACAAGCCGAAAACCGTGATCCCGAAAGCGATCAACCAGGTGATCTACCGGATCCTGATTTTCTACATCGGTGCACTGGTTATCCTGCTGTCGCTGACACCATGGGACAGCCTGCTGACCACGTTGAACGCCTCCGGTGATTCCTACAGCGGTAGCCCGTTCGTGCAAGTGTTCTCGATGCTTGGCAGCAACACCGCTGCGCACATCCTCAACTTCGTGGTTCTAACGGCGGCGTTGTCGGTGTACAACAGCGGCACCTACTGCAACAGCCGCATGCTGCTGGGCATGGCCGAGCAGGGTGATGCGCCGAAAGCTCTGGCGAAAATCGACAAGCGCGGCGTGCCGGTGCGTTCGATCCTGGCTTCGGCCGCCGTGACGCTGATCGCGGTGCTGCTGAACTACCTGATCCCGCAACATGCGCTGGAACTGTTGATGTCGCTGGTCGTGGCAACCCTGGTGATCAACTGGGCGATGATCAGTTTCTCGCACTTCAAATTCCGCCAGCACATGAATAAGACCAAGCAAACGCCGCTGTTCAAGGCCCTGTGGTACCCGTATGGGAACTACGTTTGCCTGGCGTTCGTAGTGTTCATCCTCGGGGTGATGCTGTTGATTCCGGGGATCCAGATCTCGGTGTATGCGATTCCGGTGTGGGTCGTGTTCATGTGGGTTTGCTATGGCATCAAGAACAAGCGCGGTGCTCAACGCAACTTGCAGGCGGCGGTGGAGTAACTCCTCGCACAAACAACAAACCCGGCCATGTGCCGGGTTTTTTTGTTCTTGAAACTCTAACTTTCGTTTGCTCTGACGTCTGGATCCTACAGAGGCGGATATCGTTTACTACAGTAGTTTCGGAACTTTAAGCAAAACAGATTAATTCAGAGCTGGCCTACTCTTTGTCCGGTCCTGTTTGCCCTAGACTCTGGTGCTCTAAATAATCAAGGAGCACTGATTGTGGCTAGTAATAGTTACATGAGCATCACGGGAAAACGACAAGGCTTGATTTCAGCAGGTTGCTCAGGCCAAAGTTCTATCGGCAATAAATGCCAATTTGGCCATCAGGATGAAATCATGGTGTTGGCCTACTCCCACGATATGCTCACGGGTAATGACGGCAGCACTACAAGTGGTCGAGGCAAACACATGCCGATCATGATCACCAAGGCTATCGATAAATCATCGCCGCTGTTAGCGAGCGCGCTGCATGAGAGTGAAGAAGTCGAGTGCATCATCAATTTTTACCGCACGGGCTCGGCTGGAGGGCGAGAGCGTTATTACTCAATACATCTCTCAGGCGCGCGTATTGCACATATCAGTCAGCAAGTTCCCCACGCCATTCGCATGAACGACGCAGAGCCGCAGGAGTTGGTGTCGATTTGATATAGGGAAATTGCCTGGGCGCACGTTCCTGGTGCCACAAGTGCTTATAGTACTTGGGGGAATGAGGGTGAATGAGGAATCTTGCGATATTGCCGATGTGACTGGAGCAGCTTCTGATCTGGTGGCGGCGGGTTGCACTATTGGCATGACGCATTTTCCAGATGGGGTTACCCGGCTGCGCTTTAGTTTGATGGTTTCATCCTATGCGAATGAGGTGATTTCAAGCTGTTGATGAAGGGCTTGTCAGTGCCTGGCAGGGACTTGAGGCGTTAAGGGCGGAACATGAGGAGTTGTTGTCGAAGGCTCGGTTTTATCTTCAGAACGGGGTCGGGGTAGTGGCGGGTGCAATGCAGATTGAGGCTGGCATAGCCATTACGGGAATTTCGGGAGGCGCTGGGGTTGTGCCGGGTGCGCTTTTAATAGCTCATGGGGCTAATAATATTGCCGAAAGCGCGGCTAATATTTACAACGGTCCCGATGCACCTAGCGCTCAGGGGCCTATCCGGCAAGGCTATAAAGTTCTCTTTAAGGATAGTTATAAAGGGAATGTGGCGTATTACTCAACCGACTTGATTCTATCGGGCTTTGGGGCGTTTAGGGTTGTACGTAAGCCTGGTTCTGCGCAACTATTTAGATTCGATCCAATGAGTCATGAAAAGGCCTATCGGCAAGCTGGAGTTCTGGCATTGTTATTTGAGGGGCTGGCGGATTCGATAACCTTGAATATGATCGCTGAGGAAGTGCGGTCAAGGGAGAGTGTGGAAAACTGATTTTAGTAAGATTTTGGTTATGTCCAGCCACGCATCCTTGGCAAATAGAAGCGCAGACCCAATAGCGCAATAGGTATATACGTAGCTACATAGGAAATATCTAGGGAGCATCCCTCCAATGGGATTACTTCAGTAATTACCCAGACAACCGCTCCCGTGATTGGAATTGAGCAGCCTAGAACCAGTAAGGTAACCGCGAGGTGGTATCGAATGTTTTCAAAGTTCACTTTGACTAATTCTGTCCATTGGGGGGAAACCTTAGACTAGTATCACCATTAGAAACAATGCAACTTCCATTGTGTAAATCCGAAAACTCCGTAAGAAAAGTCAGGGTGCTTTCAGCGTTTCGCTTGTGCCCGTGATCATCTGCAATTCAGGACGACATTCGCGGTATCCTGAACGCCCCGAACCCGGACGCTTTTCCATGCTGGTGATTTCCAACAACGTGCATCTGCCGGATGCCGAGATCGAGTTGACGGCCATTCGCGCCCAGGGCGCCGGTGGGCAGAACGTCAACAAGGTCTCCAGCGCGGTGCACCTGCGTTTCGACATTCCGGCGTCGTCCTTGCCCGAGTTCTACAAGGAACGGCTGCTGGCGCTGCGCGACAGCCGCATCACCAGCGACGGCGTGTTGATCATCAAGGCCCAGCAATATCGGACACAGGAACAGAACCGCGCCGATGCGCTGGAGCGTCTGACGGAGTTGATTCTCAGCGCTACCAAAGTCGAAAAGAAACGCCGCCCGACCAAACCGACTCTCGGTTCGAAGACGCGTCGGCTTGAATCCAAAAGCAAACGCGGCAACATCAAGGCCGGGCGCGGCAAGGTGGATTTCTAACGGGTTTGCCTGGCTTCGCGGCTCTTTGGTGCCTGGCGGTAAAGGTAGATGCACAGGATCAAGCTGCTGACGGCGGCCAGCGCAGCGAACAGGAAAATCGACGCAAAACCAAAGCCCGATGCAACCGCACCCGCCAATGGCCCGGTGATCCCCAGCGACAAATCAATGAACAGTGAATAAGCACCGACCGCCGCGCCACGGCTCGACGCCGGAACCAGATTGACCGCCTCGACCCCCAGCGCCGGAAACACCAGCGAAAAGCCGAAACCGCTTAGCGCCGCGCCCGCCAGCGCCCAATGCGCGTCCGGCGCCAGCCACAGCAGTAACAATCCCAGGGTTTCCACCGAGAGGCAGGCGATCGCAACGCGAAAGCCGCCGAGGCGGTTGATCAGGTTGCCGAACAACAGCCGCGCGCCGATGAAGCTGGCGCCGAACAGGCTCAGGCACAGCACCGCGTTGTCCCAATGCTGGGTGGCGTAATACAGGGTGATGAACGTGGCGATGGTGCCGAAACCGATAGAGCCCAAGGCCAGTCCGCAGCCGTGGGGCAACACCCGCCCGAGCACGTGCATGAATGGCAAGCGCTCACCGACAACAATCGGCGCGGCGGTTTTCGGCCAGGCCAGCAGCAGCCCCAACGCGGCCAACAGCACAATGCTGACGCCCATGCTCCACAAACCCATCTGGCTGACAAGCAACACTCCCAGCGGTGCACCGATCGCCAGCGCGCCGTAACTGGCGATGCCGTTCCACGAGATGACCTTGGCAGTGTTCGCTGCGCCAACCCGGCCGATGCCCCAGCCAATTGAGCCGGAGCCCACCAGACTTTCAGCACTACCAAGCACCAGGCGGCCGATCAACAGGCTGATCAAACTCAGCATCGGCAGGCTTTGGGTCCAGGCCGAAATCAGCATGAATACACCGCTCAAGCCGCAACCGGCGAGGCCATACATCACCGCGAGTTTGCTGCCCTTGTTGTCGATGATTTTCCCGGCGTACGGGCGGCTGAGGAGGGTGGCGAGGTATTGCACACTGATCACCAGCCCGGCGATCACCGCGCCAAATCCGAGTTCACTGTGAACGTAGCCCGGCAGCACGGCGAGGGGTATGCCGATATTCAAGTAGCCAATAAAGGTAAACAGAACGATGGAGACAACTTGCAGCGTGACCGCCAGGGGGCGCTGGTTTTCAGACATGGGTAAAGGTCCACGGGAAAGCAGGATAGATAGGCTGCTCATGATAACGGCGTGAACGCGGGCGAGTTGTGAAAAAGTAAAACTATTTGCCGGGTGGTGTCACTCGGGCTTGGCAGGCGCTACCAGCTGCGTGGTGACCAATGCGGCCAAGGCATTTTCTTCAGTGCCGAAGCGGGCAAGCAATGCGGCCTGTTTTTCGGGGGAGAGGCGATTCCAGATCTCGATCATTTTCTCGGCGGTGCCGATCAGGACGCTGGCTTGCGCTTCGCTGAATTCATCGGTCATGGGGGCGCTCTCGTTTCAGGCAGTGTGGAAAGCGCATGTTAGCGCTTTCCACACGGTCTGTACGGCGGGTGTTTCAGTCTTCGCTGTCAGCCTGGCGGCTGTCAGTGGCTTCTTTCGGCTCGGGCTGTTGGGCGCCGGCTTGTTGCGTGGTCGTCTGCTCAGGTACGTGCAGGCTTGGGAAGGGGAGATTAGGAATCTCGTGCATGGTTGCGCTCCTCGCTAAGTCTGTTGATAGATCTGGTAGATCCGCGCTTTTAAAAAGCCTCGGCAGGATACAGCACTGAAAATGACAAACAGACTTTTATATCCATTTGTTTCGACAGACGGGGTTGTATAGACAGATCGGTAGGAGAGCCAACACAAAACAAATGTGGGAGCGAGCCTGCTAGCGATAGCGGAGTGTCATTCAACGGTGATGTTGATTGATAAACCGCTATCGCGAGCAGGCTCGCTCCCACAGGGGTGTTGCATTGCTTGAGGATTACTTGCAGACGCTGGCAATCGCCTCGGCCAACAAATCCAGGCGCGTGGCATCAATCCCCGCCACGTTGGCCCGACCTGAATTGACCATGTACACGCTGTGATGATCGCGCAGGTTTTTCACTTGCTCAGGCGTCAACCCGGTGTAGGAAAACATCCCGCGCTGCAGCCCAATGTGCGCAAAGCGCTCGCGCAAACCGTGAGGCTCCAGCGCCTCGACCAGACCGCTGCGCAGTTGGGCGATGCGCAGGCGCATGGTTTCCACTTCGTCGGCCCATAGGCTTTTCAGCTCCGGGTCACCGAGGATGGTTGCCACCACGGCGGCGCCGTGATCCGGTGGCGTCGACCACAGGTTGCGGGCGATGTTGGCCAGTTGGCTGCGGATGTCGGTCAGCTTGTCGGCGTTTTTCGCGCAGACAATCAGCGCCCCGGTGCGGTCGCGGTACAAGCCGAAGTTTTTCGAGCAGGAACTGGTGATCAGCATTTCCGGCAATTCGGCGGCGAACAGCCGGGTCGACCAGGCGTCCTGCTCCAGGCCGTCGCCGAAGCCCTGGTAGGCGAAGTCGATCAGTGGCAACAGTTCCCGCCGACGCACCACGTCCAGCACTCGACGCCAATCGTCGTGAGACAGATCGAACCCGGTCGGGTTGTGGCAGCAGGCGTGCAGCAATACCACGTCGCCCTTGGGTGCTTCGTTGAGCACCGCGAGCATCGCGTCGACATCCAGACGGTTGTCGCTGCCCACGTACGGGTAGTGGCTGACATTGACCTTGGCCGCCGCGAAAATGGTTTCGTGGATAGGCCAGGTCGGGTTGCTCAACCACACGCCACGGCCCGGCAGGCACTGGGCGATGAAGTCCGCACTCAGGCGCAATGCGCCCGTGCCGCCCGGTGTCTGGGTGGCGCCGGCGCGTTGTTCGCTGATCAGCTTCGAGTCGGCGCCGAGCACCAGCTCACTGATGACCTTGCCGAAGGCCGCGTCGCCATGACCGCCGATGTAGGTTTTGGTGGTCTGGCGATCCACCAGTCGCGCCTCGGCAAGTTTCACCGCCTGGGGAATCGAGGTCAGGCCCTGGGCGTCTTTGTAGACTCCCACGCCGAGGTCGAATTTGCGCGGGTTGGAGTCCTGCGCATAGGCCTCCATCAGACCGAGGATCGGGTCGCCGGGCACCCGGCCGATGGCGTCGAAATGCATTATTTGCGGCCCTCGGCGTCCTTGGCCACTTCGTCAGTGCGCGCGGCCATGATGAAGTCGTTGCGGTGCAGGCCTTTGATCGAGTGGCTCCACCAGGTCACGGTGACTTTGCCCCACTCGGTCAGCAGGCCAGGGTGGTGACCTTCGGCCTCGGAGATTTCACCGACGGCATTGGTGAACGCCAGGGCGTGTTTGAAATTCTTGAACAGGAAGACTTTTTCCAGCTGCATGATGCTGTCGCGCACTTCGATGTTCCAGTCCGGGATCTGCTTGATCAGTACCGGCAGTTCTTCGTCGCTGACTTGTGGGGCATCGGCGCGGCAGGCTTCGCAATGGGCTTGGTTCAATGTGGACATGATGAGTTCCTGAAATCGAATAAATGGAAATCGGCCGTCAGTATCACCACGCTAAAGCAAAGCGACGGTTCCTGACAGGCTCACTTGATCTTAAAAGTCGCGGATCACGCCGCTTTCGGTTTTGGCGGAAACTTCGGTGTGTGCAGGCCCATCTGCATCGCTTGCTTGACCATGCCCATGATGTCTTCATGGGCCAGGTCGAACAGGCGCTTGAGGTTCGGCAGCGCGAAATACAGGGGTTGCAGGATGTCGATGCGGTACGGCGTGCGCATGCATTCCAGCGGATCGAATGCCTGATGCTCAGGCTCGTCTGACAGGCAATAAACGGTTTCTTTCGGTGAAGACAGAATGCCGCCGCCGTAGATGCGCTGGCCTTGCGGGGTATCGACCAGGCCGAACTCGATGGTCATCCAGTACAGGCGCGCCAGGTACACCCGTTCTTCCTTGGAAGCCTGTAGGCCAAGTTTGCCGTAAGTGTGGGTAAATTCGGCGAACCAGGGATTGGTCAGTAGCGGGCAGTGACCGAAGATCTCGTGGAAAATGTCCGGCTCTTGCAGGTAGTCCAGTTCTTCGCGGGTCCGAATAAACGTGGCTACTGGAAACTGCTTGCTGGCGAGCAATTCAAAAAAAGTCTGGAAGGGGATCAGCGCCGGGACACGGGCGACCTGCCAGCCGGTGGTTTCACCGAGAACCTTGTTGATCTCGCCCAGTTGAGGAATGCGGTCGTGGGGCAGACCGAGTTTTTCGATACCGTCCAGGTATTCCTGGCACGCACGCCCTTCGATCACTTTCAATTGGCGAGTGATCAGCGTGTTCCACACCGCGTGTTCTTCGGCGGGGTAGTCGATAAAACCTTGCGCATCGGGCTCGCGAGCCACGTATTGCGTCTGCTTCATGCTGCTCTCCTGCTAAGGGATTTCGTTCTTGTTATGTGCTGCTATGGACCTAGAAATACCCCATGAATTGCAGTGTTGCAGCCGGGGATACGCGCATTGCGTAGGAAAAATCCCGGATATTCGTAAAGTTTTCGTTACGAATCGATAGGCGTCGCGTAGTTGCTGAGATTTGCGGGTTTGAAAAGCGTCATGACTGTCACATAATCTTGACGACTATCTGCGTGCCTTGGCAGAAAAGTCAGGCGCTAAACATGTGGGAGCCAGCCTGCTGGCGATAGCGGCGTGTCATTCGACATCAATATTGCCTGATGCGATGCCATCGCCAGCAGGCTGGCTCCCACAGGTCAAACATCGTTTATCAGGTCTTTCACATGCGAATCAAAGTCCACTGCCAGAACCGCATCGGCATCCTGCGCGACATTCTCAACCTGCTGGTGGAGTACGGCATCAACGTCGCGCGCGGTGAGGTGGGCGGCGAGCATGGCAACGCGATTTACCTGCACTGTCCGAACTTGATCAACATTCAGTTCCAGGCGTTGCGTCCGAAATTCGAGGCGATTACCGGGGTTTTTGGCGTCAAGCGTGTAGGACTGATGCCCAGCGAACGTCGGCATATGGAACTCAATGCGTTGCTCGGCGCCCTGGAGTTTCCGGTGTTGTCGATCGACATGGGGGGTTCCATCGTCGCGGCTAACCGGGCGGCGGCTCAGTTGCTGGGCGTGCGAGTCGATGAAGTGCCGGGGATTCCGTTGTCCCGTTATGCCGAAGACTTCGACTTGCCGGAACTGGTGCGTGCCAACAAATCGCGGATCAACGGGCTGCGGGTCAAGGTCAAAGGCGACGTGTTTCTGGCCGACATTGCGCCACTGCAATCGGAACATGATGACAGTGAAGCCATGGCCGGTGCGGTACTGACGCTGCACCGCGCCGACCGCGTGGGCGAACGCATCTATAACGTCCGCAAGCAGGAATTGCGCGGCTTCGACAGCATCTTCCAGAGTTCGAAAGTCATGGCGGCGGTGGTGCGCGAAGCTCGGCGCATGGCCCCGCTCGACGCGCCACTATTGATAGAAGGTGAAACCGGAACCGGTAAAGAACTGTTGGCGCGCGCCTGCCACTTGGCCAGTCCGCGCGGGCAGTCACCCTTGATGGCGCTCAACTGCGCCGGTCTGCCGGAATCCATGGCCGAGACTGAACTGTTCGGCTACGGCCCGGGCGCCTTCGAAGGGGCGCGGGCCGAAGGCAAGCTCGGGCTGTTGGAACTGACGGCGGGCGGTACGCTGTTTCTCGATGGTGTCGGGGAAATGAGCCCGCGCTTGCAGGTGAAACTGCTGCGTTTCCTGCAGGACGGATGCTTCCGGCGTGTAGGCAGTGACGAAGAGGTTTATCTCGATGTGCGGGTGATCTGTGCGACTCAGGTCGACTTGTCCGAGTTGTGCGCCCGTGGCGAGTTTCGTCAGGACCTCTATCACCGCTTGAACGTGTTGTCGTTGCACATCCCGCCGCTGCGCGAATGCCTCGACGGTTTGACGCCGCTGGTGGAGCATTTCCTCGACCAGGCCAGTCGGCAGATCGGCTGCCCGCTGCCGAAACTCGCACCGGCGGCCATGGACCGGCTCAGTCATTACCACTGGCCGGGCAACGTGCGGCAGTTGGAGAACGTGCTATTCCAGGCGGTTTCCCTGTGCGAGGGCGGGACGGTCAAGGCCGAGCACATTCGCTTGCCGGATTACGGCGTGCGTCAGCCGCTTGGCGATTTCTCGCTAGAGGGTGGGCTGGACGAGATTGTCGGGCGCTTCGAGAAAGCGGTGCTGGAGCGCTTGTATTCCGAGCATCCGAGCAGTCGGCAATTGGGTAAGCGGTTGGGGGTTTCCCATACGACCATTGCCAATAAGTTGCGCGATTATGAGGTGGGCAAGGACAACACCTGACCCTGTGGCGAGGGTGCTTGCTCCCGCTCGGGCGCGAAGCGGCCGCAAAGAGAGCCTGCGCGATCTGCCAGTAGAAATTCGGTCAGCCATTTTGGGGCTGCTTTGCAGCCCAGCGGGAGCAAGCTCCCGCCACAGGTGTTTGTGTTGCTGCAACAGGTCAAGCCTTGCCACTTAACGGCATAACACCGCCGGTTTTTCGTCTCTGATACAAATCCTCTGCACCCCCTCCATCTCCCCAAGTCCTTTGTTTGCCGGGCTCAACGCCTGCAAAAACAAGTTGGTCTGCAAATTGCTTATGCCTCGTCAGTACAGCAGTGGGCGGCAAACGTCCGGCAGGCAGAGGAAAGATTGTGGACAAGTACCTTTATGTGGCAATGACCGGCGCCAGCCAGAATGCACTGGCGCAAAAAGCTCATGCCAACAACCTCGCGAACATATCCACCAACGGCTTCCAGAAAGACTTGGAGCAAGCCCGTTCGATGCCGGTGTTCGGTGACAGCTTTCCGGCGCGTGCGTTTGCCATGTCCGAACGCCCGGCCACCGATTTTTCCCCTGGCAGCCTGGTAGAAACCGGCCGCGACCTCGATGTCGCCGTGCAAGGCAGCGGCTGGCTGGCGGTGCAGACCCCTGATGGTGGTGAAAGCTACGTGCGCACCGGCAGTCTGGTGGTCGACGCCCTCGGCGTACTGCGCGCCGGCAACGGTATGCCGGTGATCGGCAATGGCGGACCGATTGCCGTGCCGCCCGAGCAACAAATTGAAGTGGGCGAAGACGGCACCATCAGCATTCGTGCGATGGGTGAAGGACCGCGCGTCATGGCGGAAGTTGACCGCATCAAGCTGGTCAACCCGGACATCAAGAACATGACCAAAGGCCTGGACGGTTCGATCCACACCAAGGATGGCCAGCCGGCGCAAGCCGATGCCAACGTCAAACTGGTGTCCGGGTTCCTCGAGTCGAGCAACGTCAACGCTGTGGAAGAGATGACTTCGGTACTGGCCTTGTCCAAGCAGTTCGAGCTGCACATCAAGATGATGAACACCGCCAAAGACGATGACCAGGCCATGGCTCGGGTCTTGCAGATCAGCTAATTATCAGAACGTTGCGCCGTAAAACAGGCGCACGAGGAGAATCGAATGCTTCCGGCTCTATGGGTTGCCAAAACCGGTCTGTCCGCCCAGGACACCAACCTGACCACCATTTCCAACAACCTGGCCAACGTCTCGACCACGGGTTTCAAACGTGACCGCGCCGAGTTCCAGGACCTGCTCTATCAGATCAAGCGTCAGCCAGGCGCCCAGTCGACCCAGGACAGCGAACTGCCGTCGGGTCTGCAATTGGGTACCGGTGTGCGCATTGTCGGCACCCAGAAAAACTTCAGCGCCGGCAGCCTGCAAACCACCGAGCAGCCATTGGACATGGCCATCGACGGTCGTGGTTTCTTCCAGATCCTGCAACCGGACGGCACCACGTCCTACACCCGTGATGGTACGTTCCACCTGGACTCCAACGGCCAGATCGTCAACGCCAGCGGCTTCGCCCTGGAACCGGCGATTGTCATCCCGAACGATGCCCAGACCTTCACCGTCGGCAAGGACGGCACCGTCTCCATTACCGTGGCCGGCAACCCGGCGTCCCAGGTGATCGGCAACTTGCAAACCGCCGACTTCATCAACCCGGCCGGCCTGCAAGCCGTGGGCAACAACCTGTTCCTGGAAACCGCCGCCAGTGGTGCGCCGCAAGTCGGCACGCCTGGCCTGGCCGGTTTCGGTACCACACTGCAGAACACCCTGGAAACCTCCAACGTCAGCACCGTTGAGGAGATGGTCAACATGATCACCACTCAGCGCGCCTACGAGATGAACTCCAAGGTGATCTCCACCGCCGACCAGATGCTCTCGTTCGTAACGCAGAATCTGTAATCAAGTCTATGAGGCGGCCACGAGGTCGCCTGCAACACCGTGAGGTAGGGTCATGAATCGCTTCGTCTCTGTTCTGGCACTGAGTGGGATTACCGCGCTCGCAGGCTGCGTGCCTGTGACGCCCAAGCCTAATGACCCTTACTACGCCCCGGTGTTGCCGCGCACGCCGCTGCCGGCTGCCGCGAATAACGGCTCGATCTACCAGGCCGGTTTCGAACAAAACCTCTACAGCGACCGAAAGGCGTTTCGGGTCGGTGACATCATCACCATCACCCTGAACGAGAAGACCCAGGCCAGCAAAAACGCCAACTCGCAGATCGACAAGACCAGCAAGACCGGCATTGGCCTGACCTCGCTGTTCGGTAGCAGCGCCACCACCAACAACCCGTTTGGCAGCAACGACCTGAGCTTGAGCGCCAGCTATGAAGGCGATCGCGCAACCAAGGGCGACAGCAAGGCCGGGCAGGGCAACAGCCTGACCGGTTCGATCACCGTGACGGTCGCTGACGTCTTGCCCAACGGCATCATCGCCGTGCGCGGCGAGAAGTGGCTGACCCTCAATACCGGCGACGAACTGGTACGGATTGCCGGCCTGGTTCGCGCCGATGACATCGCCACTGATAACACCGTGTCGTCGACCCGTGTCGCCGATGCGCGCATCACCTATTCGGGTACCGGCTCGTTTGCCGATGCGAGTCAGCCAGGCTGGTTCGACCGTTTCTTCCTCAGCCCGCTGTTCCCTTTCTAGGTGGCTTTCCAGTTGAGCATGTTGAACTTCAAACACCTGATGGTGGCCGCCCTGATGCTGTCCGCAGCCTTCAATGCTCAAGCCGAGCGGCTGAAGGATATCGCCAGTATTTCCGGCGTGCGTTCCAACCAATTGATCGGATACGGCCTGGTGGTCGGGCTTAACGGCACCGGCGACCAGACGACGCAAACCCCGTTCACCCTGCAGACCTTCAACAACATGCTCTCGCAGTTCGGCATCAAGGTGCCGCCGGGCTCGGGCAACGTGCAGTTGAAGAACGTCGCGGCGGTGTCGATCAGTGCCGATTTACCGCCATTCGCCAAGCCGGGCCAACAAGTCGACATCACCGTATCGTCCATCGGTAACTCCAAGAGCCTGCGCGGCGGTACGTTGCTGCTGACGCCGCTCAAGGGCATCGACGGCAACGTCTACGCGGTCGCCCAGGGCAACCTGGTAGTCGGCGGTTTCGATGCTGAAGGTCGAGACGGTTCGAAGATCACCGTCAACGTTCCGTCGGCCGGTCGCATCCCGGGTGGTGCATCGGTCGAGCGAGCGGTGCCGAGCGGTTTCAATCAGGGCAACAGCCTGACCTTGAACCTCAACCGTTCCGACTTCACCACGGCCAAGCGCATCGTCGACAAGATCAACAACATGCTCGGCCCTGGCGTGGCCCAGGCCATCGACGGCGGTTCGATTCGCGTCAGCGCGCCGCTGGATCCGAGCCAGCGTGTCGACTACCTGTCGATCCTGGAAAACCTCGAAATCGATCCAGGTCAGGCGGTGGCGAAAGTCATCATCAACTCCCGGACCGGCACCATCGTGATCGGCCAGAACGTCAAGGTTTCACCGGCCGCCGTGACCCACGGCAGCCTGACCGTCACCATCACCGAAGACCCGATCGTCAGTCAGCCAGGCCCGTTGTCCAACGGTCAGACAGCGGTCGTGCCACGCTCGCGGGTCAACGCCGAGCAGGAGGCCAAGCCGATGTTCAAGTTCGGCCCGGGCACCACCCTCGACGAAATCGTCCGTGCGGTGAACCAGGTCGGCGCGGCGCCGGGTGACTTGATGGCGATTCTCGAAGCACTGAAACAGGCCGGCGCCTTGCAAGCCGACCTGATCGTGATCTGAGGACGGCGAGCATGGATATGCGCAAGAGCGGTCGGGTCAGCAGTAGCGATTCGGGGTCGTATTCAGACCTCAATCGACTGAACCAGCTCAAGGTTGGCGACAAGAACAGCGACGGCAACATGCGCAAGGTTGCGCAGGAATTCGAATCGCTGTTTCTCGGTGAAATGCTCAAGTCCATGCGCTCGGCCACCGATGCGTTGGGGCAGGACAACCCGCTGAACACGCCAGCGGCCAAGCAATACCAGGAAATGTACGACCAGCAGTTGGCCGTTTCCATGTCCCGCGAGGGCGGTGGTATCGGGTTGGCAGACGTGCTGATGCGGCAAATGTCGAAGAACAAGCCGATGGCTCCGGGTGAAGCGGCCGCCGCCTCGGCAGCCAAGCAGGAGGCCGCTAAAGCTGCGGTACAAACGCCGGTGGCCGCTGGAACTGTTGCCATCAACGGTCCGCTTTCGCGGGTCAACGGCGAGCGTCCGTTGTGGGCTTCGCGGTCGGTCAAGGCACCGACGGGCGAGGGCTCGCATCGCAATGACATGGCACTGATCAATCAGCGACGCCTGGCATTGCCGCCGAAACTGGCTGATCGTCTGCTCGCCGGGCTGGTGCCGTCGGCATCGACTGCGGCAACGACAGCTGTCGTCGCGCAGAACAACATCCAGTTGCCGCAAACCACCAAGAGCGGTTCCGGCCCCTTGTACAACGGCGATTGGCTCGCTCCGCAAACGACCACCGCGTCCGGTGGGCGCATGCAAGTGTACGGCCGCGCCATGGCGCAAATACCTCTGGCGCCGGCGAAGAAAGTCTTCAGTTCCGCTGACGAATTCGTCAACACCATGTTGCCGATGGCCAAGGAAGCCGCCGACCGCATTGGCGTCGATCCGCGTTACCTGGTGGCCCAGGCTGCGCTGGAAACCGGTTGGGGCAAATCGGTCATGCGCGCCCAGGATGGCAGCAGCAGCCACAACCTGTTTGGCATCAAGGCCGGCAGCAGTTGGAAGGGCGATTCGGCGCGGGCGATCACCAGCGAATTCAGGAATGGCGAGATGGTCAGGGAGACGGCCGAGTTTCGTTCCTACGATTCTTACAAGGACAGTTTCCATGACCTTGTGACTTTGCTGCAGACCAATAATCGCTATCAAGATGTCGTGAAGTCGGCCGATAACCCAGAACAGTTTGTACGCGAGTTGCAGAAGGCCGGTTACGCAACCGACCCGGACTACGCGAGCAAGATTTCGCAGATAGCCAGGCAGATGACGAGTTACCAGAACTACGCTGCGGCGGGCGCTTCCACCACGCCTTTATAGGCACAAGGATTAAGGTCTGAACCATGAGTTTGCTCAATATCGGGATGTCGGGACTGGCTGCTGGCCATTCTTCGTTGGTGACCACCGGCAACAACATTGCCAACGTCGACACCGCTGGGTACTCGCGCCAGCAAACCGTGCAGAGCACCAAAGGCTCGATTCAGTACGGCAACGTGTTCATCGGCACCGGCACGACGCTGGCCGATGTGCGTCGGGTGTACAACACCTATTTGGATTCGCAGTTGCGCACGGCGACTTCGCTCAACAGCGAAGCGTCCAGCTATGGCGCCCAGGTCACGCCGCTGGATGCCACGCTGTCCGACTCCAATACCGGTCTGACCGCTGTGCTGCAGAAGTTTTTCACGTCGATGCAGGGTGTCGCGACATCCGCTACGGATGACACGTCTCGTCAAGCGGTGATCAGCGGCGCCCAAGGGCTGGCCAGTCGCTTCAACTCCATCGCCAAGCAGTTGAACGACCAGAACACCACCCTCAACGGCAACCTGTCGGACATGGCGGCGCAGGTCAATAAACTCGCCAATTCGATTGCCGGCCTCAACCAGAAAATTGCCGAACTTTCCTCCGGCACCAGCCAGCCCAATGACCTGCTCGACAGCCGTAACGAAGCGGTGCGTCAGTTGTCCGAGCTGGTCGGCGCGCAAGTCGTCGAACGCGGCAACAGCTACGACATCTACGTCGGTAGCGGCCAGCCGCTGGTGATCGGCAACACCACCAATACCCTGGAAGCCGTGCCGGGCAAGGATGATCCGTCGCGCATGTCGCTGCAGATGAACCGCGGCTCCAGCACCATCGACATCACGTCGGTGATCAGCGGTGGCGAAATCGGTGGTCTGCTGTCTTACCGCAAGGAAGTCCTCGACCCATCGCTCAACGAGCTGGGGCGTGTGGCACTGGTGGTGGCTGATCAGATCAACCGTCAACAAGCCCAGGGCATCGACAAGAACGGTGACTTTGGTGCGCCGATTTTCAACAACATCAACAGTGCCACCCTGATCAGTCAGCGCAGCATTGCCCAGGCGGGTAACAGCACCGGTTCCGGTAACCTGGATGTCACCATCAAAGACACTGGCAAGCTGACCACCAGTGACTACGAGGTGACGTTCACCAGCCCGACCAACTACAGCGTCAAGCGTTCTGACGGCACCGACATGGGCAGCTTCAGCACCACGACCACGCCGCCTCCAGTGATTGACGGGTTCAGCCTGAATCTCAACGGCGGTGCGTTGAGTGCCGGTGACTCGTTCAAGGTGACCCCGACCCGTGGCGCGGCGAGCAGCATCCAGGCCGTCCTCACCGACCCGAAAAAAATCGCCGCCGCGGCACCGTTGACCGGCGTGACCAGTGCCAACAACACCGGCACTTACACCCAGCCGACGCTGACCAGCACCATCGACATCTACAACCCGGCGGCCCAGGCAGAAATGCAGACCGCGCTCAAGTATTCGACACCGGTCAAACTGGTGTTCGGTGCCGCGAGCGGCGGTAGCCAGAGTTACAACATGGTCGATGCCAAAGGCAACTCGATCGGCACCGGCACCATTGTTCCAGGACAGAGCAACACCCTGAGCCTGAAAGTGGGCATGGTCGACGCCACGGGCGCTCCGGTCATGGACAACAGCGTTGCTCCGCCGGTGCAGAAAACCTTCACCGTCGAAACCACGGTCGGCGCCGCGCCAACGACCGGCGAAAGCTTCACGATCAACCTGACCGGCGCGGCGTCCTCCGACAACCGCAACGCTCAAGCGCTGGTCGGCCTGCAAACCAAGCAGACCGTAGACACCGGTAGCGCGAGCAAAGGCATCAGCCTGACCGACGCCTACAACAAACTGGTGACCAACGTCGGCACCAAGGCGGCCCAGGGCAAAACCGACAGCGAAGCCACCACGGCGATCCTGACCAATGCCAAAGGTGCCCGTGATTCGGTGTCCGGGGTCGACCTGGATGAAGAAACCGGCAACCTGGTCAAATACCAGCAGTACTACACCGCGTCTTCGCAGATCATCAAGGCTGCGCAGGAAATTTTCAGCACGCTGATCAACAGCCTTTAAGGAGTCGTAATTCATGCGCATTTCTACCGCCCAGTATTACGAGATAACCGCTGCCAACTACCAGCGCAACTTCAACAAGGCGATCGCGACCAGCAATGAAGCCAGCAGCCTGGTGCGTGTCAACACCGCCGCCGATGATCCGATCGGTGCCGGGCGTTTGCTGCAGTTGGGCCAGCAGAGTGCAATGATTGATCAGTACAAAACCAACATCAGTTCGACCAAAAATGCGTTGAGCCTGCAGGAAACCACGTTGTCCTCCATTGGTACCGCCCTGCAGCGAGCCAAGGAAATCGCCCTCAGTGCCAACAACGGCATCGCCACCGATGCTGACCGCAAAGCCTATGCGGAAGAGTTGAGCCAGATCCAGGAGCAAGTGCTGGGCCTGATGAACTCCAAGGACTCGGCGGGCAACTACCTGTTCTCCGGTTCGAAAACCGACACGGCGCCGTACTCGAAGAACGCTGACGGCACCTTCACCTACAACGGTGACCAGACCAGCATCAATCTGGGCATTGGCGATAATCTGTCGATCGCCACCAACACCACGGGTTGGGATGCATTCCAGCAGACCATCAACACCAGTCGCACCCAGACCACCATGACCGCGCCAGCGGTGGATGACGGTCGAGTGGTCCTGTCCAGTGGCCAGATCAACTCCAGTGCGACCTACAACGCCAAGTTCGCGGGCGGGGAGCCGTACACAGTCACTTTCCTCAGCAGCACGCAGTTGCGCATTACCGATGCACTGGGTAACGACGTGACCGCTGAAGCCAGCCAGAACGGTGTGGTCAGCAACAGCAACGGCGCCAACCAGGTGGTCAACTTCCGTGGTGTCGACATGAAGCTGAACATCAATCTCCAGTCCGGCGATGTCCCGGACACGGCGATTGCCGGGCATACCTTCCAGTTGGCTTCCACCCCGGACACCTTCAACACCTCGCGCAGCCCTGGTAACCCTTCGACGGCGGTCATCACCGGCTCCAGCGTGACCAACAATACCGCCTACACCAATGCGTTCCCGTCGGGCGGGGCGATTCTCAAGTTCACCAGCGCGACCGATTTCGATCTGTACGCAGCGCCGATCACTGCCGACAGCAGGCCAGTGTCGTCGGGCACCATGGTCGGGACCAACGCCACCGCCGCTGGCGTGACCTTCGCCGTGGGCGGAACGCCGGGTGCCGGTGACCAGTTTGTGATTCAGGCCAACAATCACCAGACCCAGAACGTGCTCGATACCCTGGGCCAAATGATGACCGCCATGAATTTGCCGGTTGGCTCCGACCCGGTCGCCAGACAGAAATTTCTGGCGGCCATGGATTCGGGCATGGGCAACCTCGACAGCGCCTCCAACCAGATTGGCACCGCAGTGACTTCGATCGGTGCGCGTGGTCAGTCGCTGGATGATCAGTCCACGACCAACGAGACCCTGACGTTGGCCAATACCGCGAGCCAGTCATCGATTCGCGATTCTGATCCGGCCGAGGTAATGACTCGCCTGACGTTGCAGCAGACCATGTTGCAGGCTGCCCAACTGGCGTTCAGCAAAATTTCTCAGTTGGGCCTGTTCAACAAGATCTGACGGCTGCCGGGCGCGCAGGCGCCCGATTGCCCTGACCCTTCAATATTCATCGTTTTTGCGGTTTCAAAGGGCTCGCTGTCCTGGGCGGACCCGCACCGCTTGTGAGCCCGCCGTGAATTCACTTCCGCTTGTCAGCCTGGTCATTCCTGCCTTCAACCCACGCTTTTTCAACCGGGCCTTGCGCAGTGCCGTGACCCAGAGTTACGGCAATCTGGAGATCATTGTCTGCGATGACAGTCGCGACAACGAGATCGAGGACATCGTCGCTTCGGTGGTTGAGCAAACCGGAGTCGCCGTGCACTACGTGCGCAATCCGCGCACCCTGGGGCTGGTCGGTAACCTGCAAGCATGCCTTGAGCAGGCGCAAGGCGAGTTCATCAAGTTTCTCTGTGATGATGATCAACTGTTCTCGGCGTGCATTGAGCGCCAGGCGCAGCCGCTCATCGATCATGCAGAGGTGAATCTGGTACTGGCCCAGCGACTGTTCTGGGATGCCGATGACCTGGTGCTGCCGTCGCGGCTCGAAAACACGCCGCTTTCCCCGGCGAGCGGGCTGTTCAAGGGCGAAGACCTGCTGGGGATCTTCGAGAACTTCCCGGTCAATATCCTCGGCGGATTCAGCAATGCGCTGTTCCGTCGCGCGGATGTGCTGGAGCTGATGCCAGCCTTGACCCAGCCAGGACACTGCTTCGTCGCAACCCTCGATTTTGCCCTGTACGTTTGCCTGCTGCGGCGCGGCAACCTGGTGGTGTCCAACCTCATCCTCAGTGTCGAGCGCCTGTATCCGGAGCGGCTGAGCGGCCAGCAAGCCATGAAGGACGCGGTAGAGGCCGAGCGGCAATGGATGTTGCAGATGCTCAAGGCCCGCAGCGGCGAGTCGGCGCCTGCACCTGGATGGGTTCGCTATCTGCCGCTGTCCAAGGCGGGCGAGTCACCCCGGGTCTGGGAAGAGTTGCCATTGAGCCGAACCTTGGGTACCCGGCAGACCACTCAGGATTACCAGGTCGGTATCGCCAGCGTCAGTTTCGCCGAGCTGTATGGCCAGTGGCTTTCCTGCCGCAGTCTCAGCGACGGGCAGCGAGAGCTGTTGTCGGAAACGCTGGCCGGTTGGCCGCATGTGCCTAAAATCGTCCCGGTCATCATTGATGAGCACGGCAGCCGATCTGCGCTGGAGCTCACGCTGGAAGCGCTCGCGGAACAGGATTACGCGCCTGAGCTGACGCTGGTGCTTTCGTCTGCCTGTACTGAGGCCAGGCTGAGTGAAGGGGTTTTCCGTTTGCCGCTGCAAGATGACTGGCAGCAACAAATCAACGATCTGCTGCCGCAACTGGCAGGCGCCGACTGGTTCTATCTGCTGCGCGCCGGCGATCGTCTGGTGGCCCCGGCCTTGCTCGTCATGGCCGAACGGATCGCCCACTCGCACACACTGACGTGCCTGTACAGCGATGAGGGCGGACTGCGACAGGGGGAATCGGTGGAGCCTGCGTTCAAACCCGATTTCAACCTGGACCTCATGCGCAGCTACCCCTACGTCGGGCGTGCCCTGGCGTTCGAGCGCGAGCGATTCCTGGCGCTGGGCGGTTTTGATTCGGTGTACGGCGAACTGGCACCTCACGATGTGTTGTGGCGCATGGTCGAGAATGACGGCACCCAGGTGATCGGCCACATCGCCGAAGTGTTGCTGGAGTCGGTGTTCGACCTGGGCAAATGGCTGTCGCAGCCGGACGTGATCGACAACAATCGGCTGTTGCTCGAGGCGCACCTGCAACGTGTTGGCGTCGCCCATGACATTCGCCAGGGCAGTTCGGCGCTGCTCAATCGTGTCGACTATCGGCATGCCGATCAGCCGCTGGTGTCGATCATCATTGCCAGTCAGGACCAGACGATTGCCTTGCAGCGTTGCGTCGAGACCCTGCTGGAGAAGACCGCTTACGGCGAGTACGAATTACTGCTGGTGGACAATGGCAGCGAGAGCGCCGAGGCGCGGGCCTGGTTCGCCGCTATGGCGCAGTTGGGCAGTGAGCGGATTCGTGTGGTGAGCTGTGAGCGTCAGGACAATGTGGCGGCGCTGCGCAATTTCGCCGTGAACCAGTCCCGTGGTGATTACGTCCTGTTGCTCAACCCTTATGCGGTGATCACCCAGGGTGACTGGCTGGATGAATTGCTCAACCACGCACAGCGTCCGGAAGTCGGCGTGGTCGGCGCCAAGCTGTTCAACCCGGATGGTTGCGTGTTGCATGCCGGCCTGATCCTTGGTCTGCAGGGCCCGGCCGGTGCGCCGTTTTACGGCGAGTCTCTGCAGGCATTGGGTTACATGAACCGGTTGCAGGTCGCTCACAATTTGAGTGCCGTCGGTGGTGATTGCCTGATGGTGCGCAAAGCGGTGTTCGAAGCGGTCGGCGGCCTGGACGAGCAGGAGCTGGCGCAGTCGCTGCACGAGGTGGACCTGTGCCTGCGGGTTGGCCAGGAAGGTTATCTGGTGGTGTGGACACCTTTTGCTCAAATGGCGCTGGGGGCGAAACCGGCCGTGGTGGGGCAAGCGGACGAGGAGACTTCGCGTGCCCAGGAACAGGAGGTATTCTACAAACGGTGGTTACCGCTGATTGCCCGTGATCCGGCTTACAACGTCAATATGTCGTTGCATGGGCTCGGTGGCTCCAGCTTCAGTCTCGAGCCAGGCCTGCGTACAGGCTGGAGCCCGTTTTCCAACGAACATCTGCCCAAAATTCTCGCGGTGCCCATCAATGCATCTGCCATTGGTCACTACCGGGTGACGCAGCCCTTGCTCGAGCTGGAAGCGGCAGGCCGGGCTTTCGGGCGTATCCATTACAGCATGCCGTCGATCATTGAAATCGAGCGTCAGGCGCCTGACGTTATCATCCTGCAAGGTCGCTATTCAGAAGGGACGATCAGCGAGATTCCCGCACTGCAACGCTACTCCAATGCGCGGCGGATCTACGAGCTCGATGACTATGTCATCCACGTTCCACATCGCAATGCGCATATCCGCAACATGCCGGGCAAGGATGAGATGGAGAGGCTGGTGCGAGGGGCGATCGGTATGTGCGATCGCGTCGTGGTCTCGACCGAGTCGCTGGGTAATGCGTTATCCGACATGCACAACGACATTCGTGTCGTGCCGAACATGCTCGCGGCCAACTTGTGGACGGATCTGCGCAGTCAGCGCCGCACCTCGAAAAAACCTCGGGTCGGCTGGGGCGGCGGCACCAGTCACCACGGGGACCTGGCGGTCATTGCCGATGTGGTTCGTGAGTTGGCCAATGAAGTCGACTGGGTATTCTTCGGCATGTGCCCGGATGATCTACGCCCGTACATGCACGAGTTCCATGGGGTGATCGGGCTGGATGTCTACCCGGCGAAGCTGGCCAGCCTGAATCTGGACCTGGCATTGGCACCACTGGAGTTCCATATCTTCAACGACTGCAAGAGCAACCTGCGCTTGCTGGAGTATGGCGCTTGTGGCTACCCGGTGATCTGCACCGACACCGAAGCCTATCGCGGCTATTTGCCGTGTACCCGAATCAAGACCAATTCCACGGACGAGTGGCTGCAAGCCATCCGCATGCACCTGGCTGATCCGGATGCCAGTTATCGCATGGGTGATGAGCTGCGCGAGACCGTCTTGCGCGACTACGTGTTGCGCGGCGACAATCTACGTTACTGGGAAAACGGCTGGCTCGCGGACTGATCGTTCGGGCTTTGGTCCAGACAAGGCGGGCGACGTTGAGTCGCCTGCCTTTTTTGTTCTTCACGCAATGCCGAGCAACAGCCATGCCGCCAAACCTGTAGGAGCCGGCTTGCTGTCGATGGCGCCCCGACAGCCAACCATTTTCTTGCTGGGTGCATATCCGTTGCTGCGGTAACGGCTTCTGGCGGTTTCGCTCTTACAGCGAGTCACTTTCGAAAAGCGCGAAAGTAACCAAAGCGCTTTGCCCCTGTCGTTCGGTGCCTCGCTGTGGCTCGGCATGCCCTCGCTCCGGTCCTGCTCCGTGGGCCCGCCGCCATCGGCCATCCATGGCTGGGGGCGGCTAACCCGGCATCCATGCCGGGTTGCCCACTGCGCAGAACCTCCGCTCGGCCTCTCGAGGGGGCGGATACCGCAACAGCACCGCGAGGCGAGCTAACGCTCGACCTCGTTGTTCGTGATATATGCGTTCTGCTGTAGGAGCCGGCTTGCTGGCGATTGTCGTTAACGATGACGCATGTGGTCTGGTAAGCCGCGGGGCCGCCATCGCCAGCCAGCCGGCTCCCGCAGAAGCGCGCCCTGAGCCTCTCGTCGTATCGCCGGGTGCTGGACTGAAAGAGCTGGCGCGATTCCTGCTAGTCCCCCTCATATCGCCATAAAACGAGCACTTCCGGTGAGTCTGGAGGCGCCCTGAACGGCATGAAAAGTTTTAGCCAGATGGCCCGCAAAAGCTTGATACAGCTTGGCTGAGCCCTGTGACGAACAAGAGGGGAAGGGGATGAAGGCAGTTATTTTGGCGGGTGGCCTGGGCACGCGGATCAGTGAAGAGTCGCACCTCAAGCCCAAGCCAATGATCGAGATCGGCGGCAAGCCAATTCTCTGGCACATCATGAAGCAGTACTCCGCGCACGGAATCCACGATTTCGTGATCTGCCTTGGCTACAAGGGCTACGCGATCAAGGACTTCTTCGCCAACTACTTCCTGCATACCTCCGACGTCACCTTCGACATGTGCAACAACCGCATGGACGTTCATCAGAACTACAGCGAGCCATGGCGCGTCACCCTGATCGATACCGGTGAAGAAACCATGACCGGTGGCCGTCTGCGTCGCGCGGCCCGTTATCTGGAAGGTGAAAAGGCCTTCTGCTTCACCTACGGCGATGGCGTTTCCGACCTTAATATCGGCGAGTTGGTGGATTTCCACCTCAGCCACGGCAAGCTCGCCACTGTCACCGCGGTACAGCCACCGGGACGCTACGGCGCCCTGGAACGCGAGGGCGACACGGTGTTGGGCTTCACTGAAAAACCACGGGGCGACGGCGGCTGGATCAACGGCGGCTTCTTTGTACTGTCGCCCAAAGTCTTGCCCTACATCACCGACGATCAAACGTCCTGGGAAGCCGAACCTTTGGCGGCCCTGGCCAGCGAGCAACAGTTGCAAGCGTTCCAGCACGACGGTTTCTGGCACCCGATGGACACCCTGCGTGACAAGAATCACCTGGAGTCGTTGTGGCAGAGCGGGGAGGCCCCATGGAAACAATGGGACTGAGCCAGGACTTCTGGCGCGGCAAACGGGTTCTGGTCACCGGCCACACCGGTTTCAAGGGCAGTTGGCTGACGCTGTGGCTGCAAAGCCTGGGCGCACAGGTCAGCGGGTTCTCCCTCGATCCGTCCACCGAGCCGAGCCTGTTCGAACTGGCGCGCGTGCACGAAGGCATCAACGATCAGCGCGGTGATTTGCGTGACCTCGGTGCCTTGCTCGAACTGATCGGCGACACCCAACCGGAAATCGTCTTGCACCTCGCTGCCCAGCCGCTGGTGCGCGAAGGTTATCGCGACCCGCTGGGTACGTATTCCAGCAACGTCATGGGCACCCTCAACCTGCTCGAAGCGATCCGTCAGGTCGGCGGCGTCCGTGCCTGCGTGCTGGTGACCACCGACAAGGTGTACGCCAATCAGGAATGGCTGTGGCCATACCGCGAGAATGAAGCGTTGGGCGGTCACGATCCCTACAGCAGCAGCAAGGCGTGTTGCGAGTTGCTGGCGCAATCCTATGCCGCGTCGTTCTTCCCTGCTGAAAAGCATGCCGACCACGGCCTCGCCCTGGCTACGGCGCGCGCCGGCAACGTGCTGGGGGGAGGTGATTTCGCACCGGAGCGATTGATTCCCGATGTCCTCAAGGCGTGGTCGGCGAACGAGCCCGTGACCCTGCGCTACCCGCAAGCCGTGCGCCCGTGGCAGCACGCGCTGGAACCGCTGGCCGGGTATCTGCAGCTGGCCGCCGGTCTGTATGAGCAAGGCCCGCAGTTCGCCGGTGCGTGGAACTTCGGTCCGAGCGAGGCGGACATGTGCAGTGTCGGCGAGGTGGTCGAGTTGCTTGCCCATCGTTGGCCGCAAGCACGTGGCTTGCGCATCGAACCGAGCGAGATGCATGAAGCCGGGCTGTTGCGCCTGGACAGCAGCCGCGCCCGTCAATTGCTGGCCTGGCAACCTCGCTGGTCCTTGCAGCAATGCCTGACTCAGACGCTGGATTGGCATATGGCGTGGCAGAACGGTGACGACATGCGCGCTATCACTCTGGGCCAATTGAACCAGTACCGAGGCGCGCTGTGAGTGAATTTCTATTGAAAGCGTTGCCGCTGGACGGGTTGTTCAGCGTGCAGCACAAACGCTTCGAAGACGAGCGCGGGCACTTCGCCCGGCTGTTTTGCGAAGGCAGCCTGAGCGCTTTCGGCCATGCGTTTCACATTCGTCAGATCAATCATTCCTGCACCCGCGAGCGCGGCACCGTGCGCGGCCTGCATTATCAGACTGCTCAGGCGCCTGAAGCAAAATTGATTACCTGCCTGCGCGGTGACGTGTGGGATGTGGCAGTGGATTTGCGCCCCGACTCCGAAACCTTTTTGCACTGGCACGCCGAACACCTGCGAGCTGGCGATGGGCGCAGCCTGTTGATCCCTGCCGGTTTCGCCCACGGCTTCCAGACCCTGAGTGCCGATGCCGAGATGCTTTACCTGCACAGCCACGATTACACACCCGAACACGAAGGTGGGTTGTCGGTGAATGACCCGCGGTTGGCGATTGCCTGGCCGCTGCCTGTCAATAATCTGTCGGCGCGGGATGCCAACCATCCGTCCCTTGATGAATACTTTGCCGGAGTGCGTTTATGAACTGCCGTGGTTGCGCGACTCCACTGGCCTTGCCGCTGATTGACCTCGGCACGTCGCCGCCGTCCAACGCCTACGTGCGCGCCGATCAGTTGGAGCAGGCCGAGCAATGGGTGCCCTTGAAGGTCGCGGTATGTCAGCAGTGCTGGCTGGTGCAGACCGAGGATTACACCCGCGCCGACAGCCTGTTCGATGCCGAGTACGCCTACTTCAGTTCGTTCTCCAGTACCTGGCTGGCCCATGCCGAAAAGTATGTGGCCGAGATGGTCGAGCGCTTCGGCCTGACCGCTGACAGCCGTGTGGTGGAAATTGCCGCCAATGACGGTTACCTGTTGCAGTACGTGGCGGGGCGCGGCATTCCGTGCCTGGGCGTCGAGCCGACCCGCAGCACCGCGCAAGCGGCACGGGAAAAAGGCCTGGATATTCGTGAACTGTTTTTCGGTCGCGACACCGCTGCGCAGTTGATCAGCGAAGGCTGGGGCGCTGACCTGATGGCTGCCAACAACGTGCTGGCCCATGTGCCGGACATCAACGATTTCCTCGGCGGTTTTGCGACCTTGCTCAAACCGGCGGGTGTGGCGACCTTCGAATTTCCGCAATTGCTGACGCTGATGGCCGGGCAGCAGTTCGACACGCTGTATCACGAACACTATTCCTACCTGTCCCTGACTTCCGTGCAGGCCTTGTGCGAACGCAATGGCCTGCAAGTGTTCGACGTCAGCCAGCTCTCGACCCATGGCGGTTCGCTGCGGGTGTTCGTACAGCGCCTGGATGGCGAGCGTCGTCAGGTGCAGTCGGCGGTACAGCAGCAGTTGCAGGCCGAACTCACAGCCGGAGTGAAAACACTCGAGTATTACGCAACCCTCGCGCCAGCCGCTGAACGCATCAAGCACGAACTGTTGCGCTTCTTGTTGCAGGCCAGGGCCGATGGCAAGCGAGTGGTTGGCTATGGCGCCGCCGCGAAGGGCAACACCTTGCTCAACTACGCCGGGGTCAGACCGGACCTGCTGGCCTGGGTCGCCGATGCCAACCCGCACAAGCAGGGCAAGTACCTGCCGGGAAGTCGCATTCCGATCGTGTCGCCGACGCAAATCGATATCGAAAAACCGGATTACGTCTTGGTGCTGCCGTGGAATCTGCTGCACGAAGTTAGTCAGCAACTGGCCAATGTCCGTCGGTGGGATGGCCGTTTCGTGATTGCCGTGCCTGAGTTGACCGTCCTGTGAAGGTGCTGGTGACCGGGGCCACCGGGTTTGTCGGACGACATCTGGTTGCGGCGTTGCTCGCCCGCGGCTGCGAAGTTCGCGCGGTGGCGCGCAACGCCGAGACCGCCGCGGGTTTGCCGTGGATCAATGCCGTGGAATTCATCGCGGCGGATATTGACGCCGACGACTTGAATGTCGCCGCGTTGACCAAGAACATCGATGCCCTGGCGCATCTGGCGTGGCCGGGACTGCCGAACTATCAGGCGTTGTTTCATTTCGAGCACAACCTGATGGCCGACTATCGGTTCATCAAGCGCGCGGTCGAGGCGGGCGTGGCCCAGGTGCTGGTCACCGGCACCTGTTTTGAATATGGCATGCAGAGCGGGCCACTCAGCGAGCAGACCGAGCCGCAGCCCGGTAATCCCTATGGATTGGCAAAGAACACCCTGCGCCTGTTCATAGAGCAACTGCAACGACTGCAGCCGTTCACCCTGCAATGGGCGCGTCTGTTTTACCTGCACGGCGAAGGCCAGAACCCCAACAGCCTGTTGGCAGCGCTGGACCGTGCGATCGATGCCGGGGACGACAGCTTCAACATGTCGGCAGGCGAACAGTTGCGCGATTACCTGCCGATCGAAACCACCGCCGGTTACCTCGCATCGATCCTGCACCAACGCAACTTCAACGGGGTGATCAATTGTTCCAGCGGCCGACCAATTTCGGTTCGGGCACTGGTAGAGCAACGCCTGCACGAACGCGACGCGTCGATCCGCTTGAATCTCGGTCATTACCCATACCCGACCCACGAACCGATGGCTTTCTGGGGTGTAGCAGACCGCTTGCAGCAGCTGCTGGGAGCAGAGCATGGGGCATGAATTGTATCGGGACACCGACCTACCGGAATTGCAAAACCGAATTTTCGCCTACGCCTTGACTGCGCCTGGGCGGCGTGCGGATGTCCTTGCCGCAAGCGGCCGTGGCCGCGTTGCAGAAGGGGCGAACCGTTTGTGATGAAATCCAACAACCTCGAAGAAATCAAGCGGATGACCGATGGACGCCTGTCTATCACGCCATCGACAGCGCTTCGTTCTAGTGACTATTGAGATTCTAAAATGACTGACAACACCATCAATAAAGCCTTCGAAGCCGAATGCCAGGAACAGATTGCCGCTCAGGGCGACAACCAGAAACTCGTCGGTCTGGCGCGGGATTTCTACAACGAATCTGCCAAGCACAAGTACAGCTACCATTTCTCGTGGATGGGACGGCCGATCATTCAGCTGCCACAAGACATGATTGCCATGCAAGAGATCATCTGGCAGGTCAAGCCAGACCTGGTGATCGAATGCGGTATCGCCCACGGCGGCTCGATCATCTACTACGCGTCCCTTCTGGAACTGCAAGGCCACGGCGAAGTGCTGGGCATTGACGTGGACATCCGTGCGCACAACCGCGTAGCCATCGAAAGCCACCCGATGAGCAAGCGCATCAAAATGATCGAAGGTTCGAGCATCGACCCTGCGATCGCTGCTCAGGTACGCGCCGCGGCACAAGGCAAGAAAGTCATTGTGGTGCTCGACTCCAATCACACCCACGACCACGTGCTGGAAGAGTTGCGCCTCTACGCGCCGCTGGTTTCCGTAGGCAGCTACTGCGCGGTAATGGACACCGTGGTTGAAGACATGCCGGCCGACTCTTTCCCCGACCGTCCTTGGGGTCTGGGCGACAACCCGAAAACCGCCGTGTGGAAATACCTGGAAGAAAACGTCGACTTCGATATCGACCAGCAAATGCAAAACAAGCTGCTGATTACCGTCGCCCCGGACGGCTACCTGCGTCGGGTTCGTTAAGTAGCAACATCATCAAAGTGTTTATTTGGCGATTCGCCGGTAGTAGGAGAGGTTATGCAAGGCAAGTACAGTTCTGAACACACGTTGCCACTCAACGAGCTGTTGACAGTGGTGCTGATTACTCACAATCGACCGGCGTTTTTGCGTCGGGCGTTGAAGTATTACAACACCTTGCCTTGCAAAGTTCTGGTACTGGACTCCACTCCAGAGCGGCCGGAGGGTGACTTTTCCTCGGTCGATTACCAGCACGTCCCACAGTTCGCCTACTGGGGCATGCAAGACAAACTCGCTTACGGCGTCGAGCAACTGACCACGCCGTACATGGTGCTGGCGGCCGACGATGACTTCATCCTGCACGACGCGCTGTTCGAATCGGTTGGCTTCCTGGAGGCCAATCGCGATTACGCAATGTGTCATGGCTATTGCCTGATGTACCTGGCGCTTGCCGGCAGCGTGAGCTACTACCGTCGCGACAAGAAAGTCTGCGAAGACTACTCATCCGAGCGGGCGCAGGACCGTGTGCTGGATTACATGCATCAGTACCTGCCGCCGTTTTATGCGGTCACCCGAACCGACCTGATGAAAAAATGGCATTCGGCACTGCCGCCGGGCACCAGTTTCCAATGGCAGGAAATTGGTCACGTGTATTATCTGTTGGCGAGCGCCAAGGCGCGGATTTTGCCGACGGCCTATGTGGTGCGCGAGATCAACTATGGTACTTCCGAGCACAACACCGAGGTGTATCACTCGCTGACCTACACTGACGCCAAGTCGGTGGCCGAACGCGAAGCCTTTGCCGAGTTCCTGGCCTCGCTGCCAACCGGTATCAATGACCTCGATTTGCAGCAGCGCAAGGCATTTGCCCTGGAAAGCTTCGAGGCCATGACCGACAGCCTGCAAACCGGTCGGGCACTCGCGGCGGAGTTGATATTCCAGTCCACCTGGAACAACGCACTCAAGGTCCCGGAGCGTCGTTTCGGGCCGTTGCAATACGTCGAGATGCCGTTCTACAACCAAGTGTTTTTCGATCGTTTGACTCAGTTCGAATTCCTGCTGCATACCATGCCGGCCGGTCGTGTACAGCTTCAGGGACTTGAAGGGGTATGGACGCGCCAGGAGCACTTGCTGCGCGCCCGCAACAACGATACGCCGGAAAGTGTGATCGATCGTTTGTGGCAGGCCCACGACCTCAACGCATTCAATCGCACGGTGAGCGAACGTCTGGTGGCCCAACTGGAGTTGTTGGGTGAAGACGAAGACGCACAGGCGATGCGTGACTGGATCACGCGTTTAGAGGAGGTGTCAGTCGAGAAGCATCACCCGACTTTCAACAAAATGCTGTCCGGTCGACTGCTCCATTGGCTTGAATCTCGCCAGCCCGATGCACAAGTCACCGAGTCGATTGCCCGGCATCTGGCAGCCAATGACGGTGGCCCACAGTTCGGCATCTTTTTGCTGGACCTGGGCAACGACATCGACAAATTGCAAGTCACCCTCGACAGTCTGCTCGAAGGTCACAGCAAGGCGTTCAAAATCGTGGTCTTCACCACCGGTGCTGCACCGGCGGCAACCAATGCGCGAAACACCTTGCACTTTGTCCGCGTCACGCAAGGAAACTTCGTTGAAAAACTCAATCAGAGCGCTCGTCAATCGTCTTGCGATTGGCTGCTACTGGCCGAAGCGGGCGATGAGTTCACTGCTGGCGGTCTGTTGCGTGCCAGTCTGGAGCTGTTGTCGGCAACAGATTGCCGTGCCGTTGCCACGGATGAAATTCAGCGAACCACGGAGGGCGCGCTGGTAGACGTGTTCCGTCCAGGGTTCAACCTTGACCTGTTGCAAAGCCTGCCTGCCTTGATGGCGCGGCACTGGCTGATTCGTCGGGACGTGTTGATCGAGGCCGGTGGTTACGAGGCCGATTTCAGCAAGGCCCTGGAATTCGATTTGCTGCTGCGCATCATCGAGCAGGGCGGCCTGAACGGGCTGGCCCACCTCGACGAACCGTTGCTGATTACCCAGGCGCCGATGCTGGAAGAAAACGCCCATGAGCGTCAGGCGTTGTTGCGCCACCTGGGTAACCGTGGCTACAAGGCCAAGATCACTTCGCCGGTGCCGGGTACCTATCAGATCGACTATCGCCACGACGAGCGTCCAGCGGTCTCGATCATCGTGCCGGCCGGGGACGATCTGGCCGCCCTGCAACAGTGCCTGCGAAGCGTGCTGTTGCGTACCCGCTACACCCACTATGAAGTGCTGATCGCGGTCAATCCGAATCAGTCGGCTGACGTCAATGACTGGCTCGGCACCTATCAACATCCGAAGGTCAACATCCTGCGCTCCGATCAGGTCCTGAGCGAAGCGGCGCTGTACAACTCCGCCATCCTGCAGGCACAGGGTGAGTACCTGGTGCTGCTGGCCCCCGACAGTGAAGTGGTCAACCCGAACTGGCTCGAGTCGCTGCTCAATCACGCCCAGCGTCCAGAAGTCGGCGTGGTCGGTCCGAAGTTGATCGATCGCGAGGGCAAGGTCACCCAGGCTGGCCTGATCCTTGGCATGAACGGCGCGGTCGCTTCGGCGTTCGTCGGTGAAAAACAGGATGCCGAGGGCTACATGCATCGCCTGGTCCTGGAGCAGAACTACTCGGCGGTATCGAAAGCGTGCCTGATGATCGGCAAGGCGTTGTTCGAAACCTTGGGCGGTCTGGACGCCACCACGTTCGCCGAAGCGTTCAGCGACGTCGATCTGTGCCTCAAGGCCGGTCAGGCGGGTTACCTCAACGTGTGGACGCCGCTGGTTCGGATCGCTCACAACGGCGAAGTACCCCAGGCGCCACAGGCCCTCGAAGCTCTGCGTGAAAAATGGGCCGCGGCCTTTGTTCAGGACCAGGCCTATAACGCCAATCTGTCCCTGAACGGCAAGGGTTTTGCCCTGGGTGAAAGCGTTCCGGTGAACTGGGCGCAGTTGCTCGTGTAAGCCTGGCGGACAGGTATGAGGACTCAAGGCATGTTCAACGGTAAATCGATTTTCATCTCGGGCGGCACCGGCTCGTTCGGGCGTAACTTCATCCGTCGCTTGCTGGAGCAGTACCAACCTAAACGGGTGGTGGTGTTTTCGCGTGATGAGCTCAAGCAATACGAAATGCAGCAAACGTTCAATGCTCCGTGCATGCGTTACTTCCTCGGCGATGTGCGCGATGCCGATCGTTTGCGTCAGGCCATGCGCGGCATTGATTACGTGGTGCACGCTGCGGCCCTCAAGCAGGTGCCAGCGGCGGAGTACAACCCCACCGAATGCATTCGCACCAACGTCAACGGTGCGGAAAATATCATCGCCGCCGCCATCGACAACGGTGTGAAGCAGGTCGTCGCGCTCTCCACCGACAAGGCGGCGAGCCCGATCAACCTGTACGGTGCGACCAAGCTGCTGTCGGACAAATTGTTCGTGGCCGCCAACAACATTGCCGGTGAACAGCAAACCCGTTTTGCCGTAGTTCGCTACGGTAACGTTGCCGGCTCGCGAGGCTCGGTGGTGCCGTTCTTCAGCAAGCTGATCCGTGAAGGGGCGACCGAACTGCCGATCACTGACGAACGCATGACGCGCTTCTGGATCACCCTCGATCACGGTGTGCAATTCGTGCTCGACAGTTTTGCGCGCATGCACGGCGGTGAAGTGTTCGTGCCGAAGATTCCGTCGATTCGCATTGTCGATCTGGCATTGGGCATGGCCGAGCACCTGCCGCACAAGCAGGTGGGCATTCGTCCGGGCGAAAAGCTTCACGAGCTGATGGTGCCGCTGGACGACGCGCGCATGACCCTGGAGTTTGCCGATCACTACACGATCCAGCCGTCGATCCGCTTCACCAGCGTCGACGTGGATTTCGCCGTGGACAAGTTGGGCGAGCGCGGGCATCCGGTCGGGGAAGACTTCGAGTATCGCTCCGACACCAACCCGCACTTCCTGTCGGTGGGCCAGATCGCCGACCTGCACGCGCGGTTGTCGGCATGATTCCCTACGGTCGGCAAAGCCTCGATCAGGCGGACATCGACGCGGTGGTCGCCGTGTTGCAGTCCGACTGGCTGACCCAGGGGCCGACCATCGAGCGTTTTGAACGGGCGATGGCCGAACGCTGCGAGGCTGATTTTGCCGTCGCGGTGTGCAACGCCACGGCGGCGTTGCACATTGCTTGCCTGGCGGCCGGGCTCGGGCCGGGTGATCGTCTGTGGACCACGCCAAACACCTTTTTGGCCTCAGCCAATTGCGGCCGTTATTGCGGGGCCGAGGTGGACTTTGTCGACATCGACCCGCTGACCTGGAACCTCGACGCCGACGCGTTGGCCGCCAGACTGGCGCAAGCCGAGCTCGACGGCACGCTGCCAAAAGTGCTGGTGGCGGTGGCCTTTTCCGGGCAGAGCTGCGACATGCGCCGGATTGCCGGACTGGCCGAACGTTATGGTTTCACGGTGATCGAGGATGCGTCCCACGCGATCGGCGCGCGCTACGCCGGACGCCCGGTGGGGTGTGGTGAATTTGCGGCGATGACGGTGTTCAGCTTTCATCCGGTGAAGATCATCACCAGTGCCGAAGGCGGCATGGTCCTGACCAATTGTCCTGAACTCGCCGAACGCCTGCAGCGCCTGCGCAGCCACGGCATGACGCGCGACCCGCAACAGATGACCGAGCCCAGCCACGGCCCCTGGTACCACCAGCAAGTGGAGCTGGGCTTCAATTACCGCATCACCGACTTGCAGGCGGCCCTCGGTTTGTCGCAGTTGAGCAAGCTTGATGAATTCGTTGGACGTCGGCGTGAGCTGGCGGCACGTTATGAGCGTTTGTTGGCGGACTTGCCGTTGACCCTGCCCAGTGCTCAGCCCGAGGCGGAGTCGGCGTGGCATCTGTACGTGGTGCGCCTGCAACTTGACCGTATCAAGCTCAGTCATCGGCAAGTGTTCGAAGGGTTGCGCGCTGCAGGCGTCGGGGTGAACCTGCACTACATTCCCGTGCATTTGCAGCCGTACTATCGCGAACTGGGATTTGCCGAGGGTGACTTCCCGCAAGCCGAACGCTACTACGCCGAAGCTATCAGTCTGCCGTTGTTTCCATTGCTCAGTGATGAGCAACAGGACTATGTGGTGGAGCAACTGCGACGGTTGACCGAATAATTGCCGCCCTGCGGCGGGATGGAAGTTGGGTAATGCGTGAACTGACCGAGCAGGAAAAATTCTGGCGGGGTGACTTCGGCAACCAATACGTCGAGCGTAACGTCGGACAACCGCTGGTGGCGGCCAATCTGGCGTTGTTTGCCAAGGCGCTGGCGCGAGCTGGACGGATAGAAAGCGTAGTGGAGCTGGGCACCAATGCCGGGAACAATTTGCAGGCATTGCATCAACTGCTGCCCCGGTGCGAATTGTTCGGCGTCGAGATCAACGCCAATGCCTGTGCCCAGGCCCAGGCGTTGGATATAGCGCAGATCTGGCACGGTTCACTCTTTGATTTTCCCCGAGAACGCACCTTCGATCTGACTCTGAGCAAAGGTGTGCTGATCCACCTGGCGCCGGAATTGCTGCCGGCTGCTTATGCGCAACTGTATGCGTTGAGCGGGCGTTACATATTAATCGCCGAGTACTACAACCCGTCGCCAGTCGAAGTCTCCTATCGCGGAAACAGCGGCAAGCTGTTCAAGCGTGATTTTGCCGGTGAAATGCTCGATCGTCATGACGACCTGCAACTGGTCGATTATGGTTTTGGCTACCATCGCGATCCGCAATTTCCGGTGGACGATATCACTTGGTTTCTTCTGGAAAAACGCCCTTGAACAGCGTCGCAATCATCCCCGCTCGCGGTGGCAGCAAGCGCATACCACGCAAGAACCTCAAGCCGTTCGACGGCGTGCCGATGATTGCCCGCTCGATTCAAACGGCCGTCGACTCAGGACTGTTCTCTCAGGTTGTGGTCAGTACCGACGACGAAGAAATCGCCGAACTGGCGCGCGCGCACGGCGCGCGGGTGCCGTTCATGCGCCCGGCGGTACTGGCCGACGATTTCACCGGAACTGCCGCAGTGATTGTCCATGCACTGCAAGCCCTGCGCGAGCAAGGCAACCTGTTTGATTACGCCTGCTGCATTTATGCCACTGCGCCGCTGTTGCAAGCGCGCTTTCTCCGGCAGGGGCTGCAACTGCTGGAACAACATCCGGACAAGTCCTATGCGTTCTCGGTGTGTGACTTTGGTTTTCCCGTACAGCGAGCCCTGACCGTTGACGAACAGGGCGCCCTGACCGCGCTTTACCCGGAGTTTCGCGACACCCGCTCGCAGGATTTACCGTCGGCGTTTCAGGACGCGGGGCAGTTTTACTGGGGACGCAGCGGTGCCTGGTCGAGCGGTGAGGTGCTGTATTCACCAATAAGCCTGCCGGTGGTTCTCCCGCGTTTCCTGGTGCAGGACATCGACACGCCTGAAGACTGGAAACGTGCCGAATACCTCTACGCCGCCCTGAAGGCGGGTGGTGAACTGCAATGAGGGTGCTGATCCGTGCCGACGCGTCGCCCACCATTGGCAGCGGCCACATTGCCCGCTGCCTGACCCTGGCTCGAGTGTTGCGCGAGCAGGGCAGTCACGTCGCCTTCGCCTGTCGTCTGTTGCCGGGGCATCGCCTGGAGGCGTTGCAGGCCGAAGGCTTCGAAACCTTCGCGCTCGCCGGCTGCTATGACGGTGAAGACCCCCGGCAAGCGATCGAATCCCTGCTGCCGTGGCAGGCGGACATTGTGGCTATGGGGCAGGCGCTGGAAAGTCATGCGGCGTTCGACTGGATCATCGTCGACCACTACGGCCTCGATCATCACTGGCAGACCGCAGCCCGCCGTTGGGCATCACGAATCGCGGCGGTGGACGATCTCGCCACCCGCACCTACAGCGTCGATCTGCTGCTTAACCAGAACCTTTCAGGTACAGCAGAGGCTTACGTGTCGCTGGCGCCCGGTTGCCGGATGTTGCTCGGCCCACGGTTCGCTCTGCTGCGCGAGGAGTTCAGTGGTCCGGCTATAGAGATCAAGCCTCAGGCCAAGCGGGTGCTGGTGAATTTCGGTGGTTTTGATGCGGCCATGCAGACTTACCACGCGATGCTGGCGCTGGCGGATTTTCATGAGCTGGAAGTTGATTTTGTCGCCGGTGCGGATAACCCCGCCTGGACGCAGATGCAGGTCCTGGCGGCGAGTCGTCCGAATTGGCGGTTGCACAGTTTTGTCAGCGACTTTTACCGATTGATTAAAGAAGCGGACCTGTTTATCGGTGCTGGTGGCGGTACCAGTTGGGAGCGCGCGGCCCTGGGCCTGCCAACGATTTGTATTGCCGTGTCGAATAACCAGCAGGCCAACGCAGACGTGATGGCCGCGATGGGCGCGCATGTTTTCATGGGCGCCCGCGAGCAGGTCAGCATCGAGCAACTGCGTCTGGCTATCGGCTTTGTCGCCGCCAATCAAGGCCTGCGTCAGAGCCTGGCGGCACGTTCCCGAGAGTTGGTCGATGGCCGTGGTGCAAGGCGAGTCGCGGCGGCGCTGTCCGGCGCAGTACTGAACTTGCGTGCGGCGACCCTGGCCGATGCCCAATTGCTGTTTGACGGACGCAATGCTGAGTCGGTACGACGCTGGTCGCTGGAGAGCGGCGTGATCGATTGGCCTGCGCATCTGAACTGGCTGACCGCAAGCCTGAGTAACGCCAGGCGACTGTTGCTGATCGCTGAGGCCGATGATGGTCCGGTCGGCGTGTTGCGGTATGACGTGCGCGGCTTTGCCGCCGAAGTATCGATTTATCTGTTCGAAGATCGACTCGGCCTGGGATGGGGCAGGGCGCTGCTGGAGCGGGGCGAAGCCCTGGTAATGGCTCATTGGCCGCAACTGCAATTGCTCAACGCGACGATAATGCCCGGCAACCAGCCATCGCTGAAGGTTTTTCGCGAAGCCGGTTTCACCCAGAGTGCTTGCGCGTTCACGCGCGTATTGAAGGATCACAGAAATGACTAGCTTCAAGATTGGCGAGCGCCTGATCGGTAACGAAGCGCCGCCGTTCATCATTGCCGAGATGAGTGGCAACCATAACCAGTCCCTCGACGTGGCGCTGCAGATTGTCGAAGCGGCGGCCAGGGCCGGTGCCCATGCCTTGAAGCTGCAAACCTACACCGCCGAAACCATGACCCTGGACATGTGCGACGGAGCGTTTTTCATCAAGGACCCCAATAGCCTCTGGAGGGGCTCCTCGTTGTACGCGCTGTACGAAAAGGCCCATACGCCATGGGAATGGCACGCACCGATTTTTGCCCGGGCCAAAGCGCTGGGCATGCTGGCGTTTTCGACTCCCTTCGATGACACCTCCGTGGACTTCCTTGAAAGCCTCGACGTGCCTGCCTACAAAATTGCCAGTTTCGAAAATACCGACTTGCCGCTGATTCGGCGGGTCGCCGCCACGGGCAAGCCGCTGATTATCTCCACCGGCATGGCCAGCATCGCCGAACTCGACGAAACCGTACGCGCCGCCCGAGAGGCCGGCTGCAAGGAACTGGTGTTGCTCAAATGCACCAGCACTTACCCGGCGACGCCAGCCAACAGTAACGTGCGAACCATTCCCCATTTGCGCGAAATGTTTGGCTGTGAAGTGGGCTTGTCTGACCACTCCATGGGCGTCGGGGTTTCCGTTGCAGCGGTGGCGTTGGGCGCCACGGTGGTAGAAAAGCATTTCACCCTCGATCGAGCCGCTGGCGGGGTAGATGCCAGTTTCTCTCTGGAACCAGCGGAAATGGCCAGCCTGGTTATCGAAACCGAGCGGGCCTGGCAAGCGATGGGGCAGGTGCATTACGGCGTCACCGAGGCCGAGCGTAAATCTCTGGTGTACCGCCGTTCGCTCTATGTGACTCAGGACATGGTAGCCGGCGAGCCCTTCACAACCGCCAATCTGCGGGCCATTCGTCCAGGCCTGGGGCTTGCCCCCAAACACGCTGAAACCGTTCTGGGGCAGCGCGCCCGTCAGGCCATCAAGCGCGGAACACCGCTGGATTGGTCGTTGGTCGAATAACCTGTCGCAGGGCTGATTCAGCAAAATAGCGTGACCTGCGAGTCATAACGCGCATCTTCACTGTATTGTATTAATCGGGAAGTTGGCGCCTGAGGCCTGTCTGGCTCAGTGATGGCCTTTTATTCTTCCCGTTGTCGCCGCCTCGGGGTGACGTTTTCTCTGTTTGTCGGCGCCCCTCGATTCCTTGCGAGCGGTGGTATTGGGCTGTTTATTATTGGGAAGCCGTAATGATTGGCATAAAAAGCATTGCGAGCTACGTTCCTGTAGCCGGCGTGGACAATTACGCACAAGGTGCAAAATTCGAAAAGGATGAAGAGTTCATCCTGGGCAAGATCGGTTCGGCCTTCCTGCCGCGCAAAGGCGCCGATCAGGAAACTTCCGATCTGTGCGTTGAAGCGGCCAATGCGCTGTTTGCCAGCAACCCTGATCTTAAACGCGAATCCATTGATGCGCTGATCGTGGTCACCCAGAACGGTGACGAAGAAGGTCTGCCGCACACGGCCGCCATCGTTCAGGACAAACTGGGCTTGCCGACTACCGTGGCGGCGTTCGATATTTCCCTGGGCTGCTCCGGCTACGTCTATGGCATTTATGCGATCAAGGGCTTCATGGAAGCGGCTGGCCTGAAAAACGGTCTGTTGATCACCGCCGACCCGTATTCGAAGATTGTCGACCCGGAAGACCGTAACACCACCATGCTGTTCGGTGACGCGGCTACCGCTACCTGGATGGGCGAAGACGCCGCGTGGCAATTGGGCAAGGCGAAGTTCGGCACAGACGGTTCTGGCGCGCCCCATCTGAAAGTGACGGATGGCGTATTCTTCATGAACGGTCGTCAGGTGTTCAATTTTGCCTTGATCAAGGTACCTGCGCATCTGCACGAACTGCTGGACGAGTCGGGACTGAAATCCGACGACATCGATGCGTTCTGCATTCACCAGGGCAGTGCGGCGATTGTCGACGCGGTGGCGCGGCGCTTCGAAGGTGAACCGGAAAAGTTCGTCAAGGACATGGTCGAGACCGGCAATACGGTGTCGTCGAGTATTCCGTTGCTGCTGGAAAAACGTATTCTCGATTCCTCCTGGAAGCGAGTCGCGCTCAGCGGTTTCGGCGTGGGGCTCTCCTGGGGGTCGGCGATCATTTATCGTCCCTGAGTGAAAGTCTTTTCATAAACGGCCGATACAAAAAAAGCGTTCAAGGGTTAACCTTGAGCGCTTTTTTGCTTGAAAGGAATGCGAGGCTGCATGAGCGAATGGTTTGAAGACAATGCGCAGGTAATACAGCGGCGCTGGCCGGTGTTGTATTCGCGATTGTTGATGCAGGATGGTGAGATCCAGGTCGAGCTGCTGGAAGGTAGAGACTCGACGTTAAGTGTGGACGGCATTCAGCTCACCAGCCGACATGATCGTCTTCGTGAAGCCCGTGTTCAGGCAGCCAGCCTGCCGCTCGAAAAAACGCAGCTGCACGTCTACGGCACTGGCCTCGGGGATTTGCCCCGGGTGTTGCTGGAACGCCCCGGACTTGAGCGGTTGTATGTACACATCCTCAATGGCGCGCTGTTCAAACTGGTGCTGCAACTCCTTGATCATCGGCAATGGCTTGATCATCCGCGCGTGGAGCTGTTGTTCGCTGGTGATCTGGCCGACATTTACACGCCATTTTTCGCACTGCCCGCCGAAATGCTGCTGGCGGATGACTTCAACGCGAAGACTCGTGATCGACTGGTCAGCGAAGTGCATTTGAGTTTCAACAACCTTGAGTTCGATCCACAGTCACCCTTCATTCAGCAACGCTTGCAGGATTGTCTTGAAGTGTTGCTCGCCGACGACGATGTGGCGCAGTTATTTGGCACTTGTGCAGGTCGGGAAATCTATGTGATCGGTACCGGGCCGACACTCGAGGGGCATTTCCAGCGGTTGGCGGCGGTGCGACGTCAAGCCGAGCGCCCCCTGTTCATTTGTGTTGATACGGCATATCGACCCTTGCGTGAGAACGGGATTGCACCGGACCTGGTGGTGAGTATCGACCAGCGCATTAGTTTTCGGCATTTACCCTTCGAGGCATCCGACGACATCCCACTGGTATATATGCCCATGAGCGATCCGCAAGTGTTGAGGGCCTGGAAGGGCAAGCGCTATGGCGGTTATTCCGCCAGTCCGATTTACGCGCAGTTGCGTCAGCAGCACCCAAGGGCACACTTGCATGTGGGAGGCAGCGTGATCCATCCGGCGGTAGACCTGGCGGTGAAAATGGGCGCTGAGCGCATTACGCTGTTCGGCGCCGACTTTGCCTTTCCGATGAGCAAAACCCACGCCGGCTGGAATGACGGCGACCTTGGGCCGGCGGTCAGTCAGGCTCGGCACTGGGTACTGGATGGGCAGGGGGAGCGCGTCAGGACGCAGCTAAATTTCCGCAGCTACCTGTGTGTGCTTGAGCGTTACATCGCTGGACATCCGCAGGTGAGTTTCTTCAACAGCAGCCGCGCGGGAGCGATGATTGCCGGGACGCAGTTCAATCCGGAGTTCGTGCAATGAGTGCCGGATTGAAATGTGTCAGTGGATGCCGTCAGTGTGCCGGATTGTTCCGATTGGGGCGTGATGTCGAGGCTGCACTGAGCATGGTCGATGTGTTCGAGGAAGCGTACACATTAGTGTTGTCCGCGCCGCAGGATGTTCAACAGTCGTGGACCGGTGTCTTGACTCAAATGTTGGCATGCCAGGAACGCCAGGACTGGTTGGGGCTTGCCGACTTCCTGGAATACGAGTTGGTCGAGCTGCTGGAAAATGTTCCAGCCTGAGGCTGACCGACCGCGCTGGCGCGCGGGTTTGCGTCATGGATGATTTTATGACGTCATTTTTTCGCGGTTGAGGGGGCGCTAAGCCCTTGTTTTCTCGGGGATGGCAGGGTGATGGCAATTTTTTTCAAAAAAGCCCTCAAGCAACCTGCAAACCCGACGATAACTATTACGAAGGTTCTCTAGGCCATACCCGGCGGTTGCCAGGGCCGGAAGCCGCAGTACCCAACCAACGAGGATTTCGTCATGGCTTTAACTGTAAACACCAATACCACATCGTTGAACGTTCAGAAAAACCTGAACCGCGCTTCCGACGCCCTGTCGACTTCGATGTCTCGCCTGTCTTCCGGCCTGAAAATCAACAGCGCTAAAGACGATGCTGCCGGCCTGCAGATCTCCAACCGCATGAGCAGCCAGATCCGCGGCCAGAACGTTGCGATCAAAAACGCCAACGACGGTATCTCGATGGCTCAGACCGCTGAAGGCGCTCTGCAAGAATCCACCAACATCCTGCAGCGCATGCGTGAACTGGCTGTTCAGGCACGTAACGGCACCAACGGTACTGCTGACCAGAAGGCAACCAACGCCGAATTCGCTCAGATGTCTGACGAACTGACTCGTATCGCCGCTTCGACCAACCTGAACGGCAAAAACCTGCTGGACGGTTCGGCTGGCACCATGACCCTGCAAGTGGGTTCCAACACTGGTACTGCCAACCAGATCGACCTGGTACTGAGCTCGAAGTTCGACGCCGTCAACCTGTCCGTAGGTAGCGGTACTGTTGTTCTGACCGGTACTACTGGAGTGTCCGGTGCTGGTACCGCGAACACCAACATCGACAATGCGATCACCGCGATCGACGCTGCCATCGCTGCCATCGGTTCGACCCGTGCAAGCCTGGGTGCTTCGCAAAACCGTCTGACCAGCACCATCTCCAACCTGCAAAACATCACTGAAAACGTTACTGCTGCACAAGGTCGCGTACAAGACACCGACTTCGCCGCAGAAACCGCCAACCTGACCAAGCAGCAAACTCTGCAACAGGCTTCCACCTCTGTTCTGGCCCAGGCTAACCAGCTGCCATCCGCTGTACTGAAGCTGCTTCAGTAATATCGGATTGAGTTTTGGCGGGGGAGTGCGCTTGGCGTGCTCTCTCGCTTTTTACTTTCCAAGAGGTGATGGTCATGGACATGAGCGTAAAGCTGAGTTTGTCTTACCCGGCCCCGAAACCGGCGCTCAGTATTGCTGACAAGCCGGCAGAAAAGCCTCGCACCGAGAGCGCCCATGCGAGTGCCGCCAACAGCGACTCGGATTCGGATAACTCGGAAAAATTGAAGATGGCGGTACAGGAAATCGAAAAGTTCGTTCAGTCGATCAAGCGAAACCTGGAATTCTCCATCGATGAAAAGTCCGGCAAGGTCGTGGTCAAAGTGATCGCTAGCGAGACCGGCGAAGTGGTGCGACAGATTCCGTCGGCAGAAGCGCTAAAGCTGGCTGAAAGCCTGCATAACGCCAGTGCCCTGTTGTTCGATGGAAAAGCCTGACACTGGCATGAAACGTGTTTGTTCGATCCTTGATCACCGATAGTGGTCAAAAGACCGGCGACACACAGATAGGGAGATGCACATGGCAAGTCCAATTTTACCGGGTTCGGGTCTAGGCTCCGGTCTCGACATCGGTGCGATCGTGACCGCGCTGGTCGGTGCCGACAAGTCCGCGAAGCAAACGCTGATCACCAAGCAGACGTCGATCAACACGGCGAAGATCTCTGCTACCGGTTCGTTGAAATCGGCCCTGGCGACGTTCCAGGCTGCCATGGACAAGCTAAACAAGCGCGATGCACCTGCGTTCTCCGGTTTTTCGGCGACTTCGGGTACGCCAACAGCACTGACCGCGACTTCCGACAATACGGCGGTCAACGGCAGCTACAAAATCGAAGTGGTCAAGCTGGCTACCGGTTCCAAAGTTGCGACTGCCTCGTTCGCCGGCGGCGCGACCAGTGCCATTCCGACTGGTACGTTGAAAATCAGTCAAAATGGTATTGATTATCCGGTCACCATCGGGGCGAATGCGACACTGCAGTCGACCCGTGACGCGATCAACAGCACCCTGCAAGACAAGGGTATCACCGCCAACATCATCACCGACGCCAACGGCTCGCGGCTGGTTGTCGGCTCGACCACCACTGGTGCCGGCTCCGATATTTCCATGAGCGGAATCACCGGACTGGTCGTCAATGGCACCACCAAGATGGACGGTACATCGGGTAGTGCCGGTTACATTGACAAGGTGGCCGGTGATGCGCAGATCAAGGTCGACGGCCTGGCAGTTTCCAGCAAGAGCAACACGGTCAGTGGGGCGGTGGGCGGTATCAGCCTGACGCTGCTGGCGGAAAACCAGACGTCGGTCGTGACGGTAGCCACCAATACCGACGGCCTTAAGACTTCGCTGCAGTCGTTTATCGATGCCTACAACGGCGTGATCAATACCTTGACCTCGCTGACCAAGCCGGGCGTGGACGCCGATGGTAATCCGACTTCAGCCGCGATGACCGGGGACTCGTTGCCGCGTAATCTGATTTCGGCCATACGTAATGAGTTGGTGTCTCCCGGTGCGGGCGGTCAACTGGCGGTACTGTCCCAGCTGGGGATTCAGACCGATCAGAAAACCGGTACCCTGACCCTGGATAGCGCCAAGTTCACCAAGGCCATGACGACCCAGGGTTTGAGCAATCAGGTGCAGACGCTGTTCAGCGGAACCGATAGCACCAACGGTCTGTTGTCGCGCATGGGTGAAGCGATCAAGCCTTACTCTCAGACTGGCGGGATCCTCGATCAGCGCAACACTAGTCTGAACAAGGTCAAGAGCGAACTGAGCGCCCAGCAGGTGGCGCTGGATTTGCGCGTGACCAACCTGACCGCCTCTCTGACCGCCAAGTACAACGCGATGGATCTCTTGGTCGGACAGATGAAGGCGACGGCCAGCAACATCACCGGCTTCTTCGCCACGCTGAACGCTCAGAAATCCGCTGACTGATAATGGGCAGATGACAAAAACCCGGCTGCGCTTTTAGCGTGTGCCGGGTTTTTGTCTTCCGAATCTAAAGTTTTTTGGTTCGCGGACGATACACTGGTCATACGAGTCATCAAGTGGCAATGAGGTAGAACATGAATCCGATGTTAGCCCTTCGGCAATATCAGAAAGTTGGGGCGCAAGCCCAGACGTCCGAAGCCAGTCCGCATCGCCTGGTGCAAATGCTCATGGAAGGTGGTCTGGATCGTATCGCCCAGGCCAAAGGCGCGATGGAGCGAAAGGACGTTCCAGGCAAAGGCGTATCGATCAGCAAGGCCATCGGGATCATTGGTGGTTTGCGCGAAGGTCTTGACCTTGAAAAAGCCGCCGACACGGTGGGCGAACTCGACAAGCTTTACGCTTACATGATGAAGCGTCTTGCCGAGGCGAACATCAAGAGCGACCCGCGTATTCTCGATGAAGTCGCCGGTTTGCTGCGCACGGTGAAGGAAGGCTGGGACGCCATTGCCGAGCCGGGTCCGCAGTTTTAAGGAGAGCGCCATGAGTCTTGTATTGCAGCGAATCGAACAAACCCGTGAAGCGTTGGTTGGTGCTTTGGCCGAGCGTAACTGGGAAGCTATCGGTCAATTGGACCTTGATTGCCGTTGCTGCATGGAAGACGTCTTGAGTGAGGCTTCTCTGGATGAAGTGGCGTTGCGCGACAATCTTGAAGAGTTGCTGATGGTCTACAAGCAGTTGCTTGAAGTGGCCATGGGGGAGAGGCAAGCGATAGTCGACGAGATGTCGCAGATCCACCAAGCACAAAACGCGGCAAAGGTTTACCATCTGTTTGGTTAATTAATCCCCGGTTAATCCAAACATAGTGCGCCATAAATTTGACTGTGCACGGTTTTTTGACTTAACTAGTGGCTGGTTCCAGATTTCAGTCGTCTTCAGGCATATCAGGCCTGCAAGCGTTTAGCTTGCCCCAGCATTTTGGGCATTGAGTTGACTAGGGAAGTTGCTATTGCATGTGGCGTGAAACCAAAATTCTGCTGATTGATGACGATAGCGTCCGCCGCCGCGACCTGGCGGTGATTTTAAATTTTCTCGGTGAAGAAAATTTGCCTTGCGGTAGCCATGACTGGCAGCAGGCTGTCGGCTCTTTGTCATCTAGTCGTGAAGTAATCTGTGTCCTCATCGGGACGGTCAACGCTCCTGGCGTGCTGACGGGCTTGTTAAAGACACTCGCTACCTGGGATGAGTTCCTTCCGGTTTTATTGATGGGTGATAATTCTTCCATTGACTTGCCTGAAGACCAGCGTCGCCGTGTGCTTTCGACTCTCGAAATGCCGCCCAGCTACAGCAAATTGCTCGACTCGTTGCACCGTGCCCAGGTCTATCGCGAGATGTATGACCAGGCCCGCGAGCGCGGCCGTCATCGCGAACCCAATCTTTTCCGCAGTCTCGTCGGTACCAGCCGGGCGATTCAGCACGTGCGTCAGATGATGCAGCAAGTTGCCGACACCGATGCCAGCGTCTTGATCCTCGGTGAGTCCGGGACCGGCAAGGAAGTGGTCGCACGTAACCTGCATTACCATTCCAAGCGCCGTGAAGCGCCATTCGTGCCAGTCAACTGCGGTGCGATTCCGGCAGAGCTGCTGGAAAGCGAATTGTTCGGCCATGAGAAGGGCGCCTTCACGGGAGCGATTACCAGTCGTGCCGGGCGTTTTGAATTGGCCAATGGCGGTACGCTGTTCCTCGACGAAATCGGTGATATGCCGCTGCCGATGCAGGTCAAGCTGCTGCGCGTATTGCAGGAGCGTACCTTCGAGCGCGTGGGCAGCAACAAGACGCAAAGCGTCGATGTGCGCATCATCGCCGCGACCCACAAGAATCTCGAAAGCATGATCGAGGTCGGCACTTTCCGCGAAGATTTGTACTACCGTCTGAACGTATTCCCGATCGAGATGGCGCCACTGCGTGAACGTGTCGAAGATATTCCACTGCTGATGAACGAGCTGATCTCGCGCATGGAACACGAGAAGCGTGGTTCGATCCGTTTCAACTCCGCGGCAATCATGTCGCTGTGCCGTCACGGCTGGCCGGGCAACGTCCGCGAACTCGCCAACCTGGTGGAGCGCATGGCGATCATGCATCCGTACGGTGTGATCGGTGTGGTGGAGTTGCCGAAGAAATTCCGCTACGTTGACGACGAAGACGAGCAACTGGTCGACAGCCTGCGCAATGATCTCGAAGAGCGCGTGGCTATCAACGGGCATACACCGGACTTCACTGCCAATGCCTTGCTGCCGCCGGAAGGCCTGGATCTCAAGGACTACCTCGGTGGTCTGGAGCAGGGGTTGATTCAGCAGGCGCTGGATGATGCCAATGGCATCGTGGCGCGCGCTGCCGAGCGGCTGCGCATCCGTCGCACCACGCTAGTGGAAAAGATGCGCAAATACGGCATGAGTCGTCGTGATGGTGATGAACAGGCGGATGATTGACGCCTGTTTTTCAAGTTCTTCATTTATAGGCGGTTTTTTTTAGGCACGGGTATTGCTAAGTCCCTCGCAACGTTCCGTTTCAATGACGGTCAGCCAAGCGAGAGAGCACGATGCCCCAAGCCGCCCAGATGTCTCCTGTCCCTGACTCCCTGGGGCAATCGTCGTCCGTAGAGCAGGCAAGCCGGCTTGGCCTTGAGCAGGCGTTTGCGCTGTTCAACCAGATGTCGAGCCAACTGACCGATTCCTACAGCATGCTCGAAGCACGGGTAACGGAGCTCAAGGGCGAGTTGGCGGTAGTCAGCGCCCAGCGTATGCAAGAGTTGGCGGAAAAAGAACGCCTGGCCAATCGACTGCAAAACCTCCTCGATCTATTGCCTGGTGGCGTAATCGTCATCGACGCCCAAGGCATCGTGCGTGAAGCCAACCCTGCCGCATGTGAACTGCTTGGTTTGCCTCTGGAAGGCGAGTTGTGGCGCCATGTCATTGCCCGTTGTTTTGCGCCCCGTGAAGATGACGGTCACGAAGTCTCCCTCAAGGATGGTCGGCGTCTGTCGATTGCCACGCGTTCACTGGATGCCGAGCCCGGTCAGTTGGTGCTGCTCAATGACCTGACTGAAACCCGTCATCTCCAGGATCAACTGGCCCGCCATGAACGCCTGTCGTCCCTTGGTCGCATGGTCGCTTCTCTGGCTCACCAGATTCGCACGCCGTTGTCCGCCGCCTTGCTCTACGCCAGTCATTTGACTGAGCAGGCGTTGCCGGTCGAGACCCAGCAACGTTTTGCCGGTCGCCTTAAAGAGCGACTGCATGAGCTGGAGCATCAAGTGCGCGACATGTTGGTGTTCGCCCGTGGCGAGCTGCCTTTGACGGATCGGGTAACCCCCAAACAATTGATGCAATCGTTGCAGGCGGCGGCGCTGACCCATGTGCAAGATCTGCCGATCCGTTGGCAGTGCGACAGTCATCACGGCGAGTTGCTGTGCAGTCGCGATACCTTGGTCGGCGCGATCCTCAACCTCATCGAAAACGCCATTCACGCCAGTGCCGGTGATGTGCGCTTGAAGGTCCATCTATATACCCGGGAAAACACTCTGCGACTGTGCGTCAGTGATAGCGGCAGCGGCATCGCTGACGCCGTGCTGGCGCGTCTGGGTGAGCCGTTTTTCACCACCAAATCCACCGGAACCGGCCTCGGGCTGACGGTGGTCAAAGCGGTTGCGCGTGCCCATCAGGGAGAATTGCAATTGCGCTCGCGGCTCGGTCGCGGCACCTGCGCGCAGGTGATCCTGCCGTTGTTCAGCAACGCTCAGGGAGCGGAGTGAAGGTCATGGGTATCAAGGTTTTACTGGTCGAGGATGACCGCGCTTTACGCGAAGCGCTGGCGGATACGCTGTTGCTCGCCGAGCACGATTACAAGGCCGTCGGTTCCGCGGAAGAGGCCCTCGCCGCTGTCGGGGCCGAAGCGTTCAATCTGGTGCTCAGTGACGTCAACATGCCAGGTATGGATGGTCATCAGTTGCTCGGTTTGTTGCGAGCGCGTCAGCCGCAATTGCCTGTGTTGCTGATGACCGCACACGGCGCTGTGGAGCGGGCGGTTGATGCGATGCGTCAGGGTGCGGCGGATTATCTGGTCAAGCCGTTCGAGCCGAAGGCATTGCTCGACCTGGTTGCGCGCCATGCCTTGGGTAGTCTGGGTGCAGGCGAAAGTGAAGGGCCGGTGGCGGTCGAACCGGCCAGTGCGCAATTGCTCGAATTGGCGGCGCGGGTTGCACGCAGTGATTCGACGGTGTTGATCTCCGGCGAATCCGGGACCGGCAAGGAAGTGTTGGCGCGTTACATTCACCATCACTCCCACCGTGCCAGTCAGCCATTCATTGCGATCAACTGCGCCGCGATCCCGGACAACATGTTGGAAGCCACGTTGTTCGGTCACGAAAAAGGCTCGTTCACCGGCGCCATTGCGGCGCAGGCTGGCAAGTTCGAACAGGCCGATGGCGGGACAATCCTGCTCGACGAAATTTCCGAAATGCCCTTGGGGCTGCAGGCCAAACTGCTGCGTGTGCTGCAGGAACGCGAGGTCGAGCGGGTGGGGGCGCGCAAGCCGATCACGCTGGATATTCGTGTGGTCGCGACCACCAACCGGGATCTGGCCGGGGAAGTGGCGGCGGGGCGTTTCCGTGAAGATCTTTACTATCGCCTTTCGGTTTTTCCGCTGGCCTGGCGTCCGTTGCGCGAGCGCACCGCCGACATTCTGCCATTAGCCGAGCGACTGCTGGCCAAGCACGTCAATAAAATGAAGCATGCCGCGGCGCGACTGTCGCCCGAGGCGCAGGCGTGTCTGATCGGCTATCCGTGGCCGGGTAACGTGCGTGAGCTGGACAATGCGATTCAGCGCGCGTTGATCTTGCAACAGGGCGGCTTGATCCAGCCTGAGGATTTTTGCCTGGCCGGTCCGGTTGCCTGCGCGCCATTGCCGATGTTATCGACTGCGCCAACGCCGCTGCGGGCCGTGGAAGTTGAAGCCGAGTCTGCCGGGGCGTTGGGCGATGACCTGCGCCGCCGTGAATTCCAGATGATTATCGACACCTTGCGCACTGAGCGTGGCCGCCGCAAAGAGGCAGCAGAGCGCCTGGGAATCAGCCCGCGCACCCTGCGCTACAAGCTGGCGCAGATGCGCGATGCCGGAATGGATGTGGAAGCTTATCTGTTCGCCACCTGATTCAGGAGCTTCCCTGTAGGAGCTGGCTTGCCAGCGATAGCGGTGTCGCAGCCGCCATCGAATCGCTGGCAAGCCAGCTCCTACAGAGCGTTGAGATGAGAGGTTGGTAGAGCTTTTGTATAGCGTAGCCACGGAGCTGGCACCCTTGTTGCTACACCTGACTATCCGCCGAGTGAGTGTCAAAAAATTGCGGGTCGCCAAAGAGAGAAATCATGAGCCAAGGTATTGAATTCAATCGGTTGATGCTGGACATGCGCGCCATGCAAATGGACGCCATGTCTGCGCCGAAATCGACTGCCGCCGTCCCTGAACTGAATGGCAGCAGCTTTTCCGACATGCTCGGTCAGGCCGTCAATAAAGTGAACGACACCCAGCAGGCTTCCACTCAGTTGGCCAGTGCCTTCGAGATCGGCAAGAGCGGCGTCGACCTGACCGACGTGATGATTTCCTCGCAAAAGGCCAGCGTGTCGTTCCAGGCATTGACCCAGGTGCGTAACAAGTTGGTTCAGGCTTACCAAGACATCATGCAGATGCCGGTTTAAGGACGAGATTGAGTCATGGCAGAAGCAGTCGCCGATAATGTTCCGGCCAAGGCCACTCCGATAGACGGCAAGCCGCCGCTGTTCGGTTTGTCCTTCCTGGAGAATCTTTCAGAGATGACCATGTTGCGTCAGGTAGGCCTGTTGGTCGGTCTGGCGGCGAGTGTGGCGATTGGTTTTGCCGTGGTGTTGTGGTCCCAGCAACCGGACTACCGGCCTCTTTACGGCAGCCTTGCCGGCATGGACGCCAAGCAGGTCATGGATACCCTGGCCTCTGCCGATATTCCCTACACCGTTGAGCCCAACTCAGGTGCCTTGCTGGTCAAGGCCGATGACCTGTCCCGTGCACGCCTGAAACTGGCGGCGGCTGGTGTCACTCCCAGCGACGGCAACATCGGTTTTGAAATCCTCGACAAGGAGCAAGGCCTGGGCACCAGCCAGTTCATGGAGGCGACCCGCTACCGTCGTGGTCTCGAAGGCGAACTGGCGCGGACCATCTCCAGTCTGAACAACGTCAAGGGCGCCCGCGTGCACCTGGCGATTCCGAAGAGTTCGGTGTTTGTGCGCGACGAGCGCAAGCCAAGTGCTTCGGTTCTGGTTGAACTCTATTCCGGCCGCTCGCTGGAGCCTGGACAGGTCGTCGCCATCATCAATCTGGTAGCGACCAGCGTTCCTGAGCTCAGCAAGTCGCAGATCACCGTTGTCGACCAAAAGGGCAATCTGCTCTCCGATCAGGCGGAAAACTCCGAACTGACCATGGCCGGCAAGCAATTCGATTACAGCCGTCGCATGGAAAGCATGCTCACCCAGCGCGTGCACAACATCCTGCAACCGGTACTGGGCAACGATCGCTACAAGGCGGAAGTCTCGGCCGATGTGGATTTCAGTGCCGTCGAATCGACGTCCGAACAGTTCAACCCGGACCAGCCAGCGCTGCGCAGCGAGCAGTCGGTCAACGAACAACGTACCGCCAGCAATGGCCCGCAAGGCGTGCCGGGTGCCCTGAGCAACCAACCGCCCGCGCCGGCCTCCGCGCCGCAAACCACCGGAGGCGCCACGGCGTCGGCCGGCATGGTGCAGCCAGGCCAGCCACTGCTGGACGCCAATGGTCAGCAGATCATGGACCCGGCCACCGGCCAGCCGATGCTCGCACCGTATCCGGCGGACAAGCGTCAACAATCCACCAAGAACTTCGAGCTCGACCGTTCCATCAGCCACACCAAACAGCAGCAAGGCCGTTTGAATCGCCTGTCGGTGTCGGTGGTAGTGGATGATCAGGTCAAGATCAATCCGGCCAATGGCGAAACTACCCGTGCGCCGTGGAGCGCCGATGAGCTCGCGCGCTTCACCCGTCTGGTGCAAGACGCCGTCGGCTTCGATGCCAGCCGTGGCGACAGCGTCAGCGTGATCAACATGCCGTTCTCCTCTGAGCGCGGTGAAGTGATAGCCGATATTCCGTTCTACTCGCAGCCGTGGTTCTGGGACATCGTCAAGCAAGTGCTGGGCGTGTTGTTCATCCTGGTGCTGGTGTTCGGTGTGCTGCGTCCGGTGCTCAACAACATCACCGGTGGCGGCAAAGGCAAGCAGTTGGCCGGTATTGGCAGCGATGTCGAGTTGGGTGGCATGGGGGGGCTGGATGGCGAACTGGCCAACGACCGCGTCAGCCTCGGCGGCCCGCAAAGCATCTTGCTGCCGAGCCCGAGCGAAGGCTATGACGCACAGTTGAACGCAATCAAGAGTCTGGTGGCAGAAGATCCGGGTCGCGTGGCCCAGGTCGTGAAAGAGTGGATTAACGCAGATGAGTGATAACCGAGCCGTTGCCGCCAAACTGTCCAAGGTCGACAAAGCCGCAATCCTGCTGCTGTCCCTCGGTTCTACCGACGCTGCCCAGGTGCTGCGCCACATGGGGCCCAAAGAGGTCCAGCGTGTGGGTGTGGCCATGGCGCAGATGGGTAACGTGCACCGCGAGCAAGTCGAACAGGTGATGAGCGAGTTCGTCGACATCGTCGGCGACCAGACCAGCCTCGGCGTCGGCTCCGACGACTACGTACGCAAAATGCTCACCCAGGCGCTGGGCGAAGACAAGGCCAACGGCCTGATTGATCGCATCCTGTTGGGCGGCAACACCAGTGGCCTCGACAGCCTGAAGTGGATGGAACCGCGCGCCGTCGCCGACGTGATTCGTTACGAGCACCCGCAGATCCAGGCGATCGTCGTGGCGTATCTCGATCCGGATCAGGCCGGCGAAGTGCTGGGCAACTTCGACCACAAAGTACGGCTGGACATCATTCTGCGCGTTTCGTCGTTGAACACTGTGCAGCCCGCCGCGCTGAAAGAACTCAACCAGATTCTCGAGAAGCAGTTCTCCGGTAATTCGAATGCATCGCGTACCACCCTGGGTGGTATCAAGCGTGCTGCCGACATCATGAACTTCCTCGACAGCTCGATCGAAGGTCAACTGATGGACTCGATCCGCGAAGTCGACGAAGACCTGTCCGGTCAGATCGAAGACCTCATGTTCGTGTTCAACAACCTGGCCGATGTCGACGACCGCGGTATCCAGGCCTTGCTGCGCGAAGTGTCCTCCGACGTGCTGGTCCTGGCCCTCAAGGGTTCGGACGAAGGCGTCAAGGAAAAGATCTTCAAGAACATGTCCAAACGTGCGGCCGAACTGTTGCGCGACGACCTCGAGGCCAAAGGCCCAGTGCGCGTCAGCGACGTGGAAACCGCGCAGAAGGAAATCCTCACCATCGCTCGCCGTATGGCCGAGGCCGGAGAAATCGTTCTCGGCGGCAAGGGCGGCGAGGAAATGATCTAACGCCATGGCCAAGCATGATGATTCACCCACTGACCTGATCCGGGCCAGGGATGTCAGTGGTTTTGATACCTGGGCGCTGCCCAGCTTCGACCCGCCCGCACCCGAGCCTGAACCGGAGCCGGAACCCGAGCCGCCGGAAATGGAAGAAGTGCCGCTGGAAGAAGTCCAGCCACTGACTCTCGAAGAGCTCGAAAGCATTCGCCAGGAAGCCTACAACGAAGGCTTCGCCACGGGTGAGCGGGAAGGATTCCATAGCACCACGCTCAAGGTTCGCCAGGAAGCCGAAGTGGCGCTGGCGGCCAAGATTGCCGGTCTTGAGCAATTGATGAAGCATCTGTTCGAGCCCATTGCCGAGCAGGACACCCAAATCGAAAAATCCCTGGTCGATCTCGTGCAGCACATCACCAAACAGGTGATTCAGCGCGAACTGGCCATTGATTCGACCCAAATCGAACACGTCATGCGCGAGGCCCTCAAGCTCTTGCCGCTGGGCGTTGGCAATGTGCGGCTGTACATCAATCCACAGGATTTCGAACAGGTCAAAGCCCTGCGCGAGCGTCATGAAGAAACCTGGCGCATCGTCGAAGACGAGGCCATGTTGCCCGGCGGTTGCCGGGTCGAAACCGAACACAGCCGGATCGATGCCACGGTCGAAACCCGCGTCAAGCAAGTCATGGACAAACTGTTCGATCAGCTTCATGACCAAGCGTTGCACCCGGCAGCGCCGGATCTGAGCCTAGAGTTGCCGGTCGAAGCGAAACCCGTGAACCCGCCACAACCGGACGCGCCTGATGCGCCTTGATCGCACCAGTTTCGCCAAGCGCCTGGGCAGTTACGCCGAGGCCGCGACACTGGCCGGCGCACCGATCCTCGAAGGCCGCCTGTTGCGCATGGTCGGCCTGACCCTCGAAGCCGAAGGCCTGCGCGCCGCCATGGGCAGCCGCTGCATGGTCATCAACGACGACAGCTACCACCCGGTGCAGGTTGAAGCCGAAGTCATGGGTTTTTCCGGCAGCAAAGTGTTCCTGATGCCGGTTGGCAGTGTCGCTGGTATTGCTCCCGGTGCTCGTGTCGTTCCCCTGTCTGACAGCGGTCGCTTGCCGATGGGCATGAGCATGCTTGGCCGCGTGCTCGATGGCGCAGGCCGTGCGCTGGACGGCAAGGGCGGGATGAAGGCCGAAGACTGGGTTCCGATGGACGGCCCGACCATCAACCCGCTCAAGCGTGAACCGATCAGCGAGCCGCTGGACGTGGGCATTCGCTGCATCAATGGCATGTTGACGGTTGGGCGCGGTCAGCGACTCGGTCTGTTCGCCGGTACCGGCGTGGGTAAATCCGTGTTGTTGGGCATGATGACTCGTTTCACCGAGGCCGACATTATCGTCGTCGGGCTGATCGGCGAGCGGGGTCGTGAAGTTAAAGAGTTCATCGAGCACATCCTTGGTGAAGAAGGCCTCAAGCGTTCGGTGGTGGTGGCGTCCCCGGCGGACGATGCTCCGCTGATGCGGTTGCGCGCCGCCATGTACTGCACGCGTATCGCCGAATATTTCCGCGACAAGGGCAAGAACGTCCTGTTGCTGATGGACTCACTGACCCGTTTCGCCCAGGCTCAGCGGGAAATCGCTCTGGCCATCGGCGAACCGCCGGCGACCAAAGGTTATCCGCCGTCAGTGTTCGCCAAATTGCCGAAACTGGTGGAGCGGGCCGGTAATGCCGAGAAGGGCGGCGGTTCGATCACTGCCTTCTACACCGTGCTATCCGAAGGCGATGACCAGCAAGACCCGATTGCCGACTCGGCGCGGGGCGTGCTCGACGGACACATCGTGCTGTCGCGACGACTGGCCGAGGAAGGTCATTACCCGGCTATCGATATCGAGGCGTCTATCAGCCGGGTCATGCCGGCGGTGGTGTCGCCGGAGCATATGACCCGTGCGCAGTATTTCAAGCAGTTGTGGTCGCGTTATCAGCAGAGCCGCGATTTGATCAGCGTCGGCGCCTACGTCGCCGGCGGCGATCGCGAGACTGACCTGGCGATTTCGCTGCAACCGCAGTTGGTCAAATACCTGCGTCAGGGCCTCAACGACAGCATCAGCCTGGGCGAAAGCGAAGCGTACCTCGCGTCGATCTTCGCGCCCGCGGCGGGCGGTTAACCGCTCATGGCCCAGACTCGGGCAGGGCGTCTGGCGCCCGTGGTGGAAATGGCCGAGAAGGCCGAGAAAACCGCGGTGCAGCGTCTCGGGCATTTCCAGGGCCAGGTGCGGTTGGCGGAAAGCAAGCTCGCCGACCTCGAAGCGTTTCGTCTCGACTATCAGGAACAGTGGATCGTGCGCGGCAGCAGCGGCGTTTCCGGCCAGTGGCTGTTGGGTTATCAAGGGTTCTTGGCGCAATTGGGCACGGCCATCGACCAGCAACGGCAAAGCCTGGCCTGGCATCAGAACAATCTGAACAAGGCGCGGGAAACCTGGCAGCAGGCATTTGCTCGTGTCGAAGGTTTGCGCAAACTGGTGCAGCGATACATGGATGAAGCGCGGGCGCTTGAAGATAAGCGCGAACAGAAGTTGCTGGATGAATTGTCCCAGCGGTTGCCGCGTCAGGATGCGTATTGAATCAGGTTAACCGCGTTATCGTTCATCGCGGGCAAGCCACGCTCCCACAGGATTAGTCGTTCTTGAAATGTAGCCAATCCTGCAGGGGCGTGGCTTGCCCACGAAGGCGGTGTGAAGGACGCCACGATGTCCAAGCCTTGCCCCAACCTCTACCAAATGCTAAACCTTGTACGAGAAGGTTCCCCAATGACAAGGAAGCCATGACATGTCAGTTGTTGCAGAAATCTCTCCTGATGGACAAACGCTGACGATATCGGTCAAGGGACGATTCGATTTCGCCAAGCATCAGGAATTTCGCGAATCCTACGAGAACAAAGAGTTGGCAGAAGTGGTGGTTGACTTGAAGGATGCGACCTACCTCGATAGCTCGGCACTGGGCATGCTGCTCCTGCTGCGTGACCACGCCGGTGGCGAGAACTCCGACATTCGCGTCGTCAACAGCAGTTCTGATGTGCGGAAAATCCTCGCGATTTCCAACTTCGACAAACTGTTCGACATCAGTTGATTACCGTGCAATCTGCACCCGAATCGTTGACGATTCTCATCGCTGAAGACAGTGCGGCCGATCGCATGCTGCTGTCGAGTATCGTCCGCCGTCAGGGCCACGAGGTGTTGACCGCGGCCAACGGTGCCGAGGCTGTCGAAGCGTTTCGCCAGCAGCGACCGCAACTGGTGTTGATGGACGCGATGATGCCAGTGATGGACGGCTTCGAAGCCGCCCGGCAGATCAAGGAACTGGCCGGCGAAACACTGGTGCCGATCATCTTTCTCACCTCGCTGTCCGAAAACGAAGCGCTGGCCCGGTGTTTGGAGGCTGGTGGTGACGACTTTTTGGCGAAACCCTATAACCAGGTGATCCTCGCCGCCAAGATCAAGGCAATGGACCGCTTGCGGCGGTTGCAGGCGACGGTGTTGAAACAGCGCGACCAGATCGCCCGACACCACGACTATTTGCTCAACGAGCAGCGGGTGGCTAAGGCTGTGTTCGACAAAGTGGCCCACTCGGGTTGCCTGAGTGCCCCCAACATCCGCTACCTGCAATCACCCTATGCGTTGTTCAACGGCGATCTGCTACTGGCGGCGTTCACCCCGGCCGGCGACATGCACGTGCTGCTCGGCGATTTCACTGGCCATGGCCTGCCGGCCGCGGTCGGTGCGATGCCCTTGGCCGAGGTTTTCTACGGCATGACCGCCAAGGGCTACGGCTTGCCGGAAACCCTGCGCGAGATGAATGCCAAGCTCAAGCGCATCCTGCCGGTGGACATGTTCTGCTGCGCAACGCTGTTGTGCCTGAGTTTTCAGCGTCGCTCGGTAGAGGTCTGGAATGGCGGCATGCCCGACGGTTATCTGCACAGCGTCGCCAGCGGTGAGCGTACACCGCTGACCGCCCGACATTTGCCGCTCGGGGTGCTGAGCCCGCAGACATTCGATGACCGCACGGAAGTGTTTCCGATGGCGCTCGGCGATCGCGTGTTCCTGTTGTCCGACGGGGTGGTCGATACCTGCGATGCCAACGAACAGTCGTTCGGCGTGGAACGGTTGCAGCAGGTGTTCGCGGCCAATCGTCAGCCTGATTCGCTGTTCGAAGATATCGAGCAGGCGCTGCGCGATTTTCGCGGCGAAGCGCGTGACGATGTCAGCATGGTCGAGATCAGCTTGCTGGAGCCGGCGCTGCTGACTCCGCCGGCGCTGGTCTATTCCGACAGCGGCCAGTCCTGCCCGCTGGACTGGTCGGTGAGCTTCGAGTATCGCGCGGCCACGCTCAAACGCTTCAATCCGCTGCCTTATCTGTTGCAACTGCTGCTCGAAGTCCATGGTCTGCGAGCGCAAAGCGGGGCGCTCTACAGCGTGCTGGCCGAGTTGTACTCGAATGCCCTGGAACACGGTGTACTTGGCCTCGACTCAAGCCTCAAGCGCGATGCCTCGGGTTTTGCCCGTTACTATCAACAACGCAATGCGCGCCTGGACGATCTGCAGGATGGGTTCGTGCGGGTGCATTTGCAGGTGACGCCTGAAGGCGAGGGCGGTTGCCTGGTGATTCGCGTTGAGGACAGTGGCAATGGATTTGATGTCGAGCGTGTGATGGAAAGACCCGTCGACCCTATCCGTTTGTCGGGGCGTGGGGTCAGTCTGATCCGCCAATTGGGGCGCAACGCCAGTTGGTCCGACGATGGTCGTAGTGCTCGCGTGGAGTTTTACTGGGAGGCTCTGGCATAATCCGCGCATTCTTGATCAAGGAGTGAGCAAGTGGCTGACACACATCTGGATCCCGACGTGCTGAGCGCGTTGCGGGAAGTCATGGAGGATGAGTTTTCGACGTTGATCGATACTTTCCTCGCTGATTCTGAAGTGCGGTTGCAGCGGCTGGCGAAGGCTGGCGATGCTGCGCATATCCTTGAAGCCGCTCATAGCTTCAAAGGCAGCAGCAGCAACATGGGCGCCACTGTTCTTGCCTCGCTGTGTCATGAACTGGAACAGTTGGCCAAGGACAACGATCTTCAGGGAGCTGAGGTACTGGTCGATAAAATCGAACAGGAGTTCGCCTTGGTTCGGCCGCTCTATGAGGCCGAGCGCCAGCGTTCTCTTGCGACCATTCGGCGTTTTTGAACGCTGCTCGAAAGAACTGGCTCGACCCTTGCAGTAATCTCCCCAACTGTACCTACGATCCCAGTGCAGCGGAGACCGTTTAAATGCCCGTTACCCCCAATTTGCTTCTTCAGGCCAGCGCGCAGGCCAAGACTCAAGCCGCCTCCGCCAATTCCACGGCGTTGAGCGCTGAGCCCGGGGACAAGGCTTCCAGCTTCGCTCAGGTCTACGCCAAGCAGTCGCAGAACAAGCCTGCGACGGCTGATGACGCACCGACCAAGTCAGTGCGTGATAAAGCCTCGGATAACACTGGTAAAAAAGATCTTGCCGACGACAAGGCTGCCGCCACCGAACCGGCAATTGCCGATAGCGGCAAAACCTTGCCCGCCGAAAAACCGGCAGCATCCGGTGATCAGGCCGCCAGCGATGATGACGCGCAGTCCACACAAGCGCCGGTTGTCGATACCGCGCCGGTTGACCCGGCTCTCGATCCAGCCTTGGTGCAGCCAGTGGTCGCTGCGCCCGTGCCGGTCACGCCACCGGTGGTTGAGACTGTGCAGCCAGTGGTCGAAGGACCAGTGCAGGCGGCCGCGACGACAGCCTCGACGATTGCCGTCACCACCACAGACACCGATTTCGATCCCGAAGCCGATCCCCTCGACGCGTTGCCCGCCCTTCGCATGGCCATGGAGCAGAGCGGGCATGTGTCCGCCTCCAGTCAGGCGCAGCCCAAGGCGGAGCCGACTTCCGCCCAGGCTCAGGCCGATGGCGAACAGACTTCGGCGCAGAACTTCGCTGCCGGCATGGCCGGCATGCTTGATGTGCAGGCCGACAAGGACAGCACCAGCCAGGGCGGCGACAAGGCGTTCAGTGGCCTGATCGATGACGGCCTGAAGGACCTCAAGTCAGCCACCAGCGACACTCGTGTCGACGATTTCGCGAATCGCCTGGCGGCGCTGACACAAGCCGCAACGCCGAAAACCGCCAACGCATTGCCGGTGAATCAGCCGATCGCCATGCATCAGAGTGGTTGGACCGAGGAGGTGGTGAATCGGGTCATGTACTTGTCCAGCGCCAATCTGAAGGCCGCTGACATTCAGTTGCAGCCGGCTGAGCTGGGGCGTCTGGATATTCGCGTGAACATGGTTCCGGACCAGCAGACTCAGGTGACGTTCATGAGCGCTCACCCGGGCGTTCGCGAAGCGCTGGACGGTCAGATGCATCGTCTGCGAGACATGTTTGCGCAGCAGGGCATGGGCCAGGTGGATGTCAACGTGTCGGACCAGTCCCGTGGCTCGCAACAAGGGCAGGAACAGGCGCAACAGCAGGGGCAGAGCGCACGTACCTCGGCCAGTGGCGGTCGCCTCGATGCCATGGATGACGAAATCACCGCGAGCGTGGCAGAAGTGGCGCCGGCGGTCACCAGCGTGATTGGCTCCAGCGCGGTCGATTACTACGCCTGATCAAACACCAAGCCCTGTGGGAGCTGGCTTGCCAGCGATAGCGGTTTATCAGCCGATGAAGATGTCGACTGTCAGATCCAATCGCGGGCAAGCCCGCTCCCACTGGGAACTGCCACCGATCTCCCTCCCGACACTTCTGGCATAACACTTGCTCTTGCCTTGCCGTGCGACTGTGAAAACCCGATTAGTGACGGATTATTGGCATGGCGAAGAGCGACGCAGCAGTAAAAGACCCCGCAACCAAAGGCAAAATAAAGCTGATTGTATTGATCGTAGTGGCCCTGCTGCTGGCGATCGGCTTATCCGTGGGGGCGACCTGGTACTTCATGCACAGCGCTCAGAGCAAGCCCGCTGCGGTGGTTGAGACCGCGCAGCAAGGCAAGCAACCGGCGGTTTTCGAGTCGATGGCTCCGGCGTTCGTGGCCAACTACAACCAGAACGGCCGTCAGCGCTACATGCAGGTGAGCATCACCATGCTTGGCCGCAACCAGGCCGATCTGGACGCGCTGAAAGTCCACATGCCAGTGATCCGCAATAACCTGGTGATGCTGTTCTCCGGGCAAGACTTTGCCACGCTCGCGTCGCCGGTTGGCCAGGAAATGTTGCGTCAAAAGGCCACGGCCAGCGTCCAGGAAGTGGCGCAGAAAGAACTCGGCAAAGTGGTTGTCGAGCAGTTGCTTTTCACTAATTTCGTACTGCAGTAGGAACACGACATGGCCGTGCAGGACCTGCTGTCCCAGGATGAGATCGACGCGCTGTTGCATGGCGTCGACGATGGTCTGGTACAGACCGATATCGCTGCCGAACCCGGCACCGTCAAAAGCTACGACCTGACCAGCCAGGATCGCATCGTCCGTGGACGCATGCCGACCCTGGAAATGATCAACGAACGTTTTGCCCGCTACACGCGCATCAGCATGTTCAACATGCTGCGCCGCTCGGCAGACGTGGCGGTCGGTGGCGTGCAGGTGATGAAGTTCGGCGAATACGTGCACTCGCTGTACGTGCCGACCAGTCTCAACCTGGTCAAGATCAAACCGCTGCGCGGCACTGCGTTGTTCATCCTTGACGCCAAACTGGTGTTCAAGCTGGTGGACAACTTCTTTGGTGGCGACGGCCGTCACGCCAAGATCGAAGGGCGTGAATTCACCCCGACTGAACTGCGTGTGGTGCGCATGGTGCTGGAGCAGGCCTTCGTCGACTTGAAGGAAGCCTGGCAGGCGATCATGGAAGTGAATTTCGAGTACATCAACTCGGAAGTGAACCCGGCCATGGCCAACATCGTCGGCCCGAGTGAAGCCATTGTGGTGTCGACCTTCCACATCGAACTCGATGGCGGTGGCGGCGACCTGCACGTGACCATGCCGTACTCGATGATCGAGCCGGTGCGCGAAATGCTTGACGCCGGCTTCCAGTCGGACCTCGACGATCAGGACGAGCGCTGGGTCAACGCCTTGCGTCAGGACGTGCTGGATGTCGACGTGCCGATCGGCGCCACGGTTGCTCGCCGCCAGTTGAAGTTGCGCGACATCCTGCACATGCAGCCGGGCGACATTATTCCGGTGGAAATGCCCGAGGACATGATCATGCGCGCCAACGGCGTGCCGGCCTTCAAGGTCAAGATGGGCTCGCACAAAGGCAACCTTGCGTTGCAGGTGATCGAGCCGATCGAGCGCCGCTGACCGGCGCTCCAATCCCTATTTGAAATGACCGCTTCTGATTGAAGCGTCGCTCGCCGAGGACAAATGATGGCTGATGATATGAACACCCAGGACGACCAGGCGCTGGCCGATGAATGGGCTGCCGCCCTGGAAGAAACCGGTGACGCCGGGCAGGCCGACATCGATGCACTGCTGGCTGCCGATTCAGGCGTTTCCAGTTCCAACCGCTTGCCAATGGAAGAGTTCGGCAGTGTGCCGCGCAACAACGATCCGGTCAGTCTCGAAGGCCCGAACCTGGACGTGATCCTCGATATCCCGGTATCGATTTCCATGGAAGTGGGCAGTACGGACATCAACATTCGCAACCTGCTGCAACTCAACCAGGGTTCGGTGATCGAACTCGACCGCCTGGCCGGTGAACCGCTGGACGTGCTGGTCAACGGCACGCTGATCGCTCACGGTGAAGTGGTAGTGGTCAACGAGAAGTTCGGCATCCGTCTGACCGACGTGATCAGCCCAAGTGAACGCATCAAGAAGCTGCGCTGAGTGAAAAAGCTTTTCGGTTTTGTGCTGGGGTTGGCGTTGCCGTTGAGCGTGCTGGCGGCCGAGCCGGTTGCGACCGCCGCCGCGGCCGCTGCTCCCATTGCCAGTGGCGGAGTGGCCGGGCAATTGACGCAACTGGTGTTCGGTTTGCTGCTGGTGATCGGGCTGATCTTCTTCCTCGCCTGGTTGCTGCGCCGGGTCCAGCAGGCCGGGCCAGCGGGTAAAGGGCAGGTGATCGAGCTGATCGGTTCCCGTGCCTTGGGGCCGCGTGACCGCCTGATGCTTGTGCAGGTCGGCAATGAACAGATTCTGCTCGGTCTGAGCCCTGGCACCATCACCGCACTGCACGTGCTTAAAGAACCGATCGAAGTGCCGACCACTGCCGATAAAGCGACTCCGGAGTTTGCCCAGCATCTGTTGAAGATACTCGGCAAGGATCAGAAGGATAAGAAGTAATGGTTGCGTTACGCATCGTCTTGACGCTGGCACTGATGCTGGCCGCGCCGCTGGCGTTCGCCGCCGATCCGTTGTCGATCCCGGCCATCACTTTGGGCACCAATGCCCAAGGTGCCCAGGAATACTCGGTCAGCCTGCAAATCCTGCTGATCATGACGGCGCTGAGTTTCATCCCGGCGTTCGTCATGCTGATGACCAGTTTCACCCGGATCATCATCGTCTTCTCGATCCTGCGTCAGGCCCTGGGCCTGCAGCAGACGCCGTCGAACCAGATCCTTACCGGCATGGCGCTGTTCCTGACCCTGTTCATCATGGCGCCAGTCTTCGATCGGGTTAACCAGGATGCCTTGCAGCCGTACCTGGCGGAAAAAATGACCGCCCAGGATGCCGTGGCCAAGGCTCAGGTGCCGATCAAGGACTTCATGCTCGCCCAGACGCGCACTAGTGATCTGGAGTTGTTCATGCGCCTGTCCAAGCGTACCGACATCGCCACGCCGGATCAGGCGCCACTGACCATTCTGGTTCCGGCGTTCGTGACATCCGAGCTGAAGACCGCGTTCCAGATCGGCTTCATGATCTTCATTCCGTTCCTGATCATCGACCTGGTCGTGGCCAGTGTGCTGATGGCCATGGGGATGATGATGCTGTCGCCGCTGATCATTTCCCTGCCGTTCAAAATCATGTTGTTCGTGCTGGTGGATGGCTGGGCGTTGATCATCGGCACGTTGGCCAGCAGCTTCGGTGGTGTTTCGCCATGACGCCAGAAGTTGCCGTCGACATCTTCCGCGAAGCGCTGTGGCTGACCACCATGATGGTGGCGATACTGGTCATTCCGAGTCTGCTGGTAGGCCTGTTGGTGGCGATGTTTCAGGCTGCCACTCAGATCAACGAACAGACCCTGAGCTTTTTGCCGCGCCTGTTGGTGATGCTGGTGACGCTGATCGTTGGCGGCCCGTGGCTGGTGCAGACCTTCATGGAATACATCCTGCAGTTGTACGGCAGTATTCCGCAGGTCATCGGCTAAGCCATGTCCTCGCTGCTGCAATTGACGGATACCCAGATCAGCACTTGGGTGGCGACCTTCATGCTGCCGCTGTTTCGCGTGGCTTCAATACTGATGGTCATGCCTGTGTTCGGCACGACCCTGGTGCCGCGTCGGGTACGCCTGTATTTCGCCGTGGCGATTACCGTGGTCATCGCCCCGGGCCTGCCGCCCATGCCGCCGGTGAGTGCGCTGGACTTGAGCGGGTTGTTGCTGATTGCCGAGCAAATCCTCGTCGGTGCGGTGCTGGGTTTTTCGTTGCAACTGTTCTTCCAGGCCTTCGTCATCGCCGGGCAAATCGTCGCCATTCAGATGGGCATGGGCTTCGCTTCCATGGTCGACCCGGTCAACGGCGTGTCGACAGCGGTCATCGGGCAGTTTTTCACCATGCTGGTGACGCTGATGTTCCTCTCGATGAACGGCCACCTGGTGGTGTTCGAGGTCCTCACGGAAAGCTTCACCACGCTGCCAGTCGGTAGCGGGCTGATGGTCAATCATTTCTGGGAGCTGGCCGGCAAGCTGGGTTGGGTGCTTGGCGCGGCGCTTGTGCTGGTGCTGCCGGCGATTACCGCGTTGCTGGTGGTCAACATTGCATTCGGCGTAATGACCCGGGCGGCGCCGCAGCTCAATATCTTTTCCATCGGTTTCCCGCTGATCCTGGTGCTCGGGCTGTTTATCGTCTGGGTTGGGCTGGCGGACATTCTCAATCAGTATCAACCGCTGGCTTCCGAGGCCTTGCAGTTTTTACGCGAACTGGCACGGGCGCGCTGAGTCATGGCTGAGAGCGAAAGCGGTCAGGACAAAACAGAAGACCCCTCCGAGAAAAAGAAAAAGGACGCTCGGGAGAAGGGTGAGGTTGCGCGCTCCAAGGAGCTCAACACCCTGGCCATCATGCTGGTTGGTGCCAGTGCGCTGCTGATTTTCGGCGGGGCCATGGCGCAAGACATGATGGAGCTGATGCGCCTGAACTTCTCGATACCGCGGGAAGTGATCATGGATCAACGCTCCATGGCCAGTTATCTGCTGCACTCGGGACTGATTGCCCTGTGGTCGATTCAGCCGGTGATGCTTACATTGGTGCTGGCTGCCATCATTGGCCCGATTTCCCTGGGCGGATGGCTGTTCGCGGCGGGCTCTCTGGCACCCAAGTTCAGTCGGCTCAACCCCGCACCCGGCCTCAAACGCATGTTCTCCACCAAGGCGCTGGTAGAGCTGCTCAAGGCATTGGCCAAGTTCATCATCATTCTGTTCGTGGCCTTGGCGGTGCTGTCGGCGGACATCGACGACTTGCTACGCATCGCCCATGAACCGCTGGACCGGGCGATTATTCACAGTCTGCAAGTGGTCGGCTGGAGCACGCTGTGGATGGCTTGCGGGTTGATCCTCATCGCCGCCGTAGACGTCCCGGTGCAGCTCTGGGAAAGCCACAAGAAACTGCTGATGACCAAGCAGGAAGTTCGCGACGAGCATAAGGATGCGGAGGGCCGGCCGGAGGTCAAGCAGCGTATTCGACAGCTGCAACGAGAGATGTCCCAGCGGCGGATGATGGCCGCCATTCCCGAGGCGGACGTGATCATCACCAACCCGACTCACTACGCGGTGGCGCTCAAGTACGACCCGGACAAGAGCGGCGCGCCAATGCTGATCGCCAAGGGCACTGATTTCCTGGCCCTGAAAATTCGTGAAATCGCGGTCGCCAACGAGATTCTGTTGCTGGAGTCACCGGGGTTGGCGCGATCGATTTACTACTCCACGGAGCTGGAGCAGGAGATTCCCGGTGGGTTGTACCTGGCCGTTGCGCAGGTGCTGGCATACGTCTATCAGATTCGCCAATACCGTGCGGGCAAGGGCAAACGTCCTGATCCACTCAAGGATGACTTGCCGATTCCGCCGGATTTGAGGCGGGATTCTTGATCCGCTGAAAATCAAAAGATCGTCCGACGCGGCCCGAGCCTGTTAGGCAGGCGCAATCTCACAAAGCCCTCTGTTTCAACTCTTTGCAAAAGTTGGAAGACTTCTTGCAGTAGCGGCTCTGCGCCTGCAATTGGCGTCAAAAGTTTGCTTTAAAGAAACGGGGAAAACCGGTGGATCGCTCTCAGTTATTCAACACAGCTCGCACAAACGTTGCCGATTTGAGTCGGGGCAATCTGGGCGTGCCGTTGTTGCTGCTGGTCATGCTGGCGATGATGATGTTGCCGGTGCCGCCGTTCCTGTTGGACGTGTTTTTCACCTTCAATATTGCCCTGTCGATTGTTGTGCTGCTGGTCTGCGTGTACGCCTTGCGGCCGCTGGATTTCGCGGTGTTTCCGACCATTCTGCTGGTGGCGACATTGCTGCGGCTGGCGTTGAACGTGGCGTCCACGCGGGTGGTGATGCTCCACGGTCAGGATGGTCATGCCGCTGCCGGTAAGGTGATTCAGGCCTTCGGTGAGGTGGTGATCGGCGGTAACTACGTGGTTGGTATCGTGGTTTTCGCGATTTTGATGATCATCAACTTCGTCGTGGTGACCAAGGGTGCCGGACGGATTTCCGAGGTGAGCGCGCGATTCACCCTCGATGCGATGCCCGGCAAACAAATGGCCATCGACGCCGACTTGAACGCCGGCCTGATCGACCAGAACCAGGCCAAGTTGCGCCGGATGGAAGTGGCACAGGAAGCTGAGTTCTACGGCTCCATGGACGGTGCCAGCAAATTCGTTCGTGGTGACGCCATCGCCGGCCTGTTGATTCTGTTCATCAACCTGATCGGCGGTATGGCGGTGGGTATCTTCCAGCACGGCATGACCTTCGGTGATGCCGGCAAGGTTTACGCGCTGTTGACCATTGGTGACGGTTTGGTGGCGCAATTGCCATCACTGTTGTTGTCCACGGCAGCGGCGATCATGGTGACCCGTGCTTCCGGCTCGGAAGACATGGGCAAGCAAATCAATCGCCAGATGTTCGCCTCGCCAAAAGCGCTGGCAGTGGCGGCGGGACTGATGGCAGTCATGGGCCTGGTGCCCGGCATGCCGCATTTCTCTTTTCTGACCATGGCGGCTCTGGCCGCTGGTGGAGCCTACCTGTTCTGGAAAAAGCAGAATGTGGCCAAGGTTCAAGCGCTGCAAGAGGTCAAGCGTCAGCAGGAACTGTTGCCTTCGCCGGCTCGCGCCCAGGAAACCAAGGAGCTGGGCTGGGATGACGTGACGCCAATCGACATGATTGGCCTGGAAGTGGGTTATCGCCTGATTCCGCTGGTGGACCGTAACCAGGGCGGTCAGTTGCTCGCGCGGATCAAGGGCGTGCGCAAGAAGCTGTCCCAGGACCTCGGCTTCCTGATGCCGACCGTGCACATTCGTGACAACCTCGACCTGGCGCCGAGCGCCTATCGTCTGACCCTGATGGGTGTGATCCTGGCCGAGGCCGAGATTTACCCGGAGCGCGAGCTGGCGATTAACCCGGGGCAGGTCTACGGCACGCTTAACGGCATAACCGCCAAAGATCCGGCTTTCGGCCTGGAGGCGGTCTGGATCGAAATCAGCCAGCGTTCGCAGGCGCAATCCCTTGGCTATACAGTGGTCGATGCCAGTACAGTAGTGGCAACCCACTTGAACCAGATTTTGTACAAGCACTCCAGCGAGCTGATCGGCCACGAAGAAGTGCAGCAACTCATGCAATTGCTGGCCAAAAGCTCGCCAAAACTGGCGGAAGAGCTGGTGCCGGGCGTGGTATCGCTGTCGCAGTTGCTCAAGGTGCTGCAAGCGTTGTTGGCCGAGCAAGTGCCGGTGCGCGACATCCGCAGCATCGCCGAAGCCATCGCGAACAACGCTGCCAAGAGTCAAGATACTGCCGCATTGGTGGCCGCGGTGCGCGTCGGCGTATCCCGCGCAATCGTCCAAAGCATTGTAGGCACTGAGTCGGAGCTGCCAGTTATCACGCTGGAGCCAAGGTTGGAACAAATATTGCTCAATAGTCTGCAGAAGGCAGGACAAGGCTCGGAAGAGGGCGTTCTGCTGGAGCCAAGCATGGCTGAAAAGCTGCAGCGTTCGTTGATCGACGCCGCGCAGCGTCAAGAGATGCAAGGTCAACCGGTGATTCTGCTGGTGGCCGGTCCGGTTCGCGCGATGCTCTCGCGATTTGGCCGACTGGCAGTCCCGGGTTTGCACGTGTTGGCGTACCAGGAAATTCCTGACAACAAGCAAGTGACCATCGTTGCGACAGTAGGGCCCAACGGCTGAGGGTAGTGGTTTATGCAAGTTAAGCGTTTTTTCGCCGCCGATATGCGTCAGGCCATGAAGCTGGTTCGTGATGAGCTGGGCGCCGATGCCGCCATCATTGGCAACCGCCGCATCGCCGGTGGTGTCGAGCTGACGGCTGCCCTGGATTACAAGCTGTCGGCGTTGGCCCCGCGCGTGCCGAACATGGAGCTCGAAGACGAGTTGCGCAAGACTCAGTCGCGGATCGTCACCGCCCAGGCCGAATTGAGCCTGCGAAGTGATGGCGAGAGCGACAATGCGACCAATCGCCAGTTGTTCGCCGGCCTGCCGCTGACCGCCGCCGAACCACTGATCGAACCGACCTACAGCGAGCCTCGTCGTCCTGCGCCAGCCCCGGCGCCTGCCTCCAGCGGTGTTGATCCACGGGCGTTCGACTCCATGCGTTCCGAACTCAACAGCCTGCGCGAGCTGATGGAAGTACAGCTTGGCTCCCTGGCCTGGAATCAACTGCAGGGCAGCCGCCCGGCTCAGGCCAACCTCTGGCGCCGTTTGCAACGCATCGGGCTGTCCGGCCCGTTGTCGCGGGATTTGCTCGCGCTGATTACCGATATTGAAGAACCTCGTCAGGCCTGGCGCATGTTGCTGGCGCATCTGGCGCGAATGATTGCCACGCCGGAAATTGAACCGCTGGAAGAGGGCGGCGTGATTGCCATGGTCGGCCCTGCCGGCATGGGCAAGACCACCACCCTGGCCAAGCTGGCTGCTCGTTACGTGCTCAAATACGGCGCGCAGAACATCGCGCTGGTGAGCATGGACAGCTTCCGCATCGGCGCCCAGGAACAACTCAAGACCCTCGGTCGGATTCTCAACGTATCGGTGACGCACGTCGATCCGGGGCAATCGCTGGTGCAGGCGCTGGATCCACTGCTGCGCAAGCGCGTGGTGCTGATCGACACCGCCGGCCTGCAGGCCAGCGATCCGGCGCTGCGCATGCAGCTCGAAAGCCTGGCCGGTCGTGGCATCAAATCAAAAAATTATCTGGTCCTGGCAACCACCAGCCAGAAACAGGTTCTAACCGCCGCTTATCACAGTTACAAGCGTTGCGGGCTTGCCGGCTGCATTCTGACTAAACTGGATGAAACGGCCAGTCTGGGCGAGGTGTTGAGCCTGGCCATCAGTCATGAATTGCCAGTGGCCTACCTGACCGATGGCCCGCGGATTCCGGATGATTTGCATCTGCCGCGTCGTCATCAGTTGGTTAGCCGCGCCGTCAGCGTGCAAATGCAGGAAGAACCCAGCGAAGAAGCCATGGCTGACATGTTCGCTGACATCTACCACAGTCCGACCAAGCAGGTTGGCTGAGGTAAAAATGAATAGTTTTTGTACCTACATCGATGGTCTGCCATGCATTGTTCCGGTTGAGAACGCGCAGCCAGTAATGTGGCCTCCGTCTATGCAAGACAAGGTAAAGAAATAACATGGGCAGCATGCATCCCGTACAGGTGATCGCGGTGACCGGCGGCAAAGGTGGCGTCGGGAAAACTAACGTGTCAGTGAACTTGTCCCTGGCTTTGGCTGAGCTTGGCCGGCGCGTCATGTTGCTGGACGCCGACCTGGGCCTGGCGAACGTCGACGTTCTGCTGGGACTGACACCCAAACGTACTCTGGCCGACGTGATCGAAGGCCGCTGCGAACTGCGCGACGTGCTGTTGCAAGGACCGGGCGGTATCCGCATCGTTCCGGCGGCTTCCGGCACCCAGAGCATGGTTCACTTGAGCCCGGCGCAACACGCCGGTCTGATCCAGGCTTTCAGCGATATTGGCGACAACCTCGACGTGCTGGTGATCGACACCGCTGCAGGTATTGGTGACTCGGTAGTCAGTTTCGTACGCGCTGCGCAAGAAGTGTTGCTGGTGGTCTGCGACGAGCCGACTTCGATCACTGACGCCTACGCATTGATCAAATTGCTCAACCGCGATTACGGCATGAATCGTTTCCGCGTCCTGGCCAATATGGCCCAGAGCCCGCAGGAAGGCCGTAACCTGTTCGCCAAACTGACCAAGGTCACTGACCGCTTCCTGGACGTCGCCCTGCAATACGTCGGCGCTGTGCCGTACGACGAAAGCGTGCGCAAGGCCGTGCAGAAGCAGCGCGCGGTCTACGAAGCGTTCCCGCGTTCCAAGTGCTCGCTGGCGTTCAAGGCCATCGCCCAAAAGGTCGATACCTGGCCGCTGCCAGCCAACCCGCGCGGGCACCTGGAGTTTTTCGTCGAGCGCCTCGTGCAACAAACGGCAGGACCCGTGCTATGACGGCCAGCGGTTACAACCTCTACAAGAAGTCGGCGCGTGACGCGCAGTACGAGCTGATCGAGCGTTACGCGCCACTGGTCAAACGCATTGCCTACCACTTGCTGGCGCGCCTGCCGGCCAGTGTCCAGGTCGAAGACCTGATTCAGGCCGGGATGATCGGCCTGCTTGAAGTATCAACAAAATACGACGCCAGCAAAGGCGCGAGTTTCGAAACGTACGCGGGCATTCGAATCCGCGGCGCCATGCTCGATGAAGTGCGCAAAGGGGACTGGGCGCCACGTTCGGTCCACCGCAATACCCGGATGGTCAGCGATGCTATTCGCTCGATTGAAGCTAAAACCGGCCGTGACGCTAAAGATCACGAAGTTGCGGCCGAACTCCAATTGAGTCTCGACGATTATTACGGGATTTTGAACGACACCCTCGGCAGCCGATTATTCAGTTTCGACGATCTGTTGCAGGACGGCGAACACGAAGGGCTGCACGAGGATGGCGCGAGTGCTCATCTCGAGCCGTCACGCGACCTGGAAGATGAACGCTTCCAGGCGGCGCTGGCGGACGCGATTGCCAATTTGCCGGAGCGTGAGCGACTGGTGTTGGCGCTGTACTACGACGAAGAGTTGAATCTCAAGGAAATCGGTGAAGTCCTGGGGGTTAGCGAATCTCGGGTCAGCCAGTTACACAGCCAGTGCGCGGCCCGTTTGCGGGGGCGTTTGGGAGAGTGGCGAGCGCGCTGAAGGCAGTGTGGGGGCACTGCGACGTGGCTGGTGGGGTGTTGAACCGCGCCGGTCTCGATCCGTTGTACTCCAGACAGTCATCGAGTGCTTTGCCAGATTGATTGAAATGGCGCGTCCAGGTGCTGGGCGCGTTTTAGTCTGCTTGGAGGTCGAATTGGACAAGAACATGAAAATCCTCATCGTTGATGACTTCTCAACGATGCGGCGGATCATAAAAAACCTGTTGCGTGACCTTGGGTTCACCAACACGGTCGAGGCCGACGATGGCACCACGGCCATTCCGGTGCTCAACAGCGGGAGCATCGACTTTCTGGTGACGGACTGGAACATGCCTGGCATGACCGGTATCGATCTGCTGCGCCACGTGCGTGCCGATGAAAAACTCAAGCACTTGCCAGTGCTGATGGTGACCGCTGAAGCCAAGCGCGAACAGATCATCGAAGCAGCCCAGGCCGGTGTAAACGGCTATGTAGTCAAGCCCTTCACGGCCCAGGCGTTGAAAGAAAAAATCGAGAAGATTTTCGAACGCATCGGTTGAACTGCGCCACGGGGGAGCTATGGGGCATAACGAATCTTCGCAGGGCGATTTTGAATCGACCCTGAAAAAACACGCCGTCGAACTGGTCGCGAGCCTTGAAAAAGGCAGGTTTGGCGATGCTGTGCAATTGATCCATGAGCTCAACCAGACCCGTGACCGCGGCCTGTATCAGGAAGTGGGCAAGCTCACCCGCGAGCTACATAGCGCGATCGTCAATTTCCAGATTGACCCGAACATGCCGCAAGCCGAGGAAGTGTCGCAAATCACCGACGCCACCGAGCGTCTGGGGTATGTGGTCAAGCTGACCGAGGCTGCTGCCAACCGCACCATGGACCTGGTGGAAAACGCCACGCCACTGGTCAACAGCCTGGCTGACGAAGCCCAGGCGTTGAGCACGGATTGGGGACGGTTCATGCGCCGCGAAGTCGGCGCCGAAGAGTTCCGCGAACTGGCTCGGCGAGTCGATGGATTCCTGGCACGCAGCAGCGCAGACAATCGCGCTGTGTCGAGCAACCTCAACGACATTCTGCTCGCCCAGGATTATCAGGACCTCACCGGTCAGGTGATCAAGCGTGTGACCCAACTGGTCACCGAAGTTGAAAGCAACCTGCTCAAGCTCGTGCTCATGGCCAGCCAGGTAGACCGCTTCGCGGGCATCGAACATGACCGTGAAGCGATGCTTGCAGAAAAAGATCCACAAAAACATCTCTCTCAGGGTGAAGGTCCGCAGATTCATGCCGATAAAAGAGAAGACGTTGTGTCCGGTCAGGACGATGTGGACGATTTGCTATCCAGCCTGGGATTTTAGATTTTCAGGTTTTTTAGGTTTTTAGACCTGTTAGGAGCACACCATTAATGAGCTTCGGCGCCGATGAAGAGATCCTTCAGGATTTCCTGGTTGAGGCCGGCGAGATTCTAGAGCAACTGTCCGAGCAACTGGTCGAGCTGGAAAGCCGACCGGATGATGCGGACTTGCTCAATGCAATTTTTCGCGGTTTTCACACTGTAAAAGGGGGCGCCGGCTTCCTCCAGCTCAACGAGCTGGTGGAGTGCTGTCACATCGCCGAGAACGTGTTCGACATCCTGCGCAAGGGTGAGCGTCGCGTCGACTCGGAATTGATGGACGTTGTTCTCGAAGCGCTGGACGCGGTGAACAGCATGTTCAGCGAAGTCCGCGAGCGCAGCCCGATCACGGCTGCCACACCTGAATTGCTTGCTGCCCTGGCACGTCTGGCCGAGCCGCAATCGGCTGACGAGGCCGCTCCTGCGCCTGTCGCTGAAGTGGTTGAAGCAGCCATTACCGAAAGCGAATCGGGTGACATCACCGACAATGAATTCGAACAGCTGCTGGACTCGCTGAACGCCGTCAAGGCCCAGGCCGAGGCGCCGGCGGATGCTCCTGCGCCAGCCAGCGATGCGGCGGCCAGCGACGAAATCACCGATGCCGAGTTCGAGTCGTTGCTCGACCAGTTGCACGGTAAAGGCCAGTTCGCCGTCGACGCGGTGGCCCCGTCGGCTGCACCAGCGGCGCCGCAAGCCCCGAAAGCGGCAGGCGACAGCTCCGACATTACCGACGACGAATTCGAATCTCTGCTCGACCAGCTTCATGGCAAAGGCAACTTTGCTGTCGATGCGCTGGAGTCGGCCATCGCGTCGGTGCCGACGCCAGCGGCGCCTACCGCCGCCGCGGCCGGCAGCGATCTGATCACCGATCACGAATTCGAAGCGCTGCTCGACGAGTTGCACGGCAAAGGCAAGTTTGAAGTCGGCAGCGCCAGCGGTGCCAATGCTGCCGTTGCCGCGCCAGTGGCCAAGGCTGCTGCACCGAAACCCGTGGCCAAGGCGCCTGAGCCCAAAGCTGAAGCACCGACACCCGCACCCGCTGCGGCGCCGGCGCCAGCTCGCGCACCCGCTTCGGCGCCGGCGGAAAAACCGGCCAGTGAAGCCGAGACCACTGTGCGGGTTGATACCGCGCGTCTCGACGAAATCATGAACATGGTCGGCGAGTTGGTTCTGGTGCGTAACCGCCTGGTTCGCCTGGGTGCCAACAGCGCCGATGAGGCCATGTCCAAGGCAGTGTCGAACCTTGATGTGGTCACGGCCGACCTGCAAACCGCGGTCATGAAGACCCGGATGCAACCGATCAAGAAAGTTTTCGGGCGCTTCCCGCGCCTGGTTCGTGACCTGGCTCGCCAGCTCAAGAAAGAGATCAACCTGGAACTGGTCGGCGAAGAAACCGACCTCGACAAGAACCTCGTCGAGGCCTTGGCCGATCCGCTGGTCCACTTGGTGCGCAACGCGGTCGACCACGGCATCGAGTCGCCGGAAGAACGCGAAGCCTCGGGCAAGTCCCGCGGTGGCAAGGTGATCCTCGCAGCCGAGCAGGAAGGCGATCACATCCTGTTGTCGATCTCCGATGACGGCAAAGGCATGGACCCGAACGTCCTGCGTTCCATTGCGGTAAAACGCGGTGTGATGGACAAGGATGCGGCCGATCGCTTGAGCGATACCGAATGCTACAACCTGATTTTCGCTCCGGGCTTCTCGACCAAGACCGAGATCTCCGACGTATCGGGTCGTGGTGTGGGCATGGACGTGGTGAAAACCAAGATTTCCCAGCTCAACGGTTCGATCAACATCTACTCGGCCAAGGGCCAGGGGTCGAAGATCGTCATCAAGGTGCCGTTGACCCTGGCGATCATGCCGACGCTGATGGTGATGCTCGGCAACCAGGCGTTCGCATTCCCGTTGGTGAACGTCAACGAGATCTTCCACCTCGACTTGTCGCGCACCAACGTGGTGGACGGCCAGGAAGTGGTGATCGTGCGGGACAAGGCACTGCCATTGTTCTACCTCAAGCGCTGGCTGGTCAGCTCCGCCGCTCATGAAGAGCAGCGCGAAGGCCATGTGGTGATCCTTTCGGTGGGCACTCAGCGAATCGGCTTTGTCGTCGATCAACTGGTGGGCCAGGAAGAAGTGGTCATCAAGCCACTGGGCAAAATGCTCCAGGGAACCCCGGGCATGTCGGGCGCCACCATCACCGGTGACGGTCGCATCGCGCTGATTCTCGATGTTCCGAGCATGCTCAAGCGTTACGCCGCACGGCGTATTTGATTCTGGTGGAGCGGGGCGACTGAGCCTCGCTCCGTCTAACGGAGTGTTTATGGCAGTCAAGGTCCTGGTGGTGGATGATTCGGGGTTTTTCCGCCGCCGCGTCTCGGAAATTCTTTCGGCGGATTCGAATATCCAGGTCGTTGGTACGGCAACCAACGGCAAAGAGGCGATCGATCAGGCGCTGGCTCTCAAGCCCGACGTGATCACCATGGACTACGAGATGCCAATGATGGACGGCATCACCGCAGTGCGGCACATCATGCAGCGCTGCCCGACTCCGGTCCTGATGTTTTCTTCGCTGACCCATGAAGGCGCCCGGGTAACCCTGGATGCGCTGGACGCCGGCGCGGTGGACTTCCTGCCGAAGAATTTCGAAGACATCTCGCGCAATCCCGAGAAGGTCAAGCAACTGCTGTGCGAGAAGATTCTCAGCATCTCGCGCAGCAATCGTCGTGTCAGTGCCTACGCTGCCCCGGCTCCTGTCGCTGCCCAGGCCCCGGCCCCGACTCCAGCGCCTTCGAGCGTCAGCAGTTACAGCAACAGTGCGCCCGTACGTCCGGCTCCGACTCCAGTCCCGAGTCGTGCACCTGCGCACGCACCGTCGTCGCCAGCACCGAAACGCAAGGCTTACAAACTGGTCGCTATCGGCACGTCCACGGGCGGTCCGGTTGCCCTGCAACGGGTGTTGACCCAGTTGCCGGCGAACTTCCCGACGCCGATCGTGCTGGTCCAGCACATGCCGGCAGCCTTTACCAAGGCCTTCGCCGAACGCCTGGACAAGCTTTGCCGCATCAGCGTCAAGGAAGCCGAGGATGGCGACATCCTGCGTCCGGGCCTCGCGTTGCTGGCACCGGGTGGCAAGCAAATGATGATCGATGGCCGTGGCGCGGTGAAAATCCTGCCGGGCGACGAGCGTCTGAACTACAAGCCATGCGTAGACATCACCTTCGGTTCGGCGGCCAAGACCTTTGGAGACAAAGTTCTGGCGGTGGTGCTGACCGGCATGGGCGCCGACGGTCGTGAAGGCGCGCGTCTGCTCAAGCAGGGCGGCAGCTCGATCTGGGCGCAGGATGAAGCCAGCTGCGTGATCTACGGCATGCCGATGGCCATCGTCAAAGCTGAACTCGCCGATGCGATCTACGGCCTCGACGATATCGGTCGGCATCTGGTCGAGGCGTGCATCTGATGGACGTTCTAAGCCTTATCGGAATCATCCTGGCGTTCGTCGCCATCATTGGCGGCAACTTCCTTGAAGGCGGTCACCTCGGCGCACTGGCCAACGGCCCGGCGGCGTTGATCGTGCTCGGCGGGACCATTGGCGCGGCATTGCTGCAATCGCCCATGAGTGCCTTCAAGCGCGCCATGCAAATTCTCGCGTGGATCCTGTTTCCCCCACGCATCGACCTGGCCGGTGGCGTCGATCGTGTCGTCAACTGGAGCCTGACCGCTCGCAAGGAAGGCTTGCTCGGTCTGGAAGGCGTGGCCGATACCGAGCCTGACAGTTACTCGCGCAAAGGCCTGCAACTGCTGGTTGATGGCGCCGAGCCGGAAGCGATCCGCAGTATTCTGGAAGTGGATTTCTACACCCAGGAAAGCCGTGACATCGAAGCCGCCAAGGTCTTCGAAAGCATGGGCGGTTATGCACCGACCATTGGCATCATCGGTGCGGTGATGGGCCTGATTCACGTCATGGGCAACCTCGGTGATCCGTCGCAACTGGGTAACGGCATCGCCGTGGCCTTCGTCGCCACCATCTACGGCGTGGCCAGTGCCAACCTGGTGCTGTTGCCGATTGCCGCCAAACTCAAGTCGATTGCATTGCGCCAATCGCGTTATCGCGAAATGTTGCTGGAAGGGATCCTGTCGATCGCCGAAGGTGAAAACCCTCGCTCCATTGAGTTGAAGCTTCAGGGCTTCATGGATTAAGGGAATAACCTCATGGCTCGTCGTCGCCAGCATGAAGAACACGTCAATCACGAGCGCTGGCTGGTGTCCTACGCGGACTTCATCACCTTGCTCTTCGCGTTTTTTGTGGTGATGTACTCGATTTCTTCGATCAACGAAGGCAAGTACAAGGTCATTTCCCAGGCGCTGATCGGCGTCTTCACCGACGCCGATCGCTCCTTGCAACCGATTCCGATCGGTGAGGAGCGACCGAAGACCGTGACCCCGGCCAAGCCGCTGGTCAAGGACAGTGACCAGGTTGACGCCGGCGTCGCTGGCGCCAGTGACCCGCTGAAAAGCATCGCCAATGACATCAGCGCGGCGTTCGGCGACCTGATCAAATCCAACCAGATGACCGTGCGCGGGAACGAGTTGTGGGTCGAGATCGAGCTCAATTCGAGTCTGTTGTTCGGCAGTGGCGATGCCATGCCCAGCGACATTGCGTTCAATATCATCGATAAGGTGGCGGCAATTCTGAAGCCGTTCGACAACCCGATCCACGTCGAAGGCTTCACCGACGATCAACCGATCCGCACCGCTCAGTACCCGACCAACTGGGAACTGTCATCGGCGCGCTCCGCCAGCATCGTACGCATGCTCGCGATGCAAGGGGTGAACCCCGGGCGTCTGGCATCGGTGGGGTATGGCGAATTCCAACCAGTGGCCAACAACGCCACCGCCGAGGGCCGAGCGCGCAATCGTCGCGTGGTGCTGGTGGTATCACGCAATCTCGATGTGCGCCGCAGCCTCACCGGCACTGGAACGGCCAATGCGCAACCGGATGCCGCCTTGAAGCGTGCTGGCACACAAACTGCACCGACCCCGGTCAAGTCGCCGGTACGAGAGAGCGCCGTCAATTCTCCGTCGCCCGCATTAACACGTTGAGCTATTTCTCGGTCGATCCATTGGGCCGGGTGGAACTAACCGAATGAGAGTCTGGGCAGTCGCCAATCAAAAGGGTGGTGTCGGTAAAACCACTTCCTCCATCGCTTTAGCCGGGTTACTGGCCGAGGCGGGCAAGCGCGTGGTCGTGGTCGACCTCGACCCTCACGGCTCCATGACCAGCTATTTCGGTTACGACCCGGACACCCTGGAACACAGCAACTACGACCTGTTCCTGCACAAGGGCAGCGTGCCCCAGGGCTTGCCCGGCCAGTTGCTGCTTTCCACCAGTGATGAACGTATTTCTCTGCTGCCGTCAAGCACCGCCCTGGCGACTCTTGAGCGCCAGTCGCCGGGCCAGAGTGGCCTGGGCCTGGTGATCGCCAAGAGCCTCGCGCAGTTGTGGCAGGACTTCGATTACGCGGTGATCGACAGCCCGCCGTTGCTTGGCGTGTTGATGGTCAACGCGTTGGCGGCAAGCCAGCAACTGGTGATCCCGGTGCAGACCGAACACCTGGCGGTCAAAGGCCTGGAACGCATGGTCAACACCCTGGTGATGATCAACCGCTCACGCAAACAGGCGCTGCCGTTCACCATCGTGCCGACGCTGTTCGACCGTCGCACGCAAGCGTCCCTTGGCACGCTGCGGGTATTGCGCGACAAGTTTCCGGAAGAAATCTGGCAAGGCTACATCCCCGTGGACACGCGTTTACGCGACGCCAGTCGGGCCGGGCTGACGCCTTCGCAATTCGATGGCAAGAGCCGTGGCGTACTCGCTTACCGCGCACTGCTCAAGCATCTGCTCGCGGCGCAACTTGTGGCGCAGGTGGCGTGAGATGAGCCTAAACAATGGGGTGCGCCCATGAACCGGCCGATCAAGATCTCGTCTCGCCCGCAACTGGCGCTCCAGTCCTATCTGGACAGCTTGCTGCAGGATGCGACCGAAGACTTGCCAGTCGAAGAAACGTTACCGGAACTGATCGAGTTCGGCGCCGTACTGGATGAATTCCATGCCGCCGTGCTCGAAGAACAGGCCCGCGATGCTGAACAGGCCAAAGTCGATGCCGAGCCAAGGGCCGCCGTGGTCGAACCTGAGGCTCCAATTGCTCTGGCCGTGATTGAAGCGCCAGCTCCGATTCTGGCGACGGTTTCAACCATCGCGCCGATGCTGCAAACCTTGGTGCCGCCGGTCGTCGAAGTTCATCTGCCACCTTCCAGCACGCCACCGCCGGTGCAAACCGACGGACGTCCGGCATGGGCTGCCGAGCCCTTCGAATGCCTGTTGTTCGATGTTGCCGGGTTGACCCTGGCGGTGCCGCTGGTGTGCCTGGGCTCGATTTATCCATTGGCCGGGCATGAGTTGACGCCGTTGTTCGGTCAACCGGAATGGTTCCTCGGCATCCTGCCGAGCCAGGCGGGCAACCTCAAGGTGCTCGACACTGCGCGGTGGGTCATGCCCGACCGTTATCGCGATGACTTCCGCCAGGGCCTGCAATACGTTATTTCCGTTCAGGGCTACGAGTGGGGGCTGGCGGTGCATCAGGTCAGTCGTTCGTTGCGCCTGGACCCGAACGAAATCAAATGGCGCAGCCACCGTGGTCAACGGCCATGGTTGGCGGGCACAGTGATTGAACACATGTGTGCGTTGCTCGACGTCTCCGAACTGGCCGAACTGATCGCCAGCGGTGGGGCAAAGCACATGGGCGGCAGCAAGCCGGCTCACAAACCTACATAACAGAACAACACCGCCAGGGCGGTTTCTTGAGGGGTCAGGGTATGAATGACAAGGCAACGGCGGCAAAGGGTTCCGAAGATCCGATCCTGCAATGGGTAACCTTCAAACTGGACAACGAAACCTACGGCATCAACGTGATGCGCGTTCAGGAAGTCCTGCGCTACACCGAAATCGCCCCGGTGCCGGGTGCCCCGAGCTACGTGCTGGGCATCATCAACCTGCGCGGTAACGTGGTCACCGTGATCGACACCCGTCAGCGCTTTGGCCTGATGAACGCAGAAATCAGCGACAACACCCGTATCGTCATCATCGAAGCCGACAAGCAAGTGGTCGGGATCATGGTCGACAGTGTGGCCGAAGTGGTTTACCTGCGTCAGTCGGAAATCGAAACCGCGCCGAACGTCGGTAACGAAGAATCCGCCAAATTCATTCAAGGCGTGTGCAACAAGAACAACGAACTGCTGATCCTTGTCGAGTTGGACAAGATGATGAGCGAAGAAGAATGGTCGGAACTGGAGAGTATCTGATTGATTCTTGAGGTTGCGGTCATTGTCCTGTTCCTGTTTTGGGCAGGCACGCTGGCAATGTTTCTGGCGTACATTCGCGCTCAAAAGCAGATCGCCGCGCAACAGGCCCAGGGTGAAGCGCTGCGTGATCAGCGCATCAAGGACCTGGCCAAGCGTGTTGACGACTATCAGAACGGCAACGTGCGCATGGGTGAAGACCTGCACGAACTGCGTTCGATCGTCGGGCCCTTGCCGGACAAACTGGCTCAGCTCGAACAGCGCGACCCTTCCAGCCTGTCATTCGCCCAAGCAGCGCGACTGGTCGGGATGGGCGCGAGCGTCGACGAACTGACCCAGTCCTGCGGCTTGACCCAGGCTGAGGCGGAGTTGATGAGCAAGCTTCACAAGAACTGAGTTTTGCGCTCAAGCTGAAATCGCCATCGCGAGCAAGCTCGCTCCCACAGGGTCCAGTGCTCAACACATACTGTGTGAGCGCCACAAATCACGGTGAGAGCGAGCTTGCTCGCGATGGCGTCCCCGAAACCTCAGTAATCATCCGCGCGTGCGGTGACTCTTTCTCCGCAAAATGCCTTCTCCGGATACTCACACCTGTGCAGCGACAAGGAAGCCTATGCTCGACATTTTTCGTAGCACACCGCTGTGGGTTTATGCAGTCTTTTTGATCTTGACTTATTACGGTGTCAGCGCTTGCTTCAAGAGCCATGAATCGAAGCGTTCGTTGCAAATCACGCCAGCGATATTCATCGCCATTTCTCTAGTCTCGCTGAAACTCTCCCAAGGCATTGCGATCCCGCTCTCAGTCTATGCGCTGGGATTGCTCGCGGGTTGGATGTTGGCATTGCGCTTTTATTCATACCAAGGCGCAGAGCGCGTCGGTGAATGTCTGGTACTGAATGGCACCGTCAAGGTGCTGGCTGTGTATTGGGGATTCTTTGCTTTGCGTTACTACAGTGGATATCAAGAGGCCATGCACCCGGAGCTCGCCGAAGAAGTACCGGCGATAGCCACGTCAGAACTGACGTCAGGCATCATCAATGGTTTGATCCTGGGCCGCAGCCTCAAGCTTTTGCGGTTTTTCAAGGCAGATACCGTGGCGCAGTTGTAGGCGCGAGCAGGCTCGCTGCGACAGTGGTTTTATAACGGACACAAAATATGTGTTCGCTGAAGATCAATTGTGGGAGCGAGCTTGCTCGCGATGGCGTTTTCGAAACCTCAATAATCATCCCCGCGTGAGGTCACATCCTTCTCGACCCTCGGCGCATTCGGATCATGCCCCACGGGAAACTTGCCTTTCAGATTCCACGCAAACGCAATGATCTCGGCAATCGTGCGGTACAACTCCTCCGGAATACTGTCCCCCAACTCCATCCGCGCCAACAGTTTCACCAGCTCGGCGTTTTCGTAGATTGGCACTTCGTAATCACGGGCGATCCGCAGAATTTCTTCCGCCAGTTCTTCGTCACCCTTGGCCGTGAGGGTAGGTGCATGGTTGCCGTCGTATTTAAGGGCGATGGCTTGGCGTGGGGCGTTGGGGTTGCTCATGCGTTTTCGTCGACCCAGCGTTGTTCGAGGCGGTTTTGCGGACCTGCGGGCGGTTTGCCGTGATGGCAATCGAGATCGCCGACGTTCAGGCCCGAGGCGAGCAGGCGTTCGCGCAACCCCGCTAGATTGTTTTCGATCAGGCTGGCGGTGTAAGGCCGTTCCGCCCAGAGCTGGCTGGACAGGCTGCCCTTGATCAACTGCGCCTGGACCTGAAGCGGCCCAAGCGGCTCCATGTCGAACGCCAGGTCGACGCGCCACAGTTGCTGTTTGGGTTCGCGCTCATCGCGGCGGTCGTGTTGCGCTTCTTTCTCCGGTGCTTCTTCGCGCTGAAACTTGACCTGCAACGGTACGATGTCCTGCATGTTGCGCATCGGGATTTCCAGTTGCCAGGTGCTCATCAAGCGGCCATCGCTGGTGACGCCGGTCTGTTCCAGACTCGATAGCTGATGGCTTTGCAGGCGCGAAACCGCCGCAGCGGCCAGGCGCAACAGGTGTTCTAGATCATCTTCGCCTTCCGCGCCCTGCAACAGGCGCTCGGGCAACGGGAAACCGGTCGGGGATGGTTTGGCACTGACTTGCCCCAACATGCCGAGTGCATTGCGTACAAAATTCGGCATGGCCTGGGCCAGGGTGTTGGCGGCGATGATCGCGTTGAGGTTGCTGTTGGCCGGCAGCCCGGGTGTCAGTTGGGCAATCAACTTGAGCAGGTCGGCTTTCATGTCCGGCGCGAGCGTTGGGTTCTGCCCGGTCAGCAGTTTTGATTCGAGGAATGCGCCGCTGCCGGCGAGCGCCAACGCCAGGCCTTTCGGCGTGCTCAGTTGCTGAACATCAGGCAAACCGGCGAGCAACTTGTCGGCGACGGCCCGCAGGTCCAGGGAGGTCTGATCCGAGGCCGGCAGGTTTTGCAGGAGTTTGAGCAATCCGTCCAGCGAGCCTTGGCGACTTAGTTGGCTGACCAATTGTTGAGTCACCGCCAATTGTTCCTGGCGGTTACTCAGCGGTACGAATTTCAACGTTTGGCTGTCTTGCACCTGCGCACTCAATAAAGTGCCGATGCGCAACGGCTGCGGGCTGTCGATGCTCAAGGTGCTGCCGCTCAGGGCGGTATTTAGCAGACTCACCATCGAGCGAAACACCGCTGGCTGCCCCGGCACTTGCGGCAACACCTGAGATGTCAGCACTTTGCCTTGCAGCAGCGTGCCAACCGGCAATTGTGCGGTGTCGATGCGGGTGAGGGTGGCGACGCTGGAGGCGATGGCCTGTTGCACGGTGACCGCCAGATTACCCGCCGAGGGCTGGGTGACCGCCATATTGGTGCCTTGGGCCAATGGCTGGTTGCTGCTGGCCTGGACTGTAGTTTGACGGCCGTTTTCGAGGGTGACCTTGAGCAACAACTGAAAGGTCTGATCCGTCTGCTTGAGTGACAGCACTTCGGCATTGGCGGTCTGACCGGCGGTGATCAGGCCCTCCATCGGCGTCAGCAGCTTGATCAGCTCGCCACTCAGTACCAGCGGACGCGTGGTCGCCGGGGTGGTCTGCGGTAGCGGAAGGATGTTCATTTCGCCTGTCATACGCGGTCACAACCTTGGGAAAATGCGCTCTTTAGAGTAGGAGATGGCATGTATAATGCCGCCGCGTTGTATACAGAGTGGCGCAAACGTTGCAATTATTTGACCCAGCTCTCTAGTTCGGGCTGCCAATACATTTATTCTGCATCACTTTAACGGCCGCGCCAGAGCCGACTTGAACCGTATAAGGCCCGTGAACCCTTGACCAGTCCAGTCCTGCAAACCGTTGCCCTTGCCTGTGAGCGAGATCTTCGGCTGCTTTTCGAAAATCTCGATTTGAGACTGGCCAGTGGCGAAATGGTACAGATCAGCGGCCCCAACGGCAGTGGAAAGACCAGTCTGTTGCGCCTGTTGTCGGGGCTCATGCAACCGACCGCTGGTCAAGTGTTGCTCAACGGCCAGTCGCTGCACGAGCAGCGTACCGAGTTGGCGCGCAATCTGTTGTGGATCGGCCATGCTGCCGGGATCAAGGATTTGCTGACGCCGGAAGAGAACTTGAGCTGGCTTTGCGCCCTGCATCAACCGGCCTCTCACGAGGCGATCTGGCAAGCTCTGGCGGCGGTGGGTTTACGCGGTTTCGAAGATGTTCCCTGTCACACACTGTCCGCCGGTCAGCAACGCCGCGTGGCGCTGGCGCGGTTGTATCTGGACAGTCCGCCGCTATGGATTCTCGACGAGCCGTTCACCGCCCTCGACAAGCAAGGCGTTGCGCAGCTTGAGGAACACCTGGCCACTCATTGCGAACGCGGCGGCATGGTGGTTTTGACTACGCACCATACACTGAGCCGGATGCCGGCCAGCTATCGCGACATCGACTTGGGGAAATGGGCCGTATGAGTGTTTTCGGCCTGTTGGTCGCCCGCGAGGCTCGTCTATTGTTCCGCCGTCCTGCGGAATTGGCCAATCCGCTGGTTTTCTTTGCCATCGTGGTTTCGCTGTTCCCGTTGGCGGTCGGTCCCGAGTCTCAATTGTTGCAAACCTTGTCTCCGGGACTGGTCTGGGTGGCGGCCCTTTTATCGGTTTTGCTCTCGCTGGACGGGCTTTTCCGCAGTGATTTCGAAGACGGATCGCTGGAACAGTGGGTCCTTTCGCCGCACCCCCTGGCGCTTCTGGTTTTAGCCAAGGTGCTGGCACACTGGGCTTTCTCCGGCCTGGCACTGGTTTTACTCGCACCTTTGCTGGCGTTGATGCTCGGTTTGCCTGCCGCTTGTCTGCCGGTGTTGCTGCTTTCTTTATTGCTGGGTACACCGGTGCTGAGCCTGCTCGGTGCGGTGGGCGCGGCCCTGACGGTCGGTTTGAAGCGCGGTGGCCTGTTGCTGGCGTTGCTGATTTTGCCGTTGTACATCCCGGTGTTGATCCTTGGCAGTGGCGCCTTGCAGGCCGCCTTGCAAGGCATGCCGGCGACCGGTTATCTGCTATGGCTTGGTAGCCTGACCGCCCTGGCGATAACCCTGACACCCTTTGCAATAGCTGCTGGCCTGAAGATCAGCGTCGGCGAATAATGAGGTCTGGTTAATTATTAACCAGCAAAGACCCTTTGGCTGCTTCGTGATAGCGAACAGCAACCGTGATGGAAACAGTAATGAACTGGACCTGGTTTCATAAGCTCGGCTCACCCAAATGGTTTTACGGCATCAGCGGCAAAATGCTGCCGTGGCTAAGCATCGCTGCGTTGTTGCTGATCACCGTTGGCGTGGTCTGGGGCCTGGCCTTCGCGCCGCCGGACTATCAGCAGGGCAACAGCTTTCGCATCATTTATATCCACGTTCCGGCCGCCATGCTGGCGCAGTCCATCTACGTGATGCTGGCCGTCTGCGGCGTCGTCGGGCTGGTGTGGAAAATGAAACTGGCCGATGTGGCGCTGCAATGCGCGGCGCCCATCGGGGCCTGGATGACCGCTGTGGCGCTGGTGACTGGCGCGATCTGGGGCAAACCGACCTGGGGCTCGTGGTGGGTCTGGGATGCCCGACTGACGTCGATGCTGATTCTGCTGTTCCTGTACTTCGGTCTCATTGCATTGGGCAATGCCATCAGCAATCGTGACAGCGCGGCCAAGGCCTGCGCGGTGCTGGCGATTGTCGGCGTGATCAACATCCCGATCATCAAGTACTCGGTGGAGTGGTGGAACACCCTGCACCAGGGCGCGACTTTTACCCTCACCGAAAAACCGGCGATGCCTGCCGAAATGTGGCTGCCATTGCTGCTGACGGCGCTGGGTTTCTACTGTTTCTTCGGCGCGGTGTTGCTGCTGCGCATGCGCCTTGAAGTGCTCAAGCGTGAAGCGCGGGCAAGCTGGGTGAAAGCGGAAGTGGAAAACAGCCTGGAGGTCGCTCGATGAGTTTTGCTTCATTCGGCGACTTCATCGCCATGGGCCATCACGGCCTGTATGTCTGGTCGGCCTACGGCATCTGCCTGGCGGTGCTGGCCCTCAACGTGGCGGCGCCGATCCTGGCCCGCAAGCGGTATCTGCAACAAGAGGCGCGTCGTCTGCGCCGGGAGAACGGCAAGTGAATCCCCTGCGTAAAAAGCGTCTTATCATCATTCTGGCGATTCTGGTCGGGGTCGGCGCTGCCGTCGGCCTGGCCCTGAGCGCCCTGCAGCAAAATATCAATCTGTTTTACACCCCGACCCAGATCGCCAACGGTGACGCGCCGCAAGACACACGCATCCGCGCCGGTGGCATGGTCGAGAAGGGTTCGCTGCAGCGTTCCAGCGATTCCCTGGACGTGAAGTTCGTCGTTACCGACTTCAACAAATCCGTGACCATCACCTATCGCGGCATCCTCCCGGACCTGTTCCGCGAAGGGCAGGGCATCGTCGCCCTGGGCAAGCTCAACGCCGACGGCGTGGTGGTGGCGGACGAGGTGCTAGCCAAGCACGATGAAAAGTACATGCCACCGGAAGTGACCAAAGCGTTGAAAGACAGTGGTCAATCCGCACCAACACCCGCGAAGGAGGGTTGATCCATGACTTCCGGCATCTTTATTCCTGAGTTGGGCCATTTGGCGATGATCCTGGCGCTGTGTTTTGCGCTGGTACAAGCCGTGGTGCCGTTGCTCGGTGCCTGGCGCGGCGACCGCTTGTGGATGAGCCTGGCGCAACCGGCCGCGTGGGGCCAGTTCACCTTCCTGCTGTTCGCCTTCGGCTGCCTGACCTACGCCTTCATGGCCGACGATTTCTCTGTCGCTTATGTGGCCAACAACTCCAACAGCGCCTTGCCGTGGTACTACAAGTTCAGCGCCGTGTGGGGCGCGCACGAAGGTTCGTTGCTGCTGTGGGCCTTGATCCTCGGCGGCTGGACCTTTGCGGTGTCGGTGTTCTCCCGACAATTGCCGCAAGTGATGCTGGCGCGGGTGCTGGCGGTGATGGGCATGATCAGCACCGGTTTCCTGCTGTTCCTGATCCTCACGTCGAACCCGTTCAAACGCATCCTGCCGCAAGTGCCCAGTGATGGCGCCGACCTCAATCCGCTGCTGCAAGACATCGGCCTGATCGTGCATCCGCCGATGCTGTACATGGGCTACGTCGGTTTCTCGGTGGCGTTCGCGTTTGCCATCGCCGCGTTGATGGGCGGTCGCCTTGATGCGGCTTGGGCACGTTGGTCGCGTCCGTGGACCATCGTCGCCTGGGCGTTCCTCGGTATCGGCATCACCCTCGGTTCTTGGTGGGCCTACTACGAACTCGGCTGGGGCGGCTGGTGGTTCTGGGACCCGGTGGAAAACGCCTCGTTCATGCCGTGGCTGGTGGGCACCGCGTTGATTCACTCGTTGGCGGTCACGGAAAAACGTGGCGTGTTCAAGAGCTGGACCGTGTTGCTGGCCATCGCCGCGTTTTCGTTGAGTTTGCTGGGGACCTTCCTCGTACGTTCCGGCGTGCTGACCTCGGTGCATGCCTTTGCGTCCGACCCCGAGCGCGGTGTGTTCATCCTGATTTTCCTGCTGTTTGTGGTCGGCGGTTCGCTGACGCTGTTCGCGCTGCGCGCACCGGTGGTCAAGAGCCAGGTCGGCTTTAACCTCTGGTCCCGGGAAACCCTGCTGCTGGGCAACAACCTAGTGCTTGTGGTGGCGGCTTCGATGATCTTGCTCGGCACTTTGTACCCGTTGATTCTCGATGCAATGACCGGCGCAAAGCTGTCGGTCGGCCCGCCGTACTTCAACGCGCTGTTCATTCCGTTGATGGCATTGCTGATGATGGTGATGGCAGTCGGCGTCATCGTGCGCTGGAAAGACACGCCGGTGAAATGGCTGCTGAGCATGCTGACCCCGGTGCTGCTCGGCAGCGCCGCGCTGGCGGTGGTGGCCGGTGTCGCGTACGGCGATTTCAACTGGGCGGTGCTGGCGACTTTCATGCTGGCGGCCTGGGTGTTGCTGGCCGGTGTGCGTGACATTTTCGACAAGACTCGCCACAAAGGCCTGATCAAAGGTTTGCCGACCCTGACCCGCAGCTATTGGGGCATGCAGGTGGCGCACCTGGGCATCGCGGTTTGCGCACTCGGCGTGGTGCTGTCGAGCCAGAACAGCGCCGAGCGCGACTTGCGCCTGTCGCCGGGCGAATCCATGGCCCTGGGCGGTTATCAGTTCATCTTCGAAGGCGCCAAGCACTTCGAAGGCCCGAACTTCACCTCCGACAAGGGCACCGTGCGAGTGATCCGCGACGGCAAGGAAGTCAGCGTGCTGCACCCTGAAAAACGTCTGTACACCGTGCAGAACTCGGTGATGACCGAAGCCGGGATCGACGCCGGTTTCACCCGTGATCTCTATGTCGCCCTCGGCGAGCCGTTGGGCGATGGCGCCTGGGCTGTGCGCGTTCATGTGAAGCCGTTCGTGCGCTGGATCTGGTTCGGCGGGTTGCTCACCGGTCTGGGCGGGTTGCTGGCGGCATTGGATGGCCGTTATCGGGTCAAGGTGAAAAGCCGCGTGCGTGAGGCACTGGGCATGTCTGGAGCGACTGCATGAGACGTTGGTTGATGCTGCTGCCACTGGCGATTTTTCTGGTGGTCGCTGTTTTCCTTTACCGGGGCCTGTACCTGGACCCGGCCGAGTTGCCCTCGGCAATGATCGGCAAACCGTTCCCGGAATTTTCCCTGCCGGCAGTGCAGGGCGACAAGACCCTGACCCGCGCTGATATCGTCGGCAAACCGGCGCTGGTTAACGTCTGGGGTACGTGGTGCATTTCCTGCCGGGTCGAGCACCCGGTGTTGAACAAACTGGCCGAGAAGGGCGTGGTGATTTACGGCATCAACTACAAGGACATCAACGCCGATGCCTTGAAGTGGCTGGCGGAATTCCACAACCCGTATCAACTGGACATCCGTGACGATGCCGGCACCCTGGGCCTGAACCTCGGTGTGTACGGTGCGCCGGAAACCTTCTTCATCGACGCCAAGGGCATCATCCGCGACAAGTTCGTTGGTGTAATCGACGAGCAAGTCTGGCGTGAAAAACTGGCGGCCAAGTATCAGGCGCTGGTCGACGAGGCCAAGCCATGAAGCGCTGGATCGCCGCTGTTGTCCTGGGACTGAGCATGGCTGGCGTGGCTCACGCGGCCATCGACACCTACGAGTTCGCCAAGGAGGGCGATCGCGAGCGTTTTCGCGAGCTGACCAAAGAACTGCGTTGCCCCAAGTGCCAGAACCAGGACATCGCCGATTCCAACGCACCGATTGCTGCCGACCTGCGTAAGGAGATTTTCCGCATGTTGGGCGAGGGCAAGGACAACCAGCAGATCATCGACTTCATGGTGGATCGCTACGGTGATTTCGTCCGCTACAAACCCGCTCTGAACGCCAAAACCGCGTTGCTCTGGTTCGGTCCTGCCGGGCTGCTGTTAGGCGGTGTTGTGGTCATCGCGGTGATCGTCCGCCGTCGACGCGCGCAACGCACCGACACCCCGGGCTCGCTTTCTGCCGAGGAGCGCGAGCGCCTCGACCAACTGTTGGATAAAAACCAAGAATGATTGATTTCTGGCTCGCTGCAGGTCTGCTGCTACTGGTTGCCCTGAGTTTTCTGTTGATCCCCATTCTGCGTAGCCGTTGCGCCCAGCTCGAAGAGGATCGTACTGCCCTGAACGTGGCTCTGTATCAGGAGCGCGTGGCCGAGTTGCAGGTTCAGCGCGAAGAAGGCGTTCTCGATGCCGCGCAGATGGATGCCGGTCGGGCCGAAGCCGCCCGCGAATTGCTCGCCGACACCGAAGGCGTTGCCGCGCCACGGGTGTCGCGCCTGGGCAAACCGGCACCGTTGCTGGCCGCAGTTCTGGTGCCGGTGCTGGGTTTGGCGTTGTACCTGCATTTCGGGGCCAGCGACAAAGTCGAACTGACCCGGGAATTCTCCCAGGCGCCGCAGTCGATGGAAGAAATGACCCGGCGTCTGGAGCGCGCGGTCGCGGCGCAGCCGGACTCCGCTGAGGCGCTGTACTTCCTCGGTCGCACCTACATGACCCAGGATCGTCCTGCCGATGCGGCGAAGATCTTCGAGCGCACCGTGAATCTGGCCGGTCGTCAGCCGGAACTGCTCGGCCAATGGGCACAGGCCCAGTATTTCGCCGATGGCAAGAAGTGGTCGGACAAGGTTCAGGCCCTGACTGACGAAGCGCTGAAAGCCGATCCTAAAGAAGTCACCAGCCTTGGCCTGCTGGGTATTGCTGCCTTCGAAGCTCAGCGTTATCAGCAAGCGATCGACTACTGGAATCGCCTGCTGGAGCAACTGCCGCCCGAGGACCAATCCCGTGTCGCGCTGCAGGGCGGCATTGCCCGCGCCACCGAGAAACTGGTGGACAGCGGTGGCAAAGTGGCCGCGGCACCGGTGACCAAACCGGCGGCGCTGCTCAAGGTCCGGGTGGATCTGGCGGCCGATTTGAAAGCCAAGGTCCAGCCGGGCGACAGCGTGTTCATCTTCGCCCGCGCCACCTCCGGCCCACCCGCGCCGCTGGCGGCCAAACGCCTGACCGTGGCTGACTTGCCGGCGACGGTTGAACTGGGCGATGCCGACGCAATGATGCCGCAGTTGAAACTGTCGAACTTCCCTGAAGTCCAACTGGTTGCGCGCATCTCCCGCGCCGGCCAACCGACGGCGGGCGAGTGGATCGGTCGCAGCCAACCCTTGGCCAGCAGCACCACCGCGCCGCAAACACTGACCATCGACAGCCCGGATAAATAACAGGAAACGCCACTATGACCTCCATCGCTCGTATCACCCTGCTCAGCGTTGTTTTGGGGCTGAGCGCTTGTGCGGTCCAACGGCCTCCCGAGCAGCAAACTCCGCCACCGATTCCGCCGTCGCAGCCGAGCACCAAACCAGCGCCTTCGACGGTACCGAGCAAACCGACTACTCCGACCAAACCCGCTAAACCGTTGCCTCGCACTTCCGCGAGTTTTGCGCCGCCGCCGGGAGGGAATAGTCACTGGGATGCGAAGTTGGGTGTGTATGTGCTGGATGACCAGCCGAACACGTTCTATCGCCAGCGCACGTATTACCGTTGGGATAATGGCTGGAGCCGGTCGATCAGTCCGAAAGGGCCGTGGGAAGAGACGGATATCCACGGAGTGCCGGGTGGATTGGGACGGCAGTTCGGGCAGTGATGCAAAAGGCGACCTTCGGGGTCGCCTTTTTTGTGCGTGCGAAAAAATGTCGGGCTCGCCTGTAGGAGCTGGCTATAGCCGACCGGGTACTTGGACGGAGTGCATATCCATTTCTGCGGTAACGGCGGCTTAAGGTTCCGCCCTTACGGCGACTCACTTTTTTCAAACCGGTACGTGTCAAGGTACCTGTCGCCTTGCTCCTACAGTTGTTAGCCCGTTACGCCCTTAATCTCAGGGCGTTCTGGGTTTAGATACACGGCATCTGCCAGCCATGGCGGCCTGACAGCCGACCAGATTTTCATGTATCTCCCCCAACCTCTGTAGGAGCTGGCTTGCCAGCGATAGCGGTGTGTCAGTCGACGCATTGAACGCCTGGACGGCCGTCATCGCTGACAGGCCAGCTCCTACAGAGGAACGCGTATATCAGGAGGAAATTGCTCGGCTTTAAGGCCGCCATCGCTGGCAGGCCGGATCCTACAGGGATCTCAGGTGATGAAAGGGCTGCGCAAACAAAGACCAACTGGGCGACTGACCCGCTCAACCTTTCACAAAACCTTCATCAAATAGTTAATCCAGCGACATGTGCGAGTCATAGGGCTGACATGCCCGGTGCCTAAAGTCTGTTGAACTCAAATACAGCCACGGACGGCTGTTCAACCAGACAGAGAAGCCCATGAACGCAGCTATCCATGTCGATCACCTGAACAAGACCTTTGCGCGTAAAACCGCACTGGTCGACCTCGACCTGACCATCGCGGCCGGTGAGATGGTCGCGCTGATCGGCGCGTCCGGCTCAGGCAAATCCACCTTGTTGCGCCACCTCGCGGGCTTGGCCTGTTGCGATAAAAACAACGGCGGCAGCGTCAAGGTGCTGGGGCGGGAAGTGCAGGCGAGCGGGCGGCTCAATGGCAAGGTGCGGCGCCTGCGCGCCGACATCGGCTACATCTTTCAGCAGTTCAACCTGGTCAATCGCCTGAGCGTGCTCGACAACGTGCTGCTCGGTTGCCTGGGCCGCATGCCGCGCTGGCGTGGCAATTTGAGCTTGTTCAATGCCGAAGAAAAACAATTCGCCATGCAGTCTCTGGACCGCGTCGGCCTGGCTGATCTGGCGGCGCAGCGCGCTTCGACCCTGTCCGGCGGACAGCAGCAACGCGTGGCGATTGCCCGCGCCTTGACCCAGCGTGCCGAGGTGATTCTGGCGGATGAGCCGATCGCCTCCCTCGACCCGGAATCGGCGCGCAAGGTCATGGAAATCCTCGCCGACATCAACCGCCGCGACGGCAAGACCGTGGTGGTGACCCTGCATCAAGTCGATTACGCCACCCGCTATTGCCCGCGCGCCGTGGCGCTCAAGGGCGGGCGTATCCATTTCGATGGCCGCGCCGCCGAGCTCAGCGGGCAGTTCCTCAACGATTTGTATGGTGCCGACATCGACACCAGCCTGATGTGTTCCGACCAGCTTCGCCCGGTCGAAACCACGCCACGGCTGGTGATGGCGCGCGCGTGATAACTCTCGAATTCCCCAACCGTTCACCCTCAGGAAGCCTTTCCATGTTGAACCGTATCGGTCGCGTTTTTGCTGGTGCAGCACTGCTCGCCAGTTGCGTCATGGGCACCGCCCAGGCTGAAGAAAAAGCCATCAACTTCGGCATCATGTCCACCGAGTCCTCGCAGAATCTCAAGAGCATCTGGCAGCCGTTTCTGGATGACATGCAAAAGCAGACCGGCCTGAAGATCAACGCCACGTTTGCCTCCGACTATGCCGGCCTGATCCAGGGCATGCGCTTCAACAAGGTCGATGTCGCGTGGCTCGGCAACAAGGCGGCGATCGAAGCGGTGGATCGTTCCAACGGCGAAATTTTCGCCCAGACTGCTGCCGCCAGCGGCGCTGCCGGTTACTGGAGCGTGTTGATCGCGCGCAAGGACAGCCCGATCAACTCCGTTGAAGACATGCTGAAAAACGCCAAGAACCTGACCTTCGGCAACGGCGACCCGAACTCCACCTCGGGCTATCTGGTGCCGGGCTATTACGTGTTCGCCAAGAACCACGTCGATGCCGCCACTGCGTTCAAGCGCACCCTCAACTCCAGTCATGAGGTCAACGCGTTGAGCGTGGCCAAGGGCCAACTGGACGTGGCGACCTTCAACACCGAAAGCTGGGATCGCCTGGAAGTGACCCAGCCGGATAAAGCTGCGCTGCTGAAAGTGATCTGGAAGTCGCCGCTGATCCCCGCCGACCCGCTGGTGTGGAGCAAGGCCTTGAGCGACAGCGAGAAGCAGAAAATCCGCGATTTCATCTTCAGCTACGGCGACACCGATTCCGAGAAAGCCGTGCTCGCCGGCATGCAGTTAGGCAAGTTCCTGAAGTCCAGCGACGACCAGTTGTTGCCGATCCGTCAGCTTGAGCTGTTCAAGCAACGCACCACGATCAACGCCGACACCAAGCTTGAAGCGGCGGACAAGGCCAAGAAACTGGCCGACATCGATGCCGAGCTGGCCAAGCTGCAAGAGCGCATCAGTTTGCTTGAGAAGAGCGAAAAGAAGACCGCCAACGCCGGTTGATCCATGCCGCAGTAACTGTAGGAGCAAGCTTGCTCGCGATGACTGAGTGTCAGTCGACATTGATGCAGCCTGTCACGCCGCCATCGCGAGCAAGCTTGCTCCTACAGGGTTTTGTATCCGCCATGACGATGTGCATCGCTTCTTCGAACGCTTCTTAAGAGAAACCTCATGACCACTCTCCACGCTGAAGCCGTCGGCAAACAATCCTGGCCGCGATACGCCGGTTGGGGCCTGTTCCTGGTCTTGCTGGCCTGGGCCTGGCACGGCGCCGAAATGAATCCGATGGCGCTCTACCGCGATTCGGGAAACATGGCGACCTTCGCTGCCGATTTCTTCCCGCCGGACTTCCATGAATGGCGCTCGTACCTCAAGGAAATGATCGTCACTTTACAAATCGCCCTGTGGGGCACGGTGCTGGCCATTGTCTGCTCGGTGCCGCTGGGCATTCTCTGCTCGGAAAACATCACCCCTTGGTGGATTCACCAACCACTGCGCCGGGTGATGGACGCGTTCCGTTCGATCAACGAAATGGTCTTCGCCATGTTGTTCGTGGTGGCAGTCGGCCTGGGTCCGTTCGCCGGGGTACTGGCGCTGTGGATCAGCACCACCGGCGTGCTCGCCAAGCTGTTCGCCGAAGCGGTCGAGGCGATTGATCCAGGTCCGGTCGAAGGCGTTCGCGCCACCGGCGCCAGTGCCTTGCAAGAAGTGATCTACGGCGTGATCCCGCAAGTGATGCCGTTGTGGGTTTCGTACGCGCTGTACCGCTTCGAGGCCAATGTGCGCTCGGCAACGGTGGTGGGAATGGTCGGTGCCGGCGGGATCGGCGTGATCCTGTGGGAAAACATCCGCGCTTTCCAGTTCGTACAGACCTGCGCCGTGCTGCTGGTGATCATCGTCGTCGTCAGCCTGATCGACATCCTCTCGCAACGCCTGCGCAAGCGGTTCATCTGATTTTCGGAGGGGTGCCCACGGGCGCTTTTTTTAAAGCATGCAGTTGTCTAGACAAGATGAACCGGTGTACCGCGAACTGGCCGACATCCTGCGTCGGGAATTGGCTGGCTTTCGCGCCGGGGACTTCCTGCCGGCTGAAGTGCAGCTGGCCGAACGCTTCGGCGTCAACCGCCACACCTTGCGCCGCGCCATCGATGAGTTGGTGTTCGAAGGCAGCCTGTTGCGCCGTCAGGGCAAGGGCACGCAAGTGCTGGAGCGTCCGTTGATTTACCCAATGGCTGCCGACAGTGCCTACAGCCAGTCACTGTCGGCCCAAGGGTTGGGCGTCGAGGCGGTGTTGCTCAAGCGTCGCTACTGCTTCGCCAGCCGTGAAGAAGCGCAGCATTTGGGCATCGCCGAGATGGCACCGATGATCGAATTGCAGACTTTGCGCAAGCTCGATGGCCAACCGGTCAGCCTGATCCGCCATCGCTACTGCGCCAGCCATGCGCCGTTGTTGGCGGACTACAACGGTGGGTCTTTGCGCCAATACCTCCGTGAACGCGACTTGCCACTGACCCGCACCCAGAGCCTGATCGGCGCCCGTTTGCCCAACCGCGAAGAAGCCGCGCTGCTGATGATGCCCCGGCACTTGCCGGCGCTGAGTGTGTACACCCTTTCCCGCGATCGCGACGGCCGTGCGGTGGAGCTGGCCCAGTCCACCAGCCGTTCGGATCGCTTCCAGTACCAGGTCGTCACCTGATGGAGAACGCAATGCAAAACCCTGTTCCTCACACCGAACGGCAGCACTGGATCGGCGTGCTGGCCCGCGCTCGTCGCAGTGAATTGCACCCCTTCGAAGACGCACTGCGCGACATCGAATACCAACTGATCCGCGCCCCGGAAATCGGCATGACCCTGGTTCGCGGCCGAATGGGCGGCAACGGTGCGCCGTTCAACGTCGGTGAAATGAGCGTGACCCGTTGCGTGGTGCGCCTGGCCGACGGCCGTACCGGATACAGCTATCTGGCGGGGCGCGACAAGGTCCACGCCGAACTGGCCGCCCTGGCCGACGCGCATTTGCAGGGCGCGCAACAGCGTCATTGGTTGGCGGAAATGATCACGCCGCTGGCGCACGCGCAGTCCGAACGCAGGGCGCAGAAAGAGGCGGAAACCGCCGCCACCAAAGTCGAATTCTTCACCCTCGTGCGAGGAGAGAACTGATGAGCGCACAGCTGTTGCAACCGGCGTTCGCCGATCCGGTACTGGACGCCCAGCGCGGTTTTCGTGCGGCACTCAAGGCCCTGGCCGGCCCCGGTTCGATCCAGACCTTGCAGTCCACCCCCAGTCTCGAAGGGTTGGAACCGGCCACTTACGCACTGTGCCTGGCGTTGTTGGATGTCGACACGCCGCTGTGGCTGGCGCCGTCCTTCGACACGCCGTTGATCCGCGCCAACCTGTCGTTCCATTGCGGTTGCCCGCTCACCGCCAAGCGAGAGGACGCGCGATTTGCGTTGCTCGCCGCCAATGATCTGCTTGACCTCAGCGGCTTTGACCATGGCAACGACCGCTACCCCGATCAGTCCTGCACCTTGCTGGTTCAGCTGCCAGGCCTCGACGGCGGGGCAGGGTTGAAGTGGCGCGGACCGGGGATCGAAACCGAACACGGCGTGGCGTTGCCGGTGGCCGATGGCTTCTGGCGCGAACGTGAACGCCGCAACGAATTTCCCCGGGGCCTGGACCTGTTTTTTGCTGCCGGCCAAGACCTGATCGGTTTGCCGCGCAGCACCCGCATCGCAGAGGAGCGTGCCTGATGTACGTAGCCGTCAAGGGTGGCGAACAGGCCATCGACAACGCCCACCGTCTGCTGGCGAAAAAACGCCGGGGCGACACCTCGGTCACTGAACTGAGCGTTGAGCAGATCCGTCAGCAACTGCCGCTCGCCGTGGCGCGGGTCATGAGCGAAGGCTCGCTGTACGACGAAGAGCTGGCCGCGCTGGCGATCAAGCAAGCGGCGGGCGATCTGGTGGAAGCGATCTTCCTGCTGCGCGCCTACCGCACCACGTTGCCGCGCTTCAGCCCAAGCCTGCCGATCGACACTTCGAACATGCTGCTCAGTCGGCGCTTGTCGGCGACCTTCAAGGATGTACCGGGCGGGCAACTGCTGGGGCCAACCTTCGATTACACCCATCGCCTGCTGGATTTTGCCTTGCTCGCCGAAGGTGAATATCCGGGACCGCAAACAACCGCGAGCGCACGCCTCGAACCGTGCCCGCGCGTCCTCGGTTTGCTGGCCCAGGAAGGCTTGATCAAGAATGAGTCGGACAACAATGAAACCGTAGCGGACATCACCCGCGATCCGCTGGAACTGCCCGCCAGCCGCGCCGAGCGCCTGCAAGCGCTGGCCCGTGGCGATGAAGGTTTCTTGTTGGCGCTCGGCTATTCGACCCAGCGCGGTTACGGGCGCAACCACCCGTTCGCCGGGGAAATCCGCATCGGTGAAGTCGAGGTATGGATCGAGCCTGAAGAGCTGGGTTTCCCAATCAACCTGGGCAGCATCGAAGTCACCGAGTGCGAGATGGTCAACCAGTTCGTCGGCTCGGCCACCGAACTGGCGCAGTTCACTCGCGGCTACGGTCTGGCTTTCGGTCATGCCGAGCGCAAGGCCATGGGCATGGCGCTGGTCGACCGTGCGTTGCGCGCCGAGGAGTTCAACGAAGAGATCGAATCCCCGGCGCAGCAGGAAGAATTCGTGCTGATGCACTGCGATAACGTCGAGGCCGCCGGGTTTGTTTCGCACCTGAAATTACCTCACTACGTGGATTTCCAGGCCGAGCTGGAGTTGATCCGCAAACTGCGCAAACCTGCCGAGGGCAGCAATCATGAATGACCTGAAGCAGGCACCCGTGCGCGACGCGGCGTACAACTTCGCCTACCTTGATGAACAAACCAAACGCATGATCCGTCGCGCCTTGCTCAAGGCCGTGGCGGTCCCCGGTTATCAGGTGCCGTTTGGTGGGCGCGAGATGCCGCTGCCTTACGGCTGGGGCACCGGTGGCATGCAACTGACCGCGGCGATTCTCGGCGATGACGATGTGCTCAAGGTCATCGACCAAGGCGCGGACGACACTACCAACGCTGTATCGATCCGCCGCTTCTTCGCTCGCACTGCCGGTGTTGCGACCACGGAATGCACCCCGGACGCGACAGTGATCCAGACGCGTCACCGCATCCCGGAAACGCCGCTGCACGCCGATCAGATCATGGTTTACCAAGTGCCGATTCCCGAGCCGCTGCGCTTCATCGAACCGTCGGAAACCGAGACCCGGACCATGCACGCCCTCAATGATTACGGGGTCATGCACGTCAAACTCTACGAAGACATCGCCACTTTCGGCCACATCGCCACGGCCTACGCCTACCCGGTGATGGTCGACGAACGCTACGTGATGGACCCGTCGCCGATCCCGAAATTCGACAACCCGAAGCTCGACATGAGCCCGGCGCTGATGCTGTTCGGCGCCGGTCGTGAAAAGCGTCTGTATGCGGTGCCGCCGTTTACCCGAGTCACCAGCCTCGACTTCGAGGATCACCCCTTCGAAGCGCAAAAGTGGGACGAGTGCTGCGCCATTTGCGGTAGCCGTGAATCGTTCCTCGACGAGCTGATTCTCGACGATGCCGGCACCCAGAGCTTCGTCTGTTCCGACACTTATTACTGCGCCCAGCGCGTCAGCCAGCAGGAGCAGGGCCAATGAACCAGGCGCTGAAAAACGATCTGTCCGTGTCCACCGAACCTTTGTTGCAAGTGCGTGATTTGTCGCTGTTGTATGGACCTGAGAAGGGCTGTCAGGGCGTCAGTTTCGATCTGTATCCCGGCGAGGTTTTGGGCATTGTCGGCGAGTCCGGCTCGGGTAAATCGACCTTGCTCTCGTTGCTCAGCGGACGCCTGCCGCCGCAAAACGGCCGCATCAGTTATCGCGATAAACAGGGTCAATGGCTGGACCTGTACAGCGCCAGCGAAGCTGAACGCCGTACCTTGCTGCGCACCGAATGGGGCTTCGTCGAACAGAACCCGCGTGATGGCTTGCGCATGGGCGTTTCCGCCGGGGCCAACATCGGCGAGCGCCTGATGGCCCAGGGTGTGCGCAATTACCAGCAACTGCGCGGGGCGGGGATCGACTGGCTGAGCCAGGTGGAAATCGATCCACAGCGCATCGACGACTTGCCCCGTACCTTCTCCGGCGGCATGCAGCAACGCCTGCAAATAGCCCGCAACCTGGTGTCGAGTCCGCGGCTGGTGTTCATGGACGAGCCGACCGGTGGCCTCGATGTCTCGGTGCAGGCGCGCTTGCTCGATCTGCTGCGCGGCTTGGTGCGTGAGCTGGACCTGGCGGTGGTGATCGTCACCCACGACCTGGCGGTGGCGCGTCTGCTGGCAGATCGGTTGATGGTGATGCGTCGTTCGCGAGTGGTGGAAACCGGCCTGACCGACCAGATCCTCGACGATCCGCAGCACCCTTATTCGCAACTGCTGGTGTCTTCGGTGTTGCAGCCGTGAAGCCCCGTCCAACTGTGGAAACCGAGCGATGAATACCTTGATCGAGGTCCGTGACCTCTCGAAAACCTTCACCCTGCATCAACAGAACGGCGTGGTCCTCAATGTGCTGCGCGGCGTGGATTTCAGTGTGGCGGGCGGCGAATGCCTGGTGCTGCACGGCCAATCCGGCGCCGGCAAAAGCACTTTGCTGCGCACCTTGTATGGCAACTATCTGCCGGCGGGCGGCAGCATCCGCGTGCAGCACGACGGGCAATGGCTGGAGCTGGTGGGCGCCGAGCCTCGGGACATTCTTCAGGTGCGTCAACGCACCCTCGGATACGTCAGCCAGTTCCTGCGGGTGATTCCGCGAGTGGCCTGTCTCGATGTGGTCATGGAGCCGGCGCTGGCCCGTGGCTGGTCGAGACACCTGGCGCAATCGCGCGCCGAATTGCTGCTCACGCGCCTGAACATTCCGCAACGCCTGTGGCAACTGGCGCCCGGAACCTTCTCCGGGGGCGAACAGCAACGGGTCAACATCGCCCGCGGCTTTATGGTCGCGTGGCCAGTGATGCTGCTCGACGAACCGACGGCTTCGCTGGACGACAACAACCGTCAGGTGGTGCTGGAACTGATGAACGAAGCCAAAGAAGCGGGTGCCGCGCTGATCGGCATTTTCCACGACCGCGTCGCCCGTGAAGCGGTTGCCGACCGCCATCTCGACATGACGCCTGCCGTTGCAAGCCAAGAGGAATACGCCGATGCCCGTTGAACAGATCCTCAGCAATGCCCAACTGGTCACCGCTGACCGCGTGTTCTACGGCACCGTAGTGCTGCGTGACGGCTTGATCGCGGACGTCGCCGAAGGCCCGAGCCGCTTGCCCCAGGCCCAGGACCTCAACGGCGATTACCTGCTGCCTGGCCTGGTCGAGCTGCACACCGACAACCTGGAAAAACACATGACCCCGCGCCCCGGCGTGGACTGGCCGTCGCGTTCGGCGGTGCTCAGCCACGATGCGCAGATCATTGCGGCGGGCATCACCACGGTGTTCGACGCGGTGTCCATCGGCGACGTAAACCCCAAAGGCAATCGCATGCAGAAATTGCCGGCGATGCTGGAAGCGATCTCCAGCGCCTCCGACGCCGGGCTGACCCGCGCCGAGCACCGTCTGCACTTGCGCTGTGAACTGTGCCACCCGGACACCCTGAGTGTGTTCCGCGATCTGGTGGAGCATCCGTTGGTGCAACTGGTGTCGGTGATGGACCATTCGCCGGGTCAGCGCCAATTCGTGCTGGAGTCCAAGTACCGTGAGTACTACATGGGCAAATATCACCTGACCACCACCCAGATGGATGAATTCATTACCTTGCAAATGGCCAATTCCCGGGAATACAGCGACCGCTACCGCGCGGCGATTGTCGAGCATTGCCTGGGGCGCGGCTTGTCGGTGGCCAGCCATGACGACGCGACCCTGGCACACGTCGAGGAATCGGCGCGCTACGGCATGACCATCGCCGAATTCCCGACCACCGTCGAGGCGGCGCGTGGTTGCCGTGTGCAGGGCATGAAGGTGTTGATGGGCGCTCCGAACATCGTGCGCGGTGGTTCGCACTCGGGTAACGTGGCCGCCGCTGACTTGGCGGCACAAGGGCTGCTGGACATCCTTTCCAGTGACTACTATCCGGCGAGTCTGCTACAAGCGGCGTTTGCACTGGCAACGCAGAACAACCGGATCGGCCTGGCCGAATCGGTGCGCATGGTCAGCCTGGCGCCGGCCAAAGCCGCCGGGTTGAGTGATCGTGGTGAAATTGCATCGGGCTTGCGTGCTGATCTGCTGCAAGCGCGGAGCCTGGACGGCCTGCCGGTGGTCCAACAAGTCTGGCGACAAGCAAAGAGGGTGTTTTGATGGCGGGCAGGTTGATCTATCTCATCGGGCCTTCAGGTTCGGGCAAGGACAGCCTGCTCGATGCTGCGCGAACGCGGTTGGCTGAGCGTGGCTGCCGCATCGTGCGGCGGGTCATCACCCGTTCACCGGAAGCGGTAGGTGAAGCGGCGCAAGGCGTCAGCCCGGAGCTGTTTGCCGAGATGGAGGCTCAGGGCGCATTTGCCCTGAGCTGGCACGCCAACGGATTGGCGTATGGCATCCCGCGGGAAATCGATGACTGGCTGGCGGCGGGGCAGGATGTGTTGGTCAACGGTTCGCGCGGGCATTTGGCGCAAACCCGCGAGCGCTACCCGCACGTGCTGGTGTTGTTGCTCACCGTGGACCAAGTGGTGTTGCGTCAGCGCTTGTTTGCGCGCGGTCGTGAGTCCGTCGCGGAGATTGATCAGCGATTGGCGCGCAACGCGCGTTTCAGTGAAAGTCTGCTGGCTGACAATTCGGATGTGCATTTGCTCGACAACTCCGGCCCCATCGAACGTACGGTCGAGCGCCTGCTGGCCTGCATGCAAGAGCCAGCCGCATGCGCCTGACGCTGCTGGGCACTGGTGACGCCCGACAGGTGCCGGTCTACGGTTGCGAATGCCCGGCCTGCGTTCGGGCACGCGCCGATGACCGCTGGCGCCGACTGCCGTGCTGCGCGCTGATCGAATGTGGCGATCAGCGCTGGTTGATCGACAGCGGCTTGCCAGACCTCACCGAACGCTTCCCGCCGCGCAGCTTCAACGGCATCTTCCAGACTCACTACCACGCCGATCATGCCCAGGGGTTGTTGCACCTGCGCTGGGGCCATGGACTGGTGATTCCGGTGCACGGGCCAGTGGACCCGGAAGGGTTGGCTGACCTCTACAAACATCCCGGCATCCTCGATTTCAGCCAGCCTTTCGAGGCCTTCGAAACCCGATCCTTCGGCAGCCTGAGCGTGACGGCGCTGCCTCTGCTGCACTCCAAACCCACCCTTGGCTATTTGCTGGAAGGCGAAGGGCGGCGCATTGCTTACCTGACCGACACCGTTGGCCTGCCACCGGCCACCACGGAGTTTTTGCAACGTCAGCCGCTGGATGTGCTGGTGCTCGATTGCTCCATGCCCCCGCAGCCACAGGCTCCACGAAATCACAACGACCTGAACCAGGCGTTGCAGTGCATTGACGAGTTGAAACCGGCTTCGGCGGTGTTAACGCATGTCGGGCATACGCTGGATGCTTGGTTGATGGAGCATCGCGGCGCGCTGCCGGGTAATGTCCGCGTGGGGGTTGATGGGGGTGTGGTTTAACGCCAAAAACATCGCACCCTTCAAACCTGTTTCGTCAGCAATCCCTGCACATACTCCACAAACGCCCGAGCCTTGGCGCTGGCCATTCTGCCGGTGGGAAACACGGCCCACAGGTCTTGATCCGGCAACGTCCAATCCGGCATTACTTCCCTGACAGTACCGTCTGCAAGTTCTGGCGCAAACATCCACTCCGACGCCAAGGCCAGTCCTTGGTGGGTGAGTACGGCCGCACGCAGACCCTCGGCCGCGCTGACGCGGATGCGGCCGTTGATGATCACGGGCTGTTCTTCATCGGCCTTCTTGAACGGCCCATTGGCGCTGCCGCCCAGGCTGTAGATGATTGCCTGATGCGTGCTCAAATCAGTGGGGCAGGTGGGTTCGCCATGTTTGGCAAAGTAAGCGGGAGTACCGAGTACTACGCGCCGGCACTCGGCAATCTTGCGCGCGGTGAGGCCTGAGTCACTCAGGGCGCCCAGACGCAGAGCAAGGTCGACGCCTTCTTCGACGAGATTGATGTTGCGATCATCAAGCATCAGGTCGATGTTCAGTTGCGGGTTCTGTTCGAGGAACGGACCCAGGTGCGGCACGATGTGCAGCCGGCCGAAGGTCACGGCGGCGCAGATGCGCAGGTTGCCGCTCAGGCCGCTGGCGGCGCCGCGAGCGGCATTGTCAGCCTCGTCAGATTCTTCGATGGCGCGTTTGGCCCGTTCGAAAAAAGCCAGGCCGGCTTCGGTGGGGGTCAGGCCACGGGTCGAGCGCAGGAGTAGTCGCACCGCAAGCCGCGCCTCCAGTTGCGCGATGGCTTTCGAAACGGCGGGCTGGCCGATATCCAGGCGTCGGGCGGCAGCGGAAAACGAACCGGTTTCTACCACGTAGACGAAGGTTTCCATTGCGGCGAGGCGGTCCATCGTAGATCCCTGTGCAAGTTTGATTGTTATCGATTTGATGCTGTGAGCCGGGAGCCTGAGTGTAATCCGGGCTGATCCTGGCGCAACGGATCACACTCTGTAAAACAACCGGACGTCGTGATCGGCGTTTCTGTGCTTGAGTAAAGATAACTCTAGGGTTACTTTTGTTTGACCGAGGCAAGGAGGCTGTTGGTGCAGAGCAGGCTATTGATCAAGGAGCTGGAAGAGGCTGGTTGGGTGCTGGATCGAATCACGGGCAGTCATCACATCTTCGCTCACCGATACAACCCACACACGATTCCCGTCCCCCATCCGAAAAAGGATTTACCGATCGGGACGGTCATGAGCATCAGGAGGCGAGCCGGGCTGTTTTGCCCGCCCGCCAGTTACGCAGGAGATCCATAATGCAATATCCCATCTGTATCGAGTGGGGCGACGAGAACACCGCCATCGGTATTCAGATCCCCGATATTCCTGGTGCGGCGACCGCTGGGGATACGTTTGAAGATGCCTATAACGCCGCTGTGGAAATTGCCCACATATTGCTGCAGGAAATTGCCGCCGAAGGTCGGGATATTCCGATGCCAACATCGACGGCTGAACATCTCGGCAATCCTGATTTCATCGGGATGGGCTGGGGCATGCTGGAAATCGACATCTCGCCCTATATGGGCAAGACCGAAAAGGTCAACGTGACGTTGCCTGGTTATGTGATCCAGCGTATCGACCGTTATGTTCGCGAGCACAACGTCAAAAGCCGTTCGTCTTTTCTGGCGGATGCGGCGATGGAGAAGCTGGTTCGACACTGAGTCTTGTCGGCTCAACCGCCTTCGCGAGCAGGCTCGCTCCCACAAGGTTCGTATAAACCTGTGGCAGCGAGCCTGCTCGCGATGCTTTTTGGCTTGTTATGCCGTCGCCAATGAAGGCTTCTCTGAAACAGTCAAAAACCGCAACAGCGCCAACAGCGGGAACGCACTGCCCACGATCACAATCCACAACCAGCCACCGTGTTCATACACCGCACTGGCCACCGACGAGCCGAACGCGCCGCCGATGAAGATACTGGTCATGTACAACGCATTCAGGCGGCTGCGGCTTTTGGCGTCGAGGGCGTAGACCGCGCGTTGGCCGAGAACCATGTTCATCTGCACGCAGAAATCGAGCACCACGCCGGTCACCGCCAGGCCGATGACGCTGTAGGCCGGATGGATGAACGCCGGCAGGAAGCTCAGGCTGGCGAACAGCAGGGCCAGCAACGAAGCGACGCGCGTGTGGCCGGCATCCGCCAGTCGCCCGGCGATGGGCGCGGCGATGGCACCGATGGCCCCGACCAGCGCGAAAATGGCGATCTGCGATTGTGACAAGCCGTGATTGCGCGCCAGTTCCAGCGGCACGGCGGTCCAGAACAGGCTGAACGTGGCGAACATGCAACCCTGGTAAAACGCGCGCTGACGCAGGACCGGTTGTTTACGCAACAAGGTCCAGAGCGAACCCAGCAACTGTCCATAAGAAGCGCTGTGATCAGGCTGGCGCTTGGGAATCGTCAGGGCCAGCACGATGCTGATGGCCGCCATCAACACTGCCGCAATCACAAACATCGCGCGCCAGCCGAAGTGGTCGGCGATGACGCTGGACACCGGCCGCGCCAGCAGAATCCCCAACAGCAAACCGCCCATGATCCCGCCGACCACTCGACCGCGTGACTCTTCCGGTGCCAGGTGTGCCGCCAGCGGAATCAGGATTTGCACCGACACCGAGCTAAAACCCACCAGCAACGAAATCAGCAAAAACACATTCGGCTGATCAGTGAAAGCCGCGCCGAGCAGGCTGGCAATCGCCACCAGTGTGGTGATGATCATCAGCCGCCGGTTCTCCAGCAAGTCCCCCAGGGGCACCAGGAAGAACAGACCCAACGCGTAGCCGATTTGGGTCAGTGAAACGATCAGGCTGGCCATGGTGTTGGTCAGGCCAATGTCAGGCGCGATCAAACCGATGATCGGTTGCGCGTAGTAGATGTTGGCCACGATGGCGCCGCAGCAAAAGGCGAACAGCATCACCATGCCTCGGGTCATTGTCGCGGTGCCGTGGGGCACTTGGGTTGCTGGGTTCATAACGTGTCTCGCTGAACAGATGGGAATGCGCGCAGGCTAAAGGGCTGACTGAAACGGCGGAAGTGGGATTGGAGTGATAGCAGTCATTCCATTGCGGAATGAGTGACGAACGTGCGTGCCGTCGGCCGAGGGCCGTTGCGTCAGGACTTCAGAGTCCGATGATACATTCACTTACATCTTGTTCGATAGCGTGCTTATGTTCTCTCTTCATTGGAAGGCGTGACACCGCCGAATTGGTGTTTGCCGTCCTGACCGGCCATCCGAAGAAATGCCCACATTGGCCTGACAACTAGAATCAACAGGGGGATCACTTCAACGCGTCCTTTCAAGCGGGAGTATCACGATGAAAATCGTATCTTCGCTGGCGTTGGTGGTAGCGGTTGGGTCGATCTCTGGGTGCTCGACGGTGCCTGATCGTCAGGTCACCAACGTTCCCCTGAACGCTACTTCCATCAATGCCGGGAAAATTGCCCGGCCCATCATGATGTCTGACGGTAACGCAACGGTGTTCTGGTTCGCAGTCAGCGGCGAAAGCATGGGCAGTGCGCTGCCGGGGCGTTTGCAGGCTTATATCTACTCGGGAAGTTGTGCGAGCCTGGGTGCGAAACCGGCGTATGACATGAACGACGGTCCGAATGCACGGTTCTATTCAGCGGCGTCGCACCAGTATTTCTGGAAAAGCGCACCGGTCGCCTACGAGACGCTTCGAGCGGGCGGCTATTCGCTGGTTGTGCGTGAAAGCCCGGCGGACGGAAACCAGGATATTTTTTGCGGAAATTTGGGCTAGCGGCGGTCGTTAAACCTGTAGGAGCCGGCTTGCCGGCGATTGCGGTCGAACGGTCGACACTGATGTCGCCGGACCCATCGAAATCGCCAGCACGCCGGCTCCTACAGAAATGGACGTTTTCTCAGCCTTTACTGCGCATAAATCTGATCGAAAATCCCGCCATCATTGAAGTGGGTTTTCTGCACGGTGCGCCAGTCGCCGAAGGTTTTCTCAACCGACAGGAAGTCGACTTTCGGGAAACGGTCGGTGTATTTGGCCAGCACCGCCGGATCACGCGGACGCAGGTAGTTGGCAGCGGCGATTTCCTGGCCTTCCGGCGACCACAGATACTTCAGGTATTCCTCTGCGGCGGCACGGGTGCCTTTCTTGTCGACTGTTTTGTCGACTACCGATACCGGCGGCTCGGCTTCGGCGGAGACGCTTGGGTAGATCACTTCGAACTGATCGCGGCCGAACTCGCGGGCGATCATTTCCGCTTCGTTTTCGAAGGTCACCAGCACGTCGCCGATCTGGTTGGTCATGAAAGTAGTGGTCGCGGCGCGGCCACCGGTGTCCAGCACCGGTGCTTGTTTGAACAGCTTGCCGACGAAGTCTTTCGCCTTGTTTTCGTCGCCGCCGTTTTTCAGCACATAGCCCCAGGCTGACAGGTAGGTGTAGCGACCGTTACCCGAGGTCTTCGGGTTCGGCACGATCACTTGCACGCCATCCTTGAGCAGGTCCGGCCAGTCTTTCAGGGCTTTCGGGTTGCCTTTGCGGACGATGAACACGGTGGCCGAGGTAAATGGCGCGCTGTTGTTCGGCAGACGGGTGACCCAGTTGTCCGGGATCAGTTTGCCGTTGTCCGCCAGGGCGTTGATGTCGGTGGCCATGTTCATGGTGATCACGTCAGCCGGCAGGCCGTCGATGACCGAACGCGCCTGTTTGCTGGAACCGCCGAAAGACATCTGCAGGGTGATGTTTTCGTTGTGCTCGGCTTGCCAGTGCTTCTGGAACGCAGTGTTGTAGTCCTTGTAGAAATCGCGCATCACGTCGTAGGACACGTTGAGCAGGGTCGGTGCGGCCTGAGCCATGCTGGACAGTGCCAGGCCAGCGGCCAGAAGTGAGGCGCCAAAGATTTTTTTCACTGCGCATTCCTTGTTCATCAGAGTTTTTATTGAAAAGTGAGGCAATTTGCCAGCGACTATAGCCGGGCTGGCATAGGCCTTTAAAGATTAAAAAGCACTTTGCTTATTCCATTTTCTTGAACAATGCATTGCCGCAGCGCGAGCAGAAGGCCGCGCCGTGTTCGTGATTGCCTTTACGGCAGACCGGGCAATCGTGTTGCAGCTGTTCGCCACGCATCGCGTTGGCCAGTTCGGCGGTGAAAATACCGGTCGGCACAGCGATGATCGAGTAACCGGTGATCATCACCAGCGACGAAATCACCTGGCCCAAAGGCGTTTTCGGCACGATGTCACCGAAGCCCACGGTGGTCAGGGTCACGATGGCCCAGTAGATGCCTTTGGGGATGCTGGTGAAGCCATGCTCCGGGCCTTCGATCACGTACATCAATGTGCCGAACACCGTCACCAGCGTGCAGACACTGACCAGAAACACCACGATCTTCTGCTTGCTGCCGCGCAACGCAGACATCAGGTAATTGGCTTGCTTGAGGTAAGGGCTGAGCTTGAGCACACGGAAAATCCGCAGCATCCGGATGATCCGGATAATCAGCAGGTACTGCGCATCGGCGTAATACAGCGCGAGGATGCCGGGCACGATCGCCAGCAAATCCACTAGCCCGTAGAAGCTGAAGGCATAGCGCAGCGGTTTGGGCGAGCAATACAGCCGCAGGATGTATTCGCCGAGGAAAATGACGGTGAAGCCCCATTCGATGTAGGCGAGTACGTCGGCGTAGTTCTTGTGAATGCTGTCGATGCTGTCGAGCATCACGATCACCAGGCTGGCGAGGATGATCAACAGCAAAATGCCGTCGAAGCGCCGACCCGCCTTGGTGTCGCTCTGGAAAATCATGACGTAAAGGTCTTCACGCCAGTTTTTGCTGCTGTCCATGGAAAACGCCTGAACCGGGAATCAGCGCAGCCTAGGTTGATTCTCCCCGGGAGCGCAAGGCGCAGAGGCATTCGTGGCTTTGCCGAGCACTTGCGTCGTCGCACGGATCAGCCAGCAGGCAAGGATGAACGGCGTGGTCAGCGTTGGAAGACCAATAGCGGCGAACATTGGCGTCACCAGCAGCGCCAACGCAATGCCGACCAAGGGTCGCCACGGCTGCTGGCGTTGCGAATTGAAGGCGAGGGCGGCGAGCACCGCGTTATAGCCACCGAGGCCGAGCAGGGCGGTGTAAAAGTCGTGGTGCAGCAAACTCCAGCCCATGCCCGCCGCAGACGCCAACAACGCCCAGCAGAACGCGCGACGATCAGCGATCAGCAGCCCGGCGGCAATCAACGCACCGGCTAGCGGATGGCCGAGGAACATCACCTGGCCGAGACCCTTGAGTGGCGCGGCGAGCATATTCAGCGTGCTGACTTCGATCAAATGCGCCTGGGTCGAGGGCGTGGCGAAACACAGCAGCAACCAGCTCAGTCCGACGAAGGGCGCGGTATAGGCCGGCAGGTATTGGCTAAGCCGGGTGCGTTTGAGCCACTGCTGAGTGAGCATGGCGCTCAGGCCGCCAGCGGCGAGGATCAGCAGCGGCAACATGGCCGACCACGGGAAATACAGGCTCAGCAGCAAGCCGAGCAGTACGCCGTTGTAACTGAAGAGCCCGGCTTGGCGATCGGCCTTGGCATAGCCGCGACGCTGAGCGGTGAGCAACCCCGCGACGCCGCCGAGTAGAGCACCCCCCAGCAGGGCGGGCGTGGTAAACAGGATGGCGCAGAGGCATAGCAAGCCGCATAGCGGATTACGCTGGAGGAATATTTGACTGAAGCCGTTGAGCAAAGCTTCCGCCCAGTCGGGGCAGTGGGTGTTGAAGTGGTTGGCAGGCATTTTAATTCTGTGTGTCAAAGGGACCGAGTCGCCTGCATCGCTGGCAAGCCAGCGCCTACAGAAATACGCTGTCCCTGTAGGAGCTGGCTTGCCAGCGATGGGGCCGGTAGGGGCGCTCTAGATCAACGTCTCGATACGCAGTGAGTTAGTCGACCCCGGCTGCCCAAACGGCACACCCGCCGTGATCAATAACGTGTCGCCACGCTGCGCCATACCCTGGGCCTGGGCAATTTCCAACGCTGTGGAACACACTTCATCGACCTGACGCAGCCGATCATTGACCACCGAGTGCACACCCCACGCCACGGTCAAGCGACGAGCCGTCTGCAGATTCGGCGTGAGATTGAGGATCGGCACGGTTGGCCGTTCACGCGCAGCGCGCAGGCTCGACGTACCCGACTCGCTGTAGTTCACCAGCACCGCCACCGGCAGCACGTTGCTGATACGGCGAATCGCGCAACTGATGGCATCGGAAACTGTTGCCTCGGCTTTCGGTCGGCTGACGTCGAGCTGAGTCTGGTAGTCCGGGCCGTTCTCCACCTGGCGGATGATTTTGCTCATCATCTGCACCGCTTCCAGCGGGTAGTCGCCGGACGCGGTTTCGGCCGACAGCATCACCGCGTCCGCACCTTCGGCCACGGCGTTGGCCACATCGGTTACCTCGGCGCGGGTTGGCGCCGGGGAGAAGCGCATCGACTCCAGCATCTGTGTTGCCACGACCACCGGTTTACCGAGTTGGCGGCACGTACTGATGATGTTCTTCTGAATTTGCGGCACGCTTTCGGCCGGCACTTCCACGCCCAAATCGCCGCGAGCCACCATGATTGCATCGCTCAGCTCGGCAATCTCTCGCAGTTGTTCAACGGCCGACGGCTTCTCGATCTTCGCCATCAAGAACGCCTTGTCGCCGATCAGCGTGCGGGCTTCGCGGATGTCATCGGGTCGCTGCACAAACGACAGCGCCACCCAGTCCACACCCAGTTCCAGGCCGAAGCTCAGATCGCGGCGATCCTTGGCGGTCAGCGGACTCAGGTCGAGCACCGCTTGCGGCACGTTCACACCCTTGCGGTCCGAGAGTTCGCCGCCGTTGAGCACGGTGGTGTCGATGGCGTCGGCGTATTTGGTGACCACCCGCAGACGCAGCTTGCCGTCGTCGAGCAGCAGGTCCATGCCCGGCTCCAGTGCGGCGATGATTTCCGGGTGCGGCAGGTTGACCCGGCGCTCATCACCCGGCGTGGCGTCGAGGTCCAGGCGCAGGGCCTGACCTCGATGCAATTGCACTTTGCCCTCGGCGAACTTGCCAACCCGCAGTTTCGGGCCTTGCAGGTCCATCAGAATGCCCAGCGGATAATTGAGCTGGCGTTCGACTTCGCGGATCCACTGATAGCGCTTGGCGTGGTCGGCGTGATCGCCATGGCTGAAGTTCAGGCGGAAAATGTTGACCCCGGCCTGCACCAGCTCGCGGATGTCGTCGATCCCGTTGGTGGCGGGGCCGAGGGTGGCGAGGATTTTGACCTTTTTATCAGGCGTCATGTTTAGGGTTCTCGAGGATCAGAATGGCGCGGAAATCGTTGACGTTGGTGCGGGTCGGCTCGGTGACGATCAGTGCGTCCAGTGCCTCGAAGTAGCCGTAGCCATTGTTGTTGTCCAACTCGTCACTGGCGCTCAAACCGAGGGCGGCGGCGCGGGCGTAGCTATCCGGAGCCATGATCGCGCCCGCGTTGTCTTCGGAACCGTCGATGCCATCGGTATCGCCGGCCAGCGCATAAACGCCGGGCAAGCCCTTGAGGCTGTCAGTCAGGCTGAGCAAGAATTCAGCGTTGCGTCCGCCCCGGCCATTGCCGCGCACGGTCACGGTGGTTTCGCCGCCGGAGAGAATCACGCACGGTGCTGGCAATGGCTGTCCATGCAGGAGCACCTGGCGAACGATGCCGGCGTGGACCTTGGCCACTTCGCGGGATTCGCCTTCCAGGTCGCCGAGGATCAACGGGCTGAAACCGGCCTGGCGGCATTTCACCGCCGCCGCTTCCAGAGATTGCTGCGGTCGGGCGATCAACTGGAAATGACTGCGCGCCAGACTCGGATCACCGGGTTTGACGGTTTCCGATTCCGGGCTTTGCAGCCAGTTGCGCACGGATACCGGCACCTCGATGTTGTAGCGCTTGAGGATCGCCAGCGCTTCGGCTGAGGTGCTCGGGTCGGCCACGGTGGGGCCGGAGGCGATGACCGTGGCGAGGTCGCCCGGCACATCGGAAATCGCATACGTATACACAGTGGCAGGCCAACAGGCCTTGCCGAGACGGCCACCCTTGATCGCCGAGAGGTGCTTGCGCACGCAGTTCATTTCGCCGATGGTGGCGCCGGATTTGAGCAGCGCTTTGTTGATCGACTGCTTGTCCGCGAGAGTGATGCCGGCAGCGGGCAGGGCAAGCAACGCCGATCCTCCGCCCGAGAGCAGGAAGATTACGCGATCAGCTTCGGTCAGGTTGCTGACCAGCTCGAAGACACGCTTGGCAACGGCCTGGCCGGCAGCATCAGGCACGGGATGCGCGGCTTCGACCACTTCGATTTTTTCGCAGGGGGCGCCGTGACCGTAGCGGGTCACCACCAGACCGGACACTTCACCCTGCCAGCAACGCTCGACAACTTGCGCCATGGCGGCTGCGGCTTTGCCGGCGCCAATGACGATCAAGCGACCGCTGCGGTCGGCAGGCAAATGGGCTTCGAGGACTTGTTGCGGATGGGCCGCGTCGATGGCTGTGGCGAACAGCTCGCGCAGGAATTGTTGCGGATCGACCGACATGGCGGGCTCCCGGAATTCTTGTTATTTGGAGGGTAACTCGGTTCTGTAGGAGCTGGCTTGCCAGCGACCCAGACGCCTCGATATGTCAGGCAGACCGCGTCGACGCAATCGCTGGCAAGCCAGCGCCTACAGGGGGTGTGGCGTTATTTATCGCGAATCGAGAAATTCGCCATGTGTTCCAGGCCCTTGATCAGCGCCGAGTGGTCCCAGTTGCTGCCACCGATGGCTGCGCAGGTGCTGAACACTTGCTGGGTATTGGCGGTGTTCGGCAGGTTGATGTTCAGTTCCTTGGCACCTTGCAGGGCCAGGTTCAGGTCCTTCTGGTGCAGGCTGATGCGGAAGCCCGGATCGAAGGTGCCTTTGATCATGCGCTCGCCGTGCACTTCGAGGATCTTCGAGGACGCGAAACCACCCATCAGCGCTTCACGCACCTTGGCTGGATCGGCGCCGTTTTTCGAGGCGAACAGCAGGGCTTCGGCCACCGCCTGGATGTTCAGCGCAACGATGATCTGGTTGGCCACTTTCGCGGTTTGACCGTCGCCATTGCCACCGACCAGGGTGATGTTCTTGCCCATGGCCTGGAACAGCGGCAGGGCGCGTTCGAAGGCATCGCCATCACCGCCGACCATGATGCTCAGGGTCGCCGCCTTGGCGCCCACTTCACCGCCGGACACGGGTGCGTCGAGGTACTGCGCGCCTTTTTCGTTGATCTTGGCGGCGAAGGCCTTGGTGGCGGTGGGCGAGATCGAGCTCATGTCGATCACGACTTTGCCTTTGCCAACACCGGCGGCAACGCCATCGGCGCGGAACAGCACGTCATCGACCTGCGGGGTATCCGGAACCATGACGATGATGAATTCGGCTTCTTGCGCGACTTCTTTCGGGTTCGCCAGGGCGACGGCGCCAGCGGCGATCAGGTCGGCGGGCGCGGCGTCGTGGTGTTGCGAAAGGAACAGGCTGTGACCGGCTTTCTGCAGGTTCGCCGCCATTGGGTGGCCCATGATGCCGGTGCCGATAAATCCGATTTTAGCCATGAGAAAATCCTCTTGTTTTTATTGCTGCGTCAAACAAATGGGGAACCGCTTTTGTAGGAGTCGGCTTGCTGGCGATGGCATCACTGCGGTTTGCATGACAGACCGAGTTGCCTGGATCGCTGGCAAGCCAGCTCCTACAGGGATTGCGTAAATGATGCTTTTGTAGGAGCCGGCTTGCTGGCGATGGCATCACTGCGGTTTGCATGACAGACCGAGTTGCCTGGATCGCTGGCAAGCCAGCTCCTACAGGGATTGCGTAAATGATGCTCTTGTAGGAGCCGGCTTGCTGGCGATGGCATCACTGCGGTTTGCATGACAGACCGAGTTGCCTGGATCGCTGGCAAGCCAGCTCCTACAGGGGGCAGCGTCAAATTGCGTTGTGGGTTTTCAGCCAGCCCAAACCCGCTTCCGTGGTAGTCAGCGGCTTGTATTCGCAACCGACCCAACCCTGATACCCGATGCGGTCCAGGTGTTCGAACAGGAAGCGGTAGTTGATTTCACCGGTGCCTGGTTCGTTTCGCCCCGGGTTGTCCGCGAGCTGCACATGGTTGATCTCGCCCAGGTGCGATTGCAGGGTGCGGGCCAGATCGCCTTCCATGATTTGCATGTGATAGATGTCGTATTGCAGGAACAGGTTGGCGCTACCGACCTGCTCGCGAATCGACAGGGCTTGTGCCGTGTTGTTCAGGTAAAAGCCCGGGATGTCGCGGGTGTTGATCGCTTCCATCACCAGTTTGATGCCCGCCGCTTGCAGCTTTTCAGCCGCGTACTTGAGGTTGGCAACGAAGGTTTTCTCCACAGTGGCATCGTCAAAACCCTGCGGACGAATACCGGCCAGGCAGTTGACCTGGGTGTTGCCCAGCACTTTTGCGTAAGCGATGGCCAGATCGACACCGCCGCGGAACTCTTCAACCCGGTCCGGCAGGCAGGCGATACCGCGCTCGCCCTTGGCCCAGTCACCGGCCGGCAGGTTGAACAGCACTTGGGTCAGACGGTTGGCGTCGAGCTTGGCCTTGATTTCGGCCGAGCTGAAGTCGTAGGGGAACAGGTATTCGACACCACTGAAACCGGCCTTGGCGGCCGCTTCGAAACGGGCGAGGAACTCCTGTTCGGTGAACAGCATGGACAGGTTGGCTGCGAAACGCGGCATGGTGGTCTCCCGTAATTTTTTTGAGTTTCCCCTGTAGGAGCCGGCTTGCTGGCGATGACGTTGTATCAGTCACATCAAGGTCGATTGATGAACCGCAATCGCCAGCAGGCCGGCTCCTACAAGGGGAACGAACAGCTATTAATCCAGCAACGAAATCGCCGTCGGTGCGTCGTTGCCGACCAGCGCCAGGTCTTCGAATTCGTTGACGGCGTTGATCTCGGTGCCCATGGAAATGTTGGTCACGCGCTCCAGGATAATCTCGACGATCACCGGAACCTTGAACTCTTCGATCAGCTCCTGGGCCTTGCGCAGGGCAGGCTGGATCTGAGCCGGTTCGAACACTCGCAGCGCCTTGCAACCGAGGCCCTCGGCAACTGCGACGTGGTCAACACCGTAACCGTTGAGTTCCGGAGCGTTGAGGTTATCGAAGGACAGCTGCACGCAGTAGTCCATGTCGAAACCGCGCTGCGCCTGGCGGATCAGCCCCAGGTACGAGTTGTTCACCACCACATGAATGTACGGCAGCTTGAACTGCGCGCCCACCGCCAATTCTTCGATCATGAACTGGAAGTCATAGTCCCCCGACAGGGCCACGACTTTACGGTCCGGATCAGCCTTGACCACACCCAGCGCCGCCGGAATGGTCCAGCCCAACGGGCCTGCCTGACCGCAGTTGATCCAGTGGCGTGGCTTGTAGACGTGCAGGAACTGCGCGCCGGCAATCTGCGACAGACCAATGGTGCTGACGTAGCAAGTGTCTTTGCCAAACACCTGGTTCATTTCTTCGTATACACGCTGCGGCTTGACCGGCACGTTGTCGAAGTGAGTCTTGCGCTGCAGACTGGCCTTGCGCTGCTGGCAGTCTTGCAGCCAGGCGCTACGGTTTTTCAGCTTGCCGGCGGCTTGCCATTCGCGGGCGACTTCGATGAACACGGTCAGCGCGGCAGCGGCGTCGGAAACGATGCCCAGGTCCGGGGTGAACACGCGGCCGATCTGCGTGCCTTCGATGTCGACGTGAATGAACTTGCGGCCTTCGGTATAGACGTCAACCGAACCGGTGTGGCGGTTGGCCCAACGGTTACCGATGCCCAGCACCACGTCGGACTTGAGCATCGTGGCGTTGCCATAACGATGCGAAGTCTGCAAACCGACCATGCCCACCATCAGCGGGTGATCGTCCGGAATGGTGCCCCAGCCCATCAGGGTCGGGATGACCGGGATGCCGGTCAGCTCGGCGAATTCCACCAGCAAGTCGCTGGCATCGGCATTGATGATGCCACCACCGGCTACCAGCAATGGACGCTCGGCCTGATCGAGCAAGGCCAAAGCCTTCTCCACCTGAACGCGGCTAGCGGTCGGCTTGGCCAGCGGCAGTGGCTGGTAAGCGTCGATGTCGAATTCGATTTCAGCCATCTGCACGTCGAACGGCAGGTCGATCAGCACCGGGCCCGGACGGCCGGAGCGCATTTCATAGAATGCTTTCTGGAACGCGTAAGGCACTTGGCCCGGTTCCAGAACAGTGGTTGCCCACTTGGTCACAGGCTTGACGATGCTGGTGATGTCGACAGCCTGGAAGTCTTCCTTGTGCATACGGGCGCGGGGTGCCTGGCCGGTGATGCAGAGGATTGGGATCGAGTCCGCCGAGGCGCTGTAGAGCCCGGTGACCATGTCGGTGCCGGCAGGGCCGGAGGTGCCGATGCACACGCCGATGTTGCCGGCCTTGGTGCGGGTGTAGCCCTCGGCCATGTGCGAGGCGCCTTCAACGTGGCGAGCAAGGACATGATCGATGCCGCCGACTTTTTGCAGGGCGTTGTACAGCGGGTTGATGGCGGCACCCGGGATGCCAAAAGCGGTATCAACCCCTTCACGGCGCATCACCAGAACGGCGGCTTCGATTGCTCTCATTTTGCTCATGGTTTTGTGCCTCTTACGTTTTGTAATTGTATACAAGTGGCTTTGCGCAGAGTGTATTCACGGCGGACGGCGCAGGTCAATCCATTTTCTCAAGCGCTCGTTTCATTCGTCTGAAGCCCGATCTACTGTGGCTTTTCGTCGCATGTGGCGCTTTTCGAGAATTATTGTATACAAAAACATAAACCATTGTGTTCTATTTGTTGCATCGGGCTGCGGCACAAACGCGCATCCCAACGGCTTTCCGAAAAACAAAATGAGGACGGCACCATGAGCGCTTTAACCTTGAAAGTCGCAGTCAACCTGGTCAACGAGGCCATCACCGCGGGGCGGGCGATTTCCGCTGCACCGCTGACTATCGCGGTGCTGGATGCCGGCGGGCATCTGATCACCCTGCAACGCGAAGACGGCGCCAGCCTGCTGCGCCCGCAAGTGGCCATCGGCAAGGCCTGGGGCGCCATCGCACTGGGCAAAGGCTCACGCCTGCTGGCACTGGACGCCCAACAACGTCCGGCGTTTATCGCGGCGTTGAACAGCCTGGGGCAGGGCAGCGTCGTGCCGGCACCGGGTGGTGTGTTGATTCGTGATCACGCCGGAAATGTGCTGGGAGCGGTGGGGATCAGCGGGGATTTGTCGGATGTTGATGAACAGTGTGCGATCAATGCGATCGAGGCGCTGGGGTTGAGGGCGGATGCGGGGGTGGTGGCGTAACTTTTGTATTGATCTACAGCCATGGCCAGCAGGCTGGCTCCCACAATGGATCTGCGATGTGCACAACCCCTGTGGGAGCTAGCTGCTAGCGATAAATCCACCACGGTCTATCAGTCCGGCTCACACCCTTTAAGCACCAAACGAATAATCGTCTGCGCGGCCGCTTCATAATCCTCTTCATCCAGCTTGGCCTTGCCGGTGATGGCGGTGATTTGCCAGTCGAAGTCGGCGTAGGTCTGGGTGGCGGCCCAGATGCTGAACATCAGGTGGTTGGGGTCGATGGGGGCGATCTGGCCGCGGTCGATCCAGGTCTGGATGCAGTCGATGTTGTGCTTGGCCTGGCTGTTGAGTTGCTCGACCAGGTCGGCGCTCAGGTGTGGGGCGCCGTGCATGATTTCGCTGGCGAATACCTTGGAGGCAAATGGCAAGTCGCGGGAGATGCGGATTTTCGAGCGGATGTAGCCGCTCAGCACTTCGCTGGGCACGCCGTCGGGGTTGAACGGCGTCGAGGCCTGCAGGATCGGCTCGATGATACTTTCCAAAACCTCGCGATAGAGGTTTTCCTTGGACTTGAAGTAGTAGTAGACGTTGGGCTTGGGCAATCCCGCCTTGGCTGCGATGTCGCTGGTTTTGGTCGCAGCGAAGCCCTTGTCGGCAAATTCTTCACTGGCGGCACGCAGGATCAGTTGTTTGTTGCGCTCGCGGATAGTGCTCATAAACCAGGTGGTTCCTTGCCTGTTCTGGCGGTTGCGCATGGTATCACCGGCCTTCGGCGGCGCTCAAGAATGCGCCGTGCGACGCTCGGCCGGGCTATGCTGCACGGCATTCATTCAAGAAGGAACCCGATTCATGGCAGGAAGCAGTTTGCTGGTGCTGATCGACGACATCGCCGCGGTGCTGGACGATGTGGCATTGATGACCAAAATGGCCGCCAAGAAGACTGCCGGCGTGCTGGGCGATGATCTGGCGCTCAATGCCCAGCAGGTCAGCGGTGTGCGCGCGGAGCGGGAAATCCCCGTGGTCTGGGCGGTCGCCAAGGGCTCGTTTATCAACAAACTGATCCTGGTGCCCTCGGCATTGGCGATCAGCGCGTTCATTCCCTGGCTGGTTACGCCATTGTTAATGCTTGGCGGCGCTTACCTGTGTTTCGAGGGCTTCGAGAAACTCGCCCACAAATTTCTCCACAGCAAGGCTGAAGACCAGGCCGAGCATGCCGAACTGGTCGAAGCCGTGGCGGACCCGGCGGTCGATCTGGTGGCGTTCGAAAAGGAAAAGATCAAGGGTGCCATTCGTACCGATTTCATCCTCTCGGCGGAAATCATCGCCATCACCCTCGGCGTCGTGGCCGATTCGGCGCTGACCCAACAAGTCGTGGTGCTCTCGGGTATCGCTATCGTCATGACCATCGGCGTCTACGGCCTGGTGGCGGGCATCGTCAAGCTTGATGACCTGGGCCTGTGGCTGACCCACAAGCCGGGGCAGGTGGCCAAGAGCATCGGCGCCGGCATTTTGCGCGCAGCGCCGTACATGATGAAAAGCCTGTCGGTGATCGGTACGGCGGCGATGTTCCTGGTCGGCGGCGGCATCCTCACCCACGGCATACCGATGGTGCACCACTGGATTGAAAGTGTCAGCACAGGGGCGGGCGGTGCCGGGTTTATCGTGCCGACGTTACTCAATGGTGTGGCGGGGATTGTGGCAGGGGCGGTGGTGTTGGCGGTGGTGATGGTCGTCAGCAAGATCTGGCGTGCTGTCAAAGGCTAAAAACTGTAGGAGCCGGCTTGCTGGCGATGGGTCTTGAGTCTTGCAGGGTTCTTACGAACGCCATCGCTGGCAAGCCAGCTCCTACAGGTGATTTTTGCGAGGGCATGAAAAAGGCCATTCGATTCGCATCGAATGGCCTTTTTTGTTGCCGCCGGAATTACTCGGCAATCTGCAACTTGCGCGACTCGGTGTACACGTAACGCACCTTCTCGTACTCGAACGGCGAGTTCAACTGGCCGTAGCGGAAACTGGTCTGGTAGCGCTTGTCGATGCCACGCAGGATCCAGACTTCCGGATGGTTGGAGCTGACTTCGGCCACGTTGAGGAAGTTGATTGCGTTCTCGGCGCTGAAATCCACCAACAGACCACCCGTATCACGCAGGTTCGACGGCCCGAGGATCGGCAGCACGAAGTAGGCGCCGCCCGGTACGCCATAGAAGCCCAGAGTCTGACCGAAGTCTTCGTTCTGGCGCGGCAGGCCCATGGCGGTGGCCGGGTCCCACAATCCGGCGATGCCGATGGTGGTGTTGAGCAGCAGTCGACCGGTGATTTCCATCGAGCGCTGGCCCTTGAACTGCAACAGACTGTTCAGCAGATTTGGCACGTCGCCAAGGTTGTTGAAGAAGTTGCTGACGCCGGTGCGCAAGAAGCTCGGCGTGATGTAGCGATAGCCGTCGACCACCGGCAGGAACACCCATTGGTCGAACCGGTAGTTGAAGTGGTAAACGCGGCGGTTCCACTCTTCCAGCGGGTCGTAGACGTTCAAGGCGCTGAGCGTCGAGCGTTCGAATTCGCGTTGATCCAGCCCCGGGTTGAATTTGAGTTTGCTCAAGGGCTCCTTGAAGCCGTCACTGTCGACGACCACCGGGGCATTGGCTTTGCTGTTGTCGGCGTTGGCAACGCCTGCACAGAGTAACGCGGCGATAAGCAGGAGATATTTAGCCACGGAAGAACTCCAGCATGGCGTCGCTGTTGACGCGATAGTTAAGGTTGCCGCAGTGGCCGCCCAGCGGGTAAACGGTCAGGCGGTTGCCAAAAGTCTTGCGCAGGAAACCGAGGTCGCCCGGGCCGAGGATCACGTCGTCGGCGTTGTGCATGACGGAGATTTTCGGGCTGTTGTGCAGGTAATCCTCCAGCGCATACAAACTCACCTGGTCGATCAGTTGCAGCAGGCTGCCGCCGTCAGTGCGGGCGCGCCACATCGGGATCACTTGTTCGGTGATGTAGCAGTCGAAATCGCATTGCAGCGCCCGCTTGAGGTACGGCGTGAGGCTGGTGCCTTCGGTAATGGGCGTCTTCGGTGGCGTGATCAGGCCGCGACGGTTGATCAGGTCTGACGTGAAGGCAATGTCGGCCGCCGAGAAACGGAACGAGGTGCCGATCAGCATGGCCATCTGTTCATTGGTCAGGTGCTGCTTGGACTGTTGGAAGTCATAGAGCAGTGCGTCGTTGAGATCGATGTAACCCTTCTGCTGGAAGTAGCGGGTCAGTTTGTTCAGCACCAGTTCATAGAAGGTGGTGGTGTTGTTGATGCCCTTGACCTCGGTCTGGACCAGTCTGTCCAGGTTGGTGATCGAGGTGTAGAGATTGACCGGTGGATTGAGCAGCAGCACTTTCTTGAAGTTGAAGCTGCGACGGGTTTCGTCCAGGTGGGCGACGAATGCCGCATCCAGCGCACCCAGGCTGTAGCCCGTGAGGTAGTAATCGGTGACCGGCAGTTTCGGGTTTTGCGCCCGCACGGCCTGCATCACGCGGTACATGTCTTCCGCGTCGTCTTTGGTGATACCGGGCGTTGCAAAACGTGAAGCAGAGCTGATGAAGTCGAAGCTGGTGGGCGACGACAGCTGTACCACGTGATAACCGGCCTGGTAATAGAGCTTTTTAAGGTATTCGTTGAGGCTGCTGTCATAACGCGCGCCGGTGCCGGCGATCAGGAAGATCAGCGGTGCGGCTTTATCCTGGGTGGCGATGCGGTAGGTGAGTTTCTTCACCGCCCAAAAGTTGTCCGGTAATTCGAAAGCCCGCTCCGGGCGCAAGGTGAGGCTGCGGTCCGACTGATCGATGTCATCGTCCAGCGGCAACTCCGGACGCAGGTCCGGCGGCGTCGTGGCAATGGTTGCCTCGAACGGGTTGGTCAAGGGATAGCCATAACTGGCGGCGTCGATATCGACCGCCAGTGCGGACGCACTCAATATAAGGCCGCCAAACAGGGCGGCGAAGCGCAAGGATCGGAGCATGACTAAATCCCTTAGAAAAGGTGCCGAATTAAGTTCGCAGGCTATGACCACCGGATTTGTGCCTAAGTGCCACGCATCGGCACCAAACAGGCCTAATTTCGAAGTAATAGTAGCTGGACGATACACTTTGCAGTGATTGAATGACTAGTTAACTGTTGTTAGCGCTTGCGTAAGGCTGTCGGGGGATTAAGCTGGCCGCCGTTTTTCGCTTTTTGGAGTGCTCCATGTCCCGCCGTTTGCCCGTGATTCTGCTGCTCGTTTTGCTGCCGTTATGGCTGGCCGCCAGTTATGGCGCGCGTTATGGCTTCATGGAAGATGCGCAGTGGGTCGGCATCTGCGTAGATGACGCAAGTCGCTGGGAATGTCAGGTGCGCTCGAACCTGGGGCTGATGATTCACTTCCAGGTGTTGGGCTGGGGTGCGTTGGCGGCTGCCGTGATCGGCTTTTTGCTGCCGGGCCGGGCAGGGTGGTGGCTGGCGGTGTTGGCGCTGGTGTTCGGGTTTCCGGCGCTGGCGTTGTATAACACGACGATGGCAGTGTTTGCGGTAGTGATTGCGGGGTTGCGGTTGGTCAGGGCGCCTCGTAGCGCCTGATAGTCAGCTTTCGCGAGCAGGCTCGCACATTTGATCTACGTCGCACAGGGATTGCGTTCACTGAAGATCTACTGTGGAGCGAGCCTGCTCGCGATGGGCCATTAACTTCGCTGAACGGTTAAGCCTTGCGAATTCGAAGGCAGCGCCACAACGCAACAACCATCAATACACTCACCAGCGCCCATCCCCAGGCCTGCTGATTCTGCAAACCTTCACGAAACAGCTGCGGCGCAACGCTGGCGCCGATGATGAAGGTCAACAGGGCGATCTCCCGGCGCGGCACACTCACCGGACGGCACAGGTAAACGAGCGCTGGCACGATGAACGCGACGCTCGGGAAGCTACGGTAACGCGGGTCGAATACCAGCTCCAGCATCGTCACCGCTGCGGCAAAACCTGCCACTGCGAGGATCCAGCCCGCTCGACGCTCCAGCACGTTGAATGCCCATCCACGCCAACCGGTACGAGGGCTCAACGTCAGCGCTGCATGGGCCAGTACCAACACATTCAACGCGGTCAGCAATGCGACCCACAGCCACTCACTAGCAAAACGTGTGGTAACCCGTGCCAGATCGCCCCATGCACCGATCGAGCAAGCGGCCAGTGCGCCCAGCAGTGGCAGCACCAGCGCAGCGCGAGTGCTGCGTACACGTCCACCGAGAATCAGTGTGCCAAGGAAGATAAACCCGCCAACCACCAGCCACTGCGACCAGTACGGCACGTTCGACACCGGGCCGGCCAGCACGCCCTTGTCCTGACGATCGGCATCGAACAGCCCCCAGTAACCACCGACCGCACCCTCGCTGGCGCGTTTCCACGGTTGGTCGAAGGCTTCGATGAGGTTGTAGTGCCAGCCTTGCTGTTCGGCCATGGCGACAAAACCGCGAATGAATTTCGCTTCATTGACCCGACTCGGCAGCGCCGTTTCACGCTGGCGGCCTTCGCTCGGCCAGCCGGTTTCACCAATCATCACGTCCTTGGGCGCGAATTTATTACCGAACACTTGGCGCACTTCGGCCACATGATGCAGCGCGGCGTCGATGTTCGACGGATCATCTTCCCAGTACGGCAGCAAATGGATGGTCAGGAAATCCACGGCCGGTGCGATTTCCGGATGCTTGAGCCAAAACTCCCAGACGTCGGCATAAGTGACAGGTTGTTTGACCTGGCTTTTGACTTTGTTAATGAGCTTCGCCAGTTGCGCGCCAGTAACTTCCTTGCGCAACAGGGTTTCGTTGCCGACGATGACGGCGGTGACCACATCCGGGTTGGCGTTGGCCGAGGCGATCAGCAGGTCCACTTCCTTCTCAGTGTCCACCGGGTTGCTGTTGACCCAGGAACCAATCATCAGCTTCAAGCCGTGCTTACGCGCCAGTTCAGGCAGCGCGCCGAGGCCGGTCATAGAGTAAGTGCGGATGCACTCGAAGCTTTTGGACAGCAACGCAAGATCGGCGTCCATGCGCTCGGGACGCAAATTGAACGGTACGTCGAACGGCGACTGGTCCTTGTCGAACGGAGTGTAAGAGGCGCATTGCAACTTGTGCGTCGCGCTGGCGGCGTCCGGCAGAATCACCGGTTTACCGAGGCCGTACCAAAAGCCGCCGAGGGCAAACAGCCCCAGCAGGCAGGCGAATAGATAAGCAAAAAAAGGGAAGCGGGACGTCGCGGGCATGGTCAGGCCGTCTGGGAGCAAAGCGGCGCATGTTACCTGCATTTGCCCCGCGCTTGGTGCCTTGCATGATTTTGACATGCAAAGTTCGGGCGGATCGGCCGGTGCGTTGGCGCTGTCGCTGACTCATGGCGTTCTGATGTCGTTTCTCGATGCCTTGAGGTCGTTGGCAGAGCAGGTCTCCATGGGCGTCAGGTTGATTATCGGAGGCGTCAGTACCCTCGTTGATATCGCGCTGATGATCGATCGAGTTTGCGGGTGGGGCGCGATGGGGGCGCTGTGCACCATAACTATACGTTGACGCGACTCGGCATCCGTCGAGCGCAGCACTTTCGGGGAAGTAACGATGAAGATGCGACGACTTTTAGGCGCAGGTGCCGCTCTGGTGCTTGCGATTGGCTCCACATTCGCCAATGCCGAAAACAAAACCCTGAGCATCGGTTACGTTGACGGCTGGTCCGACAGCGTGGCGACCACTCATGTGGCCGCTGAAGTAATCAAGCAGAAGCTGGGTTATGACGTGAAGCTGCAAGCCGTCGCCACCGGGATCATGTGGCAGGGCGTGGCTACCGGCAAACTCGACGCCATGCTGTCGGCCTGGCTGCCGGTGACCCACGGCGATTACTGGGCCAAGAACAAGGATCAGGTCGTCGACTACGGCCCGAATTTCAAGGATGCCAAGATCGGCTTGATCGTTCCGGATTACGTGAAGGCCAAGTCGCTTGAAGACCTGAAAACCGACGACAGCTTCAAGAAACGCATTGTCGGCATCGACGCCGGTTCAGGCGTAATGCTCAAGACCGAGCAGGCAATCAAGGATTACGACCTGACCGGTTATCAACTCAAGGCCAGTTCCGGCGCCGGCATGATTGCCGAGCTGACCCGTGCCGAGAAGAAAAACGAATCCATTGCTGTCACCGGTTGGGTGCCGCACTGGATGTTCGCCAAGTGGAAGCTGCGCTTCCTCGAAGACCCGAAAGGCGTATATGGCGCGGCTGAAACCGTGAACAGCATCGGTAGCAAAGAGCTGGCGACCAAGGCACCGGAAGTGGCCAAGTTCCTGAAGAACTTCCAGTGGGCTTCCAAAGACGAAATCGGCGAGGTCATGCTGGCGATCCAGGAAGGCGCCAAGCCTGATGCAGCGGCGAAGGATTGGGTAGCCAAACACCCGGAGCGCGTGGCTGACTGGATCAAGTAATTACATAGAGCACGCTTGACCCTGTGGGAGCGAGCCTGCTCGCGAAGCGGTCTGTCAGTTGACCAAGATGTCGACTGACCTGACGGCTTCGCGAGCAGGCTCGCTCCCGCATTTATTTATTCTTGCTGGATTTTGGCAAATACGTCATGTCGTTCTAATACTAAGGTCGTCTGGAACCTGCCCCGCAGCCGCATACAGTGGATACGTTCCAACTAAATCTGTGCTGCGAGGATAAAAACAATGAACGACAGCATTTACCTCTCGATTCAAAACAGCCCGCGCTTCAAGGAGCTGGTTAGCAAGAGGGAACGATTCGCCTGGATTCTTTCGGCGATCATGCTAGGGCTTTACTCCGGATTCATCCTTTTGATTGCTTACGGGCCGCATGTACTGGGGGCGAAAATCAGCCCTGAGTCATCGATTACCTGGGGCATTCCGATCGGTGTCGGGCTGATTGTTTCGGCTTTCATACTGACCGGTATTTACGTGCGACGCGCCAATGGCGAGTTCGACGACCTGAACAATGCGATTCTCAAGGAGGCTCAGCAATGATCCGGCGTCTAATGGCTCTTCTGAGCATCGCAGCCTTCGCACCGGGCGCCTGGGCGGCTGACGCCCTGACCGGCGCCGTACAGAAACAACCGCTCAACGTGTCCGCGATTCTGATGTTCGTCGCATTCGTTGGCGCGACCCTGTGCATCACCTATTGGGCGTCCAAGAAAAACAAGTCGGCCTCCGACTACTATGCGGCGGGCGGCAAGATCACCGGTTTCCAGAACGGTCTGGCGATTGCCGGTGACTATATGTCCGCGGCGTCCTTCCTGGGTATTTCCGCGCTGGTGTTCACCTCTGGCTACGATGGCCTGATCTACTCGATCGGCTTCCTGGTGGGCTGGCCGATCATTCTGTTCCTGATCGCTGAGCGCCTGCGTAACCTGGGTAAATACACCTTTGCCGACGTGGCGTCCTATCGCCTCGGGCAAACCCAGATCCGCTCGCTGTCCGCTTGCGGTTCGCTGGTGGTGGTGGCGTTCTACCTGATCGCGCAAATGGTTGGTGCGGGTAAGCTGATCCAGTTGCTGTTCGGTCTCGACTACCACGTAGCGGTGATCCTGGTCGGTATCCTCATGTGCATGTACGTGCTCTTCGGCGGCATGCTGGCAACCACCTGGGTACAGATCATCAAGGCTGTCCTGCTGCTGTCCGGCGCTTCGTTCATGGCGCTGATGGTGATGAAGCACGTCAACTTCGACTTCAACATGCTGTTCTCCGAGGCGATCAAGGTTCACCCGAAAGGTGAAGCGATCATGAGCCCGGGCGGTCTGGTGAAAGATCCGATCTCGGCGTTCTCCCTGGGTCTGGCGCTGATGTTCGGTACCGCTGGCCTGCCGCACATTCTGATGCGCTTCTTCACCGTAAGTGACGCAAAAGAAGCTCGCAAGAGCGTGCTGTACGCAACCGGCTTCATTGGTTACTTCTATATCCTGACCTTCATCATCGGCTTCGGCGCGATTCTGCTGGTCAGCACCAACCCGGCTTTCAAAGATGCGGCTGGCGCGCTGTTGGGCGGTAACAACATGGCGGCGGTGCACCTGGCCAACGCGGTCGGTGGCAGTATCTTCCTGGGCTTCATCTCGGCGGTAGCGTTCGCGACCATCCTGGCGGTGGTTGCCGGTCTGACCCTGGCCGGTGCTTCGGCGGTGTCCCACGACCTGTACGCCAGCGTGATCAAGAAGGGCAAGGCTAACGAGAAGGACGAGATTCGCGTCTCGAAAATCACCACCATCGCTCTGGCGGTGTTGGCGATCGGCCTGGGCATCCTGTTCGAAAGCCAGAACATCGCGTTCATGGTGGGCCTGGCATTCTCCATCGCGGCGAGCTGCAACTTCCCGGTTCTGCTGCTTTCCATGTACTGGAAAAAGTTGACCACTCGCGGTGCGATGATCGGTGGCTGGATGGGGTTGATCAGTGCTGTGGGCCTGATGATCCTTGGCCCAACCATCTGGGTGCAGATCCTGCATCACGAGAAGGCTATCTTCCCGTATGAGTACCCGGCGCTGTTCTCGATGATCATTGCTTTTGTCGGGATCTGGTTCTTCTCGGTAACTGACAAGTCCACTGCTGCGGACAATGAGCGGGCGCTGTTCTTCCCGCAATTCGTTCGCTCGCAGACAGGTCTGGGTGCCAGTGGGGCGGTTTCGCACTAAGGCTTCGGATTTGGTTATGTAAATTGCGGTAAACAGAAATGCCCTGGTCGAGAGACCGGGGCATTTTTTTTGTTCGCTGATCGCCCTGTATCTGAAAAGGGTGTGGCGCGGCGATCCGAATTGGCCGTGAAGGTGGCCTGGCGGCCTACTTGCGATTACGGATGTACCCAATCCCTGTAGGAGCTGGCCTGCCAGCGATGGCGGTGTGTCAGGTGGCGCATGAACGCCTGAAGCGACGCAATCGCTGGCAGTTCAGCTCCTACAGGGGAAATGCGTACAAGCTCCCGACCATGTTGGCCGATAGGCCGCCTCGCGGTGTTTCGAGAGGTCAGGCACAAACAAAAACGGCCTCTATATAAATAGAGGCCGTTTCCGATGCAACCCAGACGTTATCGCAAGACAAGTCTTACTTGCGGTCTTCCAGCTTGGTGATGTCGCGCGACTCGTAGCCGGTGTACAGCTGGCGAGGACGGCCAATCTTGTAAGGGCTGGAGAGCATTTCTTTCCAGTGGGAGATCCAGCCAACGGTCCGCGCCAGGGCGAAGATCACGGTGAACATGCTGGTTGGAATGCCGATCGCCTTGAGGATGATCCCCGAGTAGAAGTCGACGTTCGGGTACAGCGAGCGTTCGATGAAGTACGGGTCGGTCAGGGCGATCTCTTCCAGGCGCATGGCCAGTTCGAGTTGCGGATCGTTGTTGATGCCCAGTTCTTTCAGTACTTCGTCGCAGGTCTGCTTCATGACCGTTGCGCGCGGATCGCGGTTTTTATAAACGCGGTGACCGAAGCCCATCAGTTTGAACGGATCGTTCTTGTCCTTGGCCTTGGCGATGTACTTGTCGATGTTGGAAACATCGCCAATTTCATCGAGCATGGTCAGAACGGCTTCGTTCGCGCCGCCGTGGGCAGGGCCCCACAGTGCAGCGATGCCGGCGGCGATACAGGCGAACGGGTTGGCACCCGAAGAGCCCGCCAGACGAACGGTTGAAGTCGATGCGTTCTGCTCGTGGTCGGCGTGGAGGATGAAAATCCGGTCCATGGCCTTGGCGAGCACCGGGCTGATCGGTTTGATCTCGCACGGCGTGTTGAACATCATGTGCAGGAAGTTTTCCGCGTACGTCAGGTCGTTGCGCGGGTACATCATGGGTTGGCCCATGGAGTACTTGTAAACCATCGCTGCCAGGGTCGGCATCTTGGCAACCAGGCGGATCGCGGAGATTTCGCGATGCTGCGGGTTATTGATGTCGAGGGAGTCGTGGTAAAAGGCCGAGAGGGCACCGACTACGCCGCACATGACGGCCATCGGGTGGGCGTCGCGACGGAAGCCGTTGAAGAAGGTCTTCAACTGCTCGTGAACCATGGTGTGGTTTTTCACGGTGCTGACGAACTGGGCCTTCTGCTCTGCGGTCGGCAATTCGCCGTTGAGCAGCAGATAGCAGGTTTCCAGATAGTCCGACTTTTCAGCCAGCTGTTCGATCGGGTAACCGCGGTGCAACAAGATGCCGTTGTCACCGTCAATATAGGTGATCTTCGACTCGCAGGAAGCGGTCGACATGAAACCAGGGTCAAAGGTGAAGCGGCCCGTGGCCGTCAGACCCCGAACATCGATAACATCGGGACCAACGGTGCCGGTTAAAATGGGCAGCTCGACGGGGGCTGCGCCCTCGATGATCAACTGCGCTTTTTTGTCAGCCATGTGGCCTCCTATTTATGCTTGAAATCATCAGACAGACCCCCCACGCAGGGCCCGCACCACTATAGTGAGATAAATTCGAATGTCAATTTGCCTAAAGTCTTGCTCCAGAAGGCTTTAACCGCACTTTTTTCTCGAAATTGCCTGCCGTTTACGCCTTTTATGTCAGTTGTGCAATCAGCTGTTTGGGTGAGGTCTTTGCGTTGTCATTAGTAGCCTAACTGTCTATACTCGGCAGCCGACCGCCAAGGGCTTTTGGGCTTGCTTTATTGGGGGTCGCCTCCCTGGGTGGTGGTTACCTGACCAGTGCACTCCCCAACAACTTTGCCCTGATTGTTAGGGGCTCTTCAGTGTGAAAAAAAAGCCGTGAAAAGCCAACGACCTGTAAACCTAGACCTAAGGACCATCAAACTCCCAGTCACTGCTTACACGTCCATTCTTCACCGTATCTCCGGTGTCATCCTCTTCGTGTGCCTTGCCATCATGCTTTACGCATTGGACAAGTCGCTGAGCTCCGAGGAAGGCTTCGGTCAGGTGAAAGCGTGTCTGACCAGTCCGCTAGCCAAGCTAGTGATTTGGGGCATCCTGTCCGCTCTGCTGTATCACTTGGTTGCCGGTGTGCGCCACTTGATCATGGACATGGGCATCGGTGAGACGCTGGAAGGCGGCAAGCTGGGCTCGAAAATCGTTATCGCCGTTTCCGTGGTGGTAATCGTTCTGGCAGGAGTTTGGATATGGTAACTAACGTCACGAACCTGTCGCGTTCGGGCCTCTATGACTGGATGGCGCAACGTGTGTCTGCGGTCGTTCTCGCGGCTTACTTCATTTTCCTGATCGGATACGTCGTGGCCCATCCTGGCCTCGAGTACGCCCAATGGCATGAACTGTTCGCCAATAACTGGATGCGTATCTTCAGTCTCCTGGCCCTCGTTGCCCTCGGCGCTCACGCCTGGGTCGGCATGTGGACCATCGCGACCGACTACCTGACGCCAATGGCGTTCGGCAAGTCCGCGACTGCTATACGTTTCCTTTTCCAGGCAGTATGCGGCGTTGCGATGTTCGCTTACTTCGTCTGGGGTGTGCAGATTCTCTGGGGTATCTGAGTCATGGCTAACATTCCAACGATTTCTTTCGACGCCATCATCATTGGTGGTGGCGGTGCCGGCATGCGCGCTGCGCTGCAACTGGCACAAGGCGGTCACAAGACTGCCGTAATCACCAAGGTATTCCCGACTCGTTCGCACACCGTATCGGCACAGGGTGGCATCACCTGCGCGATCGCGTCCGCTGACCCGAACGATGACTGGCGCTGGCATATGTACGATACCGTCAAGGGTTCCGACTACATCGGTGACCAGGACGCTATCGAATACATGTGTCAGGAAGGCCCGGCCGCAGTTTTCGAGCTGGACCACATGGGTCTGCCGTTCTCCCGTACTGAAACCGGTCGTATCTACCAGCGTCCGTTCGGCGGTCAGTCCAAGGACTACGGCAAGGGCGGCCAGGCTGCTCGTACTTGCGCCGCGTCCGACCGTACCGGTCACGCGCTGTTGCATACCCTTTATCAGGGCAACCTGAAAGCCGGCACCACGTTCCTGAACGAGTACTACGCTGTTGACCTGGTAAAGAACGGTCAAGGCGAGTTCGTCGGCGTGATCGCGATCTGCATCGAAACCGGCGAAACCACCTACATCCGTGCCAAGGCTACCGTTCTGGCAACCGGCGGTGCAGGTCGTATCTACGCGTCCACCACCAACGCCCTGATCAACACCGGTGACGGCGTCGGCATGGCTCTGCGTGCTGGCGTTCCGGTACAAGACATTGAAATGTGGCAGTTCCACCCGACCGGCATCGCCGGCGCCGGTGTACTGGTTACTGAAGGTTGCCGTGGTGAAGGTGGTTACCTGATCAACAAGCACGGCGAGCGTTTCATGGAGCGTTATGCTCCGAACGCGAAAGACCTGGCTGGTCGTGACGTTGTTGCCCGTTCGATGGTTAAAGAAATCATCGCCGGTAACGGCTGTGGCCCTAATGGCGACCACGTAATGCTGAAACTCGACCATTTGGGCGAGGAAGTGTTGCACAGCCGTCTGCCAGGCATCTGCGAACTGTCGAAAACGTTTGCTCACGTTGACCCGGTTGTTGCTCCGGTTCCGGTTGTTCCAACCTGCCACTATATGATGGGCGGCGTTGCCACCAACATTCACGGCCAGGCGATCACTCAGGACGCCGAAGGCGTGGACACCATCATCCCAGGCCTGTTCGCTGTAGGCGAAGTGGCTTGCGTATCGGTTCACGGTGCCAACCGTCTGGGTGGCAACTCGCTGCTCGACCTGGTGGTCTTCGGCCGTGCTGCCGGCCTGCACCTGGAAAAGGCGCTGACCGACGGTATCGAATACGACGACGCCACCGACGCCGATATCACTGCTGCATTGGCTCGTCTGTCCGCTCTGAACGAGCGTACCGATGGCGAAGACGTGGCAACCCTGCGTCGCGAACTGCAAAACTGCATGCAGAACTACTTCGGTGTATTCCGTACCGGCGAATACATGCAGAAGGGTATTGCCCAGCTGGCCGATCTGCGCAAGCGCATCGCCAACGTCAAGATCAACGACAAGTCGCAGGCGTTCAACACTGCGCGTATCGAAGCTCTGGAACTGCAGAACCTGCTGGAAGTGGCCGAAGCTACCGCCATCGCTGCCGAAGTACGTAAAGAGTCCCGCGGCGCTCACGCCCGTGAAGACTTCGAAGATCGTGACGACGAAAACTGGCTGTGCCACACCCTGTTCTTCCCGGGTGAGAAACGCGTCGCCAAGCGTGCCGTGAACTTCTCGCCGAAGACGGTTCCGACTTTTGAACCTAAGATTCGGACTTATTAAGGGTGGCCGCCATGTTGCAAGTCAGTGTTTATCGTTACAACCCTGATCAGGACGCTGCGCCGTTCATGCAGGAATTCCAGGTTGATACCGGTGGTAAAGACCTGATGGTGCTGGATGTGCTGGCCCTGATCAAAGAGCAGGACGAAGGTTTCTCCTATCGTCGCTCTTGCCGTGAAGGTGTTTGCGGTTCCGACGGCATGAACATCAACGGAAAAAACGGCCTGGCGTGCGTTACGCCGCTGTCTGCCGTTGTAAAAGGTAACAAGTTGATCGTTCGTCCTCTGCCAGGTTTGCCGGTTATCCGTGACCTGGTCGTCGATATGAGCATCTTCTACAAGCAATACGAGAAGGTTAAGCCTTACCTGCAGAACGATACTCCGGCTCCGGCCATCGAGCGTCTGCAGTCCCCGGAAGAGCGTGAAAAGCTCGACGGTCTGTACGAGTGCATCCTGTGTGCTTGCTGCTCGACCTCTTGCCCGTCCTTCTGGTGGAACCCGGACAAATTCCTGGGTCCAGCTGCACTGCTGCAAGCGTACCGCTTCCTGGCAGACAGCCGTGATACCAAGACGTCCGAGCGTCTGGCTTCGCTGGATGACCCGTTCAGCGTATTCCGCTGCCGCGGGATCATGAACTGCGTCAACGTATGTCCGAAGGGCCTGAACCCGACTAAGGCCATCGGTCACATCCGTAACATGCTGCTCTCGAGCGGCGTGTGATTCAGCTGCTGTTGTAAGTGTTGTACCGCTGTACCCGTAGAGGCTAAGGCGCGGGCTTCAACCCGCGCCATAGCTATAACCAGAGCAGCAGCTTAAAAGGCGGCGGCTCTTATTTTGAAGAAATGAGACAAGCAGGGGCATCCGGGCTGGTACCCGGACTATCAGTGTGATCCTAGTGGCTTGTTTTGGTCGCTGCATTCGGACTTCTGCAAGTTTGCTCGGTGTCGACACCGGTGGTGTTCCCCTAACCGAGGGTGACCAAGCATGCAAGAAAGCGTGATGCAGCGCATGTGGAACAGCGCCTACCTTTCCGGTAGTAACGCTGCCTATGTGGAAGAGCTCTACGAGCTCTACCTGCACGACCCTAACGCTGTGCCAGAAGAGTGGCGCACCTACTTCCAGAAGTTGCCTGCTGACGGCAACTCTGCCACCGATGTTTCGCACTCCACAATTCGCGATCATTTCGTCTTGCTGGCAAAGAACCAGCGCCGCGCCCAACCGGTTTCCGCCGGCAGCGTGAGCAGTGAGCACGAGAAGAAGCAAGTTGAAGTGCTGCGATTGATCCAGGCCTACCGTATGCGTGGCCACCAGGCAGCCCAGCTTGACCCGCTGGGGCTGTGGCAGCGTCCTGCACCTGCAGACCTGTCGATCAATCATTACGGCTTGACCAATGCCGATCTTGATACGACCTTCCGTGCCGGCGACCTGTTCATCGGCAAAGAGGAAGCGAGCCTACGCGAAATTCACGAAGCGTTGCAGCAGACATATTGCCGCACCATCGGCGCTGAATTTACGCACATCACCGATTCCGAGCAGCGCCAGTGGTTCCAGCAGCGTCTGGAAAGCGTGCGCGGCCGTCCGACGTACTCGGCCGACATCAAGGGTCACCTGCTCGAGCGCGTCACTGCCGGTGAAGGCCTGGAAAAATACCTGGGTACCAAATACCCGGGCACCAAGCGTTTCGGTCTGGAAGGCGGCGAGAGCCTGATTCCGATGCTCGACGAATTGATCCAGCGTTCCGGTTCCTACGGCACCAAGGAAATCGTCATCGGCATGGCCCACCGTGGCCGTCTGAACGTGCTGGTCAATACCTTCGGCAAGAACCCGCGCGAGCTGTTCGACGAGTTCGAAGGCAAGAAGAAGGTCGAGCTGGGTTCCGGTGACGTTAAATACCACCAGGGCTTCTCGTCCAACGTCATGACCACCGGCGGTGAAGTTCACCTGGCCATGGCCTTCAACCCGTCCCACCTGGAAATCGTATCTCCAGTGGTCGAGGGTTCGGTTCGCGCCCGTCAGGATCGTCGTAACGACCCGACCGGTGAGAAAGTCCTGCCGATCTCCATCCACGGTGACGCGGCATTCGCCGGTCAAGGCGTGGTGATGGAAACCTTCCAGATGTCGCAAACCCGTGGTTTCAAGACCGGCGGTACCGTGCACATCGTGATCAACAACCAGGTCGGTTTCACCATCAGCAACCCGCTGGACTCGCGCTCCACCGAGTACGCGACCGACGTTGCGAAAATGATCCAAGCGCCGATCCTCCATGTGAATGGCGATGATCCGGAAGCCGTATTGTTCGTGACCCAGCTGGCCATCGACTACCGCATGCAGTTCAAGCGTGACGTGGTGATCGACCTGGTCTGCTACCGTCGTCGCGGCCACAACGAGGCCGACGAGCCAAGTGGCACCCAGCCTCTGATGTATCAGCAGATCACCAAACAGCGCACCACCCGTGAGCTGTATGCCGATCGTCTGACCCAGAGCGGTGTCATCGACGCAGAGCGTGTTCAGGCGAAAGTCGACGAATATCGCAACGCGTTGGACAACGGTCTGCACGTAGTAAAAAGCCTGGTCAAAGAGCCGAACAAAGAGTTGTTCGTGGACTGGCGTCCGTATCTGGGCCACGCCTGGACTGCGCGTCACGACACTCGTTTCGACCTCAAGACCTTGCAGGAACTGTCCGCCAAGCTGCTGGAAATCCCGGAAGGCTTCGTGGTTCAGCGCCAGGTCTCGAAAATCTACGAAGACCGTCAGAAGATGCAAGCCGGCGGCCTGCCGATCAACTGGGGTTACGCCGAAACCATGGCGTACGCGACCCTGGCGTTCGAAGGTCACCCGATCCGCATGACCGGCCAGGACATCGGCCGCGGTACGTTCTCGCACCGTCATGCCGTGTTGCACAACCAGAAAGACGCGGGCACCTACATCCCGTTGCAGAACCTGTACGACGGTCAGCCACGTTTCGACCTGTACGACTCGTTCCTGTCCGAAGAAGCGGTACTGGCGTTCGAGTACGGTTATTCGACCACCACGCCTGATGCGCTGGTTATCTGGGAAGCCCAGTTCGGCGACTTCGCCAACGGCGCCCAGGTCGTTATTGACCAGTTCATCACCAGTGGCGAGCACAAGTGGGGCCGTCTCTGCGGTCTGACCATGCTGCTGCCGCACGGTTATGAAGGTCAGGGTCCGGAGCACTCGTCGGCTCGTCTCGAGCGTTACCTGCAACTGTGCGCCGAGCACAACATTCAGGTAGCCGTACCGACCACGCCGGCTCAGATTTATCACTTGCTGCGCCGTCAGGTGATTCGCCCACTGCGCAAGCCATTGATCGTTCTGACTCCGAAGTCGCTGCTGCGTCATAAACTGGCCATTTCGACCCTGGAAGATCTGGCCGAAGGTTCGTTCCAGACCGTGATCCCGGAAATCGATGCTCAAGACCCGTCCAAGGTCGAGCGCGTTGTTCTGTGTAGTGGCAAGGTCTACTACGACCTGCTGGAAAAACGCCGTGCCGAAGGTCGTGATGACATCGCCATCGTGCGTATCGAGCAGCTGTACCCATTCCCTGAGGACGACTTGAAAGAAGTCCTGGCTCCTTATACCAACGTCAAGCATGCCGTTTGGTGTCAGGAAGAGCCGATGAACCAGGGTGCGTGGTACTGCAGCCAACACCACATGCGTCGCAGCATCAGCAACCTCGACAAGTCTCTCGTACTCGAGTACGCGGGCCGTGAGGCTTCTGCTGCACCCGCATGCGGTTATGCATCGATGCACGCTGAGCAGCAGGAAAAACTGCTGCAAGACGCCTTTACTGTTTAACGCCTTCGCGCACCTGAAACCGAATTTAAGGACCCACAGATAATGGCTATCGAAATCAAAGCCCCCACTTTCCCGGAATCGGTTGCCGACGGCACCGTTGCCACCTGGCACAAACAACCGGGCGACGCTGTAAAGCGTGATGACCTGATCGTCGACATCGAAACCGACAAGGTTGTGCTGGAAGTGTTGGCCACTGCTGACGGCGTGCTGGGCGCTATCGTCAAGAACGAAGGCGACACCGTTCTGTCCGACGAAGTCCTGGGCTCCATCGAAGCCGGCGGCGCTGCTGCTGCCCCGGCTGCCGCTGCTGCTCCGGCCGCTGCACAAGCTGCTGCTCCAGCTGCCGAAGGCGAAGACGATCCTGTTGCTGCACCGGCTGCTCGCAAGCTGGCTGAAGAAAACGGCATCAACATCGCTTCCGTTGCCGGCACTGGCAAAGGCGGTCGTGTGACCAAGGAAGACGTGGTTGCAGCGGTTGCTGCCAAGAAAGCCGCTCCGGCTGCCGCGCCTGCCAAGGCTGCTGCTCCTTCGGCCGCCGCTCCTGTGTTCGCCGCTGGCGACCGCATCGAGAAGCGCGTACCGATGACCCGCGTTCGCGCCACTGTGGCCAAGCGTCTGGTTGAAGCTCAATCGAACATGGCAATGCTGACCACTTTCAACGAAGTCGACATGACCGAAGTCATGGCCCTGCGTTCGAAGTACAAGGACCTGTTCGAGAAGTCCCACAATGGCGTACGCCTGGGCTTCATGTCGTTCTTCGTGAAAGCGGCCACCGAAGCGCTGAAACGCTTCCCGGCTGTCAACGCCTCGATCGACGGCGGCGACATCGTTTACCACGGCTACGCTGACGTCGGCGTTGCAGTTTCCAGCGATCGCGGCCTGGTCGTACCGGTTCTGCGTAACGCCGAACTGATGAGCCTGGCTGAAATCGAAGGCGGCATCGCCACCTTCGGCAAGAAAGCCCGCGACGGTAAGCTGTCGATGGACGAAATGACCGGTGGTACTTTCACCATCACCAACGGTGGTACTTTCGGTTCGATGATGTCGACCCCGATCGTCAACCCGCCGCAAGCCGCTATCCTGGGCATGCACAACATTCTGCAGCGTCCTATGGCGATCAACGGTCAGGTCGTTATCCGTCCGATGATGTACCTGGCTCTGTCCTACGATCACCGTCTGATCGATGGCAAAGAAGCTGTGACCTTCCTGGTGACCATCAAGAACCTGCTGGAAGACCCGGCTCGTCTGTTGCTGGATATCTGATAGAAGCAGTCGCGAGCTGCAAGCTTCAAGCTGCCAGTAAAGGCAGTTTGGCTTGTGGCTTGCGGCTTCAAGCTTTTCGCTAAAGAGGATTTTTTGAATGTCGCAGAAATTTGACGTAGTGGTGATCGGCGCGGGCCCTGGCGGCTACGTGGCTGCCATCAAAGCAGCACAGCTCGGTCTTTCGACGGCCTGCATCGAGAAGTACACCGACAAGGAAGGCAAACTGGCCCTCGGCGGTACTTGCCTGAACGTCGGCTGCATTCCATCCAAGGCGCTGCTGGACAGCTCCTGGAAATACAAGGAAGCGAAAGAAGGCTTCGCGATCCACGGTATCAATCACGCTGGCGTGACCATGGACGTGGGTGCAATGGTTGGCCGTAAAGCCACCATCGTCAAAGGCCTGACCTCTGGCGTTGCGACCCTGTTCAAAGCCAACGGCGTGACCTCCATCGAGGGTCACGGCAAGCTGCTGGCCGGCAAGAAAGTTGAAGTCACCAAGCCTGACGGTTCGGTAGAAATCATCGAAGCCGAAAACGTCATCCTGGCTCCAGGTTCGCGTCCGATCGACATTCCACCGGCTCCGGTCGACCAGAATGTGATCGTCGATTCGACTGGCGCACTGGAATTCCAATCCGTACCTAAGCGTCTGGGCGTGATCGGCGCTGGCGTTATCGGTCTGGAACTGGGTTCGGTCTGGTCGCGTCTGGGTGCAGAAGTGACTGTCCTGGAAGCCCTGGACACCTTCCTGATGGCCGCTGACGCTGCCGTTTCCAAGGAAGCGCTGAAAACCCTGACCAAACAGGGTCTGGACATCAAGCTGGGCGCTCGCGTGACCGGTTCCAAAGTGAACGGCGACGAAGTCGTTGTGAACTACACCGATGCCAACGGCGAACAGAACATCACTTTCGACAAGCTGATCGTAGCCGTTGGTCGCCGTCCGGTGACCACTGATCTGCTGTCCGCTGATTGCGGCGTGACCCTGGACGAGCGCGGTTTCGTGCACGTTGACGATCACTGCGCCACCACCGTACCGGGCGTCTACGCCATCGGTGACGTGGTTCGCGGCATGATGCTGGCGCACAAAGCGTCCGAAGAAGGCATCATGGTTGTCGAGCGCATCAAGGGCCACAAAGCCCAGATGAACTATGATTTGATCCCTTCGGTTATTTATACTCACCCGGAAATCGCGTGGGTCGGTAAAACCGAGCAGGCCTTGAAAGCTGAAGGCGTAGAAGTTAACGTCGGCACCTTCCCGTTCGCAGCCTCTGGCCGTGCCATGGCTGCCAACGATACCGGCGGTTTCGTCAAGGTCATCGCAGATGCCAAGACCGACCGCGTACTGGGCGTCCACGTGATCGGCCCAAGCGCTGCAGAACTGGTTCAGCAGGGCGCAATCGGTATGGAATTCGGCACCAGCGCTGAAGACCTGGGCATGATGGTTTTCTCCCATCCGACCCTGTCTGAAGCCTTGCACGAAGCTGCTCTGGCAGTGAATGGCGGCGCCATCCACATCGCCAACCGCAAGAAGCGTTAAGACACAATAAGAAACCACGGCGGTACGGCCCGTCGTGAGCCTTGCATGCAAGACTCACCGCGGAATGTCCGCTGGACGCAGTCTTGCGTAGCTGCACCGGTTGTCCGGAAAGGCTACGCAAGCAGCAGTCACAGGTGGTGCGGCACTTGAACAAGTGCAGCACCGAATGCGCAGTACCTAACGAAGACGGTAATAAGCATGAATCTTCACGAGTATCAGGGTAAGCAGCTGTTCGCTGAGTACGGCCTGCCAGTTTCCACCGGTTACGCGGTAGACACCCCGGAAGCAGCAGCAGAAGCTTGCGACAAAATCGGCGGCAGCGAGTGGGTTGTCAAAGCCCAGGTCCACGCCGGTGGTCGCGGTAAAGCGGGCGGCGTTAAGCTGGTTCGCAGCAAAGAAGACGCTAAGGCATTCGCACAGCAGTGGCTGGGCAAGCGTCTGGTGACTTACCAGACTGACGCCAATGGTCAGCCAGTCACCAAGATCCTGGTTGAATCGTGCACTGATATCGCTAAAGAGCTGTACCTGGGCGCTGTCGTTGACCGTTCGAGCCGTCGTATCGTGTTCATGGCTTCCACCGAAGGTGGCGTGGACATCGAGAAAATCGCTCACGACACTCCAGAAAAAATTCTGAAAGCCACTATCGATCCACTGGTTGGCGCTCAGCCATTCCAGGGTCGCGAGCTGGCATTCCAGTTGGGTCTGGAAGGCAAGCAAGTTGCCCAGTTCGCCAAGATCTTCGTAGGTCTGGCCAAACTGTTCAAGGATCACGACCTGGCCCTGCTGGAAGTGAACCCGCTGGTGATCAAGGCTGACGGCGATCTGCACTGCCTCGATGCCAAGATCAACATCGACGCCAACGCCATGTACCGTCAGCCTAAGCTGAAGACTTTCCACGATCCGTCGCAAGACGATCCGCGCGAAGCGCACGCTGCCAAGTTCGAACTGAACTACGTAGCACTGGAAGGCAACATCGGTTGCATGGTCAACGGTGCTGGCCTGGCCATGGGTACCATGGACATCGTCAACCTGCATGGCGGCAAGCCAGCCAACTTCCTCGACGTGGGCGGCGGTGCTACCAAAGAACGCGTTACCGAAGCGTTCAAAATCATTCTGTCCGACACCAACGTCGCTGCAGTACTGGTTAACATCTTCGGCGGCATCGTTCGTTGCGACATGATTGCCGAAGGCATCATCGGTGCAGTGAAAGAAGTCGGCGTGAAAATCCCGGTTGTTGTGCGCCTTGAAGGCAACAACGCTGAGCTGGGCGCTAAAGTACTGGCAGAAAGCGGTTTGAACATCATCGCTGCTACCAGCCTGACCGACGCTGCTCAACAAGTTGTCAAAGCTGCGGAGGGCAAATAATGAGCGTCCTGATCAATAAAGACACCAAAGTTATCTGCCAGGGTATTACCGGTTCGCAAGGTAGTTTCCACACCCAGCAAGCCATCGAGTACGGCACCAAGATGGTGGGTGGTGTAACTCCAGGCAAAGGCGGCACCGAGCACCTGGGTCTGCCGGTGTTCAACACCGTTAAAGACGCAGTAGAAGCCACTGGCGCTACCGCCAGCGTGATCTACGTTCCGGCTCCTTTCTGCAAAGATTCGATCCTGGAAGCTGCTTTCGGCGGCATCAAGCTGATCGTCTGCATCACCGAAGGCATTCCTACCCTGGACATGCTGGACGCTAAAGTTAAGTGCGACGAGCTGGGTGTTACCCTGATCGGCCCTAACTGCCCAGGCGTGATCACCCCAGGCGAATGCAAGATCGGCATCATGCCAGGTCACATTCACTTGCCAGGCAAAGTCGGTATCGTTTCCCGTTCCGGCACCCTGACCTACGAAGCTGTTAAGCAGACTACTGACGCCGGTTTCGGTCAGTCGACTTGCGTCGGCATCGGTGGTGACCCGATCCCGGGTTCGAACTTCATCGACATCCTGAAACTGTTCCAGGAAGACCCGAAGACCGAAGCGATCGTAATGATCGGTGAGATCGGCGGTTCGGCTGAAGAAGAAGCGGCTGCCTACATCAAGGCACACGTGACCAAGCCGGTTGTTTCCTACATCGCTGGTGTGACTGCTCCTCCGGGCAAGCGCATGGGCCATGCTGGCGCAATCATCTCTGGCGGCAAAGGCACTGCAGACGAGAAATTCGCTGCTCTGCAAGACGCAGGCGTTAAAACCGTGCGTTCGCTGGCAGACATCGGCAAGGCCCTGGCCGAGCTGACCGGTTGGGCTGTCAAGTAAGCCTCGCGCTTAGCTGACGCTTCACCAAGCAAAGGCCACCTTCGGGTGGCCTTTGTGTTTTATGGCAACACCGATCTGTAGGAGCCGGCTTGCTGGCGATAAAGCTCCATGGCGTGTCAGACATACCGCCATCGCTGGCAAGCCAGCTCCTACAGTTCCATCGCAGATGAAAATTACGTACGTAAACGCGACACGAAAATGTCGCGTATCGGATAGTTTGCCCTCTAACAGTGCGTTTGCCGCCCAAATTCGTTAGGCTACGCGCCATTTTTGCGTTTGCGCCCACAAGGCTGCAACGCGCTAAAAGGGTTGGTCCCATACGGACTGACAGCATTTCCCTCACCCATAGGGAAATCCCTCTCTAAATTCCGATTCAGTAGTGTGGTATTTCCTTAATGAAAGTGTTGAAAGGCCAGGACATCCTGGCACTTGGTTTTATGACGTTTGCCCTGTTCGTCGGGGCCGGCAACATCATCTTCCCGCCTATCGTCGGTTTGCAGTCCGGGCCTCACGTCTGGATGGCGGCGCTGGGCTTTCTGATTACTGCGGTCGGTCTGCCGGTGGTCACCGTCGTGGCCCTGGCCAAGGTCGGTGGTGCCATGGATGCGTTGAGCAGCCCGATCGGCAAGATCGCCGGTGGCTTGCTGGCAGCCGCTTGCTACCTCGCCGTCGGCCCGCTGTTTGCGACGCCGCGTACGGCTACCGTGTCGTTTGAAGTCGGCCTTGCGCCATTGACCGGCGAGAGCCCGCTGGCGTTGTTCCTCTACAGTTCGGTGTACTTCCTGGTGGTGTTCTTCATCTCACTCTATCCGGGCCGTCTGCTCGATACCGTAGGACGTTTCCTCGCACCGCTGAAGATCATCGCCCTGGCCGTTCTCGGCATCGCCGCGTTCGCTTTGCCTGCGGGTGACATTGGCCATGCAACGCCTGAGTATGTAGCGGCGCCGTTCTCCCAGGGGTTCATCAATGGTTATCTGACCATGGATACCCTCGGCGCGCTGGTGTTCGGCATCGTGATCGTCAACGCCATTCGCTCTCGCGGTGTCGAGTCGCCGGCGTTGATCACCCGTTACGCGATCATTGCCGGTTTGATTGCCGGCGTGGGCCTGGCGCTGGTCTACGTCAGCCTGTTCCGCCTCGGTTCGGGCAGTCATGAAGTGGCGGCTGGCGCGACCAACGGCGCGGCGGTTTTGCATGCCTACGTGCAGCACACCTTTGGCTCCCTGGGCAGCGGTTTCCTCGCGGTGCTGATTTCTCTGGCGTGCCTGGTAACGGCGGTCGGCCTGACTTGCGCCTGTGCTGAATACTTCAGCCGTGTGCTGCCACTGTCCTACAAGACGTTGGTCATTATCCTCGCCGCGTTCTCCCTGTTGGTATCGAACCTGGGCCTGACCAAGCTGATTGCGTTCTCGATCCCGGTACTGACCGCGATCTACCCGCCGTGCATCGCCCTGGTGGCCCTGAGCTTCTGCAAGGATTTCTGGCATGAACAGGGCCGCATCGTCGGTCCGGTGATGCTGGTGTCATTCATCTTCGGTCTGATCGATGCCCTCAAGGGGGCCGGTCTCGCGGAGTGGATGCCGTCGCAACTGGCTCATTTGCCATTGAGCGAACAAGGTCTGGCGTGGCTGGTGCCGTCGGTAATGACCTTGGTGGTTGCGGTGGTTTGCGACCGTCTGCTGGGCAAGCGCGAAGAAGCCCTGGCTTAAGCGTTGTCGGCCCGCCACGAGCGGGCCTGCGGGCAAAGACAGAAATGCCCCGTATCAATCGATACGGGGCATTTTTTAGGTTCTTCACGGAATCCCGGGAAAGACAGAAACAAGAACGCCGATTTGATTGATGATGTTCGTGCGAGCAAACACATCTAAAAAACCGGCGTTCTTATGCGTGATATTAATACTTTCCTTCCTTTTTGGGAGGGCTTTTCTGTCGTCACCATCAAGCCCGATGGTGACGCCCTACAGATCGATCTGATTCCCCATGCCACCCGATTCCCTTCCTGCGGCGGCTGCCAAAAACCGTGTTCAACCACTCATGAGTATTGCGAGCGAACTGTTCGTGATCTTCCCATTCTCGGTCGCGCGGTACGCCTCAGCGTTTTGCTCAGGCGGGTTGGCTGCCGCGACTGTGGCAAGCGCATGGAGGCCGTCAGTTGGCTGGATCGCTATGCCCGCATGACGCGCCGCTTAGCCGATGCGGTCATTCAGACCTGCTAGCGCCTTCCCACCCTGCACGTGGCCCAGATGTTTGGGCTGCATTGGGACACCGTTCGGTTGCTGGAGCGTCGAGCCTTACAGGCGGCGTTGAGCACGCTGCCAAAGGCGCAACCACGACGCCTGGTGATGGATGAATTCGCGCTGTTCAAAGGGCATCGCTACGCCAGCGTGGTGTTGGATGCCGATACGCGACGAGTGCTATGGATCGGTGAAGGCCGCAGCCGGGCGGCGGTTCGGCCCTTTTTCGAGGAGCTGGGGCCAGAGGGGTGTGCTCGAATCGAAGCGGTGGCGATGGACATGAACACCGCTTTTGACCTGGAGGTTCGTCAGCACTGCCCGAAAGCGCGAGTGGTCTACGACCTCTTTCATGTGGTGGCCAAATATGGCCGAGAGGTGATTGATCGGGTCCGCGTCGACGAGGCTAACCGACTGCGCCACGACAAGCCGGCTCGCAAGGTCATCAAGCAAGCGCGGTGGCTGTTGCTGCGCAATCCAGAGAACCTGAAAAGGCCGGAACAACAGGTTCACTTGCAGGATTTGTTGGCGGCCAACCAATCGCTGATGACGGTTTATTTGATGAAAGCTGAGCTCAAAACGCTCTGGACGCCGAGTGCTGCTTGGGCCTGGAGATCGGCCTGGAAGCAATGGCTGCGCCATGCTCATGAAAGCGAAATACCAGCTCTGATCCAGTTTGCCAAACGGCTAAAGGGCTACTGGCGGGGCATCGTGAGCCGAGTGCGCTGGCCGATGCACACCGGTCAGTTGGAAGGAATAAACAATCGAATAAAAGTCATTAAACGGATGGCGTACGGTTACCGGGATAGCGAGTTCTTTTTCATGAAGATCAAGAGCGTCTTTCCCGGTAATCCGTGAAGAACCATTTTTTATGGGCTGGATGCAGTGTCTTTTTTCTTGGGCTAACGTCGAAGCACTGCAAAACCCTTTGTGGGAGCCTGCTCGCGATGGCGTCGATACATTCAATAGTGTTGTCGACTGACCCTTCGCAATCGAGAGCAGGCTTGCTCCCACAGGGATTGTGTATTTCGCAAATACATCACAAGGACCTGCATGTCGTTCATCCAAGCCAACCTGATCCACATCCTCGCTGCAATCTGGTTCGTTGTCTGCTGGGGCGGTTATACCCGCTATGCATCGTGGAAAGGCCGGGACACCGCGTGCCTGGCCAGTGTGCTGCACCTTTACCGTGAAGACTGGATGCGTCGCATGCTGCTGCGGGACAACCGCATTGCCGATGCCAGCGTAATCGGCAACCTGGAGCGCAACGCGTCGTTCTTCGCCTCCAGCACGCTGATTATCCTGGCCGGTATTCTCACGGTGCTCGGGGCTTCCGAACGGGCGGTGTCGTTGCTTGCGGATATCCCGATGGTGCAGCAGGCGTCCCAGGGGATGTCGGAGATCAAGTTGTTGTGCCTGGCGTTGGTGTTCGTCTATGCATTCTTTACGTTTAGCTGGTGCATGCGGCAGTACAACTTCGCGGCCATCCTGGTGGGTTCTGCGCCTATGGTCGGCGAGCGACATGTTTCCGAGCAGGAGCGCAAGGCCTTTGCCGCCCGCGCAGCGCGTGTCATCTCAATGGCCGCCAACCAGTTCAACTTTGGCCTGCGTTCCTATTACTTCGGCATGACCATGCTGGCCTGGTTTGTCAGCCCGTGGTTATTCATGTTGATGAGTGCCGGTGTCGTGTTCGTGTTGTACCGCCGCGAGTTTCACTCCGACGTCCTCGATGTGATGGTCTATACCCCTACAGAGGCGCCATTGCCCGAGGTGACGAAAGAGGCTGTTTGATGAGTATTCCTTTCTGGTGTGTGTTTGTCAGCGCGATATTGATATACGTGGCGCGTTTACCCGTGACCAAGGCGATGAAAGAGCAGGGCGGTTATAACAATCACCTGCCGCGGCAGCAGCAAGGACAGCTCACGGGTTTTGGTGCCCGGGCGGTGGCGGCGCATCAGAATAGTTTCGAGGCGTTCATATTATTTGCGGTGGGCGTGTTGATGGCGCATACCACGCAAACGGCGGGATGGCTGATCGATTCGCTGGCAATCATCTTTGTGATCGCGCGAGTTATTTACTTGGCGTGTTACTGGAAAGATCTGACCTGGCAGCGCAGTCTGGTCTGGCTGGTGGGTTTAATCTGTTCGCTATTGCTGATGATTAGTCCGACTTTTAGGACGATTTTGCTCTAATGCCAGGATGGCAAACAAAACAGCAGACAAAAGAAAACCCGCACTTGGCGGGTTTTCTTTTCACACGCTAAAAACGAATTAGTTTTTAGGTGCGGCTTCTTTTGCTGCGGCTTCGTTCGATTCGGCCTGAGCTTTGGCAGCTTCGGCGTTTTCTTTCGCAGCGTCGTTCACTTTATCCTGAGCTTTGTTCATGTCTTGCTGAGCTTGCTCAGCATGTTGGTTGGCATCTTGAGCTTTGTCCTCGGATTTTTTATCGCAGGCAGCGAGACCGAGGGAAGCGGTCAACATCAAGGCAATAGCTAAAGTCTTACGCATGGGGTGTTTCTCCTTATGGAAAATATCTACTGGCCTTTCGAGCACGGCCATTCGGGTTAAGTTCCTCAATTCGTTCAGATATATAAGATTATTCCCACGGGAACTTTTACGAATACGCCAGATACGATTTTCGCATACTAAGAAGAGTGTTTATCAAATGACCGAGAACCCCGTTTTTGAGCGCGCGACGCGATTTCTTTCGGCGCTCAGACATTGCCAGGTACTTGGGTTGCGCGTTCACAGCGCCAGCAGCAACGGACTAACGGTCATCCTGCCGTACAGCCCGCAGATCGTCGGTAACCCGCAAACCGGGGTCATACACGGTGGTGTGCTGACCACCCTGATGGACACCGCATGTGGCATGTCCACCCTCTGCGTACTGCCGGAGTTCGAAGTCTGTCCGACCCTCGACCTGCGCATTGACTACATGCACGCCGCCGAACCCCATAAGGATGTCTACGGTTTCGCCCAATGCTACCGGGTGACCACCGATGTGATTTTCGCCCGCGGCTTCGCCTATCAGGATGATCCCGAGCAACCCATCGCCCATGTGGTGGGCACTTTCATGCGCATGGGCAAGGGCATAAAAGGAACCAAAGGATTTGGCGGCGCCATCGCCGGAGGTACGAAATGAGCGAGTCGTTCCACGAACAGCTGCAACAGGCCCATGAGCGGGGGGACTACGCGCCGCTGTTGGACCTGATTCCTTACGCCAGACTGATCGGCGTCGAATGCTCGCGGGTGGGGGATGAGCTGCTGTTTCGGCTGCCGGCGAACAAGGACAACATTGGTAACCCTTTACTGCCAGCCATTCACGGTGGCGTGATTGCCGGTTTCATGGAGCTGGCTGCCGCGCTGCATCTGCTGGTTTCTACGGGAACGCCGGGTGTGCCGAAGATAATCGACTTTTCCCTTGATTACCTGCGCGCCGGGCAGTATCGCGATACCTGGGCCCGATGCCAGGTGTGCCGCCAGGGACGCCGCGTCGCTAACGTGGCGATTACAGCCTGGCAAGGTACCGAAGCGGAACCCACCGCCACGGCTCGGGCGCATTTCAAACTCGATGAGCCCTTGAAATCCTGAACACAGCCCCCAACTCTGATCACAACCCGCCGCCGACCCTCAAGGTCGCGGCTTATGCCATCTGATTGGAGTTTGATGACCATGAGTGTGGAAACTCAAAAGGAAACCCTGGGCTTCCAGACCGAGGTGAAGCAACTGCTGCACCTCATGATCCATTCGCTGTATTCCAACAAGGAAATTTTCCTTCGCGAATTGATCTCGAACGCCTCTGACGCTGTAGACAAATTACGTTTCGAAGCGCTGTCTAAACCAGAATTGCTGGAAGGTGGCGCCGAACTGAAAATCCGCGTGAGCTTCGACAAAGACGCCAAAACCGTCACCCTCGAAGACAACGGTATCGGCATGAGCCGTGAAGATGCGATCACACACCTCGGCACCATCGCCAAGTCCGGCACCGCTGACTTCATGAAGCACCTGACCGGTGACCAGAAGAAGGACTCGCACCTGATCGGTCAGTTCGGTGTTGGTTTTTACTCCGCCTTCATCGTCGCCGACAAAGTCGACGTGTTCAGCCGTCGTGCCGGCAGTGCTGCCAGCGAAGGCGTGCACTGGTCGTCCAAGGGCGAAGGCGATTTCGAAGTAGCGACCATCGAAAAAGCCGAACGCGGTACCCGCATTGTTTTGCACCTGAAGTCCGGTGAAGACGAGTTCGCTGACGGCTGGCGCCTGCGCAACATCATCAAGAAGTACTCCGACCACATCGCTTTGCCGATCGAGTTGCCGAAAGAAGTGGCAGCCGCTGAAGGCGAAGAGAAGCCGGCCGTTGAATGGGAAACCGTTAACCGCGCCAGCGCCCTGTGGACCCGCCCGCGTACCGAAATCAAGGACGAGGAGTACCAGGAGTTCTACAAGCACATTGCTCACGACTTCGAAAACCCGCTGAGCTGGAGCCACAACAAGGTCGAAGGCAAGCTCGAATACAGCTCGCTGCTATACGTGCCGGCCCGTGCTCCGTTCGACCTGTACCAGCGTGAAGCGCCGAAAGGCCTGAAGCTGTACGTGCAGCGCGTGTTCGTCATGGATCAGGCCGAATCGTTCCTGCCGCTGTACCTGCGCTTCATTAAGGGCGTGGTCGATTCCAACGACCTGTCGCTGAACGTGTCGCGGGAAATCCTGCAGAAAGACCCGATCATCGACTCCATGAAGTCGGCGCTGACCAAGCGCGTTCTGGACATGCTGGAGAAACTGGCGAAGAACGATCCGGAGCAATACAAAGGCTTCTGGAAAAACTTCGGTCAGGTCATGAAAGAAGGCCCGGCAGAAGACTTCGCCAACAAAGAGAAAATCGCCGGCCTGCTGCGCTTCGCATCGACCAACGGTGATGACGGCGATCAGGTTGTCGGTTTGACCGAGTATCTGGCTCGTGCCAAGGAAGGTCAGGACAAGATTTACTACCTGACTGGCGAAACCTACGCACAAGTCAAAAACAGCCCGCACCTGGAAGTCTTCCGCAAGAAAGGCATCGAAGTGCTGCTGCTGACCGACCGCATCGACGAGTGGCTGATGAGCTACCTCAGCGACTTCGACGGCAAGAGCTTTGTCGACGTGGCGCGCGGTGACCTTGACCTTGGCAACCTGGATTCGGAAGAAGACAAGAAGGCTGCGGAAGAAGTCGCCAAGTCCAAAGAAGGTCTGGTTGAGCGTCTGAAAACTGCACTGGGCGAGTCCGTTGCTGAAGTTCGGGTTTCCCATCGCCTGACCGATTCTCCGGCGATCCTGGCCATCGGAGAGCAGGACCTGGGCCTGCAGATGCGTCAGATCCTCGAAGCCAGTGGTCAGAAGGTTCCGGATTCGAAGCCGATCTTCGAATTCAACCCGGCTCACCCGCTGATCGAGAAGCTCGACAACGAACAGAGCGACGAGCGCTTTGGCGACCTGTCGCACATCCTCTTCGATCAGGCAGCCCTGGCGGCCGGCGACAGCTTGAAGGATCCGGCGGCGTATGTGCGTCGTCTGAACAAGCTATTGGTTGAGCTGTCGGCTTAACTGCGTTGTATAAAAACCCGCTTCGGCGGGTTTTTTCATTCTGGTGTTTAAAAATCAGGAGTCAGAAATGAGCCAAATCACTGTACGTTCCGTGTCCTACCAGATTGACGGGCAGACCTACGAAAGCCGTCTGGCCTTTGATGCCGACCACAAAGGCCCGCGTCCGGGTTTGCTGATGGCGCCGAACTGGATGGGTGTCAGCGCCGGAGCCGAAGAAATCGCCAAGTCGGTGGCGGCCAAGGGCTACGTGGTGTTGATCGCGGATATCTACGGTCAATCGATTCGTCCACAGAACAATGACGAGGCGGGCGCGGCGATGATGCCGCTGAAGAATGATCGTCCATTGCTGCGCAAGCGCATGCAGGTGGCGTTCGAGCAGCTGCAAAGCCAGGGTGAAGTGGCTGTTGATACATCTAAGCTGGCGACCTTCGGTTTCTGCTTTGGCGGCTGCTGTGCGCTGGAGTTCGCCCGCACCGGTGCTCCGGTGAAGGCGGCAGTGTCATTCCATGGCACGCTTGATACACCAGACGTCAACGACGCGAAAAACATCAAGGGATCGGTACTGGTGCTGCACGGTGCTTCCGATCCATTGGTGCCGAAAGAGCAATTGCCAGCGTTCGAAGATGAAATGAATGCGGCGGGTGTGGATTGGCAGTTACTGAGCTACGGCGGTGCGTTCCACTCGTTCACCGATCCGCATGCGAATGTGCCGGGGATGATGATGTATGACGCCAAGGTGGCGGCCCGGGCGTTTACTTCGATGCATAATTTGCTGGATGAAGTGTTCAAGGGCTGAGAAAGCGCTGAACGCCGAAATCTGTAGGAGTCGGCTTGCTGGCGATAGCGTTCTCATGATCGCCATCGCTGGCAAGCCAGCTCCTACGGGGATGTGCTGTGCGCTATTTTGCGAACGAACCGGCCGACTGTGGGGGCTGGCTTGCCAGCGATGCGGCAATTTCAGGCGCTGCACACATCAAGGCAATTCGATCCGCTCAACTTCCCCAGGCACCGTCGGCCAATCCCCGGCCGCCCAGCGCCGACGTGCTTCATCGATAGCCGCAGGATCGCTCGCCACGAAATTCCAGTTGATCCGTCGCGGTCCATCCAGCGGCGCGCCGCCAAACAACACCGCATGACAGTCGCTCTCGGCGAACAGTGTCATCTCTTCCCCAGCCGGTAACACCACCAGTGAATGCGGTTCTATCGCCTCGCCATCCAGTTGCACGTTGCCGCTCAACACATACAGCGCGCGCTCTTCATGCTCGGTGGGAATCAGCAGCGTCGTCGCCGTCTGCAGGTTTACCTCCGCGTAGAGCGTAGGAGAAAGCACCGGCACTGGTGATTCAAGGCAGAAGCCCGAGCCGGCAATCATGCGGATTTTCACCCCGAGGTTCTCGCTGACCGGCAGCGTGGCAGCGGGATGGTGGCTGTAATGCCCCGGTCCTTGCTCTTGGTCTTTTGGGGAGGCAAGCCAGATCTGCAAGCCGTGCATCGTAAATCCGCGTCCCTTGAGCGCTTCGGGTGTTCGTTCGACATGGGCAATCGCGCTGCCGGCAGTCATCCAGCTGACATCGCCGGCGTTGACGACCTGATCCGAGCCGAGGCTGTCCTTGTGCTGCAACTGGCCTTCAAAGAGGTAGGTGAGTGTGGAGAGACCGATGTGCGGATGCTGACGAATGTTCATGCCTTCTCCCGCGGCGTAGCGGGTTTGCAGCATGTGGTCGAAAAACACGAAAGGCCCGATGTTTCGGCATTTGGCCGAAGGCAGTGGACGAAGAATTGGCTGGCCTTCGACATCTTCGGCGCGGGGGCGAATCACGAGCAGAGGGTTCATGGTGCGTTCCAGGCTGAGCGGGTGATGCGTTCGAGCATAACCCGCCTGCGCAACCTGTGCCGCTATTGGCTGAACGCACCTTCGGACAGGCGGGTTTCGATGCTGACTTCACTGGTGGTCATCAGCTTGTGAATCGGGCAACGGTCGGCCACACGGTGTAACTCATCGCGCTGGGCGTCGGTGAGCACTCCCTTGAGGGTCAGTTTCACCTGCAACAGGTACTTTCCTTTCTGCTCTTCACTGTTGTCGCGCTTGACCTCCACGCCAACGCCGGTCAGCGGAATGTCTTTTTTCTTCGCGTACATCTTCAAGGTCAGGGCCTTGCATGCGCCCAAGGCGGCATCGAAATAATCGTGGGGCTCTGGTGCTGAGCCTTCGCCGCCAGCGGACTGCGGGACATCGGCAAAGAGTTCGTGGTCATCGATCTGGACGGTATGGCGAAAGCCTTCGGCGGAAACGGTATTGACGGTGACGGTCATGGGAAACCTCGCGAGCGGCAGGAAAAGTCATTCGATCAAAAAAGACCTTGAAGGTATAGAGCATCGCACCTGCTGCGCGTTCCTTTTTAAGATCGCAGCCTTCGGCAGCTCCTACAGGAGAACGCACTTTCTTGTAGGAGCCGCCGAAGGCTGCGATCTATTGATGTTCAAAAAAAAAGGTTCTTCACGGATTACCGGGAAAGACGCTCTTGATCTTCATGAAAAAGAACTCGCTATCCCGGTAACCGTACGCCATCCGTTTAATGACTTTTATTCGATTGTTTATTCCTTCCAACTGACCGGTGTGCATCGGCCAGCGCACTCGGCTCACGATGCCCCGCCAGTAGCCCTTTAGCCGTTTGGCAAACTGGATCAGAGCTGGTATTTCGCTTTCATGAGCATGGCGCAGCCATTGCTTCCAGGCCGATCTCCAGGCCCAAGCAGCACTCGGCGTCCAGAGCGTTTTGAGCTCAGCTTTCATCAAATAAACCGTCATCAGCGATTGGTTGGCCGCCAACAAATCCTGCAAGTGAACCTGTTGTTCCGGCCTTTTCAGGTTCTCTGGATTGCGCAGCAACAGCCACCGCGCTTGCTTGATGACCTTGCGAGCCGGCTTGTCGTGGCGCAGTCGGTTAGCCTCGTCGACGCGGACCCGATCAATCACCTCTCGGCCATATTTGGCCACCACATGAAAGAGGTCGTAGACCACTCGCGCTTTCGGGCAGTGCTGACGAACCTCCAGGTCAAAAGCGGTGTTCATGTCCATCGCCACCGCTTCGATTCGAGCACACCCCTCTGGCCCCAGCTCCTCGAAAAAGGGCCGAACCGCCGCCCGGCTGCGGCCTTCACCGATCCATAGCACTCGTCGCGTATCGGCATCCAACACCACGCTGGCGTAGCGATGCCCTTTGAACAGCGCGAATTCATCCATCACCAGGCGTCGTGGTTGCGCCTTTGGCAGCGTGCTCAACGCCGCCTGTAAGGCTCGACGCTCCAGCAACCGAACGGTGTCCCAATGCAGCCCAAACATCTGGGCCACGTGCAGGGTGGGAAGGCGCTAGCAGGTCTGAATGACCGCATCGGCTAAGCGGCGCGTCATGCGGGCATAGCGATCCAGCCAACTGACGGCCTCCATGCGCTTGCCACAGTCGCGGCAGCCAACCCGCCTGAGCAAAACGCTGAGGCGTACCGCGCGACCGAGAATGGGAAGATCACGAACAGTTCGCTCGCAATACTCATGAGTGGTTGAACACGGTTTTTGGCAGCCGCCGCAGGAAGGGAATCGGGTGGCATGGGGAATCAGATCGATCTGTAGGGCGTCACCATCGGGCTTGATGGTGACGACAGAAAAGCCCTCCCAAAAAGGAAGGAAAGTATTAATATCACGCATAAGAACGCCGGTTTTTTAGATGTGTTTGCTCGCACGAACATCATCAATCAAATCGGCGTTCTTGTTTCTGTCTTTCCCGGGATTCCGTGAAGAACCAAAAAAAAGCCCCGCATTTGCGGGGCTTCTTCATATCCGTGCGGATCAACTGCCTTTGACAGTCTTGCCGTTGACCTTGCCGTCCAGGAGCATGATGTTGTACTCCTTGCCGTCGGTTTCGACCTGTTGCAGGCGGACCAGCAGGTAATCCCAGTCCTTGGCGAACCACAGCACAGTGATGCGCTTGCTTTGCGTCGGGTCGCGCACGCGCTCGACCTTGATCGCATCGATCTGGCCAGCCTTGGTGTCGACTTTTTCCGAGCCCAGCACGCGGAAGTCATAAGTATCGACTTCGCCATCATCCACGACCTGATAGCTCATGCTTTTCTTGCCAGCGGCCACGTCATGCTGCAGCGCCAGTTGATAGGTGGATTTGTCGAGCATGCCGCGGTTCAGCGGGATATTGACCGCGTCGCCACGATCGGTGCCGGTGACTTTTTTGGCGGTCCAGTCGAAGTCCAGATCGGCCTTCTTGGCTTTGCCCAGGCCACCGCGTTCAAAGTGGTAGGACTGTGGCAGCAGGGTGTCCTTATCGACGGTCAGGGTGCTTTCTTCGGCCAGGCTGGCGATCATCATCGACGCCTTGAAGTTGAGCTTCCAGACGCCGTTGGCTTCCTTGGTCAGGCTGCGTTCAGCGGTGCCGCTCATGGGCAACTGCTTCCAGTCGGCGGTGTAGCTGGCGGAGAAAGGTTGAAGGTCTGCAGCCTGCGCAAAGGGCAAGGCAAGCAGAGCGCAAGCGAAGAGCAGGGCGCGACGCATAAAATCTCCTAGGTTCGAATCAAGTGGCCGCTGGCCGCGAGTAGCTGTCCATCCAGTAAAGCACCTTGATCGTTGAGCGATAACCGCCCTTCGGCAAACCAGCGTACGGCCATCGGGTAGATCAGGTGTTCCTGAGCGTGGACCCGCTGCGCCAGGCTTTGCGGCGAGTCATGCAACTCTACCGGTATTACTGCCTGTACGACCAGTGGTCCGCCATCGAGTTCCTCGGTGACGAAGTGCACGGAGCAGCCGTGTTCGGTATCGCCGGCCTCCAGCGCGCGCTGATGAGTGTGTAACCCTTTGTATTTGGGCAGCAGCGAAGGATGGATATTGAGCAGGCGACCCTGGTAGTGACGGACGAAGTCGGCGCTGAGGATGCGCATGAAGCCGGCCAATACCACGAGTTTGGGGTTGAAGGCGTCGATCAGTTCGATCAGCGCGGCATCGAAGGCCTCGCGGCCATCGAAAGCCTTGTGATCCAGCGAGCGGGTGGCGATACCCGCATCACTGGCGCGCTGCAGGCCGTAGGCGTCAGCGCGGTTGGAAATCACCGCAGCGATGCGGACCGGGCTGTCGCCGGTCCGCGTGCTGTCGATCAAGGCCTGCAAGTTACTGCCGGTACCGGACAACAGCACCACCACATCACAGGCCTGGGACATCCGCTCTTGCATCAGTGTGCCTTGAGGTTCTTCAGTTCAACCGAAGCCGCGCCTTCGGCAGCGGTGGAGATCTGGCCAATGACCCAAGGCTGCTCGCCGGCTTCACGCAGAACGTTCAGCGCGGTTTCAACGTGCTCTTGAGCGACGCAGATCACCATGCCAACGCCGCAGTTCAGCACGCGGTGCATTTCGTTTTCGTCGACGTTGCCTTTCTCTTGCAGCCAGTCGAACACCGCCGGGCGGGTCCAGCTCGCCACGTCGACCACGGCTTGCGCGCCTTTTGGCAGGACGCGAGGGATGTTGTCCAGCAGGCCGCCACCGGTGATGTGGGCCATGGCTTTGACGGCGCCGGTTTCCTTGATCAGCTTGAGCAGCGGCTTCACGTAGATGCGGGTCGGGGCCATCAGCAGGTCGGTCAGCGGCTTGCCGTCGAGCTGGGTGTTTTCGATGTCGGCGCCGGACACTTCGATGATCTTGCGGATCAGCGAGTAGCCGTTGGAGTGCGGGCCGGAAGACGGCAGGGCGAGCAGGGCATCGCCGGCAGCGACTTTGGAACCGTCGATGATTTCGGATTTTTCCACAACGCCGACGCAGAAGCCGGCCAGGTCGTAGTCTTCGCCTTCGTACATGCCAGGCATTTCAGCGGTTTCGCCGCCGACCAGGGAGCAGCCGGACAGCTCGCAGCCTGCACCGATGCCGGTCACCACTTGGGCGGCGGTGTCGACGTTCAGTTTGCCGGTGGCGTAGTAGTCGAGAAAGAACAGTGGCTCGGCGCCACACACCACCAGGTCGTTGACGCACATGGCGACCAGGTCGATGCCGATGCTGTCGTGCTTGTTCAGGTTCAGTGCCAGGCGCAGCTTGGTGCCGACGCCGTCAGTACCGGAAACCAGCACAGGCTGCTTGTAGCCGGCCGGGATTTCGCAGAGGGCGCCAAAACCGCCCAGGCCGCCCATGACTTCCGGGCGCGCAGTGCGCTTGGCGACGCTCTTGATGCGTTCGACCAATGCTTCACCGGCGTCGATGTCTACACCGGCGTCCTTGTAGCTCAGGGAGGGTTGCTTGCTCATGATCCAGGCCTTTAGGGGGGATTCAGGGGTAACGACCGAGTTCAGCGGGGCCGCCGAAATCGACGAGGGCGATTGCCTCACGCGAATTTCGAGGGTGCCCGGCTGTTGCCGGTCTGCGAAGGCGCGCGATTTTATCAGGCTTGAGAGGCAGCGGCCATCCTCACGCCGACAGCAGGGGCATATCCGCCTAAAAAAAACGTAATTGCCCCCGTCTCAGTAGCATCCTGCTCGCTCGCGCAGGGTATCGTCATTAACCGTCTATCGTTATGGCAGTGCGAAAACTTACCCGGGACGTGTGAATGTTTTGCGTCGAGCGATGGTCACAGCCTTGCTCGATCGTCTTCATGCGGTCTGTTCCACCCGCCCTTGTCGTCAGGAATCTTCCATGCGTTTTTGTAAATTCTTGTTTGCAGGTTGTTTGTCATTGGTCAGCCTGGTCAGTCAGGCCGAAACGGTGAAAGGCCTTTATCTAGTGCGCGAGCCTGTCAGCAGCCAGACGCAGGAAGAGCGCGATCAAGCGACACAGCGTGCGTTGGATACGCTGGTGCTGCGCCTGACCGGCGATCCGAAGGCGGCGCAAAATCCGGGCTTGGCGGCGATTCGCAAAGATCCGCAACAAATTATCAGCCAATACGGTTTTGAGGCGGGGCCACCGGAAGTGCTGAAAGTCGATTTCGATCCGGCGACCACCGAACAGGCCTTGCGCCGCGCCGGACTGGCCATGTGGGGAGCGAATCGGCCATCGATCCTCGGTTGGTGGGTGAACGAGTCCACGGAGGGTGCGAGCCTGGTCGGCGATGGCCAGGCGAATGCCGCTCCACTGCGTCGGGCCGCGCAGCACCGAGGCTTGCCACTGCGTCTGCCGCTGGCGGATTTGGGTGAGCAGGGTGTTGCCACGGCACCGAATCTGGAAAGTGCTGACCCGGCACCGCTGCGCGCGGCATCGGAACGTTACAATGCCGACGCTGTGTTGGCGGTGCATGCCCGTGAAGAGGGTGGTCAGTGGCAAGCCAAGTGGCGTCTGTGGCTGGGTGACCAGAAAGAGGCGGGTAGCGTTCAGGGTGCAGATCAGGCCGCCGTGGCGGATGCGGTTATGTTGGCGGTCAACGAACGTCTGGCGCCGCGATTCGTCGCCAAGCCTGGGGCTTCGTCGCAACAGTTGCTGGAAGTGCAGGGCATGAACCTGGAGCGTTATGCGACGCTGGGGCGTTTGCTGGAGCCTTTTGGCGGGCGTCCGCAAAGTGTTGATGGCGATCGGATTCTTTATCGGGTCAATGGCAGTGCCGATCAATTGCGGGCGCAGTTGTCGCTGGCGAAGTTGCAAGAGGTTGCTTTGGAACCCGCACCGGCCCCCGCCCCCGTTACACCTGTTCAACCAGTCGCTGGTGGCGCTGCTCCTGCTGTTACGCCAACCCCGGCACCGACACCGCAGTTGCGTTTCCGCTGGTAGATTTTCTTTCTTTATATAGAAGCAATGGAGTGGTTCATGGCCGATACGCGGCGCTGGTTCTGGTTGGGTGCAGTCGTTCTGTTCTGCGCGTTTATCTGGTTGTTGCATCCGATTCTGACGCCGTTTCTGGTGGCGTTGTTGTTGGCCTATCTGTTTGACCCGTTGGTGGATCGGCTGGAAAACGCCGGGCTGTCGCGCACGTGGGGCGTGATCGCGGTGTTCGCGCTGTTCACCCTGATTTTCACCACGCTGCTGTTGGTGTTGGTGCCGATGCTCGCCAAACAGTTGTTTCGTTTATATGAGCTGGCGCCGCAGATGCTCGACTGGTTGCAGCACACTGCACTGCCGTGGGCGCAATCGAAGTTCGGTTTGTCGGAGGGGTTCTGGAAGTTCGACAAGCTCAAGGCTGCTATCAGCGAGCACATGGGGCAGACCACCGATATTGTCGGTGTCGTGCTGAGCCAGGCGACCGCGTCTGGCCTGGCGCTGATTGGCTGGCTGGCGAATCTGGTGTTAATTCCGGTGGTGAGTTTCTATCTGCTGCGGGATTGGGACCTGATGATGGCCAAGATCCGCGGCTTGCTGCCCCGTGATCGTGAAGAGCAGGCAGTGTCCCTGGCCGGTGAATGCCATGAAGTGCTGGGGGCGTTTGTCCGCGGGCAATTGCTGGTGATGGTGGCGTTGGGTGTGATCTACGCGGCGGGCCTCATGTTGGTAGGGTTGGAGTTGGGGTTGTTGATCGGCCTGATTGCAGGCCTCGCGGCGATTGTGCCGTACATGGGCTTCGTCATCGGTATTGGCGCAGCGTTGATTGCTGGTCTGTTTCAGTTCGGAGGCGATCTGTATCCCATGATCGGCATCGTGGCTGTGTTCATGGTCGGGCAGGCGCTGGAAGGCATGGTGCTGACGCCATTGCTGGTGGGTGACCGGATTGGTCTGCACCCGGTAGCGGTGATCTTTGCGATCCTGGCCGGTGGCGAGCTGTTTGGCTTTACTGGCGTTCTGCTGGCGTTGCCGGTGGCGGCGGTGATCATGGTGCTCGTGCGCCATATGCATGATTTGTATAAAGATTCGAATATGTACAGTGGCGTCGACGATCCTGAGCTTTAAAGCTTGAAATGAGCGAGACGCCGATGACCTGGTTAAGGCCAGGTCGGAACGATGGGTTCGTCTGGCGGTCGGATTGACCGCCAAAGAATCTGTCATAAAACCGGGGCACAAACGCAAACCTTTGATTTTGCTTGTGGTCTGTCGCATTGTGCGGTCGGCTTCACGGGTATAAACTTCGCAAACTTTACACAGAGGCCACTAACGGTTCCTTTGGAACTGTTCAGTCAGCATGAAACCGATTCAGCTGCCCCTAGGTGTGCGTCTGCGTGATGACGCCACTTTTATCAACTACTACCCAGGCGCCAATGCCGCTGCACTCGGCTATGTCGAGCGGCTGTGCGAAGCCGACGCCGGGTGGACCGAAAGCCTGATTTACCTCTGGGGCAAGCACGGGGTAGGGCGCACGCATCTGTTGCAGGCTGCCTGTTTGCGATTCGAGCAGATGGGCGAGCCGGCGGTTTACCTTCCGTTGGCTGAGTTGCTTGATCGCGGCATTGAAATCCTCGACAACCTCGAACAATACGAACTGGTTTGCCTGGATGATCTACAGGCGGTTGCCGGCAAGGCGGATTGGGAAGAGGCGCTGTTTCATCTGTTCAATCGTCTGCGTGACAGTGGTCGGCGTCTGTTGATTGCCGCTTCGACTTCCCCACGTGAGTTGCCGGTAAAGCTTGCAGACCTTAAATCCCGCCTGACCCTGGCACTGATTTTTCAGATGCGACCGCTTTCCGATGAAGACAAACTGCGCGCCTTGCAACTGCGCGCATCCCGTCGCGGATTGCACCTGACGGATGAAGTCGGGCACTTCATTTTGACTCGCGGTACTCGGAGCATGAGTGCGCTTTTCGAGCTGCTCGAGCGTCTTGACCAGGCTTCTCTTCAAGCCCAGCGCAAACTGACTATTCCCTTCTTGAAAGAAACGCTGGGCTGGTAAAAGCTCCGATTTCTCTCGGTTTTTGGCATATTTCAGGCGCCAGAAAACGCACTTTCCTACACGCGTAGGCAGCGCAAGCGTCTAAATGGGGCTTAAGCGCTTAGATGTTTACGAGAAACCGAGAAGTCACAAAAAGTTCGATTGAATTTGCAAATGAGGATGATAGCGGGCATAGTCTCGGCTTCTTTACAACTATCAGCCACGGTCGTGCCCATGCTAAATCGCTTTGCACCCCTCGTGCCTCTCGCACTCGTTACCCTGTTGTTCGGTTGCGCTGCTCACTCTCCAGTGTCCCAGCAAGAGCAACAACAGCAGGTTAAAAACTCTGTTACCGCCCAATCTTCCGCTCGTTATCAGGAAGATCTTTTTCAAGAAGAGGCGGCTACCGAAAAAGAACTCGCAGCTTTCGCCGATGGCAAGTCGTACAAACTTCCAGTCCTGGCTGACAGCATTCTCGAACGCGGCATGTCCCTGATCGGTACCCGTTACCGTTTTGGCGGCACCTCTGAAGCCGGTTTCGATTGCAGTGGTTTCATTGGCTATCTGTTCCGTGAAGAAGCCGGGATGAACCTGCCTCGCTCCACTCGTGAAATGATCAACGTTGACGCTCCGCTGGTCTCCCGCAGTAAGCTGGAGCCGGGCGATTTGCTGTTCTTCGCCACGAATGGTCGTCGCGGTCGCGTCAGTCACGCCGGGATCTACCTGGGCGACAACCAGTTCATTCATTCCAGCAGCCGCCGCAGCGGTGGTGTGCGAATCGATAGCCTGGGCGACAGCTACTGGAGCAAGACCTTCATCGAAGCCAAGCGCGCTCTCGCGATGGCACCCGGGGCGTCTCCAATCGTCACCGCTCGCAAGTAAGCGGACAATTTGTAAGGTGAACTTAAAGTCTTACTTGAAGTTTGCCGCGTAGCAGCTAGAATCTTGATCTATTAATGATGGCAAACCGCCTGCGTCACGCGCAGGCGGTTTTCTTTTCTGCGCTCCCCGCAGAAAAAGCCGCAGCCAGATCAGGATGTTCTGCTTATGACGATGTCGGCCCGCCTCACACTCATGCTCTTCGCCGCGCTGCTCAGCGCTTGCGCCAGTCGCACACCGCCTCCTGCGCCGGTGGTTCGCGCGCCTATCGTGTTCGGTCCTTCCCAAGCCTTTTCGCCTGAAGCGGAAGACGTACTTTTCCGTGCGTTGGGCCTGGTGGGTACGCCTTATCGCTGGGGTGGAAACACACCGGATTCCGGGTTCGATTGCAGTGGCCTGATCGGTTACGTCTACCGAGATGTCGCCGGTATTTCCTTGCCGCGCACCACGCGCGAGATGATCACCATGCAAGCCGCCAGCGTCGGCAAGGAAGGCCTGCAAACCGGCGACCTGATCTTCTTCGCCACCAATGGCGGCTCCCAGGTCAGTCATGCCGGCATCTACGTGGGTGAAGGGCGTTTCGTCCATGCTCCGGCCACCGGTGGCACGGTCAAGCTCGACAGCTTGTCCAAGGCGTATTGGCAGAAAGCCTACCTGAGCGCCAAGCGGGTCCTGCAACCGGAGCACCTGGCGCGTAATCCGTAAGAGCCAGAGGTTGTCGTCATGACCGCTCGCACGCTCAATCTCGACGATTCGCTCTATCACTACCTGCTTGATGTGTCCTTGCGCGAAACGCCGCTGCTCAAGCGATTGCGTGACGAAACCCAGGCGCTGCCCATGGCGCGTTGGCAAGTAGCGCCGGAGCAAGGGCAATTTCTCGAATTACTGGTAAAGCTCATTGGCGCCAGGCGTGTGCTGGAAATCGGCACCTTCACTGGCTACAGCGCCCTTTGTATGGCGGCGGCATTGCCTGAAAGTGGTTCACTGATCTGCTGTGACATCCCTGGTGACTACAACGCAACGGCGCTTCGTTATTGGCAGGAGGCCGGTCTGGCCGAGCGAATCGATCTGCGTCTGGCGCCCGCGCTGGAAACGCTCGCCGAGATTGAACAGCAAGGGCAGGGCGGACAATTCGACTTGGTGTTCATCGACGCGGATAAGGCTAATTACCCGACCTATCTTGAGCATGCGCTGCGCTTGTTGCGCGTGGGTGGCCTGGCGGTATTCGATAACACCCTGTGGAGTGGTCGGGTGCTTGAGGAAAATCCCGAGAGCGCCGATACCCGCGCGATCCAGGCACTCAATCGTGCCTTGAAGGATGATGTGCGGGTGGATCTGTCGCTGTTGCCGTTGGGGGATGGGTTAACACTTTGCCGCAAGCGCTAAAGATCGCATCCTTCGGCAGCTCCTACAGGGATTGCATGCATCCTGCAGGAGCGCCGAAGGCTGCGATCTTTTGACGTTTACTTAACCGCTGACACGCGCCACACCTTGTTCCCCACATCATCTGCCACCAACAAATCTCCCTGCTGATCAATTACCACGCCCACCGGCCGGCCCATGGCTTTTTCCTCGTCATTAAGGAAACCGGTAAGCACATCAACCGGCTGCCCGGTCGGTTTGCCGGCACTGAACGGTACGAAAATCACTTTGTAGCCACTGTGCGGTTTGCGATTCCAGGAACCGTGCTGGCCGATGAAGGCGCCTTCCTTGAATTGCGTCGGCAGTTTATTGCCTTCGGCAAACGTCAGCCCCAATGAGGCGGTGTGCGGGCCGACGGCATAGTCCGGGGCAATCGCCTTGGCCACCATCTCCGGTTGTTGCGGTTCGACACGAACGTCGACGTGCTGGCCGTAGTAACTGAAAGGCCAGCCGTAAAATCCGCCGTCCTTCACTGAGGTGATGTAGTCGGGCACCAGGTCACTGCCGATTTCGTCCCGCTCATTCACGGCTGTCCACAACGCGCCGCTGGAGGGCTCCCACGCCAAGCCGTTCGGATTGCGAATCCCGGAAGCGAAGATCCGGTGGTTGCCCGTGGCGCGATCCACTTCCCAGATCGCCGCGCGACCTTCTTCCTGGTCCAGGCCGTTTTCTCCGACGTTACTGTTGGAGCCTACCGTGACATAGAGCTTGCTACCGTCCTTGCTGGCAATAACGTTTTTGGTCCAGTGGTGATTCAGCGTTCCACCCGGCAAGTCGACCACTTTGATGGGCTGCGACTTGATCGCCGTGTCACCGTCTTCATAGTGGAAGCGCAACAGGCGATCGGTATCGGCAACGTACAGGTCATTGCCCACGAGGGTCATGCCGAAGGGCGAGTTGAGGTTTTCCAAGAACACCGTGCGAGTTTCCGCGATGCCGTCGTGATCCTTGTCTCGCAGCAGCGTAATGCGATTCGGGCTGGGAACAGCCGCGCCGGCGCGCCCCATGACTTTCTTCATGACCCAGCCCTTGATGCCTTTGCCGTCATCGGGTTTGGGCGGGGCGTTGGTTTCGGCCACCAGCACATCACCGTTGGGCAGTACATAGAGCCAGCGCGGGTGATCAAGGCCGTCGGCAAACGCTGCCACTTGCGTGCCGGCAGCGGCGACGGGTTTTGCGCCCTCCGGCCAGCCGATGGCCGCGGCGATGTTCACTGTCGGGACCAGTGTCTTGTTCGGTTCTGGCAACTTGGGCGACGGGCCGGTGCCGTCGGAGACTTGCAGGCTGGAGGTTTCACCGCAAGCGGCGAGCCCTCCGGCGAGCGCGATAACGAGAACGAGCTGGGGCTTGCGCATACTGATCTTCCCTATGAATGCTGTGACCTAATCAATAGAGAAGCGAGGATGCGCGATGGTTCAACCGTCAGCCGCGAGCTTCCTTGAACAGTACGGCAATGCCGGGGTGGTAGTTGCCACCTTCGTTGCGCAATTTGCGGTAGGCGTAGGGGAAATACCAGGCCACGGCGCAGGTGTGCTCCTTTTGCAGGTCATCGACCATGTCTTGAAGTTCTTCCGGGGTGGCGCCGTGCTGGGTTTTTTGCGGGGCAACGAACAGGCAGCCGAGTTTCAGGTCGCTGGCGTAGCTGATCTTCCTGGCGTCGCTGGTGACATCGAGCAACGCCTGGGTCAGGTTCAAGCTGTTGACCCGTGGCCAGCGTTGCGTGGTTTGAAGCCAGGCCTTGGCGTCGGGTGTGGCGATGAATAGATCGGCGCGGCCGTTGCGTTCGCCTTCTTCGATCTGTTTGCGGGTGGGCGATTGTTGCAGGGTGATCATCTCTGCCGCCCACGCGGCAGCGGAGAGCAGGCCGAGGTTGGCTTTTTCATCCATCCAGTAAGGCGTTTCATTGTCGCCGCGCACGGCGTTGTAGCGGTCGATACAGTCAAACCAGCGTTCCAGCGCAGGGCGCAGGAATTCCAGCTTCGGATTGCTGATGATCATGCCTTGCATGGGGCTTACTCTTGTTATTATGTTTAAGGTTATGGCTCTTTGATATCACTGCTTCGAGTGTGGCACAAGATTGCCGTCAGTTTGTTGATCAACGGCAGTTATTCGCTCTCGAGTCCCGTCTTCAATTGACGCTCCACCCCCAACCCTCTAACCTTCGCGGCTTGTTTCAGGTGCTCTGTGGCTTGGGTCGACAGAGTGAAACAGGGAAGCCGGTGAGTGAGCGTTTTCAATCGATGAAACTCATGATCCCGGCGCTGCCCCCGCAACGGTAAATGAGTGAAAGGCTGCGCCTTGAGCCACTGTGTCGACTGACATGGGAAGGCGCGCAGCCAGGCCAACGCCGCTCATGAGCCCGGAGACCGGCCTGATCCATCCAAGCGGCATCACGGTGGGCGATGCCAGGCTTCTTGCCGTCTTTTCTTGTGCCTGCCCGCCGTTATCCAGCCTCAACGGAGAGCTCCCCCATGACTGATACCCCTGATCGTGACGAACGTCACCTGGCGCGCATGCTGCGCAAAAAAGCCGTGATCGACGAACGCATCGCCAACTCTCCGAATGAATGCGGCCTGTTGTTGGTGCTGACCGGCAACGGCAAAGGCAAGAGCAGTTCGGCGTTCGGCATGCTCGCCCGCGCAATGGGCCATGGCATGCACTGCGGCGTGGTGCAGTTCATCAAGGGGCGCAACAGTACGGGCGAAGAGTTGTTCTTCCGACGTTTTCCAGAACAAGTGCGTTTTCATGTGATGGGCGAGGGCTTCACTTGGGAAACCCAGGATCGCCAGCGCGACATCGCCGCCGCCGAAGCGGCGTGGGCGGTATCACAGCAATTGCTGCGCGATCCGTCCATCGGCCTGGTGGTACTGGACGAATTGAACATCGCCCTCAAGCACGGCTATCTGGATCTGGACCAAGTGCTCAGCGATTTGCAGGCGCGACCGCCGATGCAGCACGTGGTGGTCACCGGTCGTGGCGCCAAGCCGGAAATGATCGAATTGGCCGACACCGTCACTGAAATGGGCATGATCAAGCACGCTTTTCAGGCCGGGATCAAAGCGCAAAAAGGCGTGGAGCTGTGAATCAACCTCGTCATTGCCCGGCGGTATTGATCGCCGCGCCGGCGTCTGGTCAGGGCAAGACTACGGTCACCGCCGCACTGGCCCGTTTGCATCGCAATCAGGGGCGCAAGGTTCGCGTGTTCAAGTGCGGCCCGGACTTTCTCGACCCGATGATTCTCGAGCGCGCCAGCGGAGCGCCGGTGTATCAACTGGACATGTGGATGGTCGGCGAGCAGGAAAGTCGCCGACTGTTGTGGGAAGCCGCCGCTGAAGCTGACTTGATTCTGATCGAAGGCGTCATGGGTCTGTTCGACGGCACGCCGTCCAGCGCTGACCTGGCGCGGCACTTTGGCGTGCCGGTGCTCGGTGTGATCGACGGCACCGCCATGGCACAGACCTTTGGTGCGCTGGCCCTGGGCCTGGCGCGCTATCAGTCCGACTTGCCGTTTGCCGGCGTGTTGGCCAACCGCGTGGGCACCGTGCGTCACGCGCAATTGCTCGAAGGCAGTCTGACCGAAGGACTGCGCTGGTACGGCGCGTTGTCCCGGGAAACCGGAATCGAATTGCCCAGCCGCCATCTCGGACTGGTTCAGGCCAGCGAGTTGAATGATCTCGACGTGCGTCTCGATGCAGCGGCCGAAGCGTTGGCCAGCAGTTGCGAGGTTGCGCTGCCGCCTGCGGTGGAATTCGGCGCGCCGGATGTGATCGACGTCGAACCTCTACTGAGCGGTGTGCGCATTGCCGTGGCCCGTGACGAAGCGTTTGCCTTCACCTATGGCGCCAGCCTGGATTTGCTGCGGGAGATGGGCGCCGAACTGTCGTTCTTCTCGCCGATCCGCGACGCTGGTTTGCCGGAGGCCGACAGCTTGTATCTGCCGGGCGGCTATCCGGAATTGCACCATGTCGCGCTGTCGCAAAACACGGCGATGCTTGAGGCGATCCGCGCGCACCATGCTGCCGGCAAGCCGTTGCTGGCCGAGTGTGGCGGCATGCTTTATTTGCTCGATTCGTTGACCGATGTTGAAGGTACGCGTGCGGAACTGGTCGGTTTGCTGGCCGGTGATGCGGTGATGCAGAAGCGTCTGGCTGCATTGGCGCTGCAAGCGGTGGAACTGCCGGAAGGTTCGTTGCGCGGGCACACCTATCATCATTCGCTGACTACGACCGAGCTCGTGCCGATTGCTCGGGGCTTGAGTCCTAACGGCGGGCGTGGGGCGGAGGCGGTTTATCGTGAGGGGCGGATGACGGCTTCGTACGTGCACTTCTATTTTCCGTCCAATCCGTCTGCGGTTGCCGCGCTTTTTGCACCTGATCTGGAAACCGCTATCGCTGGCAAGCCAGCTCCCGCAGTGGGCGGTGTAATACCTGAAGAAATGCAATCCCTTGTGGGAGCTGGCTTGCCAGCGAACGGGCCATGACCGACAACGCCTTTTCCGAAGCCGAGCGCGCAGCGGTTTATCGCGCCATCGGTGAACGCCGCGACATGCGCCACTTCAGCGGCGGCACGGTCGAGCCCGAACTGTTGCGCCGCCTGCTCGAAGCCGCGCATCAGGCCCCCAGCGTTGGCCTGATGCAGCCCTGGCGCTTCATCCGCATCAGCGACCGCACCCTGCGCGGCGAGATTCAGGCGCTGGTGGAAGAAGAGCGCATCCGCACCGCCGAAGCCCTCGGCGAGCGCACCGACGAATTCATGCAGCTCAAGGTCGAGGGCATCAATGACTGCGCCGAAGTGCTGGTCGCTGCGCTGATGGAGGATCGCGAACAGCATATTTTCGGCCGTCGAACCTTGCCCGAAATGGACTTGGCGTCGTTGTCCTGCGCGATCCAGAACCTCTGGCTGGCGTCCCGTGCCGAAGGGTTGGGGATGGGCTGGGTTTCGCTGTTCGAACCGCAAGCGCTGGCCGATTTGCTCGGGTTGCCCGCCGGCGCCAAACCGTTGGCCGTTCTGTGCCTGGGGCCAGTGACAGAGTTTTATCCAGCACCAATGTTGGTACTTGAAGGCTGGGCGCAGGCGCGTCCGCTTAGTGAGTTGTTGTATGAAAATTATTGGGGAGTGCGTCCATGAGTGTGGCGTTGTTGAGTGTCGCCGCCGTGGCGCTGGATGCGCTGCTGGGTGAACCCAAGCGCTGGCATCCGCTGGTGGCGTTCGGCCGATTTGCCGAGCGCATCGAGCAACGATTCAACGGGGGAGGGCGCGGCTGGCGCAGTCACGGGGTCACCGCGTGGGTGATGGCGGTGGTGCCGCTGACCTTGCTGGCCACGGCCTTTTCCTGGACGCCATACGTGGGCTGGGTCGTCGAAATTCTCGCGCTCTATTGCGCCCTCGGCATGCGCAGCCTCGGCGAGCACGTCGAACCCGTGGCCAAGGCCTTGCGCAGTGATGATCTGGACGAAGCGCGTACCCGCGTCGGTTACCTGGTCAGTCGCCAGACCAGCGAACTGGATAAAACCGAAGTCGCCCGGGCCGCCACTGAGTCGGTACTGGAAAACGGCAGCGACGCCGTGTTCGCCGCGCTGTTCTGGTTCGCCGTGGCTGGCGCGCCTGGCGTGGTGCTCTACCGTTTGAGCAACACCCTGGACGCGATGTGGGGTTATCGGAATGAACGCTTCGAGCGTTTCGGCTGGGCGGCGGCGAAGATCGACGACGTACTCAATTACATCCCTGCGCGGCTAGTGGCGTTGACTTACGCGCTACTGGGAAAAACCCGCCTGGCGCTCAAATGCTGGCGTAGTCAGGGACCGACCTGGGACAGCCCGAATGCGGGGCCGGTGATGGCGGCGGGGGCCGGTGCACTGGGCGTCGAGTTGGGTGGGCCGGCGATTTATCACGGTGAATTGCATGTACGTCCACAACTCGGTGAAGGCGTGCCAGCGGACGCCGATTCCATTGACCGTGGCTGGCAATTGGTCCAGCGCGGCGTATGGTTATGGCTGCTGATTCTCTGCGTGGGGGCTGAATTTTATGCTTGAGCACGGCGGACGGTTGCGCAAGGCCGCGCTCGAATACGGCATCGAGGAAGCCGATTGGCTTGACCTGTCCAGCGGCCTCGCGCCCTGGCCATTTCCGGTTCCGGATATTCCGTTGCGGGCCTGGGCGCGTTTGCCGGAAACCGATGACGGTCTGGAACAGGTCGCCTGCGATTACTACGGCACATTGCAGGCGCTGCCGGTGGCTGGTTCGCAAATGGCCATCCAGTTGCTGCCGCGTTTGCGTCGGGCGGGCAAGGTTGGGGTGCTGTCGCCCTGTTACGCCGAACATGCCGAAGCCTGGCGCCGCAATGGCTACATCGTGCGCGAAGTGCTGGAGCAGGAGGTCGACTTTTATATCGACAGCTTCGATGTGCTGGTGGTGGTCAACCCGAACAATCCCACCGGCCTGAATCTGCCCCCGGCGCGGTTGCTTGAATGGCATGCGCGGCTGGCCCAGCGCGGAGGCTGGCTGGTGGTCGACGAAGCCTTCATGGACAACACGCCGCAACTCAGCGTGGCGCCGTTTGCCCATCAGGTCGGATTGATCGTGCTGCGTTCGTTTGGCAAGTTCTTCGGCCTGGCCGGGGTTCGCCTCGGTTTTGTACTGGCTGAGCGCAAGTTGCTCAAGTTGCTCGCTGAGCAAGTAGGACCATGGGCGGTCAGCGGCCCGACCCGGGTTCTGGGGCAAGCTTGCCTGCGCGATACCGAAGGGCAGGCGCAGCAACGCGTGCGCACCGAAGAAGCCAGCGAGCGACTGGCGTCGTTGCTGGAACAATACGGTTTCAAACCCCAAGGCGGTTGCGCCTTGTTCCAGTGGCTGATCACCGAGCGCGCCGAGGCGTTGCACGAATTCATGGCCCGGCGCGGCATCCTGCTGCGGTTGTTCACGCAGAACAGCAGCCTGCGTTTCGGCTTGCCTGGCGATGAGGCTGATTGGACTCGCCTGACCGCCGCACTTGAAGCCTTCAGCAAGGAAAACCCATGACCACGTTGATGGTGCAGGGCACCACCTCCGACGCCGGTAAAAGTACGCTGGTGACGGCGCTGTGCCGTTGGGTCACGCGCCAGGGCGTCAGTGTGGTGCCGTTCAAACCGCAGAACATGGCGCTCAACAGTGCGGTGACGGCCGATGGCGGCGAGATCGGACGTGCGCAAGCCGTGCAGGCCCAGGCCGCTTTCCTTGAACCGCATACCGACATGAACCCGGTGCTGCTCAAACCCAACAGCGATACCGGCGCCCAGGTGATCATCCATGGCCGTGCCGTCACGACCATGAACGCCGTCGCTTATCACGACTACAAAACCATCGCCATGCAAGCGGTACTGGCCTCCCACGAACGGTTGAGTGCAGCGTATCCGGTGGTGATGGTGGAAGGGGCGGGCTCGCCCGCGGAGATCAATCTGCGCGCTGGCGACATCGCCAACATGGGCTTTGCCGAAGCGGTGGATTGCCCGGTGGTGCTAATCGCCGATATCAATCGCGGCGGGGTGTTCGCACATCTGGTGGGTACTTTGGAGCTGCTGTCGCCGAGCGAGCAGGCGCGGGTCAAGGGTTTCATCATCAACCGTTTTCGCGGCGATATCGCCTTGCTGCAACCCGGTCTCGATTGGTTGGAGGACCGCACCGGCAAACCGGTGATCGGCGTGTTGCCGTATGTGATGGATCTGCATCTGGAGGCTGAGGACGGCATTGATCAGCGCCAGACTGACAAGGCCGATCAAGTGCTTAAAGTGGTGGTGCCGGTGCTGCCGCGCATCAGCAACCACACCGATTTCGATCCGCTGCGTTTGCATCCACAAGTGGACCTGCAATTTGTCGGCCCCGGCCAGGCGATTCCACCGGCCGACCTGATCATTCTTCCCGGCTCGAAAAGCGTGCGCAGTGATCTCGCGTATCTGCGGGCCAACGGCTGGGATACCGCGATCTCCCGGCATTTGCGCTACGGCGGAAAAGTGCTCGGCATCTGCGGCGGCCTGCAAATGCTCGGCGAACACGTGCACGATCCGCTGGGGCTTGAAGGAGCGCCAGGTTCGAGCGCGGGGTTGGGGTTGTTGGCGTTTGCAACGCAACTGGAAGAAGAGAAGCAACTGCGCAACGTGCGCGGACGTCTGGCGCTGGAGAATGCTGAAGTCAGTGGCTATGAAATCCATGCCGGCGTCACCACCGGACCGGCATTGGAAAACGCTGCCGTGCAGCTGGATGACGGTCGCTGCGACGGTGCGCAGAGTGTTGATGGACAGATTTTCGGTACTTACCTGCATGGCCTATTTGAATCCCCGGCAGCATGCAGTGCGCTGTTGCGCTGGGCGGGTTTGCGGGATGTGCAGGACGTCGATTACCACGGGTTGCGCGAGCGCGATATCGAGCGGTTGGCGGATCTGGTGGAGACGCATCTGGATACCTCACTACTGCGTGAGCTCTGTGGGTTTTAGGCTGGTTTTGTTGGCCTCACCGCACATTTAAAGGAATGAACCATGCTCCAACTGATCCTCGGCGGCGCCCGCTCCGGCAAAAGTCGCCTGGCTGAAAAGCTGGCTTTGGACAGTCAACACCAAGTGATCTACATCGCCACCAGCCAGCCCCTGGACGGCGAAATGAACGACCGGGTCGCCCATCACCGCGCCCGCCGTCCCGCCGAATGGGCATTGATCGAAGAACCGCTTGAGCTGGCCCGGGTCCTGCGCGAGAACGCCAGCGCCGATCGCTGCCTGTTGGTGGATTGCCTGACCCTCTGGCTGACCAATCTGCTGATGCTCGACGATACAGAGCGCCTGGTCGCCGAACGCGAGGCGTTGCTGGAGTGCCTGGCGTCGTTGCCGGGTGAAATTATTTTTGTCAGCAACGAAACCGGAATGGGTGTCGTGCCGCTGGGCGAATTGACTCGCCGTTATGTCGATGAAGCCGGTTGGCTGCATCAAGCTCTTGCCGAGCGCTGTCAGCGAGTCGTCCTGACCGTCGCCGGCCTGCCTCTGACTTTGAAAGGAACTGCGTTATGAGCCAATCCTGGTGGCTGAACCCGTGCAAGCCGATCAATGCCCAAGCCGTCGAACAGGCCGAAGCCCGCCAACAGCAACTGACCAAACCGGCTGGCTCCCTCGGTCGTCTTGAATCGGTAGCGGTGCAGTTGGCGGGATTGCAGGGACGGGTCAAGCCGAGCCTTGATCAGGTGTGGATCGCGATTTTTGCCGGTGACCACGGTGTGGTCGCTGAAGGGGTGTCGGCGTTTCCCCAGGAAGTCACCGGGCAAATGCTGCTCAACTTCGTCAACGGCGGTGCGGCGATCAGTGTTCTGGCGCGGCAGTTGGGAGCCTCCCTTGAAGTGGTTGATCTCGGTACCGTTACGCCGTCGTTGAACCTGCCGGGCGTGCGGCATCTGAATGTCGGACCCGGCACGGCAAACTTTGTGAACGGTCCGGCCATGACGGCTGCTCAAGGTGAGAGGGCGCTACAGGCTGGCCGCGACAGCGCACAACGCGCAATCGTAGCGGGTGCGCAGTTGTTCATCGGTGGCGAAATGGGCATCGGCAACACCACGGCGGCCAGCGCTCTGGCCTGTGCTTTGCTGGATTGTCCGGTGATGCATTTGACCGGACCGGGCACCGGGCTGAATGCCGCGGGTGTCAGTCATAAGGCGCTGGTGATCGAACGTGGATTGGCTTTGCACGGCGCTCAGCGTGGCGATGCTTTGCAGACTTTGTTCAACCTTGGTGGTTTTGAAATCGCGGCGTTGGTCGGTGCTTACCTGGCCTGCGCCCAGGAAGGTGTCGCGGTATTGGTCGACGGCTTCATTTGCAGCGTCGCGGCGCTGGTGGCGGTGCGCTTGAATCCTGAGTGCCGGCAGTGGTTGCTGTTCGGCCATCGCGGTGCTGAACCCGGTCATCGTCATGTACTGGAAACCTTGAACGCCGAACCTTTGCTCGACCTCGGCTTGCGCCTGGGCGAGGGTAGCGGTGCTGCGTTGGCCGTGCCATTGCTGCGTCTGGCCTGTGATCTGCACGGGCAGATGGCGACGTTCGCCGAAGCGGCGGTGGCGGATCGTCCGGCATGACCTTGCGCCTGGATCTGCTGCGCCACGGCGAAACCGAGCTCGGGGGAGGTCTGCGCGGCAGCCTCGACGATGCATTGACCGACATCGGTTGGCAGCAGATGCGTGCGGCAGTGGCGGAGCAGGGGCCGTGGGATCGGCTGGTCAGCTCGCCATTGCAGCGCTGTGCAAGATTCGCTGAAGAACTTGCCGAGAAACTGGGCCTGCCGGTGGAGTTGAATAAAGACCTGCAAGAGCTGCATTTCGGCGCGTGGGAAGGGCAGAGTACGGCCAAGTTAATGGAAACGGATGCCGAAGCCTTGGGTTTATTTTGGGCTGATCCCTATTCATTTACGCCACCTCAGGGCGAGCCCGTCACTGCATTTTCCGCACGGGTATTGGCAGCGGTGACGCGTTTGCAGGCGGCCTATGCGGGCGAGCGGGTGCTGCTGATCAGCCATGGCGGGGTCATGCGTTTGTTGCTGGCACAAGCGCGCGGGTTGCCACGTGAGCAATTGCTCAACGTTGAGGTGCGGCATGGTGCGCTGTTCTCGTTGTCGGTCGAGCCCGGCGGTTTGCTTAAGGAAGCGTTCTGATCATGTTGCCGTTCTGGATCGCCCTGCAATTCCTGAGCAGCCTGCCGATTCGTCTGCCAGGCATGCCAGCGCCGAAGGAGTTGGGGCGGTCGCTGTTGTTTTATCCGCTGGTGGGTTTGTTGTTCGGCGGGATTTTGTGGGCGCTGAACTGGCTGCTGATGGGTACGCCATTGATGTTGCACGCGGCGCTGTTGTTGACGGTTTGGGTGTTGCTCAGCGGCGCGTTGCACCTGGATGGCCTGGCCGACAGCGCTGATGCGTGGCTGGGTGGATTCGGTGATCGTGAACGCACCTTGACCATCATGAAAGACCCTCGCAGCGGGCCGATCGCGGTGGTTACGCTGGTGCTGGTGTTGCTGCTCAAGTTCGCTGCATTGCTGGCCTTGATCGAACAGCAATACGCCGTGGCGCTGATCATCGTGCCATTGCTCGGTCGCAGTGCGTTGCTGGGGTTGTTCCTGACCACGCCCTATGTGCGTGCCGGTGGTTTGGGGCAGGCGCTGGCCGATCATTTGCCGCGATTGGCGGGCAAGCAGGTACTGGTCGGCAGTGCGGTGATTTGTGTGTTGATCGCCGGTTTTGGTGGCGTGTTGGCGCTGGTGCTGGCGACGGTAGTGTTTGTCTGGTTGCGCCAGGTCATGCTTCGGCGGCTGGGCGGGACGACAGGTGATACGGCGGGGGCGTTGCTGGAATTGCTGGAGATGGCGGTGCTGGTGGGTTTGGCGATCTTTTGATTTTTCTGCGATCCTGTAACTTGATTTAACACACTCGCGGGTATATACACGCACCATGCTCGATTCCCAATGTTTATGCATCAACCTGCGTCGCGCCGCTCGCGGCGTCAGCAGACATTACGACGGCGCTCTCGACGGCTTCGGGATCAACGTTGCGCAGTATTCTTTGCTGTGCAATTTACAGCGCCTGGATCAGCCGAGCATTTCCACCCTGGCCGAAGCGATGGGGCTGGATCGAAGCACTCTGGGACGCAATTTACGCGTACTGGAGGGCGAAGGTCTGGTGATGCTGGTCGAGGGCGAAGACATGCGCAATCGCATCGTGCGGCTGACGAATGCCGGTGCCGAGCGCCTGAAAGCAGCCTTGCCGGCATGGGAAGCGGCGCAGCAGCGATTGGTTGATCGCCTGGGCGCCGAAAAACGTGAAACGTTGTTGAAGTTGCTGGACGAACTGGCTTGATGCCGGTTTGTTCGATCTTAAGCGGGTATATACCCGCGCCGGGAGAATAAGAATGACATCGATGTGGCGTACGTGCGGCTGGGTTTTGTTGGGGAGTGCGCTGATCCTTGCGTTGTCTCTGGGTGTGCGGCATGGCTTCGGCCTGTTCCTGGCGCCGATGAGTGCCGAGTTTGGCTGGGGGCGGGAAGTGTTTGCCTTCGCCATCGCCTTGCAGAACCTGATCTGGGGTCTGGCGCAGCCGTTCACTGGAGCGCTGGCCGACCGCTTCGGCGCGGCGAAAGTGGTGCTGATCGGTGGCGTCCTATACGCCCTGGGCCTGGTGTTCATGGGCTTGTCCGATTCGGCGGTGACCCTGTCACTGAGCGCCGGGCTGTTGATCGGTATCGGCCTGTCCGGTACATCGTTTTCGGTGATCCTCGGCGTAGTCGGGCGCGCAGTGCCGCCGGAAAAACGCAGCATGGGCATGGGCATTGCCAGCGCTGCCGGTTCGTTCGGCCAGTTCGCCATGTTACCCGGTACGCTAGGGTTGATCGGCTGGCTCGGTTGGTCGGCGGCATTGCTCGCCCTGGGGCTGCTGGTGGCGCTGATCGTGCCGCTGGTAAGCATGCTCAAGGACAAGCCGCTGCCGGTGCTTGGTCATGAGCAAACGCTGTCCGAAGCACTGCGCGAGGCCTGCTCCCATTCGGGATTCTGGCTGTTGGCGTTCGGCTTTTTTGTCTGCGGTTTCCAGGTGGTGTTTATCGGCGTGCATTTGCCTGCGTACCTGGTGGATCAACATTTGCCGGCGACGGTGGGTACGACGGTGCTGGCGCTGATCGGCTTGTTCAATATCTTCGGGACCTACACCGCAGGCTGGCTCGGCGGACGCATGTCGAAGCCGCGGTTGCTCACCGGTTTATACCTGCTGCGGGCGGTGGTGATCGGCCTGTTTCTGTGGGCGCCGGTAACCACGACTACGGCGTACCTGTTCGGGATGGCCATGGGTTTCCTGTGGCTGTCGACAGTGCCCTTGACCAACGGCACGGTGGCAACCTTGTTCGGGGTGCGAAACCTGTCCATGCTCGGTGGAATTGTTTTCCTGTTCCACCAGCTCGGCTCGTTCCTTGGCGGCTGGTTGGGCGGGGTGGTGTACGACCGCACCGGGAGCTATGACTTGATTTGGCAGGTAGCGATTCTCTTGAGCCTGATGGCCGCCGCATTGAACTGGCCGGTGCGTGAAACGCCGGTGGCACGCCTGCAAAACCAAATGAGCGCGATATGAACAGTCTCTGGCCGCGAATCACCGTTTTGGCCGTCTGTGCCTTGCTCCTTGTGCTGGCCTGGTGGGGGTGGCACCAGGGCGGGTTGGCGCTGATGCAATTGGGCATGGGTGCTTGCTAGCAGGATGTTAGGGCGAGTAACGTGGATTTCACACGATGATCCAAGGAAGCACCGACATGCTGATACGCTGGCTGGCAGTTCCCGCGTTACTGGTAGCGTTGACCGGATTGGCTCAAGCGGCGGAATGCCCGGCGCTGTTACAAGGCTCGTTGCCCAAGTTGCGCGCCAATGAATCCATCGACTTGTGCCAGCGCTTCATCGGCAAGCCGTTGGTGGTGGTCAATACCGCCAGCTTCTGTGGCTTTGCACCGCAGTTCAAAAGCCTTGAGGCGCTGAATCAGCGTTACAAGGGGCAGGGGCTGGAGGTGATCGGTGTGCCGTCCAACGACTTCAAGCAGGAGTCCAGGGACGGTGCCGAGACAGCCAAGGTCTGTTACGTGAACTACGGCGTAACGTTCACCATGATCGAGCCGCAGAAAGTCCGTGGCGATGATGCGACCCATCTGTTCAAGGTGCTCGCCGAGCAAAGCGCCGCGCCGAAGTGGAATTTCTACAAGTACGTGGTCGACCGTCAAGGCAAGGTGATCGCCAGTTTTTCCAGCCTGACCAAGCCTGATGATCCGGACTTCATTGCGGCGGTGGAAAAGGCCCTAGCTTCACCACCATTGGCCGCAGCGCCCTGATCGAGGCCCACAAAGAAGCCCCGCCTCTGTGCAAGAGAGCGGGGCTTTTTTTTGATTCAGATGGCAAGTGGTTCAGGCTCGCCATGAATCATCAGAAGCGGTAGGTCGCACCGATACCGAAACCGTTCGCCCAGTTTTCATACTTGGCGCTGTAATTCTGACGGTCATTGTCGTCGTTGACCTTGACCGACTCTTCACGCAGGTACGAGTACGCCACGTCGATGGTCAGGTCGTCGGTCGGGCTCCAGCCGGCGCCCAGGCTGAAAATCTTGCGATCGCCAGTCGGGATGCGTGGGGAGCGGTTTTCGTTGTTGGTTGGCGACTGGTCAACCGACAGGCCTGTACGCAGCACCCACTGCTTGTTCAGTTGGTACGAAGCACCGATAGCGTGAGCCCAGGTGTCATGCCAGTTCTGCTCTTCAGTGATGGTGCCGAAGCCGCGTGCGGCCAGAAGGGCAGGAACGCCTTCGTTTTCGACGGAAATTTCTTTCAGGCGGCTCCAGCGAGTCCAGGTGCTGCCTGCATAGAGGGTCCACTGGTCGTCCAGCTGATGAGTAACCGAGAAATCCACGGACTCAGGGGTGGTAATGTCCAGCGAAGCGTCAAACTTCTGTTGACCCAGGGGGCCGAGCAGGCTGTAGTCGAGCTTGGTGTCACCGTCAAGCTTGTACTTCACTTTCGAGTGATAGGTCAGGCCGACGCGAGTGGAATCGGTGGTTTGAACCAGGATGCCGATGTTGTAGCCCAGCGCAGTGTCGTCACCCTTGATTTTGACTTCACCGTCCGGTGCGGCCGGGTTCGGGCTCAGCGACAGGTTCGATTCCAGCTTGCCGTCGATACGGTTAATGGTCGGGCCGAAACCGATCGACACCTTGTCGTTGAAGGCATAGCTGACGGTTGGCTGGAAGGTGATGATTTTGACTTCGCTCTTGCTGCCGAAGTAACGGCCAGCAAAGCCGTTTTCATAATCGGTTACCAGGCCGAACGGTGCATAGACGCCGAAACCGACCGCCCATTGGTCATCGATTGGCTTGACGTAATAGCCCATCGGCACGCCCATGAAAGGGACCATGTCACCTTTGTTGGTGCCGCCATTCCGGGCGCTGACATCGCTGATGTCGGTGTGTGCGTCGATAAATGCAACACCGCCGGTAACTTGTTCGCGCTTGAGGCGAGACATACCGGCAGGGTTGCCAGCAATAGTGGATGCGTCGTCGGCAGATGAAGATCGCCCGGCAAAACCTGTCCCCATCCCGCTGATGCTTTGTTCGTTGAGGGCAAAGCCACTTGCGAAGATCTGGGTGGATGCCATGGCAACGGCGAGGCTAATGGTGGTTTTGAGCATTACTTTTTTCATTATTAGAACTCCTGGTGATCACCGGGGCGAAAATTACCAACATTTTCGTCCCAGCGCCATAGGCTGTATCGCTTGGTTTAGAGCGGTTTTGTAGGACAATCCGACTAAATTCGCAGCCTATTGCGCGATGATTGGATCCGAGAAGTTCAGCAGGCGACCTGATTCAGCGGTGAAACACATGTTTGCCATGCACAGGCGAAGTCTCTCAAGCGCCCTTGGGGATGGAAGGTCTGGCGCCAGATGCGGGCCATCCCCAGTAAATCGTCTGATTCGGGGAGGGGCGTATTCTGTTCTTCGACCAGCAGCCAGGCGATGGCTGTGGCGTAACGCAGGTTGACGGTCAGTTCGAGGTGCGGGCCGCTGAGAAATGCATGCTGGCTGGCCAGGCCACGGACCAGGCTTGCGCGTTCGGGATCGAGAGCCAGGTAGTGGTCCCAGAGTGCCTGGTGGCGGGGTTCGGCGATTCGGTAAAGGCCGTGTCCACGTCGATCATGGAGGGCGGAGCCAAGGGCTGACTGGCTGGCGGCGATGCCCAGCAGCAGGGATTCGGCAGTTGCGCTATGGCGTCCCAGGTAAATCAACGTCGGACGGATCACATAACGACACAGTTCGCTGGCAGCGATACCCATAAAACCCTCGAAACCTGAAATGGTCGGCGAAACCTGAAAGGCTTTGGCAGCGGTGGATCGACTCAGGCTCGCCGGAAGCGGATCAAGCCGCTTGAGTTGAAGTGTAGTGTCATATTCGTACCGTAAAGGCCTGTTTTTAAAATATTTGTGGCGGGCAGTTATAACCGTTATATCGCTTTGTGCTTAGCCGCCCAGGCTGCGTAGGGAAACTTCAGGCAATAAAAAGCCCCGCTTTTTGAGCGGGGCTTTTGATGTTCAGCGTTGCTGGCGTCTCAGGCAACCAGTGCCTGACGGGTACGCTCGATCACAGCCTGCAGCGGTTCGGCGCTGGAGTATTGATCGGGATACAGGCGTTCGCTGTGACGAGCGATGCCGTGTTCGTTGACCAGGGTAAAGCTGAAGCAGCCTTTGCGAGCGGCCATGATCAAGCAGTTCATTGGAGCAAAAGCATTAGTAAGGGTGCGGATGGCATCCTGGGTGTGGATTTGAGTAGACATAGTCATTGGGTGTTCCTACAAGCGACACGGATAAGAACCGTGCAAAATTAAAACGTTCCAGTGACGACGACCACCGTTGGTCGAACGAAGAACCCGACTGGAACAAAGCAGCCAGTTGAAGCGCTATTAATTGGCGCGCTTGGGCTGGCAGGTAGGTACTTAGGAGGGCAGGCAACACATCAAGGGCAAAGGTTCTGGGCCCGGGGTGAAGATCCTGATCAATTTGCAGGCTGGTTCGGTCTGAGTAAGTGAGCCTGGCAACACCCTTTGCTTTTGATTCAAAGGTTGTGTTGACGCAAGATTTACCTGGAAACCATCGAGGTGGTCGATCCCGCTTGTTCGGTGAAGGCTTCCTTTGGGAAGGCTGTCCGGGGGGATTTGTTCGACCAGAATTGACTTTCAGCTTGGTACTAACGCCGCGGATACTAACGGATTGAAAGGTCAATGGGAAGTGTGTTAGCGAAAAAGAGCATTGGCGTGGCAGTCATTTGCCTTGGATGTGCGCTGATCGAAAGTCTTTCCCCTGTCAGATGCGCTCCTTAATCGCGCAGAATCCGACGGGTGGTCGCATCGATCTTCAGAGTCACGAGCCGCCTGGATCACGGGTTTGCCAAGGTTTATCCCCAGATCAGGTAGCAAAGTGCGCCGAAAAAGCGCACCGATATAACCGTCATGGAGGTACTTGTGCACATATGTTGCGAGGCCTGTCACCTCACTGTCATCTAGCTTTCAAGCGCAGTGGGTGCCTGTAACCAAAATTTAAGTCAATGAAAAACATCGCTTTTTTTTACTGGTGAAAAAATCGTCAGTTTGACTGCAGGCCCCATTACACAGGGCTTTGCGCGAGTTCAAAGGCGGTTGTCCACTGAGTTATCCACAGCTTCTGTGGATTGTCCCGAGCGCTTGCTCTAGCACGGGCGTGCCGCGTTTTTTTCGGCTTTACCTGTAAGAAAAAAAGAGTAGAGTGGCGCGCCTTCCGATCTGCCCCACAGTGCTTTATGAAGTTTCGTTCACCATCAGATTCCAACACTGCCAAACCTTCCGCCGTTACATCGCCCAAGCGTTTTTCGATGCGCGTGGCTGAGTGGCTGCTGGACAGTCCGCGCCTGGGCGAAAACCCGAACGTCAAACACATTGCTGGTCGTTTGCTCAAGCAACCGGCTCGTGAAGGCGTCGTGGCGGCGCAAAGTCGTCTCGGCCAGTTGATGTGCCGGGAATGCGGAAATGCCCGGGATCGTCGAATCGGCCAGGATCTTTTGCGTCAAGCCGCCCGCGCAGGGGATCGGCGCGCGCAACAAGAACTTGGCCTGCTCGAAGACTGAGCTGTCCAAGACCTGACGCCTTGGTTAACCTTCAAGCTTTATTTCAATGGCAGGAATGGCTATGGCTATGGACTTGACCAGCGCATTGCTCGGTCTGGCGGGCGCTGCTCTGCCGTTACTGGTATTGGCCTGGCAACTCCAGCGTCGGGCGAGCACCGCGCAGGCAGAGATCGCGCTAATGGAAGAGCGTTTGGCCACGGCAAATATGGCCCAGGGTGGGGTTAACGCCCAGCTCGAAGCCTGTCGCGATGAGATCGCCGATCTGGGCCAGGCCAACGCCGCCAAACAAGCCGATCTGGCTGCCCTTCGCCGTGAAGTCGAGTTGCTGCAAATCGAGCGTGACGATGCTCGGGACGCCGCCCACGCGTGGAATATCGAGCGCGCCGGCAAAGAGGCCGAGCTGCGTCGCCTGGACGCCCAGGCAGCCTCGCTCAACGCTGAGTTGCGTGAGCAACAGGAAAGCCATCAGCAGCGCCTCAATGATCTCCAGGGCTCGCGAGATGAACTGCGTGCGCAGTTTGCCGAGCTGGCTGGGAAGATCTTCGACGAGCGTGAGCAAAGATTTGCCGAAACCAGTCAGCAGCGCTTGGGACAACTGCTCGATCCGTTGAAGGAGCGCATCCAGTCTTTTGAAAAGCGGGTCGAGGAAAGCTATCAGGCCGAAGCCCGGGAACGCTTCTCGCTGGCCAAGGAATTGGAGCGTTTGCAACAACTCAATTTGCGCCTGAGCGACGAAGCCACCAACCTGACTCGCGCGTTGAAAGGGCAGAAAACCCAAGGTAACTGGGGCGAGTTGATCCTTGAGCGCGTGCTTGAACATGCCGGGCTGGAGAAGGGCCGCGAGTACCAGACTCAGGTCAACCTCAAAGGTCCGGATGGTGAGCGATTCCAGCCGGACGTGATCATTTATCTGCCCGGCGATAAACAGGTGGTGGTCGACTCCAAAGTCAGTCTGACGGCCTATCAGCAATACGTTGCGGCGGAAGACGAGGCCATCGGCCAGATCGCCATCAAGCAGCACGTGCTGTCCCTGCGCAATCACGTCAAAGGCTTGGCCGGCAAAGACTACAAGCGTCTCGACGGCTTGCACAGCCTGGATTTCGTCCTGCTTTTCGTACCGATTGAAGCGGCGTTTTCCGCCGCGCTGCAGGCTGAGCCGACGCTGTTTCAAGAGGCATTCGACCGCAACATCGTGATCGTCAGCCCGACGACGTTGCTGGCCACTCTGCGCGTCATCGACAGCCTGTGGAAACAGGAGCGCCAAAGTCAGAACGCCCGGGAAATCGCCGAACGGGCTGGATGGCTGTACGACAAGTTTGTGTTGTTCATTCAGGATCTGGATGAAGTCGGCAATCGCTTGCAGCAACTGGACAAGGCCTACAGCTCGGCGCGCAACAAGCTGACAGAAGGGCGCGGCAACCTTGTGAGTCGCAGCGAACAACTGAAGTTGTTGGGCGCGCGGGCGAGCAAAAGCCTGCCGGCGGATTTGCTGGAGAGGGCGATGACTGATGTGGATGGGTTGGTCGAGTTGCCAGAGTAATCGCTGGCGCTGATGATATTTGTGGCGAGGGAGCAAGCTCTCACGCCACAGGTTTGCTCTGGCTCAACGATGTCGCTACAACGGCAAATGACGACTCAACAACGCCCGCAACGCCGCCGGCTTCACTGGCTTGGCCAGATAATCCAGCCCTGCCGCATGCACCTGGGCCATTGTCTCCGGTCGTCCATCGGCGCTGATCACCACACCGGGAATCGGCTCGCCCAGACGGGTTCGCAACCAGGCCATCAGCTCGGTTCCGGTTTCGCCGTTATCGAGGTGGTAATCCACCAGCGCCAATTGCGGCCGCACCCCATCGCCCAGCAGCACCGCGCATTCATCGCGATTACGCGCGGTCCAGACCTGGCAACCCCAGCGGGTCAGCAAGCTGTTCATGCCAATCAGAATGCTGTCTTCATTGTCGATGCACAGCACCTGCGCGCCGCTGAGCAGTTTTCCATTGAGTTCGGTGGTCTTCGCGGGCAATGCGGATTGCGCGCGGGCCAGCGGTACGCTGACGCTAAAGACGCTGCCACGCCCCGGCCACGAGCGCACGCGCAACGTATGCCCCAGCACTCGGCACAAGCCGTCGGCAATCGCCAGGCCCAGCCCAAGTCCCTTCTCGGCACGGGTCTGATGACTGTCCAGGCGTTTGAATTCCTCGAAAATCACCTGCTGTTTATCCACTGGAATACCCGGCCCCCGGTCCCAGACCTCCAGGCACAATTCACCCTGACGTCTACGAACTCCGAGCAGCACCGGGCCTTTGGCGTAGCGAAACGCGTTGGTGAGGAAATTCTGCAAAATCCGGCGCAACAGTTTGATGTCACTGTCGACGCGCAGTTTGCTGCCCCTTACACGGAATTTCAGGCCCTGATCCCGCGCCAGAGCCTTGAATTCCGCGCCTAGCGTGTCGAACAACTCGTTGAGTGGGAACGGCTTGGGGGCCGGATTGATCTTGCCGTTTTCCAGGCGGGAGATGTCGAGCAAATCGCTGATCAGGTCTTCGGCCGAGCGCAGTGAACTGTCGAGGTGCTGGACCAGTTTTTGCGTCTCGGCGGACAACCCATCCTCCTGATGATTCAGCGCCGCAGAGAACAGTCGCGCAGCGTTCAACGGCTGCATCAAGTCGTGGCTGACGGCTGCCAGGAAACGGGTTTTCGACTGGTTCGCCGCCTCGGCAGTGCCCTTGGCTTCGGTCAGGGCCACGTTGAGTTGTGACAGTTCGTGGGTGCGCTCGGCAACCCGTTGCTCCAGGCCTTCATTGGCCTCGGTCAGTGCCTGCGCGGCTTCGCGAAACGGGGTGATGTCGGTGAAGCTCATGACAAAACCGCCGCCAGGCATCGGGTTGCCGATCAGTTCGATCACCCGGCCATTGGGGAACATCCGCTCAGAAGTGTGCGCACGCCCCTGACGCATCCAGTGCAGCCGGCGGGCGACATGCACTTCGGCTTCGCCGGGTCCACACAATCCGCGCTCGGCGTTGTAGCGAATGATGTCGGCAATTGGGCGGCCAATACTGATCAGGCCATCCGGGTAATTGAACAGCTCAAGATAGCGACGGTTCCACGCCACGAGTTTCAGCGACTGGTCGACCACACTGATGCCCTGGGTGATGTTTTCGATCGCGCCTTGCAGCAATGCTCGATTGAATTGCAGAACTTCCGAAGCTTCGTCGGCGATCCGAACGACGTCCTCCAGCTGCATCTCCCGACCTTCGATGGCGGCTTTTACCACCGCGCGTGTCGATGAAGCGCCGAGCACACCGGCCAGCAAGCGTTCGGTGTGGGCGATCCATTCCCCATCGGCATTCTGGTTCGGGTTGAAGCCTTTGCCCTGGCGGTAGGCAAATCGAATGAAGCTCTGGCGGGCGCGTTCCTCACCAACGAAGCGTGCTGCCAGTTGCAGCAGATCTTCGATCTGCACCGCCAGCATCGAGCGTGCGCTGGGTCGGGCGCTGATTTCCTGGCCAATGAAACGCCCGGCCTGCCAGTGTTCCGACACCCGCGTTCGCGACAGCACGGAGACCCAGGCGAACAGCGTGAAGTTGCCGGCCAGCGACAACACCACACCTTGGGTCAGCGGGGTGATCGGCAGGTTCAACGGATTGCTGTGCAGCCAGGCCAGGCCCGGGAAACTGTGCAAAGACATTCCCAGACTGTGGGCGGCAATCGGCAGAACCAGCGTGTAGAACCAGAGGAATGTCCCCGCAGCGAGTCCGGCGAAAACGCCTCGGCGGTTGGCCTGTTTCCAGTACAGCGCACCGAGCATGGCCGGTGCCAGTTGCGTGACGGCGGCGAAGGCGATTTGGCCGATGGTCGCCAGGCTCGCAGTCGAACCCAGCAGTCGATAGCTGACGTAGGCCAGCAACAAAATGACCACGATGGTCACGCGGCGCACCGACAACATCCACTGGCGGAACACTTCGAACGGGCGCTCGGCGTTGTTGCGGCGCAGCAGCCACGGCAGCAACATGTCGTTGGAAACCATGGTCGACAGTGCCACGCTGGCCACGATCACCATGCCGGTGGCGGCCGAAGCTCCGCCGATAAACGCCAGCAACGCCAATGCCGGGTGTGCCTGGGCCAATGGCAGGCTGATCACGAAAGAGTCGGGCAGCACTGAGCTCGGCAGCAGCATCTGGCCCGCCAGCGCAATCGGTACGACGAATAATGCCGCCAGGGCGAGGTAAGCCGGGAACACCCATTTGGCCAGGCGCAAATCTTGTGGGTCGATGTTCTCGACCACGGTCACGTGGAACTGTCGCGGCAGGCAAATGATCGCCATCATCGCCACCCCGGTCTGCACTACCATCGATGGCCAGTTGATGGTTTCCTTCCAGTATTCTTCGAGGCGCGGGGCGAGCATGGCTTGATCGAACAGGTCGTCGAAACCGTCGTAGAGCCCAAAAGTCACGTACGCGCCGACCGCCAGAAACGCGAACAGCTTGACGAGCGATTCGAACGCAATCGCCAGCACCATGCCGCGGTGGTGTTCGGTTGCATCAAGGTTACGAGTACCGAAGACGATGGTGAACAGCGCCAGCACCAGCGATACGATCAGCGCGGTGTCCTGCGCGCGAACGCCCATGGCATCGGCACCGGCGCCGATCAACAGGTTCACGCCAAGGACGATGCCCTTGAGTTGCAAGGCAATGTAGGGCAGCACGCCGACCAGACAGATCAGCGCCACCACCACCGCCAACGATTGGGATTTGCCGTAACGTGCGGCAATGAAGTCGGCAATCGAGGTGATGTTTTCCTGCTTGCTGATCATCACCATTTTTTGCAGTACCCACGGTGCCCCGATCAACAACAGGATCGGCCCGAGGTAAATCGGCAGGAACGACCAGAGCTGTTCGGCCGCCTGACCCACTGCGCCGAAGAACGTCCAACTGGTGCAGTAGACCGCTAGCGAAAGGCTGTACACCCAGGCGCGCACCCGGGGCGGCAATGGCGCGCTGCGGCGGTCACCGTAAAAGGCGATGGCGAACATGATGGCCATATAGGCCAGGGCGACGGCGGCGATCAGCCCGCTGGACAGCGACATGGGAACTCCCGGAAACAAAGACTCCCGGGCCTCCCGCCCGGACGCACAGTCTCGCACGATGGCCGGGGTTAGTCAGTGTCGACCAAGGTCGTGGGGTGGCGGGGTGTCGCAGAGGAGAGGGCTGTCAGATCGCCTGCGTTTTTGCGGGCCTCTTCGTGAGCAACTCGCTCCTACAAAAGATCGCGTTTTGTCTGAAGGAACGCGGCCCAATGTGTGCGAGCCTGCTCGCGATGGCGGTCTCACTGACTCAAGGCAATCTTGACCAACCGATGCAGTTCTTCAACCTCTAGCGGCGCCTCGGAAAACAGGATTCGAAACACGATAGGCGCCGCGACCATATTGATCAGCCGATCGACACTCGGCTTTTGCTCCTCCGGATAGCGATCCAGAATCGTCTGCAACTGCCCGCCAATGATCGTCGCGCAATAGCTCGGTTTGAGGCTCGACTGCACGTCGCGCAGCATGTTGCGACCGGGGGCGGAGCTCATCTCGTCCAGATACTGCTCCGCCCAGGCCCGCACATCGCCTTGCAGGCTACCGGTTTTGGCCGATTCAGTTTCCGGTTGCAGGCGGGCGAGGGCGACGTCCGCCAGCAGCGCCGACAAATCGCCCCAGCGTCGATAAATCGTCGAAGGCGTAACGCCCGCGCGCGCGGCGATTTGCGGCACGGTGATGGTGACGCGGTCTTGCTCTTCGAGGAGTTCGCGCACGGCCGAATGAATCGATTCTTGCACCCGGGCGCTGCGGCCACCGGGACGTAAAGTGGGAGCTGTCATCATGTGTTTCCTGTTTCGCGCCGGGGTTTGTACACGCACAGCCCCAGTCGTTAAAGCCACGCATCGGACCTTAACACAAAGAATTTGCTTTAAGCGCAAGTCAGTAGCACACTCCGCAAAAGCAAAAAATTAGCTTTTGCGGAGTGTGCCATGTCAAGTTCTCATCCAAACCGTGCCAGCCTGTGGTTTCTGGCGATCACCTTGCTCAGCTTCCTGGCGGCTTCCACCGCGCCAACGCCTTTGTATCACTTGTATCAGGAGCAGTTGCAGTTCTCGGCTGCCGTGCTGACAGTGATTTTCGGCGTTTACGCACTGAGTCTGCTGGCCGCGCTGCTGACGGTCGGATCACTCTCGGATTACCTGGGGCGTAAACCGGTGATCTTCACGTCGGTGGTGCTAAATATCCTGGCGATGCTGTTGTTCATCTACGCCGATAGTGTGGCCTGGCTGATCGCCGCGCGTGTGCTGCAAGGTTTTGCCACCGGCATGGCCACCGCTGTTTTGAGTGCCACGCTGCTGGACACTGACCGCCAGCAAGGGCCGCTGATCAACAGTGTTGCACCGTTGCTCGGCATGGCGCTGGGCGGGATGGGCTGCGGTTTGTTGGCTGAGTTTGCGCCGGCGCCGTTGCATTTGACCTATTGGCTGTTGCTGGCGCTATTCGGGGGGCAGGCCGTGTATGTGTGGCGTTTGCCGGAAAGCGTCACGCCACAGGCAGGCGCATGGGCGTCGTTGCGACCGACCCTGCATGTGCCGGTCCAGGCGCGCGCCACCTTGTGGCGGGTATTGCCGCTGAACACCGCGACCTGGGCGCTCGGCGGGTTCTTCGCGTCGTTGGCGCCGTCCTTGGTGCGCACGGCCACGGGATCGACGTCGAATCTGATCGGTGGGGCGACGGTAGCGGCATTGACGCTCACCGGTGCCTTGATGATTTTCACCCTTCGCAATCGGCCGGCCACCCGGGCACTGCAATTGGGGGCCAGTTTGCTGCCGACAGGCATCATCCTGTTTTTGCTGGGCGTGCACAGTGCCAGTCTGCCGCTGTTTTTCCTCGGCACGCTGGTCGCCGGGTGTGGTTTCGGCGCCGGTTTCCTCGGCGCGGTCCGCAGCCTGGTCCCGCTGGCCTTACCCCATGAACGGGCTGGGCTTATTTCGGCGTTTTATGTGCTCAGTTATCTGGCGTTTTGCCTGCCATCGTTGCTGGCCGGAAGTCTCACCCGCTCATTCGGTCTGGTTGCGACTACCGATGGTTACGGTGCGGCGTTGATCATCCTCGCGCTGAGTGCATTGTTCGCCTTGATGCGGCAGAGGGCGGTCACTGCTTGTAGCGCGATTCGGTAAATCTGTTTTTATTTATAAAACCGATAATAGTTAGAGATATTACCCGTTATATAGATATTCGATCGGGATCTATCATGGGTTCCTACCTCACCAGAGGACAGGAGTTCGCCATGACATGCCCTAACATCGCCAAGCCCGGTTTCAAGCCGTTCAGCCATTTGCAGCACCCGCGTGAGGTCATCCGCCAATTCACGCCCAACTGGTTCGCCGCCACCATGGGAACTGGAGTGCTGGCGTTGGCGCTGGCTCAATTGCCCGTCGCCAATCCCTTGCTGCACTGGATCGCCGAAGCGCTTTGGCTATTCAATATCTTTCTATTTCTGTTGTTCACGGTGCTGTACGCAGCGCGGTGGGCAATGTTTTTTGACGAGGCGCGGCGAATTTTCGGACACTCCACGGTTTCGATGTTCTTCGGCACGATCCCCATGGGCCTGGCGACCATCATCAACGGTTTTCTGCTGTTCGGACTGCCGCGTTGGGGCGAAGGCGTGATTCAACTAGTCGAGGTGTTGTGGTGGCTGGATGTGGCGATGTCGCTGGCGTGCGGGGTGCTGATTCCTTACATGATGTTCACCCGCCAGGAGCACAGCATCGACCAAATGACAGCGGTTTGGCTGTTGCCGGTGGTGGCGGCAGAAGTGGCGGCCGCCAGTGGTGGCCTGCTGGCGCCGCATCTCGGCGATGCTCATTCGCAACTGGTGGTGCTGGTGACCAGCTACGTGCTCTGGGCATTTTCCCTACCGGTAGCGTTCAGCATTCTGACGATCCTGCTGCTGCGCATGGCGCTGCATAAACTGCCTCACGAAAACATGGCTGCTTCGAGTTGGCTGGCACTTGGCCCGATTGGTACCGGCGCATTGGGCATGCTGCTGTTGGGCGCCGATGCGCCAGCGATTTTCGCTGCCAATGATTTGCCGGGTGTGGGTGAAATTGCTGCCGGGTTGGGATTGGTCGCGGGGATCACGTTATGGGGCTTTGGTTTGTGGTGGATGCTGATGGCCGTGCTGATCACGTTGCGTTATTTGCGCGCCGGCATTCCGTTCAATCTCGGCTGGTGGGGTTTCACCTTCCCGCTGGGTGTCTATTCTCTGGCAACGTTGAAGCTGGCCAGCACCTTGCACCTCACATTTTTCGATGTCTTTGGCTGTGTGCTGGTGAGTTTGCTGGCCATGATGTGGCTGATTGTCGGCAAGCGTACGGTGCGGGGCGCCTGGCGCGGTGAGCTGTTTGTCTCGCCGTGCATTGCAGGATTAAAGAAATAAGCGGTAAAGATTAGGTAAGGTGTGGCCTGGATCGACGTGCGACATTCCAATCGCTGTATCCACGCCACTCACTGCCTAAATCAGGAACATGGAAGATGAGTCACCCCTCACAGTTCACCTTGCTGCGCACCCGGCGCTTCTTGCCGTTCTTCGTGACACAGTCCCTCGGCGCGTTCAACGACAACATCTTCAAGCAGTCGTTGATCCTTGCCATCTTGTACAAGTTGACCCTCGACGGTGACCGTTCGATCTGGGTCAACCTCTGCGCTCTTCTGTTTATCCTGCCGTTTTTTCTGTTCTCGGCGCTTGCCGGGCAGTTCGGGGAGAAATTCGCCAAGGACGCGCTGATTCGTCTGATCAAGCTCGGGGAAATCGCCATCATGGCGGTCGGCGCGGTCGGTTTCATGTTTTATCACCTGTCGCTGATGCTGGTGGCGCTGTTCGCTATGGGCACGCACTCGGCGCTGTTCGGGCCGGTGAAATACTCGATCCTGCCCCAAGCCTTGCGCGAAGAGGAGTTGGTGGGTGGCAACGGATTGGTGGAGATGGGCACTTTCCTGGCGATTCTGGCCGGGACCATCGGCGCCGGGATCATGATGTCGTCCGGTCACTACGCGCCCATCGTTTCCACGGCGATTATCGGGATTGCGGTGCTCGGTTACCTCGCCAGCCGCAGCATCCCACGGGCGGCGGCGTCTTCGCCGGACATGCGCTTGAACTGGAACATTTTCAGCCAGTCCTGGGCCACCTTGAAGCTGGGCCTGGGGCAAACTCCGGCGGTGTCGCGCTCGATTGTCGGCAACTCATGGTTCTGGTTTGTCGGGGCGATTTATCTGACGCAGATCCCGGCTTACGCCAAGGAATGGATGCACGGTGACGAGACCGTTGTGACGCTGATTCTGACCGTGTTCTCGGTCGGCATCGCTGCAGGCTCGATGCTTTGCGAGAAGCTCTCCGGGCGCAAAGTCGAGATCGGCCTGGTGCCGTTCGGTTCATTCGGTCTGACCGTGTTTGGCTTGTTGCTATGGTGGCATTCCGGCGGAATTCCAGACAGCGTCGAGGGCCATGGCTGGATCGAAATCCTCGGTTTTGGCCACACCTGGATGGTGTTGATTGACATCCTTGGCCTGGGCGTTTTCGGTGGTTTCTACATCGTGCCGCTGTACGCGCTGATCCAGTCACGCACCGCCGAAAACGAACGCGCGCGGGTGATCGCCGCCAACAATATTCTCAATGCGCTGTTCATGGTGGTCTCGGCGATTGTCTCGATCATCCTGCTCAGCCTCGCCAAGCTGTCGATCCCGCAGTTGTTCCTGGTGGTGTCGCTGCTGAACATCGGTGTCAACGCTTACATCTTCAAGATCGTCCCCGAATTCACCATGCGTTTCATGATCTGGCTGCTCAGCCACTCCATGTACCGCGTGGAGCATCGCAACCTGGAATTGATCCCCGACGAAGGCGCGGCGTTGCTGGTGTGCAACCACGTGTCGTTCGTCGATGCCCTGCTGATTGGCGGCGCGGTGCGTAGGCCGATTCGCTTCGTGATGTACTACAAAATCTACAACCTGCCGGTGTTGAACTTTATCTTTCGCACGGCCGGGACGATTCCGATCGCGGGGCGCCATGAAGACATCCAGATCTACGAAAAAGCCTTCACGCGCATTGCCCGTTATCTGAAGGATGGCGAGTTGGTGTGCATCTTCCCCGAGGGAAAATTGACGGCTGACGGCGAGATCAACGAGTTCAAGGGCGGCCTGACGCGGATAATCGAAGAGACGCCGGTACCAGTGATTCCGCTGGCTTTGCAGGGATTGTGGGGGAGCTTCTTCAGCCGTGATCCGGGCAAGGGGCTGTTTCGCCGATTGTGGTCGCGGGTGACGTTGGTGGCGGGGCCGGCGGTGGCGGTTGAGGAGGCGGAGCCGGCGAAGTTACAGGAGATGGTTGGGGAGTTGCGTGGGACAGTCAGATAATAGTTGTCTGTGACGACTCATCGCTAGCAGGCTAGCCTGCTAGCGATGGCGTCGGAGGCCTAAGCGCTGATCTTTAGCCCAATCAAGCCGGCAATAATCAACGCTACACTGGCCAGCCGAAACAGCGCCATTGATTCACCAAACAGAATGATGCCGGCGATCACCGTGCCGACGGCACCCACGCCGGTCCAGATCGCATAGGCCGTGCCCAGCGGCAATTCCTTCATGGCAAGGCCCAACAAACCGAGGCTGATTGCCATGGCGGCGACCGTCAAAGCAGTCGGGAGAGGGCGGCTGAAACCGTCGGTGTACTTCAGGCCGACGGCCCAGCCCACTTCGAAAAGACCGGCGAAAAACAGAAGGATCCAGGACATCAAAGACCTCATCGATTGACGGGGTCGTCCCCAGATTAATGACTCGATCGAGTCGCGAGGTCGTCCTCGCGTTGCGCAATATAGTGCCCAGCATTAATCCGGGGATCAAGTTCGTGGATCAGTCCGCCGCTTGCTGAGCAGCGATTTTCCGGTCTTCTTTTTCGCTCATGCGACGGAAATAGGTCGACAGTAAGGCCCCGGAAATGTTGTGCCAAACGCTGAACAACGCACTCGGCACCGCCGCCAGTGGCGAGAAGTGCGCACTGGCCAGGGCCGCGCCTAATCCGGAGTTCTGCATGCCGACTTCCAGCGCCAGAGACTTGCGTTGGGCCAATGGCAGCTTGAACAGGCGCCCGGTGAAATAGCCCAGCAGATAACCAAAGCTGTTGTGCAGCATGACCACGGCCATGATCAGCAGGCCGGACTCGGCAATCTTCGCCTGGCTGGCGGCAACCACCGCCGTGACAATGATTACGATGCTCACCACTGACACCAGCGGTAATACATCCACCGCATGGCGCACCCGATCACCTAGCAGACGTTGCGCCACTACACCCAGCACGATTGGCAGCAGCACCACTTGCAGGATCGACCAGAACAACTCCATGAAGGACACAGGCAACCAGGCAGACGCCAATAGCCAGATCAGTGCTGGTGTCAGCAGCGGGGCGAGGAGGGTGGTGACGGCGGCGATGGCCACCGACAACGCCAGATCGCCGCGTGCCAGCCAGGTCATTACGTTTGACGAGGTGCCGCTTGGGCAGCAGCCGACGAGGATGACGCCGACAGCGATTTCCGGCGGCAAATGAAACGCCTGGCAGAGCAACCACGCCACGCCGGGCATGATCACGAAATGTGCAACCACACCGAGGGCCACGCGCCACGGATGGCGAGCGACTTCGGCGAAGTCTTCGAGCTTGAGGGTCAGACCCATGCCGAACATCACCAGTCCCAGCAGCGGCACGATCGCGCCTTTCAGGCCGATGAACCACGCCGGTTGCAGAAACGCCACGACGGCGAAAATCAGTACCCAGTAAGCGAAAGTGTTGCCGACGAAACGACTCAATGCAGCCAGTGCGCGCATGGCTTGATCCTTATTATTAAGTAGCATCACAAAATCAATGTGGGAGCGAGCCTACTCGCGAAGGCTTCGTTACAGGCAACATCTATGTCGACTGGCACACCGCTTTCGCGAGCAGGCTCGCTCCCACAATTTGAAATCACAAGGCGTTATATCCCTTGTGGCATCTCTTCTCCACCCAACGCTTCAACCAACGCCGGCAGGAAGTCGCCGAAAGTCAGCATCATCAGGGTGAAGCTGGCATCCAGTTGGCCCAGGGCTTCGTCGCCGCCATCCTGTTCCGCCTGGTCTTGCAGCAAGTCTTCGAACTTCAGGCGCTTGACCACCATTTTGTCGTCGAGGACGAACGACAGTTTGTCTTGCCATGCCAGAGACAGCTGCGTGACGACTTTGCCTGTGCTCAGATGCAGCTGGATTTCTTCGCTGGTCAGGTCCTGACGCTTGCAGCGCACGATGCCGCCATCTTCGTGGGTGTCGCGCAGTTCGCACTCGTCCAGTACGAAGAAATCGTCCGCCGCTTTCTGAGTGGTGACCCACTCGGTCATGGTTGCGGTCGGGGACATCTTCACGGTCAGCGGACGCACCGGCAGAGTGCCGATCACTTCACGCAGGGTCGACAGCAGGTCTTCGGCGCGTTTCGGACTGGCCGAGTTGACCAGGATCAGGCCCTGTTTCGGCGCGATGGCGGCGAAGGTCGACGAACGACGGATGAAGGCGCGGGGCAGGAACGCCTGGATGATTTCATCCTTGATCTGGTCGCGTTCCTTCTTATAGACCTTGCGCATTTGCTCGGTTTCGATCTCTTCGACCTTTTCCTTCACCGCATCACGCACGACGCTACCCGGCAGAATGCGTTCTTCCTTGCGCGCGCTGATCAACAGGAAGTCGCCGCTAACGTGCACCAGCGGCGCATCTTCGCCCTTGCCGAACGGCGCAACGAAACCGTAGGTGGTCAACTCCTGGCTTGCACATGGGCGCGCCAGTTTGGTGGCCAGTGCAGTTTCCAACGCCTCGGCATCAACAGGCAGATCTTGGGTCAGGCGATAGATAAGCAGGTTTTTGAACCACATGGGGTGAGTCTCTCCTTTATACAAAGGCGGGCATTATTGTCCTCCGTGTGCCATAGGCCAACCCTTCTCTAAGCCTTTGGAAGGCATGAAAAAATTAATTTAAAAAGTGCTTGCCAGAGGTAGGGTCGCTCCGTAGAATGCGCGCCACACCGAAGCGAAGGGTGATTAGCTCAGCTGGGAGAGCGTCTGCCTTACAAGCAGAATGTCGGCGGTTCGATCCCGTCATCACCCACCATTCGTTTCAAGTGTTACGCGCAGCGGTAGTTCAGTCGGTTAGAATACCGGCCTGTCACGCCGGGGGTCGCGGGTTCGAGTCCCGTCCGCTGCGCCATATTCGGTAACCTGGAACACTGAACGCCAGGTCGCCACGGAAAAACCCGCTAAAGCGGGTTTTTTTCTGTCTCAAGTTTGTACGTTGTACCCGCGGGATGTGTCGTTTCACCGGTTTTCGGATTTATTTGGAAAAAAACTTCAATTAAATCAACACATTACGAAAACTTGTGGCATAATGCGCCCCGTAACGAAGCGAAGGGTGATTAGCTCAGCTGGGAGAGCGTCTGCCTTACAAGCAGAATGTCGGCGGTTCGATCCCGTCATCACCCACCATTCGTTTCAAGCGTTTCGCGCAGCGGTAGTTCAGTCGGTTAGAATACCGGCCTGTCACGCCGGGGGTCGCGGGTTCGAGTCCCGTCCGCTGCGCCATATTCGGAAGCCTGGAACACTGAACGCCAGGTCCCACAAAAAGCCCGCTAAATGCGGGCTTTTTGCTGTCTGGGGATTGGCCAGGCCTCAAAAAGCGATCTTATGATCGCTTTTTTTGTTTCTGTCGATCGCGCTTGCATGAGAGTTGTGGGGCACATGACTGCCCCCATAAGAGTCAGATGACAGAAGTTTCATCGTCTACACTCCGAAAAGCGTTTAAACACCTGAACTTATCCAAAATCTCTGGCTCTCATGCCGGTAGCCATTGGTCGTGGCCGCCTGATAAGCTCGCGGCTTTACTCGATTGCCCTTTAGGCGCATGAACAAGGAAATAGCATGAAACAGCATCGGTTGGCGGCGGCGGTGGCCCTGGTAAGCCTGGTACTCGCGGGTTGCGACTCGCAAACCAGCGTAGAGCTGAAAACCCCGGCGCAAAAAGCTTCCTACGGCATTGGCCTGAACATGGGCAAGAGCCTGGCTCAGGAAGGCATGGATGACCTGGATTCCAAAGCTGTAGCTCAGGGCATCGAAGATGCCGTCGGCAAGAAAGAACAGAAGCTCAAAGACGAAGAGTTGGTTGAAGCCTTCGCAGCACTGCAAAAGCGTGCCGAAGAGCGCATGGCCAAGATGAGCGAAGAGTCGGCAGCCGCCGGCAAGAAATTCCTCGAAGAAAACGCCAAGAAAGCTGGCGTAGTCACCACCGCTTCGGGCTTGCAGTATGAAGTGGAAAAGAAAGCCGATGGTCCTCAGCCTAAGCCGACTGACGTAGTGACCGTTCACTACACCGGCAAACTGACCAATGGCACCGTATTCGACAGCTCCGTCGAGCGCGGGAGCCCGATCGATCTGCCGGTCAGTGGTGTAATCCCGGGTTGGGTCGAAGGCCTGCAACTGATGCACGTTGGCGAGAAGTACAAGCTCTACATTCCAAGCGAACTGGCTTACGGCGCACAAAGCCCAAGCCCGGCGATCCCGGCCAATTCGGTGCTGGTATTCGACCTGGAGCTGCTGGCAATCAAAGATCCAGCAAAAGAAGAAGCCGCCAAGTAATCGGCCTCTGTCCTAAAACAACGCCTCGCTTATGCGGGGCGTTGTTGCATCTGGCGTCCGACGCGGGTAAACAAAGCGAACCGATGCTGTAGCCCGGAGTCATAGCCAATGTAGGACCTGTGCTAACCGCGGGGGCGCGCCAAGTCAATGAAATATTGGGTTTTTTTAGATGAGTAAAAAACGCCCGATCTGAGCGCAGCCCTTGTGCGACGGGGCTTTCAGCTGTGAAAAGTAGCTCTGTTCACAAGGTTATCCACAATTTGTGTGGATAACATTTACGTGGGAGGAATTATGAAGGCACCCTGGAATTTTGCTCGTTTCCTACCCGTGGCCGGTCGTCTGCTCGCACGTGGACGCTTGCCGACCCTGCTCTTCGCCGTGGCCAGTAAAGGTGCCATGCAAGGCAACCGATTGGGTAAACTCAAGGATGATCTTCGTCTGTTGCAAGCACTTTGCCTGGCTTACTGGCGCGGCGAGTATCGGGCCATCAGCCCTAAAGCTCTGGTTTCGGTCGTTGCAGGTCTGATGTATTTCCTCAGTCCTCTGGATGCGATTCCGGATTTCCTGCCGATGTTCGGCATGCTCGATGACATCGCGGTGCTGGCCTGGCTGATGAAAGTACTCGACGACGAACTCAACGCTTTCCGAGCCTGGCGCAAACGTCAGCTGCCAGAGAAGCTCGCCGTAGTCGAACGCCTGCCAGATACCCTGGCGCAACTTCATCTTCAGGGACCAAAAAAGCGCTGAACCAAATCAGTCTCAATGATAGATAGATACCCCCCGCGACCTTGGCCGCTGTTAGGATTACACTTCTAGGGAAAAGTGCTGACTCGCTAAGTGTTGTTGTCCTACGGGGTAGTCATGGATATTCAGATAATTACACGCGAAGGCGAGCCCGAATATGCGGTTCTGCCATGGGCTCAGTATCAGGCTCTACTGAAAGCAGCAGGCATCAACGAATCACCGTCTCGCCCGGCCCCAGCGCCGCTCGCGGCAACCCAGGACCAGATTCTTCCAGGTCTTGATCAACTACGCAGTTTGCGCGAAGGGAAGGGCATCGCCATTGAGGCGCTAGCCCGCACGGTAGGCATCAGCCCGTCTTATCTGGCCATGATCGAAAGTGGCGAGCGTCAACCCGACGCTGCGATTCGCCGAAGCCTGGCCTGGGAATTGACGGTGCCAGGGTGGAGGGATGAATCGTGAGCGTACGCATCAGTCGGCAACATTGGGACGGATTGCTGGGCGAACTGGATCAGGCGCGTCGTCAGCGCCATCTCCTGACTTATCGAGCACTACTGGAGCGACTGCAACTTCCTACGCCCGCCATGCAAACGTTGACTGCCGCGCTTGAGCACTTAGCGGCGCTGGATGCCAAAGCGGAACAACCGCTGCGCAGTTCGCTAGTGATCAGCCAGGGGGCCAGTCGCCTGCCACGCACCGGTTTCTTTGAATGTGTCGAACGTCTCGGGCGATTCTCCGGGCCTTCCGATGGCGTCGCCGCCGCGTCCTGGCATGCCTCGGAAGTGGTACGCGTGTTTGAGTACGAGTACCCCGAGTCGGCGGAAGCCTGAATGTTTTTTCGACTCAAGGCGCAGGTCGGTTACTGGCTGGCGCGTAGGCTTTTTCACTGGCAATGGTTTGTGCGCCAACCTCGTGGCTGGAGCTGGCTCGAAGGTCAGTTCGCCCGTATGGCAAACCTGGGTGATGTCGGCGCCCAGAGTTTCTATGGCCACATCCTGACCTTTCGCGGGGTAGGTCTGGGGGCTCGCGAAGAAGGTGTTCGCTTGCTGCGCCTTGCGGCCTTGGCCGGTGATGGCAAAGCGGCCTATCAAATAGGCGTGATCAGCCTCGCGGGCACACCGAGCAAAGCGCCAGATCCGGCTGAAGCGGCGCGGTTCTGGAGCATTGCGGCGAAGGCCGGGCATCCATTGGCGCCAATAAAGCTGCAAGAGTTGGCATCCCGCAGTCCTGAATAAAACACTGATATTTCTTACAGACAGCGCGGCGTAGGGGCAACTCCTACGCCGCGTTTTGGTTTTAGCGAATTGCCCTACATCAACATCATCCTTCCCTGACTTCTTTCCTCGCTGATCCCCCGCAAAGTTCCTCGCGCCTAATTTTCTGTGCGAGGGATTGCTCATGTTCGACCCGGTTTTTCACGTGGCTGCTGATCTTTCGGTGGGCTGATGGATCACATCGCCCGCATCGAGCAGGAGCTCGACAGCTTTCCGGACACCCTGACGCTTTACCGCCAACAGCTCAAACACTGGTTCAGCCAGGCTGCCGACAAGGTCAGCCGCGCCACGGACATGCCTTCGCTGATGGACATGGAGCGGGTGATCAAACTGGGCTCCACCCGCACCATCGTCAGCGGCAGTGACGACGACTTCATCTCCACGGTGGCGCAGTGTCCGCAAGGCGGGATTCTGCAGATCGAGAGCAAGTTCGAGTCGGTGTATGACGTTCCGCTGGGCAACATTCAGGTTGATGTGATTGCGCTGGAGGGGGGCGACTCGACGCCGGTCACCCTCGATGAAAACGGCAAGGGAGAGTTCAAGGGCGAGGCGGGCAAGTTCTACCGCGTGCACGTGCAAAGCGAGGTGACGCCGAAGCAGATTGATGAGCTTTTTCAATCTTACAACGGCCTCGCCGCAGAGCTGGATAAGTGGCTGCGCAATGAGTGGGAAGGGTTCAAGCCGCAGTGGTCGCAGTCGACTTCGATCGCGGTGGGCAACGGCATGTTGGCCGGCAGTTGGGCGGCGATCGAGGGGGTGTGGGACGGGATCAACCTGCTCTCGGACATTCTGAAAAACCCCGGGGAGTTTGTTGAGCGACTGGGCAGCAGTGCGGATCAACTGGTCGAGCTGGCGAAAAAATCGCCGGAGGTGATGAGCAAGATCCAGCTGCTGGCCAGCGACGAGGCGGCGCTGTGCCTATTGTTGCGCACCGCCAGCCTCTGGCTGGAAATGCTTCCGCCCAGTCTGATGGCCGGCGAAACCGCCAAGGCGATATCGGCGTTGGTGGTGGAACTGCTGATCGACATTTTGATTGCCGTTGTCCTGACCTTCGCTACGGCAGGAGGCGGCGTTGCTTACCTGACGATGCGTCTGGCGCGACGCGGCGCGCAGTTGATCAATGCGGTTACGCGCCTCGTTGGCGCGCTGTTCACCATCATCAGTACCTTCATCGGCTACATCGACCGCTATAAAAAAGTCGCCGCACGCGGTGTCGCGGCCGGCCTGAAAAAAGGCCGCATGCAGTTGCGCTGGAAAGGGCGCAACAACACCTCGCTGAAAAAAGACGAACCCCACGACGACGCCCCGGTTCAGGCGAAAAACCCCAACGGCGACAGCGCCGATTGTGCCGCGCTGACGTGTACCAACGGCTGCCCGGTGTCGATGGTCACCGGCGAAGAGCTGCTGACCCTCAACGACGCTGTTCTCGACGGGGTTTTGCCCTTCGAATTTACCCGGCTCTATCGCACCAGTGCCGTAGAACTCGACAGCGGCCTGGGTTTTGGCTGGAGTCATTCGCTGGCCCATCGCCTGGAGCTTTCTGGCGACACGGTCACCTGGGTCGACCACGAGAATCGCCGTACGCCATTTCCGTTGCCGAGCCTGACCCGCCCGGTCATCCACAACAGCCTGTCGCGGGCGGCGATCTACCTCGGTGATCAGCCGGAAGAGCTGATCGTGGCGCTGGCCGGTGAGTCGGCGCGGTTTTTTCACTTTCTCGATGGGCGTCTGAGCGCGATCAGCGATGCCTATGGCAATCGTCTGACGCTGCAGCGCGATCTCTCCGACCGCGTGCTGCGCCTCGACAACGGCGCAGGTCGTTCCCTGTTGTTGCGTTATGAGCGGCAGCATTTGATCGCCGTCGACTACCAGCGCTTTCACCTCGCCGACGAGCAGGTGCCGGCCTGGCGCACCGAGCAGACGCTGGTCACCTATGGCTATGACGCGCGCGGACGGCTGATCGCCGCAACCAACGCTGCGAATGAAAGTGAGCGCTACGACTACGACGAACAGCACGTCATCTTGCAGCGGCAACTGGCCGGTGGCGCGAGTTTCTATTGGGAGTGGGAACGCTCCGGCAAGGCGGCGCGCTGCATCCGTCACTGGGCGTCGTTTGCGCAGATGGACACGCGCTACAGCTGGGACGACACCGGCGGCGTGCGACTCAAACACGCCGACGGCAGCGAAGAAGTCTACGTCCACGACCAACAGGCACGGTTGGTGCACCGGGTCGAGGCCGACGGGGGCGAACGGCGCAAGGCCTATGACGCCGAGGGGCGGCTGATCGCCGAGCAGGACCCGCTCGGCGCGGTGACCGAATACCGCTACGACGAAGTCGGACGGCTGATCGCGCTGATTCCGCCGGAAGATGAGCCGACGTCCTACGAGTACCGCAACGGTTTCCTGCATGCCCGCTATCGCGGCCAGGCCAAGTGGACCTACCGGCGCAATGCCCAGGGCGACGTCACCTGGCTGATCGACCCGGACGGCCAGAGCACCTACCACGACTACGACGCGCAAGGGCGGCTGCGGGCGATCCGCTATCCGGATCACAGTCAGCATCTGTTGAAGTGGAACAGTCTCGGGCAACTGCTTGAAGAAACCCTGCCCGACGGTGGGCGCCGGCAGTTTGCCTACGATGCGCTGGGGCGGCGAACTACGGCGCAGGACGAATTCGGCGATGTTACCCATTACCAGTGGGACGCGGTGGGTCGGCTGTTGCAAACCACGTTGCCGAACGGCGCCAGCCGCTGCTTCAGCTACAACGCCTATGGCCGGATCACCGCCGAGCGCGACGAACTGGACCGCGTCACCCGCTATGAATACGCCGACGACCTGCACCTGGTCAGTCGACGGATCAACCCCGACGGCAGCGAGCTGAAGTACCGCTACGAGCATGCGCAGTTGTTGCTCACCGAGATTGAAAACGAAGCCGGTGACACCTATCACCTGGACTACACGCCCGGTGGTTTGATCCGACAGGAAACCGGCTTCGACGGTCGCCGCACGGCGTATGCCTATGACCTCAACGGCCAGTTGTTGGATAAAACCGAGTTTGGCGATGACGGCTCGCAACTCGTCACCGGTTACCAACGCGACAGCGCCGGACGCCTGCTGGTCAAGACCTTGCCCGACGGCAGCCAGGTCGACTACCGCTACGACAGCCTCGGTCGTTTGGTCAGCGTCGACGACGGCCAGGACCATCCGCTGGAGTTCGAATACGACTTTCACGACCGCCTGATCAGCGAACATCAGGGCTGGGGCACGTTGCGCTACGGCTATGACGTCAGTGGTCAACTCCAGCACCTGCGCCTGCCGGACAACAGCCGCCTGCACTACCATCGCGCCGAGGGCGGGGCGCTGACCGCCATCGACCTCAACGGTTCGCGCCTGACCACGCACAGCTTCGTCGGTGGTCGCGAACAAACCCGTCAACAAGGTTTGTTGCTGAGCGACTACGCCTACGACGAACAGGGCCGTTTGCAGGCCCACGCCGTCAGCCAAAACCAGCGTCCGCTGTATCGCCGCGACTATGCCTACGGCGCCAACGGCAACCTCCTGCAAATCAGCGACACCCGCCACGGCCAACGCCGCTACCAGTACGACCCACTCGACCGCCTGACCGACGTGCGCCACGCCCGTGACCAGGACCCGGAGCACTTCAGCCACGACCCGGCCGGCAACCTGCTGATCCACGACCGCCCCGGCCCCTGGCACCTCAAGGGCAACCGCCTGCGACGCCACGGCGACCGCCATTACGACTACGACGCCTACGGCAACTTGCTCCGCGAACGCCGCGGCCAACACGTCACCGAGTACCGCTACGACAGCCAGCACCGCCTCATCGGCATCAACCTGCCGGACGGTCGCGAAACGTCCTACCGCTACGACGCCTTCGGCCGACGCATCGACAAGACCGTCGACGGCCAAACCACCAGCTTCTTCTGGCAAGGCGACCAGCTCGTCGCCGAAAGCAGCCCGACGCACTACCGCAGCTACCTCTACGAACCCGGCAGCTTCCGCCCGCTGGCCCTGCTCGACGGCAAAGGCCCGAAAAAAGCCTGCCCGTTCTACTACCAACTCGACCACCTCGGCACGCCGCAGGAACTCACCGACTACAGCGGCGAGATCGTCTGGTCAGCCAAATACACCGCCTACGGCAAGCTCAGCCACCTAAGCCATGGCGGCGGCGAAGAGTTAGAACAACCGCTGCGCTTTCAGGGCCAGTACTTCGATGCGGAAAGCGGCCTGCACTACAACCGGCATCGGTATTACCAACCGGACAGCGGACGTTATCTGACGCCGGATCCGGTGAAGCTGGCCGGCGGACTCAACCCGTATCGCTACACGCCAAATCCGACGGGGTGGGTGGATCCGTTGGGGTTGAGCGGGAATTGTCCGGGGGCGAATAAGCCGGGGTGTTCGGTACCGGATGGGGTTGATGGGGCTAAGGTTGATGAGGGGGACCCGACGCTGCCGAGAATGACTACCGCGCAGCGACGGGCGAGAATTGATGAGCTGGCGGAGGAGAATGCTTACCGGCGTTTGGACGAGATGGAGCGCGCCACTCCAGGGGGACATTTCTTAGAAAAACATGGAGCGCAGACTTCTTTGCAATCCCAACTTGAGCGGGTACAGACGGGGAAAAACCCCACAACAGGAGAAATAGAAATTTATGAAAAAGGAAAGAAAAAAGGTGAGCCTGTCATACCCTCCGCAGCAACACACTTTCTTAGCCACCGCGATCAACTGAGCGCTATACAGCGCGTACAATTGATTTTTAAGCAGAGCGGTCTAGATGCCTCACGACAACCAATTGGAATGGGTAAAAAAGTAGGAGAAGGATTCAGGCGAAAAGACTTGAAATTTGGTGAGCAGACAAGGGCTGTGGTCATACTTGATAAAAATGGCCTTCCTATAACCGCATTTACGGATTTTGACTGATGAAAGATTCCTACACGCTTTGGAGTATTCGTGGTTTGCTTTTTGTTTTTGATATAGAGAATGCTCGCGACTTAAATAGGGAAGAAGTTATAGTTTCAAAAAATGTAAATGACGCAGAAGAACTTTCTGAGTTATTTGACATTTTGATACGTCCTGAATTTTTTATTTACACTGAAATGGAACGGCAGCGTTTAATTGATACGCTGGTTTACTTTTTGGATCGCAGAGATACTTTTGATGAGATTTTTACTAAAATGGATACGTATTTCGAAGATGAGGTCTCAGATCGCCGCCAATTTATGATTGTGCTACTCGGTCGATTAAAGTCTTATCAATCTGAAGATGTAAATGGAGTGAATTAATGCCGGAAACTATTGATGAAAGGTGGTCTTTTGATGATTTCAGACGGTGGACGCGATGGAAATCAGACGCTGAGTTATTTTATGACGATTACGCTGAGGCTCCAGATTCCGTTGATTTGAACATTTTAGGTGGGTGCGGTGATGCAGGGATTTTAGAACTGATTTCAGATAGGGATGTAGAGAATGGACTTATTTTGCGGAGTTACTTGCTCTTGGTTTTTGTAATATTTTCGGACTGGAGGCGATTTGCCATTTCACTTCTCCCGATTTCTAGGGGTTATATCTTTTGAAGAATACAGGAAGGAAATTGTCGAGGAGACGGAGCGTGTTTATAAAAAAATGTTTGGTCATAGATAGTATGAAATATGTTGCCGATCCAGCTATTCAATGGCTATAAGCAAATTATGGATTTTAGGCATGATCGAGTATCTTGTGTGAGCGAGCTTTACCTCAGTTGTTGGAAAAGTACAGATTTAAGTTTGTTTCATGCAGAGATTAAATAGTAAATATGTCCTCTCACGAAAATCGTGATTTTTTCAGAATGTCTTGATAACTTTTATTTGATTTCTCTATCTTCATGACTGGTGTTTCGCTTGCTCCATCAATACACAGAATAAGCAGTGCAGGCTCTAAGAGCCGTTGAAACAGGAAGAGACGTTGATCTGATTTGCGGCTGGACGCTGGTTCGCAAGTGGACCCGGATCGTTATCTCTAATGGAAAATCAGTACCTAGTACGACGAAAGTGCATTTACATGCCTTACTACAGCGCGGCTCGCATTTGATCACCGCTGCCCCAACATCCACGCACCCTCCGGCTCCGGCACCGTCAAACTATCAATCAAATACACGCTGTACCCCTGCACATTCTTCGCGTGATGTTTAGCCTGCGAAGCCATTTCCGCCAACTGACTGGCATCAAGTTGTCCACAAACTTGTGGATGCAAATGCACTACACCAATGGAAAGTGACAACAACGGAAACTCCTGCCGCACACCCTGGCGATTCGGGGCGATGAAGCAGCCGGCTTCGAGGTGTTCGGTGCGGTAGAAGCGGCGGCATTGGCTCTGGAAGTCGTCTAGGAGTTGGTTCAGGCGTTTGCGCCAGTCTTCCGGGCCGATTACGAGCAGGAAGTCGTCGCCGCCGATATGGCCGACGAAGTCGCGGGACGGGTCGACGCGGTCGTTCAGACATTGCGCCAGGCACAGTAGGACTTCGTCTCCGCGGCCGTAGCCGTAGATGTCGTTGAAGGGTTTGAAGCTGTCGATGTCGACGTAGCAGATCACCGATTCTCGTTGCTGCTGTAGCAACCGTGTCAGGCATTGCTGGATCGGTACGTTTCCCGGTAGCAGGGTCAGCGGGTTGGCATAGCGGGCTTGCTGGATCTTCAACTCGGTAATCAGCTTCAGCACATCGATCACCCGGCCCAAGCCCAGGTAGCTGCCGTTGAGGGTGATAATGAAGTCTTCTTCGATGCGTTGCCGGGCGCGGCTGGTAATCAGGCGGCTGACCTGTTGCAGGGACTGGCTCATCTCAACGGCCAGGAAATCATCGTTCATCAGGCGGCTGATGGGTTTGCGGGCGAACAGGTCGGTGGCAAACGGCTTGAGCAGGACATCGGAGAGTGAATGCCGATGAACGATGCCGCACGGCTGGCCATGCTCATCCAGCACCGCCAGTGAGTTAAGGTTGGCCTGGCGGCGGAAGGCTTCGAGCACCGTGGCGGTCGGGGTGTGGCGGCCCACAGCGGGTTGGTCGTTGAGCAATGCGCTGAGGTCGCTGCCTTCGTCGTTCAGCGCCACCGCGGCGCTGTCGTGCCGTGGCATCAGGGTGCGAGCGTCGCGGGGCGGATGCTCTTGTGGCCGACAAAGCAAATAGCCCTGTACCAGATCCACTCCCATCTCGGTCAACACGGCGAGCTCTTCTGGCAGTTCGATGCCTTCGGCGATCACTTGCGCCCGGGATGCTTTGGCAATTTGCAGAATTGAGCCGACGAATTCGCGCTTCAGGGCATCCTGATGAATACCGTCGATAAAGTGCCGGTCGATCTTTACATAGTCCGGCCGCAGTTCGGACCACAGACGCAAACTCGAATAGCCTGCACCCAAGTCATCCAAGGCAATGGAAAAACCCATCGCCCGATAGTGATGCAGGGCGGTTTGCAGCAGTTCAAAGTCGTCGGTCGGAGTCTGTTCAGTGAGTTCGATAACAACCTGGCTCGGAGGAATGCCGAAGTCCTGCAGCAGCTGTAGAGTACGACCGGGTTGATGTGCAGCTTCGAGCAGGGATTCCGGCGAGACGTTGAGGAACAGCTTGCCGGGCAATTGTTGTTCGTTGAAACGTCGGCAAGCGTTCTGCCGGCAGGCGATTTCCAGTTCGCTCAAGCGGCCAGCCTGGAGGGCAACGGCGAACAGGGCGACAGGGGAGTGCAGCGGGCTGTTTGAGGGGCCGCGGCTGAGGGCTTCGTAGCCGAGAATCCGTCGTTCAGAGAGGCGAATGATCGGTTGGAACAGGCTGTGTAAACCGCTTTGAGTCAGGATTGAACTCAAGGCACTCAGCTGCTCGGTTGTGGTCATGGCGATCTCTGGCGATAAAAAAAGGACTGGGAGCCTAAGCTCCCAGCCCTCTATTTCACGACAGAATGATGACCATATGATGACGCTCCGGGGAGCGTCAGCATTAAATCGCCATCACTTGCCAGTAAAAGCTCAGTGCTTGGCCACTGCGGTGTTGAGTTTCAGGTAGTCCAACAGAATGCGCCCAGTCTCGCTCAGGTAGGCGTCGTCTTCCGGTTTGGTCTTGTCTGGCTCGGCCGCAATGGCGTCTTCGTCTTCTTTCTTCAGCTCTTTGAGCGGCTCTTCGCCCTTGGCCTTGCGACGGATATTTTCCATCGCCAGTTGCTTGGCTTCGATGTCGGCGTGTTGAGCGCGACGTTCGGCTTCATTGAGACTGACGGTTTTTTCATTCATCAACTTCTGCGCCAACGCCAGTTTGTCGCGGATGAACACGAACTCCGCATCCTTCGCTGTACGCACGTCATGCTCGGACTTGAGCTGAGTGATGTACGGCTTGAACGGGTCGACTGCAGGCTTGATCGCCGCCTTGATGGTGTCCCACGGCATGGCTTCCGGCAGGGCGCTTTCGCCGATTTCCTTGGTGTCGATGATCGACGGGTAATCGATGTCCGGCAGTACACCCTGATGCTGGGTGCTCTGACCGGAAACCCGGTAGAACTTGGCCAGGGTCAGTTTCAGCTCGCCATGGTTCAGCGGCTGAATGGTCTGCACGGTGCCTTTGCCGAAGGTCTGGCCACCGATGATCAGAGCGCGGTGGTAGTCCTGCATGGCGCCGGCGAAAATCTCCGAAGCCGAGGCGGACAAGCGGTTGACCAGCAACGCCATCGGGCCTTTGTAGAACGCGCCCGGGTTCTCATCTTCCAGGACATCGACGCGGCCATCGGCGTTACGCACGAGAACGGTCGGCCCTTTGTCGATGAACAGGCTGGTCAGCTCGGTGGCTTCCTGCAAGGAGCCGCCGCCATTGTTGCGCAGGTCGATGACAACGCCATCGACTTTGTCTTTCTGCAACTCGGTCAGCAGTTTCTTGACGTCTCGGGTGGTGCTCTTGTAATCCGGGTCGCCCGCACGAAAGGCCTTGAAGTCCAGGTAGAACGCCGGGATCTCAATGACGCCGAGTTTGTAGTCCTTGCCGTCCTGTTTCAGGTTCAGTACAGATTTTTTCACCGCCTGGTCTTCCAGCTTCACCGCTTCTCGGGTGATTGGCACGATCTTGCTGGTCTGGTCGTTCGGCGCATTGCTGGCCGGGATCACTTCCAGGCGCACCACGGTGCCTTTCGGGCCGCGGATCAGCTTGACCACTTCGTCCAGGCGCCAGCCGACCACGTCGACCATTTCCTTGTTGCCTTGGGCCACGCCGATGATCTTGTCGGCCGGTGCTACCAGCTTGGTCTTGTCGGCAGGGCCTGCCGGTACCAGACGCACAACTTTCACCTGGTCGTTGTCGCTCTGCAACACGGCGCCGATGCCCTCGAGGGACAGGCTCATGTTGATGTCGAAGTTTTCCGCGTTATCCGGCGACAGATAGTTGGTGTGCGGGTCGTAGGACATGGCGAAGGTGTTGATGTACGCCTGGAAGATGTCTTCTGCGCGGGTCTGGTCCAGACGCGCCAACTGGTTCTTGTAGCGCTTGGTCAGGGTTTCCTGGATCTGCTTGGAATCCTTGCCGGCGATCTTCTGGCGCAGGACCTCGTCCTTGACACGCTTGCGCCACAGGTCGTCGAGTTCTGCGTTGGACTTAAGCCACGGAGCGTCCTTACGATCGATCAGCAGGGTTTCTTTGGTATTGAAATCGATCTTGTCGACGCCTTTGTTCAACTCGGCAAGAGCGAAGTCCAGACGCGCCTTGACGCGGTCCAGGTAGCGCTTGTAGATGGTGAACCCGGCATTGAGGTCGCCGCTTTTGAGGAAGTCGTCGAACTGGGTCTTCCACTTGTCGAATTCGGCGATGTCGCTGGCCATGAAGTAGCTGCGCGACGGATCCAGCAGCTTGAGGTAGCTGTCGTAGATGATCACCGAGCGCGCATCGTCGAGCGGCGGCTTGCTGTAGTGGTGGCGCTTGAGCAACTCAACGACGTTCAGACTGGCGATGACTTCGTCACGATCGGGTTGGAGCTTGTCCCAGCTATTGGCTGCGAAAGAACTGCTCGACATCGGCAACAGGCCGATACCGATGATTAGGGCGAGGGCGGTGCTGGGGAACAAACGCTTCATGTTGATTCGACGCGGGGACAATTGATAACGCATATTAGGCCGTCTTTGAAGTCGCCGGTTCCACAAGGGCCGGTCGCATAATGCAAAAAGCCCGGCGCTATAGCTTCGGGCTCAGTCCAGACTCACTATGGAGGCACTGTGAAAGCATTGCAAGGCGTTGACGGTCAAGTGGAGTGGGTTGAAGAGCCCAGTCCTACATGTGATGTAGGGCAAGTTCGCATTCGTGTGGCGGCAGCGGGTCTCAATCGCGCCGATTTGTTACAGAAGGCAGGCCTATATCCGCCACCGCCGGGGGCCAGTCAGGTGCTGGGTCTTGAGTGTTCCGGGGTGATCAGCGAGGTCGGCGCGGGTTCGTCCTGGCAGGTGGGTGATCGGGTTTGCGCCTTACTGGCCGGGGGCGGGATGGCTGAAGAGGTGGTTGTCGACGGACGGCACGTGCTACCGGTTCCCGACGAAATGTCGTTGGCAGAAGCGGCAGCCTTGCCGGAAGTGTACGCAACCGTCTGGTTGAACTTGTTTCAACTTGCGGCGCTTAAACCGGGTGAGAAAGTTCTGCTGCACGCCGGAGCAAGTGGGATCGGTTCAGCTGCCATTCAGCTGTGCAAGGCGTTTGGCAACCCGTGCTGGGTCAGCGTCGGATCCGCCGAACGGTTGGCCTATTGCGAAAAGCTCGGCGCCCAGGGTGGTGTGGTGCGTACTGACGACCTGGATAGCCTGCGCGACCTTGGGCCGTTCGACGTCATCCTCGACCCGGTGGGCGGCAATTACGCGACGTTGAACCTGAAGCTGCTGGCCGGCGATGGCCGTTGGGTGCTGATCGGCCTGATGGGCGGCCGCGAGGCCAAGCTGGATCTGGCGCAAGTACTGGCCAAGCGTGTGCAGCTGCTGGGTTCGACCCTGCGTAGTCGTGACGATCAGTTCAAGGCAGATCTCTTCAGCGACTTGAGCCAGCATGTCTGGCCATTGTTTGCCGAAGGACGCTTGAGTCCGCAGTTGGCCAAGACCTTTCCGATCAAGGATGCCGAGGCGGCGTTTGCGGAGTTGGCGAGCAACACAGTGGCGGGGAAGTTGGTGTTGGTGATTGACGAAAGCCTCCTCTGACACCACCGAACCTGTGATTCCCTTTGTGGCGAGGGAGTTTGCTCCCTCACCACAGGGGATCCGGGTTACTTCCAGAGATGGATCGGCCAGCCGGCTTTTTCGGCATGCTCTAGTAGTACCGGGTCCGGATTCACCACATGCGGGAAATCGACCTTCAGCAACAACGGCAGGTCATTGCGTGAGTCGGAATAGAAACTCGCGCCTTCGAGGTTTTCCTCTTCAGCATCCAGCCATTCCAGCAACCGAGTGATCTTGCCCTCGCGGTAAGTCAGGGTGCCCACGGTGTTACCGGTATAAACTCCATGCGCCACCTCCAGCTCGATTCCGAGAATTTCGTCGATGCCCAGGCGCTCTGCAATCGGTCTGACCAGGTGTGTGCCTGAAGCGGAGATCACCAGGATTCGGTCGCCAGCCTTGCGGTGGGCGGCGATGGCTTGGGTGGCGTCGCTGAAGATGATCGGTTCGATGAAGTCTTCCACCCACGGGCCGACCAGATGATCGACCTCTTCCGGCGTGCGGCCGATCATCGGTTCCAGGCTGAAGTCCATATACTCTTCCATGCGCAATTTGCCATGGCTGTAGGCGTCCATCAGCTCGTTGTTCTTGCGCATGAACGACTCGGGGTCGACCCAGCCCAGGCGGCCCATTTGCTCGCTCCAGAGGGTGGCGCAATCGCCGTGGATCAGAGTTTCGTCCAGATCAAAAATTGCCAGGGCCATCAGTGCAGTTCTCTCTTCAACATCAGCAAAGGCATCAGGCTACCTCACACAGGGCGGTCGGATCGATGGAAAGCGCCAGGCGCTGACCATCGGGATGCAGGTCGGTCGCCGAGCGATTAAGCACATCCACCACCAATTCCACGCCCCGGGCTTCGACCCGGTAGCGGATCACGTTGCCCAACAGGCTGTGGCTGCGCACTTGCGCATCCAGTTCGCCGCTCAGGCTCAGTTCAATGGCCTCCGGGCGGATCGCGATACGGTGTGTGATAGGGCGTTGCAACAGTTTGGTCGCGCTGTCGGCGTCCAGCAGGTTGTAATTGCCGATGAAGCCCGCCGCGAACACATCCACAGGCGCGGTGTACAGGGTTTCTGCGTCGCCGCTTTGTACGATTTTTCCCTGATTCATCAGGAAAATCCGGTCAGACATGGTCAGGGCTTCTTCCTGATCGTGTGTGACGAAGATCGTGGTCAAGCCCAGTTCTCGCTGGATCTGCCGGATCTGTTCGCGCAAATGCTTGCGAATCCGTGCATCAAGGGCCGACAGCGGTTCATCCAGGAGCAACAAACGCGGCCGAGTCACCAAGGAGCGGGCGAGGGCGACGCGCTGACATTGGCCGCCGGACAGCTGATGCGGGTAACGGGCGGCAAATTCGTTGAGCTCGACCAGTTTCAGCACTTCGGCAACGCGCTTTTGGCTGTCGTCGGCGTTGACCTTCTGCATGCGCAAACCGAAAGCGACGTTCTGCTCCACGGTCATGTTGGGGAACAGTGCGTAACTCTGGAACACCATGCCGATCCCGCGTTTTTGCGGGCTCAGTGGCACGATATCAACACCATCGAGAAGGATCTTGCCACCATCCACTGAGGTCAGTCCGGCGATGCAGCGCAGCAGGGTGGATTTGCCGCACCCGGACGGGCCGAGCAGGGTGACGAATTCGCCTTTCTGGATTTCGCAATTGATGTCGCTGAACACCGTGGTGCCCGCGTAGTTTTTCTGAAGATGTTGGACGCTGACATAGCTCATTCGCTTTTGTCCCTGTTCAAGATGTTGGCAATCCAGGTCAAGACCAGCACAAAGAAGAAGTAGGAGATCACCAGCGCACTGGTGAAATGGCCGCTGCTGTTGCGCATGTTGTTGAGGTAGACCTGCAGGGTTTCGTAGCGGGTGCCAACGAGGATGTTGGCGAAGACAAACTCACCGAACAGGAACGAGAACGACAGCAGCAACGCCACCATCAAGCCCTTGCGCAGGTTCGGCAGGACCACCAGGAACGCAGCCTGAAAGGTGCTGGCGCCGAGTAGTTGCGCAGCGTCCATCAGGTCACGCAGGTTGATCGCTTGCAGGTTGTTGGTGATCGCCCGGTACATGAACGGCAGCGCCACGGTGAAGTAGCAACCGATCAGGATCCACGGCGTACCGACCATCGCGAACGGCCCGGAACCGTAGAGCTGCAACAGTCCCACCGACGACACCACGGGCGGTACGGCGAAGGGCAGCAGGATCAGGATGTTCATCAGCGCATCGAGTTTCGGAAAGTGGTAATGCACCACGAACAGCAGCGGCAGAATCAGCACCACCGACAGGATCAATGCGCCAACACACACCAACAACGATTGGCCGAAAGCGTTCAGGAAGCGCGGGTCGCTCCACAGCTGTGCGTACCATTTGATGCTGAAACCGCTGGGCAGAATGGTTGCCGACCAGCTGCTGGAAATCGAGTAGATAAAGGTGCCGAGCAGCGGCAGCAACATAATGGCAAACAGCAGGTAAACCACCACGCGATGGTAGATGCCGGCGGGCCCCAATTCAGCGCGAGACATGGTAGCTCCTCTTCAACAGCAGTTGATGGACGATGGTCACCAGGGTCATCAACGCCACCAGTACCACAGCCAGGGCACTGGCCAGATTCGGGTCCAGGGAAATGTCGCCCGAGACCATTGCTGCAATCCGGATCGTCAGCACGTTGAAGTTGCCGGTGGTCAGGGCGTACACCGTGGCGTAGGCACCGAGGGCGTTGGCCAGCAGGATCACGAAGGTGCCGAGCAGTGCCGGGGTCAGCACCGGCAGGCCGATGTGCCGCCAGTACTGCCAGCCGTTGGCGCCGAGCAGCGCGGCGGACTCGCGCCAGTCTTCGCGCAGGGCGTCGAAGGCCGGGTAGAGCAGCAGCACACCCAGGGGAATCTGGAAGTAGGTGTAGAGAATGATCAGCCCGGTTTTCGAGTACAGGTTGAAGTCCTGGATGATCCCGGCCTGCTTGAGCAGGATGGTGAAGCTGCCGTTGAAACCCAGCAAAATGATGAAGGCAAAGGCCAAAGGAACGCCGGAAAAGTTGCTGGTCATGTTGGCGAAAGCGTTGACGAAGTTACGCAGTTTCGAATCGACCCGGCGCAGGGAGTAGGCGCCGAGCACAGCAATGATGATCCCGAAAACGCTGGACCAGAAACTGATCTCGAGGCTGTACTGGATCGCTTGCAGGTAAAACTTCGAGCTGAAGATCTTGGTGAAGTTGGCCAGGCCCCAGCCGAACTCTTCCGATTCGAGACTGTTGATCATGACCCACACCAACGGGGCAATTTCAAACACGATAAAGAACAGTGCGAACGGCACCAGGCACAACGCCGCCAGCCATTTGCCACGGGTGATGGAACTCACTTGAGCAACTCCCGGCACACGGGTTTGTCGTGGGGCACGCCCAGCAGTTCACAAACGGTGCCGCAAATTTCCGTCTGCTTTGGTGCGGCATTGGTGTTGAAACTGAAGCCATCGCCGAGGACGTACAGCGGCACTTCGCGTTCTTCGGGCAGCAAGCCGTTGTGGGAGCGGTCGTTGTTCATTCCGTGGTCGGCGGTCACCAGCACTTGATAACCGGCATTGAGCCAACCTTGCAGATAGTCAGCGAGGAAGATGTCGGCGAAGCGGGCGCTGTTGCGGTATTGCGGGGTGTCGAGACCGTGTTTGTGGCCGGCGTCGTCGATGTTCATGGGGTGAACCAGCAGGAAATTCGGCGAATGGCGCAGGCGCAGGTTTTCGGCGTCGGCGAACAAGTGCGAGTCCGGGTAGTGATCGCTCCAGTAGAAATGCCCGTGCTGGATCGGCAGGTCGGGGTTGTCGGTATGACGATCCCGGGCCTCGACGAAGGGCGAACGGTTATACAACTCACTGACCCAGTGATACGCCGCCGCGGCGGTTTTCAGGCCGGCATCAGTGGCGTAGTGATAGATGCTGCGCTGATTGGACAGGCGCGAGACGTTGTTGTGGACGATGCCGCTGTCGATCGGCGTGACACCGGTCAGGATGCACTCGTAGAGAGGACGGGACAGGGCCGGCAATTCGCATTCCAGCTTATAAAGCGCTGCGCGTCCTGCGCCGACGTAAGCCTGCAAGTGCCCCATGGCGTGGCGGGCGACTTCGTAGTTGAGGCCGTCGAGAACGACAAGGATGACGTTGTGTTTCATGGTGGAGAAACTCCGTGGGTTCTCTCAAATCTGTAGGAGCCGGCTTGCTGGCGATTGATCACCAGGGTGCCCAGTGGGACCGAGGTGTCTGGGACCGCCAGCAAGCCGGCTCCTACAGATGAAGCATTACTTCATTTCGACAATAACTTCTTCGTTCCACTTCTGCGGCAGGGCCTTGGAAGTCTTCTCCCACGCATCCGCGTCCTTGATCGGCGTAACCTTTTTGTACTGCTCGTTCGGCAGCAGCTTGGCTTTCACGTCATCCGGCAGTGTGATGTGCTCGGCGCGGATCGGACGGGCGTTGCCTTTTGCCAAGTTGATCTGGCCGGCGTCGCTGAAGATGTACTCGCGGGTCAGCTTGGCGGCGTTCGGGTTCTTGGCGTATTTGTTGATGATGGTGGTGTAGCCGGAAATTACCGAACCGTCGGACGGGATCAGCACCACGTAATCATCCGGATTGGCCATCTTGGCCTTGTAGCTCAGGCCGTTGAAGTCCCAGACCACGCCGACTTCGATTTCGCCTTTCTCCATGGCACCAATGACCGGGTTGGACATCGACAGGCGACCCTGCTTGGCGATGTCGGCAAACAGCAACAGCGCAGGTTGCAGGTTTTTCTCGTCGCCACCGTTAGCCAGTGCCGCAGCCAGAACGCCGTTCGCCGCCTGGGCAGCGGTGCTTACGTCACCGATGGAAACCTTGTACTTGCCGGTCTTGAGGTCAGACCATTTGGTCGGCACTTCGGAACCGTGCAGCAGCTTTTTGTTGACGATGAAGGCGATGGTACCGGTGTAGGCCAGCGCCCAGTTGCCGTCTTTGTCCTTGGCCCAGTCTGGAATCTGATCCCAGGTGGAAGGTTTGTACGGTTGCACCACGCCTTGCTTGACCGCGATCGGGCCGAAGGCGGCACCGACGTCGCCGATGTCGGCGCTGGCGTTGTCTTTTTCAGCGGCGAACTTGGCGATTTCCTGCGCCGAGCTCATGTCGGTGTCGATGTGTTTCAGGCCGTATTTCTTGGCTAGGTCTTCCCAGGTGCCTTTCCAGTTGGCCCAGTCATCGGGCATGCCGACGCTGTTGACTGCGCCTTCCGCTTTCGCAGCGGCTTCCAGGGTTTTCAGATCATCAGCCGCCATGGCGGCGGTGCACATGGCAATGGTCGAGCCTAACAGTGATGCCAGGAAAAACTGTTTCATTCCGAAGCTCCTTGGGTCGTGTTCAACGCTGCGATTGCGGTTTGTGTTGGTCTAGGTCAGCAATACCTGAGCCAATTTAAGGGGGCTCGATGACACTTTAATGTCGCTCGGCGCCCGGCAGGACTGTTGTTTGCCCGGTATTGGCGTGCTCCCGGTAAGCGTAGACCATGGGCAATCGCCCGCTACACGCGGCTTCTGGCCGATGTATTGCAGGTTTTTAAATCAGGGCTGAAATGACCGTTCGGTGGTTTGTCATCTCTCAGTCATCTGCAATGCCTACGCTTGCAGGATGCTGAAAGAGCCGATTTGGAGTGCGGTTCTGCCCCGAAACAGTGCTGGTCTAGTCCAGATAGGTAACGTTGATGCGTGATGAGGCTACAAAAGCGGTGACAGCCATCGGCCAAGTGCTTCAGGAGCAACTGGATCACGGGTTGCTGGCGGCCGGCAGCAAGTTACCGGCCGAGCGCAAGCTCAGTGAGTTGTTCGGGACAACGCGGATCACTGTGCGTGAAGCGTTGTTGCAATTGGAGGCCCAAGGGCAGATTTATCGCGAAGAGCGTCGCGGCTGGTTCGTTTCGCCACCGCGCCTGGCGTACAACTTGATGCAACGCAGTCACTTCCACGCCATGGTCAGCGCCCAGGGGCGGGTGCCGTCCACCGAAGTGATTTCGGCGCGATTGCTGCCAGCGTCGGCGGCGGTTTGTGCCTGGTTGCAGCTGCCGGCGCTGTCGAGCGTGATTCAGATCTGTCGCTCGCGGCGTATTGACGGACGGTTGGTGCTGTACGTGGAGCACTACCTGAATCCGCAGTATTTTCCGGGGATTCTGGAGTTCGATTTGAATCAGTCGATCACCGAGTTGTACGCGCGGCATTACGATTTGCACTACGGCCGCGTGCGTTTCGAGATTGTGCCGACGGCGTTGTCGGTGGATGCAGCAGCGGCTTTGCGTGTGTCAGTGGGGAGCCCGGGATTACGCATTGCCCGGGTCAATTATGATCAGCATGAGCGGTTGATCGACTGTGATCTGGAGTTCTGGCGGCATGATGCGATTCATGTCGGGGTGGATGTAGTTTGATGCCTACTCCTTCTGCGGGCCGCCACCGGCGGTGATGACCTGCACACTCATCCGCGGCGTCGCCAGATCCATCCCGGCTTCATCCAGATGCCGTTTAAGCGAAAGGTTGAACGCCCGCGAAACTTCCCACTGCTTGATCGGCGCTGTCTTGAAACGGGCGCGAAGAATCGCATTGCCCGACTCGAAACTTTCTACCCCCTGAATCTCCAGTGGCGACCAGATATTGCGTCGTTGCAGCGGGTCGGTGCGCATTTTCTGGCCGACTTCGCGCATCAATTTGATCGCGTTGTCGATGTCCATGCTGGCCGGCACTGCGACCCGGAAAATCGCGTAGCCGAATTCCCGGGAGTAGTTCTTGATGCTTTTGATTTCACTGAACGGAATGGTGTGGACGATGCCGTCGATGTCCCGCAGGCGTACGGTGCGGATCGTCAGGCCTTCGACAGTCCCCAGGTGCCCGCCCACGTCCACGTAGTCGTCGATGGCCAGTGAGTCTTCGATGATGATGAACAGACCGGTGATCAGGTCGGCCACCAGCGATTGTGCGCCGAAACCGATCGCCAGGCCGATCACACCGGCACCGGCCAATAGTGGCGTGACGTTCATGCCCATATTCGCCAGGGCAACGATCAGCGCGACGATGAAAATGGCCACGAACAGCACGTTGCGGATCAACGGCATCATCGTCTGCGCGCGGGCGTTGGCCAGGCCTTTGCGCGAGCGGGTGAGAGCGTGGTGTACGGCGGTGTCGCTGAGGATCCAGATCAGCCACGCAAAGATCAGCGTGCCGGCAAGGCTGAACAGCTTGACGCTGACTTCATGGCCTTCACCCTCGGTAAACGTGATCAGCGACATACCCCAGACCCGCAGGCCGAGTTCGATGAATGCCAGCCACACCAATAGGTGGGCGAGGGTATAGAAGAAGTTTTTCAGGCGTTCTGAATACAGTGCGTGACGCTTCACGCCGCGTTGCGGTTTCAGGGCATGACGTCGTACCAGCCCGTTGATCACCATGCACAACACCAGCAAAACCGTGCAGATCAACGACTGGCGCAGCGCGGTGCTGGTATCGCCGGCGGAAACGAACGTGGCGAACAATGAAATCCCCACCAGTACCAGCGCTGGCACGTACCAGAAGGTGCCGAGAATATCGATGGTATCGCTGAGGGCGCGGCGGGTCAGGCGCCGGGACAGTGGCTGGTTGCGGATCAAGTGGGCAATCGGCCTGCGGAAACGCAGGATGAACAATCCGGTGGACAGCGCCGCCAATACGTTGGCCACTGTCGCGGCGGTATGCGCCAGATGGACGCCAAGGCTGTCGACCAAACGTGGATCGTTCAGGGCTTCGCCGAACGCGGCGAAACTGCCGATCAGCCACAGCGGTCGGAAGGCCTGATGCCGCAGGATGTACAAGGCGCGATGGCGGTGCGGACCGTCGAGCAAGGAAAAAGCGATCACGCAGATTGCGGAAAAACAGGTGCCAACCACCAGCGCATAAGCCAGAACCATCGCCAGGCTTTTGCCCAGGGAAGAAGGCAGCACATAGCTCAGGTAAACAGTGATGACCAAGGCAATCAGCCACGGCCCCAGTTTGCGCAGGGCGAAGCGCAACATGTCCAGGGCTCTGGGGTGTTGCGGCAGTTCTTCGGTCAGGCCGAAGCGCATGCGCACCCGATGGCTGACCCAAATCAGCGCCGCCGCCAACAGGCTCCAGACCATCAGGATCATGGCGAAAGCGAAGATGATCGGCAGCCATTCGTTGGCCGGCAACACCAGCGCCGCCAGTTCAGCTTTGGCCAGGTCGAACTCGCTGGACCAGCGAGTGAGCGGACTGTCAGCTCCGGTAAATTGCTTTTCGAAACTGGCCAGTGTCCCGCCAATCAAACCCAACACGCCCTCTTCGGTGGCCGGTTGGGCTTTTTTCGTGGCGTCGCGCAGCTTCTTCAAATCCGCGAGCAGTTTGGTGCGCTGCTGATCGTTCTCCAGCGACTTGATCACTTCGTCCAGGGATTGCCCGAGCGGTTCCTGCGCCTCGGGCTGGGCCTTCGCCGAGCTGTTGAGCAAGCCTGGCAAACCGACCGCCTGGGCAGGCGCCATCGGCAGCAGCGTCATGAGGCAGACAAGGAAAAAACACGGCAAGGCGAAAAGACGAGCGAGCACTAGGCGGTCAACCTCGGAGTGAGCGGGTCGCCCGAGTGTACGAGCCCGTCAAAATCAATGCGAGTCAGCGTGAGGATTTATTCGTTGAGTTTGGTGAGGATCTTGATCACGACAGTGGCAAAGATCGTCAGCATGCCGATCCACATAGAGAACACGCCAAGGTTCTTGTCGCGAAAATTGAAGCCGATTGCCAGCAGGAGCATCCCGGCAAGAATCGGGACCAGCATGGCGTGGAAGGTGGACATCGAGATCATGGCGACTGCCTTGTCGGAAGGGATGATTGAAGTTTAGTGCGCTTTTAGTGCGACCGGTGGCGAGGTGCGTAACCCTTGTAGGAGCCGGCTTGCTGGCGATTGCATTACCGCGGTGCTCAGTAAGGCCGCGGTGCATGGATCGCCAGCAAGCCGGCTCCTACAGGTTTTATGGTAATTCGCGGCAGGCGTAAAAGGCGCTCAACACTTTCACCAGATGTGCCAGGTCATGGTTCCCGCACAACTCTCGGATCGAGTGCATGGCGAACGTCGGCAGGCCGATATCCACGGTGCGCACGCCCAGGTGGCTGGCGGTGATCGGGCCGATGGTCGAGCCGCAACCCATGTCGCTGCGTACCACGAAGCTTTGCACCGGCACTTCTTCGGCCATGCACAAGTGGCGGAAGAACCCGGCGGTTTCGCTGTTGGTGGCGTAGCGCTGGTTGCTGTTGACCTTGATCACCGGGCCGGCGTTGAGCTTAGGGCCATGGTTGGCGTCGTGCTTGTCGGCGTAGTTCGGGTGTACGCCGTGGGCATTGTCGGCTGAGACCAGCAGGGATTTCTGAATGGTGCGTACGAATTCATCACCTTCAGGCAGCAGGCGTCGCAAGGTTTGCTCAAGCATCGGGCCATCAGCCCCGCAAGCCGAGCAGGAGCCGACTTCTTCATGGTCGTTGCAGACCAGCACGCAGGTTTCGTCGGTGTCGGCGGTGAGCAGTGCTTGCAGGCCGGCGTAGCACGACAGCAGGTTATCCAGGCGCGCGCCGGCGATGAAGTCGCCATGCAGGCCGATGACGGCAGCGCTTTGGGTGTCGTAGAAACTCAGTTCGTAATCCAGCACGACGTCGGCGTTCAGTCCGTGTTCGCGAGCGAGTTGGTCAGTAAGCACCGCGCGGAAATCCACGCGCTCGTCACCGGCAAATTGCGCCAGCACCGGAGGCAATTCGGTCTGGGCGTTGATCGCCCAGCCCATGTTGGCTTCACGATTAAGGTGAATGGCCAGGTTCGGGATGATCGCGATCGGTGCCTTGAAGTCGATCAACTGGCTCTCGACCTTACCGTCGCGGCGGAAGGTCACGCGGCCGGCCAGGGACAGGTCGCGGTCAAACCACGGTGCCAGCAGTGCACCGCCGTAGACTTCGACGCCCAGTTGCCAGAAACCCTGGCGTTGCAGTTCCGGCTGCGGCTTGACGCGCAGGCACGGACTGTCAGTGTGGGCACCAACCAGGCGAATACCGCCGTGCAGTGGCGAATGGCGGCCCATTTTGACGGCGACGATCGAAGAATCGTTACGGGTGACGTAGTAACGGCCGTTGGCTTCGGTGTGCCATGGCTCGCGCTCGTCGAGGCGTTGGTAGCCCGCCGCTTCCAGGCGCTGAACGAGGCTGGCGGTGGCATGGAACGGGGTAGGGGAGGCCTTGAGAAAGTCGATCAGGCCTTGGTTCAACTCTTCGCGCATAAGAAACTCCAGACAGCAATGGCGCCAGTTTAACGTATTGGCCCGGCGCATTGGGCAAGTGCTTTCATCGCCGGGCAACGAGCTGCTGATCGGCCGTCAATGCGCCATCCGTTCGCCCAGGTATTTGATGAAGGTCTGTCCGTCGGCGGACTTTGCAGGCTTGGGCTGATGTTTTGGCCAGCTCGGGCGTTGCGGGCGCACTGCTGTACGGTGTTCTTTTGCACCTGTGAATGGCGTATTGCTTTAGCCAGTAATCAACTTGCCGCTGAGGAATACTTCGCGCCGCTGCTTGCGACCGACATATTCATGTTTGCTCGCGTGGTACACCTCATCGAATTTTTCCCGCGATATGCCAGGAACTAATCGGACGTAGTCATCAACCAGGCGATCGTAGTCAGCTTCGGTGATCAGTTTGTAGATGTCGCGGCGGTAGAAGAATCCAAGCTGGAAACCCAGGGTTTCGCTCAGGTGAGCGGTCTGGGTGGCGAAGCAGTTTTCAAAGTCGATGGCTTTAAGCGGTTTACCCGTCGTTTCGGGAATCATGATGTTGCCCAGCCAGAAATCCATGTGGGTGATGTTCTTGCGGGACAGGGAACCAAGCAACTCGAAAGCGTCAAGAATGAAGGTTTTGACCTTTTCTGGGTTGCGTTTAAGCCATTGCACACCGTCAATATGATCATCGAGCAGGCGCGTGAGAATGAAATACTCCTGGGTCAGGCCCAAGCGGTCCTTGGTATAGCCAAAGCCTTGCAGCGGCGGCATTTGGACACCGCGACGCTGTGCTTCGAGGGTGTTCGCCAGCTCTTCCAATGGCCAGTCGAAACGGCCATTGCGCTGTGGTTTGCCCAGGGTCACCCGGACTTTCGCCTTGAGCGTATCCAGCGGTTGAACCTTGGCAAACAGAGGTGTTTCCCCAGAAGCCAATGGCGCGCTGGCACGGGTGAGTTTTTTGGCGCTGCGTTTCTTTATGAGTTTCTCGAGAGCCTGTCGCGCTTCGCCGCTAGGCTGTTCATTCAGATGCAGAGTGGTGTTGCCGAAGGTAAAGGTGACGGGGTAATCGTATTGAAGCTTTTTACTACTGAGCACGGGTAGGGCTTCCTGCCTGCTATCGAATTGCCACAATTTTACGTTTCTTTACAAAATTATGACAATCTTTTAACGCCATTTTCACGTCGTTCAATTTGTAACTACAAATGAAAACGCCCTTCACTGGAAGGGCGTTTTCTGGTTAGGCCGTGAGTTGCTCAAAACGGCGCGGGACACTCGAAGCGCAAGCGATCGCCAGTTTCGGGATGGGTGAAGCTGAGCATGCTGGCGTGCAGGCAAAGGCGCGGCCAGGCGGCGAGCGCCTGCTCATGGGCATAGAGCCCGTCGCCCAGCAGCGGATGACCAATCGATAGCATGTGCACGCGCAACTGGTGCGAGCGCCCCGTGATGGGTGTCAGCTCCACACGACACCAGTCGCCGCAACGTTCCAGTACGCGCCAGAAGGTCAATGCATGTTTGCCGAATTCATGGTCGACCACATGGCGCGGCTTGGTAGGCGGATCGTAGCGCAGCGGTAAATCGATGCTGCCGCTGTCGAGTTCAGGCTGACCCCAGCACAGTGCTGTGTAGGCTTTTTCGGTTTCGCGGTCGTGAAATTGCCGAGACAGTTCACGGTGCGTATCGGGATCGCGGGCCAACAGGATGATGCCGGAGGTTTCCCAATCCAGTCGGTGGACGATTCGCGCTTCCGGATAGCCGTTTTCTTGCAGGCGGGTAATCAGGCAATCCTTGTTGTCATCGGCCCGGCCAGGGACGGAGAGCAACAAAGTCGGTTTGTTCACCACCAGTACGGCGGCATCCTGATGGATGATGTGGACGTTGGACAACGGCATTAAAACAGCCTCGTAACAAACGCCAACGGCGGTTCAGCCCCCCCGCAGCCGCGCGTGGGACCTGAACCGCCGTGGCTCCCGCCGAATCGACTAGCGATCTGGCAGGGTGATATTGAGTTCCAGAATCGAGCAGCTGCCCTGGCTTTCCAGTGCGACGTGCACGTCATCGGACCCGATATTGACGTACTTGCGAATCACCTCAACCAGTTCCTTCTGCAAGGCTGGCAGGTAGTCCGGGGTGCTGCGTTGGCCGCGTTCGTGCGCCACGATGATCTGTAGACGCTCTTTCGCTACCGACGCGGTGCTTTGCTTTTTGTTGGCACGAAAGAAGTCAAAAAGGTTCATTGCTTAGTTGCCTCCAAACAGGCGCTCGAAGAATCCCTTCTTCTGTACATCGAGGAAACGATGTTCCACGGTTTTGCCCAACAGGCGGTCTACGGTATCGCTGTAGGCCTGGCCGGCATCGCTCTGGTCGTCAAGAATCACCGGAACGCCCTGGTTGGATGCCTTGAGCACCGCCTGGGATTCAGGGATCACACCGAGCAGGGCCACCGAGAGGATTTCCTTAACGTCTTCCACGCCGAGCATTTCGCCTTTGCTCACACGTTCAGGGTGGTAGCGGGTAATCAGCAAATGTTCCTTGATCGGATCTTCGCCGCGTTCGGCGCGACGGGACTTGCTGGCCAGCAGGCCGAGCATGCGGTCCGAGTCACGCACCGAGGAGACTTCCGGGTTGGTCACGACGATCGCTTCATCGGCGAAGTACATGGCCAGGTGGGCGCCTTTCTCGATGCCGGCCGGGGAGTCGCAGACCACGAACTCGAAGTCTTCCTTGAGTTGCATCATGACTTTTTCCACGCCTTCGACGGTCAGCGCGTCTTTGTCGCGGGTCTGGCTCGCAGCCAGTACGTAGAGGTTTTCCAGGCGTTTGTCTTTGATCAGGGCCTGTTGCAGGTTGGCTTCGCCGTTCACCACGTTGACGAAGTCATACACCACGCGACGCTCGCAACCCATGATCAGGTCGAGGTTACGCAAACCGACGTCGAAGTCGACGATCACTGTTTTGTGGCCGCGCAGAGCGAGGCCGGTACCGATAGCGGCGCTGGTGGTGGTCTTACCCACACCACCCTTGCCGGATGTAACCACGAGAATCTTGGCCAAGGTGTTTCACCCCTAAGGAAAAAGGACTTTTAGCCCCTGAAAAACATCTCTTGAAAACTACTGCAGTCGGACAGCCTTGGCTGGAAACCGGTCCTGAGCGGCGCTTACCTCCGGTAAACACTGCTAATGGCCTTTTTCCTACTTCGTTTGAGCCGTTTTCGCTACGTTTTAGAGATGTTTGGAAAATGCGGCAGTATCCGTTAAAGCCGAATGATGTTCAACACGTCGCCTGACAGGCTGACCTGCACGCCCGAACCCCATAAAGGATCGCGGCGCAGATCTTCGGAAACCTTGTAATGCCCGGCGATAGAGATCAGTTCAGCGCTCATTTGCTGACAGAAAATCCTGGCTTTCGTGTCGCCTTTGACCCCGGCCAACACACGACCACGCATCGGGCCGTATACATGGATGTTGCCATCGGCGAGAAGTTCCGCCCCCGGGCTGACCGAGGAAATCACCACCAGATCGCTTCCTTGTGCATAAATCTGCTGGCCACCACGTACTGGCGACGTGATGATTTTGGTCGGTTTGATCGTCGGCTCCGGTGGTTTTTCCGGTTTTTTCGCCACGACGCCTTCGTTCAGGTCCAGCGGGCGCTCACGGGCGCCGGACGGCGGCAGCACCGGCAGATCGACCGCGATGGCGGCGGCGATGTCTTCGATGCGGCTGGCTCGGATCGCCAGAGTGCGCAGGCCATGTTGGCGGCACACACGCATCAGGCCCGGCAGGTCGACGGCACCTTCATTGGCAGGGAGTTTGTCCAGGGCGAGGACCAGCGGCGCATTGCTGAAAAAACCAGGCGCCTGGGCGACTTTGGCGGCCAGTTGCCGGTCGAGGCTTTCGAGGTCGTTACGGGCCAGTTCCAGCACCGTAATGGCGAGCATGCTGCCCTTCAGCTGGAACACGGGATCTTGGTCTAGCGGTTCGGTTTGGCTCATGGTCGGCATACAACGACTTGTCACTAAAAGTGCCGAGACTTATAACGAGAACGCCCGCAGGCCGCAAGCCGGGTCGAACGATGTAGAATGCGCGGCCATTGTCTTTACGGAACTGTTAATGGATCGCCCGCGTTTTCGAACAGCATTTCTCTCTCCACGTTTCTGGCCGCTGTGGTGTGGCTTGGGGCTGTTGTGGCTGATCGTGCAGTTGCCGTACCCGGCATTGCTGTGGATCGGCCGTGCTCTGGGCGCCTTGATGTATCGAGCGGCCGGCGACCGACGGCGCATTGCCAAGCGCAATCTGGAACTGTGTTTCCCAGAAAAGTCCGCTGCCGAGCGCAAGCGCCTGCTCAAGGAAAACTTCGCCTCTACCGGCATCGCCTTCTTCGAAATGGCGATGAGCTGGTGGTGGTCCCGTGAGCGCCTGGCGAAGCTGGCCCATATCGAAGGGCTGGAGTATTTGCAGCAGGCGCAGCGCGAAGGCAAGGGTGTGATCCTGATGGCCGTGCATTTCACCACGCTGGAAATCGGCGCGGCCTTGCTCGGCCAACAACACACCATCGACGGTATGTACCGCGAGCACAAGAATCCGTTGTTTGACTACGTCCAGCGTCGCGGCCGCGAGCGCCACAACCTCGATTCGCTGGCGGTGGAGCGTGAAGACGTGCGCGGCATGCTCAAGTTGCTGCGGGCGGGCCGGGCGATCTGGTACGCACCGGACCAGGACTACGGCGCCAAGCAAAGCATCTTCGTGCCGCTGTTCGGTATTCAGGCCGCGACCGTCACCGCCACCAGCAAGTTTGCACGGCTGGGCAAGGCACTGGTGGTGCCGTTCACCCAGGAACGACTGGCCGACGGCAGTGGCTATCGCCTGGTGATCCACGCGCCGCTCGAAGGTTTCCCCGGCGAAACCGAAGAAGCCGACTGCCTGCGCATCAACCAATGGATCGAAGGTGTCTTGCGCGACTGTCCGGAGCAATACCTTTGGGCACATCGGCGCTTCAAGAGCCGTCCACCCGGCGAGCCGAAGTTATACGCAAAACGCGGTTGATCGATCGAAGCCCAATAAGCACCACGGAGTGTTGCGATGAGTCCTGCTGAACCGGTTACAGGGTTGATTCTTTCCGGCGGCGGGGCTCGGGCGGCTTATCAAGTCGGCGTACTGGCGGCAATCGCTGAGCTGCTGCCGCTGGGCGCTGACAATCCTTTTCCGGTAATAGTCGGCACCTCCGCCGGGGCGATCAATGCAGTCAGCCTGGCCAGCGGCGCCACGGACTTTCGCGCGGCGATCGAGCGACTGACAGCGTTCTGGCAGGGCTTTCGCAGTCATCTGGTGCTGCGCAGCGACTGGCCGGGCGTGATCAGCCAAGCTACGCGGTTTGTCAGTCATAGCCTGTTGGGCCTTGGCACGCAGGTTCCGGTGGCGCTGCTTAACAGCTCACCCTTGCGCGACTTGCTCGACGACAAGTTACAGATGAACGGCATCGCCGAAGCCATCGCGCAAAAGCAGCTGCACGCGGTTGCCGTCACGGCCTTCGGCTATGAGTCCGGCCAGGCCGTCACCTTCTATCAGGGTGGCGGCACCATCGACGCCTGGTTGCGCCATCGCCGCATTGGCATACCTACTCAATTGTCCGTCGACCATTTGCTCGCCAGTTCGGCCATTCCGTTGTTGTTCGCGCCGGTGAAAATCGGCGAAGAGTATTTTGGCGACGGCGCGGTGCGCCAGTCGGCACCGATCAGCCCGGCGTTGCACCTGGGCGCCAGTCGAGTGCTGGTGGTGGGCGTCAGCGGCAACCCGCGCGGCGTCGACCCCGAGCAGCCGCTGCAACGCGCTTACACCGGACAGCAACCGACACTGGCGCAGATCGGCGGGCACATGCTCAACAGTACGTTCATTGACAGCCTGGAAAGTGACATCGAGCTGTTGCAGCGCCTGAACCAGTTCAGTCACCTGATGCCCGATGGCACGCCAACCCGCGCGCTCGGCGTGGCGCCGGTAGAGGTGCTGGTGATTTCTCCGAGTCAACCGATCGACGAGATTGCCGCGCGTCATCGACAGGAATTACCGGCGGCGCTGCGTCTGTTTTTGCGTGGGCCGGGGGCGACCAAGACCAGTGGGGCAGGGGTGTTGAGTTATTTACTGTTCGAGGCGGGATATTGCAGCGAATTGATTGATCTGGGGCGGCGCGATGCGTTGGCCAAGCGGGGGGAGTTATGCCGTTTCCTGGGGCTCCCGGTGGCTGAAAGGGTTTGAACTGTCAGTTGTGACAGTAGACGCTTCGTTGCCTCTCCGATCAGATTGAAGCCCTCAAGCAGAGGGTTGGAAAATGGCGGATCCGCGATGGATTGATGCTCGCACGCCGACGCTAACGGTGGTGGATTCGCGCGGCTTGGCTGTGCGAAATGTCGCCTATTATCGTCATCCATTGAACGCGGCTTCTCAGACCCGTATCACTCGCAACCACTTCGATACGGCCGGAAGGCACATCGCGTCCTGGGACCCGCGATTGTGGGGGACTGCGCCTAAACCGAACATCGCGACCACGTATGACCTTCAGGCTCAGCTTCTATTGGTGGACAGCGCTGATGCCGGTTGGCAGCTGAGTTTGCTGGATCAGTCCGACTTGGCGTGTTCGTTTTGGGACGGTCGTGGGAGTCAGCGTCACACTGAGTTCGATGAGCTTCAGCGTCCGACGACCGTGACAGAGCAGATGAAGGATGCGTCGCCCCGCGTCGCCGAGAGATTTGCTTATGGTTGGGGCACTGATGAGTTTGCAATTCATAACCAGTGTGGCCAACTGATCCGTCATGACCATCCGGCTGGCTCGCGCAGGTTTTGCGAATACGGTGTCAGTGGTTTGCTGCTCTCGGAGCAGACCCGTTTTTTGCGTGATCTGGAGCCAGCGGATTGGTCGTCCGAATTCGCCGATGCCTGGCTGGAGGACGAAGTTTTCCAGACGACGCAGCAGTGCGGTCCTTTGGGGGAGATGCGCGGTCAGACTGACGCCATGGATAACGTCAGATCATTCGCTCACGACCGGGCTGGCCAGCTATGTGAAAGCCGCTTGAAACTGGCGGATTCTTCAGGTGAGCCCCGGTTGTTGGTCAGTGAGATTGTCTACGACGCGTTCGGCAGAATCGTGAGCGAACGGTCTGGAAACGGGGTCACTACCACTGTCCTGTACGCACCTGAAGATGGGCGTCTGATGCAATTGCTTTCCTGCAATGGCTCGCCACTTCAGAACCTCAGGTATTCCTACGATCCGGTGGGGAATATCTGCAGCATCGAAGACAAGGCCGAGGGGACGCGCTATTTCAATAGCCAGCGCATCGATCCCATCAATCACTATTTCTACGACAGCCTTTATCAACTGGTGAGGGCCACCGGCCGGGAAGTAAGCCAGCCAAGTTACGGCCCCGCTTTACCTCCTTGGCAAACCATACCGCTGGACCCCAATCGGTTGCGCAATTACACCCAGACGTTCAACTACGACGCTGCCGGTAATTTGCTAACCCGCTTCCACAGCGGTGCAGCGAATTTCGAAATGTTCACTTCCCCCTATTGCAATCGCAGTGTCGTGGACAGGGAAAGTCTGGCCGACGGATTTGATGCCAATGGCAACCAGCAGGAGTTGCAGCGCGGTCAGCGGATGAGCTGGGACAGTCGAAATCAGTTAAGCAGAGTCACGTTGGTCAGGCGCGAAGACGGGCCTGACGATACTGAGTGTTATTTCTACGACAGCCCCGGGCATCGGTTGCGGAAGGTTCGACTGACCGAGACTGCTCGTCGCACGCTGCACACGGACGTTCGCTACTTGCCAGGGTTGGAAGTCCACCGGAATGACGCCATCGGTGAAGAGCGACATGTCATCACTGTCGAGGCAGGGCACAGCCATGTACGCGGTTTGCACTGGGTTACAAAAATGCCGGCGGGTGTACATAACGATCAACTGCGCTATTGCCTGACTGACCATTTGAACTCCTGCACGCTGGAACTGGATGAACTTGGCGCTTTGCTAAATCGAGAAGTGTATTACCCGTTTGGTGGGACGGCTTTGTGGGCGGGCTCCAGTGAGACGGAAGTGAAATACAAGACAATTCGTTATTCCGGAAAAGAGCGGGATGCGACGGGGCTTTATTATTATGGGTATCGGTACTATGCGCCGTGGTTGCAGCGTTGGGTGAGTCCGGATCCGGCTGGGGATATTGATGGCGTTAATTTATTTATTTTTGTTGGGAATGAGCCGTGTGGCCATATAGATCTAGAAGGCTTAGTGCGCGGTGGCATAAATGAATTTCTTACAAGGGATGGAGACTGGAATAGCATGAAGCTTGATGCGGGGCGTCAAGCTATGTTGCGTCAAGAGTCTGTTTATAAGGGTTTTGATGTTAAACCCAGTAGGATGCGCAGAAATTATCTTATGGCCTTTACCAATGATTCAAATGTATTGGTGAATGATTACTTAAGGCACGGCAGAAAACACGGAGTGCTTTCCGGACGATTTTATTCTGTGGTTTTTGTTGCGTCAGAAGATTCCGATCGAGTCAGTGCTTTGACTAAAGTTGTTAGTGAACTCCCTCATACCGGTAATATCCCTCTTTATCGTGGTGGTTCCGGGGAGAGGGGGACGTCGGGGGAGTTCTTCAGGGATGGACGACTTGGCCCTGGTTCAATATTGGTCAATTCAGACTTTACTTCGTTTACTGAAAATCCATATGTGGCGGCGGAATTCGCAGCGCTTAATCAGCGTACACTTGCATTTGACAATTCCTCGGTGATTTTCGAGGTGGTTGATCATTTCAGTCCAAAACCAATTGCCCCGGACTCATTGCGTTTTGAAAACCGTGTCGATGAGGTCGAGTCACTGGTAATGCCCGCAGCGGCGTTTGAAGTTCTCTCTGTGGATTTAGTGGATATCGTACTCAAAGGTGTGGATCAAAATTATGTGCATGTGTCGATAAAGGAACTGGAGCCCCCCAAAGTAACCTCGGACTCATCTTCAGTTAGCACATTGCCGGGCAACGTTCATGATTTACGTACTGGCGAACTTTTAAATTTTGATCAGCTAAAAAAGAGATTGGGAAACTCAGCGAATCAACTATTGAAAGGTTATTACTCTTAAGCAAGTGATGGTCTACCACTTGGCGTTTTTACTCCGCCAAGTGGCAGACAGCCCCTGGTTTGCTGTCAGAAATGAACCTTAACCAGGAAACTCGTCACACTTTGATCCGTCTTGAAGCCCTGGCTGTCTTCAATCCCGTACTTGTTTTTCCAGTAGTCGTACTCGACACCGACGTACAACTGCTTGGCGCCCAGGTTCAGCGCCTTGCCCAGGTCGTATTTGACCTGTGGGTTGAAGTGCAGGTTGGCGTGGTATTCGCCTTTGTTGTTCACGTCATTGTCGACTACCCAGTCCATGAAGCCGTCGATCAGCACGTCCGAATCGCCCACCGGAATGGTGTAGGACCAAACCGGTGAGACCTGCCAGATGTTGTCACCTGGGCGGTCGCCTTCGGTGTGGCGGTTGTAGAAGTTCAGCTGGAAGTAGTCGAAACCTGGAATGGCCAGGTCGAAACCCGGACCGATCAGGTAGGACTCGGTATCGTCTTCGCCGAACTCGTACGTCATGGCCAGCAGCACGTCCTTGATCGGGCCGAATTCCAGCTTCTGATCGAAGATCTTGTTGAACGACAGACGCGGGCTGACTTCACCGTAGTAGGTGTTTTCGCCCGCGAAAGAGTCTTCCTTGCCGTTGTAGAAGATCTTGTCGATGAAGAAGAAGTTGTCGCCGTATTTCCAGCCATCTGCGTGTTCGAAGGTCACCGTCTGCTGAATGCGCGGGTTCACCTGGAAGTCCTTGCCGTAGAGGTAGGTCAGGCTGTTGTTTTGCCATTGCAGCAAGTCACCGGCCATGGCCTGACCCCCCGCCAGCATTGATCCCGCCAGCATCAGGCTAGTGCACGTACGTTTCATTCGGTTGCTCCCAAAAAGTAGTGGTTTCACGTTATTTTTTTAAGGTCGGCGCTCTGGTGTGGCGCCTTTTTCTGTAGCTGTAAAAATTCATCCATTCGGTCAGCTTTCATGCTGTTAGCAAGAGCTGCGCCAAGGCATGCGAAAAACAAAAAACTCCCACTCGGCTGCTCAAAAACAGTCGATTGAGAGTGGTTTGGGGATGCCTTGGTACCGTCCAGAGCCGGGATAAGTTGGCTTTCTGGTCAGGAATTAAATCCGGGCTTTTTTTTAAAGCGGATTCAGGCGGCCGCGGAGAATACTGACTCCTTGGCCAGGTCTCAAGTGCCCCGCAACAGCGCACCGACGACAGGTTTGGGGCACGGTTGCGGGTCATCTTAGAAATGCACCTTCACCAGCAGGCTGGTGGTATTTTCATTGGTGTCGAGGTTGCCGTTGTTTTCGATGCCGTATTTGTCTTTCCAGTAGCTGTACTCGGCGCCGACATACACTTGTTTTTCGCGCCAGCCGAGGGCTTTGCCCAGGTCGTACTTGATCTGCGGGTTGAAGTGCAGGTTGGCGTGATAGGTGCCGTGGGAGTTCTGGTCGTTGTCCACGACCCAGTCGATGTAGCCGTCGATCAACAGGCTCGAATTGCCCAATGGCACGGTGTAGGACCAGGCCGGCGTGATCTGCCAGACGTCGTCGCCGGGGCGCGAGCCTTCGGTCTGGCGGTTATAGAAATTCAAGGTGAAATAGTTGAAGCCCGGTACTGCGAGGTCGAAACCGGGGCCGATCAGGTAGGCCTCGGTGTCGTCTTCGCCGTTCTCATAGGTCATGGCCAGCAACACGTCCTTGATCGGACCGAATTCGAAGCGGCGGTCGAGGATCTTGCCCAAGGAGAGGCGCGGGCTGAACTCGCCGTAATAGGCATGCACGCCTTTGTTGCGGTCTTTCTCGCCGTTGTAGTAAGTGCTGTCGATGAACATGAAGTTGTCACCGTACTTCCAGCGATCGGCGTGTTCGAAAGTCACCGTCTGCTGAATCGACGGGTTGACCGCGAAATCCTTGCCGTACAGATAGCTCAGGCTGTTGGTTTGCCACAGCAGTAGATCGCCGGCCATGGCTTGAGTGGCGGTCAGGAGACCGCCCGCCAACAACAGGTTTGTCTGGGTACGAATCATCTGTTGCTCCCTCTTGTTTTTATTTTCAAGGCACAGGAAACCCATGCCCTGTGGGAGCTGGCTTGCCAGCGAAGAGGCCAGATGATCCAACATCAATCGAGTCTGACACTCCGCTTCGCCAGCAAGCCGGCTCCTACAGGGGGCGTGTGTTTCCGGGTTAATGGGTGTGGGCTTGGCAGTCGTTGATGGCCGCGCGTTCGGCGCCACCGAGGATGTTGAACAGCAGGTTCAAGGTCAGCGCACTGAGCGTGGCCATGGCGATGCCGCTGTGGGTAATCGGGCTCATCCACACAGGCAGGTGGGCGAAAAATTCCGGGCGTACCACTGGAATCAGGCCCATGCCGATGCTCACCGCCACCAGCAACTGGTTGCGACGGTCACCGATGTCGGCTTCCTGGAGAATTTTGATCCCGGTGGCGGCGACCATGCCGAACATCGCAATCGCCGCGCCGCCCAAGACCGCCGGTGGAATCGACGCCACCAAAAACGCGGCTTTCGGCAGCAGGCTCAGGACGATCAGCAAACCACCGGCGACGATGGTTACCGAGCGGCAGCGCACACCCGTCATCTGTACCAGGCCGATGTTCTGGGCGAAGGAGGAGTGGGTGAAGGTGTTGAAGAAGCCGGCGAAGAACGACGCGCCGGCATCACACAGCAAGCCGCGACGCAGCATGCGCGGGCAGACTTCCTGTCCGGTGATCTTGCCCAGCGCCAGGAACATCCCGGTGGATTCGACGAAGATTATCACCACCACCAGGCACATCGACAGGATCGGTGCGAGTTCGAATTTCGGCATGCCGAAGTGCAGCGGCGTGACGAATTGCAGCCATGGCGCCTGGGCCATGCCGCTGAGATCAACCATGCCCAGCACGCCGCACAGCATGTAGCCCAGGCACATGCCAATCAGCACGGAAATGTTGACCCAGAAACCACGCATGAATCGATGCACCAACAGGATGGTGCCCAGCACTAATGCGGCAATCGTCAGGTAAATCGGTGAGCCGAACTGAGCAGCTTGAGCGCCGCCACCCGCCCAGTTCACGGCAACGGGGAACAGCGATAAACCGATCGAGGTGATGACCGTGCCGGTCACCAGAGGTGGGAAGAAGCGAACAACTTTGGACATGAACGGGGCGATGATCATGCCGAAGAACCCGGCGGCGATGGTCGCGCCGAAGATCCCTTGCAGACCGATGCCGGGCATTCCGGCCATGGCGACCATGCTGCCGACGGCGGCGAAACTGGCACCCATCATCACTGGCATGCGGATGCCCATGGGGCCGATACCGAGGGACTGAACGATGGTGGCGATGCCGGCGACCAACAGGTCGGCGTTGATCAAAAAGGCGATTTCTTCACGACTCAGGCCAGCGGCCTGTCCGATGATCAGCGGCACCGCGATGGCTCCGCCGTACATCAGCAGAACGTGTTGCAGGCCAACCAGGATCAGTTGCAAGAGGGGCAAACGCTGAATGGCGGGTGCGTCGGGGATGCGCGCTTTGGAGAGCTCGGACATGCAACACCTCGGATCTTTTTTATTCTTGTGATTTTGTGCATCAGGCAACCGCTGTGCGGTTGATCGCCAGCAAGCCGGCTCCTACAGGTTTTGGGTCGGTCGCAGCACGTGTGGACGACATAAATCCGTAGGAGCCGGCTTGCTGGCGATGCTTTTCAAACGATCAGTTGGTCTGGGCTCCCTGCACAATCCAGGCGCCGATCAGGTCACGTTCCTGCTGGGTCATCTGAGTGATGTTGCCCAGTGGCATGATCTGGCTGGCGACGGCTTGAGCCTGGATCCGCGCAGCGTTCTGGCGGATTTGCTCGGGAGTGTCGAACATCACACCGGCAGGGGCCGCACTGAACAGCGGGCTGGTCGGTTTGGCCGAGTGGCAAACCGCGCATCGTTCCTGAATCACACTGTGCACCTTGTCGAAGCCTGGGCCGGCGTTGGACGCTTGCGCCGGTGCAGCGGCAGGGGCTTCTGCAGGTTTGGCTTCAGCCGGTTTCAAACCACCACCCTGTGCCGTTTCCGGCAGTGGCTGGTATTCGATCGCTGCCGGTGTCTTGGCCACTTCTGGAGCGCTGGACATCGGTTTCGGACCGGAAACGTAGGCCAGGCAAATCATGCCCACCGCTGCCACCGGCAGGGTCCAGGCAAACTTGTGGCTGTCGTGACGGGTGTTGAAGTAGTGACGCACCAACACCGCCAGTACCGCGATCCCGGCCAGGATCAACCAGTTGTACTGGCTGCCGTAGGTGCTCGGGAAGTGGTTGCTGATCATGATGAACAGCACCGGCAAGGTGAAGTAGTTGTTGTGACGCGAACGAAGCAAGCCTTTGGCTGGCAGCGCCGGATCCGGTGTGCGGTTCTCGGCAATCGCCGCCACCAGTGCACGTTGCGCCGGCATGATGATGCGGAACACGTTACCGACCATGATCGTGCCGATGATCGCGCCGACGTGCAGGTACGCACCACGACCGCTGAACACTTTGCTGAAGCCGTAGGCCGCGCCGATGATCAGGACGAACAGGATGAAACCGAGCAGGGCAGGGCGTTTGCCCAAGGCCGAGTCACAGAGGAAGGAGTAGACGAACCAGCCGATGAACAGCGAGCCGATACCGATGGCCACGCCTTCAGGGCCGCTCAGGGTGCTGCCCGGAGCCAGCAGGTAGAGCGTCGGGTTGGAGTAGAACACCACGCACAGCAGCGCAATACCCGACATCCAGGTGAAGTAGGCTTCCCATTTGAACCAGTGCAGGTTGTCCGGCATGGTCGGTGGAGCCAGTTTGTATTTTTCCAGGTGGTAGATACCGCCGCCGTGGATCGCCCACAAATCACCGGCCAGACCACTTTTCGGGTTGACCCGATTGAGGTTGTTTTCCAGCCAGACGAAGTAGAACGATGCGCCGATCCAGGCCACGCCAGTAATCATGTGAACCCAGCGCACGCTCAGGTTCAGCCATTCCAACAGATGTGCTTCCACAGTCTTTACCTCTCGCCTGTCACTCTGTTGTCGAGTGATCAGACCTTCTCTTATTGGTGGGGGGCGAGGATCAAACGCTCATCCTCTTTGAAAAAATGCTCATCGCAGTTATTGCCTGTACCACTGCGATCAACCACCAGGAAGTCATCCCGCTTTTCGATCGTCAGCACCGGGTGGTGCCAGACGCCGCGATGGTAATTAATGCCCTGCCTGCCGTTGGTGACGAAGGCGCGGACCAAGCCTGATACAGGTTCATCGCCAAGTGGCGCGACCACGATCAGAAAGGGGTTGCCGAGCAGCGGAATGAAAGCCTGGCTGCCCAGCGGATGACGCTCCAGCATGCTCACGGTCAGCGGCATGTCCTGCGCGTCGGCGCGGAAGATGCTGATGATCGCGTTGTCCTCCGGCGTAGCGGTTTCGACCGTCGCCAGTTTATGGAAGCGCATGGTCGAACCGTTGTTGATCATGAAGTGATCGCTGCCGTCGGTTTCGATCACGTCACCGAAAGGGGCAAAGGCTTCTTTGGTCAGCGGTTCAATCGTCAGTGTGCGCATGCTGTTCTTATCCGAATTCTGTGTTGTTAGAACTATCGCCATCGCGGGCAAGCCCGCTCCCACAGTGAACTGTGGCGTTCACAAAACCTGTGGGAGCTGGCTTGCCAGCGATTGGGTTCAACCTTATTTAGCGACCTTGCCCAAAACGCGCAGGCGGCTTACGCCACCGTCCGGGAACACGTTCAGGCGAATGTGGGTGATTGGGCCCAGGGCTTTGATCTGCTCGGCGAACGTGTGTTCGGCGTGCATTTCCAGCTTCTGGCTCGGCAGCAGTTCGCGCCAGAACAGCGACTGGGTTTCGATCTGGCTGTCGGTGCCGCCCTTCACGAACGCGCCCTGGATCGAGCAGCTGTCCGGGTAGTTGCCTTTGAAGTGCAGGGTGTCGACGATGATTTTCTCGATCTCGCCCGGGTGGCCCAGTGCGACGATCACCCAGTCATTGCCCGGCGTGCGACGACGCGCGGTTTCCCAGCCGTCGCCCATGTTGATGCCACGGCCCGGGTTGAGGATGTTGCTCATGCGACCGAAGTGTTCGTCGGAGCAGGCGAGGGCGCGGCCACCGTTGAGGGCTGCAGCCAGGTCGACTTGCTCGTTGTCGCCAACAGCCGACCAGTCGCGGTGCGGCACGCCGTACACGCGCAGACGGGCAACACCGCCGTCCGGGTAGATGTTGAAGCGCAGGTGGCTGAACGCCTGGTCGTTGCTGATTTCGTGGTAGTGGTGGCTGTTGCCTTGCAGCTCGACGGCCGACAGCACTTCAGTCCACTGGGTGTTTTCATTCGGTTCGCCTTCGGCCAGGAAGCAGGCTTCCAGGGAGGCCGACGGCGGGAAGTTGCCGGTGAAGAATGAAGTGTCGATGTCGACGCCTTTGATCGAACCCGGTACGCCCAGGCGGATCACTGCGCTGTCATAGCCTTCGAAGCGCTTGCGGCGCGATTCCCAGCCGTCCATCCACTTGCCGTTGTCATCGAACACGCCTTCTTTCCACACAGCCGGGGTGGGCTGGAACAGGCGGTTGGCATCAGCGAACCAGTCATCGGTGACCGAGATGATTTTGGTGCCCAGGCGGGCGTCGGCCAGGTTGACGAACTTCTCGAAAGGTACGGCGTAAGCTTTCATTCTTCTTGTCTGCCTTTAATAAGTTGGCTTGGGATGCTTGCAGGGCCCTGGGAAACGCAAGCGTTCATGAGGTTTCTCGGGCCAGGCTCGCTATAGGGTCAGTAAACGGAACAGGGCGATCTTGTTGATCTCTGCCAGCGCGCATTTGAATTCGGTGTCTGCCGAGTTGTGGATGCGCGTTTCGAACGCTGCGAGGATCTGATGCCGGTTGCTGCCTTTTACCGCCATGATGAAGGGAAACTTGAACTTGGCTTTGTAGGCGTCGTTCAGCTCGGTGAAGCGCTGGAACTCTTCGGCCGTGCATTGGTGAATTCCCGCGCCAGACTGTTCTTCAGTACTGGCCGCGGTAAGCTGGCCCTGGACGGCGGCTTTGCCGGCCAGGTCCGGGTGAGCGTTGATCAAGGCCAGTTGGCTTTCATGATCGGCGCTCAACAGGATGTCGCTCATGCGCTGGTGCAAGGTTTCGATCTGGTCGATCGAAGCGTCCTGGCCCAAGTCGAAGGCCTTCTCGGCCACCCATGGCGAATGTTCGTAGATGTCGGCGAACGCAGCGACGAATGCATCGCGGTTCAGGCTCGACGGTTTCAGGGTTTGAAAGGTGCTCATTTGGCAGCCCCTTGGTACGGGTGGGTTTCGTGCCAGTGGCGAGCGATGTCGACGCGACGGCTGAACCACACCTGTTCATGGCTTTTAGCGTATTCGATAAAGCGCTTGAGCGACGCCAGACGCGCCGGACGGCCGATCAGGCGGCAGTGCAGGCCGATCGACAGCATCTTCGGTGCTTCGGCACCTTCGGCGTACAGCACATCGAACGCATCTTTCAGGTATTCGAAGAAATCGTCGCCCTTGTTGAAACCCTGGACCTGGGTGAAGCGCATATCGTTGGTGTCTAGCGTGTACGGGATCACCAGGTGCGGCTTGCCGGTCGGGTTGTTCGGTTCCCAGTAGGGCAGGTCGTCGTCGTAGGTGTCGCTGTCATAGAGGAAACCACCTTCTTCCATCACCAGCTTGCGAGTGTTCGGGCCGGTGCGGCCGGTGTACCAGCCCAGCGGGCGTTCACCGGTGATTTCGGTGAGGATGCGGATCGCTTCGAGCATGTGCTCGCGCTCCTGGGCTTCGTCCATGTACTGATAGTCGATCCAGCGGTAGCCGTGGCTGCAAATCTCGTGACCGGCATCGACCATCGCGCGAATCACATCCGGGTGGCGTTGGGCGGCCATGGCCACGGCGAAGATGGTCAGCGGAATGTCGAATTCCTTGAACAGTTTCAAAATCCGCCAGACGCCGGTACGGCTGCCATACTCGTAAAGGGATTCCATGCTCATGTTGCGCGCGCCTTGCAGCGGCTGCGCCGAGACCATTTCGGACAGGAAGGCTTCGGATTCTTTATCGCCATGCAGGATGTTGCGCTCGCCACCTTCTTCGTAATTGAGTACGAAGGACAAGGCGATGCGGGCATTGCCCGGCCAGTGTGGGTGCGGAGGGTTACTGCCGTAACCGATCAGGTCGCGAGGGTAGTCAGCGCTCACTGCAGTCTTCCTTCTTATTCGTGATGACAGATTGTGTGATTCGCCTGGTCTGGCGTCACAGCGATGGGCTGATTGTATACAACTTTATGTTCTATTTGTAAGCCTGATTTTTTGCATTTTTCATCAACGGTCATCTTCAACTGCTATTTTCACAACCTTGCAAGAATTCTGCCTGACTGGTCAGCTAATGAAACTGAGCTTCAGCCGGTGTGGGCTTCAGCGGTAAATCGTCGAGAAATACCCGGATGGCGGGGATGGCGGGAAAAATGTCGTTTTTATTGTGTACAATTTTTTTGAAAAGTGTCTTAATCAATCACTCGCCGCAGCTTTTCGTGCTCCGAATCGGTGCGGTCTCCTTTTCACCTGACTTCGGGAGGCGCGAAGTCTGACTGCTCCACGCAGGCAGGCGCGCAGAATCAATGGGACGTTTGACTACACACGTTTTGGACGCTGCACACGGTTGCCCGGGCAGCTCGATCAAGGTCGAGTTGTACCGCGTTGAAGGTTCGCAGCTGGAATTGGTCGCCACTGCGCTCACCAACAGCGATGGCCGGGTCGATGCGCCGCTGCTGCAAGGCGATGACTACCGGTCCGGGGTCTATCAGGTTCAGTTTCATGCGGGCGATTACTACCGCGCCCGTGGTGTTCAGCTGCCGGAACCGGCGTTCCTGGATGTGGTGGTGCTGCGCTTTGGCATCTCTGCGGAGCAGGATCACTACCACGTTCCCTTGCTGATTTCGCCTTATAGCTACTCCACGTATCGCGGCAGCTGATCCCCCAAGCAGTTGCCGCACCCTGGAAGCGACTGCGCATATAGCTTCTTTGGTCTTTCGCCCGCTCACACTGCGGGCTTTTTTTCGCCTGGATTAAAGTGGCGTCTGGTCTGGCGCCATCGCTGGCAAGCCAACTCCTAAAGGTTGTGCACTTCCTTGTAGGATCTGGCTTGCCAGCGATGGTTTTAGCGGCTCAACAATGAAGCCGCACCCGCACCACTGAACAACCCCGCGCTGATCCGGTTAAACCAACTCTGCCCCTTGCCACTGCGCAGATACCGCGCCGCACCATGGGCACCCAGCCCGTAGGCCAATTTGCACAACAAATCCAGCACCGTCCAGGTTGCGATCATCACCAGCAGTTGCGGCAGGAACGGCTGTTCGGCGCTCAAGAACTGTGGCAGAAACGCGGCGAAAAACAGGATGTCTTTCGGGTTGCTGGCGCCCAGCATGAACGCGCGCCCGAACAGTGCGCGGAAACGTGGCACCGGCGCAGCTTGAGGCACTTCGGCGCCGTGGGAAGGCTGGCGCGATTGCTGCCAGCTCTGCCAGGCGAGGTAGAACAGATACAGCGCACCAACGATTTTCAACGTGCTGAACAACTGTTCCGATGCCAGTAGCAGGGCGCCCAGACCCAGCGCCGAAGCACTCAGCAGACAGATCGAAGCAATCACGCCGCCGAGAAACGCCGGGTAGGAACGGACCAAACCGTAATTCAGACTGTTGCTGATCATCAGCAAAGACAGTGGCCCCGGGATCAGGATTACCACTAGCGCAGCGCCGCTGAACAGCAGCCAGGTTTCCAGACTCATCACTTTCCTCCATTTGCACAAAAGCCCCACCCGACGGGGTGAGGCTGGTTTCGAGCGCGTTTCGCGTAAGACTTACAAGAAGATGAACTTGGCGATGAAGATCGCGCAGAGCACCCACAGGCTGACGGAAATTTCCTTGTACTTGCCGGTACCGGCCTTCAGCGCCACATAGGTGATGAAGCCTAGCGCGATACCGTCGGCAACCGAAAAGGTCAACGGCATCATGATCGCGGTGACGATCGCCGGAATGCTGTCGGTCGCTTCGTCCCATTCGATGTGCGCCATGCCGCCCATCATCAACATCGCTACATAAATCAATGCACCAGCGGTGGCATAGGCGGGAATCATGCCGGCCAGAGGTGCGAAGAACATGGCTGCAATAAATAGCACACCTACGGTCACTGCGGTAAGACCAGTCCGACCACCAGCGGCGACGCCCGCGGCACTTTCCACATAACTGGTGACCGGCGGAACACCGACCACAGCACCAAATACACTCGAAGCGCTGTCGGCCTTCATGGCGCGGGAAAGGTTTTCGATACGGCCGTCAGCGCCCACCAGGTTGGCGCGCTGGGCAACGCCCATCAAAGTGCCGGCGGTGTCGAACATGTGCACGAAGAGGAACGCCAGGACCACGCTGATCATGCTGACGTTGAACACACCGGCGACGTTCATGGCCATCCAGGTCGGGGCCAGGCTGGGCGGTGCCGACATGATCCCTTCGTAATGCACCAGGCCCAGTCCCCAACCGGCGAGGGTCACGGTGATGATGCTGATGAGGATCGCGCCGAACACTCTGTGGTAGCTGAGGATGGCGATCATCAGGAAGCAAACGGCGGCCAGCAATGGGCCAGGTTCGCGCAGGGAGCCCAGCTTGATCAGGGTGGCCGGGCTATCGACCACAATGCCCGCGGTTTTCAAGCCGATCAGCCCCAGGAACAGTCCCACGCCGGCACCCATGGCGAAGCGCAAGCTGACCGGAATGCTATTGAGCAACCATTCGCGGATGCGCGAGAAGGTCAGGATCATGAACAACACACCGGAGACGAACACTGCGCCAAGGGCGGTTTCCCAGTTGTAGCCCATGGTGCCGACCACGGTGTAAGTGAAGAAGGCGTTCAGGCCCATGCCGGGTGCCAGGCCGACCGGCCAGTTGGCGTACAGACCCATCAACAGGCAACCCAGCGCGGCGGCGATGCAGGTGGCGACGAACGCGGCACCATGATCGATCCCGGCGTCGGCCATGATGTTGGGGTTAACGAAAATGATGTAGGCCATGGTGATGAAGGTTGTCAGACCGGCAATCAGCTCGGTCTTCACCGTGGTGCCATGCAAGCTGAGTTTGAAAATGCGCTCCAGCCAGCCATTGCGTAGAGGCGGCGAGAGATCCAGCGTCGATGCTTCGGATTTGCGGCTTTCCACAGCGAGTACTCCTCAAGAGTTTTATTGTTATTTCCAGGGCCGGACCTGAGAGGGTGGCAGCGGCCCTTTGAGGCACTTGCGAATTTGTTGACCGCATGGTCAGGAACTCGCATGAAGTGGATTATGCTTTTGTGTACAAATAAAGCAAATATTGTTTTTGATTTTGTTTACGAAAGGTCAGGCGATAGTGATATATCGCCTTCGAGGGCCTCATCGCCAGCGGGCTGGATCCCCCAGTTTTTCTGTGCACTGCAAATCATTGTGGGAGCCACGCCTGCTGGCGATGGGGACCGAACAGTCAATCAATACTTGTCTGACTTTTCCCAAGAGCCAGATTTACCGCCAACCACCCATTCACCGCCGCCTCCCCAGCCTCGGCAAACACCCGTTCCAGCAATTTCACCTGCTCACGGCGCAATGACTGCTCAAACCGAGCACCGTCGTCAGTCAGCTCCAGCAGCCGTTTACGCTTGTCGGTTTGGGACGCAACGCTGTTCACCAAATGCATTTCCATCAACTGACGCAGGGGAATGTTCAGCGCCTGCTTGCTCACATCGAGCAATGCCAGCAACTCCTTCACGCTCAGACTCGGATAACGGGCGATGAAAAACACGATGCGTTGATGCACCCGGCTCAAGCCGCGACGCTCAAGCATTTCATCGGCCTTGGCGGTGAAAGCCTGGTAACCAAAGAAAAACGCCTCCATGGCTTGTTGCTGTGAAATCGGGTTTTTAAGGTCAATCATGTTGACGTATCCGTTCGTGCTGTCGTAATTTCGGTCAACAAGTTTGACTCATTTTCCTCTGGCCTCGCTACCGGTGATCTCCATGGCTTTTTCCGAACGTGTCTCGCGCCTTAAAAGTTCTCTGATCCGTGAAATCCTCGCCGCCGCCCAGCGCCCGCAAGTGATGTCGTTCGCCGGGGGCTTGCCGGCAGAAGCCATGTTGCCGAAAGTCGAATGGGCCGACATGCCGGTGTCCATGGGCCAATACGGCATGAGCGAAGGTGAGCCGGCCTTGCGTGAGGTGCTGGCGGCAGAGGCCCGGGCGCTGGGTGTGCCATGTGAGGCGAGCCAGGTGCTGGTGGTCAGCGGTTCTCAACAAACCCTCGATCTGGCTGCCAAGCTGTACATCGACAAAGGCACCGAGATCCTGCTTGAGGCGCCGACTTATCTGGCGGCCCTGCAAATCTTCCAGTTGTTCGGCGCAGACTGCATCACTGTTCCGCTGGAGGCCGATGGCCCGGACTTGGCGCAACTGCGGGCGCGCCTGGAAAAGCATCGTCCGGCGTTCATCTACCTGATCCCGACGTTCCAGAACCCCTCCGCCGTGCGTTACAGCGAAGCCAAGCGTGACGCGGTGGCGGCCCTGCTCGATGAATTCGGCGTAACCCTGATTGAAGACGAGCCATACCGCGAACTGACTTTCGATAGCGGCAGTGCCACACCGATTGTCAGCCGCCTGAAAAAGGCCAGTTGGATCTACACCAGTACGGTGTCGAAAACCCTGCTGCCGGGATTGCGTGTTGGCTATTTGATCGCAAGTCCGGACCTGTTTCCGCACCTGCTGAAGCTCAAGCAGTCCGCGGACTTGCACACCAATCGGGTCGGCCAATGGCAGGCGCTGCAATGGATGGGCACTGAAAAATTCCAGCAGCATCTGAGTGAATTGCGCGACTTCTACCGAGTGCGTCGGGATGCGTTTCAGTCGGCGCTGGACACCCACTTTTCGGATTTGGCGGACTGGAATGTGCCGCAGGGCGGGCTGTTTTTCTGGTTGAGGCTCAAGCAGCCGCTGGATACTCGAACGCTGCTCAACACGGCGTTGGCCAACGATGTGGCGTTCATGCCGGGGGAACCGTTCTTTCCTGAGCCGGACAACAACCACGGATATTTGCGGTTGAATTTCAGCCATATCGATCCGGCGCGATTGGATGAAGGTTTGAAGCGATTGGCGGCGGTGGTGCGGCAGGCGCAGGCAGCGCAAGCGGCCTGAAAACAAATAAACCGGCGCGAGGGCCGGTTTATTTTTGTCTGGAATTTTTGGCGCTTGTACCGGCCCTATCGCAAGCCTGCTGGCGATAGGGCCATCAATCACACCACAAATACATCAGGCTGCAGCAAAGCGCTTATCCAGGTAATCAATAATCACCTTGGACTCATACATCCACGTGGTTTGACCATTCTCTTCGATGCGCAGGCACGGCACCTTGATTTTGCCGCCATGCTCCAACAGGGTCTGGCGATCCTGTTCGTTATTCTTGGCATCACGCAACGCCACCGGCACGTTCAGGCGACGCAGGGTACGGCGGGTTTTAACGCAGAACGGGCAGGCGTGAAATTGATACAGGGTCAGGTCCTTGGCAGCGGCTTCGACCTGGGCCTGGGCAGCGGCGGGGCGCTTTTTCTTGCCTGGGCGGGTGAGGAAGTCGATGAAGATGATCAGTTGGCCAAGGCCGACACGAAGCGCTTTTACGAACACGTTGAAAGCCTCACGGTGCTAATAGAGAAAGGCGCGCAGCTTACCTGATTTTTTGCGGACGAAAAAAAACCGGCGATGAATGCCGGTTTTCTTCGCGACAGGAATTACTTGATGAGGCTGAGGAATTCGCTGCGGGTTGCGGCGTTCTCACGGAACTCACCGAGCATCACCGAGGTGATCATCGACGAATTCTGCTTTTCCACACCGCGCATCATCATGCACATATGCTTGGCCTCGATCACCACTGCAACGCCCAGGGCGCCGGTGACTTGCTGGACCGCATCGGCGATCTGGCGGCTGAGGTTTTCCTGGATCTGCAGGCGGCGAGCGTACATATCGACAATCCGCGCGACTTTCGACAGGCCTAAAACCTTGCCGCTCGGGATGTAGGCGACGTGGGCCTTGCCGATGAACGGCAGCAAATGGTGTTCGCACAACGAGTAAAGCTCGATGTCCTTGACCAGCACCATTTCGCTGTTGTCGGAGCTGAACAAGGCACCGTTGGTGACTTCTTCCAGTGTTTGTTCATAGCCGCGGCAAAGGTACTGCATGGCTTTGGCGGCACGTTTTGGCGTGTCGAGCAGGCCCTCGCGGGAGACGTCCTCGCCCAATTGGCCGAGAATCGCGGTGTAATTCTGTTCCAGGGACATGAAACTACCTGTGGGATTTTTACGCAAAGGGCAAGGGTACGGTGGCTAACACGACGCTGCAAGCTTGACGCGTCAGCTTTACTCGTCGCGGCCTTCCATCATGGTTCGTTTGAGCATCACATAAACAGCGCCGGCGCCGCCGTGTCTGGCCTGACACGAGGTGAAGCCGAGGACCTGCGAATGCTGGCGTAACCACGTGTTGACGTGGCTTTTGATCATCGGTCGCTTGCCGTCAAGACGCACGGCTTTTCCGTGGGTGACGCGTACGCAACGGATTTCGAATTTGGTCGCTTCAGCGAGAAAAGCCCAGAGAGTTTCCCTGGCCTTTTCCACGCTCATGCCATGCAGGTCGAGGCTGCCCTCGAACGGAATCTGTCCGATCTTGAGCTTGCGCATCTGGCTTTCCTGCACACCGTCGCGTGCCCACATCAACTCGTCTTCCGGGCCGACGTCGATCACGAACTGATCAGACAGCCCGTCAACGGTCGTGGCATCGGTGCGAATGGTGGCGGCTTGACGCAGCTTGGCGATCTGCGCGCGGTCAGCCTTGGGTTTGCCGGTTTCGGCGCGATCGTGCTTGATCGGCTTGACGCCTTGGATCGCGCTTTTGAACAGGGAAAAATCGTCGTCTTGCATGTCAGCCTCCGCGAAGGGCGGCCAGTTTACCCAACTCGACGCGAATGGGCGCGCGACAAAACGCGCGGTGTCCGGATCAGTCGTGTTTTTTCATCAAATGCGGGGACATGTTCAACTCCCGCGATTGCCGCGAACGGCGCCGGCAACGACGCCATAGCCAGACGCCGATGTACAGCACGAACAGGCCAATCACCAGAATCACCGCTGCACCGCCCCGGTTGGTATTCAACTCTCCCAGGGCCGGCATGTGACCGAACAGGGCGGCGGCACCGGCCATGGCGAGCAACACACCGGACATCGCCAGCAGCGCCGCAATGGCTGCGCCGATTCGAAAACGCCAATTGCTTTGGCCTTTGGGCCGCAAGCGGCGAGCGTCAAATCCATCGGATAACTTCATTCCGACCTTCCTCTATGGGTATCGGCCCTTCGACCGGGAGTTGACCGGGATGTTCCTGAGGCTAAGACAATTACGGCTGTTGAGCGGCTTTTGCGGATGAGCGGTGGTTTGGACCGCTCATGGAGGTGTTTTCAAACCAGTTCGTTGGTCATTGCGAGGGCGGCAAAGTTGTCGGCCATGATCGCCATTTCGGTCTGCTGCACATGCTCGGCGCTCAGGACGACGCCTTTGTACGGCAGATCGCGGGTGGCGCAGGCGTCTTCAACGAGGGTGCAACGGAAGCCGAGGTTTTTCGCCGCACGCACGGTGGTGCTGACACTGGAATGGCTCATGAAGCCGCATACCACCAGATCCACCGAGCCCAGTTCTTCCAGGCGTTTTTTCAGATCCGTGCCGTGGAAAGCACTCGGCAGGATTTTTTCGATCTTGATTTCGCCGTCCAGCGGCTCCAGCCCGGGAATGAATTGCCCGCGTTCGCCGCGTGGGTCGAAGAGCCCGCCAACGGTGCCGAGATGACTGACATGAACAATCGGTCGGCCGGCGGCGCGGGCAGCAGTGACCAATTGTTTGATGTTCGCGACGGCAGCATCCATGCCGCTCAGGGCCAGCGGACCACTGAGATATTCTTTCTGGGCATCGATGATGATGAGGGTCGCGTGGCTCAGTTTGGCTGCTGCGTAACCGCGGCCGCTGAGTTGAAACATCGTTTGTGGAACGGACATTCTGGGGCTCCTCGGAGTGGGGCTTTTGCGCCATTGTCCTCTGGCTGAGCGCTTCTGTGAATCGCTACCATCGTAGGCACCGTCGTTACTGGCGTGCAGCGTTGTCAAGTGATCCGTTTTGTTCAATACCCGGCTGAAAAAAGAGAATAGTCCTACATTTGCTCCGGTGTTTTTCCTGCGTCGTCGTGACGTCGTTTGGCTGATAGAATCGCCCGTCGATTTTTCTGGAGTTTGCCGTCGTGATCACTTCCCGCCTTCGCACCCTGCGTGACCATATCCGTTGGGCCGTCAGCCGCTTCCATGGGGAGGATCTGTTTTTCGGCCATGGCACCGACAACGCCTGGGACGAAGCCCGTCAACTGGTGTTGGGTGCGCTGCACCTGCCGTGGGAAATCGCCGACAGCTACCTCGACTGCAATCTGGAAGAAGACGAACTCGTCCACCTGCAGCATTTGCTCAAGCGTCGTATCGAAAAACGTGTGCCGACGGCTTATCTGTTGGGTGAAGCCTGGTTCTGTGGCATGTCGTTCATCGTCGACGAGCGCGTGTTGATCCCGCGTTCGCCGATTGGCGAATTGATCGAAAACCGTTTTACACCGTGGCTGGGCACCGAACCTGCAAGGATTCTCGACCTGTGCACCGGCTCCGGTTGCATCGGTATTGCCTGCGCTTACGAGTTCCAGAGCGCCGAAGTGGTGTTGGCCGATCTGTCGTTCGAAGCGCTGGAAGTGGCCAACCAGAACATCGAGCGCCACGGCGTCGATGAGCGGGTCTACACCGTGCAGGGCGATGGTTTCGATGGTTTGCCGGGGCAGCGTTTCGACCTGATCGTGTCGAACCCGCCTTACGTCGATGCCGAAGATTTCGCCGACATGCCGGACGAATACCAGCACGAACCGGAACTGGGCCTGGCGTGCGGCGATGATGGCTTGAACCTGGTGCGGCGCATGCTCGCCGAAGCGGCGGATCACCTGACCGAGAAGGGCTTGTTGATTGTCGAGGTGGGTAACAGCCAGGTTCACGTCGAGGCGTTGTACCCCGAAGTCGACTTCGCCTGGCTAGAGTTCGAGCGCGGTGGGCATGGGGTGTTCATGTTGACCGCCGAACAGTGCCGCGATCATCAGGCGTTGTTCGCTTCCCGTGTATGACTTCAATGATTGTGGCGAGGGAGCTTGCTCCCGCTCGGCTGCGTAGCAGCCGCACGGCGCCGGTCGTTGAAACCCTATCGCTGGCAAGCAAGCTCCTGCAGGTCGTGCCCAAGTCAGTGGCAAACACCAAACTTGTGGGAGCTGGCTTGCCAGCGATGGCACGCCGCCGGTTACCGGTGCGTCGCAATCCAGATCAACAACCCCGCCTGAAACACCGCAAACGACACCAGGCAAGTAATGGTGAAACGCAACCCGGCGTCTTCGCGCTTGTACTTGCTGACCTTCTCTTCGTGTTTCTTCAGTTTGACTTCCTGCTCCGCCAGATTCTGTTCGGCCTGCTGAAGCATCTGCGCTGCCTCGATAATTTCCACGATCTGCAGTTTTTCAGTGTTCCAGTCGCCGGTCAGGTCGCCGACCTGCACCGCTTTGACGCTGCCCTTCAAATGCTGGGCGTCAGCGTAAACAACATCGAAACCATGCACCCGCAGAAAGTGATCGCGACGCAGGCGGGTGTCTTCGTTTAGCGCGTCCTTGTTGTTCAGGTCGGTGCCGTCGACCGTGTAACCGGGCCATCTCTTCTTCGCCCAAGTAATGCCTTGCGCCGCCATGAAGCGGCCGATGCCGCGGTTCAGCGGTTCGATCTGCAGGCCGCTGTCCGGCCCGAAATGCACGCGTTTGTCGGCATGATCGACCCACACGTCCAGGTGATTCTGTTCCTTGCGCACGCGTTGGCCGGGCAGGGTGATTCTCATGCGCATCAGGCTGCGCTGTTTGTCATTGCGTTCGGCGTAACCGAATTCGACAAAGCGCAGGGGCCGCCCACCGGTGTGGCGGTCGGTCTGCAACGGCGCCAGACGGAGCATCTTGTGGTGCTCGACGTGGACGTCCGCCCAGGGTAGCTCGACCGCTGGCGGTGCGTCTTTTTCCGCGGTGGTATCAGGTGAAGTCTGGGTATCAGTCATAACGGCGAGATCCTGTCCAAGCTCTGCTTGCCGCCAGCCAGTGCGCTGGCGACAAAGGCTTATCGGCCGTTTTTTTCAGGACTGGAGGGCAAACAGCGCTTAACTGGTGCGAAGTCCGTCAATAAACCCAAGGATTCGCGCACCCAGCTCGGCCGCCAGGGGCAATTGCGGATCTTTATAGGAAGCCAATTGCCGTTTTACGTCGTTGGGCACGATGCGCATGACGTGGTTCATGCCTTCAATCAGTGCCAGTTCGGCGTCAGGTTTGGCGGCTTTGAGCAGTTTGGCGTCGTTGATGCCGACCTGAATGTCGTTGCTGCCCTGGATGATCAGCGCCGGCATTTTCAGTTTGGCGAACGCCGCCGCCGGGTCCTGGCGGAACAGCGAAATCAGGTACGGCTGCACACTTGGGCGGAAAATCACCTGCAATTGCGGCGGTACGTTGTTGTCGGTTTTTCCGGCCTTGAGGCTGTCGAGCAATTCATTGCTGCGCAGCATTAGCGGTGGTGGCAGGCGATTGCCCAGTTGCTCGCGCAAGACTTGATCGATCGGCCGGGCGCTGCCGGACATGGAAATCACCGCCGCCGCATCGACGCTCGGCGCCGCGAGGCTGGCGATCAACGCACCTTCACTGTGGCCCAACAGAATCAGCTGGCTGAAGCGCGGATCGGTTTTAAGTTTTCGGCTCCAGGCTTCGGCGTCGGCGACATAGGCCTCTACCGTCAGATTACGCTCGTCCGGTGTGGCCGCCAGGCTCGCGGCCACGCCGCGCTTGTCGTAGCGCACGCTGGCGATGTTGTGTTTGGCCAGCACCCAGGCCAGTCGTTTCAGGCTGTCGTTACGCCCGCCCTCGGGGTTGTTTCCGTCGCGATCCGTAGGACCGGAGCCGGAAATAATCAGGACAACCGGCACCGGTGTGTCGGATTTTGGCAACAGCAATGAGCCGAAAAGCTCACCGGTGCCGGTGTCCAACGTGATCGGCCTTTGCAGGACAGTGGCCTGGGCGAAGCCGGAAATCAGGGTAAGGCTCAAGGCTAGAACTCGCAGCATCATCACGCCATCATTAACAAGATGCCGGTTGGACTCACCGGCACCCATAAGGTTCGAGGATGAACTACTTGGGTAGCCTGCGTATACTGGCGCGCATTACGTATTCAGGTTCGATTTCACGGAGCGTCCCGCATGTCCGGCAATACCTACGGCAAGCTGTTCACTGTCACCACCGCTGGCGAAAGCCATGGTCCGGCGTTGGTCGCCATTGTCGATGGCTGCCCGCCGGGCCTGGAGATTTCCCTTGAGGATCTGCAGCGCGACCTGGACCGCCGCAAGCCTGGCACCAGCCGCCACACCACCCAACGCCAGGAAGCCGACGAAGTCGAAATCCTCTCCGGCGTGTTCGAAGGTCGTACCACCGGTTGTGCCATTGGCCTGTTGATTCGCAACACCGACCAGAAGTCCAAGGACTACTCGGCGATCAAGGATCTGTTCCGCCCGGCCCACGCCGACTACACCTATCACCACAAATACGGCGAGCGCGATTACCGTGGCGGCGGCCGCAGTTCGGCCCGCGAAACCGCGATGCGTGTGGCCGCTGGTGCGATTGCTAAAAAGTACCTGGCCAGTCAGGGCATCGTCATTCGCGGCTATATGAGCCAACTCGGCCCGATCGAAATTCCTTTCAAGACCTGGGAATCGGTCGAACAAAACGCCTTCTTCAGTCCTGATCCGGACAAAGTGCCGGAACTGGAAGCCTATATGGACCAGTTGCGTCGCGACCAGGATTCGGTCGGCGCGAAGATCACCGTGGTGGCTGAAGGCGTAATGCCGGGTCTGGGCGAACCGATTTTCGACCGCCTCGACGCCGAACTGGCCCACGCGCTGATGAGCATCAACGCAGTGAAGGGCGTGGAAATCGGCGCCGGTTTTGCCAGTGTCGCCCAGCGCGGCACCGAGCACCGCGATGAAATGACCCCGGAAGGTTTCCTCAGCAACAACGCTGGCGGCATCCTCGGCGGCATTTCTTCCGGTCAGCCGATCGTCGCGCACCTGGCGCTGAAACCGACGTCCAGCATCACCACGCCAGGCCGTTCCATCGACATCAACGGCAATCCGGTGGACGTGATCACTAAGGGGCGCCACGACCCGTGCGTCGGCATCCGCGCCACGCCGATTGCCGAAGCAATGATGGCCATCGTGCTGATGGATCACCTGCTGCGTCACCGCGGGCAGAACGCCGATGTGCGCGTGAGCACGCCGGTGCTGGGTCAGCTTTAATGGCCGACCTCACGGCCGCCAGGGTCTGACGACGTTGGCGGCGCTCCCGTACTGGCGGCTTTCCAGTTTCTATCTGTTTTATTTCGCCTTGCTCGGTTCGACAGCGCCGTTCCTGGCGCTGTACTTCGATCATCTCGGATTTTCCGCGGCGCGCATCGGCGAGTTGGTGGCGATCCCGATGTTGATGCGCTGCGTTGCACCGAACATCTGGGGCTGGCTCGGTGACTACACTGGCCGGCGCCTGGCCATCGTGCGCTTCGGCGCGGTCTGCACGCTGCTGACGTTTTCGCTGATTTTCGTCAGCAAGACTTACGCCTGGCTGGCGATGGTCATGGCCTTGCACGCGTTCTTCTGGCACGCGGTATTGCCGCAATTCGAAGTCATCACCCTGGCGCACCTGAACGGGCAGACCTCGCGCTACAGCCAGATTCGCCTGTGGGGCTCCATTGGTTTCATCATCACCGTGGTCGCGCTCGGGCGCTTGTTCGAATGGCTTAGCCTCGACATTTACCCAGCGGCGCTGGTGCTGATCATGGCCGGTATCGTGCTCAGCAGTCTGTGGGTGCCGAACGCTCAACCGATCCAGGGTGAACGCTTGACGGGGGACGGGTTCCTCGCCCAATTGCGCAGCCCCGGCGTCTTGGCGTTCTATGGTTGCGTGGCGCTGATGCAGATGAGCCACGGGCCGTATTACACGTTTTTGACCTTGCACCTTGAACGTCTGGGTTACAGCCGTGGCGTGATCGGCATGCTCTGGGCCGTCGGCGTCGTGGCCGAGGTTTTGATGTTTATGTTCATGAGCAAGATTCTTGCGCGCTTCTCAATCCGCCGGGTGCTGCTGGCGAGTTTTCTATTGGCGGCGTTGCGCTGGATATTGCTCGGGTCATTGGCCGAGTTTCTCTGGGTATTGTTGTTTGCCCAAGTGCTGCACGCGGCGACGTTCGGCAGCTTTCACGCCGCTGCCATTTCATTCGTGCAACGTAGCTTCGGCGCGCGCCAGCAAGGGCAGGGCCAGGCGTTGTACGCCGCATTGGCCGGCACCGGCGGCGCACTGGGCGCGTTGTATTCCGGTTATAGCTGGAACGCACTCGGCGCGGCATGGACCTTTAGTATTGCCAGTCTCGCAGCCCTCGCGGCTGCCGTTATCATTGCCACACGTATGCAAGAGGACAGGCCATGAGCCTTACCCGTGAACACCTCGCCCAGGAAATCATCGACGCCGGGCGTTTTCTTTATGGCCGTGGCTGGTCTCCGGCCACCAGCAGCAATTATTCAAACCGTTTGTCGGCGACCGAAGCCTTGCTGACGGTGTCCGGCAAACATAAAGGCCAGTTGGGCCTCGACGATGTGCTGGCCACCGACCTGTCGGGCAACAGCCTGGAACCGGGGAAGAAACCGTCCGCCGAAACGTTGCTGCACACGCAACTTTACAACTGGCGCGCGGAAATCGGCGCGGTGCTGCACACCCATTCGGTGAATGCGACGGTGCTGTCGCGGCTGACGCGAGAGGATTTCATCGAGTTCGAAGACTACGAGCTGCAAAAAGCCTTCAGCGGTGTTTCGACCCACGAATCCCGTGTGCGGGTGCCGATTTTCGACAACGATCAGGACATTGCGCGCCTCGCCGCCAAGGTTCAGCCTTGGCTCGAAGCCCACCCCGATTGCGTGGGTTATCTGATTCGCGGCCATGGCCTCTACACCTGGGGCGCGCGCATGAGCGACGCCCTGCGGCAGATCGAGGCCTTTGAATTTTTGTTCGAGTGCGAGTTGAAGATGCTCTCGCTCTCTAACCGTAAAGCATGAACCGTTAAGGAGTTGCCCTGATGAGCAGCCTGTCCGTTTACCACGTCTCCAGCCCTGAAATTCCCAACAAGGTGCTGACCCATCTCGAAGATATTCAGTCGACCCTGGCTGAGCAAGGCGTGCGTTTCGACCGTTGGCAAGCCGCGGCGAAGATCCAGCCCGGCGCCGGCCAGGAGGAAGTGATCGCCGCCTATCAGGAGCAGATCGACAAGTTGATGACCGAGCGCGGTTACATCACCGTCGATGTCATCAGCCTCAACAGCGATCACCCGCAAAAAGCCGAGCTGCGCGCCAAGTTCCTCGACGAACATCGTCATGGCGAAGACGAAGTACGCTTTTTCGTCGCCGGTCGTGGGCTGTTTACCTTGCACATCGACGACTACGTCTACGCCGTACTTTGCGAGAAAAATGACCTGATCTCGGTGCCGGCCGGCACCCCGCACTGGTTCGACATGGGCGAGCATCCGCATTTTGTCGCGATCCGCCTGTTCAACAACCCGGAAGGCTGGGTGGCCAATTTCACCGGCGAAGACATCGCCAGCCGTTTCCCGCGTCTTGAGGACTGAGTCGATGCCGATCAAAGCGATTCTTACCGACATCGAAGGCACCACCAGCGCGGTGAGTTTTGTGTTCGACGTGCTGTTTCCTTACGCCGCCAAACACCTGCCGGAATTCGTCCGCCAGAACGCCGAGCGCTCAGATGTGGCCGAACAATTGGCCGCCGTACGCCTCGACAGCAACGAGCCGAATGCCGACGTCGAGCGGGTCATCGAGATATTGCTGGGCTGGATTGCCGAAGACCGTAAGGCCACGCCGCTCAAGGCTTTGCAAGGGATGGTCTGGGAGCAGGGCTATCAGGCCGGACACTTGAAAGGTCACGTGTATCCGGATGCGGTCGAAGCGCTCAAGCGCTGGCATCAGGCAGGCTATCAACTGTTCGTTTATTCCTCGGGCTCGATCCAGGCACAGCGCCTGGTCTTCGGCTGCTCGGAGGCGGGGGATTTGACGCCGTTGTTCAGCGGCTATTTCGACACCACGTCGGGGCCCAAGCGAGAACCGCAGTCCTACGCCAACATCACGAAGGCTATTGGCCTGGAAGCGGCGCAGATTTTGTTCCTGTCGGACATCGTCGAAGAGCTCGATGCGGCGCGTGCAGCGGGGATGGCGACTTGCGGACTGGCCCGCGAGGGCGGTGAGCTGGCAGGGCACGTGACTGTGGACAGTTTTGCGCGAATCGATCCTTTGGTGTTTTAAAGTAAAAACCCAACTCAAAAGATCGCAGCCTTCGGCAGCTCCTACACGGCTTTATGTAGGAGTAGCCGAAGGCTGCGATCTTTTAATCTTTCCCGCTTGAACATTTACAGCGAGTGATAAGTCGGCAGGGCAAACCGTTGCTGACTCTGCAGCATGGAGATTTGCGGCAGTTCACTCGCTTGTTCAGCCAGATCACGGCGAATCGCACTGATGACCCACGACAATTGGTCGCCGTTGTGCAATTGCTGATAGGAAATCGAGCGTTTGAACACTCTGTCTTCTGCGCCGCCGCGCAGCGTCAGCAGAATCCCGCCGTCAGGTCGTGCCTGGGTGGAGACTTCGAAGTTGGAGAACAAGGATGCAAATTTTTCCTGGATCAGGCTCATGTCTTTCAGCTCCGTAAGTACTTGAATGGCAAGCATGCGGAGAGAGCTGCAGCGATTGTGCCAGTATTTGAAATTGATAAAAATCGTTATAAAACAATAACTTATATTTTTTGTGGATTTTTTGTTTCGTGCAATCTGCATGAAGGGCCATCGTGCATCCTGCATTTTGCGAGATCGTCGGCGATTGAATGGAACCATTCGGCATCCCGGTGCTCACCATTTTTCGCATCGCTTCGCGGATACAAAACATTTCAAAAACTGCGTGTACAGCGCCAGAACCGTTGACGTATTTTCGGACTCAATCTACGCCGCCCGATAATAAGAAGATCGAACGGGAGCAACCATGAGCCGCACGCCAAGCGCCAAGATTACCTGGAGCATGATGCTCCGCAAGCTGCCTTCGATTGCCAAAGCCATTCCTCGGGTGGTCAAGGGAATGAAGGTTGCCAACGTCAAGGATCCGACCCAATCGTGTGGCCTGGGCTGGAGTTTCGAGCAAGCGACCTTGCGAAATCCCGATGGCCCGGCCTTGTTGCATGGCGAAGTGACGCTGAGTTATGCACAGGTCAACGAGTGGGCCAATCGCATCGCCCATCACCTGACTACCCAGGGCATCGGCAAGGGCGATGTGGTCGCAGTCTTCATCGAGAATCGTCCGGAACTGCTGGTAACGATTCTGGCGGTGGCCAAAGTCGGTGCCATCAGTGCCTTGCTCAATACCTCACAGACCCGGGATGCCCTCGCGCACAGCCTGATCCTGGTAGCGCCGGTGGCGATCGTGGTTGGCGAAGAATTGCTTCCGGCATTTCAGGCGGTGCGCGAACGGGTGCCGATCGCGGCGGTGCGTACCTGGTTTGTCGCCGATCAGGACACTTACAGCCATCCAGGCATTGCGCCCGAGGGCTTCATCAACCTGATGACAGCCAGCATCGACACCTGCGGCGATAACCCGGCGAGCAGCCAGCAGATTTTTTTCGACGATCCTTGCTTCTACATCTACACCTCGGGCACCACGGGATTGCCCAAGGCTGGGGTGTTCAAGCATGGCCGCTGGATGCGCAGCTCGGCGAGCTTCGGCATGATCGCCCTGGATATGCGCCCGGACGACATCGTCTATTGCACCTTGCCGCTCTATCACGCCACCGGGCTTTGTGTGTGCTGGGGCTCGGCTATCAGCGGGGCCTCGGGTTTTGCCATTCGCCGCAAATTCAGCGCCAGTCAGTTTTGGAGTGACGTGCGCAAGTACCGGGCGACCACCCTCGGTTACGTCGGCGAGTTGTGCCGGTATCTGATTGATCAGCCGCCCAGCGCAGAAGACAACCAGCACCACGTGAACAAGATGATCGGCAATGGCTTGCGCCCTGGCGCCTGGAGCGAGTTCAAGACGCGTTTTGGCGTCAATCACATCTGCGAACTGTATGCGGCTAGCGACGGCAACATCGGTTTCACCAACATTCTGAATTTTGACAACACCGTCGGTTTTTCCCTGATGTCCTGGGAGTTGGCCGCGTACGATCACGACAGCGGCGCGCCTCTTCGCCAGGCCAATGGCTTCATGCGCAAGGTCGGCAAAGGCGAGCAAGGGTTACTGTTAGCGAAAATCGACGACAAGGCGCCACTGGACGGCTACACCGATCCAGAGAAAACCGCGAAAGTCGTCCTGCATGACGTATTCGTCAACGGCGATCGTTACTTCAATACCGGCGACCTGTTGCGCAACATCGGTTTTGGTCACGCGCAGTTCGTCGATCGCTTAGGTGACACCTATCGCTGGAAGGGCGAAAACGTCTCGACCACCGAAGTCGAAAACATCCTCCTGCAACACCCGCACATTTCCGAAGCCGTGGCTTATGGCGTGGAAATCCGCAACACCAACGGCCGCGCGGGAATGGCCGCGATTACCCCGGCCGAATCCCTGGCGACCCTGGATTTCAGCGAACTACTGGCCTTCGCCCGGCAACACATGCCGGCCTACGCGGTGCCATTGTTCTTGCGGGTGAAAGTGAAAATGGAGACCACCGGCACCTTCAAATACCAGAAAACCCGGCTCAAGGACGAAGGCTTCGACCCGGACAGAACCGGCGATGATCCGATCTACGCGTGGTTGCCAGGAAGCGAAACCTACGTGCAAGTCACCGATCAAGTGTTGATCGACATTCGCAGTGGGAAATACCGCTATTGAATGTGGCTATGAGCCCGCACCACAAAAAAGAAGTGACAGTGTCCAGGCTGCTCGGGAAACTGTCGGTTTTCCGAATGACAGAAAGTGGAGTGTCCAATGTCAGACCAAAGCCGCCAAATGACCCCCGAAGAAGCTGCGGAGTTTGCCGAACAGGTATTCAACAAGGCACGCGAGGGCGATGCGGCCATGATGGCTGCGCTGCTGACCAAGGGCCTGCCGCCGAACCTGCGCAACCACAAGGGCGACACCTTGCTGATGCTGGCCGCTTACCATGGCCATGTGGAAACCGTAAAAGTCCTGCTCGAACACAAGGCCGACCCGGAGATCCGCAACGACAACGGTCAAAGCCCGATCGCCGGTGCGGCCTTCAAGGGTGACCTGGCCGTGGTCACGGCGCTGGTCGAAGGTGGCGCGCAGGTTGAAGGTTCGTCCTTCGACGGCCGTACCGCGTTGATGATGGCTGCGATGTTCAACCGCGTGGCGATCGTTGACTACCTGATCAGCAAAGGCGCCGATCCCAAAGCCAAGGACGCCAATGGCGTCACCGCACTGGACGCCGCCAAGACGCTGGGCGCTACCGATACCATCGCGCAGCTGGAAAAATTGCTGGGCTGATACTGCGCAATACCTCTGTGGCGAGGGAGCTTGCTCCCCGCTCGGCTGCGAAGTAGTCGCAAATGGTCAATTTGGGGGCGCTCCTCACCCCAGCGGGAGCAAGCTCCCTCGCCACAATGTCATTGAGAATGCGGTATCCTTCGCGCCCTCAAAATTCCCTCGCTACAGGATCCACCCCATGAAAGTCGCACTCGTCGAACTCATCAGCAAAATCAGCTCCGGGTGCATGGGCGATGACGAAATCCTCAAGGTCGCTGACGAAGCGGCCCAGGCCTATGCTGATGCAGAGGGTTTTCTGACGGCCAATCCGGATATCAACTACGACGACACTTTCCCGATTCCGCTGGGCGAATGGGTGGTCGTCGGCAGCTTGCCGGAAACAGTGCTGTTCCAGGCCGATACCTACATGGATCTGTTCGCCCAAATCGTTGACTCGTTTGGCCCGGGTGTCGATTTCAATATCAAACCCAAGCAACTGGCCAAGACCGAGGCCTTGACCGCGCTCAACCGCATTCAGGTGCAGATGAGCAGCCTGAACAAGGAAAATGGCGGTTACGTGCTGATGAATTTCAGCCAGTTGCTCGACGACGAGCTGCAAGTCGTACTGGTTTTCGGCAACGACGTGCCACGGGTTCTGGAATTGTGTGCCGAAGTCGGCATCGCGGCCGCGCCTTCCCTGGAAGCCTTGAAAGTCGCTATCCACGTCTGAAACGTCAAAGCTGTCAATAAAAACGGAACCCTCGCAATGCCCGGCTATCCTAAGAGGGCAAATCACTCTTCGGGAGCGTTACCATGGGTTCCACGTTCAATAGCCTGGTAGGCCTGATCATTCTTGCCTTGGACATCTGGGCAATTATCAACGTACTGAAAAGTGGCGCCGACACTGGGATGAAAGTCCTCTGGGTGCTGTTGATCCTGTTGCTGCCGGTTTTGGGCCTGATCATCTGGGCCATTGCCGGGCCGCGGGGGAATGTCAGAATCTGAACGCTCAAAACTGTAGAAGCTGGCTTGCCGGCGATGCAGGCGACGCGGTCGTTAAAGTGCACTGCGCAGATCTTATCGCTGGCAAGCCAGCTCCCACAGGGATTGTGTGAATCAGAAGGTTCGACCTGTCATGTTCCGCGACGTAGAATGCGCGCCTTTCCCGGGCAATCGAGCCGATCGATTGGCCATCATGGGCGGGTAACCGTCCGTTGCCACCGCATTCATCGGAGCACTTCCCATGAGCAACATCCCAGCCAGCGACTACCTGGAAACCCTCTACGAAGGCTACGGCCAGCGTTTTCGCATGGAAAAACTGCTGCACGAAGTGCGCACCGAGCACCAGCACCTGGTTATCTTCGAAAACCCGCGCATGGGCCGGGTGATGGCGCTGGATGGCGTGATCCAGACCACCGAAGCCGACGAATTCATCTACCACGAAATGCTCACCCATGTGCCGATCCTGGCCCACGGCGATGCCAAGCGCGTGCTGATCATCGGCGGCGGCGACGGCGGCATGCTGCGTGAAGTCGCCAAGCACGGCAACGTTGAACACATCACCATGGTCGAGATCGACGGCACCGTGGTCGACATGTGCAAGGAGTTCCTGCCGAACCACTCCAACGGTGCGTTCGATGATCCACGCCTGAACCTGGTGATCGACGACGGCATGCGATTCGTCGCCACCACCACTGAAAAGTTCGACGTGATCATTTCCGACTCCACCGACCCGATCGGTCCGGGCGAAGTGCTGTTTTCGGAAAATTTCTACCAGGCCTGCCACCGTTGCCTGAACGAAGGCGGCATCCTCGTGACCCAGAACGGCACGCCTTTCATGCAGATCGAAGAAGTCAAAACCACCGCCGGTCGCCTGCGCAGCCTGTTCCCCGACTGGCATTTCTATCAAGCCGCGGTGCCGACTTACATCGGCGGCTCGATGACCTTCGCCTGGGGTGCGACCAATACCGCTTATCGAAAATTGTCCCGCGAAACCCTGCAACAGCGTTTCGCCGACAGCGGTATTAACACCCGCTACTACAATCCGGAAATCCACATCGGTGCGTTCGCGTTGCCGCAATACGTGCTGCAAGCAGTGAACAAGCCAAGCAACGACTGAAGAAATACTTGATGCCCTTGTAGAAGCTGGCTTGCCAGCGATGAATACGCTGCGGTCCGTCAAACACGCCGCAGTGAACCAATCGCGGGCAAGCCAGCTACCACAGGTTGTATGTTTTTATTCCAGACGCATGATCCATTTGAACGATCAGAAAGAGCAAAAGTCCAGATAGATGTAAGCCCAATTGCGGGTTTTATCGAGGAGGCACTGATGCAAAAGTGGAAAATCACTTTCGTGGATGATCACGGTGAAACTGTCGACGAAGTCTTTGAGTGCGACGAGTGCCCGGATAACGAACACGCCGCCAAACTCATCAAGGCCCGGCTCCTTCCCGTCGCTGCCGAACTGGATCTGAACGATCTGGAAGGGCGAACCACTGACGCGACTGTCAAAAGTCTCAAGTCCCAGAACAGCATTCAAATCCTCGGCATCACGCCAATCTGAACCGCACCTGTCACATTCTCAACCAGGCCTTGGCAGAGGCTCTATCTTGGGGCTAATCTGCAAGCAAGATCAGCGAATGAATCGCTAAGGTCTGGTCTTGTCAGCTACATGCTTGTTTCCCGTTGGCGCATTGGTTGCCGTCGCTCGCACAGATTGGTGGCGAGCGCTGGGAGTACGGAAAGTCTATCCATCAGTTGAGGAGGACGTTTCATGAGCACAGCCTATCAAGAAGACATCAGCAGCAGCGTGCTGCGCCGCATGAAAGAAGGCGGTTTCGACTTTTCACGGTTCCATCCCATCGAGTTTTACGCCATTTTCCCGGACGAGGAGCGGGCACGCAGGGCGGCGGGTCATTACCGTGGTGAATCCTTGAATGCGCAGATCAGTGTGCGTGACGACGGCGCCTGGGCGTTGGAGTTGAGCAAGGTCATGTACGCCACTTACGATGACATTGGCGACTTCGAGCAGGGGTTCGAAGCGGTGGTCGAGCCACTGGGCGGCATCATTGAAGGCTGGGGTGTCAAACAGGAGGTACGAGGGCGACTCGCATAACTTTATGAACAGTGACACTCGGCAACAGCGGCTAACCCATGGGTTAGCCGTTTTCGTTTCTGTATCTTCGATCACCCGAATCGATAAATGTCCATGCCCAACGCACCCATGGTGAATCCTTGATGGGCAATGCTGAAATCTCCACCGGCACTGCGGGCAAAGTACAGCGGCAGCAAATGTTCATCGCTGGGATGGTTACGCACGGCATTCGGTGCTTGCCGGCGATAATCGTGAAGGGCAGCCTCGTCGTTGGCCGCGAGTTTTTCGATCATCCAGTCACGGAACGCTTGCGCCCATGGCTCGACGCTCTCTGGGCCGGCATGCCAGTCCAGCTCGCGCAAGTTGTGGGTGATGCTGCCGGAGCCGATCAGTAGCACACCCTGTTCACGCAGGCTGGCCAGGGCATGACCGACCCGGGTTTGCAGCGCGGGGCTGCCACGAGTCGGGAGCGAAACCTGGACAATCGGGATATCCGCCTGCGGGTACATCAAAGACAAGGGCACCCAAACGCCGTGGTCGAACGGCCGTTTGCTGTCGATACGAGCGGGGAGATCACCGGCCTTCAGCAGTTCGATAACCTCTACTGCCAGTTGCGGATCACCGGGTGCGGGGTATTGCACTTCGAACAATGCCCTGGGAAATCCACCGAAGTCATGCCAGGTGTCCGGCCGGGGATTTCCGCTGACCAACAGTTCATCGCTTTCCCAGTGCGCGGAAACAATTACGATGGCGCGGGGCTTTGGCATCTCTGCCGCCAGGCGCGCCAAGGCCGGTCCGCTGGCGCCGGGTTCCAGGGCCAGCATGGGGGAACCATGGGATATGTAGAGACTGGGGAACATGAATGAGCTCCTGAGCGTAAGATGGTGCCATCTTCAGTCAGATCATTGATCTAAATCTAATATAAGTTTTAGGGTGTTTTGATCGAATTTTGGGGTTACTTATGCAGCCGGAGTTTTGGCACAAGAAGTGGGCGTCGAATCAGATCGGCTTTCACTTGCCGCAAGTGAATCCTTTTCTGCAAAGGTTTTGGCCGCAATTAGGCGTGGACGATGGCGCACGTGTGCTGGTGCCGTTGTGTGGGAAGAGTCTGGATTTGTTGTGGCTCGCACGCGAAGGCCACGAGGTGTTGGGAATCGAGCTATCGGAAAAGGCCATTCAAGATTTTTTCAATGAGCATCAGTTCGACCCCGACGTCACTGAGCAGGGGCCTTTCAAGGTCTATCGGGCCGGTTCGATCGAGCTTTGGTGCGGTGATTTTTTCGCGCTGACGGCTGGAGATGTCGCCGATTGCGCCGCACTTTACGACCGCGCCGCGCTGATTGCGCTGCCACCGTCAATGCGTGAGCAATACGCGGCTCATCTGATACGGATTCTGCCGAAGGATGCGCTTGGGTTGTTGATTACGCTGGATTACGACCAGGCCCAAATGCCCGGTCCGCCGTTTGCCGTGCTGGATGAAGAAGTTCAGCGGTTGTTAGGGGCCTCGTGGGCGCTGAAGATCCTGGAAGATCAGGATGTGCTGAGCGAGAGCGGGAAGTTTCTGGAAGCGGGCATCACGCGGCTGGAGGAACGGGTTTATCGGCTGACGGGCCGTTAAAAGCAAAAGATCGCAGCCTGCAGCAGCTCCAGTAGGAGACGCTGCAGGCTGCGATCTTTCTTCAGGGAAAAAAAACGGGGCGATCTGATCGCCCCGTTTTTTGTCACCGTGGGATTATCAGCCCCGACGACGAGCCAGCGCATCGATACGCTCTTCCAGCGGCGGGTGGCTCATAAACATGCGGGCGAACCCTTGTTTGATGCCACCATTGATGCCAAAGGCATTCAGCGTGTCAGGCATGTGCACCGGCAGGCCTTGTTCGGCACGCAGGCGTTGCAGCGCACCAATCATCGCGGCAGTACCGGCCAGGTTTGCACCGGCTTCGTCGGCACGGAATTCGCGTTTGCGCGAGAACCACATGACGATGGCGCTTGCCAGGATACCCAGGACCAGTTCGGCGAAGATGGTCGCAATGTAGTAGGCAATGCCTTGTCCTTCTTCGTTTTTGAAGATCACCTTGTCGACAAAGTTGCCGATGATCCGTGCAAAGAACATTACGAAGGTGTTCACCACGCCCTGAATCAGCGCCAGGGTAACCATGTCGCCATTGGCTACGTGGCCGATTTCGTGGGCCAGAACGGCTTTCACTTCATCTGGCGAGAAACGCTCGAGCAAACCCTGGCTAACCGCGACCAATGCGTCGTTCTTGTTCCAGCCGGTGGCGAAGGCGTTTGCCTCGTAGGCCGGGAAAATCCCGACTTCCGGCATCTTGATCCCGGCTTCACGGGACAGTTGCTCGACAGTTTGCAACAGCCATTGCTCGTGACGCGTGCGTGGCTGGGTGATGATCTGGGTGCTGGTGCTCATCTTCGCCATCCACTTGGAGATGAACAGCGAGAACAGAGAACCGGCAAAACCAAAGACCGCACAGAAAATCAGCAGCTGATTGAGGTTGAGATCAACCCCGTTGGCCGCCATGAACCCGTTGAAGCCGAAAAGGCTCAGGGTGATGCTGGCAATCAGCACGACCGCCAGGTTAGTGGCCAAAAACAGCAGGATGCGCATCATGGTTGTAGAAATCTCCTTATGCTAAAGATGTAGCGTACTGCGGGGTATATAAGGTGCTGCTTCTGGGTATTCAACCGGGTGACTATTTCAAACTGTGTCCTACAGCAAGAGCTTAGCTGCTTGAAGGGCATTTCCGATGTTGAATAAGGAAGCTTTTGTAGGCCAATTGACGTCCAGGCCCCCGAGATTGTTATACGCAACCAGGTGGGGAGTTGCCCGTCAGGGATTCAGGTGTCAGTGATTGGTAGGGCGCAAACATGTGTTGCTGAATGAATCACCGTGCGACGGGTTCCGGCATCGCACGGTGAACGACCACTTACTGGCGATAGGACTTGAGGAAGTTGCCGATGCGGCCGATCGCCATGTCCAGGTCATCGACACGCGGCAGGGTCACGACGCGGAAGTGATCCGGCCATGGCCAGTTGAAAGCCGTGCCTTGCACGACCAGCAACTTCTCGGAGAGCAGCAGGTCGAGGACGAATTTTTCGTCGTTGTGGATCGGGCAGACTTTCGGGTCGATGCGCGGGAACGCGTACAGTGCGCCCATAGGCTTGACGCAGCTCACGCCCGGAATGTCGTTGAGCAATTCCCAGGTGCGATTGCGCTGTTCCAGCAGGCGCCCTGGCGGCAGCACCAGGTCGTTGATGCTCTGGTAGCCACCCAATGCGGTCTGGATCGCGTGCTGGCTCGGCACGTTGGCACACAGGCGCATGTTGGCCAGCATGTCGATGCCTTCGATGTAGCTCTGGGCGTGGTGTTTCGGGCCGGAGATGGCGATCCAGCCGGAGCGGAAACCCGCCACGCGATAGGACTTGGACAGGCCGTTGAACGTCAGGCACAGCAAATCTGGCGCCAGGGAAGCGGTGCAGATGTGCACAGCGTCGTCGTACAGGATCTTGTCGTAGATCTCGTCGGAGAACACCACCAGATTGTGCTGGCGCGCCAGTTCCAGCATGCCCAGCAGCACTTCCTTCGAATACACCGCGCCGGTCGGGTTGTTCGGGTTGATGATCACCAGGGCCTTGGTGTTAGGCGTGATTTTGGCCTTAATGTCGGCTAGGTCCGGCCACCAGTTGGCCTGCTCGTCGCACAGATAGTGCACCGGGTTGCCGCCCGACAGGCTCACCGCAGCGGTCCACAGTGGGTAGTCAGGGGCCGGCACCAACACTTCGTCGCCGTTGTTGAGCAGGGCCTGCATCGACATCACGATCAGCTCGGAAACGCCGTTGCCCAGGTAGATGTCTTCAATGCCGACACCTTCCACCTGCTTTTGCTGGTAATACTGCATGACGGCCTTGCGCGCGCTGAACAGGCCTTTGGAGTCGCTGTAGCCCTGGGCGGTCGGCAGGTTACGGATCACATCCTGGAGGATTTCGTCCGGCGCTTCGAAACCAAAGGGCGCCGGGTTGCCGATGTTCAGCTTGAGGATGCGATGGCCTTCCTCTTCCAGTCGTTTGGCGTGCTTGAGCACCGGGCCGCGAATGTCGTAGCAGACGTTGGCGAGCTTGTTCGATTTGCTGACCTGCATGGCGATGTGTTCCCGAAAATGAACGATCCAGGCGGCGTATGAACAACCGTACTGGGAATCCTGCGTAGTTACACAGGCCTGACGCCCTGAAATGCAGCACCCATAAATCCGTTTGAATGCGCGTGGTCTGGCTGCCAGACTGGCGTTTGACGAGGCGCAATCATACGTGCCGCCCGATCCGTGGAAAAGGTACAGATCGGGCTTTTTCAGCCGCTGAGGTGTGACGATGGAAAAGTTGGAAAAAACCCTGGAAGAATGGAAAGCCATGCTCGATCCGGAGCAGTACAACGTTTGTCGGCTCAAGGGCACTGAGCGCCCGTTCTCCGGCAAGTACAACGGCACCAAGACTGACGGTATTTACCACTGCATCTGCTGCAATGAGCCGTTGTTCGATTCCAAGACCAAGTTCGATTCCGGCTGCGGGTGGCCGAGCTTCTATGCGCCGATCGGCGATAGCGCCATGACCGAGATTCGTGATGTCAGCCACGGCATGATCCGCACCGAAGTGGTCTGCGCCAAGTGCGATGCGCACCTTGGGCATGTGTTTCCCGACGGTCCGCCGCCAACCGGTTTGCGTTATTGCATCAATTCGGTGTGCCTGGATCTTGTTCCCCGCGAGTAATCGGACAGGGTGATCCCACGGGAATGACCGGCATCTGGTGTTCCCTGTAGAGGCTGGCTCGCCATCGATAGCCCCTCAAGTGCAACACAGGTTTCGAGGGCCTCATCGCTGGCAAGCCAGCTCCCACACACAAGTTCGGTGTTACATCGCAAAAGTGGGCTCGATCAATTAATTAAATTGCACACAATTCAATTGCTCGCTATTTTTAGCCTTTCTTCCTCAATTCGGAAACCGCGCCATGAGCGAAAATCTGCTGAGCATCCCTTGCACCACCATCAAGGGCGAGCAAAAGACCCTGGCGGATTTCGCCGGTAAAGCGGTGCTGGTGGTCAACACCGCCAGCAAATGCGGTTTCACCCCGCAATACAAAGGCCTCGAAGAACTATGGCAGACCTACAAGGATCAAGGACTCGTGGTGCTGGGTTTTCCCTGCAATCAGTTCGGCAAGCAGGAGCCGGGCAACGAAGGGGCGATCAGTGAGTTTTGCGAGCTGAACTACGGGGTCAGTTTTCCGCTGTTCAAAAAGATCGAAGTCAACGGCGCCGACGCCCATCCGTTGTTCGTCCAGCTGAAAAAGCGTGCACCGGGTGTGCTCGGTTCCCAGGGCATCAAATGGAACTTTACCAAGTTCCTGATCGGCAAGGACGGTCAATTGGTCAAGCGCTTCGCGCCGGCGACCAAGCCCCAGGACTTGAGCCGCGAGATTGAAGCTCTGCTCAAATGAACACGTTGTCCGTCGATTCCCTGAACCTCGACAGCCAGCTCTGCTTCAAGCTCTACGCCGCCTCCCGGGCGGTGATCCGGGCCTATAAGCCGATGCTTGATCAGTTGGGCCTGACCTACCCGCAATACCTGGCGATGCTGGTGTTGTGGGAATGGCAGGAGAGCGCTCCCGAGCAACCGACCGTCAAGGCTTTGGGCGAACGTCTGGCGCTGGATTCCGGCACGCTGACGCCGTTGCTCAAGCGTCTTGAGCAACTGCAACTGGTTCAGCGCCAGCGCTCGGCACGGGATGAGCGGGAGGTGCACTTGAGCTTGTCGCCAGCCGGCCAGGCCTTGCGCGATCAGGTCGCGCCGTTGAAAGCTCGACTGTTATGTGACAGCGGCGTGGATCTGAATCACCTGAATGACCTGCGCGATGGCCTCGACCAACTGTTGGGGCAAATCAAGGCATTGTCGTAACGGGAATCCACACATCCAGTAGCGCGGCCAGTTCTTCCCGGCGAAAGGGTTTCGCCAGATAGTCGCTCATGCCTGCGGCACGGCAGCGTTCGCGTTCTTCGGACATGGCGTTGGCGGTCAGAGCCACGATCGGCAGCTGCGGCCAGCGCCCGCTGCGACGGATTTGCCGACTGGCTTCATAGCCATCCATCACCGGCATATTGCAGTCCATCAACACCAGATCGAATTCGCGGTTTTCCAGCTGATCCAGTGCCTCGGCGCCGTGCGCAGCAACAATCACGTCGCAACCAAGTTTGCCGAGCATGCCTTTGGCCACCAGTTGATTGACCGGATTGTCCTCAACCAACAGCACGCGGCCGCGTCGTTGTGGGGAGTGGCTGTCGATCTGGATGCTGTCGATGGCGTTGGTTTCCGGCATCAGGATTCGCCGCAAGGTCTGGTATAGCGCATTGCGTGCCAACGGACGGGCCTGTTGCTGCAAAGGTGCAAGGGCATTGATCTCCTCGCTGGGCATGAAGCTGCCGTAAGCGGTTACCAGCAGTATTGGCGCAGTGATCGTCGGGCGCAGGTTAAACAGGCATTCAGGGCAATCGGTAATCAGCACGTTGGGCGTGAGGCCGATCATCGGATCATCGATGGAGCGCTGCTCATAATCCAGCCCCCAACCCGGTAACAGGCTGCTCAGCAGTTCCGACAGACCGCTACTGGCAGCAGTTATGGCGATGACTTTGCCTTGCAAGGGAGAAGGGGAAAGCGCCCGAGTGTGGCGGGGCAGCGGCAGTTGCGCGCAGAACTGGCTGCCGAAACCCGCTTCCGAGCTGATGGTGAGGCGCCCTTGCATGGCTTCGCAGAGGTTGTAGGTCAGGGCCAGTCCCAACCCGGTGCCGCCAAATTGCCGGGTAATGCCGGCGCCGGCCTGAGTGAAGGGTTGGAAGATTTTGACTTGGGCATCCTGTGGGATGCCGATGCCGGTGTCACAGACCTCGATTCTGACGCTGTCGCCGAATGTCGACAGGCGCACATCGACACGACCGAAACGGGTGAATTTAAGGGCATTGGACAGCAGGTTGCTGACGATCTGCCGGACCCGGGTCGGATCGCCTAGTACCAACGCCGGAAAGTCCGGAGCAATCAGGCAGGTCAGTTCGACACTCGGTGCGGCGTTTTGTGACAGCAGGTTGGCGGTGTCTTCCACCAGCGAGCCGAGGTCGAACGGGATGTGTTCGAGTTCGAGTTGGCCGGCATCGAATTTCGACAAATCGAGAATATCGTTGAGCAACTCCACCAGTACCTTGCCCGAGTCATGGGCGATGGACAACTGTTGCTGCTGCTCGGCAGTCATGGGGCCGTCCAGGGACAAGGCAATCATCCCCAGCAAGCCGTTAAGGGGGGTACGAATTTCGTGGCTCATGTTGGCGAGGAACGTCGAGCGTGCTTCGGCCATGTCCAGCGCGGTGCTGCGCGCAACTTCCAGTTCCTGGTTGGATTGGCTGAGCCGCGCGTTGATCGCCTTGAGTTCCGCGGTGCGTGCCGAGACGATGTTTTCCAGTTGGCTGAGGTAATCGGTCAGACGGTTTTCGGCATTGCGGCGCTGTTGGATTTCAGTCGCGACATTCTCGAATTGCTGGTTAGCCACTTTCACCAGCACGCCGATTTCATCGTTGGCGTGTCCCGCCGGGCACTCCAGTGACGTCGGCTCCATGCTGCGCGAGTCGCGGCTGCTGAGTTCGCGGATGAGGCGCACCAAGGGTTTGGTCAACATCACATAAAACAGTGCGAGCAAAATCCCGGTCAGGATCAGGCTGCGGGCAAAGCCATTGAGCAGGGTCACTTCGGCCCGACGCAGGAACCGGTAGCCGAAAGAGTAAGTGTCAACGTCGAGTTGCAACGTGCCGAGGGATTCGTTGGGCGAGTGGTTCAGATAGAGGCGATCTTCGAACTGCCGGTGGGCGCCGAACAGGAAGTCGCTGAGCACCCGATAGCCGCTTTGCAGACCCGGACGCTTGACGTTAGCCAGCACGTTATCGTTGTTGTCGGTAAGTTTTGCACCGATGATCGCCGGTGAGCGCAGCAGGCCGAGGGTCAGCTCCTGGGCCAGTTCGGCATCGATGTTGTAGGCGATCCGTGAGGCGGGGTTGTGACTGATTTCCAGCAAAGACTGTATTTCGCGGTTGATGGAGGCGTCTTCACTGGCATAATCGATGCCTATTTGCAGCAAGCTGAGAAGCAGGCCCAGAACGAAACCGACCAGCACGGTAAGCCGCGCTTGTTTGTAGGACAGCCGGTTGGTGAACTTGATGTCCATGGGGTGTTGAACCACTTCCTTTTCCCTTCGCTGCTCAAGCATAGTCGATCATGCATCGAACCCGATGTTCTCGCGAGCCCCGCTGTCAGGGGTTAACCGTTCATCGAACGGTGTTTTTCATCACTGTAGCGCCATCATTACTGTGGACGTGTCCGAGGAGAAGACGTGGATTCCCGATTGAATGCTTTTCTTGAACGCGCCGATGCGGTCCTGGCCCGTATCGAACCGCTGTTGCCCACCCCTCGGCAAGCCATCGACTGGACCCACAGCCTGGCTGCGCGCTGGCAGCGCGAGGGCCGCAGTGGTTTTCTGCTGCCGCTGGAAGTCAGCCTCGACATGCGTCTGTCCGACCTGATCGGCGTTGATCGGCAAGTGGAGCAACTGGGGCGCAATACGCAACAGTTCCTAGACGGCATGCCGGCCAACCACGCCTTGCTCTGGGGGTCGCGCGGCACCGGCAAGTCATCGTTGGTCCGTGCCTTGCTGGCCGAGCATGCGGATGCCGGGTTGCGTCTGATTGAGATCGAGCGTGACCATTTGGCAGACCTGCCTCGGGTGGTCGAACAGATTGCCAAGCTGCCCCAGCGATTCGTGTTGTTCTGCGATGACCTGTCGTTCGAATCGGGCGAGGGCGACTATCGCGTGCTCAAGAGCGTACTCGACGGTTCGCTGGAGCAGGCGCCGGACAACGTTTTGCTGTACGCCACTTCCAACCGTCGCCATCTGGTGCCGGAAAAGGAAAGCGATAACGAAAACTGGAAACGCGTCGACGGCGAACTGCACCCCAGCGAAGCGGTGGAAGACAAGATCGCCCTGTCGGACCGTTTCGGCCTGTGGCTATCGTTCTACCCGTTTACCCAGGAACACTTTCTCAATGTCGTCGAGCACTGGATCGGTCAACTGGCCGACAAGGCTGGCCTCAAGTGGCAGCGCGACGAGGAGCTGGACATCCTGGCAGTGCGCTGGGCCACGGGCCGGGGCAATCGCAACGGGCGTTGCGCGTATCAATTTGCCCGCTATTGGGTGGGGCTGAAACTGTTGGAGCACAAGGCATGATTGATTTACAAAAGAGCGGCCAGGGCCTCGAAGGCTACGGCATGCTGCACGCGCAGCTGGAATCTTTACTGGCGGACGAGCGCGATTTCATCGCCAACGCCGCGCAATTTTCCGCCTTCCTGTTCAATCAGCTCGATGATCTGAACTGGGCCGGTTTTTACCTCAATCGCAATGAAGAACTGGTGCTTGGCCCGTTCCAGGGGCAGATCGCTTGCGTGCGGATTCCGTTCGGTCGGGGCGTGTGCGGTGCGGCGGCGGCGAGCTTACAGACTCAACGGGTCGAAGACGTGCACGCGTTCCCTGGCCATATTGCCTGTGACAGTGCGTCCAATAGCGAACTGGTCGTGCCGTTGGTCAAGGATGGCCGGTTGATCGGCGTGCTCGACCTCGACAGCCCGAAACTGGCGCGTTTCACCGCACAGGATCAGGCCGGTATCGAGCAACTGGCGGCGATTTTCCTGCGCCTTACCGATTGCTGATCAAACTTTCAGGCCAGCCTTGATCAGCAGGCCTGAATGATCCACCGCATCGATCTGCTGCGGGTCGAGGAAACGTTCGGCGTACTTCAGATAGATGTGCGCGTTGATGAACAGCCCGAACAGCTCGGGGTCAATGTGGGCGTCCCGGCACATGAAGGCCATGATGCCCAGCGCTTCGCTCAACGACTTGGCTTTCTTGTAAGGTCGATCAGCGGCGGTCAGCGCTTCGAAAATATCGGCAATCGCCATCATCCGCGCCGGCAGGCTCATCTCTTCGCGCTTCAAGCGTTTGGGGTAACCGCTGCCGTCCATTTTTTCGTGATGGCCGCCGGCGATTTCCGGGACGTTGCGCAGGTGGCCGGGAAAGGGCAGGTGGCTGAGCATCAGGATCGTCTGCACCATGTGGTGATTGATGATGTAACGCTCTTCGCTCGTTAAAGTGCCCCGGGTAATGCTCAGGTTGTAGAGTTCGCCGCGGTTGTACTTGTAACGCGGTACATCGAGCTTGAAGCCCCAAGGATTGTCCGGCGCAATCAGTTCGGCGTCCGGCCGTTCGAACAAATGCTCGGGTTTGTCCGCCAACAGCGTCTCAGTGACCGGCAGAGTCGGTGCTGGGGTGCGGGCCTGACGCCGGTTCTCTTCCCAGGAAACCCCCAGCCGATCATCCAGGGTTCGCGCCCAGGTGCGCTGGCCGATGCTGCGCAGGCGGTGCAGGTCGGCTTCGGCCATGGCCTCGCCGCCGAGGTTGCAGCGTGCAATAAAGGCAAATTCATCGTCGAGTTCCGCCAGCGTGGCGTCGCGTAGTGGCGTCAGGTGCTGCTCGTCGCCACCGAGCGCCATGGCCTGCCAGTAACTGATCCAGGCGTCGCGCTTGAGCACTTCGAAGCGGGTGCGGATTTCGTGGATGCGGTCGTTCAGGGTTTCCAGCTTCGTGGCTTTATCGACGACGTATTCCGGTGTGGTGACCTTGCCGCAATCGTGCAGCCAGGCCGCGATGTGCAACGCCTCCCATTCATCTTCGGTGGGTTGATAACCGCGGAAGGCTGGCTCCTGGCTGGCCGCGGCAGCTTGAGCCAGCATCAACGTCAGCTCAGGAACGCGCTGACAGTGTCCGCCGGTGTAAGGGCTTTTGGCGTCAATCGCGCCCGCCAGCAGTTTGATGAAGGCGTCCAACAGTTGTTTTTGCCGGGATTGCAGGCGTTGGCTCTCGATACTCACCGCGGCCGCGCCGGACACGGCCTGGAGAAATGCAATGCGGTCCGGTCGGAGTTTTTCCTGGTCGCTCTGGTTGCCGCTATCGGCCAACAGAAACACCAGCAGGCCAACGGTTTCGTTGTGCCGATTGTGCAAGCGAATGCCAATCAGATGAGCGCGAGGGAAGGTCAGTTCGAGCAATACTTTCTGCAAATCCCCCGCCTGCTCGAAACCCAGATGAGTGACCACATTGTCGGCGGACGCTAATTGGCGAAGCCAGTCAGGGCTTTGCGGATCGTGCAGCGCGTGCCCGTGGACGCCGAATGACGACAAGGGTTGAGCCGTGTCGTTGATCACCAGTCCTTGGGGCTCCATGCGGTCGCCGTCACCTTCGCGAAGGTAGAGAAGACCAGCCTGGGCCTGGCCGATCTTTACCGTTTCAAACAGCACCCGTTCAAGCAAAGGCGCAAATCGGGTCTCGGCGCTCAAGCTTTCGGTGATTTGGAAGAAACTCGCAAGCGTATCCTTCATGCGCGTCATCGACAGGCTAAGTTGGTCGATTTCGAGTACCGGCGAACGACGGGAGACCGGAAAATTGAAGTCGAAACTGCGAATCGCATCGGCTTCCTGCACCAGAGCACGCAAGGGTTTGACCAGGATGCGCGATGTCAGCCAGCCCAGTGGTACACACAACAGCAGAATGGCCAGGGTGATCAGGGCACCTCGCCAGCGCATGCGGTAGGCGTCGGCGAGCAGTTCATCTTCGGGTACCGACAGCGCCAGTTGAAGTCCCTGGGGGCCGCCTTCCTGCATGCTGCTGCGGGCCACGATCCATTGACGCCCGGCAGCTTCAAGGCGATTACCTACCGGCGGGGTGTTGAGCAAGACACCCAGGCTAGGGCTCAAGTCGGCGGCTTTGATCAGACGAGCCGACTGGTCGTCGATGATCAGTCGGCTGCTGTCGGGATAGGCAATGGCATTACCCTGGGCGTCGAACAATACGATCTCGGTAGCGGGCGTCACTACATGCTTGGCCAGGGTGGCGCTGAGTTCTTCCAGGGTGAGGTCGGCACCCATGACGGCGCCATCGCCACTGCGCCGTGCCAGAGTGGTACCGACATTGTGGGTGGAGAAAAAGACGTAGGGTTCGGTAGTGATCTGATCGTTGTCGCGCTTGGCGCTGGAAAACCACGCGCGGTTTCGTGGATCGTAGCTGTCGTCCGGGTTGTCCTGGCGACTGATGAGCGCCAGGTCCTGATCGAAAAACAGGGATTGGGAATGAGTCTGGCCGCTATCGTTGCGCTCGATACTCCACACCTGATAAGCCGCTGAGTCAGGGGCTTTGAGCAGTGTTTTCAGATTGGCAGTTCGCAGCGGGCGAACCATGAAAAAATCACCGGTGGCGTAGCCAATGTACAGCGATGCCAGGTCGGGGTTGTCTTTGAGCGATTGGGTGAAGGGTTTGAGCAGTGCCAGACGTTGCTCCAGGTCCGGACCCTGGGCTGCGGGGTTATGCACCAGGAGGCTGAGCAGGTGACGAATCGGTTCGTAGGTAGCCTGCAGGTCCAGGCGGACATCCTGCTCGATGCGGTTAAACAGCTTTTCACTGCTGGACAGAATGATCTGCGTGGTTTGCCGATAGTTGAAAATGCCCAGCACCACACCGGTCAGCAACAGCAGCATGGTGAACATGGCACTGATGTGCACGTGCAGGGGAAACCGCCGTTGTTCCAGGCGCAGTGGGTTGGGCATGCAGGTCACTCCATGATGGTTAACGCACTGCTCAGCGTCCAAGCATAGTTAAGGCTCTATCATTCTGCTTTCGTCGTTTTCTGTGATTTTCTGCAGCAATGCCTGATCCAGTTCAAGCAGCGCGCGCTCCAGGTTCTTGCAGCATTCAAGCACTGTGTCGGGTTGGAGTTTGTTGTTGCAGGCGGCTTCGAGCGCCTCGCAGGAATCGATCAGCCGCGAAGCCTGGACGATTCGGGCGGCACCTTTGATCTTGTGGGCAATGTCGAGAAATGATTGCCGATCCGGGGAACCGGACAGCGCCAACAAATCTTGCCGGTCCAGACGGTTGCTGTTCAGCAATTCAGTCAACAATCGTCGATTCAATAGCGGATTGCCCCCCGTCATCAACTCAAATCCTTCCAGGCTGAAGGCGGGGGTCCGAGTGGAGACCTCTATGCCCGCAACCCACTGGCTCAAAGCGGTCAGGGTCAGGGGTTTGAACAAACAGTCGTCCATTCCGGCTTGCTTGCACCGTTGAACCTCCTCCGGCTGCGCGTTAGCGGTAAAGCCCAGTACGGTGCAAGGGGGTTGTTGTGTCTCTTTTTCCTCTCGGCGAATGGCTTGGGCAAGTTCGTAGCCGTTCATGACCGGCATGTTGCAATCGGCGATCACCAGATCGTAAACGCCGGTTTTCCACGCCTCGAATCCTGCCTGACCATCGGCCGCCGTGCTGAAGCGATGGCCCAGAAACTCCAGTTGTTGACACATCAGCAGGCGATTGGCAGCGTGATCATCGACCACTAATACGTTCAACGACGCTGTTGTAGCAGGGATTAATGTTTCAGCTATTTCCGCTGCGGGTTCAGGTGCAAGTTTGGCCAGTTGCAGTGACATTTCGACTTGCGTACCGACCCCCGGCTTGCTGCTCAACTGCAAGCTGCCACCCATTCCCTCGCACAAACTTCGGCTGATCACCAGGCCAAGCCCGGTACCGCGTCTGGCTGACGGCCCGGCGCTATCGGCCTGAGCAAAAGGCTCGAACAGGCGCTGCTGATCCTGTTCACTGATGCCTATGCCGCTGTCCTGAACCTGCAACTGCATGTGCACCTGCTCGGGCTCGGTGCCAGGGCTCAGGGTGACGATAATCCTGATCTGGCCCTGCTCGGTAAACTTGATGGCGTTGCTGACCAGATTGGACAGCACTTGCTTGAAGCGCAGCGGATCCAGCAAGACGTCGTATGCCTGCTCGTCCGGAGTGAATTCCAGCAGCAGGTCGAGCTTTTTCTGCCGGGCCAGTCCGTCGAAGATTCGCACTACAGAGGCGACGATTTCACCCAGGTTGGTGCGTTGCGGGCTCAGGCTCAAGTGGCCGGATTCGATGCGTGCAATGTCGAGAATATCCCCGATCAGTTCCAGCAAATCCTTGGCCGAGTGGTACGCCACATCGATGGCGGGACGATCCGGGTGATCCTGTTCGATACGCTTGAGCGTCAGTTCAAGCATGCCGATGACCGCATTCATCGGGGTGCGGATCTCATGACTCATGGTTGCCAGGAACGTGCTTTTGGCACGATTGGCTTCATCGGCTCGTTCCTTGGCGCAACGCAGGTCATCCAACAGTTGCCGCCGTTCGCTGATGTCAACCCAGCCACCGATGATGCCTTGCACTTCACCGCTTGAGTCACGGTAGGGAAGGATCCAGTGATAGATCGTCAATTGGCGGCCGCCAATGTGCAGCGGGCGGTCAACTATCAGCGGCTTTCCCTCGGCGACGACGCGTTGATAGTCAGCGTGATACTCATGCGCTTCAAACGCGTTGCTCAGGACGCCCTGAATGCAGTTTTTGCCGATGACGTCTTCGCGCTTGGTGCCAAAGGCCAGCAGATAACTGTCATTGCAGCTTTGCAACAAACCCTGACGATCCCGCACGTAAATCGGGTGCGGGGTGCCATTGACCAGTGAGCGCATGAACTCAAATTGATCGTTGAGCGCGCGCTCGGCCGTTTTGCGCTGGTTGATCTGGCGCCGCATGTAAGCGTTCCAGGCCACGGAAATAAGCAACAACACGCTGGCGCCGATGACGATCTGATAGAACAGCCGCTGGTAGTTACGCCACGTGTTTTGCGTGGATGCCGAATAACCACGCCAGCGACTGTTGATGATGCCCAGTTCTTCCGGCGCGATGCTCAGCAGCGCCTTGTTGAGAATGTCGTTGAGTTCCTTCGCGTCCCGACCCGTCGCCAGGGAGAAAGCGGCCTGTTCCGTACCGATAGTGGTGCTGATCTGGAGGGTGTGCTCGAAGAGTCGCGATGAAATGAAATAGTTGGCGATCACCAGTGAATTGACCGTGCCTTCTGCCCGGCCTTCGGCCAGCATTTCGACGGCGCTGAACGTGTCCGGGGTCTCGATGAGCTTTATTTGCGGGAACTCGCTACGCAGGTAATCCATCAGCGGATTGCCTTGGGCGATTGCCAGGCGCTTGCCCTGAAGCTGCGCAAGATTGATCGGGCTGTCGGTTCCCTTGCGTGTCAGCAGGACATAGGAATTTTGCAAGTAAGGTCGGCTGAAGTTCAGCAGCATATCTCGATGCGCGCTGGGGAGCAGTGCGGCAATCAGGTCAGCCTGGTGGTCGTTGATGCGCTGGATCATTTCGCTGTCGCTTCGGCTGCGCTGGATCTCGAAGCGCAAACCGGTGCGTAACCTGATCAGCTCAAGCAAATCCGCGGCAACACCACGAAAGTTGCCATCATTGTCAAAAAAAGTCAGCGGGGCGAGCGCCTCATTGACCACCACGCGGACCACCGGATGCTGTGCCAGCCAGCGCTCTTCGCTGTAACTGAGCTCCAGTTTGTGATCGGTGAGCAGGATGTCACTGCCGGCACTCCAGCGTTTGGCGATGCTTTCTCTTTCGCTGGAGGGAACGGTCCTGAGCATTGTGTTGATGATATCGAGCAGTTCGGGATTGTTCTTGTGTACGGCAAAGCTGAAACCATGTGCTTCGTGTTTGCCAAAGTTGGCCATGCGGATGTTGTTCAGGTAGCCCTTGTTGATCATGTAATGAGTAGAGATGGTATCGCCGAGAAACACGTCAGCCTGGTCAAAGGCCACGGCGTTGATCGCATTCTGATAAGAAGGATAGGACGTGATGATCGCCTTCGGGTACATGGCCTTCACCTCTTCCAGCGGCAGATAGTGATAGACCATGCTCAGACGCAGGCCGGCGAGACCTTCGGTCAGCGACCGGGTTTCTCCTTCACGGGTGACAAGGACCGGTTGATCCACGGCATAGGGTGTGGAAAGCACGATTTCGCTATTGTGCGCCTCGAAACCATTGGCGGTGCCGAGCAGATCGACTTCACCTTTTTCGAGCGCTTCGATTGCCGCTCCCCGGGATGCAAAGCGTTGTACCTTGATGGGTAAGCCGGTGATCTTGCCGAGGATGCCCGCGTAGTCGGCAGTGAAGCCTTCATAGTCACGACCGCTGAGGGTCATGTCGAAGGGCGGATAATCTGGTGCCGATGTGCCAAGCAACAGTGCATGTTTGTTATTGACCCACTGTCGTTGTGATTGATCGAGCTGGACTTCCAGGTGCCCGGCCGTAGAGCGACTGAGCAACGTGTATTCACTGCTCTGGGCTGCAAGCAATGAGGTGCTCAGGCATAAGCCCGCGGTCATCAGTATCAGGTAATCCTTGAAACGACTGGGCATCCTGTTTCTCACACTAACGCGTTACGTTTTGCCATTTCGATGAGTTCAACCAGGGATTTGGCTTTGAGTTTCTGCATGAGCCGCTTTTTATAAGTACTGACTGTTTTGTTGCTCAGGAACATGCCTTTGGCAATTTCCTTGTTTGTGCGACCTTGTGCAAAAAGTTGCAATACCATCAACTCTCGATCATTGACGGACTTGAACAATTCCAACTCTGCCCAGCGTGCGTCATCGCAGCGAACAGGGTTGAGGGCCTCACTTGGGAAGTAGTTGTAACCTGACAGTACTGCCTTTATGGCGCTGACCAGTTCGCTCAGGTCTTCTTGTTTGCATACATAGCCCGACGCGCCTGATTGCATGGAGCGAATACCAAAAAGTGTCGGCGATTGTGCAGTTAATACCAATGTTTTAAGGGGCGTATTCATGGCGTTGAAACGGGCAAGCACTTCCAGTCCATCCAGTTTGGGAATGCTGATGTCGAGAATCACCAGGTCGGGCATGCATTCGCGAACCATCTGCATTGCGTCGACCCCATTATCAGTTTCACCGACGACCTTGTAGCCTTCGTGTTCAAGCAACATTCGAACGGCAAGCCGGATGACAGGGTGATCGTCGACAATAAAAACGGAGTTCATAATAAAATCCCATGCGAGCTCAAATAAAGCGCGCACCTTAGCTCAGATAGTTGATGTGACGTATGAACTGACCTACCTGTAGCAGCAATATAGGAATGTTCCTACATGAGAAAAAGAATGGGCTTACGCGTTAATTGGATTTGTTATCAGGATGTATGAAGGGGCTCATGTTTGTTTTCTATGTTTAACGATTCATTTTTACTACCGAATCAAGGTCAATAGTTTTCTGAATTCGGATTGTTTCAAGGGCTTGCTCAAATAACCCAGCAGCGGTAGCCCATTGATGTTGGCGGTGTTTTCAAGCCTGTCCAGCTCTGCGGAGGTCAGGCTACTTAGTAGTATCGCTTGTTTGATCATCCCTCGATGACTGGCAAATTTAACCAGTTCCAGCCCGCAGAGATCGGGTAAACATTGGTCGCATAGAAGAATATCGAAGGGTTGTACCGAAGTGAGCATTTGATGCAATGCCCCTTCGGCACTGTCAGTCGTGGTGAGTTGGGTGAAGCCGTAGCTTTCAAGCAGACATTGAGTAGCCATGAGCTGAAACGGATGATCTTCCACCAGCAAGATACGCAGATTGTCTTTGATCATGTTGTTTACGCTTCTTATGTCGAACAAAGTAAGCGTGATTGTTTCGCGTGGATACCGGGCAAGCGATCAGTTCGCTCGGCATGAGTTGTAGGGGAATTCAGCGTGAGTTGAATGCATTTCGCTTTTATGTGGCTCATCGGCCATTCCGGGCGACGAAATGGCTGATCAGAAAATACTTGTCAGTGACGAGAGCGACCGGTCATCTCCAGTGCCATGTCGCTCGCATAGCTATCGGTCATGCCGGCGATGAAGTCGATCATCCGCAGGAATGAAGTGTGCAGAGGTCCGTGGGGATCCGGCGCGTTGTTGCCCAGCAGGTCGAGAACCCGACGGCTCTTGAAGGAAGGCGTTCGACCGTTATGTTGTTCCAGCGCCGCGCCGCAGAAAGCGTTGAGCAGGATTTCCAGCGTCGTGTACGCGCCGATTTCGTGCAACGTCTTGCGCTTGTCCTGGAAGATTTTTTTGCGCGCCATGTCCTTGGCATTCAGGACGCACCGTTTGGCGGGGCCGTGCATATGCTCCACCAGGTCGCCGGGCAGCGTACCGGCCAGCAACATTTCTTGCTGCTCAACGAAGGCGCGGGCGGCGGCGTTTGTCAGGTGCTCGATGGCTTTTCCGCGCAGGATGGCCAATTTGCGCCGACGCGAATCTTCAGGACCGAGTAGACGATAGGTTTCCGGCAGATCGTCGCCCACCAGGTCAAGAAGCAGCGACTCGACCTCGCCGTATTCAAGCAACGCCATTTCCAGGCCGTCTTCCAGGTCGATCAACGCGTAGCAAATGTCGTCGGCGGCCTCCATCAGGTACACCAATGGATGACGCGCCCAGCGCTGGTCCTCAAGTTGAGGCAAGCCCAATTTATGGGCGATCTGCTCCAGCAGCGGCAACTCGCTCTGATAGCAGCCGAATTTGTGTTTCTTGTAACCCAGGGAGTCGGCGTGTTTTGCCGTCCATGGATACTTCAAATAGGTACCGAGGGTGGCATAAGTCAGACGTGTGCCACCGTCGAACTGGTGATACTCGAGTTGAGTCAGTACCCGAAAGCCCTGAGCGTTGCCTTCGAAATTAAGAAAGTCATTGCGCTCGGCTTCGCTCATTGCATCCAGCCAGCCACGGCCGGCAGCCTGCTGAAACCAGTGTCGAATCGCGTCTTCGCCAGAGTGACCGAAGGGGGGATTGCCGATGTCATGGGCCAGGCAGGCTGATTGCACCACCATTCCCAGGTCGCTGGGATCGCACCAATCGGGCAGGGCGCCGCGGATGGTTTCACCCACACGCATGCCCAGGGAGCGGCCGACGCAACTGACTTCCAGCGAGTGGGTCAGGCGCGTGTGGATATGGTCGTTGCTGGAGACCGGATGAACCTGGGTCTTGCGCCCCAGGCGGCGAAACGCCCCCGAGAAAATGATGCGGTCATGGTCTTTGTGAAAAGGGCTGCGACCGAGCTCTTCCGGACTGTGCAGCGGTTTTCCAAGGCGTTCGCGGGTAAGCAGGGTTTGCCAATCCAAGGCTGGTTATCTCCGTCAGGTGACTGAGCCCTTAGCTTCCCGGTTCGCCTCACGCGCTGCAAGGGGAACTACAGCCCGACGGCATCTATGTCGATGAGCAGCAGGCGTTCGCCATTATCAAAAAACTGTCCGGCGGTGAGGCAATACTGATTGCTGGTGGCGTCGCGGTAGGTGCTGGAGAGGGTCAGCCGTCGCTCATCGCCGCCCTCTGCCAGCAGTTGATAGAAGTAGGGGCGCCAAGACCAGTTATGGCCCAGGTAACGGTTGTCGGCAAACCAGCCGCTGTTGCGCCATTCGAGGTTCGGCGTCAGCTGTGTTCCGTGGCGATCGCATTGATAGAAGCGCAACAGCCAGGGGAATGCATCCAGTCGTGGCAGGGCACTTAGCGGCGCACGGGCCTGAGCCCAGGCTTGCAGGATCGCCATCAGTTCGCTGAGTTGCTGACGCATGGTCATCAGGCGACTGCGTTCGGCCAGTTTTTGCTGAACATAGCGCTGACGCAGTTGCGCAAAGCGCTCGACAAAAGCGTCGCTGGCAAAGAAATTCTCTTGTGCCCCGGCGAACAGAAAACCCTGCACGTAGCGTGAGCCGCATTCCAGGGCAAAATTGAGTTGTGATTCGGTTTCGACGCCTTCGGCGATGATCCAGCAACCGGTTTTCTCGGCCATTTGAGCCAGGGCCATGACTACCTCGCTGCTCGGTCCACCCAACGCCGCGGCCTGGAAAAGGCGCATGTCCAGCTTGAGAATGTCAGGCTGCAGCGCCAGCACGCGATCAAGTTGCGAGTAGCCTGCACCGAAATCGTCGATGGCGATACGCGCGCCAGCCTGGCGATACCGTTCCACCACGTGGGCGAGTCGTTGGATATCGCCGCCCAGTTCGGTGATCTCGAAAACGATTCGCTGTGGGTCGACGCCATGCCGGCACAATTGCTTGAGGCTCGGCAGCGGCTGGTCCGGACGCAAGCGGCTGATCCAGCGTGGGGAAATGTTCAGGCTGAGAAACCAGTCGGGGGGCGCCTCCGGCAAACGGCTCAAGGCGTTATCGCGCAGTTGGCGATCCAGGCGACGTAGGGCGACGGCATTCGTCCTCGGGTCAGCGAACAACGGTCCAACTGACGTCAGTTGACCATCGGCCTGACGCAGTCGACCCAATGCCTCGACACCCGCGATACGGCCAGTGGCGGTATCGATGAACGGCTGAAAGCAGGCGAGCGGTTGCCCGTCGATCACAAGGCCTCCTTAGTAGATCTTGTTTTTTGAAGGAACCTGCTTTCCGGGTAGGCACACAGGATTGAACCTCTCGATAAAGAGGTTCATCCCGCAGGTATTGCAAGAATGCAGCCAGCTTGTGATGGCTTAGTGTTTGCTCGAAGAACCCTGCATGACCAGTTTGATCAGCGGCCCCAGCGTGGTGCCCAGGCGGACTAGTCGGGTGAGGCTACTCACCCCACCGCCGGTTTTTGCACCCTTGCCCGTAAGAAAACCCAGTAAGGTGACGGCGGCCATGCCCCATAGCGGGGCATGCTTGATGCCGAAGCCGTCCTGCAGGTTTTGTGACATCCCGCGAACACGCTGCAAGGGCCGCAGCAATTGCGCGGATTCGTGGCGGATTTCCTGGCGGTGCATTTCCATGCGCAAGCGAATCAACGCCTTGCGCATTTCCGTGCGGGAGCTGTTGCGAGGCAGTTCAGGCAGGTTCATGGCAGCAGGCGCTCCCGATCATTGGCCAATTCTTCCAAAGTGCCATGGAAGGGCGACGATTCATCGAAGATTGCCGCTCTCAGGCGCATCCCGCAGAACACGCATGCGAGGGTGTAGAACACGCAGAGTGCGATGATGGCGGGCAGGCGATAGGTGTCCCAGAACACGATCAACACCAGCGTCGACAATCCAACCAACAGCAACAACGCGAACACCAGGGCCAAACCTGCAAATAGTAAGAGGCTGACGGTGCGAGCCTTTTGCTCCTGCAATTCGATCCCGAACAGTTCGACGTGGCTGTGCAGCAAACCTAGAAAGGCGGCGCCCAGACGTCGCGATGTGGAACTTGCGCCCGTCTCGGACGAGCCGATTTCATCGATCGCCATAATCAGCGCCGCGTTGCCAGCAAGCCAATGAGAAAGCCCACGCCGGCGGCGATGCCCACCGATTGCCATGGGTTGGCCTGTACATAGTCTTCGGTGGCGGTGACGGCAGCCTTGCCACGCTCGCGCAGAGAGTCTTCGGTCAATTTTAAGGTTTCGCGTGCACGCAGCAGACTGTCGTGAATCTGTTCGCGCAGTTCATCGGCTTGATCACCAGCCAGGGAAGCGGTGTGCTCCAGCAATCGTTCAGTGTCGCTGACCAATGTTTGAAAATCGGTCATCAGGATTTCTTGAGCAGTCTTTGCCTTGATGCTGGCCATTGGTGATCTCCGTAAGTGGCTTCTGTTGCGTTCGAGTATGAGCCTTGCGCGAAGGTTCAGTACAAATGACTGGTACAACTTTTGCTGTGTCGTGGTGCGTCAGCCCGCGCCCATGCGCTGTTGCTGGGCAAGATTTCAGTAAAACCTTAACTCAAACAATCAAAACCCGCGCAAATGTCCTGGTGATGATTGGCCTTGATGAACCCTGTGCTCCAAAGCGGTTCATCGGGAGGGACTTTCTCGATTTGACAAGTCTCAACTTGGTGCATGGATTGCCCGTATGAACTGCTTTGGTGCTTTTTTCAGCCTTAAGGTCTGCCAAATCCATGGAAAATCTGCAAAGCGCTGTGGACAGTCTGGTCCATAGCTCCAATACGTTGTTCATCCTCATTGGCGCGGTAATGGTGCTGGCCATGCACGCCGGCTTCGCCTTTCTTGAAGTCGGGACCGTCCGGCAAAAAAACCAGGTAAATGCATTATCGAAGATTCTCAGTGACTTCGCCGTTTCGACCCTGGCTTATTTCTTTATAGGCTATTGGATTTCCTACGGGGTCACTTTCATGCAACCGGCAGCTGTGATCAATGCCGATCACGGTTACGGGCTGGTGAAGTTTTTCTTTCTGCTGACTTTTGCTGCGGCGATTCCGGCGATCATTTCCGGTGGCATTGCCGAGCGCGCCCGGTTCGTCCCGCAACTGTGTGCGACAGCATTGATTGTGGCGTTCATTTATCCGTTCTTCGAGGGCATGATCTGGAATGGCAACCTGGGCCTGCAAGCCTGGTTACTGGCGCATTTTGGCGCCAGCTTTCATGATTTTGCCGGTTCTGTAGTGGTCCACGCCATGGGCGGCTGGCTGGCGCTGGCGGCGGTGTTGCTGCTGGGGCCACGCAACGGTCGTTATCGCGAAGGGCGTCTGGTGGCGTTCGCGCCGTCGAGTATTCCTTTTCTGGCGTTGGGTTCGTGGATCCTGATCGTCGGCTGGTTCGGTTTCAACGTGATGAGCGCGCAAACCCTGCAAGGAGTCAGCGGCTTGGTGGCGGTGAACTCGTTGATGGCGATGGTCGGCGGCACCATGTCGGCATTGATTGTCGGGCGCAACGACCCGGGCTTTTTGCACAACGGACCACTCGCTGGGCTGGTAGCGATCTGCGCTGGTTCCGATCTGATGCACCCCGTGGGCGCACTGGCCACCGGTGCCATCGCGGGGGCGCTGTTTGTATGGTGCTTTACTGCCGCGCAGGGCAAATGGCATATCGACGATGTGCTGGGTGTCTGGCCGCTGCATGGTCTGTGTGGCGCGTGGGGCGGAATTGCCTGTGGCATTTTCGGTCAGAGCGCATTGGGTGGATTGGGCGGAGTGAGTCTGATCAGTCAGTTGATTGGCACTGCACTGGGTGTAGTTGTGGCGCTGACTGGTGGCTTCGCAGTCTATGGCGTGATCAAGGCGTTGCATGGTCTGCGCCTGAGCCAGGAAGAGGAGTATTACGGGGCCGACTTGTCGGTGCACAAGATCGGTGCCGTCAGCCAGGATTAGCAGTGAGTCTCATTGGCTCGACGGCATTTCAGGGCAGGCCTAGAATAGGCACTTAATTTTTTGGTAGAGCGCTCATGCTTCCTGAATGTCAGCTGTTCGGCACTCTTGGGTGCCATCTCTGCGAAGTGGCCGAAGCCATGTTGATGGAGTTTGTCGAGCGCGGCTTGCTGGTGGAGCTGGTGGACATCGCTGACGACGAATCATGGTTCGAAGCCTATAGCCTGCGGATTCCGGTCCTGCGCCGAGTCGATACCGGCGCGGAACTGGGTTGGCCCTTCAGTGCCGACGAAGTGGTTGCCTTCCTGCGTTAAACGATTTTGGCTGTGGATGTGTTCCGCCCGTCGAACTTCGCGATTGATCCCCTTGGCTTAACCGATGCGATTGGATACTGTATGCGCATACAGTTATCCGGGTTGCTGCCTGGCCGCCGCTGGTTTCGGGTTGGAGCAGCGCAATTCCGGGCGTCAGAGGGATGAATCGTGGTCAATGTCGAACAATTGAAAAGCAGCGTGAACCGGATGTCCGTGGACGTGGTTCGCGAGGCTGTCGCCGAATTGCGCCTTGACGGCTTGGTGACGGAGGGAAAAACGCCCTTCAACAAACTGCATTTCAATACCTGCTTTGCTGAAATTGAAGCCTTGTTCCAGCGCGCAGGCTATCACCGGCAGCTGGATGTCGTGGGTTATCAGGGTTTGTTGTATGCGCTTTATGACCCGGGTCGCTGGGAGGCGGTCGATGTGTTGCGCTGGCTCAAGGAATACACCGAGGCGGCGGCGCGCACACAAATACCCGCGTGAGGATTCTCCGCTAGGTTCGTTCTCGCCGCTGTTGGATAATGCCGCTCTGCATTCGGGTAAGAGCTTTTGTATGTCCACTTCATCGTTTTCTGCCGCGCATAGCCAGGCCAGCACGCTCTACTTGCCACCTGGTACGTGGCAGACCGTTTTCGATTGCCTGTGCGATCACTTCAGTACCGTCGGTCGTGAACAATGGCTGGACAGAATCGCTCGCGGCCGGGTGCTCGATGGACAAGGTGTCCCAATTGCCCTTGATCTACCCTACAAGGAAGGTCTGCGGATTCATTATTTTCGTGAAGTGCCAGACGAAAAGCCGATCCCGGTGATCGAGTCGATTCTGTATGCAGACGAACATCTGGTCGTGGCGGACAAGCCACATTTTTTACCCGTGACCCCGGCGGGTGAATACGTCGAGCAGACCTTGCTGCGCCGTCTCATCCGCCGACTGGACAACCCGCACCTGGTGCCGTTGCATCGTATTGACCGGCATACGGCGGGGCTCGTGTTGTTTTCTGCCAACCCTCAAAGCCGTTCGGCCTATCAGTCGTTGTTTCCTACGCGGCAAATCGAAAAGCGCTACGAGGCTATTGCCCTGGCATTGCCTGAACTGGATTTTCCACTGGTTCATAAGAGTCGGCTAATCGATGGCGAGCCATTCTTCCGCATGCAGGAGGGGCCGGGCATCAGTAACACCGAGACGGCTGTCGAGGTCAGGGAGAAGAACGGTCATCTCTGGCGATACGGGCTTTATCCGGTGACGGGCAAGAAGCATCAGTTGCGTGTGCACATGACAGCCTTGGGCGCCAGCATCTGCAACGACCCTTTTTATCCGCATGCGCTCAAGGATGTAGAGGATGACTACGCCAATCCTTTGAAACTGCTGGCGCAAGGCTTGAAGTTTGTTGATCCGGTTACGGGACAGGAAAGAGAGTTTGAGAGTGCGATCACCCTGCAGTGGTGACGATCAAACGGCGCGATGATGAGTTGGTCTGGTAAAAAAGTTCGAATTTATGGGCTGTTTTATAGTCACTTGAACAGGCCTTGCGAACTTGGCTGTCAACCTCGGCATAGCTGTCAGATCACTTGGCAGCACCGAGACTTTCCGTTCAAGGAGACACCCATGAAACGTACTGCTTTTGCTGGAATGTGCATTTGCGCTGCAATGTTGGCTTCTCCCGTGTTCGCCTCGCAACAACACGATCTCTGCACCATCAAGCTCCAGGAGCTCAAGGATAAAGTCACCAGCCTGCCAGCTACCTCCGCAGACGCCAGCTCAGAAATCAAACGATTACAGGCCAGCGCTGAAGCATCTCGTGCGAACAATGACGATGAAAAATGCATCACTGAAGCTACGCAAGGGCTGACTCGCGTAGATAAATTAGCCAAAGAGCCAAACCCATAAGGTTAACGTTTTCGAGTTTCAGATAAAAAATGCCCCGACATGTCGGGGCATTTTTATGTGTCCGTTTTAAGCCGCGAAGATTACAACTCTTTGACGGTACGAACCTGATCCTTGTTGATGCGAGTCTGCTTGCCATCCAGTTGTTCGAATTCGTAGAAACCCGAATCCTGATCGTAGCTTGGCGTGTCGACGGCCTGGATTTCGCGACCGTCATTCAAGGTGATCACCGTCGGCGATGCGCAACCGGCGAGGGTGGCGAGGCCCAGTGCGAGCATGAAAGTGGCCAGGGTCCGTTGAGTCATGGGTGTGTCTCCGAGATTAATTCTTTTGGTTACGGAGCTTGAGACGTAAACAGCGCGTGCAAGTTCCTTCGGTTCTAGCAGTCTTACGTAGTGTAGTGCGTGCCCAACAATTGCGGAGTATTAAGGTTCGCCAGACGTGGGTCATTATCGGGACACTGCAACGCAATCGCACCGAGCTTGCGCATGATTCGACCCGGGCTGCGCTCGCCATCGTTCCAGGCAGTTTCGAATTCAGCACGAAGTGCCACGGGGATCACGCAGAGCAAGGGTTCCCAATGATCATCATGGCGCAGCATCAATGGTTTGTCGGGGTGTTGGCTGGCGCCTTCGCGCATGCTGGCAAGCAGGGCGGCATCAATGCGCGGTACGTCGCAAGGCAAGACCAGCAGGTGCGGGTGGCGAGCCGCTTTCAGGCCTGCACGAATGCCGGCCAGTGGTCCCGGAAAGTCGCCCTCGTCGTCATGAACCAATTGGTCGGCGTACGGCGCGTATTTTTCCGGGTTCCGATTACACGAGATGATGAGGTCGTCGCTTAACGGGCGTGTTTTGTGATGCAAATGTGCAATCAACGGCTTGCCGTGCCATTCCAACAAACCTTTGTCCTGACCACCCATTCGTTGGCCGCGCCCGCCTGCCAGGAGCAGAATGGAGCAGGGTGGCAAGTCTGTATTTGAGGTCATGGCAAGTCTCCATGGGGGCGGCGAAAAAACGGGGCGCTGTGATATAACACCGGGCTGTTTCTCATACAACTGGACGAGCCTATGAAAGCCAAGGCTGATGTACCTTTTGCACCGCTCAACATTGCGGTGTTGACGGTTAGCGACACCCGCACTCTGGAAACCGATACCTCAGGCCAGGTCTTCGTCGACCGCTTGACCGCGGCCGGCCATAACCTGGCTGCCCGGGTGTTGCTTAAAGATGATCTCTACAAAATCCGCGCGCAAGTCGCCAACTGGATTGCCGACGAGGTCGTTCAGGTGGTGCTGATCACGGGTGGTACCGGTTTTACCGGGCGCGATAGCACTCCGGAAGCGGTGAGCTGCCTGCTCGACAAGCAAGTCGATGGTTTTGGTGAGCTGTTCCGGCAAATCTCTGTGGCGGACATCGGCACCTCGACGGTTCAGTCCCGCGCACTGGCCGGTCTGGCCAACGGCACGTTGGTCTGTTGCTTGCCGGGTTCGACCAATGCTGTACGTACCGGTTGGGATGGCATTCTTTCCGAACAACTGGATTCGCGCCATCGGCCATGCAATTTCGTAACACACCTGAAACAGGCGGCACCCTGTGAATCCCGCGGGTAAGCCGGGCAAGACCGCCAGTCTGATGCCGGTCGAGGTGGCGCTGGCGCGTCTGCTGGAAATGGCAGGCACCTCACGAATTCTTGAGCGCGAGCGCTTGTCGTTGGCGCAGGTTCAGGGACGTGTGTTGGCTGATGACCTGATCTCGACGCTGGATCTGCCGCCGTGGCCCAACAGCGCCATGGACGGGTATGCCTTGCGTTTGGCTGACTGGGCCGGCGAGCCCTTGGTCGTCAGTCAGAAGGTCTTTGCCGGCCAGGCGCCCGAGCCCTTGCAGGCGGGCACTTGCGCACGAATCTTTACCGGGGCGCCTGTGCCTGCCGGTGCCGATTGCGTCGAGATGCAGGAAAACGCCGAAGTCCAGCCGGATGAGCGAGTGCGTTTCACTGAAACCATGGTCGTTGGTCAAAACATCCGCCCACAAGGCCAGGAAACCACTGTCGGTGAAACGATTTTGCCTGCGGGTACGCGCCTTGGGCCGATCGAACAGGGGCTAGCGGCCTCACTGGGTTGCGCCGAGCTGGACGTGATCCGAAAGGTTCGCGTTGCGGTTCTGTCGACCGGGGATGAATTGATTGAGCCTGGGCAAATCCTTGGGCCAGGGCAAATCTACAACAGCAATCGTGTTTTGCTTTGCAGTTGGCTGCAGCGTTTGGGTTGTGAGGTGGTCGACGCCGGTATTCTTCCGGATGACCTGATCACTACGCGCACGCGCCTCGGCGAGCTGAAGGATGTCGACCTGATCCTTTCAACCGGCGGCGTTTCGGTCGGAGAGGCTGACTTTTTGGGCGTTGCCTTGCGGGAAGAGGGTGAGCTTGCGTTGTGGAAACTCGCCATCAAACCCGGAAAGCCGCTGACATTCGGACACTTTCGCGGTGTGCCGGTGATTGGCTTGCCGGGTAACCCGGCATCGACTCTGGTGACGTTTGCCCTGTTGACTCGGCCTTATCTCTTGCGTCGACAAGGTGTCAAAGAGGTGGAGCCGCTGAAGGTTCAAGTACCGGCAGGGTTCGACTGGCCGAAAGCCGGAAATCGACGCGAGTACTTGCGTGGTCGTCTGGAAAATGGCCGGGCCATCATCTACAAAAATCAAAGTTCAGGTGTGCTGCGTAGCGCTGCCTGGGCTGATGGACTGGTTGAAGTGTTGGAGGATCGCACGCTGGTTGAGGGTGACAGCGTGTACTTCATACCGTTGAGCGAAGTCCTGGGCTGATTCTTCTAGTCGTCATGTCACGCAAGCCCGGTGTGAACCGGGCTTTTGCGTGGTAACTGATCAGTGAGCCAGGAGCAGTGTCACGAGCTGGTCGAAACGACTATTGGCGATCCAGCCCAGCAGCCCCAGAACGACGGCTGTTCCTCCGGCGGAATAGGCCAGTCGGTGTTTGATGGTCTTGACGTCGCTGCGAACTTCTTCCATGTCTCTGCGGATGTACTTGAGGTGTGTTTCCAACTCAACAACGCGAGGTTCCATATCAATTTCTCCATTGGGTTTTGCACTGTTTTTGAGTTCGGCCTGATCATTGGCCCGTTTCTCTGCGAGCGGTACGACCGGAAATATCGGTAGCCTGAGGTCATGGCTTTGCATGGCACGTCCTTGTGTTTGTCCTGCTGATGACTGAAAACCGTGGGCACCAAAGTGTACCAATCACACTTTTTGGTCAATTGAGCCGATTCCTCACGTTTTGTAAGAAAAATCCTGACGTGTAGGACGCAACACCGTCCAGCTCGAAATAATTCAATTTCCTGCGGCTTTTATTGGGTGCGCTGAGGTCAACATCTCCCATAGGTCATTCGAATTCGGGAGCGACAACGATGAGCGAACGCAAGGCACTGTTGATTTTGCATGGCAAGCAGGCGCTTAACGAGGAAGTCCGCACTGCTGTCGAAAGCAAACGCGAGCAAGGTTGGGAGTTGGCTGTTCGAGTGACCTGGGAGGCGGGGGACGCACAGCGGCTGGTGGATGAGGCGTTGGCGGCAGGATACAGTCGGATCATTGCTGGTGGCGGCGATGGCACTGTGCGTGACATCGCCGAAGCCATGGCTGCGAAGTCGACGCAGGCCAGTTTGGTGCTGATGCCGCTGGGAACTGCTAACGATTTTGCGCGCGCTGCCGGTGTTCCGCTGGAGCCTGCCCAGGCACTGGATCTACTGGATGTTGCGCCCAGCACCATTGATCTGGGAGAGGTTGGCGGACAGATATTTCTGAACATGGCCACCGGCGGGTTTGGCAGTCAAGTCACTGCTAACACGTCCGAGGACTTGAAAAAGGTGCTCGGCGGCGCGGCTTATCTGTTTACCGGACTGTCACGTTTCAGTGAGTTGCACGCGGCGTATGGCGAGTTGCATGGGCCGGATTTTCAGTGGAGTGGTGAGTTGCTGGCCCTGGGCATCGGCAATGGCCGACAGGCTGGCGGCGGTCATGTGTTGTGTCCACAGGCACTGGCTGACGACGGTTTGCTTGATGTCAGTATTTTACCGGCTCCGCAGGAGCTGGTTGGCACTTTGAAAAACCTGCTGGCTGACGGCTTTGGCATCGACAATATGTTCGTGCGGGCGCGGTTGCCCTGGGTCGAGATCAAGGTTTCCGAAGGACTTTACATCAATCTCGATGGCGAACCGCTGGAGGGTGACAGCCTGCGGTTCTCGGCGAGGCCGGCAGCGCTGCTGGTGCATTTGCCTGAGCGCTCGCCGTTGTTGAGTGCAACTGAGCTCGTCAGTCGTCCAGACTGATGATCTGCTCGCGAACTGCGAACAACACCAGGCCAGCCACATCGAAAATCTGCAAGCGTTTCATGATTTGCGAGCGGTGGGTTTCGACAGTCTTGACGCTCAGGCCAAGGCCGTTGGCGATTTCCCGGGTGGATTTGCCGCGAACGATCAACCGGAGAATTTCCAGCTGACGAGCCGTGAGGTTGTGTGAGTCGGCGGATTCAGACTGGTTTTTTTGCCGGGTGAGCGCTTGGGTAATGACGGTGTGGGCGATGGCCGGGCTCAGGTAGCGTTCGTTGTTGCGCAAGGCTTCCAGCGCATGTTCCAGTTCGGTGGCCGTGGTGTCCTTTAGCAGATAGCCATGAGCGCCGGATTCCAGCGCCTGCATGATAAGCGCCGGATCGGTGTGCATCGACAGGATCAGCACTTTGCTCTGCGGGCGGATTCGCTTGAGTTGCGTTAAAGCCTCAAGACCACCGGTTTGCTTCATGGAAATATCCAGCAGCACGATATCCGGAGACAGATGCTCGACCATCGCGAGCAATTGCGAGCCGTCATTGGCCTCGCCAATAACCGCGTAGCCAGGAAGGTCCATCACCAGGGCGCGCACGCCAGCCCTGATCAGCGAGTGGTCATCCACCAGAAGTAAGTTACAAGTCAATGCATAACCTTATTCGTACTGGCCCGTTCGAACGCACGGGGCGCCCAAGGGAAGAGAGCTTCGATTTGAGTGCCTTTGCCCGGTTCGCTGGTAACGGTCAGGGTGCCGCCCAGTTGCTGGATGCGTTCAGACATCCCGGCCATTCCGCGCTGACCCTCGCGACCGGGGTCAGTGACGGGCGCAAATCCCTGGCCGTCGTCACTGATCATCAGCGACAGGCCTTTTGGTAAACGCTGCAGGCAGACCAACAGGTTCTTCGCCTCGGCGTGCCGCAATATGTTGGTGACTGCTTCCTGGGTAATTCGAAAGGCCGCCACTGCCATTTCTTCGGGAATGCCGGTCAGGCGCTGATGGCATTCCAGGCTCCAGTGCACGGGCGTGTTGCACAACGTTTTGAGCAAGTGCGCACGCAAACTCGCCTCAAGTCCAAGACTGGCCAGTTGCCGGGGATTGAGAATTGCCGATACATCACGCACTTTTGCGAGGGTTTCTTCGAGGGTGTCGCACAGCACCGAGCATTGTTCCTGGAGTTCTTCCGGCATACGTCGCTTGAGCCAGTCACTTTGCAGTTTGGCTGCGGTCAGCAATTGACCGATGTCGTCATGCAGTTCCCGGCTGAGCCGATGGCGTTCGTTTTCCTGAACTTCCAGCAAGCGGTCGGCCAGTTCTTGGGGCTGAAATTTTATTGATTTGCGTGACAGACGATACTGCACCCAAACGCAGCTCAAAGCCGCAATGTCGAGTATCAACAGGCTTAGAGGCAGGGCAGTGGACAGGCTGTAGACCAACAAGCTGCCAAGCGTCGCACAGACACACAGCAAAAGCGTGAACCGACGGGCGTTTTCTCGGGAGGGTGGCCACGTGGCGATGGACTTGAGGCTGGCGTACATAGCGGATGGAGCCAATGGATGTGCGCTGCGGGCAGACCGGTCTTTCTGGCTGACAGGCCTATGTTTTGTAGTGTTTTGCATCGACTTCAACGGGTCGCACTTCTGTATGAGACATCCAGCCTGGATCTTGATCGGGTTGCAGCCCTGACAATCACATTGCCATTAATTGACGTCAACTAATGGGCGGCATGATAACACCTAAGATACCGTTGGTCGCGCTTGTGATAGATGTCCGTGGAGTCAGTAAATACATGTTTGGACGAAGGTTCCACATTTGCAAAGTGTGGTTTCAGTCGCTGTAAATGGGGTTTTTGGCCAGGTTAAACCCTAGGCAAGACAGGGAGTCCAACTCCCGAAAGGAATAGTTATTTGTGTAGCGTTGTCGTGGTTGGATATGAGTTATTCAATTGCGACATGCGCTTGACCAAGTTTGGGTGCAAATATCGCAATAAAAAATGCACTACGACTCAGATCTGTATTTTTAAGCCTGCCGTTCGGCATAAGTCACAAGCGTGAAAGGTTTGGAATGAACCGGTGGCTGAAACTGATTTTGTCCCACTTGAAAGGCAAAGGCTTCGATCAGCGTGGTCTGTTCGCTTTCGTCTAGGCTGAGCTGGCCGGTTTTCTGATCAATGAGCTCAAGTTGCCAGGCAATCAATGTAAGGCAATCCTTCAACGCATTCAGGGCTTCGTCGTGCAGATCCATGTGATTCTGCGCATGGTTCAGCAGGCCATGAATGTGCAATGAAAACTCTGAAACAGCCGCCAGTGCGAGAGCGTCTGCTTTATTGGCGAGTTTGAGGAGGGTGCTGAGCATGCAGTCGATGGCATCCTTGTCATTGCTGATCAATTGCAAATGACTCAGGCATTCCTCGGTTTTGGCCAGGAGTGTTTCGGCCTCGACGAGAAATTCGGGGACCCGCTTTGCCCATTCGTTACGATTGTTCGGCATGCTTATCTCCACAACGTCATGACTAATGAGGGAATGTCGTGTGTGTCGACGAGGACGGTCTGCGTCCCGACGTAACTGTTTCGTCGTGAGACCGCGCTCCGGCCGGCAAGAAAGCAGGCGGGGGAGTTTGAGAGGGTGGGTGGCCACTTACCTGCGATCGCACACAAAAGCCTGACTCCATTCATGCAATGAGAATGGCGTCACATTAATGGCTATTGGATATTGCGAATATCAGGTTGCGCCTGATTGTTGGTAAGGGATTCCCTTACGCAGCGGAACCTAACGCGAACGTTGTGGTCGCGCCAGAGAGAATGTAGCAGATGAAATCACAGCGCCAGTAAAGCATGATGTTAATGTGACATCAATGCTGAGGCGTTGCATTTTGCTCGGGGTCAAGCTCCGGCAAAAACTGCCGATAACCCCCTATCAGCGAATTCAACAGAACAAGAGCAGGAGTCATTAATGGCCGGCATTCTCGATACGGTAGACCAACGTACGCAACTTGTGGGTGAGAATCGCCTGGAAATTCTCATGTTCAGGCTGGCCGGACGGCAATTGTTCGCAATCAACGTGTTTAAAGTTCAGGAAGTTCTGCAACTGCCGAAGTTGACCCTGATGCCTCAACGCCATCCGTTCGTGTGCGGGGTGGTCAACCTGCGTGGGCAGACGTTGCCGGTAATCGATCTGTCCCAGGCCATCGGCATGCGTCCGCTGGTACCCGGTCCCAACAGTACGATCATCGTCACCGAGTACAACCGCTCGGTGCAGGCATTCCTGGTCGGTGGCGTCGACCGCATCGTCAACATGAACTGGGAAGCGATTCTGCCGCCGCCCGCCAGTGCCGGTCGCCAGCATTACCTGACGGCCATCAGCAAGGTCGACGATCAGTTGGTGGAAATCATCGACGTCGAAAAAGTCCTCGCTGAAATCGTCCCGTATAACGCCAAGGTTTCCCGCGAAAAACTCGACGATCCGGTACTGGAGCGCGCCCGTGGCCGAGAGGTGCTGCTGGTCGATGACTCCAACGTGGCCCTCGCGCAATTGCGCGACACGCTCGGTCAATTGGGTGTGAAGATGCACATCGCCAGCGATGGCTTGAAGGCACTGAACATGCTCAAGGCCTGGGCCGATACCGGCGTGAACATGACCGACAAGCTGCTGATGGTGTTCACCGATGCCGAAATGCCGGAAATGGACGGCTACCGCCTGACCACCGAAATCCGTAACGATCCGCGTCTGCGCGGCCTGTATGTGGTGCTGCACACTTCTCTGTCCGGCAGCTTCAACGACTCGATGGTCAAGAAGGTCGGCTGCGACAATTTCCTCTCCAAGTTCCAACCGGACAAACTCGTCGACGTGGTGCGCCAGCGCCTGATGCTCGACGCCGTGCCCGCCTGATCATGACCAGGAACAACCTGTAGAAGCCAGCTTGCCGGCGATGGCGTCCGTAAGATCGCTATCGCCAGTAAGCCTGCGCCAACAGGAACGCAAGCGCTTCTGTCTTCAGCCTTTGATTCAGCAATCAAGCTCGTATAGGGTGGCGTTTTGGGTCCACCCGGGAGCTGGCCATGCTGCGTCTGAGCGCGCTTTATCGTTATCCGTTGAAATCCGGCAAGGGTGAGAACCTTCAGCAGGTCAGCCTCGACAAGCTCGGGCTGGACGGGGATCGACGCTGGATGCTGGTAGACGAAACCAGCGGGCGTTTCCTGACCCAGCGTGCGGTGGCAGAAATGAGTCAGCTGTCGGCGTTGTGGAATGCCACGGGCGGCTTGACCCTCAGTGCCCCTGGTCTCGCACCGATCGACGTGGCTTTGCCCGCAAGGGACGCTGAACTGCGTGGAGTGACCATTTGGCGCGATACGTTGCGCGTGCCCGATGCTGGTGACGAGGCGGGGGCCTGGGTCAGCGAGTTCATTGGCAAACCGACGCGCCTGGTGCAAGTGCCACTCGATCGTGCACGGACCACGCAGGCCGGTTATGGCAAGGACGATGATCAGGTCGCGTTTGCGGATGGTTTTCCGTTGTTGCTGATCGGCCAGGCTTCCCTGGAAGATCTGTCGGAAAAAGTCGGGCGACCCTTGGAAATGCTGCGCTTCCGGCCGAACCTGGTGATCGACGGCAGCGAAGCCTTTGCCGAGGATGGCTGGAAGCGCATTCGCATCGGCGATGTCGAGTTCCGTGTGGTCAAACCGTGCTCACGTTGCATCTTGACCACCATTGACCCGCAGACCGGCGAACGCAGCGCAGACCGTGAACCGTTTGCCACTTTGCAGAAATACCGTTCTGAAGCCGACGGTGCGATGTTTGGGCAGAACCTGGTCAATGACGGTAACGGCCGGCTGGAAGTCGGCATGCCGGTCACCATCCTTGAGTAAAACCGCCGAATAAAAAAATGCCCGTGTTTTTGCACACGGGCATTTTTTTTGGTTCTTCACGGAATCCCGGGAAAGACAGAAACAAGAACGCCGATTTGATTGATGATGTTCGTGCGAGCAAACACATCTAAAAAACCGGCGTTCTTATGCGTGATATTAATACTTTCCTTCCTTTTTGGGAGGGCTTTTCTGTCGTCACCATCAAGCCCGATGGTGACGCCCTACAGATCGATCTGATTCCCCATGCCACCCGATTCCCTTCCTGCGGCGGCTGCCAAAAACCGTGTTCAACCACTCATGAGTATTGCGAGCGAACTGTTCGTGATCTTCCCATTCTCGGTCGCGCGGTACGCCTCAGCGTTTTGCTCAGGCGGGTTGGCTGCCGCGACTGTGGCAAGCGCATGGAGGCCGTCAGTTGGCTGGATCGCTATGCCCGCATGACGCGCCGCTTAGCCGATGCGGTCATCCAGACCTGCGAGCGCCTTCCCACCCTGCACGTGGCCCAGATGTTTGGGCTGCATTGGGACACCGTTCGGTTGCTGGAGCGTCGAGCCTTACAGGCGGCGTTGAGCACGCTGCCAAAGGCGCAACCACGACGCCTGGTGATGGATGAATTCGCGCTGTTCAAAGGGCATCGCTACGCCAGCGTGGTGTTGGATGCCGATACGCGACGAGTGCTATGGATCGGTGAAGGCCGCAGCCGGGCGGCGGTTCGGCCCTTTTTCGAGGAGCTGGGGCCAGAGGGGTGTGCTCGAATCGAAGCGGTGGCGATGGACATGAACACCGCTTTTGACCTGGAGGTTCGTCAGCACTGCCCGAAAGCGCGAGTGGTCTACGACCTCTTTCATGTGGTGGCCAAATATGGCCGAGAGGTGATTGATCGGGTCCGCGTCGACGAGGCTAACCGACTGCGCCACGACAAGCCGGCTCGCAAGGTCATCAAGCAAGCGCGGTGGCTGTTGCTGCGCAATCCAGAGAACCTGAAAAGGCCGGAACAACAGGTTCACTTGCAGGATTTGTTGGCGGCCAACCAATCGCTGATGACGGTTTATTTGATGAAAGCTGAGCTCAAAACGCTCTGGACGCCGAGTGCTGCTTGGGCCTGGAGATCGGCCTGGAAGCAATGGCTGCGCCATGCTCATGAAAGCGAAATACCAACTCTGATCCAGTTTGCCAAACGGCTAAAGGGCTACTGGCGGGGCATCGTGAGCCGAGTGCGCTGGCCGATGCACACCGGTCAGTTGGAAGGAATAAACAATCGAATAAAAGTCATTAAACGGATGGCGTACGGTTACCGGGATAGCGAGTTCTTTTTCATGAAGATCAAGAGCGTCTTTCCCGGTAATCCGTGAAGAACCTTTTTTTCGCTGTGAAACCCGGGGTTTTAGCCGCGGTATTCGCACAGGTAAGCGGTTTCGACGGCCACTTTCAGCTGGAACTTGCTGTTGGCTGGCACATTGAACTGGCTGCCCGCGGCGAAGGTTTCCCAGTCATTGCCGTCCGGCAGCTTGACGGTCAGGGCGCCGGACACCACGTGCATGATTTCACGCTGGCTGGTGCCGAATTCGTATTCGCCCGGAGCCATGACGCCGATGGTCGCAGGACCTTCAGCGGTGCCAAAGGCGATCGACTTGACGGTGCCGTCGAAGTACTCGTTGACTTTAAACATGGGCGATTCCTCGAAAAGGGCTAAAAAGGGCCGGCCAGTATGCACAAGGCCTCCCGCGTCGTCACCTGTCTAAAGCGGAAGAACCAAAGGCAGCAGCCGTGCGGTATTGCGCGCATCTTCGAGCGCTCGATGTTGCTGGCCGGTGAACTGCAAGCCGGCCAGTTGCAGGGCGCCGTTGAGCCCCAGCGGGCGCTCCAGCCGACGGGCCTTGGCAAAGCGCTGCTTGAGATTCATGTGCGGCACATGGCTCAACACGCTGTCGAGTTGCAGGCGTTGCCATTCCTGAAGCAATTGTTTGCGATCGTAATCGCCCCAACTGACCCAGCCTTCAAGGCGTGTGTGATGTTGGCCCAGCCAACGTTCGAACGACGCCCATACCTCGACCAATGGCTGTGCAGCATCGATATTGGCCTGGGTGATGTGCGTCAATTCCCGGCAAAACGGCGTCAGCAAGGGCCGACGCAGCGGTCGGACGAAGCGTTGGAAATGATCCGCTTCACGCCCTTTTCGATCCACCAGGGTGGCGCCGATTTCGATGATTTCCATTTCAGTTACTGGCCAGCCACCCTCATCGGTGGTGGCTTCCAGATCTATGACCAGCCAGTGAGGCATCGCCGGGTTCCTGGTATCCGCGTGCTGATAGGGGTTGAGCGTAGTCAAACCCGACGGTTACGCCTAGCGGCTCATTCAACCTCCAGCAAAATTTGACGGTTTTTCACCTGATCGCCGACTTGCACCTGCAAACGCTTGAGCACGCCGTCGATGCCCGACTTGAGCGGATGTTCCATTTTCATCGCCTCCAGCACCACCAGCAGTTGGCCTTTGCTGACTTGACTGCCGACGCTGACCAACACATCGACAATCGCCCCGTCCATCGGCGCCTTGAGCGTGCCGGAACTGACGCTGGCCTGGCTGCTTACCAAAGCCTGTGTACGATCCGTCAGTCGCAGGCTACCCGGCTGTGTGAACAGCCAGAGTTGCCCAGCCTCCAGGCGGTAGGCATGGCGCTGCCGAATGCCGTCGATTTCGATTGTGGCCGAGCGCCCGTCGCATTCGATGATCTTCAGGTCAAGGCTTCGGTCGGCGACTTGAATCCGGTACGCCTCGCTCGGCACAACGTTCAATTCCACCGGCCACTCCTGATCTTCCAGGCCAAGGCGATAGTGCAGCGGCACACTGGCGTTGTTGCGCCAACCGCCGAGCGGACCTGGGTGATCCTGTGCCGAGAGCTGATAGAACAGTGCGGCGGCAGTCGCCAGTTCCTCGGCGCTGGGCATATGCGGGTGCAGGCAAGGATGGTCGGCGAAATACTGCGGGATGAAGCCGGTGCTGAATTCGCCACTGATGAACTGTGGATGTTGCAGCAGGCCGACGAGCAGGCGTTGATTGCTCTGGACCCCCAGCAGTACGCTGTCTTGCACCGCACGCAGCAACTTGCGCCGGGCTTCTTCGCGGGTGGCGCCATGGGCAATGATCTTGCCCAGCATCGGGTCATAGAAAGGGCTGACCTGCCAGCCTTCGCTCAGGCCATGGTCAATCCGTACGCTGTTCTGGATGGCCGGTTCCCAGGCAGCGATGCGTCCGGTTTGTGGCAGAAAGCCCTGGGTCGGGTCTTCGGCATACAACCGTACTTCGATGGCATGGCCGTTGAATTGCACCTGATCCTGACGCAACGGCAGAGGTTGTCCTTCGGCAATGTTCAATTGCCAGGCCACCAGATCCTGCCCGGTGATGAGTTCGGTCACCGGGTGTTCGACTTGCAGGCGCGTGTTCATTTCCAGAAAGTAAAACTGCCCGCGCGCATCCAGCAGAAATTCCACGGTCCCCGCGCCGACGTAATTCACCGCACGCCCGGCCTTGAGCGCCGCCTCGCCCATGGCTTGGCGCAATTCGGTGGTCATCACCGGGCATGGCGCTTCCTCGATGACTTTCTGGTGGCGGCGCTGGATCGAACAATCGCGCTCGCCGAGGTAGATCAGGTTGCCATGGTGGTCCCCGAACAATTGAACCTCGACATGCCGGGGTTCGATCAACGCCTGTTCGAGGATCAGCTCACCGTTGCCGAAACCGTGCAGGGCTTCGGAACGAGCGGTGCAAATCTGTTCCAGCAAATCACTGGCGCTGTGCACCAGCCGCATGCCGCGCCCGCCACCACCGGCACTGGCCTTGATCATCAGCGGGTAGCCGATGCGCTCGGCTTCACGGCTCAGGGTCACGTCATCCTGTTCGGCGCCTTGGTAGCCTTTGATGCACGGTACACCAGCGTCGAGCATGGCAATTTTCGACAGGCGTTTACTGCCCATCAATTCGATGGCTTCGGGGCTGGGGCCGATGAAGGTGATGCTTGCGTGTTGGCAGGCGAGGGCGAACTCGGCGTTTTCCGAGAGGAAGCCGTAGCCGGGATGGATCGCGTCCGCTCCGGTGCGGCGGGCGGCTTCGATGATTGCCGGGATGTTCAGGTAAGACTGTTGCACCGGGGCCGGGCCGATGTTCACGGCTTCGTCGGCCATTTGCACGTGCAGGGCGTCGGCGTCGGCATCGCTGAACACCGCTACCGTGCGATAGCCCAGAAACTGGGCGGTGCGCTGGATGCGGCAGGCGATTTCACCGCGGTTGGCGATCAGGATCTTGCTGAATCCGGGCATGTTCTATTCCCTGGTTATTGCGGTGAGTGTGATGGCCTCATCGCTGGCAAGCCAGCTCCTACAGTGGGCGGTGTCGTTCACAAACCTTGTAGAGCTGGCTTGCCAGCGATGCTTTCAAGAGGCCCACCCCGGCTTACGCTTTTGCACAAATGCCATGGTCCCTTCGACACCTTCGGTCCCGGTCACCGCGTGGCCAAACCACTCGGCAGCTTGATCCAGCAGATCGCCACTTGGTTGCGCAGCACTCGCCAGCAACAGTTTTTTTGTCGCCGCATTGGCCTCAGGTGCGCAACACAGCACATGAGCCAACACTTCATCCAGACGTTCGGCCAATGCTTGCGCATCGTGTTCGACGAAATGCACCAACCCCATCCGCCGCGCCTGTGTGCCGTCGAACCGGGCGGCGGTCAGGGCCAGTCGCCGGGCCTGGGTCAAACCGATGCGTTGCACCACGAACGGCGCGATTTGCGCCGGCAGCAGGCCGAGACTGGTTTCCGGCATGCCGAATTGCGCTTGATGATCGGCCATGGCGATATCGCTGACGCACGCCAAGCCAAACCCACCACCGAGCACCGCGCCTTGTAGCACGGTGATCACCACTTGCGGTGCGTGTTGGGTTTCTTCCAGCAAGGCACCGAAAGCGCGGTTCAAATCGCGGTACGCAGTCGGGCCTTGGGCGCGGGCGTTGGCCATGTCCTTGATGTCGCCGCCGGCACAGAAATGCCCACCGGCACCACCGATCACCAAGGCACGAATCGCTCGATCATCACGCACAGCCGCCAGCACCGAACGCAGTTCGGCGACCATCTGCAAGCTCATGGCGTTGCGGCTTTCCGGGCGATTGAGAGTGATGTGCAGCACGCCGTTGTGTGGTTCGAGCAACAAGGTCTGGCAAGTGGGCAGGGTGCTCATTTCTTTTTCCCCGGCAGGATGCCCATGAGTTTGCAGATGATCCCCAGCATGATTTCATCGGCGCCGCCGCCGATCGACACCAGCCGCACGTCGCGGTAGGCGCGGGCCACCGGGTTGTCCCACATGAAGCCCATGCCGCCCCAGTATTGCAGGCAACTGTCACTGACTTCGCGGCCCAGCCGGCCGGCCTTGAGTTTGGCCATGGAGGCGAGGCGGGTAACATCCTGGCCTTTGACGTATTGCTCGGTCGCCTGGTAGACCAGCGCCCGCAGGCATTCGATTTCGGTTTGCAATTCAGCCAGGCGGAAGTGAATGACCTGATTGTCGATCAGTGCGGCGCCAAAGGTTTTGCGTTCCTTGCAGTATTCGATGGTGCTGTCGACGCAGTATTCCAGCCCTTTGATCATATTGGCCGCGCCGAATAGGCGTTCCTCCTGAAACTGCAGCATCTGCATCATGAACCCCGCGCCTTCATGGCCGATGCGATTGCGCTGCGGAACGCGCACGTTGTCGAAAAAGACCTGGGCAGTTTCCGAGCTGCGCATGCCGAGTTTGTCCAGGTGCGAGCTGAGGCTGATGCCCGGCGTGTTCATCGGCACCATGATCAGCGACTTGTTGATGTGCGGCTTGTCGTCCGAAGTGTTGGCCAGCAGGCAGATGAAGTCGGCGCTCGGCGAGTTGGTGATCCACATCTTGCTGCCGTTGATCACGTAGTCGTCGCCGTCCTTGCGCGCGGTGGTTTTCAAACCAGCGACGTCGGAACCGGCGCCGACTTCGGAGACGCCGATGCAGCCGACTTGCTCACCCGTGATCGCCGGACGCAGGAATTCTTCACGCAACTCATCGGAGCCGAAACGCGCCAGGGCCGGGGTGCACATGTCGGTCTGCACACCGATAGACATCGGAATGCCGCCACAATGAATGGTGCCGAACTCTTCGGCGGCGACGATCGAATAGCTGTAGTCCAATCCCATGCCGCCGAATTTTTCCGGTTTGGAAATCCCCAGCAAGCCAAGTTCGCCAGCCTTGCGGAAGATCTCGTGAATGGGAAAACGCCCGGCCTTTTCCCATTCCTCGACATGAGGATTGATCTCGTGATCGACAAATTGGCGGACGGTGCGGCGCAGTGCTTCGTGTTCCTGGGTGAAGATCATTCTTATTGTTCTCCTCTGATCGCCCTTAGAAACGGGCTACACCAAAACTGTTGGCTTGCAGTGGCCGCACCTCGGCCTCAAAGCAGATATCCAGCAAATAACCGAGCAAGGTCCGGGTATCGCGCGGATCGATCAAGCCGTCGTCCCACAGATTGGCACTGCCATAAAGTGCCGTGGACTGGCTGTCGAGTTTCTGCGCGGTGACCTGCTCCAGCATGTCGAGCATTTTCGGATCGGGCACCAGGCCGTCCTTGGCGTGCTTTGCTTCGGTGACAATGCGCAGCACTTTGCCCGCCTGCGCGCCGCCCATGACGGCGGTGCGGCTGTTGGGCCAGGCGAAGATGAAACGCGGGTCGAGGCCGCGGCCGCACATCGCGTAGTTGCCGGCGCCATAGGAGCCGCCGACGACGATGGTCAGTTTTGGCACACGGGCGTTGGCCACGGCCTGAATCATCTTGGCGCCGTGCTTGATAACGCCTTGCTGCTCCGACTCAGTGCCGACCATGAATCCGGTGGTGTTGTGGAAAAACAGCAGCGGCGTCTGGCTTTGGTCGCAGAGCTGTATGAACTGCGCCGCCTTGCTCGCACCTTTAGGGGTGATCGGGCCATTGTTGCCAATGAAGCCACAAGCGCGCCCCTGGATTTTCAGTTGGCCACAGACGGTCTGCTGATCGAACTCACCTTTGAATTCGAGGAAGTTCGAGCCGTCGGCTATGCGAGCAATGATTTCGCGCACGTCATAAGGTTTTTTCGGATCGTCCGGGATCAGCCCCAGCAACTCATCGATGGGGTAGAGCGGCTCTTCATATTGACGTTCGGGCAGCCACTGCAACTGGTCGTTCCACGGCAGCATGCTGACGATCTCGCGCGCCTGGCGCACTCCGTCAGCGTCGTTCTCGGCCAGGTACTCGGCAGTACCGGCGGTTTGCGCGTGCATCTCGGCGCCGCCCAGTTCTTCGTCGGTGGCGATTTCACCGGTAGCCGCTTTCAGCAGAGGCGGGCCGGCGAGGAACAGCTTGGCCTTGCCGCGTACCACCACCACGTAATCCGACAATCCCGGCTGATAAGCGCCGCCCGCCGTTGCAGACCCATGGACCACAGTGATCTGCGGCAATCCCATGGCTGACATCCGTGCCTGATTGGCAAAGCTGCGCGCGCCTTCGACGAAAATCTCCGCCGCGTAATTGAGATTGGCACCACCGCTTTCGGCAAGGGTGATCACCGGCAGTTTGTTTTCCATGGCGATCTGTTGCAGACGCAGGGATTTTTTCAAGCCACTGGGGGAAATGGTCCCGCCCTTGATCGCGCTGTTGTTCGCCACCACCAGCAAACGCACGCCGGACACATAACCGATCCCGGCGATCAGGCCGCCACCGGCCGAGCTGCCGTCCTTGTCGTCATGCAATTTGTAGCCGGCCAGGCTAGCCAGTTCGAGGAACGGAGCGCCCGGGTCCAACAGCAGGTTGAGGCGATCACGGGGCAGCAATTGCCCGCGTTTGTCGAATTTCGGTTTGGCTTCGGCGGCCTTGTTCAGCAGGTTCTGTTCGAGTGCTCGGACGTGCTCGATGCCCATCAACATCGCCGCGCGATTGCGGGCGAACTGTTCGCTGTGGGGATCGAGTTGCGACTGAATCACCGGCATGGGTTATTCCTCGTCCTTGAGCACGTCAGGAAGGTACGCGCGGTGAAAGCCGTTGTACGACTCGCTGTTTTTCGCCTTGTGAATGGGCCAGGCGCGCCCGCCGAGACTGGCGGCACCATCGATGCGCAGGGTGCTGCCGCTGATAAACGCGGCGGCCGGGCTCAACAGAAAGACAATCGCCGCACTGACTTCCGATTCGGTGCCGATGCGCTTGAGCGGCACGTGTTCGCGCAAGGTCGGGATCACCGCTTTGAACGCACCTTCGTAGGTGTCCATGCCGCTGGAGGCGACCCAACCCGGCGCCACGGCGTTGACCCGCACACCGGCATGTCCCCACTCGAAGGCCGCGGTCTTGGTCAGGTTATCCATGCCCGAACGCGCCGCGCCGGAGTGGCCCATGCCGGGCATGCCGCCCCACATGTCGGCCAGCATGTTGACGATGGCCCCGCCGTGTTTGCTCATGGACTGGTTGAACACTTCCCGGGCCATCAGGAAACCGCCGACCAGATTGGTGCGCATCACGGTTTCGAAACCCTTCTGATTGATCGAGGCCAGAGGCGAGGGGTACTGCCCGCCAGCGTTATTGACCAGGCCGTGGATCGGACCGTGCTTGCGGATCAGTTCACTGACCAGATGGGTTACCGCTTCTTCGTCACGGATATCGCAGGTGCTCCAGTCGGCCTGGCCGCCATCTTCGGTGATCTCGGCAGCAACAGTTTTCAGCTTGTCGGCCTTGCGCCCGACCAGCAACACATGAGCGCCGAGGGCCGCCAGTTCGTGCGCGGTGCAACGGCCTATGCCGCTGCCGCCGCCGGTGACGATGATGTTTTGGCCGGCAAACAGATCGGCTTTGAAAATCGAATCGTAGGCCATGGCGGCAGTCCTCTAGTTGACCTGGTCGGCGATGCGCTGCGGCACCGGAATCTGAATCTCCAGCAACTGCTGGGCGAAAGCCTTGCCTTGCGGATCGATGCGCAAGCTGGCGACACCGCCGCCGCCGAGGGCGTTTTCCAGCAGGAAATTCAGGCTGTGGGTAGCGGGCAAATACCAGCGCTCGACACGCCCGTGGATCGGGTCGAGGACATGGCTCATCCAGTCGACGATCACTTCGGGGGTCAAGGCTTCGGCAATCCACGGCAGGTATTCGGGATCGCGGGCCATGACGCCGATGTTGCTGTGGTTGCCCTTGTCGCCCGAGCGCGCCACCGCCAGTTTCACCAGTGCCACGCTGGCGTCGGCCAGGCCTGCGGGTTTGGGTGGCTCGAACGGCACCGGCAGGTTGGCGCTGTCGAGCACATCGACGGCGGGCAGGGCGCACGGGTGGCGCTGGCCCATGAGGTCAATTTCCAGCGTGCAGGCACTTTTGTCGATCAGGAACGAGAACAAGCGGATCAGCGGATACACCGTCGGCCGGCCACCGACAATCCCGGTCAGCCCCGGCGCCATGCCGGTGGCGGCCTGGGCGATTTCCCGGGAGAACACGATCAGCGCCTGTTTGCTCGGGTGACGCACCGCGAGTTTGATCACCACTTCGCGGCTGTCCCGGCGTTGGCCGTGGGGGCCATAGGTGGCTTCGCTGCCGAGCAGTTCGATGCTGACGTCGCTATAGGGCGCCCAGCCGCGTTGGGTGAATATCTCCGAGGTCTTGTTGATGATTGCTTCGCTGACTCGGTGGGCCTTGTCGACCGCATCAATGCCGGCGATCAGGCAACTGGCGGTACAACGGAAACCGTCCGGGTAGGTCGCGCTGACCTTGTACTGATCCGTCGGCGGCAAACCTCTTGCGCCGTGTACCTGAACCGCGTTCTTGCCTTGTTGCACGAGTTTGACCAGGGTGAAATCGCAGACCACGTCGGGCAACAGATAGGCCCGTGGATCGCCGATTTCATAGAGCATCTGTTCTCCCACCGTCAGCGGTGTCACGAGGCCGCCGAAATCTTCGGGTTTGCTGACGACAAACTGGCTGTCGGCACTGACTTCAACGATGGGAAAACCGATGTGTTCGTAATCGGGCACATCACGCCAGTCGGTGAAGTTGCCGCCGGTGCATTGGGCTCCACATTCGATGATGTGCCCGGCCAGCGCAGCCTGGGCCAGTTTGTCGTAGTCGTGCCACGACCAGTCGAACTCGTGCACCAGCGCGGCGCTGACCACGGCGCTGTCGACCACGCGCCCGGTGATAACGATGTCCGCGCCTAGACGCAGGGCTTCGACGATGCCCGGTGCACCGAGGTAGGCGTTGGTTGAAACGCACATGGGCGGCAGAGGGGCGGCGCTGAACATTTCGCGAAGACCGCGAGCGCTCAATTGTTTGAACTGCGGTTGCAGGTCATCGCCCAGCAACACAGCGATTTTCAGTGCAACGCCAGCCTTGTCACACGCCGCCTGCAGCGCAGCAGCGCAGGCTTGGGGATTGACCCCGCCGGCATTGCTGATGACACGGATTTTTTGTTCGGAAAGTTGGTTGAGCAGGGGACTCAGGACTTCAATGAAGTCGCTGGCGTAGCCGGCCTGGGGATCTTTCATCCGTGCGCCAGCCATGATCGACAGGGTGATTTCAGCCAGGTAATCGAAGACCAGGTAGTCCAGGCGTCCGCCATCCACCAGTTGCGCGGCAGCAGTGGAAGTATCGCCCCAGAAGGCGCTGGCGCATCCAATGCGAATTGTTTTTGGCGCAGTCAGTTCCATAACCACCTCCGACAGATGTGCGTCGAGACTACCAAGCAAGCGCTTGGTTTGTAAACGGCTGAAATATCTTCTGCCCGAGCGCTTGCTTGGTTGCCAATGCCAGCTTAAATTGCCCGCGAAACCCCGCTGTTTTAGCGGTGATCGGCGTACTGGATTGATCGACTGTAGGAGAGAACGGGTGGACGAGCAAAAAGCCCTGAGGGTCATGCGCGAATTGGTCGACGACGGCCAGTTGACCGACCCGGACAGCGCCCGTGGCAAGCTGCTGCAAGTGGCGGCTCACCTGTTCCGCAATAAAGGCTTCGAACGCACCACCGTGCGCGATCTGGCGGGTGCCGTGGGCATTCAGTCGGGAAGTATTTTCCATCACTTCAAAAGCAAGGACGAAATCCTGCGCGCGGTGATGGAGGAGACCATTCGCTACAACACTGCGTTGATGCGCGCGGCCATCGCCGATGCAAGCAACGTGCGTGAGCGGGTGCTGGCGCTGATCCGCTGTGAATTGCAGTCGATCATGGGCGGCAGTGGCGAAGCCATGGCGGTGCTGGTCTACGAATGGCGTTCGCTGTCCGAAGACGGTCAGGCCAAGGTCTTGGCGCTGCGGGACATCTATGAAGACATCTGGCTGCAGGTGTTGGGCGAAGCTAAAAGCGCCGGTTTCATCCGTGGTGATGTGTTCGTCACCCGGCGTTTTCTCACCGGTGCGCTGTCCTGGACCACCACCTGGTTTCGCGCCGGAGGCAGCATGAGCCTCGATCAATTGGCCGATGAGGCGCTGATCCTGGTGCTGGAGGAAAAATAATTAGATTGTGTTGGCCGGCAGGAAACTGGCTAACTGGGCGAAACCGCCTAGCTTGATTGCATTGATGCAGTATTTTTGGGGAGTGGGTTGTTTTGATGTCTTCGCCAATTCGGACGGCTTCACGGCTTTTGCTGGCGATGCTTGCGGCGTCGTGGATAGTGCCTTCACCGGCGGCCCAACAAGTGCGCATCGGTGCCGCGCATTTTCCGCCATACACCGTGCGCCCGGAAACCGGTGCCGATACGGGCTTGCTGCCGCAACTGGTGGAAGCGCTCAACGCCCTGCAGAAGGACTATCAGTTCGTGTTGGTGCCCACCTCCATTCCCCGGCGCTTTGGTGATTTCAAGCAGGGCCGGATCGACATGGCGATCTTCGAGAATCCCGCCTGGGGTTGGGAGGCCATTCCCCACACCGATGTCGACATGGGGCTCGAAGATGCCGAGATTTTTGTCGCACAACGTCTGCCCGAACGAAACCAGAACTACTTCTCCGAACTCGCGGGCAAGCGCCTCGCGCTGTTTAGTGGTTACCACTACGAATTCGCCAACTTCAATGCCGAGCCCAAATACCTCGCGCAAAACTACAACGCCACGCTGACTTACTCCCATGACAGCAACCTGCTGATGGTCCTGCGCGGCCGCGCCGACATCGCGCTGGTCACTCGCTCTTACCTGAGCGATTACTTTTTGCGTAACGAAAAAGTCGCCAGCGAGTTGCTGGTGTCCGAGCGCATCGATCAGGTTTATCACCACTTCGCGATCCTGCGCCCGGCCGCGCCGATCAGCGGCGAGTCGTTCGGCAAGTTGCTGCAAGGACTGCGGGACAACGGCCAGATGCTGAAGATTTTCGATCCGTACAAGATTGCGATAGTGCCGATTCCGCACAATGAACTGGCGCCACAGGTCGCGAATTGACCAACACCGCTTAAATTTTCCGCTTCGACTCACGTCACATCGTTGAACTGTCGACGATTATCGTGAGCCCGACCCATGCCCAATCCGAATGACCTGACTGCCCTGGCGTTGCCGACAGGCAACAGTCTTACCGCTGATGAAACCGAGGGCTGGCTGAGCCTCAACCTGGAGGGCAAGCCGCTGATCCAGCTGCGGCTAACCCACGAGCCCGAGTTGCAGGTGCAACTGTCGGATCGCTTCGGTTGCCCTGACAGCAAAGCAGTCTGGGCTGCTTGTTATTGGCTATTCGTCCGTAATCCGTCTTGCCAGCGCCTGAGCTGGATACTCGACGAAGCGCCGAGTGAATCCTTGCTCAGCGGGTTGCTGATCCCCACGCCAACCGTTGGCGAATACCGTTGCGAGCGCAGCCTGTTCTGGCAATTGCCGCAGCCGTGGCTGGGTCAGGCGCTAGCTGGCAGTTATCCACAGCAAATGATCATCAGCGGCGGCAAGCGTCATCCGTTGCGACCGATCAAGCCACAGGGCGAGGTGTATCGGCGTTTCGATGCGCAGCTGGGCGCCTGGATTTCCCTGCGCACTGTAGATGTCGAGCTTGACCTGGCACGTTTCAATCGCTGGCAAAACAGCCCGCGGGTTGCCAGTTTCTGGCAGGAAAAGGGCAGTCTCGAACAGCATCGCGAGTACCTGATCAAGCTCGAAGCCGACCCGCACACCCTGACGCTGATTGGTTGTTTCGACGACCAGCCGTTTGCCTATTTCGAAGCCTACTGGGCCAAGGAAGACCGCATCGCACCTTTCTATGAGGCGGGTGATTACGATCGTGGCATTCATATGCTGGTGGGCGAAGAAAATCACCGTGGCCCGCACAAGGTGGCGAGTTGGTTATCGGCGCTGGTGCATTACCTGTTTCTTGATGACCCGCGCACCCAGCGAGTGGTCGCCGAACCCCGCGCCGACAACGGCAAGATGATCGGGTACATGCAGAGTCAGCGATTCCATTGCGAGAAGGAATTCGATTTCCCGCACAAGCGCGCCGCGTTGATGGTGCTGGGGCGTGAGCGGTTTTTTGATCGGTGTGGGGTGGTTTGATCTCAGGGCTGAAGATTTTTATCGTTCTTGAGTCTGCCATCGCGGGCAACCCGCTCCTACGGGGTTAGCGAACAACCTGTGGGAGCTAGCCTGCCAGCGATTGAGGCGATGCGATTTCAGATCTTAGCGATTGGCAAAAGTGTCCGCGCGACTGCCCGACACCTTGCGGCAGTGCACCAGCGCATCACGAATCATGAAATTCACCAGGGTCGGCGAGACGCCGAGTTCCTTGGCGATGTCCTTTTGCGGCACGCCGTGCAGGCGGTACATCTCGAAGGCGTAGCGGGTGCGGCTCGGCAACTCCGTCAGCGCGTCGGCGATGTTTTCCAGGGTGGAAAAATTGATGTGTGACGTTTCCGGCGAGGCACCCTGGATCACCACGTTCAGACCTTCCTCTTCAGGCCCGGAATATTTCTGCTCCAGTGCCTGTTTGCGGTAGTGATCGATCGCCAGGTTGCGCACGATCTGGAACAGATAGCTGAGCTGAGCCTTGATCGAAGACGTGATCTGCGGCGCCGATTGCAGTCGGAAGAATGCGTCCTGCACCACGTCTTCAGCACGCGAGCGGCAGCCGGTGATGCGGGCTGCAATCTTGACCAGTATCAGTCGATTGTCGACGAATGCCTGAAGTAGCGGCGAATCGCACCTGCTTGTGGAAACTTGTTCCGTCATGGAATCACCCTGCTGCCAAAAGGTTAGTGGGGCGGCAAGAGATCGAGGCTGCCCTACACATCGAGCGACAAATTAGGTTGAATGATAATGATTGTCAAATGAGAAATAGAACTAATGCGCCGTAAAGGTGCAGAGTGAGAACTGCGACACGCTGTCGCGGCCCGGCCCGGTTGGCGCTTATGGCTGGCGACTAATTATTTGCAGACGTCATCCGTTCTCATTGGTGAATGGCTCCGGGCTCAAGCCCCGGACACAAGCGCATTGCCAATGCCTCGCGCGGTCGGTGAAGACCGCGACCTGCGCGCCCTTGAATGGGGCGCGACGTAAGAAAACCGATTCCAATTGCAAGCCGAATTCAGGCAGGAAACCTCATGACCGACGCGTTCGAACTCCCCAGCACACTGGTCCAAGCCCTTCAGCGCCGCGCGGCGCTGACGCCGGATCGGGTGGCCTTGCGTTTTCTCGCCGAAACCCGGGACCAGGCTGTGGTGCTCAGTTATCGCGAGTTGGATCAGCGAGCGCGAACGATTGCCGGCGCGTTGCAGGCCGAAGCTGATTTTGGCGACCGCGCGGTGCTGTTGTTTCCCAGCGGTCCGGATTACGTCGCGGCGTTCTTTGGTTGCCTGTATGCCGGCGTAATCGCGGTGCCGGCCTATCCGCCGGAGTCGACGCGCCGTCATCACCAGGAGCGTCTGCTGTCGATCATCAGCGATGCCGAACCGCGCCTGTTGTTGACCAGCGCCGATCTGCGCGACGCATTGCTGCAAATCGAAGGCGCGCCGCCGCTGCTGTGTGTCGATACCCTCGACAACACGCTGGCCGAGCGTTGGGTTGCACCGGACCTGCAGTACGATCACATCGCCTTCCTGCAATACACCTCCGGATCCACCGCGTTGCCCAAAGGCGTGCAAGTCAGTCACGGTAACCTGGTGGCCAATGAGTTGCTGATCCGCCACGGTTTCGGCATCGATGTGAACCCCGACGACGTGATCGTCAGCTGGCTGCCGCTGTACCACGACATGGGTTTGATTGGTGGCCTGTTGCAGCCGATCTTCAGCGGCGTGCCCTGCGTATTGATGTCGCCCGCGTACTTTCTCGGCCGGCCGTTGCGCTGGCTGGAAGCGATCAGCGAGTACGGCGGTACGATCAGCGGCGGGCCGGATTTCGCCTACCGTTTGTGCAGCGAGCGGGTCAGCGAATCAGCGCTGGAGCGCCTCGACCTGAGCGGCTGGCGCGTGGCGTATTCCGGTTCAGAACCGATTCGCCTCGACACTCTTGAGCGCTTCGCCGAGAAGTTCGCCAGTTGTGGTTTCCGCGAAGACAGTTTCATGGCCTCTTACGGTCTGGCCGAAGCCACGCTGTTTGTGGCCGGCACACCGCGCGGTCAAGGCATCGGCAACCTGCGCGTCGACGATCAAGCCTTGGCGCAAAACCGCGCCGAGACGGGCGAGGGCAGCACGATCATGAGCTGCGGCGTCAGCCAGCCGGATCACGCGGTGCTGATTTTCGACCCGCTCTCGCTCATCGAACTCAATGACAACGCGATCGGCGAAGTCTGGGCCGCCGGCCCAAGCATCGCCCACGGCTACTGGCGTAACCCCGAAGCTACCGCCAAGACCTTCGTCCAGCACGCCGGCCAAACCTGGCTGCGTACCGGTGACCTTGGGTTCATGCGCGACGGCGAGCTGTTCATCACTGGACGCCTGAAAGACATGCTGATCGTGCGCGGTCACAACCTTTATCCACAGGACATCGAGCAGACCGTCGAACGCGAAGTGGAGGTGGTGCGCAAAGGTCGCGTCGCGGCGTTCGCAGTCAATACCGACGGCCAGGAAGGCATTGGTATCGCCGCGGAAATCAGCCGCAGCGTGCAAAAAATCCTCCCGCCTGAAATGTTGATCAAAGCCATTCGCCAAGCCGTGGCCGAGGCCTGTCAGGAAGCGCCGAGTGTCGTGGTGCTGCTCAATCCGGGCGCGTTGCCCAAGACCTCCAGCGGTAAATTGCAGCGCTCGGCATGCCGCAATCGGCTGGCGGATGGCAGCCTCGACAGCTACGCGGTGTTCCCTTCAACGGTTACTGAAAGCACTGCCAACACAGGATCGGGCACCGAGCTGCAAACCTTGATCGGCCAGATATGGTGCGAGCAATTGCAGGTCAGACAGGTGAACGCCGACGATCACTTTTTCTTGCTCGGCGGTAACTCCATCGCGGCGACGCAGGTGGTGGCGCGATTGCGTGAAGCACTCGGTCTGGAGCTGAACTTGCGCCTGTTGTTCGAAGCACCGACCCTCGGTGCATTCGCCGACGTTGTGGCCCGACAACAGGACGGCGGGCTGGCGCAAGGCTCAATCACCACGCTGTCGCGAACAGAAGCCATGCCGCAATCCCTAGCGCAAAACCGTCTGTGGATCACCTGGCAACTGGATCCACAAAGCAGCGCCTACAACATTCCCGGCGCCTTGCGCCTGCGGGGCGAGCTGGACGAAAACGCGTTGCGCGGCAGTTTCCAGCAATTGATCGAGCGGCATGAATCCCTGCGCACGCGGTTCTTCGAGCGTGACGGCGTGGCGTTGCAACAGGTCGACGCGGCCGCTGAATTCAACCTGCAACGCATCGACATCAGCGACCTGCCAGTGACCGAACGCGAAGCCCGCGCGCAGCAAATCCGCGAAGACGAAGCGCGCACCCAGTTCGATCTGGAAAAAGGCCCGCTGCTGTGGGTGACGCTGGTGCGCCTCGATGACGAAGACCATCAACTGTTGGTGACAATGCACCACATCATCGCTGACGGCTGGTCGCTGAACGTCTTGATCGACGAGTTTTCGCGACTGTACGCGGCGGCTGCTCAAGGGCAACCGGCGACGCTCGCGCCACTGCCCACGCAGTACGCCGACTACAGCAGCTGGCAGCGGCAATGGCTGGCGCAAGGGGAGGGCGAGCGTCAACTGGCTTACTGGAAAACGCGGTTGGGCGATGAGCATCCAACCCTGAGCCTGGCCACCGACCATCCGCGTTCGGCGCAACGACTGCACAGCGCCGCCCGCCACACCGTGCGCCTGGACGCGCGTCTGAGCGATGCCATTCGCCAGACCGCCCAGGCCCATGAATCGACGTCTTTCATGCTGCTGCTGGCCGCGTTCCAGGCTTTGTTGCACCGCTACAGCGGTCAGCGTGACATCCGCATCGGCGTGCCGAACGCCAACCGTCCGCGTCTGGAAACCCAAGGCCTGATTGGTTTCTTCATCAACACCCAGGTGCTGCGCGCCGAATTGGATTCACGGCTGCCTTTCGCCGAGTTGTTGGGGCAAATCCGTCAGGCTGCGTTGGGTGCGCAAGCGCATCAGGATCTCCCCTTCGAACAGCTGCTCGAAGCCTTCCCCCAAGCGCGTGAACAGGGGCTGTTCCAGGTCATGTTCAACCACCAGCAACGCGACCTCAGCGCCTTGAAACGCCTCCCGGGGCTGCTGGCCGAAGAGTTGCCGTGGCACAGCCGCGAAGCCAAGTTTGATCTGCAATTGCACAGCGAAGAAGACCGCAACGGTCGCTTGAACCTGTCCTTCGACTACGCCAGCGAATTATTCGACACGGCGACCATCGAGCGTCTGGCCGGGCATTACTGCAACCTGTTGCGCGAAGCCTGCGAGCGCCCGCAAACGGCCCTTGGCGATCTGCAATTGCTGACCGGAGCGGAGTTCCGCCAGCAAGCTGATTGGGCTGTTGCACCGTGCACCCCCGCCGGCCAATGGCTGCCCGAACTGCTCAATGAACAGGCACGCCAGACCCCGGAACGCGTTGCGCTGATGTGGGACGGCGGCAGCCTCGATTTCGCCGAGCTGCACACCCAGGCCAATCGCCTGGCTCATTACCTGCGCGACAAAGGTGTGGGGCCGGACGTTTGCGTGGCCATCGCCGCCGAGCGTTCACCGCAACTGCTCATCGGCTTATTGGCGATTATCAAGGCCGGAGGCGCTTATGTACCGCTCGATCCGGACTACCCGGCCGAGCGCCTCGCCTACATGCTCAAGGACAGCGGCGTTGATTTGTTGCTGACGCAAACCCAGTTGCTCGATCGCCTGCCGGCCACCGCTGGCGTGAGCGTGATCGCCATGGATGCCCTGCATCTGGAGCGCTGGCCGAGTCAAACGCCGGGCCTGCATCTGCACGGCGATAACCTGGCGTACGTGATCTACACGTCCGGCTCCACCGGTCAGCCAAAGGGTGTCGGCAATACCCATGCGGCCCTCGCCGAGCGCCTGCTATGGATGCAAAACACCTACCGCTTGAATGAAACCGATGTGCTGATGCAAAAGGCGCCGATCAGTTTCGACGTGTCGGTGTGGGAATGCTTCTGGCCGCTGATCACGGGTGCTCGCTTGTTGATCGCCGGCCCCGGTGAACACCGCGATCCGCACCGCATCGCGCAGCTTGTTCAGCAGTACGACGTAACCACGCTGCACTTCGTGCCGCCGCTGCTTTCGTTGTTCATCGACGAACCGCTCAGCGCCGAATGCACCAGCCTGCGCCGCGTGTTTTCCGGCGGCGAAGCCTTGCCGGCCGAACTGCGCAACCGCGTGCTGGATCAACTGCCTGCGGTGCAACTGCACAACCGCTACGGCCCGACCGAAACCGCGATCAACGTCACCCATTGGCACTGCACCCGCGCCGATGGCGAACGCTCGCCAATTGGCCGTCCGCTAAGCAACGTGCTTTGCCGCGTACTCGACAGTGATCTCAACCCGGTGCCGGCCGGTGTGCCGGGAGAACTGTGTATCAGCGGCATTGGCCTGGCTCGTGGTTATCTGGGCCGTCCGGGTTTGACCGCCGAACGTTTCGTGGTCGATCCACTGGGCGAGCAGGGCGCGCGTCTGTACCGCACCGGCGACCGTGCTCGCTGGACCGCCGATGGCGTGATCGAATACCTCGGTCGTCTCGATCAGCAGGTCAAACTGCGCGGCTTCCGCGTCGAACCGGAAGAAATCGAGGCGCGACTGCTGGCGCAGGACGGCGTTGCGCAAGCGGTGGTGCTGGTTCGTGAAACCTCGGCCGGTGCTCAGTTGATCGGTTACTACACCGCCGATGCCACTGAGGCCGAAGAAGCCCTGTCCACGCGCCTGAAAACCGCATTGGCGGCGCAACTGCCGGAATACATGGTCCCGGCGCAACTGATGCGCCTCGACGAAATGCCCCTCAGCCCGAGCGGCAAACTCGACCGCCGCGCCTTGCCGGAACCGCAGTGGCAAGTGCGTGAACACGTCGAGCCGGTGACCGGACTGGAACAACAAATCGCCGGTATCTGGCGTGAAGTGTTGGGCCTTCAGCAAGTCGGCTTGCGTGACGATTTCTTCGCCCTCGGCGGCCACTCGTTGCTGGCCACGCAAATCATCTCCCGCACCCGCCAGGCCTGCGACGTCGAGTTGCCGTTGCGCGCACTGTTCGAGAACAGCGAACTGGGCGCCTTCGCCGAGCAGGTGCGCCTGATACAGGCCAGCGGCAGCACCAACCAACAACCGACGATTGAAAAAGTCGACCGCAGCCAGCCGGTGCCGCTGTCCTATTCCCAGCAGCGCATGTGGTTCCTCTGGCAGATGGAACCGGACAGCCCGGCCTACAATGTTGGCGGCATGGCGCGCCTGCGCGGGGTGCTGGATGTCGGGCGTTTCGACGCGGCGCTGCAAGCGCTGATCCTGCGTCACGAAACCCTGCGCACCACGTTCCCGAGTGTCAACGGCGTGGCCCGTCAGCAGGTGCATGCAGAGACCGGCGTGCGCATGGACTGCAAGGATTTCTCGGCGCTGGACGCCGCCGCCCGCGAACAACGGGTGCAGCAACTGGCCGACGATGAAGCGCACCAGCCGTTCGATCTGGAAACCGGGCCATTGCTGCGCGCCTGTCTGGTCAAGACCGCCGCGCACGAACATTACCTGGTGCTGACCCTGCACCACATCGTCACCGAAGGCTGGGCAATGGACATTTTTGCCCGGGAACTCAGCGCGCTTTACGAAGCGTTTGTCGATGACCGCGAATCGCCCTTGCAACCGCTGCCGGTGCAATACCTCGATTACAGCGTCTGGCAGCGGCTTTGGCTGGAGTCCGGCGAACGTCAGCGCCAACTCGACTACTGGATCAATCAACTGGGCCGCGAACATCCATTGCTGGAACTGCCCGGCGACCGTCCGCGCCCGCCAGTGCAAAGTCATCGGGGCGAATTGTTCCGTTTCGACCTCAGCGATGACCTCGCGGCACGGGTCCGCGCCTTCAATGCGCAAAACGGCCTGACCCTGTTCATGACCATGACCGCCGCGCTCGCCGTGCTGCTTTACCGTTATAGCGGCCAGACCGACTTGCGCATCGGCGCGCCGGTGGCCAACCGCATTCGCCCGGAAAGCGAAGGGCTGATCGGCGCGTTCCTCAACACCCACGTGCTGCGTTGCCAGCTCGACGGCCAGATGAGCGTCGGTGAGTTGCTGGAGCAGGTGCGCCACACGGTCATCGAAGGTCAGTCCCACCAGGACCTGCCGTTCGATCATCTGGTGGAAGCCTTGCAGCCACCGCGCAGTGCCGCGTACAACCCGCTGTTCCAGGTGATGTGCAACGTGCAGCGCTGGGAATTCCAGCAGAGCCGCAAGCTCGCCGGCATGACCGTCGAATACCTGGCCAACGATGCCCGCGCGACCAAGTTCGACCTCAACCTGGAAGTCACTGACCTCGATCATCGCTTGGGTTGCTGCCTGACCTACAGCACCGATCTGTTTGACGAACCGCGCATCGCACGCATGGCCGCACACTGGCGCAACCTGCTGGAAGCGTTACTGGCCGATCCGCGACAACGCCTCAGTGAACTGCCGTTGCTCGAAGCCACGGAGCAGCAAAAACTGCTCGACAGCCTCGGTGTCGAGCCGGGTGAACATCGCCTCGACCAGTGCATCCATCACCTGTTCAGCGAACAGGCGTTGGCGTGTCCCGATGCGCTGGCACTGACCTTCGCCGGGCAAACCCTGAGCTATGCCGAACTCGACAGTCGAGCCAATCGCCTGGCGTGGATGCTGCGCGAGCGTGGCGTTGGTCCGCAGGTTCGCGTTGGCCTGGCGCTGGAGCGTTCGCTGGAGATGGTCGTCGGCCTGCTGGCGATCCTCAAGGCTGGCGGCGCTTACGTGCCGCTGGACCCGGAGTACCCGCTCGAGCGCCTGCATTACATGATCGAAGACAGCGGCATCGGTTTGCTGCTCAGCGATGCGGCGATGTTCGAAGCCCTCGGCGAATTACCGTCATCGGTGGCTCGCTGGTGTCTTGAAGAGGACGCCGCCGCACTGGCCGATTACCCGACCAGCGAACTGCCGTTTATCAGCCTGCCGCAGCATCAGGCGTACCTGATCTACACCTCGGGTTCCACTGGAAAACCGAAAGGCGTGGTGGTGTCCCACGGCGAAATCGCCATGCATTGCCGCGCGGTGATCAAGCGTTTCGGCATGCGCCCCGACGACTGCGAACTGCACTTCTATTCGATCAACTTCGACGCCGCCACTGAGCGTCTGTTGGTGCCGCTGTTGAGCGGAGCCCAGGTGGTTTTGCGTGCCCAGGGGCAGTGGGACGCCGAAGAAATCTGCGCACTGATTCGTCGTCACCACATCAACATTCTCGGCTTCACACCAAGCTACGGCAGCCAGTTGGCGCAGTGGTTGGCCACGCAAAATGAAACCTTGCCGGTGCGCATGATCATTACCGGCGGCGAGGCATTGACCGGCGAACACTTGCAGCGGATTCGCGCAGCGTTCACACCGAACCTGTTCTTCAACGCCTACGGGCCGACCGAAACCGTGGTCATGCCATTGGCCAGCCTGGCGCCTGAAGTGTTGGAAGAAGGCGCTGGCAGTGTGCCGATCGGCAGCGTCATCGGCGATCGCGTGGCGTACATTCTTGATGCCGATCTGGCCTTGGTACCGCAAGGCGCGACGGGTGAGTTGTACGTCGGCGGCGCGGGTCTGGCCCAGGGTTATCACCAGCGTCCGGGCATGACGGCTGAACGCTTTGTTGCCGACCCGTTCACCCGCAGCGGTGGGCGTCTGTATCGCACCGGCGACCTGGTACGCCAGCGTGCCGATGGCCTGGTGGAATATCTCGGGCGTATCGACCATCAAGTGAAAATTCGTGGTTTCCGCATCGAGTTAGGCGAGGTTGAAACCCGTCTGCTGGAACATGAATCAGTGCGCGAAGCTGTGGTGCTGGCGCTCGATGCACCGAGCGGCAAGCAATTGGTTGGCTATCTGGTCTCCGAAATCGCCGAACAGGACGAGTCGCAACAAGCCGCATTGCGCGAGTCCCTCAAGTCGCACCTCAAGTCCCAGTTGCCGGATTACATGGTGCCGACTCACCTGATATTGCTGGCCAGCATGCCGCTGACCGCCAACGGCAAACTCGACCGTCGCGCACTACCGGCGCCGGATCCGGAGCTGAACCGTCAGCACTATGTGGCGCCAAGCAACGAACTGGAGCTGACGTTGGCGCAGATCTGGTGTGAGGTGCTGAACGTCGAACAGGTCGGTCTCAACGACAACTTCTTCGAACTCGGCGGCGACTCGATCCTGTCGATTCAAGTGGTCAGCCGTGCGCGGCAGCAGGGCATTCACTTCAGCCCCCGCGACTTGTTCCAGCACCAGACCGTGCAAACCCTCGCCGCCGTGGCAACCCGCACCGAGCAGGTTACGGCCGAGCAAGGTTTGCTCAGCGGCGAATCGCGCCTGACACCGATCCAGCACTGGTTCTTCGACACCGACATCCCGCAGCGCCAGCACTGGAACCAGGCTTTGCTGCTGGAGCCGACCGTTGCGCTGGAACCCCATCGCCTTGAGCAAGCGCTGCTGGCGGTGCTTGAACAGCACGATGCCTTGCGCCTGCGCTTCAGCGAAGTGGGTGGCCAATGGCGCGCCGAGCATCAGGCGATTTCCGACGCGGCGGCGCTGTGGCAAGTACGGGTTCCGGGCATGGATAAATGCGTGGCAATTTTCGCCGATGCCCAACGCAGCCTCGACCTCGCAGAAGGGCCGCTGATGCGTGCGTTGCTGGTTGATGGCCCAGAAGGGCAGCAACGGTTGTTCATCGCCATTCACCACCTGGTCGTGGACGGGGTTTCCTGGCGCGTGCTGCTGGACGATCTGCAAACGGTGTATCGCCAACTCGACACGCAGCAGCCGGTGCAACTGCCAGCGAAAACCAGCGCGTTTAAGGATTGGGCCGCACGCTTGCAGGCGTATGCCGGCAGCGAGTCCCTGCGCGAAGAATTGAACTGGTGGCAGATGCAACTGGCCGGGCCGAACGCCGGGTTGCCGTGTGATCGCCCCGAGGGCGGTCGGCAGAATCGCCATGCGCAAACCGTTAGCGTGCGTCTCGACAGCGAGCGTACCCGCCAACTGCTGCAACAGGCGCCGAGTGCCTATCGCACCCAGGTCAACGACCTGCTGCTGACCGCATTGGCCCGTGTGCTGTGCCGCTGGAGCGGACATGAATCGGCGCTGATTCAACTGGAAGGCCATGGCCGCGAGGCGCTGTTCGACGAGATCGACCTGACCCGCACCGTCGGCTGGTTCACCAGTGCCTATCCACTGCGGTTGACGCCAGAGAACGAGCAGGGTGCTTCGATCAAGGCAATCAAGGAACAGCTGCGCGCCGTGCCGCACAAAGGGCTCGGTCATGGCGTGCTGAGTTATCTCGCCGACAATCAGTGCCGCCAGTCCATGGCCGCGTTGCCGCTGGCGCCCATCACGTTCAACTACCTCGGTCAGTTCGACCAGAGCTTCGGCAGTGAGGCGCTGTTCCGTCCACTGGATGAGCCGGTCGGTGTCGCGCACGATCCGAAAGCACCGTTGCCTAACGAGCTGAGCGTCGACAGTCAGGTCTATGGCGGTGAACTGCTGCTGCGCTGGACCTTCAGCGCCGAACGCTACGACCCGCAGACCATCAATGAGTTGGCCGAATCTTACTTGGGCGAGCTGACCAGCCTGATTGAGCATTGCTTGGGCGACGATGCCGGTGGCCTGACGCCGTCAGACTTCCCGCTGGCCAAACTGAACCAGGCGCAACTGGATGCACTGCCGGTTCCCGCCAGCGTCATCGAAGACGTCTACCCGCTGACGCCGATGCAGGAAGGCATGTTGCTGCATACGCTGCTGGAACCGGGCACCGGCTTGTATTACATGCAGGACCGCTACCGCATCAACAGCGAACTCGACCCGCAGCGTTTCGCCCAGGCCTGGCAAGCGGTGATCGCCCGCCACGAAGCCTTGCGCGCCTCGTTCTGCTGGAACGTTGGCGAAGACATGTTGCAGGTTATCCACAAGCCGGGCAGCACGCCGATCGAATACCTCGACTGGAGCGATATCGCCGAGGCCGAGCAGGAACCGAAGCTGCAAGCACTTCTGAAAAGCGAGCGCGAGGCCGGGTTCGATCTGCTCAAGCAGGCACCGTTCCACCTGCGTTTGATCCGGGTCGGCGCGGCGCGTTACTGGTTCATGATGAGCAATCACCATATCCTCATCGATGCCTGGTGCCGTTCGCTGCTGATGAACGATTTCTTTGAAATCTACACCGCCCTTGGTGAAGGCCGGGAAGCGCAACTGCCGATGCCGCCGCGTTATCGCGACTACATCGGCTGGCTGCAGCACCAGAGCCTGGCCGAAGCGCGGCAGTGGTGGAAAACCAACCTTCAAGGCTTTGAACGCACGACGCCGATCCCGAGCGACCGGCCCTTCCTGCGCGAGCACGCAGGCGACAGCGGCGGCATGATCGTCGGCGACAGCTATACCCGACTGGATGCCCGTGACGGCGCGCAACTGCGTGAACTCGCACAGGCTCATCAACTGACCATCAACACCTTCGCCCAGGCTGCGTGGGCCTTGGTACTGCGGCGCTTGAGCGGTGATCGAGACGTGCTCTTCGGCGTCACGGTGGCGGGCCGTCCGGTGGACATGCCGGAAATGCAACGCACCGTCGGCCTGTTTATCAACAGCATCGCGCTGCGGGTGAAAATGCCGGAAGACCATCAGCGTTGCAGTGTTCGCCAATGGCTGGCGGCACTGCTCGACAGCAACATGCAGCTGCGCGAGTACGAGTACCTGCCGCTGGTGAGCATTCAGGAACACAGCGAATTGCCGAAAGGCCAGCCGCTGTTCGACAGTTTGTTTGTGTTCGAAAATGCCCCGGTGGAAGTGTCGGTGATGGACCGCGCGCAGAGCCTCAACGCGACGTCGGATTCGGGCCGCACCCACACCAACTTCCCGCTGACGGCGGTGTGCTATCCGGGCGATGACCTGGGTTTGCATCTGTCCTACGATCAGCGTTACTTCGACCAATCCACGGTCGAGCGCATGCTCGCTGAGTTCAAGCGCCTGTTGCTGGCGCTGGTCGAAGGCTTCCATGGCGACATGGCGGACTTGCCGTTGCTAGGCGACGAGGAACGGGAGTTCCTCGTCCACGGCTGCAACCAGAGCGAGCACCAATACCCGCTGGAGCAAAGCTACGTTTCACTGTTTGAAGCGCAGGTGGCCGAGCATCCACAGCGGATCGCCGCCAGTTGCCTGGATCAGCACTACAGCTACCTTGAACTGAACCAGCGCAGTAATCGTCTCGGCCATGCGCTGATTGCGGCGGGTGTCGGACTGGATCAACCGGTGGCGCTGCTGGCCGAACGCAGTCTCGATTTGCTCGGCATGATCATTGGTAGCTTCAAGGCGGGCGCAGGTTATCTGCCGCTGGATCCGGGTCTTCCAAGCCAGCGCCTGAGCCGCATCATCGACCTGAGCCGCACGCCGTTGCTAGTTTGCACTCAAGCTTGTCACGAGCAGGCGCTGGCGTTGCTGGAGGAGTTCGGTTGCGCAAATCGACCTCGGTTGCTGGTCTGGGAAGAGGTGCAGGCGAGCGATGTCTCGCTGGCCAATCCGGGCATCTACAGCGCTCCGGATAACCTGGCCTACGTGATCTACACCTCGGGCTCCACCGGTTTGCCGAAAGGCGTGATGGTCGAACAGCGCGGCATGCTCAACAACCAGTTGAGCAAGGTACCGTATCTGAACCTGAGCGCTGCCGACGTGATCGCCCAGACCGCTTCGCAAAGCTTCGATATTTCCGTCTGGCAGTTCCTCGCCGCGCCGTTGTTCGGTGCGCGGGTCGACATCGTGCCGAACACCATCGCCCACGATCCGCAGGGTTTGCTCGCCCATGTGCAGAGCCAGGGCATCACCGTGCTGGAAAGCGTGCCTTCGCTGATCCAGGGCATGCTCGCCCAGGAACGCATGAGCCTCGATGGCCTGCGCTGGATGCTGCCGACCGGAGAAGCGATGCCGCCGGAACTCGCGCATCAGTGGTTGCTGCGTTATCCGGACATCGGTTTGGTGAACGCCTACGGACCTGCGGAATGCTCGGATGACGTGGCGTTCTTCCGTGTCGATGTGGCTTCGACTCGCGGCAGCTATTTGCCGATTGGCACGCCGACCGACAACAACCGTTTGTACCTGCTCGACGGGGCGCTGGACTTGGTGCCGCTGGGCGCGGTGGGTGAGTTGTGTGTTGCCGGCACCGGCGTCGGGCGTGGTTATGTCAGCGATCCGCTGCGCACGGCCCAGGTGTTTGTGCCCAATCCGTTCGGCGCGCCGGGGGATCGTCTGTATCGCACCGGCGACCTGGCCCGCCGCCGCAGTGATGGCGTGCTGGAATACGTCGGGCGCATCGACCATCAGGTAAAGATTCGCGGCTACCGCATCGAGCTGGGCGAAATCGAAGCACGCCTGCATGAACAACCGGAAGTCCGCGAAGCAGCGGTCGGTGTGCAGGAGGGCGTCAACGGCAAGCATCTGGTGGGCTATCTGGTGGCGGCGGATTCCGCGCTCAATCCTGCTGAACGGCTGGAGCGGATCAAGCAACGCCTGCGCGCCGAACTGCCGGAATACATGGTGCCGCTGCACTGGCTATGGCTCGATAAGCTGCCGCTCAACGCCAACGGCAAACTGGACCGAAAGGCCCTGCCGGCGCTGGAAATCGGGCAATTGCAAAGCCAGGACTATCAGGCACCGCGCAATGAGCTGGAGCAGACGTTGGCTTCGATCTGGGCCGAGGTGCTGAAGGTGGAAAAGGTTGGTGTTCGCGACAACTTCTTCGAACTGGGCGGGCATTCTCTGCTGGCCACGCAGATTGCCTCGCGGGTGCAGAAAACCCTGCAACGGGATGTGCCGCTGCGGGCGATGTTCGAGTGCAGCACGGTGGAGGAACTGGCCGAGTACATCGATGGGTTGGCGGCGAGTGATATGACTGAGGAGAAGGTCGATCGGCTGAATGATTTGATGGCGGAGCTGGAGGGGCTTTGACTCTCTAGTGTTTGTACTGGCCTCATCGCTGGCAAGCCAGCGCCTACAGGTTGGTGGCGTGTTCGCAATTCTGTAGGAGCTGGCTTGCCAGCGATGGCGTCAGTCCAGGCACCACAATGCCCACTGAACATACCTATACAATCGTGTAGTTGACTGTGGTCGAGCAGCGGCTCAGCCTTGCGGCTCCACTTTTTCCCGCGGAGCCATCCGATGCCCTTCGTAACGATAGACGGCCAACCCCTCCACTACATCGACCATGGCGCCGGTCCGGCGGTGCTGCTGGCCGGCAGTTATCTGTGGGACCAGTCCATGTGGGCGCCGCAGATTGCCGCGTTGTCCCAGCAGTATCGGGTGATCGCACTGGACTTGTGGGGCCACGGTGAATCCGGGCCGCTGCCCGAAGGTACAACGTCGCTGGATGACATCGCACGCCAAGCCTTGGGGCTGCTCGATCATCTGGATATCGATCGCGTGACGCTGGTCGGCCTGTCGGTCGGAGGAATGTGGGGCGTGCGTCTGGCGCTGTCGGCACCGCAACGGCTCAATGGCTTGGTGTTGATGGACACCTATGTGGGTGTCGAGCCGGAACCGACTCGCCAGTATTATTTTTCGCTGTTCAAGATGATCGAAGAAACCGGTGTGATTGCACCGCAATTGCTGGACATCGTGGTGCCGATTTTCTTCCGTCCGGGTATCGATCCGCAGTCGGCGTTGTACCAGGACTTCCGCGCCAGACTCGCCGCGCTGCCGACTGAGCGGTTGCGCGAAAGCATCGTGCCGACGGGGCGGATTACTTTTGGCCGGGATGATTTGTTGCCGCGTCTGGGCGAATTGAACGCCGCGACGACGTTGGTGATCTGTGGCGATCAGGACAAGCCACGGCCGCCTTCGGAGGCACGTGAAATGGCGGAGTTGATTGGTTGTCCATGTGTGCTGGTGCCGGAGGCGGGGCATATCTCAAATCTGGAGAATCCAGAGTTCGTCACCGAGGCTTTGCTCGAGTTTCTGGCCCGAAGAAATTAGTCGGTTGCAATGGCCCCATCGCGAGCAGGCTCGCGATGGGGCCGATGAGGTCACTTCGGCCCAAGAATCTTCGCCAACTTGTCCGGCGACGGCGCCCCTTGCTGTTGCTGTAACTCACCCTTGTCATCCATATAGAAAATCGCTGGCGTGGCTTGCAGCTCCAGGTCTTCCATCAACTGCATATTGGCTGCGAGTTTTGCCTGAACGGCCGGTGGCACTTCCTTCAAGGCCTTGAGTGAACTGGCTTTGCCGGCCGCTTCGTGGTCCGCCAGGGCTTTTTGTGGGTCCTTTGCAGCCAGCAGTGCCGCAGATTTTCCCGGGCTGTCTTCACGAATGATACCGACCATGATGTGCCGCAATTGCACCTTCCCAGACTTGACCCAGGGCCGCGCCTGTTCCCAGAACATGTTGCAGTAAGGGCAATTCGGGTCACTGAACATGTACACGACGCGTGGCGCATCCTTCTTGCCGTCGGCAATCCAGTTGCTCGCTTCCATCTTGCCCCAGACTTCCTTGGACATTGGCGCGTACACCAGTTTCTGCAAGGGCGCGCTGCTCAGGTCGTTACCGTCGGCATCGTATAGATTGCCCAGCAGCACGTGCTTGCCATCGGGCGTCAGGTACAGCGCCATGCCGCGGTTCTGGTACTGCGCCGCATAGCCGCGCAAACCATCGGGGGCGTCGAACTGGCCGACGATTTTTGCACCCTTGGCTTCGATCTTCTTGATCGCCTCGGGCAGCTCTTCGGCCTGAACCGACGGTAGGTGCAGCAGGGCGGCACCCAGGGTCAGGGTCAGCAGGTGGCGGAGGCGGGGCATGGCGGTTTCCTTGAAGAAGTGACGGGTGCGGTGTCGAAGTTTTCCAGTGCGCGAGCCAGGCTGGCTTGCGACAGTTCACCCAAATGGCTGCCCAGCAGGCGACCGTCGGGGCTATAGAACAGCGTAGTCGGCAAGGCCATGGAGCCGACGGCCTGGCCCAGGCGGCCGCTGCCGTCGAACAGCACGTTGGACAGACTCAGGCCCTGGGTTTCCAGGAAGGTGCTGACGCTTTGCATGGTTTCGGCCTGATTGACGAACAGGAAGGTCAGGTCCGGGCGCTGCAGTTGGGCGTTTTCCAGCACCGGCATTTCCCGGCGACACGGCGGACACCAGGTGGCCCACAGATTGATCACCAACGGGCCGCCCTTGTAATCAGCCAGTTGCACGGTTTGCCCGGCGGCATTGCGCAGGGTGATTTCCGGCAGGCGCGTGCCTTGTTCATAAATCGTCAGGGAGAAGGTCGCCAGCAACCAGAACGCCAGGCCGCTGGCCACGCCAAAGCCCAACGGGCGGCGCAATCCCGGACGACGCCAGCCCCGATACAACGTCGCGAGCAACAGCGCGATCACCCCCGGCCAGGCGAGGAAACCGCCATCGCGCAGGTCGATGATCTGCCACGGATCGTTGCGATAGTGCATCCAGTACACCGCGACGAAACTGATTCGCGCGGCGAGCATGCCGATCAGGAACAGGCTGAACAACGCCGACTCGGGATTCTCGCCTCCGCGCTTGGCCACCCGCCAACCCACGAACGTCGCCAGCGCCAATGCGCTGATCAGCAGCAGATGGTTAAGCGCGATGGCAAAGGTGCCGAGGGTGAAGGTCAGCATTAACGGGCGTCTCGGGTGGTGGTCCAGCGTTGCAGGAAAGTATCGGCATCAACCTCACCGATGATGCGCTGGCTACGGCGCTCGTTGCCGTCGGCACCGATCCACAGCAGGCTCGGCGGCCCCGGCACTTTGTAACGGTCGAGCAGTTCGCGGCTGGCGGCATTGTCGGCGGTGACGTCAAGTCGGAGCAAGCGCACATCGCTGAGGGCTTCGAGCACCTTGGCTTTGCCGAACACCTGTTTTTCCATGACCTTGCACGACACACACCAGTCCGCATAGTAATCCAGCAGCACCCACTGACCCTGAGCTTGCGCCACGTCGAGTTCCCGTTGCAGCACGGCGGGGTCGTTGATGGTGGTGAAGGCGTCGTGGCCCGTTGGTTCGGCAGCGACAGCCGAGTTGGAAGCGCGGAAGACCTGCAACGGTTTGAAAGGATCATCACTGCCACCCGCCGCGCCGATCATCAACAGGCTGCCCCACAACCCCAGCAGCAGCGAGGTGGCGCCGAAAAGATGAGCGATGCGTCCGAAACCTTCTGACTGTTTCCAGGCGCTGTAGGCCGCGATCAACAGTAAGGCGCCACTCAGGCCGACCCACAACGATTCGTCCAGTACCGGACGCAACATCAGCAACGCCGTGGCGAGAAACAGGAAGCCGAAAATGCCTTTGACCAGGTTCATCCAGGCGCCAGGCTTGGGCATGAAGCGATTGCCGACGGTCACCAGCAACAGCAACGGCACACCGATGCCGATGCCCATGGCGAACAGAATCAACCCACCGTGCAATGCGTTGCCGCTCTGTGCAATGTAGAGCAGCGCGCCGGCCAGTGGCGCGGTCATGCACGGACCGACCAGCAAACCGGACAACGCGCCCAGCACACCGGCGCCGATCAGGCTGCCACCGCGCTGATTGCGCGAGACGTTTTCCAGGCGATCACGCACCGCCACCGGCAGTTGCAGTTCGAAGAAGCCAAACATCGGCAACGCCAGCAAAACGAAAATCGCCGCAAAACTGCCGAGCAACCAAGGATTTTGCAACCAGGCTTGCAGGTTCGCCCCGAGAGAGGCGGCCAACACACCCATCGCCGCATACACCAGCGCCATGCTCACCACATAGCTGCTGGCCAGGGCAAAACCGCGCTTGGGCTTAGCGCCACTGCCGACGATCAGTCCGGCCAGAATCGGCAGCATGGGTAACGAGCACGGGGTAAATGCCAGCAGCAGGCCGAGGCCGAAGAACACTAGCAGACTCCAGCCAAGAGCCCGTTGTTGCAGGCTGCTGGCCAAGGCTTGGTCCGGTGCTTCGTTGGGCGTCGTACTGGCGATTTTTCCGCCCAGATCTACAACCTGCGTCTGCGGTGGATAACACAATCCCGCATCGGCGCAACCCTGGAAGCTGACCTTGATCTGACCGCTGGCACCGGCCGGGATTTTCAATTCAAGGCCCTGACGATAGACCTGCTGTTCACCGAAAAACTCGTCGCTATGGGCTTCGCCCTCCGGCAGCACGGGATGCTGGTCGGCAGGCAAACCATCGAACTTCAGGCGTTTTTGATAAAGGTAATAACCGTCAGTGATTTGCCAATAGAGCTGTGTTTCACCCGAATCGAGGCGCTCGGAGGTGAAAACGAAGGCTTTTTCCACCGGCAAAAATTCAGGTTTGGTTTCGAACGGATTCGTTCCCGCCTGGGCCACCCCAGAGATCAAGAAAATAAAAAACAAAAACAGTCGACGCATGGGTAGGCCTTATCCCTTTGCAAGTGAGGTGCACAATGGCGGGCGGCGATTAACCAATGATTAACCGCGCCTGACCTCGTTGCGTCTTCAACTCCTCAGAAGTCCGGGCCAGCTTTCATCATCGATTTTTATGGGGCCAGACTCTGCTTTGTAGTTCTTGAGGTTGTATCTGATGTATTCGTTGTTGGTAAGAAATATGTAGTTTTTCCGTTGAAGTTAAGCGTTTGCCCTCTTCCATCGTTCAGGAGGAACTTGAAGATATACCTTCTTGTATGAGTGATAATTCCTGGTCCTTGCCACCAAGTTCCCGCGATGATTTTATCGAAGTAAGGGAGTAGTGGTTCCCAAATTGATCTGTAAACTTTATGGATGCCCTAGCTGTAGTCACCATCCTGATCGTACTCGCAGAACATTGGTGTACTTCCCTCGTAGAAAAATAGCCAAAGTATGTCTACGTCAAGCTCAATCCCTTTTCCTGAAATGATATTGGATGTGTGAAAGCCGAATCGAAAATTGTTCAGGTGTTTGTTCTATGTTTCTTTTTTAAAAAATTCGGGAGTGGCTATTTCAAAGTAAATAGTTGTCTGGCGATCGGCGCTTCAGCCTGGAAACGAGTGCTTTGCGGCTACCCGTCGACTTGCCATAATTAAGCCTTAATCCTGGATTGTTTGACTGACGCTTTCCTGCTGCGGAGCTCGCTATGCATGTACTCGTTTGCGAAGACGATGAGCTGATCGCCAGCGGCATTGTCGCCGGCCTGACCGCCCAAGGGCTGACCGTGGAGCACGTCGCCACGGCGTCCGCTGCCCGGGCGATGCTCAAGGTCGCGGAGTTCGACGTGATGGTGCTCGACCTCGGCCTGCCCGATGAAGACGGTCTCAAGCTGTTGCAGCAATTGCGCCACAACGGCCTGGAGCTGCCGGTGCTGATCCTCACGGCCCGGGATTCGGTCACTGACCGCGTTAACGGATTGCAGGCCGGCGCTGACGACTACCTGCTCAAGCCCTTCGATCTGCGTGAACTGGCCGCACGCTTGCACACCCTGTTGCGCCGAGTGGCGGGGCGCAGCGTCAACCTGATCGAACACGGCGCGCTGACTTACGACCCAAGCAGCCGCGAAACCACCCTGTCCGGGCAACCGGTTGACCTGTCGCGTCGCGAACAATCGCTGTTGCAGGCCTTGCTGCATAACCGTGGCCGTGTGCTGTCCACCGAGCAACTCAAGGACAGCGTCTACGGGTTCAACGACGAGTTGGAAAGCAACGCCCTTAACGTTCACATCCATCACCTGCGACGCAAACTCGGTAACGGCATTGTCGAGACCGTGCGCGGTCTGGGCTATCGCCTGGGCCCGGCCGATGGCGGAGATCAATCGAAGTGATGAGTTTGCGTTTGCGCCTGAGCCTGACGCTCGGCACCGCGTTTGCGCTGATCTGGGCGCTGGCGGCGGCCTGGATGCTCAGTGACCTGCGCAATCAAATGATGTTTTCCCTCGACCAGCGTCTGGTGGCGTCGGCGCGGATGGTCGCCGGGTTGATGGAGCAATTGCCGCCGTTACCGAGCAAGGGCGAGGGCACTCATTTCAGCGCCGAACAACTGAACATCCCCGGCGGCATGGCCTGTCAGGTCAGTTCGTTGCGCGGGGAAATCCTCGCCCGTAGCCACAGCGATCCGGGGCAACCCCTGGAGGCTGAGAAAATGGGCTTCCACGATCAGATGATCGACGGCGCACCGTGGCGCAGTTTCACCTTGACCAGGGGCGACTTGCGGATTACCACTGCCGACCGGCAGATTGAGCGTGAGGCCTTGAACATGTCGATCCTGCTCGCGGCCTCGGTGCCGGTCGGCGTCGCGTTGCTCGGTTGCCTGTGCCTGCTCTGGCTAGGCATCGGCCAGGGATTGGCACCGCTCAACCGGATGCGCGATGCCTTGATGCGCCGCAGCCCCGACTCGCTGGAACCCTTGCAGGTCCAGCCGTTGCCCAGTGAATTGCAACCGTTGCTGGAGACGCAGAACCAGCTGTTCCAGCGCATTGGCAAGACCATTGAACGCGAACGCCGCCTGACCGGTGACGCGGCCCATGAGTTGCGCAGCCCGCTGACCGCGATCAAAACCCACCTGCAAGTGGCGCGCATGACGGACGGTGTCGCTCGCGATCAATCCCTGGCTCGGGCCGAGGAGGGCGCCGACCGGTTGCATCGCACCCTTGAGCAATTGCTGCTGCTGGCGCGGGTCGAGGGCAGTCTGTCGTTCGATGACGGCGTGCAATGCAGCGCCGAGCAGGTGGCCAGACTGGCGATCCAGGACACCGCCGGCGGTGATCGCCAGCGCATCAAGTTCGAAGTGCAGGACAAGTTCTCTCACGCGCCGGTGAAAATGCCCGCGGTGCTATCGATCGCCGCGCTGCGCAATTTGCTCGATAACGCCCTGCGCCATACCCCCGGCGACGGAACAGTGGAGCTGAGCCTGCAAACCGCCGGCAATCGTGCGCGCTTCGTGGTGCGCGACCATGGTCCGGGCATTGCCGAGGACGACTTGCAACACCTGACCCAACGTTTCTGGCGCAACGGCCAGAGCACCGGCTGCGGCCTGGGCCTGGCGATTGTCCAGGCCATCGTCCAGCGTTGCGGTTGCACGCTGCATTTCGACAGCCGGCCGGATGGCTTGCGGGTTGAATTGACCATGCCGCTGCAACCGGCCTGACAAACACCACAAACCTTGTAGGAGCGGGCTTGCCCGGGATGAGGCCACGACATTCAATATCCATGTTGACTGTTACGCCGCCATTGCGGGTAAGACCGCTCCCACAGAATTCGTGTTGCACATCAAATGTAACTTCTCGCCATTGGCTGACCGGACTTCCCACGACTATCGTTCCTCATACTCAAAGGATTGAGGTGACCGCGCCATGGAAGCATCCGTACACACCTGCAAGGGAACCCCGGCGGACGCCGGAATCATCAGTCGAATTATCGAACGCTCGATCCGCGTCGGCTGCGCGCTCGACCATCGCAACGATCCGAATATCGTTGCCACCTGGACACATAACAAAACCATCGAGCACATCCAGCCTTGGCTGACCGACCCGCGGTTGTACCTGAACATCGCCCTGCTGCAGGACAAACCGGTTGGCGTTGCAATGGCCGCGACCAACGGCACGCTGGCGTTCTGTTACGTCCAGCCGGAATGGTTTCGTCGAGGGGCCGGGCAGGCGCTGGTGCAAGACCTCGAAGGCTGGTTGATTGCTCAAGGCCTGCGCCAGGTACGACTCAACAGCACCAAAACCAGCGAAGCGTTTTATCGACATCTGGGTTACGAGCCATGCGCCCGAACCTTTATGGTCGCGGGGCTGCATGCCATTCCCATGCACAAGGGCCTGGTGCCACCGTCATAGAAAGCCGATCGCGGGTCTAAATCCCCGGCGCCCTGATGCGTTTCCACAACAGGAAAACCTTATTGAGGGGTCGAGAGATGTCAGTCGCTACCAGCCTTGTGGAAGTTCAGTCGGTCCGGAACACTCCGGTACCGGCCGAGACGCTTTATCAGTTCAACGAATCGCCGTTGCTCGCCCGTCAGAACCAGCAGGAGTCCAATGCCCGCAGCTATCCGCGACGCATTCCCCTGGCGCTCAAGCGTGCCAAGGGGCTGTATGTTGAAGACGTCGAAGGCCGCACGTTCATTGACTGTCTGGCCGGTGCCGGGACCCTGGCCCTGGGGCACAACCATCCGGTGGTGATCGAAGCGATCCAGCAAGTGCTGAGCGATGAACTGCCGCTGCATACCCTGGACCTGACCACGCCGGTCAAGGACCAATTCGTGCAGGACCTGTTCGGCCTGCTGCCCCCGGCACTGGCCGCTGAAGCGAAAATCCAGTTTTGCGGCCCCACCGGCACCGATGCCGTGGAAGCCGCGCTGAAACTGGTGCGCACCGCCACTGGCCGCAGCACCGTGCTGTCATTCCAGGGCGGCTACCATGGCATGAGCCAGGGCGCGCTGAGCCTGATGGGTAGCCTCGGGCCGAAAAAGCCTTTGGGTGCCTTGCTCAGCAGCGGCGTGCAGTTCATGCCGTACCCTTACGACTATCGTTGCCCGTTCGGACTGGGCGGTGCGCAAGGGGTGAAGGCCAATCTGAATTACCTGGAAAACCTGCTCAACGACCCGGAGGCTGGCGTGCAATTGCCGGCGGCGGTGATCGTTGAAGTGGTGCAGGGCGAGGGCGGGGTGGTCCCGGCCGATCTGGACTGGCTACGCGGTTTGCGCCGGATCACAGAAAAGGCTGGCGTGGCGCTGATCGTCGACGAAATCCAGAGCGGTTTTGCCCGCACCGGCAAGATGTTTGCCTTTGAGCATGCCGGGATCATTCCGGACGTGGTGGTGATGTCCAAAGCCATCGGTGGCAGCCTGCCCTTGGCTGTGGTGGTGTATCGCGACTGGCTCGACACCTGGTTGCCGGGCGCTCACGCCGGGACTTTCCGTGGCAACCAGATGGCCATGGCTGCCGGTTCCGCGGTGATGCGCTACCTGATCGAACACAAGGTTTGCGAACACGCCGCCGCGATGGGTGAACGTCTGAGTGAGCACCTGCGCCTCCTGCAACGGGACTTCCCGCAACTGGGGGACATTCGCGGTCGAGGGCTGATGCTCGGTGTCGAATTGGTTGATCCAGACGGCGCACTGGATGTCCTGAATCATCCGCCCGTTTTTGCACGACTGGCGCCGCTGGTACAACGCGAATGCCTCAAGCGCGGCTTGATCCTCGAACTGGGCGGCCGGCATGGCGCCGTGGTGCGTTTCCTGCCGCCGCTGGTGATCACCGCCGGGGAAATCGACCAGGTCGCGGAGATTTTCGGCCGCGCCATGGCCGCAGCCACTGCCAATCTTTAAATTTTCCGGCCCTCGAAACGTTCCTTTTACATAGCGGCTGCACGCAGCGTGCAGCCCACCCTACAACGATGGAGAGACAACATGACGTCAGTATTCGACCGCGAGGACATCCTCTTTCAGGTCGTGGTCAACCACGAAGAGCAATACTCGATCTGGCCCGACTATAAAGCCGTACCGCAAGGCTGGCGCACCGTGGGCAAGAGCGGGCTGAAGAAAGAGTGCCTGGCTTTTATCGAAGAAACCTGGACGGATATGCGGCCGTTGAGTCTGCGGCAGAAGATGGATGGGCAGGCGATAGCCCGCTAAGTATTTTGCAAAAAGAAGCCCGCTGGACTGGAGACAGTCAGCGGGCTTTTTCATTTCTGAAGGTTGAGTGCAATACAGAATTTGTAGGTGGAATTCGGTGATCAGCCGCTCAAGCCTTTGATCACCAAATCCACATTCCTTTCAAGCTCGGCCACCGGATCCTCGGCATCGGTACTCAACACCACCAACCGACTGCCGGCTTCGGTAATCGCGGCTTTCACCGCATCAGACGGCTGGCGATGATGCAGCACCACTGCCACGTCATTGTCCTTGAGCGTTGCCCCCAATGACTTCAGTGCCTCAGGCGTCCACTCGGCATCCGGCCGCGCATCCAGCCCTGCCAGCTCCAGATTGAGCCCACCGATCAGGTAACCGAAGTGATCGCTCAGGCTCATCACACTGAGATTATCTGCCGCCGCCAGACGCGCCTCGCTGTCAGCACTGAGCTTGAGTAACCGCTGTTTCAACGCCGCCAGGTTGGCTTCTATGACAGGCTTGGCCGCAGGCGCCAAACGCACCAGGTCCGCTGCCATCACATCGGCCATGCGGCCCATGTTGTTGCTGGACAGCCACGGCTGACTGTTCAAACCATCGACCTTGTTGCCCGGTTGAACCGCAATGCCGGGCAGCGCGCCGTCCACCGGACGGGCGGCATCGACTTCGACGATGCGGATGTTGCTGCGTCGGGAGATCGGGTACAGTGGGTCATCTGCCCATAGCGAGCGCAGGCCAATCGCGGCGTCGGCGTCGGTCGCCAGTTTCGCCAGCGCCGGCGCACCACGACCAGTGAAGTAAGCGGTCTGGCGACTGCCGGGCAGGTTCGCCGGCGCCGCGCGTTCGAGGCTGATATCGGTGCCCTTGAGCAGCACTTCGCCCAGTCCGTAGGTGATCGGCAAGGAGGCTAATACGCGCAACGGTTTGGCGCCGTCCGCCGCAAACGAGGCATTGGCCAGAACACACAAGGCCACGGCGAGAGTCAGTTGTCGCAGAGAAAATGACATTTATCCAAGGTTCCCTTTCAGGCTGGGGACGACGCCGCGCGCGATGGCGGCCAGGGCGAAGGCGATACCGGCCACCAGAATGATCGCGGCACCGGACGGAATCGGCAGGTCGAAGACGATGGGTGCGAGAATCCCGCACAGCGTGCTCACCGTGGCGATCAGCACCGAACACCAGAAAAAGCCTTTCAGCGATTGACTGAGCAAACGCGCGGCCGCTGCCGGGATCACCAGCAGAGCGCCGACCAGAATCGCACCGATGACTTTCACGGCGGCGACGGTGATGAGCGTCACCAGAATCACGAACAAATAATCCAGCGTCTTCACCGCCACCCCGCGCACCGCCGCCAGTTGCGGGTTGAAGCTGGCGAGCATGATGCGGTTGTACAACGGCAGGGCCAGCGCCATCACCAGCGAGCCGACGATCGCCAGCACCAACAGGTCATTGCCGTTGACCGTCAACACCGAACCGAACAACACGTTTTCCAGAATATGCACGTTGATCTTGCCCGCCAGAATCAGCAGCAGGCTCGCGCCCAGCGCCAGGGACACCGAGAGAAACACTCCAATCAGCGTATCCGGAGCAAGACCGGTACGGTTGCGCAGGTAATTGAGCAAGATGCCGAACAGCAGGCAGTAGCCGAACAGGCTGCCGTAAGGCCCGGTATACGGTTCACCCAGCAGAATGCCAATGGCCACGCCGGTCAGCGCCGCGTGCCCCACCGCTTCGGAGAAAAATGCGAAGCGCTTGACCACCACCAGCGTGCCCAAACCGCCTAGCACCGGGCCGATCAGCAGTCCGGCGAGTAACGCATTGACGACGAATCCATAGGCCAACGCCTCGGGCAGGTAGCCCGACGAGGCCCAGCCCTGAACCATCAAACGAAAGGCTTCGTAACTCATCAGGCAAGGCTCCGTGGATGGGTCGAAAACAGCGTCAGCAGACGATCCGGGGTCAGCGCCTGTTGTGGCGAGGCGTCGAACAGCACCCGGCGATTGAGCCCGGTGACGTGATCGGCCAACCGACCGACCGCTTCCAGATCGTGTTCGATCCACAGCACGGTGATGCCCGCCGCGCGCCAATCGCCGAGCAAACGTTCAAACACCTGGATGCCGGCCTCATCGAGGGCTGACATTGGTTCGTCCAGCACCAGCAATTGCGGCGCCGGGATCAACCCTTGCGCCAGTAGCACGCGCTGCCGTTCACCGCCAGACAACGCGCCCATGCGCCGTTTGCGCTTGTCATGCATGCCGACGCGTTCCAGCGCTTCGCCAATCGCTGCCGCGTAGTGCTTGCTCAGACCGAGAAACGCCGGACGCCGTTGGCACATCGCAGCCATGAAATCGTCGACGGTCATCGGCAGGCCACGGTCGAATTCCAGCGCTTGCGGTACATAGCCGATCGTGCCGGGTTCGCCAGGCCATTGCAGGCTCAAGCGTCCCTGATGCGGCATTTGCCCGAGCAAAGTCTTGATCAGCGAACTCTTGCCGCCACCGTTGGGGCCGACCAGTGCATGCACGCTGCCGGGCTGAACTTGGAAAGTGACTTTGTCGAGGATCGTCGTGCGACCCAACGTCAGACTGACCTCCGAAAAATCCAGCGTCGGCCCCACTCCTTGTAGGAGCGAGCCTGCTCGCGATTGCGGTGTTTCAGTTGACGATGATGCTGACTGACCGGACGCCTTCGCGAGCAAGCTTGCTCCTACAGCGGATTCGGTGTCAGCCAGGAGGGTTTCTTTGGATGTCATGCCCCTGACTCCTGAATCGCCCGCACCACGGTGTTGAGGTTGCCGGTCATTTCCTTTTCGTACTTGTCGGCGGTGTATTCGCCGTAGGAAATGTGCGACAGCGGATACAGCTTTACCCCGGATTCACGCTGGATGGTGTCGACGTAGGTGGACGGGAAATCCATCTCCGAGAAGATCACTTTCACGTCCAGTTCACGCAGTTGATCGATGGTCTTTTTCAGCTGGCTCGGACTCGGCTCGATGCCGTGGGCCGGTTCGACCACGGCGGTGACTTCCAGGCCGAATTCGCGCAGCAGGTAGTCATAGGCAGCATGCACCGTGGCGACGCGCAGTTCGGCATTCGGCGCCTGGGTCAGTTTGGCCAGGGCGTCGGCGCGCATCTTGCGCAGGCGTTTGCCGTAGGCGCGGGCGTTTTCGGTGTAGGTCTTGGCGTTGGCCGGGTCGAGCTTGCCCAGCTCCCGGGCGATGTTATTGACCTGGGCAATCGAGGCGCTGATCGACAGGAAGGTGTGCGGGTTCACCACTTTGCCGGCACCGCGCGCGGCCACCCCCGTGGCGGCCAGCAGCGGTACGTTTTCGTTGGCTTCGATCACCGGCACGTTTGGCGTTTCGCTGGCAGCGATCATGCGGTCTGCAAAGTCGTCATGGCCGACGCCGTTGAGCACCACCACGTCCAGTCCGCTGATGCGCTTGATGTCTTCGGCGCGCGGCTCGTAGGCGTGGGGGTTGAAACCGGCCGGAATCAGCGGCACCACCTCGGCCTTGTCGCCGACGATGTTCGCCACGTAGCTGTAATAAGGGTGCAGGGTGATGCCGATGCGCAGGCGCTTGGCCTCGTCGGCGCTGGCCAGGGGAGTCAGCAGGCAGGCCAGCAGGCCGACCAGTGTCAGGCGCATAACAGAACGTAGAGATGAAATGGGCATGGGAAAGCGGTCTTCTCTCGGGTGAAGGCGAGGGTTCAGTGCCGGTGCTGGCGGGTCACGCCGGCATCGAACTGCGCGACGATCTGCTGCCAGCCAGCGCTTTCGAGCGCGGCGTCAGTGAGGTCGGCCGGGGCTTTGATGTCGGCGGTGCGATTGAGCCAGACGTCCGGCGCATCGTCGCCGGCGGTCAAACGCATCAGAAAAGAACCGGCGACGGCTGGCGTCTGGCTCTGGCCGAAATACGCCTTGGCGTCGAGCAACTGCCAGGCATGACCGCCGCGGCTGACCGAACTGGCGTCCTGAGCGAACGGTGCAAAGCCTTCCTCGGCGAGTGCTTCGGGTGTCGGCAGGGTTTGCTGTTCCTGGCGCAGTAAGTGAATCTCGTCCAGCGTCACCCGCAGGTCGGCGTAGATGCCTTGCTCGGAAGCGCTGAGGTCGCGGCGCGCATCCAGTTGGTGGCTGTTGACGCTGCTCACCTCCTGAGATTCGCCGCGCCAGGCGACCACCGAACCGGCCACCGCCAGGATGATCAGGCACAACAACAGCACGTAGAGGGTTTCATGACCGGCTCCGGCCGGGCGTACGACTTGTGTGGTTGGCGTACTCATGGCGCTTCGATGTCCGCTTGGTCGATCTCGACCACGTGGCCGGGACCGGCGTCGAACAACACATAGAATTCAGCGCCGGGCTTCTTGAAGGTCAGGGTCGAATCGCTGCCGAGCTTGCCCGGGACCAGAATGGTTTCGTCGTAGCCGATCACATCGAGGGTCACGCCCGGTGCGCCGCTGCCGTCGGAGAACCCGCCGGTGCATTTGATCTGCTCGGCGTCGATGGCTTTGCATTCGCACATCGGGTTGTGGGCCAGGACGCTGGCGCTGAAACCGGCGCAAAAAACCAGCAATGCGGCGCTCAGCTGGCGAGTAGTGTTGATCATGGTTTACCTCCTTGCGTGCTCAGCCAGGCGAGGGTGGCGGGGGAGGCCTGGCCCAGAGGAATGGATGCCTGATGCATGGAACCGTCCCAGCCTTCCATGGTTATCCACAGTTCGGCGTCGGCTTTGGTTTTTTCCGGGATCGGCACCATGGCGCCCATGCGGTACGGCGTGCCGAAGAAAATTACCCCGGCGGCGCGCAGGCTGCGTGGCTTGCCAATGCGCAGGTAAGTCGCCTTGACCTGATCGCGGCAGCTGTCGCACAGCGCGGCGTTGAAGTTTTTCATGTAGCCGGCGGGACCATCGAGCCGTGGTGCTTCGTTGCGCAATTCGGCCAGGCGAACGCTCCACGGCCCGACCTGCACTTCACCGATTTCCCGTTCACCCAACCCGGTGTCACCACGGAACAGCGCGGCGTCGGCGAAGTATTTGGGCATGAAGCCCAGCGGCACCAGCAACAACAGGACATTGATGTGGAAGCGCCATTTGTGCCAGAAGCGGCTCAGTTTCGAGGCCGGCTTTTCTGCAGCGAACAGGCTCATTGGCTGACCTCCGTGGTTTCAGCGCCAGTGGCCGGAACCGTCTCGTTGCGTGGGCGTTTGTTGCTGCGCTTGAGGGCGTTGGCCGTAGCGAGGGCGGTGCGCTTGGTCCAGATCAACAGGCCGCTGAGGACCATCATGCTCAGCAGCAGACCGAAGAAGAACCAGATCAACTTGATCCACAGGCCACCGAAATCACCAGTGTGCAGCGGACGCATGGATTCGGTGACGAACTCCAGGCCCGAGCGATCCGACAACAGGCGAGTGACAGCGATGTCGCCGGTGTAGGGGTTGATGTCGGCGGTCTGGTAAATCAACGGATACCAACTGCGCCCGCCCACCGACAGGTAGCTGTAGGCGTTGGCGGGCAGGCTGACAAAACTCTCGTCGAGACCGGGAATGCGTTCCTTGGCCTGTTGGATCGCAGCTTCCAGGCTGATCATCGGCGCTGGCGAACCGTCGGCGGTGAGCGGCACGCTTTCACGCGGGACCACGGCGGCGACCGGTGCGGTGGAGATCGAAATCTGGTTGTCGAACATAAACGCTTCGATCAGGAACCAGGTGCTGGTGACGGAAATTACCGCAATGAACCAGATCGACCAGATGCCGCTGAGACGGTGGAAATCGCCCCAGAAAATCCGTGCGCCATGGCGAATCCGCAGGGTCGGGCGCAAGAAACCTTTCCAGAATCGCTTGTAAACCACCAGCCCGGTCACCAGCGATGCCAGCATTGGCAAACTGAGGAACGACACCAGGTACCAGCCCCAGCTGTAACCGTTGGTGAACGGCACCAGCCACCAACCGTGCAGGGCGCGGGTGAAGGCCTGGAAGTTGAATTGTGGGGCCGGGCCTTGAATCACGCCGGTGTACGGGTTGACGTAGACCGTCGTCGAACGACCGTCGGGGTAGCTGACCCGCACGTCCAGCGCGAAGTGCGACTCATCGGGGCGGTTGATGTCTTCGACCAGAATCCGGGGTTCGGCCTTTTTTATTGCGGCAACGAGCTGGTCGTAGTTGAGCCGCGGCGCGTCATCCGACGGCTGGCTGGCGCGCATTTGCGGGTTGGCCAGCCAGACGATTTCCTGACTGACCACCGCCAGCGTGCCGGTCACACAGACAATCAGCACGAAAAACCAGATCGGCAGCGCCAGCCAGCTATGAACCAGAAACCAGAGTTTTGAACGGGATTTCTTCGACATGATTAAGGTCTTGTTTCGATGAGAAGGCCTCTGCTACGGGCTTCGCAGCGATGAGGTCGACGAAAGTCCGGCCGTGGCTTTTGCCTACGCGACAGGACTGCATCTAGATAAGACGGATGAGCACGTGAAATCCCGAAGGGGGATATGAAAGAAAATGTTTCGTGTTCAGCTGAGTTCGGACTTTCTTCATGTATTCACTTGAGAAAGTCTGGAGACAGATGGGACCTGTGGCGAGGGACGTAGGTCGACCAGAGAAAAATGGGCTCAGCGCAAAAAATCCAGGACGGCATCGCGGGCAAGCCCGCTCTTACAGGGATTTTTTGTTCCTGTGGGAGCGGGCCCGCGATGACGGCAGATCAAGCACCAAAGGACTCATCCCTGCTGAAACATTTCCTTGGCCCGCTGTTCGATCTGTTCCTGAGTCAGATCCTCCTTGCGTGTGGCCAAAAACCACAGATGGCCGTAGGGATCCTTCAAGGTCCCCGAACGATCGCCGTAAAACTGGTCCTTGACCTCGGACACTACGGTGCCACCGGCGTCGATCGCCTGTTTATAAGACTTGTCGACATCGGTCACATACAGATGCAGGCCCACGGACGGCGAGTTGTCCGGGTTGCTCAACGGTCCTTGATCGCACGGCGTGCCGAGCATGATCGGGCAATCGCCGATGCGCAGTTCAGCGTGACCGATACCGCCGTCGGGCATGGACAGGCGCATGACTTCGATGGCGCCAAAGGCCTTCTTGTAGAAGTCGATGGCGTCGGCGGCTTTCTTGATGCCCAGGTACGGGGTGATGCTGTGATAACCCTCTGGAATGGGATTGACGCTCATGATCGTTCTCCCTGATTTATTGTGGATTGAAGATCGCTCTCCAGCCGGACAATTGTAGGAGCTGCCGAAGGCAGCGATCTTTTGATTTGATCTTCAGGATGTTCCAAGTTCACCAACAGATCGCAGCCTGCGGCGGCGGTTGCTGGGCTAATCACTGCTGTTCAGCCATCAACAGTGAAGCAACAGATTGCTGGGCTCTATCATCAAAAGGTCTGCGAAAACGCCGTGAAACCCCCGATAACACAGGCTCTCGCAGTCAGGCACAGAAGCTGCAATGACCCTCGATAAACACTGTTATCGAGAGTCTTGTATGTCCCAATCTGCCGTTTATCCGATAAACCCGCCGGCCGCCCACCGCATCGCCGATGAAGCCGAAGCGCTGCGCGTCGCCGAGCAGGTTGCCGCAATCCTGCTGGAGCAAGATGCCGAACGCGACCGCACGCGTCAGGTGCCTGCCGAGATCGTCGATCTGTATTCCAACAGTGGCTTGTGGGGTATTAGCGTGCCCAGGGAATTCGGTGGCGCGCAGGTGTCCTACGCGGTGCTGGCGCAGGTCATCGCCATCATTTCGGCAGCCGACCCGTCCCTGGGGCAGATCCCGCAAAACCACTACTGCCTGCTGGAAGACATCCGCCTGCAAGGCACCCCGGAGCAGCAGGCGCATTTCTTCGCGCTGGCGCTGCAAGGTCACCGCTTTGCCAATGCATTGTCGGAAACCGGCGGCAAAAATGTGCAAGACATTCAAGCGACCATCCGCCGTTACGGCGACGGCCATGTCATCAACGGGCGCAAGGGTTACTGCACCGGTTCGCTCTATGCCCATTGGCTCGCGGTGCTGGCGCTGGATGACGAACAAAAGGGCCAACTGGCGTTCGTCGAACGCGGTACCAAAGGCCTGGTGATCGTCGACGACTGGGACAGCATCGGTCAGCGCACCACGTCCAGCGGCACGGTGCTGGCTGAAGACCTGCACGTCTCGGCGTTCAACCTGTTCCCGACTTATCGCTCCTATGAAAGTCCGACCCTGGCCGGCCCGTTCGCCCAGTTGACCACCGCCGCCATCGACGCCGGCATCGCCCGCGCCGCCCTGCGCGACACCGTCGCCTTCGTCCAGCAATTCGCCCGGCCATGGATCGATGCGGGCGTGGACAAGGCCAGCGAAGATCCGCTGACCATCATTCAGGTCGGTGGCCTGGACATTCGCCTGGACGCCGCCGAAGCCTTATTGGAACGAGCCGGTCGGGCGCTGGATGCGGCACGTCCGGCACCCGATGAAGACAATGTCGCCCGCGCGTCCCTGGCCGTCGCCAAGGCCAAGGTGCTGACCACCGAAATCGCCATCGAAGCGACCAACAAACTGTTCGAACTCGGCGGTACCCGCTCGACCCTGAAGAAGCACAACTTCGACCGCCACTGGCGCAACGCCCGGGTTCACACCCTGCACGACCCGGTGCGCTGGAAGTACCACGTGGTCGGCAACTGGCTGCTCAACGGCGTTAAACCGCCGCGTCACGACTGGTCGTGATCATGGCCGAATTATTCAAGAACATTTATTGGGCTGACATCGGCCAGGCCTGCCTCGATACCCTGAGCATGCTCGGCGCGGCGCTCGGTTTTACCGTGCTGCTGGGTTTGCCACTGGGTGTGCTGTTGTTCCTCACGGGCAAGCGCCAATTGCACGAAGCCGTCGGCGTTTATCGGGTGCTGTCGGTCATCGTCAACATGCTGCGTTCGCTGCCGTTCATCATTTTGCTGATCGTGCTGATTCCCCTGACCACGTTGCTGGTGGGCACGTCATTGGGTGTGCCGGGGACCATTCCGCCGCTGGTGGTCGGCTGCACGCCGTTCTTCGCACGACTGGTGGAAACCGCGTTGCGCGAAGTCGATCGCGGTGTCGTTGAAGCGACCCAGGCCATGGGCGCCAACACCTGGCAAATCATCCGTTTCACCTTGCTGCCCGAGGCTCGTGGAGGGCTGCTGGCCGCGGTGACGGTGACCGCCATTGTGCTGGTGGATTACACGGCGATGGCCGGAGTGATTGGCGGCGGTGGTCTGGGTGACCTGGCGATCCGCTACGGCTACCAGCGTTTCCAGACGGATGTGATGGTGGTCACGGTGGTGTTGCTGTTGATTCTGGTCCAGGCCCTGCAAATGAGCGGCGACCGATTGGTGGCGCGCTACAGCCATCGATAAACAAATCTTTTTAAAACCAAAATAACGGCCCCACGTCCGCCCCACGACGGCCACTTGATCTGCCTAGGAGCACAACATGAAAAAGACCCTGGCCATTCTGGCTGCCCTGGTTTCGCTGAGCGTTCACGCCAACGAAAAACTCACCGTCGGCGCCACGCCGGTGCCGCACGCGGAAATCCTCGAATTCGTCAAACCGACCCTGGCCAAGGAGGGCGTGGACCTGGACATCAAGGTCTTCACCGACTTCATCCAGCCCAACCAGCAACTGGCGCTGAAAAACCTCGACGCCAACTACTACCAATACCGACCGTTTCTCGATGACTACAACAAAACCCGCCACACCGACCTGGTGCCGGTGGTCGGTGTGCACATCGAACCGTTCGGCGCCTACTCGACCAAAATCAAAAACATCTCCGCGCTGAAGGACGGCGCCACTGTGTCGATTCCTAACGATCCGGTTAACACCGGTCGCGCGTTGGTGCTGCTGCACGAGGCTGGGTTGATCAAACTCAAGGACCCGAGCAATACCCTGGCGACGCAACGGGACATCGCCGAAAACCCCAAGCACCTGAAAATCCGTGAACTGGAAGGTGCCTTGCTGGCGCGCTCGGTGAGTCAGGTGGACTTGGCGTTCGTGTTTGCCAACTACGCGCTGGAAGCGGGGATCGACACCAACAGTGCGTTGATCGTCGAGAAGGGCAAGAGCTTGTACATCGAGTTCCTGGTGGCCCGCCCGGACAACATCAACGACCCGGGCCTGCAAAAACTGGCCAAGGCGTTGAACTCCGATGACGTGCGCCAGTTCATCCTGACCCGCTACAAAGGGCAGATTGCGCCGGGGTTCTGATGTTGCGCTGACCTTGAAAATGCCATCGCTGGCAAGCCAGGCTCCTACAGGGTTGTGTGTGTTCGAAATCCACGCAAAACCTGTAGGAGCTGGCTTGCCAGCGATGGCCGCACCACCTGTTTCGAGTCAGGCTCGGTGGCTTAGATCGACAGCTGCATCAAGCGGTCGCCCTGGACATTTTCCGTGGGTCGGCGCTTGTTCACCGCCAGTTCGCCGATCTTGATCAATCGCGTGCGGGTCACGTTGCGGCTCAACCCCAGCAGCGCGGCGGTGTGCACCTGGTTGTAATGGCTGAAGCGATAGGCCGCGCGCAGCAGGGCGTCTTCTACTTTTTCGTGTAGCGCGCCGGCTTGTTCTTCGAAGAGCTTCTGAAAAGCACGATCGAGCAACGCCTCGGCAGAATCGTCGACTTGGGCGTGGTAGTCGTCTTGACGCTCGATGCGCATGTTCGACAGGCGCAGGTCGTCGCGTTCGATCACGCCGTTGCGGCAAATCAGCAGGGTGTGGTGAATGACGTTTTCCAGTTCGCGGATGTTGCCCGGCCAACTGTAACTGCGCAATTTCAGCTCGGCCTCTTTGCTGATGGTAATGGTGCCGTAGCCCAGGCGCTGACTGTAGGCGTCGATGAAGTGACGGGTCAGCGGCAGGATATCGCCGGGCCGGTCGCGCAATGGGCTCAGTTCAAGGCTGACCACGTCCAGGCGATAATAAAGGTCCTCGCGGAAATGCCCGGCGTTGATGGCTTTTTCCAGTTGCACGTTGGTCGCTGCCAGTACTCGGACATCGATGGGGATGCTCTTGCGAGAACCCAGACGCACTACTTCGCGCTCCTGCAACACCCGCAGCAATTTGACCTGAATCGCCATCGGCAAGTCCCCGATCTCATCGAGGAACAGGGTGCCACCGTCGGCCTCTTCGAACCAGCCGGCCTTGGCGCTCAGGGCGCCGGTGAAGGCGCCTTTTTCATGACCGAACAACTCGGCTTCGACCAGGGATTCGGAAAATGCGCCGCAGTTCACTGCCACGAAAGGCCGGTTTCGCCGGGCGCTGAGGTTGTGGATATGTCGCGCCACCAGCTCTTTGCCGGTGCCGGTCTCGCCAATGATCAGCACACTGGCTTCGCTGGGGGCCACCTGTTGCAGATGCGCGAGCAAGGCCTGGGATTTCGGGTCTTCGAACACTTGGGCCGTGGCGCGGATCGACGTGGCCAGAGCGGGCGAGGGCGGTAAGGTCAGCAGTTGCATGGGGCACGCTCCTTGTAGAGAAAACTATGAATAGAAAGTCGGAATCGGCAGCGCCAGGTTCAGCGCCCAGTCGCCCAGCTCATGGATTTTGTAATCCACCGGATCGTGCAGGGTTTGTGTGCGCAAGTTGCGCCAGTGGCGGTCCAGCCGCAGCGAGGCGTGAGTCGAGCGCGCGCCGGTCACTTCGAACAAGCGACTGCACAATTCCAGGCCATTGCGCGTGGCCGCCGCCTTCGCCGTGGCGATGGCGATGGCCAGGTGTCCACGCTCTTCAGCGCTGAGGTTCGGACCTTTCGCCCAAGCCTTGTCGAGCAAATCAGCCGCACGTTCCACCAGCAGCCGGACACCTTCGAGGGCCACCCAGAATTCGCCGTAGTGGCCGAGTACATAAGGGTCCTGCCGCACATCTTGAGCAGTGGATTTGTGCCACGGGCGGGTCTCGGTCAGCGTGTATTGCCGCGCTTCTTCGAACGCGCCTTCGGCGATGCCAAGGAACATGTGGGTGAACGTGAGCTGGGCGATCAACGGCCGTAGACAGGCGAACGGTGTGCTCAGCGGGCCTGGATCAAGCAGCAACTCCGATTCTTCGACCCGCACCCGTTCGAACGTGGCGCTGCCACTGTCGGTCTGCCGCTGACCCATGTTGTTCCAGTCGTTGTGCAGGGTGATGCCGCTGCGGCCGCTGGGGATCGCGGCGATCAATAACTTGCCGCCAGCGCTTTCGTCCACCGCCGAAGCAATCAACATCTCCGAATCGCTGGCGCCGGAGCAGAAGCTTTTCTTCCCGGAAAACTCGCGCCAGCCGCCAAGGTTTTTCACCACGGTGCGGGTGTCCAACGGGTTGAGGGCATTGCCCCAGAACCAGTTCTTGCGCGCGGTTTGCTCGAACCATGGCTGCCATTGCTCAGGTCGCGCAAACAGACGCACGGTGGCGAGCATCAGATGATGGAAGCCGAAAACATGGGCAATCGAACTGTCGACCTTGGCGAATTCGCGCACGATGCTCAGGGTTTCACTCCAGTGCGCGCCGAGGCCGCCGAACTGGGTGGGAATGCTTAACGCGAGCAGGCCGCTGTGGCGCAGGGCATCACGCTCGGCCTTGGGCGTACCGCCGCGCTCGTCGCGCTCGACGGCGGTCAAGGCAAACTCGGCGGCCAATTGGCGTGCGGTCTGCAACGGGGATATCAGGGCGCTTTGCGGCTTGGCAGTCACGCGGGTTTCCTTTTAAAAAGTTGCCATTGCCTGTAGGAGCAAGCTTGCTCGCGATGAACGATGACGCGCTCGATTTGATAAACCGCGGTGATTGCATCGCGAGCAAGCTTGCTCTTACAAGGGCAGGTAAATCAGGCTTTGGCGTGAGCGGGTAGCACATCATTGGCAATCATTTCGCCAAACGGCCCGGTCAGGTTGGTCACGCCGCGCCCGGCAAGGCTGGCGTACGGCTCGGGCAGCAGCGGGAACACCAGCTCGGCAAAGCGGTACGCTTCTTCAAGGTGTGGGTAGCCGGAGAAGATGAAGCTTTCGATCCCCAAGTCCGCGTATTCCTTGATCCGCGCCGCGACTTGTTGCGGATCGCCGACCAATGCCGTCCCGGCACCGCCCCGTACCAGGCCGACGCCGGCCCACAGGTTTGGCGAAATCTCCAGGTTGTCGCGACGCCCGTCGTGCAGTGCGGCCATGCGCCGCTGACCTTCGGAGTCGAAGCGCGAGAACGATTTCTGCGCGGCGGCGATGGTTTCGTCGCTGATGTGCTCGATCAATTTGTCAGCGGCTTTCCACGCCTCTTCGGCGGTTTCACGAACGATCACATGCAAGCGAATCCCGAACTTCACCGTGCGCCCGTGTCGCGCGGCGCGCTCCCGAACATCGGCCAATTTTTGCGCCACGGCGGCCGGTGGCTCGCCCCAGGTCAGGTAAACATCGACCTGCTCGGCTGCCAGGTCATGGGCGGCATCGGACGAACCGCCGAAATATAGTGGCGGATAGGGTTTCTGCACCGGCGGATACAGCGCCTTGGCGTTCTGCACTCGCAGGTGTTTGCCTTCGAAATCCACTGATTCGCCTTGCAACACCCGGCGCCAGATCTTCAGGAATTCGTCGGTGACTTCGTAGCGTTCGCTGTGATCGAGAAAGCTGCCGTCACCACGGTTTTCATCCGGGTCGCCGCCGGTTACGACATTGATCAACAAGCGGCCACCGGACAATCGATCCAGGGTCGCTGCCATGCGCGCCGACACGGTCGGCGAAATAATCCCCGGACGGATCGCCACCAGATAACGCAAGCGCTCAGTCAGCGGCACCAGCGCCGAAGCGATCACCCATGAGTCTTCACAAGAGCGCCCGGTCGGGATCAACACACCGTGGTAACCGAGGCTGTCCGCCGCCTGGGCCACTTGTTTCAGATAATTGAGTGTGACCGGCCGTGCGCCTTGCGTGGTGCCCAGGTAGTGACCATCGCCGTGGGTCGGCAGGAACCAGAAAACATCCATGAAAAGATCCTTAAGCGATTTTCAGCAGATTGTGGGGGTGCACGCCGAACAACGGCGCGGCGCGTTCCGCAGCAAGACGAATGCGGGCCTTCAAGGGCTCACTGGTTATTTGGTAATTGGAAAAATCGGCTTCTGTGGCATACACGCCAATCGGCAAGGTCAAGGCCTGGAAGAAACTGAACAGCGGCCGCAACTGATGATCGAGCACCAGCGCGTGACGTTCGCTGCCACCTGTAGCAGCCAGCAGTACCGGCGTGTTGATCAGCGCATTCAGGTCGATCAGGTCGAACAGATGCTTGAGCAGGCCAGGATAGGAACCGCGATAGACCGGCGCGGCGACGATCAGCAGGTCGGCGTTTTCGATGGCTTGCAGTTCGGCTTCGATGTCCGCACCCAGTTCCTGACGGGACAGCGCCGCACCCAATGGTCGGGCGATGTCGCCCAATTCGATCAGCTTGCTCTCGATCGGCAGTTGTTCGGCCAGCTGCGACAACAGCGCTTGGGTCAGCACCAGGGTGCGGGATGGACGCCAGGTGCCGCCGGAGACGGCAACGACTTTCAATGGACGCGACATGATCAGTTCCTTTTTAAACAGTTGCTGGGGGAGCAGTGAGTCATCACTGGGCTTACCCCTGTTGAGCAAGAGCTGTACCAATCCCTCCAAGCCTTTGTTTACGGGGCTTGCAGCGCGTTGAACAGTCGGCACTGTTGGTTTTCAAGGGCTGTTTGTTGAATGACTGTTGCCTGGCAGACAGTTGCGTGAGCAACAGTGCGTCAAGCCATGTCGTCGTTATAAAGGCTGTTTGTTATTCCTCAAAAGATCATTGATTGATATTTATAGATCGTTTAGAGATATATATGGTTTTGTAGGAGCTGGCTTGCCAGCGATGACGGTCGCTTGGACAGCGCAACTTACAAGTCCGGCAACCACCTGATTCAGCAACATTAGGAAAACCTGATAGCGACTATCGAAAGCGATGATTTCTACCGGTCCAAAGGCGCGAGTAGCCTGTGTTCATTGCCCCGAACCCAGTTGCCAGGACGCCGAACATGAAAACTCTACTCACCACTTTTATGCTGCTCGCGGTCTCCGTTCTCGCCGGATGTGCCAGCCATGTTTCCCCGGAACTGCGGCCCTACACCGCTGAAGAAACCCGAGAACTGGCGCTCGAAGCGTTGAACCGCCGTGGTTTGTCATTCGACGAATACCACGCGAAAAAAGCCGAATTGCTCGGTCAGCCACAGAAAGCTTTCGGTTTCGACAAGCAGGGTGAGATGAACGCCGAGCGAGCTGTACAGCTGCACGGTCGTCCAAGCTAAGCGAAAACTGTACTGGCATAAGTTTTACCCAACTGTCCGTGGGTTTCTTCAAGGGTGTGCGATAGGGTCAATACCTGACCGACCCTGATGGACTGCCACCATGACGCTCTCGCTGGATCTGCTGCTGGGCTTCGCCCTGTTTGCTCTCGTTACCTCGATTACGCCCGGCCCGAACAACACGATGTTGCTGGCATCCGGCGTGAACTTCGGTTTTAACCGCACCATCCCTCACATGCTCGGCATAACCTGCGGCTTCTTCGTGCTCGTCGTAGCAGTTGGATTTGGCTTGGGCGCGGTGTTCCAGACTTATCCGCTGCTCTATACCGTCCTGAGATACGTCGGCGCCGCGTATTTACTGTACCTGGCGTGGAAAATCGCCCATTCCGGGCCAGTCTCGGACAGTGAAAAGGCTGAGGCCAAACCGATCAGCTACCTCGGCGCAGCCGCATTCCAATGGGTCAACCCCAAGGCATGGATCATGGCGATCGGCGCGATCAGCACCTACACGCCGATGCAGGGTTACTTCACCAATGTCATCGTGATTGCTGCGGTGTTCGCCTTGATCAACTTGCCGAGCGTCAGTGTCTGGGCTGCATGTGGCACGTTGTTGCGCAATGTGTTGAAGGATCGCCGCTGGTTGCGCCTGTTCAACTGGGGCATGGCGGCGTTGCTGGTGGCTTCGCTGTATCCGATCCTGCTCGAAAGCTTTAACTGACGCATTGCTTCAACCGGTCGGCCGATGCCTGTTAAGCTCGCTTTTCAGGAGCGTTCCTACGCACTCTTAAATGAAATGGTACTTCTTTAACGGCATCCGATCAGGTATTGGTAACGTTCTGAAAACCGGGCGCGGCTCACAAGGCTGCGTCGTGCCGTTTGCAGTAACGAGCCTCCTGATCCCGGAACACGCTCTGCGAGTCTTTTATGAATAAACGTCCGTTGTATTTCGACTACGCCGCCACCACGCCGGTGGATGAGCGGGTCATCAAGGTCATGGTCGAGTGTCTGGGTTTCAGCGGTAATTTCGGCAACCCGGCGTCCAGCTCCCACGTGTTTGGCCAACAGGCCCGGCAATCGGTCGAGCAGGCGCGGCGCCAAGTCGCTGAACTGGTGGGCGCGCAACCCGGGCAAATCGTCTGGACCTCTGGCGCCACCGAATCCAACAACCTCGCCCTCAAGGGCGTATCCCAGGCGCGGGGCGTTGCCGGCGGCCACATCATCACCAGCCAGATCGAACACAAGGCCATTCTTGACACCGCCAAGCAGTTGCAGGATGCGGGTGTGGCGGTGACATATCTGGCACCGGACGCCGAGGGCCTGATCACCGCGCAAGCAGTCAACGAAGCCATGCGCGAAGACACCTTCCTGGTGTCGCTGATGCTAGTCAACAACGAACTCGGAACGGTTAACGACATCCTGGCCATCGGCCAGGTTGTGCGTGAGCGCAATGCGATGCTGCATGTTGACGCAGCGCAAGGCGCAGGCAAGGTGCCGATTGATTTGGCGCAGTGGCCGGTGGATCTGATGTCATTCTCGGCGCACAAACTCTACGGACCCAAAGGCATCGGCGCGTTGTATGTCGGCCCGCGCGCGCAGCAGCGATTGCTGGCGCAAATCCACGGTGGTGGTCACGAGGGTGGTTTGCGCTCCGGCACGCTGGCGACGCACCAGATCGCAGCGATGGGCGCGGCCTTCGCCTTGGCGGCGGCCTCGTTTGATGAAGAAAAATCCGTGATCGTGCGTCTGCGTGAACGCTTTCTCGATCAACTGCTGAACATTCCCGGGGTTCGGCTCAACGGCAGCCCGAGCCAACGCATCCCGCATACCCTGAGCCTGACCTTCAACGAAGGCGAGTTCAATTCGGCGGCGTTACTCGCGTCGATCGCCTTTTCCGCCACCTCGGCGTGCAATTCCGCGAGCAATGCACCGTCCCACGTGTTGTTGGCCTTGGGGCATGACGCGCGTTCGGCGAGTCGCACCATTCGTTTGAGCCTGGGACGTTTCACCACCGAGCAGGACATCGACCAAGCGGTAGAACTGATTAAAGCGGCCTGCGCCAGCGCTCCGGCATTCTGGCAGTAGGGCTATAAAGCGCCGACGTTGATCGGCACTGAACAATAATGATGAGTGGTTAGCAGGAGTCATGATGAATACGCAGTTTTCGATCACCGGATCGGTGCCCCAGCGCCTGGCACAAACCCGCGAGCTGATGAGCCGGGAGGGGATCTACGCCCTGCTGGTGCCGTCGGCCGACCCGCACCTGTCTGAATACCTGCCGGGCTACTGGCAAGGGCGGCAGTGGTTGTCGGGCTTCCATGGTTCGGTCGGCACGCTGATCGTCACGCCGGATTTCGCCGGCGTCTGGGCCGACAGCCGTTATTGGGAACAAGCGACCAAGGAACTCAAGGGCAGCGGCATTGAACTGGTCAAGCTGCAACCGGGTCAACCGGGGCCGCTGGACTGGCTGGCCGAGCAAACCCCCGAGGGCGGCGTGGTCGCGGTCGACGGTGCGGTGATGGCTGTGGCCTCGGCGCGCACCCTGGGCAACAAACTCGAAGAGCGCGGCGCACGCCTGCGCACTGATATCGATCTGTTGAACGAAGTCTGGAGCGATCGCCCGACACTGCCGAACGAACCGATCTATCAGCACTTGCCACCGCAGGCGACCGTCAGTCGCGGCGAGAAACTCGCCAAGCTGCGGGAAACCTTGCAGGCGAAAGGTGCCGACTGGCATTTCATCGCCACCCTTGATGACATCGCCTGGCTGTTCAACCTGCGCGGCGGCGATGTGTCGTTCAACCCCGTGTTTGTTTCCTTCGCCTTGATCAGCCAGCAGCAGGCGACCCTGTTCGTGGCGTTTAGCAAGGTCGATGCCGAGTTGCGTGCAGTCCTTGAACAGGACGGCGTGACTCTGCGCGATTACAGCGAAGTGTCCGATGCCCTGTGTGAGGTGCCGAGCGGCGCAAGTCTGCTGGTCGATCCTGCGCGGGTTACGGCGGGTTTGCTGGATAACCTCGACAGCGGCGTCAACTTGATCGAAGGACTGAACCCGACCACCTTGGCCAAGTCGCAAAAAAGCCTGGCCGATGCCGAGCATATCCGTCAGGCCATGGAGCAGGACGGCGCGGCCCTGTGCGAATTCTTCACTTGGCTGGACTCGGCACTGGGTCGCGAGCGCATCACCGAACTGACAATCGACGAGAAGCTGACCGCCGCCCGTGAACGCCGCCCAGGCTATGTGTCGCTGAGCTTCAACACCATTGCCGCGTTCAACGCCAACGGTGCCATGCCGCATTACCACGCCACCGAAGAAGAGCACGCGGTGATCGAAGGTGATGGTCTGTTGCTGATCGATTCTGGCGGGCAATACTTGGGTGGCACAACCGACATCACGCGGATGGTGCCGGTCGGTACGCCGACGGCCGAACAGAAGCGTGATTGCACCCGCGTGCTCAAAGGCGTCATCGCCCTGTCTCGCGCGCAATTTCCGAAAGGCATCCTGTCACCGCTGCTGGACGCCATCGCCCGTGCGCCGATTTGGGCAGAAAGCGTCGATTACGGTCACGGCACCGGTCACGGCGTCGGCTACTTCCTTAATGTTCACGAAGGTCCGCAGGTCATCGCCTATCAAGCCGCACCGGCACCGCAAACCGCGATGCAACCGGGCATGATCACCTCCATCGAGCCGGGTACTTACCGTCCGGGGCGCTGGGGTGTGCGAATCGAGAACCTGGCGATGAACCGCGAAGCAGGCTCCAGCGAATTCGGCGAGTTCCTCAAGTTCGAAACCCTGACCTTGTGCCCGATCGACACCCGCTGCCTGGAGACGTCGCTGCTGACTGAAGAAGAAAAGCAGTGGTTCAACGCTTACCACGCCGAAGTGCGCGAGCGTTTGAGTCCATTGCTCGACGGTGCTGCCCTTGAGTGGTTGAACACTCGCACAGCAGCTATTTGATCGGTCTTAACTCAGGCGCTTGTTCGAGCGCCTGGGCCATGTAGTCGACAAAGGCTTTGACCCTGGCGGATTGACGACGATTCGCCGGGGACACGGCATGTATCGGCAGCGACTGCGCGGCGTAATCCTGCAAAATCGCCACCACTCTTCCAGCTTTCAGATCTTCGCTGAACAGCCAAACCGGCGATAGCGAAATCCCCAATCCTCCCAGGACCATCTCGCGAATCGCTTCGGAGTTGTTGCTTTGGGCGTTGCCCTTGATTCGTACTTCGTGACGTTGTCCTTCTCGTTCGAAAACCCACAGGTTTTGGCTGCTTAGCAGGTTGAACAGCAGGCAGTTGTGCTCGCTGAGTTCCTGCGGCGTTTGCGGTTGGCCATGTTGCTTGAGGTAGGCGGGCGTTGCGACGGTCACTCGATGGGTGTTGCCAATGTGACGGGCTAGCAGGCCGCTGTCGTTAAGCACACCGATCCTGAACGTCACATCCAGGCCTTCGCTGACCAAGTCCTGATTCTGATCATTCAGTTGCAGATCGATTTCCAATGCGGGATGACGTTTGAGAAATTCCGCCAGGCGCGGGGCAATCTGCAAACGCCCGAAACTGACTGAAGAGCCGATGCGCAGATGTCCGGCGATGTTTTCCCGACCGGACTTGAAGCTGTGTTCGGCAGCGTCTACTGCTTCGAGAATTTTTCGGCATTCGTTGTAGTACCTCTGACCTTCGTCGGTCAGGGACAGCTTGCGGGTGCTACGGGTGATCAGCTTCCCTCCCAGCCCGGCTTCCAGCGTCCGCAGCACTTTGCTGATGGTTGGCTGGCTGGTGTGCATCTCCCGGGCGACGGCGGAAAAGCTGCCCCGTTCGACCACCCGGACGAAAACGGTCATTGCATTGAGTTTGTCCACAGCGCTCTCATTGATGCCATATGGGCATGATCACTATAGCTATTTGAAGCCTTATCGGCATGAGTGAGGCAAGGGAAGATCAGTCCTACAAACACCTCTCACAGGAATAGACGAAATGACTGACTCACTGCACATGCGCGCGCTGATTGTTGACTCGGTTAATGCACCGCTACGCTTGGCTTCCATTCAACGACCGGTACCTGAAGCCGGTCAGGTATTGGTGCGGATCTCGGCCAGCGGTGTGAACCCTTTGGATGGAAAAATTCGTTCGGGTCAGGCAGCCCATGCCCTCCAGCCTCTGCCAGCGGTGTTGGGGATGGATTTGGCGGGGACAGTTGAGGCGCTGGGGGAAGGTGTCAGCGGATGGCAACTGGGCGATGAGGTCTACGCGATGGCGACCGGAATCGGTGGCGTGCAAGGCTCTCTTGCGGAGTTTGCGGCGGTAGACGCTGGGCTGCTGGCTCACAAACCGACAAACCTGAGCATGCGCGAATCGGCGGGATTGCCGTTAATACTGATTACGGCGTGGGAAGGATTGGTTGATCGGGCTCGGGTGCGGGCGGGGCAGAAGGTGCTGATTCACGGTGGGGCGGGAGGTGTTGGGCACGTTGCCGTGCAGATTGCCCGCGCATTTGGCGCTGATGTGTTTGCCACGGGGTCGGCTGCCCAGCGGCAAATCATCGAAGGTCTGGGGGCAACGTTTATTGATCGTAAGGCATCAGTGGAGGCCTATGTAGCCGAGCATACGGGCGGAGAGGGTTTCGATATTGTTTATGACACCGTGGGCGGTGACGTTCTGGATGCGTCATTCAAGGCTGTGCGGGTTTATCACGGTCATGTGGTGAGTTGCCTTGGTTGGGGACAGCATAGCCTGGCACCGCTTTCGTTTCGCGGGGCGACTTATTCCGGTGTATTCACCTTGCTGCCTTTGGTGTCGGGCAAAGGGCGTGAGCATCATGGGGAGATTCTTCGCGAAGCGGCACGGTTGATCGAGGCGGGCAGTGTGAAGCCGATTATCGAACCGCGCCGGTTCAGTCTGGAAAATGCCGAGGCCGCCCATGAGCTGCTCCTGTCGGGAGCAGCGCAGGGACGGCTGGTGATCGAGATTTAACGCAGGGCTTCTAGGACGAAGTCCAGACGATCCTGGCCGAAGAAAAGCTGATTGCCGACGAACATACTCGGTGCACCGAATACGCCGCGTTGCACCGCTTTCTCGGTGTTGTCCTTGAGCAAGGCCTTGACCTCTTCATCGGCGGTCAGGGCCAGCACTTCGTTGGGGTCGAAACCGTTCTGTGCCAGCACCGCCGCTACGGTTGCCGGGTCATCGAGGCTGCGGCCTTCAATCCACAGGGCCTTGAACAGGCAGTCGATGAAGGCGGCAAAGCGCTCGGGATGGCGCAACTGCATGCCGGTGATGGCGCGCATCAGCATCAAGGTATTAATCGGAAAGTGCGGGTTGAATTTGAGAGGCACGCCGTAACGTTTGGCATAACGGTCGAGGTCTTGAAACATGTAGCGGCCCTTGGCCGGAATGGTTGCCGGGGACGCGTTGCCTGTCGCTTTGAACACGCCGCCGAGCAGGATTGGAATGTAGACCAGATGGCTGTCGGTCTGCTCACAGATCTTCGGCAGCTGGGTATACGCCAGATAGGTGGCGGGACTGCCAAGGTCGAAGTAGAACTCCACGGTTTTACTCATGATCGATACGCTCTGCTTATTGTTATGGGGAGGGCTTACCAGCGTTCACTCCAGGGGCGCAGGTCCAGTTCGAAGGTCCAGGCGTCGCGCGGCTGACTGTGCAGGTACCAATAGTTCTCGGCAATGTGCTCGGGATTGAGAATGCCATCCTGGTCCTTGGTCGCGTACTTTTCGGGGAAACTGTCGCGGATGAAATCTGTATCGATGGCACCGTCGACGATGACGTGGGCGACGTGGATGTTCATCGGCCCAAGTTCGCGGGCCATGCTCTGCGCCAGCGCACGAACTCCGTGTTTGGCACCGGCGAACGCAGCAAAGCCCGCGGCGCCGCGCATGCCGGCGGTGGCACCGGTAAACAGGATCGTGCCTCGCTGACGCTTGGCCATGCGCTTGGCCACCTCACGGGCGTTGAGAAAACCTGAGAAACAGGCCATTTCCCAAATCTTGAAATATTTACGGGCGGTTTCCTCGAGAATGCTGCAGGGCACGTTGGCGCCAATGTTGAACACGAACGCTTCGATGGGGCCAATCTCGCTTTCGATTTGTTCGACCAGTGCTATCACGTCTTCTTCCTTGCGCGCATCGCAGGCAAAACCGTGGGCTTCGCCTCCGGTGGCCTTGATGGCATCTACAAGCGGCTGAAGCTTATCCGCGCTGCGGCGGGTGACGCAGGCTACGAATCCTTCCTGGGCAAAACGCTTGGCAATAGCGCCTCCCGTGGCATCTCCAGCGCCGACAACCAGTACGACCTTCTTATTATTCATGGGTAGACCCTTTGGTAAACGATCGTTAACTAAACGAACGTTATGCTACGATTGGATCAGCGTCAAGGCGATCAACTCAGAGGGAAGGCAATGCGTTACTCGGCCAATCACAAGCTGGAAACCAAAGAAAGACTGCTGCAAAGCAGTTCGGTCTCGGCCAAGAAATCCGGTTTTTCTACCGTTGGCGTCGACGGCTTGATGAAGGCGATCGGCTTGAGTGGCGGTGCTTTTTACAGCCACTTTTCATCGAAGGACGAGCTGTTCGCGTCCATCGTCGAACGTGAGTTGAGCCAGAGCCTGGAGCGCCTGGGGGCTGAACAGGATCGCGATAAACTCGAGCGCTGCTTGAAGCAATACTTGAGCATGTCCCACGTCGATCATCCGGAAACCGGTTGCGCATTACCGGTATTGGGCGCAGAGATTGCCCGTTCCGATGTAATGATTCGGCAGCAGGCGGAACACTGGATTTGTCAGCTTCAGGAAAGCTGGGCGCAGGTGCTGGAAAGCGACAGCCTGGCCTGGGCCATTCTGTCGCAATGCATCGGGGCGTTGGTGGTAGCGCGAATGCTCGCTACTCCGGAGTTGCAACGCACGGTGCTGAAATCCAGTTACGATGAAATCGGTCGCCAAATCGCGGGGCCAGTCTGACCAGGCGCATCAATCTATTTGCAGATAACAATCATGCTGCGGCTGGTATAACCGGCAGGATTGAGGCCAAAAGGATAATCCCCCGGTTCTTCCACGGCATCCCCGGACTTGGCGATGACCTTATATCCCTTGGGAGCGCACGAGTTGGCCGCGCTGGCGTAGCACTTGTCCCAAGAGGACGACAGCCCTGAACAGTTGATATGTAATCCTTTCCTGCCGTGTTTGATCTGGGTCTCGGATGTCGCCGCACAGCCCGCAACTGCAAGTACGGCGATCAATAGCAAAATTCGTTTCATTGCTTTCCTTGTAGCGTTCCCGGATCTGGCGTCCGAGTCTGACTGTATTCGCTTTCGTTTGAAGCGTTCTGATATCCCTGTCTTCGAAAATCCATTCTGATATAGGGGTGCGGGCCTAAACATGGCCTAAATGAGCCGTGAATACCAGAGTCTCGTCAAACCCGGTATCAATCTGCCGCGATGGCAGGCTTGGCATTGCTGCCCATCGTCATGGTGGCTCCGACGGATGCCAGAATGATGCACAGGATAGCCATCCACTGTGACAGCGAAAGGTATTCATGGAGGAATAGCAAACCAGACAACGCCCCGATTGCTGGTTCAATGCTCATCAAGGTACCGAAGGTCCTGGCAGGCATGCGCGTGAGGGCAACCATTTCCAGAGTGTAGGGAAGGGCAGTGGACAAGAGCGCCACACCGATTGCTATTGGAATCAATGAGGGTGTCAGCAATGCAGCGCCGGCATGCACAATGCCAATAGGGGCGACGAACAGCGCGGCAATCATTACGCCTAGCGCGGCGGTCTGCACGCCGTTGTCCGCGCCGGCCTTTTGGCCGAAAAGAATATACAGCGCCCAGCAGACACCTGCGCCCAGTGCGTAACCGGCACCTGTTAGATCGATTCCTGCCGTGGTTGCTCCTGTAGGTATCAATAGCAGCAGGCCAACAGCTGCCAGGGCTATCCATAAAAAGTCGATCGCACGGCGTGAGGAATAAATGGCAACTGCCAAGGGGCCGGTGAACTCCAGCGCTACCGCAATTCCCAGCGGAACCGTGCGCAGGGACATATAGAAGAGGAAGTTCATGCCTCCCAATGCCATGCCGTAGACGATTACGGTGCGCAGGGACTTTGCGGTGAGTTTCGCCCGCCAAGGGCGTAGAAGCAGCAGCATGATCACGCTGGCAAAGACCAGGCGCAGGGTTGTCGTTCCTTGGGCGCCAACGATGGGGAACATACTTTTGGCCAGAGAGGCTCCGGACTGAATCGATGCCATGGCTATTATTAGCAGGCCCACCGAGAACAGGGTCGAGGCAAGGCTGCGAGGCTGATCATTCATTGAGTGGCATTATCCGAAGTGAAGGGTTTGGGCTTTGTACTTGGCATTGGGCAATATACTGCGCAATCGCTGTTGGCGCGTCTATATATATGAGCAGCGATTTTGTACTTGCTGATAGAAAATCTAAATCAGTGCTTGACGGCAGATTTCAGGTGTCTATAATTCGCCCCACTTCCGGCGCAGTCGAAACGGAAAACTCCTTGGTAAACAATGAGTTACGCAGTTTTCGGCAGCAGGTTGCTTCAGGTCATCGAAGCCAGAAGGAAGTTGAAAAAGAGGTGTTGACAGCAGCGTGTAACGCTGTAGAATTCGCCTCCCGCTGACGAGAGATTGACAGCGCAAGTGGTTGAAGTTGTTAAGGATTCCTTGAAAACTTCTGAAAATAATCACTTGACAGCAAATGAGGCTGCTGTAGAATGCGCGCCTCGGTTGAGACGAAAGCTCTTAACCAACCGCTCTTTAACAACTGAATCAAGCAATTCGTGTGGGTGCTTGTGGAGTCAGACTGCTAGTCAACAGATTATCAGCATCACAAGTTACTCCGCGAGAAATCAAAGATGTAACCAACGATTGCTGAGCCAAGTTTAGGGTTTTCTCAAAACCCAAAGATGTTTGAACTGAAGAGTTTGATCATGGCTCAGATTGAACGCTGGCGGCAGGCCTAACACATGCAAGTCGAGCGGATGAAGAGAGCTTGCTCTCTGATTCAGCGGCGGACGGGTGAGTAATGCCTAGGAATCTGCCTGGTAGTGGGGGACAACGTTTCGAAAGGAACGCTAATACCGCATACGTCCTACGGGAGAAAGCAGGGGACCTTCGGGCCTTGCGCTATCAGATGAGCCTAGGTCGGATTAGCTAGTTGGTGAGGTAATGGCTCACCAAGGCGACGATCCGTAACTGGTCTGAGAGGATGATCAGTCACACTGGAACTGAGACACGGTCCAGACTCCTACGGGAGGCAGCAGTGGGGAATATTGGACAATGGGCGAAAGCCTGATCCAGCCATGCCGCGTGTGTGAAGAAGGTCTTCGGATTGTAAAGCACTTTAAGTTGGGAGGAAGGGCAGTAAATTAATACTTTGCTGTTTTGACGTTACCGACAGAATAAGCACCGGCTAACTCTGTGCCAGCAGCCGCGGTAATACAGAGGGTGCAAGCGTTAATCGGAATTACTGGGCGTAAAGCGCGCGTAGGTGGTTCGTTAAGTTGGATGTGAAAGCCCCGGGCTCAACCTGGGAACTGCATTCAAAACTGACGAGCTAGAGTATGGTAGAGGGTGGTGGAATTTCCTGTGTAGCGGTGAAATGCGTAGATATAGGAAGGAACACCAGTGGCGAAGGCGACCACCTGGACTGATACTGACACTGAGGTGCGAAAGCGTGGGGAGCAAACAGGATTAGATACCCTGGTAGTCCACGCCGTAAACGATGTCAACTAGCCGTTGGGAGCCTTGAGCTCTTAGTGGCGCAGCTAACGCATTAAGTTGACCGCCTGGGGAGTACGGCCGCAAGGTTAAAACTCAAATGAATTGACGGGGGCCCGCACAAGCGGTGGAGCATGTGGTTTAATTCGAAGCAACGCGAAGAACCTTACCAGGCCTTGACATCCAATGAACTTTCCAGAGATGGATTGGTGCCTTCGGGAACATTGAGACAGGTGCTGCATGGCTGTCGTCAGCTCGTGTCGTGAGATGTTGGGTTAAGTCCCGTAACGAGCGCAACCCTTGTCCTTAGTTACCAGCACGTTATGGTGGGCACTCTAAGGAGACTGCCGGTGACAAACCGGAGGAAGGTGGGGATGACGTCAAGTCATCATGGCCCTTACGGCCTGGGCTACACACGTGCTACAATGGTCGGTACAGAGGGTTGCCAAGCCGCGAGGTGGAGCTAATCCCATAAAACCGATCGTAGTCCGGATCGCAGTCTGCAACTCGACTGCGTGAAGTCGGAATCGCTAGTAATCGCGAATCAGAATGTCGCGGTGAATACGTTCCCGGGCCTTGTACACACCGCCCGTCACACCATGGGAGTGGGTTGCACCAGAAGTAGCTAGTCTAACCTTCGGGAGGACGGTTACCACGGTGTGATTCATGACTGGGGTGAAGTCGTAACAAGGTAGCCGTAGGGGAACCTGCGGCTGGATCACCTCCTTAATCGACGACTCAGCTGCTCCATGAGCTCCCACACGAATTGCTTGATTCATTGAAGAAGACGAAAGAAGCAGCCCGAAATTGGGTCTGTAGCTCAGTTGGTTAGAGCGCACCCCTGATAAGGGTGAGGTCGGCAGTTCGAATCTGCCCAGACCCACCAATTTTGTGTGGGAAACGCCTGTAGAAATACGGGGCCATAGCTCAGCTGGGAGAGCGCCTGCCTTGCACGCAGGAGGTCAACGGTTCGATCCCGTTTGGCTCCACCACTACTGCTTCTGTTAGTAAGAAAGCTTAGAAATGAGCATTCCATCGCTGTGATGATGAATGTTGATTTCTAGTCTTTGACTAGTTCGTTCTTTAAAAATTTGGGTATGTGATAGAAAGATAGACTGGACGTTACTTTCACTGGTAACGGATCAGGCTAAGGTAAAATTTGTGAGTTCTCTTAGTTGAGAAATTCGAATTTTCGGCGAATGTCGTCTTCACAGTATAACCAGATTGCTTGGGGTTATATGGTCAAGTGAAGAAGCGCATACGGTGGATGCCTTGGCAGTCAGAGGCGATGAAAGACGTGGTAGCCTGCGAAAAGCTTCGGGGAGTCGGCAAACAGACTTTGATCCGGAGATGTCTGAATGGGGGAACCCAGCCATCATAAGATGGTTATCTTGTACTGAATACATAGGTGCAAGAGGCGAACCAGGGGAACTGAAACATCTAAGTACCCTGAGGAAAAGAAATCAACCGAGATTCCCTTAGTAGTGGCGAGCGAACGGGGACTAGCCCTTAAGTGGCTTTGAGATTAGCGGAACGCTCTGGAAAGTGCGGCCATAGTGGGTGATAGCCCTGTACGCGAAAATCTCTTAGTCATGAAATCGAGTAGGACGGAGCACGAGAAACTTTGTCTGAATATGGGGGGACCATCCTCCAAGGCTAAATACTACTGACTGACCGATAGTGAACTAGTACCGTGAGGGAAAGGCGAAAAGAACCCCGGAGAGGGGAGTGAAATAGATCCTGAAACCGTATGCGTACAAGCAGTGGGAGCCCACTTTGTTGGGTGACTGCGTACCTTTTGTATAATGGGTCAGCGACTTATTTTCAGTGGCGAGCTTAACCGAATAGGGGAGGCGTAGCGAAAGCGAGTCTTAATAGGGCGTCTAGTCGCTGGGAATAGACCCGAAACCGGGCGATCTATCCATGGGCAGGTTGAAGGTTAGGTAACACTGACTGGAGGACCGAACCGACTACCGTTGAAAAGTTAGCGGATGACCTGTGGATCGGAGTGAAAGGCTAATCAAGCTCGGAGATAGCTGGTTCTCCTCGAAAGCTATTTAGGTAGCGCCTCATGTATCACTGTAGGGGGTAGAGCACTGTTTCGGCTAGGGGGTCATCCCGACTTACCAAACCGATGCAAACTCCGAATACCTACAAGTGCCGAGCATGGGAGACACACGGCGGGTGCTAACGTCCGTCGTGAAAAGGGAAACAACCCAGACCGTCAGCTAAGGTCCCAAAGTTATGGTTAAGTGGGAAACGATGTGGGAAGGCTTAGACAGCTAGGAGGTTGGCTTAGAAGCAGCCACCCTTTAAAGAAAGCGTAATAGCTCACTAGTCGAGTCGGCCTGCGCGGAAGATGTAACGGGGCTCAAACCATACACCGAAGCTACGGGTATCACTTAGGTGATGCGGTAGAGGAGCGTTCTGTAAGCCTGTGAAGGTGAGTTGAGAAGCTTGCTGGAGGTATCAGAAGTGCGAATGCTGACATGAGTAACGACAATGGGTGTGAAAAACACCCACGCCGAAAGACCAAGGTTTCCTGCGCAACGTTAATCGACGCAGGGTTAGTCGGTCCCTAAGGCGAGGCTGAAAAGCGTAGTCGATGGAAAACAGGTTAATATTCCTGTACTTCTGGTTATTGCGATGGAGGGACGGAGAAGGCTAGGCCAGCTTGGCGTTGGTTGTCCAAGTTTAAGGTGGTAGGCTGGAATCTTAGGTAAATCCGGGATTCTAAGGCCGAGAGCTGATGACGAGTTACCCTTTGGGTGACGAAGTGGTTGATGCCATGCTTCCAAGAAAAGCTTCTAAGCTTCAGGTAACCAGGAACCGTACCCCAAACCGACACAGGTGGTTGGGTAGAGAATACCAAGGCGCTTGAGAGAACTCGGGTGAAGGAACTAGGCAAAATGGCACCGTAACTTCGGGAGAAGGTGCGCCGGTGAGGGTGAAGCATTTACTGCGTAAGCCCACGCCGGTCGAAGATACCAGGCCGCTGCGACTGTTTATTAAAAACACAGCACTCTGCAAACACGAAAGTGGACGTATAGGGTGTGACGCCTGCCCGGTGCCGGAAGGTTAATTGATGGGGTTAGCTAACGCGAAGCTCTTGATCGAAGCCCCGGTAAACGGCGGCCGTAACTATAACGGTCCTAAGGTAGCGAAATTCCTTGTCGGGTAAGTTCCGACCTGCACGAATGGCGTAACGATGGCGGCGCTGTCTCCACCCGAGACTCAGTGAAATTGAAATCGCTGTGAAGATGCAGTGTATCCGCGGCTAGACGGAAAGACCCCGTGAACCTTTACTATAGCTTTGCACTGGACTTTGAATTTGCTTGTGTAGGATAGGTGGGAGGCTTTGAAGCGTGGACGCCAGTTCGCGTGGAGCCATCCTTGAAATACCACCCTGGCAACTTTGAGGTTCTAACTCAGGTCCGTTATCCGGATCGAGGACAGTGTATGGTGGGTAGTTTGACTGGGGCGGTCTCCTCCTAAAGAGTAACGGAGGAGTACGAAGGTGCGCTCAGACCGGTCGGAAATCGGTCGTAGAGTATAAAGGCAAAAGCGCGCTTGACTGCGAGACAGACACGTCGAGCAGGTACGAAAGTAGGTCTTAGTGATCCGGTGGTTCTGTATGGAAGGGCCATCGCTCAACGGATAAAAGGTACTCCGGGGATAACAGGCTGATACCGCCCAAGAGTTCATATCGACGGCGGTGTTTGGCACCTCGATGTCGGCTCATCACATCCTGGGGCTGAAGCCGGTCCCAAGGGTATGGCTGTTCGCCATTTAAAGTGGTACGCGAGCTGGGTTTAGAACGTCGTGAGACAGTTCGGTCCCTATCTGCCGTGGACGTTTGAGATTTGAGAGGGGCTGCTCCTAGTACGAGAGGACCGGAGTGGACGAACCTCTGGTGTTCCGGTTGTCACGCCAGTGGCATTGCCGGGTAGCTATGTTCGGAATAGATAACCGCTGAAAGCATCTAAGCGGGAAACTAGCCTCAAGATGAGATCTCACTGGGACCTTGAGTCCCCTGAAGGGCCGTCGAAGACTACGACGTTGATAGGTTGGGTGTGTAAGCGCTGTGAGGCGTTGAGCTAACCAATACTAATTGCCCGTGAGGCTTGACCATATAACACCCAAGCAATTTGATCCTCCTCGTTGAAAAGACGAACGAGACCAGATTGCGGTGTGTGAAGACGAAACGAACCGAAAGTTCGACGCTTACAAAACACCGAAAGCTGTCACATACCCAATTTGCTGAAGCGAGGCCATCTGGTCACGACTCAGTACCCGAATTTCTTGACGACCATAGAGCATTGGAACCACCTGATCCCATCCCGAACTCAGCAGTGAAACGATGCATCGCCGATGGTAGTGTGGGGTTTCCCCATGTGAGAGTAGGTCATCGTCAAGATTAAATTCCGAAACCCCAATTGCGAAAGCAGTTGGGGTTTTGTTTTTTAGGTCAAAAATAGACGTAACCCACTCAAGGCCAATTGTAAAAAAAATCACACAAACCTCAGTCTACGGTTTTGGTAAGGTGCAGCTCATTTTTAACGGACTGAGTTTGCGACCACGGATCGGCATATTTTCAATGAGTTGCTGTTCAAGTGCCTGAACCAATACCAATCAAAGACCATGAAAAAGAGACGCGCCTGGTTAATAAAAGACTGATGGCCTGCGCCTTGTTCGTCATCGCCATTACCTGCGCGCTGGTGGTGCGCATGTATGTCTTGCAGGTGGTCGAATTCGACTATCACTCCACGATCTCCGAGAACAACCGCGTACACGTCCTGCCAATTACGCCCACTCGCGGCCTGATCTATGACCGTAATGGCGTGGTTCTGGCGGATAACCGGCCCAGCTACAACCTGACCATCACCCGCGAACGTGCGTCCGATGTAAAAGAAGAACTGGACGAGGTGGTCAACCTGCTGCACCTGCCAGCCGAAGACCGCACGCTGTTCGACAAGGCGATGAAGCAGGCTCGCCATCCCTTCGTGCCGGTGACGCTGTTCTATGAGCTCACTGAAGAACAGATTGCCGTACTCGCGGTTAACGAGTTCCGTTTGCCAGGCATCGATGTCGAACCGCAGTTCGTGCGCCACTATCCGTTGGCCGAGCACTTTGCGCATTCAATCGGCTACGTCGGTCGCATCAACGAGAAGGAGTCCAAGGTCCTGGATTCGGTCGAGTACCGGGGCAGTCAATCCATCGGCAAGACCGGGATTGAAAAGTTCTACGAGTCAGAACTGCACGGCCATGTCGGTTACGAGGAAGTCGAAACCAATGCCCAGGGCCGTGTTCTGCGTGTGCTCAAGCACACTGATCCGATACCCGGCAAAAACATCGTCCTGAGCCTCGACGTCAAGCTTCAGGAAGCCGCCGAAGAGGCCTTGGGCGATCGCCGTGGCTCGGTGGTTGCGTTGGATCCGTCGACCGGCGAAGTACTGGCCATGGTCAGCAAGCCGAGCTTTGACCCTAATCTGTTTGTCACCGGCATCAGTTTCAAGGAATACGCGGCGCTGCATGACTCAATCGACCGGCCGCTGTTCAACCGCGTGCTGCGCGGCCTTTACGCGCCGGGTTCGACTATCAAGCCGGAAGTCGCTATTGCCGGTCTCGATACCGGCGTCGTCACGCCGCAGACCCGAGTGTTCGATCCGGGTTATTACCAACTTCCGGACTTCGATCACAAGTACCGTAATTGGAACCACAGCGGCGACGGCTGGGTAGACATGGACGCGGCGATCATGCGTTCCAACGACACCTACTTCTATGACCTTGCACACAAACTGGGCATTGATCGACTGCACGACTACATGGCAATGTTCGGCCTCGGCGAAAAGGTCTCGCTGGACATGTATGAAGAGTCCGCCGGTCTGATGCCGTCCCAAGCCTGGAAGCGCGCCACGCGCCGTCAGCCGTGGTTCCCGGGTGAGACGGTGATCCTCGGCATCGGCCAGGGCTACATGCAGGTTACGCCGCTGCAACTGGCACAAGCCACGGCATTGATCGCCAACAAAGGCGTGTGGAATCGTCCGCACCTGGCCAAAACCGTGGATGGCGTGGCGCCGGTGGACGAGCATCCGATGCCGAACATCCTGCTCAAGGATCCTCGTGACTGGGAGCAGGTCAACCATGGCATGCAAATGGTCATGCACGATGCCCGGGGGATTGCCCGGGCGGCAGCGGCGGGGGCGCAATATCGCATCGCCGGCAAGAGCGGCACCGCGCAGGTGGTGGCAATCAAGCAGGGTGAACGCTACAACCGCGAGAAGACCCGCGAGCGAAATCGTGACAATGCCTTGTTCGTCGGCTTCGCTCCAGCTGAGCGTCCGAAAATTGTCATTTCGGTGATGATCGAAAACGGCGAGGCCGGTGGCCGCGTCGCCGGTCCTGTGGTTCGGCAAATCATGGACGCCTGGTTGCTCGATCAGGAAGGCCATTTGAAACCTCAATACGCCGCGCCGAGCAAAGCATCGGGTGATCCTCATGTTTAAAGGAGAAGGGCTTCTCGGCGTGCAGATGTGGCAGCTCTGGTTTTTCGGTAATGGCGAGTACGCCATTGCGGGCAAGCCTCGCTCCAGGGACCGTGTTTTCTGTAGGAGCTGCCGCAAGCTGCAATTTTTTCGCTTTAAGGGGCCGATGGCACCGGACACCCCAAATCCCCCTCCTGACATTTCAGGTAAGTCTCGAACGTCTCAATCCGCGCCTTGGTCAGTTCCGTCACGCAATTGCTGTAGATCAACGGATGAACACTCCCGCCTTCCACCCCGGACGCCGAAAACTTGCACTCGGCATCACGAAACGCAATCCACGAACGCTGCGCACCCACCAGCAGTTTCTTGCGGTCGGGATTGCCCTTCAAGCGGCTGGTGATCTGCTGGTAGAGCGCATTCAACTCCTTGTCTGCCGCCGCATGTTGCTGCGCCGCGCACTGATTCATCGTCGCTTGATCGGTGGCGTTGTCGCAGTCCACGGCTTGGGCGGCAAAGGAAATAAACAGCAAAGGTGTCAGCGCCAGGTAAGAGCGTGGGTACATGGAAAAAGGCTCGCAGTGACCGGAAAAAGTGAGGTGCAGTGTAGCGAAGACAAGTGAACAAACTGCAGCCTGGCGCAAAACCTGTGGCGAGGGAGCTTGCTCCTTTGCCACGGGTGCGAGTTTTCAGCGAGTAAGAGTGCCGCCATCCAGCAAGGCGTCAGCCATGGCCTCAATGCCTTCGCGAAGGTGCAGCTTGTCCAGCCAGTCTTTGGGGATTGCCTGTACGCCGTAATGAGCCCCGGCCAACTGGCCGACAATGGCAGCGGTAGTGTCTGCATCGTCACCCAGATTGGCGGCTTTGAGGGTGGCGGCGGCGAAGCTGTCTGTGTGGTGAAAGCACCACAGGGCCGCTTCGAGTGAGGCAATGCAGTATCCGCTGCCCCGGATACAGCTTTCAGGTTTTGCCAAGTAATCGCCTCGGGCGATGGCTGCGACTTTTGGCTCAAGGAATGTATGCGATGCGCTGAGCAACTCTCGTTTGGGCTTTCCTTGCAAGGCATTACAGATCAGTTCCGCGAACAAGAGACAGCATTCGACCGCTTCCGGCGCGGCGTGCGTCGTCCGTGAACTCTTCGCGGCAAATGTCCTCGCCCGCTCGCGATCCGGAAAGCAGTACAACACCACGGGCACCAGGCGCATCAGTGAACCATTTCCGGCCGTATAGGGATCGCTGGAGCCGGCGAAGGGTTTACCGGTTTCCTGGAATCGGGCGAGGGCGTCGCTGACGGTCATGCCAATGTCGAAGCATTCTCCGGTCGAGCTCAGATGGCCATGCTGCCACCAGTCGAGGTATCGATTCATCTGGTCCGTAGCGTCGAAACCGTTTTTGGTTAGCAGGCTTTCCGCCAGGCACAGCGCCATCGATGTGTCATCGGTCCATTGCCCGGGCTTGAGATTGAAAGGACCGCCGCCCACCATATCCGTCACGGGCGGGAAGGAACCGCGTGACTGGAACTCGACGCTGGTGCCAATGGCATCGCCGCAGGCCAGGACCAGGAAAGCCCCTCGGTATCGCTCCGTGAGTGAAAGCTGCATGAGTATTCCTTTTTCGGAGTCGGTCTGGATGCGCACGTTAGCAGTTCCGGTTCGTTGGCTCTGCTCTCCAGCCCAGAACTTATCGCCAGAAATGCAGCCGAATATTTCATGCAGAGTTAAACATCGCACAACTTTAGGGTTGGACATGTGGTCTTACAGGCCTACTGTTGTTCATTACAGGAGGTGATGTATGAAACCAGTACCCAATAGTTTTGAGCGCAAAATCACGCTCAAGTCACCGCGTTCCCATGTATGGCGTGCTTTGGTCGATGCCGAGGCGTTTGGTCAATGGTTCGGTGTTGCGCTCGAAGGCAGGCGTTTCATTGCCGGCGAGTGGACGCAGGGGCAGGTCACGTATCCCGGTTATGAACATGTGTTGTGGAACGTGCTGGTCGAGCGGGTCGAGCCGCAGCAGTTGTTTTCCTTTCGCTGGCATCCCTACGCGGTGAACCCGAAGATCGACTACTCCCAGGAGCCCACCACACTGGTCAAGTTCGAACTGGTGGACTTCGAAAACGGCACGTTGCTCAAGGTTTCCGAATCAGGTTTCGCTCACATTCCCGACATACGCCAGAAGGAGGCGTATTACATGGACAGCCGAGGCTGGGAAGAACAATTGAGCAGACTCGAACAGTTTCTTGTCGATAGCGCCAAGGCCCGTGAGCGCGGAGGAGTCTGACAGCAGAACCCGGCCTGAGGCGTCTAAGGGTTTTCGGAAGGACACTTATAGCGAATGTCTTACACGCGTTACTGGATATGTCGACTATTGCAGATTGGATCCGATGCGTATTCTGGCCCCATCCACTGAAGCACAGGGAGTGCCTCAGGATCATGGATGATCGGCCATTTGCATGGAATGCTGACGACAGGGAGTTGTAATGGTCTTGGAAGAACCCGCTTCGGCGGGTTTTTTTATGGGCGTATAAAAAGTAATGGCCGCGAGGATTTGATCCTCGCGGCCATTTTTTTTCACCTCCGATCGAGTTTCGCTGCGGCGCGTTCGGTGATTTGCGCACGCAGTTTTAGCGACGCTGCGGCGCGGTTCCGAGCCTCCTTCAGCACGCCGGTCGGCGCTGTTTCCGGGCTGCCGGCATTAAACGGCGGGGCCGGGGCGTATTCCAGCTGCAATTGCACCAACTCGGCGGTTTCCTGATCGAACAGCTCCGTGGTCAGGGTCAGGGCGAAATCGATTCCCGCAGTGATCCCGCCACCGGTCAGCAAATTGCCGTCGCGTACCACCCGATCCTTCACCGCAACCGCACCCAGCGGGGCCAGCAATTCGTGATAGGCCCAGTGGGTGGTGGCGCGTTTGCCCTTGAGTAATCCCGCCGCACCGAGCACGAGTGCACCGGTGCAAACCGACGTCACATAACGCGCGTTGATGGCCTGCGCCCTGATGAAGTCGAGGGTCTGTTCGTCTTCCATCAAAGGCCCGACGCCGCTGCCACCGGGAATGCAGATCACGTCCAGTGCCGGGCAATCATCAAAAGTGACGGTCGGTTTCAACATCAGTCCGGTGCTGGCGGTGACGGGCATCAGGTCCTTCCAGATCAGATGCACCTTCACGTCCGGCAGCGAGGCCAGCACGTCGTAAGGGCCGGTCAGGTCAAGTTGCTGAACCTGCGGAAACAACAGAAAACCGATCTGCAAGGTCATGGGTTTTTTCTCCGAAAGTGGGTGGACGGCTTCACTGTAGGCGTCTAGGGTTTGGCGCATACGCCAATAACCCCACGAATTAAGCCAAATGCCAAAATCCATACACGTTCTCGCCTTCGCCAACGTGCAATTGCTTGATGTCACCGGGCCGTTGCAGGTATTTGCTTCGGCCAATGACATCGCGCGCCAGCAAGGGTTGCCGACGCCCTATGCGCCCTCGGTGATTGCCAGCGGCGGCGGGGCGGTGATGTCGTCGGCGGGGTTGGCGTTGTTGGCCGAGCCGTTGCCGGAGCAGGCCAGCGATACTTTGATCATTGCCGGAGGCTGGGGCGTTTACGCGGCGGCTGAAGATGCGCCGCTGGTGGACTGGGTGCGCGAGCATGCAGCAGGTTGCCGGCGGGTTTCATCGGTGTGCACCGGGGCGTTTCTGCTGGCGGCCAGTGGCTGGCTCGATGGCCGGCGCGTGGTGACCCACTGGACGCGCTGCGAACAGTTAGCGCAGCAACACCCGAAATTGCAGGTCGAGCCCAATCCGATCTTCATCAACGACGGCCCGGTCTGGACTTCGGCGGGAGTGACCGCCGGCATCGACCTGGCGCTGGCCATGGTCGAGCAAGACCTCGGTCGAAGCATGGCCCTGGAGGTCGCCCGGCAACTGGTGGTGTTTCTCAAGCGCCCCGGCGGTCAGTCGCAGTTCAGCGTGACGTTGTCTTTGCAAAAAGAAGGTAATCGTTTCGACGAACTTCACGCCTGGATCAGTGAAAATCTCACCAAAGACCTCGGCATTCCGACGCTCGCCCTGCAGGCCGGCATGAGCGAACGCAGCTTCGTGCGCCACTACCGCGCCGACACGGGCCAGACACCGGCCAGGGCTATCGAACTGATCCGGGTCGAGACCGCGCGGCGATTGCTCAGCGACACGGGTGTGCCGATCAAACGGGTCGCCGTGCAATGCGGATTCGGCAGCGAAGAAACCCTGCGCCGCAGTTTTCTGCGGGCCATGGGGGTGACCCCGCAAGCCTATCGGGAACGGTTTTCGGTCAGTGCTGCAGCGGATTCTTTAGCGTCGTAAGTAGGGTGGACTTTGTGGCGAGGGAGCTTGCTCCCGTTGGGTTGTGAAGCAGCCCTGAAATCTGACTGCACGGTAAGTCAGGTGTACCGGTTGCAAAGCTTTTGGCGACTGCTGCGCAGCCGAGCGGGAGCAAGCTCCCTCGCCACAGAAGGTACAGAGTGCCAAAAAAGTCATGTTTACGGTTGCCAGACACTCTTTTCCCCACTCAATTTGCGATCGAGAAAACACGCCGCGCTGATCAATGCCAGGTGCGTCAGCGCTTGCGGCGTGTTGCCCATGTGCCGGGCGTGGCTGTCGAATTCTTCGGCGTAAAGCCCCAGCGGATTGGCGTAGCGCAGCAGTTGTTCGAACTCCAGATGCGCCTTGTTCACCTGACCGGCGCGGGCCAGGCATTCGATGTACCAGAAGGAGCATGCGGCGAACGCGCCTTCGGTGCCGGGCAGGCCGTCGATGTGGTTGTCGTCATTGTGGTAGCGGTAGACCATGCCATCACGCACCAGGTTTTTTTCGATCGCGTCGAGGGTCGCCAGCCAGCGTGGGTCCTTGGCGCTGACGAAGCGCACCAGCGGCATCAGCAGCATCGAGCCGTCGAGTGCTGTGCCGCCGATGTGTTGGACGAAGTGTCCGCGTTCCTCGTTCCAGAAATTTTCCCAGATGTCTGAGTAAATGGCCTGACGCGTCTGGTCCCAGCGGGCGAATGGCGCGGGCAGGGAGCGTTTCGAGGCGAGTCGGATCGCCCGGTCCAGCGCCACCCAGCACATCAGTCGCGAATGCAGGAAGTGATGCTGCTCACCGCGCATTTCCCAGATGCCGACGTCTTCCTGTTCCCAGGTTTCGCAGACTTGATCGACTACTTCCACCGTGTGTTTCCAGCCTTCGTGGGAAATCGCTTCGCCGTACTTGTTGACCAGATAAATCGCGTCCATCAGCTCGCCGAAAATGTCGAGTTGCACCTGCGCGTAGGCCAGATTGCCGATGCGCACCGGTGTCGCGCCGCCATGGCCGGAGAGGTGCGTGAGTTCGATTTCCGGCAGTTCCTGGCGGCCGTCGATGCCATACAGAATATTGAGTTTCATCGATTGGCCGTGGCAGTCGCTGACCCGTCCGCGCAACCAGCGCATGTAAGCGTTGGCTTCTTCGACAAAGCCCAGGCGCATGAAGGCGTAAACCGTGAATGAGGCATCGCGAATCCACGTGTAGCGGTAATCCCAGTTGCGTTCGCCGCCGGTGACTTCCGGCAGGCCGAAGGTCGCCGCCGCGAGAATCGCGCCGTGTTTGCGCGAGGTCAGCAACTTCATCGCCAGCGCCGAGCGATTGACCATTTCCCGCCAGCGACCGCGATAGTTGGATTGGCCGATCCAGTCGCGCCAGAACTTCAGCGTGCGTTCGAGACAGAGCGCGGCGGCGCCTTCCTTGAAGCGCGGATCGTCAATGGCGCCTAGCAGGAACTCGGCGCTCTGATCTTGTTTGAGGGTGAATTCGGCAATCGCTGCCCGGTCTTCAATCCGCAGAGGCTGATCCGCCGCCAAGCGCAGTGACGGTTGATCGGCGGCCTCGAAAACCACGTCATTTTTATCGAGACGGGCGAGGGTGCTGGCGCGAGCGTAGTCATGACGTACGGCACAGCGCAGGTGAAACGTTGCCTGGCCGCTGACGACGCGAACCCGCCGCATCAACAGCGGCAAGGTATCTTCGCTGTCACCGATGGGCAGAAGATCGGTAATTTCCACCACAGCGCGATCACTGAGCCAGCGCGTTTGCAGAACGTTGGTGTCCGGCAGGTAGATTTGTTCGCGGCGCGCATCGGGCAGGTCAGGGAACAGCTGGAAAATGCCGGCCTCGGGGGTGTCCAGCAGCGAACAGAAAATCGACGGGCTATCGAATTCCGGCCAGCAGAAAAAATCCACGCTGCCCTTGTCATTGATCAGCGCGGCACTGCGCATGTCGCCGATGATGCCGTGCGCGTCGATGGGGCTTTGGCGTTCGGGTTGATGATCGGGCATTACCGTCAGGCTCCGGGAATTGAGGACCTATGTAGCTGACTGGTTCGACCCGTTGAGAGTTCATTTGGCGGGGGAGTGCGGTGTCTGTAACAGCCCCATCGCTCGCACATTGGGGTCTTCGACTAATTCGAGATCTGCCTCATCCGTTCTCTTAGCAGACAACTTTTGAGGGAAGCCCGGTGACCCAGCTGACATTGCTGTGCCTGCCGTATTCCGGCGCGAGTGCCATGGTCTATAGCCGCTGGCGGCGCAAGCTGCCGGAGTGGATCAAGCTGCAACCCGTGGAGCTGCCGGGGCGCGGTGCCCGTTTCGGTGAACCATTGCACACCGACATGCGCCGCTTGGCATTGCAACTGGCGCAGGAGCAAAACGCCACGCTCAAGGCGCCGTACGCCTTGTTCGGTCATAGCCTCGGCGCGTTGCTCGCCTGTGAAATGGCCTATGCCTTTCGCGCCATAGGCAGTCCGGAACCGGTGGCGTTGTTTGCCTCCGGGACGGCTGCCCCGACGATGCGCGCGGACTACGACCGCGGTTTTGCCGAGCCCAAATCCGATGCCGAACTGATCGAACAATTGCGCAGCCTCAATGGCACCAGTGAAGAAGTCCTGGCCAACGCAGAACTGATGAGCCTGACCCTGCCAATCCTGCGTGCCGACTTCCAGTTGTGCGGTCGCTTCGAGCCCCTGCAGCGTCCCTTGCTCAAGTGTCCGGTGCATGTGCTCGGCGGCAAGGCGGACCGGGCAACCACTGAGCAGCTGATCGGCTGGAGCAAGGAAACCCTCGGCAGTTTTTCGGTGGACATGCTGGCGGGCGGGCACTTTTTTATCCATGAACACGAGGCCAAGGTGTTGAAGGTGATCAAGGATCAGCTAGAAGTTCATCATCGCCGGCACGCCATCGCCACCACTGCCTGACCCATCTCCTGTAGGAGCTGGCTTGCCAGCGATGAGGCCATGACAGGCAATATGATGCGCCTGACCCAACGCCATCGCTGGCAAGCCAGTTCCCACAAAAGTGTGTTCTTTCCTCTCTGATAATTATTCTCATTCGCTAATTTTTCCGGTCTGCATTCGTTTTATAGGGACGACGTGCCTTTGTGCTTCCCGCCACTGATCCGGATACCCAGAAATGAATGCTGAAGACTCCTTGAAACTAGCTCGCCGGTTTATCGGGTTGCCCCTGGAAAAGCGCCAGATGTTCCTTGCGGCCTTGCAAAAGGAGGGCGTTGATTTTGCCCGGTTTCCGATTCCTGCCGGCGTCGACGCGGAGGATCGCCAGGCGCTGTCGTACGCCCAGCAACGTATGTGGTTTCTCTGGCAACTGGACCCGCAAAGCGGCGCCTATAACCTGCCGGGCGCTGTGCGGTTGACCGGTCGTTTGAACCTGCCAGCGCTGGAACAGGCGTTTGCCAGCCTGGCGGCGCGCCATGAAACCTTGCGCACCGTTTTCCAGCGTCAGGCCGATGACAGCTTGCTGCAAATGCCGACCACTGAACCGCTGGTGATCGCCCATGCGGATCTCGGCACCTTGCCGGCCACCGAGCGCGAGCAGGCCGTGGCTCGGGCCGCCGAGCAGCAATCGGTGATACCGTTCGATCTGGGCACCGGCCCTTTGCTGCGGGTCAACTTGCTCAAACTCGCCGATCAGGAACACGTGCTGCTGCTAACCCTGCACCACATCGTGTCCGATGGCTGGTCGATGAACGTGCTGATCGACGAATTCATCCGCTGCTACGACGCCTTTGATGTCGGCGCTCAACCGCAACTCTCACCATTGCCGATCGAGTACAGCGACTACGCCTTGTGGCAGCGCCGCTGGCTGGAGGCCGGCGAACAGGCGCGGCAACTGAATTACTGGCAGGCGCAACTGGGCGATGAGCATCCGGTACTGGAACTGCCTACCGATCATCCGCGCCCGGCGATGCCGAGCAATCGCGGCACCCGTTACGAGTTTGCTGTCGACCCACAACTGGCCGAGCAACTGCGCGTCACCGCACAGAAGCACAACGTCACCCTGTTCATGCTGTTGCTTGGCGCATTCAACGTGCTGCTGCATCGCTACACCGGGCAGACCGATATCCGCGTTGGCGTGCCGATTGCCAACCGCAACCGCGCCGAGATCGAAGGCTTGATCGGCTTCTTCGTCAACACTCAGGTGTTGCGCACGCAACTGGACGGCCAGACTCGCGTCGACGATCTCCTGCGCTCCATCAAAGAGACTGCTCTCGGCGCCCAGGCCCATCAGGACCTGCCATTCGAGCGTCTGGTCGAAGCCTTGAAACTGGAGCGCAGCCTCAGCCATACGCCATTGTTCCAGGTGATGTACAACCACCAGCCGCAAGTCGCGGACATCTCCATGGTGACGACAAAGTCTGGCCTGGCGCTGGGCTTAATCGAGTGGCAAGGACGCACCACCCAGTTCGACCTGACCCTCGATACGTATGAAAAGGGCGGCAAGCTGCACGCCGCGCTGACCTACGCCAACGACCTGTTCGACGCCGCGACCATCACGCGCATGGCACGACACTGGACGCACCTGCTGCAAGGCATGGTCGGCGATTCGCAGCAGCGCATCAGCGATTTGCCATTGCTGGAGCAGGCTGAGTATCAGCGCATCGTCCATGAGTGGAATCTGGCTGACGACAGCTTCGCGCAGGAGTTGTGCATTCATGAGTTGATCGCCCAACAGGTCGCCGCAACCCCGAATGCACGGGCAGTGAGCTTCGCCAACAGGCAGTTGACCTACGGCGAACTCGACACTCAGGCCAATCGCCTGGCGCACAAACTGATCGAACTCGGTGTGGGTCCGGAAGTCCGGGTCGGAGTCGCGATGCTGCGTTCCGAACATCTGCTGATCGCATTGCTGGCGGTGCTCAAGGCCGGTGGCGCCTACGTCCCGCTGGACCCGGATTACCCTGCTGAACGCGTCGCCTACATGCTCGAAGACAGCCGCGCGTTGGTGCTGCTGACCGAACACGGTGTCGCCGCGACACTGAACGTGACCGCCGACACCCAAGTGTTGCTGATGGACGATGCCGAATGGCTGGCCGCTTACCCATCCAGCGCCCCGGTCACCCGCGTCAAGCCGGATAACCTGGCCTACGTCATCTACACCTCGGGCTCCACCGGCAAGCCCAAAGGCGTAGCCATCGCCCACCGCAACGTGTTGGCGCTGATCGACTGGTCGAAATCGGTCTACAGCCGCGACGACATCCAGGGCGTACTGGCCTCGACCTCGGTGTGCTTCGACCTGTCGGTGTGGGAGCTGTTCGTCACCCTGGCCAACGGCGGCTCGGTGATCATCGCCCGTAATGCCCTGGAGTTGCCGCAATTGCCGGCCCGGGATCAGGTGCGCCTGATCAACACCGTGCCCTCGGCGATTAACGCCTTGCAGCGCGACGGGCAGATTCCGCCGAGCGTGCGCATCATTAACCTCGCCGGTGAGCCGCTGAAGCAAAGTCTGGTCGACGCGCTGTACCAGCAGCCGACCGTCGAGCACGTCTACGACCTCTACGGCCCATCGGAAGACACCACCTATTCGACCTGGACCCGTCGCGAAGCCGGGGGCCGCGCCAACATCGGTCGTCCGCTCAAGCACACCGCCAGTTATCTGCTCGATGCCGACCTGCAACCGGTGCCGCAAGGCGTGTCCGCCGAGCTGTACCTGAGCGGCGCCGGCATCACTCGCGGCTACCTGTCGCGCCCGAGCCTGACCGCCGAAAAATACGTGCCGAACCCATTCGCCAGTAACGGCGAACGCCTGTACCGCACCGGTGACCTGACCCGTTATCAGGCCGACGGCAGTTTGCAATACGTCGGTCGTATCGATCATCAGGTCAAGGTGCGCGGCTTGCGCATCGAACTGGGCGAAATCGAAGCGCAGTTGTTGCAGCAGGACGCCGTGCGCGAACTGGCAGTACTCGCGCAGGAGGGCGCCAACGGTCAGCAATTGGTGGCCTACATCGTGCCGAGCGAACCGGAATTGTTGGGCGACACCGATGCTCAAGCGGCCCTGCGCGAATCCCTGAAAGCCGCGCTGCGCCAGCACCTGCCGGATTACATGGTCCCGGCGTTCCTGCTGTTCCTCGCAGCACTGCCGCTGACGCCCAACGGCAAGCTCGATCGCAAGGCCTTGCCAGCGGTGGATGGCAGCCAGCAACAGCGCGAACACATCGCCCCGCGCAGCGGTCTGGAAAAGTCCCTCGCGGCAATCTGGCAGGACGTGCTGGCCATCGACAACATCGGCCTGGAAGACAATTTCTTCGAACTGGGCGGCGATTCCATCGTGTCGATGCAAGTGGTCAGCCGCGCCCGCCAGGCCGGCATTGTGTTGAGCCCCAAGGACCTGTTCCAGCACCAGACCATTCGCAGTCTTGCCCAAGCGGCGCGCAGCGGTCAGCAGCAATTGATCGACCAAGGCCCAGCGGTGGGTGCGGTGGCGCTGGCGCCGGTGCAGCAGTGGTTCTTCGAACAAGACATCCCGCAGCGTCAACACTGGAACCAGTCGCTATTGCTGGTACCGCGCGAGCCGTTGAACGTCGTGGCGCTGGATCGCGCCCTGGAGCAACTGCTGACTCATCACGACAGTTTGCGCCTGCGTTACCAGCAGACCGCCAACGGTTGGCAGCAAGCCTACGCGGCGCCGACCACCGACTCAGTGCTGTGGCAACGGCAGGCGCAGTCGGTCGAAGAACTCAACACCTTGTGCAACGAAGCCCAGCGCAGTCTCGGCTTGCAGAGCGGGCCGTTGATTCGCGCGCTGTTTATCGCCATGGCCGACGGCAGCGAGCGTTTGCTGCTGGTCATCCACCATTTGGCCGTGGACGGGGTGTCTTGGCGCGTGCTGCTGGAAGACCTTCAACAGTTCTACAACGGCGGCGTTGCGCCGGCGAAAACCAGCAGCTATCAGCGCTGGGTTGCCCGTTTGCAGGACCACCTACCAACGTTTGAAAACAGCCTCGGTCATTGGAAGGCCCAATTGCAGGGTGCACCGAATAATCTGCCCTGCGAACGTCCGAGCGGCGCGCTGGAAAACCGTTTCGAGGAAAAACTCGAACTCAAGCTCGACACCGAACAAACCCGCAAGCTGCTACAACAAGCCCCGGCGGCCTATCGCACCCAGGTCAACGACCTGCTGTTGACCGCACTGGCGCGCGCGGTTTGCCGCTGGAGCGGGCAGGGCAGTTCGCTGATCCAGCTCGAAGGCCATGGCCGTGAAGACCTGTTCGATGACATTGACCTGACCCGCACCGTGGGTTGGTTTACCAGTCTGTTCCCGGTCAACCTGACACCGGCAGTTGACCTCGGCGATTCGATCAAAAGCATCAAGGAGCAACTGCGCAGCGTGCCGGACAAAGGTCTGGGCTACGGCGCGTTGCGTTACCTCGGCACTGCGCAGGTTTGCGCCGAACTGGCCGCGTTGCCGCAACCGCGCATCACCTTCAACTATCTGGGGCAGTTCGACCGGCAGTTCGACGACGGCGCGTTGTTCACCCCGTCCACCGAAGGCAACGGCGTGGCGCAGGATCCATCGGCCCCGCTGGGCAACTGGCTGGTGGTCGAAGGCCAGGTCTATGGCGGCGAGTTGTCCCTGAGCTGGGGCTTCAGCCGCGAGATGTTTGACACCGCGACTATCCAGCGTCTGGCCGACGATTACGCGCAGGAACTCAACGCGCTGATCGAGCATTGCTGCACGCTGCCAGAGCCCCAAGCCACGCCGTCGGATTTCCCACTGGCGCGCATCAACCAAGTGCAACTCGACGCATTGCCGATTGCCGTTACGAACCTCGAAGACCTCTATCCGCTGTCGCCGATGCAGCAGGGCATGTTGTTCCACACCCTGTACGAGCCGCAGGTCGGCGCCTACATCAGCCAGTTGCGCCTGGACATTCAGGGCCTCGACCCGGAACGTTTCGCCAACGCCTGGCAAGCCGCGCTGGAACGACACGACATCCTGCGCAGCAGCTTCCACTGGCAGGGCCTCGACACCGCGCATCAAGCGATTGCCCGTCAGGTGACGCTGCCGCTGCAAGTGCTTGAAGCGACCGACACCGACGCATTGGCCGACGCCGAACGTGCAGAAGAATTTGCCTTGGGCCGCGCGCCGCTGTTCCGCTTGAAACTGGTTCGCAAAGGCTCCCAGGACTGGCACCTGATCTACACCAGCCATCACATTTTGATGGACGGCTGGAGCAACGCGCAGTTGCTCGCCGAAGTGATCCAGCATTACGCCGCCGGCCAGCCGCTGCCGGCGCCGACCGGGCAATATCGAGATTACCTGGGCTGGTTGCAGCGGCAATCGGCGCCTGCTGGCGAGCAGTTCTGGAAAGCCGCATTGGCTCCGTTGGAAGCTCCGACGCTGCTGGCCGAAGCCTTGCGTCCACCGGTCGGCGCAGAGGGTATCGAGGAACATCACGTCGCCCTCGATAGTCGCGCAACCGGGCATCTGGCCGACTTCGCCCGTCAGCAGAAAGTCACCCTCAACACCGTTCTGCAAGCGGCGTGGAGCCTGTTGCTGCAACGCTACACTGACCAGGATTGCGTGGTGTTCGGCGCTACCGTCGCCGGGCGTTCGGCACCGTTGCCGGGGATTGAGGAACAGCTCGGCTTGTTCATCAATACCCTGCCTCTGGTCTGCGCGATGAAGCCGGACCAGACCGTCAGTCAATGGCTCGGCGAGTTGCAAGGCCTGAACCTGGCCATGCGCGAGTTCGAGCACGTGCCGCTGTACGACATTCAGGGTTGGGCGGGCCAGCAGGCATTTGAAAAGAGGAGTTCGGCGCTGTTCGACAGCCTGATGGTGTTCGAAAACTTCCCGGTGGCCGAAGCGTTGAAGCAGGGTGCGCCGGCCGGGTTGTGGTTCGGCAACCTGCACAACCACGAACGCACGCACTATCCGCTGACCCTCGGCGTTGAATTGGGCGAAGGACTGGGACTGGATTTCAGCTACGACGCGGCGAGGTTCAGTGCGGCGCAGGTCGTGCAGTTGTCGGCCAATTTGCAGCACTTGTTGGCGCAATTGGTGGCGTCGCCGGATGCGGTACTCGGTTCCCTGGAATTACTCGATCTCGAAGGCAAAAGCGCGGTACTCGCGATCAGCCAGCCAGCGGCGGTTGAGTTATCCACAACAGGTTTGGTACACGAGCAAATCGCGGCTCAGGCTGCGGCAACGCCGCATGCGCTGGCGTTGCAGGTCGATGGGCATTCCTTGAGCTACGGTCAGTTGAACGCTCAGGCCAACCGTCTCGCCCATCGTTTGATTGAAAACGCTGCCGGTCCCGGTAAGCGCGTGGGTCTTGCATTGCGTCGCGGCCCGCAACTGATCGTCAGCCTGCTCGCCGTGCTGAAAAGCGGCGCGGCCTATGTGCCACTGGACCCGAATTACCCGACCGAACGCCTGGCCTACATGATCGAGGACAGCCGTCTCGATGTGCTGCTATGCGAGTCCGGTTTGCTTGACCACATGCCTTTGCCCGCAGGACTTACGCGTCTGCGCCTCGACGATAGCGTTGGTTATGCGGAAAGCGATCCGCACAACCAGGCGCTTGCCGAAGACCTCGCCTACATCATCTACACCTCCGGATCCACCGGCCAACCCAAAGGCGTGGCTATCGCCCATGGTGCGCTGCGCGAGTTCTGCCAGAGTGCCGCCGATTACTCGACGTTGTCAGCCGCCGACCGCGTGCTGCAATTCGCAACCTTCAGCTTCGACGGCTTCGTCGAGCAATGCTTCCCGGCGTTGTGCGTCGGCGCGGCGTTGGTCATGCGTGACAATGAGCTGTGGGATGCCGGTCGACTGGCCGCGGAAATCGTCGATCAGGGCGTCACCGTCGCAGACTTGCCCGCCGCTTACTGGTTCCTGTTGGCCGGTGAATGTGCCAGTGGCGCGGTGCCAAACCTCGGTGATTTGCGCCAGGTTCACGTCGGTGGCGAAGCGATGTCGGTGGAAGGCCTGCGCCTGTGGCATCAGGCAGGCTTGAGCCACGTACGATTGCTCAACACCTACGGCCCGACCGAGGCGACCGTAGTGTCCAGCGTGCATGAATGCCGGCTGCAAGATGCCAGCGACGCGTTCGGCATTCCTATCGGTCGCGCCATCCCTGGCCGTGCGTTGTATGTGCTGGATTCGGCCGGGCAATTGCTGCCGGCCGATGGCGTCGGCGAATTGTGCATCGGCGCACCGGCCTGCCTGGCGCAAAGCTATTTCGACCGTCCGGCCCTGACCGCCGAACGCTTCCTGCCGGACCCGTTTGCCCGCGAGCCGGGTGCGCGGCTGTATCGCAGCGGCGACCTGGCGCGCTACAACGCCAAGGGTGATCTGGAATACGTCGGGCGGATTGACCATCAGGTGAAGATTCGTGGTTTCCGCATCGAGATGGGCGAGATCGAAGCCTGCCTGCAAGCGCGCGAGGATGTGCGTGAAGCGGCGGTCATCGCCCAGGACGGCACGCAACTGGTGGCGTACGTCGTGCCCAGCGGCGCGGTGGTTTCTCAAGCTGACTATCTGGAACAGCTCAAGACTGTTTTGCGTGAGTCGCTACCGGAATACATGGTGCCAAGCCACCTGATCCTGCTGGACAAGCTGCCGCTCAACAACAACGGCAAACTCGACCGCAGGACTTTGCCCCGTGCTGAAACCGTCGATGCACAACGTGAATTCGTGGCCCCGGCTCAAGGACTGGAAACGCAACTGGCGCTGATCTGGCAGGACGTGTTGCAGGTCGAACGCGTGGGCCGTGACGACAACTTCTTCGAATTGGGCGGTCATTCGTTGCTGGTGCTGCAAGTGATCTCCCGTGTGCGTCAGCAATTGCAACTTGAGCTGTCCGTGAGCAGCCTGTTCTCTGCCGCGAACCTGGCGCAATTCGCCCAACGCGCAGCGCGGGCCGAAACCAGCGGCCAACCGGCGCTGGAACGTGCGGCAGCGGATCAACCGCGAATCCTGTCCTACGCCCAGCAACGCCAGTGGATTCTCTGGCAACTGGACCCACAGAGTTCGGCCTACAACATCCCGGCGGCGCTGCGTCTCAAGGGTTCGCTGAACCGCCAAGCCATGCGCGTAGCCTTCACACAATTGCAGACGCGCCACGAAACCCTGCGCACGACCTTCGAACAGGACGGTCAGCAGGCGCGTCCGTTGGTGCACGTCGAAATGGCGTTGCAACTGAACGAGCGGTCAGTCGCCGATTCGCTGATCAACGACGCCGTGGCCGAAGAGATCGCCCGTCCGTTCGAGCTGCGCAACGGCCCGCTGTGGCGCGTGTTGCTGCTGCAAATCGGCGCCGAAGATCACGTGCTGGTGCTCACCGTGCACCACATCGCCGCCGATGGCTGGTCGATGCAGGTCATGGTCGATGAATTCAGCGCGTTGTATCAGGCTGCCGTCGCAGGTAGCGCTGCAAACCTGAATAGCTTGCCGGTGGATTACAGCGACTACGCACGCTGGCAGCGCGACTGGCTGGAAGCGGGCGAGGGCGCGCGGCAACTGGCGTGGTGGCGCGAGCAACTGGATGGCAGTCAGGCACCCCTCGAATTGCCGAGTGACCTGACCCGTCCGGCGCGCCGCAGTGGGCGCGGAGCGACACTGGCGTTGAACATCGACGGCGAACTGCTGGCCGGTCTGCGCCAACGCGCTCAGGACGAGCAAGTGACGCTGTTCATGTTGTTGCTGGCGAGTTTCCAGACCTTGCTGCATCGCCAGAGCGGGCAGTCGAGCATCAGCGTCGGCGTGCCTGGTGCCGGGCGTTCGCGCCTCGAAACAGAAGGTCTGATCGGCTTCTTCATCAACACCCAAGTGCTGCGTGCCGAGATCGACGGGCAACTGTCCTTCAGCACGTTGCTGCAACAGGTCAAGCAAGTGGCATTGGGTGCGCAGGCCCATCAGGATTTGCCGTTCGAGCAATTGGTCGATGCCTTGCAGCCGGACCGCAGCCTCAATCACAGCCCGTTGTTCCAGGTGCTCTACAACCATCAGCAGCAGTTGGGTGACAGCGTCGAGCGTGCCGTCGCCGACTTGCAGGTTGAACGCCTGCACTGGCAGCAACACACCGCGCAATTCGATCTGGTACTCGACACCCAGGAGCAGGGCGATGGACTCGACGCCAGCCTCAGCTACGCCACCGATCTGTACGACGAAGCATCAATGCAGCGTTTCGCCGAGCAGTGGCTGAACCTGCTGCGCGCCGTGGTCGTCGATCCACAGCAGCGCGTCGCCGAACTGCCGCTGCTGCAAGCGCAGGAATACGACGGCTTGATTCAGCACTGGAACCCGACGTTCGAAGCGCAACCGCCATCGCCAACGCTGCATCAGCTCTTCGAAGCACAAGCCGCGCAACGCCCGGACGCCATCGCCCTGTCCTGTGAAGGCGAGCACCTGAGCTACGCCGCGCTCAATGCCCAGGCCAACCGACTGGCGCACAAACTGCGCGAGCAGGGTGTGGGGCCGGAAGTGCGGGTCGGCATTGCCACCGAGCGGGCGATGCCGTTGGTGGTTGGCCTGTTGGCGATTCTCAAGGCCGGTGGTGCCTACGTGCCGCTTGACCCGCAGTACCCGGCCGAACGTTTGAGTTACATGATCGAAGACAGCGGCATCGCATTGCTGTTGACCCAACAACATCTGATCGACGGCTTGCCGGCTCGCGACGACGTACAGGTGTTGAGTCTGGAATCGTTGCAACTGGACACCTACGGCAGCGAAAACCCGCCGACCCTGGCGTCTGCGGACAACCTCGCCTACGTCATCTACACCTCTGGTTCCACCGGTCGGCCGAAAGGCGCATTGCTCAGCCATGGCAACGTCGGGCGTCTGCTGACTGCCACGGCCGCCGAGTTCAACTTCGGCGCGGACGATGTCTGGACCCTGTTCCATTCCTACGCCTTCGATTTTTCGGTGTGGGAGTTGTTTGGTTCGCTGTGCACTGGCGGGCGTCTGGTGATCGTGCCTTATGACATCAGCCGCGAGCCCCAGGCGTTTCACCGCTTGCTCTGCGATGAAGGCGTGACGGTGCTGAGCCAGACCCCGACGGCGTTCCGCCAACTGTTGCCGATTGCCTGCGCCAGTCCGCGCAATCTGGCGCTGCGGCAGGTGATTTTCGGCGGTGAAGCGCTGGAAGTTGCGAGCCTGCGTCCGTGGTTCGAACGCTTCGGCGACCAGCAACCGACCCTGGTCAACATGTACGGCATCACCGAAACCACCGTGCACGTGACTTATCGTGCGATCCGGTTGGCCGATCTCGACGGCAAGGCCCTGAGCCCGATCGGTTTGCCGATCCGCGACTTGCGCTGGTACTTGCTCGACAGCCAGTTGCAACCGGTGCCGGTCGGCGTGGCGGGCGAGTTGTACATCGCCGGTGCCGGTCTGTCGCGGGGTTATCACGGGCGCTTCGGCCTGACCGCCGAACGTTTTGTGCCGAGTCCGTTCGATGCCGGGCAACGCCTTTATCGCAGCGGCGACCTGGCGCGCCAGCGCGTCGATGGCAGCATCGACTACCTCGGGCGCATCGACCAGCAAGTGAAAATTCGCGGCTTCCGCATCGAACTCGGTGAAATCGAAGCCGCGCTGCTGGCGCAACCGGGCGTGCGTCAAGCGGTGCTGAGCGTGCATGCCGGCGACGGTGGGCCGCAGCTGTGTGCCTACCTCGTCGCCGAGCAAACCCCGTTCGATCCGATCAACTGGCGCGACAACCTGCGCGCTGCGCTCAAGGTCGACCTGCCGGAGTACATGGTGCCGAGCCACTGGCTGTTGCTCGACGAATTGCCACTGACCGGCAACGGCAAGCTCGACCGTAAAGCCTTGCCGCTGCCCGATGCGCAGGAATGGCAACGTCCGTTCGAAGCCCCCGAAGGCGACCGCGAACAGCAACTGGCGGCGATCTGGGCCGACGTGCTGGGCGTGGCGCAGATCGGCCGGCGCGACAACTTCTTTGAATTGGGCGGGCACTCGCTGCTTGCCGCCCAGGCCAGTGCCCGCGTGGAACTGGAACTGGGCATCGAGCTGCCGCTGCGCGCGCTGTTCGAGTCCACCGACCTTCAGGCTTATGCCGCCATGGCCGGGCAACACGCCCCGACTGACAACGATGCACGTCTGGATGCGCTTGAGTCGCTTCTCGACGAGATGGAGATCAATTGATGGAACACACCACCGCCATGCGTATCGCCACCCGCTTCGCCGGCCTGCCTGCCGACAAGCGCCGCGAGTTTCTGACAAAAATGCAGGAGCAGGGTGTGAGCTTCGGCCAACTGCCGATCCCGCCCGCCGCCGAGCCGCAAGCGACCTTCGAGCTGTCTTACGCGCAGCAACGTCAATGGTTTCTCTGGCAGCTTGATCCGCAGAGCAGCGCCTACAACATTCCGGCCGTGCTGCGTTTGCACGGGCCGCTGAATGTCGCGGCGTTGCAGCAGAGTTTCGATGTGTTGTTGGAGCGGCATCAGAGTTTGCGCAGCCGATTCATCGAGGATGACGGTCAGGTCATGCAGGCCTTGGCGACGTTCACCACGCTGCCTATCGAACAGCATGATTTGCGCGCCGAACCCGTGGCGCAGCGCCTCGAGCTGGCGATGAAAAAAGTCGAGCAGGAAATCGTCCGGCCGTTCGATCTGCAACACGGCCCACTACTGCGCGTCAGCCTGTTGCAACTGGACGCCGAGGACCATGTGTTGGTGCTGACCCTGCACCACATCGTGACCGACGGCTGGTCGATGGGTGTGTTGGTGGAGGAGTTTTCCCGACTCTATGCCGCTCATTGCCAAGGGCAGAGCGCGAAGCTGGAAACGCTGCCGATTCAGTATTCGGACTACGCCGCGTGGCAACGTCGCTGGATGGACGCGGGGGAGCTGGAGCGTCAACTCGATTGGTGGCGCGAAAAACTCGGCAGCGAACAGCCGCTGCTGGAACTGCCGACGGATCGACCGCGTCCGGCGCAACCGAGCCAGCGTGGTGCGCGTCTGGATTTCGTGCTCGATGCAGACGTGGCTACTGGTTTGATGGCCTTGGCCAGACAACGCGGCGTCACGCCGTTCATGCTGTTGCTGGCGAGTTTCCAGGCCTTGCTATACCGCTACAGCGGCCAATCCGACCTGCGCATCGGCGTGCCCATCGGCAACCGTAATCGCGCGGAAACCCGTGGTCTGATCGGTTTTTTCGTTAACACTCAGGTGATGCGCGCCGAACTCGACGGACGTCTGCCGTTCAGTCAGTTGCTTGAGCAAACCCGTGCTACCTCGCTCGACGCCCAGGATTATCAGGACTTGCCGTTCGAGCGCCTGGTGCAGGCGTTGCAAGGCGAACGCAGCCTTAGCCACAGCCCGTTGTTCCAAGTGATGTTCAACCATCAGCAGGCCAAACCGGCCGCGGTCAACGGTTTGCTGGCGGGCCTGCGTGTCGAAGCACTGAACGCCACGGCGCATACCACTCAGTTCGACCTGCAACTGGACACCCAGGAGGAGGGCGACAAACTCTTCGCCAGCCTGACCTACGCCACTGATTTGTTCGACGCCGAACGCATCGAAAACCTGGCTCGCCACTGGCGCAACCTGTTGACCGCAGTGCTGGCAAATCCGCAAACCCCGCTGGCCGAATTGCCGTTGCTGGACGCCGACGAGCGCTTGCGCATCCTTAATGATCTCAACGACACCGCCACAAGCTATCCGGGCGAAGTCTGCGTGCAGCAGCATTTCGAAGCGCGGGTGCTTGATAATCCTGCGGCCACGGCACTGGTGTTCCAAGGCCAGCGCCTGAGCTACGCCGAGCTGAACCTGCGGGCCAACCGCCTGGCGCATCATTTGCGCGCCCAGGGTGTCGGGCCGGAAGTGATCGTCGGCATTGCCTGCGACCGTTCGTTTGAAATGGTCGTCGGCCTGTTGGCAATCCTCAAGGCTGGTGGCGCCTACGTGCCGCTGGACCCGGAATACCCGCTCGATCGCCTGAGCTACATGATCGAAGACAGCGGCATTTCGCTGCTGCTGACCCAAGAACAACTGCTCGCCCAACTGCCGACCCCGGACCACGTGCGCACCTTGTGCCTGCGCGATGAAGCCAATTGGTTGAGCAACTTGCCGGGCACCGATCCCGTCAATCTGGCGCAGGCGGAAAACCTCGCCTACGTGATCTACACCTCCGGTTCCACCGGTAAACCCAAGGGCGCGGGCAACCGCCATGTGGCACTGCATAACCGCCTGGAGTGGATGCAGCAAGCCTACAACCTGCTGCCGAGTGACCGTGTGCTGCAAAAGACGCCTTTCAGTTTCGACGTGTCGGTGTGGGAGTTTTTCTGGCCGTTGATGAAGGGCGCCACACTGGTCATCGCCGCGCCGGGTGAGCACCGCGATCCGCAACGCCTCGCTGCGCTGATCGTCGAGCAGGCAATCACCACGCTGCACTTCGTGCCGTCGATGCTGTCGGCGTTCATCGTTGCCGACGAGGCGCTGGCCTGCACGTCGCTGACCCGGATCATTTGCAGTGGCGAAGCGCTGCCGATGGAGCTGCAACGCCAAACCCTGCGCATCTTGCCGCAAGCCAATCTGTACAACCTCTACGGCCCGACCGAAGCGGCCATCGACGTAACCCATTGGAGCTGCGTGGAAGAGGGCCGCGACAGCGTGCCGATCGGTCGTCCCATCGCCAACCTGCGCACCTGCATCCTCGACAGCGAACTGCAGCCGTTGCCGCTGGGCGCGGTGGGCGAGTTGTACCTTGGCGGCGTTGGCCTGGCCCGTGGTTATCACCGTCGCGGCGCGCTGACCGCCGAGCGGTTCGTGGTCGACCCGTTCGGCAGCGGCGAGCGTCTGTACCGTACTGGTGACCTGGCGCGCTATCGCGCCGACGGCGCCATCGACTACTGCGGACGCATCGACCATCAAGTGAAGATTCGCGGCTTGCGCATCGAACTGGGCGAAATCGAGGCGCGTTTGCAAGAACATGCCGAGGTGCAGGAGGCCGTGGTGCTGGCCCTCGACGGCCCGGGCGGCAAGCAACTGGTGGCCTACATCGTGCCGCAGGATCGCGCACTGATCGGCGCCGATACCGAGCAGCAAGGCGCCTGGCGCGAGACCCTGAAAAGCCATTTGCTCGGCAGCCTGCCGGATTACATGGTGCCGGCGCATTCCGTGCTGATCGAGCAAATGCCCCTGAGCCCCAACGGCAAACTCGAGCGCAAACGCCTGCCGGCGCCGACCGCGCAAGTCAGCCAGCGGGCTTTTGAAGCGCCGCGCAGCGCACACGAACAGCTGCTGGCGCAGATCTGGCAAGACGTGTTGGGTGTGGAACAGGTGGGTCGTCAGGACAACTTCTTCGAACTGGGCGGCGATTCGATCATTTCGATCCAGGTGGTCAGCCGCGCCCGTCGCGCCGGTTTGAGCCTGCAACCTCGCGACCTGTTCCAGCAGCAGACCTTGCAAGCGCTGGCTGCGGTGGTCAAAGAACAGGCAGCACCGCTGGCGCAACAGGGGCCGGTGGAGGGTGGGCAGACACTCACTCCGATCCAGCGCTGGTTCTTCAACGAGTCGATTCCCCAGCGTGCCCACTGGAACCAGGCCGTTTTGCTGACGCCACGGGAAACCCTCGATTTGCCGCGTCTGCAAGGCGCGCTGCAACGCGTGCTCAAACAGCACGACGCGTTGCGCCTGCGCTTCAGTCAGGTTGATGGGCAATGGTCGGCGCGTTACGTCGGGGCCGACAGCGCCGATGTCATCGACATGCTCTGGACCGCCCGCGTGGCCAACGATGCGTCGCTGGAATCGGTGTGTGATGAAGCGCAACGCAGCCTCAGTCTGCAAGACGGGCCATTGCTGCGGGTGGCGCTGATTGCCCAGGCCGATGGCTCTCAACGTTTGCTGTTGGTCATCCACCACTTGGCGGTGGACGGTGTGTCGTGGCGGGTGTTGCTTGAAGATTTGCAGGCGGCTTACCAAGGGCAGGAACTGCCACCGAAGACCAGCGCGTTCCAGGCCTGGGCCGACAAGCTTGATGCCCATGCACACTCCGACGCCGCCGCCAGCGAATTGAACTGGTGGCAACGTCAACTGGCCGGTGCCAGTGATTCACTGCCAGCGGCCAATGTTGAAGCGAGTCAGGCCGGGCATCTGCGCCAGGGCGTCAGCATCGGCCTGGACCGCGAGCAGACTCGCCAATTGCTGCAACAAGCGCCGGCAATCTACCGCACGCAAGTCAACGACCTGCTGCTGACCGCACTGGCCCGCACCCTCAGCCGCTGGACCGGTGTCGAATCGGCGCTGATCCAGCTCGAAGGCCACGGTCGTGAAGAACTGTTCGACGACATCGACCTGACCCGCACCGTCGGCTGGTTCTCCAGCCTGTTCCCGGTGCGCCTGACGCCGACCGCCGACCTCGCCGGTTCGATCAAGGCCATCAAGCAGCAACTGCGCGAAATCCCCGGCAAAGGCCTGGGCTATGGCCTGTTGCGCTATATGGGCGACGCCCGGACCCAAGCGGCGTTGGCCGCGCTGCCGCAGGCGCGAGTGACGTTCAACTATCTGGGCCAGTTTGACCAGAGCTTTGCCGAAGACGCCTTGTTCACGCCCGCGAAGGAATCCAGCGGTGCCGCGCAATCGGCGGATGCACCGTTGCCGAACTGGCTGTCGGTGGACGGTCAGGTGTATGGCGGCGAACTGAAACTCGACTGGACCTTCAGCCGCGAATGCTTCGACCGTCGCGAAATCGAAACCCTGGCCGCTGACTTCCGCGCCGAATTGCTGGCGCTGATCGAGCACTGCCTGAGCGACGGTGCGGGCGGCGTGACTCCGGCGGACTTCCAGCTGGCCCGACTGACTCAGGCGCAACTCGACGGTCTGCCAGTGCCACCGGCGCAAATCGAGGATGTGTATCCGCTGTCGCCGATGCAGGCCGGTCTGTTGTTCCACAGCTTGTACGAGTCGGATTCCGGCGCCTACGTCAACCAGCTCAGCGTCGAGGCTCGCGGTCTCGATGCCGAACGTCTGGGCCGCGCCTGGCAAGCGGTACTCGACAGCCACGCGATCCTGCGCAGCAGTTTCCACTTCCCGCAAGGCTTCGAAGCGCCGGTGCAATTGGTGCATCGTCACCTGCAATTGCCGATGACCTGTCTCGACTGGCGCAATCGTGATGATCAGGCCGAGGCGCTGGCGCAACTGATCGATAGCGAACGCCTGCAACTGGATTCCACCCGGGCGCCGCTGATGCGCCTGACCCTGGTGCGACTGGATGACGAGCGTCAACACCTGATCTACACCCACCATCACCTGTTGCTCGATGGCTGGAGTAATTCGCTGCTGCTGAGTGAAGTCTTGCAGCGTTATGCCGGGCAAGAGATTCAGGCGCCGACCGGGCGTTTCGCTGACTACATTGGCTGGCTGCAACGTCAGGATGCGCAAGCCGACGAACTGTTCTGGCGCGAACAACTGGCAGCCCTCGACAACCCGACACTGTTGGCCCAGAGCCTCGCCCATGGCGACAGCAAAAATCGCTCAGGCGCAGACTTTGCTGACTACCGCCAGACCTTCGACGTCGCCACCAGCAAAGGCTTCAGCGACTTTGTCCGTCAGCAAAAAGTGACGCTTAACACCTTGGTGCAGGGTGCATGGGCGCTCTTGTTGCAACGCTACAGCGGTCAACGCAGCGTAGCGTTCGGCGCGACAGTGGCGGGGCGTCCGGTAGATTTGCCGGGGGCCGAGAGCCAGCTTGGTCTATTCATTAATACCTTGCCGGTGATCAGCAGCCCCGACGCTGTAGAAAGCGTCGAGCAATGGCTGAGCCGCTTGCAGGCGCAGAACCTCGAACTGCGTGAGCATGAGTTCACTGCGTTGGGTGACATTCAGCGCTGGGCCGGGCGTGCCGGTGAGCCGCTGTTCGACAGCCTGCTGGTGTTCGAAAACTTCCCGGTGGCTGAAGCGCTGCAACAGGGAGCACCGGCGGGGTTGAGTTTCTCTGTCCCGCAGAACCACGAACGCACCAACTTCCCGCTGACCCTGGCGGCCACCGCTGAAAGCCAGCTCAGTATCCACTGGAGCTACCAGTGCGAGCATTTCAGCGGCGAAGCCATTGTGCGCATGAGCGAGCATCTGGCGGCGTTGCTAGCGGCAATGGTCGCCGCGCCACGGGCTGCCCTGAGCGAACTCGACCTGCTGACCGCAGCGGAACGTGCGCAGCAATTACTGGAATGGAACCCACCGTTCAGCGCGTCGCAAAACCCGTTGTGCGTGCATCAGTTGATTGAGGCCCAGGCCGTCATTCGACCGGACGCCACGGCGCTGATTTTCAACGACCTGGACCTGAGCTTCGACCAACTCAACCGTCGCGCTAATCAACTAGCCCATCGCCTGCGCGCACTCGGCATCGGCCCGGAAGTGCGGGTCGGCCTGGCGATGCAGCGTTCGCCGGAAATGATCATCGGCTTGCTGGCGATCCTCAAGGCCGGCGGTGCCTACGTGCCGCTGGATCCGGCGTATCCAGCCGAACGCTTGCGCTACCTGATGGAGGACAGCGGCATTTCACTGCTGATCAGCCAATCGTGGTTGCGCGAAAAACTGCCGTTGCCGGAAGGTTTGGCGGTGCTGGACATCGACCGCGAACCGCTGGCGTCCATGGCGGACAGCAACCCGGTCAACCTGACCTGCGGGGAAAATCTGGCTTATCTGATCTACACCTCGGGCTCCACCGGGCGGCCGAAAGGCGTCAGCGTGGCTCACGGTCCGCTGGCCATGCATTGCCTGTCGATTGGCGAGTTGTACGGCATGACCCCGGATGACCGCGAGTTGCAGTTCGCCTCGATCAGCTTCGACGGCGCCCACGAGCGCTGGTTGACGCCGCTGGTGTTCGGTTCGGCGGTGATGCCCCGCGACGACGAGTTGTGGAGCGTGGAGCGCACCTGCCTTGAGATCGAAAAGCACGGCATCACCATCGCTTGTTTTACCCCGAGCTATCTGGCGCAGATCGCCGATTTCATGGGCGAAGCGGGGCGTGATCTGCCGATCCGCTCTTACACCCCATGCGGCGAAGGCATGGCCAAGCATGCGTTCGATGAGGTGCAGCAAGTCCTGCAACCCAAGCGCCTCATCAACGGCTATGGCCCGACCGAAACCGTGATCACGCCGCTGATCTGGCTAGCGTATCCGGACACAGAATTCGACTCGGCGTTCATGCCGATTGGCCGTCCCGTCGGCAATCGCAGCGCCTACATTCTGGATGGCGGCTTGCAGCCGTTGCCGGTCGGCGTGGCAGGCGAGTTGTACCTGGGCGGCGAGGGCGTCGCCCGTGGTTATCACCAACGTCCGGACCTGACCGCCGAGCGTTTTGTACCGGATCCGTTCGTGCCCGGTGCGCGCTTGTATCGCAGTGGCGACCTCGCAAGGTTCCGAGCCGATGGCGTCGTCGAGTACCTCGGGCGCATCGACCAGCAAGTGAAAATTCGCGGCTTCCGCATTGAACTTGGCGAAATCGAAGCCTGCCTGCTGGAACACGAAGGCGTGCGTGAAGCCTTTGTGATCGATCGCGAAGGCCCGGTGAGCCGGCAACTGGTCGGTTACGTGGTGCCGCGCGATCCGCTGGCCGATGAGCAGGATTTGCGTGACGCGTTGACGGCGCACCTGCGCAGCCGTCTGCCGGTGCACATGCTGCCGGCGCACCTGATGTGCCTGGCCGCGTTGCCGCTGACGCCGAACGGCAAGCTGGATCGTCAGGGCCTGCCCGCGCCTGAGGCGACTCGGCAGAATCACGATCAGGTGGCCGCCGCGTCGCCGGCCGAAGCGTTGTTGGTGGAGATCTGGAAGGAACTGCTGGGGCTGGATGCGGTGGGTGTCACCGAGAACTTCTTCGAATTGGGCGGTGACTCGATTATTTCGCTGCAAGCGGTGAGTCGCGCCGGGCAGCGCGGGTTAGTCTTCAGTCCGAAGCAACTGTTCGAACAGCAGACCATTCGTGCCTTGGCCGCCGTGGCGAGCACCCGTGAAGCTGCGCTGATTGAAGCGCATAAAGTCGAAGCGTTTGCGCTGGTGCCGCACATCGACGTCGCCGCCCATGACGGGCTGCAAGACCTCTATCCGCTGTCACCGATGCAGCACGGCATGTTGTTCCATTGCCTCGATTCACCGGAGCTGAACCCCTACGTCAACCAGTTGAGCGTGGCCGTGGACGGCTTGCAGGTACCGCGTTTCCGCGCGGCGTGGCAAGCGTTGATCGAGCGTCATGAAGTGCTGCGTGCGGCGTTCCGCTGGCGTGATGGTCTGGCTGATCCGCTGCAGGCGGTGTTCGCCGAGGTCGAATTGCCCATCGAGGAATTCGACTGGCGCGACCGTAGCGATGCCGAGCAAGCGTTGAGTGAGTTGGCTGCTGCGGAACAGGCCAAAGGTTTCGACCTGAGTTGTCCGCCGCTGATGCGCTTTGTGCTGGTGCGTCTGGGTGAAGATCGCTACCAGATGATCTGGATTTACCATCACCTGCTGTTGGACGGCTGGAGTGCGTCGCGCTTGCTGGGCGAAATGCTGCGCCTGTATCACCACGACAGCCTGCCGGCGCTGACCGGTCGCTACGCCGATTACATCGGCTGGCTGCAACGTCAGGACGATGCCCAGGCCGAAGGTTTCTGGCGTGAGCGCCTGGCATTGCTGGAAGCACCGACCATTCTGGCCAAGGCCTCCGGCGCCGCAGGCTCCGGCCATGGCGTGATGTACAGCGACCTCAACGCCGAGGCAACGCGCAAGTTACACAGCTTCGCCAAGCGTCAGCGCGTGACCCTCAACACCTTGGTGCAAGGCGCGTGGTTGTTGCTGTTGCAGCGCCATAGCGGTCAGCGCAGTGTCGCGTTTGGTGCCACGGTGGCGGGGCGCCCGACCGGTTTGGCCGGTGCCCAGGAAATGCTCGGCCTGTTCATCAACACCTTGCCGGTGATCCAGACCCTCGACCCGCAACAGCCGCTGGGCGAGTGGCTGCGCGAGTTGCAGGATTACAACCTGATGGTCCGTGACTACGAGCACACGCCACTGTCGGACATCCAGCGCTGGGCCGGGCAGGGTGGCCAGGGCTTGTTCGACAGCATCATCGTGTTCGAAAACCATCCGGTGGACCGCGCCTTGCGCGGTGGCCAGGAAGGCGAGTTGCGCTTTGCCGAAGTCGGCAGCGGCGGGGTCACCAACTTCCCGATGGACTTGATGGTCAGCGCCAACGACGAAGGGCTGGAGGTCGAGTACCTGTACTTGCGTGATCGCTTCAGCGAACAGGAAGTCGAGCGCATTCGCGCTCAGCTGGAAGGTCTGCTGCGGGCCTTGCCTGAAGACGCGAACTGCTTGCTCGGCAACATCGGCTTGCCCGAAGCGCGTTTGAGTTTGCCGCAAGCGGCTAACGACAACGCTGATCTGCTGCACGGGTTCAACCAGCATGTGCGCAATCAGCCGCAGAAAGCCGCCTTGTTTTGCGAGAATCGAGAGGTCAGCTATGCCGATCTCGATGCACAGGCCAACGGTCTGGCGCAGCAACTGATCGCGCGCGGCATCGGTGCCGAAAGCATGGTGGCAGTGGCGTTGCCGCGTTCCGAGCGCACCATTGTTGCGTTCCTCGCGGTGCTCAAGGCCGGCGCGGCGTACTTGCCGCTGGACCTCGCGTACCCGGCTGAGCGTCTGGTCTACATGCTCAGCGATTCGGCTGCCAGCCTGTTGATCTGCGACAGCGATCTGGGTGAACGCTTGACGTTGGCCGACAGCCCGCCGCGCTTGTTGCTCGATCAATCGAACGTTGCCGGCAGCAGCGAATGCCCGGTTATTAATCCATTGCCGGGACACTTGGCGTACCTGATCTACACCTCCGGTTCCACCGGCCAGCCGAAAGGCGTGGCCGTGGCGCGCGGTCCGATTGCCCGGCATTGCCGCGGCATCGTTGAGCTTTATGAACTGGCGCCACATAGCCGCGAACTGCACTTCATGTCGTTTGCTTTCGACGGTGCGCAGGAGCGTTGGCTGAGTGTGATGCTCGCTGGTGGCAGCCTGGTGATTCGTGAGGACAGTTTGTGGACGCCAGAACAAACCCTGGAAGTGCTGCATCGTCACCACGTCACCGTCGCCTGCTTCCCGCCAGCGTACTTGCAACAGATGGCCGAAGTGGCTGAGCGTCTGGGCAATCCGCCGGCGGTCGAGGTGTATTGCTTTGGGGGTGACGCGGTGCCAGAGGCCAGTTTCGAGCAGGTCAAGCGTGCCCTGCGTCCGCAGCGCCTGGTCAACGGCTACGGCCCGACCGAGACCGTGGTCACGCCGCTGCTATGGCGTGCCGAAGCCAGCGAAACCTGTGACGCCGCTTATGCGCCGATTGGTCGCGGCGTAGCGGGGCGTGGCTTGTACGTGCTGGATGCTGATCTCAATCCGTTACCGGTCGGCGTTAGCGGCGAGTTGTATCTGGGCGGCGAATGCCTGGCCCGGGGTTATCACCAGCGTCCGGGCATGAGTGCCGAGCGGTTCATCCCCGACCCGTTCGAGGCCGGTGGCCGCATGTACCGCACCGGTGATTTGGTGCGCCAGCGCGAATGCGGCTTGATCGACTACCTGGGGCGTCTTGATCAGCAAGTGAAGATCCGTGGTTTCCGCATCGAACTCGGCGAGATCGAAGCGCGTTTGCGTGACTGTGCCGGGGTGCAGGATGCCGCCGTGGTGGTGCATGACACGCCGACTGGCAAGCAATTGGTCGGGTACGTGGTGGCTGACAGTGCTGTCGGACTTGATCGCCGCTTGAAAGCTGAACTGCAAGCGCAACTGCCGGATTACATGGTGCCGGCGCGGATCATGGTGCTGGAACGCTTCCCGCTGTCGGCCAACGGCAAGCTGGATCGTCGTGCACTGCCGGAGCCGGAATGGGCGCTTGGCGGTTATCGCGCGCCGCGCAATGCACTGGAAACCGCGTTGAGCGCGATCTGGCAAGAAGTGCTCGGCGTGCCGCAAGTGGGCATTGACGACAATTTCTTCGAACTGGGTGGCGACTCGTTGCAAGTACTCAAAGTCATCTCACGGGTGCGCAGCCAGCCGCAGCTTGGCTTCGAATTGAAACTGCGCGATTTGATGCAGAAGCCGTGCATTGCCGAACTCAGTGGCTATCAGGCGGCGGAACCGGCGGAAGCGCCAGACCCATTGCTGGCGCTGAATGGCCGTGTCGCGAACATGCCGGCGCTGTTCTGCCTGCACGCCGGTTTCGGCACCGTGTTCGACTACGAACCGCTGGCCCGGCGTCTGGAAGGACGGCGCACGGTTTATGGTTTGCAATGCCGGATGCTGCTCGATCCGCAGTGGCAGGATCAATCGCTGCAAGCCATGGCTCAGGCCTATGCGCAGCGGATTCGCGCTCAACAGCCTGAAGGACCGTATTACCTGCTCGGCTGGTCGTTGGGTGGCGCGTTGACGCAACTGGTCGCCCATGAATTGGAAAGCCAGGGTGAGTCGGTCGCATTCGCCGGACTGGTCGATAGCTATGTGGCTGGTACGGCAGAAGCGGGGGACTGGCGCGAAGATCTGGCGGACTTCCTGAAGTTTGTCCTCGGCCAACCGTCTGAAGAGGCGCAGGCGCTGATTGACTCGAAAGCCACAGGTCTGAACGAACTCGATGGTGACGCGGCGGTGATCGAGGCGGCCATGCACGGTGCCAACGGTCATGCGGCGCTGGGGGCAAGTGAACTGACGCAGATCTTCGCCACCGGTTCTTCGCTCAAACAGCTTGCCCTGGCGCAGCGGCAACTGCCGACGATTCAGGTCGCGGCGCATCGCTGGTGGGTGGTCGGGCGCGACGATGAACGTCGGGTGTTCGAGGCTCAGGTCGGTCATCACGGTGTTGATCGCCTGTTGGCGGGCGGGCACTACACGTTGCTGCGCGGTGATGAGTTGCTGGATGAGCTGGAAGACTTGTTGGAACGTAAGCCGGTTATAGCCTGAAAACTCGGCCCACGGTAGGAGCTGGCTTGCCAGCGATGGTCGCTAATGATGACGCGTATTTATCTGGATAAACGCGGCGCGCTCGACTCCATCGCTGGCAAGCCAGCTCCTACAGGATTTTTTATGCCCTCTTTGTGTAAAAGGACTCGTCCCATGGCTGTGTTGCCAGAACTTGAAGCTTTTCTCGAACTCGCCGAGTTCGGCCGCCTGACCGGTAAAAGTCGCCCGATGCACGAACAGACGCCGCAACAGGCGCGGATCGATTTTGAAGCGGCCTCGGGGTTTCTCGATGTGCCGCTGGAGCACATTGCGGGCGAGGATTTCACCATCGCCGCGCGAGATGGTCACAGCCTTCGCGCACGGCTGTATCGCGACGGGCAATCAGCGGCCGGGCTGCAACCGGTGATGCTGTATTTCCATGGCGGCGGCTACGTGGTCGGCAGCCTTGAGTCCCACGATGCGCTGTGCCGACGGCTCGCGGCGCAGGGTGGTTTTGCCTTGTTGACGGTGGATTATCGCCTGGCGCCGGAGTGGCGTTTTCCTACGCCGGTGCAGGATGCCTGCGATGCGGGAAACTGGCTGGTTCGCGAGGGCGCAGCCCATGGTCTGGATGCCACGCGGGTGGCATTGGCCGGTGACAGCGTTGGCGCGACCCTGGCCACGGTGCTGTCGATCATCGCTGTGCGTGAACCTCAGGAATTGTCGCTGAAACCCAAGGCGCAATTGCTGGTGTATCCGGTCACCGACGCCACCACCCACCGTGCTTCGCACCGGGATTTTGCCGAGGGTTATTTGCTGGAAAGCCCGACGCTGGACTGGTTCTACGCTCACTACGGGCGCACACCGCAGGACCTCGCGGACTGGCGCTGCTCGCCGCTGCTGGCCGGCGACTTGTCAGGCCTGGCGCCGGCACTGGTGTACCTGGCCGGACATGATCCGTTGCATGACGAAGGCCTGGCCTACGCCGAGCGCCTACAAGCAGCAGGGAATGAAGTGACGTTGCTGGAACAGCCAGGCATGACCCATGACTTTTTGCGCATGGCGGGGTTGTTGGGCGAGGTGGAAGGGATTCATGCGCAAGTGGCGGGGTGGGTGCGTTCGCGGTTGTGATTTGAATTTTTTGTGGCTGGTCCGAGGGTGTGTGGTGAGATAACTATCGCCATCGCTCGCAAGCCAGCTCCCACAGTTATTGCGTCGTGCTCAAATAATGCGATCCACATCAATCCTGTGGGAGCTGGCTTGCCAGCGATGGCGGCATCACTTTCACCAAAACCCTTCAGCCATAAAAAATGCCCGCATCTCACAATGCGGGCATTTTTTGTTTCAGCTCAGACTCAGAAGTCGTACTTCGCGGTCAGTTGCAGGTTACGCGGCTCGCCGTAGAAGGTGGTGCCGAAGTTACCCAGGCCGGTCAGGTACTTCTTGTCGAAGACGTTGTTGGCGTTGGCGGTGAAGCTCAGGTGCTCGTCGTATTGGAAACGGGTCATCAGGTCGACAAGGGTGTAGCCGCCTTGCTTGAGATTGACGGTGGAGCCCACGCCGCTGCCATCGACGCTCGGGTTGAAGCTCTGGCCGTAGAACGAACTCTGCCAGCTGACGCCGCCACCGACGGTGAACTGGTCAAGCGCGCCGGGCAGGCGGTAGGTGGTGAAAGTACGCACCACATGCTCGGGTTTGGTGGTGGCCAGCGGGAAGCCGAAGATGCGCTGCTCGTCTTCGTCGCGGGTGCGGGCGTAGGTGTAGCCGGCCGACAGATTCCAGCCTTCGGCCAGTTCGCCGGCCATCTCCAGTTCCAGGCCTTGGGTGGTCGCGCCGGAGATTGGTTTGTAGACATCCTGCCCGGTGGTGGTGTCGGTGGCGACGTACTGGGCGACGTTGTCCTGTTCGATGCGGAAGAAGGCCAGGCTGGCGTTCAACTTGCCTTCGAAGTAGGCCGCTTTCAGACCGGTCTCGTAGCTGTTGCCTTCAACCGGCTCGAGGGTCTTGCCGCTAGCGTCCTTGTAGATTTGTGGCTGGTAGATGCTGGTATAGCTGGCGTAGACCGAGTAGGTATCGTCCAGGTCGTAGACCACACCGGCGTAAGGCGTGACGACGCCGTGTTCCTTATAGCTGGCGTGAGTATCGGCCAGGCCGGCACCCGGGTAGTAGCTGTAGTCTTCGTTGTACTTGAAGGTGCTGACACGGCCACCGAGGATGAACGACAGGTCGTCGGTCGGGCGCAGGCGCGTGGCCAGGTAAGCGCCGTTCTGGCTCTGGGTCCGCTCGTATTTGCCGTTTTTCGGGAACTCCTGTTTGGCGATGTGACCTTCCCAGTCAAAGATGTTACCCGGCACCAGTTCGAAGGCGCTGGTGTCGTAAGTCGCACCGGTTTGACGGGAGTGAGAGGTCATGAAACCTGCCACCAATTCATGCTCGCGACCACCCAGGGTGAACGGGCCGGAGACATTGACGTCAGCCGTGTTTTGTACGCGATGGCCTTCCCAGCGCCCCCAGTAAAAGAATGTGCCTTCGCCGGTGGTGCGATCCGGGTTGCCGCCGCTGGCCGAGGCCAGTTGGGTATCGTGATCGGTGGTTTTCTGGTCGAGGCTGACTTTGAGCTTCCAGTCATTGGCCAGCGCTTGTTCCAGAGACGCGAAGTAGGTGGTGCTGTCGAAGTCACGACGGCTCCAGTCGGCGCCCGGGTTGAAACTGCGGGAGAACTCGGTCCGGCCGCCATCGGTGTAGAACGGCGAGTTACCGGTCCAGGAACTGCCGCGCGGAGTGGCGCTGGACTGGTCGACGCCCAGGGTCAGCAGGGTGTCGTCGGTCAGGTCGGCTTCGAGGACGCCGTAGTACAGGTCTTTCTTCTGGCTGTAGTGGTCGATGTACGAATCTTTGTCTTGCAGGGCGCCGACGAAGCGGCCGCGCACGCTGCCGGTATCGTTGAGCGAGCCGGAGACGTCGCCTTCGGTGCGGTAGTTGTCCCACGAACCGGCGGTGGCGCTGACCGAGGCCTTGAAGTCCTTGGTCGGTTTTTTACGCACCAGGTTGACGGTGGCGGCTGGATCACCGGCGCCGGTCATCAGGCCGGTCGAGCCCTTGATGATTTCGATGCGGTCGAGGCTGGCCGAGTCGTCGCTGTTGTTCGGGTTTTCACCGTACACGCCGTCGTAGGGAATGTTGACGCCATCGTATTGAAAGTTGGTGATGGCAAAGCCCCGGGCGGAAAACTCGGTGCGGTCACTGTCGTACTTCTGCATGGTGACGCCGGGGGTGTTGCGCAAGGCGTCGCTGACACTGGTGACGCCACGGTCGTCCATTTGCTGGCGAGTGACCACGGTCACCGATTGCGGCGTTTCACGGATGGTCAGCGGCAGCTTGGTGGCGGTGGTGGTCGCGCCGGTGGTGTAGGAACCGGTGTCTTCGGTGGTCAGGCCCAATGCCTGGCCGGAAATGGTGGTCGCGCCCAGTTGCAGGCTCGAGCCGCCGCCGGATACCAGGGTCACGCTGTTGCCGTTGATCTGGAACGAAATGCCGGTGCCTTTGAGCATCTCGGCCAGTGCCGCGGAAGGTTCAAGCGACCCGGAAACTGCGCGGGACTTGATGCCGGCAACCTGATCCGGGCTGTAGAGGATTTGCAGGTTGGTCTGCATGCCCAGTTCGGTCAGTGCGCTGGACAGTGGTTGTACGGCAATACTCACTTTCACAGGTGCAGCATTGGCCATCGAGCTCCCCAGCAAGGTGGCGGTCAGCAGAACGCTGGTCAACAGGTTTCTGTGCAGAGTCGGGCGCTGTACGGCCAGCGCGAGAGGTGTGCGGCGTGGAAGAGATCGCATTACTTGCCTGTGCTCCTGAAAAGTGTCGTGCAGAGTTTTTGTTAATAGGAATGATTATTAAGACGAGGCGCGAATGCGAAACCGGAAAAGAAATTTCAAAACGATGAATGACCGGGTTTTTGCCGGATAAAAAACCTGTAGGAGCCGGCTTGCTGGCGATAGCAGTGTGTCAGGCACCACCAATGTTGATTGATAGGCCGCTATCGACAGCAAGCCGGCTCCTACAGGGTTAGTGATATGTGGGTTCAGGCAGTCATCAGTTCGGTAACAACGCGGCCACTCTCCATGCGCACCAATTGGTCGGCGACGTCGAAATAACGGTCATCGTGGGAGATCACGATGATGGTCTTGCCCAGGCGTTTCAGGTCCGGCAGCAGCTCGGTGTAGAAGATTCGGCGGAAGGTCGGGTCCTGGTCGGCGGCCCATTCGTCGAACACCAGCACCGGGCGTTCTTCCAGCCACGCGTTGACCAGCGCCAGGCGTTTGCGTTGCCCTGTGGAGAGGTCGGTGGTGGTGAAGTTGCCGTCCTTGACGCTGACCTTGTGCGCAATCTCCAGGCGTTGCAGGTATTTATTCGCGTCGTCCGGGATCTGCCTGTCGCCCTGGACCACATCGTCGAACAGGTAGTAGTCGGCGAAGATGGTGGTGAACAATTGGCGATAATCGTCGCGGTTCCGGGCGTCGATGGTTTCGCCATTGACGCGGATTTCGCCCTGCTGCGGCGTGTACAGGCCCAGTAGCAACTTGATCAGCGTGGTCTTGCCGCAACCGTTTTCGCCGACGATGAAGGTGATGTCGCCCTGTTTGATCGACAGGTTGACCGGCCCCAGTTGAAACGGCGCGGCGCCGTCTACCGACGGGAAGGCATAGCGCACGTCTGCCAGTTGCAGATCGTGCACGGCAGGTTTGACGTTGCCTTGATCGCTCAGCAGCAAGTGCGGTTCTGGTGTGGAAAACTGCTCCGACAATTCGGCGATGCGGCGGAAGGCAATCTGTGCGCGGCTGACGATGGGCAGGGTACTAATCAGGTGCTCCAGCGGACCTTTCATGTACAGCAGCACCAGCACGAAGCCGCTCATCACGGTTTTGTCGGCGCTTGGCCAAAAGGTTTGCAGGGCCAGGGCCAGGCCGATAACCACGAAGAACAGCATCGAGCCGAAGGTCTTGGCGATGACGAAGGTGTTGATCGAACGCACCTGGGTATTGCAGATGAACTCGGCGGTGGCCTCGATGCCCGAGGTGAACATGCGTTGACGGCGTGGCCGGTGGATGCGCAGTTCCTTGGCGCCTTCGGCAATTGCGTTGTAGTGCTTTTGCAATTCGTCTTCAGCGTCACGGGCGGCCATGAAACCCTGCACGCCTTTGCTCTGGGCATAAGCCTGGATCGCCGTGCCGATCAGGATCGCGGCAACCATGATGAGGAACATCGGCCACGACAGAATCGCCAGGTAGCCCATGCAACCGAGGGTGACCGTGACGGAAATCGCCAGGGGTGCGAAGGCGAAGGCGAAGTCGCTGATGGTGTCGACGTCGTGCGTCAGCACCGGGATCAGGCGATGGCTGCGGTAGCGCTCGATCTGTTCGATCGGTGCCGACAGGACCTTTTCACCCAGCTGTTTGCGCAGCTTGGCGATGATGTGCTGGCCGACGTAGTTGGTGCCGATGTCGGAACAGATCGAACTGGCCAGTGCCAACAGGCACAGTCCGGCGAACAGCGCTACAACGCCTTGGGTCAGGCCGCTTTCCGAATGCAGGGCGTTGTTGATGGTCGCCAATAGCACCGTGACGCTCAGGCCGCCGACCATGCCCAGGAAAATGGAGGCGGCGACGATGAGTCGAAAGGGTTTCAACAGGGCGAACAACTCGCCGATGGCGCCACGGGTTGGCTGGGTCATGGAAGACTGTTCCTTGGGTCGTAAGGCAGATACCCAATAGAACGTGTGGTCGAAGGCTTAATTTAGATAGTTGTCGACTGGCGGATCGGCTGCGCGTAGGAATCTGTAGGCGCTGGCTTGCCAGCGATGGCGGTGGGTCAGTCCACATCGATGTCGCCTGATGCACCGCCATCGCCAGCAAGCCGGCTCCTACGGATTTGTGTCGTGCCAAACCATCACGCCGCATCGCAAACCTGTAGGCGATGGCTTGCCAGCGATGGCGATGGGTATGTGAATTTACAGATCACGTACAACGCGAAAGCCCATCCAGTCGCCACGCTCGTGCGGGTACTGGCTGTTGCGGTTGCCGGAGCGGGAGAACACCGGCGCTTCGCCCCAGTCATTGCCGCGAATGCGCACGGCTTCGCAATTGGGTTCCAGCCAGGCGCTGCCATCGGTGGGGGCGCCAACGTAGTTCGGGTGTTCGCAGTCTTCGACCCATTCGTAAACGTTGCCGTGCATGTCATACATGCCGAAGGCGTTGGGCGGATAGCTGCCCACCGGCGAACTGAAGCTGTAGCCGTCCGTTGGGCCGTAGGTGTTGGCATGTTTGGCGATGCTGTATTCCTTGCCGTCATCGAACGGAAAGGGGAACGGGCCTTTGCTGCCGCCACGGGCAGCGTATTCGCGCTGGGCTTCGCTGACCATGTGGTACTTCTGCCCGGTCTTTTTCGACAGCCAGGCGACGTAGTTCTTCACGTCATCGAAGTTCATGCACACCGCCGGCTGGCGCGGACTCTGCGGATAACGCGGCTTGCTGGCGATGCACTCGCGACCGGGCCGGCTATCGCCATTGGCAATGGTCACGCCGCTCTCGCGCACGTAGTTGTCCCACTCTCCGGCGGTCACCTGGAACCGGCTCATGGCGAATGGCTTGGCGAAGGTCACCTCATGCATCGGCCCTTCATCGGGCTCGCGGCCGACTTCGTCTTCCGGGGTGCCCATGGTGAAGCTTCCGGCGGGCAGTACGACCATTTCCGGGCAGTTTTTGCAGTCTTTGAAGACCTTGCCCGGTGGCGGGGCCGTGGCGGCGCTGGCGGCAATGGGGAGCAGGCCGGCCATGAGGGCGGACAAGGCGATGGCCTTGAGCGGCAGGGTCAGCAGATCAGTGTTCATGAGTCGTCTCGATCAAAGAAAAAACCGTTGAAAACCGGACCTGTAGGAGCCGGCTTGCTGGCGATAGCGGTAGATCAGTCAGCATCGATGTTGGATGTGGCGGCCCCATCGCGAGCAGGCTCGCTCCCACAGGGTTCAGCGTCATACTGTTTTATTCAGCAGCCCCATGAAGCGGTCGATTTCGTGTTCGCTGTTGAGCAGGCCGGGGGCGATGCGGATCACCGGGCCGACGTCGCGGTCGACCGAGTCGCAGACCACGCGGTTCTGCATCAGCCCTGCGGCGACTTTTTCGCAGTTCATATCCTTGATCCGGAAGAACGTGAAACCGGCCGACAGCTGCGGACTTTGCGGCGTGACCAGTTCGATCTGCGGCAGTTCCAGCAGGCGATTCTTGGCATAGGTGTTGAGCGCGTGAATCCGTGTCTGAACCTCTGCCTTGCCCAAATCCAGGTGCAACTTGAACGCTTCGTCCGTCGCCCAGCGGTGTTCGAAGCTGTGATAACCGCCGGGGGTCATGATGGTCGAGAAAGTGGTGGCTTCGGAGAAGGTTGGAATGATCGGCGTGACGTCCTTGAGTTCGGCCGAACGGGCGCAGATGATCCCGGTGCCACGTGGGCCGAACATCCATTTGTGGGTGCCGGCGATGAAGAAGTCGCAGTGCATGTCGGGAAACTCGAGGTCCTCGACACCAAAGCCGTGAACACCGTCGACCACATAAAGGATACGGTCCTTTTCGTCGCGCTTTTGGTTGTGCTCTTCGACCAGTTTGCCAATTTCGCCGATCGGCAGTTTTACGCCACTGCCCGATTGCACCCAGGTCATGCCCAAAACGCGGGTTTCGGGGCGGATGCCTTTGGCGATCGAGTCCAACACTTCGTCCACCGACATATCGCGACTGTTTTCGAACAGCTTGAGTTTGCGCACCTTGGTGCCTTGGCGTTGCTGGCGAAATTCCAGGGTGTAGTGGGTGGAATAGTGTTCGTGTTCGCTCACCAGAATTTCCTGATCCGGGCGCACATGAATGCCGCCATAAACCATTGCCAGGCCTTCGGTGGTGCTGCCGGTGAGGGCAATCTGCTCAGGCTTGGCATTCAGGTAACGGCCGGCCCAGACCCGCACGTTATGCTCGCGTTTCTCGGTTTCCTGCAGGTCCCAGTCCATGGCTCGACCGGGGTTGCGGTCGATATTGGTGCGGTGCATGTCGATGGCGTTGCGCACCGGCGTCGGGTGCGAGGTCACCAGGAAATTGGCGAAGTGCAGGTAGTCCGGGTCCTGATTGAACAACTGCCGCAGTTGCGCCCATTTGCCCTTGGGCAATGGCGGCGGATTACCGGCCAGCGCCGGCAGGTTCACGCCAGCGGTCAGGGGCAGGCCGGCGGCGAGAATGCCGGCCTGCTTGAGGAAAGAACGACGGTTGGTCATGGGCTCGGTTCGCTTATGCAAAAGAGGAAATCAGTTTTTCGCCACAGGCCTGGAGGACTTCTGCACCTGGTCCCAGACCCGCAGGAAATTGCCGCCCCAGAGCTTGGCGATATCGGCCTCGCTGTAACCACGACTGATCAACTCGGCGGTGACGTTGCGTGCTTCGCTGACATCCTTCCAGCCATCGAGGCCGCCGCCGTCGTTGAAGTCGGAGCTGATGCCGACGTGATCGATGCCGATTTTCCTCACCGCGTAGTCAATGGCGTCGCCGTAATCCTTGAGGGTGGCCTTGGGTTCTTCGTCGACAATCGCGTAGAGCTCGCTGGCGTATTCGCCGAAACGCTGTTCGGACCAGACGGTGATAATCGGATCGCCGGGCATCAACGCCATCTCCAGGCCCTGCAACGGTTGCAGGTCGAAGCGCGCGCGCAGGGCGTTGAGTTTGTTCTGGGTGGCCTGGCTCAGCGGGCGGATGTATGTCGGGAAGCCGACGATCTGCACCACGCCGCCGCTGTCCTTGATCAACTGCATTTCGTGATCGCTGAGGTTGCGCGGGATGTCCACCAACGCGCGCGGCGCGGAGTGGGAGGCCACCATCGGCGTGCGACTCAAACGGGCAACTTGCTCCAGGGCCTTGGTCGACATCTGCGACACATCGATGATCACGCCGAGGTCATTGAGACGATGCACCGCTTGTTTGCCGATGTCCGAAAGCCCGCCGAGGGCATCGCGGGAATCGTTGAAAAACGGCAGCGGCCGCGACGAGTCGGCCCAGGCGTTGTTGCCCACATAGCTGAAGCCGAACATGCGCATACCCCGGGCGGCCCACTGGTCAAGGGCATTGAGGTCGTTACCCAGCGGATAGGCGTTGAGCATGCTGAGGAAAATCGCAAACTTGCCTTCGCCATGAAGTCGGCGGAAATCGTCGGGGGTGTAGGCGATGGCGACTTGATTGGGGAAGTCGCGCACCATCGTCGAGATGATTTTGTAGCGGGTTTCCTGCTCGAAACGTGCTTCTTCGATGAAGCCGGCGGTGGGGCGATGCGGCGCGTTTTCACCGTTCCAGATTTCCGGCCAGCCGAAGATCGTCAGGGCCGCGCCGGATAAGCGTCCGCGTCCGGTCTTGATCAAGTCGAACTGGCCGCTGCCGTCCTTGTCGGCCTCATTGCCGGCGGTGCCGAAATCCATGGGCACGGTGATGTGGCTGTCGAACGAGAGCAGGCGTTCCTGCAGCTCATCGGCCTGTTTCATGACGTTGGCAGGGTAGCCGGGATTGTCCTTGAACCAGAAACCCCAGGCCGCAAAGCCCGCTCCCGCGCTGATCGCCAGCGCCAGCGGCAGGCCGATGAAAAGAGCCTTTTTCGAACGTGGTTTTGTCATTGCCGTTCCAGTCAGGTTTGCCGCCCCGGTATGAGCGCAGGGGGCTTTGCTATCTGGGAAGAACGTATGGCTGGCGAAGGAATTTAGTGTGTGCGGGCCTGATCGCTGGCAAGCCAGCTCCCACCGTGAACACCACTGTCAACTGTGTGTGGCTTGCCAGCGATGCTTTTAAATTTGTGCGCGCAACAAACGTTCTAGCTTGGATAAAGCCTGCTTCAGGGCTGACACAGGTAGGGCAATGACGATTTCTCGACGATGGTTCATGGCAGGCCTGGCGCTGACCGGCGCCGCCGTGCCTGCAGCTTTTTATGGGCATCGCGAATGGACGAAACCAGACCCGACAATCACCCCCGGCGAAGCGACGTTCGATGTCGCGGATGCCGCCGGTCAACGCTTGGCCGACGCACTGCGCGGTGTCTGGCAGATTCGCTTCGAAGGTCGTGATGCGGGGCTTGAAGGCTTGCCTCGGGACGGCCTGGAGGTGTTTCTCGACATCGGCCACAAGGGGCGCGGCCTGACCGGGTTTCTCGACACCGCCGAGCGTTTGCGCTCGAACGAACAACCGCGTTACCGGGTGCTCGGCGATCTGGCCGGGATCAAACCGGCGCAGTTGAGCTGGCGCTTGCTCGGCACCCAGGGCACTTGCGATTACGAATTCAGCATGGCGCTGGACGAAGTCTGGGCCGGGTTCGGCAATGCCGGCAGCGGTTCGCTCAGTGGTCGCGTGGTGGATCTGGATCGGCCGCTGATGATGACCGCCCAGGACAATCGCTTCATCGCCGTCAAACGCGTATTCCCCGAGGCCCGCGAGCGCACGGGGCTTGAACCGCCGCTGTTGGCCTGGCTGGTATCCCCCGAACATCGCCTTTTTCATCAGCTCTGGCACGCGTCCCGGGACAAATGGCACACCTTGCCCGAAGACAAGCGCAACGCTTTGCGCGGCATCGGCTGGCAGCCTGGCCCGCGAGATAAGGAGCGCGATGCCCGGGGCAAGCGCAAGGATCGCAACGGCTCGGGCGTGGATTTTTTCTTCATGCACCGGCACATGCTCGGCACGGCGCGTTCCCTGCAAGACTTGCCGTCCTGGCAGCAGTTCCCGCTGCCGCAACCGGAACTGGCGCGGGATCGCATCGGTTTCGCCCATTACTTCGACAATCATGACGGCACGGCGCTGCCACCGACATGGCTGGCGGATGACGATGCCGAATATTCGCAATGGGTCGCCGACATCAAAACTGCCGAGACTTATCACAGCAATTTCCAGGTCTGGGAATCGCAGTATCGCGATCCTCGTTATCTGTCGAAGTTGACGTTGGGGCAGTTTGGATCGGAGGTGGAGCTGGGGCTGCACGACTGGCTGCACATGCGCTGGGCCTCGGTGCCGCGCGATCCGTCCAACGGCCAGCCCGTGCCGTTCGCCCGCGATCCGTCGGACTTCTCCGCGCGCTGGTTTGCGCCGGAAAACGACTTCCTCGGCGACCCGTTTTCGTCCCATGTGAACCCGGTGTTCTGGCATTTCCACGGCTGGATCGACGATCGCCTGGAAGACTGGTTCCGCGCTCATGAGCGGTTCCATCCGGGGGAAGTCAGTCGGCTTGAGGTCAACGGCGTGCAGTGGTTCGCGCCGGGTCGTTGGGTTGAAATTGACGATCCATGGCTCGGCCCGAGCACACATGGTTGCAACACCACGCCGGGGTTGCAGGCGGGCAAGTCAGTAGAGATGGACCCGGAGACCATGAAACTGGCGTTGCGGATTACCTTTGGCGAAGATGAAAAGAAACTCGCGGATTTGTTCAGGAAGGTGCCGCAGCGGCCGTGGTATGCGCGCAATCTGAAGGCGAGGCAAAATCAGGTTTGAGGACCGCGATATCGTTCGATCGCTGGCAAGCCGGCTCCTACAGGTATCGCGTCATGCCCAAATTTTGCGAAACATACACATCCCTGTAGGAGCTGGCTTGCCAGCGATGGCGGCCTGCAGGCGCCACATTTACAAAGCCTGCCACCCACCCCCCAGCGCCTTGTACAACGCAATACTCGCCTGCATCCGCGACAACCGCAGCTGCACATTCAAATCCTGCGCGGCATACAGCGTGCGCTGGGTCTCCAGCACGGTCAGCAAATCCTCGGCCCCGGCCTCATAGCGACTTTGCGCAATGTTGAACGCGGTCTGCGCCTGGCTCAGTTCCTCGCTTTGCCATCGCCGCTGTTCGTCCAGGCCGCGAATGCTGTTCAGGGCTTTTTCCACATCGGCGAAACCGTTGATGATCGCGCCGCGATAGGTTTCCAGCAGTTCTTCCTGTCGAGCCGTGGCTTTGTCGCGCTCTGCGCCCAGGCGACCGTTGTTGAACACCGGCGCAAGCAACCCGGCGGTCAGGTTGTAAAAGGGGCTGCGCAGGACGTCGCCGGCGTTGTCGGCGCCGGAGCCGATTTCTGCGCTCAGGGTCACGGTCGGCAACATCGCGGCGCGGGCGACGGTGACGTCAGCCTCGGCGGCGGCCAGTTGCGCTTCAGCTCGGGCAATGTCCGGGCGACGGCTGAGCAACTGGCTGGGTACACCGGCGTCGATGGCCGGCCAGGACAATTGATCGAAGTGTTCCTGGCCCAGCGTCAGTTCCTGCACCGGGCGGCCGAGCAGGGTGGCGAGGCTGATTTGCGCGTCCCTGGCCTGTTGCTGCACCAGCGGCAATTGCCGTTGTTGCGCCGCCACCAGGCTTTTTTGCTGGGCCAGTTCGAGGGCTGTCGCCGAGCCTGAATCGAAGCGGGTCTGCACCAGTTTCAGAACGTTCTGCGCATTGGTCAGATTCAACTCGGCAATGCGGCTCTGCTCCTGCAACGACAAGGTCTGCGCGTAGCCGTTGGCCACACCGCTGAGTAGCGTCAGCTCCACGGTCGCCTGATCGAACTCGCTGGCCTGCAAGGCAAATTGCGCGCTGTCGCGGGAGGCGCGCTGGCCACCCCAGAAGTCGATTTCGTAACTGGCACTGAGGCTGGCGTTGAAGTAGTCGACGGCGCTGTTGTCGCTGTCCGCGTCCAGTTGGCTGTAGCCATCGCCGCGCAGCAGTTTCTGCCGATTGGCATTAAGTGCGGCTTTGACCTCCGGCAGCTGCGAGCCGCCAGCGATCACGGTTTGGGCTTGTGCCTGGCGCACCCGGGCGATGGCGGCGGCCAGATCGTAACTGCCGACTCGGGCCTGTTCGATGAGCCGTCCCAACTGTGGACTGCCGAACCGGTTCCACCATTGCCGGTTGTCATGAATGGCGCCTTGGTTGTGTGGCGATTGCCAGTTGGCGGGTGGCTGGATGCCGCTGTCCGGGCGCTGGGCAGGACTGCCGCAAGCACCGAGCAACAGGCAGAGGGTCAACAGACTCAATGGCGGCTTCATGGAGAAATCATTCACTGGTAAGGGCCGTGACCGGGTCGAGCCGGGCAGCTTTGCGGGCCGGCATGAAGCCGAAGACAACACCGGTGACAAGGGCGCAGCCGAAGGCGCCAAGCACGGCTATCAAGGAGAACGCTACGGCGACTTCGCTGAGGATCAGCACACCACCGACGAACAGCGCCAGAGCGATCCCGGCCAATCCGCCGACCACCGAGAGCATCACCGCTTCGGTGAGGAACTGACGCAGGATGTCCCGTTGCCGGGCGCCGGTGGCCATGCGAATACCGATCTCGCGGGTGCGCTCGCGCACGGTCATGAGCATGATGTTCATCACACCGATGCCGCCCACCAACAACGAAATCGCCGCGATTGAACCGAGCATCAGCGACAGGGTGTTTTGCGTGCGCGCCTCGGCCTGGATCATCGCCGCGTTGTTGGTCAGCTCGAAATCCTTTTTGCCGTTGTGCAGGCGCAGCATCAGTTGCTCGATGGCGTGCTCGGTTTCCTTGACCTTGCGCGCATCGGCGGCGGCAATCGCGATGTACTCCGGATTGTGGGTGCCGAACAAGCGCACGCTGGCGGCGGAGTAGGGAATGGCGATGCGGTCGTCGCTGTCGGAGTCGCCGGAACTGGCGCCTTTTTCCGCCAGCACGCCAACCACCTGGAACGGCACGTTTTCGATCAGGATGTACTGGCCGATGGGATTGGCGACGTCCTTGAGCAGTTTAGTCCGCACCTTGTGGCCGATCACAGCCACGGCGGCGGCATTCTGTTCATCGGCTTCGGTGAAGTAGCTGCCTTCGACCACGGGCCAGTTGAAGATCGCCGGGAAGTTGGTGTCATTGCCGCCGACGTAGCTCAAGTGGTCGAGGTTGCCGAAGCGCACCCCGGCCTCCTGGCCGTTGACTGGCATGATCCGCATCACTTGCGGCAGGCTGGCCACGGCTTTGACTTCGTCCAGGGTGATGATGCCCAGCGGCGTTCGCGGGTTTGGCGCCGAGCCGCTGAGGTAAATGATGTTGGAGCCGAATGCGCCCATTTGCGCCATGACCTGGCGCTTGCTGCCTTCACCGACTGCGAGCATCACCACCACCGAGGCGACGCCGATGATGATGCCGAGCAGCGTCAGCGCGGTGCGGAACTTGTTGATCCACATCACCCGCCACGCCGCTTGCACCGCATCGAGCAGTTCGCCTTTCCAGGCACCGGTGGCTTCGGCGCCTTCGCTCAGGCGTTTGCGCAAATCGACGGCTTGAAGGGCTCCGGGGTTGGCCGAATGTTGCGCGCCTGGATTGTCACGGGCGCTGTCGCTGATGATCAGGCCGTCGCGAATCTCGATGATGCGCTTGGCCCGCGCCGCCACTTCCCGGTCGTGGGTGATGAGGATGACGACGTGGCCTTGGCTCGCCAGTTCGTCGAGCAGCGCCATGACTTCTTTGCCGCTGTGGCTGTCGAGGGCGCCGGTGGGCTCGTCGGCGAGGATGATGTGTCCGCCGTTCATCAAGGCGCGGGCGATGGACACCCGTTGCTGCTGGCCACCGGAGAGCTGATGCGGGCGATTGCCGGTGCGCGTGGCCAGGCCGAGACGGTCGAGCAGGGCGGCGGCGCGGGCGTGGCGTTCGGCGGCCGGTAAACCTGCGTAGATCGCCGGCATCTCGACGTTTTCCTGGGCCGAGCCGGACGGGATCAGGTGATAACCCTGGAACACGAAACCGAAAGCTTCGCGCCGCAGCCAGGCCAGTGCATCGCTGTCGAGAGCGGCGACGTTTTCCCCGGCGAAGCGATATTCGCCCGAGGTCGGGCGGTCGAGGCAGCCGAGAATGTTCATCAGCGTCGACTTGCCGGAACCGGACGCGCCGACAATCGCCACGAACTCACCGGCATGGATCGACAGGTCAATGCCGCGCAACACGTGAACTTCAGGGGCGTCGCCACCGCCGTAGGCTTTGCGGATGCCTTGCAGTTCAATCAGAGGCGTCTGCATTCAGCCGCCACTCCCGTCGGCCGGGCCGATCAACAGATGATCGCCTTCCTGCAAGCCGTCGAGGATCTGCACCCGCAGGCGATCGCTGATGCCGGTGCGTACGTTGCGTTGCTCGATGCTGCCGTTTTTGGCGACCACTTGTGCGGTTTGCTGATCTGCTTGCGCGCCCGCTTGAAGCGCGGCAATCGGCGCGGTCAGCACGTTTTGCGCCTGGTCGGCGACGAAAAATACCTGGGTGGTCATTTCCGCCATCAAGGCGTTATCGGCGTTATCGACGTCGAGTAACACGGTGTACAGAACCACGCGCGCGCTGCCGCTTTTGCTCGAACTGGCCGGGCTGCCACCGCCCTGACTCGTTTGATCCAGGGGTTTGGGCGGCACCGGCAGAATCTGCCGCACAGTGCTTTTCCAGCGTCTTGTGCCGCCGCTGAGGGTGGTGAACCAGGCATTCATGCCAGGTTTGACGTGGCCGATATCGGCTTCGGAGACCTCGGCCCACACGGTCATCGGCGACAGTTTGGCAATGCGCAGAATCAGTGGCGTTTGTTGCTGGGCGTTGAGGGTCTGGCCCTCACGGGCGTCGAGTGCGACCACGGTGCCGGACATCGGCGCGTAAATCCGCGTGTAACCGAGTTCGGCCTGATCGCTGCGCAGGCTGGCCTGGGCCTGGCGGATCTGCGCCTGGAACATGTCGATGCGCGCCTGGGTGGCGCGCAGTTCGGCCTGGGCGGTCTGCACGTCTTCTTCGCGGGTGGCGTTGCCGGCCTTGAGATTTTGCTGGCGCTGGAATTTCTGTTTGGCCAAGTCGTGTTGCGCCCGTTGCTCCTGGAGCTGTGCCTTGAGGTTTTCGATGGAGAAACGCCCGGCGTCGAGTTTGGCCTGTTGCGTCGACGGATCGATTTCCACCAGTAACTGGCCTTCCTTGACCACATCGCCGACTTCCACGTGGATCTTTTGAATCTGCCCGGACGCCTGGGCGCCGACGTCGACGTAGCGCCTCGGTTGCAGGGTGCCCAACGCCGTGACGCTGCTTTCGATGTCGGCGCGGGTGACCTGCACGGTCGCGAACTGGTCCCGGCCGGGCGGGATAATTTGCCAGGCGGCCACGGCGATTACGGGGATCAGGCTGAGTGCGACAAGCAGGGCGCGTCGGGTCTGACGGGGACGTTTCATGCAGGGTTCCAAAGCAGTTGAACACTGCCGTGGAGCCGGCAGGGACATGGAGCTGTTCTTGTAGACGACGACAGGGACAGAGAATTTAGCCCCGGACATATGGGGATACACCTGTAGACCATGACTATTTGTCGGGCAAGACAAAGCAATACTTTAAATCTATATGAGAATTACTATAAATTACGCACCTCAAGCTGCCACTATCGTGCCACTGCCTGTTTTTGGGGGCCGATAGCCTGGTTCAAGGACAGAAACCGCCCCCGTGCCGGAGTCATGTTGGAAAACTACTATCGCGAGCTGGTGTGTTTCCTGAACGCCAAGCTCGGCAACCGTCAGGTCGCCGAAGATGTGGTGCATGACGCTTATCTGCGGGTCCTGGAACGCTCCAGCGCCACGCCGATCGAGCAACCCCGGGCCTTTCTTTATCGCACCGCGCTGAACCTGGTGATCGACGATCATCGGCGCAACGCCTTGCGCCAGGTCGAGTCGCTGGACGTGCTCGACAATGAAGAACGCTACTTCAGTCCATCCCCCCTCAGCAGCCTCGATCACGGTCAGCGCCTCGACATGCTCCAGCGTGCATTGGCAGAACTGCCTCGGTTGTGCCGCGAAAGTTTCCTGCTGCGCAAGATCGAAGGTTTATCGCATCCGGAGATCGCCGAACAACTGGGCATTTCCAAGGCATTAGTAGAAAAGCACATCGTCAATGCGATGAAGCACTGCCGGATGCGGATGCTGCATTGGGACGCCCATTGATCTTCGCGATCATCTGTTCTTGTTAAATTTTATTTCACTGTCCTCGTTCCTAATCAACAGACGACCTGCTGTCCTGCTCAAGGCTGGTCAGGTCACTTAGGCTTATCTCCCCGCCGCTCGGGGGTTTCTCCAGAGGACACTGGAAATGACACAGGCAATTGCATCGCCCATCGTTCACGACCTGATCGGCGTCGGTTTCGGCCCTTCGAACCTGGCGCTGGCCATCGCTCTGCAAGAGCGCGGGCCGAGCCAGGGCGAACTGGATGTGCTGTTTCTCGACAAGCAGGCCAACTACAGCTGGCATGGCAACACCCTGTCGACCCAGAGCGAGTTGCAGATTTCCTTCCTCAAGGACCTGGTGACCCTGCGCAACCCCACCAGCCCTTACTCGTTCGTCAATTACCTCAAGGCCCACGGTCGCCTGGTGGACTTCATCAACCTCGGCACCTTCTATCCGTGCCGCATGGAGTACAACGACTACCTGCGCTGGGTTGCTGCGCAGTTCGATAGGCAGAGCCGTTACGGCGAAGAAGTGCTGACCATCGAACCGGTGCTGCACAACCAGCAAGTCGAAGCGCTGCGGGTGATTTCTCGCGACGCCACCGGGCATCAACAGGTGCGCACCACCCGTTCGGTGGTAGTCAGCGCCGGCGGCACCCCGCGCATTCCCGAGGCGTTCAAGGCGCTGAAGGATGACAGTCGCGTGTTTCATCACTCGCAGTACCTGGCGCAAATGGCCAGGCAACCGTGCGTGAACAACCAGCCGATGAGCATCGCGATCATCGGCGGCGGTCAGAGTGCGGCGGAAGCCTTCATCGATTTGAACGACAGCTTCCCGTCGGTGCAGGTGGACATGATCCTGCGCGGTTCGGCCTTGAAACCGGCGGACGACAGCCCGTTCGTCAACGAAGTGTTCTCGCCGGAATTCACCGACCTGGTGTTCCAGCAGGCCAGCAGTGAGCGTGAACGTCTGGTCAACGAGTACCACAACACCAACTATTCGGTGGTGGACATCGACCTGATCGAGCGCATCTACGGCATCTTCTACCGGCAGAAAGTCTCGGGCATTGCCCGCCATGCGTTTCGTACCCTGACCACGATCGAAAAGGCCACCGCCACTGAGCGCGGCATTGAACTGGTGGTGCGTAACGGCGCCAACGGCGAAGTCACGGTGCGTCATTACGACGCCGTGGTACTGGCCACCGGTTATGAGCGCCAGATGCACCGCAAACTACTGGCGCCGCTGGAGCAGTACCTGGGTGACTTCGAGGTCGACCGCCATTACAAACTGATCACCGACGAGCGCTGCAAGGCCGGCATTTATATGCAGGGCTTCTGCCAGGCCAGTCATGGTTTGAGCGATACGCTGCTGTCGATCCTGCCGATTCGTGCCGACGAAATTGCCGGGTCACTGTATGACCATGGCAAGCATCGTGGGCACCGTTCGGTAGTGGATTTGTTGTTGGCTACCGCGAGTTAATATCTTCAGCGACTGGCAGGCCCTCATCGCGAGCAAGCTCCCACATTTGATCTGTGTCCGCAGATCAAACTGTGTGCGAGCTTGCTCGCGATGAGGCCATTGAATGCAGCGCAAATATCCAATCCTGAACCCTCCCTGAAGAACCCCGCGATTCCCCCTGCAATCTCCTGCAACAGGTTTACTCTCCAAATACCGGGGCGTAAGCTTCGCGCGTTTTCAATCAATAGCGGAGACCCACAGTGGGTACTTGTTCGAGTGACAGTAGTCGGCCGGTTTCGATAACCGGCATATCCTCGGCCAGATAACGCGCAGCCTTTTTGTGCCGTTGTCTCGCCGTAACAAGCGAGCAGCGGCATCCCGATAACGGCCGGTTCCGGTCCGTGTCCCGACGTCCTCTCATCGACGCTGAACCGTGCGTGATGTTCGACCCTGTGTCGTCATCGCGGCGCACCGACACGCCTGCTCGAAGGTTTCCCGGCTGACCCTGGGGGAACTGCCATGAACCTGACCCTGCTCAAGGAATTCTTCGCCGGATTCTTGCGTACCCGCCACATCGTCCGACACTTCCGTCGCCTTGCATTGCTGGAAAACTTCACCGACACCACAGTCAGCCGCGAAGTGCCGCCAACCCTGGCGCAAACCCTGGTCACCGCCGCCAGCAGTGACACCGGCCATCTGCTGAGCACACTCGGCAGCCACACCGACGGCCTGAGCGAACTTGAAGCCCAGACCCTGCGCGAGCAATTGGGTCTCAACGAAGTCGAGCACGAACAGCCGCTGCCGTGGTGGACCCATCTCTGGCACTGCTACAAAAACCCGTTCAACCTGCTGCTGACCTTGCTGACAGTCATCTCCTGGCTGACCGAAGACATGAAAGCTGCCATCGTGATTTTTTCCATGGTGGTGCTTTCGACTCTGCTGCGCTTCTGGCAGGAAACCAAATCCAACCAGGCTGCCGATGCGCTCAAGGCGATGGTCAGCAACACGGCCACAGTCCTGCGTCGGAATGCATCGCGCATCGAACTGCCCATCAAATTGCTGGTGCCGGGTGATCTGGTCGTGTTGTCAGCCGGCGACATGATTCCCGCCGATTGCCGGGTACTCAGCGCCAAGGACTTGTTCGTCAGCCAGGCCGCGATGACGGGCGAATCGATGCCGGTGGAGAAATTCCCCCGCCAGCACGACAGCGACACCCGTAACCCGCTGGAGCTGGACAACATTCTGTTCATGGGCACCAACGTGGTGTCCGGCACCGCCATGGCGCTAATCCTCACCACGGGCAACGGCACTTACTTCGGCGCACTGGCTCAGCGGGTAGGCGCTACCGACCGTGTACCGACGTCGTTCCAGAACGGGGTTAATAAAGTCAGCTGGTTGCTGATCCGCTTCATGTTCGTGATGGCGCCGCTGGTGCTGTTCATCAATGGTTTCACCAAGGGCGACTGGACTGAAGCGCTGTTGTTCGCGCTGTCGATTGCCGTGGGCCTGACCCCGGAAATGCTGCCCATGATCGTCACCTCGACCCTGGCCAAGGGTGCCGTGTTCCTGTCGCGCAAAAAAGTCATCGTCAAACGCCTCGACGCCATCCAGAACTTCGGTGCCATGGACGTGCTGTGCACTGACAAGACCGGCACCCTGACTCAAGACAAAATCTTCCTGGCGCGCAACGTCGATGTCTGGGGCAATGACTCCGATGACGTGCTGGAAATGGCCTACCTCAACAGTTACTACCAGACCGGCCTGAAAAACCTGCTGGATGTGGCGGTGCTTGAGCACGTGGAAATCCACCGTGACCTGAAAGTCGGCACGGCGTTTCGCAAGGTTGACGAAATTCCGTTCGACTTCACCCGGCGGCGCATGTCAGTGGTGGTTGCCGAGCGTGATCACTCCCACCTGTTGATCTGCAAAGGCGCGGTGGAGGAGGTGCTGGCGGTCTGCACGCGGGTGCGTCACGGCGTTATGGATGAAGCGCTGACCGATGAGCTGCTGGCGCGAATCCGTCAGGTGACCACCACTTTCAATGCAGAAGGCCTTCGTGTCGTTGCCGTAGCTGCACGGCCGATGATTGAAGGGCGCGATACCTACAGCCTGGCGGACGAACAGGAACTGACACTGATCGGCTACGTGGCTTTCCTCGACCCGCCAAAGGAAAGCACCGCACCGGCCCTCAAGGCACTGGCTGCGCACGGCGTGGCGGTGAAAGTGCTCACCGGCGACAATGAACTGGTGACGGCAAAGATCTGTCGCGAAGTCGGTCTGGAGCAACAAGGCCTGCTGATGGGTAACGACGTAGAGCGCATGACTGATGCCGAACTGGCGGTGGCGGTCGAGACCACTAACGTCTTCGCCAAGCTCACGCCCTCGCACAAAGAACGCATCGTCCGCCTGCTCAAGGGCAACGGTCATGTGGTCGGTTTTATGGGCGACGGCATCAACGACGCGCCGGCCCTGCGTACCGCCGACATCGGCATTTCGGTGGACAGCGCCGTGGACATTGCCAAGGAAGCGGCGGACATCATCCTGCTGGAGAAGAGCTTGATGGTGCTGGAGGAGGGCGTGCTGGAAGGGCGCAGGACCTTCGCCAGCATGCTCAAGTACATCAAGATGACCGCCAGTTCGAACTTCGGCAACGTGTTCTCGGTGCTGGTGGCGAGTGCGTTCATTCCGTTCCTGCCAATGCTGCCGATGCATCTGTTGGTGCAGAACCTGCTTTATGACATTTCGCAGATCGCCATTCCGTTCGATAACGTCGATGACGAGATGCTCAAGCAACCGCAACGCTGGCAGCCGGCGGATGTCGGGCGTTTCATGCTGTTTTTCGGACCGATCAGCTCGATCTTCGACATCACCACGTTTGCCTTGATGTGGTACGTGTTCGACGCCAATACACCGGACCATCAAACCCTGTTCCAGTCCGGCTGGTTCGTGGTCGGGCTGCTGACCCAGACCCTGATCGTGCACATGATTCGTACGCCGAAGATCCCTTTCCTGCAAAGCCGCGCAGCAATGCCGCTGATGGTGATGACCGCAATCATCATGGCCGTGGGCATCTTTCTACCGATGGGACCACTGGCGCATTATTTCAAATTGCAGGCATTGCCATCGCTGTACTTCGTGTTCCTGCCACTGATTCTGCTGGCGTATATGGGCCTGACTCAGGCGGTGAAGGGGTTTTACATCCGGCGGTTCGGGTGGCAGTAACGCTGCCAAAGAGAACGTGTAGCCAACGAGCCTCGGGATTTAGGAAAAGTCCTACAGAAAGGTCCATGGGTCTTCCGTAGCCTTGCGCCCTCATTAATCTGACTCGCTTCGGGGGCCACGTTGTCGAACAAGTCCTTACGTATCCTGATTGCTGACGAACAACACTTTAACCGTCTCAGAATCGAGCGCTGCTTCAACCAGCTCGGTTACTTTCGGGTGGCGCCGGTGCTCTGCGTCGAAGAGCTGCTGACGTTGGTGGAGTTTGCGAGCGAGCCGTTCGATCTGCTGGTCATCAATGCGGCGATGGGGGAAGGGAAGCTGGATCTGCTCGATTACTGCCTCGATAACCGGCAGCTGGACCGGGTCTTGATCTACGACGGCCGGGCGGCGCGGCTACCGAGTCTGCCGGCCGGCAAGCAGCAAAAAATCCAGATTAGCCACGCATTGCTGCCTGATCTGTCGGCGCTTCAGCGCTTGATGGGAAGCGTGGATCCATGTCTACCGTTCGTCGGCACTGTCATTTCTGTCAGGTAGATTCCCCCGGTATTCCATGCAAAAGTCCATGCGCAGCCGCTGCGTCTAATCCGGGCTTTTTCGCCCAATCGTCGTGTTTTTGCCCAGGGAGTTGCCATGAAGTCAGTGCTGATTGTGGACGATCACCCGGTGATTCGCGGCGCCGTCAAAATCGTTCTCAAGCAGGAAGGGTACAAGCGCATTTACGAAGCCGACAGCGGTAACGAAGTCTTGCCGATGATTCGCGAGCACAAGCCTGATCTGGTGGTGCTGGACCTGAATATCCCGTCTCTCGATGGCCTGGATGTGCTGGCGCGGATCAAGGCCGGCGAAGTGCCCTGTCGCGTGGTGATCTTTACTTCCCAGGAGCCCATGTTCTACCAGGAACGCTGCATGCGTGCCGGTGCCTCTGCCTATGTGGCCAAGACCAACGATTTGCACCATTTGCACAAAGCCGTGCATGCGGTGATGTCGGGTTACACCTATTTCACTCGACTGCCCTCGAGTTCGGTGTCACTGAACGCAATGCAACGCAGCGAAAAAGAGTTGATCGACAAGCTCTCGGATCGCGAGCTGACGATCTTCCAGCACTTGGCCAGGGGCATCAGTAACAAGGCAATCGCCGAAATCATGCATCTGAGTCACAAGACCGTCAGCACCTACAAGACGCGGTTGACGGAAAAGCTCAACGTAGAGTCGTCGGTGCATTTGCGCGATCTTGCCCGACGCAATCATTTGATCTGAATGAACGCCTTTCGACGCCTGTTCGGCCTGATGAACCTTCTATTGCCGGTGCTTTGCCTATGGGCATCGAGTGCCGGTGCGCAGCTACAACCCCTGACGTTGCTGGGACGCTCCAGCGTCGAAGGCTTTAGCGCCGAACTGTCGAACGCTGATGCCCGCTGGCTGCAGCAAAAGGGTCGACTGGTGCTGGCCGTGTCCACGCCGGACTATCCGCCCTTCGAGTTCAACGTGGCGGGCAAGCTGTTCGAGGGCGTGACGGCAGATTACGCCGGACTGATCCAACAACTATTGAAGGTCGAGATCCAGGTTCAACGTTATCCGTCGCGAGCTGACGCGGTGCGGGCGATCAAGCAAGGCGAGGCGGACTTGCTGGGTACGGCTAATCGATTCGAGGCCGAAGATCCGCAGTTGCGGATGTCCCGCGCCTATGCGGTGGATCAGCCCGTCTTGGTAACCCGCAGCGATTCACCTTCAGTGTCGGACCCGACATTGGCCGGCAAGCGGCTGGCGATGCTGTATCACTACTTGCCTGAACAAAGCGTGCAGCGGTTTTATCCACAAGCGGATGTCCGGCTGTTCCCCTCGACACTGGCGGCGGTGGGGGCCGTGGCGTTCGGTCAGGCGGATTTCTATCTGGGCGACGCGATCAGCGCCCATTATTTGATCAATAAAAACTACCTCAACAACGTTCAACTGGCGGATTTCTCGCGGATGGAATCCGGGCGTTTCGCCTTTGCGATGGCCCGGGATAACGTTCAGCTGTTGCGCATCGTCAACCAGGCGCTGGAAGCCGTCACACCCAGTGAACAGATGACTATCCTGCGGCGTTGGGGCGCTTACGGGTTGTCCATGCCGGGCACCCAAACACTGCAATTGAGCGTGGCGGAACAACGCTGGCTGAACGCGCATCCGCGTGTGCGGGTGGCGATCAACGAAAATGTCCCACCGATCTCGTTCATTGACAGTGAAGGCAAACTACGCGGGATCAGTGTGCAAGTGCTGGCGAAAATCAGCCAGCGTACCGGCCTGCAATTCGATATCCAGGCGATGCAGTCGGTGGCCGCGATGCTGACGGGCATCAAAAACGGCCAGGTCGATGTGCTGGCCGGGATCGGTCTCAGTTCACAGCGTGAAGAAGCATTGCTGTTTACCCGGGCGTTTCTGAGCAGTCCCTCGGTGCTGGTAACCCGCTTGGCGCCGGACAGTCCAAGAACCCTGGATGAGATGGCCGGGAAAACCCTGGCGCTGACCCAGGGCAACATCGTCAGCGAGTTCATTCGCCAACATTTTCCGCGGATACGCTGTGTGGATGCGCCACTGTCGGCAGACGCCATGGAAATGGTCGCCCAGGGCAAGGCCGATGGGGGCATCAATTCGTTGATCAGCGCGCGTTACCTGATTTCCCGGCAATACCGCGATCGCCTGCAAGTGACCAGTACCGTGGGCACCGACCCGGCCCGCAGCACCTTGGCGACCAGTCATGAAGCCATCGAGTTGCATTCGATTCTGGACAAGGCCCTGCTCAGTATTCCCCCCGAGGAAATCGACGAGCTGGTTCAACCCTGGCGCAATGATTTGCAGGTGGAGCAAAGCTACTGGCTGCGGCATCGGCAGGCGATTTTCCAGGCGTTCGCCGCCGCTGGCGTTTTGCTCTTGATCGCCTTGGGCGGGATTGTCTGGCAGCGTCGGCAGATCCGCCAGCGTCAGCAATTGTTGGGGCAATTGCAGGACGCCAAGGACGCAGCCGACGATGCCAACCGCGCCAAGACCACTTTTCTGGCGACCATGAGCCACGAAATCCGCACCCCGATGAATGCCCTGATTGGCATGCTGGAGCTGGCGCTGAAGCGGGCGGATGAAGGCGTCACCGACCGTGCTGCCATCGAAGTGGCGTCGAATGCCGGCCAACAATTGCTGGGGTTGATCGGCGATATTCTCGACATTGCCCGCATCGAGTCGGGGCATCTGTCGTTGATGCCGGAACGGGCCAATTTGCAGACGCTGGTGCTGTCGGTGTGCCGGGTTTTTGAAGGACTGGCACGGGAAAAAAACCTGCTGTGGCGAGTTGAATTCGACGCGCACAGCGACTGCGACGTGATGATTGATCCCACGCGCTTCAAGCAGGTGTTGTCCAATCTGTTGAGCAATGCCATCAAGTTCACCCGTGAAGGTGAGGTGAGTCTGCGGCTGCGAGTGGTCCCGGCGTCATCGGCGCGTATGGCGGTGAGTGTGCACGTTGAAGACAGCGGCATTGGAATCAGTGAACACGACCAGCAGCGCTTGTTCAGCCCGTTCGTGCAGGCCGGGAACAGTCAGCAATCCGCTCGCCAGGGTTCCGGGCTGGGACTGGTGATCAGCCGTACCTTGTGCGAAATGATGGGTGGTCGATTACAGCTCGACAGCGTTCTCGGGCGTGGCACGCGGGTAGAAGTCAGCCTTGAACTGGTCGTGTTGCAGGCGCTACCGGTCAATGCGCAAAGGCAAGGCGATGCACTGGTGCAGGCCAAGCCACTGACGGTCCTGGTGGTCGACGACTATCCGTCCAATCGCCTGCTGCTATCGCGACAGCTGCGCTATCTGGGGCACCAGGTTCTGGAGGCGGAAGATGGCCAGCAAGGTATTGAGCAGTGGCGTGAGCACGCATTCCATCTGGTTATCACCGACTGCAATATGCCGCTTGTCAGTGGATATGAGTTGGCGGGTGCGATACGCGATGAAGAGCGGTTCAGCGGTCTGCCACCCACCTTGATTCTGGGGTTCACCGCTAATGCGCAACCCGAGGACAGGATTCGCTGTATCGAGGCGGGCATGGACGATTGCCTGTTTAAACCGATTCGATTGGTGGACTTGAGCGACTGGCTGGCCAGCCGGTTTCCCAGCGATTCGGCCGTGATAGACGATGACGCGCCCAACGCCGAGATTGATTTGACCGGATTGGAGCGCTACGTGGGTGCGGACCATGAGTTGATCAGCCAATTGCTGCAAGACCTGGCCGCGACCAACCGCGATGATCGCGAGCATCTGCTGCAAGTGCACGCCAGCGGCAATCACGATGGTTTGCAGGTGTTGGCGCACCGTATCAAGGGCGGGGCGCTGATGGTCCGGGCGCTGGGTCTGGTCGAGTGTTGCGACCAGTTGGAGCGTGCGTGCAGCGCGGGCGAAACCTCATTGATCGACGCGGCCGTCGATCAGTTGCAGCACGCCATGCAGCGCCTGGACCAGAGCCTGGGGCAGGCTTGATACGCAAACCCGTGGCGAGGGAGCTTGCTCCCTTGCCACAGATACAGCCGCCTTTTTCGCAGGCCTGAGGCTTAATCCCAGTTCGGCGCGATGCCTTTCGGGCTGGTCAAGCGCTGACCGCGATCAAGGCTTGCGATCAACGCCATGTCGGCGTCGCTCAGGGTCAGCTCGCAGGCTTTCAGGTTGCTGGCGAGATTGGCGCGTTTGGTGGACGAAGGGATCACCGCGTAACCCAATTGCATCGCCCAGGCCAGGGTGACTTGAGCCGGTGTTGCTTGCAGGCGATCGGCAATTTGGCGGATGAGCGGGTCCTTCAACACTTCGCCATAGGCCAGGGTCATGTACGACGTGATCTGGATGCCGTGGCTGTGGGCGAACTCGACCACTTTGCGGTTTTGCAGATACGGGTGCAGTTCGATCTGGTTGGTAGCGATGTGCTCGGCACCGACGGCGGCGATGGCTTGTTTCATCAGGTCGACGGTGAAGTTCGACACGCCGATTTGCCGGGTCAGGCCCAGGCGTTTGGCTTCGAGCAGGGCACCCATGAATTCTTCCACCGGGACCTGGTCTTCGGGGGACGGCCAGTGGATGAGGGTCAGGTCCAGGTAGTCGGTCTGCAGTTTTTGCAGGCTCTGCTTGAGGCTGTCGATCAGTCGATCCCCGGCGAAGTTGGCGACCCAAATCTTGCTGGTGATGAAAAGTTCTTCACGGGCAATACCGCTGGCGGCAATGGCTTCGCCGACTTCGGCTTCATTCTCGTAGATTTGTGCGGTGTCGAAGGCCCGGTAACCCAGTTCCAGGCCGTTGCTGACTGAATCAATGACCACCTGGCCTTGCAAGCGAAAGGTGCCCAGGCCGAATGCGGGAATAGACATGAATGACTCCAGAGGTTGCAGTGGGGAATGGACGTGAGTATCCGCGCCTGCATCCGTGAGAAAAACCGCTGGAGCGGCAAAGCAATGTTGACTGGAAATCAAATATCAAAAGATCGCAGCCTTCGGCAGTTCCTAAATGGGATTGCCTGTAACAGCTAGCGAAGGCTGCGATCTTTTGATTTCCTCTTTACCCCCGAGCCTCAAGAATCATGCAAGTCGTCGATCCCGTCGCATACAAACGCCCATCTACATCATAAATCCGCCCCTCGGCCAACGCCGTCGAACGCCCCAGATGCACGATCTTGCCCTCGGCCCGCACCGGTCCGCTGGCGTTGTTCAAGGCCCGCACATAGCTGATGCGCAGGTCCAGCGTCGTATAACCCTGGCCTTTTTTCAGTTGGGTATGGATCGCGCAGCCCATGCACGAATCCAGCAAGGTCGCGGCATAACCGCCATGCACGGTGCCTAGCGGGTTGTAATGTCTGGAATCCGGCGTGCCCTGGAAGACGAACAGCCCGGCCGACCATTCGATGGGGATGAAATCCATCAGTGTGCCAATGGGCGGCGAGGGCAGTTCACCGTTGCCGATGCCGTCGAAAAACTCGGTGGGGGACAGCGCGCTGACCTCGGCCAGAGACAAACTGCCAGGCCCGGCAAGGCGTGCTCGCATGGCCTGTTCCTGAGCGATCCATTGAGCGAGTGTGGCGTCGCGGTTTGGGCTTTGCATGATCATGACCTCGGACGATTTGGATATTATGGCTGTAATCCAGGTCGATATTATGTCTGAAATAAAATCCCTGCCAGCCCCATTCGGCTTGCCGGGCCCTTAGGCAATATCGGCATGACTAAACTCCTCGCCTAAAAAGTCGATCAGCGCGCGCACCGACGGCAGCAACCCCCGGCGCGAGGGGAAGATCGCATGGACGATTCCGCATTTCGGCGCCCAGCCTGGCACCAGTTCCACCAAATGTCCGGCCGCAATGTCATCGCGCACGACCACGGCAGGCAGGTGGGCGATGCCGACCCCGGCTACTACTGCGTGGCGGAGCGCCAACAGGTCATCGGTGACCATTCTCGGTGAGTGCCGAATCATCGCACTGGCGCCGTCGGCGCCGAGCAACTCCCATTGATATTCACGCTGTGCGCCGCCCCAGTGCAGGCTGGGCAAGCCGCTCAGGTCGGCGGGCGAGGGCGGTGAGGACAGGCGTTCGGCGAATGCCGGACTGCCGACAATGCACTGGGTGCTATTGCCCAGCACCTTCATCACCATGTCGGTGTTTTCCAATGGCGGAAAACGTACCCGCAACGCAATGTCGAAACCCTCGTGGATCAAATCGACCCGGCGGTTGGTGCTCTCGATGAACAACTCCACCAGCGGGTACTTGAGCATGTAGCGGGTGAGCATCGGCCCGACCCAGGAATTCAGCAACGCCGTTGGGCAACTGATGCGCACCAGTCCCTGGGGTTCCGAGCGGTTGCGTTCGATCAGTTCGGCGGCGCTTTCCGCTTCGACCCGCATGGCCAGGCAACGCTGGTAGTAGGCCTGGCCGATTTCTGTCAGCGAACAATGGCGGCTGGTGCGATTGAGCAACCGCACGCCCAGGCGCTCTTCGAGTTCGGCAATGCGTCGGCTGAGCTTGGACTTGGGCATGTCGAGCGCCCGCCCGGCCGCGGCAAAGCCGTGATGTTCCACCACTTGGGTGAAGTAGTAGAGGGTGTTGAGGTCTTCCACTATCGTTCTCCAAATAGAACGCTAAGGCTGATTTTTGCAGTCTAGCGCAGCAAAGGCCTCGGTTTTAAGCTTTGTCCATGGCTTCAACCACCTGATTCGGAGGCACCATGAAAAACATCATCGGTATCTACACCAGCCCACGGTCCCATTGGGTCGGCGACGGTTTCCCGGTTCGTACACTGTTTTCCTACGACAACCTGGGCAAACACATCAGCCCGTTCCTGCTGCTGGATCACGCCGGTCCTGCTGAATTCACCCCGACCACCGAGCGTCGTGGCGTTGGTCAGCATCCGCACCGTGGCTTCGAAACCGTGACTATCGTTTACAAGGGCGAACTGGAACACCGTGACTCCACCGGCAGCGGTGGCAAGATCGGCCCCGGCGACGTGCAATGGATGACCGCCGCCTCTGGAATTCTCCATGAGGAGTTCCACTCCGAAGCCTTCGCCAAAAGCGGTGGCACCCTGGAAATGGTGCAGTTGTGGGTCAACCTGCCGGCCAAGGACAAAATGGCCGACGCCGGTTACCAGACGATTCTGGATGGCGACATCCCGAACATTGCCTTGAAGAACAACGCAGGCAGCCTGCGCTTGATTGCCGGTGAATTCGAAGGCCACAAAGGGCCGTCGCGCACCTTTACCCCGATCGACGTCTGGGACCTGCGCCTGAATGCTGGCAAGTTGCTCACGCTGGATCTGCATGAAGGACGCAACACCGCGCTGGTGGTTTTGCGCGGCTCGATTCAGGTCAACGGCCTGGAGTCAGTGCGCGAAGGCCAGTTGGCCCTGTTCGAGCGCAATGGCAATCAGTTGAGTCTGGAGGCCAGCAATGACGCGGTGGTGCTGTTGCTCAGCGGCGAGCCAATTGACGAGCCGATCGTTGGTCACGGTCCGTTCGTGATGAACACCGAGCAAGAAATTCACCAGGCATTCACCGATTTCCAGTCCGGTCGCTTTGGCCAGATGCACGGCTGACTGCTTGACTGCATGTTGATCAAAACCCAGGTTTTACCCACGCCGGCCCGTTCGGCATCGATACCCCGAGAGGACTACTGCAATGACTACTTCTTACAAGCGTCTCGACAAGGATAACGCCGCCGTTCTGTTGGTGGATCATCAGGCAGGTCTGTTGTCGCTGGTGCGCGATATCGAACCGGATCGTTTCAAGAACAACGTGCTGGCCCTGGCCGACCTGGCGAAGTACTTCAAATTGCCGACGATTCTGACCACCAGTTTCGAAACCGGCCCCAACGGCCCGCTGGTGCCCGAGCTCAAGGCGCTGTTCCCGGACGCACCGTACATTGCTCGCCCTGGCCAGATCAACGCGTGGGACAACGAAGATTTCGTCAAGGCGATCAAGGCCACCGGCAAGAAACAACTGATCATCGCTGGCGTAGTGACTGAAGTGTGCGTGGCGTTCCCGGCGCTGTCGGCCCTGGCCGAAGGTTTTGACGTGTTCGTGGTGACCGATGCTTCCGGCACGTTCAACGAACTGACCCGTCAGTCGGCCTGGGATCGCATGTCGGCCTCTGGCGCGCAACTGATGACCTGGTTTGGCCTGGCCTGTGAACTGCATCGCGACTGGCGCAACGACGTGGAAGGCCTGGCGACCTTGTTCTCCAACCACATCCCGGACTACCGCAACCTGATGACCAGCTACAACACCCTGACCAACAGCAAATAATACGGGCATCACCCAGACCCTGTGGGAGCGAGCCTGTTCGCGATAGCGGCCTGACAGTCACTGCAATGGTGCCTGTTGAGCCGTCATCTCGAGCGGGCTCGCTCCCACTTTGTTTTGTGTTGTTCTGGTGTCATCAATTGCTCCTACACTGTGGCGAATGTGTGCGATCTTTTGCTGATCGTCTCGTGCTGGAGTTGCTTGATGCTGTCGTTGCTCACTGAACATCCACTGATTTGCGCATTGGTTCTGCTCCTGACCGATCTGGTGTTATGGCGCTTGATTGGCACCCGTGGCCACAACGTGAAACTGCTCGTGCGGCTGGTGATTTTTTCGCTGTACAGCCTGGTGCTGTTCAACGAAGGCATGAACCCGCTGGAACCGGCGCCCTTTGTCGAGAACGTGCCGTTGCATCTGGCGGCCACGGGGTTACAGATCGGCTGGTGGCTGTTCGCTGCGCGCACCCTGACCGTGCTGATCGGCGCGGGATTGATGCAACGGGTGGGGCATACCGGGCGGTTGCTCCAGGATCTGCTGGGTGCGGTGATTTTCCTGGTAGCGGTCATCGCCGCCCTGGCCTACGTGCTCAATCTACCGGTCAGAGGTGTGCTGGCCACGTCCGGCGCGTTGGCGATCATCGTCGGCCTGGCGTTGCAAAGTACCCTCAGCGACGTGTTTTCCGGGATCGTCCTCAACACCACCAAACCCTATCAACTGGATGACTGGATCGCGATCGACGGCACAGAGGGCCGGGTCATCGACATCGACTGGCGCGCCACGCGGCTGCAAACCTCCCAGGGCAGCATGATCGTGATTCCCAACTCGCTGGCGGCCAAGGCCAAGATCACCAACTTCAGCCGGCCCAGCGATATGTTCGGCGTTGCTATCAGTCTGCAGATCAGCCCCCATGTCCGTCCCGGCACGGTGATCGAAGCCCTCGAGCGGGCGAAGCAGGGCTGCCGCATTCTGCTCAGCAAGCCTTCGCCAAAAGTCGCGCTGAAAAGCTCCACCGCCGCCGGCGTGGAATATGAAATCAGCGGCTTTGTCGCTTCGATGAGCGAAAAGCGCGAGGTGCGCAATCAACTCTATGATCTGGCGTACCGGCACTTGCGCGCATCCGGGGTCAATTTGCTGTCGAGCGTGGAGCCCGTTCCGACCACCGACCTCTCACGGCCACGGGCGTTGATCGACAGTTCGCCGATTTTCTCGACCTTGCGTGAGGAGGAGAAAGAAACCTTCAGCCAGAACATGACCCTGCAAAACTTTAATGCCGGGGAGACGATTCTGGCGGCCGAGGAAGTCAGCGATCATTTGTTCATCATTGAGTCCGGGGTGGTATCGGTGACGCTGAACCGCAACGGGACGCTCATGGAAACCGGGCGCATGGGGCCGGGGGAAGTGATCGGCGAAGCCGGCATCCTGACCGATAGCGCGCTGCCCGCGGAGTTCTCCGCGAAAACCGCGTGTGTGCTTTACCGCATCGAAAAAGGCTACCTCAGACCCTGCCTGGAGGCTCGTAACGACATCAACGATGCGATGAAAAACCTGCTGGATTTCCGCTTGCACAAGGTCAAGGCGCTGACTCAGGAAGTGCCGGCGGTGGTGCAGAAGAAGGGGTTTTTGAAATGGCTGCTCAATCGGGCGTAAGCCGTTGCCGTTTGTGGGGGATGGGGTCGCTGGCGTCGATCACACATCCCCTGTGGGAGCGAGCCTGCTCGCGATAGCAATACCAGCAACGCTAAAAATCCTGAAACAAGATTTCAAACCCTCGGCTCGACCGACAGCCAACTCCGCGTCAAACGGCTGATGTTCAGCAGCAAGGTGTCGCTGAGCAAACGCAAGCTGGCATCGATATCCCTCAGTGGCCTCCTCGACTTCTGGAATATTGGCTATTTGTCCAAGTGGCCTGGAGGACTAACGTATCCACACACCCACTTGCCCTGGAGCATTCCATGCAACCGCGTACCGATTTCTACACCGCCTCGCCTGACGCTCTCAAAGCGATGATCGCCCTGGAAACCGCGGTCTCCAAACTGCCGCTGGAAAAGAACCTGATCGAACTGGTGAAGCTGCGCGCTTCGCAAATCAACGGTTGCGCCTTCTGCATCGACATGCACACCGCTGATGCGATCAAGGGTGGCGAGACCCCGCGTCGATTGTTCGCCGTGACGGCCTGGCGTGAAGCGCCGTTCTTTACCGATCGCGAACGCGCCGCGCTGCTTTGGACCGAATCCCTGACCCAGCTCAGCCTGACCCATGCCCCGGACGAAGACTACGAAGTGGTCAGCGCTCAGTTCACGCCGAAGGAAATGGTCGACCTGACCGTGGCCATCAGCACCATCAACAGCTGGAACCGTCTGGCGGTAGGCTTCCGCAAAACGCCTCAGGCCTGATTTTCAGAAAGCTGCCGACGCCTCAATGAGCATCGGCACTCGGCGCGGCGGGTGGTTGCACCTTGCGCATCAAGGGCACCATCGCCGTGGCGATGATGAAGCAGACCATGATCATCAAAAACGCGTCGCCGTAGGTCTGTGTCTGCGCTTCGCGATAGGTCAACAGCCAAAGCTGATGCAGGCTGGCAGTCACCCCGACATCGCCGCTCTGGCCCAGGGCGGCGAAGTTGTTTCCAACCTGGGACAACCACTGGTTCAGCGCTTCGTTGGTGCTGTTGAGGTTTTCCGCCAACCTTGTGAAGTGCAGATTGGTGCGGTCATTGAGAATGGTCGCGCACGCCGCGATGCCAATGGCGCCGCCCAGGTTGCGCATCAGGTTGAACAATCCCGAAGCATGTTTGAGTCGTGCCGGCGCCAGCCCACCAAGGGTTAACGTCACTGCTGGCGGCACCGCCAGTTGCTGGGCGATGCCGCGCAAGGCTTGCGGCAACATCAATTCCTTGGCGCCCCAATCATGGGTAATCGGGCTGAAATCCCACATCGACAAGGCGAACAGCCCGAGGCCGGTCATCATGATCCAGCGCAAGTCGACGCGGTTGGCCAGAAAGGCATACAGCGGAATCGCCATGATCTGGAACACGCCGGTGGAGAAAACCGCCAGACCAATGTCCAGCGCGCCGTAGCCACGCACTCGACCTAGGAACAGTGGCGTCAGGTAGATAGTGGCAAACAGGCCAATCCCGGTGACGAAGGAAAAGAAACAGCCGAGGGCAAAGTTGCGGTCCTTCAGGGCGCGCAGATCGACAATCGGATTGGCCACGTGCAAGGTCCGGCCGATGAACGCCAGGCCGGCCAGGCCGCTGATCCACGCAGTCGTCAGAATCGTATGGTCGCTGAACCAGTTCCAGCGCGGGCCTTCTTCGAGGGTGTATTCCAGGCAACCAAGGAAAAGCGCCAGGAACACCATGCTCAGATAGTCAGCGCCCTTGAGCAGCGAGAGTTCCGGTTGGTCGATCTTCACCAGCATCGGCACCGCCACGGCAACGAAAATCCCCGGCACCAGGTTGATGTAGAACAGCCAATGCCAGGAGGAAATGTCAGTAATCCAGCCACCGATCACCGGGCCCAGGGTCGGCGCCAGCGAAGCCACCGCGCCGATGGTGGCGGCGGCGATCACCCGTTGCTTGCCGGTGAAGAAAACAAACGCGGTGGTGAACACCATCGGGATCATCGAGCCGCCGAGAAAACCCTGCAGGGCGCGGAAGGCGATCATGCTTTGAATGTTCCACGCCGCGCCGCAGAGCAGGCTGGTCAGGGTAAAACCGACCGCTGACGCGCAGAACAACCAACGTGTGGAAAACACCCGCGACAACCAGCCGGACAGCGGAATCACGATGATTTCAGCGATCAGGTAGCTGGTTTGCACCCAGGCTGTTTCGTCGGTGCCGGCGGAGAGACCACCGCCAATGTCACGCAACGACGCCGAGACGATCTGAATATCCAGCAGCGCAATGAACATGCCGATGCACATGCTGGCGAAGGCAAAAACCTTGGTCGCCGTTGCCATATTTGCGGCATTGAATGGTTGCGCCGGGGCGGCGAGGGCGCGGCTCATGGTGCGCTGACCACGGCTGTGGTTTCAGGCTCCTTGCGGGTATCAACCTCAGCGGTGACCGACAAGCCGGGGCGCAGATGACCGAGCACGCTGTCGGCCGGATCAAGGTGAATCCGCACCGGCACCCGCTGCACGATCTTGGTGAAGTTGCCGGTGGCGTTTTCTGGCGGCAACACGCTGAACTGCGAACCGCTGGCGGGTGCAAGGCTGTCCAGATGACCGTGGAACTCCTGCCCCGACAGCACGTCGGCATGTATCACTACCCGTTGCCCCGGCAGCATGCGCGCCAGCTGATCCTCCTTGAAATTGGCATCGACCCACAAGCCGCTGGACGGCACCACCGACAGCAGTTGCGAACCGGCCTGGGCATAAGCGCCAATCCGCGCCCGACGATTGCCGATCACGCCATCCACAGGGGCCCGAAGTTCGGTGTAGCCGACGTTCAACTGCGCCAGATCACGTTCGGCTTTCGCTTGAATTAACGCGGCGCGGGCTTGTTGTTTTTGAGTAGCGATCACATTCAACTGCCGTTGTGCAGCCAACAGCTCAGCCTGTGCGCGATTGCTTTGGGCTTGTGCGGTCTTGAAGGTGGCGTTGGCCCGTTGCGCGCTTTCCACCGAGACCGCGTTGGTTGTGACGAGTTTTTTGTAGCGCGCATCGTCATCGCGCGAGCGGGAGGTTTCGGCATCGGCAGCATCAATGCCGGCGCGGGCCTGGCCGATCACGGCCTGTTGCAGTTGTTCAGTGGCATCAAGGTTGGCGAGCAAGGCTTCTTCCGCTGCCACCGCGCCTTCAGCCTTGGCCAGGTTGGCGCGGTAGTCGCGGGCGTCGAGACGGATCAAGACATCGCCGGCCTTGACCTTCTGGTTATCGGTCACCAGCACTTCATCGATGTAACCCGCGACTTTCGACCCGATCACCGTCACGTCACCACCGATATAAGCATCGTCGGTTTCTTCGATGAACCGGCCGGCCGTCCACCAATGCGCGGCGTACACACCGGCCAGCACCAGCGCAGCGATGACTGTTGTCGCCAGTAACAGGCGTTTTAGCAGGGGAGGCTTCGGGGTGTTCACCGGCACAGCAAGGTCGGGTTCAACGGTGGGCATGCTGGTCATGGAGAATTACCTGTCGGAAGCGGCGATAAATTACGTACGTAATATGACGCATGTCATATTTTGTGGCAATTGGTATTTACTGCCGGTCGTCAGGTGCGCAGTGATCAAAGGGGCAGAACGAGATGCTGGTGAATAGCGACCTGTAGGAGCCGGCTTGCTGGCGATGGCGGCGTATCATTCAACGGCGCTGTTGCCTGATATTCCGTCATCGCCAGCAAGCCGGCTCCTACAGGGTGCACATGGTTACCAACCCTAACTAGCCGTCATTTCGACGTGTGTAAATACAGCAAACTCTCAAGCGCGTTCAAAAATCGCCGCAATCCCCTGACCACCACCAATGCACATGGTCACCAGCGCATAACGGCCGTTGATGCGGTGCAGTTCGTGGATGGCTTTGGTGGCGATGATGGCGCCGGTGGCGCCGACCGGGTGGCCGAGGGCGATGCCCGAGCCGTTCGGGTTGACTTTGGCCGGGTCGAGGTCGAGTTCCTGGCTGACGGCACAGGCTTGTGCGGCGAAGGCGATGTTGGCTTCGACCACGTCCATGTCGGCGACGGTCAGGCCGGCGCGTTTGAGCGCCAGGCGCGTGGCCGGGATTGGGCCCAGGCCCATCAGTTCCGGTTCGACGCCGGCGTGGGCGTAGCTGACCAGGCGGGCGAGTGGGCGCAGGTTGTTGACCTGTACTGCAGCGCCGGTGGCCATGACCAGTGCGGCGGCACCGTCGTTCAGACCGGAGGCGTTGCCGGCGGTGACCGAGCCGTCCTTCTTGAACGCTGGCTTCATTGCAGCCAACTGTTCCAGGGATGTGGCGCGTGGGTGTTCGTCGACGCTGAACAGCTTGGTGCCTTTGCGATCCTGGATTTCCACGGTCGCGATCTGTTCGTTGAAGTAGCCGTTGGCAATCGCATGGGCCGCGCGTTTCTGGTCTTCCAGCGCCAGGGCATCCTGCATTTCGCGGGTGATGCCGTTGCGCGCGGCGACGTTTTCGGCGGTGATGCCCATGTGAATGCCGTGGAACGGGTCGTGCAGGATGCCGAGCATGTAGTCGATGGCCTGAACGTTGCCCATGCGCGCGCCCCAACGGGCGGACGGCAGCAGGTACGGGCCGCGGCTCATGGATTCGGCACCGGCGCCGATGGCGATGTCGGCATCGCCCAACATCAAGGTCTGGGCGGCGTTGATGATGGCTTGCAGGCCGGAACCGCAGAGGCGGTTGACGTTATAGGCCGGGGTTTCTTTCGGGATGCCGGCGTTGATTGCCGCAACACGGGAGATGTAGGCATCGCGGGTGTCGGTCGGGATCACGTTACCCATCACCAGGTGACCGACGAGCGCCGGGTCCACGGCGGCGCGTTCCAGGGCGGCTTTCACTGCGGTGGTCGCGAGGTCGGCCGGTGGCACGTCCTTGAGCGAGCCGCCGAAGGTGCCGATGGCGGTACGGGCGGCGCTGACAACGTAGATTTCCGGGGTGTTCATGGCTGTTTTCCTTTCGGTGGATTCTTATCTGTACTGCGATTGAGCAGGGCGTTCAAGGCCGCTTTTGCTTCATCGCTGTTGAGGCGCTGGATGAACAGCTGGTTCTCTTCGCGCAGAGTGGCTTGCAGTTCGGCCATGCCAGCCTGTTTCATCAATTGACGCGACTGGCGCAGGGATTCTTGCGGCATTGCCAGCAGTCGCTGAGCGAGGCGGGTGGCCGCCGCCAGGCATTGCGCGCCGTCGTCGAACATTTCGTTGGCCAGGCCCCACGCCACCGCTTCGCTGCCATCGAAGCTGTCGCCCAGCAACAGCAGACGCGCGGCACGGGCCTGACCGAGCAGGCGCGGCAGCAACAGGCTGGCGCCGAATTCCGGGCACAGGCCCAGGTTGACGAACGGCATGCGCAGCTTGGCGTTGCGGGTGACCAGGACCTGATCGCAATGCAGCAGCAGCGTGGTGCCAATGCCGATGGCCGCCCCGCAAACCGCGGCGATCAGCGGTTTTTGCAGATGAGTCACGGCGCGCATCAAACGAAATGCCGGGTTGTCCAGATGCGTGGGCGGGTCCTGAAGGAAGTCCACCAAGTCGTTGCCGCTGGTGAAGCAGGTCGGGCCGCCGGTCACGATGATCACCCCGACCGAGTCGTCCTCGTCCGCCGCAAACAGCAGGTCGGCCAACCGCGTGTACATGCTGTTGGTCAACGCGTTGAGCTTGTCGGGACGATCGATCGTCAGCGTCAGCACGCCATCGCGATGGTCTTGTTTGATCAGGTCGGTCATTGCTGGCTCTTGCGGAGTCGGTTCGACGGCCACTTTAAGCGCCGGGCTTACCCCGGTGCTATGACAAAACGGGTCAACCGACCTGATGCTTTTTGCCATATCGCGTCGCGAAAACGACCACACACCCATTCGGGGTATGGTGCCGTCAGGCGAATCCACCAATAGTAGGTTCATCCGCTCATCCAGAGCCGAACTCGCTTGATAAGGTGCATTTGCTATGGGCAAGACACTGCTTAAGGTGATTTCCAGTCTGTTTGTTGTACCGCTGACTTTGAATGCCTACGCCGCCGAGGTGAACGACAGCAATACGCTGCGGTTGTACAACTGGACGGATTACATCGGCGAGAACACCCTGGCTGACTTTGAAAAAGCCACTGGCATTAAAGTCATTTATGACACTTTCGATGCCTATGAAACGGTGCAAGCCAAGTTGCTCACCGGCCACTCCGGTTATGACCTGGTCGTGCTCAACGCCTCCCTGGTACCGCCGCTGATCCAGGCCAAAGTGTTCCAGCCGCTGGATAAAAAATTGCTGCCGGGCTGGAGCAATCTCGATCCGAAAGTGCTGCACGACTTGCAAGGGTTCGATCCAGGCACTGCCTACTCGGCGCCATACACCTGGGGCAGCAACGGCGTGACTTACAACGTCGACAAGATCAAGGAACGCATGCCGGATGCGCCTATCGGTTCGCTGGCAATGATCTTCGATCCGAAGATCGTCTCGCGCTTTGCCGACTGCGGCGTGACGCTGCTCGATGCCCCAACCGAAGTTATTCCGATGGCCCTGACGTATCTGGGGCGTGACCCGAGAAGCGCCGCGCCGGAGGATCTGAAAGCGGCCCAGGATTTACTGCTGTCCGTACGGCCTTACATCCGCAAATTCGATTCGGTCAATTACCTCACCAGCCTGCCCAATGGCGATGTGTGCATGGCGATGACCTGGTCCGGCGACTACGCGACGGCCATGGCCCGAGCCGAAGAAGCCAAGAAGCAGATCAACCTGGCGTACTTCATTCCCAAGGAAGGCTCGCTGATCTGGTTCGACAACATGTACATCCCGACTGATGCGCCCCACGTCGCCAATGCCCACAAGTTTCTGGAATACCTGATGCAGCCGCAGGTGATGGCGGATGTGAGCGATTACATCAATTACGCCAACAGTAATGCGGCGGCTACGCCCTTGTTGAATGCCAGTGTGCGCGACAACCCGGCGATCTACCCCGATGCGCAAACCCGCGAGCGGCTGTTCCCGCAGAAAACCCAAAACGCCAAAGACATGCGCGCCATGACACGCGTCTGGAGCACCGTGAAAAGCGGAATTTGATCGTTCAATCGTTTTGTTTGAGGTTTTTGTATGACTAACCCGACTAATAAAGTGTTCTCGACCGTCGAAGCGGCTGAACTGGTCAAGGCCGACAAGGCCCATCACATGCACGGTTACCACGTGTTCGACGAGCATGCCGAGCAAGGCTCGCTGAACATCGTGGCTGGCGAAGGCGCCTACATTTACGACACCGAGGGCAATCGTTTCCTCGACGCGGTCGGCGGCATGTGGTGCACCAACATTGGCCTGGGCCGCGAGGAAATGGCCCAGGCCATCGCCGATCAAGTGCGGCGATTGGCTTACTCGAATCCGTTTTCCGACATGTCCAATAATGTCGCGATTCAGCTGTGCGAGAAACTCGCCAGCCTCGCGCCCGGTGACCTGGATCACGTGTTCCTCACCACTGGCGGCTCCACGGCGGTGGACACCGCATACCGGCTGATCCAGTACTACCAGAACTGCCGTGGCAAGCCCGAGAAGAAGCACATCATCGCCCGCTTCAACGCCTATCACGGTTCGACCACGCTGACGATGTCGATCGGCAATAAGGCCGCCGACCGGGTGCCGGAGTTCGATTACGCCAGCCCGCTGATCCACCACGTTTCCAACCCCAACCCGTACCGCGCGCCGGACGGCATGGACGAGGCACAGTTCCTTGAGTTCCTGGTCAAGGAGTTCGAGGACAAGATCCTGTCGATTGGTGTCGACAAGGTCGCGGCCTTCTTCGCGGAACCGGTCATGGGCTCGGGCGGGGTGATCATTCCGCCGAAGGGTTATCTCAAGCGCATGTGGGACGTCTGCCAGCGCTATGACATCCTGTTCGTCGCCGACGAAGTGGTCACTTCATTCGGGCGCCTTGGCAAGTTTTTCGCTTCCAAGGACGTGTTCGACGTCCAGCCCGACATCATCACCACCGCCAAGGGCCTGACCTCGGCTTATCTGCCGCTGGGTGCGTGCATTTTTTCCGACCGCATCTGGAAGGTCATCGCCGAGCCGGGCAAGGGCCGCTGCTTTACCCACGGATTCACCTACAGCGGCCATCCGGTGTGCTGCACGGCGGCGCTGAAGAACATTGAAATCATCGAGCGGGAAAACTTGCTGGCCCACGTCGACGATGTTGGCGGCTACCTGGAACAGCGTCTGGCCACACTCAGGGATTTGCCGCTGGTGGGCGACGTGCGTTGCCTGAAATTGATGGCGTGCGTGGAGTTCGTCGCCGACAAACGCAGCAAGGCGTTGTTCGCCGACGAGATCAATATCGGCGAGAAAATCCATTCGCGAGCCCAGGCCAAAGGCTTGCTGGTGCGGCCGATCATGCACCTCAATGTCATGTCGCCGCCGCTGATTCTCACTTATGCCCAAGTGGATGAAATCGTCGAGATCCTGCGCGAGTGCATCCTGGAAGTGGCGGCCGAGCTTGAGCAGAGCGGCCAGTATTCCGGCCAATGAGTGCTTCAGTCAGGCTTTTACCAAAGGCCTGCTCACCCGCTAGACTGCGGGGCATGAGCAAACCGAACGACGATACGCTAATCGCAATGCCCTTTGGGGCGTTGCACAAATGGCATGGGGGGATGCGCGAGGCATTCGCCCATATCGACGATCCTGACGCCCTGCAATATCTGGCGTCGGCATTGGTGCAACTGGTGTCCATCGAGTCGATGATGATCAGCCTGGAACGCAAGAACCGCGCGCCGCAGTTGCTGCATCAGCGCGGGATTGCCCAGGAGTATCAGGTCTCGATTCTCGAGCGCTATTTTTCCGGGGGGTATTTGCTCGACCCGTTCTGCCTAGCGGTGGAGCAGGGCTTGACGCAAGGGTTCTATCACCTGGAGGAAATTGCGCCGGACAACTTCTTCGACAGTGACTATTACAAGACTTACTACCTGAACGCGGGTTGCTCGGAAGACAGCTACTACATTGTCGATACGGGCAATGACACGAAGATTTCCGTCAGCCTCTTTCAAGGTTTCGGTGGTGAGTGCCTGCGGGTCGAACAGTTGAATTTGTTGCGCGCCGTCGAGCCGCTGGTGCGCGAGTTTGTCAGCGAGTTCAGTCAGCGGGGCTTGCAGCGCAGTAGCGAAATCCAGAGCAGTAACGATCAAGGCCTGCGCGATGATCTCAAGCACCGGGTGCAGTCGGCCTTCGAGCAATTCGGTTGCGATGTGCTGACCGAACGCGAGCGGGAAGTGGCGCACATGGTCCTCAGGGGCCATTCGGTGAAGTCCACGGCGAGCCAGATGAGCATCTCACCGGAAACCGTGCGCATGCACCGCAAAAATCTGTATATGAAACTAGAAGTGGGGTCGCAGTCGGAGTTGTTTGCGTTGTTTATCGAGTGGTTGCGCAGGCATTAACAAAATCCCCGGCCCACCGAAATCCCTGTAGGAGCTGGCTTGCCAGCGATGGCGGCGTGTCAGTCGACATCATCGTGGCCGATTGATCGCCATCGCCAGCAAGCCGGCTCCTACAGAGATAGAGCCTGTCACAAAACCTGTGGTCAACCCGAAAACCTTGTAGGCGCTGGCTTGCCAGCGATGGCGGTAGATCAGCCGGCATCATCGCGGCCGAGAGATCGCCATCGCCAGCAAGCCGGCTCCTACAGAGATAGAGCCTGTCACAAAACCTGTGGTCAACCCGAAAGCTTTGTAGGAGCTGGCTTGCCAGCGATGGCGGCGTGTCAGTCGACATCATCGTGACCGATTGATCGCCATCGCCAGCAAGCCGGCTCCTACAGAGATAGAGCCTGTCACAAAACCTGTGGTCAACCCGAAAACCTTGTAGGAGCTGGCTTGCCAGCGATGGCGGCGTGTCAGTCGACATCATCGCGGCCGAGAGATCGCCATCGCCAGCAAGCCGGCTCCTACAGAGATAGAGCCTGTCACAAAACCTGTGGTCAACCCGAAAACCTTGTAGGCGCTGGCTTGCCAGCGATGGCGGCGTGTCAGTCGACATCATCGTGGCCGATTGACCGCCATCGCCAGCAAGCCGGCTCCTACAGAGATAGAGCCTGTCACAAAACCTGTGGTCAACCCGAAAACCTTGTAGGAGCTGGCTTGCCAGCGATGGCGGCGTGTCAGTCGACATCATCGTGACCGATTGATCGCCATCGCCAGCAAGCCGGCTCCTACAGAGATAGAGCCTGTCACAAAACCTGTGGTCAACCCGAAAGCCTTGTAGGAGCTGGCTTGCCAGCGATGGCGGCGTGTCAGTCGACACCATCGTGACCGATTGATCGCCATCGCCAGCAAGCCGGCTCCTGCGGGAGACGGGTCAGTCTTCGCGTTTTACGACGAGGGTGAGAATGTCATAGCTCGCCACCAGTTCGCCGAGCTGGTTGGTCACTTCCACATCCCACGCCACCACCCCTTGCGGGATGCCTTGTGGGCTCTTCTTGCCCTGGTCGATTTTGCGTTTGCAGGTCAGGCGTGCCTGGATGGTGTCGCCGATGCCCACCGGGTTGATGAAGCGCAAAGTGTCGAGGCCGTAGTTGGCCAATACCGGGCCGACGCCGGGTGATACGAACAGACCGGCGGCTGCCGACAGCACGAAGTAACCGTGGGCGATACGCTTGCCGAACTGCGATTCCTTGGCCGCGATGTCGTCGAAGTGCATGTAGAAGTGATCGCCCGACAGGCAGCCGAAGTTCACTAGGTCCGCCTCGGTGACTGTGCGACGGTGGGTCAGCAACGACTCGCCGATTTGCAGGTCCTGGAAGTAACGGCGGAACGGATGCACCTCGGTTTCAATAACCTTGGCACCACGCACGAATTCGCCGGTCACCGCTGCCAACATGGTTGGCGAACCTTGCACCGCCGCGCGTTGCAGGTAGTGTTTCACCGCACGCAAACCACCGAGTTCTTCACCGCCGCCGGCCCGACCCGGGCCACCGTGTTTCAGCTGCGGCAGAGGCGAGCCGTGCCCCGTGGATTCACCCGCGCAGTTGCGATCCAGCACCAGCAAACGGCCGTGCAGTGCCGCCGCCACCGGAATCGCTTTGGCGGCGATCTGCGGATCCTTGGTCACCAGGCTGGCCACCAGGCTGCCTTTACCGCGCGCGGCCAGCGCCAGTGCTTCATCCAGATCGTCGTAGGCCATCAGCGTGCTGACCGGACCGAACGCCTCGATATCGTGAGCGCCACCCTCGGCGTGCGGATCACGCGCCTGCAACAGGGTTGGGGCGAAGAACGCGCCTTTATCCACGTTCTCGCCGCGCGGTTCGAAACCGTCGCGAGCACCGAACAACATGTCGCTGGTCTGCAGCAGGGCCTCCAGACGCTCGGCCACGTCTTTCTGCTGATCGTGGGACGCCAGTGCACCCATGCGCACGCCTTCCACCGACGGGTCGCCGACCACAACCTTGGCCAGACGATCACGCAGGCGCGTAGCGACTGCATCGATGTGTTTGGCCGGCACGATAGCGCGGCGAATGGCGGTGCATTTCTGCCCGGCCTTGGTGGTCATTTCCCGGGCGACTTCCTTGATGAACAACTCGAACTCTTCATCGTCCGGCGTTACGTCCGGGGCGAGGATTGCGCAGTTCAACGAGTCGGCCTCGGCGGTGAACGGCACCGAATTACGGATCAGGTTCGGGTTGACCCGCAGCTTGGCCGCGGTATCGGCGGAACCGGTGAAGGTCACCACGTCCTGGCCTTGCAGACGGTCAAGCAGGTCGCCGGTGCCACCAATGATCAATTGCAGGCTGCCCGCTGGCAGCAGGCCGGACTCGTCCATCAGGCGCACCACGGCTTCGGTCAGGTAGCTGGTGGCGCTGGCTGGTTTGACGATGCACGGCATGCCCGCGAGGAAGCTCGGGGCGAACTTTTCCAACATGCCCCAGATCGGGAAGTTGAACGCGTTGATGTGCACCGCCACGCCGCCACGGGGCACCAGAATGTGGGTGCCGGCAAAGGTGCCCATTTTGCTCAGTTGCAGCGCCGGGCCTTCGTGCACGACGTTGCCCGACGGCAACTCACGGGCGCCGAGGCTGGCGTAGGTGAACAGCGTGCTGTTGCCGCCTTCGATGTCGATCCAGCTGTCGGCACGGGTCGCGCCGCTGTGGTGGGAGATCGCGTAGAGCTGTTCCTTGCGCACGCTCAGGTACAGGGCCAGGGCCTTGAGACGCTGGGCGCGTTGCTGGAAGTCCAGCGCCATCAGGCCGCTGACGCCTTGACGGCGGCCGTGTTCGATGGCTTCGGCGAAGTCCGGGCGTTCTTCGTGGGTGCGGAAGATTTCATGGCCGTCGAGGGCGCTGCGCAAAACTTGTGCGCCGTGCTGGCCGATCCAGCGACCGGCGATGAAGCTTTGCAGGGTAGGGGCTTGGGACATGGCATTGACTCTCAAAAATGTTGAAAACACCGCACAACCACTGTGGGAGCGAGCCTGCTCGCGAAGGGGGCATCACAGTCAGCATGGCGGGTGGCGAACCCACTGCTTTCGAGCAGGGTTCGGTTTGTTCCGGTGAAAGAGGCTTAGTCCCCTGTAGGAGCTGGCTTGCCAGCGATGGCGTCAGTGAAAACACCGCCGCTCTTGAGGTCGCCTTCGCTGGCAAGCCAGCTCCTACAGGTTGTGTGTTCGCTTTATCAGAGCTGGTCGAAGTCCAGCACCACTTTGTCGCTGATCGGGAAGGCCTGGCACGACAGCACATAGCCGGCGGCCACTTCGTAGTCTTCCAGAGCGTGGTTGCTGTCCATTTCCACTTCGCCTTCGATGACCTTGCACTTGCACGTCGAGCACACGCCGGCCTTGCACGAGTAGGGCAGTTCGGCACCCTGGGCGTTGCCGGCGTCGAGGATGCTCTGGCTGTTGCGCGGCAGGTCGAAGGCGAGGGCGCGGCCATCGCTGATCACGGTGATCTGGCTGACTGCCGCGTCCACCTGGCGCGCCGCTTCGCGGGCTTCACGTTTTTGCTGGCTGCCGGCGGCGGCGAACAGTTCGAAGTGAATGCGTTCCGGTGCCATACCTTTGGCCTTGAGACTGTCGCGCACGGTTTCGGTCATTTCCTGCGGGCCGCAGATGAACGCGGCGTCGAGGGCTTTGACATCGAGCCAGCGGCTGAACAGTTGCTCGCATTTCTCGGCGTTGATCCGGCCGTTGTACAGGTCGACGTCCTGCTGCTCGCGGCTGAACACGAAGATCAGGTTCAGGCGCTGCAAGTAGCGATTCTTCAGATCTTCCAGTTGCTCGCGGAACAGTGCGCCGGAGCTGGAACGGTTGCCGTACAGCAACGTGACGCGGCTGTGGGGCTCGGTTTCCAGGGTGGTCTTGATGATCGACAGGATCGGCGTGATGCCGCTGCCGGCCGCGACAGCGAGGTAGTGGCCGTGGCGAGTCGGGTCGAGTTCGACGCTGAAATGCCCGGCGGGCGGCATGACTTCCAGGCTGTGCCCGGCTTTCAGCTGTTCGTTGGCAAACGCGGAAAAACGCCCACCGGCCACACGCTTGATGGCAACGCGCAGTTCACCGTCATTGACCCCGGTGCAGATCGAATAGGAACGGCGCACTTCTTCGCCGTCCAGTTGGGTGCGCATCACCAGGTGCTGGCCCTGAGTGTAATGAAAACTGTCTTGCAGCTCCTGCGGAATCTCGAAGGCGATGGACACCGCGTCGCGGGTCTCGGTGCGCACATCCTTGATGGTCAGGCTGTGAAATTTACTCATTATTGTTCTCCAACTGGGTCGGCCGATCGCCGCTCAGATGCACTTGAAATAGTCGAACGGTTCCCGGCAATCGACGCAGCGGTACAAGGCCTTGCACGCGGTGGAACCGAACTCGCTGAGCACCTCGGTGTGGGCGCTGCCGCATTGCGGGCAGATAATCACCGGGCTTTCGCCGAGCAGGCTGCGTTTGCTGGTGCTGCCCTCGGGCGGTGCGATGCCGTAGGCGCGCAGGCGTTCGCGGCCGCTGTCGGTGATCCAGTCGGTGGTCCAGGCCGGGGTCAACCGACGTTCCAGGTTGGGCGCCTGGAAACCCGCCAGCTCCAGCGCCTGGCGGATATCACCTTCGATCACTTCGGTGGCCGGGCAACCGGAGTAGGTCGGTGTGACCACCACGTGCAAATGCCCAGCCTGCCAGTCCAGATCGCGGACGATGCCGAGGTCGACCACGCTGACCACCGGCACTTCCGGGTCCATGACCTCGGACAGGATCGCCCACGCAGCGGTCAGGTCGGTCGGTTGTGCCGGCCGGGCGCCGAGGTCGCTGGCGATCAACTCACCAGGTTGCATCGGGGTACGCTCGTGGCAGGAACTGCATCTCGGCCAGCAGGATGCCCAAGTGTTCGGTGTGCAGGCCCTTGCGTGCGTTCAGGTAGAAATAGCTCGGCGCCGCCGGGACGGGCAGGGTGGCGCTGGCAAAAATCTCGTTGACCTTGGCTTGCCAGGCAGCGGCGACTTGCGCGGTGTCCGGGGTGATACCGGCGGCGTGCAGGCGCTGTTCGCTGTCGTCGGCGCTTGTCAGTTCCACAGTGAAACGCCAGACCTCGGGAATCGCCGCGAGCATGCGCTGGTGGCTTTCTTCGGTGCCGTCACCCAGACGCTCGACCCATTCGCCGGAGCGGCGCAGGTGATAGGTGACTTCCTTCACGGCTTTGGCGGCGATGCCGGCGATACGCTCATCGCTGGACTGGCTCAGGCCGGTGAGCACGTGCAGGTGCCAGGCGTCATACAGGAACTGCTTGAGGATGGTCACCGCGTAGTCGCCGTTGGGCTGTTCGACCAGCAGCAGGTTGCGATAGGCACGCTCGTCACGGCGGAACGCCAGGTCATCGGCGTCGCGGTCGTCATCCAGCAGTTCAGCGGCGTAATCCAGCCAGTTGCGCGCCTGACCCACCAGGTCGAGGCCGACGTTCATCAGCGCCAGTTCTTCTTCCAGTGCCGGCGCCTTGCCGCACCATTGACACAGGCGCTGGCCCTGGATCAGGGCGCTGTCGCCGAGGCGCAGCAGGTATTCGATCAGATCGGTCTTGTTATTCATGGTCGACCTCACATGTGCCCGACTTCGGCCGGCAGCTCGTAGAAGCTGGCGTGGCGGTAGACCTTGTCGTCCGATGGATCGAACAGCGGGTCTTTTTCATCCGGCGACGAAGCGGTGATCAGCGCCGAAGGCACGACCCACAGGCTCACGCCTTCGCTGCGACGGGTGTAGAGCTCGCGCGCGTTCTCGATGGCCATGGTGGTATCGGCGGCATGCACGCTGCCGACGTGTTTGTGGTTGAGGCCGTGCTTGCTGCGCACGAAAACTTCGAAGAGGGTCCACTCGGACATTTCAGTTACTCCACATCAGGTGGCCGAATCAGGCGGCGTTCTTGTTTTGTTTTTTGCGTGCATGGGCGACGGCGGCTTCACGAACCCAGGCACCGTCTTCAATCGCCTTGCGGCGGGTAGCGACGCGTTCCTGGTTGCACGGGCCGTTGCCCTTGAGCACTTCGTAGAATTCGCTCCACTGGATTTCGCCGAAATCGTAGTGACCGGTTTCGGCGTTCCACTTCAGGTCCGGGTCAGGACAGGTGCAGCCCAGCAGTTCCAGTTGCGGGATGGTCTGGTCGATGAAGCGCTGGCGCAGTTCGTCGTTGCTCTGGCGCTTGATCTTCCAGCCCATGGATTGCGCGCTGTTTGGCGAGTGTTCGTCGCTTGGGCCGAACATCATCAGCGACGGCCACCACAGACGGTTGATCGCGTCCTGGACCATGTCTTTTTGCGCCTGAGTGCCGTGACGCATCATGGTCAGGAGAATTTCGTAGCCCTGGCGCTGGTGGAAGCTCTCTTCCTTGCAGATGCGCACCATGGCCCGGGAGTAGGGACCGTAGGAGGTGCGCTGCAACACCACCTGGTTAACGATGGCCGCGCCATCCACCAGCCAGCCCACCGCGCCCATGTCGGCCCAGTTCAGCGTCGGGTAATTGAAGATGCTCGAATACTTGGCCTTGCCGCTGTGCAGCTTGGCGATTTCTTCATCGCGGTCGGCGCCGAGGGTTTCCATGGCGCTGTACAGGTACAGACCGTGACCGGCTTCGTCCTGGATTTTCGCCATCAGCTGCAGTTTGCGTTTGAGCGTCGGCGCGCGGGTGACCCAGTTGCCTTCGGGCAGCATGCCGACGATTTCGGAGTGGGCGTGCTGGGAAATCTGCCGGATCAGGGTTTGCCGGTAGGCATCTGGCATCCAATTCTTGGCTTCGATCTTGATTTCTGAATCGATTTTTTCCTGGAAGGCGCGTTCCTGTTCGGACATCTCCGAAAGGTCTTTGATGCGCTTTACGCCTGTTTCTACGAGCTGTGCGTACATTGGGGGTCTCCCGCCGTGAATCTGTTCGAGGGCATGGAGAACTTTATAAGCGATACAGAAATTAATATCAAACAGAAAATGACGTGTCGTATTTGTTTTTTGTATCGTTTTGGAGGACTAGATCAATTTGTGGCTGTTTCTGTCCCCTGTAGGAGCCGGCTTGCCAGCGATGGCGTCCGTTCAGGCGATCAATGTATTCACGGACACACCGCCATCGCTGGCAAGCCAGCTCCTACAGAGACCTTGCATGTGTGGAAAGTGGCGTGGGACGCAAAAAAAAGCCCCGCAAGAGCGGGGCCATAAGGGGTGCAGCAGTCATGCTTTAGGCGGTCATGCCTTTGGGCGTTTATCCAACACGTGGCAGGCCTTGCCCTCCGACCGCTTGATCGAATGGAATGGCTGCAAAACAATCCGCGAACTGATGCCGATATACGTCTTGATGTGCTTGCTCAATTCGCCGCAAACAGCCTTTTGCTGCTCATCGCTCAAATGCTGATGTTCAGCTTTCAATTCGACATGCACATCAACGCTGTCCAGGTTGCCGTTGCGATACAGATGAATCTCGTAACACTCGGCCAGCTGTTTGACTTTCAGCACCTGCTCTTCGATCTGCGTCGGGAACACGTTGACCCCGCGGATGATCAACATGTCGTCGCTGCGGCCGGTGATCTTGTCGATACGGCGCATCGGCCGCGCAGTGCCCGGCAGCAGGCGCGTCAGGTCGCGGGTGCGATAGCGGATCATCGGCAGGGCTTCTTTGCTCAGCGATGTGAACACCAGCTCGCCCATCTGCCCGTCCGGCAGCACTTCGCCGGTGACCGGGTCGATGATTTCCGGGTAGAAGTGGTCTTCCCAGATGGTCGGGCCGTCCTTGGTTTCGGCGCATTCCATGGCGACGCCCGGGCCCATGATTTCCGAGAGGCCGTAGATGTCCAGGGCAGTGATGCCCAGGCGTTGTTCGATGGCGCTGCGCAGTTCGGCAGTCCATGGCTCGGCGCCGAAGATGCCCAGGCGCAAGGCCAGTTTGTGCGGGTCGATGCCCTGGCGCTCGATCTCATCGGCGATGTTGAGCATGTAGGACGGCGTGACCATGATGATGTCCGGCTGGAAATCCTTAATCAGTTGCACTTGTTTTTCGGTCTGGCCGCCGGACATCGGGATCACCGTGCAACCCAGGCGTTCGGCACCGTAATGCGCGCCTAGGCCGCCGGTGAACAGGCCGTAACCGTAGGAAATATGCACTTTGTCGCCACGACGGCCACCGGCGGCGCGGATCGAACGGGCCACGACGTTGGCCCAGGTGTCGATGTCGTTCTGGGTGTAGCCGACGACAGTCGGTTTGCCCGTGGTGCCGCTGGAGGCATGCAGGCGCACGATGTCGTGCATCGGCACGGCAAACATGCCGTACGGGTAGTTGTCGCGCAGGTCGGACTTGGTGGTGAACGGAAATTTCGCCAGGTCGTCGAGGGACTTGATGTCGTCCGGGTGCACGCCCAGGGCATCGAAACGCTGACGGTAAAGCGGCACATTGTTGTAGGCGTGGTTCAGGCTCCAGCGCAGGCGTTCCAGCTGGTGCTGACGGAGTTCGTCGACGCTGGCGGTTTCCAGCGGGTCCAGCACAGGATCTAGCACGGATTGGGCAATTGGCATGTTCATGACTTCACTCGAATTGTTTTTGTGTTCCGGCCCTTTTGCACAAGGGCTTTGAGTGCATGCCCCAAGGATACCTCTCGGCTCCTCGGGAATCGCGGTTCTTTAGTGGGATAGACGCTCGATGATCAGCGCGATCCCTTGGCCAACGCCGATGCACATGGTGCACAGGGCGTAACGGCCTTGACGTTCTTCCAGCTCATGCAGGGCGGTGGTCACCAGTCGCGCGCCGCTCATGCCCAGCGGATGACCCAGGGCGATGGCGCCGCCGTTGGGGTTGACCCGCGGATCGGTGTCGCTCAGACCCAGCTCGCGCAACACTGCCAGGCCTTGTGCGGCGAAGGCTTCGTTGAGTTCGATCACGTCCATGTCCGCCAGGCTGAGGTTGGCCAGTTCCAGCACCTTGCGCGTGGCCGGGACCGGGCCGATGCCCATGATTCGCGGTTCTACGCCAGCGGTGGCCATCGCCACCACCCGGCCGCGTGCGATCAGGCCGTGACGCTTGGCGACTTCCGGGCTGGCCAGCAGCAATGCGCAGGCACCGTCGTTGACTCCGGAAGCGTTGCCAGCGGTGATGCTGCCGCCTTCGCGGAACGGCGTGCCCAGTTTGGCCAGTTGTTCAAGGGTGGTGTCGCCGCGAGGGTGTTCGTCGTGCTCGACCACTTTGGCCGGGCCTTTGCGCTGCGGGATTTCTACCGCAACGATTTCTTTCGCCAGACGCCCGTTGGCTTGGGCTGCAGCAGCGCGTTGCTGGCTGCGCAGGGCGAAGGCGTCCTGGTCAGCGCGGGAGATGTTGAACTGTTCGGCGACGTTCTCAGCGGTTTCCGGCATGGAATCAATGCCGAAAGCCTTCTTCATCAGCGGATTGACGAAGCGCCAGCCGATGGTGGTGTCGAAGATTTCGGCGGCACGGGAAAACGCTTGCTCGGCCTTGCCCATCACCAGCGGTGCGCGGGACATCGATTCGACGCCGCCCACCAGCATCAACCCGGCCTCGCCGCTGCGAATGGCGCGGGCTGCCGTGCCGACCGCGTCCAGCCCCGAACCGCACAGGCGATTAAGAGTGGTGCCAGGCACGCTGACCGGCAACCCGGCCAGCAGCGCCGACATGCGTGCGACGTTGCGGTTGTCTTCGCCGGCCTGGTTGGCGCAGCCGTAGATCACATCGTCGACGCTGCTCCAGTCGACCTGCGGGTGACGGCGCAGCAGTTCACGCATCGGCACTGCTCCGAGGTCGTCGGCGCGCACGCTGCTCAAGACGCCGGCGTAGCGGCCGATCGGGGTGCGTACCGCGTCGATGATCAGGGCATCATTCATTGGGGGTCTCCTGCGCCAGCACCGAGCCGCGCACTTTGTAGGATTTGCCATGGAACAGGGCGATCAACTGGCCCTGCTGGTTTTCAATGCGAACGTCGTAGTTGCCGGTACGCCCGGAGCGGCTTTGCTCGGTGCAATCGGCAGTCAGTGTGTCGCCCAGGCGCGCCGGGGCGATGTAGTCGATGCTGCAACCGATGGCCACCGTGGCTTCGTTGTAGCTGTTGCAGGCAAAGGCGAACGCCGAGTCGGCGAGGGCGAACAGGTAGCCGCCGTGGCAGGTGCCGTGGCCCTGAACCATGTCGGCACGCACGGTCATGCCGACGCGGGCGCAACCGGGGGCGGCGGAGAGTAAACGTATGCCCATCGCCTGACTGGCGGCGTCACGCTCCAGCAGTGTTTGTGCACAGGTGACGGCCAGGTTCATTGCTTCATGGTTAGTCATGGAATGTCCTTCCTTCGGCAACGCGACGGCGCAGCAGCAGCGATGGCCGGTAGCGTTCTTCGCCATAACTGGCTTGCAGGTTTTCCAGCGTTGCAAGAATGTGCGACAGGCCGATGGCATCGGCCCAGGCCAGCGGCCCCTGTGGATAATTGACTCCGGCGCGCATCGCCAGATCGATGTCGGCGGCTGACGCTACGCCTTGCAGCAAGGCATCGGCCGCTTCGTTGGCGAGCATGGCCACGGTGCGCAGCACGGCGAGGGCGGGGCTGTCGCTGAGCAGGCTGACCTTCAGCCCGGCCCGTTGCAGCAGGGCGATGCCTTGTTGCAGAGCCAGTGGATCAATACCCGCCGCATGGCTGATGGCGACGCGTTTGGCATTGGCGTAGTCGGACGCCAGATCCAGCAGGATCAGGTTGCGCAACCCGTCTTCGCGCGCCCGTTGACACGCCATGCGGCCGTCGCTCAAGGCCAGCACAGTGTCACCGACGCGCAGCAAACCCTGACCGTCGCGCTGGATGATCTCGACGCCATGTTCACGCAAACGCACGAGCAAACCTTGAGCGATGCCGAGGTCGCCTTCGACAGAGCAAACCTCGACCTGCGCGTCGCTGCTGATTTCCGTGGCTTGCGGGCGCTCCGCGCCTTGAGCGTAGCTGTAGAACCCCTGACCGCTTTTACGCCCCAGACGTCCGCCGTCCACCAGTTCTTTCTGGATCAGCGAAGGCAGGAAGCGGGTGTCCTGGTAATAGGCATCGAACACCGAGCAGGTCACGGCATAGTTGACGTCGTGGCCGATCAAATCCGTCAGTTCGAAGGCACCCATGGCAAACCCACCGGCGTCGCGCATCAGTGCATCGAGAGTCGGGCAGTCGGCGACGCCTTCCTGCAACAGGCGCAGGCTCTCGGCATAAAACGGCCGTGCCACGCGGTTGACGATAAAGCCCGGCGTGGAGCGGGTGTGGACCGGTTTTTTGCCCCAGGCCTTGGCGGTGTCATACAGGCACTCGGCCAATGCCGGGTCGCTGGCCAGGCCGGAAACGATTTCCACAAGCGCCATGACCGGCGCCGGATTGAAGAAGTGCAGGCCGAGCAGGCGATTTGGGTGTTCAAGCTGCGCGGCAATGCTGGTGATCGACAGCGACGAAGTGTTGCTGGCCAGGATGCAGTGTTCGCCGCAGATGCTTTCCAGTTGGCGGAACAGCGCGCGCTTGACCTCAAGGTTCTCGACGATGGCTTCGATGATCAGTTTGCAATCGGCCAGGGCTTCGATGGCTTCCACGGCTTGCAGGCGGGCGATAGTGGCGCTGCGGGATTCGGCCGAGAGTTTGCCGTTCTCGACCCGTTTGCCCAGTTGCCGGTCAATCCCTTCGATGGCTTGGGCGGCGGCGCCTGGGCGATTGTCCAGCAGCAACACTGGATGGCCGGCCTGCGCCGCGACCTGGGCAATGCCGGCACCCATGGCGCCGGCGCCGATCACGGCGATGCGTGCGTTGGTATTTAGGGCGGTCATGACTCAGCGTCCCTTGAAACTTGGGGTGCGTTTTTCCATGAAGGCACCGACGCCTTCGCGGTAATCCTCGCTGCGCCCGGCCAGGCGTTGCAGGTCGCGTTCGAGTTCGAGCTGTTCGTCGAAGCTATTGCTCATGCTGGCGTTGAGGCTGCGTTTGATCAGCGCCAGACCATAGGTTGGTTGCGTGGCCAGATGGCGGGCCAGTTTCAGGGCCTCGTCGCGCAAATCGGCATCGTCCACGCACTGGTAAATCAAGCCCCATTGCTCGGCTTGTTCGGCGGTCAGGCGATTGCCCAGCAGGGCCAACGCCTTGGCACGGGCCATGCCCACCAGGCGCGGCAAGGTCCAGGTGCCGCCCGAGTCGGGAATCAGGCCGATCTTGCAGAACGCTTGAATGAAACTGGCCGAACGCGCCGCCAACACCAGGTCGCAGGCCAGCGGAATGTTCGCGCCGGCGCCCGCCGCCACGCCGTTGACGGCGCAGATCACCGGCATCGGCAGGTCACGCAACTGGCGGATCAGCGGGTTGTAGAACTTCTCGATGGATTCGCCCAGGTCCGGCACGGCGCTGCCCGGCGCGACATTGCGGTCGCTCAGATCCTGGCCGGCGCAGAAGCCACGACCTTCACCGGTCAGCAGCAGCACGCGCACGTCGGGGTTCTGCCGCACTTGCTTGAGCGCTTCCTTCACTTCGCCATGCATCTGGGTGTTGAAGCTGTTGAGCTGGTCCGGGCGATTGAGGCTGAGCAGGGCGACGCCGGCCTCGATGGAAAACAGGATGTGTTCGAAGTTCATGGTCTTGGCGCTCTCTTGGCGATCTCGAATTCGGTGATTACTGGCCGGTGAAGGTCGGCGTGCGTTTTTGCTGGAAGGCCGCGATGCCTTCGTCGCGGTCGCGGGTGCCGGCCAGTAGGGTGAACGCGTGGCGCTCGAAACGCAGGCCGCTGGCGAGGTCGGTGTCCATGGCCTTGAGCAGCGATTCCTTGGCCAGGCGCACCGCCAGTGGGGCCTTGCCGGCGATGTTGCGGGCGATCTGCAGGGCGCGGTCGACGGTGAATTCCGGTTGCGTCACTTCGCTGACCAGGCCGGCACGCTGGGCCTGACGGGCGTCAATCGGCTCGCCGGTCAGGACCATTTGCATCGCCATGGATTTACCGACCGCGCGCAGCAGGCGTTGGGTTCCACCAGCGCCGGGCATGATCCCGAGGTTGATTTCCGGCTGGCCGAAGCGGGCGTCAACGCCTGCAATGATGATGTCAGCGTGCATCGCCAGTTCGCAGCCACCGCCGAGGGCGAAGCCGTTGACCGCAGCGATCAGCGGTTTGCTGAAACGGGTGATGGCCTGCCACGAAGCCTGGCGCGGGTCGTCGAGGATGCCGACCAGATCGCGCTCGGCCATTTCATTGATGTCGGCACCGGCGGCGAAGGCTTTGCGGCTGCCGGTGATGACCACGGCGCGGGTCGCGGGATCGGCTTGCGCGGCGCTCAGTTCATCCGCCAGTTCGCCCAGCAATTGGGTGTTCAGGGCATTCAGGGCTTGCGGGCGCTGCAGGGTAATCAGGCGGACGCCGGGCTCGATCATCTCGACGGCAAGGGTTAGAGGCATGGCGGATGCCCTCACGGTGCGCGCTCGGCGGTGATGCCGGCTTGTTATTGGATCGGCCGCAGGGGCCGGTTTTGTCCGAGTATACCTGCAACGTGATACGCAAAAGCAATACTGAAATTGATTTAATGTGTCCTTTCATCGTTTTTTTGGTTTTAGTATGTCGAGCGAAACTAGCCGGTTGTGAGGCTGTGATGGCCGTTTTTATTGGCTTTTATTGGGGTTTTTGCCGGTCGGTAACAACACCAGTGAGCGCCCTTTTCAAGTGATACGGTTTTTTGTCTTTGTGGTAGTAAAAGCGATGTGATACAAAATAAGTCATTATCGGCATCGCTTTGTGAAGGAACCCGTCATGACCTGCTACAGCCTCAATGGCCTGACCCCGGTGGTCGATCCCAGTGCTTACGTTCACCCTTCAGCGGTATTGATCGGTGACGTGATTATTGGGCCGCATTGCTACGTCGGCCCGCTGGCCAGCCTGCGCGGTGACTTCGGGCGGATCGTGCTGGAGGAGGGTGCCAATGTGCAGGACACCTGCGTGATGCACGGTTTCCCCGACAGCGACACCGTGGTCGAGCGCAACGGCCATATTGGCCATGGCGCGGTGTTGCACGGATGCCGCATCGGCGCCGACGCGTTGGTGGGCATGAATGCGGTGGTGATGGATAACGCGCGCATCGGCCCGCGTTCATTCGTCTCGGCGGCGGCGTTCGTCAAGGCCGGTTTCGAATGTCCCGGGCAGTCACTGGTCATGGGCGCCCCCGCCAGCATCAAGCGCAGCCTCAGTGACGATGAAGTGGCGTGGAAACAGGCGGGGACTCGTGAGTATCAGCAACTGGCGCAGCGTTGCCTTACCCAGATGCAAGTGTGTGAACCGCTGAGCGAGCCGGAGCCGGATCGCCCGCGAATCAGCGACAGTAGTTTTCGGCCGAAGGGTAGCAACGCGTGAACACGGAACCGGGAATTGGGCTTAACCCCATGGCTTTCGGTATATTCCTTTTCTTTTTTTGCTCGGTACGCCCATGTCGTCCCTGACACCCTTGAACCATCTCATCACGCGCTTCCAGGAGCAGACGCCAATCCGCGCCAGCTCCCTGATCATTACGTTGTACGGTGATGCCATCGAGCCCCATGGCGGTACTGTGTGGCTGGGCAGCCTGATTCAATTGCTCGAACCGATCGGCATCAACGAACGACTGATCCGCACTTCGATTTTCCGTCTTACCAAAGAGGGCTGGCTGACCGCCGAAAAAGTCGGTCGACGCAGTTACTACAGTCTGACCGGCACCGGTCGCCGGCGTTTCGACAAGGCGTTCAAGCGGGTCTACAGCACCAGCATGCCGGCATGGGATGGTTCCTGGTGCCTGGTGATGCTCTCGCAGTTGACCCAGGACAAGCGCAAACAAGTGCGCGAAGAACTGGAGTGGCAAGGTTTTGGTGCGATTTCCCCAGCGGTGCTGGCGTGTCCACGCAGCGACCGCACCGATGTCAACGCGACCCTGATCGACCTCGGCGCCCAGGAAGAAACCATCGTCTTCGAGACCACCGCCCAGGACGTATTGGCCTCCAAAGCCCTGCGCCTGCAAGTGCGCGAGAGCTGGAACATTGAGGAACTGGCGACTCATTACAGTGAGTTCATCCAACTGTTCCGACCGCTCTGGCAAGCGCTTCGCGAGCAGGAAAACCTGCAACCGGCCGACTGCTTCCTGGCACGGATTCTGCTGATTCATGAATACCGCAAATTGCTGCTGCGTGACCCGCAACTGCCGGACGAGTTGTTACCCAGCGATTGGGAAGGGCGTGCGGCCCGCCAGTTGTGCCGCAACATTTACCGCTTGATCTACGCCAAAGCCGAAGAGTGGCTGAACAGTGCACTGGAAACCGCCGACGGCCCGTTGCCGGACGTGGGCGAGAGTTTTTATCGACGCTTTGGCGGGTTGAAATAACCCGCCGTTGTTCAGGGAGAGTCGCTGTTCAGGAGAACCTGTGTTTTGACGTAGACAATAAAAATAAGCCTGCGTGAGGCCTGCCATGATTTCTACAACCGCACAGCGCCAGGATGGGTTCGATCAGTGGATCCATCAGATCAACCAGATCTGTGGCGCCTTTAACGCTCAACCCCTGGGTACGGAATTTTCCGGCCAGATCCGCGAGTACCGCAGCGACGCCTTGAAGCTGAGCTTTGTCGATGCCTGTCAAGCGCGACTGTACCGCACACCGCAGGAAGTCGCGGCGGGCGAGGGTGGCAAATATTTCGCGGTGTTCCAGCTCGAAGGCACGGCGGGCATGGCCCAGGGCGACGACAAGGTTCTGCTGTCCGCCGGCGACATCACACTGATCGACGCGGCGCGACCCAGTGACTTCACCTACAGCGAAAATTCCCGGCAGCTGTCGCTGATTCTGCCGTATCAACTGGTCGAGCAAACCCTGCGCTTCAATCAGGTCAAGTGCGGCCACCGCATCGCCGCAGCATCGCCTATTGCGATGCTGTCGCACCGTTTGATCCTCGATGCCACGCAGCAGCAGAACCTCAGCCGTCAGGAAAGCGAAGCGACCCTGGAGGCGATTGTCAGCCTGCTGCGTCCGGCAATCAGCCAGACCGACGATTGCATCGATCTGCACGAACGCACCTTCCGCAAGACCCTGAGTTTTATCGATCAGCACATCCGCTCGGAAGAGCTGTGCCCGGAATGGCTGGCGCGGGAAGTCGGCATGTCCACTCGCGGGTTGTACCGGATGTTTGCCAAGAAAGGCCTGGTGGTGGCGCGTTACATCAAGAATCGTCGCCTGGACCTCTGCGCCGAATCCCTGCGCCAATCGGGCAAAGAGCAGAAGCTGTCGGTGTTGGGATACTCGTGGGGGTTTTCCGATTCGAGCTACTTTTCCACGGCTTTCAAATCGCGCTTCGGCATTGCGCCGGGGGAGTATCGAAAGCAGCATGCCTGATCTTTATCTGAACATCGATCAGCGCTGATTGTATTTGTAGGAGCCCGGCTTGCCGGCGATGGCGATTTTGAGATCGCCATCGCCAGCAAGCCGGGCTCCTACAGTTTTGCGTTTCAACCGATTACTTCGGTGAATTGAGGTTCAGCGTCGGCGTTTCATCGAAGAAATTCCACGGCTTGAGCAGCACGTGCACCCACTCGGTCGGCATGATCGGCCACTCTTCAGTCCGGGCGATGTGGGTGGTGCCGGTGGTCAGCCAGACCACGTCGTCGGTGTTCTCGATGGACTGGTTATCCTGGGTGAATTGTCCCAGGCCCGAGTCTTTGTCCGAGCGGTTCGGGTACTTGCCTTCCGGGTACTTTTCTTCCGGATTGTATTGCGTCACCCACAGTTGCTTGTCCATGAAGCTCAGGCGGTGATACAGCCATTCGTCCTTGCCGAAGTTGGCGCCCTTGGCCACCGGGTGCGTACCGCCGGCATACGGAATCAGCTGATAGGAAACCGGGTTGCCGACTTTGTTTTCCTTGCTGAAGTTGGTCAGCAGGCGCACGGTCGACGGGTCGAATTTCTGCGCGCCTTGCTGCTCGGTGCTGACCACTTGGGTTTCGGTCTGCATGGTGCTGGTGCGTGGCCCGCCACGGTCGTTGGGCAGCACTACCGGGTTGACTTCCACCAGTGAGTTCTGCTCGCCGTCCACGTCCATATCGAGGCGGAAGTTGTAGATGTGCTGGTGCGTGGTGCCGACGATATTGTGGTCGAGCAGAGTGCCGTAGCGCGTGTCTTCCTTGGCGGTGTCCTCGTGCATGGTCTTGGACTTTACGCCCTTGACCGCTTCGATACCGGTGGCGCCAGCGTCGATGCCGATGGTGCCGTTTTGCTGGAAGACCCAGTCGAAGATGTAATCGTAGTTGCCGACGGTGCTGATCCAGCGCACCACCAGTTCACGCCGTTCGGCGCTGAGATTCGGCTGGCCCATTTCCTGGTGTTTGTACTCCGGCCCGGCGTAGCGCTCGAACACGGCGATGGCGCGCGGGATCGCGGTCGGTGCGCCGGTGTAATCGGCGATGGTCGCGTCCAGCAGAACGGCGTTTTCCGGGGCGTCTTTGCCGCGCGCGATTGGCGAGGTCAGGGTGCCCATGCCGTAGTCGCCGGAATCGAGGTACGCCTTGAAGTACCAACCGACATCCGGGTCGCCGTAAGGCACGATCATGCCGCCCAACGAGCCCTCGTACATGATTTTGCGTTTCTTGCCCTTGTCGTCGTAAGTGACGGTGGACAGGATCGGGCCAACCCGCGAGTCGAGGCGAACGTGGAAGTCCCAGTTCTGCCAGTGAATGCTGTTGCCGGTGATGGTGTAGTTCTTGCCTTCGGGCTCGGTGATTTCCAGCGGTTTGACCGCTACGCCCTTGCGGCCGCGCCCGTCATACGGCGTCGGTTTCATCGGCACCGGGATGAGCGCTTCGTCCTCGATCTTGATCAGCTTCTTCTGTTCCAGATCGACGATGGCCACCAGGCCCTCGATCGGATGCGACCAGTAGTTGCCGTCATCGGTGTTGAGGTAGCTGACGATCTTCAGCAAACGCTTGTCCTGCGCCAGACCATCCTTGCCATCGAAGTAACCCACGGTCAGCGGTGTTGCCACGACCTTCTTCACATCATTGATGCCACGCTTGGCCAGTGCCTGTGCGTATTCCGGGCTGCCCTCGACAGCCGCTTGCACCGTAGCGAAGTCGTCCAGCAGGACCATGCCGTGAGCGCCTTCAACCGGTTTCCATGACTTGAGTTCTTTAGTGTCGAGATCGACCAGCGCCTCGATCACATGCTTGCCGTCCAGCACCACGATATTGGCCTGGCGTGGCTGAGTGACGTTTTGCCCTGTGTAGACGAAGTTCCACACCTGGTCCTTCGGTGGCGCCTTGATCGAGACTTCGGTGAAGCGGAAACCAGGTTGGTAGTGCTCGGACTTCTTGATGATGTCCACCGCCGCCGTGATCTCTTGCGCGCTCAGAGGGTTGAGCGGGTTAGGGCGGGTTTCCACGACGAAGGTGGTGTCCAGGCCGGACTGGAAGACCTGGTTGATGAAGTCCTTGGACATGAACGCGGTTTTGCCCTTGAACACCACCGGCACTGTCAGCTCCATGCGTTTGCCGTTGAGCATGGCCACTTTGCTGTTCGGCTTGACCTTGAGGTAGACCCCGTCCTTGGCAATGGTGAACAGGTTGGAATAGTCGTCCCATTTGACCGTCGCGCCAAACTCCTCAAGGCCCGCTTGCAGCGGCACCATTTCGGCGTGACCGCCGTGGGCCTGCGCGGTGCCCGTCCAATAAGGCAGGCCGAGCGTACCCAAAGTGATAGCTAGCGCAAGCCGGGCTAGCGGTTTTCTGTTTCGCAACGCAAGGGAGGTGAACATTCTGAATACCTTAGGAAAGCCAATGACAGGCATGCCCACACTTTGCTACAGCCAGTGAATGGCTGCATTGGGAATCCTGCCAGATTAGTTTGGATCTGTGCCTGATTCAGCGTAGCGGAGAGAGTAGTGATCAGTCTCATCTCAGTTGTCGTACAACGTCGAAGGTGCAACCGCCATTTTCAGAACTGACAATGGCTCGAGAGGGACACCGCTTAAACAGGAACCAAAGGGTTGTATTGCAACGTTATTCGATTATGTGCAGCATTTTTAGGGCGGTCAGGCCGTTCAGATCTAAGGTTTTTTTGTGTTGACAGTGCACGAGGCTCTGGCTATAAATCTCGCAAGTCATACGACGACATATGACATACACGTGTAAATTTAAAAATAAAAAAGAGTGTCGACATCAACATGAAGCCCATCGCCTCCCTCTCGTCCAGAAAATCCCGCGTTCCGTCGCTCACACAATTGCGCCCGTTACCTGTGACAACCAGCACTGACTCCTGAGAAATGCCGGCTGAGCAATCAGTCCTGGTTCCGCAGCGGTTTGTCTGTTGAGTAGTCCGAAATGCCCAATTGATCTCGATTTGCACCGAGAGATCATCACCAAAAATCTACAATAAAGTGATGCCATGAATCTGAACGAGACCTTTACTGCGCAGCGTGTCAGCCAGTCTGTCGGTAAATACCGGTGGACCATTTGTGCGTTGTTGTTCTTTGCAACCACCGTCAACTACCTCGACCGCCAGGTGCTCAGCTTGCTGGCGCCGGATCTGTCGAGGCAGTTTGGCTGGAGCAACACTGATTACGCCAACATCGCCGCCGTGTTCCAGTTCACTTATGCGATCTCCATGCTGTTCGCGGGTCGTGTAGTCGACAAGATCGGCACCAAGGCCGCCTTTGTGGTGGCGATTTGCATTTGGTCGACCGGCGCGGTCATGCACGCGTTTGCCGAACCGATGGGCGAGGGCATTGCCTCCATCTGTGCGTCGCTTGGAATCGCGGTCATCCCGGTCTCGATCGCCGGCTTCATGCTGTCGCGCGCCGTGCTGGCGATAGGTGAGTCGGCCAACTTCCCGACCGCCATCAAGGTCACCGCCGAGTATTTCCCGAAGAAGGAACGATCCTTCGCTACCGGGATTTTCAACTCCGGGGCCAACGTCGGCGCGATCCTGGCACCTATTTCGGTACCGCTGATTGCCGGTCTGTGGGGCTGGCAAGCGGCGTTCATCGTGATCGGCATGCTGGGCTTCATCTGGATGGGCGTATGGCTTGCGCTGTACGACAAACCGGAAAACCAGAAGCGTCTGTCGGCTTCGGAACTGGCGCACATCCGCAGTGATTCGCCCGCCAATGCCGCAGTGCAGACTGGCGCAGACAAAAAGGTTTCGTGGTTCAAATTGCTGAAATACCGTCAGACCTGGGCATTCGCTTTCGGCAAGTTCATGACCGATGGCGTGTGGTGGTTCTTTCTGTTCTGGCTTCCAACCTACCTGTCGGAACAGTACGGCCTGAAGGGCGCAGCGATCATCGTGCCATTGGCCGTGCTGTACAGCATGACCATGGTCGGCAGTATCGGCGGCGGCTGGTTCCCCAGCTATTTCATGGCGCGCGGTGACAAACCGTATGACGGCCGCATGAAAGCCATGCTGGTGATCGCCATGTTCCCGTTGGTCGTATTGTTGGCGCAGCCGCTCGGCCACTTCAGTGTCTGGGTACCGGTGCTGCTGATTGGTATCGGCGCCTCGGCGCATCAGGCCTGGTCGGCCAACATCTTCACCACCGTGTCCGACATGTTCCCGCAAAAGACCGTTGCTTCCGTGGTCGGCATTGGCGGTATGGCGGGCGGCTTGGGCGGCGTGTTGCTGACCAAGATCGGTGGCTGGGTGTTTGACTACTACAAATCGGTCGGCGAAATCCGTACCGGCTACATGATCATGTTCGCTATCTGCGCAGTGGCCTACCTGGTGGCGTGGAGTGTGATGAAGACGCTGGTGCCTCGTCACAAGGAAATCACCGATTTGTAAGTGACCGTTTGAACCCGCGTTGAACAAGGCCGCTGAGCAATCAGCGGCCTTTTTTTTGGTGCTTAAACCGATAGCGCGATACCTGTAGGAGCCGGCTTGCTGGCGATGGTGCCCCGCGGTTAACCAGGCCACACGCGTCATCGTTCACGACCATCGCCAGCAAGCCGGCTCCTACAAGGGACCGGAGCTGAGGCGAAATAAAGGACATCCAAAACCACAGGGCGGCAAACGATTGCTTCACTTTAATAAGAAGCATTACTATTCACGCCCCGTTTACACAGCGCACCGCAATGACCCCCAAGCTGCCTCGCAGACACGGCTTTTTCGACCATTACGAAGAGTTGGTTGGCACCTGGACCCGTCGCCTGAGAAATCGTCAGCAGGCCGAGGATCTGGCCCACGATACCTTTGTGCGGGTGCTTGAGTCCGATTCGGCGGTGGTCCAGCAACCGCGGGCGTATCTGCACCAGACCGCGCGCAATATCGCGGTGGATGGTTATCGGCGTGAGGATCGGCGGGGCGCCATGGAATCAGAGGCGATCGATCAGAGTGTGTCGTCATCCGGCGACCCGGAGCATTTCATGCATGCGATCCAGTTGGCTGATTCCATTGAGCGGGCGCTCACCGAGCTGCCGGTCAACTGCCGCAAGGTATTTGTCTGGCAGAAAATCGAAGGCCTGACCCAGGCCGAAATCGCCGAACGCCTTGGACTGTCCAAGAACATGGTGGAAAAGTATATGATCCGCACGCTGCGGCATCTGCGCGACCGCCTGGAAGGCCTGTACCCATGATCGGCCGCGCCTTCTCATCCCCAGCCAAACAGGAACTTCCATGATGGATACTCGTGATTGTGCGTGCGGGCAAACAACGGTTCGCGATGACGCGGCGCGGTGGTTTGTGCGTTTGCAGGAACCTGCGGTCGATGTCGTCGAGTACCGCCAGTTCGAAGCCTGGATGAACGAACACCCCCAACACCGTAACGAATTCGAACTGCTCCAGGGCCTGTGGAAAGCCGCCGATCTGGTGCCGGCGGCGCGTTTGCAGGCCCTGTGTGAAGACGTGCCGAAGCGTGGTCAGCGTCGACCGATGCTGCGTTATGCAATGGCTGCCAGTGTGCTGGCAGTCGCGGCGGGATTGGGGCTGTTCAGCGGCTTGAATCACCCGACGCCGTACACCGCCGAGTTTTCCACAGCGACGGGCGAGCGTCGACACGTGGCTTTGCCGGATGGCTCGGTAGTCGACCTGGACAGCCGCAGCCGGATTCAAGTGCGGTTTGAAAAGGATCGTCGCGCCATCGAGTTGACCGAAGGCGAGGCGATGTTCAGCGTCGAGCACGACACCCGCCGGCCGTTTGTAGTTGAAGCGGGCAGCGGCAAGGTCACGGTCACCGGCACCCGTTTCGATGTGCGCCGGGGCAGCGCCGACACGCGGGTCGTGGTAGAGCAGGGCACGGTCAAGGTTCAGGGGCGCTCGTCGACCGAGAATGATTTCATCAGCCTCACCGCCGGTCTCGGCACTCATGTCGATGCCCAAGGCAAAGTCGCGACGGCTTACCCAGTGAATCCGGCCGAGATGACTGCCTGGCGCAACGGCAAACTGGTGTTCAACAACGCCAGCCTTGCCGATGTCGCCGAACAGGTCTCGCGCTACCGCGAGAAGCCGCTCAAGGTCGGTAACGCGGTGGTGGGCAATCTGCGCCTGACCAGCGTATTCAAATCCGACAATACCGACGCGCTGCTCAAGGCCTTGCCGAACATTCTTCCAGTGGCCGTCCGAACGCTTGATGACGGCAGTCAGGAAATAATTTCAAAATAAAATTCAGGTTTTTTTCGAGTTCATCGTCTTCCTGTTCAACTGCAACTGGTTTGCATTAACAAGCGCACACTCTTGCGATCCACAGGACTACGTTCGACGTGAAAAAATCCACCGCTAAAAACAACAAATTCCCTTGGTTGCCGTTGGCGCTTGCGCTGGCGGTCAATGTGGCGATGCCTCAGGCATTTGCCGCCGATGCCATCCACATCAAGGCGCAGCCATTGGGTCAGGCCTTGAGTGAGCTCGGCCAGCAAACGTCGCTGCAGGTTTTTTTCAGTCCTGAATTGGTCTCCGGCAAACAAGCCCCGGCGGTGGACGGCAACATCTCGCCGGAAGAGGCGCTGCGTCAGTTGCTGCAAGGCAGCGGCCTGCAATACCAGATCGATGAAGGTTCGGTGACGCTGATGCCGGCACAGACGGCGGCGGCAAATGGCCCGCTGGAACTGGGTGTGACCGACATCAAGGTGGTCGGCGACTGGCTCGGCGACGCCGATGCCGCCGTGGTGCAAAACCACCCTGGCGCGCGCACCGTGATTCGCCGCGAAGCCATGGTCGAGCAAGGCGCGATGAACGTCGGCGACGTGCTCAAGCGCGTACCCGGCGTGCAAGTGCAGGACGCCAACGGTACGGGCGGCAGCGATATTTCCCTGAACGTCGGCGTGCGTGGCCTGACCTCGCGCCTGTCGCCGCGCTCCACCGTGTTGATCGACGGCGTGCCCGCCGCGTTTGCGCCTTACGGCCAGCCTCAGTTGTCCATGGCGCCGATTTCCTCTGGGAACCTCGACAGCATCGACGTGGTGCGCGGCGCCGGTTCCGTGCGCTACGGACCACAGAACGTGGGCGGTGTGATCAACTTCGTAACTCGGGCAATCCCGGAGCAAGCCTCGGCAGAAATCGGCTCTACCCTGGAAACGTCCCAGCATGGCGGCTGGAAGCACATCGACACGCTGTTTGCCGGCGGCACCGCCGATAACGGCATGGGCGTGGCGCTGTTGTACTCCGGCGTGAACGGCAACGGCTACCGTGAAAGCAACAACGGCAATGACATCGACGACGTGATCCTCAAGACCCACTGGGCCCCTACCGATGTCGACGATTTCAGCCTCAATTTTCACTACTACGACGCCAAGGCCGATATGCCCGGCGGCCTGACCCAGGCGCAGTACGACGCGGACCCGTTCCAGTCCGACCGCGACCACGACAACTTCAGCGGCCGCCGCAAGGATGTGTCGTTCAAATGGGCGCGGCTCATCGGTGAGCGCACCCAGGCCGAAGTGCTGACTTACTATTCCGACAGTTTTCGTGGCAGCAACATCGCCGCCCGCGATCAGAAAACCCTTGGCTCGTTTCCGCGCACCTACTACACCTTCGGTATCGAGCCGCGGGTGTCCCATGTGTTTGACCTCGGCCAGACCACCCAGGAAGTCAGCGTCGGTTATCGCTACCTGAAAGAAGGCATGCACGAAGAGGCCAGCCGCCTGGCGCTGGTCAACAACGAGCCGGTGGTGCGCCCGGGTTCGGACGGGCATGTCTACCAGGACCGCACCGGTGGTACTGAAGCGAACTCGGTGTATGTCGACAACAAAATCGACGTCGGCAACTGGACCATCACCCCGGGCATCCGTTTTGAACACATCAGCACCGACTGGCATGACCGTCCGGTGCTCGATACCGCTGGCCGGCCGGTGCCCGAAAAGAACCGAAGCATTGAAAGCAACGAACCGCTGCCGGCCTTGAGCGTCATGTATCACATGTCCGACGCCTGGAAACTGTTCGCCAACTACGAAACGTCCTTCGGCGCCCTGCAATATTTCCAGCTCGGTCAGGGTGGTGCAGGCGACGAGCCGGCCAATGGCCTTGAGCCGGAAAAGGCCAAGACCTACGAGATCGGAACCCGCTACAACGATGATGTGTGGGGCGGCGAAGTGACGCTGTTCTACATCGACTTCGACAAGGAGTTGCAATACATCAGCAACGACGCAGGCTGGACCAACCTCGGCGCGACCACCCACCGAGGCATTGAAACGTCGGTGCACTACAACATGGCGGCGCTCGACCCACGCCTCGAAGGCTTGACCGCCAACGCCGGCTTCACTTACACCCGCGCCGTTTATGAAGGTGAAATTCCCGGCTTCAAGGGCCGCGACCTGCCGTTCTACTCGCGACAGGTGGCAACCGCCGGCCTGCGCTATGACATCAACCGCTGGACTTACAACATCGATGCCTTCGCTCAGTCCAAACAGCGCTCACCGGGTGTTGCCGTGAACGCCGATGGCAGCTTCACCAACAACTACATCACCGAAGGCACCGCCGATGGCCAGTACGGCGACATTCCGGGTTACGTCACCTGGAACGTGCGCAGCGGCTATGACTTCGGCCCGTCGGTGTCGAACCTGAAAGTCGGGGTCGGGGTGAAGAACGTTTTCGACAAGCAGTACTTCACTCGCTCCAGCGATAACAACTCGGGCATGTATGTCGGCGCACCGCGCACGTTCTTTGTGCAGGCCAGCGTCGGTTTCTGACAGACCGGGTTGATCCTATCGCTGGCAGGCCAGCTCCTCCAGGATTGCGTCGGACATGTGTACGACACCGATCCCTGTAGGGCTGGCTGCCAGCGATGCTTTTCAGACCCTCAACACCTTACCGCCAATCGCCACCGCCACCAGCAACAGCGCCATCAGGCCAAAGGCAAAACTCAAACTGGCGGCATGGGCGACGAAGCCGATCACCGCAGGCCCCGCAAGAATCCCCGCATAACCCAAGGTGGTAATGGCCGGTACGGCGACGCTTTCCGGCATGACGGTCTGTTTACCGACTGCGGTGTACAGCACCGGCACAATGTTCGAACAGCCGGCACCCAGCAACGCATAACCCACCAGCGCCGCTTCCCAGTTCGGGGCAAAGGTCGCCAGAAACAGACCAGCCGCCGCCGTCAGCCCACCGAACACAATCACCCGCGTCGCGCCCAGGCGTCGCACGATCGAATCACCGGTCAGCCGTCCGGCGGTCATGGTCAGGGCAAACGCTGCGTAACCCAATCCGGCGTACGCCGTGTCGATCCCGCGTTCCTGCGCCAGGAACACCGCGCTCCAGTCCAGCGCCGCGCCTTCGGCGAGGAACACGATGAAGCACATGCCGCCGATAAACAGCACGATGCCGTGGGGAACGGCGAACGCCGGCCCCGAACTTTCGCTGCCGTAAGGCAACAGATGCGGCGCTGCCTTGGCCAGCGCAATCAGCAGCAAGACGATCACCACCAATGTCGCGCCCAGCGGTGAAATCCCCAGGCCGAGCAAGCCACTGACGCCCGCCGCCCCGACAATCCCGCCGAGGCTGAACAACCCGTGAAAGCCCGACATCATGTTCTTGCCACTGGCCCGTTCGACGATCACCGCTTGCAGGTTGACCGTTGAGTCCACCGTGCCGAGGCCGGCACCGAAGATAAACAACGCCGCGATCAACGCCGGAATCGAAGACACGGTCGCCAATAGCGGCAGGGCCAGACAGATCAACAAGGTGCCGCCGGTCGCCACTTTGCGACAGCCAAATCGCGTGGCCAGAAGCCCAGCCATGGGCATGGCCAGAATCGAGCCCACCCCCAGGCACAGCAACAACAAACCGAGCGTGCCTTCATCCAGCCCGGCCCGGGCCTTGGCATACGGCACCAGGGGCGCCCACGCGGCGATGCCGAAACCGGCGATGAAAAAGGCGATGCGCGTGGACATTTGCTCCAGGCGCCCCGGCACGAAAGAGCTCTGGCTGTTGAGGTTGGTCATATCAATCCTTGGCAAAAAACGTCGCGTCTCCAAGGGACAGTGATTGCCCGACGAGGGTTCGATCAGCGTCCACCGGGTTTGCGGTGAAACAGGCTGACATCGTTGCACAGCACGACCATGTTTCGCGATATGTTGAGCGCGACCAATGATTCCGGCACGGAGGGCGCCATGGCGCGGATGTACGATGCACGAGGCAATATCTACATGGTGGCGGCGCCCGAGGACTTGCGCCGCCAGGGCATCGACTTGCCCGAGCAGGCCAGTCACGCCGCGCAAACCCGGGGGGGCTGGACACTGGCGGCCATCCAGGCTTGCTGTGGCTGGGCCGCCGGCACCCAACCGCCCGGCAGCAAAGACCATTGCAGCGATGGGCTGCTGGTCGGCCCCTTTCAGTCGTCCCCGCCATTTGATTTGTTGATCGTCAACACCGACGGCACGCTGGCCGAACGCAGTGGCAATGGGCTGACGATTTTTTCCCAGGCGCTCAGCGATCTGGGCTTGTGGCCAAAAGACGAGGCGTGCCGACTCCGGGTTCATCACGACAAGGGCGATGTGCAATCGCCCGGGGAAATCTCGGTGAAACCGGCAGTGGTCGAAGAAGTGCAGGGATTTTGGCTGGACCTGGGCAAACCTGGATTCGGTCCTGAGGCGGTCAGCGCTCACGGGGTTGAAATGGTGAGCATGAATGGGCGCGAACTCAGTCACGTCGAACCGTTGTCGTCACTTGAGCCGGCATGGTCGCGCAGTCAGTTCGCGCGGGTCGGCAATCCGCATTGCGTGACCCTGGTGCAAAGCGCGGACGCCTTGCCGAGCAATGAGCAGATGCGTGAGCCGCCATTGGCTGAAGGGCTGTTGCGTATCGCCTACGCCATGCCGACCGGAGCAGGGCGACCGTGTCCGGCAGGGATCAACCTGCAATGGGCGATGCATGAGTCCGGGCAGCGAGTGAGCGCGCGGGTGTTCGAGCGCGGCGAAGGGCCAACGGCGTCATCGGGCACCAGCGCCACGGCGGTGGCTTGCGCGGCGTGGCGAGTGGGTTGGGTGAAGGCGGGGGAAGTGAAAGTGGTGATGCCCGGTGGCACGGCGCCGATTTTGTTGGAGGAAGAGCAGGGGGAGTTGAGTCGGGTGAGTCTGTTTGGGACGGCTCGGTTGATTGGTTGAACTTTAAATCGCCTTCGCGAGCAGGCTCGTTCTCACACAGTTCACCAGGACTTTGTGGAAGCTGGCCTGAACCGCGAAGGCATCAATTGCCAGTTTTTTGTTTTAGCGAATTGCCCTACATCAACATCATCCTTCCCTGACTTCTTTCCTCGCTGATCCCCCGCAAAGTTCCTCGCGCCTAATTTTCTGTGCGAGGGATTGCTCATGTTCGACCCGGTTTTTCACGTGGCTGCTGATCTTTCGGTGGGCTGATGGATCACATCGCCCGCATCGAGCAGGAGCTCGACAGCTTTCCCGACACCCTGACGCTTTACCGCCAACAGCTCAAACACTGGTTCAGCCAGGCTGCCGACAAGGTCAGCCGCGCCACGGACATGCCTTCGCTGATGGACATGGAGCGGGTGATCAAACTGGGCTCCACCCGCACCATCGTCAGCCGCAGTGACGACGACTTCATCTCCACGGTGGCGCAGTGTCCGCAAGGTGGCGTCCTGCAGATCGAGAGCAAGTTCGAGTCGGTGTATGACGTTCCGCTGGGCAACATTCAGGTTGATGTGATTGCGCTGGAGGGGGGCGACTCGATTTCCGTCACCCTCGATGAAAACGGCAAGGGAGAGTTCAAGGGCGAGGCGGGCAAGTTCTACCGCGTGCACGTGCAAAGCGAGGTGACGCCGAAGCAGATTGATGAGCTTTTTCAATCTTACAACGGCCTCGCCGCAGAGCTGGATAAGTGGCTGCGCAATGAGTGGGAAGGGTTCAAGCCGCAGTGGTCGCAGTCGACTTCGATCGCGGTGGGCAACGGCATGTTGGCCGGCAGTTGGGCGGCGATCGAGGGGGTGTGGGACGGGATCAACCTGCTCTCGGACATTCTGAAAAACCCCGGTGAGTTTGTTGAGCGACTGGGCAGCAGTGCGGATCAACTGGTCGAGCTGGCGAAAAAATCGCCGGAGGTGATGAGCAAGATCCAACTGTTGGCCAGTGATGAGGCGGCGCTGTGCCTGCTGTTGCGTACAGCCAGCCTTTGGCTGGAAATGCTCCCGCCCAGTCTGATGGCCGGCGAAACCGCCAAGGCGATATCGGCGTTGGTGGTGGAACTGCTGATCGACATTTTGATTGCCATCGTCCTGACCTTCGCCACGGCAGGAGGCGGCGTTGCTTACCTGACGATGCGTCTGGCGCGACGCGGCGCGCAGTTGATCAATGCGGTTACGCGCCTCGTTGGCGCGCTGTTCACCATCATCAGTACCTTCATCGGCTACATCGACCGCTATAAAAAAGTCGCCGCACGCGGTGTCGCGGCCGGCCTGAAAAAAGGCCGGATGCAGTTGCGCTGGAAAGGGCGCAACAACACCTCGCTGAAAAAAGACGAACCCCACGACGACGCCCCGGTTCAGGCGAAAAACCCCAACGGCGACAGCGCCGATTGTGCCGCGCTGACGTGTACCAACGGCTGCCCGGTGTCGATGGTCACCGGCGAAGAGCTGCTGACCCTCAACGACGCTGTTCTCGATGGGATTTGGCCGTTCGAATTCACCCGGCTCTATCGCACCAGCGCCGTAGAAATCGACAGCGGCCTGGGCTTTGGCTGGAGCCATTCGCTGGCCCATCACCTGGAGCTTTCTGGCGACACGGTCACCTGGGTCGACCACGAGAATCGCCGTACGCCATTTCCGTTGCCGAGCCTAACCCGCCCGGTCATCCACAACAGCCTGTCGCGGGCAGCGATCTACCTCGGTGATCAGCCCGAAGAGTTGATCGTGGCGCTGGCCGGTGAGTCGGCGCGGTTCTTTCACTTTCTCGATGGGCGTCTGAGCGCGATCAGCGATGCCTATGGCAATCGTCTGACGCTGCAGCGCGATTTCTCCGACCGCGTGCTGCGCCTCGACAACGGCGCCGGGCGCTGTTTGCTGCTGCGTTATGAGCGGCAGCATTTGATCGCCGTCGACTACCAGCGTTTTCACCTCGTCGACGAGCAGGTGCCGGCCTGGCGCACCGAGCAGACGCTGGTCACCTATGGCTATGACGCGCGGGGACGGCTGATCGCCGCAACCAACGCTGCGAATGAAAGTGAGCGCTACGACTATGACGAACAGCACGTCATCTTGCAGCGGCAACTGGCCGGTGGCGCGAGTTTCTATTGGGAGTGGGAACGCTCCGGCAAGGCGGCGCGCTGCATCCGCCATTGGGCCTCGTTTGCGCAGATGGACACGCGCTACAGCTGGGACGACACCGGCGGCGTGCGACTCAAACACGCCGACGGCAGCGAAGAAGTCTACGTCCACGATGAGCACGCTCGGCTGGTGCACCGGGTCGAGGCCGACGGGGGCGAACGGCGCAAGGCCTATGACGCCGAGGGACGGCTGATCGCCGAGCAGGACCCGCTCGGCGCGGTGACCGAATACCGCTACGACGAAGTCGGACGGCTGATCGCGCTGATTCCGCCGGAAGACGAGCCGACGTCCTACGAGTACCGCAACGGTTTCCTGCATGCCCGCTATCGCGGCCAGGCCAAGTGGACCTACCGGCGCAATGCCCAGGGCGACGTCACCTGGCTGATCGACCCGGACGGCCAGAGCACCTACCACGACTACGACGCGCAAGGGCGGCTGCGGGCGATCCGCTATCCGGATCACAGTCAGCATCTGTTGAAGTGGAACAGTCTCGGGCAACTGCTTGAAGAAACCCTGCCCGACGGTGGGCGCCGGCAGTTTGCCTACGATGCGCTGGGGCGGCGAACTACGGCGCAGGACGAATTCGGCGATGTTACCCATTACCAGTGGGACGCGGTGGGTCGGCTGTTGCAAACCACGTTGCCGAACGGCGCCAGCCGCTGCTTCAGCTACAACGCCTATGGCCGGATCACCGCCGAGCGCGACGAACTGGACCGCGTCACCCGCTATGAATACGCCGACGACCTGCACCTGGTCAGTCGACGGATCAACCCCGACGGCAGCGAGCTGAAGTACCGCTACGAGCATGCGCAGTTGTTGCTCACCGAGATTGAAAACGAAGCCGGTGACACCTATCACCTGGACTACACGCCCGGTGGTTTGATCCGACAGGAAACCGGCTTCGACGGTCGCCGCACGGCGTATGCCTATGACCTCAACGGCCAGTTGTTGGATAAAACCGAGTTTGGCGATGACGGCTCGCAACTCGTCACCGGTTACCAACGCGACAGCGCCGGACGCCTGCTGGTCAAGACCTTGCCCGACGGCAGCCAGGTCGACTACCGCTACGACAGCCTCGGTCGTTTGGTCAGCGTCGACGACGGCCAGGACCATCCGCTGGAGTTCGAATACGACTTTCACGACCGCCTGATCAGCGAACATCAGGGCTGGGGCACGTTGCGCTACGGCTATGACGTCAGTGGTCAACTCCAGCACCTGCGCCTGCCGGACAACAGCCGCCTGCACTACCATCGCGCCGAGGGCGGGGCGCTGACCGCCATCGACCTCAACGGTTCGCGCCTGACCACGCACAGCTTCGTCGGTGGTCGCGAACAAACCCGTCAACAAGGTTTGTTGCTGAGCGACTACGCCTACGACGAACAGGGCCGTTTGCAGGCCCACGCCGTCAGCCAAAACCAGCGTCCGCTGTATCGCCGCGACTATGCCTACGGCGCCAACGGCAACCTCCTGCAAATCAGCGACACCCGCCACGGCCAACGCCGCTACCAGTACGACCCACTCGACCGCCTGACCGACGTGCGCCACGCCCGTGACCAGGACCCGGAGCACTTCAGCCACGACCCGGCCGGCAACCTGCTGATCCACGACCGCCCCGGCCCCTGGCACCTCAAGGGCAACCGCCTGCGACGCCACGGCGACCGCCATTACGACTACGACGCCTACGGCAACTTGCTCCGCGAACGCCGCGGCCAACACGTCACCGAGTACCGCTACGACAGCCAGCACCGCCTCATCGGCATCAACCTGCCGGACGGTCGCGAAACGTCCTACCGCTACGACGCCTTCGGCCGACGCATCGACAAGACCGTCGACGGCCAAACCACCAGCTTCTTCTGGCAAGGCGACCAGCTCGTCGCCGAAAGCAGCCCGACGCACTACCGCAGCTACCTCTACGAACCCGGCAGCTTCCGCCCGCTGGCCCTGCTCGACGGCAAAGGCCCGAAAAAAGCCTGCCCGTTCTACTACCAACTCGACCACCTCGGCACGCCGCAGGAACTCACCGACTACAGCGGCGAGATCGTCTGGTCAGCCAAATACACCGCCTACGGCAAGCTCAGCCACCTAAGCCATGGCGGCGGCGAAGAGTTAGAACAACCGCTGCGCTTTCAGGGCCAGTACTTCGATGCGGAAAGCGGCCTGCACTACAACCGGCATCGGTATTACCAACCGGACAGCGGACGTTATCTGACGCCGGATCCGGTGAAGCTGGCCGGCGGACTCAACCCGTATCGCTACACGCCAAATCCGACGGGGTGGGTGGATCCGTTGGGGTTGAGCGGGAATTGTCCGGGGGCGAATAAGCCGGGGTGTTCGGTGCCGGATGGTGGTGTTGGGGTTAAGGTTGATGAGGGTGAACCATCAGTTCCGGATGTATCACGACGAGGAGCATTTAGGCAGGCTAAAGCCGATGCGGGAATTCCAAATAGTCAACAACCGGATACTCAACTGGATTCTGTGAGTGGTAGGGCTAAACAGGTTGGATATGTAAATATGACTGACATGGCCGGTAAAAGCATATTGAATAGTTTCGGTGTGCCAATTAGAACCAGGCAATATCAATTTACTCGGGACGACGGATTTGTCCTTGTGTTGCAAGATCATGCCGCAGGCCATAAGTTTAACGAAAAAAATAATGTGGGTGATCAAGGTCCACACTTTAATGTTCGGCCGACTGATGATGTTAGGCACGGAAAGGTCAGGGGTACAAAAGAACACTACCCCTTTAGGAGGTGACAGGTGAAATACTGGAATGATTTTGAGGGTAGTGTTTTTTTTAATATGGTATTTAGTCGGCTGGTGGAGATTGATGAGGTAAAACTGTTTTCATTGAGTGTAGATAATAATGCCTCAGTATTGACGTTAGCGTTCAATATAAAAGAGCTGCCCGACAGACCTCCACTAAAATGGAAGGAGTTTAACTCTTGTCGCATTGGTGTTAGCTGTAGCGAGGTGAGTGATTTGTCGGTAAAAAATATTCCAACAACCTCCCTGTTGAAAGTGAAAATTGAACCGCATGGGTCTCGGTTTCGAATATCGGTAGGAGCGGCTGACTCAATCATAGAGTTCACCGCCGCGTATTTGAGACTGCATGATCCATCTGTTTACGTAGCTTTAGATGATATTGAAGATTAAGGTGTTACAATTTTTATGTACAAAGTGTTAGGGAGCATAAAATTCATAAAGGACTATGACTGGAATGACCCAGTTATTCTTCAAGAGCCACCACAATTTTATTGCTTATTGGGGCACGAGTCGAAGCGCAAAAAAAATCAACAGTGTTTTGAAGCAGGATGCGGTCGTGACATAACTAGAAAGCTTTCATTTAAAACCTAGCCATGCGTGAGTCGATCGGGTGCGGGTCTTTCATCCTCGACGGCTTCTCTTCGCTATGCTGGTCTCATCTACGGATTAAGGTATCCCCTATGGGGCTCGCGCAATGGTTATCAAAATAAGCACTATTGTCACGTAGGGAATTGGGTGCTTGAGCTGAAAGGAAATGTAATGAACGTAGAGAACACAGTTGTACGTATTCCATTGCCGAATCAAAAAGAATGAAAGTGACTATAGAGAGTGTGACTCACCTCCACGCAGAAACTCATGTGTGTTTTTCAACTGATTTCGGGGGTGCAATTGCAAGTTGGAAGGGGTCGCCGCCGAAAATAGGTGCGCGTTATGATGTCGAACTGGATATCGACGAGATTTTCGTTTGGGGGCGGAACGCGAACCCTGCATCCGGTGATGTTTGCTCGATTGGGTTAGTAGAAGGCTCTATAATTTTGACGGGAAATGTCATTTCGGTCGGCACCGACGGGGTTGCAGCTATTAACGTGGGTGGATCAGTAATTTTGCTTGAAATCATTCAGTTTTCTGGAGCTGTGCCAGTATTCGTTGATTTAAAAGCCGAGAAAATAAGTTTGTTTCCGACAGGTATGTGAATGAAGGCTTTCTGATGGGTTCGGCGAAATCTCTGGGCAAGGTTTGCGAAAGTTGCATTCAGAGCGTTGCGTTTTTCATGAATCGGTAGCTAGGACTTAGAGGGATAGTCACTCGCTGTCACTTCGATCGCGTGGCAGGGCTTAGGAACCCTTGGAGATCAATTGCGCATCCGCAAAATGGTTTGTTTGTGACAGTAGTACGTGTCCAGTTCCGATAATATAAATCTCAACTCAGATCACTGAACTCCACCACCGGCATCGTCCGTTTCATCAATACCTTGCCCCCACGAACCGAATACAGCGGCAACCCCTGGCTGCGGATTACTTCGTAATCGCTATCCGCCGACAAAATCAACAAATTCGCCGGTCGTCCCGGTTCCAGTCCATAGCGCTGACCCAAAGCCATGGCCTTGGCGCTGTTGTCGGTGACCAGGTCCAGGGCACTTTGCAGGTTGCGGTAACCGAGCATGTGGCAGATGTGCAGGCCGGCTTCGAGTACCCGCAAAATGTTGCCGTTGCCCAGCGGATACCACGGGTCGACGATCGAGTCCTGGCCAAAGCATACATTCATGCCCGCTTCCAGCAACTCGTTGACCCGAGTCACGCCGCGGCGTTTCGGGAAGTTATCGAAGCGTCCTTGCAGGTGGATGCTTTCGGTGGGGCAGGAGACAAAACTGATCCCCGAATGCCCAAGCAGGCGAAACAGCTTGGCGCAGTAAGCGTTGTCGTAAGAGCCCATGGCCGTGGTGTGGCTGGCGGTGACCCGCGAACCCATGCAGCGGCTGCGAGCCTCCTCGGCCAGCACTTCGAGAAAGCGTGAATGCGGGTCGTCGGTTTCATCGCAATGCACATCGACGAGGCATCCGGTGCGCTCGGCCAGGTCCATCAGGAACTTCACCGAACTCACGCCCTGTTCGCGGGTGTACTCGAAGTGCGGAATGCCGCCGACTACGTCCGCGCCCATGTGGATCGCTTCTTCGATCAAATCGCGACCGTTGTGATAGGACTCGATGCCTTCCTGGGGAAACGCGACGATTTGCATGTCGATCAGGTGACGACTTTCCTCGCGCACTTCAAGCATCGCCTTCAGTGCGGTCAGTTGCGGGTCGGTGACGTCGACATGGGTGCGTACGTGCTGAATGCCGTGGGCGGCGAGGTTCTGGATGGTTTTCTTCGCCCGGGTCTTGGTGTCTTCCAGGGTGATGGTCGCCTTGCGCTCGCCCCAGCATTCGATGCCTTCGAACAGCGTGCCGCTCATGTTCCAGCGGGGCTCGCCGGCGGTCAGGGTGGCGTCGAGGTGGATGTGCGGTTCGACGAAGGGCGGTACCACCAGGTTGCCGCCAGCATCCAGATCCTCCGGCCCCAGGGTCGGGGCTTCGGTCTGTCGGGCGATGTTGCTGATCAGGCCGTTTTCCAGGTGTAACTCATGCAGGCCTTCTTGGTTGCGCAGACGGGCGTTGATGATGTGCATGAGGTGAATCCTTTTGAAGAATATTCTCGGCTGTCTCTCTACGTTAGCTCGGCAATGGCAATCCTCGCCAGCGGCGTTGGTCGTCGCCGTCCAAAAATATTCGAGCGGGCCTGCTCGCGAATGCGGTAGATCAGAGAGGCCAAAAATCTCAGGCATAAAAAAACAGCCATTGATGGCTGTTCATTACATCCCTGACGAAACGCAGTCCCCCTGTAGGAGCTGAAGCAGCCTACGGCTGCTCCTTCAGGGGATTCGCTTTATTCGCCGCGGTAGATGCAACCGCTGGTGCAGGTTTCGTGGATACGAATCGCACTGAGTTCCGGCAGCAGAGGCTTCAGTTCTTGCCAGATAAACTTGGCCAGCACTTCACTGGTCGGGTTTTCCAGGCCAGGAATGTCATTCAGGTAGTTGTGGTCCAGACGCTCATACAGCGGCTTGAAGATCGCCTTGATTTCCGAGAAATCGCGAATCCAGCCAGTATGCGGATCCAGATCGCCGCTCAGGTGAATCGCCACCTTGAACGAGTGCCCGTGCAGGCGGCCGCACTTGTGGCCGTCCGGGACGTGGGGCAGGCGGTGGGCGGATTCGAAAGTAAACTCTTTGAAGATTTCCACAGTGTTTTCAGCTCTGTTCAGGTGGCGATCGCCGCGGCGATTTGGGCAGGCGGCGAGTTTAACAGCTTGCCTTGACTAAAGGGTCAGCAAGCGCTCGCCGAGGCGACCGTTGGCGGCCAGTTCGAGGAACTCGTCGCCCAGCCGACGGCTTTCATCCATCGCCGCGCGCCAGTATTTCTGCCGACTCGGCGCGTCACCCATGAAACGCTTGAAGTCATTTCGGTCCGGCAATTTGCCGTAGGGCAGGCGTGACAGGTATTCCTTCGACGGCGCCAGCAGCAACACGTTCTGCAAGCGCGCCGGGCAGGCGCGGCGCCACGGCAGGGTCTTGTCGAACCAGCCGGGAATCACCCGGTCAGTGAAGTGCGGATAGAGCACGATGTCGTCGCCGCTGTAGGGCAAGTCGAGGTGATAGTCCAGCAGACCACCATCGCGGAACGTTCCCGCGCCAGCGCCCGGAAGGTCGCGCACGCCTTCCATCACCATCGGGATCGAGCCCGATGCCAGCAAAGCCTGGCGCAGGTTGCCGGCGTTCAGCGCGACGAATCGAGACGGGAAATCGTGCAGCGCATTGACCGGCGGCGCCAGGCGCGGGTCGTGGATGATCAGGCGCTCGAAGTGCCGCGACAACCGCGTCCGCCCGCGCAAGTTGTCGGCGATTACCGACGACAGCCCCAGCCCCAATCGGCCGCGATGATCGTCCGCGAGCAGGCCGTGGCTTTTGACCACCATGATGTTCAAGCGATAGTGAGCGTTGTCCAGGAGGGCGGCGTCGCGGCCGTCAAGCAAGTCATCGAGCATGCGCCGCGAACTCTGGCTGATCTGCGCCATGGTCACGCCTTTGGCGAAGTTCTGCTCGGTGTAGAGGTGACCGAGGCGGCGGATGCCCTCGGCGGCATCCGGCAGGCAGGCACTGGCGAAGCGCCAGGAACCCACCGACGCACCGATCAGCGAACGCTCCCGAGGTGCCGCCGGCAGCCATTCGCCGAACAACGCCAGGTCCAGACCCTGAATGCCCAACGCCTTCGGCCCCCCGGCCGCGCCCGGCAACGTGCCGACATCGGCGGCGCTCAAGCCGTTTTCACGGATGTGCGCGAAGGCGCGGGGGCCGGCCTTGAGGGTCAGGGAGGGGAACTTGATGTGGATGGCGGTCATACCGGTCTCGATGTTTGGCAAGCGGAGAATTATAAACAGGTGTTGCATTGCGGTGTGCTTGACCATCGCGGACCTGTAGGAGCCCGGCTTGCCGGCGATGGCGATCTGTCGGCCACGATCGCCGGCAAGCCGGGCTCCTACAGGTTTGGCATCACTCCACCCAATGATGGCCATTCAGTTTCAATTAAGTTCATATCGCTAAGGTGGCCCCCGTAGGCAACACATAAAAGAATACGGAGACACCCATGAAAACCCTGACTGCCCTGTTCACCGCGTCCCTCATCGGCCTGACCGCCAGCCTCGCCCACGCCCGCGATCTGGGCCCGGACGAAGCACTGAGGCTGCGCGACGCTGGTACCATTGTGTCTTTTGAAAAGCTCAATGCCACCGCATTGGCCAAGCATCCCGGTTCCACCGTCACCGAAACCGAGCTGGAAGAAGAGTACGGCAAGTACATCTACCAGATTGAACTGCGCGACCCGCAGGGCATCGACTGGGACCTGGAATTAGACGCGGTCAGTGGGCAGGTACTCAAGGATCATCAGGATTCGTAATGACGCTGCTTTCTGTTACACATCGGCGCGCCGCTAGCCTGGCGTTGCTGTTTCTGGCTTTTTGCTCAGTGGTCATGGCCCGCGACCTGGATCAGGATGAAGCCCTGCGCTTACGCCAACAAGGTGTGATCCTGCCGCTCGAGCAACTGTTGCAGCAGGCGCTGGACCGCTATCCGGGGGCCAAACTGCTGGAAGCCGAGCTCGAAGAGAAGCACGACGTCTACATTTATGAAGTTGAGTTGCTGACCACTGAAGGCGTGGTCCGCGAACTCGACCTCGACGCCGCCACTGGCCGTTTACTGAAAGACAAGGAAGATTGACCGATGCGTTTGCTCCTGGTGGAAGACCACGTGCCCCTGGCTGACGAACTGATGGCCGGCCTCAATCGCCAGGGGTATGCCGTGGACTGGCTGGCCGACGGTCGCGATGCGGTGTATCAGGGCAGCAGCGAACCCTACGACCTGATCATCCTCGACCTCGGCCTGCCGGGGTTGCCGGGGCTTGAGGTGTTGGCCCAGTGGCGCGCCGGCGGACTCGCGACGCCGGTGCTGATCCTCACTGCCCGCGGTTCCTGGGCCGAGCGCATCGAAGGGCTCAAGGCGGGTGCCGACGATTACCTGACCAAACCCTTTCATCCGGAAGAACTGCATCTGCGGATTCAGGCGCTGTTGCGTCGCTCCCACGGCCAGGTCAATCAGCCGACGCTCAAGTCAGCGGGTTTGCATCTGGATGAAGGGCGTCAGTGCGTGACCCGCGACGGCGCGGACATTCAGCTCACGGCGGCCGAATTCCGCTTGCTGCGTTACTTCATGCTGCACCCGGAACAGATCCTTTCGAAAAGCCATCTCGCCGAGCACCTCTATGACGGTGAAACCGAGCGCGATTCCAACGTGCTGGAAGTCCACGTCAATCACCTGCGGCGCAAGCTCGGGCGCGACGTCATTGAAACCCGTCGCGGCCAGGGTTACCTGTTCGGCGGGCAAGCCCAGTGAGGTCGATCCAACGCCGCTTGAGTCTGGGCCTGATCAGCGTGATGGTGATCGTCGGCCTTGTGCTGGCGCAAACCAGCCTGTGGTTGTTCGAAATGGGTTTGCAGCGCTACCTCCAAGCCGGGCTGCGCAATGACAGTGAGAACTTGTTGGTGGCGCTGGTGCGCGGCCCGCAGGGTTTGCAACTGGATGAACGACATTTGTCGCCGGCCTATCAGCGACCCTTTTCCGGACACTACTTCCGCATTGATTTTGCCGACAGCCATTGGCGTTCTCGTTCGCTGTGGGACCAAGAGTTGCCACGCCTCGAACAACCCGGCCTGCACAGCAACTTGCAGTTGGGCCCGGAGGGTCAGCAGTTGCTGGTGCTGCGCTCGGACTATCGCCGTTTGGGGCAGTCGATTTCCATCAGCGTGGCGCAGGATTACACCCCGGTTCGCGAAAGTTTTCAGCGCATGCAACAGGTCGGTCTCGGCCTGGGGCTGGCGGGATTGTTGCTGATTCTGCTGCTGCAAAGGATTACCGTGCGCCGCGCCTTGCGGCCACTGGAAAAGGCCCGCGAGCAGATCGCGCAGTTACAGCAGGGGCAACGCTCGCAACTTGATGATCAAGTGCCGGTGGAGCTGGAACCGCTGGTGGCGCAGATCAACCATTTGCTGGCCCACACCGAAGACAGCCTCAAGCGCTCGCGCAATGCCCTGGGCAACCTCGGCCATGCCTTGAAAACCCCGCTGGCGGTGATGTTGAGCCTGGCCTCAAGTGAGCAACTCGACGCTCATCCGCAACTGCGCAAGATCCTCAAGGAGCAACTGCAGCAGGTTCAGCAACGGCTTAATCGCGAACTCAATCGCGCGCGGTTGTCCGGTGATGTACTGCCGGGTGCGTTGTTTGATTGCGATGCCGAGCTGCCGGGTTTGCTATCGACCCTGAACATGATTCACGGCGAACACCTGGCGCTGAGTTATCGCGCCCCGGCCGGCCTGCAATTGCCGTGGGATCGCGAAGACCTGCTGGAGCTGTTGGGCAACCTGTTGGACAACGCCTGCAAATGGGCGGATGCCGAGGTGCGGTTGACTGTGTCCGAGGGCGTAGACGGGTTTGAATTGAGCGTGGAAGACGACGGGCCGGGCATTCCCCAAGACCGGCGCGATCAGGTATTCAGTCGCGGCACACGGCTGGATGAACAGACCGATGGGCACGGGTTGGGCCTGGGGATTGTGCGCGACATCGTCGAAACCTGGGGTGGGGTTTTGCGCTTGCAGGAGAGCGAGTGGGGTGGGTTGAAAGTGGTGATCGAGTTGCCCAAGCGCAGCTAAAGCCACACCACAAAAACCTGTAGGAGTGAGCTTGCTCGCGATAGCGTCGGCACGTCCTGAATCAATGTGACTGACAGACCGCCATCGCGAGCAAGCTTGCTCCTACAGAGGGGATGCCCGATTCAGGTGTGATGAATCTCCCGATCCTTGGTTTCCGGCATGAAGAAAATGCCCAGCACCGCTGTCATCACCGCGATCACGATCGGGTACCACAGCCCGTAATAAATATCCCCAGTGGCCGCGACCATGGCGAAGGCTACCGTCGGCAGGAAGCCACCGAACCAGCCGTTGCCGATGTGGTAGGGCAGTGACATCGAGGTGTAGCGGATGCGCGCCGGGAACAGTTCCACCAGCCAGGCGGCGATCGGGCCGTAGACCATGGTCACGTAGATCACCAGGATAGTCAGGAGCAGCAGCACCATCGGATAGTTGGTCTTGGCCGGGTCAGCCTTCTCGGGGTAACCGGCGTCCTTGAGCGCGGTAACGAGTGTGGCGGTGAACGCGTCGTTCTTGGCCTTGAAGTCGGCGGCGGGCATGCCGGTGCCTTCGAAACTCTGGATCACCTTGTCGCCGATGCGCACTTGCGCGACAGCGCCCGGCTCGGCCTTCTCGTTCTTGTAGGGGATGGCGCGCTTGGCCAACACGGTCTTGGCCAGGTCACAGGAACTGGTGAATTTGGCCTTGCCGACCGGGTCGAACTGGAACGAACACTGGTCGGGATTGGCGATGACCGTGACCGGGTTTTTCTCCTGGGCGATGAACACGTCGGGGTTACCGTACTGCGTCAACGCGTGGAAAATCGGGAAGTAGGTCAGCGCTGCAAGGATGCAGCCGGCCATGATGATGCCCTTGCGGCCGATGCGGTCGGACAGGCTGCCGAAGATGACGAAGAACGGCGTGCCGATCAGCAGCGAGCCGGCAATCAGCAGGTTGGCGGTCTGCGGGTCGATCTTCAGCGTCTGCAGCAGGAAGAACAGCGCATAGAACTGCCCGGTGTACCAGACCACCGCCTGGCCGGCGGTGCCGCCGAGCAGGGCCATGATCACGATCTTGAGGTTGTCCCAGCGGGCGAAGGATTCCGTCAGCGGCGCTTTCGAGGCTTTGCCTTCGGCCTTCATTTTCAGGAACACCGGCGACTCACTGAGTTGCAAGCGGATGTACACCGAGACAATCAGCAACAGGATCGACAGCAGGAACGGAATCCGCCAGCCCCAGGCTTCGAAGGCTTCAGTGCCCAGCACGGTGCGACAGGCCAGGATCACCAGCAAAGAGAGAAACAGACCAAGGGTCGCGGTGGTCTGGATCCACGAAGTGAAGTAGCCGCGCTTGCCTTTCGGTGCATGCTCGGCCACGTAGGTCGCCGCGCCACCGTACTCACCGCCTAGTGCAAGGCCTTGCAACAGGCGCAGGGTGATCAGGATGATCGGCGCCGCCACGCCAATCGTCGCGTAGCCGGGGAGGAAACCCACAATAGCCGTTGAAATACCCATGATCACAATGGTGATCAGGAAGGTGTGTTTGCGCCCGATCATGTCGCCCAGTCGCCCGAACACAATCGCCCCGAAGGGCCGAACGGCAAAACCCGCGGCAAACGCGAGCAGGGCAAAGATGAAGGATGTAGTCTCGTTGACGCCGGCGAAGAAGTGCTTGGCGATGATCGCGGCGAGCGAGCCATAGAGGTAAAAGTCGTACCACTCGAACACGGTGCCCAGGGACGAGGCAAAAATGACTTTGCGCTCTTCCTTGGTGATCCCGTGGTGAGGCGCGCTGCCTGTGGTTGTGTTGTCGATTGCCGCCATGAGTTTTCTCCGTTGTTCTTGTTTTAGGCCGGAGCACCTCTCATTTGTTGCCGTACCCGGGCCATGGGACACAGACTGACGGCCTCGCATCGCTGCAAGGTTTCATGAAGCATAATCGGCTTTGGGTAGATATCCACTCGCCATCATTCTGAGGGCGTGGGAGCAGGCGATTGTCGGTTAGACGGCGCAAGCCTGGGGGATATAAACCTTGTGGGAGCAAGCTTGCTCGCGATAGCGGTGTATCAGACACATTGTTACTGAATGTATCGCCGCTATCGCGAGCAGGCTCGCTCCCACAAAGGACTTAAACGCGGAACTGATCCATCAAACCCTGCTGATGATTGGCCAGACAATTAAGCGATTGGCTCACCCGCGCCGATTCATTGGCTTGCCCCGACAATGACTCGGTCACGTCACGAATGGTCGCGACGTTGTTGTTGATCTCCTCGGCGACCGCGCTTTGCTCTTCCGCGGCACTGGCGATTTGCAGGTTCATGTCACTGATGACGGTCACCGCCTCGCCGATCTGCCGTAGCGCCGTCACGGCTTGTCCGACTTGTTCGACGCTGCCCTGGGCCTGGCGATGGCTGTTGCCCATCGAACCGACCACATCCTGTGTGCCGCTTTGCAATTGCTCAATCACCAGGCGGGTCTCTTCAACCGATTCCTGGGTACGTCGCGCCAAGTTGCGCACTTCATCGGCCACCACGGCAAAACCGCGGCCGGCTTCACCGGCCCGGGCCGCTTCGATGGCAGCGTTGAGCGCCAACAGGTTGGTCTGCTCGGCGATGGCGCGGATTACTTCGAGCACCGAACCGATCTTCTCGCTGTTGGCCGCCAGGCCTTCGACTTGCACCATCGCCGCGCTCATGTCGGCCGCGAGGTTGTCGATGCTGGTGGTGGTGCGATCAATCACGGTTAGGCCCTGACGCGTCGCCTGATCGGCATCGCGAGCCGCCTGCGCAGCTTGTGCAGCGCTGCGGGCGACGTCCTGGGCGGTGGCACTCATTTCGTGGGAGGCGGTCGCCACCTGATCCACCTGGCGGTATTGCTGCTCCATGCCGGCGCTGGTCTGGGTGGCGATCGCTGAAGATTGGTCGGCGGTGCTGCGGGCGTCCTGCACCGAGCGTTTCACTTCGGCGATGATCGGTTGCAGCTTGTCGAGGAAACGGTTGAACCACCCGGCCAACTGGCCCAGTTCATCCTGTTTGTCGTAGGCCAGGCGTCGCGTCAGGTCACCTTCGCCGCTGGCGATGTCTTCGAGCATGTGCGCCACGCCGAGGATCGGCTTGGTCACGCTGCGCGCCATCAGCCACACCAGCAGCAGACCGATCAATGCGGCCAGCACGCCGAGGCCGAGTTCGGTCAGCGTGCCGGCGTTGTTGCTTTCATCCAGTTGCTTTTTCAGTGCTTCGGCAGGGCCGATCAGGACTTTTTCCGGCACGTCGAGCAACACGCCCCAGGATTTGCCGCCGGGAATCGGCTGGAACGGCGACAGCACTTTCAGCTGCTGATGGCTGTGCAGGCTGCTGGTTTTGCTGCTGCCGGCGAGCATGCGCATCAGCTCGGCACCGGTGGTTGGGTCCACCGCTTCCAGACGCTGGCTGAGCTTGCTGGCGTCCGGGCTGTAACCGGCGAGCAGGCCGGCCGGGCTGACGATGCTGACGCTGGTCTGGCCGTCATAAAGCTTTTTGCTCGCGGCCTGGCTGACCGTTTGCAGGCTGTTGAGGTTGATGTCCACCGACAGCGAAGCGATGACTTTACCGTTGACCATCAGCGGGAAAACGATGCTGGTCATCAGCACATTCTGGCCGTCGATCATATAGAAGTAGGGTTCGATCACGCACGGCTTGAGGCTGGTGCGCGGGCAGGTGAACCAGGCGTTGGCCGGTTCGCCGCTGGGGCCGGTACTGGTGTCGGCCATGTCGCTTTCGGGCAGCGCCATCGAGGTCACCTTGCCCGGTGTCGGTTGCGACCAGTACAGGGCGAATCGGCCCTTGTCGTTACTGCCCAATTCCGCCTGACCGGCGAACAGCTCATCCTTGCCGTCCAGCCCGTTGGGTTCGAACACCAGCGACAGGCCGAGCAGTTCCGGGTTGGCTTGCAGGGCCGACTTGACCTGGCGAGTCAGGTCTTCACGCAGGTCGAAGGCATCGAGAAAACGCTTCTCTGCCTGATCACGCAGAAACAGCACCTGACGGGAAAAACCATGGCCATATTGATAGGCGTCCATGAACTGCTGGCGAATGCCCAGCGCCTGATTTTCACCCTGGGATTCGATCCGCGCCTGGGCCGCTTCCGTCAGCATCTCCATGCTCGAGGCTTTCACCAGCGCGGAGCTGTGCTCCATGCGATACAGCGAAAGACCCACCAGCAGGGTCACGATGCCCGCCAGGCACAGCCCGGCCAGCAGGGTGATTTTCCATTGAATGGAAAGTTGTCTGAGCGACATGGAGACGTCCTTTATTCGATAAATATCTGAGACTTTGCACTGTAACGGCCGGGGTTTGGCTTTCTTTACGCCGCCCTGGAAATATCGAATCACCTGTAGGCGCTGGCTTGCCAGCGATAGCGATCTCAATAATACCGCCATGTTCCATGGCCTCATCGCCAGCAAGCCGGCTCCTGCAAAGGATGCGTCCGGCTTTGACAAGGCGGCATCGGTCCGGCACAGTGCGCGCCCTCTAATAAAACCCATATTTCAATCTGCTGGCCGCTCATGCGAACTGCCGGCCGGACTCTTTCCGTTTGTCTCGAGGTAATGAAATGAATGCAGTCATCGCCGCGGTGGGCGTCATGCTGATTCTCAGCCTGTCCCGCGTGCATGTGGTCATCGCGCTCATCGTGGGTGCGCTGGTGGGTGGCTTGACCGGTGGCCTGGGCATCGACGCGACGCTCAAGGCTTTCAACAGCGGGCTCGGCGGCGGGGCGACGGTGGCGTTGTCCTACGCGTTGCTCGGCGCTTTCGCGGTGGCGATTGCCAAGTCCGGCCTGGCCCATGCACTGGCGGACAAGGCGCTGGCCATGGTCGATCGTCAGCACGCGACCGGTGGCGGTCAGGTCAAGTGGTTGCTGATCGGCCTGTTGTGGGTGGTGGCCATCGCCTCGCAGAACATCCTGCCGATTCACATCGCGTTTATCCCGTTGCTGGTGCCGCCACTTTTATATGTGCTGACCAAGTTGCAGCTGGACCGTCGGTTGATCGCCTGCGTTATCACCTTCGGTTTGATCACCCCGTACATGTTCCTGCCCGTGGGTTTCGGCAATATCTTCCTCAATGAAATCCTGCTGGCCAACGTCGCCCGCAGCGGTGTGGATATCAGCGGCATCAACGTCACCCATGCCATGGGCATTCCGGCGTTGGGCATGCTGGTCGGGCTTGGGGTGGCGTTTATCAGTTACCGCAAGAAGCGCGTTTACGACCTGGCAAAGATCGAGCAAGTCGAACAGGTCGCGGTGCAATACAACCCGCTGAGCCTGATGGTCGCCGGTTTGGCGATTGCCGCGGCGTTCGTCGTGCAGTTGCTGCTGGACTCGATGATTATCGGCGCGCTGGTGGGCTTTCTGATTTTCTCGGTGTCGGGCATCGTCAAATGGCGTGACACCGATGACCTGTTCACCGAAGGCATGAAGATGATGGCAATGATCGGCTTCATCATGATCGCCGCGTCCGGGTTTGGCGAAGTGATCAAGGCCACCGGCGAAGTGCAAACCCTGGTTGAAGCGTCGGCCGCGTGGATCGGCCACAGTAAGGCGATTGGCGCTTTGCTGATGCTGCTGGTCGGTCTGCTGGTGACCATGGGTATCGGTTCGTCGTTTTCCACCGTGCCGATCCTGGCGGTGATTTTCGTGCCGTTGTGCGTGCAACTGGGTTTCAGCCCGATTGCCATCGTGAGCATCGTTGGCACCGCCGGCGCGCTGGGTGACGCCGGCTCCCCGGCCTCGGACTCGACCCTCGGCCCGACCTCCGGCTTGAACATCGACGGCCAGCATCACCACATCTGGGACACCGTGGTCCCGACGTTCCTGCATTACAACCTGCCGTTGCTGGCGTTCGGCTGGATTGCTGCGATGGTGCTGTGATTTACCTGCAGGAGCCGGCTTGCTGGCGATGGCGATTTCAACGGCGCCATCGCCAGCAAGCCGGCTCCTACAGTTTTGGTTTTTGTTGCCGTTAAAGCTTTTAACCACGCCAACAAAATCAAAAGAGTGAACGTCATGCGCATGAGCCTTAAGGCCAAAGTCCTGTCCCTTGCCGTCCTCCCGGTGTTGCTCTTCTCGCTGGTCATCAGCCTGACCACGTTGTTCATCCTGCAGGAACAGGCGCGCAAGGAAGTCGAGGAAACCCGCCAGCGCCTGCTCAGCGACGCCAAGGCTACACTGCAAAGTTACGTCGCAGTGGCCATGACCACGATCAAACCGTTGTACGACGCCGCCGCTCAAGGCGATGACGCGGCGCGGGCCCAGGCGATCAAGTTGCTGTCGAATATCACCTACGGCAAGGACGGCTATTTCTTCGGCTACGACTCCAACACCGTGCGCCTGTTCAAGGCAAAAGACCCGGAAGGCGTGGGCAAAAGCTTCAAGGACAATCGCGATCCGAACGGGGTTTACGTCAATCGCGATCTGGTTAAAGTCGCCCAGGACGGCACGCACTACCTGCAATACAGCTCGCCGCTGCCGGGTAACACCCAGGTGCTGGTGCCCAAGCTCGGTTACACCGAATTCCTGCCGAAGTGGGACATGGCGGTGGGTACCTCGGTCAACCTCGACGGCATCGAAGCACAAGTCGCCGTAGTCGAGGCCAAGGTCCAGGAACGCATGCAAGGCGTGGTGCTAAGCATTGTCGGGGTGGCGTTGGTGGTGCTGCTGGTGATCGCGGCAGCCGGGATGTTGTTGGCCAACACCATTTTGCGTCCGCTGAACCAGATGAAAGCCAACCTCGACGACATCGCGGCGGGCGAGGGCGACCTGACCCGGCGTCTGACCATCACCAGCCAGGATGAGCTGGGTGCACTGGCCGGTTCGTTCAACCGCTTTGTCGACAAGATTCACGGCCTGGTGCGCCAGATCACCGAAATGACCTCGCAACTGACCGGGCTGGTGAATCAGGTTTCCGAGCAGGCCAATCGCTCGGATCAGGCGATGGAGCGTCAGCGTCACGAGACGGACCAGGTCGCCACCGCGATCAATGAGATGTCGGCCGCCGCCCAGGAAGTGGCCAAGAGCGCGCAAAACGCCGCGGTTGCCGCCCAGCAGACCGACGAAGAAGGCCAGGCTGCCAAGCGTGTGGTGGCCGGCAGTATCGTGAAAATTCATGCGTTGGTGGATGACATTCGCAGCAGCGGTGTGTCCCTCGACAGCTTGCAAAAAGACGTGTCGTCGATTGTCAGCGTGCTGGGAGTGATCCGCTCGATCGCCGAACAGACCAACCTGCTGGCACTCAACGCGGCGATCGAAGCGGCTCGTGCCGGTGAGGCCGGGCGCGGTTTTGCGGTGGTGGCCGATGAGGTGCGGGCGTTGGCCAGCCGCACGCAAATCAGCACCCAGGAAATCCAGGGCATGATCGACCGCTTGCAGGCCGGCACCCAGTCCGCCGTTGACGCCATGCGCCGCTCCAGCGAAGCGGGCGATGGCACGTCGGCCCAGGCAAATGAAGCGGGTGCATCGCTCGACACCATGGCTCAGTTGATTGCCACCATCAATTCGATGAACGCGCAGATCGCCAGCGCCGCTGAGGAGCAGACCGCCGTCGCGGAAGAGATCAACCGCAGCGTGCATCAGATTGCCGTGGCGGTGGACAGCGTTGCCGATGAAACCCAACAGGGTGCGCAAACGTCTCGCAGCTTGGCGGACCTCGGTCAACGCCTGGGTAGCCTGGTCGGGCAGTTCCGTATCTGACTGACGAACACTTCGCTGTAGGAGCCGGCTTGCTGGCGATGGCGCCCGCAAGAACGCTATCGCCAGCAAGCCGGCTCCTACAGGTCGGGATGTCAGTTACGGTCTATCCCAATACGGCACCTCGCCAAAACACTCGACAAAGAAATCAATCACCGTCCGCACCTTCACCGACAAACGCCTGCTCCCCGGCCAGAGCACGGCGATCTGCTGCGGCTCAAGGCTGTTGGACACCTGATAGTCCCGCAGCACCGGCACCAACGTGCCGTTGCGCACCGCTTCACCAATCAACCACGATGGAAACATCACCAGCCCCAGACCTTGTTCGGCGGCCTGGGTCAATGTGTCGGCGTGATTGCCGGTGATCGGCCCCCTCACCGAGTAAGGCGTCCAGTCCTGCTGACCGTTGCGGAAAAACCAGCGCTGCTGACCGGTCACGCCCTTATAGGCCAGGCATTGGTGGGCAGCGAGATCGGCAGGATGTTGCGGCGCGCCGTGACGTTGCAGATACGCCGGGCTCGCCGCCACTTGAAAGCGATGGGGCGCCAGAATCCGCGCCTGCATGCTTGAGTCGTGCAGCGGACCGATGCGAAACAACAGGTCGGCGCCTTCCTGCAACGGGTCGACGTAATGGTCGGTCTGCTGGATATCCAGTTGCAGTCTAGGGTAGCGCTCGCACAATTGCCCCAGCCACGGCGTCAAGTGCCGTTGGCCAAACACCACTGGCGCGTTGATGCGCACCAGTCCGGTGGGCTCGCTTTGTTGTTCCTGCAAGGCTTGTTCGGCCTCTTCCAGTTGCACCAGCATCAGCCGCGCATGATGACCGAGCATGCGCCCGGCTTCAGTGGGCGTTACGGCGCGAGTGTGGCGGTAGAGCAATTGCTGGCTCAGGGCCTGTTCCATCAACTGGATCTGCCGGGAAATCGAAGAGGGCGCCAGGCCTTCGCGGCGGGCAACTTCGGAGAAGCTTCCATGGTCGAGTACCGCGACGAATTGCCGAAGCGCCTTGAACCCCAGTTCGTTGAGACCGTGCATGAGAAGTCCTGCTGTGCGATTTACGCAAAAGTGTTGTCAGGATGCTCCCATTTATCGCACAGCAACACCAATCGATAATGCCCGCCTGCGACGCAACCCTGTAGGGACGGGCTTGCCAGCGATGGCGATCTCACAAACGCTATCGCCGGCAAGCCGGGCTCCTACAGGTTGAGCGTTTAGATCAATGACTCAGGGGCTCTCCATGCAAACTTCTTCAATCAATTCCGCGGACGTTGCCGCAACGCCTGCAACCAGACCGGGGCTGCGGCTGCTGCTGTTGCCGCTAGTGATCCTGGCCGGCATGGGTCTTTCCGTAGAGGCCGGGCTGCTTGGGCCGCTGAGCGTGCAGGTCGGGCACCTATGGGCGACCTTGAGCATCTTCGGCGTTGGCTCGGCGATACTGTTTTTGCTGCTGTTGTTCAGCGGCCCGCAACAGGGCCCGGCCCTGAGCGAACTGCCGCGCTGGCAATTGATCGGCGGATTTCTCGGGCCGATCTACGTGGTGGTCCTGACGCTGGCCACGCCGCATATCGGGATTGCCATGACCATGATCGCGATCCTGTCCGGGCAGGTGGGCAAGAGTGTGTTGATCGACCACTTCGGCTGGTTCGGCGCCACCCGCAAAAAGGTCAACGGTGAGCGTTGGCTGGCCTTGTTGCTGATCGTGGCGGCACTTGTCTTGATTGCGCGGGGTTGATGATGAATCTGATTATTTTGTTGGCGGTAGTCGTAGCTGCCGGCGCGGTGTTGAGTGTGCAAGCCGCGATCAATGGCCGGCTCGGCGAAACCGTCGGTGTGTTGCGCAGCAGTTTGCTGACGTTCGTGGTGGGAGCGGTGGTGACCGGGTTGCTGATTGTGTTTTTCGAACCGGCCCACGCGATGAGTTTGCTGGACGTGCCGAAATGGCAGCTCAGCGGCGCCTTGTTCGGTGTCGTCTACATGATGGTGATGGTGGGCGCGGTGCCGCGAGTGGGAACGGCGGTGGCGACGGTGGCCGTGATCGTCGGGCAGTTGGGCATGGGCATGCTGATCGATAATTTTGGTTGGCTGGGCAATCCGGCGATCGAATTATCCGGCAGCCGGATCTTGGCAATGGTGTGCCTGGCGTTGGCGCTGGTGTTCATGTACCGCAGCAGCACCCGCCAGGCTTAACTCCTACACTGTTACGACGGGCTGCATTTGCAAGACCCGGACGACCACACCCATGGAGTCAGGCTCATGATCGACAGTGAAAGTATCTGCGACTGCCCCAAATGCTCATGCAAACTGGGCGAACATCCGATTGCACGCCACGGTAAGCACTATTGCTGCGAAGCCTGCGCCAAGCACCACGAGCAAGGCGAGGAGTGTGTCCACAAAGGCTGCAAGTGCGCCCACGGGAAATAGTCGTTCACGATGAAAGTGGAGCCTAGTCGGGCTCCACTTCCAGTTTCAGACTGTCATCGTCCAACCGTTCAGTGTGACGAACGGTTCCCGCGAGTGTGCGTCCTTCGACTCGCTGAACCACGGTTTTCGCCTGCTCCAGGTCTTCCGGCAACGGTGCCGGAATGCGCACCGCAAAACGGCTGAGGTCGTGCTCGACCTGTTCCAGGCCGACCCGGCATTCAGTGCTCTTGACGATGCGGCCGAACAGCGTATCCAGTCCGTAGTCCAGATGCGCCGGGCTGCTGATGAGTGTCGATGTCATGCTGCTTTCCCCAATGCTGATCCTCAACAGAGGTTAGTTCGCTGGCCGCCACTTGACGTTCTCCACGCCGAACTTCTCTGCCATCGGCTTGCTGGTCTTCTGCACCTTTTCCCGGCCAAAGCGCGGAATCCGGCCCACCCCGGCATCGCAGCTCGCCCAATGCCAGGCTTCTGCGTTGTCCATTTTATCCAGACGGATAATGAACGATTTGGGGGCGCCATGAAGGGTGTATTCAATGACGAAGAGTTTTGCGTTGTTCATATAGCCCGTAATCCTCCCTGTGGTACATAAACGGATCGCGGCCCACACGGAAAATTCAGTCGGATTGTCAGACGGTGGCAGAAGCTGGCGACAAGTCGGGCGCGTGGTTACCATGGGGCGATCCCAAACCCCAATGATTGCTGCCCATGGCCCTTGCCGCACCGCCTGATCTGACTGATACCGATGTGCCCGTGCAACCGCTGGCACGCACCTATCCGCGCGGTTTTTTCATCGAGCCCCATGAGCATGTCTGGGGGCAGTTGCTGTACGCAATGAGCGGAGTGATGTGGGTCGAGACGCCCCATGAAGCGCTGGTGGTGCCGCCGCAACGGGCGGTGTGGTTGCCGCCGGGCGTGCCCCACGGGATTCGGGTGGTGTCGGACCTGCAAATGCGCAATATCTATCTGCGACCGTCCTTGGCCGCAACCCTCGATGACCGTGTGCAGGTAATCGAAGTCGGCGGATTGCTGCGTGAGTTGATTGTCGGCCTGGTGGAGCAGGGCGACGACGGTGCTCCGGAGTATTACGAAGCGCTGGTAGGGCTGGCGTTGCTGGAGCTCAAACGGGCCAAGCGCTCGCTGCTGAAAATCCCGCTGCCGGATGATTCCGACCGGCGTTTGATGAACCTGTGCCAAGCGGTGATGGCCGCACCATCGCTGGACATTCCCTTCGAGCAACACGCCGAAAACGCCGGTGCCAGCGTCCGTACACTGGCTCGGTTGTTCAAGGACGGCTTGGGCATGGGCTTCGCTGAATGGCGGCGACAGGTGCAACTGGCGACGGCGGTGGCTGAGTTGATTCAGGGGGTGCCCGTCAGCGCGATCGCCCGGGAGTTGGGCTATTCGCCGAGCAGTTTCAGCGACATGTTCCGCCGTGAGCTGGGTGTCGCGCCTTCGCAATTTTCCCTGGCGCAACCCGAACCCCTGTAAACGCCCGGCTAGCCGGTGAAGACGATTTCAAGGACGCCATCGCCGGCAAGCCGGGCTCCTACAGGGCATCCCCCCTTCATTGGCCGAAATTCAGAAGCGCTTGGCCGATACACCCGGTCACCTCTCCCTAGACTGGCGGCATCCTCAATTGCCCACGGAGTCTGCCATGAGCTACGTCATTTCACTGGTTATCGGTCTGAGTGTCGGCCTGCTTTACGGCGCCCTGGATTTTCGTTCCCCCGCGCCACCGGCCATCGCGCTGATCGGTCTGCTTGGCATGCTCGCCGGGGAAAAAATCTGGCCGATGGGCCGGCAACTGGTGGCCGGCTGGATCTCCTGAAACCCTTTCGCTCATTCGATGGAAACGCACATGAAAGCATTGCAGTTCGACAAAACTGGCGACCTCTCCGCCCTGCGCTACGTGGAAGTCCCGACCCCCGTTGTCGGCGCTGATGAAGTGCTGGTCGAGATCAAGGCTGCCGGTCTCAACCCCAGCGACGTGAAAAACGTCCTGGGACGTTTTCCCTACACCACCTTGCCGCGGATTCCCGGTCGCGATTTCGCCGGTATCGTGGTCGAAGGCCCGCAGGCGCTGATCGGGCAGCAGGTCTGGGGTACCGGTCGGGAGCTGGGTTTCTTCGCCGATGGCTCCCATGCGCAATTCGTCAAGCTGCCGGCCAATGGCGTCGCTCTCAAACCCACCCATTTGAGTTTCGCTCAAGCCGCGAGTCTCGGCGTGCCCTACACCACGGCGTGGGATGCGTTGGAGCGCAGCCTGGTGACCGCCGAAACCCGTTTGCTGGTGATCGGTGGCGGCGCGGTCGGCAGTGCCGCGCTGGCATTGGCCAAGGTACGCGGTGCCCAGGTACTGGCGGCTGCGCGGCGCCCGGAACAGGTCAAGGATCTGCAGGCCCAGGGTTATCAAACACTGCAACTGGACAAACCCGAAGATCTGGGCGCGCAGGTGAATGCCGTGTTCACCGGTGGCGCTGACGTGATTTTCGACACCACCGGTTTCTGGCTGCCGGCGTCCGTCGCCGCTCTGGCCACCTTTGGTCGCATCGCCATTATCGCCGCGCCGGTGGACGGCATGGTGCAGTTGCCGGCCCTGGCGTTGTATCGCAAGGGCGGTTCGGTGGTGGGGATCAACTCGTTGCTCTACGGCGTGCAGGCCTGCGCGGCGATGCTCGATAAGTTCGGGCAGTTCTTTGATCAGGACTTGTTGCCTTTGCCCCAAGGCTTGTTCGAGTCACCACTGGCCGAAGGGCTGGCGCGTTATGCCGAGGTCAATCAAGGCAGTGGCGATAAAGTAATCCTGTTGCCATAACTGACTCCTGTAGGAGCTGCCGCAGGCTGCAATCTTTTGATCCTGAAAAAATCAACATCAAAAGATCGCAGCCTGCTGCAGCTCCTACACTTAACGGCACTTATTCTTCGAGGTGCCCCCATGAGCGAGCCGATCCGTCTGACCCAGTACAGCCACGGTGCTGGTTGCGGTTGCAAGATTTCCCCCCAGGTACTGGAAGTGATTCTGGCCGGCAGCGGGGCGCAGAACCTGGACCCCAAACTGTGGGTCGGCAATGCCTCGCGCGATGACGCGGCGGTGTATGCCATCGACGAAGAGCGCGGCGTGGTCTCGACCACCGACTTTTTCATGCCGATCGTCGACGATCCGTTTGATTTCGGCCGCATCGCCGCCACCAACGCCATCAGTGATATCTACGCCATGGGTGGCGATCCGTTGATGGCGATCGCGATCCTCGGTTGGCCAGTGAATGTGCTGGCGCCGGAAATTGCCCGTGAGGTGATTCGCGGCGGCCGTGCGGTGTGTGACGAGGCGGGCATTCCTTTAGCTGGCGGGCATTCCATCGACGCACCGGAGCCGATTTTCGGCCTCGCCGTCACCGGGCTGGTGCAAAAGCGTCACATGAAGCGCAACGACACCGCCACCGCCGGTTGCCTGCTGTACCTGACCAAACCCTTGGGCATCGGCATCCTCACCACCGCCGAGAAGAAGGGCAAGTTGCGCAATGCCGACATCGGCCTGGCACGCGACTGGATGTGCACCCTGAACAAACCCGGCAGCCGTTTCGGCAAACTCGACGGCGTGACGGCGATGACCGACGTCACCGGTTTCGGTCTGCTCGGGCATCTGGTGGAAATGGCTGACGGCAGCCACCTCACCGCACGAGTCGAATACGACCGCGTGCCGCGTCTGCCGGGCGTCGAGTATTACCTCGAACAGGGCTGCATTCCCGGCGGGACCTTGCGCAACTTCGACAGCTACGCCAGCAAACTCGGGCGCCTGCAGGAGTTGCACAAGCGCGTGCTGTGCGATCCTCAGACCAGCGGCGGCCTGCTGGTTGCCGTGACGCCGGAGGGCAATGATGCGTTTCTGACGGTGGCCGCCGAACTGAGCTTGAGCCTGGCGCCCATCGGTGAACTGGTCGAGCGACAGGGCAACGCGGTCGAGGTGTCTTGATGTCTGACGACTGCGCCGATTACCGCGACATCTTCCTCAACGAGCGGCCGATGATGGATGCCCGCGCGCCGGTCGAGTTTTCCAAGGGATCGTTCCCAGGTGTGATCAACCTGCCGCTGATGAACGATCACGAACGGCAGCGGGTCGGCACTTGCTACAAACAGCACGGTCAGCAAGCGGCCATCGAGCTGGGTCATCAATTGGTCTGCGGCGAGATCAAGGCCCATCGCATCCAGGCCTGGGCAGACTTCGCCCGGGCGCATCCCGATGGGTTTATCTATTGTTTTCGCGGCGGCTTGCGCTCGCAGATTGTCCAGCAATGGCTCAAGACCGAGGCGGGCATCGACTATCCACGGGTCGCTGGCGGTTACAAGGCCATGCGTACCTTTCTACTGGAGACCGTCGATCAAGCCGTCGGCCAATGTGATTTCGTCTTGCTGGGCGGCATGACCGGCACCGGTAAAACCGAAGTGCTAACGCAGTTGAGCAATGGGCTGGACCTTGAAGGTCATGCCAATCATCGCGGCTCCAGTTTCGGCAAACGCGCCACCGGCCAACCGTCCAACATCGACTTTGAAAACCGCCTGGCGGTGGACCTGCTGAAGAAGCGTGCTCGCGGAATCGACCAGTTCGTGCTGGAAGACGAGAGCCGCGCAATTGGCAGTTGTGCGCTGCCACTGCCGCTGTATCAGGGCATGCAGCAATTTCCGATGGTCTGGCTCGAAGACAGCCTGCAAGGGCGGGTCGAGCGGATCCTGCATGATTATGTGGTGGACTTGTGTGCCGAGTTCATCGCCGTGCATGGCGACGAAGGTTTTGTGCTGTTTTCCGAGCGTCTGCTGGCGAGCCTGGACAATGTGCAGAAACGCCTGGGCGGTGAGCGTCATCGACGGATGCTGGTGCTGATGGAAGACGCGTTGGCGGAGCAGGGACACAGCGGCGCAGTGGATTTGCACCGGGGCTGGATCGAAGGGTTGCTGACGGAATATTACGATCCGATGTATGCCTTTCAACGGGAGAAAAAAGGCGCACGGATCGAGTTTTCCGGGGAGCGGGAGGCGGTATTGGAGTATTTGCGAGAGCGGAGCAGTCAGTGAAATTGAGGGTGGTTTTGCTGGCCCATCGCGAGCAGGCTCACTCCTGCATTTGAAATCATTCAGTGTGGGAGCGAGCCTGCTCGCGATGGGGCCAGCTTAGTCACTGCATCACTCAAGTCGGGCAAGTCTCCTGCCCATTATCCAGCCCTTGCTTATAGCTATGACTGACCAGGCTGGCCTTGCCGTTATGCCAGGTCAGGGTCAGGACGAACAACGAATCGTAATCGCTGGATTCCCAGTCTTCGGTGATCTTCTGTTTCTTGCCGACCGCTTCCCCGGCGACCTTGTTGATCAGCTCCGGTAGGTAGCCATGAGACCAGGCAGTGTAGATGACCGAGTTGTGATATTTGTCGTGCAGCAGTTCATCGGCCAGGTCGCTGGTGTCGTTGGCCGAGAAGTTGATATTGACCGGCAAGCCGAGCTTGATCGCGCTCGGGCTGATGGTCATCAACGGGCGAATGTAGCTGTAGGAATTGTCCAGTTCGCCTTCCTCGACGTTACGTGTCGGGTTGGCGGCAAACACATAGTTGGCCTTGCCGAATTTTTCCGGCAGCAGGGTAGCCAGATTGATGGCGCGGTTCAGGCCTTGGCAGTTGAGTTGACCGAGGCCGCCGTCGGGTTTTTCCGCGTGGCGCAGGAACACCAGCGTTTGGGTACCGTCCACCGGCTGAGCGCGGCTTTCGCGGGACTCCAGCATCAAAAACAAAGCACTGGCCGCCAGCACAGCGGGCAAGAATATATAGGCACGATGTTTGAAGCGATTGGCTAATGTCAGAAATTTCATCATGGAATAAGGTTCTTCAGCGCATTCTGGTTAAGGCTGACAAACCTTTACACCGCGATTTTCCTGCGTCGGGTGTTTTCCATGTCGTTGAACCGGTCCGTTTCAAAGGGGCAGTGTTCAGAGTCCTCTGATGCCCATTTGGTTCGATACCGGCCGGGAGCGCAGCAATGTACCGGTAACCTTGAACGGCTTGGAGCAAAGGTTATCGACAACATGTTGCGGAATTGTGGACACCCTACACCTGTTGGCTCGAAACACCCGTGATCTCCTTTAATTGCGACCATCAGCGATATTGATGGACCAAACGCTCCCAGCCCTGACTATCTCCATTATGATCGTCGCTCTTATTTCCCCGTGGATCCTTTCCCATGACCGATTTGTCCGCGTTCCCCATCACCGAAAAATGGCCGGCCCAATACCCTGAGTGGATTCAGCTCTACTCCTTGCCGACGCCCAACGGCGTCAAGGTCTCGATCATGCTTGAGGAGATCGGCCTGCCGTACGAGCCTCATCGCGTCGGGTTCGAGACCAACGATCAGATGTCCCCGGAGTTCCTGTCGTTGAATCCCAACAACAAGATCCCGGCCATCCTCGATCCCCACGGCCCTGATGGCCAACCATTGCCGTTGTTCGAGTCCGGGGCGATTCTGATCTACCTCGCCGACAAGACCGGGCAATTGCTGGCCCAGGAATCGGCGGCGCGCTATGAAACCATTCAGTGGCTGATGTTCCAGATGGGCGGCATCGGGCCGATGTTTGGCCAGCTCGGTTTCTTCAATATATTTGCCGGCAAGGATTACGAGGACAAGCGCCCCCGTGACCGCTATGTCGAAGAGAGCAAACGCCTGCTCGGCGTCCTCGACAAGCGCCTTGAAGGGCGTGACTGGATCATGGGCGAGCGCTACACCATTGCCGACATCGCGACCTTTCCGTGGATTCGCAACCTGATCAGCCGATATGAGGCTGGTGATTTGGTGGGCATCCAGAACTTCCCCAACGTCACACGGGTACTGGAGAAATTCCTGGCGCGCCCGGCGGTGAAGCGCGGGCTGGAAATTCCGAAACCAATCACTGGTTAATTCACACATACCTGTAGGAGCTGTGTTGGATGCGATGGCGGTGGCACATTCAACATGGATGCTGGGTGTCCGGGCCTCATCGCTGGCAAGCCAGCTCCTACAAGATTTTGCGTTGGCCCGGATGATTGTTGCCGTTCCGGTAACGCTGTCTTGAGCGTTCGACATTTGTACCCTGCGCCTTGCAGGGCATAAGCTTCACCCCCTCTACGACTTTCGTCTCGTCCTCCGATTTTCAGGAATGCCCATGTCCAGCCAGTTCCCCGAAGCACGTCCACGCCGTCTGCGCCGCAATGCGAGCCTGCGCAGTCTGTTCCAGGAAACCGAGTTCAGCTTGAACGACCTGGTGCTGCCGATTTTCGTCGAAGAAGAAATCGACGATTTCGTACCGATCAAAAGCATGCCCGGCGTGATGCGAATTCCCGAGTCGAAACTGGCCGGCGAAATCGAGCGCTATGCCCGGGCCGGGATCAAGTCGGTGATGACCTTCGGTGTATCTCATCACCTGGACGGCAACGGCAGCGACACCTGGAACGACAATGGCCTGGTGTCGCGCATGTCGCGCATCGCCAAGGATGCCGTGCCGGAAATGATAGTCATGTCCGACACTTGCTTCTGCGAGTACACCGACCACGGCCATTGCGGTGTGCTGCATAACCACGAAGTCGACAACGACCAGACCCTGATCAATCTCGGCAAACAAGCGGTGGCGGCGGCCCGTGCCGGTGCCGATGTGATTGCCCCGTCCGCCGCCATGGACGGGCAAGTCCAGGCCATTCGCCGGGCACTGGATGAAAACGGTTTTACCCAGACAGCGATCATGGCCTATTCGACCAAATTCGCCTCGGCGCTCTATGGCCCGTTCCGCGAGGCCGGCGGCAGCGCGCTCAAGGGCGACCGCAAAAGCTATCAGATGAACCCGATGAATCGCCGCGAAGCGGTGCGCGAATCGCTGCTGGACGAACAGGAAGGCGCCGATGCGCTGATGGTCAAACCGGCCGGCGCGTACCTGGACATCATCCGCGACATTCGCGAAGTGTCGCGCCTGCCGCTGTCGGCGTATCAGGTGAGCGGTGAGTACGCGATGATCAAGTTTGCCGCGCAGGCCGGGGCGATCGATGAAGATCGCGTGGTGCGAGAAAGCCTGGGGGCGATCAAGCGGGCGGGGGCGGATTTGATTTTCACCTACTTCGCGATGGACCTGGCCCTGGCCGGGATCTAAAGCCATTCTGAGCCCTGAGCCCTGAGCCCTGAACTTTGTAGGAGCTGGCTTGCCAGCGATGACGGCAGCCCAGCCAACATAGATAGATGCTGGATCCAGCGGCCTCATCGCTGGCAAGCCAGCTCCTACAGAGGGAAATGGTGTTTTTTGAATCAAGTAAAAAACGGCCGAATCCCCTGAGACTGAAAATACCGTTCGATCACCTTCGGGTCCGAGCATGTCTCGGCAATCGCCACATAGGTATCCGGCCGCAACAGGTAAAACCCGTTACGCCCCAGGCCTGCCGTTTCAAATGCCGGCCGCCAGTCGAACACATGCAATGGCAGATGATGCTCGATGCACCAGGCGATCATCTCGTCGCTGGTGTCGCCATACACATGCACTTGCCAGGTCGGGCATTTGAGCGATTCGAAATTATCCCCTTCACCATCATGGGCCCAGGGCAGGCGATCGCCACCGTGGACGTGCCCGGCCACGCCGGTACTCAACGGCATCCCGCGATAGTTCAGGGTGATTTGCGACACCGTGCGAAACAGGAATTCGCGGGACGTCTCAAACGAGGCCATTTTCGGAATCACGAAGGGCGCCAGACGCGTGCGCAACAGGTCGGCCATGCGGCCTTCGGCGGTGGCGAAACTGAAAACCCGGTCGGTGGTGGACACCAATTTGCGGGCAAATGCGATGCGTTCAGTTTCGTAGGTGTTGAGCAATTTGGCCTCGGCGGCGCCGCTCAAGACGGCCGCGAGTTTCCAGGCCAGATTGATCGCATCGCCAATCCCGGTGTTCATGCCCTGGCCCCCGGCGGGACTGTGCACATGGGCAGCGTCGCCCAGTAAAAATGCACGTCCGGTGCGAAAGTGATCCGCGACCCGATGATGCACGCGGTAGGTCGAGAACCAGTTCACTTGTTCGATCTGCACCTTCAGGTTTTCAATGGCCCGGCTGCTGACGTCGGCGAATTGCAGGGTGTCGGCATGCTCGACACGCTCATCACGGACGGTGCCGATCAAGCGTGCGCGCCCCGTCGCGGCCAACGGGAATACGGCGAGAAAATCCGCTTCATCGAGGTCCACGTGCAGCTCGCCGTTGAACGTCGGCCCGCTGGCCTGCACATCGGCGACATAGAAAATCTGCTGATAGGTGCCGCCGGGAAATCCGGTATCCATGGACTTGCGCACAATTGACCGCGCACCGTCGCACCCGGCCAGATAGCAGGCCTGGCAGATTTCATGCTGGCCGTCAGGCAGGCGCAACGTCGCGGTGATGCCGTCGCCGGTTTCTTCGAAACCCAGCAGCTCGGTGCTGCGTTCGACGGTGATGCCGAAGGTTTCGAGGCGTTCAATCAGCAGGCGCTCATGTTCGTCCTGGGGGAATATTTCGAGGAACGCGTAGGGCGTCAGGCCTTCACCGACGTGGCTCAGGGGCAAGCGCGCGACGGCTTCGCCCTTGACCCAGAAATTGGCGGCCGCCACGCGATGGCCCTTTTGCACGACAGCCTCGCTGAGACCGAGCTGGCGATATAACTCCAGCGTCCGCGCCTGCACGGCCAATGCCCGCGACGTGGTGCCGGGGGCTGAAGTCTTGTCGATAATCCGTACGCTGACCCCGAGTTTGCTCAGCCACAGTGCCAGTACCAGTCCGGTCGGGCCGGCGCCGATGATCAATACATCGCTGCGGTGCATGTGCCGTTCCTCCTGGCGGTGTGGTTCAAGTATGGTCCACGCGCGCCAGGCAGTGAGGCTAGCCGCTCAACGGAAAAAGGCCCGGCAGCGGTAAAGCTGCGGGGCCTTTTTCTGTTCAGTGCGGGCAATCAGAAGTCGATGGTGCCCGACAGCTTCGCTACCCGTGGCTCGCCCTGGGTCAGGTAGCCGCCCTGGGCCGATTCCCAGTATTTCTTGTTGGCCACGTTTTCGACACCGAAACGCAAGGTCACGTCCTTTTCCTGGACCTTGAAGGCATAACGGGCGCCGGCGTCGAAGCGGTTCCAGGTCGGCAGGCTGAGGTTGTTCGCCGCGTCTGCGTATTGGCCGCCGGTGCGCAACATCCGCCCATTCAGTGCTACGCCTTGCAGGCCCGGCACGTCCCAATCCACGTTGGCGTTGAACTGGAAGGTCGGCACGCCGATGGCCTGGTTTCCGTCATTGAGACCACCCTGGGTTTTCTTCAGTTCGGTGTCCATGACCGTCACGCCGCTGAGCAGGCGCAGGCCATCGATCGGCTCGCCGAAGACGTTGAGTTCCACGCCTTTGTTGACCTGTTCACCGTCGTGGATGAAAACCGCGGTGGTGGCATCGAGGGCTTGGGTGTAGCCATCGGCCGGTTGCTCGATGCGATACACACCGAGCGTGGCGCCATAGGTGCCCATGTCGACTTTCACACCGGCTTCGATCTGCTTGGAGCGGGCCGGGGCAAAGACTTCGTTGCCGTTGACCACCACGCGGGAACCCGCCGTGGTCGGTGCCGTCGGGCCTTCAGCCAGGCCTTCGATGCGGTTGGCGTAGAACGACACGTGATCCCATGGCTTGAACACGATGCCGTACACCGGCGTGGTGATCGACTCGTCGTAGTTGGACGTCCGGGTTCCGGTGCCGTATGCGTAGCCCTGGACCACCAGTTGCTGGCGACGCGCACCGACGGTGACCAACAGTCGATCATCGAAGAAGCCCAGGGTGTCGGACACCGCGCCGCTGCGCACGAAGGTTTTGCCGGTGATGCCCGGATCGTGCAGGTCGCCGCCGGAGAAACCGCCCTGTGGGGCCGGCACGTCGACCGGGTGGTAGATGTTGTTTGGGTATTGGGTCAGGTCGAAATCGAAGGCGTTGCGCTGTTGGGTCCAGATACCAGCCAGGCCGAAGTTGAGCTGATGGCTGACCGGGCCGGTGTCGAAGCGACCATTGAGGCCGGCCATGGCGCTGGTGTTGTCCTCGTCGTGGGGAATGAACGAGCCGGTGGTGATGGAACTACCGTCGTTGCCCACCAGGGTAGTGCTGTTGTAATTACCGACTTCACGGGTGTGCTTGTGGCCCGCGGCGGCATAGGCGGTCCAGCTTTCGTTCAGGTCGTACTCGGCGCGCAGCATGCCGAAGGTGTCTTCGATCTGGGTGAAGCCCCACTTCTGTGCGTAGTTGGTGTCAGCCGACGGCGCATCCGGGATGTGCGTGGTGGTGGCGCCCAGGTTCACCGAGCTGCGGCCACCGTTGACGCGTTCTTTGGAGTAGATGAAATCGCCGGAAATGCGCAGGGCGTCGCCCCGGTAATCCAGGCCGATGGCAAACAGCTTGGAGCGCTGGTTTTCATCGTCGATGGCGGTGTCGCCCTCGCGCTGGGACAGGTTGACGCGTGCGCCGAAACGATTGTCTTCGCCAAAGCGCTGGCCGACGTCGAGGTGTTCACCGATTCGCCCGTCGTCGCTGATGTCGGTGCTGAAGCGGCGCAACGGCACGTCACCGGCGCGCTTGGGTTGCAGGTTGACGCCGCCACCGATGCCGGAGCCGCTCGGCGTCACGCCGTTAATGAAAGCGTTCGGGCCTTTGAAGACTTCCACGCGCTCCAGAGCGTCGGTGGAAATAATCTGCCGCGGCAGGATGCCGTACAGGCCATTGAAGGAAATATCGTCACCGTTGAGCGGCAGGCCACGGATCATGAAGGTCTGGGCCTGATTGGAAAAACCGGAAGCCTGACGCACCGACGAGTCGTTGAGCAGCACATCGCCGACAGTTTCGGCTTGCTGATCGCGGATCAATTCTTCGGTGTAGGCGGTCATGCTGAACGGCACGTCCATGATGTCCTGGTTGCCCAGCACGCCCAGTTGACCACCACGCGCGACTTGTCCGCCGGCGTACACCGGAGGGAGATCGGACTGAGTAGGGGCTTCGGCGTTGACGTTGACGTTGTCCAGCACCAGCGCTTTACCGTCGTTTTGTGCAGGTGTGGCGGGCGTTGTTGCGTGGGCAGTGACGGACAGCGAGCAAAGCAGGGCAATGAGCGTTGGGCGAAAAGGCACGCGGGTTCGGGCTGGAGTGGTCATGATTCGTTCCGGGCGGCGCGCCGCCTTTGAGAAAAATTGTGACGGCGCGGGAACTCCTTGCGCAAATACGACTCCAGGGGCGAATGATAGGAGTTCTCAGTCACGTTGCGCAATCGGTTTGTGATTACGGTGTGTAGATAAAGATTGAGGGCAGGTTTGCCTGTGTCTTGAAGGAACAGTGGCCTTGCGCCGAAGTCATAGCCAGCACCACGCCATCGATCGTATGGTTAACCCGGCTTAACGGACACCTGGAGCAACATGCAAGCCCATCGATTGATCATGAGCGTCGCCGCGTTGCTGGTGCTGGCCGGTTGCGGCAGTCACCGGACCCAGGAACCCCCTGCGCGCAAGCCCGCCGAGGTCAAGGCTGAAATCGTGCGATTGCTGCCGGCAAAAACAGTCGACCGCCAAGGCTGGGCTACGGACATCTACGCCGCATTTGCCACGCAGAACATTGCGCCAACCACACAAAATCTATGCGCGGTGCTGGCCGTTACCGAGCAAGAGTCGACGTTCCAGGTCGACCCACCCGTGCCGGGACTCGGTAAGATCGCTCGCGAGGAAATCGACCGTCGCGCGGCCAAGGCGCACATTCCCGGCCTGTTGGTCAGTGGCGCGCTGCAAGTGCGTTCGCCCAACGGCAAAACCTACAGCGACCGTCTGAACGCGGCGCGTAGCGAGAAGGAGCTGAGCGCGATTTTCGACGACTTCATCGGCATGGTCCCCATGGGCAAGACCCTTTTCGCAGGCTTCAACCCGGTGCACACCGGCGGCCCGATGCAGGTCAGCATCGACTTTGCCGAAAAGCAGGCAAAGGATTATCCCTACACCGTAGACGGCTCTATCCGTCGCGAAGTCTTTAGCCGACGTGGCGGCATGTACTTTGGCATCGCGCATTTGCTCGGTTACCCGGTGAGCTACGAGCAACCGCTGTACCGCTTCGCCGATTTCAATGCCGGTTGGTACGCCAGTCGCAATGCCGCGTTTCAAAATGCGCTAAGCCGGGCCTCGGGCATCCCGCTGGCGCTGGATGGCGACCTGGTCGACTATGGTTCGATCATGCCGGGCACCACTGAACGGGCGGCACGCACCCTTGGCAAGCAGCTGGACCTGCGCAATACGACGATCAGGAATCAATTGGAGGAGGGCAACAGCCTCGCCTTCGAGAATAGCGAGCTCTATCAGCGGGTTTTCGCCCTGGCAGAACAGGCTGAAGGACGCTCATTGCCACGAGCGGTGTTGCCGGGAATTGTGCTGCAAAGCCCAAAAATCACCCGCAAGCTCACCACGGCCTGGTTTGCCAAGCGGGTTGATGAGCGTTACCAGCGCTGCATGAAACGCTGAGCGGACGATAAAAACACATAAAAAAACCCGGCGGGTCAGGCCGGGTTTTTTGTCGAGTACCGCGGAAAAGCCATTCATTCAAGCGACATGGTTGCTGTTGAGGCGATCAGAACCATCGGCGGCTACGGTGTTGCCGTGCAGGCGATCAGAACCATCGGCGGCTACGGTGTTGCCGTGCAGGCGATCAGAACCATCGGCGGCTACGGTGTTGCCGTGCAGGCGATCAGAACCATCGGCGGCTACGGTGTTGCCGTGCAGGCGATCAGAACCATCGGCGGCTACGGTGTTGCCGTGCAGGCGATCAGAACCATCGGCGGCTACGGTGTTGCCGTGCAGGCGGTCGGAACCATCGGCGGCGACAGTGTTGCCGTGCAGGCGGTCGGAACCATCGGCGGCGACAGTGTTGCCATGCAGGCGATCAGAACCATCCGCAGCTACGCGGCTTTCAATCAGACGATCGGAGCCACCTTCAGCGACAACTGGCTGAGTAGCGGTAGCGGCAAAAGCGTTAACTGCAAAAACCGAGAAAGCGATGCTGAGAAGGGTTTGGCGTTTCATGATTGTGTGCTCCGGGGTGTTGTTGGTTGGCTTGGAGCTGATGTTACGCCGCAGGATTTTTAAGAGAACTTCATTGAGGTGATTGTGAACATCGACGGTATTGATAGGGCGGGCGACATACCCTCTGTGGGCGTGATGATGCAGTCGTCGGATGGCGACGGCGTGGGCGATGGCGGCTTCTACACTGGTTAGCGTCGCAAGGAGGTGTGTATGTATCAGCTCTACGGTCATCAAAACTCAGGTGCGGCGGCGATAGAAGCCGCATTGGAACTCTGCGAGATTCCTTATCGCTTCATTGACGTCGAGTCGTCGCCGGAGGCTGCTCAGGCGCTGGAGAAACTCAACCCGCTCAAGCAGATTCCGACATTGCAACTGCCTGACGGCAGCATCCTGACTGAAAGTGCGGCGATCCTGATCCATCTCGGGATGTCGTTTCCGCGCTCGAAACTGTTGCCCTATGAAGCTGCCGAACGCGATCAGGCCATTCGCGGCATGGTTTACATCGTCAGCAATTGCTACGCAGCCATCGGCATCATCGATTACCCCGAACGCTGGCTGACCTCGGCGGATCAGGCATCCAGGGAAAATCTCATGGCCGGGGCCCGCGAGCGGCTGCATTGGAGTTGGGAGGTGTTCGCCGATCAATTCTCGGGCGAGTTGTACCTGGGTGATGAGCCGCCGGGCGCCCTTGATGTACTGGCTGCGGTGGTTACACGATGGGCAGGCAGCCGCGAGCATCTGCGCAGTGCCCGCCCCGGATTTTTCGCCTGGCTGGAACGCATCGACCGCCATCCGACATTGGCGCCGGTGTTCGCCCGGCATTGGCCAAAATGAACATCACACATTCTCCTGTGGGAGCGAGCAGGCTCGTTCCCACAGGGAGAACTACAAATGTCGGAATCACTCACCCCGAATGTACTGCTCCAACTGACGAATCAGTTCAGCCTGTTCGGCAATGGCTTCCTTGACCAGGTCACCAATCGACAACAGACCGATCAACTTGCCGTTTTCCACCACCGGCAAGTGGCGCAGGCGCCGGTCCGACATGATGCCCAGGCAGGTATCGACGGTTTGATGAGTGTCCACGGTAATCACCGGCGACACCATGATGTCGCGCACCGGCGTACCCACCGAAGAACGCCCATGCAGCACCAGTTTGCGCGCGTAATCCCGTTCACTGATGATGCCCAGCACCTCATCGTTCTCCACCACCAGCAGTGCGCCGACGTTTTTCTCGGCCATCTTCATCAGCGCTTCGAGCACCATATGATCAGGCTTGATCTGGTGCACTTCCTGATTCTTCTGATCTTTCAACTTGAGCAGTTGCGCGACGGTTTTCATGGCGGTTTCCCGGGTGTTGTCGTTGTTCTAGAAGAATCGTAGACGCAAGCGCGCAGGGCAAGAGAGAAAGCGGCAGATACCACTCAAAAAACGTCATTCGGCGAAGTTTCTTCGGTAAATCGAAAAAGATCGCAGCCTGCGGCAGCTCCTACGGGATGTACATATTCCATTGTAGGAGCTGCCGAACGCGTAGAATCGCCACCTTGAATCAATATTGAGGTTGGCAGTGGTGGATTTACCGCAGGGCTTCGTCCTGACCCGGCATTGGCGCGATACCCCGGCCGGTACGGAAGTCGAGTTCTGGCTGGCGACCGATAGCGGTCCCCAGCGTATCCGCCTGCCTCATCAGCCATCTGTGGCGTTTATCCCAGCTGATCAGCGAGAGCAGGCCGAGGGGCTGTTGCGCGATGAGAAGAACGTCGAGCTCAAACCCCTGGCCTTGACGGATTTCGAACATCGATCGGTGCTGGGCTTGTATTGCCAGCAGCACGGGCAATTGATGCGCCTGGAAACCGCGCTGCGCCGGGCTGGTGTCGACGTGTTCGAAGCCGATGTACGGCCGCCGGAACGCTACATGATGGAGCGATTCATCACCGCGCCGGTGCGTTTTGGTGGCACGCCAAATGGCGAGGGCTTGCTGTGCGATGCGCAGATGAAACCCGATCCCGATTACCGGCCGAACCTCAAACTGGTGTCCCTTGATATCGAAACCACCGCCCAGGGCGACTTGTACTCCATTGCCCTGGAAGGCTGCGGCGAACGTCAGGTGTACATGCTCGGGCCACCCAATGGCGACGACAGCCAGGTTGATTTCCAGTTCGAATACTGCGACTCGCGAACCTTGCTGCTGAAAAAACTCAATGAATGGTTCGCTCTTCACGACCCCGACGCGATCATCGGCTGGAATGTCGTGCAGTTCGACCTGCGAGTGCTGCACGAACACGCCCGGCGCCTGGCCGTGCCGCTGAAACTGGGGCGCGGCGGCGAGGAGATGCAGTGGCGCGAGCACGGTAACGGCAACCACTATTTCGCGTCCGCTGCTGGCCGGTTGATCATCGACGGTATTGAATCCCTGCGTTCGGCGACCTGGAGTTTCCCCTCGTTCAGCCTGGAAAACGTCGCGCAAACCCTGCTCGGCGAAGGCAAGTCGATCGACAATCCCTACCAGCGCATGGACGAAATCAACCGCATGTTCGCCGAGGACAAACCGGCGCTGGCCAAGTACAACCTCAAGGATTGCGAGCTGGTCACGCGAATTTTCGCCAAGACCGAGTTGCTGAAATTTTTGCTGGAGCGGGCCAGTGTCACTGGTTTGCCGGTGGATCGCATGGGCGGTTCAGTGGCCGCGTTCACCCACCTCTACATGCCGCTGATGCATCGCCAGGGCTTCGTCGCGCCAAACCTCGGCGGGCGACCGCCGCAAGCCAGCCCCGGCGGCTTTGTCATGGACTCGCAACCGGGGCTGTACGAGTCGGTGCTGGTGTTCGACTACAAAAGCCTTTATCCGTCGATCATCCGCACCTTCCTGATCGACCCGGTGGGCTTGATCGAAGGGCTCAAGCATCCCGACGACGCAGACTCGGTGCCGGGGTTTCGCGGAGCGCGATTTTCCCGCACCCGGCATTGCCTGCCGTCCATCGTCGCGCGGGTCGCCGAAGGTCGCGAAACCGCCAAGCGTGAACACAACGCGCCGTTGTCCCAGGCGTTGAAGATCATCATGAATGCCTTCTATGGCGTGCTCGGCTCAAGTGGTTGCCGTTTCTTCGATACGCGCCTGGCGTCGTCGATTACCTTGCGCGGCCACGAAATCATGCTGCGCACCCGCCAGTTGATCGAGGCCCAGGGCCACACTGTGATTTACGGCGACACCGACTCGACCTTCGTCTGGCTGCGCCGCGCCCATGGTCAGCAGGAGGCCGCGCAAATCGGCAAGGCGTTGGTGGATCACGTCAATCAGTGGTGGCGCGAGCATGTGCGGCAGGAATACGGGCTGGAAAGTGCGCTGGAGTTGCAGTTCGAGACCCACTACAAGCGTTTCCTGATGCCGACCATTCGTGGTGCGGAGGAGGGCAGCAAGAAACGTTACGCGGGGTTGGTGACGCGCGCCGATGGCACTGAAGAGATGGTCTACAAAGGCCTGGAAACCGTGCGTACCGATTGGTCACCGCTGGCCCGGCAATTTCAGCAGGAGCTGTACCTGCGGATCTTCCAGCGCAAGCCTTATCAGGATTACGTGCGCGATTACGTGCGCAAAACCCTGGCCGGTGAATTCGACGAGCGCCTGATTTACCGCAAGCGCCTGCGCCGCACCCTCGATGATTATCAGCGCAACGTTCCGCCCCATGTGCGGGCGGCGCGCATCGCCGACGAATATAACGACCAGCAGGGCCGTCCGCGGCAATACCAGAAAGGCGGCTGGATCAGTTATGTGATCACGGTCGCCGGCCCCGAGCCGCTGGAGATTCGCAGCGCGCCCATCGATTACGACCATTACGTCACCCGGCAATTGCAGCCGGTGGCGGATGCGATCCTGCCGTTTGTCGACGACGATTTCTCAACTCTGATTGGTGGGCAACTGGGCCTGTTTTGAGTCCATCAGCAACAAGGTCCAGTCATCGGGAATGCCGTTGAAGTATTGTCGCAGTGCCTGATGGAACAGGCTGTCGTCAGCAGCGACCTGGGTGAACAATGTCATTGAAGAGCGGAATTTCAAGTCGTCAGGATGGCCGAAAATTTCTGTGATCGAGCGCTGCCGAATGTTCAGCACTTCTTGCGTGCACGCACGTAACCGCGGGCCCAGCACCGGGTGCTCAAGATAAGCCTGGGCTTCATCGCGGGAACAGATCGCGAAGCGTTTGGACATGTCGCTGCCGCCCAATCCCGCAAATTGCGGAAAGATGAACCACATCCAGTGGCTGCGTTTTTTTCCTTCATTCAGTTCTTTCTGGACCTTGTTGAACACCGGGTCTTGCGCCTGAACAAAACGTTGCAGGTTATAGGCGTCCATCTGATCGGTGCTTCTCATGCAGAAGCCCTCTGCCAAAACTGCGATGGCTCAGACCATGGCCAACCGCTGTTTGCGTTGTGGCGCGCGAAACGCTTGGTCCAGCGCCTCCAGATCCCCTGCTCCAAGCTTCAATTGCGCCGCTTGCGCATTAAGTTGCACATGCTCCTTTTTGACCGCTTTGGGGATGGCGATCACCCCGTCCTGCCGCAAAAGCCATGCCAGTGATACCTGTGAGGGTGTCGCGCCGTGACGGGCGGCTACTTGCTTGAGCGTGGCATCCGCCAGCATTTTCCCGCCCTGACCAATAGGACAGTAGGCCATTACCGGCATCTTGTGCTGTTGGCACCACGGCAGCAAATCAAATTCGATGCCGCGCTCTTCCAGGTTGTAGAGCACCTGGTTGACGGCGCAGGCCGGTGCGGACAGTTCCTGCAAATCGTCGACGTCAAAATTGGACACGCCCCAGCGGCCGATCTTGCCTGCTTCGCGCAGGCGTTCGAAGGCTTCGACGGTTTCTTCCAGCGGATACTGGCCGCGCCAGTGCAGTAGATACAGATCGATGTAATCGGTACTTAGCCGCCGCAGACTGCGTTCGCAGGCCTGCGCAATGCCTTTGCGGCTGGCGTTGTGCGGGTAAACCTTGCTGACCAGGAAAACCTTGTCGCGTCGGCCGGCGATGGCTTCACCGACCACTTCTTCGGCACCGCCTTCTGCATACATCTCGGCGGTATCGATCAGGGTCATGCCCAGGTCGATGCCCAGGCGCAGTGCCGCGACTTCCTCGGCTCGCCGGGCGCGATCCTCGCCCATTTGCCAGGTGCCTTGGCCGATGACCGGCACGTTGACGCCGGCCAACTCGACAGAACGCATGCAAACCTCCTTTCAGGACTCAATCAGTATCGTTTGGCATAAGCTTTGGCATAAGCATAGCTTCCGGGTTCCGCTACTTTCATGGCCGATGATCGATTGATCACTTCCAGCACTGCACTTTTTCGTAACGAACGGCTCTACCTTTTGCCAGCCTGCGGCGATCCCCACCGCCGGCCCATGCCCAAGTCCAAGAACCCATGGCTCAAGCGTTACTCTTCAGCATCACCCCAATCCGCCGTCGTTGCCTGCTATTGGCCGGCCTGTCGATGTTCCTCGTCTCGGGGTGCAGCCATCAGGAAGGCAACGATCTCTTCACTCAAATTCGTGAAGGCAAGCCACAGGAATTTCTGCAAACCAGCGTTGACCGCATGGCGACCCTGGCCATGCGCGACAACCTCGACAGCCTTTACTTGCTGATGAGCAAACTCTACCTGCGCAACCCCGACGAGTTGAAAAAGTCCGGTTTCCTCGATGCCCGCACCGCTGGCAAGCAAGTGCGCATGGCCATCGAACAGCAGCAGCCGTTGCCCACCCTCGGCGGCAAGAAAGACCTGGCGGCGCTGCGGTTCGCCATGAGCCCGGAGTTCCTCGGCGATCGGGTGGGTGCGTTCATCTACGCCATCGGCAGTATGCTGGTGACCGCCCACGGCAATCGCCTGGAGTTCTACATGACGGACGCGATCAATCCGACGTTCGTCAGCAATGCCGCGCGCAACATCGAGATCGCCACCTGGATCCTGAGCCAAAGACAGAACAAGGACGGCCAGCCGATGCTGTTTTCCAACGAAATCTCGGAAGAGGGCAGCAACCTGAGTTTTGCCGTGGAGTTCGGCAAAATCGTCGCCCGTCTGGACCTGTTGACCCAGATGCTCGACGAGCGCTACCGGCGGATCGGCCTCAACTACGCCCAGAGTTTGCTGTTCCTGAATTTCTTGCCCGTTCAGTAAATTCCACCATTCCAGTAGGAGCTGGCTTGCCAGCGATAGCGGACGACCGATCGCCCCTTTGATTGCCTGAACGGACGCCATTGCTGGCAATCGCTCCTACATAGGCGATTTGGGGAAGCTGGAATAAAGATAGATCGCATCGATATAAGTGGTTATAAGAAAAATCGCTATGCTGCGGGCCAGATTTTCCTTGCAGTCTTTGTGGACGTATCAATGGATTTGTTGAACTTCGGGTTGGTCGTAGCCGGGTTGGTGGTGGGTTTCATCGTGGGCATGACGGGCGTAGGCGGTGGGTCGTTGATGACGCCTATCCTGCTGTGGTTCGGCATCAACCCGGCGACGGCCGTCGGCACCGATCTGCTGTATGCCGCCATCACCAAATCCAGCGGCGTACTCGTCCATAAGAAGAACAACAATATCGACTGGGCGATCACCGGTTGGCTGACCCTCGGCAGTGTGCCGGCGGTGGTGCTGACGTTGTGGTTCCTGAGTAGCTTGCACAGCTCGCCCGATGCAATGAACGCGATCATCAAGCAAGCCCTGGGTTTCGTCCTGTTCGCCACCGCCCTGGCCATTCTATTCAAGAAGCGCCTGCTCGATTTCGCCCACAAACGTGCTGGCGGCAACTACAACCCGAGCGGCAGACGCCTGAATGTGCTGACGGTCATCACAGGTCTGGTTCTCGGCACGATGGTTGCTCTGACGTCCATTGGCGCCGGCGCGTTGGGCACTGTGGCGCTGTTCATCCTCTACCCGTTGTTACCGACACGCCGTTTGGTCGGCACCGAAATCGCTCACGCCGTGCCGCTGACCCTGGTCGCCGGTCTGGGTCATGCGAGCATGGGCAACATGGATTGGCACGTGCTGGGTTACTTGTTGATGGGTTCGCTGCCGGGGATCTACCTGGGCAGTCACCTGACCGGACGTATCTCTGATGAACTGCTGCGTCCTTGCCTGGCGACGATGCTGATATTGATCGGTTACAAGCTGGCGTTCTGATCCAACGCGGCAAGTCAGCTTCATTCGGGTGAATATTTCCAATCTGCTCGTCGCGGCACCAGACGATGGTGTTGTTCAGCTGAGCGCTCATGCGGGAGTCCTCACGGCGGTCCAGGTAGCTCTTTGTAATGCTTTCAGATTAGCCCTGCCTGTTGCGCAATGACCGCCCTGACCTAAGCTTGGGGCAAGGCGAAACACATTTGCGAAGCGTCACAGGAACGAACGTCGCAATGCGCAATCATTAGAGCGTGGATATCAAAAGGAGATGCGCATGCTCATCAGGTCACTGACCCTGGCTACCTTGCTGGCTGTCGTTAGCCCCCTGTTCGCCGCCGATGGCGATTCCCCGCTGGACATGGACAAGGGCAGGGCGCGGCCACTGATTATCATCGCTCCCAGTACAGTCGACCCGACGTGGGTCAGCCTCAAAAAGTCGCTGGAAGAGCCGGACAACAAAAAGGCTTTCACCGAGCGAAACATGGTCCTGTACACCGTGCTCAACCTGATGGGGCAGCGCGAGGGTAAAGATCTCGGGCCACAGGACACAGCGGCGTTGATCCGCTCGCTGAAGTTGGGGGCGGGGGCAAAGAGCAAGGTGATTCTGGTGGGCAAGGACGGCGAAAAGAAGCTTGAGCAGTCGGGGCCTATCGAGCTGAAAGAAGTGTTCGCAACGGTTGACCAGTTGCCGGCGGCCGAGAAAGAAGCGCCGCCGCCAACGGTAGTACCCACCGCGACGGCTGAACCGGCTGCCAAGGGGGCGAAAGGTACAAAACCCGCCAAACCGGGCAAGCCCGTCAAGCCGCCGGAAATGCCGGATGATTGATTGAACGCAGAATCTCTCTAGTGCAGTCTTTAGTGGCGAGGGAGCAAGCTCCCTCGCCACAGGTTGGTACCAGCATTTTTTACCAGCTGTAGCGATACCCTACCGTCACCGCCCAAGGCTGTTCAATATCGCTGCCCTTGGTGTATCCGCCTTCAATGAACAGGTTGTGTTTCTCAGCCGCTGTCATCATCACACCACCACCGATCTCACCCCGTGAACCGGGCAGTCGGCTGTCCAGTTTTACACCGTTGACCTTCACATGGCTGTCGCCGGCATGTTCGGTGATCCAGGTGGCTTTGGCGTAAGGCTTCACCGTGATGCCTCCCGCCCATTCCAGATCGCGCCCCAGCAATCCGCCGACGCGACTTTGCACCGAGTTCATTGCATCCTGTTCGACGCTCAAGCCATTGCTGGCGGTGTAGCGACCATCGCTGATGCGGGCCAGTTGCAGTCCGGCCTGAGGCTCGACGAACCAGCCCTGACCCAGGTCGATGTGTTTGCCAACTTGTACATCAGCGCTCAGCGCGTGGTTCGTGTAGTGCGCCTTGACTTTGTGGCCGAGGTTGCTGGTGATGTTGATTTCGTTGTCCAGGTGGCTGTACTTCAGCACGCCATCAACATACAGGCCGCCGGGGTCCTGGAAGCTGGCATAACCGCCGACGGAGGTGCTGTCGATCGTACCCTCGCTGGCCTCGCCGAAGTCCTGCCGGCCCTTTCCCCGGCCGATCAGACCACCCACATAGAGCGTGCCATCAAGAACAGACAGGGCTTTGTCGGCGCCGATTTCCACCCCGTTTATTTGTTGCTGGAAAGCGCGGCTGGCACCACTGTCGAGCCGCTGTTGGGAGCCATAGCCGCGCGTCCAGAGGCCACCTTTATCCTTACCCGTGCGCAATACGTCGAAATGCCCGATGGTGGCGTTCATCTGCGCGCCGATCAGGGCGGCGCTGGCGATATGACTGGCCACGGCGACGTTGGCGCCCTTGCTCAGGGTTTGTGCCTGAGGTTGGCGCGTTGGCTGCGCCGGCATTGAGGGCGGTATGGGGTCAGCAGGATCCGCAGGAGAGACCGGTTTGGCTGGCGGGTCGATTGGGGTGATCGGGTCGGTTGGTTTATCTGGATCGACTGGATCAACAGGATCGACGGGGTTTATCGGGCTTATAGGATCAACCGGATCAACCGGATCCACGTCGGCCAGATTCGCCAGGTACCAGTCCTCGCCTTGTTTCTGCAATTGATAGCGATAAGCGCCAGCGTCGACGGTCTGGCCATAAAGTGTGAAGTTGCCGGCGCCACCGTTGCCATCTACCAGCATCAATTTCTGTTGTGCGCGACCGGGTTCGTTGCCCGAATCGGCGACCACCAGCGTATGGCTGCCGCTGATCGGACCGAGGACATTGAGCAAGTCGCTTTGCAGGGACGCCAGGTCGGTGTTCATCAAGAATTGGCCATTGCCGCTCAACGGGCCTTTGATCGTCAGGGTATGGAAGCCGTTGATCGCCGGATCAGCGAATCTCACCTGGCCGTCGACATGGCTGGTGAATCCGAGAATCGCGTCGCCCTTGAGTTGTAGCAAACCACCCGCATTGATCGTCGTGTCACTGGCTTCAGCCTGATCGCCGAGAACCATGACACCGTACCGATTTACGATTGTGTTCTGCAGCACGGTTCCTGCAACGCTTTGCAGCAGGCCGCCCTCGTTGACCACGGTTTCGCTGATCGAGGCGCGGTCGAAGACAGACAAGACGCCACCGCGATTGACGGTCGTCAACTCGGCATCGGCGTCCTGGTAGACGTTCATCTGGCTACTATCGACGCTGGTGCCTTTCGCCAGGGCGTTCATGTACACAAACATGCTGCCCCCATTGAGGCGGGTGCCGCTGACAGTCGCGTTATGTGCAACGTCGAGATAGCCGCCGTTAACAGTGGTACTGAAGGCTGTGGCCGAGTCCAGGACCACCATCTGACCGTTCTCCATAACGGTGTCATACGCCGCCGCGGTGTCACGGATTTGCAGCCAGCCGTCTCCGGAGATCGTGGTGGCGAGCGACTGCCCCGCGTCCCAGAGGTTGATGGTGCCGTTGCTCACGGTACTGTCGATGATGGTGCCGCCAGTCCCCACGTCGATTGAGCTCCCATCGTTTACCAGAAGATTGCTTTGTGAGGAGGTCAGGCAATTGAACGTGTCGCAGCTGTCCGCGAACGTATTGACCGGCACCAGCCCCAACAGCAACAAGGCGCTCGAAACCGAAACCCGGGAAAACCGCACACTGGAATCAAACATGGAGATCCGCCGACTGCATGGAAGAGAGCCGCAGATTCTCCGGATGCATGGGCGACGGGTAACGCCGGTGATTCCTAACTTTTTGTGGGAAACGTCCTACAGGTTCAGCTGTTGATACTGGCGCGAATGCTGTCCTGGAGACGCGTCATTTGCAGGACAAAGGCTTCCAGTAATCGAGCCAGTTCGTCGTGTGGTGCCTTCACTGCGCAGGCGAGTTCGAGCTGTTCGCAAGCGCCGATCAAGGGCGCCGCATGGATGATCCGCGCACTGCCGAGGATCTTGTGGCATCGACTGTTCACTGCCGTCAGGTCGCCCGCAGCGTAAAGCTGTTGCAGTTCGTCGAAGTCTTCCTGATTGGTACGCAGCACGGTGCTGAGCAACTGTCGGGTCATCGCCGCATCGCCTGCCGTGATGTCACGGACCCTGGAAATGTCGAAGCAGGCTGCCGACGCCTCCGGTGCCTGCTCGGCCTCGCGCAGGTAGCGGTCGAGAGTGGAACGGGTCACCGGTTTGAACAAGCAGTCATTCATGCCCGCCTCAAGACAACGCTGGACTTCCTGAGGCTGCGCGTTGGCCGTCAACCCGACTATGTGAGTGGCGCTCCGTCCTTCTTGGGCTTCAATGTCCCGTAATTGACGGGTCATCTGCTCGCCACTCATCTGTGGCATGTTGCAGTCGGTGATGACGTAGTCGAAGCATTCCTCATTCCACAGGCGCAATCCTTCCACGCCATTCTCAGCGCAGGTCACTCGCATGCCCAACGCCTCCAGTTGCCGATGCAGCACCACGCGATTGAACTCGTGATCCTCGACGATCAGGATGCTCCGGGATGGCAGGGGCGCGGCATCTTCAGCGTCGATTAATGGCGTTGCCTCGTCGTCTGCCACCAAGGCCGCGTCCAGTTCCAGGGTGAAACACGAACCTTGTCCGCGCTCGCTGACGCAGGTCAGGCGGCCGCCCATCAACTGCGTCAGTTGCTGACAGATCGCCAGGCCCAGGCCTGTGCCGATCTGCAACTCGGTGTCACTGCAATCGAACTGCGTGTAGGGCTCAAACAAGCGCTGGCGCTGTTGTTCGTCCATGCCGATGCCGGTGTCTCGTACGCGCAGGCGCAGGTGAGCGAGATCGTCCTCGGGCTCAAGGATCAACTCGACGCTGACCAAACCTTGAGGGGTGAATTTCACCGCGTTGCTGATCAGGTTGGACACAATCTGGCGCAATCGCAGAGAGTCCAGTTGCACGGCGCAGTCCGGGCCGTGCGGGACGAACTCCAGGGCCAGGTTTTTCTGCCGGGCGAGGCTGGCGAAACTCTGGACCACAGTGTTGATCAGGCGCTGGGGATGACAGGTGCCGTTGCGCAATTCGAACTTGCCGGACTCGATCTTCGACAAGTCGAGAATCTCGCCGATCAACTCCATCATGCCTCTAGCGGATTTCTGGGCAATCTCGATCAGTTCACCCTCGGGAGCTTTATCGCGCAGCAATTCCAGCACGCCGATCAAGGCGCTCATGGGCGTACGAATCTCGTGGCTCATCACCGCCAGGAAATGACTCTTGCCGCGGTTGGCTGCTTCGGCCAGGTCCTTGGCCTGATGCAAGGCGTGTTGCAGGTGCTGCTGTTCGGTGAGGTCGATCCAGCCACCGATGACACCCGTCATGGTGCCGTCGGAATCGCGATAGGGCAGGGCCCAATGGTAGATGTGATAGGTCTTGCCGCTGACCGTCATGGTGAAGTTGTCGAACGACGGCTCTGCGCTGGCAAGGGTCGCCTGATGAATGCGCTTGTAGCTCCACGCGTCTTCGGGGGCGAGGATGTTCGCTTCGATCAAACCTTTGCCGATCACTTGATCACGCTCGATTTCCATCACTTGCAGGTACGCGCGATTGCAGGTGAGCAACAGGCCCTGGCGGTCACGCACGTAGATCGGGTGCGGCGTCCCGTCCACCAGCACCTGCATGAAAACCAGTTGGTCGTTCAAGGCTTTCTGCGCTTTTTGCCGTTCGGCGATCTGCCGGCGCAAGCCCAGATTCCAGGCCAGGATCGCCAGTAACACAATCAGCGCTGCGGTCGCGGCCTTGTAGAACCAACTCTTGTACAGGTTCCAGCCGCCCTCGCTTTCTTGCGGGTTTTGCCAACGATTAGCGAGGTCACTGAACTCATCGGGCGGGATATCGAGCAGTGCCTTGTTGAGGATCGAGATCAGTTCAGTGTTCGGGTGTGCAGTGGCGAAACCGATCAGCGCAGGCTGAGAGCCGATCACCGAATCTATTTGCAGGCGCCCGCGGAAAAACCTGTCGATCAGATAGGCGGCCCCCAACTGCGGCTGAATGACTCCGTCGACCCGCCCTTCAGCGAGCAATTCGTAGGTCTCGATGGGGGCGTCGACTTCCTCGCGCTGAATGTCCGGCCATTCGCGCTCCAGCCAATTGGCGGCGGCCGAGCCCTTGATGATCGCCACGCGTTTGCCTTTCAGGCCGGTCAGGCCGGCGTGTTCGGGTTGCGTGCGGGTGACGAGGACGAAGGGGTTGACCACAAAAGGACGGGAGAATGCGACGCTGGCCTCACGCCGTTGGCTGTACGTCAAGGCCCCGATAATGCTGACCGGGTCCCGTTGCGCGCGGCTGATCATGGCGTCGACGGAGGTCATCCTGGCGGGGCGGAACACCAGCCCCGTGCGGTCGTTGATCAGCTCCAGCAAATCGGCGGCCATGCCTCGCAGTTGTCCGTCGGCGTTAAAAAAACTGAAGGGCGAGTACAGCTCGCTGGCCAGTACCTGGATCTGCGGATGATCCTTGATCCATTGCTGCTCCGCGGCCGTCAGTTGCAAACGGCTGTAGCCCAGTTTTGGATTGGCGCCAACGCCCCAGCGCCGGGCCATCACGGTACTTTCCTGCGGTGAAATGTTCGACAGGGCGTTGTTCAGCAGGGTACGCAACTGGCTGTCGCTGCGTTGCACTGCGAAGCTGAAACCCAATCCTTCGGAGTCGCGCTGAATGGTCTGTTTCAGGCTCTGCTGATAACTGCGTTCGACCAGGTACTGGGCGGAAATCGCATCGGTCAGCAGCACCATGCCTTCGCCATATGCCACCAACCCGAGCCCTTGTTCGGTGGAGTGCACCGACTCCACCGGCAGACCGGAAAACATCGCGGCTACCCGTGCCTGTTGAATCCAGTCGGGGTCGAACAGCACCGTGATGCCGGGCGGTGGTTGATCATTAGGCCAATGCGTCCCGAACTTGCTGAGCAATACCGCCTGATCGTAGGCATAGGGTGCAGTTAACAGCAGATCGGCGTACGTCGGTTCCAGGTGATTGATACGCGGAACCAGATCGACCTCATTCTGTTGCAAGGCGGCCAGGGCCTGTTGCTGGCTGGCATAGCGATTGACCTGCACGCGCACGCCCAAGGCACGGGTCAAGACATCGAGGTAGTCGGCGGACAGGCCTTCGTAATCCTGTTGATTGGCGGTCATGTCCAGCGGCGGTCGATCGGGCAAATACACGCCGACCCGCAACACAGCCTTGTGCGCCAGCCATTGCCGCTGCGCAATATTGAGGGTCAGGCTGACATGGCTGTCGGCCGCTCGGCTGAGCAGCGCAAGCGGTTCGGCGGACGCGTGCGATGATAGGAGTAGTAGCACGCCCAGCAATAGTCGACAGAGGGCCGTCATGATTCAGACCAGATCGTTACGCTTGGCGAATTCGATCAGCTCCAGCAGTGTCGAGACGTTGAGCTTTTGCATCAACCGAGTTTTGTAGGTGCTGACGGTCTTGTTGCTCAGCAACATGTCGTCGGCGATTTCCTTGTTGCTTTTGCCCAGTGCCAGACCGTGCAGAACCTTGAGCTCACGCCGTGAAATACCACTTAAAAGCTGCGCTTCGTTCTGGGCGAAATCACTTTTGCGCACCGAGCTGAAGGCGCCAATGGGAAACCAGGTCTTGCCGCTGGCGACGGCGTTGAGGGCGGTGGCGATCTCCACCGGGTCATCGATTTTCGACAGAAACGCGGACGCACCGGCCCGCAGGCATTGCGCGGCGTAGGCCTGGCTTTTCAGTCCGGTGTGTACCAGCACATGGGCGAGATTGCCGCCGATACGCAAGCGATCAATCACCGCCATGCCATCGAGTTGCGGGATGTCGAGGTCCAGCACAATCGCGTCAGGCTTGAGCTCGAACGCTTTGCTGAGGGCATCCACGCCGTTGTCGCATTCGCCGACGATCTCATGGCCTTCACGGGCCAGGATCATCCCGATCGCCATGCGCACCACTGCGTGATCATCGACCAAAAGAACTTTCATCGATCAGCCCTCATACCCTGTTTCAGCATAGTCCCGCAGCGATGTAGGGCGTCGGGGGCCTGATGCGTGGTGGGGTGGAATAAAAAAGAGGCGCGATCCTAAGCGGTTTGCGTGGTTGAGCGATAGGGGCCACGGCAATGGCGTGGCCTGCATTTCTGTGGCAATCGCACAGAAGCGATCTCCGCAGGCCTGTCGCTCCGACGGGGGTGTTATTGATTCAGGGCACTCAATATCTGATGAGCAATCCTGACCCGATCTGGAATGGGGAAGTTTTTGTTGGCGAGGATCACGACACCGATGTCTCGCGACGGCACGTATGCCACATAGGCACCGAAACCGCCCGTTGAGCCGGTTTTATTGACCAGCACGTTTTCCGTTTGAGGTGTTGGCGGGCTCAGCCACTGAACTTTATGAGCCTCCATGGCCATCTGCGACGAGTTGCCGGCAAGCAATTGATCGAGGGTGACCGGGTAGTGGTAGAACTCCCATCCCAGGCCCTGGGTCATGTTGCCTACGGTGTAATAACCCGTGTGTGTGATGGCGATGGCTTGTTGCAAAGGTTTTTCCAGCCTCGCCGGTTTCATGTTCGCCTCGACGTAGCGAATCATGTCCGAGGCGCTGGTTTTCACCCCGTAGACCTCTGAATCCAGCGCTCCCGGTCCGACCCGTACAGGCTTGTCGTCCTTGTTGTAGCCCTGGGCATACAGCGCCATTTGATCCTGCGGCACCCTCAGGAACGTGTGTTTCAGCCCAAGTTTCGGCAGCAGGATTTTTTCCATCGTGTTATCGAACGGCTGGCCCATGCTGTGCGCAGCGAGATAGCCGAACAGGCCGAGGCTGGGGTTCGAGTACAGTCGGTGGCTGCCAGGCGCGTAAGCCGGTTTCCACTGTTGGTAATAGCCGAGCATTTTGTCGGCTGAATCGAATTCAGCAGGGAATTGCAGCGGCAGGCCGCCGGCGCTGTACGTGCCCAGTTGCAGCACGCTGATGTGGTCGAACGCGCTGCCATGCAGTTCCGGCAGCACGCTGCTGGTTTTATCCGACAGAGACAATTTGCCGCTGGCCACGGTGTAGCCGACGAGGGTGGCGGTGAAGGTTTTGCTCAGTGAGCCGATTTCGAACAGGGTGTTTTCGGTGACCAGTTGTGCGGATTCCTTCGATGCCACGCCGTAATTGTAGTAGTGCTGCTTGCCATGGATGGTCACGGCCACGGCCAGGCCGGAAATGCCTTGGGTTTGCATGACAGGCCGCACGGCGTCGTTGACTAGCGTCTCAATGGGCTCCTGCGCAACGCACTGGCCTGCGATGAGTATCGTTCCGCACACCGCTAGAAGTTTCAGGCGGGTGAGTTTGATTTTGTCGGTCACTTGCGTTGCTCCTGCATTCTTGGAGGAGCCCAATTTAGACAATCCAATGATGATCGACAAACAACGAGTACCTTTGTGGGGGTGAGCCTGCTCGCGATGCGGTATGTCAGCAACCGTTATTGCTGGATGTGCCGCCGTCATCGCGAGCAGGCTCGCTTCCACAGGGATTGCGGTGTTTCCGGATTTTTAGCGCACCAGGCACGGCCGCTTGTTATCGAACTTCCATCCCGGAATCAAAAACTGCATCGCCACGCTGTCATCCCGCGCACCCAGGCCCATGCCTTTGTACAGTTCATGGGCCTTGGCCACTTGATCCATGTCCAGTTCGATACCCAACCCGGGTTTCTGTGGCACCTGCACGCAGCCGTCGACAATTTGCAGCGGTGCCTTGGTCAGCCGCTGGCCGTCCTGCCAGATCCAGTGGGTGTCGATCGCGGTGATTTCACCCGGTGCGGCCGCTGCAACGTGGGTAAACATCGCCAGGGAGATATCGAAGTGGTTGTTGGAATGCGAGCCCCAGGTCAGCCCCCATTCGTGGCACATCTGCGCCACTCGCACCGAGCCCTGCATGGTCCAGAAGTGCGGGTCGGCCAGGGGAATGTCGACCGATTGCAACTGAATGGCGTGGCCCATCTCGCGCCAATCGGTGGCGATCATGTTGGTCGCGGTTTTCAAGCCCGTGGCGCGACGAAATTCGGCCATGACTTCGCGGCCCGAGTAACCGTTTTCCGCACCGCAGGGGTCTTCGGCATAGGCCAATACATTGTGCTGGTCGCGGCACAAGCGAATGGCTTCCTTGAGTGACCAGGCGCCATTCGGATCGAGGGTGATGCGCGCGTCAGGGAAGCGTTCGGCCAGCGCAGTAACCGCTTCGATTTCGGCATCGCCGCTGAGCACGCCGCCCTTGAGTTTGAAATCCTTGAAGCCGTACTTCGAATGAGCCGATTCGGCCAGGCGTATCACGGCGTCGGTAGTCATGGCTTTTTCGTGACGCACGCGGAACCAGTCGTTGTCGGCCTCCGGCTCGCTGCGGTAGGCGAGGTCGGTTTCATTGCGATCGCCAACGTAAAACAGATAACCGAGCATCTTCACTTCATCGCGCTGCTGGCCTTCGCCGAGCAGGGCGGCGACGGGCACGTCCAGATGCTGGCCGAGCAGATCGAGCAACGCCGCTTCCAGGCCGGTGACGGCATGGATGGTGATGCGCAGGTCGAAGGTCTGCAGGCCACGGCCCCCAGCATCGCGATCAGCGAAGGTCTGGCGCACCTGATTGAGGATCTTCTGATAAGTGCCGATCGGGCTGCCGATCACCAGGCTGCGTGCGTCTTCGAGGGTCTGTCGAATGCGCTCGCCCCCCGGCACTTCACCGACGCCGGTGTGGCCGGCGTTGTCCTTGAGGATCACGATGTTGCGGGTGAAGAACGGGCCGTGGGCGCCGCTGAGGTTAAGCAGCATGCCATCGTGGCCGGCCACCGGAACGACTTGCATGCTGGTGATGATCGGGGCTTTGGCGGTTTCGACAGTATTCAAGGGTTTTCTCCCACTGGTTATTGTTATACGAGGGTGAAGCTGGGTCGTGCCATGTTGATAGACATCATATAACTGCATTTTTTGGCGCTGCAATAGTGTTTGTTCAGCTACTGGCGATTTTGATGGGCAGATATTGCATTTGCGCTACCCTTGAGGTTGCTGGAAGGGATCGATAGCAGCCGTTTATCGAGTGTTGTCATACAAGTTGGTGAGGTTTTCTGAAGAATACTGACGGGCCCGGTGCTACGATGGCGCCAGCCCTGATTCGGAAGATTCCCATGCAAGAAGACCTCGATGCGCCTGCCCGCAAGCGCAGCCACAATCTGGCCCATGAACTGGTGACCAGATTGACCCAGCGCATCCTGCTCGGTCAGCTGTTGCCCGGTGACAAGTTGCCGTCGGAAAACACGATTGTTCAGGAGCACGGGGTCAGTCGCACGGTGGTCCGTGAGGCTATCTCGAAGTTGCAGGCATCCGGTCTGGTGGAAACCCGTCACGGCATCGGCACGTTCGTCATTGAGCGTGCGCCGGAGCAGGGCTTGCGACTGAACGTCGATACCGCGCTCGGGGTGCGCAGCATTCTGGAGTTGCGCATGGGCCTGGAAACCCAGGCCGCGGCGCTGGCTGCCGTGCGCCGCAGCGATCAACAATTGGCGCAGATGCGCCAGGCACTCGACGACTATCAAGACCTGCTGGCCAACAATGACAGTTGCGTCGAGGCCGACCGGCGCTTTCATCTGCTGATCGCCGAAGCCACGGGCAATGTGTGTTTCAGCGAAATCATGCAGCACCTGGGCAGCTCCATGATTCCGCGAACCCGCGTCAATGCCGCCGAGCGCGGCGCGGTGGATTTGAGCAAGCTGGGACAACTGGCCAATCTTGAGCACGAGGCGATCCTCAATGCCATCAAGCGCCAGGACCCGGACGCGGCACGCGCGGCGATGTGGCTGCATTTGACCAACAGCCGCGACCGCTTTTCGGCAGGTTGATATTCAGCAGTACTGCAACCCCTGTGGGAGCGAGCCAACTCGCGATAGCGGTTTAACATCCAACAATGATGTCGACTGGCAATCCGTCATCGCGAGCAGGTTCGCGCCCACAGAGATCTGGGCTGATCAAATCCGCGCCACCTGGACCACCGCTCTGCGCTCCAGATTCAATGCCAGCACACTGATCAACACCACCAATCCACCAAACCCTACCATCAGCGTCGGCCGCTCGCCCAAGCCAACGGACGCTATCGCCATCGCCATTGGTGGCACCAGATACAGGGTCATCGTCGCCCGGCTCAAGTCCACGTGAGCCAGTACATACGCCCAGGCGAGATACGCCAGTGCGCTGGGGAAAACCCCCAGGGCAATCACCGCAAACTGAACGTTCAATGGCGTAGTGACCACCTGATCCGCCAGGCCCGGCAGAAAGATCAACAGCAACAGCGTTCCCGACCAGACCGTGTAACACACCAGCGTCAACCCGTCATAACGTCCGGTGTGATGCTTTTGCAACGCGAAATACAGACTCCAGGAAAGCGCCGCCAACAGGATCAGCAAGCCGTGGGCATCAATGCTGCCGAGGCCGTGATCGCCTGCGACCACAGTCACCACGCCGAGCAATCCCAGGATCACGCAACCCCAGCGCCAAGCGCTCACCCGGTCTTTGAACACGAATCGCGCGAGCAAGGTGCTAAACAGGGGCGTGGTCTGTGCCAGCACGCTGGAGGCGCCGGCGCTGACACCTTGCTGGCCAAAGTTGATTGCGACGTGATGCAGGCTCACCGCAAAGAAGCCCAGCCCGAACAGCAACGGAACATCGCGCAGTCTGGGAAGGCTAATACCTTTGAACAGCGCAACCACGGCCATGAACACCGAGGCCAGCAAGAAACGCAAAAGGGCCAGATGCACCGGATCATAGGCTTGCAAGCCGATATGGATGCCGGTCGGGGAATACCCCCAACAGGCCACGACGAACGCCATGGCCAGAGTGATTTTCAGGGGGGAAGCGAAGGAGGGCGGTGGGGCGTTCATGGCGGTGCACCGATGGGCAGATACACCGATTATCTGAATTGGGATCGTTCGCCACAACTGACTTATACTGCGGTTAACGTTCACTTTGGGTGATGTATGGAGCTGTCGCAGATTCGCATGTTCAAGACCGTTGCCGAGGTCGGCAGCATCACCCGCGCTGCTGAAGTGCTCAATTGCGTGCCGTCGAATATCACGGCGCGGATCAAGTCGCTCGAAGCGGAACTGGGTGTCGCGCTGTTTCTGCGCGAGGGCCGTGGGTTGCGCATCAGTGCGTCAGGGCAAACCTTCCTCGCCTACGCCTCGAAAATTCTGGCCCTGACCGCGGAAGCCAAACGCGCAGTCGACCCGGCAGCTGATCCTTCCGGGCCATTGCGCATCGGCGCCATCGAGTCTTCAGCTACCGGACGCTTGCCGCGATTGTTGGCAAAATTTCACAAGCGTTACCCCGCGGTGGCGCTGGAACTGACCACTGGCACCTGGGGGCAGTTGCTGGATGACACGCTGAGTCATCGGCTCGACGGCGCGATCGTCGCGGTCGATGTCGAGCGCTCCCACCTCAAGCGCACACCGATGTACCGCGAAGACTTGCTGCTGATTGCCTCGACGTCGTTGGGGCCGGTGCAAGACATGGCGGATTTGCACGACAAGACTGTATTTATGTGGCCCCAAGGCTGTCCATACCGTGCGGCGCTTGAACATTGGTTGCTGCGTCACGGCCAGGCGCTGCCGATAGTGAGCCTGGCCAGTTATGGCGCGATTGTCGGTTGTGTCAGCGCCGGGGCGGGAGTGGCGCTGGTGCCCAAAGGCGTGTTCGATCAATACGCCAAGGGCGCCGGTTGCGTGGGCTACGAATTCCCTGAACTGACGGCCATCGAAAACCTGTTCTACTGGCATGAAAACGCCGGGGTGCACCCGGCGCGAGAGGCGTTTGTGGCGATGTTGCGCGAAGAGTTCGCCTGACAAAACCGCGATACGGTGTCGATCGCGCAAACCGCCAATCGTCCGCCCCTGTAGAAGCTGCCGCAGGGGGTTACCGAATGTTGATGTTTCGCGCGACTTCGATCGATTCGCAAAGCTGGCGAGGGGTAAATGCCTTGCCCCGAGAATTTATTGATCTGGATCTATGCTTGTTGAATAAACGGATGGCACTCGCGCGAGCCGTGGCGGCCTAAGCATCAGGACGCAACATTGCGTTCCGGCGGACTGACATGGATCGAACATGAACGAAGAGACACTACACGACAAATCGCTGACGATTTTACTGGGCCTGGTGAGCATCGCCTTTATCTGGATTCTGCTGCCGTTTTACGGTGCGGTGTTCTGGGCAGTGATCCTCGGCATCCTCTTTGCGCCGCTGCAGCGCCGGATGCAATTGAAGTTCGGCTGGCAGCGCAACATCACCTCGCTACTGACCCTGACTATCTGTCTGGTGATCGCGATCCTGCCGGTGATCATCCTCAGCTTTTTGCTGGTTCAGGAAGGGGCGGCGCTTTACAAAAGCATTGAAAACGGCGAGCTGGACATTGCCGGTTACGTGTCACATTTCAAGCACAGCCTGCCACCGTACTTTCAGCACTTGCTGGATCGGTTCGGGGTCGGCGAGCTGGATGGGCTGCGGGAGAAAATCATCAAGAGTGCGGTTACGGGCAATGAGTTTGTCGCCACCCAAGTCTTCACTGTAGGCCAGGGCACGTTTGATTTTGTGGTGAGCTTTTTCATCATGCTTTACCTGCTGTTCTTTTTTCTGCGAGACGGCGCCGAACTGGCCCGCAAGGTTCGCTCCGCCGTACCGCTGCAGGAACATCAGAAACGCCGCTTGCAACTCAAATTCAATCGCGTAGTGCGGGCCACTGTGAAGGGCAACCTGCTGGTGGCGATCACACAAGGCGCGCTGGGCGGTTTGATTTTCTGGTTTCTGGATATCCCGAGCTCGTTGCTCTGGGCCGTGTTGATGGCGTTTCTATCGCTGCTGCCAGCGGTGGGGGCGGGGATTGTCTGGGCGCCGGTGGCGGCGTTTTTCCTGTTCACCGGGGCGATCTGGCAGGGCGTGGTGCTGGGGTTGTTCGGGATTTTCGTAATCGGCCTGGTGGACAATGTGCTGCGACCAATCCTTGTGGGCAAGGACACAAAGATGCCGGACTACCTGATCCTCATCTCGACCTTGGGTGGCCTGGCGATTTTTGGCCTCAACGGCTTTGTGATCGGCCCGCTGATCGCCGCGTTGTTCATGTCGAGCTGGGCGATTTTCATCGAAACCAAACCGCGGGTTCAGTTGCCTTAGGCGCTGAACTTGGCTGTCTGGTCTGTGCCGATACGCTGCGACAAGGCTTGTGCCGCCGGCAGTGAAGTGAGCGGGCCGCTGATTGCCTCGCCGTCCTGTACCAGGTACCAACAGGCGAGCAGTCCAAGCTCTCTGAGCGATGCGGGAACGGCGCTGCCGATAACGGACATGATCTGAATCTGGGACATCATGAGGGACCTCCATCAATCTATGGAGCTACCTTACGGGCGGGGCGCTTTTACGGACAATCACGCTTTTCGATAGTGGTCATTGACGCCGTTGAGGCCAAGTGACCGTCTGTCGCTCAGTCGACTACCTGATCGAGCATGTGGACCACTTCCTGCTCATTGAGCAGGCCTTTGCGCACCAGGTTCTGCGTCAGCAGCGAGAGAAACTTGGCGCAGCGATGACCTTCCAGGTGCTTGAGCTCGGTCAGGGCGTTGTACACCTTGCTTGACGTGCACAGGCCGACAATGCGGTGCGGGTTTTGTGTGGGCATAAGGTTCGTCCTTGTTGTTATCGACCTGTTACTGGCGGACAGGTCCAAGCTTGCGGACCTGACATGACATAAATATGACCGTTGTCCCCGAGGTGACGGGCGAATCAATCTTGCCAACTTCAACTGCAGGGACTGTCCCGATAGCGACATTGGCGAGATTTATTCAGACCTGCAGCGACGAACGGGCATGAAAAAGCCCCGCTCGAAAGGCGGGGCTTGTTAGTCAACCCTTGTAGGGCTCCTACAGACTATTAATAGTGGCCATATCCGTGTGGAGGGCCATAGTACCCGCGAGGCGGGCCGTAATAGCCGCGGGGTGGTCCGTAGTAAACCGGCGCCGGACGATAATAGGTCGGCTGCTGCACATACACCGGCGCTGGCTGGTAGTAAACCGGCGGCGGTGCAACATAGACCGGCGCGGGTTGGGCGTAGACCGGTTGTGCATAAACCGGCTGTGGCGCGACATACACCGGCCGGTTGGCGTTGATCAGGGCCGAGCCGACGATGGCCGTACCGACGATCGCGCCAAATACCGCCGCGTCATTACCACCACCGCCATGGGCCTGGGCCTGTCCTGCGACAGCGAGAGCGCCGATCAGCAAGGCTACTGTGGGGATTTTACGGATCATGATAATTCCTCGGTTCTTCGACCCGGCGCTTGTGTCTGCAATAGACCCAAGGATTGTCGCGGGGATACTTCTAAGACAGCGTTTTTTGCAAAATCAGCACAGCCGCTGGGTAAATTTTGTGTAAGGTCTGTACCCGCTTGCTTACAGTCATTTGATGGTGCGAACCGGTACCGGAATACTATCGATCAGAACAGGGTGGACTGGCTAATCCCGTCCATCCGAAAGTGCATTGGAAGGAGCTTCAGATGCAGATGAACCCCAACAAAGACACGCAACTGTGCATGTCCCTCTCCGGACGTCCGGGCAACTTTGGCCTGCGATTTCACAATCATCTGTATGAACAGTTGGGGCTGAATTTCTACTACAAGGCCTTCAGTAGCCAGGACCTGCCGGGTGCTGTCGGCGGCATTCGAGCTCTGGGCATTCGCGGCTGTGGCGTGTCGATGCCATTCAAGGAAGCGTGTATTGCGCTGGTTGATGAGCTGGACACCTCTGCCGCCGCCATTCAATCGATCAATACCATCGTCAATACCCAGGGCCATCTCAAGGCCTACAACACCGATTACATTGCCATTGCGCAACTACTGCAAACCCACGAAGTGCCCAAGGACACCACGTTTGCCCTGCGCGGCAGCGGTGGCATGGCCAAGGCTGTGGCCAGTGCCCTGCGTGATGGTGGTTACAAAAACGGTCTGATCGTGGCCCGTAACGAGGGCGCTGGCCGGGCGCTGGCTGATTCGCTGGATTATGAATGGCAGGCAGTGTTGGGCGCCCGACGCCCGCAAATGCTGATCAACGTCACGCCGGTTGGCATGGATGGCGGGCCGGAAGCCGGTCAGTTGGCATTTGATGCCGAAGTCATTGTGGCGGCGGAGATTGTCTTTGATGTGGTGGCGATTCCCTCGGAAACACCGCTGATCGTGCGTGGTCGTGCCGAAGGCAAGAAAGTGATCACGGGGCTGGAAGTGATCGCGATCCAGGCGCTGGAGCAGTTTGTGCTTTACACCGGCGTTCGGCCGACGGAAGAGCAGTTTCAGAAAGCGGTGGCGTTTGCCCGGAGCTGAAGCTGGTTGCCTGACAACAAGATCAACGAGGTTTCCCCATCGGATTTCAAGGTCGATGCCGAGGGCAATGCTTCGGGATTTGTCGCGGTGGCTCGGCCGGGGGATGGTGTGGATTACTGGGATGGGGAGTAATTGAGCCGAAAGCGCTCGAACTTGTGGCGAGGGAGAAAGCTCCCTCGCCACGGGGTTATTTGAGTCAGTTGAAAACGGTTACTCGAGCCGCGCCAACCGCTCTTCCAGCGCCGCGATCCGCGCCTCGAGTTCTTCGATCCGCTCAACGGAAACGCCGCTGCCACCGCCGCGCTCGACCGGGTTTTGCCGCGCCGCAAGAATTGCGTCGATATCCGCCGGATCACCCAGCGCATGCATATACCGGTCTTCACGCTGACCGGCCTGGCGCGGAATCAGCAGCGCCAGACCACGGGCAATCAGGCGCTCGAGCTGATGTACCACCTGTTCGGCATCTTCAAAATCATGCATGCGGCCGCTGCGGGTCAGCAGTTCATTGACCGTCTGCGGACCACGCAGGAACAGCAATCCCGCCAGAACTACTTGAGCTGGCACCAGCTCCAGTGCCTTATCGACCTTGTGCTCCCAGCGATCCGCGCGGCTGCCCATCACCAATTTAGTGAAACCGCGACCTTCAAGGGCGCGCAGGCTTTGGCCGACCTGACCCTGGGTCAGGTTCATGACTGGTTCGCGGCTGGTTTTCTGATTGCAGGCTATTACCAGGGCATTGAGGGTCAGCGGATAGGTTTCCGGGCTGGTGGCCTGTTTTTCGATCAACGACCCCAGAATGCGGATTTCTGTGCTGTTGAGGCGCGGTTCGTCGAAAGGCTGTTCTTGTTCAGTGCTCATCGCGCTTTTCCCTATGCAGTCGAAGCATGTCGTCGAAGCCGCCTAGCCTAATACTTGCCAGATAAAAGACAAGCCGCAGGAGGGGCCGGCATGGCTATAATCGGCCCACGTTTCCCTCCTGTCATCACATGAGACTGCCATGACCATTTCCCTGTACGACGCTTCCGTCCCTGTTTTCAAACAAATGCTCAACGCCCTGAGCGATGTATTGAACAAGGCCGAAGCCCACGCCACCGCGAAAAACATCGACCCGAACGCATTCCTGCAGGCTCGCCTGTACCCGGACATGTTCCCGCTGGTGCGTCAGGTGCAGATCGCCGTTGACTTCGCCAAAGGCGTTTCTTCGCGTCTGGCCGAAGTTGAAGTGCCGAAGTACGAAGACACCGAAACCACCTTCGCCGAGCTGCAAGCGCTGATCGCCAAGGTCCTGGCCTATATCGGCGAGTTCACGCCTGAGCAGATCAACGGCAAGGAAGGCATCGAAATCGTCACCCGTCCGGGTACGCCGAAAGAGAAGCGCTTCAGTGGCCAGGCTTACCTGCTGAGCTACGGCCTGCCGCAATTCTTCTTCCACGTCACCACCACCTACGCACTGCTGCGTCACAACGGTGTGGAAGTGGGCAAGCGCGATTACATGGGCGCGTTCTAAACCGCCCAGGTACAAAAAACCCGCCAAGGTGTTTGCCTTGGCGGGTTTTTTGCCTCTGTGGGAACCGGCTTGCTGGCGATTGCGCACTTGAGATCGCCATCGCCAGCAAGCCGGGCTCCTACAGAAAGGGGTTAAGCCAATCGTTGGGCTTTGTCTTCTTCACCCAGGCAAGCCGCCGCGGTGAACAGCACATCGGTAGACGAGTTCAGCGCCGTCTCCGCCGAATCCTGCAATACCCCAATAATGAAACCAACGGCCACCACCTGCATGGCGATTTCGCTCGGGATGCCGAACAAACTGCACGCCAGAGGAATCAGCAGCAACGAACCGCCCGCCACACCCGAAGCGCCACAGGCGCAGATCGCCGCAACAACGCTGAGCAGGATTGCCGTCGGAATGTCCACGGCAATGCCCAGGGTGTGCACCGCCGCCAGGGTCAGCACGGTAATGGTGATCGCCGCGCCGGCCATGTTGATCGTGGCGCCCAGCGGGATAGAGACTGAGTAGGTGTCTTCATGCAGACCCAGGCGCTTGCTCAATTCCAGGTTGACCGGAATGTTCGCCGCCGAACTGCGAGTGAAGAACGCGGTAATTCCGCTCTCACGCAGGCAGGTCAGCACCAGCGGATATGGATTGCGGCGCAGTTTCCAGAACACGATAAGCGGGTTCATCACCAGCGCCACGAACAGCATGCAGCCCAGCAACACGGCCAGCAGATGCGCGTAGCCAATCAATGCACCGAAACCGGAAGTGGCCAGGGTCGAGGCCACCAGGCCGAAGATCCCCAGCGGTGCGAAGCTTATCACCAGACGCACGATCACGGTCACGCCATTGGACAAATCGCCCAGCACTTCACGGGTGGTATCGCCGGCATGTCGAATGGCAATGCCCATGCCGATAGCCCACGCCAGAATGCCGATGAAGTTGGCGTTCATCAGCGCGCTCACCGGGTTATCGACCACGCTCAGCAATAGGCTCTGCAAGACTTCGCCAATACCGCCCGGCGCGGTTACCGCGACGTCATGGGTCGACAGCACCAAGCTCGATGGAAACATCATGCTGGCAACCACCGCGACCACCGCCGCGGCGAATGTGCCAAGCAAATACAGAAACAGAATCGGCCGGATATGGGTTTCCTGACCGTGCTTGTGGTTGGCGATGGAAGCCATGACCAGCACGAACACCAGAATCGGCGCGACCGCTTTCAACGCGCTGACGAACACTTTGCCGATAAACGCGGTGGACTTCGCCGTTTCAGGCGCGAACAGGGCCAAGGCAATCCCCGCGACCAGGCCGATCACGATTTGCGTGACCAGGCTCAAGCGTTTGAGGCGTTGCAACAGCGAGGGTGAAGTGGTCATAAAACGGCATCTCTGATTTTTTATAAATGCATGGTTTCACAGGCTTGCGGCAACAAACAGGGCAGGCCGCTGGCGGAAACCGGGAGGGGAACAATGTCAGCACCGATTACCCTGTGGCGAGGGAGCAAGCTCCGTCGCCACAGGTTCAGTGATTGCCCGCAGGGTGTACGTTTTTCAGGGCGCGGACTTTATCACAGCGTGGGCTCAATCCTTCAGACCTGTGACGATCTGCCACCCATGTGTTCAACGCGATTTGCAGGTTCGTGCAACCGCACCCGGAAACACTCTGTTAAGCTTCGCCATCCTCATTTTCAAGTTTGCCAGTGAGCCCTCGGGCTATCGCTGGTGTCGTCGTTTTCTGGAGTTTTGCATGCGGTTGTTGCCCATTCTTCTGTTGTCCGCTGCCGGTTTCACGGTGCTGACCACGGAATTCATCATCGTCGGCCTGTTGCCGGCCATTGCTCGCGACCTTAATGTCAGCATCCCGCAAGCGGGTCTGCTGGTGACCCTGTTTGCCTTCACCGTCGCCGCGTTCGGGCCGTTTCTCACTGCGTTTTTCGCCCGCTTCGAACGGCGCAAGTTGTTCATCTCGGTGCTGATCATGTTCGGTCTGGCCAACACCCTTGCGGCGCTCGCACCGAACATCTGGGTGATGGCATTCGCCCGGTTGATTCCGGCGCTGGGACTACCAGTGTTCTGGGCGCTGGCCAGCGAAACGGCGGTAGACATCGTCGGGCCGGACTACGCTGGACGCGCGATTGCCAAGATCGGCTTCGGCATCGTTTGCGCTACGGTCTTCGGCATTCCGGTGGGTACGCTGATTTCCGATGCGTTCGGTTGGCGAAGTGCCTTCGGCATTCTGGCGGTGATCGCGTTTGCCAAGGCGCTGTTGCTGTTTATCTATCTGCCGAAAACCAGTCTGCATCAGCATCAAGTGAGCTTTCGTTCACAGTTCAAGATCTTGCGCAGCCCGTTGATGATCGGTCACGTGTTGCTGTCGGTGATCGTGTTCAGCGGCATGTTCACCGCCTACACCTATCTGGCGGACATCCTTGAACGGCTGGCCGGTTTCAACGGCACCGTGGTTGGCTGGTGTTTGATGGGCTTCGGCGCGGTCGGACTGATCGGTAACTCGCTGGGTGGTCGCGCAGTGGACCGTCATCCACTGATGGCTTCGATGATGTTCTGCGCCTTCATGATCGCCGGCCTGGTGGCGCTGGTGCCGAACATTCATTCGCCGATGGGGCTGGCGGCCGCAATGGGCATTTGGGGCGTGACTCAGGCCGCGTTATTCCTGGTCAGCCATGTGCGCTTGATGAAAGCGGCGCCGGAAGCGCCGGCGTTCGCAGCGTCGCTGAACATTGCCGGGGCCAACCTCGGGATTGGTCTGGGCGCCATGATTGGCGGGCGGGTCATCGACAGCGTTGGCCTGCAAGGCCTCGGTTTCGCGGCGGCGGCGTTTATCCTGGCTTCGATCCTGTTGGCCATCGCGCTGATGACTTTCAAGCCCCGCGAAGTCTGCGCCTGAGGCTTCACAGTTCGGTAAACAGCTCGCGTCGGGCACCTTCGGTAATAGCGACAATGCCGGGGTGCTTGACCTTGCGTTCAACCGAAATGGCGTAGAACGACTCGCTCACCGCGTCGGTCTGGCCAATCACTTCCACGCCATACTGGCGTTTCACTTCATCGGCGATCACGCTCGGTCCAATGAAAATCCCGCTGCCGGATTGACCGAAGGCCTGCATCAAGGCGCTGTCGTCGAACTCACCGACAATCTTCGGCTGGATTTGTTGCTCGGCGAACCAGCGCTGCAAGCGGCTGCGTACCACGGTTTCCGGGCCGGGAATCAGCAGCGGAGCGCCGTGCAGGCTGCGCGGAAAATCCTGACCGTATCGCGCCGCCAGCGCGGTGGTGGCGAAGAAGGTGATTCCACATTCACCAAGTTTCTGACTGTAGCCCTTGATGTCCAGATGCGAGGGCATGGGGCTGTCGGAAATCACCAGGTCCAGGCGCTGGATCGCCAGGTCGGCGAGCAGGCGCTCCAGTTTGTCTTCGCGACAGGTGATGCGCAGCGGCTCGTGCAACTCCATGGTTGGCGCGATCAGGCGATAGACGATTGACTTCGGCACCACATCAGCCACGCCGACGCGAAACAGAATTTGCTGCTCGTTCGGCTGCGCCCGCAGCATCAACTCCAGTTCACCGCCCAATTGAAACATTTGTTCGGCGTAGGGCAGCGTCTGCCGTCCGGCCTCGGTGAGTTCCAATTGCCGGCCGACACGGCGGAACAACTCGATGCCATAGGTCTGTTCGAGCAGCGAGATCTGTCCACTGATGGTCTGGGGCGTCAGGTTCAGTTGCTCGCAGGCGCGCACGATGCTGCCGGTCTTGGCAACCACCCAGAAGTAATGCAGTTGTCGATAATTCAGCATGGTCGTCTACAGTTCGTAAAAAGCGAAGTATAAGCGGTAAAAATACGAATTTTACTGAAGTGTTCGCCTCCTTAGAATGCGTCGCTATCAACGGACCATCGTTTCGGGCCGTTTGTTATCGAGGGAAGCATCATGAAATTTAAAGCCACGGCGCTGGTGATCACATCTTTACTGGTATTGGCCGGTTGCGACCAGGCGGAGAAAAGTGCCCAGCAATTGATGGGCAAGGCTGCTGAAAGCGCCAAACAGGCCATCGACGATACCCACAAAGCTGCCGAGCAAGCACTCAGCGATGCCACTGGCGGGCTGATCAGTAAAAAAGAATCAACGGAAAAAGATGCGGAAAAAACCGAATCTTCCTCCCAGGAAATCTAAACCGTCTTACAGCGAGTCAGGACTGACCCATGGAATACCTCTTACAACTTGCCGCGAGCCCCACCGCATGGGTCGCCCTGGCCACCCTGGTAGTGATGGAAATCGTGCTTGGCATCGATAACCTGATCTTCATCTCGATCCTGACCAACAAACTGCCCGAGCAGCATCGGCAGAAGGCACGACGCATCGGTATCGGCATGGCGCTGATCCTGCGACTGGGCCTGTTGAGTACCATCGCGTTCATCGTCCAGTTGACGGCGCCAGTGATCGAGATTCTCGGCCACGCGTTCTCTTGGAAGGACATGATTCTGATCGCCGGTGGCTTGTTCCTGTTGTGGAAGGCCACCACCGAGATCCACCACAGCATGGACCCGGCTCCAGAAGATCCAAAATCGGCGACGTCGACCGTGACCCTGGGCTTCGCCGCGGCAATCGGTCAGATTCTGATGCTGGATATGGTGTTCTCCATCGACAGCATTATTACAGCGGTCGGCATGACCGAGCATTTGCCGATCATGATCATCGCGGTGGTGGTGTCGGTGCTGGTGATGTTGCTTGCGGCTGACCCGCTGGCCAAGTTCATCAACGACAACCCGACCGTGGTGATGCTGGCCTTGGGCTTCTTGATCATGATTGGCATGACGTTGATCGCCGAAGGCTTCGGCGCCCACGTACCGAAAGGCTACGTCTACGCTGCCATGGCCTTCTCGGCTGCGATCGAAGTGTTGAACATGATGTCCCGCCGGGCCCGGCAGAAGCGTGTGGCGGCTGAGGCTTAGTTTGAGTTTGTAGGCGCCGGCTTGATGGCGATTGCGATTTTGGTGACGACATCGCCAGCAAGCCGAAGTCTACAAAAAAACGAATCACACTGAACCCTGTGGAAGCTCCTACAGGGTGTAAATCGGGCATGGACCTCAGTGGGCACTGGCGTGACGGCGAGGGGGCTTGGCGGGTTTCGCTGGTTCAACCGAGTGATGGTGCCGACGGGTAATGCGCAGAACTCCCCACAACATGGCGGCGGCAACGGCCAGCCAGCCGGAAATTAACATCACGATTGTCATTGTCAGGCTCATCGTTGCCTCCTCTTTGCCCTGCAGCGGGCACACTCACCTTGCAAGTGACAGTCTAGTCGCTGGCGTGTTTCAAGCTATTGACCGAAGGTCGCGTTTGACCAATCAGTTCGCTCTATCCAATGCCATCAACTGCCGGTTAAGGCTATACCGCTGGCGCGTGGCGTCCTATGATCGACGGCCAAGCCGGGAATGCGATTGCCTGGCGCTTGAACATGAGAGTGATGATGGTGCAGCTAATATCTCGATTTCTATCGGCGGCGTTGATTGTGGGATGTGCTGCCAGTCTGGCAGGATGCGCCGGGAGCGTTTCTCCGGAGATCAAGCGTTTGCCGGAGCGTGTCGAACTCAGCGGCAGATTCTATAAGGGCGTGGCTAATCAAAGTGGTCCGCAGGTGCTGGCGAGCATGCTGTCCCAGCAGGGCATCGTGATCACCCCGGGCTTGCTCGACAAACCATTGCATCTGCCGGGCGGCGAAGCGCAATTGCAACAGAACATGCAGAACCTCGCCCGTGAGTACGGAATGATGGTCTATCCCCTCGACAGCAACCTGCCTGCCTTGTTGACCCAGGTCGCGGCCGGTTTTCCGGTGATGGTGCGTTTCAGTGAGGGTTCGGCGCTTTGGGCCGAACCACGCTACGCGATTTTGAGTGGATACAACCGCCAGAAACAGACCGTCCTGCTGCGCGCTGGCATGGATCAGCGATTGCTGATGAGTTTCGGCTCTTTCGAATCGGCATTCAAAGACGCGGGGGGATGGGCGGTGTTGATTCAGTCACCCACGCAAATCCCGGCCAACGTCGATCAGCAACGCTGGCTCAAGGCGGCCAGCGATCTCGCTCAGGCCGGACAGGAACAAGCAGCCGCCCGGGCGAAAAAAGCGTTGATCGCGCATTAAGCCCGTTCGTCACTCGCAGGGCACCACCGCATCGTGTCAGCCTCTGATGAATAAGGCCCGGTTTTCATCGGGCCACCAGGAGGTGTCCATGGCACGTTCCAATACTCCCGCTGGCCCACACTCGTCTGAGCATTCATCTGGCGACGAGCTGGATTTCGATCCCGATTCCCCGGACCTTGCAGACCCCCAAGTCGATCCCATCGGACCGGCCAAGGCGCCCAGGGATGTCAAGCCGGGCGACGATTCCAAGGCTCCAGCCAAACCCTACGATCCACTCGGTGATCTGAAGCCCTAGGTCCCATGGAGGTGCGTATGTCTACCGATTCGAGCTTCAACGACAAACGTCCGGAAACCGTGCCAACCACGCCCGAGCAGGATACGGACCCAGTAATGGACCCCGACAGTCCGATGCGCGATCCGTTGGCACGGCCCACTGTAGTGCCAACCGAACATCCTCAGGGGTGGCGAGACCCGAGCAAAGGCGATGGCATTCCGGATGACGATCAGATGCCGCTGCCCAACGATTAATCGCTGACGAAAAAAAGCCCCGAATGTTCGGGGCTTTTGCTTGCGGCAGTTGCCTGCTTACTTGGACGCTTCAATCACGCCACTCTGGCGTTGTTTGAGATTCTTGTCGGATTTGTACTGCAAGGCTGCCGAAGCCACGGCGGCGCTCTTGCCGGTTTCAACCCAATTGCGGATACGCGCGGCGTCGGCAAAGTGGGTGTATTTGCCGTAAGCGTCAAGCAGTACCAGGGCAACCGGGCGGTTACTCATCCGGGTTACCAGCACCAGGCAGTGACCTGCTGCGTTGGTGAAACCGGTTTTGGTTATCTGGATATCCCAGTCGTCCTTACGGACCAAGTGGTCAGTGTTGCGAAAACCGAGGCTGTATACCGGTTTGCGGAAGGTGACGGTTTTTTCCTTGGTCGTGGTCAAGTCCGTCAACAGCGGGTATTTATGCGCGGCGATCAACAGTTTGCTCAGGTCGCGAGCGGTCGATACGTTGCGCGGGGAAAGACCGGTCGGCTCGACGAAATGGGTATTGGTCATGCCCAGCGTCCGGGCCTTGGCGTTCATCGCTGCAATGAATGCGGCATAGCCGCCCGGATAGTGGTGCGCCAGGCTTGCTGCGGCGCGGTTCTCAGAGGACATGAGGGCAATCAACAGCATTTCCCGACGCGGCAGTTCGCTCCTCAGTTTAACCCGCGAGTACACCCCTTTCATTTCCGGTGTGTCGCTGATGTTGATGTCGATGTATTCGTCCATGTTCTGCCGGGCTTCCACCACAACGAGGCCGGTCATCAGCTTGCTGACGGATGCAATAGGCACAACCACGTCGGGATTGCTGGCGTAGATGACTTTGTTGGTCTCCATATCCAACAGCAAGGAGCTGCCGGAAGCGAGCTTGAGTTGCGTGGTATCTCGAGGCGCTGCGGTGGTTTCGCCAGCGCTGGCGATTGGCGTGATGAATGTCCCTGTAACAGCAAAAAATAGGCTCAGGATGGAAAGACGGATTTTCACGCTGGCAGACTCATAAAGTGTTGATAAGCCGTTTTGTAACGGGCTATTTCTTAAAAAGCGCGACATTCTGGAGTATGGCTGAATAACTGTCGATGGTTGTTCGAACGCTTGGTGAAAGTCCTTTGAAACATGAAAAAAATGTAATTTTCCGGCGGATGGTCGATTTTTTTCGGGCAAAAAGAACCCCGCGATGAGCGGGGTTCTTCGAGTCATTTTCTACGTCTGTATCTTGACTCAGCTGTGCAGGGTTTCGGCTGCATATAGTGTGTTTTCCAGCAGGCAGGCGCGCGTCATCGGGCCAACACCGCCCGGTACCGGAGTGATCCAGCCGGCGCGGGGCAGGGCGGTTTCGTAAATCACGTCACCGACCAGTTTGCCGTCATCCTGACGGTTGATGCCGACGTCGATCACGATCGCGCCTTCCTTGATCCATTCACCCTTGACCAGTCCCGGCTTGCCGGCGGCCACCACCACCAGGTCTGCACGGCCGATGTGGCCAGCCAGATCCTTGGTGAAGCGGTGGGTAACGGTGACCGTGCAACCGGCCAGCAACAACTCCATCGCCATCGGACGACCGACAATGTTGGAAGCACCAACCACCACGGCGTTCATCCCGTACAAGTCGGCACCGGTGCTTTCCAGCAAGGTCATGATGCCTTTGGGAGTGCATGGGCGCAGCAGGGGAATGCGCTGAGCCAGGCGGCCGACGTTGTAAGGATGGAAGCCATCGACGTCTTTATCCGGACGAATGCGCTCCAGCAATTTGGAAGCATCCAGGTGTTCAGGAAGAGGAAGCTGAAGCAGAACGCCGTCAATCGCCGGATCGTCGTTAAGGCGATCGATCAGCTCGGTCAGCGCTTCTTGAGTGGTTTCGGAAGGCAGGTCATAAGCTTGGGAAAGGAAGCCGACCTCTTCACAGTCTTTACGCTTGTGCGAGACATAAACCTGAGAGGCAGGATCGCTGCCGACCAGGATCACCGCGAGGCCGGGCGTGCGCAGGCCTTGCTGGCGACGCTCGTTGACGCGTTGGGCGATCTGCTGGCGCAGGCTCGCGGCGATCGATTTGCCGTCGATTAGTTGTGCAGTCATTGCGCGTGATTAACCATCGAGAGGGGAAAAAAAGAGAACGCATTCTCGCATGTCATGCGGTGAGGGCAAAGGCGCTTGGTCTGCAAATTCCCCTAACCCCTTTAATTAAATGAATTTTTTTTAAAAAGGATTTGACGACCTTCGGGGCGCTCTATACTATTCGTCGCACTTGTCGGGCACAGCCTAGCACTGGTTAAGAAGGTCGAGCGGAATTACGATTCTGCAAAACTCGAAAGCATTTAGTTTGTAGTCCTTCAAGGGTACAGATTAATAAGGCGCCCGTAGCTCAGCTGGATAGAGCATCCGCCTTCTAAGCGGATGGTCGCAGGTTCGAGTCCTGCCGGGTGCGCCATTAGGCAGCATTGGCACAAGTAGCGCGATATGGTGGGCGTAGCTCAGTTGGTAGAGCACGGGATTGTGACTCCCGTTGTCGTGGGTTCGATCCCCATCGTCCACCCCATATTTCGAAAGGCGCCAGATTAACAGTCTGGCGCCTTTGCTTTAAAAGCTTCACTCGCGGATGTGGTGGAATTGGTAGACACACTGGATTTAGGTTCCAGCGCCGCGAGGCGTAAGAGTTCGAGTCTCTTCATCCGCACCAAATAAAGCTTCATTCATGCCGATTGGCTTGGTTGGGGTCAGCAAAGAAGTTATTTGGCTTCTTTGTAAAAGTAATATGGTGGGCGTAGCTCAGTTGGTAGAGCACGGGATTGTGACTCCCGTTGTCGTGGGTTCGATCCCCATCGTCCACCCCATATTTCGAAAGGCGCCAGATTTAACAGTCTGGCGCCTTTTTTGTTTCAGTGGTTTGAGTGGCTGGCGGCTGCAGGTACTGGGTCGAAGGGGTTGGGGCGTTTCGTCGTATTTATGTTTCTCGATGATGCCGCGCTGCCCGCCGGCCTTGCTCGCAAGATCGGTTGTCAGGGAGATGATTGGCAGCCTCTTCTATATATAGAAGGGTTGGCGCAGAGCCCTGGCGTGATTGGCTGTATTTGCCACCGGGGCGAGGTGCATTCGTGCATTCGCACCTATAAATTGCCTGCTGCGTTTTTACCCGTTTTCAGTAGGGTGACTTCTTGAGTTTGACCCACTAGAATGCATGCCCTTGATTCTGGGGTCGGAAACGGCCGGCTAACGTCTGTGCAACGAGGAATATCCATGCAAGTTTCTGTTGAAAATACTTCTGCTCTTGAGCGCCGCATGAGCATCACCGTGCCGGCTGAGCGCATCGAGACTCAGGTCAACAAGCGTCTGCAGCAGACTGCCCAAAAGGCCAAGATTGCTGGCTTCCGTCCAGGCAAAGTGCCAATGAGCGAAATCAAGCGCCGTTTCGGTGCTGAAGCTCGCCAGGAAGCTGTAGGCGATGTGATCCAGTCTTCTTTCTACGAAGCTGTGGTTGAGCAGAAGCTGAACCCGGCTGGTTCGCCTTCGATTGAGCCTAAGTCGCTCGAAGCTGGCAAGGACCTGGAATACGTTGCTGTTTTCGAAGTGTTCCCTGAGTTCACCGTTGCCGGTTTCGAAGGTATCACTGTCGAGCGCCTGAGCGCTGAAGTGGCTGATGCCGATCTGGACAAGATGCTGGACATCCTGCGCAAGCAGAATACCCGCTTCGAAGTGGCTGATCGCGCCGCGCAAAACGAAGACCAACTGAACATCGATTTCGTTGGCAAGGTTGATGGTGAAGTGTTCGCTGGCGGTTCCGCCAAAGGTACTCAGTTGGTCCTGGGTTCCGGCCGCATGATCCCTGGCTTTGAAGACGGTCTGGTTGGTGCAAAAGCCGGCGAAGAGCGTGTTCTGAACCTGACTTTCCCAGAGGATTATCAGAACCTCGACCTGGCCGGCAAAACTGCCGAGTTCACCGTTACCGTGAACACTGTTTCCGAGCCTAAACTGCCAGAGCTGACCGAAGAGTTCTTCGCTCAATTCGGCATCAAGGAAACTGGCCTGGAAGGCTTCCGCACCGAAGTTCGCAAGAACATGGAGCGCGAGCTGCGTCAGGCGATCAAGTCCAAGGTCAAGAATCAGGTAATGGACGGTCTGCTGACCACCAACCCGATCGAAGTGCCAAAGGCTCTGCTGTCGAACGAAGTTGACCGTCTGCGCGTGCAGGCTGTTCAGCAGTTCGGTGGCAACATCAAGCCTGACCAACTGCCGGCCGAGCTGTTCGAAGAGCAAGCCAAGCGTCGTGTTGTGCTGGGCCTGATCGTGGCTGAAGTGGTCAAGCAATTCGACCTGAAGCCTGACGAAGCCCGCGTTCGCGAGATGATTCAGGAAATGGCTTCGGCCTACCAAGAGCCTGAGCAAGTGGTGTCCTGGTACTACAAGAACGACCAGCAACTGAGCGAAGTTCGTTCGGTTGTGCTGGAAGAGCAAGTTGTGGATACTGTTCTGCAGAAAGCTAGCGTGACCGACAAATCGGTCTCTTACGAAGAAGCGGTCAAGCCGGTAGAAGCTCCACAAGCCGACTGATCAGTTTTGCGGTAAGAAGCACACACCATAAGCCAGCCTTCGAGCTGGCTTATGCGTATTCAAGACATAACTATTTGGGAGTGACTGCAGAGCATGTTCCGTAATTCGTATATTCAGCAGAACTCTGATATCCAGGCCGCAGGCGGCCTGGTCCCGATGGTTGTCGAGCAGTCTGCTCGTGGCGAGCGCGCCTATGACATCTACTCGCGCCTTCTCAAGGAGCGAGTGATCTTTCTGGTTGGTCCGGTAGAAGACTACATGGCCAATCTGATTTGCGCGCAGTTGCTGTTCCTTGAAGCGGAAAACCCGGACAAGGACATCCATCTCTACATCAACTCCCCGGGCGGTTCGGTGACAGCAGGCATGTCGATCTATGACACCATGCAGTTCATCAAACCTAATGTTTCGACCACCTGTATCGGTCAGGCGTGCAGCATGGGTGCGTTCTTGCTGACGGCCGGCGCCCCGGGCAAGCGTTACTGCCTGCCAAACTCACGTGTGATGATTCACCAGCCATTGGGCGGTTTCCAGGGCCAGGCCTCGGATATCGAAATCCATGCCAAGGAAATCCTCTTCATCCGTGAGCGTCTCAACTCGCTGATGGCCAAGCATAGCGGTCGCACTCTTGAAGAAATCGAGCGCGACACCAACCGCGACAATTTCATGAGTGCAGAAGCAGCGCGTGAATATGGCTTGATCGATGAAGTGATCAGCCAGCGCCCCGCTTAAATAAGCAACTCAAATAGGGGTGGTCAGCGCGTCTGATCACCGGCGGGCTTGAAAAAGCCCGCAATAGCCTTCATCTTGTGTTGCAAGCCTATCGGATTTGGATCGAACGAATGACTGACACCCGCAACGGCGAGGACAACGGCAAGCTGCTCTATTGCTCCTTCTGTGGCAAAAGCCAGCATGAAGTACGCAAATTGATTGCCGGCCCCTCGGTCTTTATCTGCGACGAGTGCGTCGACCTGTGCAATGACATCATCCGTGAGGAGGTGCAGGAAGCCCAGGCCGAAAGCAGCGCGCATAAATTGCCTTCGCCTAAAGAAATCAGCGGCATCCTCGATCAGTACGTGATTGGTCAGGAGCGTGCGAAAAAGGTTCTGGCCGTAGCGGTGTACAACCACTACAAACGTCTGAACCAGCGTGACAAAAAGAATGACGACGTCGAACTCGGCAAGAGCAACATCTTGCTGATCGGCCCGACAGGCTCGGGTAAAACCCTGCTTGCCGAAACACTGGCTCGTTTACTGAACGTTCCGTTCACCATCGCCGACGCAACCACCCTCACCGAGGCGGGTTATGTGGGGGAAGATGTCGAGAACATCATTCAGAAGCTGCTGCAGAAGTGCGACTACGACGTGGAAAAAGCCCAGATGGGCATTGTCTACATCGATGAGATCGACAAGATTTCGCGCAAGTCTGACAACCCGTCGATCACCCGGGACGTTTCCGGTGAAGGCGTGCAGCAGGCCCTGCTCAAGTTGATCGAAGGTACGGTCGCTTCCGTTCCACCTCAAGGTGGTCGCAAGCATCCGCAGCAGGAATTCCTTCAGGTTGACACCCGTAACATCCTGTTCATCTGCGGTGGTGCGTTCTCCGGTCTGGAAAAGGTTATTCAAAACCGTTCCACCAAGGGCGGCATCGGTTTCAACGCAGAAGTGCGCAGCAAGGAAGAAGGCAAGAAAGTCGGTGAGTCCCTGCGTGAAGTTGAGCCTGACGATTTGGTCAAGTTCGGTCTGATTCCGGAATTCGTCGGTCGTCTGCCAGTTCTTGCAACGCTGGACGAGCTTGATGAAGCTGCTTTGATGCAGATCCTCACCGAGCCAAAAAATGCTCTGACCAAGCAGTATGCCAAGTTGTTCGAGATGGAAGGCGTGGACCTGGAATTCCGGGCCGACGCGCTGAAATCGGTCGCTAAACGTGCCCTGGAGCGTAAAACCGGTGCCCGTGGTCTGCGGTCGATTCTCGAAGGTGTATTGCTCGACACTATGTATGAAATCCCCTCGCAATCCGAGGTGAGTAAAGTAGTGATCGATGAAAGCGTGATAGAAGGCAAGTCCAAGCCACTGTATATCTATGAAAACAGTGAGCCTGCTGCCAAGGCCGCGCCAGACGCTTAAGCGTCACGCAGCCGGTACAAAGAAGGGGCCTTCGGGCCCCTTTGCTTTTTGCGCGTTTTTACTCAGTCTTTGTGCTTGTTTTTTTTAAAGGCTGCCCCCATCTTGGTTTCAAGCTTACTTCCATCTGTTTACGGCCTTATGGCCGCCGTAGAGGCGAAATCATGAAGACAACCATCGAATTGCCTCTCCTGCCATTGCGTGATGTAGTGGTTTATCCGCACATGGTTATCCCGCTGTTCGTGGGGCGCGAGAAATCCATCGAAGCCCTTGAGGCTGCGATGACGGGTGACAAGCAGATCCTTCTGCTGGCTCAGAGAAACCCTGCTGACGATGATCCCGGAGAAGACGCGCTTTATCGCGTGGGTACGATTGCTACCGTGTTGCAGCTGCTCAAACTGCCTGATGGCACGGTCAAGGTTCTGGTCGAAGGCGAACAGCGCGGCACCGTAGAGCGTTTCAGCGAAGTGGACGGCCATTGCCGTGCCGAAGTGTCGCTGATCGACGAAGTCGACGCGCCCGAGCGTGAGTCGGAAGTATTCGTTCGCAGCCTGCTCTCCCAGTTCGAACAATATGTGCAGTTGGGCAAGAAAGTCCCTGCTGAAGTCCTGTCGTCGCTCAACAGCATTGACGAGCCAGGGCGTCTGGTCGATACCATGGCCGCGCACATGGCGCTGAAAATCGAGCAGAAGCAGGAAATTCTCGAAATCATAGATTTGTCGGCCCGGGTCGAGCATGTACTGGCTCTGCTGGACGCCGAAATCGACCTGCTGCAAGTCGAAAAACGCATTCGTGGTCGCGTTAAAAAGCAAATGGAGCGCAGTCAGCGCGAGTACTACCTGAATGAGCAAATGAAGGCCATTCAGAAAGAGCTCGGCGACAGCGACGAAGGCCACAACGAAGTCGAAGACCTGAAAAAGCGTATCGATGCCGCTGGACTGCCAAAAGATGCGCTCGCCAAAGCGACCGCAGAGCTGAACAAGCTCAAGCAAATGTCGCCAATGTCCGCGGAAGCGACCGTGGTACGTTCGTACATCGACTGGCTGGTTCAGGTGCCGTGGAAGGCTCAAAGCAAGGTACGCCTCGATCTGGCGCGTGCAGAAGACATTCTCGACGCCGATCACTACGGTCTGGAAGAAGTTAAGGAACGCATCCTCGAATACCTCGCCGTGCAGAAGCGCGTGAAGAAAATTCGTGGTCCGGTGTTGTGCCTCGTAGGTCCTCCAGGGGTAGGTAAGACCTCTCTTGCGGAGTCGATTGCTCACGCCACTAACCGTAAATTCGTCCGCATGGCCCTCGGTGGCGTACGCGATGAGGCGGAGATTCGTGGCCATCGCCGTACTTACATCGGTTCGATGCCAGGAAGATTGATTCAAAAGATGACGAAGGTGGGCGTCCGCAACCCGCTGTTCCTGCTCGATGAAATCGACAAGATGGGCAGCGACATGCGTGGCGATCCGGCGTCGGCATTGCTGGAAGTGCTCGATCCAGAGCAGAACCACAATTTTAACGATCACTATCTGGAGGTCGATTACGACCTGTCCGATGTGATGTTCCTCTGCACCTCGAACTCCATGAACATCCCACCGGCTCTCTTGGACCGGATGGAAGTGATTCGTCTGCCCGGCTACACCGAAGACGAGAAAATCAACATCGCCGTCAAATACCTCTCGCCGAAGCAGATTACTGCCAATGGCTTGAAGAAAGGCGAGCTCGAATTCGAAGCCGAAGCGATCCGTGACATCATCCGCTACTACACCCGGGAAGCCGGCGTGCGGGGGCTGGAGCGCCAGATTGCCAAGGTTTGCCGCAAGGCTGTCAAAGAGCATGCACTGGAAAAACGCTTCTCGGTGAAGGTCACCGCAGACATGCTGGAGCACTTCCTGGGGGTGCGGAAATTCCGTTACGGCCTGGCAGAACAGCAGGATCAGATTGGCCAGGTTACCGGGTTGGCGTGGACTCAAGTGGGCGGTGAATTGCTGACCATCGAAGCCGCCGTCGTGCCGGGTAAAGGTCAATTGATCAAGACCGGTTCTCTGGGTGACGTGATGGTCGAATCGATCACTGCAGCCTTGACCGTTGTTCGCAGCCGCGCGAAGAGCCTGGGCATCCCCCTGGACTTCCACGAGAAGCGTGACACGCACATCCACATGCCGGAAGGGGCGACTCCGAAGGACGGTCCTAGTGCCGGTGTGGGCATGTGCACGGCACTGGTCTCGGCATTAACCGGCATTCCCGTACGTGCGGATGTTGCCATGACCGGTGAAATCACCTTGCGTGGTCAGGTATTGGCGATCGGTGGTTTGAAAGAAAAACTGCTGGCCGCTCACCGGGGCGGAATCAAGACCGTGATCATTCCTGAAGAGAATGTTCGCGATCTGAAGGAAATTCCTGACAATATCAAGCAAGATCTACAGATTAAACCGGTTAAATGGATTGACGAGGTCCTGCAAATTGCGCTGCAATACGCGCCGGAGCCCTTGCCGGATGTGGCTCCGGAGATAGTCGCAAAGGATGAAAAGCGCGAGTCGGATTCTAAGGAAAGAATTAGCACGCATTAGTACGTATTTGCCTGGGGGGCTTCCTTGACAGCTTTTTAGAGCCCTTGTTATAAAGCGGCTCTTAAGTGTCTGTAGGCCATTCAGCACTCGTTTTTGCTTTCACCAAAAAAACTTAGAATCATACTCAAATAGATATAAGGGGACTTAGAGTGAACAAGTCGGAACTGATTGATGCTATCGCTGCATCCGCTGATATCCCGAAAGCTGCTGCTGGCCGTGCGCTGGACGCTGTAATCGAATCCGTCACTGGCGCTCTCAAGGCTGGCGACTCCGTTGTTCTGGTTGGTTTCGGTACTTTCTCCGTAACTGATCGTCCAGCTCGCATCGGTCGTAACCCACAGACTGGTAAGACACTGGAAATCGCGGCAGCCAAAAAACCAGGTTTCAAAGCCGGTAAAGCACTGAAAGAAGCTGTCAACTAAGTTCGATTCAGGTTTTTGCCTATCCGGGTCGGGGTCAAGCCTGACCTGGCAGCGGAGCGGTAGTCCAGTCGGCAGGTCGCCGGTCCGAGACACCGAGGCTCGCAAGTTCGAGTCATCGGTCCGCTCCGTCAGTTACGAGAAGGCGCATCCTCGGATGCGCCTTTCTTCTATCCGGATTCTACCCACGCTCCACGGTTGCCTAATTTTGAAGTTCAACCGTTTATGGGGGACGCATGCTGCAGAACATCAGGGACAATTCACAAGGCTGGATTGCCAAGACCATCATCGGCGTCATCGTTGCATTGATGGCTTTGACTGGTTTCGACGCCATTTTCCAGGCCACGACGCACAAGAATGAAGCGGCGAAGGTCAATGGCGATGACATCAGCCAGAACGAGCTGAGCCAGGCGGTCGATATGCAACGCCGTCAACTCATGCAACAGCTGGGCAAGGATTTCGATGCCTCCTTGCTCGATGAGAAAATGCTGCGCGAATCGGCCCTTAAAGGCCTGATCGATCGCAAACTGCTGCTGCAAGGCGCAGAGAACTCGAAGTTCGCTTTTTCCGAAGCGGCTTTGGATCAGGTCATCCTGCAAACACCTGAATTCCAGGTGGATGGCAAGTTCAGTCCTGAGCGTTTCGATCAGGTCATTCGACAACTCGGTTACAGCCGTATGCAATTCCGCCAGATGTTGGCTCAGGAAATGCTGATTGGCCAACTGCGCGCCGGTCTGGCGGGTAGCGGTTTCGTCACCGATGCACAGGTTCTGGCCTTTGCCCGTCTGGAAAAACAGACTCGCGATTTCGCTTCCCTGAACATCAAGGCTGATCCGGCGGCAGTGAAACTGACCGACGATGAAGTCAAAGCCTACTACGACGAACACGCCAAGGAATTCATGACGCCGGATCAGGTGGTCATCGATTACCTGGAGTTGAAGAAGGCTTCCTTCTTTGATCAGGTCAGCGTCAAGGACGAAGACCTGCAAGCGGCGTATCAGAAAGAAACCGCCAACCTGTCCGAACAACGCCGGGCTGCGCACATTCTGATCGAAGTGAACGACAAGACCACTGAAGCCCAGGCCAAAGCCAAGATCGACGAGGTCAAGGCACGTCTGGCCAAAGGCGAGAAATTCGAGGCCCTGGCCAAGGAGTTCTCCCAGGATCCGGGTTCGGCGAACAACGGCGGTGATCTCGGTTACGCGGGTCCTGGCGTTTACGATCCAGCGTTCGAAAAAGCGCTGTACTCGTTGGCCAAGGATCAGGTTTCCGAACCGGTTCGCACCGACTACGGTTTCCACTTGATCAAACTGTTGGGTGTGGAAGCGCCTGAAGTGCCGACATTCGCCAGCCTGAAAGACAAGCTGACCCGCGAACTGAAGGCCCAGCAGGTCGAGCAGCGTTTTGTCGAGGCGACCAAGCAACTGGAGGACGCCTCGTTCGAAGCATCCGACCTGGCCCAGCCGGCGCAAGACCTGAAACTCACCGTTCACACTTCCAAGCCATTTGGTCGTGAAGGCGGCGAGGGTGTTGCAGCCAACCGTGCCGTGGTCACTGCAGCGTTCAGTCCGGAAGTCCTGGATGAAGGTGCCAATAGCACCGCCATCGAGCTCGATCCGGAAACTGTGGTCGTGGTGCGTGCAAAGGAGCACCTCAAGCCTGCGCAACTGCCTCTGGAAAGCGTGAACGTTGCCATTCGTGAGCAATTGACCAAGGAGCACGCGAGCGCTGCTGCCAAAACCAAGGCTGATGGTCTGATTGCGAGCCTGCGCGACGGCAAGACGCCGCTGGATAAACCAATCGACGGTCAGAACTGGAAAGTCATCGAAGCCGCGACTCGCGCTCAGGAAGGGGTTGATCCAGCCGTGCTGCAAGCGCTGTTCCGCATGCCCAAGCCTGCGGGCAAGGACAAGCCGACCTTCAGCAGTGTGACTCTGCCTGATGGCAGCCTGATGATCGTGCGTCTAAACGGCGTGAACGAAGCCGCAACGCCGACCGAAGAAGAGAAGGCTCAATACCGTCGCTTCCTCGCGTCGCGCATTGGTCAGCAGGACTTTGCGGCCTACCGCAAGCAGCTGGAAAGCCAAGCCGACATCAAGCGTTTCTGATGCTTGACTGAGTTTTGCGCTTCACAATGACCCCGGCCGAAAGGCTGGGGTTTTTTTTGCATTTTGCGACAGCCGGTCTGACATTCCCATAATCGCGGGGTCAACACACCTGTAACTGTTTTAAGACACAATCGTTGCTCCGCTAAGCATCGATCTGTTGCACAATACGCCCCGGACCGTTTTCCTCAGGATGTTCAATGTTTAAATCATTTCCCATGCGTATCGCCGGGCTGGCGCTGGTGCTTGTCACCGCAGCCGGGTGCTCGTCGAAGAAAGCCGCTATTTATGAGCATGAGAACTTCGACGATTCCGGAACGTTTTCCCGTAATTACCCGGTGACTGATGCGCAGTCCTGCGAAGCTGCACGCCGTGCGTTGCTCAGCCAGGGCTACATCATCACCAGCAGCGACCCTAAACTGGTCAGCGGCCACAAGAGTTTCCAGCAGACTGGCGAGACTCACATGGAGATCAGCTTCAGTGTGGTCTGTGCCGATGACGGCAGCGAAGGGCACCATGCAACCATGTTCGCCAACGCATTGCAGGATCGCTATGCACTGAAGAAGACCAATAACTCTGCCAGCCTCGGCGTCGGTGTATTGGGCTCGGTTTCGATGCCGATTGGCTCGTCCGATGACTCGATGGTCAAGGTCGCCAGCGAAACCGTATCTTCGGCCAAGTTCTATGAGCGCTTCTTCGCCCTGGTTGAGCTGTTCCTGCCGCCGGAAGCGAAGAAAGCTGCCCACATCACTGAAAAGCCGAAAACCGATCTGGGCGTGCCTGAAGCAAAGGCTGCGCCGGCGCCGTCGGTAGCCACCCCGGCTCCTGCGGCAGAACCAGCGCCGACCCCGGAACCGGCACCTGCACCCGCACCTGCCGAGGCCACCCCAGCAGCCTCCGAGCCGGTTGCGCCGCCGCCTGAAGCTGCGCCGATTGCTCCGACACAAAGTTCCGAGCCTGCGTCATCTGCTGAAACGATTACACCGCCGTCCAATCCAGACAACATGGCTCCGCCGAGCGAGCCGATTCAGTCGATGCCGGTCTCCGGCCAGTGAAGGGTTGATGTGGCAACGGGATTGCGTGAGTCCGCACCGATCCCGTAGCTGCAAAGATTGATCCTCGTCAAACCAGCCCGCGATCCTGCGGGATGCACCAAAAAAAACCAGTGATAAATTCCAGAACGCCTGCTACGTTTTATTCAGTAGCGACGTACCGTCGTGTCCGCGTCATGGTTCTTTCACACGGGCACTTTATGCTCAAGGCGTTGGTCATTTATTCAGGCTTTTTCATGAGCGGTGGGGGATACAAAAATGGACGATTATCAAGAAGAGCTGCTGGAATATCAGGCGTTTGAGCTCGACCCGCTGGAACCAGCCGAAGACGCTACTGAGCTGTAAGCTTCAGGCAGTTTGGCGATGGCTACGGCGAAATTCGCCCGGCGTCTGGCCATTCCAGCGTTTGAAGGCGCGTTGGAACGCTTCGGCTGAGGCAAAGCCCAGCAGGTAGGCGATTTCCCCGAATGCCAGTTCGGTATCGCGAATGTAGGTCATGGCCAGGTCACGACGCGTGTCATTGAGAATGGCGCGAAATTGCGTGCCTTCCTCGGCGAGTTTGCGGCGCAATGTCCAGGTCGGCAGCTTCAGGCGTGCCGCCACTTCTTCCAGGTCGGGTTCCCGGCCACCATTGAGCAACGGCCCCAGTAACTGAGTGATGCGTTCACGCAGGCTGCGGGTGCGTGTCAGTTGCTCCAGTTCCCGTTCGCACAGTTGCAGCAAATGGCGCCATGTACTTGGGCAATGCTCGGGGTTGCGCTGGGCGAGGCTGGCCAGGCTCAGGCGCAGTTGATTGTGCTCGGCAGCAAACTGAATCGGGCAGTCGCCCAGCACTTCATAGGCCGCGCGGTAGTCGGGCTCTTCGAACTCGATGTCGATGCGATCGGCCCGAAGCGGGGCAGGGCTCACGCTGGACAATTGGTGTAACCAGCCAGCAATGATCGAGTCCACCACGAAGCGGTTGTAGCTGTTGTAAGGGCTGATGGAATAGAACCTCAGCCAGGCACCCCGGGCATCTTCGTGAAAGCTTGACTGACCGCGATAGTTGGAGCCGTACAAGGCTTCAAAACGAATCAGGCAACGTGCCGCCTCGCGTACCGTGGGCGCCTGAGCGGCGGTGACCCCCGCCAGACCCGCCTGACTCAAACGGCTGAGCAGGCCCATGTGCAAGCCGAGCGCCGGGTTGCCAGTCAGTGCAATGGCGCTATGGCCCAGGCGCATGTAGCGCGGTATCGATAATCGTGCGCCCGCTTCACTCAGGCGAGCGACGTCGAGGCCGTATTGTTCCAGCAGTGGCTGAGGGTCTGCACCGTGGCTGCGCACGGCGTCCGCCAGGCTATGGACAAAGCCCACCGACAAATCACCGAGACGCATCGGCACCGGTTTCATGGTTTACAACCAGAGGTTCAGCAAGCGCGCACCATGAGCATTGACGTCTGCGAAATGCTGACCGTTGCTGCTGAGAAAACTTTGCCCGGCGCTGCCCTGATCCCAGAATTGACCGCGCAGGAACACGCTCATGCCGGCCACTGCCTGGCTCCCTGGTGCCTGGGTGCTTAGCGTCAGGCGATGCCAGGCCTGGCCTTCACTGAGCTCACCGGTTTTGAGACTGACGGAACCTGGCGTCGACAAACTGCGGAAGCCGCGCCACGGTTGATCCCAGGACCCGCGTCCAACTACAAACGCCGGAACCGCGACGAGTTGCGCACCCTGATCGTCGAGCTGGCGGTAGATGTCCGGGTACCAGCTGTCATTGCCGATCAATACGCCCAGGCGCCCGGCCGGGGTGTCGACGACATTGAGTGCGGGCTCTCCATTGGCCTTGATCGCGTCCTGCTGTTCAAAAAACGGATGCAACTGGCGCTGCGGCTGGCCGATCGGCAAGCCGTCGCGATCGAATACCACGCTGCTGTTGTACAGGGCGCCACGGCCGATTTTCAGTGTGCCGTCGATGATGGTGGGCTCGGGCAATACGATAGACCCTGCTACGAGAGTCACATGAAATTCTTTCGCCAATCCGCCGAACAGCGCCTGGTAATCCTTGGCCATGCCCTTGGCTTTCATGCGCAGGTGAGCGTCGTCCAGTCGGTTACCGCCCTCAGCGCTGATCAGCGCGCGGACGAACTTCAAGGGATTGCTCACGGCCAGCCAGTTCATGGCCTCCTTGAGGGTCGCCGCCTGATACAGCTCATCTTTCTCGCCGCTCACCATCAGCCAGGTGCCTACGTGCTCCGGCAGCACGACGACGGTTTTTTCATTCAGCAGGCCCTGGTCCCGGGCCTTTTGCAGGTAGGCCGCCAGTTTGCGGTGCAGACGTTCGGGGCTTTGGTAATCGGTGGGAAACAGTTCGGGCTGGATGCCCAGCAGATTGCCACGATCACCGGGTGTACCCTGATCGACGGCGAGGTTGATCCGCAAATCCGAGAGGTAATGGCCCACCGGGCGGTCGGCGGCCCACATGGCGTAGGTCGCAAGTGCGGCGAGCAGCGCCATGGAGAAAGTCAGGTACAGAAGTTTGCGCATGGGGAAACAGTCAACAGCCGTATTCAGGGTGCATGGCTTTTCATCAGGCTCAAGGATAAAGCGATTCAGGAGTTAGTGGGTAAATTTGTGCTCTGCGACTTTTTGTATCCCCAGTGTGATTATTTGAATCGCCCCTGGTTTTGCAGAGGCCTCAAAGGCTTCAAATCAGGCCTTCCTGCTATGTGCAATGATGCACGTAACAACGTTTGTGAGCGCCTCTGTGAGTTGTGCTTCGGTTGTCTCGACGCTGTACCACTGAGACTGTCCAAATAGCATCACAATGACTGCACTGGTGGTCGCGCACGTGTCTGCATCAGGCTTTCCATCCTTGCCATACTCACTGGTGATAATTGTATTCAGGAGAGACGAGTATTTATTTTTCAGCCGGATTATCTGCTGCTGTTGTTCTTCATTGAGATTGGCAAACTCACGAGTAATCAGGGCCAATTTGTGCTTTTCATTAAAATGAAAGGCGACGAAGGCTTGAATAAACAGCTGTAGACGTTTGCCTGGGCTGCGTGCGCCTTTGACTCGACGCTGGGTGTCGAGCAATAAGTCGGTTAAGGCAGACTCAATAAGCTCGAATAACAAGGATTGTTTATTTTCGATGTGATGGTAGAGCGATCCGGCATGCATCCCCAGGTAGCTCGCCAGATCTCTCAAGCCGATTGCCTGAAAGCCGCGTGTGGCAAAGAGCTCGAGGGCAGCGTCAAGCAGTCGATCCCGGGCGCTGTGTACAGGATTGGCGGAGGCAGTGGTAGCTGGCATGTGGGTTCGTCAACTGCAAAGGGATTGGCGAAATATCATTTTCTGCGACAAAAGTACCGGCGCTCGTGGCGGGAGAATTATCCGTCGTGGCGATAATCGGTACTGGAAGCATGGTGAGCCGTGCGGATCAGCAACAGCACCGCGCAAATCACCGGCAGGTTCACCAGCAACAGTGCATAGCGCAGTGACTCTTGACCAAACAGCGGTAGCAACATATCGCTGAACAAGCCGGTTATCAGTGGTCCGACGCCAACCCCGAGCAGTGTGCTGACGATGGTTTGCAGCGCCATGGCGGTACCACGTCGAGCGGGTGGCACCAGTTGGGTAACGAGGTTGTAGGACGGGGCGACCCACCATACGGAAAAGAACGAATACAGCGCGCACCAGAGCATGGCGCGTGGAATTGGCACATCACCCAGGCGCACCAGCAGGACATCGGACCAAAGCAGATAAGGGACTAACGCGCTGATGGCTGCCAAGTGGCCCATTACCGGAATCGAAACCTGCCAGTGTGGATGGCGCCGACACAGGCGGTCACTCAACCAGCCACTGAACAGGCCACCGATCCCGGCCGAGGTACCGCATATCACCCCCGCGAGCAACCCGGCATGTTGCAGTGACAGGCCGTGGGAGCGCACCAGGAAGCTGGTGTTCCACATGCCGATGGCATAGGCGCTGAGCGTGGTCAAACCACCTGCGAGGATCAGGCAACGGTAGGCAGGCAAGGCCCAGAGCTTGCGTGCTTCGGCGCGCATGCCCAACAGCGCAGGTTGCGTGTGAGGGTGTGGCGTGAGGTCCCAGCGGCCACGTTGCGGATCTCGCACGACAAACGCCAGGATGGCACTGAACACCAGGGCCGGCATGCCGAGGGCAATGAATGCACTGCGCCAGCCATAGTGCTCCACCACCCAGGCGCCGATGCTCAATCCGATGATCGAGGAAAACGTCGGTGCGGCGGTAAAACAGCTGATGGCAAATGAGCGTCGTTGGGGTGGATACAGGTCAGCGATCAACGACAGCGAAGCTGACGTCGTCGGCGATTCGCTGACGGCCACCAGCATTCGCGCAAAGGCCAGCGCCAGGAAGCTGCCAGCCAACCCGCAAGCCATGGTCGCTACGGCCCACAGCAGGCAAGACATGGCCAGCAGACGGATACGAGGCATGCGGTCTACCAGCCGCCCGGCTGGAAGACCCAGCAGTGCATAGACAGCGGCGAATGCCAGGCCCGAGATCAAGCCGATGGAGGTGTCGCTGACCGCGAATTCGGCTTTGATCGGCTCGACCATGACCGCGAGTATTTGTCGCCCGACGAAATTGTCGGCAAACACCATCGCCAGCAGCAATAGCAAGCCATGGCTGCCCCACCCGACACTGACGGGTGACAACAACCCTGCGCGGGCTGTCACCGCGGTGCCCACAGGTCAGGCAAGCCAGGGTCACTGACGACGATCAGGCGCTTGAGCAAAACCTTCAAGGCTTGTGCGTCGGCGGCACCGAGTTTGACTGAGAGATCTTCTTCCACGGCTTTGGCCAATGCCAGTTGATGCACTGAAACCTCACGGCCCTGGGCCGTGAGCACAAAGCGTAGTGAATCTGCCGCGCCCTCGAACGCGACCAGGCGCTGGCGTTCGAGAAAACGCATGCTCGCCAGGGTGACTTCGCGGCCGGTGTAGTTAACGAAGGTATTGATTTCTTCGAGGGTCAGGTTGTCGCGGATACACAAAATCGAAAGGACAAAAAACGTCTGTTCGTCCAGCTGCTGGCTGTTGAGCAACTGGCGCAAGGCGTTCAGTACCTGGTAATGGCCGCGCCCCAACAGATAGCCGAGCAAGTCTTCGGTATAGCTGCATTCCGGTGGTGGTGGCGTGGTCGCCAGGCGCAGCTCGCTGCGTGGCTTGCGCGTCGCCAAGGCATATTGGCCACTCTGGAAAGCCAGCGGCGCCCGGTCGCTGTGATCGAAGGCGAGGACTTCACCGACGAAGATCACATGGTCGCCGCCTTCGTACTGGAACGCCGTGCGGCACTGGAAGCGCGCCGTGCAATCCTGCAGCAGCGGTGCCTCGCTGACGCCATGATCAAGTTCGATCTCGGCGAACTTGTCCTCGCCCTGGGTGGCGAAACGTCCGGACAGCGTCTCTTGCTCCGTGGACAGCACGTGCACGTTCCAATGCTTGCCGCTGCTGAATACCGGCAGGCTGCGCGCTTGCTTGGACAGGCTCCAGAGCACCAGCGGAGGGTTGAGTGAAACCGAGTTGAAGCTGTTGGCGGTGATGCCCACGGGCGAGCCGTCTTCGGTCTGGGTGGTGATGATCGTAACCCCGGTGGTGAACGTGCCGAGCGCGGCACGAAATGCCTGGGGATCGAAGCTGATGTTTTGCATTGCCATGACTGGCCTCATGGAGTGGGGTTTTCGTATGGCCAGTATTGGGCGTTTGCGGGTGCTGAACATCGTCTCAACGGACTAACGCTAATGTACGAATCTCGTCCGATTGGACGAGGCGACGCAGCTTTGCGAGAGGCTAGGGTGGCGCCAGGCGCATCGGGCGCTCAACGGCCATCGAGCCAACCTGCAAGGGAATAACAATGAGTACAGCCGCATCTTGCGTCCAAGACCTTTCCAGCCTGCTGGCACAACAGAAAAAAGCCTTTGCCAGCAGCGGCAATGTCAGCGCCGACACGCGTCGCCAGCGACTCCAACAAGTGATCGACCTGCTGGTCCATAACCACCAGGCCTTGACCACGGCAATCGACCAGGATTTTGGCGGGCGGCCTGCCGGGTTTTCATTGATGAATGACGTGCTGGGCGCACTGGCCTCGCTCAAACATGCCCGTGACCACCTGCAGGACTGGATGCAGGACGAGCCGCGCGAGATGTTCGCTCCTTATGACCAGCTCGGAGCCAAAGCCTGGGTCATGCATCAGCCAAAAGGCACGGTGGGCATCCTGGGTACCTGGAACGCACCGCTGTATACCTTGTTCAGTCCACTGGCCTCGGCGCTGGCGGCCGGCAACCGGGCCATCCTCAAGCCTTCGGAAGTGGTGCCTCGCACCGCCGAACTGGTGGCGCGTTTGTGCGCCGAGCATCTCGACCCACTCGTAGTGGCGGTGGTCAACGGCGGGCCGGAACTGGGCGAGGCCTTTAGCAGCCAGCCCTTCGACCACCTGGTGTTCACCGGTAGCACGGCGATTGGCCGGCTAGTGATGGGCAATGCCGCAAAAAACCTGGTGCCGGTGACCCTGGAGCTCGGCGGCAAGTCGCCGGTGATCGTTTCAACCACTGCTGATTTGAACAAAACCGCCTTCAGCATCGCGGCGGGCAAGATTTGCAATGGTGGGCAGGTCTGCATCAATCCGGATCTTGTCTACGTGCCCAAGGCTCAACTGGAATCGTTTCTCGATGCGCTGCGCAGTGCCTATTGCGATCTCAACCCGACAGTGGCCGGCAATCCGGATGTGGTGGCGGTGGTCAACCAACGTCATCTGGACCGGGTCGAAGGTCTGGTACAGGACGCCGAGTCCAGCGGTGCGCGCGTCGAATGCCTGCCAGAATCGTTGGCCGTGGAGGCTGGCGGGGACCGTCGGCGTCCGCTGCGCGTGGTGATTGATCCGGTTCCGGACAGCCTGATCATGCACGAAGAAATCTTTGGCCCGGCGATGGTTGTGCTTGGTTATGACGACCTCGAACAGGTCATTGCGCAGATCAACGGCAGACCACGTCCGCTGGCGTTGTACTACTTCGGCGAGAATGCACACGAGCAACGTTACGTGCTGGAGCACACGCTGTCAGGCGGGGTCACTCTCAACGATGTGATGATGCATCCCGCGCTGCACGATGCGCCGTTCGGTGGCGTCGGCGCTTCGGGCATGGGCCATTACCATGGCCGCGAAGGCTTTCTCGAATTCAGTCACTTGCGCACGGTGTTCCAGGCGTCGGCCCATGACCCGCGCCGCGAATGGGGCCTGTTGCCGCCTTATGGCGAGCACTATCTGGCGGCCATGCTGGCCGGGGTAACCTCCGACTGATTTCAGCGCGGGGGCCTTGCGCCCCCATCCGCTGCATGGGACAGGCCACTGTTTATGTACAAGGCAATTACTATCGCCCAGCGCTTCAAGCGCGCCTTTGGTGGCGCAGATTCGCAGTGGCGCCGATGATGTGATCCGCAGCGTGGACACCATCGCCGCCGTGATTACCGAACAGGTGCGCGTCACGCGGGAAATGGTCAGCCGGGTCGAGAGTGTCTCGACCGGCACCGGAGCGTTGTCGGCCAACGCCGGGCGTAGCGCGGTGGCCGCCGCGACCTGGAGCAACTGGCGCGGGCATTGGATCAATTGTCGGCGCGCTTCAATGTCGCTTGAACCCGGCCTTGTTCCATCTGAATACCGCTCCCCCCTGTAGGAGCGAGCCTGCTCGCGATGAGGTCAGCAAATTCAACATCAACGTTGGCTGATCTAGCGCTTTCGCGAGCAGGCTCGCTCCCACAAGGAGTCGGACCTCTATCCTTAACAACCCACAATCAGGGCGCGATCATCACCATGGATAACCACGAAAACGCACCACTCAATTCCACCACCGGCTGGCCGCGCCGCAGCGTACTCAAGGCCGGTGCCGTGGCTGTCGGCGTCGGGATTCTGGGGCGGTTTGCCGATGCCCGCGCGGCGGGGCTGTCGGCCAGCGACTATCAGGCGATGGATGCCTGGGCCATGAGCCAGGCGATCCGCAGTGGCGAACTGAGCGCCGAGGACCTCTTGGCGGCGGCGCTGTTGCGCTACAACGAGGTCAACCCCAAGGTCAATGCAGTGAACATGCTGCATGAAACCTACGCGCGGACTTTGCTCGCCCAGCGCCGCGTCGCCGGCACCTACAACCAGGGCGCCCTGGCTGGTGTGCCGCTGCTGTTCAAAGACCTGAACACCACGCTGCAAGGCACGATCACCAGTAACGGTAGCCGGATGTTCAAGGATTCACCGCCCGCCGCGCGTACCAGCACGCTAATCACCCGTTATGAACAGGCCGGTGCGGTGCCGTTCGGCAAGACCACATCGCCCGAATTCGGCTTAACCACCACCACCGAATCCTTGGCCTGGGGCCAGACTCATAACCCGTGGAACCTGGCCATGAGCGCCGGCGGTTCTTCCGGCGGCTCGGCTGCGGCGGTGGCGGCGGGGATCGTTCCCGTGGCTCATGCCACTGATGGCGGCGGTTCGATCCGCATTCCCGCTTCGTACTGCGGCGTGGTCGGGCTCAAGCCGACCCGCTATCGCACCCCCAGCGGGCCACTGCATTTCGAAGGTTCGTTTGGCGCCAGCGCTGCCAATGTGGTGTCGCGCACGGTGCGTGATACCGCGCTGTTCCTCGATGCCGGTCAGGGGCATGAGGCGGGCAGTGCTTATTGGTGCCCACCGTTGATTCGACCTTATGTGGAAGAATTGCAGCGTGATCCGGGCAAGTTGCGCGTGGCCGTGGTGCGCCAGTCACTGACCGGCGCCCCTTTGGACCCGGCGATTGCCGCCACGCTGGAGCAGACCATCAAGCAACTGTTGGCGCTTGGGCATCAACTCGACGAATTGACGCTGAACATCGATCCGCGCCAGTTGTTCGGTGCCCATGGCACTGCGCTCGGCACAGCCTTGCGTGTGCAGATTCATGACCGGGAGCAGGTACTCGGGCGGGCTGCCACGGCTCAGGATCTGGAGAAGATCACCTTGGTCAACCTCGAGCGCTCGAAAGCGACCAGTGGCGAAGACCTGTACCGCGCGCGGCAAGCGTTCGAGCGTATTGGTGCGACGATGGAGCAGCACTTTGAACTCTATGACGTGATCCTGTCGCCGGTCACGGGCAGCCTGACCCCGAAGCTGGGTCTGTTGTCGCTTGACCAGCCTTGGGACAGCTACGCCCATCAGGCCATGGGCAGCGCCGGTTTCACCGTGATAGCCAATGTCAGCGGCCAGCCGGCTATCTCCCTGCCACTGGGCCAGAGCGATGACGGCTTGCCGGTGGGCATGATGTTCACCGCTCGCCTGGGTGGCGAAGACGTGCTGTTGCGTCTGGCCAGCCAGTTGGAACAGGCACATCCATGGGCCGCCAGGCGCGCCATGCTGTAACCCGACACCTCCATCCTGTAGGCGCTGGCTTGCCAGCGAAAGCGATGTCACGGACGCCATCGCCGGCAAGCCAGCGCCTACAGGGAGCCGTTATATCCCCCTAGTCCACTTTGACGATGAGCCCATCCCCCCGCAGCCCCGATCATGGGCTGCACTCCGCCAGCGCACCCTGCGTGGTCGGCGGTTTCTTTCTGACCTCAGCTAATGGCATAACAACAATGACGGCTCAAGTTCAGTCTCAGACCCACTACGACGTGATCGTCGTCGGTTCGGGCGCAGGTGCGATGACTTCGGCGGTGTTCCTCGCCGATCAGGGTTTGCGCGTGCTGGTGGTGGAGAAAAGCGACCAGTACGGCGGCACCTCGGCGATCTCCGGCGGCGGTATCTGGATTCCGAACAACCATTACTTCGCTCGCATGAGTGGCAACGACAGCTACGCCACGGCGCTGACCTACCTGAAGGCGGCGGCGGGCGAGCATGTCGATGAAGTGCGCCTGCGTGCCTACCTGGACAATGCGCCGAAGATGATCGAACAGCTCACCCGCAAAAGCAGGGTGCGTTATGCAGTAGCGGCCAAATACCCTGATTACTATCCGCATCTTCCGGGAGCCCTTGCCGGTGGGCGGACCCTGGACCCTGAATTTTTTGACACCAGTCTGCTGGGTGATGAGCTGGCAAACCTGCGCAAGCCATCGCCTTCAACGCTGCTGATGGGTTGCATCGCCTGGACTGCGCGTGATGCTCACAAGGTCATGGCCCGCAGTTTCGGCTGGCGCCTGCTGATCTTGAAACTGATGATGCGCTACAAGCTGGACTTCAAGTGGCGGCGCAAAAGCAAAATTGATCGTCGCGCGTCCCTGGGCAGTTCGTTGGTGGCTTCGTTGCGTCGCTCGCTGATGGACCGCGACGTACCGTTGTGGCTCAACACCGATTTCTGCGGGTTGATCACCGACAATGAACGGATCAGCGGCATCACCGTGCGACGTGACGGCGCCGAGCTGCAACTGCATGCGCGGTTGGGAGTGATCCTGGCCTCGGGTGGCTTCGAACAAAATCAGGTCCTGCGCGACCAGTACCTGCCCAAGCCGACCCGCAAATCCTGGAGCGCGACGCCACCGGGTAACAACACGGGTGCGGCGCTGGAAGCCGGCATGGCTCAGGGCGCGGCCACCGCGTTGATGGACTGGGCGTGGTGGGCGCCGACCATTGCCGTACCCGGAGAAGACAAGCCCCGGGGAATTTTCGCCGAGCGCGCATTCCCGGGCGCCATCGTGGTCAACGGTGAGGGGCAGCGGTTTGTCAACGAGGCGGCGCCTTACCTGGAGTTCGTCGATGCCATGCATCAGGACAACCAGAAAACCGGCGGAAAAACAGTGCCAGCCTGGGTGATCTTCGACGCGCATTTCCGCTTCAACTACGCCATGGGCCCGTTGATGCCCGGCCAGATCATGCCTGACAGCCGCCTGCGCAAGGAGTGGCTCAACACGCTGTACTGGAAGGCTGACACGTTGGCCGGGCTGGCCCGGCAGATCGGCATCGACAGTGCCGGCCTGGAAGCCACCGTCACTAAAGTCAACGACTATGCCCAAAGTGGTGTCGACCTCGACTTCGCCCGTGGCGGCAATGTCTTCGATCGTTACTACGGCGATTGCAACGTCAAGCCCAACCCTTGCCTGGCGCCGCTACAAAAAGGTCCGTATTACGCCATGCGCCTGGATGCCGGCGACATCGGCACCAAGGGCGGCCTGTTGACCAACGAGCACGCACAGGTGGTGCGCGATGACGGTACGGCCATCGCCGGGCTGTACGCCATCGGCAACTGTTCGGCATCGGTGATGGGCACCAGCTATCCGGGTGCCGGCGGTACGCTGGGGCCGGCGATGACCTTCGCTTATGTCGCTGCCAACCATTTGGCTCGCACGGTATAGGAGGCAGAGATGTCCATGTCCAATAACCTCCCCAGCACCGAAATACTGCCACCCTTGCGAGTGGCCGACAGCGAAAGCGTGCACTGGGATGAACAATGCGATGTGCTGGTCATCGGCTGGGGAGCGGCGGGTGCGTGTGCCGCGCTGGAAGCTCGCGCCAGGGGCGCCGATGTGTTGATCGCCGACCGGTTCACCGGTGGTGGTGCCAGCGCCAAGAGCGGCGGAGTTGTGTATGCCGGCGGCGGTACTCGCCATCAGCAGGCGGCGGGCTTCAACGATAGCCCTGAAGCCATGTTCGATTACCTCAAGCACGAAACGCAAAACGTGGTCAGCGACGACACCCTGCGGCGCTTCTGCGCCGACAGCGTGAGCAATCTCCAATGGCTGGAAAGCCATGGCGCGCCCTACGCCCACCAGATGCCACCGGGGGGCAAGACCTCGTATCCGCCCGATGGATACTTTCTCTATTACTCGGGTAACGAGTTGGTGCCTGATCATCGCGGTCCCTTGCCAGCGGCGCCGCGCGGTCATCGCACCGTCGGCAAAGGCCAGGGCGGCGCGGTGCTTTATGCCCACCTCAAGGCTGCGTGCCTCAAGGCCGGGGCTCGCCCGCTGTTGCAAGCGGCAGCGCGGCGATTGGTGGTTGATCCTCAGAAACGCGTGCTGGGTGCCGAATTCTGGTGCATGCCCGAAGGCAGTAAAGAGACCGAGCTGCATGCACGACTGGCGGCCCGCGCCGAACGATTGCAGAACTTCGCACCGGGTTATTGCAACAAACTGCGCGTAAAGATCTGCCAGCTTGAACGTGATTTCGCCCGTCCACGGCGGGTGCGAGCACGCAACGGCGTGATCCTCAGCACGGGCGGCTTCATCTTCAATCGCCAGTTGCTTGGGCAGCATGCGCCGAAGTTTCGCCGCAACTTCAAAGTGGGCGCCACTGGCTGCGATGGCAGCGGTTTGCGCCTGGGCGCCAGCGTCGGCGGTCAGGCGCGAGGGCTGGAGCGAGTGTCGGCGTGGCGCTTCCTCAACCCGCCGTACAGTTGGCACAAAGGCATCGTGGTCAATCGCGAGGGTCAGCGTTTCTGCAATGAAGAAGTGTATGGCGCCACCCTTGGCCAGCCGTTGATGGAAGAGCAGGGTGGCAAGGCCTGGCTGGTGCTGGATGCGCCGTTGCGCAAGAAGGCAATTGGCGAGGCACTGTTTGGAGGCTACTGGTGGTTCCAGAGTTTCCCGGCCTTGGCGCTGATGCTGTTCAAAGTGCGAAAGGGCAAGAGCCTGAGCGAGTTGGCCAATGCGACCTCCATGGACCCGGCGGTGCTGCGTGCCTCGGTGCTGGCGGCCAATGCCGCTGCCCGTGGCGAGGCACCGGAGCCGTTCGGCAAATCCGAGGGCGGCCGCCAGGTACTCGATCAGGGACCGTTTTATGCCTGCGACATTTCCGTGACCAACCCGGTATTTCCGCTGGGAGCGTTGACCCTCGGCGGGCTGCGGGTGGATGAACTCAGCGGCGCCGTACTGGACGAGCAGGGTCAGGCAATCGCTGGCTTGTACGCCGCCGGACGCACTGCCCTGGGGATTCCTTCGCATTTGTACATCAGCGGCCTGTCCCTGGCTGACTGCGTGTTCTCCGGCCGGCGCGCCGGTGCCGCCGTCGCCCGCGCCCAAGGTCAACCCTCACCAACGCCCCACGCACATGAGATGACATGATGACGCTCAATCAAAACAACCAGAACGGACGGGTTCACGGCAAGGTGGCGCTGGTTACCGGTGGTGCCAAGGGCATCGGCGCCGCCAGCGTGCGGCTGCTCGCGGCCGAAGGTGCCCAAGTGCTGATCAGCGACCTCGATGTCGAGGCAGGGCAAGCGCTGGCGCAGGAAATCGGCCCGACCGCCGCCTTTATCCGCCAGGACGTCAGCAGTGAAGAGCAATGGCGCGACGTCGTGGGTCATGTGCGCGAGCGCTATGGTCGACTGGATATTCTGGTCAACAACGCCGGCATCCTGATCCACGGCTCGATTGAAGAAACCAGCCTGGCCGATTGGCGCAAAGTGATGCAGGTGAATGCCGATGGCGTGTTTCTGGGCTGTCGCGAAGGCATTGCGTTGATGAAGGACAGCGGTGGTTCGATAATCAATCTGTCTTCCGTCGCAGCCCTGGCGGGGCGTGACGATTACCTGGCCTACAGCGCCTCGAAAGGGGCGGTCGCGGCGTTGTCGCGCTCGGTGGCGGTGCTTTGCCGCCGACGCAAATACCGCATCCGTTGCAATACCCTGCATCCGGATGGCGTGCTCACCGACATGACCCGTGGCGGATTTCCTGAGGGCGTCGATGCAGACCGCCTGACCATCGACAGCGACCCGATGAATCGCATGTGCCGGCCAGAGGACGTGGCGGCCAGTGTGTTGTTTCTGGCCAGCGATGAGTCCCGGGCAATCAATGGCGTCGAGTTGCGGGTGGACAGCGGGCAGATGGTGATGAGTATCTAAACCGGATCTGCCTTTTGTAGAAGCCGGCTTGCAGGACGCTCTCGCCAGCGAGCCGGCTACGCAGGTTGTGTGCGTTTGGATGATGAGCGTTCAGTACCCTTCGAATTGCGCCGGGCGTTTTTCGATGAACGCCTGCATGCCTTCCTTCTGGTCGCGCGAAGCGAACAACAGTGCATTGGCCTTGCGCTCCAGCGCCAGGCCCGCCTCCAGTGGCGCGTCCATCCCCGCCAGAATCACTTCCTTGATCTGCTCGGCAGCCAGCGCCGGCATCGCCGCGATCACCCGCGCCAGCTCCAACGCGTGGGCCTGCACTTGGTCATCGTCAACCAGGTCGCTGACCAACCCGGCCACCCAGGCCTCCTCGGCGCTGATCGGTTGGCCAGTGAGTGCCATGCGCATCGCCTTGACCTTGCCGACCGCGCGCACCAGACGTTGAGTGCCGCCGATGCCAGGCATGATGCCGATACGGATTTCCGGTTGGCAGAAGCGCGCGCTGCGTCCGGCGACGATCAGGTCGGCGTGCATCGCCAACTCGCAGCCACCGCCGTAGGCGTAACCGCAGACCGCCGCGATCACCGGTTTCGGGCAATGCTGGATCGGCCCCCAGACTCGCTCGGTGTGGCGCTTGTAGATATCGATGGCGCCAACCCCGGCCATGCTGTTGATGTCGCCACCGGCCGCGAACACTTTGTCTCCACCCGTCAGCACGATGCAGCGCACTTGGGGATCAATCGCCAATTCGGCGAAATACCGCGACAGCAGCGCCTGTAATTCCAGGCTCAAGGCGTTGGTCGCCTGCGGACGGTTGAGCCGCAGCAGGGCCACGCCGGGCAGTGGGCGTTCGAGCAGAACCGGTGCAGCGGATGGGTCGGACATGGGCAGCCTCAAAGAGCAGACAAGGTGTGAATGGCCGCCAGTGTCCTGTTCGCGAGGATGAATTTTCATCGTCCGTTCAGACGTAGTTTGGCCTGCGGTTCGTCCCTAGAGTGATCCTTGTCAGTAGAGAAAGGAGCACATGATGGAGCTGCATTCGGGTCTTGATTACAGCGGCAAAGTGGTGCTGGTGACCGGTGGCACCAAGGGCATCGGCGCCGGCATTGCACGGGGGTTCCTGGCTGCCAACGCGCGGGTGATTGTCTGTGCCCGGCGCGAACCTGAGCAGGTGCCGGCAGAGGGCGGCAAGCGTGCGAGCTTCATTGCCGCCGATGTGCGCGAGCACGATTCCCTGCAACGCCTGTTCGCCACCATCGAGCGCGACTTCGGGCGCCTCGACGTGGTGATCAACAACGCCGGTGGCAGCCCGTCCGCCGACGCGGCCACGGCCTCGCCAAGGTTTCACGAAAGCATCATCGGTCTGAATCTGATCGCGCCGCTCAACGTCGCCCAGCATGCCAACCGGCTGATGCAGGCCCAGGCGCTGGGCGGTTGCATCGTCTTTATCGGCAGCATCAGCGCGTTGCGTTCCTCGCCAGGCACCGCCGCTTACGGCGCCGCCAAGGCCGGGGTGCTGGCGTTGGTGCAATCGCTGGCGGTGGAGTGGGGACCCAAGGTGCGCGTGGTCACGGTCAGTCCAGGGCTGGTGCTGACCGAACAGGCGCATCTGCATTACGGCTCCGAAGCCGGTATCGCCGCCGTCGCTGCCGGCATTCCGGCCGCCCGAATGGCAGTGGCCGAAGACATCGCCAACGCCTGCCTCTACATCGCATCACCGCTGGCCAGTTACGCCAGCGGTTGCAACCTGTTGCTGCATGGCGGTGGTGAACGACCGGCATTTCTCGGTGCTGCGCAGGTTCTGCCCACCTGATCGACCTATTGCGGCGACCGGGTTCGGTGGCCGCCTTCAATCTGAAGGAGACGACTTTGGCTGATCCACAATTGCTATCCAATGTGCGCGCCCTGGTGGGGCGCCAATACGGCCGCGTGTATGCCTGGGACGAGGTCAACGCACCGATGATTCGCCAGTGGTGCGAAGTCATGGGCGTGGACAACCCGCTGTACATCGACCCGGCTTTTGCCCTGGGCACTCAACATGAGGGCTTGATCGCGCCGCCGGCGATGTTGCAGGTGTGGACCATGGAGGGCCTGCACGCCAACAACTATCCGCCTGGCTCCACCGACGAGAACCCATACGAGGTGCTCAAGGAAATGGAAGCCTACGGCTATGCCTCGACTGTGGCGGTGAACTCCGAGCTGAGCTTTACCCGCCCGGTGCGCCTGGGGGAAAAGCTCTACTACACCACGCGCCTGGATGCGGTGGGCGATGAGAAAACCACCGCCCTGGGCACCGGTTTTTTCGTCACCCTGGTGATGAGCCATTTCGTCGAAAAGGCAGGCGGCGACGAGCCAGTGGGCGAATTGCTGTTTCGCGTCTTCAAGTTTCGCGCGGCCAATGCCCAGGCGCCGGCCAAGGTTGAGCCAGCACCGATCAAGGCCAAGCGCCCGCTGCCGGGCATCAGCGACGACACCCGGTTTTTCTGGGAGGGCTGCGACAAGGGCCAGTTGCTGATCCAGCGCTGCACCGCCTGCCAGACCCTGCGCCATCCACCGGCCCCGGTGTGCATCGAATGCCATAGCTTCGACTGGGACTCCGTGCCATCCAGCGGCCGCGCGACCTTGTATTCGTTCGTGGTGATGCACTACCCCGAAGTACCGCCGTTCGATTACCCCAACCCGATCGGCCTGATCGAACTGGAAGAGGGCGTGCGCCTGATCGCCGGCCTGGTCGGTATCGAGCGTGAGCAATTGCAGATCGGCCAGCGTTTGCAGGTCGAGTTCCAGACCTTCGATGACCAGCTGACCCTGCCGCTGTTCCGGCCGGTAGAGGCATAGGAGCCACTATGGATTTCGAATTGAGCGAAGACCAGCGCGCCATTGCGCAGATGGCCGACGGCTTGTTTGTCGACCATTGCCATGACGACTACATGCGCCAGTGGGACGCCAGCGGCGAACCGATGATGGCGCCGCTGTGGGCGCTGTGTATCGAGACCGGCCTGCATGCCCTGGCGATTCCCGAAGAGCACGGCGGCAGCGGTCTGGGCATGACCGAACTGATGCTGGTGCTGCAAGCCCAGGGCAAGGCCTTGGCCCAAGTGCCGTTATGGCGTCATCAATTGTCGGCTGCGACCCTGGCCCGTTTCGATGCTGGCGACACTGCCGGATGGATCGGCAAAGCGGCGTCCGGCGAGGCGCTGCTGAGCCTGTCCCTCGATGGCTTGAGCAGTGCCCGGGGCATTGAGTTGCAAGCACAGGCGAATGCCGGAGGCTGGTCGATCAATGGCCGGGTCGCGGCCTTGTCCCTGGGTGACCAGGCCAATGCCGCACTGGTGTTGGTGCAGGTGGAGGGGCAGCCGCGGTTGCTGCTGCTCGACCTGTCGGCGCCTGAAATTCGACGGGTTTCGGCGGTGTTGACCCACGGCGAAGCGGTGGCGGACCTGCACATCGAAGATTTGACCGTGAACGCTGCGGCGCTATTGCCGGCCGAGGCCGTCGCCTGGCTGGAGCTGCGCTGCACTGCGGCATTGGCCGCCTTGCAACTGGGGGTCAGCGAAGAGCAGATCCGCCGCACCGTGGCCTACGTCAGCGAGCGCCGGCAGTTCGAACGCAGCATCGGCAGCTTCCAGGCGGTGCAGATGAGCATGGCCGACAACCACATCGCCGTCGAAGCGTTGCGCACCGCGCTGTGGCAACTGGCTTACCGCATCGATGCCGGGTTGCCGGCGCCTTCCGAAGCGTTGGCCACTGCCTGGCTGGCCTGCGAAGCGGGGCACCGCATTGGCCATGCCGCACAGCACGTGCATGGCGGCATCGGCGTCGACCTGACGTACCCGATCCACCGTTTTCTCTACTGGAGCCGCGGCCTGTGCCTTGCCCTGGGTGGTTCGGCGGCAAGCCTGGAACGCCTCGGCGACTGGCTCAACGATAACGACAAGCTGGGATGGAAATATGACCTCGAAGAACACCAAGCGCTTTGAAGACGTGCGCCCCGGCGAAGCACTGCCGGAGCTTGCCGTACCGATCACGGTGACCCTGATCAACGGCGGCGCGATTGCCACCCGTGACTACTTCCCCGGTCACCACGACGCGGAAGCGGCCCGTGCGCTGGGTTCGCCCCATGTGTTCATGAACATCCTCACCACCAATGGGTTGGTGCAGCGGTTCGTCGAGCAATGGGCCGGGCCGCTGGCGCAATTCACCGCGCTGAAAATCAAGCTCGGCGCGCCGAACTATCCCGGTGACTGCATGACCTTCAATGGCAGCGTCACCGGCGTAGATGCGGACACCCGTTCGGTGGAAATCACCTTGAGCGGCAAAAATTCCATGGGCAACCACGTGACCGGGACGGTCGCGCTGGTCCTGCCCTGACAGCCGGAGAGACACAGATGACTGATTCATCGATTTCCGGGCGCGCTGCGATCGTTGGTCTGGGCGCTACCGAATTTTCCAAGAACTCCGGACGCACTGAATTGCGCCTGGCCCTGGAGGCCACCTTAAGTGCGCTCAAGGACGCCGGCATCGATCCGTCCGAGGTCGAGGGCTTCAGCTCCTACTCGGTGGACAAGGTCCCGGAGTACGAAATAGCCCGTTTGCTCGGTTGCAAAGATGTGAAGTTTTTCTCGCAAGTGCCCCACGGCGGCGGCGCGGCCTGCGGGCCGGTGATGCACGCGGCCATGGCTGTTGCCACCGGGATGGCGAAAGTGGTGGTGGTCTATCGCGCCATGAACGAGCGTTCCTGGTATCGCTTCGGGACGGGCGCCTACGGCTTCGCTTCGACGCCGACCTTCGACAACGTCAACTACGGCTGGTACATGCCCCACGGCTTTCATACACCGGCGGCCTGGGTCGGGATGTTCGCCCAGCGCTACATGCACACCTATGGCGCCACCAGTGAAGACTTCGGCCGGGTGGCGGTGGCGGCGCGGGATTTTGCCGCGACCAACCCCCAGGCATTTTTCCACGGCAAGCCGATCACCCTGGAAGAACACCAGGCCTCGCGCTGGATCTGCGAACCGCTGCACTTGCTCGACTGCTGTCAGGAATCCGATGGCGCGGTGGCGATGGTCATCACCTCGGCCGAACGCGCCCGTGACTTGCGCCAGAAACCGGTGACCATCAAGGCCGGTTCCCAGGGCATCAGCCACGGTCAGCAGAGCATGACCTCGTTCTACCGCGAGGACATTACCGGGCTGCCGGAAATGGGAGTGGTCGCCCGCGAGCTGTATCGCCAATCCGGCCTCGGTCCCGAGTCTTTCCAGACCGCCGTGATTTATGACCACTTCACCCCGTTCGTGCTGCCACAGCTGGAAGAATTCGGCTTTGCCAAACGCGGCGAAGCCAAGGAATTCATCCGCGCCGGGCACCACGCCCGTGGCGGCAAATTGCCGATCAACACCCACGGCGGGCAACTGGGCGAAGCGTATATCCATGGCATGAACGGCATCGCCGAAGCAGTGCGCCAAGTGCGTGGCACGGCGGTCAACCAGGTGGCGGATGTGCAAAACGTGCTGGTCACCGCCGGAACCGGCGTACCCACCAGCGGCCTGATTCTCGGCGCAGCCTAAGGAGCAGCAGATGTTCGTCGACCTCACTCCCGAACAACATGCCCTGCGCCACAAGGTGCGGGACTATTTCCAGGCCCTGATGACCCCGGACATGCGCAACCAATTGCGCGGCAAGGAAGGCGGTGAGTTGTATCGCCAGACCATCCGCCAGATGGGCAGCGACGGCTGGCTCGCGGTCGGCTGGCCCAAGGCCCATGGTGGCCAGGGTTACGCCGCCACCGAGCAGTTGATCTTCTTCGAAGAAGCCAACATCGCCGGGGCGCCGTTGCCGTTCGTGACCATCAGTACCGTAGGCCCGGCATTGATGGCCCACGGCAGCGAGCTGCAAAAAGAACGCTTCCTGCCCGGCATCGCCGCCGGCGAAATCATGTTTGCCATCGGTTACTCGGAACCCGAAGCGGGCAGTGACCTGGCGGTGCTGAAAACCAGTGCCCGCCAGGACGACGAAGGCTTTGTCGTCAATGGCAACAAGCTGTGGACCTCGGGTGCCGAATCGGCCGACTTCGTCTGGCTGGCGGCCCGTACTGACCCGACCCAGGCCCGGCACAAAGGCATTTCACTGCTGATCGTCGACACCACGACCCCGGGCTTCTCCCACACCTTGATTCGCACCGTCGGCAACCCGACAGCGGCCACTTACTACGACAACGTGCGGGTGCCCAACGAGATGCTGGTGGGTGAGTTGCACGGTGGCTGGAAACTCATCACCTCGCAGTTAAACCACGAGCGCCTCGGCCTGGGCACCTGGTCAGACAAAGTCGTGGCGCTGTTTCGCAGGGTGTATCTGTGGGCGCGGGCCCGCGATGAACAGGGCCGCCGGGCGATGGACAAAGCCTGGGTGCGCAGCTCGCTGGCCGAATGTTATGCGCGCCTGGAGGCGATGCGCCTGATCAATATGCGCATTGCCGCCGATCTCGAACTCGACCGCATGAGCGTCGCGCTGAGTTCGACCACCAAGGTTTACGGTTCGGAGTCGGCCATTGAAATCCTGCGCAGGCTGGCGGCGATCGTCGGTGCCAATGGTTCGCTGCGCAGCGGTTCGGCCGCGACGCTGTTGGAGGGGGATCTGGAATATGAATTGCGTTCTGCAACGACCCTGACCTTTGGCGGTGGCACCAATGAAATCCAGCGCGAGCTGATTGCCCAGTTTGGCCTCGGCATGCCGCGTACTCAACGCTGACGCGGGTCCATCAACAACAAAAACCGTACTCGCCCCGGATCCGGGGCGGGTCGAAGGGGACTTTCATGAGCACTATCGAGCAATTCAGGCACGACACCCGTGCCTGGCTGGAAGCCAACTGCCCGCCGTCGATGCGTACCGGCATGGCTGAAGGCGATGTGGTGTGGGGCAGCCAGAACCCGCAGTTTCCCTGTGAGGACGCGCGCCTGTGGTTCGAGCGCATGCGCGACAAGCGCTGGTTCTGCCCCGAGTGGCCCGAGGAATACGGCGGCGCCGGTCTGAGCGACGAGCAACTGGCGGTGCTGGAAAGCGAGATGCGTCGCCTCAAGTGCCGGCCGCCGCAGATCAACCTCGGTATCTGGATGCTCGGGCCGGTGTTGCTGGCCTTCGGCAGCGAACAACAGAAACGCGATCTATTGCCGCCGATTGCCCGCGGTGAGGTGCGCTGGTGCCAGGGCTTCTCCGAGCCGAACGCCGGTTCCGACCTGGCCAGCCTGAAAATGGCTGCGCGCGACGCGGGCGATCACTTCGTGGTTGACGGCAGCAAGATCTGGACCTCCTACGGCGACAAATCCGACTGGATGTATGCCCTGGTGCGCACTGACTTAAGCGCGCCGAAACACGAAGGCATCAGCTTGATCGTGCTGGACATGCGCAGCCCCGGCGTCAAGCCGCAGCCAATCGATTTGATCAGCGGCAAATCGGCGTTCTGCCAGGTGTTCTTCGACAGCGTGAAAGTGCCCAAGAGCCAATTGATCGGACCGTTGAACGGCGGCTGGAACCTGGCCAAATACCTGCTGCAACACGAACGCAAGGCGATGTCGAAATTCGGCGAGTTCAGCCTGCCGTCGCACTTCGACCTGCTGGCGCTGATGCGCGAGTACGTGCCGGCGCCCCGGACCCAGAGTGAACACGCTCTGCAGGCGCGGGCCACGGCTTGTGCGATGAACGAGCATGCCTACAACTTGACCGTGCAGCGCATGGGAGAGGAGGCGCGGGCCGGCGACGACATTAGCGGCCTGATGTCGATCATGAAACTGGTGCACACCGAACAGGAACGCGACAAGTTCGAAGTGCTGCTCGATGCCATGGCCGGGCATGCCTTCGGCTGGGAGAGCTCAGCATTCAGCGAGCAGCAACTGGCGGTGACCCGCTCCTGGTTGAACAGCTATGCGCTGACCATTTCCGGCGGGTCGTCGGAGGTCCAGTTGAACGTCATCGCCAAGCGCGTGCTGGGTTTGCCCGACGCTAAAAAAGGAGTCACCCCATGAGCCTGCGTTATAGCGATGAACAGCGTTTGCTGGCCGACAGCGCCCGGGATTTTCTCGCGGCCCGCAGCCCGGTCAGTGCCCAGCGTCGACTACGCGATGACGCGGTCGCGACGGGTTTCGATGCGCAGTTGTGGCAGGGCGCGGTCGATCTTGGCTGGAGTGCGATTCCGTTTCCGGAAGACTTCGGCGGCCTGGATTTCGGTTGCAAGGGCCTTGGGCCGATCTTCGAATCCATGGGCCGCAACCTGTCCGCCACACCGTTATTGTCCAGCGTGGTACTCGGAGGTTCGCTGGTGCTTCTGGCGGGCAATCCGACGCAACAGACGCGCTGGTTGCAAGCCGTCATCGGTGGTGAACAGCGCCTGGCCCTTGCTGTTGATGAACAGTCGCGCCACGACCCGAGCCGGATTGCCCTTGCCGCGAAAGTCGAAGGGCAGGGCTATCGCTTGCATGGCGACAAGTTCTGGGTGGTCGATGGCCTGGGTGCCGATGCCTATGTGATCGCGGCGCGCACGTCCGGGCAGGCGGGTGAGACGCAAGGTATCAGCTTGTTCCTGGTGCCGGCCGATACGCCGGGTTTGACCGTCAGCGCCTTGTCGCTGATCGATTCGCGTAACAGCGCTCGCTTGCAACTGGACCAGGTGCAACTGGCCAGCGATGCGCTGCTGGGCACGTTGGGCGAGGGCTGGACCGCGCTGGAAACCGCGCTGGACCGTGGCCGCACCTGCCTCGCGGCGGAGCTGTTGGGGATGGCCGAGCAACTGTTCGAAACCACGCTGGAGTACCTCAAGACCCGTGTGCAGTTCGACACACCGATTGGCACCTTCCAGGTCCTGCAACATCGTGCCGCGCAAATGCACATCGACCTGGCGCTGAGCCGCAGCGCCCTGATGGCCGCGCTGGCGACGCTGGATGACACCAGCCTCGACGCCGCTGCACGGGCGCGACTGGTCAGCCTGGCGAAGTGGAAAGCTGGCGACACGGCGATCAAGGTCGCCAACGAAGCCGTGCAAATGCACGGCGGCATCGGCGTCACCGACGAACTGGATGTCGGCCTGTATCTCAAGCGCGTCCGCGTGGCGCAGAGCTGCCTGGGCGATCGGGATTTCCATTGCGAGCGCTATTTGACCCACGCGTAGCACCTGCAGGCAGTCAACGCCTGTGGGAGCGAGCCTGCTCGCGATAGCGGTGTAACAGGCGGCATTGATATCGACTGACACGCCCTCAACGCGAGCAGGCTCGCTCCCACAGGGATGTTCGCTGACCGACTGACATTGGCCCGATTGCACGCCAGTAGGTGTGCAATCCGGCTGTCCTGGAGAAAATAAAAATGAGCATTGAACGCTGGCAAACCGCGTGGCGGCAATTGATCGCCCCCGGTGCGCCGTTTGAGGTGGTGACGCCCGATGACGGCGCGCCACGCTACTTTCGTCACGCCGCGCACGACCTGCTGCAGGTCATTGACGCCGGTCGAGTGCACGGCGACCGTGAGTTCCTGGTTTGGCAGTCGCAACGCCTGACCTTCAACCAGTTCTACGAACAAGTCGACCGCCTCGCGGGGCAGATGGTCACGCGTTTTGAGCTGCAACCGGGCGAGCGGGTGGCGATTGCCATGCGCAACCAACCGGCGTGGCTGGTGGCGTTTGCCGCTATCCAACGCTGCGGCGGTGTGTGTGTGCCGCTGAACAGTTGGGGGCTGCGCGATGAGTTGCAGTACGCGCTGCAGGACAGTGGTTCGCGCGTGTTGCTGTGCGACGAAGCGCGGCTCGATACCCTGCGCGAAGACCTGGCCCGTGAACAGCGGGCGACGATTGTCGTCGGGGCCCGGGAAGGAACGTTACCCGAGTACTGCCTGCGTTTCGAAGACCTGATCAGCGCCCCGGTATCTCCGCTGCCTGCGCTGGACATCGACCCCGATGCGCCGGCGCTGATCCTTTACACCTCCGGTACCACCAGCCGTGCCAAAGGCGTGGTTTCCAGTCACCGAGCAATCTCCCAGGCGCTGTTTGCCCTGGACTTTCAAAGCGCATTTTGCGCCATGAGCTCACCCGAACGTATCGGCGTCGTGATCAACAGCGGCTACCCGCCCACCACGCTGGCGGCGGTTCCGCTGTTCCATGTCAGCGGCTTGCATGCGCAGTTCCTGTCGGCACTGCGGGGCGGTCGGCGCTTGATGCTGATGTACAAATGGGATGTCGAACGCGCCATCGACCTCATTCGCGATGAACGCTGCACCCAGTTCAACGGGGCGCCGGTGATGATGCAGCAACTGCTCGCCTCACCACGCTTTGGCAGCGAGCACACCGCCAGCCTGTTCGGCCTCGGGCTGGGCGGTGGCGCTTCGTCCGCCGGTGTGCTCGACGACATGCTCAAGCTCAAGCCTGACGCCATTGGCGGAGCTGGCTATGGCCTGACGGAAAGCAACGGTATCGGCGCGGCGATTGGTGGCGATCAGTTTGTGTACAAGCCGGCGACGACGGGTTGGGCCTTGCCGATTGTCGATATTCGCATTGGTGACGATCCGCAACAGCCTGAGCCTGCGGGCACTCGCGGGGTGATCTGGCTGCGCTCGCCAACCCTGATGAGCGCCTACTGGAACCTGCCCGAAGCTACGGCGCAAAGCCTGCGCGACGGTTGGCTCGACACCGGCGATATCGGTTACCTCGACGAAGAGGGATTCCTCAATATCACAGGCCGGGTCAAGGAGTTGATCAACCGTGGCGGCGAAAAAATTTCCGCTGCGGAAGTCGAGACTTGCGTGCTCGATATGCCCGGTGTCCTGGAAGCGGCGGCGTTCGCCATCGCCGATCCGCTGCTGGGTGAGACGGTGGGGCTGGCCGTGCATGGCCAGGCATCGACGCTGCCCCAGCCAGCGCAAATCTGCGCCTTCATCGCCGAACGCCTGGCCGCCTACAAAGTGCCGACGCAGGTCTTTCGGGTACTCGAACCCTTGCCACGCAACGCCACCGGCAAGGTGCTCAAGGCACAGCTGCAAGAAAAACTGGACGCATAACGCGGCCTTAGTCTTTCCGGACGATGTCGGGGCCGGCAGAACACGAACAATGGGTCCATCCACACAGCCTTATCAGCGAAGGAGGCATCACATGAAAATAACAAGATCAGGTCTCATGCTCGCGGTCGCAGTCACAGCCAATAGCGGGCTGATGGGTTATGCGCACGCCGCGGTGTCACCGCAGGAAGCAGCCAAACTGGGCAAGGAGTTGACCTGCGTCGGCGCCGAACAAGCCGGCAATGCCGAGGGCACCATTCCGCCGTACACCGGTAAATACCTGGGCGAAGTCCCGGGCTGGAATCATGTGAAGTTCTCCGGCGACCAGCCGGTGGACCCCTATGCGGCGGAGAAACCGATCCTGGTGATCACTGCGCAAAACATGAGCCAGTACGAGGCGCATCTGACCGAAGGCCAGAAGGCGCTGCTGAAGAAGTACCCCACCACTTACAAGATGAACATTTACCCGGGTCATCGGGATTTCCGCTATCCGGATTATGTGTGCCGGCGTGCGATGGAAAACGCTTTGCAGGCCAAACTGGTCAACGACGGCGCAGGTTTTACCGGGATTGGCCAAGTGCCGTTCCCGATCCCCAAGAACGGCATGGAATTGCTGTGGAACCACCAACAGCCGGCGCGAGCCTACACCGAGGAAAAAACCACCGACCTGGCTTCGGTCCTGCCCAATGGCAGCATCGGCTGGGGGCGTGCATACGCGCGTAACCTGGCATTGGCCAACTCACCAGCGGCCGACTCCAGGACCGAAGACAAGATTTCGGCCATGAGCAACAACATGACCCTCAAGCCGGCCCGTGACAATGGCACGCTGAGCATTTCCCACGAACCCTACAACTTCGGTACGGACTCACGCCAGGCCTGGTCCTACAGCCCATCCACCCGCCGCGTACGGCAACTACCGGGCTACGGCTTCGATCAACCAATGATCGGCACCAACGGCACCATGACTGTCGACGAGGACCGTTTGTTCAACGGCACTCCAGAGCGCTTCAACTGGAAGCTCATCGGCAAGCGTGAAATCTACAGCCCGGCCAACGCCTTCAAACCCAACACCGCGTCGATCAAATATGCCGACATGCTGACGCCCAACCATCCCAACCCGGAGTTCATGCGTTATGAGTTGCGTCGCGTGTGGGTGCTGGAAGCCGATCTGAAGGAAGGCTATCGTCATGTCTATGGCAAGCGTGTGCTGTTCATCGACGAAGACACCTGGAACGCGGTCATGGCCGACAACTACGATGCCCGTGGGCAGCTGTGGAAGCACGCCTTGGTCAACTATTACTACCACCCTGACATGAGCGGCTGGCAGGCCGGCTCCCAGTTCTTCATGGACTTGAACTCTGGCCAGTACACCGGCTACGGCATGACCAACGAATCGAAGAAAGGGCCGATCCTCAACGAAGGCAAATTCACTCCGGACCAATACACCGCTGACGCGGCGCGCGCGATCGGGCGTTAAGTCCTGGTTCGTTGCAATGACCAAAGCCCTATCGGATTGCGATAGGGCTTTTTTGTTTCTGGACGGAACCAAGGCGTTCATCAATCGCAAAGGCGAGTTCACCGTCAATATTGCCCTGATCGATAACGCCGAACCGGTGCTTGGAGTGGTTCTCGCCCCTGCGCTGGATCGACTGTTTGCCGGTGCCCGTGGTTGTGGCGCCTTTATTGAAAAGGCCGGGCGGCGTCAGCCCATCCACTGCCGCGCAGTGACGCAGGAGGGCCTGGACGTGGTCGCCAGTCGCTCCCATGGTGATGCCGAGGCGCTGGATAAATTCCTCGACGGGCGTCAGGTGCGCTCACTGAAAAGTGCCGGTTCGTCGTTGAAAATTTGTCTGGTGGCTGCAGGGGAGGCAGACCTTTATCCGCGCCTGGGGCGCACCATGGAGTGGGATATCGCCGCGGGGTATGCGGTGCTTGTCGCTGCCGGTGGACAGATCCGTAACCTTCCCGGTGATGTGTTGCGTTATGGCAAGCCTGGCCTGGACAACCCGCACTTCTACGCTTACGGGCTGTAGGTCTCACCGACTTTCGCCGGCAAGCCGGCTTCTACAGGTTCTGCGGTTCTCTCGAATAAAAAAAACCGCTGTAACCCGGCAGGGTTGCAGCGGCGCAAAGGTGGGGCAAGCAGGTCAGGCCGTGACGGCGCTGGCCGGTGCTGCAAGCGGAGCGGGGTTTTTCATGTGTTGCCGGTAACGTGGCAGCGCCAGGGTCAGGAATACACTGGCGAGCACCAGCATCGACACGGATGAAGCAAGGGCATAACGCAGGGATTCAGTCCCCAGGGTCGACACAAAAAAGTCGCTGAGCATGCCCACGAACAAGGGTCCGACGCCGACGCCCAGAAGCGTCATCGACATCACGAAGATCGCTGTCGCCTGAGCCAATCGCGTAGCCGGAAACAAGTGGGTAATGGCGCTCAGGCACGGCGTTGCCCACCACACGCCAAAGAACGCGAAGGCGCTGTAGAACAGGAAGGCTTGCGGCACGGCGATGCTGCCGATATGGAACGCCAGGCCTTGAGGCCAGAGAAAATAGGCGAGGGCGAACGGGATGCTGACCAGCGTACCCAGCAGCGGTACGCCGATTTGCCAGCCCACATCACGCCGTGCCATGCGGTCAGTGAGCATGCCGCAGATCAGGGTGCCGATGGTCGATCCGCCGCCGCCCACCACACCCACCAGGAAACCGGCTTCTTGCATGTTGAGGCCGTGGGAGCGGATCAGAAAACTCGGGCTCCAGGTACCGATGGCGTAGCCGGCAATCGCAGCTGCGCCCCCGGTGCAGACCAGCCACGGGAACGAGGGCATGCGAAACAGCTCGACGAGCGTCTTGAGCCAGCCATCCTGTAGCAGTGCAACGCTGCTCAGTGGCACCACCCGCTTGGGTGTGCGCACGGTCAGCAGCAACACCAGGCCAAGCAGGATTCCAGGGGCACCGACCAGCACAAATGCGTAGCGCCAGCCATGGTGCTGGGCGATCCAGCCGCCCAGGCCGAGGCCGACCATCGCGCCCAGGCTGGAACCGAGCATCAGCACTGACAGGGCCGTGGAGCGGCGGTTTGCCGGGTACAGGTCCGACACCATGGCGACCGACGGCGCCGTGCCGCCAGCCTCGCCGACGGCGACACCAACCCGCGCCAGCACCAGGGACAGGAAGTTACCGGCCACGCCGCACAGCATGGTCATCACGCTCCAGGCAATGCAGCTGAAGGCGATCACCGGCTTGCGCCCGATGCGGTCCGACAGGCGCCCCAGCGGAAAACCAAAGACGGTATAGAACACCGCGAAGGTGACCCCCGACAGCAGGCCGATCTGCGTGTCTGTAATGCCGAATTCGAGCTTCACCGGCTCGATCAGAATCGCCATCAACTGACGGTCGACGTAATTGAACACATAGATGATGGCGAGCACGAAAAGCGCGTAGTGCGTTCGCCATGTTACGGGTGTGGATTGGTTCACTGCGGGTGCTCCCGGTTTTGTTCTAGTTGACGCGATGCTCGGCTGGTCGCGGATTTTCTTCATCGTCCATTCAGACCATTTCCGTTCGCCGTCAGGCCGAAACGCACGATAGCCGACCTAGTCTTGTCGGACGATGTTTCGCTCGCGCTCAAGGTCAATCATTCAGCCCATATTCGCTGGCTCGCCGGCACTTGCCAATGCTTTGGCGAGTCCGCCGACAGCCTGAAAACAATAAGAAGCTGAGGAACTGAAATGAGCGTCTTGTTCGAGCCGGTCACCCTGGGCGAGCTGCAATTGGCCAACCGCATTGTCATGGCGCCCATGACCCGCAGCCGTGCTCTCGTCGATGCCATACCCGGCAGCGATATGGTCGAGTACTACCGTCAGCGGGCGGGCGCCGGATTGATCGTCGCCGAAGGCACTGCACCGTCGGCCAGCGGCCTGGGCTACTGCCGCACGCCTGCGATCTACAGCGCAGAACAAATGGCGGGCTGGCAGCGGGTCACCGAAGCGGTGCATGCCGAGGGCGGGCGCATTGTCCTGCAGTTGATGCATGTCGGCCGCGCCGCCAGCCAGCACAACAAACCGTCGGGCGCGGCAACGGTGGCACCTTCGCCGTTGCGCGCTCGCACACAAGTATTCAGCGACAGCCATGGGCTGGTGGACACCGATGAACCACAAGCGCTGACCTTGCGAGGTATCAGCGAGGCCATCGAAGACTATCGCCGGGCCGCATTGAATGCGCGCCAGGCGGGTTTCGACGGTGTCGAGCTGCATTGCACCAGCGGTTATCTGCCGATGCAGTTCATGGCCTCGGGCAGCAACCAGCGCAGCGATGCCTACGGTGGCGATGTGGCCGGACGCGTACGGTTTGCCAAGGAAGTGATCGAGGCCATGGCCAGTGCGATCGGTGCGGGTCGAGTGGGTTTTCGCCAGTGCCCCGGTAACCCCTACAACGATATCGAAGACCACGATCCGTCGGCCACGGCCGCAGCGTTGTGTGAGGCCGTGGCGCCGTTGTCACTCGCTTACCTGCACATTATGCGCTCGCCGCTGGAAGGTCTCGATGCCTTCGCCCTGGCACGCCGGCACAGCCCTCATGCATTGATTCTCAACGATGGTTTCGACGGCCCTACGGCCAGCGCCGCACTCGCGTCGGGCGAGGGGGCTGCCGTGTCGTTTGGTCGTCACTTTATTGCCAACCCGGACCTGGTGGAGCGCCTCAAGCGTGGCCTGCCACTGAATCGCTTCGATCGCAAGACGCTCTATACGCCCGGTCCGGCCGGTTACTCGGATTACCCCGCCTATCAAACCAGTGCCCAGGAGGTGGCGCAATGAACCTTAACGACTTGCCCAACGTCCTGCCCACCCAGCCGGTCCCTCGAGAGCAGACTCAGGCAATACTTGATTTACGCTCGGCCGCCGTCGGCAAGATCAAGCCGCGTGATCTCTACACCATGGCCGACCGCCTGGAGCATCAGGCGCGTGAGCAAGGCGAGCGGCCGTTCCTGATCTACGGCGAGCAGACCCTGAGTTACGCCGAGGTCGATGCCCGGGCCAATCAGATGGCCCACACGTTTTACGCCAATGGTTTGCGTGCAGGCGATGTCTGCGCCCTGGCCATGGAAAACCGCCCCGAGTTCTTCTGTACGTGGTTTGGCCTGGCCAAACTTGGGGTGGTGGTGGCGTTCATCAACACGCAAGTCAGCGGTCGACCGTTGCTTCACGCGTTGCAAACCACCGATGCCAAGGCACTGGTCATCGGCGAGGAATGCCTGGGCAACGTGCAGGCGACCGAAGGCTTCCCCGAACTGGCGTGCTGGCTGATTCGTGACGCGGAAAATCCCTGGGCCGGGCCTCTGCCCAAAGGCGTCGACGGGCATTTCGATGCGCGCCTGGAAAAAGCCCCGCGGACGCCGTTCCCCCGGGATATCCGTGCGCAGATCGAGGCTCAGGCAACCACCCTGTTGATCTTTACCTCGGGCACCACAGGCTTGCCCAAAGCTGCGCGCTACAGCCACATGCGCTGGATGTCCTCGGGTGATGCGATGGAAGTCACCCTGCCTGCCACTTGTCAGGATGTGTTCTATTGCTGCCTGCCGCTGTACCACGGTGCAGCGGCTACGTCGGTAACCTCTACCGCGCTGAAGGCCGGTGCCGCCATCGTGGTACGGCGCAAGTTCAGCGTTCGCGAGTTCTGGAACGACGTTGCACGTCACCAGATCAGCATCTTCCAGTACATCGGTGAGATCTGCCGTTACCTGCTTAACCAGCCGGTGCGCGAGGGTGAGCGTCAACACAGTTTGCGCTGCATGCTCGGCGCCGGGTTGACCGCGGATACCTGGCATCGTTGGCTCGAACGGTTCGGCCCGATCCAGGTATTCGAGGGCTGGGGAGCCACCGAAGCCAACGCCGCAATCATCAACGTCGACAACCATTTCGGTTCCTGTGGCCGCGTGCCGGACTGGAACAAAACCAACGTGCGACTGGTGCGTTACGACGTCGAAAACGACTGTCATCCACGGGACGAAAACGGTTTCTACCAAGTCTGCAAAGTGGGCGAGGTTGGCGAGGCCATGGGCTTTATCGTCGATCACCCCGAGATCGGTGGCGGGCGTTTCGAGGGTTACACCTCGGCCGAGGCGACCGAGAGCAAAATCCGCCGCAATGTGTTTCGCGAGGGCGATGCCTACTGGAGTTCCGGCGATTTGCTGCGCGAGGACGCCGACGGTTACTGCTATTTCCTCGATCGCATCGGCGATACCTATCGCTGGAAGAGCGAGAACGTGTCGACCCTGGAAGTGGCGAACGCCCTGGGCGATCTGGCGGGCCTGGAATTGATCAATATCTACGGCGTCCAGGTGCCGGGCCATGAAGGCCGCGCCGGCATGGCCGCTGTGCTGATGCAGGCAGACCGGGTGTTCGATCCAGCCGCCCTGTACGCCCTGACCGAAGCGCGCCTGCCGCGCTATGCGGCCCCCGTATTCGTGCGGGTCACCCAGTTGGCCGACCTGACCGCCAGCTTCAAGCTGCGCAAGGTCGATCTGCAGCGCCAGGGTTACTGCCCGACGCGTTGCAGTGATCCATTGTTCATCCGCGATGAGCATGCCCGCACCTACGTGCCCTACTCGGCAGAGGTTCTGGCACGTGTCGGCCTCACGCCTTTCGCGGTGACCCAGCATGACTGATCTCGACGTCAACGGTCATGAACTGCGCAGCGGCCTGCGTTATCCGTGGCCGCAGGCGCCCGATTCCGGACAGGTGCTTGAAGTGGCACCCGGCGTGTGGTGGTTGCGCATGCCGCTGCCGTTTCGCCTGGACCACATCAACCTCTATCTGCTGCGCCACACCGACGGCTGGGTCGTGGTGGACACCGGCATGAACACCGATCAGACCCGCGAAGTCTGGGACCGGGTGCTCAGTGAAGTGTGTGGCGGGTTGCCGCTGCTGGCGGTGGTCTGCACTCACTTTCACTCCGACCATGCCGGTGTGGCTGCGTGGCTTTCGCAGCGTTTCCAGTGCCCGGTGTACATGACCGCCAGCGAGTTCCAGTCGCTGCACGTCAGGTTTCCCGCCGATCAGCCACCGGGATGGGACTTTCTCGATTTCTACCGCAAGGCCGGCGTCAGCGATGAACAAAGTGCCGAGATGTTCGCGGTGATGAGCAACGCGCATTTCCTGCCGGCACCCCTGAACCATTTCCGCCGTTTGCACGAAGGCAGCCTGCTGAATATCGGTGGCCGTACCTGGCAGGTGATCATCGGTCGCGGTCACTCACCCGAGCATGCCTGTCTGTACGCCGCCGATGACGGCTTACTGATTTCCGGCGACCAGGTGCTGCCGCGCATCACCTCCACCGTCGGCGTGCATGCCACGGAGCCGTTGGCCAACCCGTTGCGCGACTGGCTCGACTCCATCGAGCACTTGCGCAGTTTGCCCGACAGCGTGCTGGTGCTGCCGGCACACGAGCGGCCGTTCTTCAATTTGCATCAGCGCCTGGATCAGCTTGAGGCCCATCACCGCGGGCATCTGGCGTTGATGCTGGCCGACTGTGACGAGCCGCGCACCGTGCTCGAACTGATGGCTTTGTTGTTTCCCAAGTTGTCGGGTCGTTTCGACGAACTGATGGCGCTGGGCGAAACGTTGGCCCATGCCAACTACCTGGTGGCCGAAGGGTCGCTGGTGCGGGAAGAGGACCGGGGGCGATATCGCTACCGGCGTGCTGTAAGGGGAGCGTGCGCGGTTACCTCGCTCAGGGTGTTTTGAGCGGGTGGCACGGCAGCTGTGTTGAACAGTCCAGGCAGCCAGGCGGTTGTCATTCAGGAGAGTCAGTGTGATCAACAAGAACAACAATAATTCTACGGTCATCGGTTCGTGCGCATTTCAGGTCAGTAGCCTGGCGGCAGCCATTGCGCTGGTGTCTACACCGGTGTGGGCTGGCGATACGATCGAGTTCGAAAACGGCGCGACCATGGATTGGTCGGTGACCACCAGCTACGGCATCGGTGTGCGCACGGGCAGTCAGAGCTCGCGCTTGCTGACGATCAACGCCGACGATGCCAACCGCAACTTCGACAGTGGCAGCCTGACCACCAACCGCGTGGGCGCGCTGGCGGAAATGATCCTGCGCAAGGACAACTACGGCGCCGTGGTGCGCGGCAGTACCTTCTACGACGACGTCTACCACCGCAAGAACGATAACGACTCGCCCGCCACCGTGAACAAAGACGGCAGCAACGACGAGTTCACCAGCGACACCCGCTACTACAGCGGTGGTCGCAGCAAACTGCTCGACGCCTATGTGTTCAGCGGCTGGCGCTTTGACAACGACACGATGCTTGACGTCAAGGCCGGGCGGCATATCGAATCCTGGGGCGAGAGTCTGTTTTACCCGGGTGTGAACGGCGTACAAAACCCGTCCGACGCGGTAAAAGCGTCCCAGCCGGGTGTCGAGGTCAAGGAAATACTTTTGCCGGTGGGCCAGTTCTCCGGTTCATTCCGATTGAACCCCCAGCTGACCTTCGGTGCCTACGTGCAATACGAATGGAAGGGCACTGAACTGCCGCCGGTGGGCAGCTACCTGTCGGGTAGCGACGTGGTGGGGCCAGGTCGCGAGTTCATCTACGCCAACGGCCAGAAGATTCCCTACCGCGGCACTGACGAACCGCGTGATGGAGGCCAGTGGGGGGTGCAGATGCGCTACCGCCCGGTGCCGGCCCTGGAGTTGTCGCTGTTCCACGTCAACTACCACGACAAGAACCCGGCCACCGCGCTGGTCGGCTACGACCCGCTGCCAGTGGGCGGTGGACGCAACGCCTTCGTCAGCAATGGCTACGAGATCAAGTACTTCGAAGACATCAAGCTGACCGGTATCAGTGCCTCGACCAAAATCGGCGACACCCAGGTCGGCGCCGAATGGTCGTACCGCGACGGTGCGCCGGTGATGGTCAATACCGGCCTCGGCGCTGTGCCGGCCAAGGGCAAGGGCCAGCAAATGCAGTTGTCGGCGATCCGTATCCTGGGGGATCGTCCCTGGGCCAGCCAGACCAGCCTGACTGCCGAAATCATCCGCGTGCAGGTCGACAGCGTCGAATCCACTTCGGCGGCGCCCAACCTGCAAGGTGTAAACCTGCTGCCTACCCTGGCACCTCTAGTGGCCTCTTCCGATGACTATACCTACAGCACCGCCGCGGGATACCGAACCAAGTCTTCCAGCGCCTACACCGTGGGCGCATCGTTCAGTTATCCGGGAGTTTTCCAAGGCTGGGATCTGGAAGTCCCCTTTAGCTTCTCCAACGTCTTCAGCGGATCCACGCCCATGGCCGGAAGCATCTCCGGCGTCGCCGGTGACCGACGCCTGAGCGCGGGCACGACCTTCAAGTACCTAGGCAATCTGGAACTGGGGTTGAAATACATCGCCTACCTGGGTGAAGCCGACGCGATCGATCGTCCGTTCGCCGACCGCGACTACGCCACATTCTCGATGAAATACACCTTCTGATCGACCACTCAAGATCCGGGTCGCCTTGCTGCGCCCGGGCCTGACCACAACCTGGAACTGGCCGCAGCGTAACGCTTCGGCATGGAGGCACTATGGGACTCAAAGGGCATGCGGCCATTGTTGGCACCGCACAGTACAAACCGGAGAAGTATTCGACCGCGCCCAAGATGTTTCACCTTGAGCAAGTCGCCGACCTGGCGGCCCAGGCCCTGCGCGATGCAGGGCTCAAGGCCTCGGACCTCGACGGGCTGGTGATCAACGGCCCGCATTTTCATGAAGCCTCGGTGTTCGTACCGGCGATGGCCGCCGAATACCTGGGCCTGCGCCTGAACTTCGCCGAAGTGGTGGACCTGGGTGGCTGCACCTCGGTCGGCATGGTCTGGCGCGCCGCCGCGGCGATCGAACTGGGCCTGTGCCAGGCCGTTCTGTGCGTTATCCCCGCGCGCATGGCGCCATTGGGGCCTGGCGAAGACGCCGGCTGGATGGCCCGCTCCATGCGTTTCGGTGGACACAGTACGGCATTTGGCGCGCCCGAGGCCGAGTTCGACCTGCCTTACGGGCACATGGGCCAGAACACCGGCTACGCGATGATTGCCCAGCGTTATGCCGCGCAGTACGACTACGACCAGCGGGCGATGGCCAAGATCGCCGTCGACCAGCGCACCAACGCCCTGGCCAATCCGCAAGCGATGTTCTATGGCCAACCGTTGACCATCGAACAGGTGCTGGCGAGCAAAATGGTTGCCGACCCGCTGCACGTTCTGGAAATCGTCATGCCGGTGGCCGGTGGCGCGGCGATGATCATTACCAACAAGCAAGTCGCGGCGCGGGCTCGCAAACGTCCGTCCTTCATTACCGGGTTTGGCGAACACCTGGCATTCAAGTCGCCGTCCTACGCCGAGGACATGCTGCGCACGCCGATTGGTCCGGCCTCCGAGCGAGCGTTTGCCATGGCGGGGCTCAAGCCTAAGGACGTCGATGCCGCGCAAATCTACGACTGCTACACCATCACCACCTTGCTGACCCTGGAGGATGCCGGTTTCTGCGGCAAGGGCGAGGGCATGGCGTTCGTGCGCGAACACGACCTGACCTGGCGTGGCGACTTCCCGATGAACACCCATGGCGGGCAACTGAGTTTCGGCCAGTCGGCCTCGGCCGGTGGCATGAGCCAGGTGATCGAGGCGGTGACGCAGATCGCCGGCACCGCCGGTGAACGCCAATTGGGCCGCTGCGACAGCGTCTATGTCTCCGGTACCGGCGGCGTGATGAGTGAGCAGGGCGCATTGATTCTTCAGGGAGCATAAGCACATGTCCAACAACAAACCGATGCCGGTCGCGACGCAAATCTCCGCGCCGTTCTGGGAAGGCCTGAAGGCTCGCCGCCTGTTGATCCAGCAATGCAATGCCTGCGCGCACTGGAACTTCTACCCGCGCCGGCATTGCCCGGTGTGCCTGGAACATGACTTGGCCTGGCGCGAAGTCGACGGCGCCGCGACGCTCTACAGCTACACCGTGACGCGCATTGCAACCTTGCCTGACTTCATCGACGAGATGCCGCAGAAACTGGCGGTGGTCCAGTTGGCTGAAGGGGTGCGCATCAACACCAACCTGGTCGGCCTCGAGGAAAACGAAATCGAGATCGGCATGCCCTTGCAGCCGGTGTTCGCCGAAGTCGACGCCAAGGGCAACCGCCTGCTGCGTTTCACCGGGGTGGACAAGAATGCGGCGGTGCTTGAGCCGTTGCCCGCGCAGGACAGTGAACCGGCACCTGTGGCGTCGGATCAACCGCCCGCGCGGCAGATCGACCTCAACGATGGTCCGGCCTTGCAGGCGCTGGTGAGTGAGCAGTACAGCGACTGGAGCAACGTGGTGGTGGTCGACCAGGCCCTGATCGACGACTTTGCCCGGTTGTCGGGTGACGATTACTGGATCCATACCGATCCGGAGAGAGCGCGCCTGCAAAGTCCGTTCGGCGGCACCATTGCCCATGGCGCACTGGTGCAAGTGTTGCAGTCGCGGATGAAACTGGCGCTGGGCTTCGAAATCAGCGGTTTCACCACCCAGATCAACTACGGCTCCGATCGCCTGCGCTTCCCGGCGCCGGTACCGGCCGGCTCGCGCATCCATTCGCGGGCCCGGGTGAAAAAAGTCGAAATCCTCGCCCGTGGTACTCAGTTGACCCTTGAACTCAACATTCATGTGGTGGGCCAGGATCGGCCATCGGTGATCAACGACCTGGTGATCCTGTACATGGCTTGATCCCCGCCGAAGATCCTCTTTAGGAGCCGGCTTGCTGGCGATGGCGTCAGGTCAGACAACCCATTCGTCGACCGAATGGACGCCATCGCTGGCAAGCCAGCGCCTACAAGATGCGATGGCAATCAGTTCGGTTTGCACATAAATCCCACCATTCCCGCCCCACGTCATTCACGCCATTACATAAGCCATTTGGACGATGTGTCCCCCATCCCTTGCGCCGACTATTCCCACCAGAGGCAACGCCCATCTCGATTGCCTCGCATGCCTGGTGCGTGACAAAAACAAGAGGATCGGCCCTATGACTTGCCCTATCCACGCCAACCCCGAACAGGAGCGTTGCTCATGCGCTCGGTGATCGGCTACGCGGTTTGCCTGGTGGTCGCCTTGACCATTGGCTACACCTTTTCCCCCAAATCCCCACCGCAGGCCGAACTGTTGGCCATGCGCCCGGACCGGGTGCAGATCAACGGCCTGTTCAATCTTGGCGCGCGGGTGGTCGCTGTGGGCGAGCGTGGCAGCATCCTGCTCAGCGATGACCAGGGCGTCAGCTGGCAGCCAGCCCATGTCGCCACGCAACGCAATGCCACCCTCACAGCCGTGGTGGCGCTGGACAACAAGCGCTTGCTGGCCGTCGGGCACGACGGCTGGATCCTGCGTTCCGAGGACGCTGGCAACAGCTGGCAGGAAATACGTTACGACAGCGATCTGGGCGAACCGCTGCTGGGCATCTGGACCGGTGGTGGCGACAGCGTCATCGCGTTCGGCAGCTTCGGCAAGTTCTATCAATCTCAGGATGGCGGGCAAACCTGGGCCCCGCAGTCCCTGGAGATCGACAACGCGCACCTCAACAGCATGGCCGGTGGCAACGATGGACGGCGCATGCTGGTGGGCGAGCAAGGGCTGGTGTTGCGGACCACCGACAGTGGCCAGCACTGGCAGACGCTGCCGGCGTTCTACAGCGGCTCGCTGTTCGGCATCGTGCGCCTGAGCGCGAAGGACTGGGTGACCTACGGCATGCGCGGGCATGTGTTCGTCAGTCATGACTTCGGCGACAGCTGGACCCAGATCAAAGTCGGCAACCAACTGCCGCTGTACGGCCATGTGCTGCTGCCCGATCACTCCGGGCTGGTGATCGTCGGTGCCGGTAGTTCGGTGGTGCGTCTGGATGCACAGGGCGCGCTGGTCGGCGTCGGCCGCCTGGCCGGGCTTGGCACGTTGACCTCGGCGACCGTCGTTGGCTCACGCCTGCTGGTCGGTGGCGAGCGCGGGGTATTGCAAGGTTCTGGTGGCAGCGTCGCTGCCTTAATGACCACACAGGCCATCCAGTGAATGAGAGGCGGGCAATGAATCAAAGTAAACACTGGGTGACGCGCTGCGTCGAAACGTGCGCGGACCATCTGATGGCCTGGCGCAAGGGACTGCTGGCGCTGTTTATTCTGGTGACGCTGGGCCTGGGCTACAGCGCCACCCACACGCAGCTGGATCCGGGTTTCAACAAGCAGATCCCGGTGCGTCACGAATACATGATCAACTTTCTCAAATTCAGTCGTTACTTCACCGGCGCCAACCGCTTCCTGGTCAGCGTGCGCTGGAAAGGCGAGGGCGACATCTATAACGCCGAGTACCTGGAGACCCTGCGCAAAGTTACCGACGACGTGTTCTTCATCTCCGGGGTCAGTCGTCCCAGCGTGACGTCGCTGTTCACCGCCAACGTGCGCTACATCGAAATCACCGAGGAGGGTTTCTTTGGCGACGTGGTGGTGCCGCCGCGCTTCAGCGGAACCACCGAGGACCTTGCGCAAGTGCGCAGCAACACGGCGGCCTCCGGGCAGGTCGGTCGTCTGGTGGCCAATGACCTGAAGTCGGCCATGGTCCGTGCAGATCTGCAGGATACCGACCCCAAGACCGGTCAGCCGGTGTCGTATGTCGAGATCGCCAAGCGTCTGGAAGAGATCCGCGGCAAGTACAACAGCCCCAATATCGAAATCAACATTGTCGGATTCGCCAAACTGGTGGGCGATGTGGTTGAAGGGTTGAACACCGTGATCGGTTTCTTTGTGGTGGCCTTCGTCATCACCGGGCTGCTGCTGTGGCTGTATTCCCGTTCCCTGCGCCTGACAGTGGTGGCACTGGTGGTCGCGTTGCTGCCGGTGGTCTGGTTGTTGGGCCTGTTGCCGCTGCTGGGTCTGGGTATCGATCCGATGTCGATCCTCGTGCCGTTCCTGATTTTCTCTATCGGCGTGTCCCATGCAGTGCAGATGACCAACGCCTGGAAGCAGGACGTGCTGGCCGGTAGCAATTCGAAGGAAGCGGCGCGTTCGGCGTTCTGCAAGATCTTCATCCCCGGTTCCCTGGCCTTGCTGATGAATGCCCTGGGGTTTGCGGTGATCATGCTGATCGACATTCCCATCGTTCACGAACTGGGAGTGACGGCCTGCATCGGCGTGATGTTGATGATCATCACCAACAAACTGATGTTGCCGGTGATCATTTCCTACCTGCGCCTGGAGCCTGCGCTATTGCGTCGGGCGCAATCGCGGCCGACGGGCAAGCACCGCCTGTGGTGGCGCCTGTCGGCGCTGGCCGAACCGGGGCCAGCCCTCGGTGTGTTTGTTGTCAGTCTGTTGCTGCTGGCGGGCGGGGCCTACAAGGCGCGTGACCTGGCGGTGGGCGATATCGGCGCCGGCGCGCCGGAGCTGCGGACCGATTCGCGCTACAACCAGGACAACAGCAAGATCATCGGCAGCTATTCCATCGGGCTCGATGTGATGTCGGTGTTCGTCCAGGTCAAGGGTGTCGAAGAAGGTTGCCTGTCGCCTGCGGTGATGCGTGCGGTGGAAGCCTTCGATTTCCGCATGCGTACGGTCACCGGCGTGCAGTCGATCCAGAGCGTGGCGGACATGGGCAAGCGGGTGATTGCCGGCAATAACGAAGGCAACCCGCGTTGGGCAGCGATTCCGGGATCGCCCCGTGGCTTGAGTCAGGGCGCGCGGGCCTATGTTCCGGATGACGGCCTGGTCACGGACGGCTGCCAGCAGATGCAGATTCTGGTGTTCCTGGCTGACCACGAAGGCAGCACCGTCAGCCATGCGATCGCCGAAGCCCGGCGAATCATCGCTGAAGTCAGCTCGCCGCAAGTCGAGTTCCTCCTGGCTGGCGGCAACGTCGGGGTGATGGCGGCCTCCAACGAGGCGGTCAAGCGCGCCGAAGTGATCATGCTCGGGGCACTATTCGGATCGGTGGCATTGTTTTGCTGGCTGACATTCTTGTCGATCCGCGCGGTGCTGTGCATTCTGGTGCCGCTGGCGATTGTCGCGATCCTCTGCAACGCACTGATGACCATGCTCGGGATCGGCCTGAAGGTTGCGACCTTGCCGGTGATGGCGCTGGGGGTGGGCGTGGGCGTCGATTACGGGATTTATTTGTACGAGCGTATTCAGCACGAAATGCTGCGCGGCACCAACCTGCGCGAGGCGTTCTATCAGGCCATGTGCCAACGCGGTACGGCGGCAGTATTCACCGCCGTGACCATGTCCATTGGCGTCTGCACCTGGGCTTTCGCACCGTTGAAGTTCCAGGCCGACATGGGTGTGCTGCTGTCGTTTATGTTTCTGGTCAACGTGCTGGGGGCGATTTTCCTCCTGCCGGCGCTGGCGGCCTGGTTCAATCGCGGGCGGCCACTGGTCACCGGACGTGTACGCACGCCGGCACCGGCTCAAGGGCAGTTCCGCTTGAAAAACAGCCCTGCTGCACGTGATACCGGGAGCGAAAAATAAACCTGCCGGGCCTATTGTGGAGCCCGCGGGCGCTAGGGAAACTGGCAGGCAAGTATCAGTCGAAAAGGGGGGAGCCCTGGGTTCCCCCAGCCGAAATTATAAAAATAACAAGGGAAGGGCACAGTCCTTACCCGAGCGAGATAAGACTATGCAAAACGGTGACTTGACCCATGAAGCCCTGGCCAGCCTTGGCCTCGACCTCACGCGCTACAACCAGTTGGTGGGCGAAATCTACGAAGGCGCCCTCGATCCGAAATTGATGGCTACTGCCCTCAGAAGCTTTCTCAAACTCTACGACGCCAACTTCGTCACCTTGATTCTGCGCGTGCCGGATCAACCCGATACGGGCGTGATGATTATCGTCGGCGACATCGAGGGTGCCGGTGATGTCTGCTACATGACCTACCCGCAGACCAATTCGCCGTTCTCCAATCAGCCACTGGACAGTGTATTTACGGTCGATGACATCATGAGCTCCACGGAGTGGGAACACAGCGCCTACTTCAAGGCGTTCTGCGGCCCCAATGATGTGTATCACGTGATGTGCGCGGACATTTCCACACCGGACGGCGGCAAGCTGCGCTTTCGCGTCACCCGCCCCAAGCGGACCGCCAATTTCTCTGCCCACGACCGGGCGGTGTGCACCAGTTTCCTGCCACACCTGCGGCGTGCCTCGCAGTTGCATAACCTGCTGGACCGTAGCGAATCGCTGAGTGAGTTGTACTCCCAGGCCATCAGCCGGTTGTCGGTGGCAACGCTGGTGCTCGACGAAAGCGGCAGCGTGTTGCAGATCAATCCGGTGGCCCAGGAAATCCTCGCCCGTTCCGATGGCCTGAAGCTGGTGGGCGGGCGCCTGGAAGCGACGTATCCCAGTGACAACCGTGAACTGCAGCGCCTGATTCGTGGTGCGTTCTGCCCGGATGCGCCTAAAAGCGCCGAGGCCATGTCGGTGACGCGGCCCTCGGGGCTGGTCAACCTCGGGGTGGTGGTCGAATCGATTCCGTCCCTGGACTGGGCGGAGGAGAAGGGCCAGCCGGCGGCACTGGTTTACATCCGCGATGCGTCGAGCAAATCCCTGGCCAGTGAAGTGGTGACCAAGCAGCTGTTCAACCTGACCAAGGCCGAAACCGCCCTGGCGATGGAACTGGCCAACGGCTTGTCCCTCGAGGAAGCTGCCGAGGTCTTGAATATCCGCCGCAACACCGCGCGGGCGCACTTGCGTTCGATCTTCTCCAAGACCGGCGTGCGGCGCCAGACCGAGTTGGTGCGCATCATGCTCAACAGCGTGGTGGCCTTGGGCAAGCCGCAGCTGGCATTGAAATTGACCGAGAAAATCAAGGTGCCGCCATTGCAACTGGCCGTGCCGATCTATCGCCAGGCCTGATCCTGCAAAACCGCCGCCGGGCCATCCGCTGCCCGGCGTCGTGGCCATTGACGCCGCGTATTTTTAGTCCGCACGGACGATGCCGTCCCGTGATCGCCCTGTCGATACTGGGCGGACCAATCACGGAGAACCACCATGCCAATTACAGCCATCACCGGCAGTGCCTCGGGAATCGGGGCCGCCGTATCCGCCGCCATGCGCGCTGCCGGGCATCAGGTTATCGGTATCGATCGCAGCAACGCCGAAGTGATCGCCGACCTGTCCACCCCTCAGGGGCGTGACACCGCCATCGGCCAAGTGCTTGAACTCAGCGGTGGAGTCCTCGACGGCCTGATCTGCTGCGCCGGGGCCGGTGTCACCGCGCCCAACTGCGGCCTGATCCTAGCGGTCAATTACTTCGGTGTCAGTCAGTTGCTCGATGGCCTGCAGGACGCGTTGGCCAAGGGTCAACAACCGGCGGCGCTGGTGATCGGCTCTGTGGCGGCGACTCATTCGGGGCCCGAGGGCCAGTCGTTGATCGAAGCAATGATCGCCGGCGATGAGGTCCGGGCACTGGAATTGGCCAACAGACTCGGCCAGCCGCACGTCGCCTATGCCGCTTCCAAATACGCCATCAGCCAGCACGTCCGCAGCTTGGCCGTGGGCTGGGGCAAGCAAGGTATGCGGGTCAATGTGGTGGCGCCGGGCGCGGTGGAAACTCCGTTGCACCAGGCATCGCTGGAGGATGCGCGTTTTGGCCAGGCGACCCGCGATTTCGTCGCGCCGCTGGGCCGCGCCGGGCGCCCTGATGAGATCGCCGCAATGGTCGCTTTCTTGCAATCGCCACAAGCGTCGTTTATCCATGGCACCGTGGTGTTCGTCGATGGCGGAATGGACGCCATGGTCCGCACGTCGCGCTTCTAAAAAAGGAATCGGCATGAACAAAGTGGCATTCATCACCGGCGCCAGCCGGGGTATCGGTCGCGAGGCGGCGCTGGCGTTCGCCCGCGCCGGTTTCGACCTGGCGATCAGCGCCCGTACGCTCAACGAAGGTGAGCAACACGAGCACGCCCTGCGCGACGCCAACGGAGCGCCGCTGGCCGGCAGCCTCAACGGCACTGCGCAGGCGTTACGCGAACTGGGTTGCCGGGTGCTCGTGGTGCCGATGGACCTGCTCGACAGCGACTCGGCCCTGACCGCCTGCCAGGCAGTGTTGGCCGAGTACGGACGCATCGACGTGCTGATCAACAACGCGATCTATCAAGGCAGCGACCTCAACGCCGGGTTCATGGACCTGCAAGCGCAGACCCTGGAGCGGATGTTCCAGGGCTACATCCTGACCCCGTTCCTGTTGACCCGTGCAGTGGCTGAACACATGGTGACGCGCGGCGGCGGGGTGGTGATCAACGTCACTTCCGGCGCTGGCGAAAGCGATCCACCGGTGGCGGCAGGCAAGGGCGGTTGGGGGTATGCCTACGGCGCGGGCAAGGCGGCGGTGTCGCGACTGTCCGGGGTGCTGACCACGGAATTGGGCGAGGCGGGCGTGCGCGCTTACACGCTCAATCCGGGCGTCGTCACCACTGAAGCGCTCAAGGCCACCATCGGCGACAAAGGCCTGATCGCCCTGCGCGCCGGCAGTGCGCCACCCCATGTACCGGCAGCCGTGATGCTGTGGCTGGCCACCGCCGAACAGGCGCCTGCTTTTCAACGCCGGACCATTGCTGCACAACCGTTTGCGTTGGAGCACGGCATCGTCGCCGATTGGCGTTAAAACCTATCCACCGACCCCATTAGGAGCGAGCTTGCTCGCGATTGCGGTAGGCCAGTCGTCAACAATGTTGACTGGACTATCGCCATCGCGAGCAGGCTCGCTCTCACATGGGGTTATGTATCTTTACGCCTGACGCCGCTGGCGGGCGAGGGTCATGGCGGTGTCTTCGATCATGTCTTCCTGACCGCCGACCATGCCGCGACGACCCATTTCCACGAGGATTTTCCGCGCCGACACGCCGTATTTCTTCTCGGCGCGTTTGGCGAACAGCAGGAACGAACCGTAGACCCCGGCATAGCCCATGGTCAGGGCATCGCGGTCGCTGCGGATCGGGAAGTCCATGATTGGCACCACCAGATCTTCGGCCACGTCCTGGATACCGAACACGCTGACACCGGTGTCGATGCCCATGCGGTCGCACACCGCCACCAGCACTTCCATCGGTGTGTTGCCGGCTCCGGCACCGAGGCCCGCGCAGGCGGCGTCGATCCGGTTGGCCCCCGCGGCAATCGCGGCGATGGAGTTGGAGACGCCCATCGACAGGTTGTGGTGGCCATGAAAACCGATTTCGGTTTCCGGCTTGAGCGCCGCGCGCATTGCCGCCACGCGGGCGCTGACGTCATGGGGCAACAGGTAGCCCGCCGAGTCGGTCAGGTAAATGCAGTTGGCGCCATAGCTTTCCATCAGCAAGCCTTGCTTGACCAGGCCTTCGGGGCTGTTCATGTGGGCCATCATCAGGAAGCCGACGGTGTCCATGCCCAGGCCTCGGGCGTGGGAGATGTGCTGTTCGCTGACATCGGCCTCGGTGCAATGGGTGGCGACGCGAATGGTGTTGACCCCCAGTTCATGGGCCATCTTCAGGTGATCGACGGTGCCGATACCCGGCAGCAGCAGGGCCGAAACCTTGGCCTTTTTCATCAACGGGATCACCGCCGACAGGTACTCCTCGTCGGTGTGGGCCGGGAAGCCATAGTTCACCGAGCTGCCGCCCAGGCCGTCCCCGTGGGTGACTTCGATCAGCGGCACACCGGCCGCGTCAAGGCCGCAGGCGATGTCTTTCATCTGTTGCAAGCTGATCTGGTGACGCTTGGGGTGCATGCCGTCGCGCAGGCACATGTCGTGAACGGTGATGCTTTTGCCGCGAAGATCCATGGTCGGCTCCTTATGCGTGGGCGGGGTGGGCGGTGGCGTGCAGCACAAGTTCGCCCTTGAGGATTTCCTCGGCGAACATCTCGGCGGTGCGCGCCGCGGCGGCGGTCATGATGTCGAGGTTGCCGGCGTATTTGGGCAAGTAGTCACCCAGGCCTTCGACCTCCATGAAGATCGACACCCGATTGCCGTCGAACACCGGGCCGTTGACCAGCTTGTAGCCGGGCACGTAGCGCTGCACTTGCTTGATCATCGCCTCGATGGCGGCGGTGATGGCCGGCTGGTCAGGTTCGCTGGCGGTCAGGCAATGCACGGTGTCGCGCATGATCAGCGGCGGCTCGGCCGGGTTGATGATGATGATCGCCTTGCCTTTCTTCGCACCGCCGACCTTTTCCACCGCGCTGGACGTGGTGCGGGTGAACTCGTCGATGTTTTTCCGGGTGCCGGGGCCAACCGATTTCGACGCGGCGGTGGCGATGATTTCGGCATAGTCCACCGGCTGCACACTGGACACGGCGGCCACCAGTGGAATGGTCGCCTGGCCACCGCAGGTCACCATGTTGACGTTCATCACGCCCAGGCCCAGTTGCGCCTTGAGGTTGACTGGCGGTACGCAATACGGGCCTATGGCCGCCGGGGTCAAGTCGATCATTAACACGCCCAGGGCATTGAGCTTGCGCGAGTTCTGCGCATGTACATACGCCGAGGTGGCGTCGAAGGCGATCTGGATCTGGTCTTCGAGGACATGGGGCAGCAAGCCGTCGACGCCATCGGCGGTGGTCTTCAGGCCCAGCTCGCGAGCCCGCGACAGGCCTTCGGAGGTGGCGTCGATACCGACCATCCACACGGGTTCCAGCACCTCGCTGCGCATCAATTTGTACAGCAGGTCGGTGCCGATGTTGCCCGGCCCGATCAGCGCGCATCTAATCTTTTTGCTCATGTTTTTTTGGCTCCTGAAGAGGGAAGGGCGATCAAGGGACAAAGCGCAGGCTGGTGTCGCCCAGCCCGCTCATGGACAGGCTGATGCTGTCACCGGCTACCACCGGCACCAGTGGCGCCAGGGCACCGGAGAGAATGATTTCGCCACGGCGGAACGGGATGCCCAGCTCGCCCAGGGTATTGGCCAGCCAGGCCACTGCGGCGCAGGGATGGCCTTGCACCGCCGAGCCCAGGCCGGAGCCTGCCGGCTGACCGTTTTTGTGCATTTGCATGTGCACGGCGGCCAGGTCCAGCGAGCGCGGATCGACCCGCTGGCTGCCGAGGGCGAACACGCCGCAGGAGGCGTTGTCGGCCACGGTGTCCTGGATGCGAATCTGCCAGTCGTCGATCCGCGAATCGACAATCTCGAAGCACGGTACGACCCATTGGCTGGCGGCCAGGACGTCCTCGGCGCTGATGCCCGGACCTTGCAAGTCTTCGCCGAGGATAAAGGCGATTTCACCTTCGGCCCGTGGCTGGATCAGGTTGTAGCGGGCCAGGCTGACATCGCTGCCATCTTCGACTTGCATCGCATGGGTGAGGAAGCCGAAGTCCGGTTGGTGGACATCGAGCATTTCCTGCACGGCGCGGCTGGTGACCCCGATTTTCTTGCCGACCACCCGCTCGCCGAGGGCTTCGCGGCGTTGCAGGAAGTGCAGGGAAATCCGGTAGGCCTGCTCCAGGGTGATCTGCGGATAGCGCCGGGTCAGGGGCGCCAGGGTCTGGCGGCTGCGCAAGGCGTTGAACAGTTCGTCACCGAGGGCGTTGATCAAATGGGCGTCCATGGCGAAGGCTCCTGAGGGTTGGGAGAAAGAAAAGGCCCGCCCCAACGTCAACAGGGGCGAGCCCAAAGGAGTCGGTCAGCCGGGCCAAACCGACGAGTCGGCGCCGCCGTCGACATCGATGATTTTGCCGGTTACCCAGGCTGAAGCGGGGCTGGCCAGGTAGAGTGCGGCAGCGGCGATGTCTTGCGGGGTGCCAAGGCATTTGAGAGGCGTATTGTTTTCCATCACCTCGCGCATGGCGGCGGGCATCACGCCGTTCAACGCCTCGGTCAGCGTCGGTCCGGGCGCAACGGCGTTGACGCGGATCTGCGGCGCAAAGTCCTGGGCCAGCAGGCGGGTCAAATGGCTGAGGGCAGCCTTGGCGGCGCCATAGGCGCTGAAATGGCGCTGGGCATAACGCGCCGCCACCGAACTGATATTGATGATGTTGCCGCCACCGGCCTCGCGCATCAGCGGTACGCACAATTGGCAGAAGGCGTAGCTGGTGGCGACGTTGAAGTTCAGCACCTGGGCGAACGCTTCGGGCGTCATCGCCAACGGATCGTTGGGCCCGCCACCACCGACGTTGTTCACCAGGTGAGTGATCCGACCCATTTGTTCCACGCTTTGACGCACCAGAGCCTGACGTTGCCCGGCATCGTTGACGTCACAGGCGATGGCCAAGGCGCGTCGGCCCAGGCCACGCACTTCTTCGGCCACTGCTTCTACCTCGTCCAGCGAACGCGCCGAACACACCACGTCGGCACCGGCTTCGGCAAACGCCAGGGCAATCGCCCGACCAATACCCCGGCCGCTGCCGGTGACAATGGCGACGCTGCCGTGCATTTCGAAACGCTGCAAAATACTCATGGCCCTTGCTCCGTGGGGTCGATTTTGGATGCGTTTACTATCGCTGCGGTGATCTGGTTGGGCATCGTCTCAATGGACTAGCGGGGGGCTGTGTGCATATCCGTTCCTGCGGTAACGGACTAGCGGGGGCCGTGTACATATCCGTTCCTGCGGTAACGGACTAGCGGGGGCCATGTACATATCCGTTCCTGCGGTAACGGCCACCTAGGGTTTCGCCCTTACGGCGAGTCACTTTTGGAAGAGCCCAAAAGTAACCAAAAGGCTCTTGCCCCACCACTTGGTGCCTCGCCTAGGCTCGGCATGCCCTCACTCCGGCATTGCTCCGTGGGTCGCCGCGATGGGCCATCCCTGGCCCAGCGCGGCTAAACCGGCGTCCTGCCGGTTTACCCACGGAGCAATGCCTGCGTTCGGCCATCGTGGTTTAACGGGGCGCCACGATCAAAATCAAAGCGAGGCGGCCTGACAGCCGACCTGATTTCAAGTGATCACGTTTCCCTGTAGGAGCGATGGACGTCAACGATATCGCGCCCTGTCTGGAGGATCGCGTTGTCTTGACGTTCATCGCGAGCAGGGCTCGCACCCACAGTTGGATCGTAGACAGGGCCAGTCATCAGGTCGGCTGTCAGGCCGCCTCGCTTTGCTTTCGCTTGTGATCTTCTTGCCCCCTCGAGAGGCCGAGTGGAGGTTCTGCGCAGTGGGCAACCCGGCATGGATGCCGGGTTAGCCGCCCCCGGCCATGGATGGCCGATGGCGGCGGGCCCACGGAGCAGGACCGGAGCGAGGGCACCCTGAGCCTAGGCGAAGGGCCGAACGAAAGGGGCAAGAGCCTTTGGTTACTTGGGGCTTTTCCAAGTGACCCGCTGTAAGAGCGGAACCATAAGTGGCCGTTACCGCAGGAATGGATATGTACCCGCTCAACCTAATACCCCACCCACACCACCCCTAGTCCGCTTTGACGATGAATGATTGTTCGCTCGATCCGATGATCCCTCTCAACTCGCGCAGTGGCGCAGTGAGATCGGGAGAATTGAGTGATGCACAGCATGCGTGAAAAGACCCAGGACGAACGTGATCTGCTGGAACGTGCACGGCGCCTGGTGCCCGCACTCAGGGCGCGCACGGCGCAGGCCGACAAGGACTTGAAGGTGCCGGTGGAGAGCGTCGTCGAGTTACAGGACGCCGGCTTGTTGCGGGCCTTGCAGCCTCGGGCGTTCGGTGGTTACGAAGTGGACCCGCGGACCTTTTTCGAAATCCAGACCATCCTCGCCGAGGGCTGTATGTCCACGGCCTGGATCTACGGCGTGATGGGGGTTCACCCCTGGCAATTGGCGCGTTACCCGATCGAAGCGCAGCGCGAAGTCTGGGCCGACGACCATGACGCGCTGATCTGTTCGACCTATATGCCGGCGGCGAAAGTCACGGTGGTCGAAGGTGGCTACCGGATTAGCGGGCGCTGGGGTTTCTCCAGTGGCAGTGAACATTGCCAATGGGTGTTCCTGGGCGGCATCCTGCCACCCGACGGCGAACTGGCCGCCGAGCACGGCACTTTCCTGCTGCCGCGCCGCGACTACCAGATCGAGCGCAACTGGGACGTGCTGGGCCTGCGCGGTACCGGTAGCCATGACATCGTGGTCGAGGATGTTTTCGTCCCGGCCCATCGCGTGCAACGCACCAACAACTGGACCCTCGAAGCGACGCCCGGGCGCCTGGTCAACACCAACCCGATCTACGCCATCCCCTTCGCCCAAGTGTTCTCCCGCGCCGTATCGACTTCGGCCATCGGCGCGTTGCAGGGTGCGATCAACGAGTTTCGCGACAACGCCGCCAACCACATCGGCAAGCATGGCGCGCGTACCGCGGATGATCCGGTGGCGCAAACCGCGGTTGCCGAAGCGATGATCACGGTCGACAGCTTGCGCCTGGTTCTGGAGCGCAACTACGAGCATCTGATGAGTCTGGCGCGTGCCGGGGAATACCCGGATACCGAGACTCGTCTGTTGTACCGCTACCAATCGGCCTACGTCACCAACATCTGTGCCGAGCGGGCCAACGACCTGCTGCGCAGCATGGCTGCCTCGGGTCTGTACAACACCAACCCGGTGGCGCGGCTGTTCCGCGATCTGCATCAGGCACGCGGACACATCGCCAACAACTACATGGCCTACGGGCGCAGCTACGGTGCGGTGATGCTCGGCCTGCCCAACCCGGACCCTTACGTCTGAGGCCATGGCGGCCGTTTCAAAACCCCTGGGTTTACACCTGTCCGTGATGCGCGGGCAGGTGGTCATGAGTACCTGAGCTATGAACAATTATCTGGCCCTGCGCGTGGCGCGAGTGATCGAGGAAACCGCTGATGCGCGATCCCTGGTCTTCGACGTGCCGGAGCATCTGTGCGAACGCTTCCACTATCAACCCGGGCAGTTCCTGACCCTGCGCGTGCCGTTCGAGGACGGCTGGCTGCCCCGTTGTTATTCATTGTCCAGCACGCCGATGCTGGATGAGCCGTTACGGGTCACGATCAAGCGCGTGCACGAGGGGCGCGCCTCGAACTGGCTGTGCAGCGAGTTGCAGGCCGGCCAGACCCTGGAGGTGCTGCCGCCGGCGGGCGTGTTTGTGCCGCGCAGCCTCGACGGCGACTTGCTGTTATTTGGCGGCGGCAGTGGCGTGACCCCGGTGCTGTCGATCCTGCGTTCGGCATTGCTCGCCGGCACCGGCCGTATCCTGCTGATCTACGCCAACCGTGATGAGCAGTCGGTGATTTTCAAGGATCAGCTCAAGGCCCTGGCCGGTGCTCACCCGCAACGCCTGCAAATCATCCATTGGCTTGATTCGGTGCAGGGCATCCCCAGCGTTGGACAACTGGCTGAAATGGCGCGGCCATTCATCGATGCCCAGGCGTTCATTTGTGGTCCTGGCCCCTTCATGGACGCGAGCGTGAGCGCGCTCAAGAGTCTGGGCATGCCGGATCGCCGGGTGCATGTCGAGCGTTTCGTCTCGCTGCCCGGCGAAGGCGAATTGCCGTTGGTGACCAGCAGCGAGGCGGCGGTGGCCGCGCAGTTGTCAGTGCGCCTGGACGGCGAAGACTTCCAATTGTCCTGCGACAGCGGCGAAACCGTACTGGCCGCCATGGAGCGTGCCGGCCTCAACCCGCCCAGCGCCTGTCGTGTCGGTGGCTGCGCTTCGTGCATGTGCACGCTGGAAAGCGGTGACGTCGAGTTGTTGCACAACGACGCACTGGACGCAGGCGAACTGGCCGAAGGCTGGATCCTGGCCTGTCAGGCAGTCCCCACCAGCGCGCAACTGCGTATCCGCTTCCCCGAATGATGCCTTCAACAATGCCAAGCGCGAGCCCACGATGAATCAGAGCCTGAACCTTGCCGCGCCCCTGAGCGCGGCCCCTGTCACCCTGGCCCAGTTGGTCTTCAGCAGTGCCGAGCGTTTTGCCGGGCGCACGGCCATCGAGGACAACGGCCAGTGCATCGACTTCGCACAGCTGCCCGAGCGCGTCATGGGCTTTACCCGCGGCCTGATGGCCCTGGGGATCCAGGCCGGTGACCGGGTTGGCATCTGGGCGCCGAACAGTGCCGAGTGGATACTTGCCGCGCTGGGCATCCAGTGTGCCGGTGCGGTGCTGGTGCCGATCAACACGCGAATGAAAGGCCTTGAAGCCGCCGATGTGCTGGAACGTAGCGGCTGCCGGTTGTTGTTTGTCCCGCAGCGTTTTCTCGATGTCGACTACCCGGCATTGCTCGCGCCTCATCGGCCGGCCAGCCTCGAACACCTGGTCATGCTCGATGGCGACACGTCCGGGCTGGCTTCGGATTTGACCCTTGCACAGTTCCTGCGCGGCGCGGCGACCATCGAGGCCGACAGCGCCAGGCACCGTGCCTTGGCGGTCGGCCCCGAAGCGATGTGCGACCTGCTGTTCACCTCCGGCACCACCGGCAAACCCAAGGGCGTGATGAGCGGCCATGGGCAAAACCTGCGAGCCTTCACCGAGTACGTCAGGGTCATTGGCCTAGTGCCGGGCGACCGTTACCTCATCGTCAACCCGTTTTTTCATGCCTTCGGTTACAAGGCTGGCTGGCTGACCTGCCTGATCGGCGGGGCGACCATCCTGCCCCACGCAGTATTTGACGCCGAACAAGTGTTCCAGCGTATCGCCCGCGAGCGCATCAGTGTCCTGCCCGGTGCGCCGACCCTGTACCTGTCGCTGCTGGCCCATCCACGGCTTCAGCAGACCGACCTGTCGAGCCTGCGCATCGCGGTGACCGGTTCGGCGAGCATTCCACCCAGCCTGATCGAGCGCATGCGCAACGAGTTGGGGTTTGCCGTGGTGACTACCGCCTACGGCCTGACCGAGTGCGGCGGACTCGCGACGATCTGCGATCCGCAAGACTCGGCGCAAGTGATCGCCGGCACCAGCGGGCAGCCGATCGCCGGCACCGAAGTAAGCATCCGCGATCCGCAAAACCAAGTGCTGGACGCAGGGCAGACGGGTGAAATCTGTCTGCGTGGGTTTCACATCATGCAGGGCTATTTCCAGAACCCCGAAGCGACCCGCGAGGCCATCGACGCCGAAGGCTGGCTGCACACCGGCGATGTCGGGCGGCTGGACGCGGCGGGCAACCTGATCATCACCGACCGGCTGAAAGACATGTTCATCGTCGGTGGATTCAACTGCTACCCGGCGGAAATCGAAGCGGCGCTGATCCGCCATCCGGCGATTGCCCAGGTGGCGGTGATCGGCATCGCCGATGAGCGCATGGGCGAGGTCGGCTGTGCCTGTGTGGTGCTGCGCGAAGGCAGTGAACTCGACGAGGCGCAACTGATCGCCTGGAGCCGCGAGCAGATGGCCAATTACAAGGTGCCGCGCCGAGTGCGATTTTTCAGCGCGTTGCCACTCAACCCGTCGAGCAAGGTGGCGAAGAACGAACTGCGCGCGGTGGTTGCCAACCACGCTCCGGCATGAGCAGCGCGCATCTCGCCAAACGGACGATGTGCACCACAGCGGTTTTTTTCATGCTGTGGCGGCATAAACAAAAACAACAAAAAAGGAGAGGAGCATGTTTACTCGAAACCTGATTGCGCGCCGTCCGGGGAACCCGATCGAGGGTCGCTGCCTGTTGGCAACGGCCGTCACTTTCGTCAGTGTCGCGGCCAGCGCTGCGCCGACAATCGAATTGGGGGAAGACACCTCCCTGGAATCGTCGCTGACGGTCAACTACACCGCCTCCATGCGTACCGCCAAGCAGGCCAGTCAATACCTCAACGACCCGAACAACGACGATGGCACGCGCAACTTCAAGCGCGGTTCGTTGATCAACAATCGCCTGAGCCTGTTCGGCGAATTACGACTCAGGCACGACAACCTCGGCGCGGTGTTGCGCGGCAGTCAGTTCTACGACGATGTCTACAACCAGAAAAACGCCAACGACTCGCCGCAGACGGTGAACAAGACCGGCCACAACGACGGTTTCAGCGACGAAACCCGGCGCCTCAGTGGCAGCACCGCGCGACTGCTCGATGCGTACGTGTATGGCAACTTTGAACTTGGCGAAACCCAATACCTGTCGCTCAAGGCCGGACGGCATCTGGTGGCCTGGGGCGAGAGCCTGTTCTGGGCCAACATCAGCCAGGGCCAGGCCCCGGTGGATGCCACCAAGTTCAACGTCCCGGGCACCGAGGCCAAGGACTCGTACCTGCCGGTGGGGCAGGTGTCCGGGTCGTGGTCGCTCAATGAAGACCTGGCGCTGGTGGGCTACTACCAATACGAGTGGGAAAAAACCCAGCTCAACCCGGTGGGCGACTACTTTGGCAGCGATACCTTCGGTCCCGGTGCCGAGTTTTTCCGACTGGGTGCCGGTCAGGTCGACCGTTTGCCCAACGGCCTGGCGGTCGGTTATGCCGGTGAAAAAGACGCCAGCGACAGCGGCCAATGGGGCCTGGGCGTGCGTTACCGGATCACCGAGAACACCGAAGTGGGGCTGTTCCATTACCGCTATAACGAGCGCGTCGGTTCGTTGTTCTTCGACTTCACCGGAACCACGCAATACTCGTCGCTCAAGGGCATCGGTCATGACGGCACTGCACCGTCCTATCGTCTGGGCTACTTCGAAGACGTCAAGTTGACCGGGATCAGCTTCAGCTCCAAGGTCGGCGACTCGGTGCAGTACGCCGGTGACCTGAGCTATCGCGATGGTGCCTCGGTGTACCTGAACAACGGCGCGCCGACTACCGGCCAGATCTGGCAAGGCAACCTCAACGCTTCGTACATCCTTGGCCCGAGCCTGCTCGCCCAGCAGACCACCTTCATGGGCGAAGTCGTGCATCAGCACATCGACGGTGTGGACAGCCTGACCATCACCGGCGGCGGCGCTGGCGTGGATGGCACGTTCGACCAGTTCGAGTCGAAAACCCAGACCCGAGGGTCGAGCCTGCTCGGCGTTGGTGTCTACATGGATTACCCGTCCATCGCCAACGGCCTGGATCTGAGCACCAAGTTGGTCTGGACGCAGAACATCGACGGCAGCGCCTACCAGGGCCTGGGCCGCGACGAGAAACGCGTGACCGTGGGTGGAGACTTCAAGTACCTGGGCAACTTCCAGGTCGGCATGACCTATATCGCCTACCTGAGCTCGCCGGATGTCGCTCAGGGCCGCTTGCTGGCCGACCGCGATTACCTGTCGCTCAACGCCAAATACACCTTTTGATGATCAACGCTGCGTCGCGATGTGGCGACGCCGCCCTTCATTTGTAGCCTGATAACAATAAAGAGAGGCCTGTCATGAATCCTCGTCCAACCCCGTCAGCGTTCAGCGCTATTGCGATTGGCCCACTGACCCTGAAAAACCGTTTTATCAAGGCCGCGACCAACGAGGGCATGAGTGCCGGGGGAGTGCCTTCCAAACAGCTGGTCAAGCTGCACTCGGCCCTGGTCGCGGGCGGTACTGCGCTGACCACCGTGGCCTATTGCGCGGTGAGCAGCGATGGCCGCACTTTGCCCAATCAATTGATCCTCGCGCCATCCAGCGTGCCGCATTTTAAGGCGCTGACCGACGCCGTGCACGCGTCTGGTGGCCTGGCCAGCGCGCAAATCACTCACGGTGGCTGCTTTACTTTTATTCGCGAGCGTTCGACCAAGCGTCCGCTGTCGGCCAGTGGCGGCTTTAACAAGATCGGATTGATGAGCGGCATGTTCCTCAAGCAGGCGATGAACGAAGCCGACATGCAACAAGTAGTGCGCGATTTCGCCCAAGGCGCGCGCCTGGCACGCCAGGCGGGTTTCGATGCGGTGGAAATCCACATGGGCCACGGCTACTTGCTGAGCCAGTTCATTTCGCCGATGTACAACAAGCGCCGCGACCAGTACGGCGGCAGCCTGGAAAACCGCCTGCGCTTTCCGCGCCGGGTGCTGCGCGCGGTACTCGATGCAGTCGGCACGGAAATGGCGGTGATCTGCAAGTACAGCATCACCGAAGGCGTGCGCGCCGGTAACAGCGCCGAAGACGGCGCACAGATCGCCCGCATGCTGGAAGAAGAGGGCGCACACCTGCTGGTACTCAGCGCCGGGATGAACGCCGAATCGATCACCACCATGTTCGGTTCTTCGTTCCCCAAGGAAAACCGCGTGCAGCAGAAGAACAAGATCATTGCCCTGGCGATGGCTATCCAGCGTCGCAAAGAGCCGACCGTGGAGTTTCGTGAGCTGTATTTGCTGGAGCATGCGCGCAAGGTGCGGGCGGCAGTGACGATGCCGCTGGCATATTTGGGCGGTGCCAAGAGCCTGGCGAGTATCGAAAAGATCATGGCCGAGGGCTTTGACCTGGTCGCCATGGGTCGGGTGTTGCTGGCCGAAAACGACTACGTCAATAAACTCGCCAGCGGCGCCAGTCGCGATTCGATCTGCACCGCCTGCAACCGCTGTGTGGCGATGATGTACACCCCCGGCGGCACCTCCTGCGTATTGGGCCAGCCCGGCGATGCCGTGTTGAACAGCCAGAAGGCGGCAGATCGCTAACCCCCCTCAAAACACACCGCTCCCACAGGAGGAGCGGTGTTTGGAGGTCAGCCGTGCTGCAGGAACTCGATGCAGCTGCGGTTGAACAGTTCGCGGTGTTCCACCTGGACCCAATGGCCGCAGCGGTTGAGGACGATAAAGCGGGCATTCGGCGCGCCGTCGATGATGCGCTGGGCGCCGCTGATCGGGTTGAAGTGATCGTTGTTTCCCCAGAAACCGAGGATCGGGCACTGGATCTCACCCAGGCGTGCTTCCATGTTCTGCACCATCATCGTGCTGAACAGATTTTTCGGCTGGGTGACGGCCACCGCCACGCGCTCTTGCAGCAGGCTTTCCGGCAGGATCGACGCATCGAACAACTGCAGGCTCATCATGCTGCGCATCTCCTCCATACCGATGGGCCCGGCGCTGAACAGGCTAACCATGCGCACGATGCCTTCCATCTTGAAGTAGGTTTCCCGCTCCTCGACACCGCCCGGTGCCAGCAGGATCAGGCTCTGCGGCAGTTGCGGCAAGCGCAAGGCCAGACCGAGGGCAATCGCGCCGCCCAGCGAGTTGCCCAGCAGCGTGCAACGCCGCACACCGATAGCCTCGAGGAATGCTGCCACGCAGTCGACGAAGAAATCCAGGTTGTACTGCACGTCCTCGGGTTTGTCCGAGCGGCCGAAACCCGGCAGGTCGAGCACGATGTTGCGATAGCCCGCGGCGACCAGTTGTGGGTAGTTGCCCTTGAAATTGCTGAAACCACTGGCGCCCGGCCCGCTGCCGTGCAGCCACAGCACCACGGGGCCTGCGCCCTCATCCAGATAGTGCAGGCGCAGGCCGTTTGGCAGGCTTGCGTAATGGCCGACGGGCAGGGGCAGATCTACGGGTTGATTCATGGGGTTCTCCATTGACGGCGGATTCATGAAGCACAGCCACGCCAGGCGCTGCAGCAGATTGAAGGGGACTCAGCACCTGGCGTGGTGCGCGCCTTGCGAATGCTGGGCTCTGATCGGGTTATTCACATCGTCCGTTCAGACCACGCGGCGATAGTCCCATCGGACGATGTGTAGCCAAGTGCTTGCCGCTAATCATGCAGGGGATGGCGCCACTGCAAGGGCAGCGGGCCGCAGCGTATGTGCACATTTGGAGATTGCTATGAAGTTACTCAACAAAGTGGCCTTTGTGACTGGCGCCGGGCAGGGCATGGGCCAGGCCATCGTGCGTGGTTTTGTCGCCGAAGGCGCCAAGGTGGTGGCGGTCGACCTGAATCAGACGACCCTGGCCGAGAGCCTGGCAGACCTGGGCGACAAGGTCCTGGCCCTGGCCTGCAATGTCGGTGACGGTGCTTCCGTGGCCGATGCCATGGGCCAGGCCGAGCAACACTTCGGTGGCCTCGACATCCTGGTCAACAACGCTGGCGTGGGCGGGCTGGACAGTTTCCTCGACACCCCGGACGAGAGCTGGGCGCGTGTGATCGGCGTGAACCTGGGCGGCACCTTCCTGTGCTGCCGTGAGGGCGCAAAACTGATGGTCAAGGGTGGCCGCAAAGGCGCGATCATCAACCTCTCCAGCACCGCCGCGCTGACCGGTGAAGGCCCCAGCCACTACTGCGCCTCGAAAGCCGGGGTGATGGGCCTGACCCGTTCGATCGCCCGAGAACTGGCAGCCAGCGGTATCCGCGTCAACACCCTGGTGCCTGGGCCGACCAACACGCCGATGATGGCCGGTATCCCTGATGAATACATGCAGGCACTGCTGAAAAACGTGCCCCTGGGTCGCATGTGCGAGACCGACGAAATCGCCAAGGTTGCGGTGTTCCTCGCCAGCGAAGACGCCAGTTTCATGACCGGGCAGAACATCGCCGTCAACGGCGGCATGGCTTTTATCTGATCAGGGAGTCACCCATGAGCAAGCGTTTACAAGGAAAAATCGCCTTCGTCACTGGCGCCGGTTCAGGCATCGGTGAAGCCACCGCACTGCGCTTCGCCGAGGAAGGCGCCACGGTGGTGCTGTGCGGGCGCCGCATAGAACCGCTGCAAGGCGTGCAGGAAAAAATCCATGCCCAGGGCGGGCAAGCCGAAATCGCCGTGGCCGATGTCAGCGACGAACAGGCTTACGTCGGCGCGCTTCAAGCCACTGCGCAACGCCACGGTCGCCTGGATATTCTGGTCAACAACGCGATGGCCTACACCTGGGGCGGCATCGACACCATGACCACCGCCGACTGGCACGCCAACTTCGCCACCACCGTCGACGGCACCTTCTGGGGCACCCGCACCGCGATGCAGTTGATGAAAGCGCAAGGCGGCGGTTCGATCGTCAACATCGCTTCGATCTGTGGCTTGTTCGGCACGTCATGGATGGCCGGTTACTCGGCGGCGAAGGCGGCGGTGATCAACTTCAGCCGTGCGGCAGCCAGCGAAGGCGCCCCCGACAATATTCGTTGCAACGTGATCATCCCGGGCGTGGTCGACACCCCGGCCACAGCCGGCATGCTGGGGGACGCCAAGACCCGCAGCAACACTGAAAAAGTGATTCCGATGAAACGCGTAGGCCTGCCGGTGGAACTGGCCAACGCCATCCTGTTCCTGGCCAGCGACGAGGCTTCCTATGTTACCGGTGCCAGCCTGGCGGTGGACGGTGGGCGAGGTTCGGACCTGTATACGGTGCTCGACTGATGGGCCTGGAATCCGTCGCGCTGCTTGAGCGCATCGACCGCCTCGAGTCGCTGGACGCGATCCGTCAACTGGCCGGCAAGTATGCCTTGGCGCTGGACATGCGTGACATGGATGCCATGGCCAATTGCTTTGCCCCGGACGTGCGCGTGGGCCGCGACAAGAGCGGTCGCGCGCACCTCAAGGCGTGGCTGGACGAAACCATGCGCAAGCAGTTCCACGGCACGTCGCATCATCTGGGGCAACACATCATCGAGTTCAGCGATGCCGATCACGCTACCGGCGTGGTCTATTCGAAGAATGAACATGAGACGGGTCCCGAGTGGGTGATCATGCAGATGCTGTATTGGGACGACTACGAGCGGATCGACGGGCGCTGGTGCTTCCGTCGTCGCTTGCCGTGCTACTGGTACGCGACCGACCTGAACAAACCACCGATCGGCGGCTTGAAAATGCGCTGGCCAGGGCGAGAGCCCTACGCTGGCACCTTCCACGAACTGTTTCCGTCCTGGGATGCCTTCTGGGCGCAACGTCCGGACAAGGACGCCTTGCCGCAGATCGCTGAACCGGCACCACTGGAAGGTTTCCTAAAAAACCTGCGCCGAGGGGCGGACGACCCGAAGATTCGCGTGCGCTGAACATGGCCGTGCGCGGCTAACCTGCGAGCTCATAATATGGAGTCGACCCTGATCCCTGTAGGAGCTGGCTTGCCAGCGATGGCGTCCGTTCAGCCGATAAATATGTTGACTGATCGGCCGCTATCGCTGGCAAGCCAGCTCCTACAGGTGATCGGTGCATGGCGTTGGCTTTTCACCTGGCGCCAGGCCGCGCTCCTTAATTCGTGACTCGCGGCTCGCGCGGCATGCCCAGCGCCCGTTCGGCAATCACGTTGCGCTGGATTTCATTGCTGCCGCCGTAAATGGTGTCCGAGCGGGTGAACAAAAACAGCGACTGCAATCGACTGAGCTGGTAGGGCGCGGCGTCGAGAATTTCCCCGGCGTCGCCCAGCACGTCCATGGCCAGTTTGCCCAGATCGCTGTGCCACGTGGACCAGGCCAGTTTGTAAATCATGGCTTCACGGCCCAGATTGCCGTCTTGCGGACCTGAAAGCATACGCAGCGAGTTGTAACGCAACACCTTGAGACCGGCCCAGGCCTGGGCAATGCGCTGGCGCAGCATTGGATCGCGCGCGGCGCCGTTGGAGCGGGCGATGCGGATGATTTCGTCGAGTTCGTTGTGGAACTGCATCTGCTGCCCCAGCGTGGAGACGCCACGCTCAAATCCCAGCAGCGCCATCGCGATCTTCCAGCCATCGCCCGGTTGACCGATCAGGTTGCCGGCATGGGTAGCTGCCTGGTCGAAGAACACCTCATTGAATTCACTGGTGCCGGTCAATTGCTGGATCGGCTGCACGCGAATGCTGTCCTGAGCCATCGGCACCAGGAGGAACGACAAACCGTGATGTCCCTGGCTGCCGGGTTCAGTGCGCGCCAGCACGAAACACCAGTCGGCCTCGTGGGCCAGGGAGGTCCAGACCTTCTGCCCGCTGATCAACCAGTGTTCGCCCGTGGCATCCAGTTTCGCCCGGGTCTGCACGTTGGCCAGGTCCGAACCGGCGCCCGGCTCCGAATAGCCCTGGCACCAGAACTGGCTGCCGTCGAGGATGCCGGGCAACAGGCGTTGCTGTTGGGCCGAAGTGCCGAAGGCGGCGAGTGTCGGGCCGACCAGGCCTTCGCCAATATGGCCCATGCGTCCCGGGCCACCGGCGCGAGCATATTCCTCATGGAAGATCACTTGCTGGCTGATCGAGAGTCCGCGTCCGCCGTGTTCCTTCGACCAGCCAACGCCGATCCAGCCACCGGCGGCAAGCCGGCGTTCCCAGGCTTTACGCTCTTCAGGAAAACAGTGCTCATCCCCCGGACCGCCGCGAAAGCGCAACGGCGCAAACTCGCCGCTCAGGTGCTCGGCCAGCCATTGGGCGACTTCTTTGCGAAACACTTCGTCTGCACCACTGAAACCGATTTTCATGCTTGCTCTCCCAAAAGATGCGCGGCCAGACGCTCGCGATGCAGCGTCGGGCTGCCCAACAGATGCTCGCCGGCGCGGGCACGTTTGAAGTACAGGTGTGGATCGTATTCCCAGGTAAAACCGACGCCGCCATGCAGTTGAATCGATTCGGCCGCACAGTGGAAAAACGCCTCGCTGGCATGGATCTTCGCGGTGGCGGCGGCCTGTTCCAGCTCCTGGATCACGGCGGTATCGCCGCCCGGGTCGAGGCGTTCCTGAGCCACGCACGCTGCGTAGTAGGCGGCTGAGCGGGCGCATTCGACTTGCAGCATCATGTCGGCGCAGCGGTGTTTGATCGCCTGGAAACTGGCAATGGTGCGTTTGAATTGTCGGCGTTCGGCGATGTACGCGAGGGTCAGGTCCAGGGCTTGTTGCGCGCCGCCAGTTTGCTCGGCGGCAAGGCCTATGGCGCCAATCAGCAGCGTGTCGCGCAGCACCGACCAGCCTTGTTCGTGGCTGCACAGTCGCTGTGCCTCGTTGACCTGTACCTGATGCATTTCAATGCGAGCCAGGCGCCGGGTCTGGTCGAGGGTGGCCAGGGGCGCGCGGATCACGCCCGGTGTATCGCCCGGCAAGACGAACAGGCCGATGCCCTGTTCGCCCTGGGTGCCGGGAGCGCGGGCGGCAACGATCAGCAGGTCGGCCGAGGCACCATCAATGACTTGTGCGTACTGGCCCTCAAGGGTCCAGCCTCCCGGACATGGCTTGGCGACGGCTTGCACACTGCAAGCTTGCAGCCCCGGAACACTGGCGAAGGCCAGCGTGGCGCGGGTTTCGCCGGCGGCAATCGCGCTCAGCCAAAGCGCCTGCACGCTCTCGTTGTGCCCCAGTAACAAGGCCGGGGTGGCCAGGCACGCCGTGGCGAACAGCGGCGAACCCAGCAGATAGCGACCGCTTTGTTCCAGCAGGATTGCCAGCTCGACAAACCCCAGGCCCATGCCGCCAAAGCGCTCGGGCACCATTAATGCCGGCCAGTACAGCTCCTGGCCAATCCGCCGCCAGACCTCGGGGTCATGCGCGTCCGGGCGATTCATTGCAGCGCGCACGGCGTGCGAGTCGCTGGCCTGAGCGAGAAAACGCTCGGCGCTGTCGCGAATCATCAGGTGCTCTTCGGTAAAAGCGAACTCCATGGGGGCGGTCTCTGCAAGGCGGATGGATGCGTGAGTCTGGGGCGGCGGCGGCGGTGTTCGAATCACTAAAACGGACTAGGGCATTTCTGCTGTGCGCCAAACCCCTGTGGGAGCGAGCAGGTGCTTAGTCTCAACGGACGATGAAGCGTGCGACGGCGCTTTGCACAATGCCAGCCACGTAAGCCATTCAGCCAACGAGGACCCAGGCATGATCGACATTCGCGGTTTGAGCTATTTCGTCTCGCAGATCGAAAACCTCAGCCATTGGCAGCGTTACGCCGAGGACGTGCTGGGCATGCAGGTTCAGCCAGCGCCGGGCGGTGGCTTGTACGTGAAAATGGACGAGCGTCCGTTTCGCATGCTGATCGTCGAAGGCAGCGAGGCGCGTTATCTGGCGTCCGGTTGGGAGCTGGCCAACGAGCCGGCATTCCAGGCCGCGATTGAGCACTTGAGCGCTGCCGGCATCGAATGGCAGCCGGGCTCTGCCGCCGAGGTTGAGCAGCGTGGTGTACAGGCGCTGATCAAGGTCAGCGACCCGTCGGGCAACTGCCATGAACTGAGCTGGGGCCATCGCTCCGACTGCCTGCCGTTTGTCTCGCCGCAGGGCGTGCCGCGCTTTATCACCGGCGACATGGGCCTTGGCCACACCGTGCTGCCGGCACCAAACTTCGACGCCACGTTGGCATTTGCCAAGGATGTGCTGGGCTTCAAGCTGTCGGACATTTTCAACTTCCGGCCCGACCCGTCGGCGCCGCCAATCCGCATTCACTTCCTGCATTGCCAGAACGTCCGCCACCACAGCCTGGCACTGGCTGAATACCCGGTGCCATCAGGTTGCGTGCACGTCATGGTCGAGGTCGATTCGATGACCGAAGTCGGCCGTGCCCATGACCGTCTGCTCGCCCATGACGTGAGCCTGTCCGCCACCCTCGGCCAGCACCTCAATGACCGCATGACCAGTTTCTACATGAAGACGCCGTCCGGTTTCGATCTGGAGTACGGCTTTGGCGGATTGCAGGTCGACTGGGCCGAGCATTCGGCATTCGAATTCACCCGCGTGAGCATTTGGGGGCACGACTTTTCGGTCGGCCAACGCTAAGGAATGATCAACATGAACAAACAACTGACAGCGGCCGATGCGGTCGCTCAATTGCGCGATGGCATGACCATCGGTTTCGGTGGCTGGGGCCCACGGCGCAAGCCGATGGCCATCGTGCGCGAGATCCTGCGTTCACCGGTCAAGGACCTCACCGTGGTTGCCTATGGCGGCCCCGAAGTGGGCATGCTGTGCGCTGCCGGCAAGGTCAAGAAACTGGTGTTCGGCTTCGCTACCCTCGATGCGATTCCGCTGGAACCCTACTACCGCAAGGCGCGAGAAGCCGGCGAACTGGAACTGATGGAACTGGACGAAGGCATGTTTCAGTGGGGCCTGCGCGCCGCCGGCATGCGCTTGCCGTTCCTGCCAACCCGATGCGGCCTGGCCACTGATGTGACGCGCCTGAATCCGCAACTCAAGACCATCCAGTCGCCCTACGCCGATGGCGAAGTGCTGCTGGCAATGCCGGCGCTCAATCTCGACGTGGCGTTCCTGCATGCCAACGTCGCCGACCGACTGGGCAATTGCCTGGTGACCGGACCGGACCCGTATTTCGATCACCTGTTCGCCCGTGCTGCCCAACAGTGCTTCGTCTCGTGCGAACGCCTTGAAGAGCGTCTGGAACTGAGCGCCGATCAAGCCCGCTTCAATACCTTCGAGCGCTATCTGGTGACCGGCGTGGTGCATGCACCCCTCGGTGCACACCCGACGCTCTGCGCGCCCGACTACGGCTGGGACATGAAGCATCTCAAGGGCTATGTCGCCAGCAGCCAGGCGGAAAACGGCTGGCAAGACTATGTGCAGACCTACGTCGCCGGTGGCGAGCAGGCCTATCAGGCACAGAACGGCGGTGCCGAATCCATGGGCGCCTTGCCCCTTCCCGTGTTCTGAGGATTAGCGACTATGTCTGCAACCTGTGATTTCACCCTCGCTGAACTGATGATCGTCGCCGCCTCCGAGGCCTGGCGCGGTAATGGAGAACTGATCGCCTCGGGCCTGGGCGTGATCCCGCGCCTGGGCGCCAGTCTGGCCAAGTTGACCCACAGCCCGGAACTGCTGATGACCGACAGCGAGGCGTTTCTGGTCGAAGAGCCGATCCCGCTGGGTCCGCGTGGCAACTACGTCCCGCGCTACTCAGGCTACATGTCGTTCGAGCGGGTTTTCGAATGCGTGTGGGGCGGACGCCGTCACGCGATGATCGGCCCCACCCAGATCGACCGCTGGGGCCAGACCAACCTGTCCTGCGTCGGTGATTATCAAAAGCCCAAGACCGCGATCCTTGGCGTGCGCGGCTTGCCCGGCAACAGCATCAACCACCTCAACTCGTTCTTTGTTCCCAGCCATAACACTCGGGTGTTCGTCAGCGGTGAAGTGGACATGGTCTCCGGTGTCGGATTCAAGGCTGAGCGTTGGCCCGAAGGTACGCGCCGCGACTTGATGGACATCCACTGTGTGGTCAGCGACCTGTGCGTCATGGATTTCAATGGCCCGGACCGTGCGGTGCAGGTGCGTTCGCTGCACCCCGGGGTGAGTTTCGAGCAGGTCCAGGAGAACACCGGTTTCCCGTTGCTCAAGTCCGCGCAGTTGCACGAGACCGTGCATCCCACCCCTGAGCAGTTGGCCCTGATTCGCCGACTCGATCCCCACGATTACCGCGCCACCGCGATCAAGGGCAACCCGCCCGGCATCCGTACGGCCTGAGACAAGGAGGCGAGCATGCACAGCAGCGACAGTGAATTCATCGTCCGCCAGGACAACGCCGTCTACGAGACGGACACCCCGGTGCTGTACAGCGTGGCCGAGGGTATCGCCACGCTGACGCTGAACCGGCCGACCTTCAACAACGCGCAAAACTCGCAGATGACCTACGCCCTGGATGCCTGTTTTCGCCAGGCGGTGAACGATGACAGCGTCAAGGTCATTGTCCTGCGGGGCAACGGCAAGCACTTTTCGGCGGGCCACGATATCGGCACCCCCGGGCGCGATATCGACAAGCCGTTCGAGCGTGCGCACCTGTGGTGGGATCACACCAACAAACCCGGTGGCGAACAACTGTATGCGCGCGAGCAGGAGGTGTACCTGGGCATGTGCCGGCGTTGGCGCGAACTGCCCAAGCCGACCATCGCCATGGTCCATGGCGCGTGTATCGCAGGGGGGCTGATGCTGGCTTGGGTCTGCGATCTGATCGTCGCCAGCGACGATGCGTTCTTCCAGGATCCGGTGGTGCGCATGGGCATTCCGGGGGTGGAGTATTTTGCCCATCCCTATGAAATGAACCCGCGCATCGCCAAGGAGTTTCTCTTCACCGGCGACCGCATGAGCGCCAACCGGGCCTGGCAAGTGGGCATGGTCAACCGCCTGGTGTCGCGTGAAGAACTGGAGTCGGCCACCTACGCGCTGGCTGCCGGCATTGCTCGCCAGCCGCGCATGGGCCTGGCACTGACCAAGCAGGCGATCAACCACGTCGAGGACCTGCAAGGCAAGCGTACGGCGATGGATGCCGTGTTCGCCTGGCACCACTTTGCCCATGCCCACAACGAGCTGTTGTCCGGCGACAAACTGGGCGGCTTCGATGCCAAGGGCATGGCCCGGGCCAACAAGCAGGCCGAGGACAAAAGCCAATGAACCGCTGGCTGGATACGCCGCTGACCGAAGCCCTCGGATGCCGTTACCCGATTGTGCAAACCGCCATGGGCTGGGTCGCCGACGCCAACCTGGTGATCGCCACGACCCAGGCCGGGGGCTTCGGTTTCCTGGCCGGGGCAACCATCGCCGCCGATGAATTGGAAGGCGAAATCTGCAAGGTGCTCGACGCTACCGGTGGTAGCAACTTCGGGCTCAATTTCCATATGTTCCAGGACAACGCCGCGCAGTGCGTCGACCTGGCGATCAAGTACCGCTTGCGCGCCGTGAGCTACGGACGCGGCCCGGACAAACAGACCATCGCCCGCTTCAAGGCGGCGAACGTGCTGTGTATTCCCACCGTCGGCGCCTTGAAGCATGCACTGAAGGCAGTTGAGCTGGGCGCCGACCTGATCACCATCCAGGGCGGTGAGGGCGGCGGCCATACCGGCGGCGTGCCCAGTTCGATCCTATTGCCCCAGGTGCTGGCGGCCGTCAAGGTGCCGGTGATCGCAGCCGGGGGATATTCCACTGGCCGTGGTCTCGCCTCAGTGCTGGCTGCCGGTGGAGTCGGCATCGCCATGGGCACGCGGTTTCTCATGACTCGCGATTCGCCGACGCCGGCCGCGACCTTGGAACATTATTTGAAGGTCAGCGATCCGCAGCAGGTTCGCGTGACTACGGCGGTGGATGGCATGCGCCACCGCATGATCGAAAACCGCTTCATCAATCACCTGGAGCAGGCCGGCCCCTTCGGTCGACTGCGCATTGCCCTGGGTAGCGCCTGGCAATGGAAGCAGCAGACTGGCATGAGCCTGGGGCACATGGCCTCGGTCTTTATCCGTGCATTGCGTGAAGACCCGTCGCAGCTGTCGCAAGTGGTGATGGCCGCCAACCAGCCGGTGCTGTTGCAACGCTCGATGGTCGATGGCGCCCCGGACGAGGGCATCTTGTCCAGCGGCCAGGTGGCGGCGGCCATCGGTGAATTGCTCAGTTGTCGTGAAGTCATCGAAGGCATCGCCAGCGAGGCCCAGCAATGCCTCGACGCTCTGCTGACGCGCAGCCAGACCCGCCCCTCGAACCATCCAGCCAGCATTGGAGAACCGCTATGAACCCGGCATTCACCACACAACTCAATCAGGGCATCGCAGAGCTGGTGATCGCCAAACCACCGGTCAACGCCCTCGACAGCCAGGAATGGCATGCACTGGCGCGTCAGATCGAAGCGTTCGGGGCCAATCCCGAGGTGCGGGTGATCGTGATCCGCGCCGAGGGCCGTGGCTTTTGCGCCGGGGTCGACATCAAGGAACTGGACAAGCACCCGGAGCGGATCGTCGAGGTCAATTCAGGTAACTACGCCACCTTCAAGGCCGTGCACCGCAACCCGGTGCCGGTGATTGTCGCGGTGCACGGTTTTGTCCTGGGCGGCGGCATCGGCATCACCGGGGCGGCGGATATCGTCGTCGCCTCCGAATGCGCGACCTTCGCCCTGCCCGAAGTCGACCGCGGCGCCATGGGCGGCGGTGCGCATCTGCAGCGCCTGTTCCCGGTGCAAAAAGTCCGCTACCTGTTTTTTACCGGCGACAGCATCAGTGCCCCGGATGCCCTGCAATACGGCTTCATCGAGCGCATCGTGCCCAAGGACCAACTGCGCGAAACCGCGTTGGGCATCGCGGCGAAAATCGCCGAAAAAAGCCCGGGCATGATCCGCATCGCCAAGGAAGCCTTGAACGGCATCGAAGACGGCAACCTGGAAGACAAGTACCGCTGGGAACAGGGCTTCACCATGCAGGCCTACAGCAGCCCGGATTCCGCGGAAACGCGCCGGGCCTTCGTCGAAAAACGCGACGCCAAGTTCTGAGATATCGCCATGGACCTGACTTATACCCCCAAGCAAAACGCCTTCCGCGCCGAAGTTCGCGCCTGGCTGGCGGCCAATCTGCCAAGCGAGCCCTTTGCCAGTTACGACAGTCGAGAAGGTTTTGAACAGCATCGCGCGTGGGAGGCCAAGCTGTTCGAAAGCCGTTGGTCGATGGTGATGTGGCCGGCCGAACTGGGCGGTCGCGGCAGCGACTTGATCGAGTGGCTGATCTTCGAGGAAGAGTATTACGGCGCCGGGGCACCGATGCGCATCAACCAGAACGGCCAGCTGTTGCTGGGGCCGACCCTGATGGAGTTTGGCACCCAGGAGCAAAAGCAGCGCTTCTTGCCACGCATGGCCGAAAGCCTGGACATGTGGGCACAAGGCTGGTCGGAGCCCAACGCCGGTTCCGACATGGCGGCGATCACCAGCAAGGCGGTACTCGACGGCGACCATTACGTGATTAACGGGCAGAAGACCTGGTCGAGCCGGGCGAACTTCGCCGACTGGCTGTTCGGCCTGTTTCGCAGCGAGCCGGGATCGACTCGTCATCACGGTCTGTCGTTCATCATGGTGCCGCTGAATACGCCGGGGGTGAGCATTCGCCCGATCAAGGCGCTCAATGGCAAGGATGCCTTCGCCGAGGTGTTTTTCGATGACGTTCGGGTCCCCGTGAACAACCTCATCGGTGCCCAAGGGCAGGGCTGGCACGTGGCGATGGCCACCGCCGGCTTCGAGCGTGGTCTGCTGCTGCGTTCACCGGCGCGCTTCCAGTCCACGGCACGCAAACTGGTTGAACTGTACAAGGCCCATCGCGTCAGTGCCGACCGTGACCCTGGCCTGCGCGATGCCGTGCTGGACACCTGGATGTGCGCCGAGGCCTATGCGATGTCGGCTTATTACACCGTAGGACGCTTGAGCCGGGGTGAGCAGATTGGCGCCGAGTCGAGCATCAACAAAATCATCTGGTCGGAGCTCGACTTGAAGATGCACGAGACCGCCATGCGCATTCTCGGCACGCGTGGCGAGCTGGTGGCAAAGGGCGCGGAAGCGGGCGATGCGGCGGGCTGGCTGGAGGGCTTCCTGTTTGCCCAGTCCGGGCCGATCTACGCCGGTACCAACGAAATCCAGCGCAACATCATCGCCGAGCGCATGCTCGGTTTGCCGAAATAAGGAACCGCCATGGACTTCACTTTTAACGATGACCAGTTGGCGTTCCGCGAAGCCATCAGTCGTTTCCTGATGACCGAAGCCGCGCCGGAGATGCTCCGCGAAATCTGGGAGACCGATGTCGGGCGCTCCCGGGACTTGCGCAACAAGATCGCCGGCCAGGGACTGACCGCCTTGTCGGTGCCCGAGGCCGAAGGGGGTTTGGGCATGGACGATGTGACCTGGGCCTTGATGACCCCGGAGCTGGGCTACTACGCCATTCCCGACTCATTGGCCGATACCGCCTATGTTGCCACCGGTTTGCTCGCCGATCTGCCTGCGGAGCATCCGGCCCGCGCCGAGCTGCTGCCACGGATTGCCGACGGCAGCTTGCGGATGGCGATCAGTCATCCGGTCAATCCCTTGGTCAGCGACGCGCAACTGGCCGAAGTGTTGATTCTCACCCACGGCGATGAAATCCATGTGGTGCCGCGCTCCGAGGTCAACGTCGGCAATCACCTGAGTATCGATGCCTCGCGCCGCCTGGGCCAAGTGACCTGGACCCCGTCGGCGGCGACCTGCATAGCCAGTGGCGAGCAGGGCCGCGCCTTGCAGGAGCGCCTGCTCGACCGAGGTGCATTGTCAGTGGCCGGGCAACTGTTGGGGCTGGCGCAGCGCATGCTCGACCTGTCGGTTGACTACGTGGCCCAGCGCAAACAATTCGGCAAGCCGATCGGCAGCTTCCAGGCGGTCAAGCATCACTTGGCTGATGTCGCCCGATACATCGAACAGGCCAAACCGGTGCTGTACCGCGCCGCGCATGCCCTGGCCCGGGGCGACGTCAACGCGGGCGTCCGGGTTTCGCAAGCGCGCCTGGCGGCGAACGAGGCGAGCTGGATCGCTGCCCGCAAAGGCATCCAGGTGCACGGTGCGATGGGGTACACCTGGGAAGTGGATTTGCAGATGTTCATGAAGCGCGCCTGGGCCCTCGATGCGTCCTGGGGCGACCGCGGCTTCCACAAAACCCGTGTCAGCGACTACCTGTTCGCCGACGCCACTGGCCTTGCGCCGGGGCATACTTTCGAGGAATGAGTCATGGCCCAGGCCTACATTGTTGATGCATTGCGTAGCCCCACCGGCAAGCGCAAGGGTTCATTGAGCGAGATCCACGCGATTGACCTGGGCGCCCATGTGCTCAAGGCGCTGGTGGAGCGTAATGTGATCCCGGCTGAAGACTACGACGACGTGATATTCGGTTGCGTCGACACCATCGGTTCTCAGGCCGGCGACATCGCCCGCACCAGTTGGCTGGCCGCCGGGTTGCCGCTGACAGTGCCCGGCACCACGGTTGATCGCCAGTGCGGATCGTCGCAACAGGCGCTGCACTTCGCCGCGCAGGCTGTGATGAGTGGCACCCAGGATGTGGTCGCGGTGGGCGGGGTGCAAACCATGACCCAGATCCCGATTTCCTCGGCGATGCTCGCCGGCCAGCCCCTGGGCTTTACCGACCCGTTCTCGGGCAGCGTTGGCTGGCGCGCGCGTTTTGGCCAGCAACCGGTGAATCAATTTTACGCCGCACAACGGATTGCCGATCACTGGCAGATCAGCCGCGAGCAGATGGAAGCCTTTGCCCTGCAAAGCCACGAACGCGCCCTGGCAGCCATCGCCAGTGGTCGCTTTGCGCGGGAAATCGTCAGTTGCCAGGGCCTGGCGGTGGATGAAACCCCGCGCCACAGCAGCCTGGCGAAGATGGCCGAATTGCAGCCGGTGGACCCGCAGTTCCCGTCTATCACCGCTGCCGTGTCCAGCCAGACTTGCGACGCCTCGGCGGCGTTGCTGGTGGTTTCCGAGGCAGCGCTGAAGCGCTACGACCTGACGCCTCGGGCACGGATTCATCACCTGACGGTGCTGGGTGACGATCCGATCTGGCACCTCACCGCACCGATCGCCGCTACCCGCCGGGCCTTGGCCAAGAGCGGCTTGAGCATGGCTGACATCGACCGCGTCGAGATCAACGAAGCCTTTGCCTCGGTGGTCATGGCCTGGGCCAAGGAGCTGGATTACGACCCGGCGCGCACCAACGTCAACGGCGGTGCGATTGCCCTCGGCCACCCGTTGGGCGCAACCGGCGCCAGGCTGATGACCACGCTGCTCAACGAACTCGAATGCAGCGGTGGTCGCTACGGCCTGCAAACCATGTGTGAAGGCGGCGGCCAGGCCAACGTGACCATCATCGAACGCCTGTGATTTTTCACCGGTCGCCGCTTCCGGCGCGCGGCCACCCAATCTTTCAAGGAGTCAAACATGACGATGTGTGCAGACCGCACTGTGATCATTACCGGTGCCGGCGGCGGCCTCGGTCGCGCCTACGCCCTGGCGTTCGCCGCGCAAGGGGCCAATGTGGTGGTCAACGATATTCGCGCCGAAGCTGCAGAAGATGTGGCGGGCGAGATCCGCGCCAACGGTGGCCAGGCGATTGCCAACAGCGACGACATCACCACCCTGGCCACTGCGCAGCGCATCGTCGATGCAGCATTGGCGGCGTTCGGTGAGGTGCATGTGCTGATCAACAACGCCGGGGTCTTGCGCGACCGCATGTTCATCAGCCTCAGTGAAGAAGACTGGGACATGGTCATGCGCGTCCACCTCAAGGGCCATTACTGCCTGGCCAACATCCTCGGCCGACGCTGGCGCGACCTGGCCAAGGCCGGAACGCCGGTCGACGCGCGGATTATCAACACCAGCTCCGGCGCCGGCCTGCAAGGCTCGGTGGGGCAGTCCAATTATTCGGCGGCCAAGGGCGGCATCGCTTCCCTGACCCTGGTGCAAGCAGCGGAACTGGCCCGCTACGGCGTCACCGCCAACGCGCTGGCACCGGCCGCACGCACCTCGATGACCGAAAGCGCGATGCCCGACATGGTGAAAAAACCCGAGGACGGCAGCTTTGACGGCTGGGCCGCCGAAAACGTCGCGCCGCTGGTGGTGTGGCTGGGGAGCCCGGCGTCCGCCCACGTCAGCGGCCACATCTTCGAAAGCCAGGGCGGACGAATCTCCCTCGGTGACGGCTGGCGCACCGGCGTCACGCGCGACAAAGGCGCGATGTGGCAGGTAGAAGAAATCGGCGCGGCAATCGACGCGATCCTCGCCGAAGCGCCAAAGGCGCAGAAAGTCTGGGGGAGCTGAAGCGCCGACCTGACAACCGCCCCATTTCCCACGGCCGTACCCGATTCACTGTAGGAGCTGGCTTGCCGGCGAAGGCGTCCTCACAGTCGCTCCACCTCCCACGGCCGTACCCGATTCACTGTAGGAGCTGGCTTGCCAGCGAAGGCGTCCTCACAGTCGCTCCACCTCCCACGGCCGTACCCGATTCACTGTAGGAGCTGGCTTGCCAGCGATGGCGTCCTCACAGTCGCTCCACCTCCCACGGCCGTACCCGATTCACTGTAGGAGCTGGCTTGCCAGCGAAGGCGTCCTCACAGTCGCTCCACCTCCCACGGCCGTACCCGATTCACTGTAGGAGCTGGCTTGCCAGCGATGGCGTCCTCACAGTCGCTCCACCTCCCACGGCCGTACTCGATCCACTTTAGGAGCCGTCTTGCTGCAGGCGGCGTTCCGACGATAGCGCCCGAGAAGACCCGTGAGATCTTCAAGGACGTCTTCGCCAGCAAGCCGGCTCCTACGGATTCATACCCCATTTTGACGATGCGCCCGCTCAGCCCCCTGCGTACAACTGCAGCGTATTGATTTCTTCGGAGGTAGACGCTGTGAAACAAGCCCCCCCTTATGTTCCCGGTCATCAATTGCTGGCCGGCAAGTCGGTGTTGATTACCGCTGCCGCCGGTGCCGGTATCGGTTATTCGGCGGCCCGCCGCAGTGCCGAGGAAGGCTGTCGAGCGTTGATGATTTCCGACGTGCATGCGCGACGTCTGGAAGATGCCGTGGAGCGTCTCAAGGCCGAGACCGGTTTGCAGGCGATTTATGGTCAGCTCTGCAATGTCACTCAGGAAGAAGAAGTCCAGGCCCTGGTGGCTGCCGCCGAAGAGGTGCTGGGCGGGGTCGATGTGCTGATCAACAACGCCGGCCTGGGTGGCCAGAAACGCGTGGTGGAGATGAGCGACGAAGAATGGTTGCGCGTGCTGGATGTGACCTTGACCGGCACCTTCCGCATGACCCGGGCGATGTTGCCGCACATGCAGCGCCGTGGCGCCGGGGCCATCGTCAACAACGCCTCGGTGCTCGGTTGGCGGGCACAGAAGGAACAGGCCCATTACGCCGCCGCCAAGGCCGGGGTGATGGCGCTGACCCGCTGCAGCGCCTTGGAAGCCGCCGAGTTCGGCGTGCGCATCAATGCGGTTTCGCCCTCGATTGCATTGCACGACTTCCTCAAAAAAGCCTCCAGCGAAGAGCTGCTCGCCAGCCTCGCCGGACGCGAGGCGTTCGGTCGTGCCGCCGAAGTCTGGGAAGTGGCCAACGTGATGATGTTCCTGGCCAGTGACTATGCCTCCTACATGGTCGGCGAAGTGCTGTCCGTCAGTTCCCAGCAAGCGTGAGGAGTGAATCATGAGTCACGTTTTCAGCACGGCCCAGGCACTGCTTGCGGCAGAGGGTCTGTACCTGGGGCGCACCGAATGGCTGACCATCGACCAGCAGCGCATCGACCTGTTCGCCGAAGCCACCAGTGATCACCAGTGGATTCATGTCGACCCGGTGCGCGCCGCCAGCGGTCCGTTCGGTGCCTGCATTGCCCACGGCTACCTGACCCAATCCCTGGCCAACCTGTTCATGCCTCAGTTGATGACCATCGAAAATATGGCCATGGGTGTCAACTACGGCAGCGACCGGGTGCGCTTCCCGGCGCCGGTCAAGGTCGACTCGCGGGTGCGTGGCAGCGGCCAGATCATCCGGGCCGAAACCCTGGGCGACGCCGTGCAACTGGTTGTACGCATGACCATGGAAGTCGAGGGCCAGGCGCGACCGGGCTGCGTGATCGACACCATCAGCCGCTACACCTTCAACCCCATTTCCGAGTGAGTTCCCCATGGACCTGAATGAAGTCGTCATCGTCGCCACCGCCCGTACCGCGCTGGCCAAGTCGTTTCGCGGATCGTTCAACGATACCGAGGCCCCGGTGCTGGGCGGCCATGTGGTGCGCGCGGTGGTCGAGCGCGCCGGCATCGAGCCAGCTGACGTCGAGGATGTGATCATGGGCGCGGCCGTGCAGCAAGGCACCCAGGCCTACAACATCGGTCGACTCTGCGCCTACACCGGCGGCTTGCCGGACAGCGTACCGGGCATGGCCCTGGACCGGATGTGCGCCTCGGGCCTGATGAGTATCGGCGTGGCGGCCAAGGGCATCATGACCGGCGAGATGACCATCGCCATTGGCGGCGGCGTGGAGTCTCTGTCACTGACCCAGACCAAACACAAGAACAGCTTCCGCGCCCAGTCCGAAGCTGTGTTGCAGGTAATGCCCAGCGCCTACATCCCGATGATCGAAACCGCCGAGATCGTCTCGCGCCGCTATGGCATCAGTCGCGCCGCCCAGGATGAGTATTCGCTGCAAAGTCAGCTGCGCACCGCTGCCGCGCAGCGCGACGGCCTGTTCGACGAGGAAATCGTCGGCCTGAGCGTGGATAAATTGCTGTTCGCCGCGGATGGCCAGCCCAATGGCCATGAACGCGTGCAGGTCCTGCGCGACGAGTGCAACCGACCCAATACGCGCCTGGAAGACCTGGCTGGATTGAAACCGGTGTGGAAGGACGGCAAGTGGATCGAGCAGGGTGAATTCGTCACCGCCGGCAACGCTTCGCAGTTCTCCGACGGTGCCGCAGCCAGCCTGCTGATGAGTCGTGCCGAGGCCAAGCGTCGCGGGTTGACGCCATTGGGCATCTATCGCGGCATCGCCGTGGGCGGGTGCGCGCCGGAGGAAATGGGTATCGGCCCGGTGATCGCCATTCCCAAGCTGCTCAAGCGCTTTGGCCTTGGGATCGCGGATATCGGTTTGTGGGAGATCAACGAGGCTTTTGCCAGCCAGGTGTTGCATTGCCGCGATGCGCTGCAGATCCCGGCCGAGCGCCTGAACGTCAATGGCGGGGCGATTGCCATTGGGCACCCCTTTGGTATGTCCGGCGCGCGAATGGTCGGCCACGCCTTGCTCGAAGGTCGCCGGCGCGGTGTGCGCTATGTGGTGATTGCCATGTGCATCGGCGGCGGCATGGGCGCTGCCGGCCTGTTCGAGCTGCCGTGAGGCGAGCGGGGCGCCGCCGCTGATTCGATTCAATCCATGGGGGCCCGCAGGACGGGCCCGCTGCTGGGGAATGGTTATGCAAAGTTGTATGCCCAATGCACAGGTCCTGGCGCAAATGGGCCTGGAGCTGGCCGAGTACGAAAGGATCATTGGCAACATCTACGAAGCGGCGATGAACACCCGCTGCCTGAGCGACTCATTGCGCGAGATACGCGCGTTGTTCAAGGCCAATTTCGTGACCTTGATCCTGCGAGTCCAGGATGAGCCGCTGCTGTCACCGATGGTGGTCGCCGGTGATATCGAACTGGGGCAGGGCGGGATCAACCATTACGCCTACTACGCCAAATCCACCCTGTTCGACGGCTTGCCCACCGATACCGTGTTCACCATCGACGAACTGATGAGTGATGCCGAATGGGCCAGTTCGGCGTTTTACCTGCTGTACTGCCAACCCTACGATTGCTACCACATGCTCGGCGCCGATATCCGCATGCCGGATGGCGGCACGGTGCGTTTTCGGATCAATCGGCCCAAGGGGCAGCCAGGTTTCAGTGACACCGAACGGGCCATGTGCGCCATGTTGTTGCCGCACCTGCGGCGGACCTTGCATATGTATTCGCGGCTCGACCGCAGCGAGTCCCTCGGCAGTCTGTATTCGCAGACGATCAGCCGCCTCGCGGTGGCGACCATCGTCCTCGATGAAAACGGCAGCGTGGTGCAACTCAACCCCGTGGCCCGGGACATTCTCGACAGTCAGGACGGCCTCAAGGTAGTAGGCGGCCGGCTGGAAGCAACTTATCCCAGTGACAATCGCGAGTTGACGCGCCTGGTACGCAACGCCTTCCAGCGTGCCAGGCAGGGCGCCGCCAAGGGCGTGCAGATGGCCGAGGCGACGTCGATTTCCCGTCCTTCCGGGCAGGTCAGCCTGGGGGTTGTGGTGGAGTTGATTCCGTCCCGGGATCTGCTTGAAGGCAACGGCAAACCGACGGTGGTGGTGTACGTGCGCGATGCGGTGAGCAAGTCGCTGGTGAGCACGGTGCTGACGTCGCAACTGTACAACCTGACCCCGGCGGAAACCGCGCTGGCCCTGGAACTGGCCAACGGCCTGTCGCTGGAGGAAGCTTCGGAACTGCTCAATATCCGGCGCAATACCGCGCGTGCGCACCTGCGTTCGATTTTTTCCAAGACCGGCGTACGGCGCCAGACCGAGCTGGTGCGGATCATGCTCAACAGCGTGGTGGCGCTGGGTGCGCCGCAGCCAGCGGGGGCCCGGTTGTGAGGCGTGGCGGCGGTAATATGCGTTAGTCCGTGCGGACGATGCTGTCGGGTTCCTGGCCTGTCGATACTGGGCAACCGTTGTCGAATCCAAGGAGAATAAAAATGACCGGCAGTAATCAGGCCCATGGCTGGGCGTTGACGTTGTTGTTGGGATGCTGTGCCGTCGGCACGGTGAATGCCGCACCGGAGGACATCCCGCGTCTGGGCAACGACCTGACGTGCCTGGGCGCGGAAAAGGCCGGCAATGCCGACGGCAGCATTCCAGCTTTCAGCGGCAAGTGGCTGGGCGTGCCGCCCCACGTTGACTTCAAGGGCACAGGCAACCATCCGGTGGATCCTTACCCGGAAGAAAAGCCGCTGTTTGTGATCACCGCGCAGAACATCGCGCAATACAGCGCCTACCTGTCCGATGGCCAGAAAGCCCTGTTCAAACTGTACCCGGGCACCTACAAAATGCCCGTCTACCCTTCGCACCGGGATTTCCGTTACAACGACGCGGTCTGCCAGGCCACTCGCGAGAACGCCAGCGTGGCGCGTCTGGTGGATGAGGGCGAAGGGGTGGTCGGCAAGACCGGCGGCACACCCTTCCCGGTTCCGCGCAGCGGCCTGGAACTGTTGAAGAATGCCTCGACGTTTACCCTGCGCGCCTGGACCGAGGAATATGTCTCGGATAACGCCTATGTGCTCAAGGACGGCAACATCAACTGGGGCCGCGTCCATTCGCGCAACCTGGCACCGTCACTGGAGCCGGGCAAGATTGGCGAAACCAGTGGCAACTCGGCGTTCTATCTCAACGAAACCCTGCTGCCGCAACGGGACAAGGGCGAGATCAATACCGGCACCGAGTTCTGGAACGACAAGACCGAACCACGCCAGGCCTGGCGTTACGATCCGGGCACCCGTCGCGTGCGCCAGTCGCCGGGCTATGGTTTCGACATGTCGTTCCCCGGCAGCGGTGGCTCGATCACCGTCGACGAAGTGCGCCTGTTCAACGGCTCCGGCCAGCGCTATGACTGGAAGATCGTCGGCAAGCGCGAGATGTACATTCCCTACAACACCTACCGCCTGCATGCGGGCAATCTCAAGTACGCCGACCTGCTGACGCCCGGCCATATCAACCCCGAGGCCATGCGCTATGAGCGCCATCGCGTCTGGGAATTGGAAGGCACCCTCAAACCGGGCTATCGCCACCTGTATGGCAAACGCAAATTGTATGTCGACGAAGACACCTGGTTCCCGATGCTCGCCGACAACTATGACAACCGTGGCGAGCTGTGGCGTACCTCGATGGTCAACTACTTCTACGCCTATGAAAGCCAGCGTCAGCAGGCGGGCGTGGGCCTGTACTACGACCTAAATGCCGGCAGCTACCTGGCGTTCAACCTGATCAACGAGCAGCGCAACGGCTATCTGTTGAACAAACCCGGCTTCAGCCCCCGGGACTTCGGCCCCGAGGCCGCCCGGCGCTTCGGCCAGTAAGCGGGAGGCGCTGCGCCCGTTGTGCGATGGGCGCCGATTGAGAGTGGCTCGCATCTGATCTAGTCCAACTGAAGGATGTTCTCGTGCTGCGACTCCTCAATGATGTTCGCCATGGGATCACCCTGTATTTCTTGGGGGCATTGCCTGCCCCGAAGTCTGCATTCGAGGAACAATAACAATGACCAAACTCGCTGAAATCAACATCGAGAACGCCCAGCGTACCCATCGTTACGCGCGCGGCTGGCACTGCCTGGGCAATGCCAGCGATTACCGTGATGGCAAGCCCCATACCCTGGAAGTCTTCGGCACCCGCCTGGTGGCCTTTGCCGACAGCCAGGGCAACATTAGCATTCTGGATGCCTATTGCCCGCACATGGGTGCCGACCTGTCCCAGGGCACCATCGAGAACGACAAACTGGTGTGCCCGTTTCACCACTGGAAGTACGACACCGGCGGCAAGTGCGTGGAGATCCCATACTGCAAGCGCATTCCACCCAAGGCCAAGACCCGCAGCTGGCTGACCTGCGAAGAAAACAACCTGCTGTTCGTCTGGAACAACCCCGAAGGCCGTCCGCCAAAAGACGGCGTGGTCATTCCGCATCTTCCGGAGATGGACGATCCGGACTGGGTTCATGACTGGAACATCGACACCATGCACATCGAAACCAACCCGCGGGAGTTGGTCGATAATCTGGTGGATGCCCAGCACTTCGGGCCAGTGCACGGCACGCCGACCAAGTATTTCGCCAACGTCTTCGAAGGCCATATCGGCCATCAGATTTTCCATGGTGACTCCGAGCGCCTGGGCGGCGACCTGATCGCGCCATCGGCCTACTACGGGCCAGCCACTCACTTCACGCAGATCAGCTCGATGTTCGGCGACGTGCGCATCCACGCCATTTTGCTCAATAGCCACGTGCCGGTGACGCCGAACAGCTTCGACCTGCGCTTTGGTTGCATGGTCAAGCGCGTACCCGGCTGGACCGAAGAACAGAACCAGGAAGTGGCACGGGCCTACGTCCAGGGCAACCGCGATTCGTTCTATCAGGACGTGGTGATCTGGAAGCACAAGATCCGTATCGACAAGCCGGTACTGGCAGAAACCGACGGCCCGGTGTACCAGCTGCGCGAGTGGTACGAGCAGTTCTTCACCAATGAGGACGACGTGCCTGCGTTCATGGCCGAACGTCGTGAGTTCATTACCGTCGACGAACGTTGATAGAGCAGGGCGCCTTCGAACGATCGGCACCGGTCACTCGAAGGCGCCGTTCGCAAGGGCACTGCCACCCTTGATGTCATGGCAGCAACCAGGTCCGATTCAAAGGTCATGAGAGCACTGATAATGAAAATAAAAAGTCTTCTTGCCTATTACGTCCCCCTGCTGATCCTGTGTTTGCTGGTGTTGATCGTGCAGATCTCGGTGCCGCCAGAGTCGGCCAGCACCAAGGCCTGCAAGCGTTATGCGAGCTGTGTCGCGATGAGTTCGGGGGTGCCCAACTGGCTTAACTTGCGTTAGGTGGCTGCTCGTTTTGATCATTAAGTTGTAAGTTTCGGTCATTGAGCGAGCGCTACAGTGCTCATAATCTGTAACACATGACAGAGGGGCGCCAAAGAGCGCCCACACTTTTTCCGTGTTCGCTCGTTGTGGAGTTACCGATGACCGCCGCTCATTACCCGAACCTGTTGGCCCCGCTGGACCTGGGTTTTACCACGTTGCGCAACCGTACCTTGATGGGCTCGATGCACACCGGTCTTGAGGAAAAACCCGGTGGCTTCGAGCGCATGGCAGCGTATTTTGCCGAGCGTGCCCGTGGCGGCGTCGGCCTGATGGTGACTGGCGGTATTGGCCCGAACGATGAGGGCGGCGTGTACTCCGGCGCGGCCAAGCTGACCACCGAAGAAGAGGCGCTCAAGCACCAGATCGTGACCCGCGCGGTACACGAAGCGGGCGGCAAGATCTGCATGCAGATTCTCCACGCCGGCCGTTATGCCTACAGCCCGAAACAGGTCGCGCCAAGCGCCATTCAGGCACCGATCAACCCGTTCAAGCCTAAAGAGCTGGACGAGGAAGGCATCGAGAAGCAGATCCGCGATTTCGTCACCTGTTCGACCCTGGCGCAACAGGCTGAATACGACGGCGTCGAAATCATGGGCTCCGAAGGTTATTTCATTAACCAGTTCCTCGCGGCCCACACCAACCACCGTACAGACCGCTGGGGTGGCAGCTACGAGAATCGCATGCGCCTGCCGGTGGAAATCGTCCGCCGTGTGCGTGAAGCGGTGGGCCCGAACTTCATCATTATTTTCCGCCTGTCGATGCTCGATCTGGTGGAAGGCGGCAGCACTTGGGAAGAGATCGTGCTGTTGGCCAAAGCCATCGAGCAGGCCGGCGCGACCATCATCAACACCGGTATCGGCTGGCACGAAGCGCGGATTCCGACCATCGCCACTAAAGTGCCCCGTGCGGCCTTCAGCAAGGTCACGGCCAAGCTGCGCGGTTCGGTGAACATTCCGCTGATCACCACCAACCGCATCAACACCCCGGAAGTCGCCGAGCAGATCCTCGCCGAAGGCGATGCCGACATGGTTTCCATGGCGCGGCCGTTCCTCGCCGACCCGGATTTCGTCAACAAGGCTGCCGAAGGTCGCGCCGACGAAATCAACACCTGCATCGGTTGCAACCAGGCGTGCCTCGACCACACCTTCGGCGGCAAGTTGACCAGTTGCCTGGTGAACCCACGCGCCTGCCACGAAACCGAACTCAACTACCTGCCTGTGCGCGAGATCAAGAAGATCGCCGTGGTCGGTGCCGGGCCTGCCGGGTTGTCCGCCGCGACCGTGGCGGCCGAGCGTGGCCATCATGTGACGCTGTTTGATTCGGCCAGCGAGATCGGCGGCCAGTTCAACGTGGCCAAGCGTGTGCCGGGCAAGGAAGAGTTCTTTGAAACCCTGCGTTATTTCGGTCGCAAACTGCAGACCACCAACGTCGAGGTGTGCCTGAACACTCGTGTGGATGTGGCGAAACTCGTCGAGGGCGGGTTCGACGAGATCATTCTGGCCACCGGCATTGCCCCACGGACTCCGGCGATTCCGGGCGTCGAAAACGCCAAGGTGCTGAGTTACCTGGACGTGCTTCTGCAACGCAAACCGGTGGGCAAGCGTGTAGCGGTGATCGGCGCTGGCGGTATCGGTTTTGACGTGTCGGAGTTCCTGGTGCATCAGGGCCAAGCCACCAGCCTGAACCGTGATGAGTTCTGGAAAGAGTGGGGCATCGATACGCACCTCGAAGCACGCGGGGGTGTCGCCGGCATCAAGGCTGCGCCCCATGCACCGGCCCGTGATGTGTTCCTGCTGCAACGCAAGAAATCCAAGGTCGGCGACGGCCTGGGCAAGACCACCGGCTGGATTCACCGCACCGGTCTGAAGAACAAGCAGGTGCAGATGCTCAACAGCGTCGAGTACCTGAAGATCGACGACGAAGGCCTGCACATCCGCATCGGCGAAACCGGCGAGCCACAAGTTTTGCCGGTAGACAACATCGTGATCTGCGCAGGGCAGGACCCGCTGCGTGAGTTGCAGGATGGCCTGGTGGCGGCGGGGCAGAATGTGCATCTGATCGGTGGCGCGGATGTCGCGGCGGAGCTGGATGCCAAGCGGGCGATCAATCAGGGTTCGCGGTTGGCTGCGCAGTTGTAATAGACAGGACCAGCTTGCCAATGGCTATCGCGGGCAAGCCCGCTCCGACATTTGATCTGTGGCGCTCATAGATCCAGTGTAGGAGCGGGCTTGCCCGCGATGGCGCCCTCAAGGCTGCTAACATGCCGGTTCCATTCTCAGAGCCAGCGTTGATGTTTCTGCCTAGCCAAATATGGCAACCCCAAGCCCCCCTCGAACCCCTCCACCTCGACTGGCTCGCCAAGGCCAACATCGAAGTCGCCATCCTGCGCCTGGACCAGATCGACCCGCTGATCAGCGGCAACAAATGGTTCAAGCTCATCGAGCACCTGAAAGTCGCTGACCGGAACGGTTCGAAAGGCATCATCAGCCTCGGCGGCGCACACTCCAATCATCTTCATGCACTGGCCGCTGCGGGCAAGCGTTTCGGTTTCGCCACGGTCGGCTTGTTGCGCGGTCATCCTCAGCAAACGCCCACGGTAAAAGACTTGCAGGTTGGCATGCAACTGCATTGGCTCGGTTATGGCGGCTATCGGGCACGGCATGAAGCGGGTTTCTGGGAGCCGTGGCTGGCGCAGTATCCCGATCTGCTTGCGGTGCCGGAAGGCGGCGGCGGTTTGCCGGGGGCAAGGGGCTGCCAGCAGCTGAAAACATTGGTCGACCGACAGCTGAATACATTGGGCTGGAACGACTATGACGGCTGGTGGCTGGCCTGCGGAACCGGCACGACCCTGGCCGGCCTGGTAATGGCCGAAGCAGGCGAACACCCGGTTTACGGAGCGCTGGCGGTGCCGGACGATCACGGTGTGGCGCAGCAGGTCGAGAGGATCGTGGAGGAGGCAGGCGTGAATCATCCGTCTTATGAACTGCTCGACGCCAGCCGAGGTGGCTTCGCCAAGGTCGACCCGAAGTTGCTCGATTTCATCGAACAGACCGAGCAAGCCAGCGGCATTCCAATGGAACCGTTGTACACCGGCAAGGCGTTATTGGCGCTCAAGCAGCAGGTTGAGGCGGGGAAGTTTGTCCGTGGCACACGATTAATCTTTATCCACACTGGCGGTCTACAGGGCCGCCGGGGTTTCAACTCAAAAATCTGACCAATGTAGGAGCGAGCCTGCTCGCTCCTACAGGGGAGTGTTGAGGTCAAGTGCGCTTGGGCATCATCCGCAACAAGGTGTTATCGCCCACCACATAGTGGTGATACAGGCCTGCAACGGCATGCAAACCGATCAGCCAATAACCGATGGTGCCACCGAGCTCGTGCCAGCCCTGTATCTGCTTGGCCAGGTCTTTGTTTTCCGCGACCAACAGCGGCAGGTCGAAACCGTAGAACATCACCTGGTTGCCTTTGGCACTGGTGACCAGCCAGCCAAGAAGCGGCATGGCGATCATGAAAAGGTACAGCGCCCAGTGCATTAACTTGGCCAGCAGCGTTTGCCATTGCGGCGAAGCCGGGAAGATCTGTGGTGCCGGGCCGAGGCTGCGGGCGAACAAGCGTAACCAGACCAATACGAATACGGTCAGGCCAAGCATGAAGTGCGATTCCACGATCAGCGTTCGACCGCCGCTACCCTTGGGAAAGAAGCCACGCAATTCGATACAGGCATAAACCAGTGCCAGCAGGACCAGCATCAACCAATGCAGCGCAATCGATACGGTGCTGTAGCGCGAGTCGGAGTTTTTCCACGGCATACGGTGTTCCTCACAGGTCCGGTTTGAAGCGCCCGTTCTTGATCGACGGTGTGCTTTAACTGTAATCCTGTTTCTTCGCACTTGCCTGTGACGATTGGGCGTTCAATGCTCTATATCAGCTGATTGAGCAAAAAAAAGCGCCAGCCCCGTGTAAGGACTGGCGCTTTTTTATCAACAGAGAGGTGTTATCAATTGGTTTGCGGCATCTCGCCTTTGGCCAGACGTTTGTTGATGTCGGCGATCACTTCTGGCAAATCGGTGATGGTATCGATCATGTAGTGCGGACGCGAACCTTCGAACATCGCATGGATGCGTTCGCGCTCGCTGGCCAGTTCGTCGCTTCCGAGGGCGCGATAGCCTTCGTAGTCCAGGCCCAGCGCGTTGCCCGAGCAGATCAGCGCGACGGTCCACATGCCGGCGCGGCGGCCTTCGAGGATGCCCGGCACGGTGTCATCGATCTTCACGCACGCGGCCACGTCGTCGATGCCCAGGGCGATCACGTTCGCCAATGCCTGAGCTGGCCATGGGCGGCCGTTGGGTACTTCGTCGGTGGCGACTACGTGGTCGGCGACGTAACCGTTGGTGGCGGCCAGTTCGACCACTTTGTCCATGACTTGTTTCGGGTAGCCGGAGCAGGACCCGATCTTGATCCCTTGTTGGCGCAGGTTGGCGATGGTGTCCAGGGCGCCCGGAATCAGCGCCGAGTGCTCGGCGATTTTCTCGATTTGTAATGGCATGAAGCGTTGGTAAATGGCAGTCACATCATCGTCGGTTGGGGTGCGGCCAAACACTTTGCGATAGCGCTCGGCAACTTCCGGCTGGTCGCACAACGTACGGATGTGGTCCCACTTGCCCATGCCCATCGGGCCACGGGCTTCGTCGATGGAGACCTGGACGTCGAACTCGGCGAAGGCTTCGACGAAGATTTGCGTCGGCGCGAAAGAACCGAAATCGACCACGGTGCCGGCCCAGTCGAGGATGGCGGCCTGGAGTTTGGTTGGGTTGGTGTAGTTCATGATTATCAGTGTCCTGTAGGAGCTGGCATGCCAGCGATGAACAATAATTGGCTATGTCTATAGGACCGAGGTGATTGGATCGCTGGCAAGCCAGCTCCTACAAAAGCTCGGTCGTCCGGAATTTCAGATGTCGAGCACTTCCATCTCGCGCAACACTTCGCCGATGGCCGCGACGGCTTCGCGCATTTCGCTCGGTTGCACGTGACCAATGCAGCCGACGCGGAAGGTTTCGACCTGGGTCAGTTTGCCGGGGTAAAGGATGTAGCCCTTGGCCTTGACCCGCTCGTAGAAGTCTTTGAATGAATAGCGCGGATCTTTCGGAGCGTGGAACGTGGCGATGATCGGCGCCTGAATCGCGGCCGGCAGGAAGCTGCGCAGACCCAGTTTGCTCATTTCTTCCATCAGTGCCTGGCAGTTGGCGGCGTAGCGTTCGTGCCGAGCCGGCAAGCCGCCTTCTTCGTTGTATTGCAGCAGGGCTTCGTGCAGCGCGGCGACCACATGGGTCGGCGGAGTGAAGCGCCACTGACCGGTCTTGGCCATGTAGGTGTGCTGATCGAACAGATCCATCGCCAGCGAATGCGAGTTACCTGCCGCATTGGCCAGGGATTCCTTGCGAGCGAAGACAAACCCCATCCCCGGCACGCCTTCGAGGCATTTGCCCGATGCGGCGATCAGTGCGTCGAACGGCACCTGTTGCGCATCCACCGGCAGGGCGCCGAAGGAACTCATGGCGTCGATGATCAGGCGTTTGCCGTGTTGCTCGATGACCTGGGCGATCTCCGCCAACGGGTTGAGGATACCGGTGCTGGTTTCGCAGTGAATCAGTGCGACGTGAGTAATGCCTGGATCGGCGCGCAGCAGGCGGTCGACGTCTGCGGCGGTGGTCGGTTCGTCTTCGGCCGTTTCAAAGGTACTGAACGAGCGGCCCAGCACTTCGCAGATCTTCGCCAGGCGTTTGCCGTAGGCGCCGTTGATCAGCACCAGGACCTTGCCGTCACGCGGCACCAGGGTGCCGATCGCCGCTTCGACCGCGAAAGTGCCGCTGCCTTGCAGAGGTACGCAATGGTGGCTGGCGGCGCCGTTGATAATCGCCAGCAGTTGTTCGCAGAGGCTGGCGGTCAGTTGGTTGAAGCGGTCATCCCATGAACCCCAGTCAACCATCATCGCCTGACGGGTGCGGGCCGAAGTGGTCAACGGGCCGGGGGTGAGCAGGATGGGGGCGGCAATACTCATTCTCGTGTCCTCGCAATCGATGGGATGAAGCTACGGGGCTTAAATTGCAATTTGCCGAGTTATCAATCAAATTGTTTATTGTTATGCCAACCATCAGTGAGGCTTATTCATGAACCTGTTTCAACTCCGCGCCTTCGATGCCGTGGCCCGCGAGGGCAGCTTCACTCGGGCCGCGGCGCGGCTGTTCATCAGCCAACCGGCGGTCACCGGGCACATCAAGGCGCTGGAGGAGCACTACCAGATCACCCTGTTGCGCCGCACCGCGCGCCGGGTGGAGTTGACGGAGGAGGGCACCAAACTCGCGGCGATTACCCGGGCGATGTTCGGCCTGGCCGAAGAGGCGCAAGTGATGCTGGAAGCCAACCGGCAGTTGCTCACCGGTCGCCTGGAAGTGGCGGCGGACGGGCCGCACATGGTCATGCCGATGCTCGCCAGCCTGCGCGCGCGGTATCCGGGGATCACGGTGAACCTGCGTTTGGGCAACGCCCAGGAAACCCTCGCGGCGTTGTTGTCCGAACATGCCGACGTGGCGGTGTTGACTGAGGTCGAGCCGCGCAAGGGTTTACATTTGCAAGCCCTGAGCGAATCACGCATTTGTGCACTGGTACCCGAAGGTCATCCGTGGGCGCAGCGCAGCAAAGGCGTGCCGCTCAAGGAACTGGATCAAGTGATCATGGTGTTGCGCGAGCCGAGCTCGATTACCCGACGTACGTTTGATGAGGCCTGCGCTCAGGCCAACGTGCATCCTCGGGTGTTGCTGGAACTGGACAGTCGCGAAGCGGTGACCGAGGCGGTGGCAGCCGAGTTGGGCGTGGGCGTGGTGTCATCGGTGGAAGTGAGCCACGACCCACGGGTGGCGGCGGTGCCGATCATTGGCGAGGGTTTGGTGAATCGGCACATGATGGGGTGCATGGAGCGGCGGCGGGATTTGCGTTTGATTCAGGCGTTTTTTGGCTTGGCGCCGGGCAGGTAGACCGAGGCGCCTGTATCGCTAGCAGCTAGCCTGCTAGCGATGGGGCCGGGCCTGTCTACGCTAGACTCTCGCGCACCATCTCCAGAAACGTCGCCACCACCCGCCGAGAACTCTGCTCGCGCAAGCACACCAGCGTTTCCGTCAGCCGGCGTTTGCAGTCAGTAATCGGCAACGCACACACCCGCGAATCCGCACCGAATTCCGCGGCCGACACCACGCCCACGCCAATCCCCACCACCACCGCCTCCCGCGCGGCTTCCCTCCCTTCAACCTGAATTGCCGGACGGATACGGAAACCCGCACCGGCCATTTCTTCTTCCAGCGTTTGCCGGGTGACCGAGCCGATTTCCCGCAGGACCAGCGGCGTGTCGTCCAGGTCGGCCAGGCAAATGGATTCGCGATCCGCCCACGGATGGTTACGCGACACGAACGCGACCATCGGGTCGTTGCGCAGCGGCAGGGAGATCAAGCGTTCGTCGCTGACGTCGCGACCTAGCAGTGCCAGATCTGCCTGATAGTTGAAAAGCCGAAACAGCGACTCATCGGTGTTGCCGGTTTCAATCTTCACGCTGATGCCGGGGTAGCGGTCGCAGAATCGGGCGATTTGCGGCAGCACATGCACCGGCGCATCCACGGCGAGAATCAGGCTGCCAGTCTGCAACGCCTGGGAATCCTGCAACAGTTCCTGAGCTTCCGCCTCGATCACAAAAAGACGCTGGGTGACGCTCAACAAGCGCTCGCCCAGATCGGTCAGGCGCACCGAGCGTTTGTTGCGGTGGAACAGTAAAACACCGTAACGCTCTTCGAGTTTTCGCACTTGGTCGGAGATCGCCGGTTGCGTCAAAAACAACCGCTCGGCGGCTTTGGTAAAGCTTCCGTGAACGGCCACGGCGTGGAAGGCTTTGAGCTGGGCGTGGGAAACCGACATCGACAACTCCAGTAACAAGCTGAGCTTATATTGGAAATACGATAAATCGATTTCACTTATTAATCAGTAATTGTTTTTATCCGCTTCAGCCCCGGTGACTGCTCAGTCGATCAGCAACGATGGCCATGAGCCTGTGCGTGCAACAGCAGGACTCATCTGACCGGAATCGCCCACAGGGACAAGGTGATTTCGCAGTGCTTAACAATAAAAACACAGGCGTTTTCTTCCAATTCTGCCGGCACACTCACACCCTGAGGTCAGAACCACAATGAACAAGCACATCGGCACCATCAAGCGTTGGCGCGTGCAGATCTTCGCGATCACCTGGCTCGCCTACGCCGCTTTCTACTTCACCCGCAAAGCATTTTCCGTTGCCAAACTCGGCATCGGCGAAGACCCAACGTTCATGCTCGACAAAATGGCCATGGCCAACCTCGACGCCATTTACCTCACCGCTTACGCCATCGGCCAATTCACGTGGGGCATCCTGGCTGATCGCTTCGGCCCAAGGGTTGTGGTGCTCGGTGGGTTGTTGATCTCGGCAGCCGCCGCGCTGGTGATGGGCAGTTTTGCCACGTTGCCGATCTTCGCCACCTGCATGTTGATTCAAGGTTTGGCACAGTCCACCGGTTGGTCGGGGCTGTGCAAGAACCTGGGCAGTTTCTTTCCCTCCGAACAGCGCGGGCGAGTGCTGGGCCTGTGGAGTTCCTGCTACGCCTTTGGCGGTCTGGTGGCCTCGCCGTTTGCCGGGTGGTGGGCGTATACGCTGATCGGCAGCTGGCATGCGGCATTCATTTCCAGTGCGGTGGTGGTTGGGCTGGTCGCGGTGCTGTTTTTCATTTTTCAACGCAACAAACCGGAAGACGTCGGTTTGCCGGCAGTGGAACCGGAACCGGAGTTGACCGCGGAACAAGCCGAAGCACAAAGCAAGATCAGCATGTGGGAGCCCTTCAGGGAAATCCTGCGCAATCGCACGGTGCTGGTGCTGGGGTTGGCGTATTTCATGTTGAAACCAGCGCGCTACGCGATTCTGTTGTGGGGGCCGGTGATCGTTTTTGAACAGATGCCCTCGGTGGGCAAGGTCGGTGCGGCGATCATTCCCACGGCGTTTGAGCTGGCCGGGTTGCTCGGGCCGATCTTGATTGGTTTGGCCTCGGACAAACTGTTCGGCGCCCGACGCATGCCGGCCTGTGTGATCAGTCTGTTGGCGTTGACGATATCCCTGGCGTTTTTCATGGGCGCCTTGCAAACCGGCAGCGTGGTGCTGGTGGTGGCGCTGTTGTTTGTCATGGGCCTGACGCTGTATGGACCGGACTCGATGATCAGCGGCGCGGCGGCCATCGATTTCGGCACCGCCAAGGCCGGCGCAACGGCAGCGGGTTTCGTTAACGGCTGTGGCTCGGTCGGAGCGATTCTCGGCGGGCTGCTGCCGGGCTATTTCGACACCGTTACCGTGTTCATTGTCTTTGCCGGCTGCGCGATGTTCTCGGCATTGGTGTTGATCCCGCACTGGAACAGCCGTCCGGGTGGAGTGGGGACTCACTTTGCCTACGTACCCAATCAAGCGATAACCGTAAAACCCCTGCGTACCTGAACCCTGTCCCGCGCCGCCTGTTGCGCCCGCGGCAGGCGAGCGCGTGGACATCTGACCGGAGAAATGCCCCATGAGACCCTTTTGGCTGGACCAGGCCCTGAAGGCCGATACGTCCGAAACCTGCCCGCCACTGGAAGGCGACGCCCGCGCCGATGTCTGCATCGTCGGCGGCGGCTATACCGGGTTGTGGACGGCGATCATGCTCAAGGAGCAGAACCCCGAACTGGATGTGTTGCTGATCGAAGCGGACATCTGCGGTGCCGGGGCCAGTGGGCGCAACGGTGGTTGTGCATTGTCGTGGTCGGCCAAGTATTTCACCCTGGAGCGGTTGTTCGGCGTTGAAGAAGCCGTGCGCCTGGTCAAGGAATCCGAGAGCAGCATTCACGCCATTGGCGCCTTCTGCGACAAGTACGCGGTGGATGCCGATTACCGCCTCGATGGCACTCTCTACACCGCCACCAACCGCGCCCAGGTCGGCTCGACCGATGCTGTCATTGCGGCGCTGGAGCGCAACGGCATCAACTCGTTCACGCAGCGGCCGGTGGCGGATGTGCAGCGCATGGCGGGCTCCAGCAAACACCTCGAAGGCTGGTTTTCCCCGGCCGCCGCCAGTGTGCAACCGGGCAAACTGGTGCGCGGTTTGCGCCGGGTCGCGTTGCAACTCGGCGTGCGGATTCATGAAAACACCGCCATGACCGGACTGGAGGAAGGCAAGCCTGCGGGCATTCAAACCGCGAACGGCACCGTGCGCGCCGATCGAGTGGTATTGGCGATGAACGCCTGGATGGCTCGCGCGTTTCCGCAGTTCGAACGCAGCGTGGCGATCGTCTCCAGCGACATGCTGATCACCGAACCCCGGCCCGACCTGCTCAACGAAATCGGCTTGACCAGCGGTGTCACAGTGCTAGATTCGCGGATCTTCGTGCACTACTACCACAACACCCCGGACGGCCGGATCATGCTCGGCAAGGGTGGCAACACCTTCGCCTACGGTGGGCGGATGTTGCCGGTGTTCGATCAGCCGTCACCGTATGCGGGCCTGTTGCAAAGCAGCCTCGGGGATTTCTTCCCGGCCTTTGCCAACGTCAAGGTCGAAGCGACCTGGAACGGTCCGTCGGATCGTTCGGTTACGGGGCTGCCGTTCTTTGGGCAGATGAGTGCCAGCGGTAACGTGTTTTATGGTTTCGGCTATTCCGGCAGCGGCGTCGGACCATGCCACATGGGCGGGCAGATTCTCGCGTCGATGGTCCAGGGACTTGACAATGCCTGGACCCGTTCGCCCTTGGTCAATGGTCCGTTAGGCTTTTTCCCGCCAGAGCCGATTCGTTACCTCGGCTCTTTGATGGTGCGCAACGCCATCCGCCGCAAAGAGCGCGCCGAGGATCACGGACGTCGGCCACGGCACCTGGATGTGCGCCTGGCAAAGTTCGCCGCTGCGGCCGGCAAGGCTGACAAGGGTTGACGTTGAACGCTAACGATCCGAGGGATTGATCAGCCAGTCGAACAGCAGGCGGGCGTCGCTGCGGGGGTTGGGCTGGCGGGTGGGGCGCGGGTTGTGGCGCTGCACGCTGCTGGCACAGAACACCGGGCGGTCGGGGTCGCTGTCGAGGAAACTGACCAGCCCTTCGCTCCCCGCCAGCGGTAGCCCCGACGGATTGAACCGGGCGTCAGACGCATCCACCGCGACCGGCACCCAGACTCCTTCGGAATCAACATCCGTTGTCGGCCATATGTTTACCTGAATTCGACCTCGATCATCGAGCACGGCCGGTTGCCCGGCGGGTCCAGACACTCGCGCCGGCTGGTAACCGGGGATGCTCGGCTTCGTCTGTTTCAGCGCCGGCCTGAAGACGGTTGACCAGGGAATGGCCGTGAACTGATTGCGGTACCGCAGGGGCATGTCGGGTGTGTGCCCGACCAGAATCGAACCCTGTTGGCCCTGATGCAGCACTTGCGTGACCAGCCATTGATCGTTGAATCCCGGTAACGGATGTTCCTCAACCTGGACGATAGAGGCGCTTCGTAAAGCCTGTTGATTGCTTTGCCCGTGGGTCTGCACCTGCTGGCAACGCATTCGCTCCAGAAGTCGACGGGCCAGTTGATCGCAATGCCGTTGCTCGTGGGCGGGCCGGAGCATGGGCGTTGCGGGTCGGTGGTAAACGTGGTTGGCCGCTCCGTTATCGGTGTCCGGTGCTCCGCGGTTTCTAGTCGCCAGTCGAGGGGTCGACGACGGCGAATCATGGCGCTGGAACAACTCGCTGATGACCGGCTTGCGTTGAGTGTCGGGTTCATCATTGCGAAAAGGCATCAACAACGGTTCTTGCGGGAAACTCAGGCTGTCGTCGGCAAACACCAGCACATGCCCGTCGCTGCGATGTTCGAAGTGGTAGTGAATACCTTCTTCTTCGCACAGCCGTTGCAGCAGCGCCAGGCTGGTTTCTTCGTACTGGATGCAAAACGGCCGCAGCGGGTAGTGCCCGTGCGCCAGCTCAAAGCGATAGCTGTCATCGGGCAGCCCATGTTCTTCCAGCAACCGGCGCAGGATCATCGGTACGCTCAGTTGCTGAAAAATGCGTCTGGATCGATGCCGATCCAGCGTTTGCAGCGCCGGCACCAGCGCCAGTTTGTAACCGACCCGGTGCGGCCCGTGATGTTCGTAACTGGCGCTGTGCAGCACACCGTGAAATCCCGGGCCTTCTCCGAGGCTGAGCAGCGCCGGTTGCTCTAGCCAGTGATCGAGGTGCAGGGCCGGTGTCAGGCCGATCACTTCGATGTCGAATCGAAAGGGTTGATTGAGCGCCTCGCGGCCATTGAACTGCACCACCTGAAAACTCAAGTCATCGTCGAGCAGGGTCAGGGTGAAGGGACTTTCCTTGTCGTTGTGCATCGAACGCGCTTCTGCCATGGAGTACGGGCACAGAGGGTACGAAACCACAGCCCTTGATGGACACGCCAAATCGAAGTTTCAGAATCGCCCTACAACCGTTGGTGAAGATGTCGATCAGCCGCGAGAATTTTTGGTCGATTGCCAACTTTAGGCCGTATAAACTTGGCGCCATGCGTCGGCCAATAGATGTCTCGGCGCCATAGACAAGAGAGTGAGTAATGGGCGCACAGTGGAAGGTTAAACACAAAGAAGCGGCAGCCAACGCCAAGGGCAAGATCTTCGGCAAACTGGTGAAAGAAATCACCATCGCTGCGCGCAACGGTGCCGATACCGCCACCAACGCACACCTGCGTCTGGTGGTTGAACAGGCCAAGAAAGCTTCGATGCCCAAGGAAACACTGGATCGCGCCATCAAGAAGGGTGCGGGCCTGTTGGGCGAAACCGTGCAATACCATCGCGTGACGTATGAAGGCTTCGCACCGCATCAGGTGCCACTGATCGTTGAATGCGTGACCGACAACATCAACCGCACCGTCGCTGAAATCCGCGTCGCGTTCCGCAAGGGCCAATTGGGCGCTTCCGGTTCGGTGGCCTGGGATTTCAACCATGTGGGCATGATCGAAGCTTCGCCGGACAGCCCGGACGCCGATCCGGAAATGGCCGCGATTGAAGCCGGTGCCCAGGATTTCGAGCCGGGCGAAGACGGCGCAACCCTGTTCCTGACCGAACCTACGGACCTGGACGCGGTACAGAAAGCCCTGCCGGAGCAAGGGTTCACCGTGCTGTCGGCCAAACTGGGCTACCAGCCGAAAAATCCGGTCAGCGGCCTGAGCGATGAGCAGATGGCTGAAGTCGAAGCCTTCCTGGAAGGCCTCGATAACCACGATGACGTGCAGGACATGTTTGTCGGCTTGGCGGGTTAATTTGTTTCTTCAGTGAAGCCGTCTTCGCGAGCAGGCTCGCTCCCACAGTAGACCGGGTCCAATCGGACAACTCGGTCCACTGCAGGAGCGAGCCTGCTCGCGATTGACCGCGAAGCGGTCACCAGCCATACAACGCTTGAACAACCTCACCAAACCCCGGCCGATTCAACACATCTGCCTGACAGCAGCGCTGCTGCAAATCTTCCAGTCGCCGACGTTCCTCATTGCTCAACCCTGAGTCGATTCGCTCCAGCAATTCCCCCAACAAAACCCCAAATGCCCGCACTTCAATGCGTTGCAAGGCCCGACTCTCCAGGTTGTCGGCCGTGGCGTGGAAAGACGCTGCGCCAAAGTCCCCCAGCAGGCAATCGCCGTGTTCGTTCCGCAAGATATTGTGGCCATAGAGGTCGCCGTGGGTGATGCCGTGCTTGTGCAGATGCTCGGCCACTGAAGCGATGCCACGGGCGATGCGCAGGGCGGCCGCGGCACTGAACCGGGTGTCGTCGGCGTAAACGTCGCGGCTGCAGGACGCCAGGCTCGGGAGTCCGGCGAGGTTGCGGAAGCTCGGGTCGATCAAGTGCATCACCAGTCCGGCTGTTTGTTGCGGATGGTCGACAACCCGTCCTTCAACGCGGATCAGGTTGGGGTGAACGCCGGCGATGATGCAGGCGTTCATTTCGTGCAGCGGCGAGCCATCGCTGGTCATTTCGCCTTTGTAGAGTTTGACCGCGACCTGTGTGGCGGGTTGATCCGGCGTTGTCCATGTAGCCCGATGGATCACCCCCGAAGCGCCTTCGCCGAGTTGCTGCTCCAGGTGTAGATCCGACCAGGGAATACTCGCCGTCGCTTGAAGGGCGGCTTCGGTTTCCAGCGGATTGCCAGCGTAGGCCAACCAGGTCAGGCTCGGCAGGGTCAGCAGCCATTCGGGCAATTCGGTCAGTTGGTTGGCGGCGATGCGGATCAGTTCGAGTCGGTGGCAGTCGCGCAGACTCTCGGGCAAACACTGCAACTGATTGCCGGCGAGCATGAGTTTTTGCAGGTGCGGGCGTTCGCCCAGTTCGGTTGGCAGCTCACGAACGCAGTTGTCGGTCAGGATCAACCAGCGCAGCAGCGGTGGCAGCGCCTCGCCCGGCACCTGTTCAATGCGATTGGCCTTGAAACCGACCATGGTCAGCGCCGCGCATTGGCCCAGGCAGGCGGGCAGCTCGGTAAACCGATTGTCTGAACAGAACAGCACGCGCAAACGGGTCAGGCGGTACAAGTCATCGGGCAGGCTGCTCAAGGCATTGCCACTGAGGTTGAGCACTTCCAGGGAATCGGCGAGGTCGAATATTTCCGGGGGAAACTCTGTCAGGCCGTCGCTGAGGTCCAGGCGAGTGATGCCTGCCAGCGCGCCGGCGCGCAGTTGGGCGAGGGTGTGCATGAACGGGGTTCGCTATTGATCGAATGAGTGGGCGGCATGATAGCGGGAATGAGGTACTGCCTGTCATATAGCCATCGCGAGCAAGCTCGCAAAGGGGCGCCATTATTATCGGCGCTTATAGCTCACGCTGGCTCCCGTACTTCCACCAACTGCCCCAACCGACTACGCGTACGCGCCAGATCGATGGCATCGCCAACCAGGCTTTCGCATAACGAACGCTGACCCAGCAGGACCAAATGCTTGTCCTGATCGTACAAAACATCGATCAGGTTGATGAAGCGCTGCTGGGCGGCAATCGTGCAGTCGGCCAGGTTCGGCAGTTGGTCGATGATCCAGTGATCGAAGCGCCGGCACAATTCCAGGTAATCCATGACCGCCGTCGGGTGGTCGCACAGATCGGCGAAGGTGAAGCCGATGGTGCGTCCTTCGCAGTAACGGGCAGCTAAATGGCGAGTGCCGACGGGCAGCGCAATGGCCGGCGCATCGACTAAGGGCAGGTTCAACGCCTGACGTTGCGACAGCGAGGCGGGCCAGACGTATTGGCCTTGGGTGAACACCTGTTGCGCGTGGGTTCTGGCCTGACTGCGGTAGTCGTGCGGTCCGCCGACTTCCATGACTTGCATGCGCGCGTTGATCAGGTCGATCACCGGTTTGAAGCGCGCATGGTAAAGCGGGTTGGGCAGCAGGCCCTCCGGCGGATAGTTGGAGGTGACCAACAGCAGGATGCCTCGACGAAACAACGCCTTGAACAACCGCGTGATGAGCATCGCATCGCCGATGTCATGCACGTGAAACTCGTCGAAACATAACACCCGACAATCGCGCAGCAGCTCATCCAGCGTGGTCGCCAGTGCATCCGGCTGATCGCGATGGCTGAACATGCCCTGATGCAACCGGGCAAAAAACTCATGGAAGTGCAGGCGCTGTTTTTCCGCGAGGGGAACGGCCTGGAAAAAACCGTCGAGCAGCCAGCTCTTGCCACGGCCGACGGCGCCATGCAGGTAAAGACCGGGCAGTGTTTTTGCCCCGGCACCCAGCAGCGTTGTGGCGTGCTGTGCCATGCAGTCGATCACGCGTTGTTGGCTGTGGCTGAGGGTATAGCCCTGGGAATGGGCCTTGTGGTGGAAGTAATCGTGGATGACCCGACCTGTCGCGACTCCACTGGCGGGTGCAGCCTTGCCGAAGAGGCGGCGCAGCGATGGCCAGCGTGATGTGAGGCGCGAGCGGTTGGGTGTTCGAACGGTCACTGTGATGTCATCCCCTAATCTTCAGGCAGGCTCCCGACCTGCGGCGACATAGTGTAACCAGAGCGGCGAATTCGCTTCCAGTTGTGTTGGCAGAGGTTGTGGAAACACACATCCTGCAGGAGCTGGGTTGCCAGCGATGGCGGTGATCAGTTGCCTGAACGGACGCCATCGTCAGCAAGCCGGCTCCTACAGGGGAATGCGTACTCAGAAGTTTATGGTTTGCCTGAGCATCTGCGCCGCCGGTGTATCCGCCGGGCTGACCATCGCATAGTTATAACCACCCCCCGACCAGTACTCCGCCTGCAACCCGTCATCACGACGACTGCCCCGCGGCAGCAGGAAATTTTTCGGTCCCGGCGGGCGCACATAGAAGCTGATCTTGTGCCCGCCCTGATCCTCATAAACCACCATCGCCGCTGGTCCTTGCTCGGTGCTGAGCAGGCGCCCACTGACCGGTTTGAACCCGGCGCCAGCGAGGTCAGGCAAGCGATTGGCCTGTGTGAAGTAGCGGTCGAGCCAGCCCTGCATGTCGCCGTTGTCGCCGGTCTTATAGTCGGCCGGAAGGAGGCCTTGCTGGGCAATCAAACGGTAAGCCTGCATGGCATCGGCCATCGGTAGCGGTGCACTGGCGAGCGTCATTTCCCGTGCCTGCCAGCCACTGAAACCGCCGACGCTGACGGCGATCAGCAACATTGCGGCACTCGCCAGGTGGCGACGGGACTGGCGCTTCAGGCGTTGGCGAATCAGCCCAGGGTCGAGGTCCGGATTGGCCTCTTGCTTCAAGGCACCACTCAGGGCCGCGCGCAGTTGCTGGGCGTCCTGCTGCCAGGCGCGAACTTGCGCGGCAACTTCCGCGTTGCTCGCCAGAAAAGTCTCCACCAGCGCGCGGTCGGCGTCGTTGAGTTGGTGGTCGATATATGCGTGCAGTTCACGCTCACTCGGAGGGATGCTGATCATTTAAGTCTCCGCAGGGAAGGGCGGGTGATTTCACCCTCGCTGAGTTGGCGCAGAGCCTGGCGGGCCCGGGACAGGCGGGACATCACGGTGCCGGTGGGTACATCGAGAATCTGCGCGACCTCTTTGTAGCTCAAGCCTTCCACCGACACCCAAAGCAGCAGCGCGCGCTGTTCGGTGGGCAGTTGATCGAAGGCATTGAGGGTCGATTGCGCAATCACGGTGCGCTCCACAGAAGGCTGCGCATCATCGCGCCCGGTGAAGAATTCGAGCATTCGCGCATAGCGTCGGGAGCGCCGGTGAGCGTCGAGAAACTGCCGATATAGAATCGCAAACAGCCACGCCCGCAGGTCGCCGTCGGGCCGCTTGTCGCCCCAGCTCGACAGCGCCCGTTCCAGGCACGACTGCACCAGATCGTCGGCACTGCTGGGGTTGCGCGTCAGTGACACGGCAAACCGGCGCAATCTGGGAATGATTTCTCTCAGTTGTTCGTCGATGTCATTCATGAAGTTCTGACTAGTCACTACGCTGAGTTGAGTGTTCAGGAGGACGCCCGGCACTCGAGGTTATTCCACGCCTGAAAAAATAAATACCGCACGAGGGAATAAACCCTCGTGGGGTTCGTCTGCTTGGTTCTTCTCACTTGTGGCCGATGGCCCTGGAGCCCTTCATGGTAGATCGATCATCACCGCCCACCCGGCCACCCTTGAGTACTGCGAGCCTGATCTTGCGTCTGGCGGGCATCGCCGTGGTTGTAGCTGTTGTGGCCGGGGCGTTTGCCTACGTCAACGGCACACTTGACCCACAGCGCCTGACGCCAAAAAAACTCATCAATGTGCTGGAGACCAACAACGGCGTGCATCCCGGATTCCGCCGTAATCACTCCAAGGGCGTGTGCGTGATCGGCCATTTCGAGAGCAGCGGTGAAGCACGCAGCTATTCGTCGGCGCAGGTGTTCAATGAGGCACGCACTCCGGTGGTTGGACGTTTCGCGTTACCGGCGGGTAATCCGTACGCGCCGGACAACGCCGTGCCGATCCGTAGCCTGGCGCTGCGGTTCACTCAGGCCAACGGCCAGCAGTGGCGCACCGGGATGAACAGCATGCCAGTGTTCCCGGTAGGTACGCCCGAGGCGTTCTATCAATTGCAGCAGGCGCAATCCCCCCTTCCGGCCACCGGTAAACCGGACCCCGCCGCGGTGCCGGCGTTCTTCGGTTCGCACCCGGAAGCCGCACCGTTCCTGGCCTGGATCAAGACCGCCAAGCCATCGGCCAGTTACGTCACGGAAACCTACAACAGCGTCAACGCCTTTTACCTGGTGAACGCAGCGGGGCAACGCCAAGCGGTGCGCTGGAGCATGGTGCCAGTGGCTCAGGATGCACCGGGCGCCACAGCACCGGAAGGCAGTGACTATCTGGAAAAAGACCTGGTTCAGCGCATGGCCGCCGGGCCGTTGCGCTGGCAACTGAACATCACTCTTGCCAGCCCCGGTGATCCGGTCAACGACGCGAGCAAGGCCTGGCCCGATGGCCGCAAGGTGCTGAACGCCGGCACTCTGGTCCTTGAAAGCACTCAGCCACAACTCAATGGCGAGTGTCGTGACATTAACTATGACCCGCTGGTGTTGCCGGCCGGGATCGAAGGTTCCGACGACCCGCTGCTCGCCGCGCGTTCAGCCGGTTACGCCACGTCCTATCTGCGTCGCACCAGTGAAGTCAGCCAGTTACCCGCCGCCAAACAGGAGGCCAAGCAATGAGCGCCCAACCGAACCACTTCGTTCCACTGGCGCGTCTGCTGCACTGGCTGATGGCGTTAATGATCATTGCCATGCTGTTTATCGGCGCGGGCATGGTGGCGTCCGTGTCTGAACGCCATGAGTGGCTGATCAACCTGCACAAGCCCTTGGGTGTCGCCATTCTGTTGCTGGTGATTGTGCGTCTGGTTGTGCGCTTCTCGACTCAACAGCCACCATTGCCGGCTGATCTGCCGGGTTGGCAAGCGCTGGCGGCCAAGGCATCGCATGTATTGCTGTACGCGCTGATGCTGATTTTACCGCTGCTCGGTTGGGCGATGATTTCCGCGTCGGGCGAGCCGGTGATGCTCGGCAGTTCCGTGCAACTGCCATCGATCGTGGCGGCGAATGCGCAGGTGTTCGCGTTCCTGCGCAAGGCGCACGGGTACTTGGCTTATCTGCTGTTTTTGACGGTGTTGGTGCATTTGGCGGCGGCGTTGTTCCATGCCTGGGTGCGGCGTGATGATGTGCTGGACAGCATGTTGCGGGGTAAGGATCGCGGTTAATCGCTGCTCGAAAAAGATCGCAGCCTGCGGCGGCTCACAGGGGAGTGCATACCCTCTCAAGGAGCTGCCGCTGGCTGCGATCTTTTGATCTTAAAAGTGCAATCAACGCAAGGTATCGAGCATCTCTGCAACGGTGGTTAACACATCCTTGCCCAACTGCTTCGAACGCTTGCCCGACCAACCCGTCAGCGCATTCGGCGCGTCATTGTTGTCCTTGAACGGCATTTCCAGGGTTAGCGACAAACAGTCGTATTTCTGCCCCACGCTGTTACACGCCAAGGTCATGTTGGCTTTGCCCGGTTCGTCGCGGGTGTAGCCGTGCTTGGTCTGGAAGTCCTTGGTCAGGTGCTTCAGATGGCTGCGGAAGTGCTCTTCGAGTTTTTCGATTCGTGGCGTGTAGCCCGGGTTGCCTTCGCAACCAGCGGTGAACACGTAGGGAATTTCCTCATCGCCGTGGATGTCGAGAAACAGGTCGACGCCGTACTTTTCCATCTGCTGCTGTACGAAAAAGACTTCCGGGCTGATTTCCGGGCTGGCGTTCTGCCAGGCGCGGTTCAGGTCCTGGCCCATGGCGTTGGTGCGCAGGTGACCGTGATAGGCGCCGTCCGGGTTCATGTTCGGCACCAGATACAAATCGGCGCTGGCCAGCAGTTTGTTCATCACCGGATCGTCATGTTTTTCCAGGCGCTCGATCACGCCTTCCATGAACCATTCCGCCATGTGCTCGCCCGGATGTTGCTGGGCGATCATCCACACTTTGCGGCGGCCTTCGGCCCCTGTGCCTTTGCGCAATAGTTGAATGTCACGGCCTTCGACGCTCTTGCCGGTGGCCAGCAGTTCGGTGCCAGCCTTGGTCAGCGCCTGTTCGATGAGCCAGTCGTGACGGCCTCGGCTGTAGGGTTCGAAGTAGGCGAACCAGGCGTGGGTTTGCGTGGTTTCAAGGCAGAAACGCAGGCAGTCGCCTTCGAAAATGGTCGGCACGCGGAACCAGTTCACATGATCGTAAGAGGCGACGGCTTGATAACCGTCCCAAGCCTTGTTGTAAGAAGACTGGCTGGCATTGTTCAGGCGAAACCAGTGCTCCTGTCCGACGTGCAGGCCGCTCGCTTTGAAGTGGAACCATTGGAAGTGGTTGCTTTTGGTATCGGGGCGGATGGCCAGCAGTGGCTTGAGCGGGTCGCTGAGGTCGATGACCTGGATGTTGCCGCTGTCGAAATTGGCAGTGATATCGAGTTTAGCCACGGGCGGGTTCCTGTTTGAGATTTTATGGCGGCTACTTTACACGCAAGAGCAAGGGGTTAGGAGCGCATGAAAAATCGTTTCACTCGCTGTGACCCGTTCTCTCAAGCGTAGCGATCATCCGTGTTACCACCAGCACCGTTTTGAGGCTGACAGGTTACAAAATGGGACGTTTCCACTCGTCCACAAAGATGCTTGGTGCCACGTGCACGCTTCATCGATTCCCGATATATCAATCCAATCAATCACCTGCACGTCACGCGTGGAATCTGGCACGTCCTGTGCTTTATTGGCTTTATGGATAATTGGATACAAAAATACAAAAGGTGCAGTCGATGAAATTCGCCCCTGTCTATTCCGAGCGCCAGCCGATTACCGCCGAAGAGGAGGCCTATAACTTTCTTCTGGAGGCGATTTGCAAAGGGCGTTACCGCACCGGCGAACGGTTGATTGCCGAGGACATCGCCGGCGAAATCGGCATGAGCCGCATGCCGGTGCGCGAAGCGTTCCGACGCCTTGATGCCGATGGCCTGGTGACGCTGCGACCCAACCGGGGCGCCATCGTTCGTGGCTTGAATATCGACGAGATGCGTGAAGTGTTTGAGATGCGCAGTGCCCTCGAAGGCCTCGCCATCCGGGTGGCGGTGCCGAAACTCACCGAGCGCCATTTCAGTCATCTGGAGCGCTTGCTCGACGAAATGGACGACTACCGCGAAGACGGTGCCGAGTGGGTGAGCCGCCATCGCGCTTTCCACGAATACCTGTGCAGCCTGAGTGAACGTCCGCGCCTGATGCGGCAGATTTGCGCGTTGTACTCGGTGATCGAGCCGCACATGCGCCTGTGGCTGCAACACGCCGACAAACCCCGCAGCGCCCGTGACGAGCACGCCTCGATTGTCGCCGCACTGCGTACCGGCGACCCGGATAAAGCCGCGGAAGTCGTGTGCGAACACATCGAAGGCACCATCCCGCGACTGATTCAATTTCTCGAAGCCCACCAATAAACCAGACACCACACCCCTGTAGGTGCCGGCTTGCTGGCGATGGCTGTTGTATGAGCGAAGTCAGACTCAAGGGCCAAATCGCTGGCAAGCCAGCTCCTACCGGGGACATCCGTTGCAGCCAACTGGAGTCATGCCATGCACAAGCCTTGCGCGTTAGTTGCCGTGTTCACCTTGAGTCTGTGTTCGCAATGGGCGTTCGCCGCCCCTGAGTTACCCGAGCGCCTGAGCAAAAGCGAGAAGATCGTCTATTGCTCCGGCATGGACTCGCCACCGTTGGTGTCGTTCGACACCAAGCAAAAACCGGTGGGGCTGCAGGTTGATATGGGCGAAGCGATTGCCCAGCGCCTGGGTGACAAGAAGGTGGAGTGGCGAATCTCGCCTTTCGCCGGGCTGATCCCGGCGCTGCTGGCGCAACAGTGCGACATGATCGTCGACCAGTTATTCGACAAGCCTGAGCGCCGCGAGGTGATCGACATCGTCAACTTCATGTATTCCAGCCAGTCCATCGTGGTGCCCAAGGGCAACCCGAAATCGGTGAACACCCTGGAGGATCTGTCCGGTCTCAAGGTCGCGGTCAGCAACGGTTCAACCATTCGCATGCTGCTGGGCAAGGAGAACGAAAAGCTCGAAGCGGCCGGCAAACCACCGATGAAACTGGTGGTGTACAACGTCGACGCTGATGCCTTTCAGGCGCTGCGCATCAATCAGGTGGACGCCTTCGGCACCACGGTCGAATCCGCCGGTCACTATCAGCAGCTCGCTCCGGATCTGTTCCAGTCGGCCGTTCCGGCGTTCAACCGTATCCTTACCGGTTTTGGCGTGCGCAAAGGTGATCCACAGTTGACGGCGGCGCTGACTGAAGTCCTGCAAGGCATGCGCGCCGACGGCAGTTACACCGCGCTCCTCAGTAAATGGCATGTCGACAGCGACAAACTGGACTGAGGGCGAACCTGATGAATTTCAATTGGGATGTGTTCTGGCAGTACCTGTTGCAGCCCAGCGATGTCTACCTGACGGGGCTGTGGCTGACCTGCCTGATCAGCGTTTCGGCCATGTTGCTCGGTTGTGTGTTGGGGCTGATCGCGGCGTTGATGAAGCTGTCGAGTAATCCGTTGTTGCAGTACCCGGTGCGCTTTTACGTGTGGCTGATGCGCGGCACGCCGTTGCTGGTGCAGATCGTTTTTCTGTACACGGCATTGGCGGCGGGGGGCATTTTTCGCTTTGAAGACCTGGACCTGGGCTGGTTCATTGTGCCGGGAAACATTCAGGCCGCGATCATCGCCTTGGGCCTCAATGAAGGCGCGTACATGGCCGAGATCATTCGGGCCGGCATCGGCGCGGTGGACAAGGGGCAGTACGAAGCCGGACGTTCGCTGGGCATGACGTTTCCCAAGTTGATGCGGCGCATCGTCCTGCCGCAAGCGTTCCGGGTGATCGTCCCGCCGCTGGGCAACGAGTTCAACGTGATGCTGAAAAACACCACGCTGGTCAGCGTGATCGGCGTGCAGGAGTTGCTGCTGAGCACGCAAATGGTGACCTCGGCGACCTTCCGCGTGTTCGAGTTGTACCTGGTCGTGGCCATCTACTTCCTGGCATTGACCACGCTCTGGGGCTTTTTCCAGCGCTGGCTCGAAGCGCGCTTTGGACAGTCTGATCGTCCGGCACCGGCCGCCAGCCGCATGTTCGGTCGCAACACCATGAAATTGCTGAGGGGGCGTTGAGATGGCGCACATGAGTGAAGAACTGGTCATCGAAGCGCTGGATGTTCACAAGTCGTTCGGCGACCTGGAAATTCTCAAGGGCATTTCCCTGCAAGTGCGACGGGGCGAGGTGGTGGTGCTGATCGGCGCTTCCGGTTCGGGCAAAACCACGTTTATCCGCTGCATCAATCTGCTCGAAGACATTCAGTCTGGGCAAATCCGCGTCGGCGGTCGGCCGATGGGTTACCGCACCCGGGCCGATGGCAGTCTCGCCCGCGATTCGGAGCGCAATATCGCGCGGCAGCGCCGGGACATCGGCATGGTGTTCCAGCGCTTCAACCTGTTCCCGCACATGACCGCCCTGGAAAACATCATCGAAGCGCCGATTCAGGTACTCGGCGTGGCGCGCGCGGCAGCGGTCGAGCAGGCGCGGGCGTTGCTCAAGCGCGTTGGGTTGGCGGAGAAGGCTGATCACTATCCTTCGATGTTGTCCGGTGGACAGCAGCAGCGGGTGGCGATCGCCCGGGCATTGGCGATGAAACCGCAGGCAATGTTGTTCGACGAACCCACCAGCGCCCTCGATCCCGAGACGGTGGGTGAAGTGCTGCAAGTCATGAAGGAGCTCGCCGAGGAGGGCATGACCATGGTCGTGGTCACCCATGAAATGGGCTTTGCCCGCGAAGTGGCCGACCGGGTGGTGGTGCTCGATCAAGGTGAACTGATCGAGCAGGGACCGCCCGAGCAGATCTTCAGTCAGCCCAAGCACGCCCGTACCCGCGCTTTTCTCAGCCGCGTGCTGTGAGTCCATCCAACAAATTTGTGTGAGTCCTGCCATGTTCAAATTTTCTGCCCATGAGTATCCCTACGCCTCACAGCGTCAAAGTGTCTTCGCCAAGCGCGGCATGGTCGCCGCTTCACAACCGCTGGCCGCCGAGGCCGGGATCGAAATCATGCGTCGCGGTGGCAATGCCATTGATGCAGCGATTGCCACGGCAGCGGCGCTGACCGTGGTCGAGCCCACCGGTTGCGGTATCGGCGGTGACGCTTTTGCACTGGTGTGGACGCAAGACAAACTGCACGGTTTGAACGCCAACGGCTCGGCCCCACAGGCCTTAAGCATTGAAGCGGTGAAAGCTGCCGGCCATGAAAAAATGCCGTTGCATGGCTGGACGCCGGTGACGGTGCCGGGCTGTCCCTCGGCCTGGGCGGAGCTTTCCACGCGTTTCGGTCGTTTGCCCTTTGCCGACTTGCTGCAACCGGCGATCAGTCTGGCGCGAGATGGCTTTCCCGTGTCGCCGGTGGTTGCGTTGCAGTGGCAAACCGCGCTGGACGATTTCACCCCCGACCGCAGCAACGTACTTGAGAGCTGGTTCGAAACCTTTCTGATCGACGGCCGCGCACCGCGAGCCGGTGAATTGTTCCGCAATCCGGCGCAGGCGAAAACCTTGAGCGAACTGGCCAATACTGGTTGCGAAAGTCTGTACCGCGGCGCCCTGGCGCAACGGCTGGACGCACATTCGCGGGCCACGGGCGGCTATCTGCGCGCCAGTGATTTGCAGGATTACCGTGCGCAATGGGTCGAGCCGATCAAGGTTAGTTATCGCGGTGTCGATGTCTGGGAAATTCCGCCGAGCGGGCAGGGGCTCGTGGCATTGATGGCGTTGAAGATGCTTGAAGGGTTCGACTTTGATCACCGAGACAGTCAGCAGACCTGGCACCGTCAGCTTGAAGCGATGAAGCTCGCCTACAGCGATGGGTTGCACTACATCACCGACCCGGAGCACATGCGGGTCGCGGTGGCGGATTTGTTGAGCGACCACTACGCGGATCATCGACGCGCACAGATCGGCGAGCAGGCCGTGGCGCCGCAGCCAGGTGATCCCCACGCCAGTGGCACCGTCTATTTGGCCACCGCCGACGCCGAAGGCAACATGGTTTCGTTCATCCAGAGCAACTATCACGGTTTTGGCTCGGGCGTCGTGCTGCCCGACAGTGGCATCGCCCTGCAAAACCGCGGAGAGGAGTTCAGCCTTGATCCCGAGCATTCGAATTGCCTGGCGCCGGGGAAAAAGACGTTCCACACCATCATCCCGGGCTTTCTCAGCAAAGACGGCGTGGCGATGGGGCCTTTCGGCGTGATGGGGGGCTACATGCAGCCGCAAGGGCACGTGCAGATGGTCATGAACCTGGTGGATTTCGGGCTCAATCCCCAAGCAGCTCTGGATGCGCCGCGCTGGCAGTGGCTGGGCGGGTTGAAAGTCGGTATCGAGCAGAACGCTTCTCGGGATATGGCAGCGGCTTTGGCGCGCCGTGGGCACGACGTGCAAGTGGTCTGCGACCTGACCAGTTACGGGCGAGGGCAGATCATTTTGCGTGATCCTGAAACCGGTGTGCTGTGCGGCGGTACGGAGCCGCGGGCGGACTCGCATATAGCGGTTTATTGAGGTGGGCGAGGGGGGCGTCCTCCTTGACGCGGTCGCAGCTTAGAGATTATGCAATTGATTCTCAAGTGCTATTTGTCTTTAGTTTGACCCAATGATGCCGGGCTTCTCTTGCCAACAAATATTCTTTTGATATCATCCGCGCCATCTGATTTGCGACACCCAAAGACTTCATTAGCCTGAAGCCATAAGCCAGAAAACTGGCAAAAAAAGACCCGGCAAAAAGCCGGGTCAAAAACCGTGATTAGCCTGATGAGGAGATAGTCCAAGAGGCCGACCTAAGGTCCCTTGGTCCATCGACTGATCTCGCGATCAGCTGATGCAATAATAATCATTCTCGTTTGCAAGTCAAATGATTTTATCTGCGCGATTGGAAAACTCTTTCCAGTCCTTTCTCTGATTCCTTCGCCTCAACCGTTCTGATGTCCCTCCAGGGATCGATCTACCATGGCCTTGGCCATGTCGATCATATGCACCGCCGAGAACGCCAGATCCCGATTTGAACCCTGCAAGTGATTGGCTGACTCGTACGCAGTGGCTGCTGCACAACGCAGCAGATCCGAAGCATGCACCAACGCTTCTTCGCTGCTGATGTTGCGGTTCACGTCAAAGAAGCGTTCCTCTCCCCCTTCCTCTGAAACAGTCGGTTTCAAATAGTAATCAAGCGCTCGCTGGGCCGCGGCTGAGCCTTGGGGCGAGGTGAGGGAGGTGTCGATTTGCATTTCAGGCAGGTCGTTGGCGGGTTGGGTCATGGTGATGGCAAAGCTCCGTGATAGATTCAGATCCGTGAATTCATCCTAGTACGATCTGTATTTGTGACCCTAATTTTAATACTACAATTTGTGTTTTGATGGCCGGAGGCTGCCACGTATCGTGCCGCACATGGATAAATGGATCGAATTGGTCAAGGCCAAGATGAGTGAACTCAAAGTCACTCAAGAAATACTCGCCGAGCGCCTCGGAATGTCCCAGGGTGGCGTTGGTCATTGGCTGAATAAACGTCGTCAGCCCGGGCTCGATGACATGAATCGTGTCTTGCAGGCGCTGGGCCTGGGTTTTCTGGAGGTGGCGCTGGTGATCAGGGAGCCTGCAGACTCACAGGACGACGGGATTTGTCTGACACACAAGTACAACCCGTACTTCCGCTACCCGGTCAGTGACTGGCAGGAAACCGGTGAGCTGCGTGATGGCGAGTTGACGCAATACCGTTTCGAACTGTCCGACTACCACGCTCAGGGCGCGGCGTTCTGGCTAACCGTCTTGGGCGATGCGATGACCGCACCCAGTGGCCTCAGCATCGCCGAAGGCATGTTGATACTGGTGGACCCGGACGTGGAAGCGGTCCCAGGCAAACTGGTCATCGCCCAATGGCCAGACAGCAGCGAGGCAATCTTCCGCAAGCTGATCGAAGAGGGCGGGCAGCGTTACCTGGTCCCGCTCAATCCGACCTATCCGAAAGCGCTTTACACCGAAGAGTGCCGAATTATCGGCGTGGTGGTTCAGGCTACAGCCAAATTCTGATCAGATCGGTCCTCGCAAGGTGTAGGACCGATCGTCATTTCACGCTTCTTCCAGCTCAACCAACGCACTGCCTTCACTGACCATCTCGCCTTCCTGGCAATACAGCGCCTTGATCACCCCGGCGTGTGGCGCACGAATGCTGTGCTCCATCTTCATCGCTTCCAGCACCACCAGTTGCGCCCCGGCTTCGACCGTTTGCCCAGCCTCCACTAGCACGCGCACGATGCTGCCGTTCATGGGCGCGGTCAGTCCGCCGTGATGGCTGTGGCTGGCTTCAACGGCCCTGATCGGGTCGTAGGACTCGATGCGGCGCAGTTCCCCATCCCATTGCAGATACACAGAGTCGCCATGGCGGATCGCCTTATGCTGGCGACGCACGCCGTCGTGCTCGGTCAGTAAATGCCCGCCTTTGAGTTGCGCTGTACCGGAATTGACGGCACCCAAGGTCAGCGCGCGATCCTGACCTTCGCAGCTCAAGTGCAAGGTGATTTCTGTCGGCAATCCCGCCCGGAAACCGTTGCTGTTGGCCCAGGGCGAACTCGGGTCATCGGCGCGCGGTGAACGAGGCTGGCTCTGGGAAAATGCCTGGGCGGCGGCCAGCCAGAATTCATCGCTGAGCGCCGCCGGTTGCGGTAACAATTGTTCCTGATAACGCGGAATGAACCCGGTATCCAGCTCCGCCGAAGCAAACGCCGGGTGACCGATGATCCGGCGCAGGAAGTTGATGTTGGTCTTGAGCCCGCCAATCGCGAACTCATCGAGCATGCTCAACAGACGCAAGCGTGCCTGTTCACGGTCTTCGCCCCAGGCAATCAGCTTGCCGAGCATCGGGTCGTAGAACGGCGAAATTTCGTCGCCTTCCTCAACGCCGCTGTCGACTCGACGTCCCGGGCCTGCGGCCGATTCGCGATACAACTCCAGGCGCCCGGTAGCCGGCAGGAAATCATTGCCCGGGTCTTCGGCGTACAACCGCACTTCAATCGCGTGGCCGTTCAGCGGAACCTGAGCCTGAGTCATCGGCAGCGGTTCACCACGCGCCACACGAATCTGCCAGGCCACCAGGTCGAGGCCGGTGATGGCTTCGGTGACCGGGTGCTCAACCTGCAGGCGCGTGTTCATTTCCATGAAGAAGAACTCGCCGCGCGCATCCAGCAGAAACTCCACGGTGCCGGCGCCGACGTAACCGATGGCTTGCGCCGAACGCACAGCCGCTTCGCCCATGGCACGACGAAGTTCCGCGCTGAGGCCCGGAGCGGGCGCTTCTTCAACGACTTTCTGGTGTCGACGCTGAATCGAGCAGTCACGTTCGTTGAGGTACAGGCAATTGCCGTGCTGATCGGCGAACACCTGGATCTCCACGTGACGTGGTTTGAGCAGGTACTTCTCCACCAGCATCCGCGAATCGCCAAACGATGATTGCGCTTCACGCTGGGCCGAGGCCAGGGCTTCGGCCAACTGGCTAACGTCCTCGACCACTTTCATGCCTTTGCCGCCGCCACCCGCCGTGGCTTTGAGCAGCACCGGATAGCCGATGCGTTCGCAGGCATCGCGGAAGGTGTCGAGGTCTTGGGCTTCGCCGTGATAACCGGGCACCAGCGGCACGCCGGCGGTTTCCATCAAGGCTTTGGCTGCGGATTTGCTGCCCATGGCGTCGATGGCCGAGGCGGGGGGGCCGAGGAAAATCAGGCCGGCCGCTTCTATCGCACGGGCGAACCCGGCGTTCTCCGACAAAAAACCATAACCCGGATGAATCGCCTGGGCGCCGCTGGCCTTGGCGGCAGCGATCAATTTATCGATTTGCAGATAACTGTCCGCGGCTTTGCTGCCACCGAGGTCGACACGAATGTCGGCTTCGCGGCTATGGCGGGCGTCACGGTCAGTGGCGCTGTGCACGGCCACGGTGGTCAGGCCCAGGGCCTTGGCGGTGCGCATCACCCGGCAAGCGATCTCGCCACGGTTGGCCACCAGCAGGGAAGTGATAACAGGTGCGCTCATCAACGCGGCTCCTTGGCGGTGGTTTCGGCTTGCCAGCCCGGTGGACGTTTTTGCAGAAAGGCGCGCAGGCCTTCCTGGCCTTCGGGGCTGACGCGGATGCGGGCGATGGCGTTTTCGGTGTAGCGGCGCAATGCCGGGTTCAGCGAGCCGTCGCCGACTTCACGCAGCAGATCTTTGCTGGCGCGCATGGCGGCGGGGCTGTTGAGCAGCAGGTTATCGATCCACTGTTCGACCTTTTGCTCAAGTTCGGCTATCGGATAACTCTCCGACAGCAGACCGAGTTCGCGCGCTCGTTGACCGCCGAAGCGTTCGGCGGTCAAGGCATAGCGCCGCGTGGCACGTTCGCCGATGGCTTGCACTACGAACGGACTGATCACCGCCGGGGCCAGGCCAATGCGCACTTCCGACAGGCAGAACTGTGCGTCATCGGCGCCGATGGCCATGTCGCAGCAACTGATCAGGCCCAACGCGCCGCCGAAGGCTGCACCTTGCACCACCGCCAGCGTCGGGACTTTCAGTTTGGCGAGGTTGTACATCAACTCCGCCAATTCCCGGGCGTCGTCGAGGTTGGTGTGGTAATCAAGTTCTGCCGATTGCTGCATCCAGGCCAGATCCGCACCGGCGCTGAAATGCTTGCCGCGGCCGCGTACCAGCAGGAAACGCAGGCTGGTATCGCTCGATACCTTGTCCAGGGCCAGGATCAACTCGCGGATCATCTCGGCATTGAAAGCGTTGTTCTTTTCTTCGCGGCTGAGCCACAGGGTCGCAAAACCCCGTGGGTCGGTCAGCAGTTCGAGGGTATTGAAGTCGCTCATGATTTTCTCCCGATCACATCCGGAACACGCCGAAGCGGCTCGGTTCGATTGGCGCATTCAGCGACGCCGACAAGGCCAGGCCCAGGACATCGCGGGTCTGCGCCGGGTCGATGACGCCGTCGTCCCACAAGCGAGCGCTGGAATAGTAGGGGTGACCCTGTTCTTCGTACTGGTCGAGGATCGGTTGTTTGATCTCGGCTTCCTGCTCGGCGCTGAAACCCTGGCCACTGCGTTCGGCTTGTTCACGCTTGACCTGCACCAGTACGCCAGCGGCCTGTTCGGCCCCCATCACGCCAATGCGCGCGTTCGGCCACATCCACAGGAAGCGTGGATCGTAGGCGCGACCGCACATGCCGTAGTTACCGGCACCGAAACTGCCGCCGATGATCACCGTGAATTTCGGTACCTTGGCGCAGGCCACCGCGGTCACCAGTTTCGCTCCGTGTTTGGCGATGCCGCCGGCCTCGTACTTCTGGCCGACCATGAAACCGGTGATGTTTTGCAGGAACAGCAACGGGATGCCGCGCTGACAGGCCAACTCAATAAAGTGCGCGCCTTTTTGCGCAGCCTCGGCGAAGAGGATGCCGTTGTTGGCCAGGATCGCGATCGGGTAACCCTGCAAGTGGGCAAAGCCGCACACCAGCGTCGTCCCGAACAGCGCCTTGAATTCGTCGAACACCGAACCGTCCACCAGTCGCGCAATCACTTCGCGCACGTCGAACGGCTGCTTGGCATCGGCCGACACCACGCCGTACAACTCGTCGCTGCCATAAAGCGGGGCGATCGGCGTACGTTGCTGCACTTCGCCGAGCTTGCGCCAGTTGAGGTTCGCTACGCTGCGGCGGGCAATGGCCAAGGCATGTTCATCGCTCTCGGCGTAATGGTCGGCAACCCCGGAAATCTTGCAGTGCACATCGGCCCCGCCAAGGTCTTCGGCGCTGACCACTTCACCGGTCGCGGCTTTCACCAGTGGCGGGCCGGCGAGGAAGATGGTCGCTTGCTCGCGGACCATGATCGCTTCGTCGGCCATGGCCGGCACATAGGCGCCGCCAGCGGTGCAGGAACCCATGACCACGGCAATTTGCGGAATGCCCATGGCACTCATGTTGGCCTGGTTGAAGAAGATCCGCCCGAAGTGCTCGCGGTCCGGGAACACCTCATCCTGACGCGGCAGGTTGGCGCCACCGGAATCCACCAGATAGATGCACGGCAGGCGATTCTGCTGGGCGATGGTCTGGGCGCGCAGGTGTTTTTTCACGGTCAGCGGGTAATACGAACCACCTTTTACCGTGGCATCGTTGGCGACGATCATGCACTCGACGCCTTCCACACGGCCAATCCCGGCAATTACGCCAGCGGCGGGAACGTCTTCGCCGTACACCTCGTAGGCCGCCAGTTGGCTGATCTCAAGAAACGGCGACCCCGGATCGAGCAGACGATTGATGCGATCGCGCGGCAGCAGTTTTCCACGAGAGGTGTGGCGCTCTTGCGCCTTCGAGCCGCCACCTTGCGCCACTTGGGCGAGCAGGGTGTGCAGGGCGTCGACCTGTTTAAGCATCGCCGCGCTGTTGGCGGCGAACTCCGCCGAACGGGGGTTGAGCTGGGTATGCAGGATAGCCATGGACAACTCCGTTTAGCGGGTTTCGTTGAACAATTCACGCCCGATCAGCATGCGACGGATCTCACTGGTACCGGCGCCGATTTCGTACAGCTTGGCGTCACGCAACAGACGACCGGCCGGGAATTCATTGATGTAGCCGTTACCGCCGAGAATCTGGATCGCGTCGAGGGCCATTTGTGTGGCACGTTCAGCGCTGTAGAGGATCACGCCAGCAGCGTCCTTGCGGGTGGTTTCGCCGCGCTCGCAAGCCTGGGCCACCGCGTACAGATAGGCGCGGCTGGCGTTAAGTTGGGTGTACATGTCGGCGACCTTGCCCTGGATCAACTGGAACTCGCCGATGCTCTGGCCGAACTGCTTGCGGTCGTGGATATAAGGAACGATCAGGTCCATGCAGGCCTGCATGATGCCGGTCGGGCCGCCGGAGAGCACAACGCGCTCGTAATCGAGACCGCTCATCAGCACTTTCACGCCGCCGTTGAGCGCGCCGAGGATGTTTTCTTCCGGGACTTCGACGTCATCGAAAAACAGTTCGCAGGTGTTCGAACCGCGCATACCGAGCTTGTCGAACTTGTTGCTGCGGCTGAAGCCTTTCCAGTCACGCTCGACGATGAACGCGGTGATGCCGTGCGGACCTTTTTCCAGGTCGGTCTTGGCATAGATCACGTAGGTGTTGGCGTCGGGACCGTTGGTGATCCAGGTCTTGCTGCCGTTGAGCACGTACTTGTCGCCACGTTTATCGGCGCGCAGTTTCATCGAGACCACGTCGGAACCGGCATTCGGTTCGCTCATCGCCAGCGCGCCAATGTGCTCACCGCTGATCAATTTTGGCAGGTATCTGGATTTTTGTTCGTGATTGCCATTGCGGTTGATCTGGTTGACGCAGAGGTTGGAGTGCGCGCCGTAGGACAGGGCAACGGAAGCCGATCCACGGCTGATTTCTTCCATCGCTACCACGTGCGCCAGGTAACCCAGGCCGGCACCGCCGTACTCTTCCGGCACGGTAATGCCCAGCAGGCCCATGTCGCCGAATTTGCGCCACAGGTCAGCGGGGAACAGGTTGTCGATGTCGATCTGAGCAGCGCGCGGGGCGATCTCTTTGGCGACGAAGGACTGAACCTGATCGCGCAGCATGTCGATGGTTTCACCGAGGGCAAAGTTCAGGGATGGGTAGCTCATGGGACACCTTTTGGCTTTTTTGTAGGGTGGGAAGAGCAGTGATTCAGCTCTCACCTTTACGTTAACGTAAGCCTGTGGTGAATGGCTGTCAATCACCCTTTACGTTAACGTCAACTTGAGCGAGAGTAGGGGTGTTCTTACAGACTAGCGTCGCACTCTGTGGCGAGGGAGTTTGCTCCTCGCCACAAAAAGCCGCGCTCCGATAATAAAGACAATAGGGGTCGTCATGGATCAAACCAGTGCAAGCCCGCAACGCAGTTACACCCGTGGTTCCCAGGACAAAGCCTTGCTGGCGATGACCATAGGTCAGGCGTTCGATATCACCGCCGCGCAGTACCCGGATGGCGAGGCGCTGGTCGTGCGCCATCAACAGTTGCGCTACACCTGGCGGCAACTGGCGGAGGCGGCGGACGTGCATGCCAGGGCACTGCTGGCGTTGGGATTGCAGGCCGGTGACAGGCTCGGCATTTGGGCGCCGAACTGCGCCCAATGGTGCATAAGCCAGATCGCCAGCGCGAAAATCGGCGTGATCCTGGTCAACATCAATCCCGCCTATCGCAGTTCCGAACTTGAATATGTGTTGAAGCAATCCGGCTGCCAGTGGCTGGTTTGCGCCGGGGCCTTCAAGACCTCTGATTATCACGCGATGCTGCAAGGCCTGGTGCCGGAACTGGCGGATCAATCCATCGGCAAGCTACAGAGCGAACGTCTGCCGGAGTTGCGCGGCGTCATCAGCCTCGATGCGCAGCCTCCCGTCGGTTTCCTGCCGTGGTCGCAACTGGCCGATCTGGCGGGCAGCGTGTCGGTCGAGCAACTGCACGAGCGTGAGGGCAGCCTGCATTTCGATCAGGCGGTGAACATTCAGTACACCTCGGGCACCACCGGTTTCCCCAAGGGCGCGACCCTCAGTCACTACAACATTCTCAACAACGGTTACATGGTCGGCGAAAGCCTCGGCCTCACCGCCAATGATCGCCTGGTGATTCCGGTGCCGCTCTATCACTGCTTCGGCATGGTCATGGGCAACCTCGGCTGCATCACCCACGGCAGCACCATGATTTACCCCAACGATGCTTTCGATCCGTTGCTGACCCTGAGCACCGTCGCCGAAGAACAGGCCACCGCGCTGTACGGCGTGCCGACCATGTTCATCGCCATGCTCGATCAGCCCCAGCGTGCTGAATTCGATCTGTCGAGCCTGCGCACGGGGATTATGGCGGGGGCGACGTGCCCTATCGAAGTGATGCGACGCGTCATCAGTGAAATGCATATGAGCGAAGTGCAAATTGCCTACGGCATGACGGAAACCAGCCCGGTGTCGTTGCAGACCGGTCCGTCAGACGACCTGGAACTGCGTGTTACCACGGTTGGCCGCACTCAACCGCAACTGGAAAGCAAAATCATCGACGAGGCGGGCAACCTTGTACCGCGGGGCACCATCGGCGAATTGTGTACCCGCGGCTATAGCGTGATGCTTGGTTACTGGAACAACCCGCAAGGCACCGCAGAAGCCATCGACCAGGCGGGCTGGATGCACACCGGCGACCTGGCGAGCATGAACGACGACGGTTACGTGTGCATCGCCGGGCGCAACAAAGACATGATCATCCGTGGCGGCGAGAACATTTACCCGCGGGAGCTGGAGGAGTTCTTCTTCACCCACCCGGCCGTGGCCGATGTGCAAGTGATCGGCATTCCATGCTCGCGTTACGGTGAAGAGATTGTCGCCTGGATCAAGTTCCATCCCGGCCACAGTGCCACGGAGCAGGAACTGCAAGCCTGGTGCAAGGAGAGCATTGCGCACTTCAAGACACCGCGTTACTTCAAATTTGTCGAGGAGTTTCCGATGACAGTGACCGGGAAGATCCAGAAATTTCGCATGCGCGAGATCAGCGTCGAGGAACTCAAAGCGATACCGTAGGAGCCGGCTTGCTGGCGATGCAGGCGCCGCGGTCCATCAGGCAGACCGCGTCATCGTTCATCGCTAGCAAGCCAGCTCCTACAGGGCAGGAATTCCAAAACGCAGACAGCACAAAGGGGAGCCGAAGCTCCCCTTTAATTTTGTCGTTGCGCGTGCTCTTTTTTTATTATTGAGGGGCGGTCTGTTTTTGTTTTTGGTGACCGTTGACCCTTTACCGCTGTTTTTGTCGATCCCCATCCGGGATCAAGAGCAAACGTATTTTTTTGAGCGCTGATCTACTTTTTCGCTGAGCGATCCAACCAGTTCGGGAGCTACCTGAAGGTAGTTTTATTGTTCTCTGCCCGGTTGCGGGTAACTCCGAAAAGCACCCTGAAAAGCACACCTTCTCCAAAAAAATCTGTTAGCTGCGTCTCTGCCGTGTTGTTTTTGTTATGTCAGAGTCGTTACGTCTTATTTTTATTAGGGCTTTCTGCTTTTTTTGTTCTTGTTATGCAATAGAGATAGCAGGAGCCGTGCCAACTTTTAAAACTCCTTTAAAATCAATAGTTTAAGATTTTGTAGGATTTTTCTTTCAGGCAGAACCAGACAATATGTTTCCGTGTTACTCGCTTTCGCCCCACATTCCGGTCGTTGCGGTAACACCCCGCAGTCATCCGCCCACGTCAGTGTGCGCTGCGGGCCTTGGCTACGCGGGAACCGGTCGGGCGCCCCAACACGGAACAGATCTGCTGACCGGCCAGGATCAACGCATCGAGGTCGATTCCGGTTTCGATCCCGAGGCCGTTAAGCAGGTAAACCACGTCCTCGGTGGCGACGTTACCGCTGGCGCCCTTGGCATAAGGACAGCCACCGAGGCCAGCAATGGAGCTGTCAAACACCGAGATGCCTTCCAGCAGGCTGGCATAGATGTTGGCCATGGCCTGGCCGTAGGTGTCGTGGAAGTGTCCGGCCAGTTTGTCCCGTGGCACGACGGCCGAGACCACGTCGAACATTTTGCGTGTCGCACCGGCAGTGCCAGTTCCGATGGTGTCACCCAGCGAGACTTCGTAGCAGCCCATCGCGTTTAGCTCGCGGGCGACCCGGGCGACTTGCTCGGGTGCGACGTTACCTTCATAGGGGCATCCCAGCACACAGGACACATAACCGCGCACGCTCACGCCATGCTGTTTGGCGGCGTCCATGATCGGAACGAAGCGTTCCAGGCTTTCGCTGATTGAGCAATTGATGTTGCGTTGGGAAAACGCTTCGGAAGCTGCTGCGAACACCGCCACTTCCTTGACCCCGGAGGCGAGGGCATCTTCAAAACCACGCAGGTTCGGGGCGAGTGCGCCATAGGTTACGCCGGGTCTGCGCTGGATCTGCGCGAAGACATCGGCGGAGCCGGCCATCTGTGGCACCCATTTGGGCGAAACGAAACTGCCGACTTCTATGTAGCCGAGGCCCGCAGCGGTGAGCGCATCGACCAGTTGCACCTTGTCGGCGATGCTGATGGGTTGCGCTTCGTTTTGCAGACCGTCGCGGGGGCCGACTTCGACAATGCGTACGTGAGAGGGAAGGGACATGGCATTCACCTGAAGTAATGGGTGAGCGGTGATCAATTGTGGGGAGCGAGCTGCTCGCGATGGGGACAGCACATTAAACAATGAGGTCGACTGACCCGGCGCTATCGTGAACAGGCTCGCCCCACAGGGGATATGAGCAGATCTACTTAACCGATTCCTGGCTCTTGAGCGTCTGTTCAAGCGCCTGCACGCATCGCTCTTCCGCCGTATCCAGCTCCAGCTTCATCTGTTCGATGTCCAGCAGCTGTTGCTCCAGTTGATCCCGGCGTTCGCTGATTTTCGCCAGCATGCTGTGCAGTTGCTTGGTGTTACCGCTGGAAGGATCGTAGAGCTCGATCAGCTCGCGGCATTCGGCCAGGGAAAAGCCGATGCGCTTGCCCCGCAGGATCAGCTTCAGGCTGACCTTGTCGCGGGGTGAGTAGATGCGCTCCTGACCACGCCGCTCGGGGCTGAGGAGGCCTTGTTCTTCATAGAAGCGAATGGCCCGGGTAGTAATGTCGAGCTCGCGGGCGAGATCGGAAATGCTGTAGGTCTGGCTGCTCATGGAAGCGCTCGCAAAAGGTCATGGCGCTAAGCTAATGGCAGGTTGACGTTTACGTCAAGGGAGAAAAAATCGCAGCCTGCGGCCGCTTCTACAGGGTGAATACAAATCCCGTGTAGGACCTGCCGCCGGCTGTGATTTTTTGATTCTCCTCAAGCCATCTGCTTGTCCAATTTCTTCTCATGTGCCGTCACCTGCTGGCACAACTCGATCATCTGCTCACGCATCCAGCGGTTGGCAGGGTCCTGGTCGGTGCTTTCGTGCCAGTAGAGGTGGGTTTCCACCGGCGGCACGTCGTTGACCGGCAGGCTGAACGAATGCAGATCGTTTCGGCGAGCGAAGCGCTCCGGCACGGTCATGACCATGTCGGTCTGCTGCAGCACTTGCGAGGCCATCAAGTAGTGCTGGGAGCGCAGGGCGATCTTGCGCTGGATGCCCATCTTGCCAAGGGCCAGGTCGACATGACCCAGACCGCTGCGGCGGCTGGAGATATGGATGTGGGTCATGCCCAGGTAGTCATCGAGGCTGAGCTTTTCTTTGCCGGCCAGCGGATGGCCCTTGCGCATGGCGCAGACGTAGCGGTCTTCCATCAATTTGACGTGGCGCACCTGCGGGTCGGTGTTGAGCGGCGCATCCACCGCGAAATCGAGGCGACCAGCCGCCAGTTCCTTGGTGGTTTCGCGACGCTTGGACAGGAAACTCTCGATGATCACGGTCGGTGCAAGGCGGCGCAGGCGTTGGAACAGCGGCGGCAGGATCACCGCTTCGGTGAGGTCGGTCATGCTGATGCGATAGGTCTTGACCGCCTGCAGCGGGTTGAAAATGCGGCTTTCCTGTACGGATACGCGCAGCAAAGAGAGCGCGTTACGCACCGGGCCGATGATGTTCTGGGCCATGGGCGTTGGCACCATTCCCTGGGCTGTGCGCACGAACAAAGGGTCGTTGAAAGTCTCGCGCAGGCGGGCCAGCGCATTCGATACCGCCGGTTGGGTGATGCCAACAATCTGCCCGGCGCGGGTCAGGTTGGCCTCGGTGTAGATCGCGTCGAAGACGATGAAAAGGTTGAGGTCGACCTTGCTCAGATTCATTGCGCTGCACTCTTGTTTTAGGTGGGCTCGATCAGTCGATCATATATCGGTGATGAATGTTAATACACGCCGAGAATAGGCTAGGTAAATTTTCATAGCTGTTCTAGCATCGATTGCATGATCTGAACAACTCCTCTGAACCCCGTTAAAAAGGTAGAGCTGCCCATGGATTTCGCTTATTCGCCCAAGGTGCAAGAACTGCGTGAGCGCGTGACCGCGTTCATGGACACCTACGTTTATCCCGCTGAAGCCGTGTTCGAACGCCAGGTCGCCGAGGGCGATCGCTGGCAGCCGACCGCGATCATGGAAGAACTCAAACACAAGGCCAAGGCCGAAGGCCTTTGGAATTTGTTTCTGCCTGAGTCCGAGCTCGGCGCCGGCCTGACCAACCTCGAGTACGCGCCCCTGGCAGAAATCATGGGCCGCTCGCTGCTCGGCCCCGAGCCTTTCAATTGCTCGGCGCCGGACACCGGCAACATGGAAGTGCTGGTGCGCTACGCCAATGAAGAACAGAAACAACGCTGGCTCGAACCGCTGCTACGTGGCGAGATCCGCTCGGCGTTCGCCATGACCGAGCCGGACGTCGCGTCCTCCGACGCCACCAACATGGCCGCCCGTGCCGTGCGCGATGGTGACGAGTGGGTGATCAATGGCAAGAAATGGTGGACTTCAGGCGCCTGCGATCCGCGCTGCAAGATTCTTATCTTCATGGGCCTGAGCAACCCTGAAGCGCCACGTCATGCCCAACACTCGATGATCCTGGTGCCGGTCGACACCCCCGGCGTGAAGATCCTGCGTCCGCTGCCAGTGTTCGGTTATGACGACGCGCCACACGGTCATGCCGAAGTGTTGTTTGAAAACGTCCGGGTGCCGTACGAAAACGTCCTGCTGGGCGAAGGACGCGGCTTTGAAATTGCGCAAGGTCGCCTTGGTCCAGGCCGGATTCACCACTGCATGCGTTCGATCGGCATGGCCGAGCGTGCGCTGGAACTGATGTGCAAACGTTCGGTGAACCGCACGGCGTTCGGCAAACCCCTGGCGCGTTTGGGCGGTAACATCGACAAGATCGCCGACTCGCGGATGGAAATCGACATGGCGCGCCTGCTGACATTGAAAGCGGCGTACATGATGGACACCGTCGGCAACAAAGTGGCCAAGAGCGAAATCGCGCAGATCAAGGTTGTCGCGCCGAACGTGGCATTGCGGGTGATCGATCGGGCGATCCAGATGCACGGCGGGGCAGGGGTTTCCAACGATTTCCCGCTGGCCTACATGTATGCGATGCAGCGCACCCTGCGCCTGGCCGACGGCCCGGACGAGGTGCACCGCGCGGCGATTGGCAAGTTCGAGATCGGCAAGTACGTGCCTAAAGAAATGATGCGTAGCGGGCAATAACAGCCCTGTGGCGAGGGAGCAAGCTCCCTCGCCACATTTGTCAGTGTTTCAATTCAATACACCCAAACCTCAACCCGCCGATTTTTGATCCGCCCCTCATCTGCGCTATTGGCCGCCACCGGCATCTCGGCGCCGAAGCCACGAACCTCGCGCAACACCACGCCGCTTTTCACTAATTCCCGCCGCACCGCCATTGCCCGCAGTTTCGACAACAGATCGGCGCGCGCGGGATCGCTTTTGGCATCGCCAAACCCCACAAGTGTTACCTGCCGATCGCTTTTGTCGTGCTGCTTTATATAGTCGAGTACCCGAGACAGATCCTGACGAGCCTTGTTATCCAGGCTGGCGCTGCCTTCCTCGAAGCGAAAGTTCACCGACAAACGCTCGGCGTGCCGGCTGAGTCCCTGATAACCCTCGGGCATCAACGCATTCGGAGTGACGGCCATGGCCTGCACGGTCTGGGCGATAAAGCCGTTGGCGGCCACAATCGCCTGGCCCTGGCGGCTTTGGGCGAATGCCACCAGCGCTTTGGCCCAGGGATTTGTGCCGTTAGGCGGCAAGTAAAAGAACAATCGCCGGGACAGGGGATAGTCTTCCGTGGCGATCAGGCTGTTGATGGGCAACATGGCTTGCGATTGACCATCGACAATCGCCACGGCTTTGGCTGATCGCACGTAGGGCAGGCCAATGAAGCCGATACCTTGCGGGTCGCTTCTGACCGCGTCGGACAATTGCTCGCTGGATTCGAAGCGTTTTGCGCCACTGCTCAGACTTTTCCCACGACCGCTGAGGACCAATTCCTTGAACGTGTCGTACGTTCCGGACTGGTCATCTCGCGCATAAAGGTGAATCGTCCCGCCGCTGCCGCCGAGCTCTTCCCAGGTTTTGACTTCACCGCTGAAAATGCGCGCCAGTTGCACGGTGTCGAGTTGATTCAGCGGATTGTCCGGATGAAGGATGATCGCCAGTCCGTCGATAGCGATGACCTGTTCGGCACTGGCACTTTTCAAGTCGCCCAGTGATTCGAGATCAACCAGCTCTTTGTCTTTGATCGGGCGCGATGAGGCGGCGAGATCGGCGCTGGCGGTTTTCAGCGCGGTAAAACCGGTGCTGGACCCGTGTGCCGCCAGTTCTACCTCGACCCGGCGGCCCTGAACGGTTTCGCCGACGATCCGCAATTCGTTGGCCTTGTCCGGCGCTTCGCTGTGCACTTTGATCAGGCCCTGTTCGCGCAACATCCCTTCGACCAGCGCCGGGCCTAATGCCGCGCCGATGGTGTTGGAGCCCTGGATGCGCAGCACCGGGCCTCGTTCGGGCATCGGCAAGTCGCTGGCCGATGCCGTCAGTGGCAGCCAGTTGCACAGCATCAACAGGAACAACACGCGCAGCGTCATGCCGGCACCTTGAATGGCTAAAAGAGGTGCCGGGAGATTAAGTCAGAAAGGTTTCCAAAAGATGACAGTCAAAAGATCGCATCCTGCGGCCGCTTATGCAGGAAAGCGGCGTTCCCCCTGTAGGAGCTACCGCAGGCTGTGATCTTTCGCTTTTCAGCTCAACTCAAGCCAGATCGGCGCATGATCCGATGGTTTTTCCATACCACGCAGTTCGTAGTCAACGCCGGCATCTTTCACCCGTGGCAGCAAACCATGGGAGGCGAGGATCACATCGATGCGCAGCCCACGCTTAGGCGCGTCTTCAAAACCGCGACTGCGGTAGTCGAACCAGCTGAAAACATCCGCCACTTCCGGATTCAGGTGACGGAAGCTGTCCACCAGACCCCAGTTTTTCAAGCGGGCCATCCACTCGCGCTCTTCCGGCAGGAAGCTGCATTTACCGGTTTTCAGCCAGCGTTTCATGTTGTCCGGGCCGATGCCGATGTCGCAGTCTTCCGGGGAAATGTTCACATCACCCATGACAACAACGGGTTGATCATTTTTGAACTGGGTTTCCAGCAATTGCTGCAGATCGCTGTAGAAGCGTTGCTTGGCCGGGAATTTGGTCGGGTGGTCGCGGCTTTCGCCCTGTGGGAAATAGCCGTTCATGATCGTCACCGGCACGCCATTGGCGTCGGCGAACGTGCCCCAGATGAAGCGTCGTTGCGCGTCTTCTTCATCGGTGGCGAAACCTTTGTACAAGGCCAGCGGTTCCTGGCGCGAGAGCAGCGCGACGCCGTAGTGACCTTTTTGCCCGTGGAAATACACGTGGTAGCCCAAGGCCCTGACTTCATCGAGCGGGAACTGGTCGTCATGGACCTTGGTTTCCTGCAAACCGATCACGTCGGGCTGATGCTTTTCGATCAGCGCCGCCAGCTGATGGGGACGGGCGCGCAGCCCGTTGATGTTGAAGGAGACAATCTTCATGGTCGGCAGTCCTGGCAAAAGGGCGATGCTAGCTGACCTGTAGGAATCGGGCCAGTCTGGGGTGAGGTGAATCACTGTGTTCTGTCAGATCTATATTGATAGTTGCGGCCTCTTCGCGAGCAGGCTCGCTCCCACAGGGTTTGAGTCTGGTCTATACCTGTGTAGGAGCGAGCCTGCTCGCGAAGACGACTTCATTGCCTACATTGATTCCGGATCAGGAAGGAACTGTGTCGCCACCCAAAGGCTCGTACCAATAAGAGCGCAGCCATTCGAGCTGTGCCGGGGAGAATGACCGTCATGCCCGAAACGTCCACCGCCATCGCCGATATCCACATGCTCGACAGCGGCTATTCCCGCGAAGCGCGTTCGCTGTTGTACCAGGCTTACCGCCATGAGCCGACGTTCGGCTACCTGTTCGAGGCCGAGCGCCCCGGCTATGAACAGCGGGTCCGCGCCACCGTGCGCGAATTGGTCAAACAGCACTTTTTGCAGGACTTGCCGGCCATCGGACTGCTGGTCAATGACCGCTTGATCGGTATCGCCCTGATCGCACCGCCACAACGTCGGCTGGGTATTACTGAAAGTTGGGCGTGGCGTTTGCGGATGGTGCTCAGCACCGGGTTTCGCTGCACGCGTCGCTACCTCGAATACCATGACGCGGTGGCGGCGTGTGCGCCGTCCGACGCGGTGCATGTCCTGCCGTTGCTGGGCATTCATCCACAATTCCAGGGTAAACATTTCGGCGAGCAACTTCTTCAGGCCGTACATAACTGGTGCGCGGTGGATGAGAACTCCCAGGGCGTAATTCTCGATACCGGCAACCCGCGTTATCTGGAGTTCTACAAGCGACAGGGCTACGAGGAAATCGGTGAAGTCGCCGTAGGACCGATCCGCGAGCACGTGTTTTTCCACGCCAACCCCCAGGTCGTACAAACGGCAACGGCATAACTGTCGAACTTTCCGGGCGCGCCAGGCTCTATCCCGCTCCCAAGCTCGTGATAGCATCCGCGCCTATGAAGTTTCCAGGAAGAATTACCAGTGGCGTGCTGATGCTGATTTCCAGCTGCGCGGCGCTGGCGCAAAGTGAATTGGATGTGCGGATCAAACCGTCCAACGATGAACTGAAAGCCAATATAGAAGGCTATATCGGCAGTCTCGGCGATCGTGACGAAGAAGCGCTGCTTCGCTTCAGTCGTGGCGCCGAAGAGCAGGCGCGCAAGGCCGCCCAGGCCTTGGGTTACTACCAGCCGCACATCGACAGCGACGTAAAGGGCGGCAAGACCCCGCGCCTGATACTGACCATCGATCCCGGCGAACCGGTGCATTTGCGCAACGTCACCATCCGCGTCGACGGCCCGGCAGCCTCGCTCAAATCCTTTCGTGAGCCTGACGACCATGCGTTGAAAACCGGTGCGGTGCTCAACCATGGCCACTATGAAGACGCCAAACGGCTGATCCAGAACCAGGCGTCGCGCTACGGCTTTTTCAGCGGACGTTTTACCAGCTCTAAACTGTCCGTCGACCCGCGCGCCGGCGTCGCCGATATCGAGTTGATCTACAACAGCGGCCCGCGTTATTCCCTGGGCAAGGTCAATTTTGAAGGCGACACGCCGTTCGACGAAGACCTGCTGCAACGCATGGTGCCTTTCAAGGCCGGTACGCCGTATGACTCTGAACTGATCGCCGAACTCAATCAGGCGCTGCAATCGAGCGGCTATTTCGAGGGCGTGCGTGTCGACGCGGCACCGACAGCCTCGAAAAATGATGTGATCCCGGTGGACGTCAAGCTTGAAACCCGCAAGCCGCGGACCATGGGCCTTGGTCTCGGTTATTCCACCGACGTCGGGCCGAGGGTCAAGGCCAACTGGACCCGGCACTGGGTCAACCCGCAGGGGCACAGCTATGGCTGGGAGACGGAAGTCTCGGCGCCAAGGCAAAACGTCGGTTTGTTTTATGACATTCCGCTGGACCCGCCACTGACCGACAAACTGCGTTTCGCCGGTGGTTACCAAAAAGAAGAAATCGCCGACAAGGACAGCCTGAGCAAGTTGCTGACCGTCGGCCCCGAGTGGCACAGCAAATTGCCGAGCGGCTGGCAGCGCGTGGTTTCGCTGAAATGGCAACGCGAGGAATATCGACTCGGTGACGACTCCGGGCTTAGCACCCTGTTGATGCCGGGCGTGAGCTATTCGTACCTCAAAAGCGACAACCGCATCGACCCGCACAACGGGTATCGCCTGCAATTCGAAACCAAAGTGGCCAAGGAAGGCTTGGGCTCGGACAACAACTTGCTGTACGGCACGGCCCTGGTCAAAGGCTTGACCACGGTGTTCGACAAACATCGCCTGCTCGGTCGGGTACAGGTCGGTGGCAGCGCCACCAATGGCTATAAATCAATCCCGCCGTCACTGCGATTCTTCGCCGGCGGCGACCAGAGTGTGCGCGGTTACGACTATCAAAGCCTGTCCCCGGAAAACTCCGACGGTGACCGTATCGGTGGTCGCTACATGGTCACCGCCAGCGCCGAATACCAATATTCCATCGCCGAAAAATGGCGGGTCGCGACCTTTATCGACCAAGGCAATTCTTTCAATTCACTCGAACTGCCGAACCTCAAGACCGGGGTCGGTATCGGCGTGCGCTGGGTCTCGCCGGTGGGGCCGATTCGCCTCGACCTGGCCCATGCGATGGACGACGATGGCGGCATTCGACTGCACTTTTCCATGGGGCCTGAGCTGTGAAGCGTGGTTTGAAAATAACGCTGCTGGCGATTCTGGCGCTGCTGCTGCTGATAGTCCTGACGCTGACCACGGTGCTGAGCACGGCGACGGGCAGTCGATGGGCGCTGGGATTTGTGCCGGGTCTGACCCTGGACAATTTCCAGGGTCGCTTGGGCGGGCAGTGGAGCGCTGACCATGTGTTGTGGCAGCAAGGCACCAGCAAGGTTGAGCTGACCCAAGTGATTTTTGCCTGGTCGCCGCTGTGCCTGACGCGCATGACGCTGTGCATCGAGCAATTACAGGCCGATCAGGTCAGCCTGCAATTTGCGCCGGGCACCGATGAAGAAAGCAGCGGGCCGATCAGCCTCCCGGATCTGAAATTACCTGTCGCACTGGAACTCGGTGACGTAAAGGTTGGCAGCCTGTTGTTCAACGGCAGCGAACAGCTCAAGGGTCTGCAACTGGCTGCACACTGGACCGCAAAGGGTTTGCAGATTGATTCCGTCGCGTTGCAAAGGGATGAATTGAGCCTGAATTTGTCTGGCCTGCTGCAACCCAGCGGCAACTGGCCGCTTAATGTCGAAGGCAAACTGACCCTGCCGGCGCCAGGCACCATGCCATGGGCGTTGGCCCTGAAGATCGACGGCGATCTGCTGAAAACCCTGAATCTGAAAGCCGACAGCAGCGGCTATCTCAATGGGCAACTGACCGGCGAATTGCAACCGTTGGTGGAAAACCTGCCGGCCAAGGTGCGCATCACCGCGGACGGCTTCAAGCCCGGCGCTGACCTGCCGGACACCCTGCAACTCAATCAACTGGAACTCAGCGGCGCGGGCGACCTGAAAAATGGCTATGCGCTGATCGGTAGCGCCACGTTGCCCGCCGAGGAAGGCCCTGTCGCGCTGGTGCTGCAAGGCAAGGTCGACGCCAATGGCGCGCAAATAGCTGCGCTGGACCTCACCGCCAACGAAAAACAAAACTTCAAACTCACCGGGCAACTCGACTGGAGCAAAGGCCTGAGCGCCGAGGCGAAAATCAACTGGCTGGACTTCCCGTGGCACCGGCTCTATCCGCTGATCGACGAACCGGAAGTGGCGCTGCGCAGCTTCAACGGTGAAGTCTCCTACACCGATGGCAAATACCTTGGCAACTTCAAAGCCGCCCTGGACGGCCCGGCGGGGGCGTTCAGCCTGACCAGCCCGTTTGCCGGCGACTTGAGCAAAATTTACCTGCAACAGATTCAACTCGTTGCGGGGCAGGGCAAGGCTGAAGGTCATTTGAACCTGCAATTTGCCGATGGCATCGCCTGGGACACCGCGCTGGATCTGTCGGCGATCAATCCCGCGTACTGGGTCGCGGAATTGCCGGGCATTCTCGCTGGACCGCTGCGCAGCAAAGGCGAGATGAAAAACGAAAAACTCAGCCTGACCGCCGATCTCGATCTGAAGGGCAAGCTGCGTGGCCAACCGGCCGTCCTGCAAGCCAAGGCCGATGGCGGCGGCGAGCAATGGAACCTCAGCGCGCTGCAAATTCGCCTGGGCGACAACAGCATCAACGGCAAGGGCAGCCTGCAACAGAAACTTTCCGGTCAGATCGATATCAAGCTGCCGCGACTGGCGCAGCTCTGGCCGCAACTGCGCGGCCAAGTCAATGGTCGGGTCGATGTCGCCGGCACACTCAAGGCACCGCAAGGCAAGCTCGGTCTGCAAGGTTCGCAACTGGCGTTCGCCGATAATCGCCTGCAAAGCCTGAACCTGGATGCCACGCTCGACAGCGCGCAACGGGCGAAAATCGATCTCAAGGGCAGCGGCATCCAGGCCGGCGATACTTCGCTAGGGACGCTGACCGCCAGTGGTCAGGGCGACATCAAGAACCAGAAACTCACCCTCGACTTGCAAGGGCCGAAGCTGAAATTGGCTCTCGGGCTGGACGGTGCGCTGGACAAAGGCAACTGGCGCGGACGCCTCGCCAGCGGTGACATCCAGGCCGGCGGCCAGGACTGGAAGCTGCAAGGTCCGGCGAAGCTCGAACGGCTGGCGGACGGCAAAATCAACTTTGGCGCTCATTGCTGGATGTCCGGTCCAGCCAGTTTGTGCGGTGAAGACCAACGGCTGATGCCCGAGCCGAAGTTGCGTTATCACCTCAAGCAATTCCCCATCGACAGCCTCGCGCAGTGGTTGCCGAAAGACTTTGCATGGCAGGGCCGGCTCAATGCCGACGTGCAGCTTGATCTTCCCGCGAGCGGCCCGAATGGCCTGATCAGCATCGATGCCGGCGGTGGTACGTTGCGGGTGAAGGATAAGGACCAATGGCTGGACTTCCCGTACCAGACCCTGAAACTCACCAGCAAACTCACACCCAAACGCATCGACACCGATCTCAACTTTGTCGGCGGCAAACTCGGTGAACTGATGGTTCAGGCTCAGATCAACCCGCTGCCGAAGAACAAACCGGTCACTGGCTCATTCCGCTTGAGCGGCCTGGACCTGTCGGTGGCGCGGCCGTTCGTGCCCATGGTCGAGAAACTGACTGGTCGCTTGAACGGCAGCGGCACGATTTCCGGTGGTTTGCTGGCGCCGCAAGTCAACGGTAATTTGCTGCTCAGCGACGGCGAAGTGTCCGGGCCTGAGTTGCCGATGGAGCTTAAAGCCTTGCAGCTTCGCGCGCTGATCGCTGGCGAAACCGTGCAGTTGAACGGCGACTGGAAAAGCGGCAAGACCGGCCAGGGTACGTTGACCGGCGATATCGCCTGGGGCCAGGCGCTGGTAGTGGATCTGGCGCTCAAGGGCTCGCAATTGCCGGTCACTGTCGAACCGTACGCCAAGCTCGAAGTGGCTCCGGACCTGAAGATCTCGATCAAGGACGACAAACTGGCGGTCGCCGGTAAAGTGCTGGTGCCCAAGGGCGATATCACCATTCGCGAGCTGCCGCCGTCGACGGTCAAGGTCTCCGATGACACGGTGATCGTCGGCCAGCAGACCGAAGAGGGCAAACCGCCGATAGCCACGGTCATGGACATCGATGTGGTGGTCGGTCAGGACAAACTCAGCTTCGCCGGGTTTGGCCTCACGGCGAACCTGCAAGGTCACGTGCACATCGGCGATAACCTCGACACCCGAGGCGAACTCTGGCTCAACGACGGGCGTTACCGTGCCTACGGCCAGCGCCTGACGGTGCGCCGGGCGCGGTTGCTGTTTGCCGGGCCGATCGATCAGCCGTACCTCGACATCGAAGCCATTCGCCAGACCGACGACGTGATTGCGGGCATCCGCTTGAGCGGCAACGCCGAGCAGCCGACCACGCAGATTTTCTCCGAACCGGCGATGAGTCAGGAGCAGGCGCTGTCCTATCTGGTGCTGGGGCGTCCGCTGGCCAGCAACGGTGAAGACAACAACATGCTCGCCCAGGCCGCCCTCGGGTTGGGCTTGATGGGCAGCTCCAAGGTGACGGGCGGTTTAGCGAAGAACCTCGGCATCGAGGATTTTCAGCTTGATACCGAGGGCAGCGGCGATGCGACCAGTGTGGTGGCCAGCGGCAACCTCTCAGAGAAACTCAGCCTGCGCTATGGCGTTGGCGTGTTTGAACCGGCTAACACCATTGCCTTGCGTTACAAGCTGAGCAAAAAAGTCTACCTCGAAGCCGCTGGCGGCGTGGCCAGCTCACTGGACATCTTCTACAAGCGGGATTTCTAAGCCGCGTTCCTTTCTGGATATTGCCTCTCCCCCAATCGCTGGCAAGCCAGCTCCTACAGGGCTCACATCGCACCTGTAGGAGCTGGTTTGCCAGCGATTGCGTTCATGCGTCCACCGTAATACCCGACACCACTGGTCAACTAAATACAAAGCAAACTATCTATTAGGTTGACATCGGCTGCCTAGGCAGTAACATCTCGACATACATTCACTGCCTAGGCAGCTAATTGGTGGTCAGATGAAACATTTCACCCCAGACAACTTCCACAATTGCCATCTCGGTCTATTGCTCGGGCGCGCGGCGCTGCTTAAGGACCGCATCATCGACACGCACATGGAACCCCATGGCATCACCGCCGCGCAGTTCAAAGTGCTGATCATCATGGCTCAGTTCGGCGTCGATACGCCGGGTGAACTGTGCCGGCACTTGTCCCTCGACAGCGGTTCGATGACCCGCATGCTCGATCGTCTGGAACAGAAAGGTTTCCTCGCCCGCCAACGCTCTGAAGCGGATCGCCGTCAGGTGCGACTGGTGCTGACCGAAGAGGGCCAGATTCTGGCCGATCGCCTTCCGCACATCGGTGCCGACGCGATGAACCAACTGGTCGAGGTCGTCACGCCGCAAGAGCTGGAGACCCTGGAAAAGATCCTCAAGAAAATTTTGGTCGCAGCCGGTGACTCGATCACTTTGCTGCGAGTAGGTGGTCATGATGAACAGTAAAACCTTGCGCAGCAGCCTGAGCCTGCTGCTGTTGGCCTTGGGTCTGGCCGGTTGCGCCAGTTACAGCGGCCTGAATACCGAAGGCGTCAGCCTCGATGCGAAAAACCTCAAGGCCGGGCAATCCCTCAGCGGCGTGACACTGTCGCCCGCAGCCTGGCCGAAAAGCGACTGGTGGAAAAGCCTCGGCGACCCTCAACTCGACGGTCTGATCCGCGAAGCACTGCGCGACAGCCCGGACATGCAAATCGCCGATGCCCGCGCCCATCAGGCCAGCGCCGCCGCGTATGCTGCCGACGCGGCACGGATGCCGACCCTGGATGCCAGCGCCGGTGTCAGCCGTTCGCGTCTGGCGCGCGATCAAGACCCGTTGGGGCAGGGCGACAACTACGCCACCGTGCGCAACATCAGCGCCAGCTTCAATTACAACTTCGACCTCTGGGGCGGCCAGCGTGACGCCTGGGAAGCTGCATTGGGCCAGGCTCGCGCCGCCGAAGTCGATCAGCAGGCTGCGCAGTTGACCTTGTCTGCCGACGTCGCCCGCGCCTACAGCGATTTGGGGCAGGCGCACATCGTTTACGACTTGTCCGCTGAAGACCTCAAGCGCACCAAGCAAATGCTCGACCTGAGCCAGCGTCGCCTGAGTTCCGGGATCGACAGCCAGTATCAGTTCCAGCAGACCGAAAGCCTGGCAGCCACTTCCGAAGCCAACCTGATCGACGCCGAAAAACGCCTGCAAAGCGCGAAAATCGCCTTGGCGGTGCTACTGGGCAAAGGCCCGGATCGCGGCAATGAAATCGCTCGGCCGAAAATCCTCCAGGCCAGCGCCGTGGCGTTGCCGTCGGTGCTTCCAGCCGAGTTACTCGGTCGTCGTCCAGACCTGGTGGCCGCGCGCTGGCGGGTCGAGGCGGCGAGCAAAAATATCGACGCCGGCAAGACCCAGTTCTATCCAAACTTGAATCTCAGCGCCGCGGCCGGTGCCGAATCTTTGTTGGGCGATGCGATGTTCGGTTCGGCCAGTCGTTTCTTCAATGTCGCGCCGACGATTTCGGTGCCGATTTTCGACGGTGGTCGCCTGCGCGCCGACCTCGATTCCCGCGACGCCGACTACGACCTCGCGGTGGCGCAGTACAACAAAAGCCTGGTGCGAGCGTTGGGGGATGTCAGTGACAGCATCAACCAGCTGCGCGATATCGGCCGGCAGATTGCCGCCCAGCAGCATGCGACTGATATCGCCCAGGATTCTTACAACACCGTGGTACAGCGGTACGGTTCCGGCATCGGTAACTATCTGGACGTGCTCAGCATCGAGCAACAATTGCTCCAGGCCCAGCGTCAGCTGGCCAACCTGAATGCCGAGCAGATCGACCTGTCGATCCAACTGATGCAAGCGCTGGGCGGCGGTTATCAGCCTGAGGCCATTGCCTCGGCCAACGCCACGCCCGCCACGCTGACTCACTAATTCAAGGTATTCATCATGGCTACTGCCGATACAACTCAACCCACTGACAATGCCTCCGCCAACCCAAATGCCGGCAAGCGCAAAATCATGATATTGGTGCTCGCCGTGGTGGTTGCGCTAGGTGGCGCCGGCGTCTGGGCTTACCACGAGTTCTATGGTCGCTGGAGCGAAAGCACCGACGACGCCTATGTGAACGGCAACGTGGTGGAAATCACGCCGCTGGTCACCGGCACCGTGGTCAGCATTGGCGCCGACGATGGCGATCTGGTCCACGAAGGCCAGGTGCTGGTGAACTTCGACCCGAACGATGCCGAAATCGGGTTGCAAAGCGCCCAGGCCAATCTGGCCCGCACCGTGCGTCAGGTGCGTGGCCTGTACAGCAACGTCGATGGCCAGAAAGCCCAGGTCAACGCCCAGCAAGCTGAAGTGCAGAAAGCGCAAGACAACTTCAATCGCCGCAAGAACCTCGCCGCTGGCGGGGCGATTTCCCAGGAAGAACTGTCCCACGCTCGCGATGACCTGACCTCGGCGCTAAACGCCTTGGCCGACGCCAAACAGCGACTGAAAACCACCAGCGCCTTGGTGGATGACACCGTGGTGTCATCGCATCCGGACGTGATGGCCGCCGCCGCGCAACTGCGTCAGGCGTATCTGAACAATGCCCGCAGCACCTTGATCGCGCCGGTCACCGGTTACGTGGCCAAGCGCACCGTGCAACTCGGCCAACGGGTGCAGCCGGGCGAGGCGCTGATGGCGGTGATTCCGCTGGATCAGCTGTGGATCGACGCCAACTTCAAGGAAACCCAGCTGCGCGACATGCGCATCGGCCAACCGGTGGAGATCGAAACCGACCTCTACGGCAGTGACGTGACCTACAGCGGCACCGTCGACAGCCTTGGCGCCGGGACCGGCAGCGCGTTCGCCCTGTTGCCGGCGCAGAACGCCACGGGTAACTGGATCAAGATCGTGCAGCGGGTGCCGGTGCGGATTCACGTCAATGCCGAAGAACTGGCCAGGCACCCGTTACGGGTCGGCCTGTCGACGGTGGTCGATGTCAACCTGCGCGACCAGAGTGGCCCGGTGCTGGCGCAACAGCCAGCGCAAAAGGCCTCGTTCAGCACCAGCATCTATGACCGCCAATTGGCCGAGGCCGACGCGATGATCACCCAACTGATCCACGACAACAGCGCTGCGGCCAGCAAGACCGCGCAGCGCTGATTCACACCGACCCCTGTGGGAGCGAGCCTGCTCGCGATAGCGTCCGATCAGTCAACGTTGATGTTGAATGTCATTGCGCCTTCGCGAGCAGGCTCGCTCCCACAAGGTCAGCTGCGCCTGTAATGGGCGCAACGCAACCCGAGTTTCAAAGGATTCGCGATGAGCAATAACGCGTCTTTCACGCCACCCAGCCTGCTGCTCAGCACCATCGGCCTGTCGCTGGCGACCTTCATGCAGGTGCTCGACACCACCATCGCCAACGTGGCGCTGCCGACGATATCCGGCAACCTCGGGGTGAGTTCGGAACAGGGCACCTGGGTGATCACCTCGTTTGCAGTCAGCAACGCGATTGCACTGCCGCTGACCGGCTGGCTCAGTCGCCGCTTCGGCGAGGTGAAGCTGTTTGTCTGGGCGACGCTGTTGTTTGTGCTGGCTTCGTTCCTGTGCGGGATTTCCACGTCCATGCCGGAGCTGGTGGGCTTCCGCGTCTTGCAAGGCGTGGTGGCGGGGCCGTTGTACCCGATGACCCAGACCCTGCTGATCGCGGTTTACCCCCCGGCAAAACGGGGGCTGGCACTGGCGCTGCTGGCGATGGTCACGGTGGTGGCGCCGATTGCCGGGCCGATCCTCGGCGGCTGGATCACTGACAGTTACAGCTGGCCGTGGATCTTCTTCATCAACGTGCCGATCGGTTTGTTCGCCGCGTGGGTGGTCACGCAACAAATGAAGAAACGCCCGGTGGTCACCAGCCGCCAGCCCATGGATTACGTCGGTCTCATCGCGTTGATCATCGGTGTCGGTGCGCTACAGATCGTCCTCGATAAAGGCAACGATGCCGACTGGTTCGAGTCCAGTTTCATTATTGTCGGTTCGGTGATCTCCGTGGTCGCCCTGGCGTTCTTCGTGATTTGGGAAATGACCGACGAACATCCGGTGGTCAATCTGCGGCTGTTCGCCCACCGCAACTTCCGCTACGGCACCATCGTGTTGATTCTGGGTTATGCCGGGTTCTTCGGGATCAACCTGATCCTGCCGCAATGGCTGCAAACGCGACTGGGCTACACCGCGACCTGGGCCGGTTTTGCCGTGGCACCGCTGGGGATACTGCCGGTGCTGCTGGCGCCGTTTGTTGGCAAGTACGCACCAAAATTCGACATGCGGCTGCTGGCGGGCGGGGCGTTCCTGGCGATCGGCCTCAGCTGTTTCATGCGCGCCGGGTTTACCAATGAAGTGGACTTCCAGCACATCGCCATGGTGCAGCTGTTCATGGGTATTGGCGTGGCGCTGTTCTTCATGCCGACCCTGACCATTCTGCTGTCGGACCTGCCACCGAGCCAGATTGCCGACGGCTCGGGCCTGGCCACGTTCCTGCGGACGTTGGGCGGTAGTTTCGCGGCCTCGTTGACCACCTGGATCTGGATCCGCCGCGCCGACCAACACCATGCTTACTTGACCGAAAGCATCACCCAGTTCGATCCGGCAACCCGCGAGGCGTTGAGCCAGTTGGGCGGGGCAGGGGCCAAGGCCTATACGCAGCTGGATCAAATGGTGATCAGCCAGGCGTACATCATGTCCACCGTGGATTACTTCACGCTGCTGGGCTGGATGTTCATGGGGTTGATATTGATTGTGTGGCTGGCCAAGCCGCCATTTACCGCGAAGGCCGGGCCGGCGGCTTCCGCGGGGCATTGAACCAAGCGCGATCAATGTAGGAGCCGGCTTGCTGGCGATCGCGGAGTGTCAGATGCAATTCATCCAGCTGACACAACGCGATCGCCAGCAAGCCGGCTCCTACAAGGGTTTGATGTTCGGTCGTTATTTGGTGGGGGCTGCCAATTGCGGTGGCGGGGCGAAATCAAACGGCGCCAATGCAAACCCGTGTTCATCCACCTGCAACGCCCAACCCTGACGATCCCAATCCCCCAGCACAATACGCTTGGCCGCCTGGTCACCCAGCTGCAGCTTATGGATGGCGGGACGGTGGGTATGGCCATGGATCAGGGTCTTCACGCCATATTGCTGCATGATCCGCGGAATCTCTTGCGGCGTGACATCAACAATATCGTTAGCCTTCATCCGCGTTTGCGCACGGCTTTCGCTGCGCAGCTTGCGCGCCAGCTTATGCCGCGTGCGCAGCGGCAGGTGGCGCAGGATGAACAGGGTTATCGGGTTACGCAGGTAGCGACGCAGCTTCATATAGGCTTCGTCGCGAGTGCAGAGGCTGTCGCCGTGCATCAACAGTACGGGTTCGCCGTAAAACTGCACGACACTCGGATCCTTCAGCAAGGTGCAGCCGGCCTGTTTGCAAAAGGCCTGGCCGAGCATGAAGTCGCGATTGCCGTGCATCAGAAAAATCGCCGTGCCGCTGTCGCTGAGGTCGCGCAGGGCCTGGCAGATGGAACGCTGGAAGGGTGTCATGGCATCGTCGCCAATCCACGCCTCGAAAAAGTCGCCCAGAATGTACAGCGCACTCGCCGAGCGGGCGCGTCCGGCGAGCAAATCCAGAAACGCCCGGGTAATGTCCGGGCGCTCCTCTTCCAGATGCAAATCTGAAATCAGCAATATCACTCAATGATCTCGGCTTTCTCGATGATCACGTCGTCTGCTGGTACGTCCTGGTGGCCGGACTTCATGGTGGTGGAAACACCTTTGATCTTGTCGACAACGTCAGTGCCGGCAGTCACTTTGCCGAATACCGCGTAGCCCCAGCCCTGGGCGGTCTTGGCGCTGTGGTTCAGGAAGCTGTTGTCAGCCACGTTGATGAAGAACTGCGCGGAAGCCGAATGCGGCTCCATGGTGCGAGCCATGGCGACGGTGTATTTGTCGTTGGAAAGACCGTTGTCGGCTTCGTTCTGGATGCTTGGGCGCTTGTCTTTCTTTTCTTTCATGCCTGGCTCGAAACCACCGCCCTGGATCATGAAGTTACCGATAACACGGTGGAAAACGGTGTTTTCGTAGTGACCGGCTTTGACGTACTCAACGAAGTTGGCCACGGTGAGCGGGGCTTTCTCGGCGTTCAGTTCGAGGACGATGTCGCCATGGTTGGTGGTCAGTTTGACTTGGGTCATGATCGGTACTCTTTATAGGAGAGGTGTTTCAAAGAATTCGTGGTTTTGGAACGCGCAGTCCCGCAACCGGTTCAGCCTGTATTGGCCAAGGTGCGCAGTTTAGCGCGACGGGCGCGAATTTCGAGGCTGTTTTTCATTTACGGGCTATTAAATGCGACCGTTTGCAGGCCTGCTCTGTCAGCTGCTTGACGGCATCGGCTATGATAGCGGCTTTGTTTTGTCAGGCCCTTATTCCCGGCCACGCACTTGTACGTTCAAGGATCCTATGAGCAAGCCCACTGTCGACCCTACCTCGAATGCCAAGACCGGCCCTGCCGTACCGGTCAACTTCCTGCGGCCGATCATCCAGGCCGACCTGGACTCGGGTAAGCACACCCAGATCGTCACTCGTTTCCCGCCTGAGCCCAACGGCTACCTGCACATCGGCCACGCCAAGTCGATCTGCGTGAACTTCGGCCTGGCCCAGGAGTTCGGCGGCGTCACGCACCTGCGTTTCGACGACACCAACCCGGCCAAGGAAGACCAGGAATACATCGACGCGATCGAAAGCGACGTCAAATGGCTGGGCTTCGAATGGTCCGGTGAAGTGCGCTATGCCTCGCAGTATTTCGACCAGTTGCACGACTGGGCGGTCGAGCTGATCAAGTCCGGCAAAGCCTACGTTGACGACCTGACCCCTGAGCAAGCCAAGGAATACCGTGGCAGCCTGACCGAGCCGGGTCGCAACAGCCCGTTCCGCGACCGCAGCGTCGAAGAGAACCTGGACTGGTTCGCCCGCATGCGTGCCGGCGAGTTCCCGGACGGCGCGCGCGTGCTGCGGGCCAAGATCGACATGGCCTCGCCGAACATGAACCTGCGCGACCCGATCATGTATCGCATCCGTCACGCGCATCACCACCAGACCGGTGACAAGTGGTGCATCTACCCGAACTACGACTTCACTCACGGTCAGTCGGATGCCATCGAAGGCATCACCCACTCGATCTGCACCCTGGAATTCGAAAGCCATCGTCCGCTATACGAGTGGTTCCTCGAAAACCTGCCGGTCCCGGCCAACCCGCGCCAGTACGAGTTCAGCCGCCTGAACCTGAACTACACCATCACCAGCAAGCGCAAGCTCAAGCAGCTGGTCGATGAAAAGCACGTCAACGGCTGGGACGATCCGCGCATGTCCACGCTGTCGGGCTTCCGCCGCCGTGGCTACACGCCGAAATCGATTCGCAACTTCTGCGAAATGATCGGCACCAACCGTTCCGACGGCGTGGTGGACTTCGGCATGCTCGAATTCAGCATCCGTGACGACCTCGATCACAGCGCTCCGCGCGCCATGTGCGTACTGCGTCCGCTGAAAGTCGTGATCACCAACTACCCGGAAGGCCAGGTCGAGAACCTCGAACTGCCGTGCCACCCGAAAGAAGACATGGGCGTGCGCGTTCTGCCGTTTGCCCGTGAAATCTACATCGACCGTGAAGACTTCATGGAAGAGCCGCCAAAAGGCTACAAGCGCCTGGAGCCGAACGGCGAAGTGCGTCTGCGCGGCAGCTACGTGATTCGCGCCGACGAAGCGATCAAGGACGCCGACGGCAACATCGTCGAGCTGCGTTGCTCGTACGATCCGGACACGCTGGGCAAGAACCCTGAAGGTCGCAAGGTCAAAGGCGTGGTGCACTGGGTGCCGGCGGCTGCCAGCGTCGAGTGCGAAGTGCGTCTGTACGACCGTCTGTTCCGCTCTCCGAACCCGGAGAAGGCCGAAGACAGCGCCAGTTTCCTGGACAACATCAACCCTGACTCGCTGCAGGTACTGACCGGTTGTCGTGCTGAACCCTCGCTGGGCAATGCACAGCCGGAAGACCGTTTCCAGTTCGAGCGCGAAGGCTACTTCGTCGCGGATATCAAGGACTCGAAACCGGGCGCTCCGGTCTTCAACCGTACCGTGACCCTGCGTGATTCGTGGGGCCAGTGATTACAGGCCTGACCGGCTCTGATAAACAGGCGATTTAACGTGCTAACGATCTACAACACGCTCACCAAGAGCAAAGAAGTCTTCAAGCCGCTCGATGGCAACAAGGTGCGCATGTACGTGTGCGGCATGACCGTCTACGACTACTGCCACCTGGGGCACGGCCGCAGCATGGTCGCGTTCGACCTGGTGACCCGCTGGTTGCGCTTCAGCGGTTATGACCTGACTTACGTGCGCAATATCACCGACATCGACGACAAGATCATCAATCGGGCCAACGAGAACGGCGAGTCGTTCGAAGCCTTGACCGAGCGCATGATCGCGGCGATGCACGAGGATGAAGCGCGCCTGAACATCAAGAAGCCGGACATGGAACCGCGCGCCACGGATCACATTCCGGGCATGCACGCGATGATCCAGACCCTGATCGACAAGGGTTACGCCTACGCCCCGGGCAATGGCGACGTGTACTACCGCGTCGGCAAGTTCATGGGCTACGGAAAGCTGTCGCGCAAGAAGATCGAAGACCTGCGCATCGGCGCGCGCATCGAAGTCGACGAGTCCAAGCAGGACCCACTGGACTTCGTGCTGTGGAAAGCCGCCAAGCCGGGTGAGCCGAGCTGGGAGTCGCCGTGGGGCGCCGGGCGTCCGGGCTGGCACATCGAATGCTCGGTGATGTCGACCTGCTGCCTCGGTGAGACCTTCGATATTCATGGCGGCGGCAGCGATCTTGAGTTCCCGCACCACGAAAACGAAATCGCCCAGAGCGAAGCGGCCACCGGCAAGACCTACGCCAACGCGTGGATGCATTGCGGCATGATCCGAATCAATGGCGAGAAGATGTCCAAGTCCTTGAACAACTTCTTCACCATTCGCGACGTGCTCGACAAGTACCACCCGGAAGTCGTGCGTTACCTGCTGGTGTCGAGCCACTACCGCAGCGCGATCAACTATTCGGAAGACAACCTCAAGGACGCCAAGGGCGCACTCGAGCGTTTCTATCACGCGTTGAAAGGCCTGCCGAACGTGGCTCCTGCTGGCGGCGAGGCGTTCGTCGAGCGCTTCACCCAAGTGATGAACGACGACTTCGGCACGCCGGAAGCCTGTGCGGTGCTGTTCGAGATGGTGCGTGAGATCAACCGTCTGCGTGAGAGCGATCTCAATGCAGCGGCCGGTCTGGCTGCCCGTTTGAAAGAACTGGCCAGCGTGCTGGGTGTGTTGCAGCTTGAAGCCGATGATTTCCTGCAGGCCGGCGCCGAAGGGCGCGTGGATGCAGCGGAAGTCGAAGCGCTGATCGCTGCGCGCCTGGCGGCACGTGCCGGCAAGGACTGGGCCGAATCCGACCGCATCCGCGACCAGCTCACCGCCATGGGCGTGGTGCTGGAAGATGGAAAGGGCGGCACGACCTGGCGTCTGGCTGACTGATTGCTGTGTTTGTTACAGACAAAACCCGCCTTGTGCGGGTTTTTGTTTTTGGATTGCGGTGTTTGAACTGACGTCATCGCCAGCAAGCCGGCTCCTACAGGGTCGCGTCGTTCGCCAAAATTACGTAAACCACGGGAACTGTAGGAGCTGGCTTGCCAGCGATTGACCGCGTAGCGGTCAGCTGTCCGAATGACGCAACCGCTTATAGAGGGTATTACGGCTAACGCCCAGCCTACGGGCAAGATGTGAAATATTCCCCCCCACCGCCTGCAACTCCCGATTCAACTCCTCGGCATCATCAAGATCCACCGCCAGCGGTTCCGGCGTATCCACCGGCTCCATTTCCAGGTCGACAAAAAAATCATCCGGCAAATGCTCCGGCCGCACCGGTTGTTCCTCGGCCATGGCCAGCGCTACCTGCATCACGCTGCTGACCTGACGTAAATTCCCCGGCCACGGGTGGCGATCGAACAACGCCAAGACTTCACGGCTCAATCCGGCCCACTGACTCGGTTCGCGATGCTGCTCCCACAAGCGTTTGAACAACGCCTCCTTATCACTGCGCTCCCTTAACGGCGGCAGTTCCAGGGTCAAGCCGCCGATGCGGTAGTACAAATCCTCGCGGAAGCGCCCCAACTGCACCTGCTCGCGTAGCGAGCGGTTGGTTGCCGAGATGATGCGGATGTCCACCGGAAACAACTCACTGCTGCCCACCGGTTGCACGCAACGCTCTTGCAAAACCCGTAGCAAGCGAGCCTGGGTGGGCAGCGGCATGTCACCGATTTCATCAAGAAACAGCGTGCCTTTGTCGGCCTTGCGGATCAGGCCGATGCTGCCTTTCTGGTTGGCGCCGGTGAACGCGCCTTTTTCGTAGCCGAACAGCTCGGATTCCACCAGTTCGGCGGGAATCGCCGCACAGTTCACGGCAATGAACGCTTGTTTGCTGCGAGAGCTGGCATGGTGCAAGGCTTTCACGAAGACTTCCTTGCCGACCCCGGTTTCGCCGTGGATCAACAACGGAATGTCTTTCTCCAGCAAGCGCTCGGCCTGGCGCACGGCTTTTTCCACGCGGCTGTCGCCAAAGTGCAGGGTATTAAGGCTAATCACTGCCGGCGCCGGAGTGGCGGGCTCGACGAACACTCTGGCCTGGATCGGCACTTGTTTCGGCCGTTTCAGCAGGCATTGAAAGCGATTGCGACCGGAGGCCTGGAGCGAAAAGGGCAGGCCTTCGGGTTGATTCAACAACTCCAGCAGCGAGACCTTGAACAGGCTCTCGACACTGACCCGCGACAGGCGTACGCCGAGCAAATTGTCAGCGCGACGGTTGGCGGACAACACCTGGCCGCTCTCGTCGAAAATCAGCAATCCGGCCCACTGGCTGTCCAGGTTGTTCAGGCCGGTGTTGAACGTCAGTTGAAAATGCTGCCCGTGGAACAGGTTGAGTATCAGCCGGTTCTCCACGGTCTGACTCATCATCTTGACCATGCCCAGGGTGTGGGATGGCGGCAGGTAGCTGTCGCTCGACACATCCAGCACGGCGATGACCTTGCGCTCGGCATCGAAAATCGGCGCGGCGGAACCGGTCATGAAGCGGTTGGCCTTGAGAAAGTGTTCATCGTGCTCAATGTGCACCGCTTGCTCGCAGGCCAGCGCGGTACCTATCGCATTGGTGCCGCTGCAACGCTCCATCCAACTCGCGCCGGCGCTGAAGCCACGGGTCAGGCTCGGCTCGATGAAACGTTGGGTACCCCAGGACGTCAGCACTTGGCCCTGATTGTCGGCGAGCATGATCAGGCAGTTGGAGTTGCTCAGGATGTTCTCGTAATACGGCAACACTTCCTGGTGGGTGGTTTGCACCAAAGAGTGCTGGCTCTCCAACAATTGCGCGATGCCCTCGGCCGGCAGTTGGTCGAACGCCGGAGCACTCTGATGGTTGAGGCCGAACGCGAGGCAACGTTTCCAGGAGTCCTGGATGATTGCGTCGTGGGACAGCGGCGAGGCGGGTACGGCCATGGCAGTCAGTCTCTGAACAAGCTTTTATTGTTTTTATGGGTTTTGCACATCACGTTGAATCTCACACGTGACGGTTCTGGCGCGCCATGCCTTTGTAGGAGCCGGCTTGCTGGCGATGGTGATTTCATTGACGCCATCGCCGGCAAGCCGGCCCCTACAGGGACCGCGAACAGTTCATAGAGTGTTGTTCACTATTGTTCACTGTCAATGGGCGGACTGTTCAATTGTTCATTTCCGATTGTTCATTTGTGTTCAGCTTTGAACGTACTTTTCTCTTGATTTTCACGATTTCATAGCTGAATCAATAGTTTGAGATTTCTGGCACGAAAGTCGCTCTATAGCTCCGGTCGCTTGATTCCAAAAATAAAAAAGGCCGAGCCATGTCATTAACCCTGGAGCATGTCAGCCGCACCGTCGAGGGCCAGACCTGGATCGATGATGCGAGTCTCAGTTTCGAACCCGGTTCCTTTAACGTTTTGCTCGGCCGCACGCTGTCCGGCAAAACCAGTCTGATGCGCCTGATGGCCGGGCTGGACAAGCCGGACAGCGGTCGCATCCTGATGAATGGCGTGGATATCACTCAACGCCCGGTACGCCTGCGCAACGTTTCGATGGTGTATCAGCAGTTCATCAACTACCCGACCATGACGGTGTTCGAAAACATCGCCTCGCCGCTGCGCCAGGCCGGTATTTCCAACGAACTGATCCAGAACAAAGTGCTGGAAACCGCCAGGATGCTGCGCATTGAGAAGTTCCTGAAGCGCTATCCCCTCGAACTCTCCGGCGGCCAGCAACAGCGCACGGCCATGGCCCGGGCGCTGGTCAAGGACGCCGAACTGATCCTGTTCGACGAGCCCTTGGTCAACCTCGATTACAAGCTGCGCGAAGAGTTGCGCCAGGAAATGCGCGAGCTGTTCAAGGCTCGCCACACCATTGCCATCTACGCCACCACCGAGCCCAATGAGGCGCTGGCACTGGGCGGCACCACCACCATTCTTCACGAAGGTCGGGTGATCCAGAGCGGCAAATCTTCTGAGGTCTATCACCAGCCGCAGTCCGTATTGGCTGCCGAGCTGTTTTCCGAGCCGCCGATCAACCTGATGCCGGGTCGTATCGCCGGCAACGAAGTGAGTTTCGCCAACTTCGTGCACTTCCCGCTGAACGTCGATTTGCGCCCGGTGGGCGAGGGCGAGTTTCGCTTCGGTGTGCGCCCCAGCCATATCTCGCTGGTGCCGAGCAACGACGATGACCTCGAACTGGCCGTGACCGTTGAAGTCGCGGAAATCAGCGGCTCGGAAACCTTCCTGCACGTGCGCAACGAACATTTCCTGCTGGTGCTGCACCTGCCCGGCGTTCACGAATACGACGTCGATGCGCCGATCCGCATCTACATTCCGACCCATAAACTGTTTGTGTTCGATGCGCAGGGGCGGCTGGTCCAGGCGCCGGGCCGGCGCATTGCGAGGGTTGCCTGATGGCCGAAATCCGTTTGCAGAACCTCGCCCACAGTTACACCAAATCGCCCAGCGGTCCCGAGGACTACGCGATCCGCGAGATGGACCACATCTGGGAGCAGGGCGGTGCCTATGCGTTGCTCGGGCCTTCGGGGTGCGGTAAGTCGACCTTGCTCAACATTATTTCCGGATTGCTCAGTCCGTCCCAGGGTCATGTCCTGTTCGACGGCAAAGCGGTCAACGACCTGACCCCGGAAAAGCGCAACATCGCCCAGGTTTTCCAGTTTCCGGTGGTCTACGACACCATGACGGTGTTCGACAACCTGGCATTCCCGCTGCGAAACCAGGGCATGGCCGAGGCGAAAGTTCACACCAAGGTGCAGGAAATCGCCGAAGTCCTGGACCTCCAGGCACTGCTGGACAAGAAGGCACGCAACCTGACCGCCGACGAAAAGCAGAAAGTTTCCATGGGCCGTGGTCTGGTGCGCGATGACGTGTCGGCAATCCTCTTCGATGAACCGCTGACGGTGATTGACCCGCACCTGAAGTGGAAATTGCGGCGCAAGCTCAAGCAGATCCACGAGCAATTCAACATCACCATGGTCTACGTCACCCACGATCAACTGGAAGCCTCAACCTTTGCCGACAAGATCGCTGTGATGTACGGCGGGCAGATCGTGCAGTTCGGCACGCCACGGGAATTGTTCGAGCGGCCGAGCCACACCTTTGTCGGCTACTTCATCGGCAGCCCGGGGATGAACCTGATCGAAGTCCAGCCGCAACCGGGCGGCGTCGGGTTCGCCTCGACCCATCTGCCGCTGTCCGAGGCCATGCAGAAGCGCATCGCCGAATCCGAGTGGCACACCCTGAAGGTCGGTATTCGCCCGGAGTTCGTGCACGTGTGGGACGAACCTTTTGATGACGCGATGCAAGCACAAGTCGTACACGTCGAAGACCTCGGCACCTACAAGATCATGACCCTGAATCTCGACGGCGCGCCGCTGAAAGTGCGCCTGGCCGAAGACAAACCGGTTCCACAGGGTACGGCGTACATCAGTTTTCCGTCGCAGTGGCTGATGGTCTACGCCGACGAGTTCCTGCTGGAAACACAAGCGATCATCGAGGAGCAGCCATGAACAAGGTGCAGAACAACAAGGCCTGGTGGCTGGTCCTGCCGGTGTTCCTGCTGGTGGCGTTCAGTGCGGTGATCCCGATGATGACGGTGGTCAACTATTCAGTGCAGGACATCTTCGATCAGTCCAGTCGCTATTTCGTCGGCGCCGACTGGTACAAGCAAGTGCTGCTCGATCCGCGCCTGCACGACTCGCTGCTGCGCCAGTTCATCTACTCGGCCTGTGTGTTGCTGATCGAAATTCCGCTGGGGATTGCGATTGCCCTGACCATGCCGACCAAGGGTCGCTGGTCGTCGGTGGTGTTGATCATTCTGGCGATTCCGCTGCTGATTCCGTGGAACGTGGTCGGCACCATCTGGCAGATATTCGGCCGCGCTGACATCGGTCTTCTCGGTTCGGCCCTCAACGGCATGGGCATCAGCTACAACTATGCCGCGAACACGATGGACGCCTGGGTCACCGTGCTGGTGATGGACGTCTGGCACTGGACGTCGCTGGTGGCTCTGTTGTGCTTCTCCGGGTTGCGGGCGATTCCGGACGTGTATTACCAGGCGGCGCGGATCGACCGGGCCTCGGCCTGGGCGGTGTTCCGGCACATCCAGTTGCCCAAGCTCAAGAGCGTGCTGCTGATTGCGGTGATGTTGCGCTTCATGGACAGCTTCATGATCTACACCGAGCCGTTCGTGCTGACCGGTGGCGGACCGGGCAATGCCACGACGTTCCTCAGCCAGACCCTGACGCAGATGGCGATCGGGCAGTTCGACCTGGGCCCGGCCGCGGCGTTCTCGTTGGTGTACTTCCTGATCATCTTGTTGGTGTCCTGGCTGTTCTATACCGCCATGACTCACTCCGACGCCAACCGCTGAGGCCCGCCATGAGCAAAAGAAAGCTGATTCCACTGCTGCTCTACATTCTGTTCCTGCTGGTGCCGATCTATTGGCTGCTGAACATGTCGTTCAAGAGCAACACCGAAATCCTCGGTGGCCTGACGTTGTTTCCCCAGGATTTCACCTTCCACAACTACAAGGTGATCTTCACTGATCCGGCCTGGTACACCGGTTACCTCAACTCGCTGTACTACGTGAGCCTGAACACGGTGATCTCCCTGAGCGTGGCGCTGCCGGCAGCCTATGCGTTCTCGCGTTATCGCTTCCTTGGCGACAAGCACCTGTTCTTCTGGCTGCTGACCAACCGCATGGCGCCACCGGCGGTGTTCCTGCTGCCGTTCTTCCAGCTGTATTCGTCGATTGGGCTGTTCGACACCCACATCGCCGTGGCCCTGGCCCACTGCCTGTTCAACGTGCCATTGGCGGTGTGGATTCTGGAAGGCTTCATGTCCGGCGTGCCGAAAGAAATCGACGAGACCGCCTACATCGACGGCTACAGTTTCCCCAAGTTCTTCGTGAAGATTTTCATCCCGCTGATCGGTTCCGGCATCGGTGTCACGGCGTTTTTCTGCTTCATGTTTTCCTGGGTCGAACTGCTGCTGGCGCGAACCCTCACCTCGGTGAACGCCAAACCGATCGCGGCAGTGATGACGCGTACGGTGTCGGCGTCCGGCATCGACTGGGGCGTGCTGGCGGCAGCGGGGGTGTTGACCATCCTGCCGGGCATGCTGGTGATCTGGTTTGTTCGCAACCACGTGGCCAAGGGCTTTGCCCTGGGCCGGGTCTGAGGAACTGATGATGGAATGGATGAGTTGGACCGTCCCGACGACGGTGTTCTTCAGCGTCATTGCCCTGATCCTGGTGGGCATGACGACCTGGGAGTTGCGTTCGCCGAGCATCCTTCGGCGGGGCTTTTTGCCGATTGCCACCACCCGTGGCGATCGGCTGTTTATCGGTCTTCTCGGCAGCGCCTACCTGCATTTGCTGGTAATCGGCGTGACCGACTGGAGCATCTGGGTAGCGTCCGCGTTGTCCCTGGTGTGGCTGTTGGCTGTGATGCGTTGGGGCTAGTCGAATCGCTCGGCAATGTTGCTCCGAAATTCAATAAGGAGGTCTCTATGTTCGACAAAAACAATAAGCTGCGACATAGCATTTCATTGGCAGCCATGCTGGCACTCAGCGGTTTGAGCGCTTCGGCCTGGGCCGATGCCTACGAAGACGCAGCGAAGAAGTGGATCGGCAGTGAGTTCAAGCCGTCGACCCTGACGGCGGACCAACAGCTGGAAGAGCTGAAGTGGTTCATCAAGGCGGCGGAGCCGTTTCGCGGCATGAGCATCAAAGTGGTGTCGGAAACCATCGCCACACACGAATACGAGTCCAAGGTACTGGCCAAGGCTTTCACCGAGATCACCGGGATCAAGCTGACCCACGACTTGCTGCAGGAAGGCGACGTGGTGGAGAAGCTGCAGACCCAGATGCAATCGGACAAAAACATCTATGACGGCTGGGTCAACGACTCGGACCTGATCGGTACGCACTTCCGCTACGGCAAGACTGAAGCGATCACCGACTTGATGGCCAACGAGGGCAAGAACTTCACCTCGCCGACTCTCGACATCAAGGACTTCATCGGCATCTCGTTCACCACCGCACCGGACGGAAAGATCTATCAATTGCCCGACCAGCAGTTCGCCAACCTGTACTGGTTCCGCGCCGACTGGTTCGAGCGTGCGGACCTGAAAGCCAAGTTCAAGGAAAAGTACGGCTACGAATTGGGCGTGCCGGTGAACTGGTCGGCCTATGAAGACATCGCCAAGTTCTTCACCGAAGACGTCAAAGAGATTGACGGCAAGCGTGTCTACGGGCACATGGACTACGGCAAGAAAGACCCGTCCCTGGGCTGGCGCTTCACCGATGCCTGGTTCTCCATGGCCGGCGGCGGCGACAAAGGTATCCCCAACGGCCTGCCGGTGGACGAGTGGGGCATCCGCGTCGAGGATTGCCACCCGGTCGGTTCCAGCGTGACCCGCGGTGGCGACACCAACGGCCCGGCCGCGGTGTTCGCTACCACCAAGTACGTCGACTGGCTGAAGAAGTACGCGCCACCGGAAGCGGCGGGCATGACCTTCTCCGAATCCGGGCCGGTGCCGTCCCAGGGCAACATCGCCCAACAGATCTTCTGGTACACCGCCTTCACGGCCGACATGACCAAACCGGGCCTGGCGGTGATGAACGCCGATGGCACGCCGAAATGGCGTATGGCGCCGTCGCCACGCGGGCCGTATTGGGAGGAGGGCATGAAGCTGGGGTATCAGGACGTGGGTTCCTGGACGTTCATGAAGTCCACGCCTGAAAAGCAAAAACTCGCGGCTTGGCTGTACGCGCAGTTCGTCACTTCGAAAACCGTTTCGCTGAAGAAAACCATCGTTGGCCTGACGCCAATTCGCGAGTCGGACATCAACTCGCAGGCCATGACCGACCTGGCACCGAAACTCGGTGGACTGGTGGAGTTCTACCGCAGCCCGGCCCGTGTGCAATGGACCCCGACCGGGACCAACGTGCCTGATTATCCTCGTCTCGCGCAGTTGTGGTGGAGCCACATTGCCGAAGCCGCGAGCGGCGAGAAAACCCCACAACAAGCGCTCGACGGTCTGGCCAAGGATCAGGACGCGATCATGTCCCGCCTGGAACGCTCGAAGGCACAAGCCACCTGCGCACCGAAAATGAACCCGGAACGCGATGCGCAATACTGGTTCGATCAGCCAGGCGCCCCGAAACCGAAACTGGACAACGAAAAACCTAAAGGCGAGACCGTGAGCTATGCCGAACTGCTGAAATCGTGGGAGGCGGCGCGTAAGTAAGTGCTGAAGTCGTGAAATGCGAACGGCACCGGAAGGTGCCGTTTTCTTTTGTGCCTGACCCACCGCTATCGCTGGCAAGCCAGCTCCTGCAGATACGGTGTTTGCCGCAGACCGTGCGTTGCCCAACGCCCCCCTGTAGGAGCTGGCTTGCCAGCGATGGCGTTCTGTTGGTCAGCACAGAAAGAAAGGGTCGGCACTTGCGGTCGAACAAGGGCAATGGTCAGAGCGCAAAAACGGCACCCTAAGGTGCCGTTTCTGTTTGTTGCCGCGTATCGCTTAAGCGATCAACCCGCCAGGCCCGATTGCTGAACCAGGGTCAGCAGCGGTTGTGGGTAGACGCCTAGGAAGAACGCGACCAGGGCGATGGCCAGCAGCATCACGCCGCCTGCTTTCTGTTCCCAATGCAACTGGGCATCGTGGCGACGCAGGTTCGGTTCGATCAGGTACAGGGTGACCATGACGCGCAGGTAGTAGAACACGCCGATGGCGCTGCCCAGTACCAGCGAGCCGACCAGCCACCATTGATGCGACTCTACGCCAGTGGCGATGATGTAGAACTTGCCGATGAAGCCCGCGGTCAGCGGGATACCGGCCAGGGACAGCATCATCACGGTCAGCACGGCGGTCAGGTACGGACGGCGCCAGAATAGGCCGCGGTATTCGTACAGGGCGTCCGCGTCACGGCCGTTGTACGGCGAGGACATCAGGGTGATCACGCCGAAAGCGCCGAGGCTGGTGATCACGTAGGTGACCAGGTACACGCCAATGGCTTCGACGGCCAGGCCTTTGCTCGCCACCAGGGCGATCAGCAGGTAGCCGAAGTGGGCGATCGACGAGTAACCCAGCAGACGCTTGAGGTTACTTTGGGTCAGGGCCAGCAGGTTACCGAACAGAATCGACGCGATGGCGATAATGGTCAGTACGTTGCTCAGCACGCCGCTGCTCGCCGCTGGTGAGATCTGGAACAGACGCACCATCACCGCGAACACGGCCACTTTAGAAGCCGTGGCGAGGAACGCTGCAACCGGCGCCGGAGCACCTTCGTAAACGTCCGGAGTCCACAGGTGGAACGGCACCAGCGACAGTTTGAACGCCAGGCCGATCAGCATCATGCCCAGGCCCAGTTGTGCCAGGGAGCTTGGCATGCCGGTGGCCGCCAGGGCCTGGCCGATGCCGTTGAAGCTCAGGGAACCGGCGTCAGCGTAGAGCAGGGCCATACCGAACAACAGGAACGCGGAACCGGCGGCCGACAGCACCATGTACTTGATACCGGCTTCCAGCGAGCGCTTGTTGAAGAAGGCGTAGGCCACCAGACCGTAGACCGGTACCGACAGCAGTTCCAGGCCGATGAACAATCCGGCCAGGTGCTGCGCGCTGACCAGAACCAGGCCACCGGCGGCGGCCATAAGGATCAGCAAGTACAGTTCTTCACGGTTGCCCGGGTAACCCGAACCGCCATCGCCGAGGTAGGCGTGGGCGAGGGTCACACAGGCGAGGGTGGCGACCAGGATCAGCGCCATGTACAGGCAGGCAAAGGTGTCGATTTGCAGCAATGGAGTCACGGCCAGAGGCGCGACTTTCAAGGCTGGCAGGATCGACAGCAGTGCCAGGTTCAGACCTGCCACGGAAATCAGGAAGGTCTGCGAGTGGTTGCGGCGCCAGGCGATCGCCAGCATCACCACGATAATGGTGAGGCTGGTAATCAACAGCGGCGCTAGCGCGATAAAGTGTTGAGTCGTGAATTCCATAGCGCTCTTACCGGGCCGAAGCGAGTTGAGTGAAGGCGGTGCCGAGCCATTGCTGCACGCCATGCATCGTCGCGGCAGAGGTATCGAGGAACGGTTGCGGGTACACGCCGAGGTAGATCAGCAGTGCAGCCAGACTGACCACCATGATCAGTTCGCGACCGTCCATGCCATGCAGTACCGCGTCCGATTTGGCCGGGCCGAAGTAGGCACGGTGGATCATGATCAGCGAGTAGACCGAACCAAATACCAGGCCGGACGTGGCGATGATGGTGACCCATGGTGCGATCGGGAAGGAGCCGATCAGGATCAGGAACTCACCGACGAAGTTACCGGTACCCGGCAAGCCCAGCGACGCGGCGGCGAAGAACAGGCTGAGGGCTGGCAGGTAAGCGATCTTCGACCACAGGCCGCCCATTTCACGCATGTCGCGGGTGTGGGTGCGTTCGTACAACTGACCACTCAGGATAAAGAGTGCCGCGGCCGACAGACCGTGAGCCAGCATCTGCATCACCGCGCCTTGCAGCGCCAGTTGGCTGCCGGAGTAGATGCCGATCAGTACGAAGCCCATGTGGGAAACGGACGAGAAGGCAATCAGGCGCTTGATGTCGGTTTGTGCGAACGCCAGGAACGCACCGTAGAAGATCCCGATCAGACCCAGGGTCATGGCAATCGGCGCGAACTCGGCCGACGCGTTCGGGAACAGCGGCAGGGCAAAACGCAGCAGACCGTAGGCAGCAGTCTTCAGCAAGATACCGGCGAGGTCGACGGAACCTGCGGTCGGCGCCTGGGCGTGAGCGTCAGGCAACCACGAGTGGAACGGTACGACCGGCAGTTTGACCGCGAAGGCGATGAAGAAGCCGAGCATCAGGATGTACTCGGTGGTCATCGACATCTTGGTCTTCAACAGGTCGGCGTAGTTGAAGGTAATCACGCCGGTGTCGTTGAAGTTGACCAGTACCAGGCCCAGGATCGCCACCAGCATGATCAGGCCGGAAGCCTGAGTGAAGATGAAGAACTTGGTCGCTGCGTAGATCCGGGTTTTCTTGCCGTCCGAAGAACTGTGACCCCAGAGCGCGATGAGGAAGTACATCGGCACCAGCATCATTTCCCAGAAGAAGAAGAACATGAACAGGTCGAGGGCGAGGAACACGCCGACGACACCGCCCAGGATCCACATCAGGTTCAAGTGGAAGAAGCCCACGTGACGCTGGATTTCTTTCCACGAGCAGAGTACCGAGAGGACACCCAGCAGACCGGTCAGCATGATCATCAACAGCGACAGGCCGTCGAGGGCCAGGTGCACGTTGATGCCGAAACGCTGGATCCAGACGTGCTTGAACTCAAGCGCCCAGGTCGGGTCGGCGCCAGGCGCCGGGGCAAATGAATAATCACCGTTGGCCCACAGCCAGAGGCCGAGGGAGAGCAACAGGGACATGGTGATCAGCGCAATCCAGCGGGGGAGGGTGGCGCCGAAGCGCTCACCCATCCAGCACAGCAGGCCGCCGATGAAGGGGATCAGGATTAGCCAAGGCAGAATCATGACGGGTTCGTTTCCTTTCGCAAATTCGCAAGGTTCATATCAGACCGCTACCAGCACGACGGCGCCGATTACCAGCACGGCACCCGCAGCCATCGAGGCGGCATACCAACGCAGTTGACCGGTCTCGGTACGGCTCAGGGCGGTGTGACCGCCTTTGGCCATGCGCGGGATCAGACCGATGGTCTGGTCGAGCGGGTCTTTGCGCAGGATGTGGCTGATCGCCAGGTAAGGCTTGACGAACAGTTTGTCGTAGATCCAGTCGAAGCCCCAGGCAGCGAACCACCAGGCCGAGAGGAAACGGCCGATGCCGCTGTTGGCGATCGCAGTAACGAAGCGACGCTTGCCGAGGAACAGCAGCGCGGCCAGCAGGATACCGGCCAGGGCGATGGCGCCCGAGGCGATTTCCAGGCTGTGCTTGGCTTCGCCACCGGCATGGCCGACGCTTTGCGGAAGTACGCCGTGCAGCGGTGGCACGATCATCGCGCCGACAAATGTCGACAGAACGATCAGCACCGACAGTGGCAGCCAGTGGGCAATGCCGTGACCGGCGTGGGCTTCGGTCTTCGCTTCACCGTGGAACGCGATGAAGATCAGGCGGAAGGTGTAGAGCGAGGTCATGAACGCGCCGACCAGACCTGCGTAGAGCAGACCGTTGTTGCCGCTGGCGAACGCTTCCCAGAGGATTTCGTCCTTGGAGTAGAAGCCTGCGGTCACCAGAGGCAGGGCCGCCAGGGCCGCGCCGCCGACGATGAAGCTGGCGTAGGCCAGTGGCAGTTTCTTCCACAGGCCGCCCATCTTGAAGATGTTCTGCTCGTGGTGGCAAGCAACGATCACCGCACCGGAAGCAAGGAACAGCAGGGCCTTGAAGAAGGCGTGGGTCATCAGGTGGAAGATCGCGCCATCCCAGGCACCAACGCCCAGGGCCAGGAACATGTAGCCGATCTGGCTCATGGTCGAGTAGGCGAGGATACGCTTGATGTCAGTCTGAACCAGTGCGGCGAAACCAGCCAGAACCAGGGTCACACCGCCGACGATGCCGACGAGGTGCAGGATTTCCGGCGCCAGGGTGAACAGGCCGTGGGTACGGGCGATCAGGTAGACACCCGCGGTCACCATGGTCGCGGCGTGGATCAGTGCCGAAACCGGGGTAGGACCGGCCATCGCATCCGCCAGCCAGGTTTGCAGTGGCAGTTGCGCGGATTTACCGACAGCGCCGCCCAGCAGCATCAGGGTGGCCATGACCATCCAGAAGTCGCCGGCCTGGAATTTCTGCGGTGCCAGCACCAGCAGTTCCTGGACGTTCAGCGTGCCCAATTGGGCAAACAGAATGAACAGGCCGATGGCCATGAACACGTCACCGATACGGGTCACGATGAAGGCTTTGAGTGCCGCGTTACCGTTGTTGCGGTTGCTGTAGTAGAAACCGATCAACAGGTACGAGCACAGGCCCACGCCTTCCCAACCGAAGTACAGGAACAACAGGTTATCGCCCAGGATCAGGAACAGCATGCTGGCGATAAACAGGTTGGTGTAGGCGAAGAAACGCGAGTAACCGGCTTCACCGCGCATGTACCAGGACGCGAACAGGTGAATCAGGAAGCCGACGCCAACGACCACGCCGAGCATGGTCACGGACAGGCCGTCCAGATACAGCGCGAAGTTCGGCGTGAAGCCTTCCACCGCCATCCACTGCCACAACACCTGGGTGTAGTGACCGCCTTGCGGCGGGGCGACGTTGAATTGCCAGATCACGTAGGCAGTAACGATCGCCGACAGACCGATGGAACCGACGCCAATCAGCGCGGCAAGGTTTTCCGAGATGCGTCCACGGGAGAACGACAGCAGCAGGAAACCTATGAGAGGGAATACGAAAGTCAGATAGAGAAAATTCATCCGCGCATCTCACTGGCAGCGTCGATATCGAGCGTGTGGAAGCGGCGATACAGTTGCAGCAGGATCGCCAGGCCAATACTGGCCTCGGCGGCTGCCAGGCTGATCACCAGAATGAACATGATCTGTCCATCCGGCTGCGCCCAGCGGCTACCGGCAACGATGAACGCCAAAGCGGAGGCATTCATCATGACCTCCAGGCTCATCAGCACGAAAAGGATGTTGCGGCGGACCATCAGGCCGACCAGACCGAGGCAGAACAGGATGCCGGCGACCGCCAGACCATGCTCCATGGGGATAGCAGGCATCGTCATTGCTCCTTGGCTTCGTTGCGGCCCAAGTGGAACGCCGTGACGGCTGCGGCGAGCAGCAGCATCGAGGCGAGTTCGACCACCAGCAGGTAAGGACCGAACAGGCTGATGCCCACGGCCTTGGCGTCTACGGTGGTGTGGCCGACGGCCTGGCCGCTCTGGTGGGCGAACAGCACGTACAGCAGTTCAGCCAGCAGCAGGGCGCCGAGAATGACCGGGCCGAGCCAGATGCCGGGCTTGAGCCAGACGCGCTCTTGCTGAACCGAGGCCGGGCCGAGGTTCAGCATCATCACCACGAACACGAACAGCACCATGATGGCGCCAGCGTAGGCGATCACTTCCAGGACACCGGCGAACGGTGCGCCGAGGGCGAAGAACGTCATGGCCACGGCGATCAGCGAAATGATCAGGTAGAGCAGGGCGTGCACAGGGTTGGTGTTGGTGATCACGCGAAGCGTGGACACCACAGCGATACCCGATGCGAAATAGAAAGCGAATTCCATCTTTCTTCCTTAAGGCAGCAAGCTCTTCACGTTGATCGGTTCGGCTTCATTCTGCGCGGAGCCTTTCGGCTTACCGGCAATTGCCATACCTGCAACACGATAGAAGTTGTAATCAGGGTTTTTGCCGGGGCCGGAGATCAGCAGATCTTCTTTCTCGTACACCAGGTCCTGACGTTTGAACTCGGCCATTTCGAAATCCGGCGTGAGCTGGATCGCGGTGGTCGGGCAGGCTTCCTCGCAGAGGCCGCAAAAGATGCAGCGCGAGAAGTTGATGCGGAAGAAGTCCGGGTACCAGCGACCGTCTTCGGTTTCAGCTTTCTGCAACGAGATGCAACCGACCGGGCATGCCACGGCGCACAGGTTGCACGCTACACAACGCTCTTCGCCGTCGGGGTCGCGGGTCAGGACGATACGGCCACGGTAGCGCGGCGGCAGGTAAACCGGTTCTTCCGGGTACTGCAGCGTGTCGCGCTTGCGGAAGGCGTGGCCGAAAATCATCACCAGGCTGCGAAGCTGGGTGAAGAAGCCATGCACGATGTCAATTATGTACTTCATGATTCTCTATCCTCACTGAGCCGCGACGGCGGGCGTGTTGAGCAACACGATCGCAGCGGTCACCAGCATGTTGACGAGGGTCAGCGGCAAGCAGAACTTCCAGCTGAAATCCATCACTTGGTCATACCGTGGGCGCGGAATCGAGGCGCGCAACAGGATGAAGATCATGATGAAGAACGCGGTTTTCAGTGCAAACCAGATGAACGGGATCTGCGGCAAGATGCCGAACGGACCGTGCCAGCCACCGAAGAACAAGGTCACCAGCAGCGCCGAAATCAACACGATGCCGATGTACTCACCGACGAAAAACATGCCCCATTTCATGCCGGCGTATTCAATGTGGTAACCGTCGGCCAGTTCCTGTTCCGCTTCCGGCTGGTCGAACGGGTGACGGTGAGTCACGGCCACGCCAGCAATGAAGAAGGTCAGGAAACCGAAGATCTGCGGAATGATGAACCACAGGTTCTGCGCCTGATATTCAACGATGTCGCGCATGTTGAACGAGCCGACCTGGATCACGATGCCCATCAGCGACAGGCCCATGAACACTTCGTACGACACGGTCTGCGCCGAGGCCCGCAAGCTGCCCAGCAGGGCGAACTTGTTGTTACTCGACCAACCGGCGAACAACACCGCGTAGACCGACAGGCCGGCCATGGCGAAGAAGAACAGGATGCCGATGTTGATGTCCGCCACGCCCCAGGTCGGGGTGATCGGGATGATCGCGAAGGCAATCAGCAGGGCGCTCATGGCCACAACCGGTGCCAGGGTAAAGATCATCTTGTCGGCGAATGGAGGCGTCCAGTCTTCCTTGAAGAACATCTTGATCATGTCGGCAGCGATCTGGAACGCGCCGAACGGGCCAACGCGGTTCGGACCGTAACGGTCCTGCCAGAGGGCGAGCAAACGACGCTCGACCCAGCTGAGCAGGGCGCCGCAGACCACCACGGCGAGCAGAATCACCACGGCCTTGAGGACCGCGATGATGATGTCGATCACTTCAGGAGTGAACAAGGTCATTGAGCTGCCTCCTGCAGACCGTCAACGGATTTGCCAAAGATCGCAGGCGGAATGCCGGCGATGCCCGCCGGCAGTGCAACCAGCCCAGCGCCCAACTCTTCATTGATGCGCAGCGGCAGACGCAGGGTCTGGCCGGCCACGTTCAAGCTGAGCATGGCGCCATCGTTGACACCCAAGCGGTCGGCTTCGGACTTGGCCAGAGCAACATAAGCAGCCGGAATGCGTTCCTGGACCGGGGCGGCTTTCGAAGAGTTCTCTTCGCTGCCGAACAGGTGGAAGAACGGCACGACTTGCCAGGTGCCTTGAGCCGGGTTGAACGCGCGCGGGACACTGGCGAACCAGTTCAGCGAGTCACCATTGCTTTCGATCAGGCGGGTGCCCGGGTCGCCAGCACGGATGTGACCACCGACTTCGTCCTGGAACTTGTTCCAGGCCTGCGGCGAGTTCCAGCCCGGAGACCAGGCGAATGGCACTTGCTGACGCGGTTCGGCCGAGCCCGAGTAACCTTCCATCGAGAAGGCGAACGCGGTGTCTTTGTCCTGCGGAGTACGCGGTTCATGGACGCTGATGTCAGCACGCATGGCGGTACGACCGGAGTAACGCAGCGGTTCACGGGCCAGTTTCATGCCCTTGATGCGGAACGCGGCGGACGGTGCGGCATCGACGATACGGTTCAGGATCGAAGTGCTGTCTGCGACAGCGGCGGTGACGTGGTCCAGTTGGGTCCAGTCAATCGGCTGGTTCAGCAGGGTTGCGCGCAGGGCATGCAGCCAGCGCCAGCCTTCGTGAACCAGAATGCTCGCGTCCATGTACTTCGGATCGAAAACCTGGAAGAAGCGCTGGGCGCGGCCTTCCTGGCTGACCAGCGTACCGTCGCCTTCAGCGAAGCTGGCGGCTGGCAGAACCAGGTGCGCGCGATCGCTGGTGGCGGTCTTCTGGTGGTCAGCCACGATCACCACTTTCGCGGCGGTCAGGGCGGCATCGACCTTGGCTTTATCGGTACGGGTGTACAGATCGTTTTCCAGTACGACGATGGCGTCGGCCTGGCCGTCGATCACGGCTTGCAGCGCGGCGTCGACCGATTCACCACCGAGCATGGCCAGGCCGAGGCTGTTGGCCTCTGGCACGATCAGGCTGATGGAACCGTTCTTCTCGCGCAGCTTCAGGGCTTTGGCGATGTTCGCAGCCGCTTCGATCAGCGCCTTGGAACCCAACGAGGTACCGGCAATGATCAGTGGACGCTTGGCCGCGAGCAGGGCGTCGGCGATGCGCTTGGCCAGTTCGAGGGCTTCAGCGTCCAGGCCTTCAACGGCTGGAGCGCTCGCGTCGAGGGCGTGAGCCACGGCGAAACCGATGCGGGCCAGGTCGTCGGGAGCAGCGTGAACGCACTCTTCGGCGATGTCGTCGAGCTTGGTTTCAGCCAGGCTGGCGATGAACAGTGGGTTCAGCGCGTGCTGGCCAATGTTCTTCACCGCGGCGTCGAGCCAAGGCTGAACGCGCATGGCGTCGGCCATGTCTTCGGCCTTGCCCTTGACCGATTGACGCAGGGACAGCGCCACGCGGGCAGCGGTCTGGGTCAGGTCTTCACCGAGGACGAAAATCGCATCGTGATCTTCGATGTCGCGCATGTTCGGCACTGGCAGCGGGCTGTCTTTCAGCACTTGCAGAACCAGACGGATGCGCTCCAGTTCGGCGGCTTCGATACCGGAGTAGAAGTGCTCGGCACCGACCAGTTCGCGCAACGCGTAGTTGCTTTCGAGGCTGGCGCGAGGCGAACCGATACCGACGATGTTACGACCGCGCAGCAGGTCGGCGGCTTTATCCAGCGCTTCGTCGAGGCTCAGCTTGGTGCCGTTGGCCAGCAGCGGCTGACGCGGACGGTCTTCGCGGTTGACGTAGCCATAGCCGAAACGGCCACGGTCGCACAGGAAGTACTGGTTTACCGAACCGTTGAAGCGGTTTTCGATACGACGCAGTTCACCGTAGCGCTCACCCGGGGAGATGTTGCAACCGCTGGAGCAGCCATGGCAGATGCTCGGCGAGAACTGCATGTCCCACTTGCGGTTGTAGCGCTCGGAGTGAGTCTTGTCGGTGAACACACCGGTCGGGCAGACCTCGGTGAGGTTGCCGGAGAACTCGCTTTCCAGGGTGCCGTCTTCAACGCGACCGAAGTACACGTTGTCGTGCGCGCCAAACACACCGAGGTCGGTGCCGCCAGCGTAGTCCTTATAGAAGCGCACGCAGCGGTAGCAAGCGATGCAGCGGTTCATTTCGTGGGAAATGAACGGGCCCAGTTGCTGGTTCTGGTGAGTACGCTTGGTGAAGCGGTAACGGCGCTCGTTGTGGCCGGTCATTACCGTCATGTCTTGCAGGTGGCAGTGACCGCCTTCTTCACAGACCGGGCAGTCGTGAGGGTGGTTGGTCATCAGCCATTCAACAACACTGGCGCGGAACGCCTTGGACTCTTCATCTTCGATGGAGATCCAGGTGTTGTCGGTGGCAGGGGTCATGCAGGACATGACGATACGACCACGGGTGTCGTTTTCGTCGGTGTACTGCTTGACCGCGCACTGGCGGCAAGCGCCAACGCTGCCGAGGGCAGGGTGCCAGCAGAAATACGGAATATCGAGGCCCAGAGACAGACATGCCTGTAACAGGTTGTCTGCCCCATCGACTTCGAGCGCTTTGCCGTCTACGTGGATAGTGGCCATGGTTCAAAGTTCTTCGTTGGCCCGGTGTCAGCGGGCGTGGCTAATGGAATCTTGTTGTCCGCGTGAATCAACACAGCCGTTAAAGGCGTCATCACACGAAAAGCGAAGGGCACGGACCCTTCGCTTTTTTAAGCGTTTACGCGCCGATTACGATCGGCCTTGCCAGAGGCGGGACGGCGGCGCTGACTGGCGCGATACCGGCTTCGAACTCATGGCGGAAGTATTTGATTGCGCTGCCCAACGGCTCCACGGCGCCCGGTGCGTGAGCACAGAAGGTCTTGCCTGGGCCAAGGAAACCGACCAGACCCAGCAGGGTCTCGATGTCGCCTGGCTGGCCTTCACCGTTCTCGATGGCCATCAGGAGCTTGACGCTCCATGGCAAACCATCGCGACAAGGGGTGCAGAAGCCGCAGGATTCGCGAGCGAAGAACTGCTCCATGTTGCGCAGCAGGGACACCATGTTGACGCTGTCGTCCACCGCCATGGCCAGGCCGGTACCCATACGGGTGCCCACTTTGGCGATGCCGCCGGCGTACATTTGTGCGTCGAGGTGTTCCGGCAACAGGAAACCGGTACCGGCGCCGCCTGGCTGCCAGGCTTTGAGCTTGAAGCCGTCGCGCATGCCGCCGGCGTAGTCTTCGAACAGCTCGCGACCGGTGACGCCGAACGGCAGTTCCCACAGACCCGGGTTCTTGACCTTGCCGGAGAAGCCCATGAGCTTGGTGCCCATGTCTTCGCTGCCTTCGCGGGCCAACGATTTGTACCAGTCTACGCCGTCGGCAATGATCGCCGGGACGTTGCACAGGGTTTCGACGTTGTTCACGCAAGTCGGCTTGCCCCACACGCCAACGGCGGCAGGGAAGGGCGGTTTGGAGCGCGGATTGGCGCGGCGGCCCTCGAGGGAGTTGATCAGTGCGGTTTCTTCACCGCAAATGTAACGCCCGGCACCGGTGTGGACGAACAGCTCGAAATCGAAGCCGCTGCCCAGGATGTTCTTGCCCAGCAGGCCCGCTGCCTTGGCTTCTTCCACGGCACGGTTGAGGTGCTTGGCGGCAGTGGTGTACTCGCCACGCAGGAAGATATAGCCGCGGTAGGTTTTCAGCGCGCGGGCACTGATCAGCATGCCTTCGATCAGCAGATGGGGCAGTTGCTCCATCAGCATGCGGTCTTTCCAGGTGTTCGGCTCCATTTCATCCGCGTTGCACAGCAGGTAGCGGATGTTGATGGATTCGTCCTTTGGCATCAGGCCCCACTTGACACCCGTGGGGAAGCCTGCACCGCCGCGACCCTTGAGGCCGGCGTCTTTCACGGTCTGGACGATATCGTCCTGAGCCATGTCGGCGAAGGCTTTGCGCGCAGCGGCGTAACCGTTCTTGGCCTGGTACTCGTCGAGCCATACGGCTTCGCCGTCGTCACGCAGACGCCAGGTGAGCGGGTGGGTCTCGGCCGAACGCTTGATGCGGTTGGCCGGGCCGAAAGAAGTCAGGGTCATACGTAGCCCTCGAGCAATTTGGCAACGCCTGCTGGCTGCACATCACCGAAAGTGTCGTCGTCGATCATCAACGCCGGCGCCTTGTCGCAGTTGCCGAGGCAGCAGACCGGCAGCAGGGTGAAACGACCGTCGGCGGTGGTTTGACCCAGGCCGATGCCGAGTTTGCTCTGGATTTCGCTGACCACGGATTCATGGCCGCCGATGTAGCAGACCATGCTGTCGCAGACGCGAATGATGTGACGACCCACCGGCTGACGGAAGATCTGGCTATAGAAAGTTGCCACACCTTCAACGTCGCTCGCTGGAATGCCGAGGATCTCGCCGATGGCGTACAGAGCGCCATCCGGCACCCAACCACGTTCCTTCTGGACGATCTTCAGGGCTTCGATGGACGCCGCGCGCGGGTCTTCGTAGTGATGCAACTCGTGCTCGATGGCCGAGCGCTCGGTTTCACTCAAGGTGAAACGGTCTGTCTGGATAAGCGTGCTGTTCATGCTTAGCGGTCCACGTCGGCCATAACGAAATCGATACTACCCAGGTACGCAATCAAGTCCGCGACCATGCTGCCTTTGATCACCGAAGGGATCTGCTGCAAGTGCGGGAAGCTTGGGGTACGAATCCGGGTGCGGTAGCTCATGGTGCCGCCATCGCTCGTCAGGTAATAACTGTTGATGCCCTTGGTCGCTTCGATCATCTGGAAGGATTCGTTGGCCGGCATGACCGGGCCCCACGAAACTTGCAGGAAGTGCGTGATCAAGGTTTCGATGTGCTGCAGGGTGCGCTCTTTCGGCGGCGGCGTGGTCAGCGGGTGATCCGCCTTGTACGGGCCTTCCGGCATGTTGCGCATGCACTGCTCGATGATCTTGATGCTCTGGCGCATTTCTTCGACGCGCACGATGCAGCGGTCGTAGGCATCGCCATTGGCGGCCAGCGGCACTTCGAATTCGAAGTTTTCGTAGCCCGAGTACGGACGCGCTTTACGCAGGTCGAAGTCGCAACCGGTCGAACGCAGGCCGGCACCGGTGACGCCCCATTCCAGGGCTTCCTTGGTGTTGTAGGCGGCGACGCCGATGGTCCGGCCACGCAGGATGCTGTTGTCCAGGGCGGCTTTCTGGTATTCGTCCAGACGCTTTGGCATCCACTCGACGAAGTCTTTCACCAGTTTTTCCCAGCCGCGAGGCAGGTCGTGGGCGACGCCACCGATGCGGTACCAGGCCGGGTGCAGACGGAAACCGGTAATGGCTTCGATCACCGTGTACGCCTTCTGGCGGTCGGTGAAGGTGAAGAACACCGGGGTCATGGCGCCGACGTCCTGGATGTAGGTACCCAGGAACAGCAGGTGGCTGGTGATCCGGAAGAACTCGGCCATCATGATGCGGATGACGTCGACCTTCTCGGGCACCTTGATGCCAGCGAGCTTCTCGACCGAGAGCACGTACGGCAGGTTGTTCATCACGCCGCCGAGGTAATCGATACGGTCGGTGTACGGGATGAAGCTGTGCCAGGACTGACGCTCGGCCATCTTCTCGGCGCCACGGTGGTGGTAACCGATGTCCGGAACGCAATCGACGATCTCTTCGCCGTCCAGCTGCAGGATGATGCGGAATGCACCGTGGGCCGAAGGGTGGTTCGGGCCGAGGTTGAGGAACATGTAGTCCTCGTTCGGGCCGGAACGCTTCATGCCCCAGTCTTCAGGCTTGAAGCGCGCGGCTTCTTCCTCGAGTTGTTGCTTGGCCAGGGTCAGGCTGAACGGATCGAACTCGGTGGCGCGCGCCGGGAAGTCCTTGCGCAGCGGGTGACCTTCCCAGGTCGGCGGCATCATGATGCGCGTCAGGTGCGGGTGGCCTTTGAAGTCGATACCGTACATGTCCCAGACTTCACGCTCGTACCAGTTGGCGTTCGGCCAGATGCTGGTGACGGTCGGCAGGCTGAGGTCGCTTTCGGACAGGGCGACCTTGATCATGACGTCGCTGTTACGCTCGATCGACATCAAGTGATAGAACACGGAGAAGTCGGCGCCGCTTGGCAGCCCTTGACGCTTGGTGCGCAGACGCTCGTCCACGCCGTGCAGGTCATAGAGCATGACATACGGCTTGGGCAGGTTGCGCAGGAAGGTCAGGACTTCGACGAGTTTGGCGCGGGCAACCCAAAGCACCGGCATGCCGGTGCGGGTAGGCTGGGCGGTGAACGCCTCCGGGCCAAAACGATTGTTCAGTTCGACGACCACATCCTGGTCGTCTGCCTTATAAGGCGGGATGTACAGAGCACTGCCTGTAGTCATGGTTATTTATCGCTTTCGGTCAACGTAAAGAATGAAGCCAGTTGTTCGTTTCTTTGAAACAGCAGAACTGGATCAGACTTCGTCGGGGCTGCGCAGGTTGGTTACCTGAATACGCTGTTCGCGGCGCTTTTCCTTTTCGGAAGGCATCTCGGCGCGATAAACGCCTTGATCACCAACGACCCAGGAAAGTGGGCGACGCTCCTGGCCAATCGACTCCTGCAACAGCATCAAGCCTTGCAGAAAAGCTTCAGGGCGGGGCGGGCAGCCAGGCACGTAGACGTCCACGGGCAGGAACTTGTCCACCCCTTGAACCACGGAGTAGATGTCGTACATGCCACCGGAGTTGGCGCACGAACCCATGGAGATGACCCATTTAGGTTCGAGCATTTGCTCGTAGAGACGCTGAATGATCGGCGCCATCTTGATGAAGCAGGTACCGGCGATAACCATGAAATCCGCCTGACGCGGCGATGCCCGGATAACCTCGGCGCCAAAGCGCGCGATGTCGTGGGGCGCCGTGAAGGCGGTGGTCATTTCCACGTAGCAGCACGAAAGACCGAAGTTATACGGCCACAGGGAGTTCTTGCGCCCCCAATTGATCGTGCCGTTAAGCACGTCTTCGAGCTTGCCCATGAAAATGTTTTTGTGAACTTGATCTTCTAACGGATCGGAAACGGTTTCCCGCTGGCCAATCGGATACTGCTCGTTAGGAGCATCGGGGTCGATCCTGGTGAGATTGTATTGCATTGCCAAAGCCTCATTGTTTCAGCTTCGCTTGCCGCTTGCGCCGAGCTTCCGGAGCCCAGTCAAGGGCGCCCACTCGGAATAGGTAGACAAGACCTGCCAACAGAATTGCTATGAAAACGAGAGCTTCGACGAATCCGGTCCAGCCGCTTTCGCGGACGGACACAGACCATGCAAAGAGAAAGAGGGCTTCGATATCGAAGATCACGAAGAGCATCGCGACCAGATAGAATTTGGCTGAGAGCCGCAAGCGGGCGCCACCTGTAGGTAGCATGCCGGACTCGAACGGTTCGTTTTTGCTGCGGCCCCAGGCTTTTGACCCGAGGAGGCTGGAAACACCGAGCATGAAGGCGCAGAGGCCGACAACACCTAGAAGGAAAATGGCAAAGCCCCAGTTGTGGGCCATGAGTCCTGTCGCTTCGGGCATGCTGGTAATCCTTAACAGAGAGCAAAGGTCTCTGAGCTTGAAAAGAAACAAAGCAGTGACGATATGTCGCAGCAATCAATCCCGCTGATTTTATGGCTAAACACCCAGCAAGTAAAATTCCTATAGCGAAATTATTTATAGGAATAAGGACATGGCGCGCGGCAAAAGCGCCGTAGCCCATGCGTTGCGGGCATTACCCGGTATTTCATCAATTATGTTTTGTAGGGAATGTAACGAACATAGTTATCGCTAAATGATAATCAATATTGATTAGGTTGGTTTTTAAACTGATTAATGCGCAGGGGGTCGGGAAGTTGTCTTAAATGCGCGTTATTGCAAGTAGTGGCGATGCTCGTTTTAGCGGATTTTTTCCAGGCTGATCGTGCCCCGGATCAGTTTTTTCGCTTGAGGTCGTCACTAATCCTGTAGGAGCGGGCTTGCCCGCGATAGCGGAGTTTCAGTCGACATGGTTGTTGGGGGCTGAAACCGTCATCGCGGGCAAGCTGCTCCCACAGAATTCATGCTGATTTCGAAATTGCACGCAAAAAAAACGCCCCGAACCAGTCGGGGCGTCAGATGTGCAGCGCTGCGGTTAGCTTTCTATCCGGCCCGCAGCGGCTGATGTCTCAAGCGAAGCAGATCAGTGGAACTGTTCTTCTTCAGTCGAACCGGTCAGCGCGGTAACCGAAGACGAGCCACCCTGAATCACAGTGGTCATGTCGTCGAAGTAGCCGGTGCCCACTTCCTGCTGGTGAGCCACGAAGGTGTAACCCTTGGCAGCGTCAGCGAATTCCTGCTCTTGCAATTTCACGTAGGCAGTCATGTCGTTGCGGGCGTAGTCGTGCGCCAGGTTGAACATGCTGTGCCACATGTTGTGAATGCCGGCCAGGGTGATGAACTGGTGCTTGTAGCCCATGGCGGACAGTTCGCGCTGGAACTTGGCGATGGTCGCGTCGTCCAGGTTTTTCTTCCAGTTGAAGGAAGGCGAGCAGTTGTACGACAGCAGTTGGTCCGGGTATTCCTTCTTGATCGCTTCAGCGAAGCGACGAGCCTCGTCCAGGTCTGGTTTAGCGGTTTCGCACCAGATCAGGTCGGCGTACGGAGCGTAGGCCAGGCCGCGAGCGATGGCTTGGTCCAGACCGGCGCGCACTTTGTAGAAGCCTTCCTGGGTACGTTCGCCAGTCACGAATGGCTGGTCGTACGGGTCGCAGTCGGAAGTCAGCAGGTCAGCAGCGTTAGCGTCAGTACGAGCCAGAATGATGGTCGGAGTACCGGCAACGTCGGCCGCCAGACGCGCAGCGGTCAGCTTCTGTACGGCTTCCTGAGTAGGAACCAGTACCTTGCCGCCCATGTGGCCGCATTTTTTCACGGAAGCCAGTTGGTCTTCGAAGTGAACGCCGGCGGCGCCTGCTTCAATCATGCTCTTCATCAGTTCGTAAGCGTTCAGTACGCCGCCGAAACCGGCTTCGGCGTCAGCAACGATCGGCGCGAAGTAGTCGATGTAGCCAGCGTCGCCCGGGTTCTTGCCGGCTTTCCACTGGATCTGGTCAGCACGACGGAACGAGTTGTTGATGCGCTTGACCACGGTAGGAACGGAGTCTACCGGGTACAGCGACTGGTCCGGGTACATCGATTCGGCGGAGTTGTTGTCCGCAGCCACTTGCCAGCCCGACAGGTAGATCGCCTGGATGCCGGCTTTGACTTGTTGCACAGCCTGGCCGCCGGTCAGGGCGCCCATGCAGTTGACGAAATCTTTCTCAGGACGGAAGGCTGGCTTGGCACCCTGGGTAACCAGGTTCCACAGCTTCTCGGCGCCCATTTTTGCAAAGGTGTGCTCAGGTTGAACCGAGCCACGCAGACGGACGACGTCAGCAGCGGAGTAAGTGCGTGTCACGCCTTTCCAGCGCGGGTTTTCAGCCCAGTCTTTTTCGAGGGCTGCAATTTGCTGTTCGCGTGTCAGTGCCATGGGAGATAAACCTCGTCGCGTCTTTATGAAAAGTTGTTCTGCGGTGGAAAATTCCTGCGCTCGCTGACCAGAAGCTTAGGTGGTCAAGTCGTATTCGGCGGGGCTGGCGACGGGATGAACGATGGGCTCGAGGGGAAGTGAGCAGGTAAGGGCGAAACTGGCGGGCGCATTCGGGCGTCGTGGGCCTTGGTGCGAACTTCAGTGTGATGCCGGGTTTACCTAAATACGCTTCCGTCCCTCGGGACAACTTCGTTCCAGTCGGCAACCTCGTCAAACACACCTTGTGGGCGGTACAGACACGAAGCGGTTCGCGGGGTAGGTGCGAACATCGCCTCGAAGGCCCTTGCCAGGGCCCCTGATTAGCGGGAGCGAGGCCATCATGCCTTTGCTTTTTTGGCTCGTCAAACGTTTTGTAGTGCTTTTTTTCAGGCACTACATCTTTGGTCTAATACGACTTGTCAGTCAGTTTTTGGTGTCTCAGTCCAAAGTATCGACTTTCACTCGAAGGGTCATGTCGTTCCGGCTCTGGGTAGAGTAGCTGCGGGTTACGCCCTGTTTATCGGCCTGCGTCTGGCCATTCATACCGGCCAGCAGGATCCACTCACCCAGGCGCCCGGTGACGGTTGTGTCGGTGCTTTGCACGTTCACTACATCGGGACGTTCCTGGCTCATGCGGTCACGGTTGGTACTGATCGACAGATGGACGATTTCGCCGGTGACGTTTGCAGTGACGTAGAAGCCCTGAGTGACGTTGCGGTATTCGGTCTGGCTGCGTAGGTCGCCGTAGGAATCGGACTGCGTGCTGGTGAGCGGAACGCTCTGGCCGACCTGGATCAATGCGGGCATGCCGTCGGTGGCCTGCACTTGCTGGATACCGCCGTCGCGGCTGTCGGTGCTGCGGCTGATAATGCGGGTCTGGCTTGGCTTGGCACCATTGACTGAATACCCCTGGTCGCCCTGGACATTGTTTTCGTTGGTGTCGACGGTAATCAGCAGGCGTTTCGGCGCTATGTCGAGTTGGCTGAGCAGGGCCTTAAGTTCGTCGATCTTGCGCTGATCAGCGTTGACGATGAGTTGATTGCCGTAGGCGCTGACCTGACCGTCCTTGCCGATGAAATCCTGCGCCACCGGCAACATATCGGCGCTGGTGTGGTAATTCAGTGGCACGATTTCGGTGGCTGCCATGACCGAAAAACTGCAGGTCACCAACAGGGTGGTGAGCAGGGTGCGTAGGGACATATCCGTTATCTCCGCCAACTTCAAAGTGTTGATATTGCCAGTTTGTCGGCTCGCAGTGGGGCAAGTTGAATCGTAGACAGCAAAACGCCCCGGCATTCGAAAATGGCGGGGCGTTTTGTGGTGTTCATCAGGGCAGGTCTAGCTCAATCCCTGTAGGAGCAAGCTTGCTCGCGATGGCCGCAACTCGGTATCAAGCCGAATGACGAACCATGTCCACATGCGGAATCCCGGCCTCCAGGAATTCCTCACTGACCATGCTGAAACCCAGGCGCTCATAAAACGCCGTGGCTTGCACCTGTGCGCTGAGTTGCTGCTGCTTCAGGCCGCGCTTCTCGGCTTCACCGATGACGGCTTGCATCAACGCATCGCCAACTTTCAAGCCGCGCCAGTCCTTCAGGACCGATACCCGGCCGACGTGACCGTCAGGCAGCAGGCGCGCTGTGCCAATCGGAAAGTCGCCTTCGTAAGCGAGGAAATGCACTGCATCAATGTCATCGGCATCCCATTCCAGCTCTGGCGGAACGGACTGTTCGGCGACGAATACCGTTTCACGAATGCGCCGGATCTCGGCGTTGTCCTTTTGCCAGTCTGCGACACGTACGTGAATCTTATTCATCGGCGAACCCCAGGCTCCCTTGCTTGACCAGTTCACACAGCAGGCCGCGGCCGTCTTCGTCGGACAGCCAATCACCCAGGTTGTCGGCGTGCAGGGCGTCGGCAGCGCAGATCATTTTCAGCAGTTCACGCAGTTTGCCAGGCAGATAACGGCTCTGGCCGCTGGCGAACAGCAGCAGGTCGTCATCGACTTCGGACCAGGCCAGGCGCGCGCTCGGATTGCGGATCAGCACGGCGCCTTGTTCCAGTGCGCCGAGGACGTCGTCTTCTTCGAGGTCTTCCGGGCCAACCACCAGTTCCGGGTAACGCGGCTCGGTCATGAACTGGCCGAACCAGGTCAGCAGCAGACGCTCATCGCTCATGTGCTCGGCCAGCAGGCTTTTCAGGCGGTCCAGAGCGTCATGCTGAATCTGGTGCGGATCGGCCGCAGGCAGGGCGTCGGCGTCGGTGTAGCGCTCTTCGTCCGGCAGGAACTGGCTGAGGAAGTCGGTGAAATGGGTCAGTACTTCAGCGGCGCTCGGCGCGCGGAAACCAACGGAGTAGGTCAGGCAGTCATCGACCGCGACGCCGCAGTGGGCCAAGCGCGGTGGCAGGTAGAGCATGTCGCCCGGTTCGAGGACCCACTCATCAGTGGCTTCGAAATCAGCCAGGATACGCAGGTCGGCGTGTTGCAGCAGCGGGCTTTCGGAGTCGCACATCTGGCCGATTTTCCAGTTGCGCTTGCCGTGGCCTTGCAGCAGGAAGACGTCGTAGTTGTCGAAGTGCGGACCGACGCTGCCACCTGGCGCGGCGAAGCTGATCATCACGTCGTCGATGCGCCAGCTCGGCAGGAAGCGGAAGTTCTCCAGCAACTCGCTGACTTCCGGTACGAACTGGTCGACGGCTTGAACCAGCAGGGTCCAGTCGCGTTCAGGCAATTTGCTGAATTCGTCTTCGGCAAACGGACCGCGGCGCAATTCCCACGGGCGCTCACCATTTTCGATGATCAGGCGCGATTCGACTTCTTCTTCCAGCGCCAGGCCGGCCAGTTCGTCGGCATCGATCGGGCTTTCGAAGTCAGGAATCGCCTGGCGGATCAACAACGGTTTCTTCTGCCAGTAGTCGCGCAGGAATTCCCGTGCCGTGATGCCGCCCAGAAGTTGAAGAGGAATATCAGGATTCATGTGTAACCTATTGAAAAAAAGCACTTTTCAGACGGGAATAAAAACGCCCGGCGCGGCCGGGCGTCTTCAAGGGTCTAGCGGTCGATCAGATGCGTTTGGCTTGCGCTACAGCGTTACCGATGTAGTTGGCCGGGGTGAGCAATTTCAGCTCCGCTTTCGCGGCGGCTGGCATGTCCAGGCCGTCGATGAAAGTTTGCAGCGCTTCTGGGCTGATGCCCTTGCCGCGGGTCAATTCTTTCAGCTTTTCGTACGGGTTTTCGATGTTGTAGCGACGCATGACAGTCTGGATCGGCTCGGCCAGGACTTCCCAGCAGGCGTCCAGGTCAGCGGCGATTTTCTGCTCATTGAGCTCCAGTTTGCTGATGCCTTTGAGGCTCGCTTCGTACGCGATCACGCTGTGGGCGAAGCCGACACCGAGGTTGCGCAGTACGGTGGAATCCGTCAGGTCTCGCTGCCAGCGGGAAATCGGCAGTTTGCTCGCCAGGTGCTGGAACAGTGCGTTGGCGATACCCAGGTTGCCTTCGGAGTTTTCGAAGTCGATCGGGTTGACCTTGTGCGGCATCGTCGACGAACCGATTTCGCCAGCGATGGTGCGCTGTTTGAAATAACCCAGGGAGATGTAGCCCCAGATGTCGCGGTCGAAGTCGATCAGGATGGTGTTGAAGCGGGCGATCGCGTCGAACAGCTCGGCGATGTAGTCGTGCGGCTCGATCTGCGTGGTGTACGGGTTGAAGCCCAGGCCCAGTTCGTCTTCGATGAAGGCGCGAGCGTTGGCTTCCCAGTCGATCTCAGGGTAGGCCGACAAGTGAGCGTTGTAGTTGCCGACGGCGCCGTTGATCTTGCCCAGCAGTGGAACGGCAGCGACTTGAGCGATCTGACGCTCGAGACGGTAAACCACGTTCGCCAGTTCTTTGCCCAGGGTGGTCGGCGAGGCCGGTTGACCGTGGGTGCGCGACAGCATCGGTACATCGGCGAAGCGGATGGCCAATTCACGGATAGCGTTGGCGGTCTGACGCATCAGCGGCAGCATCACGTCATCACGGCCTTCGCGCAGCATCAGGGCGTGGGACAGGTTGTTGATGTCCTCGCTGGTGCAGGCAAAGTGGATGAATTCGCTGACTTTGGCCAGTTCCGGCAGCTTGGCCGCTTGCTCTTTGAGCAGGTATTCGATGGCTTTGACGTCGTGGTTGGTGGTGCGCTCGATCTCTTTGACGCGCTCGGCGTGCTCCAGAGAGAAGTTTTCCGCCAGGGTGTCCAACACCGCGTTGGCTTCGGCGGAGAACGCCGGCACTTCGCTGATGGCAGGGTGAGCGGCCAGGCGCTGGAGCCAGCGCACTTCAACCAGAACGCGGGCACGGATCAGGCCGTACTCGCTGAAAATTGGGCGCAGGGCCTGGGTTTTGCCGGCGTAGCGGCCGTCAACAGGGGAAACCGCAGTGAGCGAAGAGAGCTGCATGGGGTGTTCTCGGACAGTCGGGCAACGAAATGGGGCGCGTATCATACATGAAAAAATCCGCCGGTCCGTCGCCAACTGACCGGCGTATTACGCGTATTGCTAAGTTCAATTCTGTCGATGCGGGTTATTCGTTACGCATCAATGGGTAAAGCTCTTTCAGCAATTTGCGGCGGCTGATCACCAGCTGCCAGCGATGCCCGCCCAATTGCCGCCACAGACGTGCTGAACGGATGCCGGCCAGCAACAGGGCACGAATTTTCGAGGCGTTGCTCGGTTGCTGCAGGTTGCGCATGTCGCCGTGCACCTGAATGCGTTGGCGCAGGGTGCTCAAGGTGTCCTGATACAGCGCGCCGCAGGCAGCGATCACGTTTTCATGGGCCGGGCCGAAGTGTTCGACTTGGGACTGAATCTGCGGCAGGCGCTTGCCGATGATGTCCAGCATGTCGTTGCGCTTGGCCAGCTGACGCTCAAGGCCAAGCATGGCCAGCGCATAGCGCAGCGGCTCGCGTTGCAGGGCGCTCGGATCGCGCTCCAGGGCACCGATCAGCGCGCGATAGCCTTCGCGCAGATTGATGTCGTCGCCGCCATAAACTTCCAGAGTGTCCTTTGGATCGCGGATCAGCAGGCTGCCGAGCATACAGGTCAGGCCGGCCTCGTTGGTCTGGCCGGTCTTGGCGATCTTGTCGACCAGCACGGCGGCGAGGAATACGCCGCCTAGCGCGGTCAGTTGCTCCTGGGTCGGGCTCATTGGGCCTGGCCTTTGCTGGTCCACGGTTCCGCTACTTCGATCACGCCGCCGCCGAGGCAAATCTCGCCGTCGTAAAACACCACGGACTGGCCCGGGGTGACCGCGCGTTGCGGGTCATCGAAGGTTGCGCGATAGCCGGTGGCGGTTTTTTCCAGGGTGCAGGGCTGATCGCTCTGGCGATAACGGACCTTGGCGGTCAGTTTGCGCGGTTCAGTCAGATCGATCGGGTTGACCCAATAGATGTCCGAAGCGAGCAGGGCGCGGGAGAACAACCATGGATGGTCGTTGCCCTGGCCGACGATCAATTCGTTGTGCTCCAGGTCCTTGATCAGCACATACCACGGCTCGTCGCTGGCGTCTTTCAGACCACCGATGCCCAGACCCTGACGCTGGCCGATGGTGTGATACATCAAGCCGTGGTGACGGCCAATGATTTCACCTTCGGTGGTCTTGATCTCGCCTGGTTGCGCCGGCAGGTATTGCTTGAGGAAGTCGCTGAAGCGGCGCTCGCCGATAAAGCAGATTCCGGTGGAATCCTTCTTCTTCGCGGTCGCCAGTTCGTATTTCTCGGCAATCGCGCGAACCTGGGGTTTTTCCAGTTCGCCGACCGGGAACAGTGTCTTGGCGATCTGTTCCCCGCCGACGGCGTGCAGGAAATAGCTCTGGTCCTTGTTTGGGTCCAGGCCTTTAAGCAGCTCGGTGCGGCCGTCGATGTCGCGGCGGCGCACGTAGTGACCGGTGGCGATCAGGTCGGCGCCAAGCATCATGGCGTAGTCGAGAAACGCCTTGAACTTGATCTCACGGTTACACAGGATGTCCGGGTTCGGCGTGCGTCCGGCCTTGTATTCGGCCAGGAAATGCTCGAACACGTTGTCCCAGTACTCGGCGGCGAAGTTGGCGGTGTGCAGCTTGATGCCAATTTTGTCGCACACAGCCTGGGCGTCCGCCAGGTCATCCATGGCGGTGCAATATTCCGTTCCATCGTCTTCTTCCCAGTTCTTCATGAACAGGCCTTCCACTTCATAACCCTGCTCGATCAGCAGGAGAGCGGAAACGGAAGAGTCCACGCCGCCGGACATGCCGACAATGACGCGCTTCTTTTGTGAGTCAGAAGGGGCTGGATCACGCATAGGGATTCAATGAGTGTCTTGAAAAAGGACGCGATTCTAACAGGCTGGAGCCCGCAAGGCTAAAGAGAAGGGCGGATCAATTCGAGGTCGAAGTGTTTACCGTCCAGATAGTCGTCGATGCAGCGGATGATCAGCTCGCTGCGCCAGTTGTCGCGCTGCTGGATTAATTCGTCACGGGTCAACCACTTGGCGCCGACGATGCCGTCGTCCAGCTGATAATCGGGGTGGTGTTTCAGCGGCTTGGCGATGAAGCAGACCCGTTGGTAAGTCACGCCGTTGCTCGGTGCGGTGTAGAGATAGATTCCCACCACGCCAGTGGCTTCAACGTCCCAGCCGGTTTCCTCGAGGGTTTCGCGCACGGCGGCTTCGGTCAGCGTTTCGTTGGGATCAAGGTGGCCGGCGGGCTGATTGAGCACGACACGGCCGTGTTTGAGTTCCTCGACCATCAGGAAGCGGCCGTTGTCTTCGACAATGGTGGCGACGGTGATGTGGGGTTTCCAGTCCATAAAACACCTCAATTTAAATGTTGAAACGCAAGCCTTGTAGGAGCCGGCTTGCCAGCGATAGCAGTTTATTATCCAGCATCTTCATTGATTGATCCGCCGCTATCGCCAGCAAGCCGGCTCCTACAGGGATTTGTGCAGGTTTTAAAACACAAACCCCGGCACAGGGCCGGGGTTTGTGATGCAGCCTTGCAGCCTTACACCAACGCAGCAATCGCCGCGTTGAGCGTGGCGCTTGGACGCATGGCCTTGCTGATCAGCTCGGCGTCGGCGTGGTAGTAGCCACCGATGTCCACTGGCTTGCCCTGAACGGCGTTGAGCTCGGCAACGATGGTCGCTTCGTTCTCGGTCAGGGTTTTGGCCAGGGTCGCGAACTGCGCTTGCAGTGCAGTGTCTTCGGTCTGGGCAGCCAGGGCCTGAGCCCAGTACAGCGCCAGGTAGAAGTGGCTGCCGCGGTTGTCGATGTTGCCGACTTTACGCGATGGCGACTTGTTGTTGTCCAGGAACTGGCCGGTAGCCTGATCCAGGGTCTTGGCCAGAACCAGCGCCTTCGGGTTGTTGTAGGTTACGCCCAGGTGTTCCAGGGACGCAGCCAGTGCCAGGAATTCACCCAGCGAATCCCAACGCAGGAAGTTTTCTTCCAGCAGTTGTTGAACGTGCTTAGGAGCCGAACCGCCAGCGCCGGTTTCGAACAGGCCGCCACCATTCATCAGCGGAACGATCGACAGCATCTTGGCGCTGGTGCCCAGTTCCATGATCGGGAACAGGTCAGTCAGGTAGTCGCGCAATACGTTACCGGTCACCGAGATGGTGTCCTTGCCTTCGCGGGTGCGTTGCAGGGTGAACTTCATTGCATCGACTGGCGCCATGATCTGGATGTCCAGGCCGGCAGTGTCGTGATCCTTCAGGTAAGCCTGAACTTTCTCGATCACCACGCCGTCATGGGCGCGCATCGGGTCCAGCCAGAAAATCGCTGGCGTGCTGCTTGCGCGAGCACGGTTGACGGCCAGTTTGACCCAGTCCTGGATCGGCGCGTCTTTGGTCTGGCACATGCGGAAGATGTCGCCGGCTTCAACCGACTGTTCCAGCAGCAGAGTGCCATCGGTGCCGGTCACGCGGACAACGCCGTTGGTCTTGATCTGGAAAGTCTTGTCGTGGGAACCGTACTCTTCGGCTTTTTTCGCCATCAGGCCAACGTTCGGCACGCTGCCCATGGTGGTTGGATCGAAAGCGCCATTGGCCTTGCAGTCTTCGATGACCGCCTGGTAGATGGTGGCGTAGCAGCGGTCCGGGATCACAGCCTTGGTGTCGTGCAGCTGGCCGTCGGTGCCCCACATTTTGCCGGAGTCACGGATCATCGCTGGCATCGAGGCGTCGACGATGACGTCGCTCGGCACGTGCAGGTTGGTGATGCCCTTGTCGGAGTTGACCATGGCCAGCGACGGACGAACGGCGTAGACCGCCTGGATGTCGGCTTCGATGGCGGCTTGCTGCTCGGCAGGCAAGGCCTTGATGCGCGAGTACAGATCGCCGATGCCGTTGTTCAGGTTGAAGCCGATCTGCGCCAGCACGTCAGCGTGCTTGGCCAGTGCGTCTTTATAGAACTCGGCTACGATCTGGCCGAACATGATCGGGTCGGAGACCTTCATCATGGTGGCTTTCAGGTGAACCGACAGCAGCACGCCCTTGGCCTTGGCGTCTTCGATCTCTGCAGCGATGAAGCTGCGCAGAGCGTTTTTGCTCATGACCGCGCAATCGAGGATCTCACCGGCTTGGACGGTGGTTTTTTCTTTCAGGACGGTGGTGGTGCCGTCTTGAGCGATCAGTTCGATTTTCACGGCGCCAGCGGCGTCGATCAGGGCAGCTTTTTCGCTGCCGTAGAAATCACCGGTGCTCATGTGCGCGACGTGGGACTTGGAGTCCGCAGCCCAGGCGCCCATTTTGTGCGGGTGCTTGCGCGCGTAGTTCTTGACCGACAGCGGAGCGCGACGATCGGAGTTGCCTTCGCGCAAAACCGGGTTTACGGCGCTGCCCTTGACCTTGTCGTAACGGGCCTTGGCTTCCTTGTCGGCATCGCTGGTCACGGTTTCCGGGTAGTCCGGCAGTGCGTAGCCCTGGGCTTGCAGTTCCTTGATCGCGGCTTGCAGCTGCGGAACCGAGGCGCTGATGTTCGGCAATTTGATGATGTTGGCTTCAGGCGTGACGGCCAAGGCGCCCAGTTCGGCGAGGTGGTCGGCTACGGCTTTGTCACCCAATTGCTCGGGGAAGCTGGCCAAGATGCGCCCTGCAAGAGAGATATCGCGGGTTTCAACGGCGATATCAGCCGAGGCGGTGAAGGCCTCTACGATAGGCAACAGTGAATAGGTGGCGAGGGCGGGAGCTTCGTCGGTGAAGGTATAGATGATCTTCGAGCGGGTGGGCATATTCGGATTAACTCTCTCTTCTTTGCTAAAGCGTGCGCAGAAACTCGAGGGGCGCCGGGTAAGCGCGTTCGTTCAAAGTCATCCATGAGCCGAATATCGAGATTTCGTTGCTGTGATGTTGGGTGCATCAGTAGGGCGTCAAGCAGACGGGCTGCGATAGCAAGCCGTCTCATCGGGTGGAAACACTCGTCGTAGAGCTGTTCAACCTGACGTGACCCTTTAGTCAGCGGGCGCATTATACATAGGTAGCTGGCAATCTGCCGATGGTTCATACACAACGAATGTCGTCCATTGGTCTAAAGGTCGCAGGAGCGAGCGAGGCGCAAGGTCATTCGTCGTGCTTGAGTTTGGCGCTTTTCCCTTTGCTTTCAGGCTTGTAGGTCGCGGGTTGTGCAGCTTTACGGCATATGGATAGAACATAGGGTTTGCGCGCCGTTTCAACTGGGTTACGCTCGAATGAAGCCAGATGTTCAATCCAATCAATGGAGTTCAGCATGGGTTACAAGAAGATTCAGGTTCCAGCCGTCGGCGACAAAATCACCGTCAACGCAGACCATTCTCTCAATGTTCCTAATAACCCGATCATTCCCTTCATCGAAGGCGACGGCATTGGGGTTGATATCAGCCCGGTCATGATCAAGGTTGTCGATGCTGCTGTGAAGAAGGCTTACGGCGGCGAGCGCAAGATTTCCTGGATGGAAGTGTACGCTGGAGAAAAAGCGACTCAGGTTTACGATCAGGACACCTGGCTGCCTCAGGAAACCCTGGACGCGGTCAAGGATTACGTGGTTTCCATCAAGGGCCCGTTGACCACGCCGGTCGGCGGCGGCATCCGCTCCCTTAACGTGGCGCTGCGCCAACAACTCGACCTCTACGTGTGCCTGCGCCCGGTGCGCTGGTTCGAAGGCGTGCCGAGCCCGGTCAAGAAGCCAGGTGACGTCGACATGACCATCTTCCGCGAGAACTCGGAAGACATCTATGCCGGCATCGAGTGGAAGGCCGGTTCGGCTGAAGCCACCAAAGTCATCAAATTCCTTAAAGAAGAAATGGGCGTTACCAAGATCCGTTTCGACGAAAATTGCGGCATCGGCGTCAAGCCGGTTTCCCTGCAAGGCACCAAACGTCTGGCGCGCAAGGCTCTGCAATATGTCGTCGATAACGACCGCGATTCGCTGACCATCGTGCACAAAGGCAACATCATGAAGTTCACCGAAGGTGCCTTCAAGGAGTGGGCCTACGAAGTGGCGGCTGAAGAATTCGGCGCGACCCTGCTCGACGGCGGTCCGTGGATGCAGTTCAAAAATCCGAAAACCGGCAAGAACGTCATCGTCAAGGATGCCATCGCCGACGCCATGCTCCAGCAAATCCTGCTGCGCCCGGCCGAGTACGATGTGATCGCGACCCTGAACCTCAACGGTGACTACCTCTCCGACGCCCTGGCGGCGGAAGTGGGTGGTATCGGTATCGCGCCAGGTGCCAACCTGTCCGACACCGTGGCCATGTTCGAAGCCACCCACGGTACCGCACCAAAGTATGCCGGCAAGGACCAGGTGAACCCGGGTTCGCTGATCCTGTCGGCAGAAATGATGCTGCGCCACATGGGCTGGACCGAAGCGGCCGACCTGATCATCAAGGGCACCAATGGCGCGATTTCCGCCAAGACCGTGACCTATGACTTCGAACGTTTGATGGACGGCGCCACGCTGCTCTCGTCTTCGGCGTTCGGCGATGCCCTGATCTCGCACATGTAAGCGAATCCAGGCAACGAAAAAACCGCCCGACTCGAGAAACCGAGTCGGGCGGTTTTTTTTATGACTGGAGGGCGGGCGGTCTTACGACGTAACGGTTTGTTGCGTGGCAGGTGCAGCGGTATTCGAAACATCCACAGGATTGCCAATGTTAACGGCGTGCAGACCTTTAGGCCCCTGGATAATCTCGAACACGACAGCTTGCCCGGCTTTCAGGGTTTTATAGCCATCCATTTGAATGGCCGAGAAATGGGCGAACAGGTCTTCGCTTTTGCCATCCTCATTGATAAAGCCGTAACCCTTGGCGTTGTTAAACCATTTCACCTTGCCGCTGACCTTGACGCCTGACATACCCATATCCCTCTGCTACAGACTCCATCACTGGAGTATCATCCAGTTCATCCGCAGTCATTTCTTCGAAAAAAGTTGACTCCGCGGACCTTTTTTACCCACTGTGGGCTCTATTGGTTGTAACACCGTTTTGCCGATAGTCAAGGTAACCTGGCAGTCGGAGTTGAAAACGCTGATAGCCGCCCCCACCACTGTATTTGAACCACTGACGAACCTTTCTTTCCATGCATGCAATCAGCCAGATTCGACTAACATTCAATCAGGATCGCCCTGATTCACACGACGACGATTCCGCAGGCATTGCTGTTCAGGAGGCAAAGCCTGCATTACAGGCGCCGCCGATGTACAAGGTGGTTTTGTTCAATGATGACTACACACCGATGGATTTCGTCGTCGAAGTGCTCGAGGTGTTTTTTAACCTGAATCGCGAGCTGGCGACCAAGGTCATGCTGGCCGTCCATACAGAAGGACGGGCAGTATGTGGAGTGTTTACCCGCGACATCGCCGAGACCAAGGCCATGCAGGTCAACCAGTACGCCAGGGAAAGCCAGCATCCGCTACTCTGTGAAATCGAGAAGGACGGTTAATCGCCGGACACTTGGGTATGAGGTGAAGCTATGTTAAACCGCGAGCTCGAAGTCACCCTCAATCTTGCCTTCAAGGAGGCCCGTTCGAAACGTCATGAGTTCATGACCGTCGAACACCTTTTGCTGGCCCTATTGGACAATGAGGCTGCCGCCACCGTTCTGCGTGCCTGCGGCGCAAACCTCGACAAACTCAAGCACGACCTGCAGGAGTTCATTGACTCCACCACGCCATTGATCCCCGTGCATGATGAGGATCGCGAAACCCAGCCAACCCTGGGATTCCAGCGTGTACTGCAACGTGCTGTGTTCCACGTACAGAGCTCGGGCAAGCGTGAAGTGACTGGCGCCAACGTGCTGGTCGCGATCTTCAGTGAGCAAGAGAGTCAGGCAGTGTTCCTGCTGAAACAGCAGAGCGTTGCCCGCATCGATGTCGTCAACTACATCGCCCACGGTATCTCCAAGGTGCCAGGGCACGGCGATCACTCTGAGGGCGAGCAAGATATGCAGGACGACGAGGGCGGTGAGTCTTCTTCTTCAGGCAATCCTCTGGATGCTTATGCAAGCAACCTTAACGAACTCGCGCGCCAGGGCCGTATCGACCCGTTGGTAGGTCGTGAGCTGGAAGTCGAACGCGTCGCGCAGATCCTGGCGCGTCGTCGGAAAAACAATCCGCTGCTGGTGGGTGAAGCGGGCGTGGGTAAGACCGCGATTGCGGAAGGCCTGGCCAAGCGCATTGTCGACAACCAGGTGCCAGACCTGTTGGCCAACAGCGTGGTGTATTCCCTTGATCTGGGTGCCTTGCTGGCCGGGACCAAATACCGCGGTGATTTCGAGAAGCGCTTCAAGGCGTTGCTCAATGAATTGAAAAAACGTCCGCAGGCGATTCTGTTCATCGACGAAATTCACACCATCATCGGTGCGGGTGCCGCTTCGGGTGGCGTCATGGACGCCTCGAATCTGCTCAAGCCGCTGCTGTCGTCCGGTGATATCCGGTGCATCGGTTCGACCACCTTCCAGGAATTCCGCGGGATCTTCGAGAAGGACCGTGCTTTGGCTCGGCGCTTCCAGAAGGTCGATGTGTCGGAGCCTTCGGTGGAAGACACCATCGGCATTCTGCGCGGCTTGAAAGGGCGTTTCGAGAGTCATCACAATATCGAATACAGTGATGAAGCCCTGCGTGCCGCTGCTGAACTGGCGTCGCGATACATCAATGATCGGCACATGCCGGACAAGGCTATCGATGTCATCGACGAAGCGGGTGCCTACCAGCGCCTGCAACCGCTCGAGAAGCGCGTAAAACGCATCGAAGTGCCTCAGGTCGAGGACATCGTTGCGAAAATCGCGCGGATTCCGCCAAAACACGTCACCAGTTCCGATAAAGAACTGTTGCGTAACCTTGAGCGAGATCTGAAGCTGACGGTGTTTGGTCAGGATGCGGCGATTGATTCGTTGGCGACCGCGATCAAACTGTCCCGTGCCGGCCTCAAATCGCCTGACAAGCCTGTCGGTTCATTCCTGTTCGCCGGTCCTACCGGTGTCGGTAAAACCGAAGCGGCGCGTCAGTTGGCCAAGGCGTTGGGCGTCGAGCTGGTTCGCTTCGACATGTCCGAGTACATGGAGCGGCACACCGTATCGCGTTTGATCGGTGCTCCTCCGGGGTATGTCGGGTTTGATCAGGGCGGTCTGCTGACCGAAGCCATCACCAAGCAGCCACACTGCGTACTGTTGCTCGATGAAATCGAGAAGGCGCATCCGGAAGTCTTCAACCTGCTGCTGCAGGTCATGGACCACGGTACGCTGACCGATAACAACGGGCGCAAAGCCGACTTCCGGAACGTGATCGTCATCATGACGACCAACGCCGGCGCGGAAACTGCAGCGCGTGCTTCGATCGGTTTCACTTATCAGGATCACTCTTCCGATGCGATGGAAGTGATCAAGAAGAGCTTCACGCCGGAATTCCGCAACCGTCTGGACACCATTATCCAGTTTGGTCGCCTCAGTCACGAGGTCATCAAGAGTGTGGTGGACAAGTTCCTTATCGAGCTTCAGGCGCAGTTGGAAGACAAGCGTGTATTGCTGGAAGTCACCGATGCGGCTCGCAGCTGGCTGGCGGCCGGAGGTTACGACGTAGCGATGGGCGCTCGACCAATGGCTCGCCTGATCCAGGACAAGATCAAGCGTCCGCTGGCGGAGGAGATTCTCTTTGGTGAACTGGCCGAGCATGGCGGTGTGGTGCACATCGACATCAAGGACGGCGAGCTGACCTTCGAGTTCGAAACCACGGCTGAAATGGCCTGACGTTAAACCGCAGCAAAGCAAAAAGGCGCCGATTGGCGCCTTTTTGCTATCTGCAACATTTCAAGCCTAACCATTAACGCTGTGTGAGCGAGCCTGCTCGCGAAAGCGTTGGGTAGCTTGCATCAATGTTGAGTGTGCTGACGACATCGCGAGCAGGCTCACTCCCACAAGGAATTGGGTGTAACAGATAAATCCCGGACAAACAAAAACGCCCGGCATAAAGCCGGGCGTCTTGTATTGACTTGATTAGCGAGCGCGGTAAGTGATGCGCCCTTTGCTCAAGTCATAGGGCGTCAGCTCGACGCGCACCTTGTCACCGGTAAGAATACGGATGTAGTTCTTGCGCATCTTGCCGGAAATATGCGCGGTTACGACGTGCCCATTTTCCAACTCCACACGAAACATGGTGTTGGGCAGGGTGTCGACGACAGTGCCTTCCATTTCGAAGCTGTCTTCTTTCGACATGCAGTAAAGCCCTCGGTGTCCAATGAATGGCCCGGTGCAACTGCGCCAGGCAAAAGCGGCGTGCATTGTGCCCGAAAAGTGGGGTTCAAGCCAAGGGGTTTAGGCCGTGCTCTAGTTCAGAACGACCCAGCGCTGGTTAATCAGCAGTTCAATGGGCCGATATTGGGTCTTGTAGCTCATTTTTTTGCAGTTTTTGATCCAGTAACCTAAGTAAACCGCGTCCAGCCCCAGGCGCCGGGCTTCGGCAATTTGCCAGAGAATGGCAAAGCGTCCCAAGCTTCGGCGTTCTTCGGCGGGTTCATAGAAGGTGTAGACCGCCGACAGACCGTTCGGCAGAAGGTCGGTGACGGCGATGGCCAACAGCCGTCCGTCGAGACGAAATTCGTAGAAGCGTGAAAACGGCAAGTCGCGAACCAGGAAGGTCGAAAACTGATCGCGGCTGGGCGGGTACATGTCCCCATCGGCATGGCGCTGTTCGATGTAGCGCTGATAGAGGTCGAAATACTCTTCGCTGAAACCCGGTTTGGCCGGGCGCACCTGCAAGTCTGCGTTACGTTTGAAAATGCGTTTCTGCTGACGGTTGGGCGTGAATTGACCTACAGGAATACGCGCCGGTACGCAGGCATTGCAGTTCTGGCAATGAGGCCGATACAAGTGGTCGCCACTGCGACGAAAACCCATTTCCGACAGGTCTGCATAGACATGCACATCCATGGGCTGGCTGGGATCGAGGAACAGGGTCGTGGCCTGCTCCTCAGGCAGATAGCTGCAAGAGTGGGGCTGAGTGGCATAGAACTTCAAACGCGCCAACTCGGTCATGATCAACCCTCGGGATAAGCTTTTAATTAGGGGGCGTCTCTAAGTGTAAGCCACGCGCGCAAAAGACGCTCAGCAAACCCAGGTTGCGCCGCTGGGCTGGTCCAGATACTGCGCCAGATAGCCGGCAAACGCGCTACGGGCGATCGCTCGGGCACCCAGGCTATGCAGATGGTCGGTTGGCATCTGGCAATCGATCAGCATGAAACCGGAGTCTTTCAGATGCCGCACCAGTGTGGCAAAGCCATATTTCGAGGCGTTGTCGGCGCGACTGAACATGGACTCGCCGAAAAATAGCCGCCCCATGGCCAGGCCATACAGCCCGCCGACGAGTTCTCCCTGGTCCCAGACCTCCACCGAATGCGCATGGCCACGCCGGTGCAATTCTATGTACGCGTCCTGCATGGCTTCGGTGATCCAGGTGCCATCGGCGTATTCCCGCGGTGCGGCGCAGGCGCGGATGACCGCGGCAAAATCCTGGTCGAAGGTCACTTGATAGCGTTGTTGGCGCAGCAGTTTGCCCAGGCTGCGGGAGACGTGCAGTTCGTCGGGAAACAAAACGGTGCGGGGATCCGGCGACCACCAGAGAATCGGCTGGCCTTCCGAGAACCATGGGAAACAACCGTGGCGGTAGGCGCGGATGAGCCGATCGGCGGACAGGTCGCCGCCGGCGGCCAGCAGCCCGTTGGGCTCGCGCATGGCTTTTTCCAGCGGCGGGAAAGTCAGGGTGTTGCGTTGTAACCAAGTCAGCATGGCGTCCGGGCTTGCAGAAGGGGAGGGCGGTGGCGGGTTATCGGCCCGCCACTTAGTGTGCCGTCAAACGACGGGAATGTCGTCGAGGTATTTTTCCGCGTCCAGTGCCGCCATGCAGCCCGCACCGGCGGAGGTGACCGCTTGACGGTAAACGTGGTCGGCCACGTCGCCGGCTGCAAACACACCTTCGATGGCAGTCGCGGTAGCGTCGCCTTCGCTGCCGCCCTTGACCAGTAGATAGCCGTCACGCATTTCCAGTTGCCCGGTGAAAAGGTCGGTGTTGGGTTTGTGGCCGATGGCAATGAATACGCCGGCAAGGGGTAATTCCCGGGTGGCGCCGGTATGGCTGTCGCGCAGGCGGGCACCGGTCACGCCGCTGGCGTCGCCGAGGACTTCATCCAGATTCTGGTTCCAGTGCAGGCGAATATTGCCGTTCGCGGCTTTTTCGAAGAGTTTGTCCTGCAGTATTTTCTCCGAGCGCAGTTTGTCGCGACGATGAATCAGATGGACTTCCTTGGCGATGTTCGACAGGTACAGCGCCTCTTCAACCGCTGTGTTGCCACCGCCAACCACCGCGACCACCTGATTGCGATAGAAAAAACCATCGCAGGTCGCACAGGCTGAAACGCCCTTGCCGGCGAACGTTTCTTCCGACGGCAGTCCCAGATATTGGGCTGAAGCGCCGGTGGCAATGATCAGCGCGTCGCAGGTGTAGGTGCCGCTATCACCGATCAGTTCGAACGGGCGTTGTTGCAACTTGGCCGTATGGATGTGGTCGTAGACGATCTCTGTGTCAAAGCGTTCGGCGTGTTTTTGCATGCGTTCCATCAGCACCGGACCGGTCAGGCCCTCGACATCGCCGGGCCAGTTATCGACTTCGACGGTGGTGGTGAGCTGGCCACCTGCCTGTATGCCGGTAATGACTACGGGTTTGAGGTTGGCGCGGGCGGCATAAACGGCTGCGCTGTAACCAGCAGGACCGGAACCGAGGATGATCAGGCGGGAATGCTTCGCTTCGCTCATAGAAACACCTCATAAGCCTTTGTCACAAAAGAGAATGCGTGCTCAAATTGAGTCGCATGTAATGTGTTTTTGACTATGCTACAGCCAAGGATTTCAGGCATGGCATCGGGCGAACAAACCCGTACAATGCCTGGCTGTAACAGTGTTTGTAACAAAATAAGCATCGCGCTCTGTGTTTATAAAAACCAGGGTGCAGTGTTAAAAGTAGTCCCAGTTACGCCTGTTAACTTTTTTACCTGCCTGGATTGGGCAGTTTTTTATAGTCATTCAACAGATGGACGCGCCATAGGCGCAGGAATAGTAGCGTTTTGAAGAAATCCACCGCAGCACCTAAACCAGCCGTGGTTCCGCTCTGGCGCCAACATTTGCACTACCGACTCAAGGAAGGTGCGCTGATCGCCATCGGCGCCCTGTGCCTGTTCCTGATGATGGCCTTGCTGACCTATGGCAAGGACGATCCGGGCTGGAGCCACAACAGCAAGATCGACGACGTTCAGAATTTCGGCGGTCCGGCCGGCTCCTACAGCGCCGACATCCTGTTCATGGTGCTCGGTTACTTTGCCTACATCTTCCCGCTGCTACTGGCGATCAAGGCTTACCAAATATTCCGTCAGCGCCACGAGCCGTGGCAGTGGAGCGGCTGGCTGTTTTCCTGGCGCCTGATCGGCCTGGTGTTCCTGGTGCTGTCCGGTGCTGCGCTGGCGCACATCCATTTCCATGCCGCGACCGGGTTACCGGCCGGGGCTGGTGGTGCGCTGGGCGAAAGCCTTGGCGACCTGGCGAAGAACGCCCTGAATATCCAGGGCAGCACGTTGCTGTTCATCGCCCTGTTTCTGTTCGGTCTGACGGTGTTCACCGACCTGTCTTGGTTCAAGGTGATGGACGTTACCGGCAAGATCACCCTCGACCTGTTCGAGCTGTTCCAGGGCGCAGCCAATCGCTGGTGGGCGGCCCGTACCGAGCGCAAGCAACTGGTTGCGCAGTTGCGTGAAGTCGACGACCGCGTGCATGACGTGGTGGCGCCGACGGTCACCGATAAGCGTGAGCAAGCCAAGGTCAAGGAACGCCTGATCGAGCGCGAGCAGGCGCTGAGCAAGCACATGTCCGAACGCGAGAAGCAGGTGCCGCCGGTGATTGCGCCGGCTCCGCCGAAACCTCCCGCGCCGAGCAAACGCGTGGAAAAAGAGAAGCAGGCGCCGTTGTTCGTCGACAGCGCCGTGGAAGGCACCTTGCCGCCAATCTCGATCCTCGACCCTGCGGAAAAGAAACAACTCAATTACTCGCCTGAATCCCTGGCTGCGGTTGGCCATTTGCTGGAAATCAAGCTCAAGGAATTCGGCGTCGAAGTCACCGTGGACTCGATCCACCCGGGTCCGGTCATTACCCGTTACGAAATCCAGCCGGCAGCGGGGGTCAAGGTCAGTCGCATCGCCAACCTGGCGAAAGACCTCGCACGTTCCTTGGCCGTGACCAGTGTGCGTGTGGTGGAAGTGATTCCGGGCAAGACCACGGTCGGTATCGAGATTCCCAACGAAGACCGGCAGATCGTGCGCTTCTCCGAGGTCTTGTCGACCCCCGAGTACGACAACTTCAAATCGCCGGTCACCCTGGCCCTGGGCCATGACATCGGCGGCAAGCCGGTCATTACTGACCTGGCGAAAATGCCTCACTTGCTGGTGGCAGGTACGACCGGTTCCGGTAAGTCGGTGGGTGTGAACGCGATGATCCTGTCGATCCTGTTCAAGTCCGGCCCGGAAGACGCCAAGCTGATCATGATCGACCCGAAAATGCTGGAGCTGTCCATCTACGAAGGCATTCCGCACCTGTTGTGCCCGGTGGTCACCGACATGAAGGATGCGGCCAACGCCTTGCGCTGGAGCGTTGCCGAGATGGAGCGCCGCTACAAACTGATGGCGAAGATGGGCGTCCGAAACCTGTCGGGCTTCAACGCCAAGGTCAAGGAAGCCCAGGACGCCGGCGAGCCATTGAGCGATCCGCTGTACAAGCGCGAAAGCATCCACGACGAAGCGCCGCTGCTACAAAAGTTGCCGACTATCGTCGTGGTGGTGGATGAGTTCGCCGACATGATGATGATTGTCGGCAAGAAGGTTGAAGAACTGATCGCCCGCATCGCACAGAAGGCGCGTGCGGCGGGTATCCACTTGATCCTCGCGACCCAGCGACCGTCGGTAGACGTGATCACCGGCCTGATCAAGGCCAACATCCCGACCCGCATGGCGTTCCAGGTATCGAGCAAGATCGATTCGCGGACCATCATCGACCAGGGCGGCGCCGAACAATTGCTCGGCCACGGTGACATGCTGTACATGCCGCCAGGCACCAGCCTGCCGATCCGTGTCCACGGTGCCTTCGTCTCCGACGATGAGGTTCACCGTGTGGTCGAGGCTTGGAAGCTGCGCGGTGCGCCGGAGTACAACGACGACATTCTTAACGGTGTCGAAGAGGCCGGCAGCGGCTTCGAAGGCAGCAGCGGCGGCGGTGACGGTGATGATCCTGAAGCCGACGCGCTGTACGACGAGGCGGTGCAGTTCGTCTTGGAAAGTCGTCGTGCGTCCATTTCCGCGGTTCAGCGCAAGTTGAAAATTGGCTACAACCGCGCCGCGCGCATGATCGAAGCCATGGAAATGGCCGGGGTCGTGACGTCCATGAACACCAACGGTTCGCGTGAAGTCCTGGCCCCCGGCCCGGTGCGCGACTGACCTGAATTTGAAGGGTGGCGCCCTCGGTCGCCACCCGTAATCCCACGAATGTTATGAGGACTCCCATGCGTCTTATCCGCATGCTGTTGCTGCCGGTACTGGCTTTGACCACGCTCTCGGCCCACGCCGACGAGAAGGACGTGGCGCGTCTGACTCAACTGTTGGAAAAATCCCAGACCCTGAGCGCACGTTTCTCTCAGCTGACCCTCGACGGTTCTGGCACGCAGTTGCAGGAAACCGCCGGTGAAATGTCCCTGCAGCGCCCGGGGCTATTCTACTGGCACACCAATGCGCCAGCCGAGCAAACCATGGTCTCCGATGGCAAGAAAGTGACCCTGTGGGACCCGGATCTGGAGCAGGCAACCATCAAGAATCTCGATCAGCGCCTGACCCAGACGCCTGCGTTGCTGTTGTCCGGTGACGTGTCGAAGATCAGCCAGAGCTTCGACATCAGCGCCAAGGAAGCCGGCGGCGTGATCGACTTCACCCTGAAGCCGAAAACCAAGGACACCCTGTTCGACAGTCTGCGCCTGTCGTTCCGTAATGGTCTGGTCAACGATATGCAGATGATTGACAGCGTCGGTCAACGCACCAATATCCTGTTCACCGGGGTGAAGGCCAACGAGCCGATCCCGGCTTCGAAGTTCAAGTTCGACATCCCTAAAGGCGCAGACGTGATCCAGGAGTAACACGCAAAACCCTTGTAGGCGCCGGCTTGCTGGCGATGGCGGTTTGTCATTCAACATTAATGCCGACTGACCCACCATCGCCAGCAAGCCGGCTCCTACAGTGGGATGCGGTGTTCATAGCGAGGTTTTAAAAGTACGTGATGGACCTGTTTCGCAGTGCCCCGATCGCTCAACCGTTAGCCGCCCGTTTGCGCGCGACCAATCTGGACGAGTACGTCGGTCAGGAACACGTGCTCGCTCGAGGCAAGCCATTGCGCGAAGCGCTGGAGCAGGGTGCCCTGCATTCGATGATTTTCTGGGGGCCGCCGGGGGTGGGCAAAACCACCCTGGCGCGTCTGCTGGCGGAAGTCTCGGATGCACACTTCGAAACGGTGTCGGCAGTGCTGGCCGGGGTCAAGGAAATCCGTCAGGCGGTCGAGATCGCCAAGCAGCAGGCCGGACAATACGGCAAGCGCACCATCCTGTTCGTCGATGAAGTGCATCGTTTCAACAAGTCCCAGCAGGACGCCTTCCTGCCGTACGTTGAAGACGGCACGCTGATTTTCATCGGCGCCACCACGGAAAACCCGTCCTTCGAACTCAATAACGCCTTGCTGTCCCGTGCCCGTGTTTACGTACTCAAGAGTCTCGACGAAGCGGCGCTGCGCAAACTGGTGCATCGCGCCCTGACCGAAGAGCGGGGGCTGGGCAAGCGTAACCTGACCCTCAGCGATGAAGGCTTCCGGATGTTGCTGTCCGCCGCCGACGGCGATGGCCGACGTTTGCTCAACCTGCTGGAAAACGCCTCGGATCTTGCCGAAGACAACAGTGAAATCGGCACCGAACTGCTGCAAAGTCTGCTCGGTGATACCCGTCGCCGATTCGACAAGGGTGGCGAAGCGTTCTACGACCAGATTTCCGCACTGCATAAGTCCGTGCGCGGTTCCAATCCCGACGGCGCTCTGTACTGGTTTGCGCGGATGATTGACGGCGGTTGCGACCCGCTGTACCTGGCCCGGCGCGTGGTGCGCATGGCCAGCGAAGACATCGGCAATGCCGATCCGCGTGCCCTGAGCCTGTGCCTGGCGGCGTGGGAAGTGCAGGAACGCCTCGGCAGCCCGGAAGGCGAATTGGCGGTGGCGCAGGCGATCACTTATCTGGCTTGCGCGCCGAAAAGCAACGCGGTGTACATGGGGTTCAAGACAGCATTGCGTGCCGCGGCTGAACACGGTTCGCTGGAGGTGCCGCTGCACCTGCGCAATGCGCCGACCAAGCTGATGAAACAATTGGGCTATGGCGACGAGTACCGTTACGCCCACGACGAACCTGATGCTTATGCCGCCGGGGAAGACTATTTCCCGGAAGAACTGGACCCGATCCCGTTTTATCAGCCGGTGCCTCGTGGCCTGGAGCTGAAGATCGGCGAGAAGCTCAATCACTTGGCGAAGCTCGACCGTTTAAGCCCCCGGCAGAGGAGAAAATAGTGGTTCCTTTGATCATTGCGGTTTCCGTCGGCGGGATGGCCGGCACCCTGTTGCGATTCGCCACGGGTAACTGGATCAACGCTAATTGGCCGCGGCACTTCTATACCGCGACGCTCGCCGTTAATATCGTGGGCTGTTTGCTGATCGGCGTTCTATACGGTCTGTTTTTGATACGCCCGGAGGTGCCGATCGAGGTGCGCGCCGGGTTGATCGTCGGCTTCCTCGGAGGGCTGACGACTTTTTCATCCTTTTCACTGGATACGGTGCGTCTGCTCGAAAGCGGACAAGTTCCGCTAGCATTGGGCTATGCGGCCATCAGCGTATTCGGCGGGCTGCTCGCCACATGGGCTGGCCTGTCCTTGACCAAACTTTGATAACGAGAGACCGACATGCTCGATTCCAAACTGTTACGTAGCAACCTTCAGGACGTAGCGGACCGCCTGGCTTCCCGTGGCTTTGCCCTGGATGTCGCGCGCATCGAAGCGCTGGAAGAACAGCGCAAGACCGTACAGACCCGCACCGAAGCACTGCAGGCTGAACGTAATGCGCGCTCCAAATCCATCGGTCAGGCCAAGCAGCGCGGCGAAGACATCGCGCCGTTGATGGCGGACGTCGAGCGCATGGCGGGCGAGTTGAGCGCCGGCAAAGTCGAACTGGACGCGATCCAGACCGAACTGGACTCGATCCTGCTGGGCATCCCCAACCTGCCGCATGAATCCGTGCCGGTCGGTAAAGACGAAGACGACAACGTCGAAGTGCGCCGCTGGGGTACTCCGACCGCGTTTGATTTCCCGGTTCTGGACCACGTGGCCCTGGGCGAGAAGTTCGGCTGGCTGGACTTCGAAACCGCGGCCAAGCTGTCCGGCGCCCGTTTCGCCCTGCTGCGCGGTCCCATCGCCCGCATGCACCGCGCCCTGGCGCAGTTCATGATCAACCTGCACGTCACCGAGCACGGTTACGAAGAGGCTTACACGCCTTATCTGGTTCAAGCCCCGGCGCTGCAAGGCACCGGTCAGCTGCCGAAATTCGAAGAAGACCTGTTCAAGATCGCTCGCGAAGGCGAAGCCGATCTGTACCTGATCCCGACTGCCGAAGTGTCGCTGACCAACATCGTTGCTGGCGAAATCGTCGATTCGAAACTGCTGCCGATCAAGTTTGTCGCCCACACCCCGTGCTTCCGCAGTGAAGCCGGTGCGTCGGGTCGCGACACCCGCGGCATGATCCGCCAGCACCAGTTCGACAAGGTCGAGATGGTGCAGATCGTCGAACCATCGACTTCGATGGAAGCGCTGGAAGGCCTGGCCGCCAACGCCGAGAAGGTCCTGCAACTGCTGGAATTGCCGTATCGCACGATTGCCCTGTGCACCGGCGACATGGGCTTCAGTGCGGTCAAGACCTACGACCTGGAAGTGTGGATTCCGAGCCAGGACAAATACCGCGAAATCTCGTCGTGCTCCAACTGCGGCGACTTCCAGGCCCGTCGCATGCAAGCGCGTTTCCGCAACCCGGAAACCGGTAAGCCGGAACTGGTGCACACCCTGAACGGTTCGGGTCTGGCGGTCGGTCGTACCCTCGTTGCCGTGCTGGAAAACTACCAGCAGGCCGACGGTTCGATCCGCGTACCAGAGGTATTGAAGCCATACATGGGTGGTCTCGAGGTCATTGGCTAAATGAAATATCTGCCGCTGTTCCATAACCTTCGCGGCAGTCGTGTGTTGGTTGTCGGTGGGGGGGAGATTGCCTTGCGCAAATCCCGCCTGCTGGCCGATGCCGGTGCGCTGCTGCGGGTGGTCGCACCTGAAATTGAAACGCAGCTGCGCGAACTGGTCACCGCCAGCGGCGGCGAGTGTGTGCTGCGTGGTTACGTCGAAACGGATCTGGACGGTTGTGGCCTGATCATCGCCGCCACCGACGATGAGTCGCTGAACGCGCAAGTTTCCGCCGATGCCCATCGGCGTTGCGTGCCGGTCAACGTGGTGGACGCGCCGGCCCTGTGCAGCGTGATCTTCCCGGCCATCGTCGACCGTTCACCGTTGATCATCGCCGTGTCCAGTGGTGGAGATGCGCCGGTGCTGGCGCGTTTGATCCGCGCCAAGATCGAAACCTGGATTCCTTCTACCTACGGTCAGTTGGCCGGTTTGGCGGCGCGTTTCCGCAATCAGGTCAAAGGCCTGTTTCCGGATGTGCAGCAGCGTCGTGCGTTCTGGGAAGATGTGTTCCAGGGCCCGGTTGCCGACCGACAACTGGCCGGGCAGGGTGCTGAAGCCGAGCGTTTACTGCAAGCCAAGATTGACGGTGAAGCGCCGGTGGCAACTGGCGAGGTGTATCTGGTGGGCGCGGGGCCGGGTGATCCGGACCTGTTGACCTTCCGCGCCTTGCGCCTGATGCAACAAGCCGATGTGGTGCTGTACGACCGCTTGGTAGCACCGGCAATTCTGGAATTGTGCCGTCGCGATGCCGAACGGGTTTACGTCGGTAAGCGTCGCGCCGATCACGCCGTACCGCAGGATCAGATCAACCAGCAATTGGTCGACCTGGCGAAGCAAGGCAAGCGCGTGGTGCGGTTGAAGGGCGGTGATCCGTTCATCTTCGGCCGTGGTGGTGAAGAGATCGAAGAACTGGCGGCCCATGGCATCCCGTTCCAGGTCGTGCCGGGTATCACGGCGGCCAGCGGTTGTGCGGCGTACGCGGGAATTCCGCTGACTCACCGCGACTACGCGCAGTCGGTGCGTTTCGTGACCGGGCATCTCAAGGATGGCTCCACTGATTTGCCGTGGGCAGATCTGGTCGCGCCGGCGCAAACCCTGGTGTTCTACATGGGGTTGGTGGGCTTGCCGATCATCTGCGAGCAGCTGATCAAGCATGGTCGCGGGGCGGATACACCGGCGGCGTTGATTCAGCAGGGCACGACGGTCAATCAGAGGGTCTTTACCGGCACCTTGGCCGACCTTCCGCGCCTGGTGGCGGAGCATGAAGTGCATGCGCCGACGTTGGTAATCGTTGGGGAAGTGGTGCAACTGCGCGAGAAACTGGCGTGGTTTGAAGGGGCTCAGGCGCAGGTCTGAAAACCTACTCGGTCCCATCGCCAGCAAGCCAGCTCCTACTGGGAATTTGTGTCGTTCACAATTTCCCTGTAGGAGCTGGCTTGCCAGCGATGAGGCCCTCAAAACCTGCAAACATCTCAGGCCCTGCGCCAAACCCCTTTTCCACTCAACCGCTCCCGATCATGGGGCGCGTTGAAATCCTGCTCCGGCCCTTTCGGCACGATGCCCGTCGGGTTGATGGTCTTGTGACTGCCGTAGTAGTGATTCTTGATGTGTTCAAAACTCACCGTCTCGGCAATCCCCGGCCACTGATAAATCTCCCGCAGCCAGTTCGACAGATTCGGGTAATCGGCAATTCGGTGCAGGTTGCACTTGAAGTGACCGTAATAGACGGCGTCGAAGCGAATTATCGTGGTGAACAAGCGGATGTCCGCTTCGGTCAGGTATTCGCCCGTCAGGTAACGGTTGGCAGCCAGCAACTGTTCCAGGCGATCCAATTCCGCAAACAATTCGTCGAACGCTTCTTCATAAGCCGATTGCGAGGTAGCAAACCCGGCACGGTATACGCCGTTGTTCACCGCTGGATAAATCCGCCCGTTCAGCGCATCAATTTCGCCACGCAGCGCTTGCGGATAGAAGTCCAGGTCATTGCTGGTCAACTCATCGAATGCACTGTTGAACATGCGGATGATCTCCGCCGACTCATTGTTGACGATGCGTTTTTGCTGTTTGTCCCACAGCACCGGCACGGTGACGCGACCGGTGTAGTCGGCAGTGTCGGCGGTGTAACGCTGGTGCATGAAGTCAAAATGATCAAGTTTGTCGCCGGTTGAGCCGTGGGCCTTGTCGAAGGTCCAGCCGTTTTCCAGCATCAAGTAGCTGACCACCGATACATCGATGAGGCTTTCGAGGCCTTTGAGTTTGCGCAGGATCAACGTGCGATGGGCCCACGGACAGGCGAGGGACACGTAGAGGTGATAGCGGCCCGCCTCAGCGGCAAAGCCACCGACACCGGTCGGGCCCGGCTGGCCGTCCGCGGTCAGCCAATTGCGGCGTTGCGCTTGTTCGCGCTGGAACGCACCGTCCTTGCTGCTTTCGTACCACTTGTCCTGCCAGCGACCTTCGACTAATAAACCCATGTACGAGACTCCTCAACCGATAAGCGTTGGAGGTTAGTCTATGCCCATATGTTCGATAAAAAAGCGCAAAGGCTGGGCGGTTATGATCGGTTAAATCGATTTGTCCCGTGCATCCCAATATTGCTGCGCGGTTTCGAATGCTTGCTCGCGGCTCTGGCCCAAGCCGCGCAAGGCCAGGGCCATGGTCGAGATCAGGGCCATTTGCGGGTAGCTGTCGACCACATCACCGCGCCACACGGCTTTCAAATGTTCGGGTTCGAGGCTGGGCGGTTTGACGTGGCGCTGGCTCGACAGTTGCGGCCATTCCTCATCCCAGTTTTCGCCACCGGTGGTGCCATACAGATGGCTGTCGGCATCCGGGTTAATCTCGATCTCGCCGCCATCGCCCTTGACCACGATGGCCGTGTCGCCGAGCAAACCGCTGGCATCACGGTGCACGGCCTGATAGCCGGGATGGAAAATACTTTGCAAACCGCAGCGCGCGCCCAGCGGGTTGAGAATCCGTGCCAGTGAGTGAATCGGCGAGCGCAGGCCCAGGGTGTTGCGCAGATCGATCATGCGTTGCAGTGGCGGCGCCCAGTCCAGCAACGGCATGAAGGCGAGGCCACCGTTGTCCAGCGCTGCACTGACCTGCTGCCAGTTACGGCACAGCGGGATTTGCAATTCATCCAGCAGTTGTTCGCTATACAGTCGACCCGCCGTGTGGGCGCCAGCGCCGTGCATGAAAATCCGCACGCCGTTCTGTGACAGGCACTTGGCCGCCAGCAGGTACCACGGCAAATGACGCTTCTTGCCAGCATAGGTCGGCCAATCCAGATCGACTGCCAGCGCAGGCGGGTTCAAGCGCTCACGCAAGGCTTCGGTGAACCCGGCCATTTCCTCGGCGCTTTCTTCCTTGTGCCGCAGCAGCATCAGGAAGGCACCGAGCTGGGTGTCTTCGACCTTATCGTCGAGCACCATGCCCATGGCTTCACGAGCCTCTTCACGGGTCAGGTCGCGCGCGCCGCGTTTGCCTTTGCCGAGGATCCGCACGAACTGGGCGAACGGGTGCTCGGCGGGTGTTTCGAGGATCAGCGCTGGATAATCGGTCATAAGCAATTCGTCGGTTTGGGCAGGCCCGCCAGTTTTGCGGCGAGTTTGGCAGGGGTGCCTTTGAACAGTCGGTTCAGGTGCAGGCTGTTGCCCTTTTCCGGGCCGAGCTTCAATGCGGTGTACTTGATCAGCGGACGGGTGGCCGGTGACAGCTGGAATTCGGCATAGAAACTGCGCAGCAGTTCGAGGATTTCCCAGTGTTCCGGGCTCAACTCGATGTCCTCGGCCGCCGCCAGGGCAGTGGCCACATCGGCGGACCAGTCACTTAATTCGACCAGAAAACCGTCCTTGTCCAACTCGATGGCGCGTGCGCCGACCGTCAGTGAATTCATAGCCAACTGTTGACCTTGTCATGGTGGATCGACAGCTCGACGAAGGCCGGGTAATCGATGGCCTTGGCCCAGTCTGGAACGTCGATCGCCCGCGCGTGGGCATCTTCGATCAGAACGTAAAGATCCAGGCTGCGAGCGTTCAGGACGCTGAAAGGCGCAGTGCCCGGTCGCAAGGCATAGGCCGCGTCGCCGCACAACAGCAGCGCATCGTTCGCGCCGATCACGCGCAGGCAACTGCTCAGGCGGTCGTCGCCGAACGGGGAATGAGACAACACATGCAAAGTCGACATCAGAGGGTGATCACCTGGTCGTAACGGTCAATGAGTGCGGTAATTTCGTCAGCAGCCAGCACTTGGGCTTCTTCCAGCGACAGGACGCTTGGGTTCAGGCCACGTTCGGCAGCGCTGTCGCCACAGACAAACAGTTCTTCGACGCCAAACATCGGCAAGGCTTGCAGGTTGGCGCTCAGGTCTTTCTGTTGCAACGCCTTGGCGTCCTGTTGCGCGGCGAGCTGGAGCACGCCGTCATCGAGAAACAGCAGGCCAATGGGCAGATCGAATGCGCCGCCAGCCAGTACGATGTCCAGCGCTTCCCGCGCACCCGGGCCGGACCAAGGCGATTGGCGGCTGATGATCAACAAGGATTTAGCCATCTCATGCGCCTCCGAAACAGATCAGGCGGTCAGCGTCCTGCACTGCATCGTGCAACTGGCCGAGGCCGGACAATTCACACGGCGCGTCGACGGCGACGGCTTCGCGTTGATAGCGCCTGGCTTCTTCCTCGTTCAACACACCACGACGCAGGGCGGCGGCGATGCACACCACGCCATCCAGTCGATGTTCACTGACAAAGGCGCGCCATTGCTTGGGCAAGTCTTGCTCGTCCTGGGGCGTGACCACGCTGCTGGAGGCGTTGTACACACCGTCCTGGTAGAAAAACAGCCGGACAATTTCATGCCCGCCGGCCAGCGCAGCCTGGGCGAACAGCAAGGCGCGGCGCGAGGAGGGCGCATGGGCGGCGGAGAACACGGTGATGGCGAACTTCATGACGGACTCGATCAGCGAAACTGCGGCCATGATAAAGCTTTATCGGCGGGGGGGCTAAATCGATGTTGCCTGTAGGGGCCCCATCGCTGGCAAGCCAGCTCCTACAGGAATTGCGTCGATCACAAAAGTTGCAGATCGCCGCATATCTACTGTAGGAGCTGGCTTGCCAGCGATGGCGGCCACACAGGCGACGTAAATCTCAGCGCGGCATGTACCCCAACTGCCACCGCCGCGGGATCTTCAGCGACAACAGGCCCAACGTCGCCGCCAGCAAGCCGCTGGCAAACAGTGCCTTGAGCCCGAAATGCTGTTCCAGCACGGCGCCGAGTACCGCGCCGGCGAACATGCCCGTCCAGGGAATCAGTTGCACGCGCCAGCCGTTGCGGCGCTCGCCGAGCATCCAGCGACCCAGCCCACGGCCGAAGCGCGACAGGGCGCCGGTGACGTAAGTCAGGCCGACCGGCAGGCCGTTGACCTCTTCCACGGCGGCATTGAGCATGCCCATGGCGATGATGGCCGCCAGCAGGGCAGGCAGTTGCGAGTCCAACGGCCAGGCCGCGGCGCCACACAGCAGGGCAGCAATGCACAGTAGCAACGGCAGCGACCGGCGCCCACCGAGCCGACTGACAATAATGCCCAGCGCATTGCCGACGATGAACGTGGCGATGAGCAGCACCAGACGCAGGGTCAACCCCAGGTCACCGGCGCTGATGGCGACGGCCATGCGGGTGGTATTACCGCTCATGAAGGAAACAAAATCACCGCTGGCCATGAAGCCGATGGCGTCGGTCATCCCGGCCAATACCGAGAGCATGGCCACCAGGCTCAAGCCGATGCGTCCACGCCATTTTTGTGTGTGCAGATGTCCGGGACTGGCGTGAGTCTTGGAGGCGGTAGGCAGCATCGTCGCGGTGATCCTTGAGCCAGGGTTACGGTTCTATCCCATACAAATCGCAATATTCCAGCCAATCCATACCCGCCATCTCGGCCACTTCCTTGTGCACTTCGAGGCGCTGGGCCTGATAGTCCTCAGGGGTGGCTGCGGTCAGTTGCAGGGTCAGTTCCCAGGCGAACAAACCCAGGCGCTCGGCTTCGGCTTCAAAGGCCTCATGCAAACGCTCATCGCGATACTGCGCCGAAGTTTCACCCTTGGCTTGCGCCAGCAACGGGTTGAGATTGTCGAGCTCGACGCGCAATTCTGGACGTTCATCGAGAAACTTCTTCAGCGCTTGTTCGTGTTGCTGCTCGGATGCCGCCATGGTCGCTCCTTGAGAATGGATTACGAAGACTGCTTCTTGCTGGCCTTGGCCGCAGCCGCCAGACATTCGAGGGCAAATTGCTCGGTGTAGGTCATCTGGATCGGCGTGGTTTCGCCTTTGACGGTTCGTTCGCCATCGAGGATGTAACGAATCCGCTTGTCGGTGACGCCGATTCGCTTGGCGATCCAGGACGGTGTCTGCCCGATCTGGCTGATCAGCTTGTCGGCGTATTCGGTGGTCGGTTTGTAAAACTCGGCGTTGGGTGTCATGTGGATTCCGGAATGCGGCGAAAGGGGCGCGACAGGGTGCGCGAATCGTGGCGCGGTGTCGCGGTATAAATGAAGTAAAGCAGAACGATACGCGCTGCCGGGGTGTTACAGTCCGCTTTTTCTTGATGAGCGAATGCGATGCGAATTCTGATGGTGGCGCTGGCCGTTACGATGCTGGCCGGTTGTGCGGGCTCAGTGATGAGCGACGCCCGCAGCAAACCTCCGTATAAGACCCTGAACTCGAACAAACCGGCCAAAGACGTGGCCCAGTGCGTGCAGTACTCCTGGCAAGACGAAGCGGTGTTCGGTGTGGATGCCAGCGGTTATCTGGAACCGGGCGAGAAGGGCGCTACCACTGTCTACACGCGTTCGGCGGAGTCCTTTGTCGACGTGACCACCGATGCCTCGGGCACCGTGTTGAGCTACTACGCGCAGCAGGATGATTTTGTCGCCAAGCGCCGGTTGGCGGCGTTGGCGACTTGCCTCTAGATTGATGCAGAACCCTGGTAGGAGCCTGGCTTGCCAGCGATGGCGGCTACGAAATCGCCATCGCCGGCAAGCCGGTCTCCTACAAGGTTATGCGTCGTATTTCAGGCGCTTCTGGAAGAAGAAGTGCTTGAATCCCGGCGGGTAATCGGCGATGTGCCCGATCTCGCTGTAACCGCATTTCCTGTAGAACTCCGGCGCCTGGAATTCGAAGGTGTCGAGCCAGAGCCCAATGCACTTCCTTTCCCGCGCCAAGTCTTCGGCCATCTGCATCAGCTTCGATCCCATGCCCTGTCCCCGGGCCTGTTCCGGCACCGACAGCAGGTCGATGAACAACCACTGATAAAACAACCGGGCGTAGAGCCCACCAAGGATTTCATCGTTGTCGTCGCGTACCAGCAACGCGATGGGCTCGGGAATGGCGCCGTCCGCTTTCGACGCGTTATAGGCGCGCAACGGCTGCAGGATCGCCTGGCGTTCTTCTTCCGTGGGATTTGGCGACAACTCGATTCGCAGATTCATGGCTATGTCCTTATGGCAGTGAAGTCGCAGCCTATCTCGGCTGTAGCGATTGATCCATCCCCTCGACACCCGTGGAACCGTCGCCTGCGCTCAGGTGTCTAGCCACAGAGAGCGTCAATCCAGAACGCCGCCTATGAGGACACACCGTGAATATTTTCGAAGCCTTGCGTGAAAGTCATGAACGCCAGCGTACCTACGCCAAAGCAGTGATCAAGACCAGCGGCGACACCCCTGAGCGTGTCGAAGCCTACAAACAGTTGAAATCCGAACTCCAGGCCCACGAAACAGCGGAAGAGCGGCATTTCTACATCCCGCTGATGGAGTTCGACAACGGCGTCGACCTCAGCCGCCATGCGATTTCCGAGCATCACGAAATGGACGAAATGATGGAGGAACTGGACGAGACCGAGATGTCCAGTCCGGCCTGGCTGGCCATCGCGAAGAAGCTGTCCGAGAAAGTCCATCACCATCTTGAGGAAGAAGAGCAGAAGTTCTTCCAGATGGCCGGCAAGCTGCTCGACGACAAACAGAAAGAAACGCTGGCGGGGCAGTACTTGAAGGAATACAAGGCCCAGCTCTCTTGAGGGAACAGTCGCCAGCATTTCCCCTTTTCACCTACCATGCAGGCCTTCGAAAAAACAGGACGCGTTGTCATGTCGAATACAGCCGAGCGGGTCAACATCCTTGAGTCTCAGGTGTTGTCCCACGACTGGTATCTGCTGAAAAAAATCACCTTCGATTACCAACGCAACAACGGCGAATGGCAACGCCAGACCCGTGAGGTTTACGACCGGGGCAATGGTGCGGCGATTCTGCTGTACAACCGCGAAAAGAAAACCGTGGTGCTGACCCGGCAATTCCGCTTGCCGGTGTTCGTCAACGGCCACGACGGTTTACTGATTGAAGTGGCGGCGGGGCTGCTGGAAGGTGCGGCGCCCGAAGAGCGCATCCGCGCAGAAGCCGAAGAAGAAACCGGTTACCGCGTGCACCATGTGCAGAAGGTGTTCGAGGCTTACATGAGCCCGGGTTCCGTGACGGAAAAGCTGCACTTCTTCATCGCTGAATATGATACGGCGTCGAAGGTCAGCGACGGCGGTGGGCTGGAAGAAGAAACCGAGGACCTGGAAGTGCTGGAGTGGTCATTCGATGCAGCCCTCGAAGCGTTTTATCGCGGCGAAATCTGCGATGCGAAGACCATCATGCTATTGCAGCATGCGGCGATGAAAAACATTTTCGCGATCTGATTGACGCACACCCTGTAGGAGCTGGCTTGCCAGCGATTGCGGCCTTAAGTGCTCAGCAAGGCTTCGAGATCCAATCGCTGGCAAGTCAGCTCCTACCCAATCAAAAACCTGGCAGGCGCGCTGTTCCGGGCCATTGCCCACCTTCAAGTGTCAGCAACATCTCCTTCGCATCAAGCCCTCCGGCAAATCCCGTCAGTTTCCCCGATGCACCAATCACCCGATGGCACGGCGCGACAATCGAAATCGGGTTCTTGCCATTCGCCGCACCCACAGCCCGGACTGCGCTCGGGTTGCCGATCTGTTCGGCGATCTGGCTGTAGCTGCGAGTCTCGCCGAAGGGAATGGTCAGCAGCGCGGCCCAGACCTTTTTCTGAAACTCCGTGCCAACAAAATCCAGCTCCAGTTCGAACCGGTGGCGCGTCCCCGCGAAATATTCGCGCAGCTGTTCGGCCGTGCGCAGCAGTATCGGATTGTCTGGCGCTTCGCTCATCGGCCCTAGACGCACCCGGCCCGGTTTGTCGTTTTCCCAGAGGATGGCGGCCAGTCGTGAACCGTTCGCGACCAGCTTTAACTCGCCGACGGGTGAGGCCAGGGTGATCCAGGTGTAAGTCATGTCGCAGGCCACGCCGAATTGTTGAACGGGTGTTAAGCATACTGCCTCGACGGGGAGGCGCAATGCGCAATCCCGACCATACTTGCCTACTGATCCTGAAGCGTTCCCTCTGTATTTGCTCAGAGCCTTAAAACAAAAAGAGACCGACTCATGAAGTACGAACCTTTTGCCAAAACGCTGATTGCGACCTCGTTGGCGCTCAGCTGCCTGATGGCCCATGCGGCGTCCGTGGCCCCGGTCGCGGCCGAAAACGGCATGGTGGTCACCGCCCAGCATCTGGCCAGCCATGTCGGCGTGGATGTGCTCAAGAACGGTGGCAACGCCGTGGATGCCGCGGTTGCGGTGGGTTATGCGCTGGCGGTGGTGTATCCGGCGGCGGGTAACCTCGGCGGCGGCGGTTTCATGACCATTCAATTGGCCGACGGACGCAAGACCTTCCTCGATTTCCGTGAAAAAGCCCCGCTGGCCGCCACCGCCGACATGTACCTCGACAAGGAGGGCAACGTCGTTCCGGACCTGAGCACCCGCGGCCACCTGGCCGTCGGCGTGCCGGGCACCGTGTCTGGCATGGAACTGGCGCTGTCGAAATACGGCACCAAACCGCGCAAGGAAGTGATCGCACCGGCCATCAAGCTTGCCGAAGACGGCTTCGAGCTGGAGCAGGGCGACGTCGAGTTGCTGGAGTACGCCACCGATGTGTTCAAGAAGGACATCAAGGATTCGGGTTCGATTTTCCTGAGTAATGGCGAGCCGATGCAGGTCGGCCAAAAACTCGTTCAGAAAGACCTTGGCAAAACCCTGCGGGAAATCTCCGAGAAGGGCGCCGACGGTTTCTATAAAGGCTGGGTGGCCGACGCCATCGTAACGTCCAGCCAGGCCAACAAAGGCATCATCACCCAGGCCGACCTCGATAAATACAAGACCCGCGAACTGGCGCCGATCGAGTGTGATTACCGTGGCTACCACGTGGTCTCGGCGCCGCCACCGAGCTCAGGCGGCGTGGTGATTTGCCAGATCATGAACATCCTCGAAGGCTATCCGATGAAGGATCTGGGCTATCACTCAGCCCAAGGCATGCACTATCAGATCGAAGCGATGCGCCACGCCTACGTGGACCGCAACAGCTACCTCGGCGATCCGGATTTCGTGAAAAACCCGATTGCCCATCTGCTGGATAAAAACTACGCGACCAAACTCCGCGCAGCGATCAACCCACAAAAGGCCGGCGTGTCCCGCGATCTCAAACCCGGCGTCGCGCCCCATGAAGGCAGCAACACCACCCATTACTCCATCGTCGACAAATGGGGCAATGCGGTGTCGGTGACTTACACCCTCAACGACTGGTTCGGTGCCGGGGTCATGGCCAGCAAAACCGGGGTCATCCTCAACGATGAAATGGACGACTTCACCTCGAAAATCGGCGTGCCGAACATGTACGGCCTGGTCCAGGGCGAGGCCAACGCCATCGCTCCCGGCAAGGCACCGCTGTCGTCCATGAGCCCGACCATCGTCACTAAGGACGGCAAAGTGGTGATGGTGGTCGGTACGCCCGGTGGCAGCCGCATCATCACGGCAACCTTGCTGACCATGCTCAACGTCATCGACTACGGCATGAACATCCAGGAAGCCGTCGATGCGCCGCGATTCCACCAGCAATGGCTGCCAGAGGAAACCAACCTGGAAACCTTCACCACCAGCCCGGACACGGTGAAGATCCTCGAAAGCTGGGGCCACAAGTTTGCCGGGCCGCAGGATGCCAACCACCTGGCGGCAATCCTTGTAGGTGCGCCGTCGCTGGACGGCAAACCGGTGGGCAAAAACCGCTTCTACGGCGCCAACGATCCACGGCGCAACACCGGTTTGTCGCTCGGTTATTGAGGGTTGTGTTTGGTGGGGGACGGACTTATGTTCGTCCCCTGATCCACTGACTTTTCAAGGAAGGAACCATGTCCACCGCATTGCTCATCATCGACGTCCAGCAGGCTCTGTGTGCTGGTGAGTACGAGTGTTTCGAAATCCAGCGCATCATCGGCAACATCAACGACCTCAGCACCCGAGCGCGAAAGGCCGGGGTTCCCGTGGTGCTGATCCAGCATGAAGAAGCGGGCAGTCCGTTTGCGCATGAAGCGGCGGGCTGGCAACTGGCCGAAGGGCTGGAAACTTCGCCCAAGGATCATCGCGTGCGTAAAACCACTGGTGATTCGTTCTATCAGACCAACTTGCAGAAGCTGCTGCCGAAAGAGGACTTCGAGCGCCTTGTCATTTGCGGTCTGCAAACGGATTACTGCGTCAATGCCACGGTGCGCCAGGCACTGAAACTGGGCTATGACGTGGTGCTGGCATCCGACGCCCATTCCACTGTCGATAACGGCAACACGACTGCCGAAGACATCATTACCGAACACAACAAGGATTGGGCACACCTGACCGGTTCGGTGGCGCGGATCGACGTCGTACCGGTCCGGGAAATCCGCTTCTGAATTCACCCCGATCCTGTGGCGAGGGAGCAAGCTTTCTCGCCACCGTTATTCATCGCTCAATCTGGCCTGAATACGATACATCCTCAATAACGTCTACACTTGCAAATCAACTGTAGGAGCAGGCTTGCTGGCGATGGCGCTTTCAAGGACGCAATCGCCAGCAAGCCGGCTCCTACAGGTCTGGTTCCCGCGTAATTTGCTCGCAGGACTCCGGCCCCTGCAACAAGCGATTCTCACACTTCGACGGAGAGGGCAGCCTTCATGGATGTTCTCGTACTTCTCTACCAATACCTGTTCCGGTGGGTGATTGCGCCGGTCAGCGAGCAGTTCCTCGGCCTTTTCGACCTCAATGGCCGTCTCTGTCTTGCCTTTGTGCTCACGTCCTACGCCATCGCCTACGCGCTGTTCCGCTTTCGAAAATCCCGCGAGCTGACGGATGCGCGCACTTTCTGGCAGTTCATCGGCGGCAACCGCGTGCATTTTCATCCCTCAGCGCTGCTGGATTATCGCTACTACTTCGTGCGCGCCATCCTGAAAGTCATGCTGGTGGTGCCCATCGTGGGGTTGGTCGATCCGTACGTGCTGCGCTCCGGCGACTACATCAGTTTTTTCACTCGCCTGTGGGGGGCGCGGGTGCAGGTGGAGGATCATTTGGCGCTGTCGTTGCTCTACGGCCTGGGCGTATTCGTGCTGCAAGACTTCATCCATTACTGGGCTCATCGCGCCTACCATTCGCGCTATTTGTGGGCCTTTCACAAAGTCCATCATTCGGCGCCCGTGCTGGTGCCGGTGACGGCAAGCCGGGTGCACGTTGTCGAGAAGATGGTCGAGCGGCTGATCGACCTCGTGTTCCTCGGGGCCTACGCCGGTGTGTTCTGGTACGCCTGTGGCGGGGAAATCAGCCGCTACACTTTGTTCGGGGTGACTTACATGGTGTTCATCCTCAATGCCCTGGCCTCGAACCTGCGGCACAGCCATGTATGGCTGTCATTCGGGCCGGCGGTCGAGCATGTGCTGAACAGCCCGGCCCAGCACCAGGTCCATCACAGCGACGCACCGCGGCATTTCAACAAGAACTTCGGCATCAATCTTTCTGTTTGGGACTGGATGTTCGGCACGCTCTATGTCACGCATTCGAAGCCTGAGGCCATCCAGTTCGGTACCGGCGAGGCGGATCACCAGCGTTACCTGACGATCTACAGCCTGATCGTTACGCCGTTTGTGGAAACAGCACACAACCTGTGGCGAGGGAGCTTGCTCCCGCTGGGTCGCGAAGCGGCCCCTCTTGTTTCTGAGCAGAACGGGGACCGCTGCGCAGTCCAGCGGGAGCAAGCTCCCTCGCCACAGGTAGTTCTCCGCCTGCTCGTCACAACTCAGGAAGGTTCCAGCGTTCGCGCATCTGCTGGTATTGCGCCTCGGGCAGTTGCACCAGCAGCGGCGATTGGCGCGGGTCGAGCCAGTTGAATAATCGGGCGATGTCCGCCGGGGGCATGGCGGTGCAGCCACGGGTTGGCACCGTGGGGCCGCGCCAGATGTGGAAGAAAATGCAGGAGCCCGCAGCGGGGGACGCCGGGGTGTTGTGCTCGATGACAATGCCCTGGCGATACAAGTCATCACGGCGACGCATGCGTTCAGAGCTGTTCCAGTCTTTCGCAACCGTGGCGCCGTCGACCAGTTCGTTGTAACGCGTGGACTGTGGGTCATCCACGCATTCGATGCTCGGACTGAGGGCGAGGTACGGCAGGCGGGTTTGAGCTGAAGCGTCGTAGCCGAACGAGGTGCCCAGTTTGAATATCCCGGCCGGGGCCTTGCCATCACCTTCCTGTTTCACTGGTCCCTGAAGCGGCTCAGTGTCGAGCAGTCCCTTGCCCCAGCCCATACCGTTTTTGCCCAACACCACTGCAAACGGTGCGTCGAATTTTTTGAAGGTGCTGCCGTGCCGTTCGTAGCGCTGGGCAGTGCCCTGGATATCATCCCAGTTTTTGCTGGTGACCACGATGAGCTGATCACTGCCGTCGAGCCCTTGCGCCATCACGGTGCCGGGTAGCAACAGGATCAGCGCCAAGCAGATCTTGAACGGACTGATCATGGCTTCAACGGCGTAATGGGGAAATCCATGACGGTCTTCAACGCGGGATCACGGCTATAGGTGAAATGCCACCACTCGGCCGAGTAACCGGTGAATCCTTCTTTCTCCATGGCGCTGTTGAGTCGCTGGCGATTCGCTTTGGCCGTCTCGTTGATCAGCGTCGAATCGGTATGTGCGCGCTCATCGAAGCAGTCAAAACCAGTGCCCATATCGACGGCGCCGTCATGCCAACGCTGGCCGTAAGGCGCCGTGCAATCGACGGGCGTGGCAGAGGGCGTCCAGGTGTCGGCGGGCAGCGCTTCGGGGCCAGTCATGGTCAGGTCGACGGTGCCGCCCCTGGAATGATTCGACACGCGCGCCACGTAACCCAGTCGCCAGAAATCCTGCTTGTCCACCCGAGGATAGAACTCGGCCTTGCGCGGTTCGCCCGGTTCCGTGGCGAAGCGTCCCATGTCCGCCACGGCGCGGCTGGGGCGATAGCAATCGAAAACTTTCAAGCCGTAACCTTGCGCCTGCAATGCAGTTTGTACGCGGGCGAGTGCCTTGGCGGCGTCCAGCGACAGCAGGCACTCCGGCGCCTGGTAACCATCGAGCGGATGCCCGGTGAAGTTGTGGGCGCTGGCGTAGCGGATGTCTTGCTCGATGCCCGGAGCGATCGTGCGCAGATACACCATGTGCTCTGGTTTCGGTTCGGCGCTGGCAAGGCACGACAAAACAAGGTTTGAAAGCAGGAGCAATGATCGAGTTGCAAAGCGCATAGGGCCGCGCCTCCGGAAATCCATGACAAGTCACCCCATCATGGCTTGAAACCGGCTTCACCTCCATGCAGTTGTTGATCGGCATGATAAGACGAGCGCACCAGCGGCCCGGACGCGACGTTCTTGAACCCCATCCGCGCGCCTTCCTCGGCGAACCAGGCAAACACCTCGGGGTGCACGAAACGCTGCACCGGCAAGTGGCTGCGCGAGGGTTGCAGGTACTGGCCGAGGGTGAGCATGTCGATATCGTGCTCGCGCATGCGCTGCATGACCTCGATGACTTCCTCGTCGGTTTCGCCCAGACCGAGCATCAGGCCCGACTTCGTGGGCACGTGCGAGACCGATTGCTTGAACTTCTGCAGCAGGTCCAGCGACCACTCGAAATCCGAACCCGGCCGCGCGGCTTTGTAGAGGCGCGGCACGGTTTCAAGGTTGTGGTTGAACACATCCGGCGGTTCGCTGGCGGTGATCGCCAGGGCCACATCCATGCGCCCGCGATAATCCGGCACCAGGGTTTCCAGTTGAATGCCCGGCGACAACTTGCGGATTTCCCGCAGGCAATCGACAAAGTGCTGGGCGCCACCGTCGCGCAAATCGTCGCGATCCACCGAGGTGATCACTACGTATTTCAGGCGCAGCTCTGCGATGGCCACGGCCAGGTTAGTCGGCTCGTTGACGTCCAGCGGTTTCGGGCGGCCGTGGCCGACATCGCAGAACGGGCAACGCCGGGTGCAGATGTCGCCCATGATCATGAAGGTGGCTGTGCCCCCGGAAAAACACTCGCCGAGGTTCGGGCATGAGGCTTCTTCGCAGACACTGTGCAGCTTGTGTTTACGCAGCAATTGCTTGATGCGGTCGACCTCGGGAGAGATCGGCATGCGCACGCGAATCCAGTCAGGTTTACGCGGGAATTCATCCGTGGGGATGATCTTTACCGGAATCCGCGCGACTTTTTCTGCACCGCGCAGCTTGGTGCCGACTTGCACTGTGTCCATAGGTTTCCCCAAGTTCTGTCAGACAAAATACGGACTTGTAGGAGTTGGCTTGCCAGCGATAGCGGTCGATTGATCAACCTCTATGTTGAATGAGCCGCCGTCATCGATGGCAAGCCAGCTCCTACAAGGTTTTGCGTTGTGCGATCAGTCGCGGTAGACCGGGAAGTCGCTACACATTGCGGCGGCCTGCCGCGCGACCTGGGCCTCGACATCGGCATCGCCGAGGTGGTCGAGGATGTCGCAGATCCAGCCCGCCAGTTCGATGCTCTGGGCCTCTTTGAAACCACGACTGGTGATCGCCGGCGTGCCAATACGCAGACCTGAAGTCACGAACGGCGACTGCGGGTCATTGGGTACCGCGTTCTTGTTCACGGTAATGCCGGCACGGCCGAGCGCCGCGTCGGCGTCCTTGCCGGTCAGGCCCTGGCGGATAAGGCTGACTAGAAACAAATGGTTGTCAGTGCCACCGGACACCACGTCATAGCCACGGTCGATAAACACCTTGGCCATCGCCTTCGCGTTGCGGATCACCTGGGTTTGATAGGCCTTGAACGCCGGCTCCAGCGCTTCCTTGAAGCACACGGCCTTGGCGGCGATCACGTGCATCAGCGGACCGCCCTGGCCGCCGGGGAATACGGCGGCGTTGAGCTTTTTCTCCAGTTCCGCATTGCCCTTGGCCAGGATCAGCCCGCCACGCGGACCGCGCAGGGTCTTGTGGGTCGTGGTGGTGACCACATCGGCGTAGGGCAGTGGATTCGGGTACAGACCGGTAGCCACTAGCCCGGCGACGTGAGCCATGTCGACGAACAGGTAGGCGCCGACCTTGTCGGCGATCTGCCGGAAGCGCGGGAAGTCCAGGGTCTTCGAATAAGCCGAGAAGCCGGCGATGATCATCTTCGGCTTGTGCTCGACCGCCAGTCGTTCCACTTCGTCGTAGTCGATCAGCCCGGTGTCGGTGTCGATGCCGTACTGCACCGCGTTGTAGAGCTTGCCGGAAAAGCTCACCTTGGCGCCGTGGGTCAAGTGGCCGCCGTGGGCCAGGCTCATGCCGAGCACGGTGTCACCGGCCTGCAACAACGCCAGGTAAACCGCGGCGTTGGCCTGACTTCCGGAGTGCGGCTGGACGTTGGCGTAGTCGGCGCCGAACAGTTGTTTGGCGCGGTCGATGGCCAGTTGTTCGACCACATCGACGTGCTCACAGCCACCGTAATAACGTTTGCCCGGATAACCTTCGGCGTATTTGTTGGTCAGGCCGCTGCCTTGCGCTTCCATCACCCGTTGGCTGGTGTAGTTTTCCGAGGCGATCAGTTCGATGTGGTGCTCCTGCCGGGCGTCTTCGGCGTTCATCGCCGCCAGCAGTTCGTCGTCGTAGCCTTTGATCTGGTCGTGTTTGGTGAACATGGTGAAGTCCTCTGTCGTTCTCGAATGGGGGGCGCACACCCCTTGTAGGAGCTGGCTTGCCAGCGAAGGGGCCATCAAGGCCACCAAAAGCTTCGCTGGCAAGCCAGCTCCTACAGGGGTTACGCGCAGGGTTATGCGTCTTGGTAGTCGGCGATGGAGGGGCAGGCGCAGATCAGATTGCGGTCGCCAAACACGTTGTCGACCCGGCCTACGGGCGGCCAGAACTTGGCGTCGATCAGGCCTTCCAGTGGATAAACCGCCTGCTCCCGGCTGTACGGATGCGACCACTCGCCGACGATTTCCGCCGCGGTGTGCGGGGCGTTTTTCAGCGGGTTGTCGTCCTTGTCCAGGGTGCCGTTTTCCACCGCGCGGATTTCTTCGCGGATGCGGATCATGGCGTCGCAGAAGCGGTCCAGCTCTTCTTTGGATTCGCTTTCGGTCGGCTCGATCATCAGCGTGCCGGCGACCGGGAAGGACATGGTCGGGGCGTGGAAGCCGAAGTCGATCAGGCGCTTGGCCACGTCGTCGACGCTGATGCCGCTGCTGTCTTTCAGTGGGCGCAGGTCGAGGATGCACTCGTGCGCGACCAGGCCGTTACTGCCGGTGTACAGCACCGGGTAGTGCTCTTCGAGGCGGCGGGAAATGTAGTTGGCATTGAGGATCGCCAACTGCGAAGCACGCTTCAGACCGGCACCGCCCATCATGCGGATGTACATCCAGGTGATCGGCAAAATGCTCGCGCTGCCGAACGGTGCGGCACAGACTGCGCCTTCCTTGCGCGCCATCTGCGCGTGGCCCGGCAGGAACGGCGTCAGGTGCGATTTCACGCCAATCGGGCCGACGCCCGGGCCGCCACCGCCGTGGGGGATGCAGAAGGTTTTGTGCAGGTTCAGGTGCGAGACGTCGCCGCCGAACTTGCCCGGTGCGCAGAGGCCGACCATCGCGTTCATGTTGGCGCCGTCGATGTACACCTGGCCGCCGTGGTCATGAATGATGCCGCAGATTTCGCGGATGCCTTCTTCGAACACGCCGTGGGTCGACGGGTAGGTGATCATCAGCGCGGCGAGGTGTTCGCGGTGCTCGATGGCCTTGGCGCGCAGGTCTTCGATGTCGACGTTGCCACGGGCGTCGCACGCGGTGACCACCACGCGCATGCCGGCCATTTGCGCGGTCGCCGGGTTGGTGCCGTGGGCCGAGGACGGGATCAGGCAGATGTCGCGACGGTCTTCGCCGCGGCTCTGATGGTACGCGCGGATCGCCAGCAGGCCGGCGTATTCACCTTGCGAACCGGCGTTCGGTTGCAGCGAGATCGAATCGTAGCCGGTGGCGGCGCAGAGCATCGCTTCCAGTTCATCGGTCAGTTGCTGGTAGCCGGCGCTTTGCTCGGCCGGGGCGAACGGGTGCAGGGCGCCGAATTCGGCCCAGGTCACCGGGATCATTTCGCTGGCGGCGTTGAGTTTCATGGTGCACGAGCCCAGCGGGATCATGGTGCGGTCCAGCGCCAGGTCCTTGTCCGCCAGCTTGCGCAGGTAGCGCATCAGCTCGGTTTCCGAGTGGTAGCGGTTGAACACCGGGTGGCTGAGGATCGGCGACTGGCGCACCAGCGCGGCCGGAAGGGTGCTGGTGACGGACGCGGCGAGGGCGGTGAAGTCCGGCAGCGCTTTGCCATTGGCGAACAAGGCCCACAGGGTTTCGACGTCGGCCTGGGTGCTGGTTTCGTCGAGGGACAGGCCCAGACGTTCAGCGTCGACCACGCGCAGGTTGATCTGCTGGGTGCGAGCCTGCTCGTGCAGCGCAGCGGTTTGCGCGCCGGTGTTCAAGGTCAGGGTGTCGAAGAAGTTTGCTTGCTCGACGTTCAGTCCGATGGCTTTCAGGCCTTGGGCCAGAATCGCGGTCAAGTGATGCACGCGGTTGGCAATCTGCGTCAGGCCTTTCGGGCCGTGGTACACGGCGTACATGCTGGCGATGTTGGCCAGCAGCACCTGCGCGGTGCAGATGTTCGACGTGGCCTTCTCGCGACGGATGTGTTGCTCGCGGGTTTGCATCGCCAGACGCAGCGCCGGCTTGCCGAAACGGTCCACGGAAACACCGACCAGACGGCCCGGCATGTCGCGCTTGAACGCGTCCTTGGTGGAGAAATAGGCCGCGTGCGGGCCACCGAAGCCCAGCGGCACGCCGAAGCGTTGCGCGCTGCCGATGGCCACGTCGGCGCCGAACTCGCCCGGCGGGGTCAGCACGGTCAGGGCCAGCAGGTCGGCGGCCACGGCGACCAAAGCGTTGGCGGCGTGGAAGCGCTCGGTCAGCTCGCGGTAATCAAAGACGTCACCGTTGCTAGCCGGGTATTGCAGCAGCGCGCCGAAGAACGGCGTCACGTCGCTCAGTTCGCGTTCGTCGCCGACGATGACGTCGATGCCCAGCGGCTCGGCACGGGTGCGCAGCACGTCGAGGGTTTGCGGGTGGCAATGCACGGAAGCGAAAAACTGGTGGCTGCCCTTGTTCTTGCTCAGGCGTTTGCAGAAGGTCATGGCTTCGGCAGCGGCGGTGGCTTCATCGAGCAGCGAGGCGTTGGCGATCGGCAGGCCGGTGAGGTCGCTGATCAGGGTCTGAAAGTTCAGCAGCGCTTCAAGACGACCCTGGGAAATCTCCGGCTGGTACGGGGTGTAGGCGGTGTACCAGGCCGGGTTTTCCAGGAGGTTGCGCAGGATCGGCGACGGCGTGTGCGTGCCGTAGTAACCCTGGCCAATGAAAGTCTTGAACAGCTGGTTTTTGCCGGCGATGCCTTTGATCATCGCCAGCGCGTCCGCTTCGCTCAGGCCGTCTTCGAGGCCGAGCACGCTGGTGCCCTTGATGCTGTCGGGAATGACGCTGGCGCTCAGGGCTTCGAGGGAGTCGAAGCCGAGGCTGTTGAGCATGGCTTGCTCGTCACCGGCGCGGGGGCCGATGTGGCGGGCGATGAATTCGTTACGGGTGTCGAGACGGATGGTCATGGGTCATCCTCACGCTTCGGTCTGGTCTTGGACCAGACGGTCGTAGGCGGCTTGATCGAGCAATTGCGCGACCGCCGCCACGTCGGCCGGCTGGAAGCGGAAAAACCAGCCTTGTCCCAGCGGATCTTCATTGACCAGTTCAGGGCTGCCTTCGAGCGACGAGTTCACTTCGACCACTTCGCCATCCAGCGGCATGCCGATGCTGCTGGCAGCTTTCACCGACTCCAGCACCGACACTTCAGCACCGGCGTCGAAGCTGCCCACCTCAGGCACTTGAACGAACACCACATCCCCCAATGCCTGCTGGGCAAACGCTGTGATACCGACCGTGACGCTGCCGTCAGCTTCGGTGCGCAGCCATTCGTGATCGACGGTAAAACGCAATTCGCTCATATCAACTCCTCATTGTTCTGAACTCATCCGCTGCAGATGGCGGAGGGCATGGACAGGCTCGCGTTGGGTGGCGAGCTTGACTGGAGGAGATTTAGCAAGGGGGGTGCCAAGGTTTGTTAAGTGTATTAAATCAATGGCTTAGTGTTTTTAGTATTGATTTGAGGCTCGGGTTTTGTATTGAAATCAATACAGTCATGGGAAAGGAAGGAGGCGAAGCCCGGTCAGACAGGTTGAGAAGTTATTGTCTTGATTTCGATACGGCGTATCGATGTGCATACAGGTCGGCACACGCGCACCGTTTCCCTGTGGTAGCCAGCCTGCTGGCGATGCGGTGTGACAGGCAGCAAAGATATCGACTGACATGGCCCCATCGCCAGCAGGCTGGCTCCCACAGGGGGATTGGCATTAATTGTGGAAGTGTGTTTGGCGATGACATCAAGGTTTGCCGGGTATGCCGTATTTGCGCAGGCGAATCGCGATGGCGCTATGGGAGGTCTGCAAGCGCGCCGCGAGTAATCGGCTGGATGGATAACTTTGATAAAGCTTCTCCAGCAGGTTTCTTTCAAACCCTTCGACCGCGTCCTCCAGGCTGCCGACTTCACCATCGTTCTGGCGCTCGACCGCCGTGCGCGCAATGTCGAGATCATCCAGGTCCACCCACGGGTTTTCGCAAATCGCCGCCGCGCGGAAGATCACGTTTTGCAGTTGCCGCACGTTGCCCGGCCAGCGGTTGCCGAGCAGGGCAGGGAAGGTGCTGGGTGCCAATCGGCAGACCGGGCGCTGGATCTGCGCGCAGGCCTGCTGCATGAAGTGCTGGGCCATCAGCAGTATGTCGTGGTCGCGTTCGCGCAACGGCGGCACTTGCAGGTTGAGCACGTTGAGGCGGTAGAACAGGTCTTCGCGAAAGTGACCTTCGCCGACCATTTTTTCCAGGTCGCGGTGAGTCGCGCTGAGGATCCGTACGTTGACCTTCACCTCGCGATCACCGCCCACCCGACGGAAGCAGCCATCGCTCAAAAAGCGCAGCAACTTGGCCTGTAAATACGGCGACATTTCCCCCACTTCATCCAGAAATACCGTGCCCTGATCGGCCAGTTCCAGCAGCCCGAGCTTGCCGCCCCGTTGTGCGCCGGTGAAAGCGCCGGGGGCGTAGCCGAACAGTTCGCTCTCGGCGAGACTTTCCGGCAGTGCTGCGCAGTTCAGGGCTAAAAATGGTTTTTCACGGCGTCCGCTGATGGCGTGACACGCGCGGGCGACCAGTTCCTTGCCGGTGCCGGTCTCGCCCTGGATCAGCAGCGGTGCATCGAGGGCCGCCACCCGTTGGGCGCGAGCCTTGAGCGCACGGATCGGTGGCGATTCGCCCAGCAGCGCATCGAAACCTTCGGCGTGATCATGATGCAGCGCCGACAGGCGTTCGCCGATGCGGTTCGGTTGGTACAGGGTGAGCAGGGCGCCGGCATCGGTGATCGGCATGGCGTCGAGTAAGAACGTGTGGCCGCCGAGGCTGACTTCGCGCATGGGCAAGCGGAAGCCGTGGGCGATCAGCGAGGGTTGCAAATCGGCATCCTCGAACAGCGCGGACAGCGATTCACCGGCCGGTTCGCGACCGCACAGGGCGATCAATGCCGGATTGGCCAGCAGCACGTGACCGCGATCATCCACCGCCAGCACCGGGTCGGAACTGGCGGCGAGCAACGCATCCAGTTGCAGGCGTCGGCGTTGCCCCGGAAGGATGTCGACCATGGTCACCGCTTTCACGCCTTTTACGCCGAACAATGCTTCGCGCAACTCTTCCAGCACCTCGGCCCCCAGGGTTGGCGCATCGATGTAAACGTTCGGTGGCACCATCTCCACGGCGTCCAGGTTGAAACTGCGTCCGCCGAGCAGGGCCAGGACTTCCTGGGTGATGCCGACGCGGTCGATGAAGGTGACGTGGATGCGCATGACGAGCCTGCAAGATGGGCGAACTGAAATCAGTATGCCGGGCGAAATTTGAATTTGGCGAGCGTCACGTCACACCTGGCCGGATTTACGGGCGCTGGCGGCCAGATCTTCGAGGAATGCCTGCAGGATCGGCGGCGGCGCAACGCCGCGCCGGGTGATCACGTCGAACGGTGATTTCAGACGCAGGCTGGCCGGCGCCAACTGGTGCATCTCGCCACTCTTGACCCATTGCGCGGCGAAGTGCTCAGGCAGAAAACCCAGGTAGGCGCCGGAGATGATCAGGATCGCCGTGGCTTCGATGTTGTCCACGGTGGCCGCCGCTTTGCTCACGCCCAAGTGTTCGAGGTCGTATTGCTGCATGTAGCCACGCACCACGATCCGCCCCGCCGCGACGGCTTCGAGCAGTTCCTCGCCTTCGGCAAGGCTCCCATACAACGGGTGCCGCCGCCCGCAATACAAGCCCAGGGCTTCCTGATACAGCGGTGATTGCAACAACCCCGGGACATGGATCGGGAAATGCCCGATGGCGAGGTGCAAGCGGCCGTCGAGCACCCGTTCTTCGAGTTCGGCGGGGGTGCCGACGTACACGTTCAGGTGCACATCGTGCCCGCGCGATACAAAGCGCTGGGTAGTGCGCGGGATCGGCGAGTCGGGGTCGGTGATGGTGGTGTCGATGATCCCAAGGTTGAGCTTGCCGCTGATGTGCTGCTTGAGCACGTCGGCGTCCATGCAGAAATTTTCCACCGCCGAGAGCAGGCGCTGGGTGGCTTCATGGATCGCCACGCCTTGCTCGGTCAGGCGAAAACCGCTGCGCCCGCGTTGGCAGAGCTTGACCCCGAGCCGGGTTTCCAGATGGGTCATCTGTTCGCTGATGGTCGACTGGCCGGCGTTCAGCGCTGCCTGCGCGGCCGAGAAACCGCCGCAGCGGACGATCGTGGCAAATACCCGAAGTAATTTCAGGTCGACATCGTGCAGTTGAATCACCTGGGACCTCCCGCGTGTGGATGCATCGGTAATGCCGATATGAGTATCTGATGTTTAGCATTTTTTCCACGAAAAGCTGCGCCCATAGTCTTTTCAACGGCGGTCGCCTTGCAGTCCGTCAAGCCGATAACAAGAAGTGGAGAGGCTAGAAATGTCGAACAACGGTTATGAATCCGGTCGTCTGAACCTGCCATTCGTGGGTCACTGCACCTTTGGCAAATCCCCGGTGTGCACCGATTGGGATGCCCTGGATGCCGACGTCGCAGTGCTCGGCGTACCCAACGACATGGGTACCCAGTGGCGCTCCGGCGCACGTTTCGGACCACGCGGGATTCGTGAGGCATCGACGCTGTTTTCCTTCGGCCATGCAGGCGCCTATGACCACGAAGACGACGTCATGTACCTCACCGCTTCGGACCTGCGCATGGTCGACGTGGGTGATGCCGATATCGTCCACACCGACATGGAAACCAGTAACAAGAACACCGAATACGCCGTGCGCAAGATCCTCGACGCCGGTGTGATGCCGGTGGTGCTCGGTGGCGATCACTCGGTACATGCCCCGGTGATCAAAGCTTTCGAAGGCCGAGGCCCGATCCACATCATCCACTTCGATGCGCATCTGGACTTCGTCGACGAACGCCACGGCGTGCGTTACGGCCACGGCAACCCGCTGCGTCGCGCTTCGGAAATGAACCACATTGTCGGCATGACCCAGATGGGCATCCGCAACGTTTCGTCGTCCAACCGCGACGACTACGAAGCGGCCCACGAAGCCGGCTCGAAGATCCTTTCGGTGCGCGACGTACGCCGCCTCGGCGTCGAGGGCGTGCTGGCGCTGATCCCGCAGAACATCAACTACTACATCACCATCGACATCGACGGTTTCGACCCGTCCATCGCCCCCGGCACCGGCACCCCGAGCCATGGCGGTTTCCTCTACTACGAGGTGCTGGAAATCATCCAGGCCCTGGCCAAGCGCAGCAAAGGCAACATCGTCGGCATGGACCTGGTGGAGGTTGCACCGGTGTACGACCCGACCGGCATGACCTCGATCCTCGCCGCGCAACTGTTGCTCAACAGCATCGGTTTCATCTTCCACGAGCGCGGAAAAGTGCGGGCGGCCGCCGAGAGTGAAACCACGCCAGCCTGATATCGAAACCACTAAACCCGGCAGTGCCTGACTGCCAGGCAGAGAGAATAAAAATGGACACGATCGTCAAGAGTTACCTGCAGAAATTCGGCGTCTCCGAAGCCACCCAGACCTTCCTCAGCAAGGTCCAGAAAATGTTCATCGGCGGCGCCTGGGTCGAGGCCAGCGACGGCCAGACTTCCGACGTCATTGAGCCGTCCACCGAAGGCCTGATCACGCGCATTCCCATGGGCACCACCGAAGACCTGGACCGCGCCGTGCAAGCGGCCCGCGCCCAGTTCGACGGCGGCGCCTGGCGCCAGGCCAAACCGGCGGAACGCGAGCGCATGATGCAGCGCCTGGCGGACCTGATCGAACAGAACGCTGCCGAACTGGCAGAAATCGAATCCATCGACATGGGCAAATCCGTCGCTTTCGCCAAGGACGTCGATATCCAGGGCACCGTCGATACCCTGCGTTACTTCGCCGGTTGGGCGACCAAGCTGCATGGCCGCACCGTCGAGCCGTCGCTGCCGGGCAATTACCTGGCCTACACCCGCAAGGAAGCGGTTGGCGTGGTTGGCGCCATCGTGCCGTGGAACTTCCCGCTGCAAACCATGGCCTGGAAGCTCGGCGCGGCGTTGGCCACCGGTTGCACCGTGGTGGTGAAACCCGCCGAACTGACCTCGTTGTCGGCCCTGCGTTTCGCTGAACTGGTGCAGGAAGCGGGCATCCCGGACGGCGTGATCAACATCGTCACCGGGCGCGGTAGCGTGGTCGGCGCGGCGATGGCCACGCACCCCGGCATCGACAAATTGACCTTCACCGGATCAACGCCCGTGGGCCGTACCGTCGGCCGTGCAGCGCTGGACGAAATGAAGCGACTAACCCTCGAACTCGGAGGAAAATCACCGGTAATCGTATTCGCCGATGCGGACATTCCGGCCGCAGCGCAAGCGGTCGCCAACGGCGTGTTCTTCAATTCGGGGCAAGTGTGCGACGCCGGTACGCGGGCCTATATTCATCGCAGCGTCTACGACGAATTCCTGCATGAACTGATCGCCTATACGCGCACCCTGAAAATCGCTCCGGGTCTGGATCCGGACTGCTTCATCGGCCCGCTGGTCTCGGCCCTGCAAAAGCAACGCGTGACTGAGTACATCGAGACCGGCAAGCAGGAAGGCGCCGAGCTGGTGTATGGCGGCCAAGCGGTCGATGGCCCTGGCTTCTTCGTCGAGCCGACCATCTTCGCCCATTGCCGAAACGACATGCGCATCGTCCAGGAAGAGATCTTCGGCCCGGTGCTGGTCACCGCAGCGTTCGACGATGAGGAGGAGGCCCTGGCCCTGGCCAATGACTCGGTCTACGGCCTGGCGGCGGCACTGTATTCCAATGACCTTGGAAAGGTGCACAGCCTGATTCCACGGTTGAAGGCCGGCTCGGTCTATGTCAACGCCCACGGCACCCTCGATCCGTCGATGCCGTTTGGTGGCTACAAACAATCCGGGTTCGGCAAAGACCTGGGCGCCGAGCAACTCGATTACCTGCTTGAGACCAAGGCAGTGTGGATCACGCTGCCCTGAACAATGGCTGACCCCATCCTTTGTAGGCGCTGGCTTGCCAGCGATAGCGCACTGGCAGGCAACAAAGAAGTCGACTGACTTTGAGCCATCGCGAGCAAGCTTGCTCCTACAGGTTTTGCGCCATTGGCTTTTTTATCAATCGGGAACGGCAAGGATGCGCCCGGGAGTCGTTCACCCGAAACAACGCGGTTTTTTCGTCATGATCTTCCAACAATAAGAGTCCATCATGAACACTAACGCCAAGTCCGCCCCGAGCGTGTCGGTCCTCGACGACCATAGCGTCGTGGAAAGCCATTCGATCGATTTCATCCCCGAGAACGAGCGCTCCGACAAGCTGTCGAGCCAGGGCCCGTTCTGGTTTCTCGGCAACTTCACCTTCTTCACCATGACCATCGGCTTCGTCGGCCCAAGCGTCGGCCTGACCGCGCTCTGGACCACACTGGCCGGCACGCTGGGCATCATGTTCGGCACACTGTTCATGGCATTTCATGGTTCTCAGGGCCCACACCTGGGCCTGCCACAAATGATCCAGTCCCGCGCGCAGTTCGGCTATCGCGGGGTGATCCTGGTGCTGTTGGCGACGCTGTTTGTGTTCGCCGGTTTCAACATCGTCAACCTTGTGCTGATGATGCAGGGACTGCACACACTGTTCGGTTTCAACCCCGTCGTGATCGCGGTGGCTGTGACCATCCCGGCAGCGGTGCTGGCGATCCTTGGCCATGACTGGATGCACCGCGCCTTCAAATGGGCGCTGTACCTGTCGCTGCCGCTGTATGGCCTGGTAACCCTGGCGGTGCTGATGGGCTGGGTGCCGGATGCGGTGTTGCCGGCGCTCGCCGAAGGTGAAGTGGCCCCGGCGCCGCTAGGTTTCAACTGGACCGGTTTCATCGCCCAGTTCGCGGCGGCTGCCAGCTACAACATCGCTTATGCGCCGTACGTTTCGGATTACTCGCGTTATCTGCCGAAAAACACCTCCAGCGGCAAACTGATCGCGGTGGTGTTCCTCGGCGCCTCGTTGTCCGGCGCCTGGATGATTTCCGTCGGTGGCTGGCTGGCCGATCACCTGCATTCCACTGACGTGCTGGTGGCCCTCGGCCAAGTCGGCAACACCGTATCGCCGCTGATGGGCACGGCCGTGGTGGTGGTCACCATCCTGGCGTTCCTGCCGGTGATCGCGATGAACATCTACAGCGCCAAGCTGACCACGCTGACCTGCGTCGACTCGATCAAGCACATCGAACCCACCCGCAAGGCGCGGATCCTCGCCATCGCCTTCGTGATCCTGCTGCAACTGGGTGTGGCCCTGAGCATCCAGAGTTCCGGCAAAGGCCTGTCGGTGCTCGGCATCTACCTGGTGGTGATGCTGTACTTCCTGGTGCCCTGGACCTCGGTCAACCTCACCGACTACTTCTTCGTGCGCAAGGGCCGCTACGCCATCCCGCACTTCTTCATGCCCCACGGCAACATCTACGGCAGCTGGGGCCTGCGTGGCATCGCCGCGTACGCCGTCGGCTTTATTTCGATGATTCCGTTCTTCTACATCTTCGACGGCGTCGAGCAGCGCGAAGTGTATGTCGGCCCACTGGCCAAGGCACTTGGCAGCATCGACATCGCCTGGCTGGTCGGGCTGATCGTCTCGGGCCTGGCGTACTACTGGCTCAGTCGCTCGATCGATCTCAAGGCCGAAGAAGTCGTCATCCAGCACATCGAAAAAACCTGTCCGCAGTACACCACTGGTGACTCATTGACCAAACCCTCGATGCCCGTTTTCAGCGAATCGGCGGTCCGGAGATAAATCATGGCAACGCAAAAATACGACTACATCATTATTGGCGCCGGCTCGGCAGGTTGTGTGTTGGCCAACCGCCTGAGCGAAAACCCGGCCAACTCGGTGCTGGTCCTGGAATTTGGCGGCAGCGACAAGAGTGTGGTGATCCAGATGCCGAGCGCGTTCTCGATCCCGATGAACACCAAGAAGTACAACTGGCGCTACGAAACCGAGCCAGAGACTTACCTCAACAATCGCCGTATTCACTGCCCGCGCGGCAAGGTGTTAGGTGGCTCGTCGTCGATCAACGGCCTGGTCTACATCCGTGGCCACGCTTATGACTTCGACGAGTGGGAATCCCTCGGTGCCCAGGGCTGGGGCTACAAGAATTGCCTGCCGTACTTCAAACGCGCCGAAAGCTACGAATCGGGCGGTGACAGCTATCGCGGGCAAACCGGGCCGCTGCACACCACCAATGGCAACCACATGAAAAACCCGCTGTACGGGGCGTGGGTCGAAGCCGGTGCCGAAGCGGGTTACATCAAGACCGACGACTGCAACGGCTTTATGCAGGAAGGTTTCGGTGCGATGCACATGACCGTGAAAAACGGCGTGCGTTGTTCCACTGCCAACGCCTACCTGCGTCCGGCCATGGGTCGTCCGAACCTGACCGTGATTACCCACGCGATGACCCGCCAGATCATCCTTGAAGGCAAGCGTGCGGTGGGGGTCATGTATGACCACAATGGCCAGACTCACCAGGTCTATTGCAACAAGGAAGTGCTGATTTCGTCCGGGCCAATCGGCTCGCCGCACCTGCTGCAACGCTCCGGCATCGGCCCGGCCGACGTCCTGCGCAAGGCCGGGATCGGTGTGCGTCACGATCTGCCGGGAGTCGGGGAGAACCTGCAGGACCACGCCGAGGTGTACATCCAGTTTGGCTGCAAGGAACCGGTGACCCTCAACAGCAAAATGGACCCGCTGAGCAAATTGATGATCGGTTTGCGCTGGCTGCTGTTCAAGGACGGTCTGGGCGCCACCAACCACTTCGAGGCCGGTGGTTTCATTCGTTCCGACAAGGGCCTGCGCTGGCCGGACATTCAGTTCCACTTCCTGCCGGCAGCGATGCGTTACGACGGCAATAAACCGATCAAGGGCCACGGTTTCATGGTGCTCACCGGGCCGAACAAACCCAAGAGCCGCGGCTACGTGCACGTGCGTTCCGCCGACCCTTACGAGCACCCGGAAATTCGCTTCAATTACCTGCAACGGGAAGAGGACCGTGAAGGGTTCCGTCGCTGCATCCGCCTGACCCGCGAGATCATCGGCCAGAAAGCCATGGACCGTTTCCGCGATGGCGAAATCGCCCCCGGCGCGCACCTGACCAGCGATGAAGACCTCGATGCGTTCGTGCGTGACAACCTGGAGAGCACCTATCACCCTTGCGGTTCGTGCCGCATGGGCGAGGACGACATGGCGGTGGTGGATTCCGAATTGCGTGTGCGCGGCATCGCCGGGCTACGGGTGATCGACTCCTCGGTGTTCCCGACCGAGCCGAACGGCAACCTCAACGCACCGACCATCATGCTCGCCGAGCGGGCGTCGGACCTGGTGCTCGGGTGCAATATGTTGCCGGCGCCGGAGGTGCCGGTGGGGTTGGTCGAGGATTGGGAAAACAGCCAGCGCAATGGATTGCCGGGTCGTAACGTACGCGTGTAACCCTTGTAGGAGCTGGCTTGCCAGCGAAGCGGCCTGACGCACGGCGCAAGGTTTAAGATCCTATCGCCAGCAAGCCGGCTCCTACAGTTTCGAAGCCATCCCGCAGAATCGGGCTGTGTGCGGGTGATCTTTTGCTAGGCTGTAAAGCCTTGAGACCGCAATGGAGCACCCTCATGGCTATTCAGGCCCTGCGCGCCGACGCTTCCCACATCGAAAAAATCGCCCCCTTGTTCGACGCCTATCGTGGCTTCTACGGCCAGCCATCGAACCTGCCGCAGTCCCGGGATTTCATCGCCGAACGCATCGCTCGCGACGAATCAGTGATCTTCTTCGTCGAGGACCCCGTCGGTGAAACACTGGGTTTCGTGCAGATGTTCCCGACCTTTTCCTCCATCGACGCGCACCGTACCTGGCTACTCGGCGACCTCTTCACCACGCCCGCTGCGCGGGGCAAAGGTGTCGGCACGCTGCTGATGAACACCGCCCGCGACTTTGCACGCTTGATGGGCGCCAAGGGCATGACCCTGGAAACCGCCACCGATAACTTCAGTGCCCAGCGTTTGTACGAGTCACTGGGGTATGTGCGCGATCCGGGCTACTACACCTATTGCCTGGATTTGCAGCAAGGCTAGGTGGTCTGGCTATCACTTTATTTCCCATGCAGGCTCGCTCCTCTGTAGGAGCTGGCTTGCCAGCGATCGCGTCCTCAGAACCGACCATTTTCTTCCAGGTGTATGCATTCCCCCTGTAAAAATGGCCGGCTCGACGAGGCTAAAAACCACTTTCGCGCATCAATACGGCGAGAAAGTGGGTCGCCACATCGCCCAGCACGCTCCGTCGTTCGCCTTCGATTTTCAGGTGGCCGCGGGTTTCACGCAGGCTTGGCAAAGGTTCGTCCAGCTGGATCAGCACCTGGAACAGCGCGGCGCTCGGGACCATCGCATGCTCTTGTGATGCGGTCGGCACCGGACCACCAAAGTGAGACGACAGCATGCGGTGGGACAACTGACTGGCGCGGGTACTGCCGATGGCCAGGACCCGGCCATTGAGCGGTGTGGTCTGGCCGTCGGGATAGAAACGCACAGGGTCACCGGTGACCAGTCGATGCACCTGGTCCTGGGCCACGTAGGCGTCTACTTGCCAACTGCGCGGATCGATCAGGATGCCCAAAGATTCCTGGCGGCCGATCCACTGGCCGGTTTTCCAGTCCGGATTCACATCCAGCCACAGGCCGGCAAACGGGGTTTGCAGGTTGAGCCGGGCGATTTCCGAGCGGGCGGCCCGGGCTTCTTCGAATTGCACGTTGAGGCGTTGGCGGGTCACCGCATCTTCGGCCAGGCCGCCGGGGTCGGCCAGCAACCCGGAGAGCCGCGCTTCGTAGCTGCGGGCGTTGGCTTCGCTGCTTTGCAGGCGCGAAGCGATATCCGGCTCATCGAGCACCACCAGCACTTCGCCGGCCTTGACCTCGCCTTCGCCGTGAATCGATTGCAGTCGTGCGGGATAGGGGGCGTAGACCCGCAACTGGTGTTCGGCGCGGGCCACGCCGACGGCGTCGATCTGGGTGCGCCAGGGCATGGCCAGGCCGAGCAGGATCAGGCCCAGCAGCGCATAAAAGATCACTTTGCGCAAACGCGGAATAGCGGCGCGATGGGTCCACCAGTGACCCAGTTCGCGCATGACCGGCAGGGCAATAAACCAGGACAATTCGACCATGAACAAGATGATCCCGAGCAACTTGAAAAAGAACAGGTAGACCGCAAGGGCGATGCCCAGGAACAGCACCAGTCGATACAGCCACGTGATGATGGCGAAGGTCACCAGCAACCGGCGTTGGCCGGTCGGGAATGGCTCCGGCCACTCCTCCTGTAGACCCAGCAAGTTACGCCGCAGCGTGACCCGCGCCAGCGCCGAGGCGCGTTCGTGCAGGTTGGGGAAATCCAGCAGGTCAGAGAGGATGAAGTAGCCGTCGAAACGCATGAAGGGACTGGCGTTCAGCGCCAGGGACAGCAGCCAACTGGTGGTCGCCAGGTACAGCAGGGCATTGCGCAGTGCGCCTGGATCACACAGCGCCCAACCCAGGGTCGAGAGCCCGGCCAAGGACAACTCGGTGACAATTCCGGCCGAAGCGATGGCCAGCCGCTGCCGCGAGCGACTGAGTTTCCAGCTTTCGCCGGTGTCGGTGTAAAGCATCGGCCACAGCACCACAAACGCAATGCCCATGTGACCGACACGTAAGCCCAGGCGCGTAGCTACCAGCGCGTGCCCCAGTTCGTGCAGGGTTTTGGCGACGATCAAGGCCAGGGCAAAACTGAACAGGCCTTCGGTGGAAAACGACTCGACCACGGCACTGGTGAAACTGTCCCACTGCTGCAGGACCAGAATCACCCCCAGCAAACTCAGGCTCACCACCAGGATCGCGGTCAGCGGATGGAACAGCCAGCGCAGGGCATGCGCCAGGTATTGCAGCGGCTGTTGCGGGCGCAGCAACGGAATGCGAAAAAACAAATAGTGGTGCAGCCACCAGCGCCAGCTCAACCAACTGCCTTCGTTGTCCTTGGCTTGCAGACGCGTCAATGCCGCCGGGCCGGCGCGCAGTAATTGGTGCTGTTCGAGGAACTGTCGGAAGTCGAGGATTTGCTCCACGTCAGGTTTGAGCGCGGTGCCTTCGGCAATCTGCTCACTGATTTTTCGCGGTGACTGGCCCCAGCGCAACAGGCATTCGAATTCCAGCCAGCCGATGCGGTAGAAGCGATTGATCACCGTGTCCTGAATTACCCACGCCGGTTCGCCGCTACTGCCGTGGGCGGCTTCGCTCAAGCGCAGGTCCTCGCGCAGCGGGGGCAGGGGGATGTCGGCCGGATCAAGCATTACCAGCCACTCCAAGCGCGCAACGTCGCCAGCGGACGGCGCAGCAGGTAATAACCGAGCATTACCCGACCGCCATACAACTTGGCGGTGCCGTGCAGGCCAAGGCGTGCGTGCTCCGGCGCACCTTCGATGCTCGCCAGCAACCGATACGCGACCACACCTTCATCGCTGGGGCGGGCCTGGTAGCTGGTTTCGAGGATCTTGCCCTTGAGCGGAGTCAGCGGGTAGGCAGTGAGGAACAGCGTGACCTCCGCGCCGGGTTCCAAGGCGATGGCGTCGGCCACTGCGAGCTGGATCAGCATCGCCGGTTGAGTCGGGTCAGCCACTTGCATGATCCGTTCGCCAGTCACCACCGGTTTGCCCAGCCAGTCGTTGGGATCGCTGAACACCGCGACGCCACTGCGCGGCGACAGCACCCGTGTGCGCTTGAGTTGCGCCTGCACCGCGGCCAGTTCCGCCCGGCGCTGCTGGGCACGACCTTCGAGCAGGGTCAGTTCGTTCTTGCTCTGCGAGTTATCGAACGCCCGTTGGCTGGCGGCCAGCAACTCCGCATCGGCCACGGCGACTTCCTTGCCCAGCACCTCGGCGCGGCTGCGCAGGGTGGTTTCGTCGAGGGAGAACAGCGGCATACCGGCGTCCACCGGTTGGTTAGGGCGGACCTGGATTTTTTCGATCACCCCGTCGATGGGCGAGCTGATGATTTGCGCCTGGCGCGAGACGATTTCCGTGGGGGCCAGAGCGGTTTGCCGCACTGGCAGCAAGAGCAGGGCGCCCAGCACGATCAGGGCCACCAGCATTTGCTTGCGATTGGGCCACCAGCGGCTCAGACGCCGCCGTCGTGTCAGCGCCGCCCAGCAGTAGCCCCAAGTGTTGACCAGGCCCTTGAGGTGCGGCCAGAAAATCGCGGGCGGTTCCTGCTCCAGCAACAGGATCAGCAGGCCGAGGCGTTGCCCGTCACGGTCCTGGATCGGAATGCACCACAACCCCGACGGCCACCACTCGCTCCAGCCGTCGGCAATATCCGCTGGCGCGGTGATGGTGTCCTGGGTCAGCCAGACCGGTTCGCTGTCAGGTACCTGACTGGCGATCCAGCGACTGGCGCGACGCAGCCAGACCAGATAGGGCGAATCCTCGCTGGGCCGCGACAGACCGGAGACGTTCAACAGTTCCAGTGACGTTTCACGCTGGGCAAACACCAGTGCCTGATGAAACGGCAGCAGCGGATAAAGGTCGTTGGCCATGCTGAAGGCCAGCGCCGGCAACGAGTCGGCGGCCATCGCCTTGTCTCGAAGCGCATCGAGTTCCAGGAGCAGGTTGGGGTGGGGCAGCGGCTCATTCATTGTCATGGCTGAGCACTGTTTTTCAGAGCCGGGTCTTGCAGCGCATTGCCTTGGTTGAACCGGGCCGTGCCGCTCATGCCTGCCATCAGGTCGGGATACTTTTCGTCGAGCCGGGCTTCGAGCTCGACAGTCTGGGCCACCGCATCGACCCGGGAGTTGATCGCGCTGACATGGGCCGGGTAGGTTTTGCCGGTTTCATGGATGCTGACCTGTAGAGGCAGGCCGGGCTTGAGGGTTTTCAGCAGGTTCGAAGGAACGTTCAGACGCACCTTCAGGGCGCCGTCACTGACCAGATCGAACAACGGCGTGCCAGCGGTGACGGTCTGGTAGGGCTTGACGTAGACCTTGGCGATCTTCCCGGAAAACGGCGCGAGGACCTGGCAGTAACCGCTTTGCGCCACGCCCATGGCTCGGGCGCCGTCCGCTTTCTGCACCTCGGTGTTGGCCATGGACACTTCGATGTCGCCCACGGCATTGAGTTGGCGCAGCTGCTTTTTCGCCTCCAGGTTCTGTTTCGCCATGGCCAGCTCCGCAGCTGCCACTTTGCTGCGGGCATCGGCTTCGCTGCAGTTGAATCGCGCCAACACCTCGGACTTGGCGACGTGCTCGGCGAAACCGGTTTTCAGCTCACCCAAGGTGCCGGCCATCTGGCTCGACAGGGTGGTTTCCAGTTCTGCGGCGAGCAGCACGCGAATGGTATTGGCACTTTCCAGAGAGGGGGCCGACGGTGGGTCGTCGGCGTGGACGGGCAGGATCAGGCAGGCCAACAACAGGGCCTCCCAACGGAACTCAAGGGCGGTTTTGCGCATTCGGCATTCCTTGCTGAGTGATGAGCAGTCGTTGCTGCTCCTGTTCGTTCAATGTGCGCTGGATTTCCCGGGCCAGGGTCTTGATGTCGTGCTTTTCGATTTCAGTCGGCAGGACATCCAGCCCAACCGAGTTATACAGCCGACCCCAGGCTGCCTGGGCACTGGAGAACGCGGCTTCACGCTGATAACGCGAAAGCAGGTAGCGACCTTCGGAACGAATCACCTCCAGTTCGGAACCCAGGGCGCCGGTTTTTGCCGCGGTGGCGTAGTCGAGCAGGCTGCGATCGACGCGCAGGCTTTCTTCGGTGAACTCCACTTCCTGGCGCGCCAGTTGGTAGCGCAGGGTACCGACCCGCACCTGGGTCAGGATAGCCATGGACAGCGCCACGCGCCGGGTATCGTCGGTTTCGCTTTGGGATTTCTCTGCCGCGTTGAGCGCTGGCAGTTGCAACAGACGCAGCAGGTTCATCGACACTTGCAGGCCAGTGCCCATCCAGTCGCTGTTATAGAGGTATTTGTTGGAGTCGTAGCGGTAGCCGAAATCGACGCTGACGTTAGGCCACAACTGGGCCTTGGCGATGTCCAGGTCTTTCTGGTTGACCCGTTTGCGGTACCACTCTTCCATGATTTCCGGACGATGTTCCAGCGACAGCTGTTCGAGCTGCGCCATGCTTTGACGCACCTCTGGCAACGGCGGATCAGGCATGTCGGCCAGAATCATTTTCGACCCTGACGGCAGCGACATCAGCGCGGCCAGTTCGGCCTGGGCGAACTCCAGGTCCTGGCGACGCACGGTCAGCAGGTAAATCGAATCGAGCAACGCGCGCTGATAGGCGAGTATCTCCTGGCGTGGCAACAGGCCCCGTTGTTCGGCTTCCCGGGCGGAGGTCAGCGCGGTGTGCGTACGCATCAACAACTTGTCTACTTCCGGCATCAGCCGTTGGGCACCGAGGGCGCGCCAGTAGGCGTTGCGCACATCCTGCAAAACGTTCTGGGCGACTTTGCGCCGGCGCTCTTCGGCCATCAGGATCTGGTCGGACTTTTGCTGGGTGCGGTAATAGGCCACGCCAAAATCCAGCAGGCTCCAGCTCAGGCCCAGGCCGTAGAGTTCGCGATAGCGCTCCTCGGAAGTCGACGGACGCAAGCTGACTTGACGATCTTCAATGCCGATCGAGGTGCCGCCGGAATCGTTATTGCGTCCGGCGTAACCGGCCGACGCCACCAGGCGTGGCAGCATTTCGTGGCTGGACACATCGCGCAGATCCGACGCCAACGCGCTTTCCATGAGCTTGAGGCGGTAGTCGAGGTTGTATTTCAGGGCACGCGCCGCGGCTTCATAAAAGGTGATCGGCGCGGTGACCGGCTCCTGGCCCGAATACATCCGAGACTGGTCGGCGATGATGCGCTGGCGGTTCTCTTCTTCGGTCGAGGGCTTGGGCTCCAGCGACGAACAGGCGCTGAGCAGCAAGGCAGAGGCAAGTGCTGTACTGATAAACCGGGTCGCGTTTTTTGGCATGTTCAATCCTTTGTGCTCTTCGAGTCGGTTCTGTTCGATCACTTCAGTTACCTCGGCTGCCCGGTCGCAGACGCTGGGCGGCGTTGCGCAACTGCGCGCTGAATCCACGCGCCTGTCGTTGCTCCTGGTGCGGTTCAGTCTGTGCCGGGCCGCGGGTCAATTCAGCGGGATCAATGGCGAATAGCGACGGGTCGCTCAGCAGGCCGTCGGCGCTCAGGCCGATGCGACCGTGACGGCCGAGAATCCACGCCAGTTCTACTTCGCTGTCACGCCGGCTCTGGCGAACCGCGTCCGCGACGTATTGTCCTGGTACCAGGCCCAGGCCATTGCCCAGCGACTCACTGACAAACTCGCCGTTGGAGCCCATGCGCAAATTGCTGCCGTCGGCGTTCCAGGTCGAAAGCTCCAGCGCCAGCGCGGCTCGTTCCACCACCGGGGTGACGAAGATCGCCGGCAGCGGATCCGGCAGGAGCAGGCTACCGTTGCGGTTGCCCGTATCACGGTCGAAGAAATTACCCTGGGGTGCCGGAATGAACGGCGTGGCAATGTCCAGGATGATCACTAGTTCGGCCTGGTCGGTGGCGCCGGCAAGGTCACTGACGGTGTAGGTGAAGACATCCTGCAGCACCTGGCCTAACCCGGCGGCGGCCAGCACAGCGGGATTGCTCTGGTCGATGGTGTAGGTGTAACTGCCATCGGCATTCAGCACCAGGGTGCCGTAGAGGCCGATGACCGGTTGGCCGACCAGGCCCGAAGCGCCTGTCCCGGCCTCGGCTCCGGTGCGTATGGCCACCACTTGCAGGTTGTCGTTGGCATCCACGTCGCCATCGTTGGGCAGCACGTTGCCGGTGACTTGCGGCGCGGGTGTCTGGTCAGTGGCGATGGCGCTGTCGTTTTGCGCCACGGGGGCATCGTTGGCGCCCTGAATGACCACGGTCAGGCGCGCATCGGCGGTGGCTCCCGCAGTGTCGGTCATTCGATAGGTGAAGGTTTCGCTGAGGGTTTCACCGGCGGTGCGCAAGGCCTGGACGGTGGGGTTGCTGTTGTCGATCACGTAGGTGTAGCTGCCGTCGGCGTTGAGGGTCAGTTGCCCGTATCGACCGATCAGTAGCTGACCGGCGTTGCTGGACTGGCCGTTTTCACTGGTGACGCTCTGCACCTGCTTGCTTTCGCCGTTGGCCACGCTGTCGACGTCGCCGTCGTTGACCAGCACGTTGCCCGTGGCATTGCTGCCCGGTGTGCCATTGGCGATGCCACCGGCCTCGACCGCGACCGAGCCGTCGTCCTGGGCGAACGGGGTATCGTTGCGGCCGTCGATGGTGATGCGCAACTCGGCCTGGCTGCTGGTGCGGAACACGTCGGACAGGGTGTAGCTGAAGACGTCCGTCAGGGTCTGCCCGCTCTGACGCAAGGCCTGAACCACCGCCAGGCTGTTATCGACCGTGTAGGTGTAGCTGCCATCGGCGTTGATCACCAAGTCACCGTACAAACCGCGCAACACGCTGCCGACGGCGCCGCTGGTGCCGCTGTCGGCCAGGCCACCGGTTCGGATCGCCGACACGTTGAGGGCGTCGTCTTCGACGTCGGTGTCGTTGCTGATCACGTTGCCGCTGGGGTCGATACCGGCCTGGCTGTTGTTGATGCCACCGGCTTCGACCGCCGTCGCTGCATCGCTGTTGGCCACCGGTGGTGAGTTGCGGCCGCGGATGATGATCGTGATTTCCGCCAGATCGCTTTGCCCGCCACGGTCGGTGACCTGATAGGTGAAGCGCTCATTGAGAAATTGCAGCGGTCCCAAGGCCAGTACGGTGGGATTGTTAGAGTCGACGATGTAGGTGTAGTTGCCGTCGGCGCCGATGATCAACTGCCCGTACAGGCCGTTGACCAGCGTGCCGTTGGTGTTGTCGGTGGCTGCATTGACCACGTCAAGGCCGCCACCTGCTGCTTCCGCCCCGAAGCGGATGCCGGTGACCTGCAGGCTGTCGCCCTGGTCGACATCGGTGTCGTTGGGCAATACGTTGCGGGTTGGGTTGACGCTGTTGCCTGTGCCGTCGTCGGCGACGGCCAGTGCCACATCGTTGGTCGCCACTGGCGCATCCCAGGCACCGTCGATGCGGATGTTCAACTGCGCAACATCGGTGGCGCCGGCGGTGTCGCGCATCCGGTAGGTGAAGGTTTCCACCAGTGAATCGCCGACCTTGAGTGCCTGAACAGCGGCCAGGTTATTGTTGATGACGTAGCTGTAAGTGCCGTCGGCATTGATGGTCAGCGTGCCGTAGAGTCCGTCGAGGCTCTGTGCTGCGGCAAACGTGGTAAAGGTGCCACCCGCCGCTTCGCTGCCACCGCGGATGTCGGTAACGATTTTGGTGTCGCCGGAGTCGATGTCGCGGTCGTTGCCCAGAACGTTGCCGGAAGGGTTGAGGCCCGGTGTGCCATTGAGCGTACCGCCAGCCTCCACGGCTACCGTGTTGTCGTCCTGGGCCAGGGGATTGTCGTTGGCGCCCACGATGACGATGGTCAGCGTGGCATTGTTGGTGGCGCCGAACAGGTCGCGGATGCGGTAGGTGAAGGTTTCCGTGAGCGTGTCGAGTGGGGTGCGCAGAGCCTGGACACGCAAGTTGTCATTGTCGACCACGTAGGTATAGGAACCGTCGGGATTGAGCAGCAGGGTGCCGAACTGCCCCCTGAGGCCGTTGCCGAAGGTGCCGAACGTCGTGCCCTGATTGAACTCGATGACGCTCAGGGTTTCACCATTGCCATCGACGTCGGTGTCGTTGATCAGCACGTTGCCGCTGGGGTTTAAGCCTGGCCGGTCGTTGTTCAGGCCTCCGGCTTCAGTGGCCAGGTTGATGTCGTTGCGTGCAACCGGCGTGTCGTCGCGCCCGACGATGGTAATGCTCAGACTCGCACGGTCCTGGGCGCCGCTGGCATCGATCACCGTATAGCTGAAGAGGTCGGCCAGGGTCTCGCCGAAGCGCAGTGCCTGGACCTCGGCCATGTTGTTATCGAGCCGGTAGCTATAGCTGCCGTCGGCATTCAGGGTCAGCCAGCCATAGGTGCCGCGCAGTTCGCTGCTCAGGGTGCCATCGGTGCCGGTGGCGGTTTCGCTGCCGGTGCGTACCGAGGCCACCGCGCGGGTTTCGCCATAGTCATGAGCGGGCAGATCGGCGGGGATTTCACCACCGTCGACGTCGGTGTCGTTGGTCAGCACATTGCCGGTGGGGTCCTGGCCGGGAACGTTGTTGTTCAGGCCACCGGCCTCGATGGCCGTTGCGCCGTCATCGGCGGCCACCGGATTGTCATTGGCGCCGCGAATCAACACGATGATTTCAGCGCTGTCGACTTCCGGCGTCGGGTTGACGCCGTCGCTGATGGTGTAGGTGAAGCGTTCGAGCAACAGGTCGCTCCCCCGGCGCAACGCCTGGACATCCGGATTGTTGTTATCGAGCGCATAGCTGTAGCTGCCATCGGGTTGAATGGTCAGCGTGCCATACAAGCCGTTGATCACCGTGCCGCCAGCGACCACCGCTACCGGTGTGCCGGATGAGCCTTCGGCGCCGGCGCGTATGAAGGTGACGATCAGCGGATCGCCGTCCGGATCGAACGCAGTGGCCGTGACGTCACCCACCGGATCGACCCCCGGCGTACCGTTGTTCACGCCACCCTGTTCGGTGGCGATGGCGATGACGTTCTGCGCCACGGGCGGGTCATTGACGCCGCGCACGGTAATCACCAGTTGCGCGGTATCAGTCAGGCCGGCGGTATCGACGACGCGATAGGTGAAAACTTCAGTCAGCGTCTGGCCTGTGGCCAGGCCTTGCACGGTGGTGTTGGTGCTGTCGACATCGTAGAAAAACGAGCCGTCGGCGCCGATGCGCAAGGTGCCGTACAAACCGACCACCACCGTGCCGTTGGCCTGGGTGCTGCCGGCGGTGACACCAGTGAGCACATCATTGAGCGGGTCGTAAGTGGCCTCGCTTTTGTTGATCACGCCGTTGACTTGTAGTTGCTCGCTGGGCCGGTCGGCCTCATCGACATCCTGGTCCACGCCGTTGCCGCCCGATTGGTCGATGGTGCCAGGACGACTGGGGAACAGAATGACGTTGCCGGTCGGATTGCTTTCGGCGGCATTGCCGTTGGTGGAGGCGGCCTGAGCGTCGGCGGCGTCGTCGCTGGCCACCGGGTTGTCATTGGCGCCCTGGATGACGATGCGTAATTGCGCGACATCATTGAGGCCGCCGGTGTCGGTGACCCGATAGCTGAATAGCTCGACCAACGACTGGCCAGCGCTCAGGCGTTGCACGGTGACATTGTCGTTGTTGATCACATAGCTGTAGGAACCATCGGGGTTGATGGTCAGGGTGCCGTAGGTGCCGACAATGGTTGTGCCCACCGCTACCGGGTTGAAAGCACCGGGATCGGACTCGCCGACCGCGCGAATACCGGTGACGGTTTTGGTTTCGCCGTTGGCCGTGGTGTCGACGTCGGTATCGTTGGTCAGCACGTTGCCTACGGCATTGCTGCCCAGGGTGCCATTGAGCACACCGCCGGCTTCGATGGCGATGCCGTTATCGTCCACACCTGCCGGCGTATCGTTAGCGCCCTGGATGGTCACGGTCAGCCTGGCGATGTCGGTGTCTCCGGCCAGGTCAGCCAGCACGTAGTCAAAACTGTCGACCAGGGTCTGGCCTGACAGGCGCAAGGCCTGGACCAGCGGGTTGGTATTGTCGACGACGTACTGGTAGGCGCCGTTGCTGCCGACGAGGAGTTGGCCGTACTGGCCGGTAATCGCGACCACGTCGAGGATCGGCGTTTGCACACCTGAGCCATTGACGGAGGCCACGGAGACCACATGCAATTGATCGGCGTTGGTGGCGATGTCGACGTCAGTGTCGTTGGTCAGTAACTGGCCGGTTGGATCGACGCCGACAACATTATTGTTGGTGCCGCCGGCCTCGACGGCGGTCGCACTGTCATCTACCCCGAGGGGGGCGTCATTGACCGCTGTCAGGACAATTTGCAAGGTATCGGTATCGGTTAAGGCATCGCCGGCGGTGCCTGGTGTGCCATCGGCATTGGCATCACCGAAATTGCCTTGGTCATTGCTGACCACGGTCAATGTGTCGGTGCCGTTGAAGTTGGCGTTGCCCAAATACCGCAGGCTTGCCAGCACGGTATTGACGTCGGCCAGCGTGCCGCTAAGGGTGAGGCTGGCGGTGTTGGCACCGGTGACGGTCACGCCCGGCAGTGAAGCACCGAGGGACAAGGTGCCTTGCAGCACGCTCAGGGTCACGCTGACGTTGCGGTCCGCCACGTTTGGATCACGATCGGCATCGATGTCCGCGACGCTGATGCCACCGATGTTCAGGAGGACGTCTTCCTGGCCTTGCTGGGTACCGGGAAGGGTGTTGACGGGTGCGTCGTTCTGCTCGACGTAACCGGCGTTCGCCGCTTGAGTATCGGCATCGCCCAGGGTGATTTCGATCTGCCCAAGGGTGCTGCCATCGCTGTCGATGCGCACGCGCAAGTCACCCAAGGGTTGCGGATAGCTGACCAGTCCCTGGGGTACATCGATGCGGAACTTGCCCAGTGGCAGCACGCCGAAATGGTACTGGCCGTTGGCGTCAGTGACGGTGCTAAACAACAGGTTGTCGGCAGTGGTATCCAACAGTCCGTCAGCGCCGGCCCAGGTCAGCGTGACGGTCTGCCCGGCAAGGCCAGCGCCATCCGGAGTGGTGCTGGCGGTGGCTGACTGGGTGTCGTTCCATAGCGTGCCGCTGATCACACCGAGCCCGGCATTGCCTTGCAGGATGTACGTATTAGGGTCGGTGGCGGTGCCGATGCGCTCGCCATCGATGGCGCCATCAGTGCCGACGCTGTTGCCGCCCCAACTGGTGAAATCTTCCGGCAGGCTGCTCCAGGTCAGCGTGGCATCGCTGCTGGCAATCGCCGTGGCGTTGGGCAGGGTCACTTGATAGCGCACCTGAACCTGAGCACCGACGTCCAGTTGATCGAAATTGACGCTGATGCCGCCCGTGGTGCTGAAGGTGACACCGCTGGGCAAATTGCCGGGGCCGAAGGTGGCGCCGTTGATGGTGACGCTGACAAGGCTGTAGTTGCTGCCGCTGGCAAACCCGTCAGTGACCTGGGTGTCGAACGCCGGCAAACCACCGTTCTGGGTGAAACTCAGTTGCACCGTGGCAGTGCCCGTGGTGCCCGCCGGGTTGGGGTCGAAGCCCACGACTTGCTTGATCAGGCCGTTGAAGCTCGGTTCGACGATGTTCTCGAAGATCGTGTTGCTCTGGGCGCGGCCCAAACCGTCGACGATTTCATGGGCGCTGGCACCCAGCAGCGCGCCGCTGTTGATACCGAGCTGGTTGGCCACCCGGACGTTGAACTCCAGGACGATGCCTTCCAGGTCGGCATCGCTGCCCCCGCCATTGACCACATTACCGAGGTTGAAAGTGATGACCTGGCTGCCGTCGGTGTTGGTGACAATGGTCAGGCGGCTCGGATCGAAGACGCCGGTCGGCCCGAGGCCGAGCAGGTCTGGGGTGATGGGGAGGGCTTCGGGGCTGTTTTCGTTGCCGTTGATGTCCAGCGTGCCGCCGACAATCAGATTGACATCGCTGGTCAGCCCGCCGCCGGAAATGAAACCGATGCGCAGGGCATTGACCAGTGCATCTGGCGAGATGAACTGCAACCCGTTGGCCAGGGTGATTTGCACTTGGTAGTTGGGGTTGTTGCCTTCCGGCACCAGCACCACCACCCGATAGCGAATCACTTCGCCGATGGTGACCGCTTCCTGAGGCGCCGTGGTCGGCGCCGGGGCAGGGCTGTCGGGCAAGCCGCCGACCCGGGAAATCTGGATCGCCTGTGCCACCGGCACCACCAGCGTTGAACTGTTGCGATAGTCGTTGAGGGTGCCGCCATTGAGCGTGCCGTCGACGCCGGTACGCTCGCCACCCTGAGTGCCGTCCAGGCTGGTCCACTGCACGGAGGCCACGTTGGCGAAATTGGACTGGGACGCCGCCGTGGCATTCACCACGCCCGACAGGCTCAGCACGATGCTGCCACCCTTGGTGATGTCGATATTGGCGCCGTTGGCGGTGCGCAGTTGGCCGTTGACGATTTCGAAGTCGATGCCGCCGTTGTTGGTCGCACCATTCTGATAGAGCACACCCGTCAGGGTGATGTTGCTCAATTGAGTGGGCAGGTTGTCGAGGAAACTGATGTCGAAGGCATTGAAGTCGTTTCCGCCCGCGCCATTGCTCAGCGTGATGGTGAAGGTGACGGTGTCACCCTGATCGTAGCCGCCGAGGCCGGAGGTTGATGTCAGGGCTTGTGTGACGGTCACGGTAGGCTCACGCAGGGTCACGGTGGGCAGGCCGCCGGTGAGGGCGACCGTGCGGTCCACCGCGACATTGCCGTTGGGGGTATCACTGTCCGGGTCGCTGAACACCAATTGCGCATTGTTTTGCAGGGAGAGATTGGCCTGGTTGGCGATCACGTTGTTGGCGACCAGTTGCAGGCGAATCACGAAGACGTTGTTGCCGGTCTGGTTGTCGGCGGTCGCACCGGACACGCTGAACGTCCAGCGCGCGTCTACGCCGTCGCCGCCCAGAGTTCCGCCCTGACCAGCGAATCCGCTGACCACGATGCTGCCGGCGAAGTCGGCACCTAGCGCGCCGCTGCCGGCCTGAGTGGTAATGATCTGATAGCCGAGGCCGCCGTTGAAGGTGGTGTCCAGGCGCATGCCCGGCGGGATCAGATCATCGATGCGCAGGGTTTGCGTGCTGCCTTCTGGCAGGGTCACGACGATGTCGTACCGCATGCTTTCGCCAATCACCAGATCGCTGCCGGTGGTGTGACCAGCGCTGGAGTCGCCGTTGTCCAGGGTGCCGTCAGCGAACACTTTAGTGATCACCGGTGCCGCCACTTGCTCGCTGGCCAGGTCGGTCAGGTCGGCGGGCGTGAAGTCGGTGCCGCCATTGACGCTGGCGTAATTGCTCAGGGTGGCAGTGCTTTGCAGGCTGCGGCTGGCTTCGATCGTCGAGCTGACAACCACGTCGTAGCTGATCACCACGACATTGGCGCCACTGGTGTCGGCGGCGGTGCCGCTACGACCGGCGAGGAGGGTGGCCTGGCCTCCGGCATCGAGGAACGTGATCTGGTTGCCGCTGACGCTGTAGTCGGTGCCGAGCACCAGCAACGTGCCGTCGCCGCGGTAAATTTGCAGGTTGGCGGCGGCCAGGCTGCCGCCCACAAAGCTCACGCCAGTGGGCAGGGCAATGCTGGTGTTGACGTCAAACGCACCGCCACCGCCAGTGTTCTCGATGGCCGTGACCATGCGCAGGGTGTCGCCGCCATCGATGCCGGTGATGTTGCCGTCCACGGCGGCGAGGTCTGTCACGCTGCCATTGAAAGGCACGCCGGTACTGCCCGGTGGGTTCCAGCTACCGGTGGTGTTGGTGACCGTGCCATTGGAGCCTGCCACCACACCATGCTTGATCGACAGCACGGGCTCGGCGACCGAGACAATGGCCACCACATCCGAGGAAATCAGGGTGCGGTCGGTGAGGGTGGTTTGCTGGCTCGATTGCGCCAGCACATCCAGCGAGCGTTGATCGCCGAACGGCTGATCGCCCACTCGTACGGTAAAGCGCAGGACAATTCGGCTGCCCGTGGTATCGGCCGTGACAAAGCTGCCGAAATTGAAGACGACCGAGTTGCCGTCGCCACTGGTCACGGTGAGCACGCCACCGGCATTGGTATTGCCGGGGCCGATTTGCCATTGCCCGGGATTGTCACCGAGCGCCCACGTCACTCCCGTCACGTCGAACAACGGCAATGGCAAGTACGCGGTCAGCGAAAACTGTTCGTAGTCGCCGGTAACCAAGTCGTAGCTCAGCTCGAACGTCACCTCATCACCGGGCCGTATCTCGCCATTACCCGGTGGCGTGCCGTTATTAACCTCCACGATCTGGATGTCGACGGTGCTGGTCGGAATCACGCTGTTGGTGGCCGAACCATCGGTTTCGCTCTGCCCCGTCAGGTTGAACACGTCCTGCAACAGGGTGCCATCCACCACGGCAGTGTTGCCCAGTTCGTCGCCTTCATTGATTTCGCTGTGAGGGTTGCCAGAGGGTGGCTTGTAGGTCTGGCCCACAATCGCCGAATAGCTGAGCACTGCCAGTACCGCGCCCTGCAATTGGTCGTCGAACGCCAGGTCGCCGTTGAGCCAGCCGCGCACATTGGCAAACGCATTGCGCAACGATTGCGCGATGTCGAAGGCAATTGAGGTGCTGCCATCGGCATTGTTGACGACGGTGCTCACCAGGGTAATGGTCTGGGCCACACCGTTGATGGTAACCGTCAACGTTGGCGTACCGGTGAGGGCTTGTCCGTCGGTGAGTTGATCGCGAATGATCAACTGACCTTCGTTGAAGAAGTCTTTGCCGAAGGCGAAGTAGTCGGAAATCGCCAGGTTCAGCGTGTAAGTGAGCGTGTCACCGGGAGTGATGCCGGTGTGACCGATGTCGGTCTGCAAAGTCACTGTTTTGAGCAGGGTGATGGATTTGGCGACGAATTCGGTGGTCCGGCCAGTGCCGGAAAAATCGATGACCGTGGCGGGCGCCACGACATCTCGCGAGTCCAGCGGTACCCACTGGCCGGTAGCGCTCGGTGCGCCGACGGTGATGGTGACAGCATCACCGGTGACCGGGTTGATGATTGCCTGGCCGTTGGCATCGACTTCCGGAACGTAGAACGCCACTTGAGTGTTGGTCGCGGCGTTCATGGTGTCGTACACGACGGTAAATGAATTGATGAATACGGTATCGGAGGCAATCAGTGTGGCGATGGCGGTCGGATTGGTAACCACGGTGCCGTCGTGCAGCGTGATTGAGGTCAGGCGTCCTCCGGCGCCGGGGGTGATCGCGGTCACCTGGATGTTATCCGGCAGCGGTTGCGTGATGACGACATTGGACAGCGTCTGGCCCGGCGCGGGGGTCACGGTCACCGTCAGGGTGCGGCCGTAGTTCGGCCCGGTCGCCGTTTCGCCTTCGGGGGTGGTGATGGTCTGGTCGAAACTGATGACGGTCGGGTGGACCACGAACGCCGAAGTGGCAGCCTGGATCAGGCTGGGGTCAGCGAGCGGATTGTCCTGTGCATCGTTACCGAACTGGAAACCGCCGCTGGCGCGGATCGTCAAGTCCGGTGAACCATCGGAGAAGTTGGTATCGGCCAGATTGCTCAGGCTGGCGGTGATTTGTACCGGGATCACCGGCTGCAGGTTGGTGACGCTGGCAAAGGGCAGCTCAATGACCACCAGCGTATCGCCGGCACGCATGCCGTAGGTTGAAGCATTGATAATCACAAAGTTGCCATTGGCATCCTTGGCCAACGGATGGGTGGCGTTGCCTGAGGCATCGAACGTCACCGTATGGGTAATCAGGTTTTGCCCGAGGTAACTGGCGGCGATGAAATTTACCCCGTCATTGCCATCCTTGCCGGTGGACGGTAGCGCCAGGTTGATGAAGGGCGCGAAACCGGCCTGCGCCGAGGTGTTGGTGAAATTAACGGTAAAGTTGAAAGGGTCGCCCAGCAGCACGTCGCTGCCGGTGACGGGCAACGTCGCGGTGGGCGCGGCATCGGCCAGCAAACCTTCGAAGCTAGCCATGGCGGCGCTGCTGAGGGCGATGGTCTTGTCGATATCGCCGACTCTGGTTTCCAGCGTCCAGTCACCACCAGCCGCGCTGTTACCGGTGTCATTGCTGGAGGCGGCAACGTCAGCGCCGGTCCAGCGCGCCAGTTCGGTCACCAGGGTTTTACCGGCCGCGCCGGCGCCGATGTCGCAACCGTAAAGCTGGATGTCGGCACCTTGGGTCAGGTTATTGCGCCATTGTTCGAGGGTTTTACCGAGCTGATCGATGTTGTCGGCGGTGATAGTCCGGTTGCCCAGGGTGAACTGCCCGGCGCCGCCGTGTGACATCACCTGGATCGAGTCCACTTTGCCCAATTGTGCCAATGCCGCGGAAATAGCCGCCAAGCCATCTTCGCCGACGTTCACCACAATAGCCGTGACGTTGGACGGTAGTTGCGCTACGAGCTGATCGCGGTTTTCGATCCGGCTGTCGATGACCAACAGCGCGCGCGCAGCGGAAGGGGCCTGCTCGGTGGCGGGCCGGCCTTCTGTCGGAGTGGTATGCGCGGTAGCAGGGTCTGAGGCTGCGGGTGCCGGGGCCGCGGGATCACTGTGATGCTGGTCGGCCGCTGCCGAGGCAGCAGCACCATCGAACAGAATCCGAGGTTCAAGGGCCAGCGATTGACGTTGCGGTCGCAAGTGCAAACCGGAAATTCGATCAGGTAGTTGGTGCATAGTGGCGGCCCTCGAACCGTTTTTGGATCATTCCGTTGTACAAAAAGCCCACTATCGGACAGATATAGCGTAGGTCGAAATTTAGAGATTTCCAGGCTCAAACCCGCTGATTAAAGCGATTCAAGATCAGTGTCCAAAAAGCTATTTGCCATCATGGAGCGGTTTTGACAGCCTTTGATCCGGTTTTTTGCTCTACGAGCTTGTACGCCACGTAATACTTGTAGATGTTTCCAACGTAATCGACGGTTTCCCGGCCGACCACTTGCGCCGCCGCCTGTTCGACGTTGCCAAACCAGATGTTTTTGTCCAACCCGGATTTTTCCGCCAATGCCCGAAACTTGCGCAGGTTGCCCGGCCCGGCGTTGTAGGCGGCAAAGGTCATCAGGGTTTTGTTCACTTGCGTCAATTGCGGATCGTTCAGGTACTTGTCCGCGAGCAAGCGCATGTACTTGCTGCCGGCCTCAATGTTTTTGTCGGCGCTCTTGTCGATGCCCCCGATTGCGACAGTCGGGTCCTGGGCGGTTTTGGGCAGCAACTGCATCACGCCGACCGCCCCTCTGGGGCTGCGCGCTTTTTGGTCGAGTTGCGACTCTTGAAAACCCTGGGCCATGAGCATCAAGTGATCGAACCCATAAGTGCTGGCATGGCGACTGAAGATGTCCACCATCTCCTGAAACTTTTGCATCTCGGCTTCTGACGTAGCGTTGAGCACCCGTTTGCTGCTGTTGGTGACGTACTTGGTTCGCAGGCTGTTGCCGAAGGTCGTACCGACCTTGTGGGTTTTGACGAAGGCGTCCAGCTGACTCTTGAACTGTGGGCTGTCCTTGCGAATCGCCCAGGCGAATTCGGAGTTGTCATGCAGGTAAAATTTTTCCTGAATCTTCATGTCGGTGTACAGCGGCGCCCAGATCTTCGCGATGTAGCGATCCACCACCGTGGCGTTGAGCAGGCCGGCATTGACCATCTCCAACAGGTCTTCGGACTCGAGGTTTTCATCGGCTGCCTTTAAATCTATGGGGGCCAAGCCTTGCTCCTTGAACGAGGCATTGAGTGCCTGAAGATGTTCGTAATAGCTACTGGAAGCGCGGACGGTAATTTCCTGGCCCGAAAGGTCTTCGAGCTTTTCCAGGGGCTTGCTGTCAGGGCCAGTGACCACCACTTCCGGGATGTTCACCGCGAACGGGTCGGTGAAGTCCACGTCCTTCAAGCGTTCTTCGGTGATGGTCAGGCCGCCGACGGCGATGTCGCCAACACCTTTCATCAGTTTGGGCATCAGTTCGTTGCGAGCGGTTGGAATGAACATGACGCGCCATTGCATGGATTTTTTCGAATAGGGCTGGGACTTGTTCAGCCAGGCTTCAAGTCCTTTGCCCAGCTCATAGCTGAGGCCTTGCTGACGGCCGCGATTGAGTTCGAAAAACGTTTTGCTGTAGGGCACAAGCACCCGGACTAACCGGCGCTCACGCATACCCTCGAAATCCCCGACCCAGTCCGGCAGAACCGGCAAGACCAGTTTTTGTACTTCAGCTTCTTCAGCCGGTGTCAGTTCGACGGCAGGCAATTCGGGGGTTGTTTGTGCCTGCGCCGTGTTGAGCAAAAACAGCATCAGTAAGAGGGCAAATGTGCGGCAGTGACTCCATACAATGTTCATGTTTACCCACCGGCAGGCAGAGAGATCGGATCGAACTTCAATACGGCCAAAGGCTTGCCATTTGCCGTCGCAAAAGGCTGCAAGCCAACTGATAAATTCACTATAGAAGTGCTTGGGCGTTCAGCAATTTTTACCTACCGCTCATCGCCCATCTCACGGGCTTGGCGTCATGTACTGGTGTCGGGTAAATCCTTGGCTATACATAACTTTGCTTGGGTATCTGTCCCAGCCTGCCGACAGGTAGCGGTCAGAGGCGCCTTTTTATGTGCAACTCACGTTATGCCGTTCCAATTCTGAGCTTGTTGATGGCCAATGCTGCCAGCGCCGCGGAAACGTCGCGCCTGCGTGACGTTAATCTTGAGGATCGGGCCAATGGCATGCTCGCGTTGATGTCATACGCCATGACGCCGGACCTCACCTCCAGCTCGCTGAGCATAAACGACAACAGCGCCGGTAATCCGAGCCTGACGATGACTCAGGCGGGCGGCGGCTCCACGCTTGGCAAGGAAGTTCCTATCTACCTTGAAGGCGCGGTTGCCTACAGTCGCTACGACCCGCGCTTTGTGGCCACTGATGGCGAGCAAACCCAAACCATTCCGGTGAAATGGAACTCGATCTCCGCCACGGGCGGCATTGGCTACGATTTCCCTTTGACCGACGAACTGGCACTGCGCCCGATCTTCAACTTCGCGGCGGGTTACTTGACCAGTGATATCAATGCAGCGCGCCTGTTCATCAACCGTCGTTTTGATCGTGATATCAAGTTCCTCGACAATGGACATATGACCGCCGTAGGCCTAGGCGGTGCCCTGATGCTGGACCTGGAGCGCGTGCGGCCAAATTACGAGCTCGATGTCGAGTTGCGCTACAGCTACATGAATTTGCAGAACGTCGGCGGCAAAAACGATATCGATGGGCAAGCCATTGCCGACTCCGTCAACCTCTACACCCGTTGGCGGGCGCCCACCGGCTTAATGGCGTTGCAGAGGCCGCTGCGCTATGTGCTGGAAGTTTCTCACTCGGAGTATTTGGGTGATCAGCGTGGGGTGTTGGGGTTTGATCGGCTTTCGACCGTAGGGGCAGGGCTGGAGTTGGATTCCAGTGCTTACGACGTCTTTATCACCCGCACGCGGCTGGTGGTGCGGCATGTGATGGGGGATCACGTTTCCGGTGTTTCGGTGGGCCTGGCGTGCAGCTTTTAACGCCGAAGCCGAGCCAGCCCACCGAGGCCGTCTAGTCTCGCCGTGCGCTGCGCCTCGCGACACCGGCAACGCTGACGGGCGTCAGAGGGCGGCCGACCACTGCCTCCGCTGGCGGCACCAAGCTGTGCACGCCGGGGATCGACAACGCTTCTCCCACTTCCATTGCACACATCAAAACGAATCCCGCCAGAAGCAAGCCGGCTGATTTCATCAAGAGGTTCATTTGGTTTTTCCTCGCACAAAGTTGCTGGGCAAGTCTTCGGCGTTGGGCAGGTCTTTCAGGTCGATTTTTTGGGCATTGGTCGAATTTTTGAATGTGAAATCGCCGGATTCCGCGGTATCGCCACTTTTAAAATCGCTGAGCTGGATGCTGTACTGCGGACTGCCCGCAATCGTTTTTGAAGTGATGACGTATCGGCAAGGGTAGGGGCGGTCGCCCTGGGCGATCCATATCTGCCAATCGACGTCTTGCTTCCTGAACGCCAAGTGGTCGCATTCGGTACCGCCGATAACGCCACTGCCCAGATCCTTGATGTCGGTTACGCCTGCCATCAATTCATCCTGGGGGTTGGGCATGAACAGGTCCGCGCCGGGAAGTGGCCTGTTGAGTTTATGCTTCAACTCATCGAGCAGATGGTCAACCGTGCCCGGGACTTCGACCTGCGTGTAGATGTTTTTGCCTTTTCCCAACAACGTCAGGGTCTTGCCATCAAACACCATTTCAAGGTCGGCAAACCCGCTGGCGCGTGTACTGCGCAACTTGTCAGGCCGGCTGATGGCAACCGTGCCTGAACCTGCCAAAGCCAGTCGTTGCTGGTCTTTGGTGACAACTTCAAGAATGGTGTCGTAATTGAACGATATGTTTTTTTGCGCTGACATATAGTCGGACATGTTCTTGATCAAGCTTTTGGCATAGGCCTCATCGGCGTGTGCCGCTGTCGTTACGCCAAGTCCGATGATCAATACAAGGCCCGCTCCAGCGCAGCGGGACAAAGCGCTTTCGAGCAACTTTGGGGCGATCTTTTCCATGGCAGGTCACCGCTGTAAGAATGCCGGGTTGGCAATGCGGACCTATAACGCTAGTCCCATCAACAGCAGTTCGCCTTATATTGCTCGACCATTCATCTGAGGTTTTTAGTTCGCTCTAACTCTGAGTAATTCAAGTTAATGCTGATTCGACACTGAACCTGTGGCGAGGGAGCAAGCTCCCTCGCCACGTTTATTTACTGTTTCGGTTCACCGAACACCGGCCGGAAGAAGCTGCGCTCATAACTGAGGATGCAGCGGGTTTCTTCTGCGTACTTGAAGGCGGCGATGCACTCCGGATCGTTCATCGATTGTTGGCGATAGGTTTCGTAGGCCGCGAGGCTGGGGAAAGTGAACATGGCCAGGGCAATGTTGCTGGCGCCTTCAGACGGTAAAAAGTAGCCGTGATGCTGGCCGCCGAACTTCTCCACCAGGGGAATCCACAGCTTGCCGTAGTGTTCAAACGCTTCGAGCTTGTACGGGTCCAGCACATATTTCAGGTAACAGGTAACCATCGGTTTTCTCTCTGTCAGGGTTCACGTTTTTCAGTCGTTGAATCGTCCGGCAGATCGCGCAAAACCCGCGCAATCACTAGAGGTACATCCTCACCGTTGGCATCGCGCTTGAGCCATTCGGCTGGCGGCCAGCCCACCACGTTGAGGAAGGTTCGGGAGAACGAGGCTTGCGAGCTGTAGCCCACCGTGGTGGCGATCACTTTAATCTGCACGCCATCGCGCAATAAATCCTGGGCCAGCTTCATTCGCCAGGCGGTGACGTAGCCCATTGGCGAAATTTCCATGATCCGGGTGAAGCACGCGGAGAATTTCGACCGTGACATGTTCGCCAGGCTGGCCATTTTCTCGACGGTCCAGAGTGCCTCGGGTTCCTGGTGTATGCGATTGAACACCGCCCCGAGCCGACCGTCCTGAAGGGCGTAAAGCAGGCCGCTGGAAATCCTGCCCTCCAGGACCGAGCGCCGCACCAGTAGTACGAAAAGGTATTCGAGCAGCAGGTTCAGTGCCTTGCCACGACCGGGGGCCATATCCTGGAATTCATTGATCAGCGTGCCGAGCAGGGGAGCGAGGTTGTCCAGTTCCCTGAATGGAAACACCAGGGTTTCCTTGAGCCCGAGGGGGAAGGGCTGCAAGGCATTGCGCCCGAACTGGAACGAGGCGCAGATCAGCTCCGCGCCCTCGATCGAACTGCGCAACTGGTATCGGCAGCTGCTGGGGCAGAACAACACGCTGGGCTCGCTGATGGAAATCTTCGGCCGCCCCGGCTGCACCAGGTCGATGCCGCCGCGGCTGATCACATGGATAAACGCCATGCCCGGCGGCTTGTCGAGCACCAGCGTGCCATCCACCGGACCGGAGAAAAACAGCCGGCCTTGCAGGTTCGTGCGCTCGAAGAATTCAGAAAGAATATCCATGTTGGGGACGCCCGGATAAAGACTCTGTACGTCCTGGCAAAAGTGGCGCAGGGCGCGGCCGTAGGATGAAGTTCTCGCCGACGTAAAGCAATGAGCCTTTAGGGTGCTATGCGAAGCGCGATTTTTCTGTCCACGCCCGGAGATCCCTTGATATGAGCAACGATTCGAACCGCGTCGCCCCCCAGTACGCCGACCCGGCAGAGCCTGCACTGCCAAACCCGGGCATGTTGCTTGACCTGTCACGCACGGCGCTGGTGGTGATCGACCCGCAGATCGACTTCCTCAGCCCCGAAGGTGTGAGCTGGAGCGTCTTCGGCAAGAGCGTTGTCGAGCACGACGTGGTCAATCACCTCGGCCAGTTGTTCGCCGCCGCCAAAGAGGCCGGCATCACCGTCGCCGTTTCCCCGCATTACTACTATCCGTGTGACCACGAATGGCATTTCGGCGGGCCGCTGGAAAAGGTCATGCACGGCATCTGCATGTTCGACCGCAAGGGCCCGCTGAGCCTCGACGGTTTCGAAAACTCCGGCGCCGATTTCATGCCCGAGTTCAAGCCATTCATTCTCGACGGCAAAACCATCATCGCTTCGCCGCACAAGGTCTACGGCCCGGAAACCAATGACCTGGCCCTGCAACTGCGCAAGCACGGTGTGTCGCAAGTCATCCTGGCGGGGATGGCGGCGAACCTTTGCGTCGAGTCGCACTTGCGTGAGCTGCTGGAGCAGGGTTTCGAAGTGGCCGTAGTACGTGATGCCACCGCCGGCCCGACGACTCCCGAAGGCGATGGTTACCTGGCTGCGCTGATCAACTACCGCTACATCGCCAACGCCCTGTGGACCACGGCGCAAACCGTGGATTTTCTCAAGGCCTGATCATTCCCTGCCGGAGCAAACTTGCTCGCGATGACGTCTGTGAAATCGCCATCGCCGGCAAGCCGGGCTCCTACAGGATTTGTGCTGTTGTGGGCAATATCCAATTGCCATCATCTCCGCTAGAATGCGCGCCGTCCGAGAGATGGATCCCGGGCGTTTTCTCATGGAGTTGTGCAGTGAAATACGTCAGTAAAGTTGTTGCTACCACCCTGTTGGGTCTCGTATTGGCCGGTTGCAGCGGCGCCCCGATGAACACCCAGCATTACGACAGCAACCAGTACACCGTGCTCGGCCACAGCGAAGCGAGCGCCACCGGCCTGATGTTGTTCGGCGTGATCCCTATCCGGCAGAACAGCCGTTTTGTGCGTGCACAGGACGCGGCGATCAAAGCCAAGGGCGGCGATGCCATGATCAACACTCAAGTGCAGGAACGCTGGTTCTGGGCATGGGTCCTGAACGGCTACACCACCAAGGTTTCCGGTGATGTGATCAAGCTGAAAAACGTGCAGTAAATGTCACGAACAAAAAATCCGGAGATTCTCCGGATTTTTTTTGCGCGCTTGCGGCGTATCAGTGCCCGGTCCCTTACACGGGTATGGGCGCGGGTGGCGTGGCGGTCTGGGCCTGGGCGGTCGTGGTCAGGCTGCACAACAGGGGCAGCAGGGCGAGGGGAAAATGGGACGGGCCGCCCAACGGGAACAAGCTCCCTCGCCACGGGTTCAGCGTCACGCTTGACTGATTGGCGATCGGGTAATTCTTCACGGTCATACTGCCCAATATCGATGTAAGGCAGGATTGGCGTTGACGTCGAATGGCCTCGCTGAGCGATGGCTGAAAGACTTTGGTATAGCCGCCAGTCATGATGAAATAGCCGCCACTTTTTGCCGTGCGCAACATCTGCTCTGGAGCTGTCGATGAACAAAGCCGTGGTAACGACTTTCGCCTTTCTGCTGGGGGCAGGTTTGTTCAGCGCGTCGGCAAACGCGGCCGGTGACGCCGAGGCGGGCGGGAAACTGTTCAAACGGGTGTGCGGCGGCTGCCATCAGATCGGCGAGTCGGCGCGTGCATTTTTCGGTCCGCAACTCAACGGCGTGGTTGGACGTGTGGCGGGGAGCACCACGGACTATCAGTACTCTGACGCCATGAAGTCTTCGGGCATCGTCTGGACGCGGGAAAAACTGGCGGCGTACATCGAAGATCCGAAAGCTGTGGTGTCCGGTACGCGGATGATTTTCTGGGGCATCAGCGATCAGGAAAAAATCGATGATTTGTTGGCGTACCTGGAGACTTTTCAGGTGCAGTGATGGTTTAGAAGCCAGATCAAAAGATCGCAGCCTCGGCATCTCCAACAGGGGATTCGAAGGCTGCGATCTTTTGCTTTTTAACGACGCAATTGCGCGCAGTGATCTTCTTCCGGTTGAGCCGCCGTGTACCACACGTAATCAGCGCTGTCGGCGGCCACGGTCTTGCCCGCTTCGGCGAGGATCAGCACCGCGTTGCCCTGGCCGGCGCCGAGGTCCTGCAAGTGCAACGGCACGCCCAGATCCTTGCGCACATGAAACGCCCCGGCCAACAGCAGTGCCGGTGTAGGTGCGGCGATCAGGCGCTCGGCCATGCGCCGGTCGCGTTGTTGCTGCACGGCAAGCATCGCCGGCATCTGTGACTCCGGCAACAAGCCGCAATGGGACTGGCGAATGTCCTCCAGCAACGTCGTTTGTACCTGCCGGGCGGTGGACGCTTCACCGTTCAACGTCGGACGCTGTTGGTAAATCTGCATGATCTGCGACCGATCCAGATTGGCCGCCAGCAGCGGGTAGGGTTGACGCAACGCGTAGTTGACCAAAGCACCGTAAACGCCCCAATCCCAACTCGCTTGCCAGGCCAGTGCCTGATAAGGATCGGCCAGCGGTTGACCGGCCCGGGTGGCGGTCTGCGCCGCATCGACTTTCGCCTGTTGATCGGGGTTGAGCATTTCCATCAGCAGGCTGCCCTGCGGACGTTGCTTGGCCAGTTCGCGCAGCAACCACAGTTGCAAGGCATGGTGATCGGGGTTGTCGTGTTGTTCTCCGACCAACACCCGCGGCGAGACGGCCAAGCGTTCGACCAGCGCCTGCGGCGTAATAGTTCGGCCGGTGGCGAGTTCGCGGATCACGCCGAAATCGCTGTGATCCCGACCTTGCGGCGCGATGGGTGCCGGTGGCGGCGATACGTCACGGGATTGGCAGGCCGACAACAGGATGAACAGGCATAACAGAAGAATGCGCATCGGTTTTCCTCAAACGATTGCCGTCCTTACTCGCAAAGGAGGCGGGTTTCAGCGCGCGATGATCAGCGGGTGGCCGCGTTCCGGGTGGCGGTGGATCAGGACTTGCAGCCCATAAACCGCCTCCAGCGCTTCGGCGGTGAGCACTTCATCCGGCGTGCCGTAGGCGTGGGGGCGACCGTCCTGCAACAGCAGCAAGTGATCGCAATAACGTGCCGCCAGGTTGAGGTCATGCAGGATCACCAGCACCGCCGCGCCACGGGTGGCAAAGTCGCGCACTGCTTGCAGGATAGTGTGCTGGTGCAGTGGGTCGAGCATGGACGTGGGTTCATCGAGCAGCAGGGTCTGCCCCTCGGCGCCCGGCCACAGTTGCGCGAGTACCCGTGCCAGATGCACGCGCTGGCGTTCGCCACCGGACAGGGCGAGATAGCTGCGCCCGGCCAGGTGCAGGGCGTCGGCTGCACCCAGCGCTTCGGCGACAATTTCGGCATCACGCACGCGGCCACTGGCATAGGGCAAGCGGCCCATGCCCACCACTTCGTTGACCGAAAACGCAAAGCTCAGGCTCGAACTCTGGGGCAGTACCGCCAGGCGTTTGGCTCGCTCCTGACCGGGCCAGTCTGCCAGCTGGCGGCCGTCCAGGCTGACCGTGCCTGCGCTGGCCGGCAACTCATCGCACAAGGCGGCGAGCAGGGTGCTTTTGCCGGCACCGTTGGGGCCCAGCACGCCGAGGACTTGCCCCGCACGCAACTCGATGTCGATGTTCGTCAGCACCGTGCGACTGCCGCGCCGCACCAGCAAGTTGTTTGCTCGCAACATCAGGTGCGCCCCCGTACCAGCAAATAGAGAAAGAAGGGTGCACCAATGAGTGCGGTGACGATGCCGATCGGCAATTCGGCCGGCGCCAGCATCAGGCGGGCGACCAGATCAGCCAACAGCAACAGGCTGGAACCGGCGAGCAATGACGCTGGCAGCAATACGCGATGATCGGGCCCGACCAGCAGCCGCATCAAGTGCGGAACCACCAGGCCGATAAAACCGATCAGGCCCGCCGCGGCAACGGCCGCACCGACGCCCAGCGCCGTGCAAAGCACCAGCTCCAGTTTGATCCGCTCGACATCGAAACCGAGGTGACGCGCTTCCGATTCACCCAGCAGCATCGCATTGAGTGCCGCTGCGCGACGAGGCAACCACAGCGCCACGCCGACCGCGACAATCAGCAATGGCCACAAGCGCGGATAGCTGGCGCCGTTAAGGCTGCCCAGGTTCCAAAAGGTCAGGGTGCGCAGGGTGGCATCGTCAGCCAGGTAGGTGAACAATCCGACCCCGGCACCGGCCATGGCCGTCATCGCGACGCCCGCTAATAGCATGGTGGCGACGTTGGTCTGGCCATTGCTGCGGCCGAAGCGATACACCACCGCCGTGACGATCAAACCACCGACGAAGGCGCAGACCGACAGCAGATACGGCTCGATGGCCGGCGGCAATCCGCCCAGCAGGCTGCCGCCGACAATGGCGATGGCCGCGCCCAGGGCGGCACCACCGGACACGCCGACCAGCCCCGGATCCGCCAACGGGTTGCGAAACAACCCCTGCATGGCCACGCCGGACAACGCCAGCACCGAACCGACCGCAATGCCGAGCAAACTGCGCGGCAGGCGAATCTGCCCGAGGATCAGCTCGGCCTGTTGAGTATCGCCGCCGTCCACCGGCAACCCGAACAGTCGCAGCCCGGCCAGCAAGGTATCGCCCAGCGGCAGGCTGACCGGCCCGAGCGCCAGGGACAGCCAGAACACCAACAGCAGCAACAGGCCCAGGAATATCAGCATCGGCCGCGGCCGAACGATGGCGGTCATCGGTTGCGCTCGGCGGCCAGCATTGATTTCACACGCATCAGGAGACTTCCTTGGTCGATCAGATAGCGGGTGATGATGCCACCGACGCACGGCTTGTGCACACGCGTCTAACCAGCGTAGTTGGCTGGCCGGGCCGGCGGGTCTTGATGAGAGGGACATAATAAAGGGCCTCAATTGAGGCCCTTTATTGGGTGGAGATCCATTGCAGAAGCGAACCTGCTCGCGAAGGCGGTGGTTCAGACAGAGCATGGGTGTCTGACATTGCGCATTCGCGAGCAGGCTTCCTTCCACAGGTTTTTGTGTTACCCGTCAATGGCGGCCAATGCCCTGGAAACCCCCGCGCCGTAAAACGGATCGGCCTTGGTGCAGTGCGTGATATGGCGCTGTTGAACCTCTTGGGACACGCCACTGAGTGCGCGCGCAGTGTTTTCGAACAGCGCTTGTTTCTGCGCTTGCGACATCAAGCGGAACAGGTTCCCCGGTTGTTCGAAATGGTCCTCATCCACGCGATGATCCCAATGTCCGGCCGCCCCGGAAATCCTCAGCGGCGGTTCACGGAAATCCGGTTGATCGTCCCATTCGCCCTGGCTGTTGGGCGCATACGCCAACTGACCGCCGTAGTTGCCATCGATCCGCATGGCACCGTCGCGGTGGAAGCTGTGCACCGGACAACGGGCGGCGTTGACCGGGATCTGGTGATGATTGACCCCCAGCCGATAACGTGCGGCATCACCGTAGGCGAACAGGCGTGCCTGCAACATCCGGTCTGGGGAAAAGCCGATGCCGGGCACCACGTTGGACGGTGAAAACGCCGCCTGCTCGACTTCGGCGAAGACGTTTTCCGGGTTTCGGTTCAACTCGAAGTAACCCACTTCGATCAGCGGATAGTCCTCGTGCGGCCACACCTTTGTAAGGTCGAACGGATTGACGGCGTGATCCCGGGCCTGGTCCTCCGACATGACCTGGATATAGAAGGTCCAGCGCGGAAAGTCGCGCACTTCGATGCTCTCGAACAGGTCCCGATGATGACTTTCCCGGTCCCGGCCAATGAGGTTTTGTGCCTGTGCATCGCTGAGGTTCTGAATACCCTGTTGGGACTTGAAGGTGAACTTGACCCAGTGCCGCTCGTTGTTGGCGTTGATCAGGCTGAAGGTGTGGCTGCCGAAACCATGCATATGCCGATAGCTGCGCGGAATGCCGCGCTCGCTCATGACGATGGTCACTTGATGCAAGGCTTCGGGCAACGACGTCCAGAAATCCCAGTTGCTTTGTGCGTTGCGCATGCCTGTGCGGGGGTCGCGTTTGACTGCATGGTTGAGGTCCGGGAAACGCAACGGATCGCGGAAAAAGAACACCGGCGTGTTGTTGCCGACCAGATCCCAGTTGCCTTGCTCGGTGTAGAACTTCAAGGCGAACCCACGGATATCCCGTTCGGCATCGGCCGCACCGCGTTCCCCGGCAACGGTGGAGAAACGCGTGAAGATCGGCGTTTGCTTGCCCACTTCGGAAAACAGCCGGGCCTTGGTGTAGCGCGTGATGTCGTGGGTCACAGTGAACGTGCCATAGGCGCCGGAACCCTTGGCATGCATACGGCGCTCCGGGATCACTTCGCGGTCGAAATGGGCGAGCTTTTCCAGTAACCAGACATCCTGTAATAGTGCGGGGCCGCGAGGACCGGCAGTCTGGATGTTGAAATTGTCGACGACGGGTGCACCGTTGATTGAAGTTAGTTTGTTTTTTGACATGGCATTGGCTCTTTAAATTGATAGTTAAAGTTGTGTCGGAGTAGTTGGCGTGTAAAGCAGATAAAGAAAATGGTATTTAATTCAGCGGCGCAGTGCATCGCTGCGAACGGTCGCTTAATGCACGCATGAGTCTGATTTCGTTATACCTGTGTATTGATTGTCTATTGTCTTTAAAGTCAAAGCCAGTCAGTCAGTGCCGACGTTTTTTCAATGCATTTTCAATACACGCCAACAGCGCATCGGTATGGAAAGGCTTGGAAAAATAGCCCTCCGGTGTTCGCACATTGGCACCGAACGCAGGGGGCATGCCGGGCTTTCCGGTGATGAATAACGTGGGGATATGGGTATTTCTCGCCGCCAGCGCTTCATACATTTGTACGCCGCACATGCCGGGCATCTGGATGTCCGAAATCAGGCAATCGGTTTGCTCAGGTCCGCTGGATGCTAAAAATGCATAGGCACTGGTGTAGGTTTTTACTGTGTAACCGTAAGAGCGTAACAAACTGTCCAGAGAAATAAGGATAAGTTCGTCATCATCAACAACTGAAATAATAGGTGAGTTGGACATGTAAAAACCTTGCGTTGTTGCGAGTGGCGCTATGGCGCCCGCCATAGTTGCAAGATACGCGCTCCAAAAAAGCGGAATAGTATACTTGTGTATGTTTGATGGCCTTTTCGCGGTAGTTGCGATGGATTATCAAAATCAGTGACTGTTCATTATTTGCCTGAGCCGCTTCGCAACGCTTGAAACAGACACGTCACCATGGTTGCCCCTCGCTCAGGTTGTCCTCGATCAACGAGATGAAATGTGCGTTGCGCCGGGTGCATTCTTCGAAGAACCGCTTGCTGGCGCTGTCCTTGTTGGCGATGGCGGATTCGTAGTAGTCGCGCAGCAGGGCGTCGGCGGCGCGGAGTCGGTTTGTCCGCTGGTCAATGCCCTGCAGGCAGTCGGCAAAACAGTTCGGCTGTTGAATGTCATTCAAGCTGTAAAGGGCTGCCTTCTCGGTGTAGCCCCCGAGGTCGGTGATGCCCGTAGCCAGGAAATCCGCATAGTCGGTATTGGTCCGAACCAGTCGGTGAAACATCTGTTGTACCGGCAGGAAACTGACGTTGCGCAACGTCTGCTGGCCGCGTTTGATCTGCGCGAGAAGGGCCAGGGCGGTGCTCAGGATGTCTGTCAGTACTTCGATGATTTCTACGCGCTCGGCGGTCGATAGAGATGTGTGCGCGCCGTAGCGGCTGATGCGCAGTGGATGACTGGCGATGTACAGCTTTTGCAATGCGTTCATGACAACCGTCCCCAGGCAAGCGCATCGGCGCGATGAGTTGATGCATTCGATGTGGCCAGAATAAATCGACACGTGCCCGATAACACTCGTACCTCAAGACGGTGCGCTAGCACATGGGGGCTAGGCCCGTCATACCCAGGTATGAGTGGTTAGCACTGAGGTAGGAGTGTCTCGGGTAATTAGGCAACTTACAGTGCGTGGTCAATTGAACGGCTGTCTTCCGTTGGCCCGCGCAGGGCCTTCTCCCATGAACCCTGATCCGTCTGATACAGCCATCGCACGCAGGTCGCCGCTGGCAAAAAAAGGCTGTGGAGAAATCAATCATGTTCACGTTCCTGCAGGCTCATCCGTTGATCTGCGGTGTCATCCTGATCCTGATCGATCTGGCGGCGTGGCAGTTGATCGATGCCTCGCGGCAAAACCTGCGAATTTGCGTGCGCATTGGGATTTTCGTGGCCTTCAGTTGGGTCATGACCGCAGCCGGCATCAGCCCGCTGCAACCACCGCTATGGCCGGAGGACGCCATTCTCAACCTGATGGGCACGGTATTGGGCATCGGCTGGTGGCTGTTCGCGGCCAGGACCGTGACCATCATCCTCGGCTATGGCTTGATGTCCCGCGCCGGGCACAGCGTACGCTTGCTTTACGACTTGATGGGCGCGGTGATTTTCCTGATCGCCATTGTCGGCGCGGCGGCCTATGTCTTGCAGTTGCCGGTCAAGGGTTTGCTGGCGACATCCGGGGCGATGGCGATCATCGTCGGCCTGGCCTTGCAAAGCACCTTGAGCGACGTGTTTTCCGGCATTGTGCTCAACACTACCAAGCCCTACCAACTCAATGACCGGATTGCCATCGATGGCACCCAGGGCACCGTGGTAGAGATCGACTGGCGCTCGACCCATTTGATGACCGACATGGGCGGTATCGCGGTGGTACCCAACTCGGTGGCGGCGAAAGCACGGATCATTAATTACAGTCGCCCAGGCGATGTGCATGGGCTCAGTGTGGTTGTTGCCGTGCCGAGCAGCGTGCGTCCGCGCCGGGCCATCGATGCCCTGGAAAAAACCTTGCGTGGCACCCGGGCGTTACTGACAACGCGCCGCGCCAAGGTTTCGGTGAAAAGCTCTCACCTTGAGTACACCGAGTACGAACTCAAGGGTTTTATCGAATCGGCCAAGAGCAAGAATGAGGTGTGCAACCTGATGTTCGACCTCGCCCATCGTCACCTCGAGGCCGCGGGTGTCAGTTGGGGCGGCGGCCAGGATGAGCAACTGTGGAACCGCCAGCGCCGACTGCTGGAAGACGTGCGGATTTTCCGCTCCTTGAGCAACGATGAGCGCGAGCGCCTGGTGGACGAAATGACCCCGTTGGACTACCAGGCCGACCAGGTGATCCTGGCGTTCGGCGAGGTTGCCGATTGCCTGATGATCATCAGTACCGGCGTGGTTTCGGTGTCGATCCACGACGGCGAAAAACTGATCGAGGCGGGGCGCATGGGCCCGGGTGAAGTGTTGGGCGAGGAGGGCATTCTTGCCGATAGTCCATCGCGCGGGGAGTTTCGCACTATCACCAGCGGCCGACTGTTTCGCATCGACAAAACCATGTTCAGCAACCAGCTGGAACACCTCGGCGAACTGAAAACCGCCCTGAGCCATTTACAGGATCAGCGCCAGGAAATTCGCGAGACCGTGGTCATGCAAAAGCCCATTGCGATAAAAAGGAGCGGACTGCTTCACTGGTTGCTACAGCGCAAATGAAACACCCTAACACTGCCCCCTGTGGCGAGGGAGCTTGCTCCCGCCGGGCTGCGAAGCGACCCCAAATTGGGCCATTAGGTATATCTGGATAAACCGGTTCGCAGGTTTGGCGACTGCTGCGCAGTCGAGCGGGAGCAAGCTCCCTCGCCACATTGGTGTCTACGCTAGAGCCAGCAGGCATCCCAGAGCGGGTACTCACCTACGTTTTCCACCAACCCCGCGCGCAACGGGTTGGCAACGATGTAGCGAGCAGAAAGTGTGAGTGGGGGCGTGGATGCATTCCTTTGCGTCCTTGAATAGAGATCCCGATTCACCTTAGCCATGCTCTTGCCTACACGTAGCGACAACTCCTGAGTGAATATTCCGAAAGGAATGAAGGACGACTTGATCCTGTGGCGAGGGAGCTTGCTCCCGCTCGACTGCGCAGCAGTCGCGAAATTCGGGGCCGCTTCGCAGCCCAGTGGGAGCAAGCTTCCTCGCCACAGGGTTTCAGTGGTCGTTCAAGCATCGTTCGCATATTGCGATTGCAGCAGCGGGCTCCATTGTTCCTGGTTGTCCGGGCGGCGGTAGTAGACCACCATTCGCCGGGCGACCAGCATCGCCAGCTCACGCCCGCAATCGGCCTCGACCAGCGCCAGGGCGAGATCGATCCCGGCGCTGACACCGGCGCTGGTCCATACCGATTGCTGCTGAATGAAAATCGCCTCGCGGTCGAGTTTTACCTGGGGGAACAGGCGTTCAAACAGGTCAGCCATCAGCCAATGAGTCGCCACACACAGGCCATTGAGCATTCCCGCCTGGGCCAGCAAAAATGAGCCGCTGCACACCGACGTCGTGCGCCTGGCGGAGGCTGAAGCCGTGCGCAACCATTCCACCAGTGCTGCACTCTCGGCCATCACCTGACGAATATGCGGCGAGCCCGGCACGATCAATGTGTCGATCGGACCATTGGAGAGCTCATCCAGACACCGGGTTTGCACCACCAATCCTTCGGCCGTCTGAATCGGCCCACCTTGCAGGCTTGCCGTATGCAGGACGTAACCGGGCAGGCCGCGCTCGATCAGGCTGCAGGTCGCTGCCCAGAAAACGGTCTGGGCACCGGTCAGGTCCAGCAAACCCATTTGCGGGTAGGCGACGAACACAATGGTGCGCGGTTGTGCCAGCGCCTGGCTCGTTTCATTGATAGACACTGCTGGATCTCCATTGCGCCAAGATGTGGCGTCAGGTGTGGATGAAGGCTATTCGTCGTGTCCCAGTCGGGTCAGCGGAATTGCAAACAGGAACTGCGTGCCGACCCCCACCGTGCTGCTGACCCAGATGCGACCGCCGTGGAATTCGATGATCGAGCGGCAGATCGACAGCCCCATTCCCAGACCGTTGTGCTTGGTCGTAAAGAACGGATCGAACAACGACCCCAGGATGTCTTCGGCAATACCGTTGCCGGAATCGGCTACTTCAAGCACGGCCTGGTTGTCTTGCACTGAGGTCTGAATCAGCAGGGTTCGCGCACGGTCATGCACGTTGGCCATGGCCTGGCAGGCATTGATGACCAAGTTGATGATGACCTGCTGCAGCTGCACCCGATCACCTTGGACATGCGCACCGGGAGCACCCAACTGCAGATGCGGACGCACCTGATGGTTGGATGCGTCATGTTGCATGAGACTCAGTGAGTCGCTGACGATGTCGTCAAACACTTCGGCCTTGCGCTGCACGTCGCTCTGGCGCGAGAGCGCCCTGATGCAGGCGATGACTTCGGAAGCCCTGGCGGAATTCTGGATGATCCGGTCCAGTGAGCGGCGCGCTTCTTCGAGGTTCGGCTCGGGGCGATTGATCCAGCGTTTGCAGGACTCGCCGCTGGTGATCACCGCCGCCAGCGGTTGATTGATTTCATGGGCAATGGACGCCGCCAGTTCACCCATGGACGTTACCCGGGTCACGTGCGCGAGTTTCGCCTGGGAGTGAAACAGCGCTTCTTCGGACAGTTTGGAGGCCGTCACGTCCATTAATGCACCCACGTATTCGATGCGCCCGCCATGCTTGAACAGCGGGTTGGCGATCATCTGCACGTGCTTGATCCTTCCATCCGGCATGACCAGTCGATGTTCCACTTCAATCAGGTTTTCCTGGCGCGCGGCCTGTTCGAAAACACGTTCAACAAGGGGCAAATCATCGGGATGGGTGCGCGCCTTGATCATGGCGACGGTGGCTTTAACGTTCGCGGGGAACTCGAAAATCCGCGCGGCTTCGTCCGACCAGGATGCGGTATCAGTCCCGTCGAAGGTAAAACCGATGCTGCCGGTATGGCTGAGTTTTTGTGCGCCCAAAAAGAACGCTTCCTTGCGGTGCAAAGTGTCGGTCGCTTGTTTGCTGCGCAGTGCCAACAGGGTGATGGTGGTGAGGGCGATCAGGCAACGGACGAAACCGGCAATGAGCTTCTCGTCCTGATAGCCCTCGTCGACAATAAAGCTGATGGTCAGGAAACCGATGCAACTAATCGCGACGGTGAGGAACATGGGAATGGAAAAAATGTTCGCCGACATGAACACCAGCGTGATGTAAAGCAGCGTCGGCGCGACATCTACGTTGAGCATCGAATTGGTAATGAAGATCATGCTGCCGACCGTAACGGCGGCCAGCCAGGCTACTGCGTCTGATAAAAAAAGTTGCTTGCAACGTTGGATGATAGACATTTGTTCTTCCGGATTTTTGCTATCGAACGGCAACTCGCACGGCTCGTGCCGGGCAATTTCTTCGTGAAGGGCGTACCAGATTTTTATTGATCAGATTCGAGAAAAAACGCCCGCCAGAAAAACCAGTGGCGGGCGCTTGGGAAATGTCCCGGCGCAGCAAGGAGAGGGCTGCCCGGGATACGGGTGTTTAAACTTCAAACCATGTTGCGAGGGTGAAGCCTTAATCGATTAAACGTCAGTAAACGCATCACATAACCCAACTTTATCGCGGTCGGGCCGAGTATCGTCAACGCATGGGCACCGACCAGGCCGGGTAACGACAGATACTGGTCCAGGCCGTAAGCCAGAATGGCGCCGACAACTAATGCGGCCAGTCCGCCAATCAGCAGGACGTGGGACAAATTCAACACCCGATACGGGCTCTCAAAAAAACCATACATATCGAATACCTGCGATGAGCGTCTGTTACATCACGACTGACGACTGACGGCTGCCATGACCGGACGGTTGCAGTCGTCCAGCCACGACAGCTTCACTTGTCGTCAAGCCACCGGTATCAACGGGTCGGCGGCGGCCAGTGCCGTGGCGCGATCAGCCGCCGGCGGGTAGATCCACACGCTGTTGATTTGGGTCTTGAGTTCCTTGGCTTCCTGCTTGACCAGTTTCACCTGGCGATCCCAGCCCTCGGTGTACACGGCGCCCCAAGTGCCCAGGTCGAGACAGGTGACGTACTTGGGTTGGCTGTACACCATCGGTTCAACACCCAGTAGATCAGCGGCGACGTTGTTGCCGGCGTAGCGGCCCAGAGCAATGGCGTGCTGGCAAGACATGGCGGCGAAGTTGCCGAGGTCATCGGTCGCGGCGTAGGCCACGTCGCCGGAAGCGTACACATCGGCGTGATCGCGTACTTTCAGGTGCGGATCGACATGTAGCCGGCCTTGGGGATCGCGGGTGCCTTGCACTTGCTCGGTCAGTGGATTGGCACGGAAACCCACCGTCCAGATCACCGTTTTGGACTCGATGCGCTGGCCATCGGCGAGGGTGACGCCATTGGCGTCGACGCAAGCCACGGTGGCATTGAGCACCCAATCGATACCCAAGTGTTCGGACGCCTCGACAATCGACGGGCGAATGCCATCGCCCATCGCGGCAGCAATTTGTGGACCGCGGTCGACCACGATCACGCGGATGTCGGCGTTGTCACCCAGCACCGCACGCAGGCGCGCCGGCATTTCGGTCGCGGTTTCAATACCGGTGAAGCCACCGCCGGCCACCACCACCGTGTTGCGGGCCGCACTGGCCGGCAGATCTTTCAGCGATTTGATGTGGGCTTCCAGGCGCGTGGCGGATTCGATTTGATCCACATCGAAGGCGTGCTCAAGCATGCCATCGACCGGCGGACGCATCAGGTGGCTGCCGGCGGCCAGCACCAAGCGGTCGTAGCTCAGCGTGCCTTGAGCGCCAGCGGCGTTGGTGTAGCTGACGTGTTTGTTTTTTTCGTCGATCACTTCAGCCGTGCCCTGGACGAACTTCACGCCGACGGCGTCGAACAGCTCGTTCAATGGCGCCTTCATGTTGTGCACGTTCGGCTCGTAGAAGCGCGGGCGAATCCGCAGTTCGGCTTGCGGCGCCAGAACGCTGATCTCGACGTCGTTACGGTCGTGCTTGTCCAGAAGACGGGCAGCGCTCAATGCGCTCCAGACACCACCGAACCCTGCACCGATAATCAAAATATGCTGTTTCATTGTTTAGCTCCAGAAGAACAATCGAGGGCGTTGAAACTCTTGCGATAGAAGTGCGATCTGGGGGAGATGTTATGTGAGGGCCCGGGATGAAACACTTCTACATAGGGTCATCTGAAGTATGACTAAGTGTTATGTAGCTATACCAAGGTGTTAGTTCGCTAGTTGAAATGCAGGAGGAACTCAGACGGGGCGTTTAAGAGCAATGTCGATAAACTCCATCAACTTGTTGGTGGCAAACGGTTTTGGCAGGAATGCCACCGGTTCCCGGGCTTTATTGCTCAATTGGCGCTGCGCGTCGGGGTTGCCGGTAATGAATATGACCGGAATGTGAATACCCTTAGTCGCCAGCTCTTCATACATCTGAATGCCGTCCATATCCGGCATTTGTATGTCGGAAATCAGGCAGGAAGTTACATTGGGGCCATCGGAAAAGAGGAAGTCATGAGCACCTGCATAAGTTCTCACCGCGTAACCGCTGGAGCGTAATAAACTGTCCAGCGCCATTCGAACGGAATCATCATTGTCGACTACGGAAATTATCGCGTCATTGCGCATTGTTCTACCCTGCGTCGCAGCGGAGAGCTCGTGGAGGCTGTCCGCCATCATTGCAAGATACGCTGTCCTGAATAGGTGCACAGTATACGTGGGTATAGTTACCTCGCTGTGGGCTGTGCGGTGATGACTTCGGCCATGCGCACCAGGTCGGCGAACGAACGCGCCCCCATTTTGCGCATGGCCTGGCCACGATGAATCTTGACCGTGATCTCGCTCAGGCCGATCTCCCCGGCGATCTGTTTATTCATCAAGCCTGATGCCGCCAGCGCCATGACTGTTTGCTCCCGCGCTGACAGCGTCTGGTGGCGCGCCCGCAACTGATCGGCATAACGCTCGGATTCACGGCGCTGCTTGTCCCGGGCATGGGCGGCGCACACCGCGTCAATCAAATCCTGTTCGCGAAAGGGCTTGGTCAGGAAATCCACCGCCCCGGCCTTCATCGCCCGCACCGTCATGGCGATATCGCCGTGGCCGGTGATAAACACGATCGGCACATTGATGCCGTGGGCGGCCAGTTCGTTCTGAAAATCCAGACCGCTGCTGCCCTGCAACCGCACATCCAGCACCATGCAACTGGCAGTCTCGGGACGGTTGTATTTCATGAATTCACCAACCGAGCCGAACAACTCGACCCGCAGGCCGATGGAGCGCAACAGGCTGCCAAGGGATTCACGCAGGGGCGCATCGTCGTCGACGATGAAAACAATGGGCTCGTTGAGAGTGCTTTTCTGAATGGAGTGCAGTTCGTTCATTGCTCATTCCCAAGGGGGATGGACATGCAGCCGCCCCCACGCTGTGTTCCTTGCGATGGGCTCTACCTTAAACGCATGCCGGACTGTAGGCATTCATGCCTGTGGTCGCCCGTTTAGTGTTCAGGTTTGCCCGCGATATACCTTTGTATTAAATGGCTGACGCGTAATCCGGGTCGTTGGCGACCAGTACCGGCAGCGCAAACAAAAACGAACTTCCCTGGCCGGTGGCACTGGTCGCCCAGATCCGCCCGTTGTGGAAATCGATGATCGAGCGGCAGATGGAAAGCCCCATGCCCAGGCCGTTTTCCTTGGTGGTGAAGAACGGTGTGAACAGCTTCTCCAAAACCTCGGCGGGAATGCCCGTTCCCTGGTCGGCGACTTCCAGCACGGCCTCGTTGTCCTTGACCCAGGTGCGAATGGACAGGATCCGGTCCGACGCTTTGACCGCGTCCATGGCCTGGCACGCGTTGATGATCAGGTTGATGATGACTTGCTGCAGTTGCACGCGATCGGCACTGACCTGGCCACCGAACGCGGAGAGCTCGATTTTCGGCGTGATCTTGTGATGCGCCAATTCGTGGCGGACCAGGCTCAAGGTTTCACTGACGATGTCGTTGAACGATTCGTTTTGTCGCAGCGGGTCGCTCTTGCGCGACAGTGCCCGCACGCGGCGAGTTATCTCGCTGGCCCGATTTGAACTGGCGATGATTCTTTCCAGCGACTGGCGTGCTTCCACCAGGTCCGGCACCGGGCGGCTCAACCAATTGCGACAGGCTTCGCCACTGCTGGTGATCGCCGCCAGCGGTTGATTGACTTCATGGGCAATGGACGCCGCCAGTTCGCCCAGTGACGTCACGCGGGTGACATGGGCCAATTGGGTTTGTGCCCGGCACAGTGCTTCTTCTGCTTCTATGTTGGCGGTGATATCCATCAACGCACCCAGGTATTCAAAACACCCGTGTCGGGTGAAAAGCGGGGTGGCGAACAGGTGCAGATGCTTGATGCGCCCGTCGGGCATCAGCAGGCGATGCCGGACCTCGATCAGGGTTTCATGGCGCGCAGCCTTTTCGAAACCGGCCAGCAGCAGGGGCACGTCATCCGGGTGGGTGCGCGCCAGGAACAACGCCACCGTGGGCGGAGTGCCCGCCGGATATTCAAGTATCCGTGCCGCCTGATCCGACCAGGAAATTGCCCCAAGGTCGGCACGAAAACCGAAGCAAGCGGTCTGGGTCAGGCGCTGGGCACCGACCATGTAGACCTCCTTGTGGCGAAGGTTGTCGGAGACTTGTTTGCTACGCAACGCCACAAAGGTAATCGCTGCCAGTACGGTCAGGTTGTGCAACAGCTCAGAGGTCGATTCCCAGTGGTGAAACCCGCCTTGATAAAGGAACATCACCGTCAGTACCGACATGCAGCACAACGCGATCAAGATCACCGCGCTGATCGACAACAGATTGATCGCCATCAGCAGCAATGCGATGTAAAGCGTGGTCGTCGTGAGGTCGGTGTGGGTTTCGGTATTGATCAAAATTCCGCACGCCACGATCAGGCTTGCCAACCACACCAGCGTATTTTCCAGCGGCTTGAGGTCGATACCGATCAAGAAACGCGAAGTCCTTTGGCCTGAGTGATTCAGCATCTTGCTGCAGGTTCCTTTTAGAAAGGGATGTGCGCTGCGTGCATGGGCAGGCGTTTTTGTCCGGTTTTCGATCATGCGCGCCTCGGTTTGCAATCGGGCTGGGAGCGGAGAATCGGTTCAGTATCCTAGAAGCACGGCCGTGCATTCCGTTAGGACAAAAAACCCGAAATATCTGCCATCCCGTCGACGCACGCGGTGGCCGAAAATAGTCTTAAGTCATTCATAAAAATGGTTTTTTTAGCCATTGGCTATACCGAAGTATCAATGCACTCATCTAACGCATGAGTGAGTTGTCCCCATGTACGACAGACGATTTTCACCCGCGCACTTAACCTGTCCATGCACTTTTCTGAACTCTTTGGCCTTGTGCCCAGGCAGCGAACATCATGAACAGAAATGACCTGCGTCGTGCCGACATCAATCTGCTGGTGGTTTTCGAGACGATGATGCATGAGCGAAATGTCAGCCGCGTCGGTGAAAAACTGTTCCTCGGCCAGCCTGCCATCAGCGGCGCATTGGGCCGTCTGCGGTTGATGTTCGATGACCCGTTGTTCGTTCGAGCAGGGCGAGTGATGGAACCGACTGCGCGGGCAGAAGAAATCTTCTCCAATCTGACACCGGCACTGGATGGCATGGCTGCCGCGTTGAGCCGTTGCCAATCGTTCGACCCGCGTACCAGCGAGGCGACCTTCCATATTGGGCTCTCCGATGACGTCGAATACGCGTTGCTCCCGCGGTTGTTGCGGCAGTTGCGAATCGAGGCACCGAACATCACGTTGATCGTGCGTCGAGTGGATCACCGGCAGATGTCGCAAATGCTGCTCAGCGGCGAAGTGTCCCTGGGCATCAGTCATACCCACGACTTGCCGGCGACGGCTCGGCGCAAGGGATTGCGGCCGATTCGCCCGATGCTGTTGCGGGCGGATAGCAAGCCCGGTTCTTTGGGACTGGATGAGTTTTGCAGTCGTCCCCATGCCGTGGTGTCGTCAATAGGCAATGTCATGGACGAAACCGATCAAGCTCTTGGCCTGCTCGGTCGGCAGCGCAAAGTCGTGCTGACGGTCCCGCAGTTCAGTGCGTTGCCGATGCTGTTGGCTCACAGTGAAATGTTGGCCATCGTGCCGGATTACGTGGCCAGGGTCATGGTCCCGGCGGGTGGATTGCGGGCGGAACCGGCGCCGATGGAGTTGCCCTCGCAGGAGCTTTCCATGGTCTGGCGCGCCGCGGTTCACAACGATCCGGGCGAACGCTGGTTACGCTCACGCTGCAACGGGTTTTTTTGCGAGCCGGTCGAGCTGCAAGTAGTGCCGAAGCCTCGACCGACGCTACACAACGATCAGGCTTTACTGGCGGCCAGATAAGCGCCGAGACGTTGGCCCATTTCTGCGCCCAGCGCCTGCAAGCCACTGAGCGGACGGACCATCACTTCGAATTCGACGATTTTGCCCTGCTCGTTGAAGCGGATCATGTCGATGCCCTTCAACTGCTTCTCGCCGACCCTGGCGCTGAATTCCAGCACCACATTCAAACCGTCGGCGCTCGCCAGTTCGCGGTGGTAGGCGAAGTCTTCGAACACCTTGCACACGGTGTTGAGGATCATCGACACCACCGGCGCGCCCGGGTATGGCGTGTGCGCCATCGGCGAGCGGAACACGGCTTGCGGGTCCAGCAACTCGGGCAAGCGACTCAAATCACCACTGCGAATCATCTCGTGCCATTGGCTCAAGGACGCCGCCGCGTGGGGGTGCAATTTCAGTTCAGACATTTTCAACTCCTGTTTTTTGTTGTTATTCAAATATTGCCTGGTGCAGTGGTACGAAAGCGCGCTGCGATCATCTCGGCGGCATCGCCTGCCCACACACGGTAGGTTGCCGGTCCAGGGTGGAAACCATCCCGCGCCATCGCACCAGTCACGGGCGTCAGGCGGGTTGTCAGCAGCGTACAGTGATCCATGCGTGCTGCCATCTCGGTAAGCTGGCGATTGAAACAGGCCGCCCGATGGCCCAGATACCATCGCAGCGGTTGTGGCAACGCGGGGAACAAATGCATGGGTGGGAGAGGGGAGATGACGATCTGTTTCACGGCAAATCTGTCGCGCAGTACCTCGATCAAACGCTGTTGCCGGGCGATCCACTGCTCAACCGCCAAGGTGCTGGTGACATCGTTGACGCCGATGGAAAGCAGCACTACATCGAAGAATTGCGGCGCGTGGTCTGCGAGCCATTCCAGCATTGCCCGGGTATCCAGGCCGGACCGCGCCCAGAGCTTCCAGCTGACCTGAAATTCCTCGGCCAGCAGGCTGACCAACTGACCACTCAGCGCTTCGGCCTGAGTCGAGGCACCGACCCCGGCAGCGGCGCTATCGCCGAGAATCAAAAGACGCAAACCCTCGCCACGGCCCGCGACGCCCTCGCGTTCGCCGTCGGCTTCCGGCAACTTTGGCGTCACCCGGCGCGTGTACACACCCTGCATCAGCAACACAGGGCCGAGCAGTATTTTGGCCAGCGCTTCGGTCTTGCTCATGCTTGAGGTCCAGATCAGGGAGGTCGCGACGTTCCAGCAAGGCTGCCAGATCCACCTATGGCGCGTCACCGGTCATATCAGCCGAAATGCCGTTCACTAAATCGCGATGCGGTATCTGTAACGAGGGAGCAAGCTCCCTCGCCACAGGTTTTCGTTTTTCTCGAAAGCAAATTCAGCGCCCACGAAAAAGCCCGGCTGATCAGGCCGGGCTTCTCGATGTTGCGGTGTAGAGATTCAGTTATGTAACGGTGTTGCTTTGTAAACGGTCGGAGCCATCGACTGAACGAGACAGCTATCTTTAGGAGCCCGGCTCGCCGGCGATGGCGCTCTTAAGTGCGCCATCGCCGGCAAGCCGGCTCCTACAGTTCGGATTGGACTCATTGATCGGTGATGCACAACTCCCCGGTGGCGCGGATCAGCGCCTGGCCGTGCAGCGCATCCTTGATCAGGCCGGAGCGCTCCTTGGCCAGCCAATTGGGGCATTCCGGGTCGACGCGATAGGGCACGAAATCAGCGTATTGCTGCAACAGGCGGCTTTGCAGTTCATCCAGCTTCGGCCTGATTTGATTCAGGTCCGGCCTCGGCACGTCAGGTGCCTTGCGCGCGGCTTGCCATTGCGCGATCAGTCCGTATTGCACCAGTTTGTTGGCTTCGATCTGCGCGGCGATCAAATCGGCAGCTTCATCCGCGTCCACTTTTTGCTCAACGGCTATCTTCCTGGCGTTGGCGATGACTTGCGCTTCCCGAGTGCTGTCCTGGATCGGTTTGCCGCTGTCCCATTTGGTCAGCGCCACCTGGTCAGCAATGTTCAGGCGCTCGTTGATCGTCGCCAGCAGCGGTTGCAAGGGTTCAGGTGCCGGGGAAGGTGTTTCAGCGTGGGCGCCGCCCGCGAGCAGACCGATCAGGGTGCAGGTCAACAACTGCGGCAAGCGTGGGAAGCGGAGCATGGGTAAACCTCGTTGGACGCTTGATTCACTATTCATTGTTATGTAACACAGGTGAGACAACGGAACGAAGGCTCAAATGCCGGTTTGTTGAAGATTGAGTGCACGGAATCACTCAGCCAGCCGTCGTTCAATCTGTGCCAGCTCCCAGGTGCTGAGCAAACTGATCGGGTCTGTGCCGTAATGCTGCCATCCGTCGTACGCGCGACCGTCCGGGCTTTGGCAACGCAGGCAATGGCGCAAGCGATTGCCATCGACATCCAGGGTCAAGTGCCAGCCTTCGATGTCGACCTGTACGTGGCCGTGCTCGGTTTGTTCATCGAGGCGAGCGAACGGGCGAATGCCTTGGGCGACATCACGCAATTGCTGGTAAACCTCGCGGGCGGTCAGGGGCGGCACGGATGTCTCCGGTGAGTGTGCGGGGGCACAGGATAGACGATCGAGCGATGGATTTTGAGCATGAAAAAGCCCGGCTGATCAGGCCGGGCTTTTCGTGGGTACTGCGGTGAAGCGATGGGTTTTAAGCGACGGAGTTGCCTTGCAGGCGATCCGAGCCATCGGCAGCGACGGTGTTGCCTTGCAGGCGATCCGAGCCATCGGCAGCGACGGTGTTGCCTTGCAGGCGATCCGAGCCATCGGCAGCAACGGTGTTGCCTTTCAGTCGAACCGAGCCATCAGCGGCAACGGTGTTGCCTTTCAGACGATCCGAGCCATCGGCAGCGACGGTGTTGCCTTTCAGACGATCCGAGCCATCGGCAGCGACGGTGTTGCCTTGCAGACGATCCGAACCATCGGCGGCAACGGTGTTGCCTTGCAGACGATCCGAACCATCGGCGGCAACGGCGTTACCTTGCAGGCGATCCGAACCATCGGCAGCCACACGATTCTGGATCAAACGATCCGAACCACCTTCAGCCACACGGCTTTCAATCAGACGATCCGAGCCACCTTCAGCGACAACAGGCTGAGTAGCGGTAGCGGCAAAAGCGTTAACTGCAAAAACTGAGAAAGCGATGCTGAGGATGGTTTGGCGTTTCATGATCGTGTGCTCCGGGGTGTTGTTGGTTGGTATGGAGCCAATGTTACGCCGCAGGATTTTTAAGAGAACTTCATTGAGGTGATGGTGAACATCGACGGCATTGATAGGGCGAACGGCTTGCCTGTTGTGGGCGTGATGATGCCTGGGACGTCGGGATAAGCGGGGCGCTGCGCAGTCCCCCTCAAGCCTCGCTGATCTTGCTCACACTGGTGACCTGCCCATTCCACACCATCTCGTAATGTGCCGTCTGAATAACCGAAGACACCGGCCTCGGCGTCATCAACGCCCAGCAATAACCGCCCTGCATCCGCACCGAGTGGTACCGCAGCCCGGAATGACCGACATCCTTGATCGCCCGGCCCAACAATCGGGAATGGCTGTAATCGTCGGGCGCATACACCGGATCAGTCATCGGCAGGGAAGTGGCATCCTTCATCCCGACCTCCACGAACGCGCAAGACAACCCGCGAAACACAAACCGCTCATAGTTCAGGCTTGGCACATTCGACCAATACAAACCCTGATGATGCCGCACTTCGGCCAACGCCGTGTCCATGGAGTCCGCCAGGTACAACACCCCGTATTGCCCATCACTGAACCGCGATCCAGCCGGGTTGACGTGGGTGAACGGCGCAATGGCGTAAGAACAGCCAGGAATGCCAAACGGAATCTCACTGCGCGCAATCAACTCCAGCTGACCCACTTCATTCTTCAGCCGGGGATTGGTCAGCGCCTGAATCTGATAGAGCACCTCAAACTCGTCCGCGTCCGCCACGTCATCGAACAGGGCAATCGGCGGAAACTTCGAATTGACCAGTCGATAAGCCTGTAACGACTCGCCGGTCAGTGCAGGCAGTTCGCTCACCGTCACCATTGCGCGCCACGCAGCGTGTCGATGCGTCGGAAGGTTTCATACAAGGAGATCATGTCGCCCTGAGCCATGATCTCCAGCGGAGAGCGGCCGTTGAAGAACTCGTTGTGATTGCTCATCGCCGGGAAGCCGTAGACGTTGTCCGGGTTGTCGAACACCAGGCGCAGCGTGGCGTGGATGTTCAGCACGAAGCTGATGCGCTGCATTTGATCGGAATCCAGCGCCACTGCCCAATCGGCATCGCGCTGCCGGGCACGGGTGAAAGTGCTGCGGGAAATACGCAGGATGCGACACGCCTGCTCACTGGACGCGCGCCATTTTTCCAGGATGCCCACGGCGGCCCGCAGACCGGCGACACACTGGCTTTTGCTGAAGCCTTGGGCTTGAAGGGGGACGGCCATGTGCGATACCTCATTTGAATCTATAGACTCAAATGTAGGTAATTAGAGTCTTTAGATCAAGGTTGGCTCGACCGATGGACATCATGTAGTTCCAGCCCGGACAAAAAACGGGCGCCTCCAAGGCGCCCGTGTTCGTGACCCGTTTGCCTCAGTCTTGTTGCTCTTGATCGGCACTCACGGCATTCCAGCTGTCATCCGGATCAAAGACCTCCATGGCCTGCGCCTGCTTTTCAGTTTCCGGTCCCAGGTCTTTCTCGAAGACCTCACCTTCATGACTGATCATGAAACTCATGACGCCGGTTTCGCCGTAAATCGCCGGCCAGGCAATCAGTGCAAAACCTCGGCTCATCTTGTCACCGATAAGATAGCTGTAAGCGCCACCCGGTGCCGAAGGCCCTTGGCCAAGCAGGATGCGAAAGCGGTAACCATGCCAGGCTTCCCCGGCAATGGTTTTGCCAAACGAAGGGCCCAAGGGGCTGATCTGACCACTTTTGTCCTCCTTCCAATAGAGTCCGTCGTGCGTGCCGGGGGTGCTGAAAATGTTCTGCGCATATTCCAGAGCACCGTCACCGTCACGATCCACTGACGCGTAGTCCATCTGGGCGTCGTGATAGGCCAGGGCCGATTGCACAGCGGCCAGTTCGTTGCGGCCAATTTGCCGTGCGCGCATTTCAGCGCCGCCGTCCTTGATGTCGAAGCGCCAACCGCTGGTGCCTTTTACCAAGGGGATAGGCAGTGTCCAATGGTCGCTTCCGACCGACAGAATCGCCTTGCCGTCGGTGGTTTTGTCTATCTGGTGATGCTGGTGGTATTGCTTCAAAAAAGCGTCCACATCTTTGCGTTCCGCGCCTTCGCGAGGGATGAACTTGTGCCAATCCTTACCCAGCAATTCGGTGAGGCGTTTGTCATCGGCGTTTTTCGTTCCCAAGGCGTCGACGAATGCTTGAGCGGCCTTTTCCGGGGTTGGAAATTCCTGCTGAGCCACAACAATGCACGACCACGCCACACCGGCAGTGATCACCAAGGCATGGCGGAGCAAGCCCTTGAGAAACTTTACTCGAGGATGGTAATTCAACGACGGCCCCCCCTTTGACGCGCTGGTGGATTGGACGGCCGACTGATCTGATGGCCGGCCGGACGCGAAGCGCTGGGGCGCTGAAAGGATGCCTGACTGGCCCGACCACGACTGGCTTGCAGGTTGGCCTGGGACGGCGACCGCGCGCCGGCGAAGGCGTTGTTGCGGCTGCTGCCTCTGTTGACGGCCGGCGTGGTCTGACGGTTTTGCACAGCTTGGCGCGCCTGTGAATTGCCTTGGGCGCGCTGATTTGTCTGCGCGGTTTGCCTCCTGGGCTGCTGATTTTCCCGAGTGTTTCTGGCCGCGCCCTGGCTTCTGTCAGCAGCTCTGGGCCTATCGGTCGCCCTGTCAGATATGTTCGATCTGTCTGCACCGCCTTGCATCCGGTTACCAGCCGAGGTTCGCGATTGGGCTTCGCGTGCCCGGTTACGGGCTTCGAGGTTGCTGGTGGCAGGTCGTTCAATGCCGTGCCGGTCCATGGAACTGCGGGCTTTTTCACGAGCCTGGGCGCGCTGGGCATTGTCACCTCTGTAGGCATTACGCTGATTGGCACCGTTCAGTTGGCGGCCGTACTGTTCGCGGCTCCTGTTATCTCGATAGGGAACGCCGTTGCGGTGGGCAGAGTTATGCGTCCATTTGTTCTGGTTATTGTTGATGCGGTTGTTGCTATTGATGCTGTTGTAGCGATTGACATCGATATCGACATCGTTATTGCCCCAATCACAATCGCCCCACAGTGCACCGACGATAGCCACGCCAGTACCAAACGCCAACCCGGCCACCAATGCCTGACCGGGGTAATAGGCGGGTGGCGGTGGATAGTACGCCGGCGGCGACGCCGGATAGGCCCAGGTGCCGTAGGTGGTGGTCGGGTTATAGGTGGGCACGTACACAACCTGCGGGTCGGCAGGCTGAATGATGATGGTCGAACTGCTGGCCGGGGCCGGAGCAGGCGCGGAATCCGTGGCTGTTGAATCGGGAGCCGGTGCGGGGGCAGGGGGCGCGACATTCTGGATCGTCACGTTCTGATACTGGTTGGTCTGCAGGTTGCCTGCCGCCTGCGCCTGATGCCGCAAGCGTTGCACGCCATTCATGACATCGTCGGGCTGCGCCAGGAAGGCATCACCCAGGCGTTGCACCCAAACCGGATCCTGTCCCAGTGTCGCCAACACCTGAGGGAACGCAACCAGCGCCTGCACGCTCGGGTCCCAGGGCTGGCTCGCCACTTGTTTGACCGCATCATCGCCCTTGGCGTCCGGGTGCGCTTTGGACCAGGTCACGGCCTCGGCGATCTCCCCGGGGTAGGTGGACGCCATCAGTAACTGTGCCAGCAGCGGATCCGGATACAGCGCGATAGGCGCGAGCATTTGATCCAGTTGTTCCTGGGTAAACACGGGGTCTTTCGCAGGTATTGAGGCGGGCGCCGCGGCGGGCGTCGTAGCGGCAGTGTTTGTGGGCGCGGGGGCGGCGGCATCCCCTGGCGTCGCTGCGCCGGAAGATCCGCTCACCAAAAAGACAGCTGACAACGCGAAATATAGTGGAATGCGCATTGCAGCTCCCTGAGTTCACGCACGATCGAATTGAACGAATGTGTGCCGCAAGTGAAAGCCGACAGTGCCAGCGCCGGACCTTCGCTTCGATGCAGTGCACTAATAGTAGCAAACAAAAAAAATCTGCCAGGAATTCACTCGTCATGGGGGAAGCGTGCGGCCCGGTGCATCCACTGACCCTGTGGCGAGGGAGCTTGCTCCCGCTGGGGCGCGAAGCGGCCCTCTGTTCGCCCATAAAGAAAGGGACTGCTACGCAATCCAGAGGGAGCAAGCTCCCTCGCCACGGGTTAACACTTGTCTTGAAAGCACACTCAATGCCCACGAACAAGCCCGGCTGATCAGACCGGGCATTTTCGGTGCGCTGGTGCAGTGATTAGTTTGATGAGCGGCCTGCCGCTGGTGAGTGTGATGTTGTGGCGCAGAGATTGATTACATTGCGTATCAACAGTAATGCACGACAACGCCATTATCATGAATGCCAATAAATCCTAGAGTCTGCCGGACGATTTTGTTCCAGGCGTATTTAAGGTACTTCTCATGATTCAGAGCATGATGAAAACGGCGGGTCTGGCAGTATTTTTTGTAGTAAGCGCAGCCATCCCATCCGTTCAGGCACAACCATTGCCACTCGATAAAACCGCTGCGCTGCATAATGAAGACGTGGAATGGCGCAGCTTCCCTGCATTCCCGAAAGAAGTGAAACTGGCGGTTATCGCCGGCGACCCAAGCAAGCCAGCACCCTACGTCGTGCGAGTCAAAGTGCCCAATGGCACCAGACTCATGCCCCATACCCATCCTGAAGACCGTATCTACACCGTCATGTCCGGTGTTTTCTATATTGGCTTCGGTACGGTTTTCGATCCGGACAAACTGGTCGCTTATGGGCCAGGCAGCGTGGTGATACTCCCGGCTAACACGCCACACTTTCACTGGGCGAAATCAGGGGAGTACATCTCGCAGGTTTATGGAACCGGGCCGCTCGGGCTCGAGTATGTTGACAGCCATGATGATCCACGCAATGCGTCGAAGTAATAAAGACTTGAAAGTTCCGGCAACTACTCAACCACGTTGATTCCCGATCCTCCCAATTCTTTCGGGACATCCTTGAGCTTGGGCAAGCCATCTTTGATATGCAGTACCGACTCCTGATAGTGAACATGCACGCCTGGCAAATACTCCAGATCCGGAATGACCGCGGCATAGACATCGATAAGGCCCATCCCCGGGTGTTCGGTGAAGAGATGACCGCCACAAGTCTTGCACCACTTTCGGCCACTCCTGGGTGTCTTGTTGAAAGTACCGATGTTGTCAGCCCCCCGAGTTACCTGGACCGCCTCGGGTTTCCACAGTGTGAAGGCGTTCACCGGCCCCGCTGACCAATGCCGACACGACTCGCAATGGCAGTAGCCCATCGCGGCCGGCTCACCGCTGACGGTGAACTCGACTGCGCCGCAAAAACAACTGCCTTTGCAGGACCGTTCAATGTTCATGGAATGACTCCTTGATCTGTTGTCAGGCGATCGCCCTCACTCATCGATATAGCGCACCGCTGTCGCCGGCGAACGCCGCACCTGAAGGTCGAAAATATCAGGGCGTGCATAGTGCCCGGTGACATCAAGCGCTCGTCGCGCGGGTGCCACGAGTGACACGTCGATGTCTGCATACAGAATGCCCGCCTCCCGGTGCAACGGACCGGCCACGATCCGGCCTTGCGGGTTCACCACCACCGAATCGCCGTCGTTGATCCACTCGTCCGGATCGGCAAACAGTTGTGCACGAGCCGGGAAGTCATCGGGGACGTCACTGCCGCGCAGCACGGTGCCACTGCCGAGCACCCAACAGCGGCCTTCGAGTGCTATGTGACGCAGGGTGTTGATCCAGCCCTCGCCACTGTCGTACGTGGGAGCGATGTAGATTTCCACCCCTTGGGCATACAGCGCATAGCGCGCCAGCGGCATATAGTTTTCCCAGCAGATGAGCGTACCTACGCGGCCGATCGGTGTATCGACCGCACACAACCCGGACGCATCACCCAACCCATGCACCATGCGCTCGGGATTGGTGGGCATCAGCTTGCGGTGGCGGTTGAGCACTTCGCCGTTGGCACCGATAACGACTACGCTGTTGTAGAGCGTGCCGCCCCCATTGCGCCGGTTGCATTCATTGATACCGCAGACGATTGTCACTCCATGAACGCCGGCCGCTTCGCACAATTCGCTCAGGTCACCGTTGGCGATATCAACGGCGTTGGCCAGCAGCCGCGTATGCAATTGGCCAATGACAGCGCCGTCCTTTCCCGCCGCCAGCCGCCAGATCCATGACGGATAACCTGGAATGAATGATTCGGGCAACACAATCAGTGATGCCCCGGCCGCCGCAGCCTCAGCGACCGACTGCACGGCCCGGGTGATTGTCGCGCTGCGATCGAGCAGCACGGGCGGGCGCTGAATGATGGCTATCTTGGTCATGGCGTTCTCCTGGGGCGGTTGGCTTTCGCAGACTTGAGCGTGCGCGTGGCGACGTCGCAGGACTAGTTCAGAATCTGAAGCGTTGATGCAGCAGGAGTGCAGGCGATGGACGAAAGCTACGGTCAGTTCTGCACCGTCGCACGCGGTGCTGAAGCATTGTGCGAACGCTGGACGCCGTTGGTCGTGCGTGAACTGCTGTGTGGCAGCAAGCGCTTCAATGAACTGCACCGCGGCGTACCACGGATGTCCACCAGTTTGCTGGCACAGCGGCTGCGCCACTTGGAAGAAATCGGTGTCATACAGCGCACGGCTGCAGGCAACGTCTGGGAATACAGCCTGACAGCGGCGGGCGAGGAGTTGCGCCCCATCATCATGGCACTGGGGCATTGGGGCGCTCGCTGGATTGGTAGTCGCCTGCGCGATGACCAACTCGACGCGGGCCTGCTCATGTGGGACGTACGCCGGTTTGTGCGTATCGAAGCGTTCCCGTCCCGGCCGGTGATCATCCAGTTCAAGTTCCGCGACGCGCGACCCGGTGAGCAGGAATGGTGGCTAGTGGTCGAAGAGGGCGTGGCAGACCTGTGCCGTGACGACCCCGGGCGAGAACTGACGCTCGTCGTCGACTCCAGCGTGCGGGCGTTGACTGAGGTATGGGCGGGCGATCGCACACCGAAGGAGGTGCTCCAGTCGCAAGAGCTGCGTGTGGACGGTGCGGTGACGGACGCGGAGAGCTTGTGGCGTTGGCTGGGTACGAGTGCGTTTGCCGGTACCCGGAGTGCGGCTCCCTCGCCACAGCCAAACCGCTAAAGCCCGCTAAACATCCCGATAATCACCGCATTAACCAGATCAATGAAGAACCCGCACACCAGCGGCACGATAAGAAACGCCTGGTGCGCCGCCCCATACTTCTGCGTCACGGTGGTCATATTGACGATGGCTGTCGCCGTAGAACCCAGTGCAATACCGCCAAACCCTGAAGCGATCACGCTGGCTTCGTAGTCACGGCCCATGAAGCGGAAGACCACAAAATACGTATAGAGCACGGTCAACAGGATCTGCAGGGTCAACGCGCAAGCAATGAACAGCAGCGCACCGCTGAGCTGCCACAACTGCAACCCCATCAGCGCCATGGTCAGGAACATGCCCAGGCACACATCGGAAATCAGCGACAGACCCTGACTGGCGCCGCTCCAGGATTTCAGGCGCTGCTCGCCGATCAGCGACAGCACGAGGTGATGAATGACGATGCCGGCGAACAGGCAACTGACGAACTTGGGCAGGGTGATCCCATTGTCGACCAGCACCAGGTTAAGTCCATAGCCAAGCATCAGGGTCAAATTGAGCCACATCCATGCCCAGAGCACGTCGTAGTAATCCAGAGGTTTGGATTGCTGTTGGTCAAGAATGCCGACTTCCAGCGCCCCATCCCGGGACGGCGTGAGTTGGTGACGACTGATCAACCGGTTGGCGATGGGGCCGCCGATCACACACGCGGCAATCAGGCCGACTGTATTGCTCGCAATCCCCAACTCGTGCGCGTTCTGGATGCCCAGCTTTTCTACGAACAGCGGTGCCCAGGCGAGGCTAGTGCCAATCCCACCCGTGAGGGAGATGGAACCGACCATCAGCCCGGCCTTCGGATCAAGCCCGAATACCTCGGCCATCCCCATGCCCAGCGCGTTTTGCAGGAAGATAAACACCGTGGCCAGCAACAGCAAAATCATCAGCGGCCACCCGCCCTTGATCAACTGGCGCACGTCCGATTTCAAGCCGATGCCGGCAAAGAAGTACAGCAACATGGTGTCGCGAACTTGCAGGTCGAACTCGACCTGAATCTTGAGACCGAAGTACAACACGCTCGTGACCGCCGCGCAGACAAAGCCGCCGACCACCGATTCCGGAATGCAATATTGACGCAGCAACCTGCTGTGCTGCACCAGCGTCTTGCCCAGAAATAGCAGCAGTATGGCGAGGGTGAAACTCACCAGACCATGAACAGCAAAGAGTTGAGCGGTCATCTATAGCCTATTGAAAAACCTGAAAAAATATTATCCAGTCTCAATCGCACGGCCTTCGGACTTGGGTCAATCAAAGTGCAGATCGGGGAAGAAGCCTGACGCGGCCGAGGCAATGCACAGGGCAAACTTCGGGTTGGCTATTGTTTTCATGTGAATCCATTCAGTGGGCTAAGGTAGGGCTGGCGAACATCCGTGTCTTGCGTGTGTACCGGAGTGAGTCAAGCACCTGATGCCGGAACACGCAAACGCCGGGGCAGGGGAGCGCCAAGGCTTTCACCCCCGAAGCGGTACGCAGTGTGCATTTTTGAAACTGGCCTGGAGCCTTGCATGAAAGTTGGCGTGATCTCCGATACCCATGGCTTGCTCCGCCCCGAAGCGATTGCGACGTTGCAGGGCTGTGAGTGGATTATTCACGCCGGCGACATTGGCAAGCCCGAAATCCTCGAACAACTGGCGATGATTGCGCCCCTGTATGTCGTGCGCGGCAACAACGATCAGGCGGCTCCATGGGCAGTACAAATCGCCGATGATCTGAATTTCGAGCTCGAGGGTTGGCAGACTTTTTTGGTACATGACATCGCCGACGTTCCAGCGCTGTTGGATGAAGGTATCAGGTTGGTGATAACCGGCCATTCCCATAAACCGCGCATTGAGTGGCGTGGTGAAAGGCTGTATCTCAATCCAGGCAGTGCGGGGCCGCGGCGCTTCAAGTTGCCGGTTACATTGGCGTTGCTCGAAGTGCAGAAGGGCTCGATTGATCCGCGATTGGTTTCGTTACTGGAATGAGGGGGGCTTCTGATCAGTCCTCAAAATAGCCTGGTGATCTCGTTCAAGATCCGATCCTGAGTTTGAGTACTTGGCCTGTGGCGATAAGCAACTGCGAAAAAAGCAACGCCTTCGTAATCGCAGCGAATCGAAAACGTCATGCCTTCACGTAACCCATAGACTGTTCTGTCTCCCGCCTCGACAAAATATCTCGCTTTTGCAAGCGCCGCTCTGGCGTGCTCCAGACACCCGGTTTGGTTAAATGGGTGTTTTAGCCAACTCGTAGTGACTCGCACAGACGAAGTCTCGCTGTCATCGACAGGTGGTCGAGTAATTTGTTTAGTCGATGCCGTCATGCTCTCGTCGCTGGTGCAAGCGGTCAGCCCCATTGAGATCACACCCAGTAAGAAACCAAAACGAACTCTTGAATGCTTGAGTGGATTTCGCATGGTGTGGCGCACCTGTGACGATCTGCAGTGAATGAAGTGACAGTTACTACGTAATAGCGGGTTTCTGATCTTTTGCTATCTATGAGCAGTATTACGACGAGAAACGGCCGGGAACAGGTTGGGCCGTTATTTTCGTTGAACCAAGTAAAACGGGCGCCTTCAGCGCCCGTTTTCATCACTGCGCTGCCTGTGCCCGCAAGCGTCGTCCAATCACATCCATCAGGTCACACCCATCGCGTAATGGAATGGCCAGCAGTTGGGAAAAGTCGGTCAACACCACCGTGTCGCAACCCAGTTCGGCCCGGTACGCGATGTTTTCCAGAACTTGAGTGACCGTGCGGATGCGGTGGTCGGCCATGGCTTGCAGGACTTCGAGTGGGGCTTGGGTGTCGATGAGCAAGGAAGCCGGGATCAAGTCGATTCCGGTGAGTGGCATGTATCGATTCATTGTGAAGATCTCTATTTGATTGGCTTAAAGCCGTCACTCACTCGTCGCCAAACGATTGGGTGGCAGCTGTGCGCAGGTTGGCGAACCGGCAACAGAGAAAACCGGCAGACCCGAAGGTCTCCCGCGCACAGCCGCCATAACAGCGGCTTTGCGGGTGCGATGATACCTGCAATGAAGCAGATAGCTTTCGCATTCTCTGTGATCAGGTCGCCAAACCCGAATCGCCATTTGGGCGACGGCACTGACTATAAGCCGCATGATCTCAGCGCGGTAGGTGAGGGATTCCGAGCTTTTTGTAGGACCCGTGACCCTGAAATCTCGGACCTTTCACTGCACTTCGCCGGGAAATTAAACACAGCGCTGAAATGTTCATTGCCCCTCGGCCCCAACTCACCGAAGCTATCCTCAATCAACCCTCACGCCGTCGAGATGGACCTCCCACCCATGCAAACCCGAACCCCAGCCCAACGTCCACTCTGGACGACCTACCTGCTTTTTCTCGCCCCCATGGTCCTTTCCAATTTCCTCCAGTCCATGTCCGGTACCGTCAACAGCATCTACATCGGCCAAATGCTCGGCACTCAAGCCTTGGCCGCCGTGTCGGGTATGTTCCCCATCGTGTTCTTCTTCATTGCTCTGGTGATCGGCCTTGGCGCGGGGGCGGGTGTGTTGATCGGGCAGGCGTGGGGCGCGCGGGAGACGCATTTGGTGAAGGCGATTGCCGGGTCGACGTTGTTGTTGGGGTTGTTGATCGGGTTGGTGGCGGCGGTGGTGGGGAGTGTATTTGCGCGATCTTCGTTGGTGGGGCTGGGGACGCCGGCAGATGTGCTGGACGATGCGGTGGCGTATGCGCATGTGATGTTGTGGTTCATGCCGACGTTGTTGGTGTTTGTGCTGTTTACGCAGTTGCTGCGTGGGGTGAGCGATACGTTGTCACCGTTGTTGGCGCTGGTGGTGTCGACGGTCATCGGGTTGGCGCTGACGCCGGCCCTGATTCGCGGGTGGTTGGGGTTGCCGCCGATGGGGATTCAAAGCGCGGCGTTTGCCGGGTTGGCGGGCAACCTGGCGGCGATGGGGTGGCTGGCGTGGCGTTTGATTCGCAAGGGGCATCCGTTGGCGCCGGACCGGGAGTTTTTTGCGGCCATGAAGCTGGACGGGGCGATCCTCGGCAAGGTGCTGCGCATCGGCTTGCCGACCGGGTTGCAGATGGTGGTGTTGTCGCTGTCGGAGCTGGTGATTCTGGCGCTGGTGAACCAGCACGGTTCGCAGGCGACGGCGGCTTATGGCGCGGTGACGCAGATTGTGAACTACGTGCAGTTTCCCGCGCTGTCGATTGCGATCACGGCGTCGATCCTCGGGGCGCAGGCAATCGGGGCAGGGCGCATCGAGCGCATCGGGCCGATTTTGAAGACCGGGCTGATGATTAATGTGTGCCTGACGGGCGGCTTGATCGTGCTCGGGTACTTGTTGTCGAGTTTGTTATTGGCGTCGTTCCTCACCGAAGAAGCGACGCTGAATATGGCTGAGCATCTGTTGCACATCATGCTTTGGAGCCTGTTGGTGTTCGGCTTCCAGGCGATCATCGGCGGCATCATGCGCGCCAGCGGCACTGTGATGGTGCCGGTGGCGATTTCGATTGTGTGCGTGGTGGGCGTGCAGTTGCCGGTGGCGTATCTGCTGGATGCACGGTTCGGGCTGCAAGGCGTGTGGATGGCGTTTCCGGTGGCGTATCTGGGGATGCTGGCGTTGCAGACGCTGTATTACAAACTGGTGTGGCAGCATCAGAAAATTGAGCGGTTGGTGTAGGCAAGATCCAGTGATGGAGCGATGCTGTAAACCATGAGGTGTTGAGTCAGTCAGCTATTCGTGGCGAGGGAGCAAGCTCCCTCGCCACCCAGGTTCTAGGTTTGCTTTAGCCATTGCGCGAAACGGCGACTTTGATGATTCGTCTCCAGGTGCGTGGAGTAACCCGCTAATTAATCACCCGATCGGGACGATCATCCTGCGTTGGAGAGTCGCGGCGACAGGTGGTCGGAAGTCGCTGCCGTCAGTGGAATAAACGGCGGTTCTTTGCTTTATTCCACCTGTTGCCGGCTAGCTTGCGTTCGCCCCCTCAGCCCATGAGGAAGCCCGGCCTGGAGAGTCCCATGCGCCCTGGATTTTCGCGTAGTGCTGCATTGGCTGCCGTTCTTGTGTTCGGCGCTGTGCCCGGCGCCAACGCCGCTGAATACTCAAACGTGAACGCCACGGCCAGCACCCTCAGCTTCACCTATAACCAGATGGGCTCGCGGGTGTATGGCACCTTTAGCAAATTTGTCGGGATCCTCGATTTCGATACAGACCACCCCGAGGCCGCTCAGGCCAAGTTGACCATCGACCTTGACAGCATCGAACTGGAGAGCAGCGACGCCAAAGAGGAGCTGCAAAAGCCCGCCTGGTTCGACACGGTCACTTATCCGCAGGGAACCTTCGAGTCGACGCGGGTTAAAGACCTTGGCAACAGCCGCTACCTGATCACTGGCAACCTGACCCTTCGAGGGCTTACCCGGGAGGTCGAGGTGCCGGTGCTGCTGAAGGCGGAAAACTCGATTGGCATCTTTGATGGCGAGCTGACGCTCAAACGTGACGATTTCAAAATGGGCGAGGGCGAGTTGGCGGACAGTGTTGTGTCCAACGAGATCAGTATCCGGTTTCGAATGGTGGCGCCGCAGCGCTAGCGTTCGTGCCTGACGTGATAACCCTGAATGGAGAACATCATGCCGAAAAAAATCATAGTCGCCTTCGATGGCACCTGGAATTTGCCCGATCAGGCGCCGGAGATAGACGGCAACTCCAGCACTAATGTGGTCAAGCTTCACGATGCAATCCTGCCCGCCCACAAGGACGGCACGGCGCAAAAGAAAATCTATGTGCCGGGCGTGGGCACCGACTGGTACGACAAACTGGAGGGCGGGGCCTTTGGTGTCGGTCTGTCGAAGAGGATCAAGGAAGGCTATGTGGCCCTGGCAAAAAGCTACGAAGAGGGCGATCTGGTTTTCATTATCGGTTTCAGTCGTGGCGCCTATTCCGCCCGGAGCCTGGTGGGGTTGATCCGTAATGTCGGGCTGCTGCAGAAGAAACACCTCGCTCGTGTCGATGAAGCCTACAGCTTGTACCGCACCCGAGATTCAAGTGCGGATACCGAAAACGCCAAGTTCTTCCGTCAGAGTTACTCCCGGGAAATTGATATCCACTTTTTGGGTGTCTGGGATACGGTGGGCGCGTTAGGTGTGCCGTTCAAATCGGCTGAGTGGTTCAATCATAAGTACTACCAGTTCCATGACACCGAGCTCAGCGGGATAGTGCGCAATGCTTTCCATGCAGTCGCCATCGATGAACACCGGGCCAATTACGAATGCTCGCTTTGGGACCCGATTGCCAAGCCCAATCAAGTCATGGAGCAGGTCTGGTTCTGCGGCGCGCACGCCAATGTGGGCGGCGGGTATGCCGATAACACGTTGTCGGATATACCGTTGCGCTGGATGGCGAACAAAGCGATGGAATGCGGACTGGAGCTGAACCCGAAAAAAATCCCCCGGCCGCCGAACGCGCTGCCGGAGATCACCGACTCCTATCAAGACTTCCTGGGGGGCACGTACCGACTGTTGAACGCACGCTATTTCCGCACGATCGGCAAGACAGCTTATGGCCAGGAATGCATTGATGACAGCGTGCAACAGCGGGTGACCACGACGGGGAACTACCGGCCGAAAAATCATGTGGATGTGCATTTGATCGGCACCTATGTGCCGGTGAACAAAATCAGCTGAACCACATAACCCCCCGTAGGAGCCGGCTTGCCGGCGATGAGGCCTTCGGACATTGCGCTGATCTTTCGGCCGCCATCGCTGGCAAGCCAGCTCCTACAGTTCGGCTGTGTTGAGCCGTTCTCGATAGGCGACGCCGATCTTTGTAGGAGCCGGCTTGCCGGCGATGAGGCCTTCGGACATTGCGCTGATCTTGCGGTCGCCATCGCTGGCAAGCCAGCTCCTACAGTTCGGCTGTGTTGAGCCGTTCTCGATAGGCGACGCCGATCTTTGTAGGAGCCGGCTTGCCGGCGATGAGGTCTTCGGACGTTGCGCTGAACTGGCGGCCGCCATCGCTGGCAAGCCAGCTCCTACAGTTCGGCTTTGTTGAGCCGTTCTCGATAGGCGACCCGATCTTTGTAGGAGCCGGCTTGCCGGCGATGAGGCCTTCGGACATTGCACTGAACTGGCGGCCGCCATCGCTGGCAAGCCAGCTCCTACAGTTCGGCTGTGTTGAGCCGTTCTGGATAGGCGACCCCGATCTTTGTAGGAGCCGGCTTGCCGGCGATGAGGCCTTCGGACATTGCGCTGAACTGGCGGTCGCCATCGCTGGCAAGCCAGCTCCTACAGTTCGGCTTTGTTGAGCCGTTCTCGATAGGCGACCCCGATCTTTGTAGGAGCCGGCTTGCCGGCGATGAGGCCTTCGGACATTGCACTGAACTGGCGGCCGCCATCGCTGGCAAGCCAGCTCCTACAGTTCGGCTGTGTTGAGCCGTTCTGGATAGGCGACCCCGATCTTTGTAGGAGCCGGCTTGCCGGCGATGAGGCCTTCGGACATTGCGCTGAACTGGCGGTCGCCATCGCTGGCAAGCCAGCTCCTACAGTTCGGCTGTGTTGAGCCGTTCTGGATAGGCGAACCCGATCTTTGTAGGAGCCGGCTTGCCGGCGATGAGGCCTTCGGACATTGCGCTGGACGTGCGGTCGCCATCGCTGGCAAGCCAGCTCCTACAGTTCGGCTTTGTTGAGCCGTTCTCGATAGGCGACCCCGATCTTTGTAGGCGCCGGCTTGCCGGCGATGAGGCCTTCGGACATTGCGCTGAACTGGCGGCCGCCATCGCTGGCAAGCCAGCTCCTACAGTTCGGCTGTGTTGAGCCGTTCTCGATAGGCGACCCGATCTTTGTAGGAGCCGGCTTGCCGGCGATGAGGTCTTCGGACATTGCGCTGAACTGGCGGCCGCCATCGCTGGCAAGCCAGCTCCTACAGTTCGGCTGTGTTGAGTTCTGTTTTGGCAGCGCCCGGTCCACGTTGCATGGGCCGGGTGCCAAGCTCTTTAGTGCGCCACGATCGGCGCTGTCACGGTCTGCCCGAACGTCGAGCGCACGGTGGCCGTCGGGTTCGGTGTCGGGCCTGCGCCGGTGGTGGAGACCGATACCCGCCAGCGAGCTCCGGTACCCGTCGGCGTGAGGATCGCGTTGCCGAGGTTGAGCGGGCCGGCGGTGGTCGTCACGGTAACCGCCAGCGTATTGCCCGTGCCTTTCGACGTGGTCCCGGCCAGGTCCCAGGTGTAGCGGTTATTGCTGCGCACGGTGACCGAAGCGCTGGTGACCACCAGGTCTTCGTTGACCGCCGCAGGCGTGACCGCCACGGACACCGCTGCCGGTTCCGAGACCGCATTCTTGGCGTCGCTGGCCTGATAGGTGAAGGCCGCGGTGAAGGGGGCGGTCACCGTGGTCGGTGGCGTGTAGATCACGCGTACGCCATCGGTGATGACCGAGCCTTGGCCAGAGTCTGGCTGGGCCAGGCCCACCACTTTGAGCGGCAGGTTGCCGTCCGGATCGGTGTCGTTGGCCAACACGTTGATGGCCACAGGCTGGCCGTTACTGCTGGTGGCGCTGTCGGGGTTGGCGACCGGTTTTTGGTTCTGGCCTTCGTTGTCGTCATCGCCATCGTCACCGCTGCCGTTGCCTGGATTACGGAAGGTCGGCAGGGCGGCAGAGTTGACGTAAGTGACACCGTCCCAACCGGGCAACGGTGTCGGCATCAACTGGAACTGCCCCGGATGCTCGATATCCCAACGCAACAGCATTGACGTGTCTTCGTGCTGGGTGTTGTGGCAATGCTCCATGTAGGTCCCGGCGAACTCGCGGAAGTGGATTGCCATTTCCACGTCCACCGAACTGTCGATGCCTTCGCCGATGCGATACACGTCCTTGCGCGCCCATTTTTCCCATTCCGGCGGCGCCTTGCCGTCGCGGCTGAGGATGATGCCTTCTTCGAAGTGCACGTGCACCGGGTGGTTCCAGCCGTTGCCGCCGTTCTTGATTTTCCACACCTCCAGCGTGCCGTCGCCGGTGTAGCCGCCATCGGTGGGGCCGGTGGACAATTGCGCTGCCGCACTGATCCGCCGAGAGTCCATGTCGTAACCAAAGCCGCCGTCGGTCTTGATCGTCCACGGTGCTTCGTCGGTGCCGTCAGAGCGGCCGAAAATGAACTCGCGATGCCGGGCCGTTTTGATTTTTGCCAGGTCGGTGGGGTTATCGCGATCGAGGGTCAGCGGGATCATGGTCTTGCCCGCCGGTTTGCCTGGTTTGGCGGGTTCATAATCGGCGGGGTTCATGCTCACATCCTGGCCGGTGTAAGGCTGCACGATCAGTTGCATGAACTTGCCGACCACCGGGTCGCCCTTGTCCCATTCCGGGCCTTTGCTGCCCTGCTTGATGACTGCCTTGTACTTCTCGGACAGCACGTCGGCCAGGCTCAGGCCGTTTTTCTCCGGACCTTTGCCAGTCTTGTGTTCCATCAAGTTGACGAAGTACAGCTTGTCGCCGGTCTTGATCCCGTTTTTTGCAAAGTTGACGATGATGTCGAAGCGCTCGGCGATGCCTTGGGTCGGCAGGATGCCGTTGTGGTTCTGCTTATCGCCGTCACCGTCCAGGTCCATGCTGCCGTCGAACGGCACGGCGTGTTCCATGAGGTTGCCGTCGTTGCCGACCAAGTGGAACGGCACGCGGCTGTAAGACACCCCGGAACCGGACGGCCCCGGGAACTCACCGCCGTTGCCAGCGATTTCACGCACCAGCGCAATGCGGAAGTAGCGCGACACCGAGCCGTTGAGAATACGGAAGCGATAGCTGCGCGCGCGTACTTTCAAGCGTGGCTCGTACTGCCAGTTCACCAGGACCTGATCGCCGAGAAAGCCGTCGGTGTTGAACGGGTTGAACCACAACTGGCCATTGGCATCCCAGGCCTTGTCCGCGACGACCAGGTTGACGTCGTAGTCGCGGTTACCCCAAGGCAACGCGCTGCCACTGGGCAGGCGCAAGTTGACGCCATCCTCTATGGCTTCGTTGCCGCGGTCCAGGGCGCTGTAGTAGTTCATCATCACCGCGTTGCCCTTGTAGACGTTCTGCGCGGTGAAATCGAGCATGTGGTCGTGGAACCAGTGGGTGCTCATGGTTTCGCGCCAGTCGCCACGAATCTTGATCGTGCCGTTTTCGCAAGTCTTGAGGCCGGGGCTGGCGTCGTTGACGAACAGCTTCTCGCCCGGTGCGCAAGGGAACGCCGCGCGCGGGTCTTGCGCTGTGGTGTTGATGGTGTCGTAGCCGGCCAGCTGCAGCGGCCAGCGATAGTCGTAGTACTGCCCCGGAAAGAAAAACGCATTGGTATAGCCGTCGCTTTCGGCAGGGGAGTGGCCGTTGTGTTCGTGGGTGCTGATGGTGTGCAGGCCAAAACCCATATTGGCCGCGGGGTCGATCGGCAGGGCATTGTAGTGACGCATCAACACGGGTTGGCCATAGCGGACCATCAGCAGTTTTACCGGAAAGGTGCCGTCGAAGGTCCACAACGCATTGTGATTCTGCAGCGGAAAATTGGGGTGGAAGCGGGTATCGATGCCTTTGGTGGTGCCCGTGGTGGTCGGGATGTCCGAGGTCTGGTAGTAGAGGCCGCCGGGGCCGAATTCACCGACGGCGTAGTTGTGCAATTGCCGGCGGTCGCGCATGCCGGTGTTGATCCGCGCGCCCGCCTGCACGGTTTTGTAGGCGACTTGCGGGTAGAACTCGTTCCAGCGTTGATGCGACCAGCCTTTTCCCGGTGGCCTTCCCTCGGCCGGCGAACCCACGGGTTGGCGGTTGAGGAAGGTTTCGATCTGCGCCTTCCACGGGTTGCGGTCCAGCACGTTGGAGAACTGCGACGGAAACGGGAACAAGCCAGGCTGGCGCATGAATGCGTCCAGCGCCGAACCCGAGGGGGCGCTGCGAGCGACGCTGTCGGGGTCCTGCGCCGGTGCCGGGCCGACAGTGGGTACAGGGAACGTCAGGGGCGGTGCCGGAATCGTCGGGTCGAGTTTCTCGGTGCCGAATTCTTCGAAGAGCAGCAATTGCTGGGTGAACGGCAGAGCCCCGTACAAGGGGCTGGGTTTACCGTTAGTAGGGTAATTGAACGACGTCTGCAGACTCGGCGGCAGCACGTTGTCGGCCCGCGGGGTGTTGCGATCACCGAACGCGCCGTTGGGCAGGGCCAGTGCGCCCTGGTTGGTCTCGGGCATGGTCTTCAAGGCTTCGAGCGCTGCGGCGGCGGCAATCGGATCGGCAGGTGGATTGTAATAGGCTGAGGGATCGGTCGGTGGCGGCTGACTTTCATCGTCCAGGGGGGCCGCGCTGACGGTGGCGATGCTGGCGGTGATCAGTATGGCGGAGGCCACAGTCGACCCCCGTAATAAGCGAAACGTAGGTGGTGCGTTTTTCATTTGGTTTCCCCTTACACGTGCCAAAGTGGCGAAACCCGCCATCCCCATTGGGAAATGACTGCTAGTGCGGTGCAAGGTCCGGTGCAACAGACGGGCCATGTCAAAAGTGGGAATAAAATGTGTGATTTATTAGTAAGTTGTTTCTGATTGTTTCATGGCCGTGCCAGTTGGGGGTGGGGACATTTCCTCATAAATGGGGAAAATACCCTTATTTCATTGGGTTACTTTCACAAAACGCGGGTGGTCTTGCCAAAATGTGTCGGCTTGGAAGAAAATGAGAGTCATTATCAAATAAATTTTGTGTCGAGCTTTCTCCATGTCCTCTGTCGATCTCTCGCTGCAGCAAGCCGTGCATTCGCTTTACGAAGACCATCACAGTTGGTTGTGTGGCTGGTTGCGTAAACGGCTCGGCTGCCACCACAACGCGGCGGACCTGGCCCAGGACACCTTCATTCGCGTGTTAACCCAACGCAAGACCGTTGAGTTGCGCGAGCCTCGCGCTTACCTGAGTACGATTGCCCGCAGCCTGATGATCGACATGTTCCGCCGCCGGGCAGTGGAGCAGGCTTATCTGGAAACCCTGGCCAACCTCCCGGAACCCGTGGCGTTCTCCCCGGAAGCCCGCTCGCTGATCATCGAAACCCTGATGGAGATCGACCGCTTGCTCGACGGTTTGGGCGAGCGCACCCGGGAGATTTTCCTGATGGCCCAGCTTGATGGCCTCAGTTATGTCGAGATCGGCCGGCGCCTGGATGTCTCGGTGACCACGGTCAAGAAGCACGCGGTGCGCGCCCTGACGCATTGCCTGTTGCTGATCGAGGACTGATCCGTGGCGCGTTCCCAACCGCTGGATCACGCCACCCTCGAAGCCGCCGCGCGCTGGTACGTCGACTTGCGTGGCGAGGTGCCCAGCGAGGCCACTCGCGAGGCGCATCGCCGCTGGCTGGAGCGCGATCCGCGGCATCTTCAGGCGTGGGAACGCCTGGCGCGGCTGCAAGACAAACTCGAACAGGTCGTCCCGGGCATCGCTCGCCCGACTTTGGCCAGCGCCCGCGCCAAACGACGCGATGTGCTCAAAGTCCTGTCGATTCTGTTGATGGCGGGCGGGGCGGGGACTCTGGCCTGGAACACCACGCCTCTGCCGACGCTGATGGCCGACCAGCGCAGCGGCACCGGCGAACGGCGCCGGGTGCGTTTGGACGATGGCACGCAATTGCAGCTGAATACGGCAACTGCGGTGGATATCCGCTATAGCGAGAACCTCCGTGAGGTGCGTTTATTCCAGGGGGAGATTTTTATCGAAACCGCACGGGACGAACGTGCGCGGCCCTTTGTGGTTCACACCGCCGAAGGCAGCATCCGCGCCTTGGGCACCCGGTTTGTCGTGCGGCGCGAAGCGGACCTGACGCAGGTCAGCGTTCAGCAGCACGCGGTCGAGGTGCGCTCCGCCAACGTGCCGGCCACCGCCGTGCGCGTCGACGCCGGCCAGCAGGTGAGTTTTCGCCAGGACGCCATCGAGCCCTTGCAACGGTCCAACCCTCAGGCCGATGCCTGGACCCGCGACATGCTGGTGGTCAACGACTGGCGCCTGGATGAATTCATCCGGGAATTACAGCGGTATCGCCCCGGCCATTTGGGCTGTGATCAGGCGGTCGCCGCGCTGCGGATCTCCGGGGCTTTTCATCTCGGCGACCCCGACACGATTCTCGAAAACCTGACCTCGACCTTGCCGGTGCGCATTCGTCGATTCAGCCGTTTCTGGACGAGCGTGGAGCCGGTTTAAGTGTTTTTTGAAAAAAATCGTGCGCAGGGGTTATTGATTTTGATTCTCGTTCGACTTGGTAGTTAGAGGCGCACACAGGCGCCGCCATTCACTGCCAACGGGCGAAAGGAAACTGCATGACCCCTCGCAATCCCCAACACCGCATTTTTTCCACCCAGCCATCCGCCACACCTTTGAGCCGTGCCGTGCATGCCGTACTGCTCGGGATGGCGCTGGTCGTCCCGTTGGGCATGACGATGGCGGCGCAACCGGCCTGGGCGCAAACGGATGTCGAAACCGAGTTCGACATACCGGCTGGTCCCTTGGGGTCGGCCTTGACCCAATTCGCCGGTACGGCCGGGGTCACCGTTTCATTCGAGCCAAGCGCCGCCAACGGCCAGCAAACCGCGGGATTGCGAGGGCGCTACAGCGTAGACAGCGGTCTGCGGCAGTTGCTTGCGGGGAGCAAACTCGAAGCCGTTCGCCACGACAATGGCAGTTATTCGCTGTTGCCGATCGTTGCCTCCGGCGCGGCCATGCAATTGGGCGCGACCAGCATTTCCGGAGTTGCTGTGGAATCGGCCTACGGCCCGGTGGACGGTTATGTCGCTACTCGCAGCGCCACCGCGACCAAGACCGATACGCCGATCCTGGAAATTCCGCAGACCATCAACGTGGTCACCGCCGACCAGGTGGAAGTTCAGGGCGCACGCAACCTGACCCAGGCATTGCGCTACACGCCGGGGGTGAACACCGGTGGTTACACTGACCGCAACTCGATTGCCGACGAAATCACCAGCCGTGGATTCGCGCCAACGCCGCTGTACCTGGATGGTGCCTACATCCCCTATGCCGGCAGCCTCGGTGGCGCTCCGCAAATCGATCCCTACACACTGGAACGCATCGAAGTGCTCAAGGGCCCGTCGTCGGTGCTGTACGGGCAAAATCAGCCGGGTGGCCTGATCAACATGGTCTCCAAGCGCCCGACCACCGAGCAGCGCAGCCAGATCAAACTCGGGGCGGGTAGCTACAATCGGGTCAACGGCGCCTTCGATACCAGCGGCCCGATCGACGATCAAAAGCAGTTCAGTTATCGCCTGATCGGTGTGGCCGACAAAGGCAACGAAATGGTCGCGCACAACGAAAGTGAGCGCATGCTGTTGGCGCCGAGCCTGACCTGGGCACCCACTGACGACACGTCCCTGACGTTGCTGGCACAGATCCAGCGTGACGACGGCGTGCCGGATTATCAGTCGCTGCCGAGGATCGGCTCGCTCAACCGTGGTCCGAACGGCGAGAAAATCAACCGCGACTTTTTCTCCGGTGACACCAAATTCAACGATTACAAACGTGATCAATACATCTTCGGCTACGACTTCAGCCACAACCTCAGCGACGACCTGAAATACCGCTCGACGGCTCGTTACACCGACGTGCGCGACCGCTATAAAGGCTTCTACCTGCGCAGTTTCGTCACCGATGACGCCGGCGTGACTGATTACACCCGGGCTTACCGCACCAAGCTCGACTGGCGCCAGCACAACATCGCCTACACCATCGATAACAACCTGGAATACAAATTCAACACCGGTGCCCTGGAACACACCACGCTGGCTGGCGTGGATTATCGGCACTTCAACCGCAAATACGACGGCTACAACGCCTACAACGTGATGCCGGTGAATCTCTACGGCAAGAACAACTTCGACACCAGTAGCGTCACCCCCGTACTCGATACCCAATGGGATAACACCTTGCGCCAGACCGGTGTTTATCTGCAGGACCAGATCAAGCTGGACAAATGGATCCTGACCATCGGTGGTCGCCAGGACTGGGCGGAAATCGATAACAAGGATTTGCTGGCCTCGACCCACGAAGCCAAGCGCGATAACAAGTTCACCGGGCGCGTGGGCCTGACCTACGTCACCGACTTCGGCCTGGCGCCCTATGTCAGCTACTCCGAGTCCTTCCTGCCGACCCTGGGCACCGCCGCGCCCGAGCGTGGTGGCAAGGCCTTCGAGCCAACCGAGGGTCAACAGTACGAAGTGGGTGTGAAGTACCAGCCGTTCGAGAAAACCCTGATCACCGCGTCGGTGTACGAGATCAAGCAGAAGAACGTACTGACTGGCGACGATGACTATCCGGACTACATGTCTCAGAGCGGCGAAATGCGTTCGCGCGGTGTCGAACTGGAAATCAAATCCAGCCTCGACAACATCGACGTCATGGCCGCCGCCAGCTACATGGACTCGTTCTACACCAAGGACACCTGGGGCAACGAGGACAACCGCAACGAAGCCCAGTCGCCGGTATCGGCCTCGGTGTGGGTTGACTATCACTTCACCCAGGCCAACCTCAACGGCCTGACCTTCGGCTCCGGTGCCCGCTACACCGGGCGTAAACCGGGGGATGCCGCCAACTCGTTCCACGTGCCGTCCTACGTCGTCTACGACGCCACCGTCAGCTACGACATGGGCAAACTGGACCCGAGCCTGCGCGGCTTGCAAACCCGGGTGAACGTGCAGAACATTTTCGATCGTGAGTACATATCGGACTGCAACTACTCGTTTGGTTGCTATTACGGCCAGGAGCGAGTGGCTTCGGTTGAGATGACTTACGACTGGTAATTCAGCGGCGCGACGCCAGACGCCATCGCCGGCAAGCCGGCTCCTACAGTTGATCGCATTCCCCTGTAGGAGCCGGCTTGCCGGCGATGAGGCCGGGACAGTCAGCACAATGCCAACTGACCCACCACCAGCGTTCAAATCATCGGCGGCAATTTATCCAGCATCTTGTCCAGCGTAATCGGGTATTCACGCACGCGAATTCCGGTGCACCCGAGCCTGCGCGGCTTGCAAGCCCGGGTGAACGTGCAGAACATTTTCGATCGTGAGTACATATCGGACTGCAACTACTCGTTTGGTTGCTATTACGGCCAGGAGCGAGTGGCTTCGGTTGAGATGACTTACGACTGGTAATTCAGCGGCGCGGCGCCAGACGCCATCGCCGGCAAGCCGGCTCCTACAGTTGATCGCATTCCCCTGTAGGAGCCGGCTTGCCGGCGATGAGGCTAGGACAGTCAGCACAATGCCAACTTACCCACTACCAGCGCTCAAATCATCGGCGGCAATTTATCCAGCATCTTGTCCAGCGTGATCGGGTATTCACGCACACGAATTCCCGTCGCGTTGTACACCGCATTGGCGATGGCTGCACTGACCCCGCAAATACCCAGTTCGCCAACGCCCTTGGCTTTCATCGGCGAGGAAATCGGGTCGGTTTCATCGAGGAAAATTACCTCCTGGTGGGGGATGTCGGCGTGCACCGGCACTTCGTATCCGGCCAGGTCATGATTCACGAAAAAGCCGAGGCGCTTGTCCACCACCAGGTCTTCCATCAGCGCCGCGCCGACGCCCATGGTCATTGCGCCGATGACCTGGCTGCGGGCCGAGGTCGGGTTGAGAATGCGCCCGGCTGCGCACACCGCCAGCATCCGGCGCACGCGGGTTTCTCCGGTGGCTCTGTCGACCGCCACTTCCACAAAGTGCGCGCCAAAGGTCGATTGTTGATACTTCTTGCTCAGTTCGCCGAACTCGATGCTGTCTTCAGCGACGATTTCGCCGGACTGTGCCGCGTTGCGCAACGGCATGTTTTTTCCTCCAGCGTGGACCTCGCCACCGACGAATTCAGCGTCGTCGACGTTCACGCCGAGGCGTTGCGCCACGGCCTCACGCAGTTTGACGCACGCGGCATACACCCCGGCGGTCGAGCAGTTGCCACCGAACTGACCACCTGAGCCTGCAGACACTGGAAAGCTCGAATCGCCCAATCTCACCACGACGTTGTCGAGGCTGACACCCAGCATCTCCGCCGCCGTCTGGGCAATGATCGTGTAGCTGCCGGTGCCGATGTCGGTCATGTCGGTTTCCACCGTTACGATTCCCTGATCATTCAAGCGAACACGCGCCCCGGACTTCACCAGCAGATTGTTGCGAAAGGCGACACCGACCCCCATGCCGATCAGCCAGCGGCCCTCGCGCTGTGTGGCCGGTTGCGCATGCCGTTGGTTCCAGCCAAAACGATCAGCCCCGGTGCGCAGGCATTCGATCAAATGGCGCTGGGAAAAAGGCCGATCCGGCTTCACGGGATCGACTTGGGTGTCATTGATGATTCGAAATTCGATAGGGTCGAGTTTCAGCTTTTCCGCCATCTCGTCCATGGCAATTTCCAGTGCCATCATGCCCGGCGTTTCACCCGGTGCGCGCATGGCGTTGCCTTCCGGCAAATCGAGTATGGACAGGCGCATGGTCACGCGGCGGTTTTCCCCGGCGTACAACAATTTGCTCGGTTGCGCGGCCAGTTCCACCTTGCCGCCTGGTAAATCGCCGGACCAGCCTTCGTGGGCCATTGCGGTGATCTTGCCGTCGCTGCCGGCTCCGATGCGGATGCGTTGGATGGTCGCCGGGCGGTGGGTGCAATTGTTGAAGATCAGTGGCCGCGCCAGCGCCACTTTCACCGGCCGGCCGGCCATGCGCGCGCCGAGCGCTGCAAGGATCGCGTCGGAACGGATGAACAATTTGCCACCGAATCCACCGCCGATGTACGGCGAGATCAGGCGCACGTTTTTCTTCGGTATGCCGAGGGTGCTCGCCAGGTCGGTGACCGACCAATCAATCATCTGGTTCGATGTCCACAACGTCAGGCGGTCGCCATCCCAGGCGGCCATCGAAGCCATGGGCTCCATCATGGCGTGGGCCTGGTCGGGCGTCGTGTAGGTTTCGTCGAGTTGCACCGGGGCCGCCGCGAACGCGGTTTCAAAATCGCCGTGCAGCGTGTCTGCCATTTGCTCCTTGGGTTCAACGGCCGAGTCGCGAGAGCTGGCGAGATCGAAGGTGCCTTCCGTGCTGGAGTAGGTAATGTCCACTCGCTCTGCGGCGGCTCGAGCCTGTTCGAAGGTTTGCGCGACCACCAGCGCCACGGCCTGGTGGTAGTGCTGAATCTGCGGCCCACCAAGCAACTTGGCGGTGTTGTATTTGCCTTTGCCGAGCTTGCCGGCATTGGCGGCGGTAACGATGGCGATCACCCCCGGCGATGACTGCGCAGCTTCCAGGTTCATCGCGGCGATGCGCCCCTTGGCGATGGCAGAACCGACCACCACGCCATAGGCCTGGTTCGGCACGGCGTCGTGGTGTTCGTAGGCGTAAGGCGCCTGCCCGGTGGTTTTCAGCGACCCTTCGACGCGCGTGGTGGGGTGGCCGATGACCTTGCCTTGGTCGATGGGATTGGTGGTGGCAGGGGTGTCGAACTTCATGCCTGAGCCCTCGCTTGCGCCATCACCGAAGCGAGCGTGCGCTCGACCAGGGTCAGTTTGAAGGCGTTTTCATGGGTGGGTGTGGCGCCGGCCAGCAGTTGTTCCGTGAGCGCTTTAGCGCCTTTGTTCATCGCTGTTTCAGCGGTTTCCACGCGCCATGGTTTATGCGCGACCCCACCGAGAGCAACGCGGCCCGAGCCGTCCTGCTGGATTACCGCAGCCACCGAGACAAGGGCGAATGCGTAAGAGGCGCGGTCGCGCACTTTCTGATAGAGGTGCGTGCCGCCAATCGGCGCCGGCAAGGTCACAGCGGTAATCAACTCATGCGCCAGCAATGTGGTTTCAATGTTTGGCGTATTGCCGGGTAGACGATGCAGATCGGCGATGGCGATCACGCGTGTGGTGCCATCGGGTCGGACCGTCTCGACCTGGGCATCAAGCACACGCATCGCCACGGCCATGTCGCTGGGATGGGTGGCAATGCAGGCGTCGCTGACGCCGATAATTCCCAGTTGCCGACTGAACCCGCCAATGGCGGCGCAGCCACTGCCGGGCTGGCGCTTGTTGCAGGCTTGATGGGTGTCATAGAAGTACGGACAGCGCGTGCGTTGCAGCAGGTTGCCGGCAGTGGTGGCCATGTTGCGCAACTGGCCAGAGGCGCCGGCGAGAAGGGCGCGGGAAAGAACACCGTAATCCTTGCGGATGCGTGCGTCGGCAGCGAGGTCGGTGTTGCGCACCAGTGCACCGATTCTGAGGCCACCTTCGGGCGTGGCTTCAATGCGGTCCAGCGCCAGGTCGTTGACGTCGATCAGTTGCGTCGGCGTCTCGATGTCCAACTTCATCAGGTCCAGCAGGTTGGTGCCGCCCGCGATGAATCGCGAGCCGCTGACCTGCGCGGCGAGCGAGGCGGCTTCGGCTGGCGACCGGGCGTGTAAATAGGTAAAGGGCCTCATGCGCTGGCCTCCGCGACTTCGGTGATCGCTTGGATGATGTTGGAGTACGCACCGCAGCGGCAGATATTGCCGCTCATGCGTTCCTGGAGTTCGCTGGCGATCAGCTTCGGCGGTTCGGTGAGGCTTGGGCTGGCGTGGCTGGGAATGCCGTCGCGGATTTCCCCCAGCACCGCGACCGCCGAGCAGATCTGCCCCGGTGTGCAATAGCCGCATTGATAGCCGTCATGCTTGATGAACGCCGCCTGCATCGGGTGCAACTTATCCGGCGTACCGAGTCCTTCAATGGTGGTGACCTTCGAGCCTTCGTGCATCACCGCCAGGGTCAGGCAGGAATTGATCCGCCGACCGTCGACAATGACCGTGCAGGCGCCGCACTGGCCGTGGTCGCAACCTTTTTTGGTGCCGGTGAGCTGCAAGTGTTCGCGCAACAGGTCAAGCAGGGTAGTGCGGGTGTCGAGTTCCATTTGTTGCTGCGTGCCGTTCACCCAGATCGACACTTTGGTCTTGACGGGAAGCGCGGCGTTGGCGGCCGCTGCTTGCGCGGAAATGAAGGGAGGCAGGATCACAGCGGCTGCGGTCACCACGCCCACGATCAGCAGTTCTCGTCGGGAAATCGTCATCACGTTGGGCATCGGTACGTTTCCTATGGTTGATTGGCGATTACAGCCCTCATCCATTGACTGACCGCGAAGGTCAGGAAAACGTTTATGTTTTTTCGACTATAGAGTTATGCGTGTTGCTCATGAATCGATCAAGACAGGCGAGTTACGCGGTGCGGCGCGCTATGATAGGCCGCCGCGCCCATTCCCCCGGAGTCAGTCCCCGCAATGCCCCAGATCACCCACTACAAATCTCCGTGCCCCGAGCACATCAATAGTCAGATCCTGCAAATGGTGGTCGACAACCTGACCGACATCAGCATGGTTGCGATCCCGCCAAGCAACCTGTTGTACAACGTGTACCAATACGCCATCGGCTACGAGGTGCACCTGTATCTGGAAGCGCTGAACGGGGCGAAAGGGATTGAGGTGGAATTGCTGGTCGCCACGGACCTGGATGACCCGGAAAAAGTCGTCGGATTCCTGCTGTACCTGCCGGTCAAGGACGATACGGACGCGTGCGGCGTGGCCTATATGGCCGTGGACGCCAGCCATCGCCGACAAGGGATTGCGCGCCGGATGCTGCGGGAGATGGTCGGCCGTTATCCGCATGCCGAGCTGACCTGTGCGGTGGCCAAGGTGCCGTACTTTGAGTCGATGGGCTTCCAGGTGGTGGGTACACGCGCCACCCAAGTGTTGATGAACACCCGCGACCACGGCAGCAATGGTTTGATGGCGCAGCTGGATGTGGCACCGATCTACAGTTCGCTGGAGGTGCGGCAGATTCATACCTACCTGCTGCAAAAGCACGGCAAACGGGCGATGCTCGATGCGGAGAAACAGCGTGATCGGCACCTGGATCAGATAACGCGCAAAGCCAGTGAGTTTGTCCGCGAGCGATTGGGCGAACACGAATAATAACTGTGGGAACAGGCTCACTCCCAGAGGGGATGTGTGGTGGTTTCCAGAATGCACAAAGCCCGGCCAGGTGCCGGGCTTTTTCTTGTCTTGTTCACGCGCAGTTAAAAAAGAGCCTCAAAGCTCTTTGATGGGGAGAAGTGGAGCCATTGAGGCTCAAGATGCGCATGAAGCAGGCGGTGAGCTTGATAGGGGTTCAGTGCACTCACCACCTACGCAACGGCCTGGACAAGCAAGCGGCTGCGCAACTCCATCCTAGGAAGATGGGGGTTCGGCCTCAAGTACCGCTAGTCGAATCCCCCCACAAGTGTCAGCTTCTGCGAGGTCCATCACCCGGCCAACCGGCCTGATTCAGGGCCTTGAGCGGCGTTTCGGCATCCAGCCCCGGCACCGCGTGGCCGTTACCTTCGGTCGTTTCGGCGGCAAGCAAGGCATTGATGATGACTTCGTCGACGGCTTCGGTGGCGGCCAGGAACAATTCGCTGATGTGATCGTTGTTGACCATGCTCAAGTTGTCGCAGGTCGTAGTTTTTTTGCTCTCGTAAGCAGCCGGTGGCACGTGCTGATTACCCGTGGCGAAAGCGATGAAGATGTCGCCGCTGTGGTCTTCATTGCCGCCGCCAGTGCGCGCCAGGCCGAGGCAAGTCGAAACTGCACGGCTCATTCTCCAGGGCTTCTCCAGCAAGGCCATCGCCCAGCAAATGGGCATCTCCCCGGAAACGGTGAAGGTGCATCGACGCAATCTCTATCACAAGCTCAATGTGTGTGGGCATGATGAGTTGTTTGCGTTAGTGCTTAATCCGCCAGGGTAAACACCAACGCCTTCAAACCACACTCAACATCCGCATCCGGAAACTCCGGCGGATTGTCCAGGCGCTGTTCAAAGCGCAGGCTCGGCGCTTCACGAGTGACGCCGTCGATGAGGAAGTCTGCCCCGAACGCCGGGTCGTTCATGCAGGCAAGTACGCTGCCGTTTTCAGCGAGCAGTTCAGGCAGGCGACGCAGCACGCGTTGATAGTCCTTGGTCAGCAAAAAACTGCCTTTCTGGAACGATGGCGGGTCGATGATGACCAGGTCGTACGGCCCCTTGCCGATTACCTTGCCCCAGGACTTGAACAGGTCATGGCCGAGAAAAGTCACCTTGCCCAGGTCATGGCCGTTGAGCCGGTGATTGTCGCGACCACGGCTCAGGGCCGGGCTCGACATGTCGAGGTTGACCACATGGGTTGCGCCACCTTCGATGGCCGCCACCGAGAAGCCACAGGTGTAGGCGAACAGGTTCAGCACCCGTTTGCCCGCCGTATTAGCGCGCACCCAGTCGCGGCCGTAGCGCATGTCGAGGAACAGGCCGGTGTTCTGTTTGCGCCCCAGGTCCACTCGATACTTCAGGCCGCCTTCGACAATTGTCAGCTCGTCGACTTCTTCCCCGAGCAACCATTCGGTGGTGCTTTGCAGCAGGTAGCGATGCTGCAGCAGTAGGGTGTGCGCACCGGATTGTGTCCATTCGGCTGATTGCGTGAGCTCCTGCAAAAGCTGTTTCAACGCCTCCAGCTGCGCCGCTTCCGGCTCCTTGAACAGCGCCACCAGCACGACGCCTTGCAACCAATCCACAGTCAATTGTTCGAGCCCCGGCCAGCAGCGGCCGCGCCCGTGGAACATACGGCGGGTTTCGGCAGGAGCGGCCGCCAGGGCGGTCAGCAAATGTTCACGGAGGGTGGCGAGGGCGTCAGGGGTCATCGGTCTGGGTCAGTAATTTGAGGGCGCGGCATTTAACCATAATTGCACCATAGTCGGGTCGGCACGAAACAGGGTGGGAGCCTGCTCGCGATTGCGGTGGGTCATTCACAAATTGAGTGCCGGATACGACGTCATCCCGAGCAGGCTCGCTCCCACAGGTTCTCCCACAGATTATCGCGGGCGAGTTATCACATTTAATTTAACTTTACGTGAGGATTTGGCGATCTTCCGGCTCGCATACTTGGCCCCAATGAACACCAAACGGGAGCCGGACATGTCGCAGTCAACTGCTTCACCCAAGGCCAGCCATCCACGCTGGCTGAGGCTCACCCATTGGCTGAATGCCCTCGCGGTAATGGTGATGGTCACAAGCGGTTGGCGCATCTACAACGCCTCGCCGATCTTCGAATTCAGCTTCCCCAAATCGATCACCCTCGGCGGCTGGCTTGGTGGCGCCTTGCAATGGCACTTCGCGGCGATGTGGTTTCTCGCGATTAACGGCCTCATTTATCTATTCATCAATCTGGTCAGCGGTCGCCTGAAACGACGCTTTTTCCCGGTTTCACCCCAAGGTGTGCTGCATGACCTGTGGGCCGCGTTGCGGGGCCGGTTGGGGCATGCCGACCTGAGTCATTACAACCAGGTGCAACGGCTGGCGTACTTGTTCGTGATGGTCGATATCACGCTGCTGGTGATCTCCGGGCTGGTGCTGTGGAAGTCGGTGCAGTTCCCGTTGCTGCGTGAGTTGATGTGGGGTTACGAAGGTGCACGCCGTGTGCACTTCTTTGCCATGGCACTGCTGATGGCCTTTGTGGCGGTGCATCTGGTGATGGTCGCGTGGGTGCCGAAAACGCTGTTGGCCATGATCATTGGCCGCAAGGAGCAGGTATGAAAAAGCGCATTCAGGTCCCCGGGCTGGACGAGGCTTCGGTCCTCACCGACGCCCGCAAGATCCTCGCCCCGCAAATCGAAGACCGCTCGCGTCGTTCGTTCCTGCTGCGTGGCCTGACCCTCGGCGGCGTGGCCATGTTGTCCGGCTGCAACCTCACCGACAACGACAGCGTCGAAACTGCGCTGTCGTCCATGTCGCGCCTTAACGATCGGGTGCAGGGCTGGCTGTTCAATCCCAATGCCATGGCACCGACCTATCCCGAGTCGATGATCACCCGGCCATTCCCGTTCAATGCCTTTTACGGCATCGACGAGGCGCCGACGGTAGAGGAGGAGAGCTATCGGCTGGAAGTCACCGGCCTGGTGGCGGACAAGCGCAGCTGGCGTCTCGAAGAGCTGCGCGCCATGGCGCAGACCGAGCAGATCACCCGGCACATCTGCGTGGAAGGCTGGAGCGCGATCGGTCGTTGGGGTGGTGTGCGTTTCAGCGATTTCCTCAAGCGCGTTGGCGCCGACACTGACGCCAAATATGTCGGCTTCAAGTGCGCCGATGACTACTACACCAGCATCGACATGGCCACCGCACTGCATGCGCAAACCTTGTTGGCGCTGACTTATGACGGCGCCGTGCTGCCTCGTGAATACGGCTTCCCGATGAAGCTGCGCATGCCGACCAAGCTTGGCTACAAGAATCCCAAACACATCCAGGCGATTTTCGTCAGCAACACCTACAGCGGCGGCTACTGGGAAGACCAGGGCTACAACTGGTTCGGTGGCAGCTGACGAGCGCCCGACAATTTCCCCGTCCGCAACCCAATGCATCAAGGAGTTTCATCATGAAAAAGTTGACCACCGTTGTTCTGTCCATGTGTCTGGCCGTTGGTGCTGCGTCTGTGTTCGCTGCTGACACCATGAGCAACGACAGCATGAGCAAGGATTCGATGTCCAAGGATGCGATGAAAAAAGACTCGATGTCCAAGGATGCAATGTCCAAGGACGCTATGAAAAAAGATTCGATGTCCAAGGATTCCATGAGCAAGGACGGCATGAAGAAAGATGCCATGTCCAAAGACGCGATGAAAAAGGACGCCATGTCCCAGTAACTCGCGTCCTGTCATTCGGGGCCTGATTTGCGTTCAAGCCCCCATGACAATTGATAGCATTTTCAATGCTGCGAATCTGTTTGATCATTGATTTCATCGACTCCCTGTATCAAAAATGAATTTCCGCAGATACCGTTGCTCATACCTGTAGGTAGCGGATTTAGAGCCCGCGAAAGTCATTGATGAGATCAGGGAGCGGCAAGGTCATGAGTCGAGTACCGACGGCGGGCGAACACCTTCCTCACGGGTTGATCCTGGTGGTTGAAGACGACCCGCTGATCCTGGAATTTCTCTGTGAAATTCTTCAGGACGAAGGTTATGTGGTGCAACCGCAGTCCAGTGCGGATGCTGCCTCGGTGTATTTGCAGGAGCACGCTCCGGACGTCAGGTTGTTGCTGACTGACATCACCATGCCGGGCACGCTAAATGGTGCGGATCTGGCCAATCTGTTCGGTGATCGTTGGCCGGAAAAACCGATCATGATCATGTCCGGCTTCGAAACCCCTGAAAGCTCCGGGGTCCGGCACGAAGTTTCGTTCATCAAGAAACCCTGGGCGCTGGGGCAGCTTCTTGATTGTGTGGACGGTGCCCTGAAATCACGCCGTACCCTCTAGGCGCTGCCGCAGGCTGCGATCTTTTGATCTTGTATTTGAAAAGCCAAAGATCGCAGCCTGCGGCAGCTCCTACAGGGTTCGTGTACATTCGCTGGGACACCCGGTGAACCTTGAGACAGGAAAGTCCCTTTGCCCCCTCAAAAATCCGTCTTTGATACTCCATACCGTGCCTTCCTCTTAGACATGGACGGCACCATCCTCACGTCAATTGCCGCCGCCGAGCGCGTTTGGGCCACCTGGGCTATTCGCCATGGCGTAGATGTCGAGACCTTCCTGCCCACCATCCACGGCGCCCGCGCCATCGATACCATTAATCGCCTTGCGTTACCCGGCGTCGATGCCGAGGCCGAAGCCGCATGGATCACCCAAGCGGAAATCGAGGATGTCGACGGGGTAGAAGAAGTGGTTGGCGCGGCGGAATTTCTCAAAGCATTGCCGGCTCATCAATGGGCCATCGTCACTTCTGCACCGAGAACGCTGGCGTTGCGGCGAATGGCCGCCGCCGGCATTCCGGAGCCGGATGTGATGGTCACTGCCGAAGATGTCACCGCCGGCAAACCGGACCCGTCCGGATATCGATTGGCAGCTCAACGGCTCGGCGTCGAGATATCCAATTGCCTGGTTTTCGAGGACGCGACGGTGGGCATTCTCGCGGCCGAGGCGGCAGGAGCGGACTTGATGATCGTCACGGCGACCCATGAACAGCCGATTCAGACGGCCCATACCACGCTGGCAAGTTATGACGACGTTGCTGCTCGTGTAGAAGCCGACGGCAAGATTCGACTTCTCACCGTCTGATGTGGGAGCAGGCTCGCTTCCACAGGGGATTTGTGTTCGTTTCAGTAAATCTTGGGAATCAGCCGCCAGCTGCGGGCGCAGTAAGCCTCGTATTCACCCCCGAATTGCGCCCGTAACAACGCCTCTTCCGAAGGTATCCGCGCAATCAACGGAATCACCGTCAGCGCTGCCAGCAACAACCCAACTGCCGAACGAAACGCCAGCGCCCAAACCGCCAGCCAGAGGTAGGCGAGGGTGGAGACAATGGCGAAAAACGCCAGTTTGGCTGAGATTTTCATGAGGCCTCCCAAAATGCTGGTGTGACCCCTTCATTGTAGGAGCTGGCTTGCCGGCGATGGCGGTGTAACTGACACCCGTGGCGCCTGTTTCTCGAGCAAGCCGGCTCCTACAGCGACGACGGACGATCGGATCTTGCGCTGCGCCGAATCACCTGCGGCGGTTGCCCGAACGCTCGTAGAAATGCTTCGCGCATGCGGCGAGGATCACTGAAGCCCGTTTCCAGGGCGATCTGTTCGAGCGTGAGACGCCCGCGTTCGAGCATCTGCCGCGCTGCCTCCAGGCGCAGGTTTTCGATTGCCTTGGCTGGCGACTGACCGGTTTCGGCGCGAAACGCGCGGCTGAACTGACGCGGGCTGAGGCCTGCCACGTCCGCCAATTGTTCGACCGATAAGGTTTCGGCGAGGTGTTCCCGGGCGTAGCCGAGGACGGTTTGAATGCGGTCGGATTTCGGCTCCAGCTCCAGCAGCGCCGAATGCTGTGACTGGCCGCCGGCCCTGCGGTGGTACATGACCAATTTCTGCGCCACCGAGCGCGCAAGTTCCGCGCCGTGATCCTTTTCGACCATGGCCAGCGCCAGGTCGATACCGGCGGTCATGCCGGCGGAAGTCCAGATCGAACCGTCGATGACGTAAATGCGGTCGGCTTCCACCGTGATCGACGGAAAACGCTCTTGCAACTGCCGCGCATAGGCCCAGTGCGTGGTCGCCCGGCGTCCTTCCAGCAATCCGGCCTGAGCGATGACGAAAGCCCCGGAACATATCGACGCCGTGCGCCGCGCGGTTTGGGCACTGGCACGCAAGTAGTCGAGAACGCCTTCCGGCGCCTGTTCGAGGATAGCGTCGCCGCCGACCACGATCACCGTATCGAACACCTGCTCACCAAACGCCTCGGTGCCGACACTCAGGCCACCGGACGCGCGCAGGGTGCTGCCGTCTTCGGACAGCACGCGCACGTCATACAGGGTTTCACCGGCACTGAAGTTGGCGTACTCGAACACCGGCATCGCCGCCAGCGCCATGGATTGGAACCCCTCGAACACCACAAACGCCACGGTAATCATTGCCAGGCCCTCAAAATGGTCATGTCCTGAAAACGTACATTAAACGTCATTTGAGACGAGCACGAATCAATTTATAACGGATCACACCCGGCGTCTGTTTCGCCTCATCGTGAAGGAAATCGAACATGGCTCTCTCTTCCAAAGGCACTGCACTGATCACAGGTGCTTCATCCGGAATCGGCGCGGTGTATGCCGACCGTCTCGCCCGGCAGGGTTACGACCTGATTCTGGTGGCTCGCAGCCAGGCAAAACTCAACACCTTGGCCAATCGCTTGAGCGACCAGACCGGCCGCAGCGTGGAAGTGGTTACCGCGGATTTGCAAGACAAGGCCGACTTGTTGCGGGTCGAACAGATCCTGCGTACCGATGCGAGCATCACCCTGTTGGTCAACAACGCCGGGGTCGGCGCGGTCATGCCATTGCTGGAAAGTCCGGTGGATGACATGGAAGACATGATCACCCTCAACATCACCGCGTTGACACGCCTGGCTTACGCCGCAGCGCCGGGCTTCGTCGCGCGGGGTGCCGGGACTGTGATTAACATCTCATCAATCGTCGCCATCGCACCGGAAATCCTGAACGGCGTGTATGGCGCAACCAAGGCGTTTGTCCTCGGCCTGAGTCAATCGATGCATCGTGAATTGGCGGACAAAGGCGTCCGCATCCAGGCCGTGTTGCCGGGCGCGACCGCCACTGACTTCTGGCGAGAAGCCGGCAACCCGGTGGAAAACCTGCCGCAGGAGATCGTGATGTCTGCCGAAGACATGGTCGATGCTGCATTGGTGGGGCTTGAGATGGGTGAAGTGGTGACCATTCCGGGTTTGCACGATGGCGAGCAATGGGATCGCTATGAGGCGCAGCGCCAAGTGCTGTCCGGGTTGTTCGGCAATTCGACGGCAGCGGCGCGTTATCGCTGAATAAAAGATCGCAGCCTCGTTTCACTCGACAACTCCCACAGAGGCGTTGACCCTCTAGGAGTTGTCGAGCGAAACGAGGCTGCGATCTGTTGATCTTCCAGCCACTTCGCTCGCCAGCGTCTGGTGACCACAGTTATTGACCGGGCTAGTTACCTTCCTGAACCAGGATTGCCCGAGCCAGGTCTTCATCGCTGGCACTGTTGAGGTCTGGATGTTCCTGACGGATCCGTTGCAGTACCTGTTCCAGATAAACCCCGCGAATCGCACCGCCACTGGCTACGAAACTGGAGGCGTCATCCCGGGCGGGAATCATCAGTTTGTGATCCTTGAACGTCGAATACAGCGAGGCGGAAACCCCGGCCGACGTGGCGACATCTTTTGCGTCGACATCAGCCATGGCGGAGCCGACGGGCAAGCACAGCAAAAGGGAAGAAATGATAATCAGACGGCGCATGACGGTGTCCTCTGAAGGCGTGAAGCAAAAAGGAAGTACCTCACCTTTAGGATGCCCGACGATCGTCAGGAGTTCCCGTGTCGATGCTGTAGCCGCTTATTCAGCGCGAAAACCGGTTGCGATAGTCCCGTGGCGAGACCCCCAGATTGCGCTGAAACGTCAGGCGCATACGCTCTTCGTCACCGAAGCCACACAACCGGGAAATTTGATCGATGTTGCGTTCTGAATCTTCCAGCAAACGCCGCGCTGCCTCCACGCGCAACACCTCCACCGCTTTGGCCGGAGTTCTCCCGGTCTTGAGTTTGTAGACCCGGGCAAAGTTTCGCGGACTCATTTGCACCTGTTGGGCGAGCGTTTCCACCGTGAGGTTGGCGCCGTCCAGGTTCTGCGTGATCCACAGATGCAGATCGTCGAACGCCGCGCCCTCGTCCGTTTGCGATTGCAGCAATTGGCTGTACTGCGCCTGGCCACCGGGACGCTTGAGAAACACCACCATTTCCCGCGCCACCAGCAATGCCAACTCACGCCCGCAATCTTCTTCGACCAACGCCAGCGCCAGGTCGATACCGGCGCTGACTCCGGCCGAAGTCCAGACTGACTCCTGTTTGACGAAGATTGCATCGTTGTCCACTTCAATCGACGGGTAGCGCTCCTTGAGCATGCCGCACATCGCCCAATGGGTGGCGGCGCGCCGGCCATCGAGCAAGCCGGCCTGGGCCAGCAGGAAAGTCCCGCTGCACACCGAGGCGGTGCGCCTGACCTTGGACGATGCTTCCCTCAGCCAATCGACCAAATCCAAAGAGTTGTTCATCGCCATGATGATGACCGGGGCACCGGGAACGATCAGCGTGTCGATCGATTGTGCGGCGAAGTCGCGTAGCGACACGGTATCGACTGCCAGGCCCTCGGCGGTTTGAATCAGGCCGCCGTCCAGGCTGGCTGTTTGCAGCTTGTAACCTGGCAGGTTGCTGCTGTCCAAGTAGCGCGAGGCAGCCCAGAACACAGTTTGTGCACCGGTCAAATCCAGCAGTCCCATCTCGGGATACGCAAGAAATACGACTAAACGCGGCTGTTCGGAGGGAGACTCGAGGGGGACGAGGGCGATATCGTTCATGGGCATCTGCATTGGCGAGTTGGAATAATGTTAATTCGCAAACGGTATAAGCGTTATCGCAGCCGGTCGGTTGTCCGGATTTCAGGGTTTTATGTCACTTGGCCAGGAAAATTTCAACCCAGCCAATTCTTGCCACAGGCTGCGATCTTTTGATCTTCTCCAAGTACACGTAGATCAAGATCAAAAGATCGCAACCTGCGGAAGCTCCATCGGCCCGATGTGGTCATTTGCAGTGCTCAAACCGGTTTTCTTAACTGTTGCTGGACGGTGGGAGCTATCCCGGGACGTTCTGATTGAAGCAGTGGTGGCGAGCGAGCTTGCTCGCGCTTGAGTGCGCAGCACTCACAAGATCTCAATGGTTATGAGATTTTGAGGCTGCTGCGCAAGCCAGCGGGAGCAAGCTCCCTCGCCACAGGTTTTTCATTCACTCAATATCTTTTGGAGTGAGTTGATTGGGGGATGTGCCTGGCGCTGGCTGAGCGATAGTGGACTCACTGGCCGGTCAGCGCCTGTACCGATGATCAGCGTCCGCGTCGCCGGGCGCGGATAGCGCTATCCTTTGGTGATGCGCTCATCGCCATCGGAGAAGTCTGATGATCAACGTACGCACTGCCCGAATGCTTGCCGATTACAAACAATGGGCCAACCAGCGTCTCTTCGACAATCTGGTGCAACTGCCGGCGGCCGAGGTCTACAAAGAGCGCGCCGGGATTTTCAAGAACATGATCGGCACGCTCAACCACATCTATGTGGTCGACTGCCTCTGGCAGGCTCACCTCGAAGGCCGAGGGCACAGCTTCAAAACCTCCCATGATTTGGTCCACCCTGAACTGCTCTCACTGCGCCAGGCACAACAGGACGTCGATCACTGGTACTGCGACTGGAGCGTTCGGCAGACCGATGCCTCGCTGGACAAGCCCGTGCGCTTCACTTTTATTTCCGGGGAAAGCGGCACCATGAGCGCCGGCGCGATGCTGATGCATGTGGTCAACCACGCGAGCTATCACCGTGGCTGGGTGATCCAGATGTACTTCGAAATCCCGGCCATGCCGCCAATGACCGACTTGCCGATCTACCTGCGCGAGACCGATCCGGCATTCAACTCACTCAATGCCCCGGCAGTGGAGCCGACATGTGCGCCGCAATTTTCGAGCGCAACCAACGTTCTGCCGGATCGTTATCGTTGACGCCGTTCCAGACCATCGAAAGTTCGGACAACACGATGTCGAACGGTGGGTCGTCGGCGCGCAACTGGCTGCTGCCATCGATCAACGCGCACGCCGCGTAATCCGGGACCGAGGCCAGCATGTCAGTGCCTGCGATCAATGCGCGCAAACCCGCGAACTGCGGCACCGCCAGAACCACCCGACGCGAGCGGCCGATACGCGCCAGATCATTGTCGATGGCGCCGCTCAAATCTCCGGAAAACGACACCAGCGCGTGGGGCCGATCGCAAAATTCATCCAGGGTCAGCGGGCCGGGGCGATCATCGCCGCGCAGCACCTTGACGCTCAGATCGCGCAATTTCTTGCGCTTGGCATTGGCCGGCAGATCCGTGGTGTAACTGATCCCGACGGAAATCTCCCCGCTGGCCAGCATCGACGACATCAGCAAATAATTGACCCGCCGCACCACCACCACAACGTTCTGCGCCTCTTCGCGGATCTGCTTGAGCAAGGGCGGAAACAGGCCGAACTCGGCGTCGTCGGACAGACCAATGCGAAACACATCGCGGCTGGTGGAGGGGTCGAAGTCCTTGGCCCGGCTTACCGCGCCGGAAATGGTATCCATCGCCGGCTGCAACTCCTTGAGAATCACCATCGCCCGTGGGGTCGGCTCCAGCACGCGGCCATTGCGCACCAGCAGCGGGTCATCGAATAAATCGCGCAACCGGGCGAGTGCCGCACTGACGGCGGGCTGGCCGAGGAACAGCTTTTCCCCGGCGCGGGTCAGGTTCTTTTCGAACATCAGGGTCTCGAAAATCACCAACAGATTCATGTCCACACGGCGCAGGTCGTTGCGGTTCATGACGGCGTACTCGCTGGAGTTCGGGGTCTTTGAAGTAAAGCACCAAACTTGTGGCGAGGGAGCTTGTCGGATCGCCGCGCCGTCCCGCTCGGCTGCGCAGCAGTCGTAAACCCTGCATGCGCGGTGTGGCTGAAAGACTGCGGATTCAGAGCTTGGGGCCGCTGCGCGACCCAGCGGGAGCAAGCTCTCTCGCCACAGGGGTTCAGTCAGCCGAGTCTGGTTCGGTCAGCACCTTCCTGAACGTCTCTACCAACGGCCGCAGATTGATCCGGTGCCACGCTGCCCACAGGGGTCGGGTGAGGGAAATCCATGGCACTTCTCGCAGCACCACGCCCGGCGGTGCGTTGCGGCTCAGGCCTTTCTGAATCATGGCGATGCCCAGTCCCGAGGCCACCAACGCCATTGCGGTGAAGGGGCCGGTGGCTTCCATGCGGATGTCCGGGGTGAAACCGGCGCGGATGCAGGCGCTGACGAAGTCTTCGCGGCGGGTGGCATTGTGGTGTTGCACGCCGATCCACTCCTGATCGGCGAGGTCTGCCGGGGTCAATGTCGACTGGTTCGCCAGTGGATGCTCTGAAGGCAATGCCAGCAACATCGGATCGTCCAGCACCTGGAAACCGAGCAGGTCGGGGTCGTCGTCTGTCGGTGGTTCACTGACCAGGGCGATATCCAGACTACGCTGGCGTAGACCTTCGAGTTGTTCGGTGGAGCTCAGGTTGTACAGCGCGACGTGCACGTTCGGCCGGTCGCAGCGCAGCACTCGCAAGGCATTGGGCAAGACACCGGCGTGCATGGCGTTCTCGATGTAGCCAATGCACAAGCCGCCTTCTTCGCCGCGACCGAGGCGTTTGCCGAGGGATTCCAGACGACTGGCGTGGGTCAGCAGCGCGCGGGTTTCTGCGAGGAAAGTCTGTCCGTCGCGGGTCAGGCGGATGCGTTGCTGGCTGCGTTCGAACAGGCTCAGGCCCAGGCGTTCTTCGAGCTGGGCGATCTGCCGGCTCAGGGGCGACTGGGAAATGTGCAGGCGTTCGGCCGCGCGACCGACGTGTTCTTCCTCGGCGACGGCGACGAAGTAGCGCAATTGGCGGATGTCGATCATGTCAGACCTCAAGGGACTCAAGTGCTGCGCATTATGTCTTGGACGGTCCGATCATCGCAATCTAGGATTTGCCCATCGGTAAGACAAATCACCGTTTGTTGTAGGAGCCGGCTTGCTGGCGATCGCGTTGAAACAGTCGCCCCAGGTATGGCCTGGTAAATCGCTATCGCCAGCAAGTCGGCTCCTACAGGTAATCAGACATTTGGGAGGTATTTTCCATGAGCTTGAAAGACAAACTGCCTGGCGCGCTGGGTTTCGGCACTGCACCATTGGGTAACATGTTCCGCGCCATTCCTGAGGAAGAGGCACAAGCCACTGTGCATGCGGCCTGGGACGCCGGCGTGCGTTTCTTCGATACCGCGCCGTTCTACGGTTCGGGTCTGTCGGAAATCCGCCTCGGCGCTGCGCTGTCTCGCTACAACCGCGATGACTACGTGCTGAGCAGCAAGGTCGGCCGAGTGATTCTCGACGAAGTCGAAGACGCCGCCGCCCGGGATCTGGGCGAGAAGAGCGGGGTGTTCGAACACGGTCGCCCGAACAAGATTGTCAACGACTACAGCGCCGACGCGACCCTGCGTTCAATTGAAGACAGCCTCAAGCGCCTGCAAACCGATCGCCTGGACATCGTCTGGGTTCATGACATCGCCCAGGATTTCTATGGCGATCAATGGCTGGAGTATTTCAACCAGGCGCGAACCGGTGCTTTCAAGGTGCTGACCCGCTTGCGTGAAGAGGGCGTGATCAAGGGCTGGGGCCTGGGCGTGAACAAAGTCGAACCCTGCGAATTGACCCTCGATCTGAGCGAAGCGCAACCGGACGGTTTTCTGCTGGCGGGTCGCTACACTCTTCTCGACCATGACCGCGCCTTGCAACGTTTGATGGACGCGGCCCTGGCACAAAATGTCGAGATCGTGGTCGGCGGCCCTTACAGTTCGGGCATCCTGGCCGGTGGTGCGCACTTCGAATACCAGAAGGCCAGCCCGGCGATCATCGACAAAGTCGAGCAGATCAAACGTATCGCGGCTGCCCATGGCGTTGATATCAAAGCCGCTGCGTTGCAGTTCTCGTTGGCAAATCCGGCCGTGGCGGCGGTGATTCCAGGTTCCAGCCGCCCGGAGCGAATTGCCGAAGATGTTGCCGCGTTGTCGGCGGTGATTCCCGCAGCCTTCTGGCAGGCGATGCGTGAAGCGAAGCTGGTCTCCGAGCGCGCGCCGTTGCCGATCATTGGAGCTTAAACATGAAAATTGATCTGAGTGGAAAACTGGCGATTGTCAGCGGCAGCACCGCGGGCATTGGTTTGGGCATCAGCAAGGCACTGGCCGAATCCGGCGCCACGGTGGTGGTGATCGGCCGCGAAACGGCCAAGGTCGAGCAGGCGCTGGCGACCATCCGCGAGCAAGTGCCCGGCGCTCAATTGCGCGGGCTGACAGCCGACCTCGGTACAGCTGAAGGCGCGGAAAAATTGTTCGCAGCCGAACCACGGGCCGACATCCTGGTGAACAACCTGGGGATCTACAACGCGGTGGATTTCTTCGACACGCCCGATAGCGAGTGGACGCGCTTCTATGAGGTCAACGTGATCTCCGGTGTGCGGTTGTCTCGGCATTACGTGCCGGACATGATCAAGCAGGGCTGGGGGCGAGTGATTTTCCTGTCCTCGGAATCCGGCATCGCCATCCCGGCGGACATGCTCAATTATGGCGTGACCAAAAGCGCCAACCTGGCGGTGTCCCACGGACTGGCCAAACGGCTGGCGGGCACCGGGGTGACGGTCAATTCGATCCTGCCCGGTCCGACCTTGACTGACGGCGTGGAGTCGATGCTCAAGGACGCGATTGCCAAGTCCGGTCGCAGTCTCCAGGAGGAAGCCGACGCCTTCGTACGCGAGGCCCGGCCAACCTCGATCATCCAGCGCGTGGCGAATGTCGAGGAAGTGGCGAACCTGGTGGCCTACATCGCTTCGCCGTTATCCTCGGCCACCACGGGCGCTGCTTTACGAGTCGACGGCGGTGTTGTCGACAGCATGGCCATCTGAATCTGATTAATTGAGAGAGAGAGCGTCACATGGCAACTGCATCAGCATTCATCGACATCCCGGCCTCGGCGGATCGGGTCTGGCAATTGATCGGCGGCTTCAACTCGCTGCCGGAATGGCTGCCGTTCATTCCCAAGAGCGAACTGAGCGAAGGCGGGCGCGTGCGTAGCTTGCGAACGGAGGATGGTTCGCAAGTGATCGAGCGTTTGCAAACGTTCGACAACGCCGCCAAAACCTACAGCTACTCGATTTTGCAGGCACCGTTTCCGGCGACCGAATACCTGGCGACGATCAAGGTTGAAGCGCAGGGCGAGGGGGCTCGGGTTACATGGTCCGGCCGGTTTGAACCGGTAGGTGTGAGTAACGAGGAAGTAGAGGCGTTGTTTACCGGAATATACCAGGGTGGCCTCGAGGCCCTGCGGGCCAATTACCCGGATTGACCATTTGTAGGAGCCGGCGTGCTGGCGATGGGGCCATTGAACCCTGCGCTAACCTTCAGGCCGCCATCGCTGGCAAGCCAGCTCCTACAGGTATCTGCAGCACACATGAATCTGTATACGCCATCAATCTTTTGTAGGAGCTGGCTTGCCAGCGATGGCGGGGTGTCAGGCACCTGCGATGTTGGATGTGCCGGCCTCATCGCTGGCAAGCCGGCTCCTACAGGCTTATAGGGTGACCTGCAGGATGATCTTCAGGCGGGAGTAATCAAACGCTGCTGACAATCCAGCACCAACAGTGCTCCCCCCAATTCGCTGCTGCCCAACTCCAACGTAAAGCCGTGTAGGCTGACAATCGCTGCGACTATCGACAACCCCAATCCAAACCCGCTTTTCTGATTGCCCGCCTCGGCTCGATAGAAGCGCTGGAACACTGCCACGCGCTCGGCCTCCGGGATTCCGGGGCCGGAGTCGAGCACCTCGATGCGGGTGTGTCCGCCCTCATTGACCCCACGCAAAATCACCTGGCCACCGGGCGGGGTGAATTTGATCGAGTTACTCAGCAGGTTGGCCACGGCTTCGAACAGCAATGCCCGATCACCATTCAGAGGCGGCAATGTCGAAGGCAACTGCAATTGAAAACTCAAGCCATCGTCTTCGGCCAACGGCAGATAAAACTCGTGCAATTCCTGCAGCAAAGGCACTGGGTCCAATTCCACGAATCCGGAGCGACGCTGGCGATCCTCCAGTTCTGAAATCCGCAGCAAGCCCCGAAACCGCGCCATCAGCGTATCGGCCTCGGCCAGCACCAGGTCCAGTTGCGCGGCCTCGGCCGAACCTTCGCCAGCCTGCTGTTGCATGCGATAGAGCTGCGCGCGCAATCGGGTCAGCGGCGTGCGCAAATCATGGGCGATGTTGTCGCACACGCCTTTGACTTCGTTCATCAAGCGCTCGATGCGTTCGAGCATGGCGTTGACGATGGCGGCGAGCATGTCCAGTTCATCGCGGCGGCTGGACAGCGGCAGGCGTTTGGTCAAGTCACCGGCGACGATGGCTTCGGCGCTGGCCTGGATCCCGCGGATTCGCCGCAATGGACGCCGGCGCAGCAAGTGCCAGCCAATGATGCCGGGCAGGATGGTCAGGGTCACGCCCCAGAACAACGCATGCAGGATGATCCGGGTGACGGCAAACAACGAACCGTTATCGCGGACCAGCACTAACCAGCGACCGTCCTTGGTTTGGGTTGCCACCGCGTCACAGCTGTCAGCGGGCAAGGTCGGATCGTCTGAGTCGGCGCAATCGCGCAGCATGTGAATCTTGCCGTCCAACGGCAAGCCGCGGGGGATGTGGTCCAGAGCGCCGCTGAGGTAGCGATGCTGGTCATCGAACAGGCCATAGGCGTCGATGCCACGAATGTCGAAGGTCATGCTGACGGCGAGGGCGTCCACCAGTTGTTCGCCCTGAAAGCGCGAAAACAGATGCTGACGTTGCATCAGCGAGTGTTTGGCCAGGTTGTCCAGGTAGCCGGACACCTCGTAATACATGACCCCCATGAGAATCCCGCTCCATGCCACGAACAACGCACTGTAGAGCGCCAGCAAGCGGCTACTGGAAGAACGCCAGCCTTTAGACGGGTTCGGCAATGACATAACCCGAGCCTCGCACGGTTCGAATCAATGGGGCATTGCCAGGTGGGTCGATCTTTTTGCGCAGGCGGCCGATGTGGACGTCGATAAGGTTGGTGCCGGGGTCGAAGTGATAGCCCCAGACCTCTTCGAAAATCATCATCCGCGAAAGGATCTGCCCGGTGTTGCGCATGAGGAATTCCAGCAGCTTGTATTCAGTCGGCAACAAGGTCAGCAATTCGCCATTGCGGCTGGCTTCGTGGCTGATCAGGTTCAGTTCAAGATCCGCCACCCGCAACGTGGTGGCTTGCGCGGTGACGTTGCTCTGCCGGCGCAGCAGCACTTCGACCCGGGCGGCCATCTCGTCGGTGGCGAAGGGTTTGGTCAGGTAGTCGTCGCCGCCGGCACGCAGGCCGCGCACACGCTCATCGACGTCGGAGAGGGCGCTGATCATCAGGATCGGCGTCGCCACGCCCATGGTCCGCAGGGTGGTGACAATCGCCAGGCCATCGAGCTCGGGCAACATGCGGTCGAGGGTGATCAAGTCATAGTTGCCACTGACCGCACGCTCCAGCCCCTCGCGGCCATTGTCGACCCAATCGACGTCGAGGCCGTGGCTGCTCAGTTCGGCGACAATTTCCCGGGCGGTCACGGCGTCGTCTTCGATGGTCAAGATGCGGGTCATAGGGCTGGCCTGATTAGGTGTTCACAACGTTGCGCAGCATTTTGCCAAGAAATGATCGCTGTCTTACTAAATAAAAGTTCATGGTTGGAGAAAAGCTCAGCAGTCGTCCCGATCAATGCAGAAAACCCGCTGAGCTTAGTGGTTTATTGCATATTGCATGGATCAGGGAAGTTCAAACTTTATAAGTCGTTGAAATAAAAGGATTTAATTTGAGCGCGCGACTGGCATGGTCACTGCAACCACTCATTCGAAGAAGTTGTAACACCATCTTTCTGCCTGGAGCGACAAACAATGAATAGATCCTCTGATGGTTTCTATCCTGCGGTGGACGAAGCGAGCACGCTCTCAGGCGTGTCATGGGGGGCGATTTTCGCCGGGGCAGCCGCTGCAGCGGCGTTATCACTGATCCTTGTGCTGCTCGGGTTCGGCTTAGGATTTTCGGCGGTTTCGCCTTGGGCCAATGAGGGCGTCAGCGCCAAAGGCCTGGGCATTTCAACCATTGTCTGGTTGGCCGTGACACAAATCATTGCCTCAGGGGCCGGTGGTTATATCGCTGGGCGCCTGCGGGTTAAATGGGCGTACATGCATGGCGATGAAGTTTACTTCCGCGACACCGCCCACGGGTTTCTTGCGTGGTGCGTTGCAACGTTGGTTACGGCGACGCTGGTGGCCGGTTCGGTCAGCAGCGTTGTCAGCGGTGGTGTGCAAGCCGGCGCACAAGTGGCCGGTGGCGCCGCCAGCGCCATGACCCAAGTGGCCGGTCAGGCTGCCGCCAATACCGATAGCGATCAGTACGGCTACTACATTGACAGCCTGTTTCGCGATGATCGTCCGGCCGCCGTCAGCGATGATGCTGCTCGAGGCACCGTGACGCGCATTTTCGCGCGCTCCCTGAGCGATGGTCAGCTGTCCGCTGAGGACCGCACCTACCTGGCCCAATTGGTGGCGCAACGGACCAATCTCACCCAAGCGGACGCGGAACGCCGTGTCGATGAAGTTTATGCCCGCACTCAAAAGGCTGTAGCCGACGCCAAACTGGCGGCCCAGCAAGCAGCTGATACCGCCGCAAAAGTTGCAGCATGGACCACGTTGTGGATGTTCGTTGCACTGCTAATCGGCGCGTTTTTCGCCAGCTTCGCCGCGACTTTCGGTGGCCGTCGCCGGGATGCCGTGGTGTATCTGGAAACTGACAACTACGTCACCACCACCCCTGTTCGTTAATCCAGGAGAATCATCATGCGTTCATTACTGCTGTTCTTTCTTGGTGTACCGATTCCGATCATCATCCTGATCGCCCTGTTCATGCATTGATCGACTGGGGCTGAGTCCCTCTGCCGCTTCTGCCTTTGGTAGAAGCGGCGTTTTTGTTTTGGGCATTGCCTATATACGGAATGTTACGCCGCCATCGCGAGCAGGCTCGCTCCCACAGTTGACCGCATTCTCCTGTGGGAGCGAGCCTGCTCGCGAAGTGGGCAACACTTCATCCGTCAATCGGAGTACTCAAGAACTCCTCAAACCCTTCGGCATACGCAGTAAACGCGGCAATCCGCGGAAACTGCGCCCCTTCAACCTGATCCGGCACGACCAGATTTGTAAAGCTCCAGGCCACAGCAAGCGTTAGGCCATCTTGACCAATCGAGCCGTCGGTTTGCAGCGGCTGCGTTGCCAGCTCTCGTTCCAGCGCTGTATACGCCGCAGCCAGTTGGCCCTCGACCCGTTCAACCCAGGGTTCGTATTGAATCTCCGCCGGTCGCAGGTTGCGCTCGTAATAAAGCTGCACCGACTTTTCGCTGGCCGCGAGTGCCAGGCCGATCAGGCGCAATGAACGCAGTCTTTGCTCGACACCCCTGGGCATCAGGCTGCGGCCAGGTTCGGCCAGTGCCTCCAGGTAGTCGATGATCAGTGTCGAATCCATCAACACCTCACCGTCATCCAATATAAGAGTAGGTGCCTTGACCACCGGATTGATTTGCTGGAAGTGCTCGAAGTGTCTGAACACCGAAACCGATTCGTGCTCCAGCGCAAGGCCCAGGCGTTTGGCAGAAATGGCGACGCGTCGTACATAGGGCGAATCCAGCATGCCGATCAGCTTCATTTAACCGCTCCTTTATATAGCCATTTCGGGAGGGACAACCTTAGCTGAGGTTGATTGACCTGCAAACGGCCTCGTCCTCCATAGCCGTTTGTCCTCTATATACCTGTGCTGGATTGAATTTCTTGCTATAAACGCACTCCGATGACCGCCTGAATGCCTGCCATAGAGCATTTTCGAGGCTTTGTTGGACAAATTCGCTGACTTTTCGGTTGCTGAGGCCACAAGTCGGCCTTAGACTGCCGCCCCTCGTAAATTGAGTGCCGGGTGGCGCTTGGAACAAACTGCGCCTTTCCGATGGCCTGACCAGGTCCGCCGGAACGCTCCCTAATTCGCCTTAATGCACGTTTTTTTATAGAGATATCAATGACAAAGGACAAGTTGCTGGCCATGCCGGCGGATGACTACATGAATGCCGAGCAACATGCTTTTTTCTCTGAGCTGTTGCAGAACATGAAAGTCGAAACCCATGAGCGCATCGAACAGAACCGCATCGCCATCGAGAGCCTGGACACCCCGGCCGACCCGGCTGACGCGGCTTCCGTTGAAGAAGAGCGCACCTGGCTGGTGAACGCGATCGATCGCGACCAGCGCATGCTGCCTCAGTTGGAACAAGCCCTTGAGCGCATCAAGGAAGACAGCTTCGGCTGGTGCGACGACAGCGGCGAGCCAATCGGCCTCAAGCGCCTGCTGATCAGCCCGACCACCAAGTACTGCATCGAAGCTCAAGAGCGTCACGAGCAGATCGACAAGCACCAGCGTCAGGCCTGATTCTGCGAGGTAGCCCATTGAATGTGGGCTGCCTTGAAAAGATCGCAGCCTTCGGCACTTCCTACAGGGTTTAATGTGAACCTGTAGGAGCTGCTGAAGGCTGCGATCTTTGCTTTTCGACGCCTGCAGAAAAACCCCGCACTTCGCGATTGCCTGCACCCAGCAAGGTTATGTATCGACCCATAACAAATCCTCAGCCGATTGTTGCGAATCTGGCAATGAATCTGTGCAGGCGTGTTGCTGTTTCCTCGTGAGCGAACTCATTAACATAGCTACATAGTTAGGTAGCTAACGGAGTTCGAGAGGTCAGCATGCAAAGCAAAGTTGATGTCGCGGTAATGATTGGCAGTGGTGTTCCAGCCAGTTTGCGTGCGCTGGGGCAGAGTGTCTGCTGGGTGGTGCTGCTTAATGGTGAACGTCGGGGAACGGCGTTCTCCAGTCGCGATGAAGCGGAGGAGTGCAGGGCTGCCTGGTTGGCGCAATTGAACGCCGAGATTCCAGACAGCCTACATTAAACCCGGATCAGTGAATCTGGTGCATGCGCAAGTTAAGGTCGTCAACCACTCGCGCCCAGTCGGCATCTTCGCGCAGTTGTTCTTTCAGGAATCCCGCTTGTTGCGGTGTCCAGAATTCGGCGTCGATGAGTTTCTTGTCATCGGGCAGGGGTGAATGACTGGCAATGAAATCGTCGATAGCTTTTTGCGAAGAGTCCAGGCCCAACTGATCGAACAGGCCTTTCAAGTCATGTGTCGGTGATTCCATCTTTATCTCCTTGCAGGTGATCGGTCGCGTCGAGTACGAGATCTGATGTACGACCCCATTTCATCTGATGGACTCGCGCGTCAGGAGTTCGAAAGCGATGTTCAAACGCAGGAGAGAGCATAGACCGCAAACACGACAATCAGGCTTTCAATGCACCGCCATCGACGGCAGCCTTTAATTCCTTTGCCGATTCCTGGGCGGCGAGGGCGGCGACGTCCGAGGTCTTGAACCAGCGATCTTTTTCAACCTGGTGATAGCTCACGGTTTTTAACGGAGGTTTGGCGCGCATGACAATGACTGCCTGGAATTCGCCGTCGACCTCTCGGGCCTCGCCCCGGATAAAAAACTCACCGATATCAAATTCCGTCACGTAGCAGCCTTCCCTTGTAAATATTGTTGTGTTTAACGCTGATTGGGCGGGCAGTATGGCAGTAGTTGCATGCCGGCGGCTGAGTTAAGTCGCCGGCATGACGAAACGTCTATTGAAGCGAGCTGGGTTCAGGCGTCAAGGCGTGACTCAAGTGAGCGGGCGAGGGCGCAGGCCTCGTTGTGGTTCGCGCGGAAACCTCTTACGTGTCCGGTAGAAATTTCTTTGATATGGAAGAAGGCGTTTCCGGCCAATACCACTTGAAAACGCGGCGGGGCAGGTTCCTGGCAGTGAAGTTCAGGATGTCGAATTACCAGTGGATACAGGCTTGGCGAGTGGCCTAGGTAAGATTTCTGAGGATGGGCGAAGTGTGTCAGCGTACACATATGAAGTCCTTTTCGTTGTTTTGCCGACGTATGTACGTCGTTATGGGTAGTCTCGGTGAGCATCGCTGCTCTAGAATCAACGTCATTGGTGGGTGACTGATGTTTATCTAAAGCAATTTTTGCCTGGCGATATGTAAGAAAAGTGCTTTTTTTTGAGAGTTTTTTCCCTGAAGTTGATAGTCCGTATTTCTCTGGCCGTACAAAGGGCTTTTTCCTTCAACCGTTGTCGAATGCCAGGCAAGACGATGTGAGCGACATCCAGTAATCTGCTCAAGCCTCGTGCTGGATGAGTCCTCTGCTCATTCGGGAATTCAATCCGGGTTATATGGCTTCATCTTCGGCATTGCCGCTTTTTTTGGCTGTACGCTTTCTTCGCGTGCGGCGTCATTTTCAGATGTGGGGATGTTTCCTTGGCAGTAAGTAATCTCGATATGCATGCTTTGTTCGTGCTGGGTGATTTGCGCGCAAAGCTGGTTAAACAGTTTCAGTCGCGTTTCGTTTACATCACCGAACAAAACGCTGAAGGCATCTACATTGCCGAAATCGACACCGAAGCAGCGCTGGTGGTGGACGACAAACCGGGACTCAAGCTCAAGGTCGGCGATCATTTCAGCGCGGCAGTGCTGCCCAGTCGCGAAGGCGGCAAACTGGAAATCAAATTTCGCGACATCAAACTGACGGCCTACGGCCTGGGCGATTACGCCTTTGTGACCACCGCCGACGGCCACGCCATCGTGTTCAAGGAAGGTCACAGCGTGGTGATGGTGTTTGCCGCTCACCAGCAGTTGCAGGAAGGCCTGACCAAAACCCTGAAAGCGGTGACGGCCAAGGCAGCCAAATGGCGCAAAGGCGAACTGGTGACGTTCAAGGCCAGCGAGTAATGAGCCTGACCCGCGCCGACTTCCACGAACAGAACCTCAACAGCGCTCAAACCGAAGCACAACGACTGTTCGAGCAGAAGGCTGTTCTGCAGGGAGCCTGGCTGAATTGGGTGGCCTCACAGATCTACACGCTGCGCCCGGCCGAGTACGCCAGCATGGTCAGAAGAGAACTGGCGCGCTTGCAGGAAATTTCCGAAAACTAATCCACACCCCCTCGAAAGCAGGAACCTCTACTACAGTCAGTGGACTGATTATTCAGAGGCTTCGCGGTCTTCTGCCATCCTGCGATTGCTGTGAACAGCACGAGGTGCAAAAGCATGAAAGGTTTTCGACGGTTGCTGGCCACTGCCGTGGCCACTTTCGGGTTGTTGGTGTCTCCCGTTCCGGCCATGGCGGCCCAGGCGCCGATCCACTTTGCCGACCTGAACTGGGAAAGCGGCAGCCTGATCACCGACATCCTGCGGATCATTGTCGAGAAGGGCTATGGACTGCCGACCGACACCTTGCCGGGCACTACCATCACCCTGGAAACCGCGCTGGCCAACAATGACATTCAGGTCATCGGCGAAGAATGGGCCGGTCGCAGCCCGGTCTGGGTCAAGGCTGAAGCGGAGGGCAAAGTCGCGAGTCTGGGCGATACGGTCAAGGGCGCTACCGAAGGCTGGTGGGTGCCGGAGTACGTGATCAAGGGCGATCCGGCAAAGGGCATCAAGCCGATGGCGCCGGACCTGCGCAGTGTCAGCGACCTGCCGCGCTACAAGGACGTGTTCAAGGATCCGGAAGCGCCGAGCAAGGGCCGTTTCCTCAACAGCCCCATCGGCTGGACCTCGGAAGTGGTCAACAAGCAGAAGCTCAAGGCCTATGGGCTGGAAGACAGCTATGTGAATTTCCGCAGCGGTTCCGGGGCGGCACTGGACGCCGAAATCACTTCGTCGATTCGTCGGGGCAAACCGGTGCTGTTCTACTACTGGTCGCCCACACCATTGCTTGGCCGCTTCAAGTTGATTCAGCTGGAAGAACCGCCATTCGACGCCGAAGCCTGGAAAACCCTGAGCGACGCCGACAATCCGAATCCAAGACCGACCCGTTCGTTGCCTTCGAAACTTTCCATTGGCGTCTCCACGCCGTTCCAGAAGCAGTATCCGCAGATTACGGACTTCTTCAGCAAGGTCGATTTCCCCATTGATCCGTTGAACAAGGCATTGGCAGAGATGAGCGAAAAACACACCGCGCCGCGTCAGGCGGCCGAGGACTTCATGAAAAAGCATCCGGAGGTATGGCAGGCCTGGCTACCGAAGGAGGTGGCGGACAAGGTGTCTGCCGAGCTGAAATAAGCGCTTGGAATTGAGGCATGCAGCACAGGTGCTTTTCGGCACAAGCAGTTCATCCGATCAGCACCAATCCGCCGTGCACTTCAAAAAATGCCGACTAGGATGACTCTGTTCAAATCCATTTCCAGGATTTCAGACCATGACCTTTGTGCTGGCTCAATGGCTGGTGACGGTATTTGCGTTGATCAGCCTGATACATGTGTACTGGGCGTTAGGTGGCGAATGGGCGGCCGTGGCGGCCGTGCCGCAGGTGCCGGTTGAAGGCGGTGAGCGATTGCGACCGGCCTTCAAACCGCGAGGCTGGATCACGCTGGTGGTCGCGGGAGCGTTGTTGCTGATTGCCTTGTTGGTATGCCTGCGAGTTGGCTGGTGGGTGCCAACGGTATCCCATTGGTCGCTGCAATGGATCATCAGCGCAATCGCGCTTCTGTTGTTTGCCCGCGCTATCGGTGATTCGGAGCTGGTGGGTTTCTTCAAAGAGGTCAAAGGCTCGAAGTTTGCCCGACTGGATACCTGGGCGTACTCGCCGTTGTGTGTGGTGCTGGGGGCGGGGTTGTTGGCTGTTGCTTGGGTTTGAGGCTCATCCGTTATCTGGACGATCGCCTTCGCGAGCAGGCTCGCGATAGGGCCAGCCCAACCAATACAAAACCCCTGAAATTAGCTCCCGCTCTCAGTTCGCCGGCTCGAAATTTCTGCCGGCACGTCATCCCCAGCCATGCGCTTGCGAAACAACGCCGCCCGCGCCAGCAATAACGTCGTCACCGGCACGGTAATCGCCAGCAAAATCGGAATCAGCCAGGCGTGCAATACCGGCCCGGACTTGAGCACCGAAAAGTAAATGATCGAAGCCAATGCCACACACCATGCGCCCAGCGTCGAGGCCAGGGCGGGCGGGTGCATGCGCTGGAAGTAATCCTTCATCCGCACCAGGCCGATAGCGCCAATCAGCGCAAACAGGCCGCCGAGTACGAGCAGGATCGCCACCGGGACTTCCACCCACAGAGACAGTTCAGCGTTCATTCGATCACCTCGCCACGCAGCAGGAATTTCGCCAAGGCAAACGAGCCGACGAAGCCGAACAGCGCAATCAAAAGCGCCGCCTCGAAGTAGGTGTCGCTGGCATAGCGAATGCCCAGCGTCAGCATCATCAGCATCGCGATGATGTACAGGTAGTCCAGCGCCAGAACCCGGTCCTGGGCTGAGGGGCCCTTGAACAGGCGGATCAGGGTCAGGATCATCCCCAGCGAAAAGAGGAACAGACTCAACAGAATTGCGTTCGACAGCAGGGCGCTCATTCGAAAATCTCCATCAACGGCCGCTCGTAAGTCGACTTGAAGTGCTCGATGAACAGCGCTTCATCATCCAGATCGAAGACGTGCAGCAACAGAATGCTGCGGTCCAGCGCCAGCTCCGACCAGACCGTCCCGGGCACCACCGTGCAGATCATCGACAGCGTTGCCAGGCCGTTGGCATCGCGCAGGTCCAGTGGCACTTTGAGGAAGCGTGAGCACGGCGGGCGGCGACCGGCATTCAGCACGCCCCAGGCCACGGCGAGGTTGGACACCACCACATCGCGACCGACCACCAGGAACAGACGCAGGATCACCCCTGGCCGGCGAATGCGGATTGGCAGCGGGCGTAACTTGCGCATCATCAATGGCGCACAGAACCCCAGCATGGCGCCCAACAGCAGGTTCCCGGGGCTCATCGAAACGTTCAGCACCAGCCACAACAACCACAGGGCCAGCGACAGCCACGGCGCAGGAAACAGACGCTTCATGGTTGCACCTCCAGCAGCGCAGCCCTGGCTTCCGGGCTCGGAACCGCTCGCGTGCCAAGCACCGCCATCACGTATTGCTGCGGGTTGTTCAAGGCATCGGCAGCGGCCTGGGTGTAGCGCAGCAGGGGTTCGGCCCTGAAGGTCAACAGGATGCTCAAACCCAGCAAAGCGAAGATCGGCACGCACTCCAAGCGCCGCAGGATCGGCGACGGCCGTTCTTCGGGCGTCCAGAAGCGTTGAATGCCCAGCCGCGAAAAGGCGACCAAAGACGCCAGCCCGGAGAGAATCAGCAACGCCAGCAAACCCCACGCCGCATTCGAGACCGGTTCGTCACTGCCATTTCCCAGCCCCAGCGGATTGAGCAGAGCGCTGAGCAGGCCGAGTTTGCCGATGAATCCCGAGAGCGGCGGCATGCCGATGATCAGCAGTGCGCAGGCAATGAAGCTCAAGCCGAGGAAGGCCATGGTCCACGGAATCACCTGGCCGACCACGGCTTTCTGATCGTCATCGAGGTTGATGCCCTTGGCCGGATGCAACGACTCCAGCGGTCGCGGCAGCATTTCGTTTTCATCTTCCAGCGGAATTTCGTTGGCTGAGCGCGAACGTTCGATCAACTCGGCCAGCAGGAACAGCGCGCTCAACGCCAGGGTCGAGCTGACCAGATAGAACAGCGCCGCGCCAATCAGGTTGGGCTGGGCGAAACCGATGGCCGACAGCAGAATCCCCGCCGACACCAGAATGCTCAGGCTGGCCATGCGTTCCAGCCGTTGTGCGGCGAGGATCGCCACGGCTGCGCAGACGATGGTTGCCATGCCGCCGTAGATCAGCCAGTGGCCACCGAAGTACGCCGACGCCCCGGCCTGGCCGGAGAACAACAGGGTCCAAAGGCGCAGCATGGTGTAGATGCCGACCTTGGTCATGATCGCGAACATCGCCGCCACCGGCGCGCTTGCCGAGGAATAGGCGGGCACCAGCCAGAAGTTCAGTGGCCACATCCCGGCCTTGGCCAGGAAGGCGACGGCCAAAATGCCGGCACCGGCGTGCAGCAAGCCGCGATCGGCTTCCGGCACCAGCGGGATTTTCAGCGCCAGGTCGGCCATGTTCAGCGTGCCGGTCACGCCATAGATCAGTGCCGCGCCAATCAGGAACAGGGTCGAGGCCAGCAGATTGATCGAGATGTAATGCAGCCCCGACGACACCCGCGCCCGACCCGAGCCGTGCAGCATCAAACCGTAGGATGCCGCCAGCAGCACTTCGAAAAATACGAACAGGTTGAACAGGTCCGCCGTCAGGAACGCGCCATACAACCCCATCAACTGAATCTGGAACAGCGCGTGGAAGCTGGAGCCGGCGCTGTCCCAGCGCGCCATGGCGAACAGCAAAGCGCTGACGCCGATGATCCCTGTCAACACCAGCATCAGCGCCGACAGGCGATCGACCACCAGCACCAAACCGAACGGCACTTGCCAGTTGCCTGGAAGGTACACGCCTATTGAGCCGGGCACGCCGGTGGTCTGCGTCCATTGCAGCAGCAGAACGGAAATACCCAGCCCCAGCAAACTGGAAAACAGGTTGATTTTGGCTTTGAGCGGGCGATGTTTTTCGCCAAGCATCAGCATGATGGCGGCGGTCAGCAGCGGCAGCAGAATCGGTGCCGCGATCAGGTGCGTCATGGCATTCATTCTTTAGGCTCCCGGCCATCCACATGGTCGGTGCCGGTCAGGCCACGGGAAGCCAGCAAGACCACCAGGAACAGCGCGGTCATGGCGAAGCTGATCACGATGGCGGTCAGCACCAGCGCTTGCGGCAGCGGGTCGGTGTAATGCAGCAGGTCTTGCGGCACGCCGTCCTTGATGATCGGCTCCTTGCCGATGAACAGGCTGCCCATGCTGAAGATGAACAGGTTGACGCCATAGGACAGCAGGCACAGGCCCATGACCACCTGAAACGTCCGTGGCCGCAGGATCAGCCAGACACCGGACGCGGCGAGGACGCCGATGGCGATTGCGATGACTTCTTCCATCAGACGGCTCCCTTGGCTGATATGGGTTTAGGCTGGCCCGCGGTTTTGTGGCCCCGGACCGATTGGTGGGCGAGGGCAGTGAGGATCAACAGTGTCGAACCCACCACGACCGCGTATACGCCAACGTCGAAGAACAACGCACTCGCCAGGTGAATGTCGCCCAGCACGGGCAAGTCGAAATGCCAGGTGTGGGTGGTCAGGAACGGATAGCCGACGGCCATTGCACCCAGGCCGGTGAGCGTGGCGAACAGCAGGCCGACGCTCATCCAGCGCAACGGACGCAGACTCATTTGCGCCTCGACCCACTGGGTGCCGGCGACCATGTATTGCAGGATGAACGCCACAGACATCACCAGGCCTGCGACGAAACCGCCGCCCGGTTGGTTATGCCCGCGCATGAACAGGTAGAACGACACCACCAGCGCAATCGGCAGCAGCAAACGCACCAGCACCGCCGGCACCATCATGAAACCGAGCGCGGTATCGCTGGCGTGACGCGGGTTGACCAGGTCGGTGACCACGTCGGGCGCGAGCAAACGTTGTTGTGCCGGCAACTGCAGGCTTTCTTTCGGCGGACGGAAGCGGCGCAGCAGGGCAAACACGGTCAGGGCCACGGCCACCAGCACGGTGATTTCGCCGAGGGTGTCGAAGCCACGGAAATCCACCAACATCACGTTGACCACGTTGCTGCCGCCGCCTTCAGGCAAGGCACGACTCAAGTAGAACGAGGAAATGTCATTCGGGGTCTGCCGCGTCAGCATCGCGTAGGCCAGCAACGCCATGCCGCCGCCGACGACGGTCGACAGCAGCAAGTCGCGGATACGCCGGATACGCGCCTTGCGCAGGCTGCTCGGCAACGGCGAAACCTCTTCGATCCGTCGCGGCAACCAGCGCAGGCCCAGGAGGATCAGCACCGTGGTCACCACTTCGACCACCAGTTGCGTCAACGCCAGGTCTGGCGCCGAAAACCAGACGAAGGTCACGCAGGTCATCAGGCCGCAGACGCTGACCATGGTCAGGGCGGCGAGACGGTGATACTTGGCCTGATACGCGGCACCGAGGGCGCAGGCAATCGCCAGTAGCCAGAGGATGACGAACACGATCGAGCCCGGAATCTTCGGTCGGTCACCCCAGTGCAGGCTGCTGTGCAGCATCGGGATCAGCCCGGCCAGCACGGCGGCGAGCACCATCAGAAACAACTGGGTTTGCAGACGCTTGGTGCTGATCCGCCGCTCCAGACGCCGGGCCAGGCGCATCTTGATCACCAGCAGACGTTCGAACAGGCGCTTGCCGTTGAACCGGCCAATCAGCGGTGGATAACGGAAACGCCCACGCTTGAGTTGATTGCGCAGCAGCAAGTACAAGACGATGCCGCCGGACATGGCGATCAAACTCATGATCATCGGCGCGTTCAAGCCGTGCCAGATAGCCAGGCTGTACTCCGGCAGTGTGCCGCCGACGACGGGCTGCGCCGCGGCAGCGAGCAACGGGCCGACCACTTGCGCCGGAAAAATCCCCACCACCAGGCAGGCGAACACCAGCAACTCGACCGGCGCACGCATCCAGCGCGGCGGTTCGTGCGGTGTGTGTGGCAGGTCGGTAGCGGTGGGGCCGAAGAACACGTCGACGGTGAAGCGGAGGGAATAGGCGACGCTGAACGTCCCGGCGATGGTTGCGACGATCGGCAGGGTCATCTCGACCCAAGCGGTCGCGTTGATGAACACGGTTTCGGCGAAGAACATTTCTTTCGACAGGAAGCCGTTGAGCAGCGGTACGCCGGCCATCGAGGCGCTGGCGACCATGGCCAGCGTGGCGGTGAACGGAATCAGCTTGAACAGGCCATTGAGCCGACGAATGTCGCGGGTGCCGCTTTCGTGGTCGATGATCCCGGCGGCCATGAACAGCGAAGCCTTGAAGGTGGCGTGGTTGAGGATGTGGAACACCGCGGCCACGGCGGCCAGCGGACTGTTCAGGCCCAACAGCAAAGTGATCAGGCCCAGGTGGCTGATGGTCGAGTAAGCCAGCAAGCCCTTGAGGTCGTTCTGGAACATCGCGCAATAAGCGCCGAGCAACAGGGTGCAAGCCCCGGCGCCGCTGACGATATAGAACCATTCTTCGCTGCCGGACAGCGACGGCCACAGCCGGGCCAGCAGGAACACCCCGGCCTTGACCATGGTCGCCGAGTGCAGATAGGCCGACACCGGGGTTGGCGCGGCCATGGCGTGGGGCAGCCAGAAGTGGAAGGGGAATTGCGCACTTTTGCTTAGCGCGCCAATGAGGATCAGGGGTAACAGGATGGGGTAGAGGGCATGTGCGCGAATCAGATCGCCGGCGGCCAGGACCTTGTCCAGGTCATAGCTGCCGACCACATGGCCAAGCAGCATGACCCCCGCCAGCAGACATAAACCGCCCGCGCCGGTGACCATCAGCGCCATGTACGCGCCGCGTCGCGCATCGGCGCGGTGGTGCCAGTAGCCGATCAACAGGAACGAGAAGAGGCTGGTCAGCTCCCAGAAAAACACGATCTGGATCAGGTTGCCGGAGATCACCAGCCCGAGCATGGCGCCCATGAATGCGAGGAAAAACGCGAAGAACCGCGGCACCGGATCGTCCGGCGACATGTAGTAGCGGGCGTACAGCGACACCAGCGTGCCGATGCCCAGCACCAGCATCGAGAACAGCCAGGCGAAACCGTCCATGCGCAAGACGAAGTTCAAGCCCAGGCTCGGCAGCCAGAAAAACTCTTCGCGGATCACGCCGCCATGGGCGATCTGTGGGTACAGGAGAGCGACCTGGATGGTGCCAATCAAGGCGACCATGCCAGCCAACAGCGATTCGGTATTGCGTGCGTTGTGTGGCAGCAGCGCGGCCAGACAGCTGCCTATAAAAGGCAGAAGCAGTAGAACTATCAGGGACATAGGCTTCTAATCTGCGGAAGTTTGTGAAGCATCATACGTGCCAGCTCCCGGATCGCCAAACGCCAAGCTGTCGCAGAATCCTACACGGTAGACGGAAAAAGCCTGTTTAACATTGTTTCAGGGATTTGGATTCCGCCTATACCGGCCCCAGAGCGGGCAAGCCCGCTCCTACAGGATTTGTGGTTGTCCACAAAAACTTCTGTACACCTTCAGACCCTTGTAGGAGCGGGCTTGCCCGCGATAGCTATCTTCCAGACGCCGCAAGTTATGCGGTTTAGCCCTGGGTTTCCCGCTCCAGCTCTTCCGCCGTCGCAACCGCCTTACCCTTGGTCTTCAACTCACTGACAATCACCGCCGCGACAATCATTCCTGCCCCCAACAACGCAATCGCCGGCAGCCGTTCCCCGGCGATCCGCCCGACAATTCCGGCCCACACGGGCTCACCGGCATAAATCAAGGTCGCCCGGGTCGGCGAAACACTCTGCTGCGCCCAGTTCATCGCCACCTGGATCGCGGCACTCGCCGCGCCCAGCCCCAAGGCGCTGCACAGCAGCAACCAGGAGAAGTCGGGAATATGTTCCTGAGTTGGCACCACCATCAGGAACGACAGCACCGAAGTCACCCCCAGTTGCACCACGGTCACCCGTTTCACATCGACCTGACCGGCAAAATTGCTGATCAAGATGATTTCGGCGGCGATCGCGATGGCGCTGATCAACGTAGCGATTTCACCGGGGCTGAAATTCAGTTCGGCACCTGAAGGCCCGGACAACAGCATCAGCCCGCTAAAGGCCAGCATGATCCCGATGCTCGGCATCAGCCCCGGACGACGCCCCAGCACCAGCCATTGCAGCAACGGAACGAAGGGTACGTACAACGCGGTAATGAATGCCGACTGGCTGCTGGGAATGCTCTGCAGCCCGACCGTCTGCAAGCCGTAACCGAGCATGATCGCCACGCCGATGAAAGCACCGGCCTTGAGTTCGAACAAGGTCAGTTCCCGCAGGCTGCGCCAGGAGAACAGCGCGACGATGATCGCGGCGGCGGCAAAGCGCAGGCCGACGAAAAACATCGGGCCGCTGACGGTCATTGCATGCTGGACCAGCAAAAAGGTCCCTCCCCAGACCATGGTGATCAGAACCAGCACGCACTCGGCCTTGCTGAGCCGCAGGAAACGGGAGGAAGCCTGGGAGGAGTTCGCCGACGTCATGTTCTTGCACACTATTTGAGGGGGACGCACAATGCGCCGGAAGTTGGGCAGTATACTGCGCAACACCACCAAGTGAGCAATATAGTGCACAAAGATTCCTCGCCTCGGGCTTCAGTGCTGCAGCACGTCAGCCGGAACATTCGTCGCCTGCGTCATGCCGCCGATATGAGCCAGACCGCGTTGGCGGAAAAGTCCGGTGTCAGTCGGCGGATGCTGGTGGCCATCGAGGCCGGCGAAAAAAACGTCAGCCTGACCACCCTCGACCGCGTGGCCGAAGCGCTGGACGTGGCGTTCAGCGACCTGATCCAGGCCCCTGACGTGCGCGATCATAGCCGCATCAATGAGCTGGCCTGGGCCGGCACCATTCCCGGCAGCAAGGCAGTGTTGCTGGCCAAGGCCAACGCCACCCGTGAAGTCGAACTCTGGGAGTGGCGCCTCGAACCGGGCGAGCATTATCCGTCGGAACCGGACGCCGATGGCTGGAGCGAACAGTTCTACGTGTTCGAAGGCTGCCTGACCCTGATGGTTGGTGACGTGCCACACAAGATCGCCGCGGGTGAGTTCTTCATGTTCGCCAGCAACCAGCCGCATTCCTATCGCAACGATGGGTCGGTGGCGGTGAGGTTTGTGCGCAACGTAGTGATCTGACTGTTGGCCCATCAACAGCAGATGGACACTTTGCTGTTTCAAAGGTGTAAGGCTTTCGCGAAGTGTTCTTCAACTAACTGATAAATAAAGGAAATAAATTCAGGCACGACTCCTGCAAATATTCTGGGCATCCACCCAGAACACGGAGTTGGTCCATGACAGCCTTAGTCCAACCTCACCGCTCTGCCCATATGAGCCCCGCCCATGTGATCCGCTCGGACGCGGAAGCGATTGCCGTCGCCCAGAAGCTCGCGGCGCGTTTCGCCGTCGACGCCAGTGTGCGCGATCGCGAGCGTCGCCTGCCGGTTGGCGAACTCGACGAGTTCTCCGCCAGCGGACTGTGGGGCATCACCGTTCCAAAAGCCTATGGTGGCGCAAGTTTCTCTTACGTGACCGTCGCTGAAGTGATCAAGATCATTTCCGCCGCCGACTCCGAAGTCGCCGCCGCTTTGCTGGAACGCGCCGAAGAGTTTCTCACCAGTGGCGCGGACGACATTGAAATCAGTATCGCCGCCGCCGAATCCCATCTGGCTAGCGCCGAGGCGTTGAGCACTGCCAGCAACGCCGAATTTCAACTGACCGGCCAACGCACCCCGTTGCCCGGTTCGCTCCAAGACCCGTTGCGCTGGAAGCTCCAGCTCATCGGCAACTTTCGCCTCGACGGCATACACCCACCGAGCTTGCACACATCATCCAAGGGAGCCGTTTGATGGCCCGTGAAATTCGTCTGAACGCTTTTGACATGAACTGCGTCGGCCACCAGTCGCCGGGACTGTGGGCGCACCCGCGGGATCGTTCGTGGCAGTACAAGGATTTGGAGTATTGGACCGACCTGGCCAAAGTTCTGGAACGGGGCAAGTTCGACGGTTTGTTCATTGCCGATGTGCTGGGCATTTATGACGTCTACAACGGCAATGGCGACGCGGCGATCCGTCAGGCCGCGCAAGTGCCGGTCAACGACCCGCTGCAACTGATCCCGCCGATGGCGCTGGTGACTGAGCACTTGGGTTTCGGCCTGACCGCGTCGCTGTCGTTCGAGCATCCATATCCGTTCGCCCGACGTCTGTCGACCCTCGATCACCTGACCAAGGGCCGCGCCGGTTGGAACATTGTCACTTCCTACCTGGAGAGCGGCGCGAAGAACCTCGGGCAGAAAACCCAGACCGAGCACGACGCCCGCTACGACTTCGCCGAGGAGTACCTGGAGGTTTGTTACAAGCTGTGGGAAGGCAGCTGGGAAGAGGGTGCGATTCTGCGGGATCGTGAGCGGCGGATTTTCAGCGACCCGAGCAAAATCCATGAGATCCGGCATGTCGGCAAACACTTCCAGGTACCTGGGATTCATCTCTGCGAGCCTTCGCCGCAGCGCACCCCGGTTTTGTACCAGGCCGGTGCATCGAGTCGCGGCAAGCAGTTTGCCGCCGAGCATGCCGAATGCGTCTTCGTCGCCGCACCGTCGAAAGTGCTGCTGAAGAAAACCGTGGCTGATATCCGCCGGCGTGCGGCACAGGCGGGGCGTGATCCGTCGAAGATCCTCATTTTTAACTTGCAGACGGTGATCCTCGGCGAGACCGATGCCAAGGCCAAAGCCAAATTCGAAGAATACAAAACCTGGGTCAGTTACGAAGGCGCAATGGCATTGATTTCGGGCTGGACCGGTATCGATTTCAGTCAGTTCAAACCGGATGAACCACTCAAGCATGTGCACACCAACGCCATTCAATCGGCGGTGGAAGCGTTCTCCACCGCCGATCCGAACAAGGTCTGGACCCCGAATGAGCTGGCGGATTGGGTGGGCATCGGCGGGTTTGGACCGCTGTTTGTCGGCAGCCCGGAAACCGTCGCTGATCTGTTGCAGGAGTGGGTCGAGGAGACCGATGTCGACGGTTTTAACCTGGCCTACGCACTGACCCATGAAACCTTCATCGACGCCGTGGAATTGCTGGTGCCGGAGTTGCAGAACCGCGGGGTATACAAGACCGAATATGCGCCGGGGACGTTGCGCGAGAAGTTGTTCGGCGAGGGGCCGCGACTGCCTGACATCCATCCGGGCAGCGGTTATCGAGACCTGGCGGCATTGCGTCAACAGGAGAGGAAAGTGGTCACTGCCTAGACGCCATCGCCGGCAAGCCGGCTCCTACAAGACTCAGGCCGGGATGACGTCCGGTGGCGAGCAGCAGATGGTCGCCATCGGCCGCGCATTGATGACGCGTCCGACTTTGGTATTGCTCGATGAACTTTCCATGGGTTTGGCGCCTATCATCGTCCAGGAAATTTTCGAGATCGTCGCCCAGCTCAACCGCGAGGCACAGGTGAGCTTCCTCATCGCCGAGCAAAATATTAATGTGGCGCTCAAGTACGCCTCCATGGCCTGCGTCCTCGACACCGGCCGTGTGGTGTTGTCCGGCAGCGCCAGCGAGCTGCTGGCCCGGGGCGACCTGCATGACTTCTATCTAGGCAAACACTGATCAGTGAGAACGGCATGAGTGAAATCCGAAGCGGACAGGCGACCGACGCCATCCGTCACGCAGACATCCTGATCATCGGCGGTGGCCTCAGCGGCGCGATGCTGGCGGCGCAATTGTTGCGTCTGCCGGGCAAGCGCCAGGTGGTGGTGATTGAACCGCGCGCCGAACTGGGGCGCGGCGAGGCCTACAGCGCCGTGGAGCTGGGGCACACGCTCAACGGCAACGCGGCGCGCATGAGCGTCGACCCGGACAACGCCGACGACCTGACCCAATGGCTGACTGACTACATCGCCGCCGGTGGCTGGCCGGAGTCGGATGAACAACATGTGCCGATCAGTGAACTTTTCCCGCCACGAGGGATTTTCGGCCTGTATGTGCAGCAGCGTCTGGCCGAGGCGCAGGGGGCGGGCGCGTTGAATGGCTCGACGGTCGAGCATGTGCGGGCCGAGGTGGTTGACCTGCAAACCGATGTGCAGTCGGTGCACTTGACCTTGAGCGACGGCCAGCGTCTTCAAGGGGCTTTTGCCGTGCTCGCAACGGGGATGTTCCCCGCCGCGCGCACACCGCAAACCGAATCCAGCGGCTTGAACGCGGCAGCGCTCGACCCGTGGGATGTGGCAGCCATGCAGCAGCTTGATCCGCAGTCGACGGTGCTGATCATCGGTTCGGGCCTGACCATGGTCGATGCCGTGGTGTCGCTGGAACAGGCCGGACATCGCGGGCCGATCGAAGTGTTTTCCCGTCACGGCTTGCTGCCCCATGTGCGGCGCCAGCCGCCGGCCTGGGTGGATTTCCTGGCCGAGGATCACAGCATCCGCACGCCACGACAGCTGGTGCGGGAGTTGCGCCGGCATTGTCGCGATGCCATTGCCCAAGGGATTGACTGGCAGGCACCGTTGGACACGGTGCGGGCGCATATCGGCCGTTTGTGGAATCAGGCCACCGATGTGCAACGCCGGCAGTTCGTCAGGCATGTACGGCCGTGGTGGGAAAGTCATCACCACCGCTCGCCACCGTTGAGCGCCGAACTGGTGGAGCGCCTGCACGGAGAAGGGCGGTTGCGCATTCAGGCGGCGTCATTCAAGGGCCTGGAACCTTCTTCAGGTGGTGACGTGAGTATTCGTATCCGTCGGCGGGGTGAGGCTGAAACAGTAGTCGTCAGTGGCGCGGCGTTGATCAACTCCAGCGGCATCGAATATGACTGGCGACGGGTGGCTCGGCCGTTGCCACAGCAACTGCTGGCACGCGGATTGATCCGCCCGGGCCACTTGGCGCTGGGGATTGCGGCGCAGGTCGACGGTGCGGTATTGGATGCCCAAGGTCAGGCGGCTAGCCGGTTGTTTGCGATGGGCCCACCGTTGCGCGGGATGTGGTGGGAAAGTACCGCCGTCACCGACGTCGCCAGCCAGGCCAAGGCGCTGGCCGCACGACTGGCAAGACCTTAATTGCTGTTGGAATGACTCGCCACATTAGAAACAAGAAACCCCGCACTTGGCGGGGTTTCTTGTTTCAAGCAGCCCAAGGCCGTTGATCAATAACGCTGATATTTGGAGCCGAACTCAGGGCGGTTTTCCGCGACGTAGAGTTTGCTTGCCTGGCTGTCCTTTTGGTCAACGCTGACAGTGTTCACGTTCAGCGTGGCCGGTTGGCTGACTTTCGCTGCTGCAACGATTGGCGAAGTGGTGTGTGGGGCGGCGATGGCGGAAGTGGCGCCAAGAACCGAAAGGGCGAAGCCGATACCGATGATGCTTTTCATGATGTTGCTCCAGAGTGTGGGGAGAAGATGTGGCTACTGTAGGGCTGGAGCGGCGCGATGAAAAAACACCCTTGCGCATAGTCGTTATCGAGGGCAGTGATCCTTGTATAAAAACTGTGGGAGCTGGCTTGCCAGCGATGGGGACCTGACAGTCGACGATGATGTCGCCTGGCATTCCCTCATCGCGGGCAAGCCCGCTCCCACAGGTTTTTTGTTGTTTTGGAGGCCGTGATCAGTAGCGCTGATATTTCGAGCCGAATTCGGCGCGGTTTTCGGCGACGATCACACCGCCGCGCACGGCGTTGCCTGGGATCGAGGCAACGCGTTCGTGCAGTTTCTGCAGACGATCGGCGCCACCTTCAGCTACACGGTTCTGTATCAGGCGATCGGAACCGCCTTCAGCGACGCGGTTTTGTTGCAACCGGTCTGAGCCACCTTCTGCCAGCAAGGCTGCGATCGGGCTGCTGGATGCAGCAATCGCGGTGTTGGCCGAGGCCAGGTTCGACAGGCCGAGACCGCCAATCAGTGCCAGACCGAGTGCCAGGGACGAAACTTTCGAGAAGTTGAACATGGGTAATTCTCCGTGCGCTTAAGTGATTGTGGGGTCAGTAGCGGTTGCTATCTGGTGGTCACAGTTAAACGCCGGGGTGTATCGCTGATGTGTGCCTGAACGGTTCGAAATCGGCTTCTGCGTATCCAGACCGGGTTTCTATACAAACAGATACAAAACCGCTGGAAAAAACCCGTCAACTTTGTGCGTCGAGCATTTCCACCGGGTAGGAGAACACGTAACCCTCACTGCGCACGGTTTTGATGTAGGTCGATTCCCGTGAGTCGTCCTTGAGCCGTTGGCGCAGGCGGCTCACCAGCAAGTCGATGGAACGGTCGAACAGATCGGCATCGCGGCCCTGGGTCAGGTTGAGCAACTGATCGCGGCTCAATACGCGTTGCGGGTGATCGAGGAATACCCGCAGCAGCCGGTATTCAGCGCCACTCAGTGCCACCAATGTGTCGTCTTCGTCGAGCAGGTGACGGGCGGTGGTGTCCAGGCGCCAGCGACCGAAGCCGAGCATGCGGCCGCTTTCGGTGATCAGTAGGTTCGGTGGCAACATCCGCGTACGGCGCAGCACGGCGTTGATCCGGGCCAGCAGTTCACGGGCGGCGAAGGGTTTGGTCAGGTAGTCGTCGGCGCCCATTTCCAGGCCGAGGATGCGGTCGGTTTCGTCGTTACGCGCAGTGAGCATCAGGATTGGCGTGGCTTTGTGCTTGCCCGAGCGCAATTCGCGGCAGAGGACCAGGCCGTCGTCGCCGGGGAGCATGATGTCGAGCACGATCAGGTCGACCTGGTTGGCGTCGAGGAAGCTGCGCATTTGCCGGCCGTCGGCGACCACGGTTGTCCGCAGTCCGTTTTTCTTCAGGTAATTGCCCACCAGTTCGCGAATCTCGCGGTCGTCATCGACGATCAGGATGTGGTTGACGTGGTCCATCGGTCGATCCTCTTGTTTTTGTCGTTGCCAGCTTCTGGGCCGACCATACATTTTGTGGGAGCTGGCCAGCCAGAGATAACGGCCGTACCCAATCTACTGTAGGAGCTGGCTTACCAGCGATGGCGCCGGAAAGAACTGTGCAATGCCCAGGAACGCCTTCGCCGGCAAGTCGGGTCGCCTCCCTCTGAAACAGCAAGCCGAAGCATTGGCTTCGGCTCGCGATGTTACGGTTTTACCTTGAGATGGTTACGCAACCACTCGATAACACGGCACATAAGCCGCGCCGCCCGGCAATTTCATCCGGTGCTGAGCGACGAATGCCTTGAGCAGTTGATCCAGCGGCTGCATGACCGCCGCATCGCCACGGATCTGGTACGGCCCGTGTTGTTCGATCAGACGGATGCCCTTGTCCTTGACGTTACCCGCGACGATGCCGGAGAACGCACGACGCAGGTTGGCGGCCAGTTCATGGGCCGGCAGGTCGCGGCTCAGTTTCAGGTTGGCCATGTTTTCGTGGGTCGGGTCGAACGGGCGCTGGAAGCCTTCGTCGATTTTCAGCAACCAGTTGAAGTGGAACGCGTCGTTGCGCTCGCGGCGGAATTGCTTGACCGCTTTGAGGCCCTGGGTCATCTGCCGCGCCACTTGGGCCGGGTCGTCGATGATGATTTCGTAGTGTTGCTTGGCGGCTTCACCCAGGGTGGCGCCCACAAATGAGTCAAGCTGTTCCAGATAAGGCGCGGCGTGTTTCGGGCCGGTGAGGATGACCGGGAAGGGCAGGCCTTCGTTGTCCGGGTGCATCAGGATGCCGAGCAGGTACAGAAACTCTTCGGCCGTACCGGCGCCGCCCGGGAAGATGATGATGCCGTGGCCAACGCGAACGAAGGCTTCCAGGCGTTTCTCGATGTCCGGCAGGATCACCAGTTCGTTGACGATTGGGTTCGGTGCCTCGGCGGCGATGATTCCCGGTTCGGTCAAACCGAGGTAGCGGCCACCGTGGATGCGCTGTTTGGCGTGGGCGATGGTGGCGCCTTTCATCGGGCCTTTCATCACGCCGGGACCGCAACCGGTGCAGACGTCGAGGCTGCGCAGACCCAATTCGTGGCCGACTTTCTTGGTGTATTTGTATTCTTCGGTGTTGATCGAGTGACCGCCCCAGCACACCACGATCTTCGGCTCGACGCCGGGGCGCAGGGTGCGGGCGTTGCGCAGCAGGTGGAAGACGTAGTCGCTGATGCCCTGGGAGGTGCTCAGGTCGATGCGTTGGCTGTCGAGTTCGTTTTCGGTGTAGACAATGTCGCGCAGGGCGCTGAAGAGCATTTCACGGGTACTGGCGATCATTTCGCCGTCGACGAAGGCGTCGGCCGGGGCGTTCAGCAGTTCCAGGCGTACGCCACGGTCTTGTTGGTGAATGCGGATTTCGAAGTCTTTGTAGGCTTCGAGGATGGTCTTGGCGTTATCGACGTGGGCGCCGGTGTTGAGGATGGCCAGGGCGCATTGGCGGAAGATGTCGTAGGTGCTGCCGGATCCGGCTTCGCTCAGTTGCTGGACTTCCCGTTGGGAGAGTGTTTCCAGGCTGCCTTTCGGGCTGACCGAAGCGTTGATTACTTGTCTTTGGGTCATTCAATGATCCTTAAAACGATGTCATTCCTACAGAAACAACGAATGGCATCCGAATAGTGTGTATCCATGAAAGAAGATGGCACTAAATACGCGGTCTCGCCATGTCCCCGATTGACGATGAAAAGATGAAAAGGGACCCCAGCATAGCTAAATCCCGCTCAGAGGCGATAATGCTTCGCGCTCTTTTTAACCGGCGAGCCTTTTTTTTCATTGAAGCCAAGGAATCACGACGCAATGTTCGAAATCCAGCCGATGAACGCCGAAACCTACCGGCAACAGACGCGACGCAGCACCGTGATTATCGCGTTGACTTTCCTGGCCCTGGCGATGGCGTTGTCCACTGCGGCGGTGGCGATATTTGGCCAGCCTGGCGGAGACAATCTAAGGTTCAACATCGGTGGTGTGTTTGCCGCGGTGCTGCTGATGGCGGCGCTGATGCGCAAGGTCTTCTGGACCCAGGACTGGATGGCCCCGGCCGTCTACAGTTGGCAACTCAAGCGCAGCCTGATGGGCATCACTAACGTCATGCACCACGTCACCGCCGGGGTCGAGGCGGGTGACCCGATCGCCATGAAGCTGCTACGGTTCTATCATCTTGGGTTGAACCAGATGCATCAACTGGATGGTAATTCCAGTGATCATGGCCAATTGAACCGGGAAATGGAGCAACACAGGGCGCGGATGGAGGCGCTGGGGATGGACATTGAACAGACACGATTGGATCCGGCCTGGATTGAATCCGTGAAGCAGGCATCACGGTAGAGGCTGGAACCTTTCACACGAGTTCAAGGAGCGAAGCATGGGCAACCCGTCCATTTACGAGCGTATCGAAAGCAACCGGCCAGGCATTGCCCGGCTCAAGGTTCGCTCGGTCGTGACCCTCATGGTCGCGGTGTGCTTGTCGATGACGGCGATGGTCATCTGGGAAGCCTGGAGTTCACGCCAGTACCATCTGCATGACAAGGAAGTGGCGATGTCCAACCTTGCGCAGACGTTGGCTTCTCAAGCACAGGCGTCGATCAAGCAAGCGGATACGCTGCTGTTTGCCTTGGTCGATCGCCTCGAAAACGACGGCATCGATCGTGTCGGACTGAATCGCCTTCAACGCCTGCTCAGCGCCCAGCGCAACGAGCTGAGCCAGATCCATGGCTTGTTCGTGTATGACCAGACGGGGCAGTGGATCGCCAATTCAAATGGCGCCGAAGTGGGCGTTGCCAACAATTCCGACCGCGAATATTTCATCTTCCACCGCGATCACCCCGACCGCGGGCCGCACATTGGGCCATCGATCAAGAGCCGTTCCAGTGGCGAATGGATCATGACCGTGTCGCGCCGGATCAATCATCCAGACGGCAGTTTTGCCGGCGTGGCGCTGGCGACGATTTATCTCAGTCACTTCCTGCAACTCTACGACAGCATCGACATGGGCAATAACGGCGTCATCAACCTGATTGCCGACGATGGCAGCATCATCGTGCGTCGGCCGTTCAATGAGGCGGACATCGGGGTCAGCCTGGCGAAAAGTCCGCTATTCACCCAATTGCTGCCCAACGGCAGTGCGGGATCGGCCACGATCCGGTCCGTCATCGATGGCGTTGAGCGCGTGGTGGGCTATCGCCGGGTCGAGGGTTATCCGTTGGTCTCCTTTGCCGCGCTGAACAAGGACGAAGTGCTGGCCGGCTGGCGCAAGCAGTCCTTGCTCAGTGCCGCTATCGTGGCGTTGCTGCTGGGCTTCCTGGGTGTGCTCGGTTATCGCCTGATCAAGTTGATGAAACAGCAGAACCGGGTCCAGTGCGAACTGCTCGACTCCCAGGAAAAACTGCTCGAGCTCAATCGCAATCTTGAATTGCTGGCGCTGGAGGACGCGCTCACCGGGTTGGCCAACCGGCGCCAGTTTGACCTGTTCATCCACGCGGAAATGGGCCGCTCCCGCCGCAACATGACCGGTCTGGCGTTGCTGATGATCGATGTCGATCATTTCAAATCTTTCAATGATTTCTACGGTCACCTGGCCGGCGATGACTGCTTGCGCAATATCAGCGCCATCATCACCCGGAACATCCAGCGTCCCGGCGATCTGGCCGCGCGTTTTGGTGGCGAAGAGTTTGCCGTGGTGCTGCCCGGTACCGACTACGTCGGGGCGTTTCTGGTGGCGGAAAAGATTCGTCGAGCGGTCCAGACGGCAGGCCTTGCGCACAGTAAAAGCCCGGAAGCTGTAGTGACGGTGAGCGTGGGCGTCTGCGGTTACGACCCGGCGTCGCAAGCGCGAATCGAGGACTTGATTGGTGCCGCTGACAAGGCGTTGTACGTGGCCAAGGCCAGCGGCCGGAACATGAGCGTGATCGCCAATTGACCGTGGCTGCTCAAATAAACTGATCGATGCCCTCGACCAGGCGGGTGGACAGGTACGATTGCTTGAGTTTTTCCAGCCACCAGCCCAGCGCTCGGCCATCATGATCGCCGCGCCAACCGGCGTAGATGATGTTCGGCTCGCGCGGGTCGGCCATCTGCTTTTCAATCAGCGCGCCGTTTTTCAATAACGAACCGACCCGATGCCTTGGCAGCCAGCCCACGCCCAGCCCGTGGCACTGGGCGAGAATTTTTGCGCGCATCGTCGGCACGGCCAGCACCGGTTGCCCGCCGGAGACACCGTAGGTTCGGCCCTCGGTGGTTTTCGACGAGTCAGCCACGACAATCGCCCGGTGCTGCGTCACCGTCGCCCTGGAAATCGGCTCCTTGACCGTGGCCAGCGGATGCTTGGGCGAGACGGCGAACACCCATTGCATTTCCCCCAGTTGCATCCAGCGCAAGGACGGTATCGCCGGCGGCTCGTTGGTGGCGCCGATCACCAGGTCCGCACGGCCATCACGCAGGGCGTCCCAGACGCCTTTGAGCACTTCCTGGGTGATGCGCAGCGGTACGCCGGAACCCAGCGCATCGAATTCCTCAATCACCGGGATAAAGCTTTCGAACTCCAGCAGTTCATCGGTGACGATCCACAACCGACTCTCCCAGCCACTGGCCACTTGCTGCACCCGTTGGGTCAGCCGCGAAACGTCTTGCATCAGCCGCGCCGCTTCATTGACCAACAACTCGCCTGCCGGGGTGAGTTGCAAGCGATAGCGGCGGCGGTCGAACAGCAAAGCGTCGAAGCGCTCTTCCAGTTGCCGCGCGGCGTAGGACACGGTGGACGGCGCCTTGCCAAGGTGAGCGGCGGCCCGCGACAGGCTGCCGGTTTCCCGGATGGCTTCGAGCAATGCCAGATCTTCAATCGACAGCATGTGTTCAATCCTCGAACAGGGTTGAAGATCAAAAGATCGAAGCCTGCGGCAGCTCCTACATTGATCTGCAATTATTAAACGATCCTTTGCCAAATCACCCGAAGATAGACCCACACGTTGACCGCCAGCACCACACCGGCCAAGCCTAGCTGAATGCCTGGCGTCAGGCCGGCCGGGTAAATGATCGGCCAGAGATAATGGTCGATGAAGCCACCGCCGTAGCCGGTTTGCCCGGCGGCGTGGCGCATCAGGTTTTCCCACCGGGTCAGCGGGCAGGGCAGATGGAAAAACTCCACCGCCACACCCCATGCGGCGGCGGGAAGGTGCCAACTGATCAGGGGCCGCCATTTGAGCACCAGCAGCCCGCCGAACAAGACGAACAAAATGAACGCCAGGTGGAACAGCACCAGCCCGTCGGCGGCGATTCGGTAGAGCATGTCGACTCCCTGCGGCGTCAGGCGAATGACTCCATGGTACGCGGGCGGGACGTCGTGCATCACGCGGTTCGGCCATTGCGCAAGATTGTTCAAGAAATTTGCCGCGACTGCTGGCACAGTCGGCGGTCTTTCCCTTGGTTGTAGAGCGTTATGTCCAATTCACACATGCCGAGCAGCGCCTTTTTGCGCGGAGCCGTAGCGATCATGCCGTTGTCCCTGGCGACAGCGCCCTGGGGGTTGCTGGCCGGTTCCATGGCCATCGAGGCTAATCTCACGCCCCTGCAAGGCCAGGGTTTGTCGAGCATCGTGTTTGCCGGTGCCGCGCAACTGGTGGCCATCGGCATGCTCAAGGGTGGGGCAGGGATTTTTTCGATCCTGCTGACCACGTTGCTGCTGACGTCCCAGCATCTGCTTTACGGCATGAGCCTGCGTTCGGTGATCTCTCCGTTGCCGGGTCGCTGGCGGGTGGGCCTCGGCTTTCTGCTCACCGATGAGCTGTTCGCATTGACCAGTCAGCATGACAAGCAGCAGTTCAACCGCTGGTACGCCCTGGGTGTCGGCCTGACGTTTTACATCGCCTGGAATCTCTTCACCCTGGCGGGCATCGTGCTGGGCAGCAGCATTCCTGGCCTGGAACATCTGGGCCTGGACTTCTCCATCGCCGCCACCTTCATTGCCCTGATCACGCCAGTGGTGCGCAATGTGCCGACGGTGGTTTGCGTCGCGGTGTCGTTGTTCTGTTCGGTGTTGTTCAGCTACTGGCAGTGGGGCTCGGCGTTGGTTTTGTCGGGACTGGCAGGCATGACCGCCGGGTTTATCTGCAACAAGTTCCAGGGAGCACGCACATGATGGTCTGGGCCGTGATTTTCGGCATGGGGTTGCTGGTTTTTCTCAATCGCTACGTGTTCCTGGAGCCGCGCCTGCCGGTGCGCCTGAGCAGCAACGCCCGGCAGTTCCTCGGTTTCGCGGTGCCGGGCATGCTCACCGCGATTTGCGGGCCGATTGTGTTCATGCCGGACAAGCAGCTGAACCTGCAATGGGACAACCCCTATCTGATCAGTTCGCTGGTGGCCGTCGGCCTGGTGCTTTACACCCGCAATACTTTGCTCAGCATGTTGTTGAGCATGGGCTTCTTCTTTTTGCTGCGCTGGTGGCTGTGAGCCGGGCGCGGAAAATTGTTCTACGCTTAAAACTGATGACCGATCCCTTCTGGAAGAGAGGTGAACATGGCAACTGAACATAAGCATCCGGACCCGGATGAAGACATGGATGAACCGACGGAAAAAGAGGTTGAAGCGCAGAAGCGCGCGGAGAAAACCTGGAAACATGACGACAGCCGGGAGCTGTCGGATCGCGACCAGGAGTGGCCGTTGAAGCCCTGATCAGAAAAAACAAAGCCCCGCCATAGAGCGGGGCTTTTGTTTCACTGCAATCGGCGAAGCGGATCACTTCATCGCAGCGAATCCAGAAAATCAGGGTGAGCAGCCCGGTATCCCAATGTCTTGTCGATCCAGGCATTGAGCTCGTTAACCATCACTGGCGGTTTGCCTGGATAGCTTTCGAGCGTAGAGCTCAGGATGTTATCGATGTTGGGGACTGATCTCAGGTTTCGGGTCTTTATGTATTGCCCGATATAACTGTCGAGTGGGAAGTGTTCTGTCGACGAAAGATAAACGCACGCCAGACTCACGACTTGTTTAATTGCAAAATCGTCGCGCAATTTAGTTTCTCTGCAAGGCTTGTAAATAGGAATTTCCTGATTCATTGACTCTTTGGTCAACTGGGTATTGCCACAGGAAATGCGGCGCGCATCCTAGCGGCAGTTGTTGCAAATGTATGCACGATCGCCGGATTGTCGGACAAGCGGTTAGATTGCAACATTCACCATTTAAATAACTGTTAATTGAATGAGACAGACTAATTAACGGTTCTACAGGCTTCTTCTTTAATTAAGTCTTGTTTATGTCTGTATTGCTGTGGTTTTTGACAGGTTCATGCAATTTCCTCAATCAACCCCGCTCCCTGGTTTCTGGTGTTGCCGACGGCTTTATCGACTCTGTGCCACTGGAACGCATCACTGCCTTCACCTTGCAGGAGTACCATCTGCTCGGCCCGCTCCTTGGGGGTGGCCGGGTCCAGCCATTCCCGCGCCAATTCTGCCGAAAACACCACTGGGCGACGGTCATGAATATCGAGCATCCCGCCGGCGCTGTCGGCGCTAATAATGACAAACCCGTCATCGTCCCTCGGCGTGGCGCCGCCCACAGGAAATTGCCCGATTGCCGCACAGAAAATCGGCCCGTGGTCACGGCGCCGGATCAGCCAGGGTTGACGGGTTGAGTCTCCGGCATCGACCCATTCGAACCAGTTGTCGACCGGGCAGATCGCGCGATGGGGCCAGATCGCGCGGAAGAACGGGCCGTGAGCGACTTTCTCGACCCGCGCATTGATCGGCGCGGCGCGATCCTTCGCCCAATGCGGCCGCCAGCCCCAACGCTGTGGATCGGCATGCAGTCCGTCGCTTTCCAGATGCAGCAACGCAAGTTGCGTGGTGGGGGCGGCGTTGTAGCGCGCCAACGGTTCATCCCCGACCTGGTTGATCAACGCATCGGGAATGCTCAGCACCGCGACAAAATCGTGGATGCCTCGATACTGCGACAGTCTTCCACACATCGACCGAATCCTCCGGTTTGGAGTGTTCAGCATAGATGCTTCTATAGTCGCCCGGCTTGCCGGCGATGGCGGGTTTGTGGGCGCTATCGCTGGCAAGCCAGGCTCCTACGGATGGTGTTGGTGTTCGTAATTCAGGGCCTCACGCGCACCCTGTAGGAGCCCGGCTTGCCGGCGATGGCGGGTTTGTGGGCGCTATCGCTGGCAAGCCAGGCTCCTACGGATGGTGTTGGTGTTCGTAATTCAGGGCCTCACGCGCACCCTGTAGGAGCCCGGCTTGCCGGCGATGGCGGGTTTGTGGGCGCTATCGCTGGCAAGCCAGGCTCCTACGGATGGTGTTGGTGTTCGTAATTCAGGGCCTCACGCGCACCCTGTAGGAGCCCGGCTTGCCGGCGACGGCGGGTTTGTGGGCGCTATCGCTGGCAAGCCAGGCTCCTACGGATGGTGTTGGTGTTCATAATTCAGGGCCTCACGCGCACCCTGTAGGAGCCCGGCTTGAACTGGCGATGGCGATCTCGTGGGCGCTATCGCTGGCAAGCCAGGCTCCTACGGATGGTGTTGGTGTTCGTAATTCAGGGCCTTACGCGCACCCTGTAGGAGCCCGGCTTGCCGGCGATGGCGGGTTTGTGGGCGCTATCGCTGGCAAGCCAGGCTCCTACGGATGGTGTTGGTGTTCATAATTCAGGGCCTCACGCGCACCCTGTAGGAGCCCGGCTTGCCGGCGATGGAGATCTTGCAGGCGTCATCGCTGGCAAGACAGGCTCCTGCGGCTGGCGGGGATGTTGTGGAGGGTGGTGGTTGCGGCAACTATGTTCTGTCATGACTCAATCTCCCGCACTTTGGCCGTTGAACGTGTCGCGCCAGGCCAGGAACCGTTTCTCCAGACCAGCGAGAATGCCGTCGCTGAGTTTGCCCAGCAGTGCCAGGACGATAATTGCCGCCAGTACGATGTCCGGGCGCGAGGTTTCGCGACCGTCGCTGAGCAAATAACCCAGGCCTTTGGTCGCAGCGATCAGTTCGGCGGCCACCAGAAACATCCAGGCCAGGCTCATGCCGCTGCGTAATCCGGTGAACAGGCCGGGCAGGGCGGCGGGCAACAGGATCCGCCGCACCAGGCGACGGCGACTGAAACCGTATATCTGCCCGACTTCGACCAGTTTGCGGTCGATGTTGCGGATAGCAGCGACGCCGTTCAGGTACATCGGGAAGAACGCGCCGATGGCGATCAGGACGATTTTCGAAGTCTCGTCGATGCCCAGCCACAGCATCAACAACGGCACCCAGGCCAGGCTCGGAATCGAACGCAGGCCGGCGAATGTCGGCTCAAGCCAGGCTTCGGCCTCGCGGCTCAAACCAACCCATGCGGCGAACACCAAGGCGAGACTGGCACCGATGGCGAAGCCCAAGAGAACGCGCAACAAGCTGACGCCGATGTGCTTCCACAACGCGCCTTCGGCGAGGTCGCGCAGGGTCAGGGCAATCTCGCTGGGGGCGGGCATCTGGTAGGAGGGCAGCCAACCGATGCGTACCACGAATTCCAGTACGAGAATGATCAACAGCGGAAGCGCCAGGCCCTTGAGGCGCAGCTGCCAGGTGTTGCTCAGGCGTCGCGGTGCAGGCAGTGCCAAGTGCGCGGGGAGGTTTTTGATTTTGCTGGTCATGGTTTTTCTCCAGGCACGCCAAGATCAAAAAATCGCAGCCTGCGGCAGCTGCTACAGGGAAACCCAATGTAGGAGCGGCCGCAGGCTGCGATCTTTTGCTTTTACTGGCGGGCGACGGTTTCCTTGAAACCAGTGTCGATCAGTTGATCGATCACCTGATCGACATTCACCCCACGGCGTACCAGTTCTTCGGAAACCAGAATCGGCGCGGCATCCTTCGACGCGATCACATCCTTGGCGGTCAATTGCGGGCTGCTCAGGTCGGTGCGCGACAGTTGCAACTTGGCCACTTCCAGCGGCAGGCCGGATTCCGTGGCGAGCAGTTTCGCCAGATCTTCAGGATTTTTTACCGCCCATTCCCGAGCCTGTTCGTAGGCTTTCAGCACGGTGTCGATGGTTTGCGGATGGTCCTTGGCATAGGTGTCGGTCACGCTGACCACGCCATAGCTGTTGAAATCGGTGTTGCGATACAACAGGCGCGAACCGGCCTGGACCTGGCTGGCGGCCATGTGCGGATCGAGTCCGGCCCAGGCGTCGACATCACCTTTCTCCAAAGCGGTGCGACCGTCCGGATGCTGCAAATGCACCAACTCCACATCGTCTTTGCTCAGGCCGGCCTGCTGCAGGCTGCGCAAGGTGAACAGGTACGGGTCAGTGCCTTTGGTCGCGGCAATTTTCTTGCCCTTGAGATCGGCGACGGATTTGAACGGTGAGTCCTTGCGCACCACCAGCGCGGTCCATTCGGCGCGGCTATAGACATAGACCGACTTGATCGGGCTGCCATTGGCGCGACTGAGGACCGCTGCGAGGCTGGCGGAGGAGGCGAAGTCGACGCCGCCGCTGTTGAGGTATTCCAGCGAGCGGTTGCTGCCCTGGCTCAACACCCAACTGACCTTGGTCTGGGGCAGGGCTTTTTCGAGAAAACCGAAGTGCTTGAGCACCAGGCTGACCGGCGAGTAGTACGCGTAATCCAGATGCACTTCAGCCGGGGGCGTTTCAGCGGCCTGGGCCACGGGTTGCAGGCTCAGGGCCATGGCGCAGGCACTGAGCAGATACCTGAATTTGGCAAAACGGAAGGTCGGTTTCATGGAACGGGCTCCGGGCAAGGCGGCGAAATTCTTATGTCCAAAAAATTAATTTGATCGACTGCTTCCTGCATAAACGGAATATTGCAGGCTCTATGCCATGTCCTTGAAATTGCGCTGTATCGGGACTTTGAGCTGCCTGAAGCGGGTGCCGGATGTACCGTAGAAAGCACTCTGTTGAGTTGCTGTTGCTTGGCCAACACTGGGCGTGACGCAATCCCGTAAATCCGGGCGCGGGGCAGCGCCGGAACCAAACACTGTCTACCCTGATCCAACCTCGGCCTGCAGCTACCTGCGGGCGGACGATGGATTTACGGGCGAAGGATTTTTGCCATCCGAACTGTTGACCGAAACGGTCTGGCTCAAGGCAAATAAATGAAACAGTGGGTCAAGGTTCTAATGGCGTTTGCCATGGCAGTCAGTTTGCTGGGCTGCATCGCCGCGCCCCTGGAAATGACGTCGCAGACCGAACAGCGCCTGCGAGAACAACCCCCCATCCGCTTTTTGTTGACCTTCGACGATGGCCCCAGCGCCTCGAGTTTCTGGAATCCGACCGAAACCGTGCTCGACAGCCTGGCGCGCAATCCGCTGCAACCCGACATCAAAGCCGTGTTCTTCGTGCAGACCCGGGCCTCACGGGCCGGTGGCAGCGAGATAGGACGGCGGATCATGCACCGTGAGCGGGCTGCCGGGCATATTCTGGGTTTCCACACGGCCACGCCTTCGCACACCAACCATCGTTCTCTCGACCCGCAAGCGCTCGAACAAGCACTCACCGATGGCAGCACCGACATCGCCGCGATCACCGGCGCCGCGCCGACGCTGCTGCGCCCGCCATTCTGGAATTACGATAAACGCACTTTCGCCGCGTATCAGCAGCATGGCCTGCATGTGCTGCTGACCGATTTGAGTGCTAATGACGGCAAGATCTGGGGCTTCAACGCTAGCCCACGGCGACGGGCGCATTTCCTGCGTTCAATGTCCGAAGTGCGCGAGCGCATTGCCCTCGGCCAGTTGCCGGTGGTGGACGGGGTGATTCCGGTGGTGGTGACCTTCCACGACCTCAATCGCTATACCGCGCGGCATACCCGTGAGTACCTGCAAATCCTCCTCGACAGCGCCCGCGAGACGGGGGTGAACGTCGCGGAGCAAGCGTTTTACATCGACACCGAAGCGCTGCAGCGGGCGGCCATGGCGCGTACGGTGCGCGACAGTTCGCAGCCGGTGAAACTCCCGGGATTCTGGAACTGGATCTGGAACAGCGATTCACACTGATCCCTCGCCACAGGTCTCGTTAACTTCGTGGCAACAGCTCATCAATCATCTGCAAACAATGGTTCAACCCCGGCGACACATCCCCGACCCGTCGGCTGAGGATGATCGGTGAGGTCGCGTTATCTTCCAGCAACGGGGTGAAGCCAATGTCGTCGCGGTGCAGCAGTTGCACCGAGGCCGGCACCAACGTGACCCCGATACCGGCGCCCACCAGACCGATCGCCGTTTGCAACTCATTGGTCCATTGCGCGACGTGGATGCTTACACCGTAGGACTCAAACAGTGCGATGACGTGGTCGGCGTAGCTCGGACGCGGGTTGCCGGGGTACAACACGAAGGGTTCTTTCGCCAGGTCTCGCAGGCTGATGGGTCCGGCGAGCAAAGGGTGGCCAGCGGGCAGGGCGGCGACCAGGCGATCCTCGGTCAAGACGGTCTGGACGATGGCCGGGTCGTCGATGCGGATTCGCCCGAAGCCGATGTCGATACGCCCGGCCTTCAGCGCCTGCACCTGTTGCAGCGTGGTCATTTCCGAAAGCCCCAACTCTAGCTCCAGTGGCTCGCCGCTGCGTAAGCGCCGGATCAGTTCCGGTAGCACGCCATATAAAGTCGACGGCGCAAAACCGATACCCAGCCAGGTCTTCTCGCCCAAACCAATGCGCCGGGTGTTGTCGCAAACCTTGTTCAGCTGTTCGAGCAGCGCGGTGGAATGTTCATGAAAAAACCGTCCGGCGTCGGTCAGTTTCAGCGGTCTTGCGCGCTCTAGCAGCATCACGCCCAATTCATCTTCCAATTGCTGGATTTGCCGGCTCAAGGGCGGTTGGGCGATGTGCAGTAATTCGGCGGCGCGGGTGAAGTTGAGGGTTTGAGCCAAAACCTGAAAATAACGAAGGTGACGCAGTTCCATGAGGCCTCCAGACGCCGATCAGTTGCATACCTTTTAGGTATCAAGTCAGACCAATTCTATATTGGCATCCTAAAAAAAGCCGTACGAGAATCGATTCCAGAACTCCAAGAACCTGATGGGTATCGAAATGCTTGCTACAGCCATTGAATCGATCGAGACGATCATCGTCGATCTGCCGACCATCCGCCCGCACAAGCTGGCGATGCACACCATGCAGAACCAGACCCTGGTGATTATTCGCGTGCGTTGCGCCGATGGCATCGAGGGCATCGGCGAATCCACCACCATCGGTGGCCTGGCCTACGGCAACGAAAGCCCTGACAGCATCAAGACCAACATCGACACACACTTCGCGCCGCTGTTGATCGGTCAGGACAGCAGCAACGTCAATGCCGCCATGTTGCGCCTGGAGCGCAGTATTCGTGGCAACACCTTCGCCAAGTCCGGCATCGAAACCGCGTTGCTCGACGCCCAGGGCAAGCGCCTCGGTGTGCCGGTCAGCGAATTGCTCGGCGGGCGTGTACGCGATGCGCTGCCGGTGGCATGGACCCTGGCCAGTGGCGATACCGAAAAAGACATCGCCGAAGCGGAAAAAATGCTCGACCTGCGCCGCCATCGCATCTTCAAACTGAAAATCGGTGCCGGCGAAGTCAACCGCGACCTGGCCCACGTGATCGCGATCAAGAAAGCCTTGGGCGATCGCGCCAGCGTGCGGGTGGACGTTAACCAGGCGTGGGATGAAGCCGTCGCGATACGTGCCTGCCGCATTCTCGGTACCAACGGCATCGACCTGATCGAACAGCCGATCTCGCGCAACAACCGCGCCGGCATGGTGCGACTGAATGCCATGAGCCCGGCGCCGATCATGGCCGACGAATCCATTGAATGCGTGGAAGATGCGTTCAACCTGGCCCGTGAAGGCGCGGCTTCGGTGTTCGCCCTGAAGATCGCCAAGAACGGTGGCCCGCGCGCTGTATTGCGCACCGCCTCCATCGCCGAAGCGGCTGGTATCGCCCTGTATGGCGGGACCATGCTCGAAGGTGGCCTGGGCACCATGGCTTCGGCCCATGCCTTTATCACCCTGAACAAACTGGCGTGGGACACCGAGCTGTTCGGCCCGTTGCTGCTGACCGAGGACATTCTCAGCGAACCGCTGGAGTACCGCGATTTCGAGCTGCATGTGCCGAAAACGCCGGGTCTGGGCCTGAGCCTGGACGAAGAACGCCTGGCGTTTTTCCGCCGCGACAATACATCCACTGCCATTCATCAAGCTTGAGGAGAGCATTATGCTGTTCCACGTAAAGATGACCGTGAATTTGCCGGTCGATATGAATCCTGAAGCGGCCGCGAAACTCAAGGCTGACGAAAAGGCCCTGGCCCTGCGCCTGCAAGATCAAGGCAAGTGGCGTCACCTGTGGCGCATCGCCGGACACTACGCCAACTACAGCGTGTTTGATGTTGATAGCGTTCAGGAACTGCACGACCTGCTGATGCAATTGCCGCTGTTTCCGTACATGGCCATCGAAATCGATGCGATGTGCCGGCATCCGTCTTCGATTCGTGACGACGACCGCTGAGCCCAGCCTGCTCAGTTCGCTACGCTAATAATTACAAGATGAGGAACCCAACCAAATGAACGTCAAGATTTCCCACACTGCCGAAGTCCAGAAGTTTCTCGAAGAGGCCAGTGGCCTGCACAACGATGCCGGCGATTCGCGGACCAAGGCCCTGATCTACCGCATCCTGCGTGACTCGGTGAACATCATAGAAGACCTCGCCGTGACCCCGGAAGAGTTCTGGAAAGCCGTCAACTACCTCAACGTACTGGGCGCGCGCCAAGAGGCCGGGCTGGTGGTGGCCGGGCTCGGCCTGGAACATTACCTCGACCTGTTGATGGACGCCGAAGACGAGCAGGCCGGCAAATCCGGCGGTACGCCACGTACCATCGAAGGCCCGCTGTACGTCGCCGGCGCACCGCTGTCGCAGGGTGAAGCGCGTCTGGATGACGGCGTCGATCCGGGTGTGACGCTGTTCATGCAAGGTCGTGTGTTCAACACCGCTGGCGAACCCTTGGCCGGCGCGGTGGTGGATGTCTGGCACGCCAACACGGGTGGCACTTATTCGTACTTCGATGCCTCGCAGTCGGAATTCAATCTGCGTCGCCGCATCGTTACCGACGCCGAAGGCCGCTACCGTTTCCGTAGCATCGTGCCGTCGGGCTACGGCTGCCCGCCGGATGGTCCGACCCAGCAATTGCTCGATCAACTGGGCCGTCATGGCCAGCGTCCGGCGCACGTGCACTTCTTCATTTCGGCACCGGATCATCGTCACCTGACGACTCAGATCAATCTGGATGGCGAAAAGTACCTGCATGACGATTTCGCCTACGCCACCCGTGACGAGCTGATTGCCAAGATCACTTTCAGCGATGATCAGGCGCGTGCAGCGGCTCACGGTGTCAGCGGTCGGTTCGCTGAAATCGAGTTCGACTTCACCCTGCAGTCGACCGCTCAGCCGCAAGAGCAACAGCGTCATGAGCGAGTCCGCGCACTCGAGGACTGATCGTAAAACCCTGTAGGAGCGAGCCTGCTCGCGATAGCGGATTAACATTCAACATTCATGTTGTCTGGCACTCCGTCATCGCGAGTAAGCTTGCTCCTACAGGGGCTTTGTGCAGCTCGCCGGAAATATCTCAAGCGACCGATGCAGTGTTCTAGAATGGCCCGACGCAATCGATAACAACAACCAGAGTGACCCGATGATGCAAGCGCAACTGTTGAGTCAGCGCAGCAGAGTATTCGACCATGCCGACCCCTACGCGGTGTCGGGCTACGTCAATCAACACGTCGGTAATCACTGCATTCTCATGCCCAGGACGGGCCGGCCGCTGGCCAGTCTCGATCATCGAAAATTCGCCAGCCTCGACCTGTGCCGCATCAGTTACGGCGCCAGTGTGCGGGTGACCTCCGGCGCATTGGAGAACATCTATCACCTGCAAGTACTGCTGCGCGGTAACTGCCTGTGGCGCGGGCACGGCGAGGAACATTACTTCGCTCCCGGTGAACTCTTGCTGATCAATCCCGACGATCCGGTGGACCTCACGTATTCCGCCGACTGCGAAAAATTCATCCTGAAAGTACCTACCCATTTGTTCGAATCCGTCTGCGACGAACAGCGCTGGCGCTACCCGGGGCAGGGTGTGCGGTTTCTGGAGAACCGCTACCAGCTCGATGAACTGGAAGGCTTCGTCAACCTGCTGGCAATGATTTGCCAGGAAGCCGAGGCCACTGAACAGATTCCGCGGGTACAGGAGCATTACACGCAGATCATCGTCAGCAAGATGCTCAGCCTGATGAAGACCAACGTCAGTCGCGTCAGCCTCGGTTCACCGGCGGCCACCTTCGAGGCGATCGCCGATTACATCGCGCGCAACCTAAAGCAAGACATCGACAGCGAACAACTGGCGCGCCAGGCCAGCATGAGCCTGCGCTCGCTGTACGGCTTGTTCGAACGCAGCGCCGGGACCACGCCGAAAAACTATATCCGCCAGAAACGCCTGGAACGCATCAATGCCTGCCTGAGCGACCCGACCTGCAACGTGCGCAACGTCACCGAAGTGGCGATGGATTATGGCTTCCTGCACCTGGGGCGGTTCTCCGACAGCTACCGCAAGCAGTTCGGTGAGTTACCGTCCGATACCCTCAAACGCCGGGATTGAATCACCACACCCCCTGTAGGAGCCGGCTTGCTGGCGATGGCGTCAGCCCAGACACATCGCATCGCCTGAATCGCCAGCAAGCCGGCTCCTACAGTTAGCGGTGTCGCAACGTTCACTTGCACAAAACGGATACAGGTCTGCACCCCGCGGATAGTCCGTCCCATCGCCCCGTCCTAGCATGACCCCTGCCTGAACAATAACAATGGAGGCGGCGGCCATGACCCTGCGACCCGAATATCTTCATTCCCTGCTTGAAGACGATCCAGAAAAAGGCATCTATCGCTGCAAGCGCGAGATGTTCACCGACCCGCGCCTGTTTGATCTTGAGATGGAACACATCTTCGAAGGCAACTGGTTGTACCTGGCGCACGAAAGCCAGATCCCCAACATCAACGATTTCTACACCACGACCATGGGGCGCCAGTCGATTTTCATCGCGCGCAACAAGGATGGTGTGCTCAACGCTTTCATCAACGCCTGCAGTCACCGCGGCGCGACGCTGTGCCGGCACAAGTCCGGTAACAAGAGTTCTTACACTTGCCCGTTCCACGGCTGGACTTTCAACAACTCCGGCAAGCTGCTCAAGGTCAAGGATCCGGCCAATGCCGGCTACCCGTCGAGCTTCAACTGCGAAGGCTCCCACGACCTGACCAAGGTTGCGCGTTTCGAGTCCTATCGCGGCTTCCTGTTTGGCAGCCTCAAGTCTGACGTGGTGCCGTTGGTGGAGCACCTCGGCGAGTCGGCGAAGATCATCGACATGATCGTCGACCAGTCCGCCGATGGCCTGGAAGTGCTGCGCGGCTCTTCCAGCTACATCTACGAAGGCAACTGGAAACTCACCGCCGAAAACGGTGCCGATGGTTATCACGTCAGCTCCGTGCACTGGAACTACGCGGCCACCCAGAACCAGCGCAAGCAGCGCGAGGCCGGCGATACCAACCCGACCATGAGCGCCGGCAGTTGGGCCAAGCAGGGCGGTGGTTTCTACTCCTTCGACAAGGGCCACATGCTGCTCTGGACCCGTTGGTCCAACCCGGAAGACCGTCCGCTGTACGAGCGTCGCGATGAGCTGGCCCAGGACTTCGGCAAGGCCCGCGCCGACTGGATGATCGAGAACTCGCGCAACCTGTGCCTGTACCCGAACGTGTACCTGATGGACCAGTTCAGCTCGCAAATCCGTATCGCCCGACCGATCTCGGTCAACCGCACCGAAATCACCATTTACTGCATCGCCCCCAAAGGCGAAAGCGACACCGCGCGCTCCAGCCGAATTCGTCAGTACGAGGATTTCTTCAACGTCAGCGGCATGGCCACACCGGACGATCTGGAAGAGTTCCGCTCCTGCCAGACCAGCTATCAGGGCAGCGTCACCACGTGGAACGACATGTCCCGCGGCGCCGAGCACTGGATCGAAGGCGCCGACGACGCGGCGAAAGAAATCGACCTGCATCCGCTGCTCAGTGGTGTGCGCACCGAAGACGAAGGCCTGTTCGTGCTGCAACACAAGTACTGGCAACAAACCATGCTCAAGGCTTTGGCTGCGCAACAGTCGAAACTGATCGCCGTGGAGGACGTGCAATGAGTATTTCCTACGACACCGTGCGCGACTTTCTCTACCGCGAAGCGCGTTACCTCGATGACCGGCAATGGGATGAATGGCTGGAGTTGTACGCCCCGGACGCGACGTTCTGGATGCCATCGTGGGATGACAACGACGAACTGACCGAAGACCCGCAGCGGGAAATCTCGCTGATCTGGTACGGCAACCGCACAGGCCTTGAAGACCGCGTCTTCCGCATCAAGACCGAGCGTTCCAGCGCCAGCGTGCCGGACACCCGTACCTCGCACAACATCAGCAACATCGAACTGCTCGAACAGGCTGACGGACTGTGCAAGGTGCGCTTCAACTGGCACACCCTGAGCTTTCGCTACAAGACCGTCGACAGCTATTTCGGCAGCAGTTTCTACACCCTCGACGTGCGCGGTGAAAACCCGCTGATCAAGGCCAAGAAAGTGATCCTGAAGAACGATTACGTTCGCCAGGTCATCGATGTTTACCACTTGTGAGGCGGCCGTCATGACCCATTCCATTGCGTTCAATTTCGAAGACGGCGTCACCCGGTTCATCGACGCCAATGCCGGCGAAACCGTGGCCGATGCGGCTTATCGCCAGGGCATCAATATTCCGCTGGACTGCCGCGACGGCGCCTGCGGCACTTGCAAGTGTTTCGCCGAGGCCGGTCGTTATGACTTGGGCGAGGAATACATCGAAGACGCCCTCAGTGCCGAAGAGGCCGAACAGGGTTTTGTCCTGACGTGCCAGATGCGCGCGCAGAGCGATTGCGTGGTGCGGGTGCCGACTTCCTCCGAGGTTTGTCGCACGCGTCAGGCCAGCTACGACGCCACCATCAGCGCCGTGCGGCAGTTGTCCGACAGCACCATCGCTTTGTCGATCAAGGGTGACGCCCTGAGCAAACTGGCGTTCCTGCCGGGGCAGTACGTGAACCTGGGAATTCCCGGCAGCGAACAGACCCGCGCCTATTCGTTCAGCTCGTTGCAGCGCGACGGTGAGGTCAGTTTCTTGATCCGCAACGTTCCCGGCGGTTTGATGAGCAGCTTTCTCACCGGCATGGCCAAGGCTGGCGACCGCATGAGCCTGGCCGGGCCGCTCGGCAGTTTTTATCTTCGTGATATCCGTCGGCCGTTATTGCTGCTGGCCGGCGGTACGGGGCTGGCACCGTTTACTGCAATGCTGGAGAAAATCGCCGAGCAGGGCAGTGAGCATCCACTGCATTTGATCTACGGAGTGACGCACGATCTCGATCTCGTGGAGCTCGATCGCCTGGAAGCCCTCGCCGCACGGATTCCGAACTTCAGCTACAGCGCTTGCGTGGCCAGCCCCGACAGTCAGCACCCGCTCAAGGGCTATGTGACCCAGCACATCGAGCCCAAGCATTTGAATGATGGCGACGTCGACGTGTACTTGTGCGGCCCGCCGCCGATGGTCGAGGCGGTCAGCCAGTTCATCCGTGAGCAAGGCATTGCCCCGGCGAATTTCTACTACGAAAAATTTGCCGCTAGCGCGGCTTGAGGTCTTCATGAACAGATTTCAAGAAAAAGTCGCGCTGGTTACCGGAGCCGCCCAAGGCATCGGGCGGCGTGTCGCCGAACGCATGGCCGCTGAAGGGGCGAAGCTGATTCTGGTTGACCGCTCCGACCTGGTCTTCGAGGTCCAGCAACAATTGGGGCAGGGCAGTCAGGTCCTGGCGTTGACTGCCGACCTTGAGCAATACGAAGAATGCAGCCGGGTGATGCAGACCGCGGTCGAGCGCTTTGGTCGTCTTGATGTGCTGATCAACAACGTTGGCGGCACGATCTGGACCAAGCCGTTTGAGCACTACCAGGCGTCGCAGATCGAATCTGAAGTCCGCCGTTCGCTGTTCCCGACCTTGTGGTGCTGTCATGCCGCGTTGCCGTTCATGCTGGAGCAGGGCAGTGGTGCGATCGTCAACGTCTCGTCCATCGCCACCCGCAGCATCAACCGCGTGCCGTACGGCGCGGCGAAGGGCGGAGTCAACGCATTGACGGCGTGCCTGGCGTTTGAAACCGCCGGGCGTGGAGTGCGGGTCAATGCTACTGCGCCCGGTGGCACCGAAGCGCCGCCGCGGGTGATTCCTCGCAACAGCACTGAACAGAGCGCGCAGGAGAAAGTCTGGTATCAGCAGATCGTCGACCAGACCCTCGACAGCAGCTTGATGAAGCGCTACGGCACGCTGGATGAGCAGGCCGGCGCGATTCTGTTTCTGGCCAGCGACGAAGCGTCCTATATCACTGGCATGGTCATGCCGGTGGGTGGCGGTGATCAGGGCTGACATGCGCAATTACAAGCGGCGCTGAAACGCTTTGACGATTCGGAGCGTGGCGTCGCTGGTCCTCAGGTTTTGCACGGCGTCCAGAGGGAACCAGATGCAATCGAAGATTTCATTTTGTGGCCGCGCTTGTTCCAGATTCACGACGGACGCCTCGTAGACGTGATGACGAGTACCGCCCGACTCCATTTCCATCAGGTACAGCATGTCGTCGACATCGAGGCCGGTTTCTTCCTGAAGCTCGCGGATAGCGGCCTCCGTCGCGGTTTCACCCAACTCGACCTTTCCGCCGGGCAAGGCCCAGCGGCACCTGGGCTTGCGCACCAGGAGAACGTGGCGATCCTGTTCGCAGATGACGGTTGCGCGTACTTTCATCGGTTACCTGAATCGGTTGTCACAAAACAGCAATAAAAATGCAATATTCGAGCCGCGCGCATTTTGCCAGCTTCGGAAAGTTGGAGCGCTGAAAGAGTGTAAAAGTGCATTTAAAAGGCGAAATCCCGAGACGACGTCTGGTCGGCATCTTGTCGGTAGCTGGGTGTAAGGTAGGCACGTTGACTCTGGAAATCATTACCGAAATGGAGGGTGACTATGAGCGTTCCGATGTTGAACAGAATGCACATGAACGGTTACGACGTACTCAGCGTGAACAACGGCCCATGGCGTGTCTGCACCAAAGGTGACCGACTTGGGTCCTTTGGCAGTCGAGAAGAAGCACTGGCGTTTGCGGCGTCTCTTCCTGGCTACAAATCGCGCTCGAGCGGGCAAACGCGCAGCCAGTAATCAAACGGAAAGTACGTCAAAGCTCCGGCATGCCGGAGCTTTTTATTGGTTCTTCACGGAATTCCGTGAAACACAGAAACAAGAACGCGGCCTGTTAATGGCCGCGTCCGCTAGTGAGCCTTGTTTCGGGTGATGGTTTTGGCTTTTATTTCCTCGGCGTAGCCCGACAGTCGCTCTTCATCGCCCTGGAACAGTTCGCAGAGTCTTTTGGCGGCTTCTGCATCGACGTCGTTTCCAGACAGGCGCAACTGTTCGGCTATGCGCAAAAGTTCCACGGCGGACCATCGCAGATCCGACGCTACCCCTTGCAGATCGCGTCGCAGTTGTTGTTCCGATTCGTTAAGCCACATGACGACCTCCTGAATGCTGCGCTAACCAATCTTAGACCCATTTCCAAGGTGGGGCGTTGAGTTCGTCTGATCGTGTACTGCATCCTTTGGTCGGGAAGTTTCGTCAATCGAAAAAATCCGCTGTCGTATTGATGAATCGATTTTTCGCCAGGGCGGGATATTTCAAATGACGGCTACCGATGACTTCAGGGCGCAGGCTCATGACTTGATCGCTGATCTGGACGCGGCTACCAGCGAAATGATGAAACTCATCTCCGAGCATCAGCTCAGCGGTCCCGATTGGGAGCGGGTCACTCAATGGCAACATGAGGCCTACGAACGATGGATGACGTATCTGAATACACGGTCATATCCCTATTCCGGCGATAGCAATGCCGACCACTGACGCCTTATTGGAAGTCAGGTCAACGACAAGCTACATTTCACCTTTTCAGGATTAAGGGCGCTTCATGCAGAGTCGGACGTTATTGGGAGCAGTAGGGGTTTTGGCGTTGCTGGCGGGCTGTTCATTGCCTGCGTCAGTGGTGCCGGGCGAGCCGAATGTCAACAAGTACAGCGAAAAGCCACCAAAAGAACTGGCTGAGTGTGTGTTTCCTGCCTGGAAAAAGGAAATATCCAACGCGACTCAAACGTCGATTTCCAATGGCTACAGAATTACCGCCCCGAGCATCATTACGTCTGACGAGATTCTGGACATCGTGAAGTCGAAGGACGGCAGCCGGGTATCGCTGTATCAGGGGCCGCCCTGGGCAAAATCAGCCGCACTGCGCAAGTCAGTGCGAGATTGTCTGTAGGTTTCAGTCGGAAATCTCGGTCAGCTGGATGAGTTGATCTTCGTTTGATTGCGCACTCGCGGTGCCTTTCTTTTCCCTGCGATCATTCAACCAGTTGTCGACTTGAGCGTTGAATTGCGCTGGCGCCTTGCGTCCGACCTTTCGGGCGATATCCAGAATGGTCTGTTGGGCGAGGGCCTCTTCCATGCGTTTCTGCGCAGTCAGCATGGCCGCATGGATCGAGCAGTGCCCCTCCTGTGCCCACGCCGGCGCTTCACCTTCAAACAGCGCGCAACGACCGCGAATGTCCCGGCATTCGAAAATCGACTTGCGCCCGTCGATTGCGTTGACCACATCCAGCAGTGTGACTTCGTCAGCTGGCCGGGCCAGCTTGAACCCGCCGCGCACGCCCTCGGTGGCGACGACCAGTTTTGCCTTGGCCAGTTTGGTGAAGATTTTCGCCAGATAGTCCAGTGGCACGCCTTGCAGTTCAGCCAGGTCGCGCACGCTCGCTTCACGCGAGTCGCCGCAATTGCCCACCAGGTAAATCAGGCAGTGGAGCCCGTACTCGACGCCTGCGCTGTAAAGAGCCATTTCTATCTCCGACTAATATTGTCGCAAATGTTATCAGTTGACTGTTAGTTAGGCAACGAATGCGGCTGCTACGTTCCTATCTGGCCAGATCCTTTGGGGTGGCGCTGTTCAGCGGGTTTTCCGAGACTATCGAAATCATCGATGGCAACCATCGCAATAAATAGATTGCGGGTTTTAACTCGGATCAATACAGTCGCCGTTGTCAGGTCAGCAGCAGAACTCCTCATCAGCGTTGACCCATAACAAAATTCACCACTGGTTATTCCCCGGAGATAAAAATGAAACAGCACATTCTGGTTATCGGCGCAGGTTTCGGTGGCATGTGGACAGCGCTGAGCGCCACGCGTTTGTTCGACATTCACGATCACAACGGCGTTGAAGTGACTGTTCTGGCGCCTCAGGCGGAACTGCGCGTGCGCCCACGTTTCTATGAGCCGAACGCCCACCAACTGGCCGCGCCGCTTGGCGATCTGTTCGATGCCGTGGGTGTGAAGTTCATCAAGGGCGCCGCCGAGACCATCGACGTTGAGCGCAAGACAGTCGGTTACATCGATGCTTCGGGCGCCAGACAAGTATGCAGCTACGACAAACTCGTTCTGGCCACCGGCAGCTGCGTCGCATTACCTGATACCCCAGGTGTGGCTGAACATGCGTTCGACGTCGACCAGATCGAACACGCCGTGCGCCTGGAAAACCACCTGAAGAACCTGGTCAACCAGCCAGAAAGCGCGGCTCGAAACACCGTAGTGGTCGCCGGCGGTGGCTTCACCGGCATCGAAACTGCGACCGAAATGCCGACCCGCCTGCGGGCCATCCTGGGTGATCGTGCGGACATCAACGTGATCATCGTTGATCGCGGCGACAAAATCGGCGGGTCCATGGGCCCTCAAATCGCCGAGAAGATTGTTGAAGCCAGTATTGAAACCGGCGTGAAATGGCACCTCAAGGCTTCGGTTGTCGGCGTTGATGAAAACGGTGTGACGTTGTCCGACGGCCAGCGCATTGATGCAAAAACCGTGGTCTGGACCACCGGTGTGCGCGCCAGTTCGCTGACTGAACAGATTCCCGCAGAACGCGATCGCCTTGGCCGCCTGCACGTCGATGCTCACCTGAAAGTCATTGGCCAGGAAGACATCTTCGCCACCGGTGACGTTGCCTACGCCGCCAGCGACGACATCGGTAACTACGCGCTGATGACTTGCCAGCACGCTATCTCGCTGGGCCGTCATGCCGGTAATAACGTGGCCGCGCAGATTTTGGGGGTGGACCCGACGCCGTACAGCCAGCCGAAGTACGTGACCTGTCTGGACCTTGGGGCCTGGGGCGCGGTTTACACCGAAGGGTGGGACCGCCAGGTCAAATTGATTGGACAGGAAGGCAAGTCGCTCAAGACCCAAATCAATACCATCTGGATTTACCCGCCAGCGGCCGATCGTGAAGTTGCTTTGGCAGCAGCGGATCCGATGATTCCGGTCGCTTGAGTGGTTGATCGCGCCGTGTGATTGATTGAGTCCCACCCAGGGTTTCCTGGGTGGGATTTTTTTTGGCTTGTGCCCAGTCCCTGTAGAAGCCCCGCAAGCCGGGCTCCTTACAGGAATTTGCATACAGATTCTCGACCAAAAACATAACAATCCATTGCGTGCGTGAAAATCAGTGTGTATTTTTTCATGAAATTAAAACTATAAAATTTCATGAGCCTTTTATGTTTCAACAATCCACCCAGCATGTCGCCAGCTATTACGCCCACTCCTGTGCCGATCGCCTGGTCAATCGATCGGCATTGGAAGGGGAGCAGGACACCGAAATACTGATCATCGGCGCCGGTTTCAGCGGCTTGCACACCGCATTGCGCCTGGCCCTGGCCGGCAAGCGGGTGACGTTGCTGGAGGCCAGCCGTGTGGCCTGGGCCGCTTCTGGGCGCAATGGTGGTCAAGCGATTCTTGGCTGGTCGTGTGACATGCCGCCGCTGGAAGCCGCACTGGGTTATGAGCGCGCGCGGCGTTTGTGGGACGGCATGCGTTGGGCGGCGCGGGAGTTGCGAGAGCTTCCGGCACGCCATGGTTTCGATTGCGACTACCGGGTCGGCCACCTCTGGACATCAGTGATGCCGCGTCGGGTCAGCCTGTTGACGGAGTGGCAACACGAGGCCAGCCACAAATGGGGGCACGATGGATTGCAATTCATTGAGCGGGATCAACTGCCGGAATGGGTCGCGAGTGATCGTTATCAGGCCGGCCTGTTCGATCCTGAAGGCGGGCAATTGAACCCGCTGAAACTGGCACTGGGTTTGGCCGCTGCAATTGAGCGGGCCGGTGGAGTGATTCATGAACAAAGCAAAGCGCTGGATTATCGCGAGGACGGTGACGGGTATGTGGTGACCACTGAGCATGGTCGTATTCGCGCGGACGTGTTGGTGCTGGCGTGCAACGCTTATCTGGATCGTCTCGATCCTCAATTATCGAGTTGCGTGTTGCCCGTCGGCACCTATCAGGTGGCCACCGCGCCCCTTTCGCAAGCGCAGGCAACCGCGCTGCTACCGAGCAATGCGTGCGTCACCGACAACCAGTTTGTGCTTGATTATTTCCGCCGCACCCCCGACAACCGGCTGCTGTTTGGCGGTGGCTGCACCTATCTGGGCGGCATGCCAAAAGACATCGCCGGGGCGACCCGGCCATGCCTTGAGCGCGTGTTCCCGCAACTGAAAGGGGTCGAGCTGGAGTTCGCCTGGGGCGGGCACATCGACCTGACGCTCCAGCGCACGCCGGACATCGGTCGACGCGGCGACTTGTACTGGCTGCAGGGCTACTCCGGGCACGGCGTGCTGCCGACACTGGCCGGGGCGCGAGCGGTGTCCGATGCGATAATGGGTCGGCCGGACGAATTGGCGTTGTATCAGGGTTTGCACAACGGCAGTTTTCCCGGTGGCAAGTACATGGCAGCACCACTGGAAGCAATCGGCAAGGCCTGGTACCGGCTGCGCGACAGTATTTGAAGCGGCAATTTCTGGAAGCCTTTCGATGGACATGCAAGAAGAGATTTCGGCGCTGGCGATCCTCATCCAGGACCTGCGCAAACACAAAAAATACACCCTCAAGGATCTAGCGGACAAAATCGGCCGGTCCGTGGGATTTTTGTCCCAGGTCGAGCGCGGGTTGTCCCGGCCGACGGTGGCGGACCTGACCGCCATCAGCGAAACCCTGGGCGTGCCGACCACCTATTTCTACAGCCTGCCCAAACCGATGGCCTTGCCCTGGGTAACCCGGCCAGACGAGCGACGCACGCTTTATTACGCCGACGGCATTACCGACATCCTGGTTTCGCCAAAAATGCGCGCGTCCTTTTCGATGCTGGAAAGCCAACTGGAACCCGGTGCCAGCAGCGGCGACCGGCACATGAAAGACAGCTCGGAGCAGGGCGGCTATGTCCTGGAAGGGGAATTGACGCTGTGGCTGGATAACGACGAACCGGTGACGTTGCACGCCGGCGACAGTTTTCAGCTGGCCAGTCATGCCCATTGCCGCTACGGCAACCTCTCGGACCGACTCACCCGGGTCCTCTGGGTTTACACCTGATACATCAACAAGGAACGAAAACGATGGATGCTGTGTGCTCTGATCTGCTGGCCGAAGTGCGTACGTTTCGTCAGCGTCACCCTGATGTGCGTTACGTCGACCTGATTTCCCTGGACATCCCGGGACATTTCTACGGCAAGCGTTACCCGATCGAGATGCTCGAAAAAGTGGCTGCTGGCAGCGCGTTGAAGTTGCCGCAAAACTGCGTATTGCTTGGCACCCAGGGCGGACTGTTCAAGATCGGCGACTACTGCTTCAACGACGGCGACCCGGATGCTCTGCGGCGCCTGGTTCCCGGCACGCTGAAGTTGGTGAGTTGGGAAAACCAACCGCTGGGGCAGATGCTGATCACCTCCGATGGCACGGAAAAACCAATCGTCTTCGAGCCTCGCGAAGTGTTGGCGCAGGTGCTGGAGCGACTCAAGCGCAAAGGCATTTCCCCGGTGGTGGCGTTCGAGCTGGAGTTCTATCTGTTCGATCGACAGCTGCGTGAAGGCTTGCCGCAGTTCGCCCGCGACCCCTTGACCGACGATGCCGATGATCAGCCGAACATGCACATCGAACGACTCTCGCGATTTGCCCCGGTACTCGATGACATGGTCGAGACCGCGCGGGCACAAGGCATCGATGCCACGGTGATCACTGCCGAACTGGGGCCTGGACAGTTTGAAATCAATTTCGGCCACTCGGACGACGGCTTGCGCGCGGCCGACTGGGCGGCGCTGTTTTGCCGCAGCACTCGCGGCGTGGCGCTCAAGCACGGTTATCGCGCCAGTTTCATGTCCAAGCCGTATTTGCAGTACCCCGGAAGCGGCATGCATGTGCACGTGAGCCTGTATGACGAGGCCGGCAACAATCTGCTGGCGGCAAACGGACAACAAGCGCTGCGGCATGCGGTGTCAGGGTGCCTGGACGTGTTGCCGCACTGCATGCCGATCTTTGCTCCGAATCACAATGCGCTCCGACGCTTGAGCGCTACAGTGAACGTCGCATCGCGTGCCAGTTGGGGCTTTGAAGATCGCGATGCTTGTTTGCGAGTGCCGGAATCGGACGCGAAAAACCTGCGAATCGAACATCGCCTTGCCGGTGCCGATGCCAACCCGTATCTGGTGTTGGCGGCGATTCTGGTGGGAATGGAGCAGGGACTGGAAAGCGGCCGTGAGCCGATTGCACCGCTTAATGAAGACCGCAGCAGTGGCATCGATTTTCCGGTGGAGATGCTGGAAGCCGTGCAGCTCATGCAAGCAAAGGCGCAGTTGCGCGAAGGGTTGGGTGCTGAATTTGTCGACGTGTATTGCGAGAACAAGCGTCAGGACCACCTGGCATTCATGCACGACATCAGTGCACGGGAGTACCGTTGGTTCCTCTAGTTAAGATTGTTTCGAGGTTATCCTTAAAAAATACCCGGATATTTAAGGGCTTATGAAATTTAGTAACCGAATGGTTAGCTAAAATATCTTGTTACAGAGAGAAATATTCCGTAATATCCGCCCCGCGTTCACCACCACGGTTTATGCATTTTTAAATCCCAGGCGTCCATCAGCTGCCTGGGATTTTTTTTGCCCGGAATTCAGTGATTCGAGACGGAGAAGAATCGCTGCATCCTTTTATTCGGGCCGTTGCTCCGATATCTCATATTTCCAAAACGAATAATTAGATAATTATTTATTCCTTTTCATGTTGATCAAGGCGGTGCAACTTGGAGTCCTGCACATCCATGTGGATGTACGTGACATCAGACAGGAAGCCTCAATATGACCATCAAAGCGATCAACGTCCGTAACCAGTTCAAGGGCGTCATCAAGGAAATTCTCGAAGGCGAAGTGGTCTCCGAAATCGACGTGCAAACGGCATCAGGCATTGTCACCTCGGTGATTACCACCCGTTCCGTGCGCGACCTCGAATTGAAGGTTGGCAGCGAAGTGATTGCCTTCGTGAAATCCACCGAAGTCTCGATTGCCAAGCTCTGATTACCGGCTCCTACAAGGTTCAGCGTTTCTCTCATCTAAATGATCGGTATCAGCGGCCTCGGCCGCTTTTTCAATCACTACGAGGTTTTCATGGCGACTCGCTTCAAGCATTCAGCGTTGACTCTGTTGGCAGCCTCCGTGGCGGCGGTGAGCGCGTTGCTCAGCCCCGGTGCCCAGGCCGAAGGCAAGATCAGCATTGCCCAGCAATTCGGTATCGGTTATTTGATTCTGGATGTGGTGCGCGACCAGCAGCTCATCGAGAAACAGGGCAAGGCCCAGGGACTCGACATCACGGTCGACTGGAACAGCATTTCCGGCGCCACGGCGATGAACGAGGCGTTGTTGGCCGGCGCGCTGGATGTGGTGTCGGCGGGCGTGCCACCGATGCTGACGATTTGGGATCGAACCAAAGGCAAGCAAAACGTCAAGGCCATCGCCTCGCTGGGCTCGATGCCCAACTACCTGCTGACCAATAACCCGAATGTGAAGAGCTTGAAGGACTTCACCGAAAAGGACCGCATTGCGGTGCCGGCGGCGGGCGTCGGGTTCCAGTCACGCACGTTGCAGATCGAAACGGCCAAGCAGTTTGGCAATGACCAATACAAGAAATTCGACGACATCTCGATCAGCCTGGCGCATCCGGATGCAACGGCGGCACTGATTGCCGGCGGCTCGGAAATCAGCTCGCATTTCTCCAGCCCACCGTTCCAGTATCAAGAGCTGCAAAGCCCCAACGTCCACAAAGTGCTGAGTTCCTACGATGTGCTGGGCGGCCAGTCCACGTTTAACGTGCTGTACACCACCGAAAAATTCCACGACGAGAACCCGAAAACCTATAAGGCGTTCTACGACGCATTGGCCGAAGCCGAGAAAATCATCAAGGCCGACAAGGCCGCCGCTGCCCAGACCTATATCCGGGTGGAGCAATCGAAGTTGCCGTTGCCGCTGGTTGAGAAGATCGTCAACGACCCCGAAATCGAATTCACCATCACGCCCCAGCGCACCGCTGTTTATGCGCAAAAGCTACAGACGCTGGGCGTGTTGAAAAACAAGGCGGACAGTTGGAAGGATTACTTTTTCGAAGAAGCGCATGGTGGTGCAGGTAGCTGATCCGATCGCTTTTTGTGGGAGCCGGCTTGCCAGCGATAGCGATCTGAAGGACGCCATCGCCCGTAAGCCGGCGCCTGCGGGTCAGCGGGAGATAATCCCGTGATCGATGGCGTATTTGACCAGTGCCGCTGGTTTATCGATGTTGAGTTTGCGGCGGATGCTCAGGCGATGGGTTTCCACCGTGCGCACGCTGATGTCCAGTTCCCGCGCCATTTCCTTGTTGTTCAACCCCTGAGCCATTTTGTACAGCACCTGGCTTTCGCGGGGTGTCAGCTCGTTGTCGGTGTTTTTGTCGGCAATCAACCTTTGGGCGATTTCGGCGCTGTAGAAGGTCCCGCCGCTGGTGATTGCTTCGATAGCGGCAATGATTTCCCGTGAAGGCGCGTTCTTCAGCACATAGCCGCTGGCGCCGGAGCGCACCGATTCACTGACGTACTCGTAGTTGTCGTACATGCTCAGTACCAACACCTTGAGCGACGGATACTGGCTGCGCAGCACGCGGGTCAGCTCCAGGCCATTCATGTCGCGCAGGCTGATGTCGACCAGCAGCAGGTCTGGCTGACAGCGCCCGACCATCTCGATCGCCTCCGCACCATTTTCCGCTTCGCCCACCACTTCCAGGGGCGCCATGACGGCCAGCAGCGCCTTGATGCCGTCGCGGACCAGGGAGTGATCGTCGACCAAAGCGACACGAATCGGGGAGGGCAGGTTCATGGCAGGCTTCACTCTTGTTGTTGGGTCAGCGGTGGCTGCCGGTTAATTTCATCGGCAGCAGAACGTCGAGCTCACTTCTTCCCGGCATCGATATCAGGTCGAACCGGCCACCAAAATGTTCAACGCGCTCACGGATATTGCGCAGGCCGATGCCGGCGTGAAGCCGCTCCACCTGGGCGACGTTGAAGCCGACGCCGTCATCGACCACAGTCAACCGCACCGATTGTTCACAGCCGCGCAGGGTAATGGAAACGTTGTTGGCCTGGGCGTGGCGTTCAATGTTGGTCAGGCCTTCCTGAACGATGCGAAACAGCGATACCGCTGCGCCGTCGACCAACTGACAGTCAAATTCGTTGTCGTTGTAAGTCACGGTCAGGCCGCTGCGCTGCTCGAATTCGGCGGCCAATTGCCCGATGGCTGCCGATAGGCCGAGGGTGTCGAGCAGGGATGAACGCAGGTCGTGGGACAGGCTGCGGACCTCGCCAATCGCATCGCCCAGGCGCTCGGTGGCGACTCTTAACGTGCTCAAACCCTTATCGTGGGCCTGTGCACTTTCCAGAAGGTGGCTGGCCAGTTCGAACTGAAACTTGATCGAGACCAACACCTGGCTGACGCCGTCGTGCAGCTCGCGGGAAACCCGTGAGCGTTCTTCCTCTTGCAGGCTGACGATACGCTGGGTCAGGCGCTGGAGTTTTTTGTCCGCCAATCGATGCTCACTGACATTCAGGGTCATGCCGGTGGCGAAGACAAACAGCACCGCCACCAACGCAACCACGGCAATCGCCATCATGGTTTTGCGGATGCCCATGGCGACTTCGGCGCGGGCCTGTTGGGTGGCGCGTTCGACGTCTTCGAGGTAAATGCCGGTGCCGAGCATCCAGCCCCAACGGTCGAGCATCACCACGTAGGCGAGCTTGTCTGTCACTTGGCCGGAGGAGGGTTTGTTCCAGGCGTAGCGTTGGAAACCTTCGCCGGATTGCGCACTTTTCAGCAGCGCCTGGATCACCGGCAAACCGTGCGGGTCCTTCATGTCCCACAGGTATTGGCCCACCAATTCCGACTGCCGCGCGTGCATCAGGCTGCGGCCTTCGTGGTCGTAGACGAAGAAATAGCCGTTGATGCCAAAGCTGAGCTTGCGCAGTTCTTCGAGCACTCGTTGCTGAGCGTGGGAATCACCGTGGCCGTCGTCGTACAGCGGCGCGATCAGGCTTTGCGCCATTTCCACGTAGTTTTTCAGTTCCGCACGCTTGCTCGCCAGGATGCTGTCTTCGATGAGCTGCGCCTGTTGATCACCCAGTTGGCGATTCAGGGAAATCACCAGCGCGCAGATGACGGCAATGGCCAGCACCAGCGGAAGAATCCCGAGGGCGACGATTTTGTGTTTGAGCTGCATCTCTAATCCTGGCCGGGCCGGGGGAGGGCGAAGGCTCGGCATCATATGCCAAAGCGAGGGCGAGCCAGTAGCGCGGCTGGACGGAATGACCAATGGCCGGGATGTCTTGAGTTGAAATACCAACCCTGTAGAGGTGAGCCTGCTCGCGATGGTGGTGCATCAGGCGACATCTCTGTTGAGTGACAGATTGCTATCGCGAGCAGGCTCGCTCCCACAGGAAATCAACAGCGTCTACGTAGAACTACGTAGACGCGGCGTACGTAGTAACGCGGATTTATTTGTGGACGCCATGCGCGGATATTGGGCCAGCTCCGCTCAGCGGACACAATTATAAAAATTACCGCCGCAGTCACGAGCTGTCGGCAGGAGACCCTCTATGCCCCGTCTGGCTAAACACCTCGCCTGGTTTGCCGTGGCTGTCCTTGGAGCGTTTGCGCTGAGTGTCGTGGCCCTGCGCCGCGGCGAAGCGATCAACGCCCTGTGGATCGTCGTCGCAGCCGTCGCTATTTACCTCGTTGCCTACCGCTATTACAGCCTGTTCATCGCCAACAAAGTGATGCAGCTCGACCCCAATCGAGCCACTCCCGCTGTGCTCAACAACGACGGTCTGGACTACGTACCGACCAACAAACACGTGCTGTTCGGTCACCACTTCGCGGCCATCGCCGGCGCGGGGCCTCTGGTCGGTCCGGTGCTGGCGGCGCAAATGGGCTACCTGCCCGGCACGCTGTGGCTGATCGCCGGTGTGGTGCTGGCCGGTGCGGTGCAGGATTTCATGGTCCTGTTCATGTCGACTCGCCGCAACGGTCGCTCTCTGGGTGACATGGTCCGCGAAGAAATGGGCCGCATCCCCGGCACTATCGCGCTGTTCGGCTGCTTCCTGATCATGATCATCATCCTCGCGGTGCTGGCGCTGATCGTGGTCAAGGCCCTGGCCGAAAGCCCTTGGGGCATTTTCACGGTGATGGCGACCATCCCGATCGCGATGTTCATGGGCATCTACATGCGCTACATCCGTCCGGGCCGTATCGGTGAAATCTCCGTGATCGGTGTATTGCTGCTGCTGGGTTCGATCTGGCTGGGCGGGCAGATTGCCGCCGATCCGGTGTGGGCCAAAGCGTTTACCTTCACCGGAATCCAGATCACCTGGATGCTGATTGGCTACGGTTTTGTCGCTGCTGTTTTGCCGGTATGGCTGATTCTGGCGCCGCGTGACTACCTGTCGACCTTCCTGAAAATCGGCACCATCGTCGCCTTGGCCATCGGCATTCTGGTGACCATGCCCGAGCTGAAAATGCCGGCACTGACCCAATTCATCGACGGCACTGGCCCAGTGTGGAAGGGCGGTCTGTTTCCGTTCCTGTTCATCACCATCGCCTGTGGCGCGGTTTCGGGTTTCCACGCGCTGATCGCTTCCGGCACCACCCCGAAACTGCTGGCCAGCGAAGGTCATGCCCGCTACATCGGTTACGGCGGCATGCTGATGGAATCCTTCGTCGCCATCATGGCCATGGTTGCCGCCTCGGTGATCGATCCGGGCGTCTACTTCGCCATGAACAGCCCAGCCGCCGTGGTCGGCGCCGATGCGGTAGCCGTGGCACAGACTGTCAGCAGCTGGGGTTTTGCGATTACTCCGGAAGCGCTGCAAGCGGTGGCCCACGACATCGGTGAAACCACCATTCTGGCCCGTGCGGGCGGTGCGCCGACCCTGGCGGTCGGTATCGCGCAGATCCTGCACCACGTTCTGCCGGGTGAGAACACCATGGCGTTCTGGTACCACTTCGCGATTCTGTTCGAGGCGCTGTTCATCCTGACGGCGGTGGACGCCGGCACCCGAGCCGGACGCTTCATGCTGCAAGACTTGCTCGGTTCCTTCGTGCCGTCCTTGAAACGTACCGAATCCTGGACTGCCAACCTGATCGCGACCGCCGGTTGCGTGGCGATGTGGGGTTATCTGTTGTACCAGGGCGTGATCGATCCGCTGGGTGGCATCAACACCTTGTGGCCGCTGTTCGGTATTTCCAACCAGATGCTGGCCGGTATCGCGCTGATGCTCGGCACTGTCGTGCTGATCAAAATGAAACGCCAGCGCTACGTTTGGGTCACGCTGTTGCCAGCGGTGTGGTTGCTGATTTGCACCACCACCGCCGGTTTCATCAAGCTGTTCGACGCCAACCCGGCAATCGGCTTCCTCGCCCTGGCCAAAAAATACAGCGATGCACTGGCCAACGGTCAGGTGCTGGCGCCGGCCAAGAGCATCGACCAGATGCAGCACGTGATTTTCAACGCCTACACCAACGCCACGTTGACCGCGTTGTTCCTGTTCGTGGTGTTCAGCATCCTGTTCTTTGCCCTCAAAGTCGGCATCGCCGCCTGGGGCACCAAGGAACGTACGGATAAAGAAGCGCCATACCAGGCACTGCCGAATGCTTGAACGAGGAATGCAGCATGTTCAATGACCTGAGTCGTCTCGGTAAATACCTCGGTCAGGCCGCGCGCCTGATGGTGGGCATCCCCGACTACGACAATTACGTCGAGCACATGCAAACCAAACACCCGGACAAGCCGCTGATGGACTACGAGGCGTTCTTCCGCGAACGCCAGGAAGCCCGTTACGGCAGCAAGGCCGGGCCGAAGTGCTGTTAACGTAATACATCCAGGCAACACCCCACTGTAGGAGCCGGCTTGTCGGCGATGGCGATCTCACGGACGCCATCGCCGGCAAGCCTGCTCCTACAGTTTTTTGTGCGTGCGGCTTATAGCCGTTTGTCGGGCGTATCGGTATGCTCGACCTGCTCTCCAATCGCCAATGATAAACAACCACAGTGATGCCATGAGCCAATCTGAACCGCGTGCGAACGTTCTAGCGCTGTATCCGGAAGACTCCCGCGAGGCAGCGGCTCTGCTCAAGCAGGCCGTACCACTGATGGTTCGGCACAACATCCCGCCCAATCCCGTGCATTACGCGCTCTGGTACACCTACAGCAAAGGTCAGGATCCGGAACTCAATCGGCACCTGGACCGCGTTCTCAAAGACTTCGACTACTTCCCGCCAGAATCCGCCAGCCGGCTTTTTCGCGAATACATCATTCGTGATGAACTGGACGGTGTCCGCGCGGAGCAGCAACAGGTCATCAGCCTGGTGGACGGCATGGAGCGCGACGTTTCGCGCAGTGTCGAGGGCAGTCTGAATTTTCAGAACCGTCTTGGCGAGTGCCTGGACATGCTGGCCGAACCGGTCAGTGATCGCTTGCCGGTCATCTTGACCGAACTGCAACAGAGCACGCGGGTGATGCAGGGCCAGCAGGAACGCTTTCTTTCTCAGCTGCAGTCGGCGCAGAGCGAGATCAAGAGCCTGCGTGACAAACTCGAACGCGCCCAATTGGCCGCGACCCTGGATGGCCTGACCGAACTGCTCAACCGCACGGCCTTCACTCGTCTGTTGGAGCAGGCGTTGTGCAAGCCATCGCGGCGGGTGGCGCTGGTCATGCTGGATATCGACCACTTCAAGCAATTCAATGATCAGTACGGTCATCCGCTGGGCGACCGGGTGCTCCAACATGTCGGCCAAGTGCTGCGCGGTGCGCTGCCAGCCAAGGCTTTTGCGGCGCGCTACGGTGGAGAAGAATTCTGCGTGGTGCTCGAAGATTGCGCCGACCTCACCAGTGCTCGCGCCTTCGCCGAGCATCTGCGCCTGAAAACCCAGTCATTGCGTATCAAGGCGCGCGGCACCGATACCGTGCTGGACACGATCACGGCATCCTTCGGTGTCGCGTTCACACAACCTGGCGACAATCTGGAAAGTCTGCTGACGCGCGCAGACGACGGGCTGTACGAAGCCAAGCGCGGCGGGCGTAATCGGGTGCATTGCATTGAGCAAACTACGGCCGTGCGGAAGTGAACCTGCGCTGCTGTTGAATCGCGCAAGTCCACTTCAGTGGCGTGTGTCTATTGACCGTCCATACTGCGCGGTAGTCCGAGAGGATTGGTTTCACGCAACGCTTCGGGCAACAACGCATCCGGAAAACCCTGATACGACACTGGTCGCAAGAAACGCTCAATGGACGTCATGCCCACCGACGTGAAGCGGCTGTCTGAAGATGCCGGAAACGGGCCGCCGTGGATGGTGGCAAACGACACTTCCTGGGGATGGGCAAAGGCATTGACGACAATGCGCCCCGTGCGCCTCTCCAGAACGGGCAACAAGCGTTGGGCCAGTTCGAGATCAGTCTGTTCAAGGTGCATCGCTGCGCTGAGTTGACCCCGCAGCGAGCGCGCCACCGCGAGCATTTCGGACTCATCCTTGACCTTCACCAGCAACGCCGCCGGGCCGAACACTTCGTGCGCCAGTGCCGTTTCGCTGAGGAAACGCTGGCCGTCGACTTCCAGCAATGCCGATCGGCCATCGAGGTCCGCATGGGAAACCGCGCCCACGGCAACCAGATTGGCGCCGGCGCTTTGCAGGTGGTCGATACCGCTGTTGTAGGACGCGTGAATGCCCGGCGTCAGCATCGGCCGCGCCGAAGCGTCGGATACTCGCTTGACCATCGCCGCGCGCAAGGCTTCGAAACCTGTTCCCTCGATAACGATCAGGATCGCCGGTTTAAGGCAGGCTTGCCCGACATTGACCAGCATGCGCTCAATGAACCCATCGCCGATCTCTGCGCCACGCGCGGCCAGCGCCTGGGGCAGGATGAACGTGGGGTTGACGCTGGTCATCTCGGTAAACACCGGGATCGGTTCCGGGCGCAATTGCGCGCGGCGATACAACGCCATGCCGCCTTGTTCGGAGCCGGTGAAGGTCACGGCCTTGATCAACGGATGGTCAACCAGCGCTTCGCCAATCGCGTTGCCGCCGCCGCGCACCATCGAGAACACGCCTTCCGGCAAGCCACTGTCTTGCACCGCTTGGCGGATGGCCCGCGCCTGAATTTCCGAGGCTCCGGGATGGGCGTTGTGTGCCTTGACGATCACCGTCGCGCCGGCCGCCAATGCCGACGCGGTGTCGCCACCGGCCACCGAGTAACTGATGGGGAAGTTGCTCGCACCAAAAATTGCCACCGGGCCGATGGCGATTTTCTGCAAGCGATGATCCATGCGCGGGCGCGGCTGGCGTTCAGGCTGTGCCGGGTCGATGGCCAATTGCAGGAAACGCCCTTTGCGCACGACATCGGCGAACTGGCGGAACTGCGTCGCTGCCTTCAATGCTTCGCCTTCCAGTTGCGCCTCGGGCAGACCCGTTTCCAGTGCGGCTCGAGCGGCAAGTTCCTTGCTGACGGCGGCGATGTTGTCGGCAATACGTTCGAGGAACGCCGAGCGTTCGGCGAGCGTGGTATGGCTGTAACGATCGAACGCCTCGTCGGCGAGATTCGCTGCCAGGTCCACATCGGCTAAGCCACCGAAGGCGAAATCCGGCTCGATAAACTGGTTAGTAGCGGGGTTGAGCGCCTTCATCGTCCCTTCGGAGGCAGGGATTTCATTGGCGCCAATGATGAGATTTCCGGTCAATTTCATGGCGTGATCACTGCTTCAGGGTGGCGATGAGTTCGTCGGTTGCCACAATCGAGTGGGCATAGGTCGGGCCGTTCAGTTCATGGGCGGCGTGCATCATTTCCGGCTTGAACGCGGCGGTGGCGTCACGAACCAGGGTGACGTGGTAGCCGAGTTCCTGGGCATAACGGGCTGTGGCTTCGATGCAGGTGTTGGCCAGAAGACCGACGATGATCACGTGGGTAATGCTTTTTTGCTTGAGGCGAAAATCCAGGTCGGTATTGGCGAAACCGCTGGAACCCCAGTGTTCTTGCACGACAATGTCGCCTTCTTGAGGCGCGAAGTCGGGATGCCATTCACCGCCCCATTCACCACGCGCGAAGTGGTGCATGTGCTGGATCTTGCATTGGGTCGGGCTCGGGTGATCCCAGTTTTCGTAGTCGCCTTGTTCCCAGCGACGGTGCGGTACGATGAACACCGGAATGTCGAGGGCGCGGATGGCGCGGTCGAGGGTGCGCAGGTTTTCGAGCAGGCCGACCTGGTCGGCAATCGGCTTGACCAGCGGATAGATTTTTCCGCCGTCTGACAGAAAATCGTTGTAGGGATCGACCAGCAGATAAGCGGTGCGATCGAGAGGATAAGCTGCATTCGACATGACAAATCTCCAGAGAAATTGACTGACCGGTGCCACGGGCTTGCCCCGTCGCATTGTTGATATGATAATCATAGTTACTGTGAAAGAGGCAAGCCCGTATGGCGGTAAAGAATAGTTCTGCTCAAACCCTGTGCCCGATCGCCAGGGCCGAGGCGATCGTCGGTGATCGCTGGACCGTGTTGGTATTGCGCGAGTTGTTCATGCGCAATCATCGATACGACGAGATCCAGGCGCAGACGGGCGGAACGCCGCAAATGATCGCTGCACGCTTGAAAAGTCTGGAGGCTGACGGCATGGTCGTGCGTCGCGCTTACAACGAGCGACCGCTGCGCTACGAGTACCATCTCAGCGAGAAAGGCCAGGCCTTTTACTCGGTGATTCTGGCTCTGCGTGCCTGGGGCGAAACCTGGTGTAAATCGGAAGAGGAGGGGTTGGCCGTGCGCTATACCCACCAGGCTTGCGGGCATCCTGCCGGGTTGGGGCCGCTCTGCGAACACTGCGCAGAACTGCTGCGCCGAGACGAGTTGATCAGCGAACCGAGCGAAGCGTACGCCACCGAGCGACAGGAACGGCGTGACGCGTTCAAGGGCAATCGCAAGGCTGGTACAGGAGTGGTAGATAACGCCGATTGACGAGCGCCGCTTTTACTATTTGTTCGAATAATAGTAACCATCACCGATCACAAGTTCTGTTTTGCCGGGAAACAAGGAAAATCGCGCCCAACTAAAGTCTTCTCCAGGAATCGGCGCGATGAACATTTTTACCCGACTCACTCTGACCGCTTCCTTGCTGTTGTCGGGCTGCGCTTCCGCGCCGAACGACCCGACATTGACGCTGCAAACGAAAAAAGCACCGGGGGACTACGCGCATTGTGTCTTGCCCAAACTGCAAGAAGACGCATTGAACGCGACAGTGTCGGAAACGCAGCGCAGCTATCGCATCGTGGTTTCCAGCAAAGTCGCTGCAAACGATGTGCTTGAGGCTTACAAGGCGTCGAACGGCGGCAAGGTTTTCCTGTACGAACGCACGTTGCTGGCCTCGACGTTCGGGCCTTCGACACTTGAGCGCGCTGCACAGGAATGCCTCTAAGGCGGCAGCCGAAACGGTTACGGGTTCACGGCTGCCGTGCTGCTGCGCAGCGTCAATTCGAAGGGCAACACCACATGCCGCTGTGCCAGCGGTTTCTTCTCGATCAGTGCAATCAGCATCTCGACGGCTTTCTGGCCGAAGACTTCGGCGGGTTGTGCGATGGTCGTCAGCGGCGGATCGCAATACGCCGCGAAGGGAATATCGTCGAAACCCACCAGCGAAATATCTTCGGGCACCCGCAAGCCCAGTTGCTTGATGCGCTTCAACGCGCCGATGGCCATTTCATCGTTTTCGCAAAACAGCGCGGTTGGACGCTCGGACAGGTTCAGCATTGCGGCTGCGCCTTCATCACCGGCCTTCAGGCTGAAATCACCGTGGCAGATCAATGCCGGTTCGGAGTCGATGCCGGCTTCACGCAGTGCGTCCTGATAACCGGCCACGCGATCGCGGGTCAGCGGGCTGCTTTTCGGCCCTTTGATCAGGCCGATCCGGCGATGGCCCAGTTCGAGCAGGTGTTCGGTCATGGTCTTGGCCGCCGCGCGATTGTCCAGGCTGATGGTCGGATGCCGTCCGCCCTGAATCACCTCGCATGCGTTGACGATGGGTGGCAGCTCGGCGTTGGGGAAGGGCGCCTCGAATGGGTCGTAGGCGCGCAACTGGATCACGCCGTCGGCCTGATGGTTGTACACCAGCTCGGCGAATTCCCGTTCGATCTCCTCGCGGCCCTGGGTGTCGCACAGCAACAGTCGATAATTGGCGGCTTGGGCCGCCTGTTGTGCGCCGCTGATGACCCGGGCAAAAAAGGTGTTGGCGATGGCCGGCACCAGAATCACCAGGTTGCCGGTGCGGCGTGAGCGAAATTGCACCGCCATCAGGTTCGGCCGGTAACCGGCTTGTTCCACGGCTGCGTTGACCTTGTCCCGGGTCTCGGGGAGGACTCGCTCGGGCGATTTCAGTGTCCGGGACACCGTGGCCACCGAGACGCCGGCCAGCCTGGCTACTTCACGGATATTGGACAAATTCACCTCGATATCGAACCGCTCGGTCGGCGAGCTTAACGCAGGTTAGCCCTGCGCAGAAATGTTCATCGATTCAATCCGGGGTTTGACAGGTCCCCAAACTGCGCTTAAATTTCCGCCACGATGTAACCGGTTACATCATGACCGGATTCAAGTCTGAACAGTCCGTTTCAAACAGAGAAAAGTGCGATGAACGCTGCAGTGCCAAAAATAAGAATGGGATTTGTCGGGGGCGGCGAGGGCGCTTTCATCGCTCAAGCCCACCGGCAGGCCGCCGGGCTCGATGGTCGTTTTGAACTGGTGTGCGGTGCGTTCAGCCGAGACGTGCAGAACAATCAGCGCACCGGCATCGCGCTGAATTTGCCTGCTTCGCGTTGCTATAGCGACTGGCAGCAGATGATTGAGGCCGAACGCGCGTTGCCCGCCGAGCAGCGCATGGAGTTGCTGGTGATCGTCACCCCCAACCATTTGCACGCACCGGTTGCCAGCCAGGCGCTGAGCGAGGGTTTCCACGTGTTCAGCGAAAAACCGGCGGCGCTGAATCTGGCCGAATTGCTCGCGCTCAAAGACGTGGTCGAACGCAGCGGCCGCCTCTACGGCCTGGCCCATACCTATCTGGGTTATCCGATGGTCTGGCAGGCGCGGGAGATGGTGCGTCGCGGCGTGATCGGCAAGGTGCGAAAGGTCATTGTCGAATACCCCCAAGGCTGGCTCAGCCAGGACGTGGCCGGGCAGGGCAACAAGCAGGCCGAATGGCGCGACCGGCCCGAGCAATCCGGTTTGGGCGGCTGCATTGGTGACATCGGCACCCACGCCTTTTCCCTGGCCGAGTTCGTCGCGGATCAGCCGATCCAGCACCTGTGCGCCATGCTAGGCGTGCACATCGCTGGCCGCCAGTTGGACGATGACGCCTCGATGCTGTTCAAGATGGTGGACGGCGCCAGCGGCGTGCTGATCGCGAGCCAGGTCTGCGCGGGTGAAGAGAACCCATTGAAGATCCGCGTCTACGGCGACAAGGGCGGCCTGGAATGGCGTCAGGAAGAACCCGCGAGCCTGATCCACCGTGCCCACGATCAACCGTTGCGAATCTTGCGTTCCGGCGTCGGTCAGCCGTGGCTATGCGAAGCGGCCAGCCAGCGCATGCGACTGCCTGCGGGGCATCCCGAAGGCTATCTGGAAGCCATGGCCAATCTCTACGGCGATTTTGCCCGCGCCATTCGTGGTGAGGTCGCAGGCCACGATGCTCCTGGCGTGCCCGGGATCGACGTCGGCCTGCGCGGTATGGCGTTCATCGAAACCGTCATCGCCAACCACCGTGGTGATGATAAGTGGACCGAACTGGTCTGCACCCCATGACTCTGGAGACTTCCATGACCGACGCTATTCCAGCCGGCATGCGCGGCCCGGGGATTTTCCTCGCGCAGTTCATGTCCGCCGAAGCACCTTTCGACACCCTGGCCAACATTGCCCGTTGGGCGGCGTCGCAAGGTTACAAAGCCATTCAATTGCCAACGCTGGGCACCCAGTTCATCGACCTTGCGCGCGCCGCCGAAGATCAAAACTATTGCGACGATTTGAAAGCCGTCTGTGCTCGGGCCGGCGTCGAAATCAGTGAGCTGTCGACGCATCTGCAAGGTCAGTTGGTGGCGGTGCATCCGGCGTTCGACACGCTGTTCGATGACTTCGCACCGGCTCATCTGCGCGGCCAACCCCAGGCGCGTACCGAGTGGGCCATCGACCAATTGAAACTCGCCGCGCGCGCCAGTCAGCGTTTGGGTCTGAAAGCCCATGCGACTTTTTCCGGCGCGCTGCTCTGGCCCTACATCTACCCTTGGCCGCAACGGCCGAGCGGTCTGGTCGAACAGGGTTTTGCCGAACTGGCCAAGCGCTGGCTGCCGATTCTCGACTGTTTCGAAGAGGCCGGCGTCGACCTGTGCTACGAAATTCACCCCGGCGAAGACCTGCACGACGGTGCCTCGTTCGAGCGTTTCCTGGAGGCGGTCGATCACCATCCGCGCGCGGCGATTCTGTATGACCCGAGTCACCTGTTGCTGCAGCAAATGGACTACCTGGGTTTCATCGATCGCTACCACGACCGCATCCGCATGTTCCACGTCAAGGATGCCGAGTTCCGGCCCGATGCCCGTTCCGGGGTCTACGGCGGGTATCAGGGCTGGGTTGAGCGACCGGGGCGTTTTCGTTCATTGGGCGATGGCCAGATCGATTTCAAATCGATCTTCAGCAAACTGACCCAATACGACTTCGCCGGGTGGGCGGTGCTGGAGTGGGAGTGCTGCCTGAAGGATTCCGCGCAGGGCGCCGCAGAAGGGGCCGCGTTTATCGAACGACACATGATCAACAAGACCCAAAAGGCATTCGACGATTTCGCCAGCGTGTCCTCCGACGCCGCTTTCAATCGACGGCTGCTGGGATTGCCTGACGCCTGAATCCACTTTTCTCGCACAAAAACAACAATAAGACGGTGACAGTTATGACCACGATGACCGCGCGGCTCAGCGCAATGATGTTCCTGCAGTTCTTTATCTGGGGTGGCTGGTTCGTCACCCTCGGCACCTTTCTCGCCAGCAATCTGGGTGCCACTGGCGGGCAGATCGGCATGGCGTTTTCGACCCAGTCATGGGGTGCGATCATCGCGCCGTTCGTAATCGGTTTGATTGCCGACCGCTTCTTCAATGCCGAGCGCATTCTTGCGGTGTTGCATCTGGTGGGCGCGGTATTGCTCTATCAACTGTATCGAGCGCCGGACTTCAGCACGTTTTATCCGTTCGTGCTGGCCTACATGATGATCTACATGCCAACCCTGGCCCTGGTCAATTCCGTCGCCTTCCGCCAGATGAGCGACCCGGCGCTGGAGTTTTCGCGGATCCGTGTGTGGGGCACCATCGGCTGGATCGTCGCCGGTGTGGTGATCAGTTTTGTGTTTGCCTGGGACTCGCAAGCGGCGATCTCGTCAGGCGGCTTGCGCAATACCTTCCTGATGTCGGCGATTGCATCGCTGCTGCTGGGGCTCTACAGCTTTACCTTGCCGCGTACCGCCCCGCTCAAAGGCGAATCAACCGGCGGCCTCAAGCAGATACTCGGGCTGGATGCTCTGGGTTTGCTCAAGGATCGAAGCTACCTGGTGTTCTTCATTGCCTCGATCCTGATTTGCATCCCATTGGCGTTTTACTACCAGAACGCCAACCCGTTCCTGGCGGAAATCGGCGTGACCAACCCGACGGCGAAAATGGCCATCGGTCAAGTGTCCGAGGTGCTGTTCATGTTGCTGCTGCCGCTGTTCATCCACCGCTTCGGGATCAAGATTGCGCTGTTGGTGGGCATGCTGGCGTGGGCGTTGCGCTACCTGTTGTTCGCCTACGGCAACAACGGCGACCTGGCTTTCATGCTGTTCACCGGCATCGCCTTGCACGGCATCTGCTATGACTTCTTCTTCGTTTCCGGGCAGATCTACACCGACGCCAAGGCTTCGGAGCGCTTCAGGAGCTCGGCCCAGGGTCTGATTACATTGGCGACTTACGGCTTGGGCATGCTGATCGGTTTCTGGGTGGCGGGGCAGGTGACCGACCACTACGCCGCGACGGCGGGTAGCCATGACTGGAAAAGTATCTGGCTGTTCCCGGCCGGTTTTGCCCTGGCGATCTTTTTCTGTTTTGCTCTGGCGTTCAAGGGGCGGCAGGCCGTGGTTGTGCCAACGACGGTCTGACAAGGGCGGGTTTGTCGGAGGTCTTGAGTGACCTCCGACGCAGCTCATCGCGAGCCCTGAAGTCCGGCCGTTGCGAGTGCAGTTACCACCTGTTTTTCGATTTCCTTTTCATCCAGCCCACGGCCGAAATGCTTGAGGTAGCGGCCCTGGGCGTCGAGTAGAAACAGAATGGTGGAGTGGTCCATCATGTACTGCCCCGGTTGGTCGCCGGACGGCACTTTTTTGTAATACACGTGATAGGCGTCGGTGATGCGGGTGATCTCTTGCGTCGAGCCGGTCAAGCCGACGAAGTTGTCGGCGAAGTACTTCACGTATTGCTTGAGTTTTTTCGGCGTGTCCCGCTCCGGGTCGATGGTGACGAAGATCGGTCGCACCGTGATGCCTTGCTGTTGTTGCAGTGCCCGACTGATGCGGGCCATTTTCGCCAGGTCGGTGGGGCAGATCGCCGGGCAGGTCATGAAGCCGAAATACAGCAACGCCGGTTCGCCAAAACTGCGTTCGGTGACGCGTTGGCCATTCTGATTGGTCAGCTGGAACGGTCCGCCGATATCAGTGCGGGTTGCCGCTGTCGTGCAGGTCGCCAGCCCCATCAACAGCAGTGTCGCTAGCCACTTCATCACTCAATACCCTCCCGAATAGGTCAATGCCAGGCCAACCAGTTCAGACATCTGACCGTCCTCTTTCTGGGTGCCGGCGGACAGCCCGAGCTTGATCTGACCGGTGATGTTGTAGGTCAGGCTCAGCTCGTTGAGGTAGTCCTGGCGATCCGCGCCTCCGGTGGATTCGCGATGTTTGTCGGTGCGGGTCGCGCCCAGGGCCCAATCACCGAAGTCGAACGTCAGTGAGGTGGTCAGGTAACGGGTGTCATTGCCCTGAATGCCGTCTTCATTGTCGACATCGGCGAATTCGACAAAGGGCACGATATCGAAGTAGCGCCCGGCCAGCGTTGGCTCCAGATCGGTAGTTGGCTCATAGGCCCAGATGTAGCGCGCAGACGCGATCTTGATGGTTTCATCGTCTTCACCAGGCGGGTTGGGCTGCGTCTCATCCTCGGCCTGTTTGTTGAGCATGTAGCCGGCCTGCATTTCCAGATAAGGCACCGCCGGAATGGCTATCCAGTTCACCGTCACAGCGTAGGAATCGAGTTTGCCGGTATTCGATGGGCCGCCGTCGCTGCGCTCGAGTTTCTCGCCATGGCGCAGATAGGGTCGGCCGAGGAATGAATTGTCCGCGGTATAAATACTCACGTTCGGCTCGATCATGCCCAGTTGCTGATCGAAAAAGCGATACGCCACCGTGCCACCCAGCATGCCGTCGAGGTCGTAGGTGCTGACGAAATCTTCGGTGTAGAGGCCGGGTGCCTGGTCCTGGGCGCGACCGAACGGCACGTGGTATTTGCCGACCGAAAACGCCGAGTTGGCGTTGTTCTGGTAGTAGTTGAGGTCATTGATCACCAGGCCCACGTCTTCAAAGAAACGCTTTTGCCCCGGCTCAGGCCCGGCGACGGGGTTGATTTCGGTGGCCAGCTGGATCTGCTGATCGTGGGTGAAGCGAAAGTAGAACGTGGTGTTAATGTCCGGGTAGGCGTCCGTGGTGTTGCGATTGCCGCCCTGTGGCACGTCGGCATGCGTGTGGTCATATTGAAAGGTCGCGTCGTAATCCATTCCGACGTTGGGGTATTGGCCGTCATCGGCCAGCACCGCCTCGACACCGCACACCGTTCCCACCAACAACACAGCCAAGCGATAGTTGCTCATGGCGCCCCCTTTACTTGATCAGCGGGCTGGACGCTTTCGGGTCCTGTCCGGTGTTGCGCAGGTAGGAGCACAACTGGTTGTTCTCACCGTACAGGCCACCCAGGGGTTCGAGCTTGACCGCCTGCTCGTAGTCCTCGGGCTTGACTACCTGGATCGCCTGCATCATGCCGCCGTCCTCATGTTCGAGGATATGGCAGTGGTAAACGAACTTGCCGAGGATCACCGGATCGCGAAAGGGAATGCGCACGGTGATCGAGCCTGTGGCGGGGATAAACACGTTGTCCCGATAGCCGCTGAATTGCACCGGTTTGCCATTGATTTCGGTGACCTGGAAATCCACCTGATGGATATGAAACTGGTGCAATTCCTGGGACGGATTGAACAGCCGCCACTCTTCGACATCGCCCAGTTTCACCGTGGTGTTGACTCGGTCCAGTTCGAAACGGGTGCCGTTGATCAGGAACGCATTGGGGTCGGTGTCCGAGTCCTGGAAGGCAAACTGGCGGGTCTTGTTCACCGCGATCTTGCTGAAATCCTCGGCCGGCGGATAGGCACTGGTGATCTGCCGGGTCGCGACTGGCTGGCCACTTGAACGGAGCACGGCGAGCTTGGCCGCCGGGTAATCATCACCGGCCGGGCCGGTATTGCCGGAGCCGGTTTCGACTTGATAGGAACCGGCGGGCGGCCCGACTACCAACACACTGAAACGCGCCGATGGCCCGATCAACACCTGGTCAGTATCGACCCGGCGCGTAACCGTGTTGCCGTCGCGCGACAACACCTGCATCGACTGCCCGTTGATGCGAATCCGGAAGTACTGGTTGGCGGCGATGTTGATGAAATGCCAGAGCTGGGTTTCTCCGGGCTTGATGTCGATGATCGGCACTTCCTGGCCGTTGACGGTGCGAATCGACGGAGCACTGGTGATGATCTCGCTGGCGACTTTACCGGTCAGGGTTTTCTGAAAGTTGCGCAGGACCAGCACCTGTTCCTTGATGCCCTTGAGTTCGGGAAACGGATCGAGCATGCCGTCGACCAGGATCGGTCCGGCAATCCCGGCCGAGACCTGGCGCTGCGATCCGCCATGAAAATGGCTGTGATACCAATAGGCGCCGGGGCTGTGTTGCAGCGGCAACTTGACGTTGTATTCACCCACCTGGTGGGGCTGGGTCACGCGAAAGATATTGTCGCCCTGGTCCAGCGGCGACACCTGCATGCCGTGGAAATGCAGGTTGGTAATCTCGTCCATGCGGTTGTCCAGGCGGATCGCCATCGTCCCGCCCGGCCGCGTGCGTATCAGCGGCGAATCGTAATCGCCGTTGAATACCAACGAGACATATCGCTCATTACCGACGTTGACCTGCTGCTCCGCCGCCGTCAGCGTGGCATGGGTCACGCCGCTGGCATCGTAGGTAAATTCCGGGTTCTGGCGCAGCGGTTGGGACGCGGGCTCAGTAGCGTGCTGGGTCATACAACCGCTTAATGCAAGAGCGACGGCGCTCGCGCAGAGTGCAAAGGGGCGGACGCTGAAAGCTCTGGGCATGATCGCGACCTACGGTGGCGTGGCGAGGTACTGCGTGTGCTCATCAGAGATGCTTTTTTTCTTCCTTGTCCAAATGACGGTCTTCCTTGTGTCGTTCTTTCTCCAGTTCCTTGGCTTCTTTATCGATGTCCTTGCCGTCGCGGTCGATGTCTTGTTCCACATCACGTGTGCCATCCCTGACGTCCTTCGCGACATCGCCTTCAGCCTGTGCGATGCCGAAAGAGGAAATGAGCCCCGCGCCGAGCAGTGAAGTGACGAGAATTGCTTTAAGAGTACGCATGGGATGCCTCCCGTTTCGCAAACTGGACCCAGTTGAAAAAGTAGGAGCAAATGCGAGGTATTTCCAATCCGTCGGTCGATTCATCCGGACATCAAAACCTGTGGGAGCGAGTTGTCCGCGATGAGGCCTTCACATTCGAAATCGATGTGACTGATACGGCTTCATCGCGAGCGGGCTCGCTCCCACAGTTGATCGAGTTTGAGAACGAAAAAATTAGCTCTGGGGCACTACCCGGGCTTCGCTGCCGGCGCCTTCGACATAAACGTTCATGCCTTTGCTCAGTGACGGATTGATCGGTTGGGTCACCGAAACCAATACGCCGCTGTTGGTCCTGACAATGATTTGCTGGCCGGCTTTTGGCTGATCGTATTGTTTCTTTTCCGCATAGTTGCCGCCGGCCGCACCGGCGAGGGCGCCGGCGACCATCGCAACGTCGCGACCGGTGCCACGCCCGATCAAACTACCGAGCGCGACGCCGCCGATACCGCCCAATATGGCGCCGACCCCGCTGTCGTGATTGGTCTGCATCTGAACCTGGGAAATCTGCTCGATTTTGCCCGAACGAATCTCCATCTCACCGGCACCTCCGCTCCCGGCGTCAACCGCGGCACAGGCGCACAGCAGCACACTCAACAGCGAAATCGTCAGCCAGGATGCGAAAGTTTTCATCGTCGGACTCCAACGTTTGGGGGACATGGATCACGTAGCGCACCCCATTACGCTAGACGAAAAAAACCGTACGTGTTTTTCAACGCATCGCGGCTTCTTTTTCCAGCCAGTCGAGAAACTCGGAAAAACCGCTTGAACGCTTGGCGCGCCGTGGATAGACCAGGGTGTAACGTCCGCCGGTAACGATGCTGCCGGAATGCACTCGCACCAGTTGCTGAGTGAGCAGTTCATCCGTTGTGAGAACGGCATCGACGAGGGCGATGCCCTGGCCACATTTCACAGCGACGATCGCGGACTCCAGCGTATCGAATGTCAGATGCGGGTTATCGGCGCCGGTGGAGTCCGGGTAGTACTCGTCCCAGCGACGCCAGTCCAGTCGATCCATGCTCGAATCCACCAACCGCGCGGTCTTGAGTACTTCCTCTGGCGAACTGCCAATGAGCAGTTCCGGTGAGCACACGGGGATCAGTTCCTCTTCCCACAACTCCAGCGCTTCGAAGTCCGGCCATGTGGCGGTGCCATAGGCGATCATCGCGTCGATCGATTCAAAGGCAAAGTCGGGAAAGCGGTGATACACCGTATCGACCGTGATGGTCACTTGCGGATGCAAGCGATAAAACGCCGTGAGTCGCGGAATCAGCCAGCGCGCCGCCATGGTCGGATGCGCCCGCAGGCTGACGCTTCTACCGACTGTCGCGAGCATGTGCGAGGCGTCCGACAGCAGGCCGATGACTTGCTCCGCCACCGGTACCAGCGATTTGCCTTCGGCGGTGAGCACGATTTTGCGCGTGTGCCGTTCGAAAAGGCGGCTCTCCACGCGCGCCTCCAGCTGCGCGATCTGCCGACTCACCGCGCTCTGGCTCAGATTGAGCTGCTCACCTGCCTGGCCAAAATTGCCCGTCTTCGCAACCGTCAGGAAGGCCTGCAAAAGCTCAATGGATGGCAGTTGGCGGCTCATGTTTCTATGCGCTCCTCGCATGGGATTTATGCAGATACATCACTGTAATTCCGGATGTTCGGGGCACATTCTTAGCCGAAACAACGACGCCGCGCTACGCGTCATTTTCAACCTGCCGGTGCCCCTTATGAATATTCCACTAGCAGCATTTGCCAGCGTGTCGGCGCCCCAGGGTGATTTGCCTCGTGAAGTCGACGTAGCGATCATCGGCGGCGGCCTGATGGGTTGTGCATGCGCCTACTACCTTAGCAAGGCGGGCGCCAAGGTCCTGGTGCTCGACAAAAGCGTGATCGCCGGCCAGCAATCGTCACGGGCGTGGGGGTTTGTGCGCCAGCAATCGCGCGACGAAGCCGAAGTGCCGCTGATGCAGGCCAGCATCGAGATCTGGCGCTCACTGGAACGCGAACTGCAAACCGACCTGGGATGGCGCAACGACGGCTGTCTGTTCGTCGCCGGTAATGAGGCCGAGCGTGAAGGTTACGAATCCTGGCTGAGCGTCGCACGCAGCTTTTCGGTCGATACCGTGATGCTTTCGCCGCGTGAAGTGGCGAAGAATCTGCCGGGCTACGCCGTCCCGCAACTGGGTGGTTTGTTTACCGCCAGCGACGGTCAGGCGGAACCCACGCTGGTGGCTCGCGCTTTTGCGATGCGTGCCCGTGAGCTGGGCGCGCACATTGCCGAACAGTGTGGCGCCAAAGGCATCGACGTCGCCGCCGGCCAGGTCGTCGGCGTTGAAACCGAGCGCGGTTACGTGAAGGCGAACACCGTCGTGTGCGCTGCGGGCGTCACCACGTTTCGCTTACTGAAAATGCTCGGTATCGAACTGCCGCAGCAACTGGTCCGCGGAACGGTGGCGCGGACCACGGCCGGCCCGACGCTCAGCGGCATTTCGACGATCGCCAACGGCGTGGGTTTTCGGCAAAGACGGGACGGCAGCTTCAACCTCGCCGACGACGCCCATGTCGACGTCGACATGACGCTCGGCCACCTGCGCGCCTTGCATTGGTATGCGCCTTCGCTTTGGGCGCACCGCAAATCGTTTCGGTTCAACCTCAACGGTGCATGCCTGACGGATCTGCACCAGCGCATGCCATGGTCGGAAGCGTCGCGGCTGGGTGCGGGAATTCATCAGCGCAATCCGCTCATCCCACCCAATGACAAGGGCCTTGGAACGGCCATGCGCGCGCTGAAGGCCGCGTTTCCCGGGCAGGCAAATACGCAGATTGCCAATCGCTGGGCTGGCGGGATCGATGTCTTGCCGGACGGCATTCCCGTCATCGACGCCCATACGACCCCGCGCGGTCTGGCCGTCGCCACCGGGTTCTGCGGCCACGGCTTTGCCATGGGCCCGGTCGTGGGCAAAACCTTGTCTGACTGGATCGACTCAGGCGATCCGGGGCTGGACATGCATCAACTGCGCCTTTCGCGCTTCGCCGAGGGCGACGTCAAGCCGCCGTCTTCGCTGTTCTAGTCGATACCCACTTGATTACGTTCACGCCACTCGGGGGAAATACGGTGACAGACGACCTCTCGCAAACCCTCTACTACGATCCCGCGTCGGTGGCCGGCAAAGCGCCGCCAATCAACGACGAGACCGATATTCTCATCGTCGGCGCGGGCCCGGCGGGCCTTGCTGCTGCACTGACCGCCGCTGGCCACGGCCTGCGCGTGACCCTGGTGGATGAGAATCCGGTGCCTCTCGAAACCATGGGCGAAGAAGTGCCTCTGCATTTCGGCGGACGCATGGGCGCAGCGGTGGCCAATCACAACAGCGTGCTGCAGACCCTGCTCGACGCCCGGCCGGAAATCGCCGAAGCGCTCGAGGCCGGTGTCGACGTGCGGCTCGGCACGGCGGTCTGGGGCCTGTTTCCTCAGCAACGCACCACGGCATGGATCGAGGGGGCGGTGGCGGGTCTCGCCGATGCCGAAAACGCCTGGCTGCTGCGCTTCAAACAGGTGATCGTCGCTGCCGGAAGGCGCGACATGGGCCTGGCCTTTGACGGCTGGCATCGCCCTGGCGTCATGGGTGTCAGTGCCGCACATCGGCTGGCGACGGTTTACGGCGCACTGGAATGCCAACGCGCGGTGCTGATCGGCAGCGACACGCAAGCGCTGGCGACGGCCCATGCGCTGGTCAGCAAAGGCGTGCACATCGCTGCAATCATCGAACAGGCCGCACAGGTGAGCGGCGATTCGACGCTGCTCGGTCTGTTGGTCGAGCAGGGCGCTCGGGTGTTGACCGGGCATGTGATTCGTGAGGCGGACGGGGATGCGTTTGGCGTCAAACGGGTGATCGCGGTCGCCGTCGACACGGTGGGTCGCCCCGTTGATGGGGCGCTGGTCGAAATCGAATGCGACACGGTGTTGCTGGGGGTGGCCGCCATTCCCGCGATCGAACTGGTCGAGGCGGCAGGGTGCAACACGTCATTTCAGGCCGACCGTGGCGGCCACGTCAGCGACGCGGATCTGACGCAGCGCACGTCATTGCCATTCGTCCTGGTGGCCGGTGACTGCGCCGGTGTCTGGGCATCGAAAAGTCTCGACGACAATGTTGCTCGCTGTGAAGGGCGCATCGCCGCACAAACCGCGCTAGACGCATTGGGTGTCGATATTGCCCTGGATGACAGCGTGCCGACACCCGACGAACCTCCCATCGATATCGCCGCCAATCGCACGGCGTGGGTGCGTGGATCCACCCTGCATGCTCAAAACGAACCTTTCGTGTGCCTGTGCGAAGAGGTCACGGCCAGCGAAATCCTGGGGCAACAGCCGCCGCGTTATCTCGACTGGACGCCCACCGATGCGGCGTTGAAAAACGGCCTGCAAAATGCCGCGCCCAACCCCGATGTCACCAAGCGCCTGACCCGGGCCTGCATGGGACCTTGCCAGGGGCGGCGTTGCCGCGAACAGGTCGCGACCTTGCTTGGCATCGGCGCCGGCCTGAGTGTCGAGGCCATTGCGCTTGCTTCCTATCGTCCGCCGGTGCGCCCGCTGTCCCTGCAGCAGGCGGGACAGATCGAGGAAACGCCGCAGATGCGCAGCCGCTGGGATGCCTGGTTCGACATGCCGTCGCAGTGGACGCCGTTCTGGCTGTGCTCCGGGCAGCAAACTGTCGCCACGCGCCCGCAAGACGCCGTCCGTCCCATCCACCCATCGCATAACGAGGGCTGACACCATGCACGCAGTCAAGAAGTCGTCCACCCATGCCTCTGTGGTAATCGTGGGTGGCGGTGTGACCGGATTGAGCGCGGCCTGGTGGCTGGCGCGCGATGGCGTCGATGTGCTCGTGCTCGAAGCCGGCCTGATTGGCTGGGGCGCCTCGGGCCGCAACGGCGGCGGATGCTCGCATCACCACAGTCCGTTGTTTGTCGAAGAGCAGCGGCTGTGGCCGATGATGGACGAACTGCTCGGTTATCCGACCGAATATCGTCGGGACCGCATCAGTATCGACCTCACCGAACATCAGGTTTCGCTGGATAAAAAAGTCGTGGCTGAATGCGCGCACTACGGCTTGCGCGTCGACCTGCTGGACCCGCAAGAGGTGCGTGAACGGGTGCCGTTTGCCGGCGAAAACGTGCTGGCCGGCTTCTACTACCACTTCGGCGGCCACGCCAATCCGCATCGCACATTGCAAGCGTATGCCTGGGCGCTGAAGAATCTTGGCGGACGCATTTTCGAGCACTCGCCTGTGGTTGGCATCGAACGACAAGGCGAACGCGTGACGAGCGTGCGCACCGCTCAAGGCCTGATCAGCTGCGACCATTTGGTGATTGCCGCAGGTCCGCATACCGGTGAACTGGCGGCGCAACTGGGCGTGGAAATCCCACTTGTCACCGCGCGGGCCGAAATGATCGTCACCGAGCCACTGCCTTTGCTCGAAGTCGGCGGGGTGGATGGCAACGGTTTGTATGGCCGGCAAACCCTGCGCGGCAATCTGGCCTATGGCGGCGGTCCGCACGAATGGGTTGAACTCGCAGACCTGCGCGGAACACGTGCGCAGTCGACGCCATTGCAATGCAACATCGCCAAACGACTCGCCGAGCTGTTCCCCAAGGTTGCGCACAAACGGGTGATTCGCAGTTGGGCCGGGTTCATCGAAAACACGCCCGACGGTCGGCCCGTCATTGATCGACCGGCCACGCTGGATAACGTTACCGTCGCAACGATGTCCGGTGTCGGCTTCGGGCTGTCGCCGGCCAGCGGTCATGCGATTCGCGATCTTGTCGTCGATGGGACGTGCAGTTTCGCTGACTTGTCGACGTTTTCGCTGACTCGTTTCGCCGCCCTTGAGCAGGATTGGCAAGCCATCCAGGGATGGCTGCCGTTGCCTGCTTCGGGGGTGTAGAAAGTCGCAATTGAATCGTTTTATTTGCACCATCCAGATGACAACAAGAAGAGGATCGACCATGAAACGAATACTCCGCAATCTGGCTGTGCTGGCCTCTGTCGGCCTCACGTTGTGTTCCTTTACCGCTTCCGCCAGCGCACCCCAGGACACGCTGCGTTTTGGTGTCGCCGCCGAGCCGTATCCGCCGTTTCTGGTCAAAACACCCAACGGGAAATTCACCGGTTTCGAGCCCGACCTGATCTGGGCGCTCTGCGAGGAAATGAAAGCCAGGTGCGAGATCAAGGAAGTGGCATGGGACGGGATTATTCCGGCGCTGATCGCCAACAAGTTCGATGTGCTTTTCAACTCGATGGGGATCAGTCCGGAGCGGCAGAAGGTGATCGCCTTCTCGCGCCCTTACTATGAAACCACGGGTATTTTCGTCGCGCCGAAAGAGGCCAACCTGACGCTGACCCCCGAAGGTCTGGCCGGTAAATCCATTGGCGTGCAGGGCTCGACCACCAACGCCGAGTTTATCCGCACGGCTTACGGCAACACGTCGAACATCCGTATCTACACCACCCAGGACGACTGCAATGCCGACTTGTTGGCCGGTCGTATCGACGTCATGTTCCTCGACAAGCTCGGCGATATTGCTTTCCTGAGCTCCGAGGACGGGGCGAACTACGAGGAAAAAGGCACCGGCAGCGTCAAAATGGACCCGTTGCAATACGGGCTGGGTGTCGGCGCGGGCTTGCGCAAGGACGACATCGCACTCAAGACCCGGATCGACCAGGCGCTCACGCAATTGCATGCGTCGGGTAAGTACACGCAAATCTCACAGAAGTATTTTCCGGTGGATCTCTGGCCGCAGTGAGCTGAATAGTCCCCGATACACAGGGGCTTTGTGGCGAGGGAGCAAGCTCCCTCGCCACAGGGTTGTGGGTGATGTCGGGAGCAGGGCGTGTGTATCGCTGTGTATCCCAACCCCATGTACGCAGACTGGCTTACAAATGCCCTTGATCCGGATACATCCTGGATACACCACTGCCGTCAAATAGCCCTGCCTTAGCGAGAAAGCAAACGCCCTCGCACCACGGCTTATCGCCCTCGTGGCAGTGACCCTAAGCGGCTCGGCCGCACACAGTATCCGGAGAATCACCATGTCCCGTATGTCGAACAAATCCCGTATTGGCCTGATCGCTGTTGCACTGGCCGGCAGCATGAACCTCGCTTCTTCCGCCTTCGCCGCCGAAGCATTGCCACAAGGCTACCAACTCGCAGCGGCGGAAAAGACCAGTGAAGGCAAGTGTGGCGAAGGCAAGTGCGGGGCCGGCGAAACCGGCGCCAAAGTGACTAAGGCCAGCGAGGGCAAATGTGGTGAAGGCAAGTGTGGCGATGATTCGTTCGCGCGTACCGACACCGACCACGACGGCCGCGTTTCGCTCAAAGAACTGCTGACCGTCGCTCCGCAGGGTGGTGAAGAATTCAAGGCGATGGACACCAACAACGATGGTTTCCTCTCCGAAGGCGAGGTCTACAAGTTCCGCACCAATCAGTACACTTCCAACGGCAAGAAAGTGCCAACCGAGCTGTTCACCAAAATGAGCAAAGCCCAGAGCTGATCACTCGGTGCAGCCGTAAAAAAACCTCCCCGGGTTCGCGCCCGGGGAGGTTTTTTATACGTGCTGAAGTGCCCGGTCAGTCAAAGGCGCTGCGGTAGGCAAAGAGGCCGGGCAAGCCGCCCGTCATCACGAACAGCAGATTGCTGCCCGCCGGGTAATCACCCCGGCGCACGGCGGCCAGCAGACCGGCGAAGGCTTTGCCACCGTAAACCGGATCGGTGAGCAAGCCTTCGTGGGATGCCAGCAAGCGCACGGCCCCCAGCATGTCATCGGTCGGCGCGCCATAAGCTTCGCCGCGCTGACTGCCATCGACGCTGACCGCACTATCGGCCAGTGAAACGGAGGGGTCGAGCAGCTGCAATGCTTGCCGGGTCTTCTCCAGCGTCGTGGCCGTTGCCTGTTCTTCGGTTGCCAATACCGAGTAGCCGAAGATTTCCGTGGTTGACCGGGCCAGGGTCACGCCAGCCAACAATCCGGAATGGGTGCCGGCGCTGCCATTGGGGACGACGATGCGCTCGAATTGAACACCCAGCGAATCGGCTTGGTGCAGGATCTCCGCCGCGCAAGCGGCATAACCCAGACTGCCGCGAGGACTGGACCCGCCCAACGGCATGACGAAGGGTTTTTTGCCTTGGCCCTTGAGCGTGTCGAGCAACTCGGCGGCGTAACTATCCGGTGTCACTCCACGGGCCAGTCGATGGACCTTCGCCCCAAACAGGCCATCGAGCAGCACGTTGCCGTTGTGGCAAAAGTCGTCGTCGCTGCGCACGGCGGATGGGGTCAGGATGAGTTCGCAGGCCAGACCGTGGCGCGCGGCGACTGCGGCGGTCAGTCGGGCGTGATTGGATTGAAACCCGCCCCAGGTCACCAGTGTGTCCGCGCCTTCGGCCAGCGCCTCGCCGAGCAGGAACTCCAGTTTGCGCAGCTTGTTGCCGCCGCCGCCGAGCCCGGTCAGGTCATCGCGTTTCACGTAGAGGTTGCAGCCGTTGAATTCGGGTAGCTGGCTCAGTCGTGACAGTTGTTGGATCGGGGTCGGGCCTTCGAGCAGTGCCACTCGAGGGTAAGTCGCCAGTGCGACATCAAGGTGATTCAAATTGTGGGGCATGAAGGTTCGCTCGTGGGAAGGAACGGAGTGAATCGAACAATGTAGAAAGCTCCTGCGTGAAGATATACCGCTCGTGTGGAATTACTGTTGATACGCCGTGTAATCAAATGCCCGATAACTCCCTCGCCACTCATTGCTTATCTCAATTACAGATAAGTGCTGCCTGTTTAATTCGTTTATTGAGATATAGCCATCGCGCGTAGAGTCGGCCCAACTGAAGTAATGGAAGGGCAGATGATGAACAGCGTGAAGCCAACACATGCCGCAACGGCGCAACCACCAGCCAGCCCATGGCGAGGCACCGTAGCCGGATTTTCTGCCAGCCTGGTGGGCATCGGTCTGGCGCGATTTGCCTACACGCCACTCTTGCCGGCGATTGTCGGTGCCCATTGGTTTGATGCTTCCAAAGCGGCTTACCTCGGCGCGGCGAATCTTGCGGGATATCTGGCCGGGGCGCTTTTCGGGCGCTCGCTGGCGGCGAAAACCTCTACCCGATTCACTCTCCGGGCCATGATGCTGCTGGCCAGCATTGCGTTTTTCGCCTGCGCCTATCCGGTTTCCTTTGCCTGGTTTTTTGCATGGCGCCTCCTGTCCGGTGTTGCCGGTGGCGCGCTGATGGTGTTGGCCGCACCCACGGTTTTGGCTCACGTCTCGCCATCCCGGCGCGGCTTGGCGGGCGGTGTGATTTTCATGGGGGTGGGCGTCGGGATTGCGGCCTCTGGGACCTTGGTGCCGCTGCTTCTGCAACAGGGCCTGGCGCAAACCTGGCTCGGCCTGGGGGGGATCGCATTGTTGCTGACCGTCGTTGCCTGGCATGGATGGCCGACGCAAGAAGCGCCGGTCGCCAGCGTCGCGCATCACCGTCACCGCGCACCAAGCGGCGCGTTGAAAGCGTTGTACGTCGAATACGCACTCAACGCCGCTGGTTGGGTGCCACACATGATTTTCCTGGTGGATTTCGTCGCCCGTGGTCTCGGCCAGGGTCTGCAAACCGGAGCGCAGTATTGGGTGCTGTTCGGCATCGGCGCCACCGTGGGTCCGTTGTTGGCGGGCGTGTTAGCGGATCGGGTCGGATTCGGTCGAGCGTTGCGGGTGTCGTTCATCATTGAAGCGATCAGCGTCGCGGTGCCGGCATTCGGACTCGGCAGCGTTTGGCTGATGGCATCCAGTGTGATCGTCGGTGCTTTTGTTACCGGTACGGTGCCGCTGGTGCTGGGCCGGGTTCACGAAATTCTCGCCAGGCATCCCGCTCAACAACCCGCTGCATGGCAAACCGCGACGGTGGGTTTTGCCTTGTTTCAAGCGGTCGCCGCCTATGGGCTGTCGTTCCTGTTTTCCTCCAGCGGCGGCAACTACAGCCTGCTGTTCCTCATTGGCACGTCGGCCATGTTGATGGCGTTTGTCATCGATGTGATTGCGCTGGTGAGAAGTACCAGCCACCCAGTTTCGACAGGCGAGGATCTGATCAAGTGAATTACACCGAACGCAATCTTCCCTACTGGCGCCGCAACCTGGTTGTTTGTGTGTTCGGCTCCTTCACCACGCTGGTGAGCCTGAGCATGCTGTTGCCGTTCTTGCCGCTTTACGTGCAGCAACTGGGTGTGACCGCCCAGGACGATGTGGTGCAGTGGTCGGCCGTAGCGTTTGGTGCGACGTTTTTCGGTACGGCGATTACAGCGCCGATCTGGGGGCGGCTCGCGGACCGATATGGTCGCAAACCAATGCTGATCAGGGCAGCGATTGGCATGGCCGTAGTGATGTCAATGATCGGGCTGGCGCGGGACGTGACCGATCTGGTGTTGTTGCGCCTGGTTGCCGGCCTCATCGGTGGTTACGCATCGGCGTCCATTGTAATGATCGGCTCCCAGGTGCCGCGCGAAAAGGCCGGTTGGGCGTTGGGTGTGCTTTCTACGGGAGCCCTTTCCGGCAACCTGATCGGGCCGCTGGTGGGCGGATTTTTGCCGCAGTTTGTCGGCATCCGTGGCACCTTTTTTGTCGGCGGCGCCATGATCGCGGTGGCGGCGCTCACAACCATCCTGCTCATTCGTGAAGACTTCAATCGCGAGTCGGACGGGGCACGACGCGGTACACAAACACCCTCCGAAGGCATCACTTCCCGATGGCCGATCATTGCCGCATTGCTGATGACAGCAATGATGGTGCTGTTGGCGAACATGTCGATCGAGCCGATCATCACGGTCTACATCGGTCACCTCGGCGTGGCGCTGGATGATCAGGCGCGGATTGCCGGTGTGGTGATGGCCTGTTCAGCGTTGGGCAGTATTTTGACCGCCGCCAGGTTGGGGGCGCTGGCGGATCGCATTGGCAGCTGGAATGTGATCATCGGCTGCCTGGTGTTAACGGCCATTGTCATGCTGCCCCAGGCGTACGTCACGCAATGGTGGCAACTGGCGGTGCTGCGCGGCGTCATGGGCATGACCATCGCCGGGCTGCTACCGGCAATCGCCAAGCTGATCCGGCATTCGGTCGAAGAGCACAACACCGGTAAAATCCTCGGCTACCTGCAATCGGCGCAGTTTTCAGGGCAGGTGATCGGGCCATTGATTGGTGGCCAGATTGGCGCGCATTTAGGCTTGCAACCGGTGTTCCTCGCGACTGGCGCGCTGTTGTTACTGTGTGCCGCAATCAATGGCTGGGTCAAAAGTCACGTTGATGCGGTGCCCGCTGTTACATCGCCACGGTAGCGGCAGCCGGTACCGCGACTCCGTCCAGTCGTACGCTGTGGAGAAAAGTGGCCAGGGCGCTGGAAAAATAGCCATCGATACGACGGACGAACACGGTCTCCACCTCGGCCAGTTCTGTCGGTAGCTCATGCACCGCGACCATTCCTTCGCGGGCAGCATGGTCGACCACACCTTTGGGCAACAACGTGACGCCAACCCCGGCCGACACGCAGGCAATGATGGCTTCGATGGAACCGAACTCAAGCGGCTCGGGGGCCACGACACCCAGGCTGACCAAAAGGGTATCCAGGCGCTGGCGATAGGAGCAACCGATGCGAAAAACCACGGTCTTCAGATTGTCGACACCCGCGATATCTTCGAGGCTGCGCAGGGCAGGGGAGGTGACGAGCACCAGCTCTTCGCGAAACGCGACTTCGCTATGCAAGTCGGGATGGTTGACCGGGCCCGCGACGAACGCGCCCTCCAGTTTACAGTCGATGACACCCTGGATCAGGCTGCACGTTGTACCCGTGCGAACCACCGGGCGAACTTCAGGGTAAGTCTTGGCAAATTGTGCGATCAGCAGCGGCAGGCGCAGGGCCAGCGTGGTCTCCAGCGTGCCGATTTCCAGCACACCTTTTGGGTGGCCGTCATCGCGCGCAGCGACCGAAGCATCCTTGAGCAATTTCGAAAGTCGTGCCGCGAACGGCAGGATGCGCCGACCCGCCGGCGTTACCTGCACACCCTTGGCGCTGCGTTGAAAAAGCGCCACCCCGAGCTCGTCTTCCAATGCGCGAATCCTTGCCGAAACGTTCGACTGCACGGTGTTCAGCTCGTTGGCGGCCTTGTTCATGCTGCCATGGCGCGCCACCGCGTCCACCACCTTCAGATCCGTTACGTCCACCGAATTCACCTATCTCAAATAGTAATAACTGACTCAAAAATTTAGCGCTGATGAGATGAGTGTCGACGCTATTGGGAGCGAGTACAAGGCGGAATCGAGGTATTGAAGGTTCACCAAAAACGATCAAGTGAATCACAAATGATCATTTTACATGATCATGTGCCAGGCATAGGTTGAAGGGGCACAGATACCGCAGCCAGTGGCGGATCGAGTCTTCGAATCTGAGGCTGTGGAACAACAATAACGTAACCACTGCTACACGGAGTCAACGTGAACCATGCAACTGAATCGTCCAGAATTCGGAACCACCCCCGTTATAAGGATTTGGTCTCAAGGCAGCGAAGATTCGTCGCCAGCCTGACCGCCGCCACCCTTGTCCCGTATTTCGCGTTCATCCTCATCGCTGCCTTTCACCCTCAGCTTCTGGCGACGAAGCTTTCCGCAAACAGCATCATCAACATCGGTTGGCCGCTGGGTCTGGTGTTCATTATCGGGGCCTGGTTGTTCACCGGGCTTTACATCCTTCGTGCCAACGGTGAGTTCGATGAGCTGACCGCAGAAATCCGCGCGGGGGCCATCGTATGAGAAACCTCCTGCGCAACCTCATCCTGCCTGTTCTGCTCAGCACATTTGCTGCGCGCGCCATGGCCGCCGACGTGTTGCAAAACGTCGAAAAACAACCGATCAACATCACCGCGATCATCATGTTCCTGGTCTTCGTCGTGACAACCTTGGGCATCACATACTGGGCCGCCTCCAAGACCAAATCCATGGACGACTTCTACAACGCCGGCGGTGGCATTACCGGCTTCCAGAATGGCCTGGCGCTGGCCGGTGACTACATGTCGGCGGCCGCATTGCTGGGGGTCACCAGCATGATCTTCTTCAACGGCTTCGACGGCGTGTTGTACTCGATCAGCTTCTTTGTCGCCTGGCCGTTGCTGTTGTTCCTGTTCGCCGAGCGCATCCGTAATCTGGGGCGCATCACCATCTCGGACATTGCGTCTTTCCGCCTCGATCAAAACCGCATCCGCACCATGACCGCGTTCGGCTCGCTGACGGTGGTGTGCTTTTATCTGGTGGTGCAGATGGTGGGGGCGGGGCAGTTGATCCAGCTGTTGTTCGGTCTGCCCTACAACTATGCAGTCATCGCCGTGGGTCTGCTGATGGCGGTCTACGTCACCTTTGGTGGCATGGTCGCCACCACCTGGGTGCAAATCATCAAAGCTGGGTTGCTGTTGTTGGGCGGAACCTTGCTGGCGTTCCTGGCGTTGAGCAAATTCGGTTTTTCCTTCGATGTGTTGTTCGAGAAAGCCGTGGCCGCGCACCACGATGGCGAGCGGATTCTGCTGCCGAGCAAGCTGGTGGCCGATCCGCTGTCATTGATCTCGTTGTCACTGGGCCTGGTGTTCGGTACGGCGGGACTGCCGCACATCCTCATGCGTTTCTTCACTGTTCCGGATGCCAAACAGGCGCGTAAGTCGGTGTTCGTCGCCACCGGTTTCATCGGCTTTTTCTACCTGATTGTTGCCGTGCTGGGCCTGGCGGCCATCGTGATCGTCGGGCAAGACCCGGTGTTCTACGAAGGCGGTAATCTGGCGGGCAAATTGATCGGCGGTGGCAACATGCCGGTGATGCACCTGGCCAAAGCCGTGGGCGGCGACCTGCTGCTCGGTTTCATCTCTGCCGTGGCGTTCGCGACGATTCTGGCGGTGGTGTCCGGGTTGACCATGGCCGGCACGTCGGCGATCTCCCATGACCTCTACGTGATGGTGATCAAGAAAGGCCGGGCCGATGTCAGGGATGAACGTCGTGTGTCGCGAATCGCATCGGTGGGCATCGGCATTGTCGCGGTGGTGCTGGGGATCCTGTTCAAGGATCAGAACATCGCTTTTCTCGTGGCGCTGACCTTTGGCGTGGCGGCATCGGTCAATTTCCCCATCCTCGTGCTCTCGATGTACTGGAAAGGGCTGACCACCCGTGGCGCGTTGATCGGTGGTGTCGCTGGCCTGGTGAGCGCTGTCGGCCTGGTCATTCTTTCGCCTGCGGTGTGGGTCAAAGTGCTCGGCAATGCCGAGGCGATCTTCCCGTATGACTATCCGGCAATCATTTCGATGAACGTAGCGTTCTTCTTCACCTGGCTCGGTTCGGTCACGGATCGCAGCCGTGGGGCGGAGCTTGAACGCGAGCGGTTCGATGATCAGCTGATTCGTGCGCAGACCGGTCTCGGCGCCTCGCAAGCGGTCAGCCATTAAGGCTCGGCCCATCACACTTTTCCTTTTCTGATTTGCGTCCTTTGCAAAAGGAGTCAGCCATGCAACTTAGAGACAATGGCTTGAGATTTTCACCTATCACAGTCGCGCTGCACTGGGTCGTGGCGTTTTCGCTGCTGGCGATTTTCGGCCTGCAACTGTTGATTGGACAAGCTTCAAGCGAGGCACTGCGGATGGAGCTTGGCAGGGTGCAAAACCTGCTCGGTTTGATTCTGTTCCTCGTCTCGATTTATCGATTCTGGGCGCGGATCACTTCTTACCATCCGCTGCCGGTGGGCACGCCCAATCCCATCGAAGTGATCATCAGCCGCTCGGTGGCGGTGTCGCTGGCCCTGGCCATGGTGCTGCTGCCGATTGCGGTGTGGGCATCACGCTCAGCCGCCGGAGAAGTGGTGCAACTGCCCGGCGGTTTGTGGATTCCGACACTCCTGCCCACCAACGCAACCTTGAAGAACGTGGTCGATGTGCTGTTCAACTTCGGTGCCTCGGCGTTCCTTGCCGGGCTGGCGCTGCACCTCTTCGGCGCGGTCAAGAACCACTTTCTCCTGAAGAACAACACGCTCAAGCGGATGCTTGGTAAACATGTGGAGCTGTGAGTCATGAACGAAGCCAAATTCGCTTTTTCAGGTAACGCGATCACCCGGCTTTGCGGCGTGAAGTACCCGATTTTTCTCGGCGGCATGGCGGCCATCTCGGGTCCGCAATTGGTGAGCGCCGTGGCCAACGCCGGGGGCATGGGTGTCATCGGCGGCTTGCGATTGCCGCCATTGACCTTGCGCCGCTGGATAGAGGAAACCCGAGCTCTCACCGATCAGCCCTTTGGTGTGAACCTGGTGCCGCAGTTCGGCGGCCCGGATGTTTTCGAAGCGCAGTTTCAGGTGATCCTCAAGGAAAAACCCAAGCTGCTGTCGCTGTTTTATGCCGAGAAGTATGCCGCCGACATGATTCCCCGGGCGAAAGACGCCGGGTTGGTCGTCATGGTGCAAGCGGGGTCGGTGGAGTTGGCTCAAATCGCCATGGCCCAAGGCGCGGACATCATCATCGCCCAAGGCAGTGAAAGTGGTGGTCACTTGAATCGTGGCACGATCGGCATCATGCCGCTGTTGACATCGATCCTCGCCGTCGCCGAAGGCCGACCCGTGCTCGCGGCCGGCGGCATCGTCAACGGCGACGATGTCCGCGCCTTGATGTCACTGGGTGCATCGGGAGTGGTGGTGGGCACGGCGTTTATTGCCACCGATGAGTCAAATGCGCATCCGCTGTACAAGCAGAAAATCGTCGAGGCGACCACCGATGACACCGAGTACCGTACCGGCTACTCCTTCGGCTGGACCTATGGCACGCCGCACCGGGTAATTCCCAATCGGGATAAGTGGAATCTGCTGCGCTTGATCGGCGGCGGCGCCCGGGCAATCGACAAGCCGCGGATGGCGGAGAAACTTTCGCTGTATGCGGGGCAGGGTGTGGGCAAGATTCACAGCGTGGTCCCGGCGGCCGAACGCGTGGCTGAGCTTGCGCTTGGATTGCCGGTCTCAACGGGCCGGCTGATCGCTAGCGCGACAGGTCGGTTCCTGCTGGAGGAGAGACGGTCGCTGGGTTGGTAGTGAACGGGTTCATTGCCCACAGGTTTCCACTGTACTCAAGACACTGCCATCGGCCGCGCATTTTGCTGTTGAGCCAAGCCGACGAACGCACTCATGGCCGAGGTGATTATCGAGTCGTTGCGGCGGATGAACACGGTGGAGACGTTGGCGAACTCGGGCGGCAGCGTGTGCCAGCTGATTGCATGCCGCACGCTGCAGTTTTCCGCGATGGCCTTGGGCAACAAGGTCACGCCCATGCCGGCGGCGACGCAGGACAGGATGCCGTCGAGCGTGCCCATTTCCATGATCTGGTTGGGTACGAGTCCAACCTGGTAGAACCAGTTTTCCAGTGTCGAGCGATAGAAGCAGCCGGTGCGGAACACCAGCACGGTTTGCTGGGGCATTTTGTCCATCAGTGCCGGAAGTGAATCGAACTGGCTGCTGCTGACCAGCACCAGTTCTTCGGAAAACACCTCTTCCTGGAACAACGCCGAGTTCTGATGAAACCCCCCAACAAATGCGCCGTCGAGTCGATGAGCTTCAATCGCCTTGATCAACTCAACCGTTGTGCCGGTCAGTAACGACAACTGCACATCGGGATACTGCTCGCGGTACTTGGTCAGCACTTGTGGCAAGCGGATGGCGGCGGTGGTTTCCATCGAGCCCAGCCGCAGCAGACCGGTCGGGCTGCCAGTGTCCATGAGGGCGCTGCGGCTTTCATCGGTAAGTTGCAAAATGCGCCGCGCATAAGGAAGGAACGTCTCGCCCGCCGACGTGAGCACAACCCCGGACTTCTTGCGGATGAACAGCTCGCGATTGAGTTCGGCTTCCAGCTCTTTAACGCGCATGGTGACGTTGGACTGCACGGTATTCACCTGCAACGCGGCGGCAGTGAAGCTGCCCAGTTCAGCCACGGCGCAAAAAATCTTCAGTTGGCGCATTTCCATGATCGTCACCATCCATCATAAAAAGTGATTGTGAGCATATTTAACGATCACTTTACGGTCGTCGACAGCGGTTAGTAAAGTGGATAAATCCGACTAATCAGCGCAGTTCGACCAATGACACTTACTTCGAAAATCGATCATGTCTTCGCTGGAGGCTTGGGTTTGTTACAGCCCGAAGGGCAGCGCACAGGCATGTTCAAGCAAAGGCACGCGAGCCCCGTCCGCGTGGAACTGCATGGAATTGTCGGCGACCAGCACGGCGATACCCGCGTGCACGGTGGCCCGGAAAAGGCAGTTCATCAGTATGCGGCGCAGAATTACGAGCTTTTGGCAAAGGCGTTTCCCGACAGTGCCTCGCAACTGGTGGCGGGCAGCCTGGGTGAGAATATTTCCGCGTTCGAATTCCATGAATGCAATGTGCACATTGGTGATGTCTTGCGTATTGGCAGCTGCGTGTTGCAGGTCTCCCAGCCGCGCAGTCCCTGCTGGAAGATCAACCATCGTTTTGACGCCGAGTACATGTCGATGTTTGTCGCCAAGGAGCGCATTAGCGGTTGGTACTACCGCGTGCTTCAACCGGGGTTTATCCAGGCCGGGGATCTGATCGAACTTCTGGAACGACACACCGAGCGTTTCTCGATCGACCAGTTCTGGCAGGTGCAGTTGGCGCACCGGCCGGCGATCGACGATTTGCTGGCGCTGGCGGCTGCACACGGTCTGGCCGAGGACTGGAAGCGACGCCTGTCCGAGCGAGCGAAGTACCTGCAAAAACGTGCTGACAACGTTAACTGACCCCGACGATCTAACCATCGACCTGTATTAGTGCGGTCGAACTCGATTCCTGAACTGGCTTGCCAGCGATGGCGGCCTGACAGCGACCTGGATGATCTGACGGAATACATATCCATTCCTGCGGTAACGGCCACTTAAGGTTCCGCCCTTACGGCTGGTCACTTGGAAAAGCCCCAAGTAACCAAGGGCTCTTGCCCCTTTCGTTCGGTGCCTCGCTCCGGTCCTGCTCCGTGGGCCCGCCGCCATCGGCCATCCATGGCCGGGGGCGGCTAACCCGGCATCCTTGCCGGGTTGCCCACTGCGCAGAACCTGCGCTCGGCCTCTCGAGGGGGCGAACACCGCAAAAGCACCCGAGGCGAGCTAACGCTCGACCTCGTTGTTGGGGGGTGTACGCGTTCGCCTGTAGATACCGAAGGCTCGGGCCGCGTTCGGACGATCTTTTGATCTTGGTGAGTGATAGAGCAGCATGGCGGACTGCGCTATTGCGGCGGATCAATCTGATCCAGCACCCGGTTCGCCGTGATCTCCGCCAGCATCACGCTGTTTGAAATTCCTAGTAGAGCATTGCGCGACCCACCCTCCAGATGATCGACCAATTGATGGACCATCACGTCCACCTCTACCAAAAATACTTCGTATATTTTTCACCAATTCTGATTCATAGAATCACTAATCATCATTTTACATGATCCAGCTGCTGACCTACTTTGGCTCTGCCAGAGACGTTGAACACTCGCCTGGCACTTTTCCTGACAACAACAAGAGATCCACCACCAGGAGACATCCGCCATGAGCAACCAGCCAGCAGACATCGCACACTTCATTCAAGGCCGCGTGACGCCAGGCAACTCCGGTCGCGCACAAAACGTCACCAACCCCGCGACCGGTTCCGTGATCGGCAAAGTGGCGTTGGCCAATGTCTCTGAAGTCGACGCCGCTGTGCAGTCGGCCGCCGCCGCTTTCCCGGCCTGGTCGGCCACGCCGCCACTGCGCCGCGCGCGCATTCTGTTCAAGTTCCTGGCGCTGCTCAACGAGCACCGCGATACGCTGGCGCGGATGATCACCAACGAGCACGGCAAGGTGTTTACCGATGCTCAGGGTGAAGTGACTCGTGGCATAGAAGTGGTCGAATTCGCCTGCGGCATCCCGCAACTGCTCAAGGGTGATTACACCGAGCAGGTCTCGACCAATATCGACAACTGGACCATGCGTCAGGCACTGGGCGTCGTGGCCGGCATCACGCCGTTCAACTTCCCGGTGATGGTGCCGATGTGGATGTTCCCGGTGGCTATCGCTTGCGGCAACACCTTCGTGCTTAAACCGAGCCCGATCGATCCTTCGCCGTCGCTGCTGATCGCCGAGTTGTTCAAGGAGGCCGGGCTGCCGGATGGCGTGTTCAACGTCGTGCAGGGCGATAAAGAAGCCGTGGATGCGCTGCTCGATCATCCGGAGGTCAAAGCGGTGAGCTTCGTCGGCTCGACGCCGATTGCCAACTACATCTACGAGACCGGTGCCCGCCACGGCAAGCGTGTGCAAGCGTTGGGCGGGGCGAAGAACCACATGGTGGTGATGCCCGACGCCGACATCGACCAAGTGGTCGATGCCTTGATCGGCGCCGCTTTCGGCTCTGCCGGCGAGCGCTGCATGGCAATTTCGGTGGCGGTGTTCGTAGGGGATGTCGCCGATAAAGTCATGCCAAAACTGGTGGAACGCACCCGAACCCTGAAAATCCTTGAAGGGATGAACCTGGCCGCCGAAATGGGCCCGATTGTTTCGTCCGCGGCTTTGCAACGCATCACCGGCTACATCGAACAGGGCATTGCCGAAGGTGCCGCAATGCTGGTCGACGGTCGCGGCTTTGACGGCTCACAGGCCGGCGACGATTGTGCCGAAGGTTTCTGGCTTGGAGGCACGGTGTTCGACCATGTCACCCCTGAAATGAAAATCTATAAAGAAGAAATCTTCGGCCCGGTGCTGGCATGCATGCGTGTGAAGGATTTTGCCGAGGCGGTGGATCTGGTCAATTCACACGAATTTGGCAACGGCACCGCGTGCTATACCCGCGACGGCCACATCGCCCGTGAATTCGCCAGCCGCATCCAGGTTGGCATGGTCGGCATCAACGTGCCGATTCCGGTACCGATGGCGTGGCATGGTTTTGGTGGTTGGAAGCGTTCGCTGTTCGGCGATATGCACGCTTACGGCGAGGAGGGCGTGCGCTTCTACACCAAGCAGAAGTCGATCATGCAGCGCTGGCCGAACAGCATCGCCAAAGGTGCCGAGTTCGCCATGCCGACCTCGAAGTAATCATTGACGCTTTTGGGTTGGAGGGCGTGTAGGCGCGGGCTTGCACGCCAGCCATTTTCCCGGGGGGCGAACTCCTCGCTCCCAATTTTTTATCGCCAGGGTGAATTGCCATGCCATTGCTCAAGTTCGACATCATCCAGGGCCGTAACGATGAACAACTGCAAACCCTGCTAGATGGGGCGCACCGGGCCATGGTCCAGGCGTTTGACGTTCCCGTCAGTGATCGCTACCAAAGCGTCACGCAACACCGTCCGGGGGAACTGGTGCTGCACGACACGGGATTGGGCTACACACGCTCAGCCAATGTGGTGTTGCTGACGGTTATTTCCCGACCGCGCTCAAGGGAGCAGAAGATCGCGTTTTATCGGTTGTTGGCCGAGCAACTGCGAGTCGACTGTGACCTGTCGCCCGATGACCTGATTGTCTCGCTGGTGGAAAACACCGATGCGGACTGGTCGTTCGGAGGTGGCCGGGCGCAATTCCTGACCGGGGAGCTTTAGGTTTTTCATTCACTCATCACATTCAGGTGCTGCGATGTCCACTCCATTGTTATCCCTTTTGAACATTGAATTGCCGATCATTCAGTCACCGATGGTGGGCGTCTCCACGCCCAAACTGGCGGCTGCGGTATCCAATGCTGGCGGGCTCGGGTCGATAGGGATCGGGGCGAGCACGGTCGAGCAGGCGCGCAACATGCTGCGAGAAACCGCTGCGCTGACGGACAAGCCGTTCAATGTGAATCTGTTCTGCCACCGACCCGCGGTGCAAGACCACGCGCGCGAGTCACAGTGGTTGACGGTGCTTGCTCCGTTTTTTGCCGAGTTCGATGCCGCTGCGCCGACATCGCTACGTGAGATTTACACCTCGTTCGTTGAAGACGAGGACATGCTGCAAATGCTGCTGGAAGAGAAGCCGGCGGTGGTCAGTTTCCATTTTGGCCTGCCGCCGCAACCGGCCGTCGATGCGCTCAAGGACGCCGGCATCGTCTTGCTGTGTTGCGTGACCAATCTGGCTGAGGCGCAGCAAGCGGAGAGCGCCGGTGTGCATGCGCTGGTGGCGCAAGGCTTCGAGGCCGGAGGGCATCGCGGGGTTTTCGACCCACAGCAAGACAGTGAGCTGGGCACGTTGGCCCTGGTGCGGATGCTGGTCGACGCGTGCCCGCTCCCTGTTATTGCGGCAGGCGGCATCATGGATGGCGCAGGCATCAAGGCTGTGATGCAATTGGGCGCCAGTGCTGCGCAGTTGGGCACGGCGTTTATCCTGTGCCCTGAATCGTCCGCCAACGTGGCTTATCGCGAGGCCTTGAAAGGCCCGCGCGCCCACCAGACAAGCGTTACCAGTGTGATTTCAGGGCGCCCGGCCCGTGGCATGGTCAACCGCAACTTCACCTCACTGCAGGCCGATACCACTGCGTTGCCCGACTATCCAATTGCCTACGACGCCAACAAAGCACTCAACGCGGCGGCAGCGGCCAAGGCCAACACGGCGTTCGCCGTGCAATGGGCCGGGCAGGGCGCACCGCTGGCACGGGAAATGCCGGCGGCAGCGTTGGTGAATTTGCTGGTGGCCCAAATGAAGTCCTGAGTGGAAAGCGGCGCAGCGCTAATTACACTCGGTCGCTACGGCCTTCTCGGCGCGCTGGATTTCCTGTTTGACGTCAGTGGTGATGCGCTGCTCTTTACGCTGCTGCCCAAGGAACGGCTGTTCCCCACGGGATTTCACCTCGGCATCCGTAGCCGCAACCTGCGCCTCGACCGAAGCCGCGTGCTCCTCGATAACAGCGTCCACCTCTTTTTCGTTCTTGGCGGTATCCAGAGCGCTGACGAGCTTGCCGACCTCTGCCTCTTCGGCCTTGGCGTATCCCTCGACCGACAGCCCAGCGGCCATGGCTCGCGCCTGAGCTTCCACCGTCTTCATGTGCTGCTGCGCTACCGCGCACAAGGCTTCCTGCCGCTGGCTTTGCGCAGCCTTCCAATTATTAACCCCGTACATCACAACGCAGATTGTCGCGATGGCTACCGTGGCTCCAATCAATGTGCCTTTCAAAAGCCTCGTCCTCACGAACCCATCAACGTGTATTCGAAATGGTCGTCTGATCTCAATGTAAGGAATAGAAAGCTTAGCAGGGCAGGAGCGATCGAACAGCCCGGGAGACGAGAGGGGCAAGAAGAATTTATCTGGCGCTGTAAATTCCACCCATCCCCAGAAACGACAAAGCCCTGAATAATCAGGGCTTTGTCGTATAAAGATGGCGGAGGCGATGGGATTCGAACTCATGGACCTGTTACAGTCGACGGTTTTCAAGACCGTTGCCTTAAACCACTCGGCCACACCTCCGTTTGCGTTGCGGGCGCCATAATACCTGAATGAAACACACTGTCAAACTCTCTGCATAGCTTGTTACAGGGCGTCTGTTATGATCTTTGCGACTGAACGTTTCAAACCAACAGGAGTGTCGCCATGCGCGAACAGGATTACGCAGTTAATAACAGCGTGCAGGCTGAGCAGCTAGAGGTTAGCCGCGTCCTGCGCAACACATACGGGTTGCTCGCCCTGACCCTCGCATTCAGCGGTGTGATGGCCTTCGTTGCCCAGCAGATGCGTGTTGGCTACCCGAACATTTTCGTGGTGCTGATCGGCTTCTACGGCCTTTTCTTCCTTACCAACAAACTTCGCGATTCCGCCTGGGGCCTGGTGTCGGCATTTGCCCTGACCGGTTTCATGGGTTTCCTGCTCGGCCCGATCCTTAACCGTTACCTGGGCATGCAGGGCGGCGCTGAAGTGGTCAGCTCGGCTTTTGCTATGACGGCTTTGGTGTTTGGCGGTTTGTCGGCCTATGTGCTGATCACCCGTAAGGACATGAGCTTCCTCGGCGGTTTCATCACTGCAGGCTTCTTCGTGCTGCTGGGTGCGACGCTGGCCAGCTTCTTCTTCCAGATCAGCGGCCTGCAACTGGCGATCAGCGCCGGTTTTGTACTGTTCTCCTCGGTCTGCATTCTGTTTCAGACCAGCGCCATTATTCACGGCGGCGAGCGCAACTACATCATGGCGACCATCAGCCTGTATGTATCGATCTACAACCTGTTCGTCAGCTTGTTGCAGCTGTTCGGCATCATGAGCCGCGATGATTGATCGCAGGTCGTGAGTGAAGAAACCCGCTACGGCGGGTTTTTTCTTGCCTGAAATTCGCTGAAAGGGCTAAGCCATCGGCGGCAAACGCCGTTTGACCGGGGTTTTCTTGACGATTGCCGTATTGGTTTCGGCGTGGCTGTTGAGACGGTCCAGCAGGGTGTCCAACTGCTCCATCGAGCGTACATGCAGGCGCGCGATGAAGCAGTCGTCGCCGGTGACCTTGTCGCATTCGGTGAATTCCGGGATGGCCTGGATTTGCCGTTCGACTTCCTGCAACTGGCCCGGCAGCGGGCGGATGCGCACGATCGCCTGGAGCTGATAGCCAAAGCACTTTGCATCAATCTCGACGGTGTAGCCCTTGAGCACGCCACGTTCTTCGAGACGCCGCAATCGTTCAGCAACGCTGGGCGACGACAGGCCGCTGATTTGCGCCAGGGCCTTGAGCGAACGTCGGGAGTCTTCCATCAAGGCCGCGATCAGCAGTTGGTCGATGTCATCGGTCATGGCGAAAACCTCTATTAGGCAGTTCTACAAAATTGCCTTCGCAAAAAAGGCAGAAACCGAGTTTAGCCTGCTTTTTACGCTGGAGGTGCCCCTCGGCGGATTGGCATACTTTGTCCACAAACAGAGGAGTCTGAAGATGGACAAGACAATACGTCGCGGCACGTTCGAAATGAGCGCCGCCATGCTTATCTCGGGGACCATCGGCTGGTTCGTGCTGGTGTCCGGGCAACCGGTACTGGATGTGGTGTTCTGGCGCTGCCTGTTCGGTGCCGGCACGCTGCTGCTGATCTGTGCAGCATTCGGTTTCCTGCGTTCCGGCATCCTGACCCGCACTACCTTCCTGCTGGCCGTGGTCAGCGGGGTGGCGATTGTCGGCAACTGGGTGCTGTTGTTCGCCTCTTATTCCCGCGCTTCGATTGCCATCGGCACGGCGGTTTATAACGTGCAGCCATTTATGTTGGTGGGGTTGGCCGCAGTGTTCCTCAACGAAAAAATCACCCTGCAGAAAATGGCCTGGCTGGGTGTTTCGTTTCTGGGAATGCTGGCGATTGTCAGTGCCCATGGCGGGCAGGGCGAGAGTGGTAACGAGTACCTGGTCGGCATTGTTCTGGCGCTGGGTGCTGCGTTTCTTTACGCAATTGCGGCGTTGATCATCAAACGCCTGACCGGCACACCGCCGCATCTGATCGCCCTGATTCAAGTCAGCACCGGCGTGTTGTTGCTGGCGCCATTCGCGCACTTTTCTGCTTTGCCACAGGCACCGAGTGCGTGGGCCAGCCTGGTGACGTTGGGGATCGTCCACACCGGCGTGATGTACGTGCTGCTATATGGCGCAATTCAGAAACTGCCGACGGCATTGACTGGTGCGCTGTCATTTATCTACCCGATTGCGGCGATTTTCGTCGACTGGTTCGCCTTCGGCCATCGTCTGGAACCGCTGCAATGGATCGGCGTAGCGGCGATCCTGCTGGCGGCAGCCGGCATGCAACAGGGCTGGAGCCTGAAGTTTCGTCGCTCGGTTACCCAATAAACCGGTGTCAGATGTTCCAGTGTGGCGCAGTCTTGGCCAATCGCTGACGCATCTCGCCGATGTTGATGGCCAGTTGGCGGATCAACAGTCGGTAGCCGTCCAGCGGGTTGTAGATCGGTGCGTCAAGTGCAGAGTCCGGCAATTCCATGGGGCGATTAAGTCGCTGGAACGAACCGGTCTTCAGCGCCCGGGCCATACCAATCAACTGCACCCGAATCAGCCGATGTTCCGCTTTCAATTCTGCTTGCAGATGCGCCATGGCCTCGGGATCACTGGAATCGGGTCGGATGTTGCCAAGAATCTCCAGCGTGCTGACGCACAGCCGCAAGTGACGCTGAATGGCATCCAGTTCGGTCATGGAAATCTTCACTTCCTTGGACACCGACGGCATCAGCGAGCGTAGCTGCACCATCACGTTATTCAGCCGTCCCATGAGCTTGAGGTGTTCGTCAGCCGTCACGGGGTGGCCGCTGATGATCCGTCCATACACCGTCGCGCAATCACGCAAGGCATCGGCCAGGTTGTAGCGCCAGGAATAAACTGCGTAAAGCGGCAGGGCGAAGGAAAACGCCAGGGCCAAGGCAATGCCGATCAGGATATCGACCCCGCGCCATAATCCGTCGGAGACCGGATTGTCACCATGCCCCGCGACGATGAACACGGTAATGCCGGCCAGCAGCGCTGTATAACCACCCTTGCCGATGGCGTGGTACGAGAAAAATCCGCAAATCACTGCCATGGCGAAATAGGTTAGCCAGGGCATCCCGAGCCAGGCCTGTTGCACCACCAACACCAGCCCGATAGCGGCCCCGACCAAGGTGCCAATGGCACGCTCTCCAGCTTTTTTGCCGATATTGCCGTGATGCTGCAAACCGCCAATGACCACCAGCATTGTCACCGACGCCCACTCTCCGTGGGGCAGATGGATGCCGGTGGTCAGCAGAATAGAGGCGAGCAGTCCGAGGGATACCCGTACGGCATGGATCACTTTGGCGTGGCGATAGCGCCGGTACGGGTCCAGCAACGGACGAAGCAGCCGGCGCACCAGTGGGGGCAAACGATGGGCTGTCGATGTGTTCAGGCCAGGTATCCTCAGAAAATGTAATCGGTGGTCAGGAAACTCGAACTGCGGCCGCTGATGATCTCGCTGATCAAGTCCTTGTTGGCTTCCTGAAACTTGGTCGCCACTAGAGTCCGGATCGAAAACACCCGCAACGCGTCATGCACCGACAAGGTGCCCTCGGCGGAGTTCTTGCGACCATTGAAGGGGTAGGTGTCGGGGCCGCGCTGGCACTGGGCGTTGAGGTTGATGCGCCCAACCTGATTGGCAAAGGTGTCGACCAGTCGGCCGACCGCGACGGGATTGGTGCCGAAGATGCTCAACTGCTGGCCGAAGTCCGATTCCAGGACGTAGTCGATCACCGTGTCCAGATGCCGGTACGGCACGATCGGCACCACCGGGCCGAACTGTTCTTCCTGGTAGACGCGCATCTGCGGGTTCACCGGGTACAACACCGCCGGGTAGAAGAACGACGCGCGAGCCTCGCCACCGTTGGGATTCACCACTTTCGCGCCTTTGGCGACGGCATCCGCCACCAGCAAATGAAGGTAATCGACCTTGCCCGATTCCGGCAGCGGCGTCAGGGCCACGCCGCTGTCCCACGGCATGCCGGGTTTGAGCATGGCGAGTTTGGCGTTGAATTTTTCGATGAAAGCATCCACGACGTCTTCATGGACGAAGAGAATTTTCAGTGCAGTGCAGCGCTGACCATTAAAAGACAACGAACCGGTGACCGCCTCGCTAACCGCGTTATCCAGATCCACCTCTGGCAGGACGATTCCGGGATTCTTCGCATCCAGACCCAGCGCCGCACGCAAGCGGTGCGGTTTTGGATGCAGTTTCTTAAGGTCGCTGGCAGCCTTGTTGGTGCCGATAAACGCAAAAATATCGATTTTGCCGCTGGCCATCAGTGCGCTGACGGTCTCGCGACCGCTGCCGTAGATCACGTTGATCACCCCGGCCGGGAAGCTGTCGCGGAACGCTTCGAGCAGCGGACGGATCAGCAGCACGCCGAGTTTGGCCGGCTTGAACACCACGGTATTGCCCATGATCAGCGCCGGGATCAGTGTGGTGAAGGTTTCGTTCAGCGGATAGTTGTAGGGGCCCATGCACAAGGCCACACCCAGCGGTACGCGGCGGATCTGGCCAAGGGTGTCCTGCTCCAGTTCGAAACGGCTGGAGCGGCGATCGAGTTCCTTGAGGGCGTTGATGGTGTCGACGATGTAATCGCAGGTGCGGTCGAACTCTTTCTCCGAGTCCTTGAGGTTCTTGCCGATTTCCCACATCAGCAACTTGACCACCGACTCGCGCTGCTCGCGCATGTGCTTCAGGAACGTTTCGACGTGCTGGATACGCTCGGCCACGCGCATGGTCGGCCACAAACCCTGGCCTCGGTCATACGCACGGACGGCGGCGTCGAGTGCGGTCAGTGCGGTTTCGGCATCCAGCAGCGGTGTGCTGCCGAGGATCACTTGTTCATCACCGTTCGCGCCGCTGAGGTAAACCGGGCTGCGGACCTGGGCGAGGGGGCCGGGCCAGGTTTTCAGGACGCCGTCGACCAGGTATTCACGCTGTTCGGTCGGGCCGTCGAGTCGGTATTTTTCCGGGATGCTGCCGGCCTCGGGAAACAGGTTGCAAAGGATATTCGCTGTGGTCATGTCGCTACCCCGTGTGAGATTTCGGCGGTGTGCTGGTGGCTTGCCGTTGGATTGCGCTTCAAGGGTTATACGCCTTAATGACTCGATTTTTTACATCAATCGAGCGGCGGACAGGCAGGGCAGAGGGGTCGAGGATCTGAGTCTTGTGTCTCAAGCGTAGACCGCTTTGCCCGGTTCTTGTAACCGGACTTTTGACCTGAGCCCAGACAATGGCCGGTGCTGCGGTTAAACTTCGCGCTCTTTCTTAAGGAGTTCATATGAGTCATTACCAGCCGGGCATCCTCGCCACCCCCGTTCCGCTTCAAGCCCGTCATATGTTCTTCGCCCTCGAGTCCGCCGCTGCGCTGCCGGCCGCGCTCGACCAATTGATGCAACTGGTGGATGGCAAGTCGGCTGTGGTTGGCTTCGGTGAATCCCTGGTCAAAGCTCTGGACGGCAATATAGAAGGGCTGCGGGCGTTCCCGGCGCTGACCGGCGTTGGCGTTGACAACCCGTCGACCCAACACGCGCTGTGGTGCTGGTTGCACGGCGTCGATCGTGGTGAATTACTCAATCGCAGCAACGCTTTTGAAGCGGCATTGGCGCCGGCCTTTCGTTTGGTGCAGGTCACAGAAGGCTTCCGCCACCGCGACGGCCACGACCTGACCGGCTACGAAGACGGCACCGAAAACCCGCGCGACGAAGCCGCTGCAGCGGCCGCACTGGTGGCTGAAGGCGCTGAGGGCATGGTCGGCGGCAGCTTCGCCGCGATCCAGCAATGGCAGCATGACCTCAAGGGTTTCCACGCCATGCCATCCCATGAAACCGACGACATTATGGGTCGTCGCCTGAGCGACAACGAAGAGCTCGATGACGCGCCAATCTCTGCCCACGTCAAGCGCACCGCTCAGGAAAGCTTCGTGCCCGAGGCGTTCATCGTCCGTCGTTCGATGCCGTGGATCGAAGGCGAACGCGCTGGCCTGATGTTCCTCGCGTTCGGTTTCTCCCTCGATGCTTTTGAAGTCCAGTTGCGACGCATGAGTGGTCTGGAAGACGGCATCACCGACGGTTTGTACCGCATCAGCCGGCCGATCACCGGTGGTTACTACTGGTGCCCGCCACTCAAAGATGGTCATCTCGACCTGCGCGCTCTGCGCATCGGCAGCACTCCCTTGTAGGAGCTGGCTTGCCAGCGATGCGGTGTGTCAGACACACCGCATCGCCTGATTCGCCAGCAAGCCGGCTCCTACAGGTCCGCGAGTGCGGTGTGTCTGGTTGCTCGAATCTATCGTTATGCTCAAACAGTATTTCTCAAGCCATTCGTTAGAACTCTAAGATCACGTCATAACTCGTTATGACAAGTGATCTTCATGACCGATAACGTTCTATCTCTCAGTAGCGTTCCGCTTCACACCCAACTGCGGGACGTTCTGCGTGCGCGCATTCTCGACGGAGAATACCCGCAAGACAGCCAGATGCCTTCCGAAAGCGAGCTCGGCGCGCTGTTCAAAGTCAGCCGCATCACCGTGCGCCAGGCCCTCGGTGATCTGCAAAAGGAAGGGTTGATCTTCAAGATCCACGGCAAAGGCACTTTCGTCGCCAAGCCGAAAACCTTCCAGAACGTCAGCACCCTGCAAGGCCTGGCCGAGTCCATGACCGGTCGCGGCTATGAGGTGATCAACCGCCTGCGCAGCTTCAAATTCATTGCCGCCGACAAACTGGTTGCCGAACGTCTGCAGGTCGCCGAAGGCGAGACCGTGGCGCAGATCAAGCGGGTTCGCCTGATCAACCGCGAGCCGATTTCGCTGGAAATCACCTATCTGCCCAAAGTCATTGGCGAACGTCTGGAGAAGGCTGATCTGGTCACCCGCGACATTTTCCTGATCCTCGAAAACGACTGCGGCCTGGCTCTCGGCCACGCCGACCTGGCCATCGATGCGGTGCTGGCCGACAGCGACCTGACCCAGGCGCTGAACGTCGAACCCGGCTCGCCGATCATGCGCATCGAGCGCCTGACCCACGATGCTGAAGGGCGGCCCGTGGACTTCGAGCACCTTTATTACCGTGGCGATGCGTTCCAGTACCGCCTGCGGATCGACCGGCAAAAAGGGGCGCAGGCATGACCCGAACGACTCTCGAACAGGAATACGACATCGTCGTGATTGGCGGCGGCACTGCCGGACCCATGGCCGCGATCAAGGCCAAGGAACGCAACCGCGATCTGCGCGTGTTGCTGATCGACAAGGCCAACGTCAAGCGCAGCGGCGCGATCAGCATGGGCATGGATGGCCTGAACAACGCGATCATCCCTGGTCACTCGACGCCGGAGCAGTACACCAAGGAAATCACCATCGCCAACGACGGCATCGTCAATCAGGCCGCCGTCTATGCCTACGCGACCCACAGCTTCGAAACCATCGAGCAACTGGACCGCTGGGGCGTGAAGTTCGAAAAGGACGAAACCGGCGACTACGCGGTGAAAAAAGTCCACCACATGGGCGCCTACGTGCTGCCGATGCCGGAAGGGCACGACATCAAGAAAGTTCTCTATCGCCAGTTGAAGCGGGCGCGGGTGAGCATCACCAATCGCCTGGTATGCACCCGTTTGCTGACGGACGAAGAGGGCGCAGTGAACGGCGTGATGGGCTTCGATTGCCGCACCGCCGACTTCCATGTGATCAAGGCCAAAGCGGTGATTCTGGCCTGCGGTGCCGCCGGGCGTTTGGGGCTGCCATCTTCGGGTTACCTGATGGGCACCTACGAAAACCCGACCAATGCCGGTGACGGTTACGCCATGGCTTATCACGCAGGGGCCGAGTTGGCGAATCTGGAATGCTTCCAGATCAACCCGTTGATCAAGGACTACAACGGCCCGGCCTGCGCCTACGTCACCGGCCCGCTGGGTGGCTACACCGCCAACAACAAGGGCGAGCGCTTCATCGAGTGTGATTACTGGAGCGGGCAGATGATGTGGGAGTTCCACCAGGAACTCGAAAGCGGCAACGGCCCGGTGTTCCTCAAGCTCGATCACCTGGCCGAGGAAACCATCCAGAACATCGAAGAAATCCTGCACAGCAACGAACGACCGAGTCGCGGTCAGTTCCACGCCAATCGCGGCACCGATTACCGCACGCAAATGGTCGAGATGCACATCTCCGAGATCGGGTTTTGCAGCGGGCATTCGGCATCGGGGGTGTGGGTCAACGAGAAGGCCGAGACTTCGGTCAAGGGTTTGTACTCGGCCGGCGACATGGCAGCGGTGCCGCACAACTACATGCTTGGTGCGTTTACCTATGGCTGGTTTGCCGGCAACAACGCGGCGGACTTTGTCGCTGGCCGCGAGTTTTCAGCGCTGGATGCCGAGCAGATCGAAACCGAAAAACAACGGGTCTACGCACCGCTGGACCGTGAACACGGCCTGCCACCGGCCCAGGTCGAGTACAAGCTGCGTCGTTTCGTCAACGACTACCTGCAACCGCCGAAAGTGACCAAGAAGATGCAAATCGGCCTGCAACGTTTCAGCGATATCCAGCGCGATCTCGATCAGATCAAGGCCCACAACGCCCACGAGCTGATGCGCGCCATGGAAGTCAGCATGATCCGCGACTGCGCCGAAATGGCTGCCCGAGCGTCGTTATTCCGCGCCGAAAGTCGCTGGGGGCTTTACCACTACCGGGTCGATCATCCTCAGCGCAACGACAGCGACTGGTTCTGCCATTGCCACCTGAAGAAGGGTGAAAACGGCCTGATGACCAGTTTCAAGAAAGCCGTCGAGCCTTACATCATCCCGCTCGACGCCGAAGAAATGCAGGCCTACGACCGGTTGCGGGTCGGTGCCGATGCGGCTTGAAGCCGTCAACCATAGAGAGACCGAAAATGGCCTATCAACCCCAGGAAATCTTCTTCCGCTCCAACGCGCCGGTCACGGTCGACGAGGACCTGTGCATCGCCCACAAGGGCTGCACCGTGTGCGTCGACGTCTGCCCGATGGACTTGCTGGCGATCAACCCGGCCACGCAAAAAGCCTACATGGCGTTCGATGAATGCTGGTACTGCATGCCGTGTGAAAAGGATTGCCCGACCGGGGCGGTGAAAGTGGATATCCCTTATTTATTGCGTTGAATGACAGGACGCCATCGCTGGCAAGCCAGCTCCCACAGGGATTTGCAGTGGGGTACAGATTTCGCAGGCACCAGAGAATTTTGTGGGAGCTGGCTTGCCAGCGATGAGGTCAGCCCAGACAACCCAAAAAGCTACCCGATAACCCCGGACGCTTGCTTCAAGACACCCCTCGTTTCCCACCACGCCCTGATCGTGGCGGAGACGAACATCCTATAAATGATTCGAGGGGATATACCCATGCTCTTGCGTGCAGCGTTTGCCGGTCTGGTACTGGCCTCATTCACTTTGTCGGCTTCGGCCGAAACCATTCGCATCGCCATCGGCACCCAGGACACCACGATCAACTGCGCCGCCGGCGGTTTGTTGATTCGCGAACTGGGCCTGCTGGACAAATACCTGCCCCACGACGGTCAGTACAAAGACGCCAAATACGATATCGAGTGGAAAAACTTCACCAGTGGCGCGCCGCTGACTAACGAAATGGTCGCCGGCAAACTCGACTTCGGCGCCATGGCCGATTTCCCCGGTTCGTTCAACGGCGTGGCGTTTGAAACGGCGGGTAAGCACAGCCTGTTTATCAGCGTGCTGTCCGGCAGCACCAAGGGCAGCGGCAACGGCATTGTGGTGCCGAGTGCCTCGGGCGTGCAGTCGTTGGCGGAGCTGAAAGGCAAGACCATTTCCGTGCCGTTCGCCTCGACCGCCCATGGCATGTTGTTGCGTGCGGTGGCGGCGCAGGGTTGGGATCCGTTGAAGGACGTGAACATCATCGCCCAGCCACCGGAAGTCGCCGGTTCCGCATTGCAGGCCGGCAAGATCGACGCCCACGCTGATTTCGTACCGTTCGCCGAGTTGTTCCCGAGCCGCGGATTCGCGCGCAAGATTTATGACGGATCCCAAGCGGGCGCGCCGACGTTCCATGGCGCGTTGGTGGATCAGAGCTACGCGAAAAAATACCCGGAAATTGTCGTCGCCTATCTGCGCGCCAGCATCGAAGCCAACCAGTTGCTCGCCGCTGAACCGGAGAAATACAGCGAGTTGATCGCCAAAGTCACCGGCGTCGATGCCGAGGTCAATTACCTGTTCCACGGGCCGCTCGGCGTACAGACCCGCGACCTGAGCTGGAAACCGGAATACCGTCAGGCCGTCGGCACCGCTATCGACACCCTCAAGCTATTGAAGAAGGCTGATCGCGGTCTCGACCTGAATACCTTCATCGACGACCAGTACATCCGCGCCGCCTTCAAAGCCTCGAACCTCGACTACAGCGCACAACTGGCCAACTACGCGCAGACGCCGTTAAACGCCGTCGATGCCGCCAGTGGCAAAGCCATCACCGACTTCGGTCATGTGGCCGAGATCTGGGTGCGCGGCGAGCCGAAAGTCCGCCAGTACGCCTCGGCGGAAACCGCGTTCACCGCATTGGCTGCGCTGAAGCAGGAAGGCAAAAACATCCGTGCGGTGTATGCGCAGGCGAGCGATAGCGGCATCAAGTTGCTGGCGGATCAGGCGTGGTTTGCCAGTGATGCGAAAGGGCGGCTCAGCGCATTCCTGCTCAAAGGCCAGGCCCAGCAATTCGCCTCGGCCCAGGGCGGTAAGGTGTTTGACTTTACCGATGCCACCACACAGGCCGTGGCCGTGCGCTAACCCTGTAGGAGTCGGCTTGCTGGCGATTGCGATATGACATTCAACATCGATGCCGGCTGTCCAATCGTCAGTCGCCAGCATGCCGGCTCCTACAGGTTTGAGTTGAGAGGAAGAATTGTGTACGGATCATTTTTTCGCTGGATACCCAGAGCGGCTTCACTGGTTTTCTGCCTGTTGTTCTGGCAACTCGCCGCCAGCCACCACTGGAACCTCGGCCTGGTGACCTTCGCCAACGTCCCGACACCACTGGCCGTGATCGAAGCCGCGCTCGGCCTTGGCGACTCCGGCAAGCTCGGCCAACACCTGAGCAGCAGCCTCAGCCGGGTCTTCGCTGGCTACCTCGCGGCGTTGATTATCGGCGTTGCTCTGGGACTGGCCATCGGCCGTTCGAAATGGGCCGAAGATTTACTGCTGCCACCGCTGGAAGTGCTGCGCCCGATTCCGGCCGTGGCCTGGATCCCTCTGGCAATCCTGATGTTCCCGTCTTCAGAGTTGTCGATGGTTTTCATCACGTTTACCGGTGCGCTGTTCCCGATCCTGCTCAACACCGTGCACGGCGTAGAAGGCGTCGACCCACGGCTGATCGCTTCGGCGAAAAGCCTCGGGGCAGGGCGCCGGGCGATTCTGCTGGAAGTGATTCTGCCGGGTGCCGCGCCGAGCATCATCACCGGCCTGGCGATCGGCATGGGCACCTCGTGGTTCTGCCTGGTGACCGCCGAGATGATCTCCGGCCAGTACGGCATCGGCTATTACACCTGGGAGTCCTACACCATTCAGAACTATGCCGACATCGTCGTCGGCATGTTGCTGATCGGTGTCCTCGGGATGGGCAGCAGCTTGCTGATCAAACGCCTGGGCGGTTTGTTCACGCCTTGGCATCGACCACGAGGAAAAGCCTGATGAGCGTTTTTCAACACCCGGAAGGGCGCATCGATATTCGCGGTTTGTCGATCAGCCTGGGCGAGGGCAGTGCCGCGTTCGAAGCTGTGCAAGGCCTCGATTGCCAGATCGAACCGGGACAGTTCGTGTGCATTCTCGGGCCGTCCGGTTGCGGCAAATCCACCTTGCTCGGCGCCTTGGCCGGGCATCTGACAACGTTCACCGGAACCCTTAATGTAGACGGTGCACACGTCTCGGGACCTTCGCCACAGCGCGGCATGGTGTTCCAGCATCACACGCTGTTCCCTTGGCGAACCGTGCGCGACAACGTTGCCTTCGGCCTGAAAATGCGTGGCATCGGCAAAGGCGAACGGCACAAAGCCGCCGATGAAATTCTCGCCCTGGTCGGCCTCGAAGGCTTTGCCGAGCGCTGGCCTGATCAGTTGTCCGGTGGCATGCAGCAGCGTGTGGAAATCGCCCGGGTGCTGGTCAACCGTCCACGGCTGTTGTTGATGGATGAGCCGTTCGGCGCGCTCGACGCGTTGACGCGTTTGAACATGCAGGAACTGTTGCTGGACATCTGGACGCGAATTCGCACCACCGTGGTGTTCGTCACCCACGACATCGACGAAGCGCTGTTCCTCGCCGATCGCTTGCTGGTGATGAGCTCGCGTCCCGGGCGGATCATCGAAGACCTGCGTCTCGACTTCCCCCGGCCACGCACCACTGAACTGGTGACCAGCCACGAATTCTCCCGCTTGAAGCGTCACTGCCTCGAATTACTGCGTCACGAAGACGGTCGGCAATTACCGCGCCTGAACCCTCTCGGACTTCCTCCTGAAAACAAACTGCCGCGATTTGCCCTATGACCTCTCTATTCGATGTAACCGATAACGACGACATTCTTGCCCTGCAATCGCGCCTCACCGATGAGGATGCCGGCGTGCGCCGCATCGCCCTGATCGACCTGGCCGATCTGGAAGAACCGGATGGCCTGCTGTGGCTGGTCAATCGACTGGGCGAAGACCCGGCCGAAGAAGTCCGCGCCGAAGCCGCACGGTTGCTGGAAGCCTGGGAAGATGAGCCAGTGGTCGAAGCACTGTGCCAGGCGCTGACCGATCCGTCCGCAGCGGTGCAAGCCGCCGCCGCGCAAAGCCTCAGCCTGCTCAAGAGCGAAGCGGCGGGCCGGGTGATTCTGCCGTGGACGGCGCATGCCGAGATCGGTGTGCGCATCGCGGCGTTCAGGGCCTTGCGCGAGTTGCGCTATCCGGACGCGGCTTCGGCGGCGCTGTTGGCGTTGGGTGATCAGGACGCCAGTGTCCGCCGTGAAGCGGTTGGCGTGCTGGGCTGGCTCAAACAACTGGATGCCTTGCCGGCCCTGGCGCGATTGGCCAGCGCTGACCCGGACACCGAGGTGCGACGCGCGGCCACCGGCGCGCTCGGTCTGGCGTCTGACGGTCACGTTTTGCCGGCCCTGCGACAAGCGTTACAGGATCAGGCCTGGCAAGTGCGTGAGGAGGCTGCCACCACACTGGGAAAAGTCGGACACATCGACGCCGGCCCGGCCCTGGTAGAAGCCTTGAGCGACGATTACTGGCAAGTCCGACTGCGTGCCACCCGCAGCCTCGGTCGCTTGCGCTTCGTTCCAGCCCTCGACGCGCTGATCGAAACCCTCGGCCACCGCATCAGCAACCTGCGCAAGGAAGCCGCCCTGGCCCTCGGCGAATTGAATGAAAAAGGCGCCATCGCGCCGCTACTCGCCGCGCAAGACGACGGCGACCCGGAAGTGCGCAAAGCCGTGCGCATTGCCCTGAGCCAGCTGCAATGAACCCGCTGGCGGTGGGAAATTCCCGGAGTAAACAGCAGCTTCGCTTGAACTGGCCGGATGGTCGCGAGCAGCGGCTGGATCATGCCGAGTTGCGCCGGCAGTGTCCGTGTTCGCAATGCCGGGCGTTTCGGTTGCGAGGGACGCCGCCGCTGGTGGATTCAAGGGTTCAGGTGATCGAAGTGAATTCGCAGGGTTATGGGTTGCAACTGGTGTTCAGTGACGGCCACGAACGCGGGATTTATCCGTGGGCGTATCTGGCCGGGCTTACTCGGTGAATCGAATACCGTTATCGCTGGCAAGCCAGCTCCTACAGTTGATCGGTGCAGCCACAAATCATAGGGTCGCCTGGGCCCCTGTAGGAGCTGGCAAGCCAGCGATGGCAATCTAAAACTCAGCGCAAAATCCAAAGACCAAATCGCCCGCAAGCCGGCTCCTACAGAGCGGGTAGTCAGAAGGATTTGCTGACGCTCGCTACCACCGTCGCGCTGCACACATCGTCGAACCCCCAGTTGCTCGCGCATTGGCTCTTCGACAAATCGGTGTCGATGTAGCTCAGGCCCAGCATCACACCCGCCAGTTCATGGGTCAGCTTGACCTCCCATTCGCGGTACGAATCCTCGGCCTCACCCGAGCTCGAATACAGATGCGGGTCCTTGAAGTCCATCAAGCCGTAACGCAGTTTCAGGCCCACGTCGTAGGGCAGTTCAGTCTCGTAGCCGACGTAGCTGTAGAGCGAGTTCTGCTCGCTGTCGATGCCCGGCGCATCGTCGGAGTAATAGGTGCCGAGTTTCACCCCATAAACGCTGAGAATCCCGTAGACCTCGCTCTGATTGAACTGGCTCTCTTTCGGGTATGAATACTTGAGATAGCCGAGGTCAAGGCTCACATCGTCCGTGGGCTGCCAGAACCAACCGGCGTAGTAATCAACTTCCTGACGGGTCTTCAGTCCGCCACCAAAATCGACGTTGGAAGTCCACGCGCCCAAGTACAGGCCGCTGCTGTGCTGCAGGGTTGCACCGGCCTGCAATGCGGGGTCGTTCTGGGTTTGCGAGATGCCTCGGGTGCGGTAGTCGCTGGCCAGAGTCACATCCATCAGCAACGAAAAATCGTCGTTCAGGACAATGGCCTGGCTGATCAAGGGCAGCATACTCAAGGAACCGAGGGCGATCAGGGTGAAAGCTTTCATGGGGGATCCCGCTATTGTGATTGTTATGGGCAGATTTGAGGCAAGGCTGCACCGGGCCCCGAGTTGAGCAACACGGAGTCGGGCAGCGAAGTGGTTTTTATTAGAGGGTTGGCGCGTAGACCTGACGGCCGGCGAACCAGGTTTGCAGCACTTGGGTGTCGTGCAGGGCTTTCTCATCGACGCTGAACACGTCGCGGTCGACCACGATGAAGTCGGCCTGTTTGCCAGCGCTCAGCGAACCGATCTGTTTGTCCAGGCCTATGGTGCGGGCGGCGTTGAGGGTGTAGGCGTAGAACATGGTTTCGCGGTCGATGCGCTCTTTCGCGTTGAGCACACCCAGCGGGCCGACCCGCGTCATGGCCTGGGCCATGGCGTTGAACGGGTTCGGCGTGGATACCGGCCAGTCGCTGGCTCCGGAGATGGTCGCGCCCTGTTTAAGCAGCGAGTGAGCCGGGTACTGGTAACGGAACGCCAGGGCGCTGACGTAAGGTTTGATCATGTCCGTGGTGTAGTCATCTGCGCTGGCCCACAGCAGTTGCATCGAGGCAATGACATCAAGGGGTTTGAAACGCGCGAACTCTTTCGGATTGACGATCTGCAAGTGCGTGATGGAGTGGGTCACGCCGCTCTGCCGATCCTTGCGCGCCTGGGCGATGCCGTTCAGCGATTCGCGCACCGCACGGTCACCGATGGCGTGGATGTGCACCAGCCAGCCGCGCTGATCGATGGCGCTGACCAGTTCACCGAAATGCTTCGGATCGATCAACAGCTCACCCGGTTTATGCGAGTTGGTGTAGGGGTCGATCATCGCCGCGCTCTGCGCCGGGTATTCGATCACGCCGTCGGCGAAGATCTTGATGCCGGGCAATGTCAGGTTGGGAATGCCCTGGAACTGCTGGCGAACCTTGTCCAGGGTGTCGAGATCGCCGGGAACGCTTTTGCCGTTGGCCACCAGCAACGCGGCGACGTGGGCAGTCATGCCGCCGCTTTCCGACAGCGCCTTGTACACCGGCAGCACGCCGACGGTTTTCTCCGTAGGCTTGAGGGCGAAAATCGGTTCGCCGGGCGCGGCGTTGGCGGCGGGGTCCATCCATGCGGTGATGCCGAGGCTGTTGTTGTAGCTCACGGCGGTTTGCGCCGCTTTCAACATGTCGGCGGCACTTGGCGATGGCATTTTCGAGGCGACGCGGTCCCAACCGGCATCCACAAGAAAGCCGTTGGGGCTGCCATCGGCCAGTTTGCCAATGGTGTCTTTCTCAGCGTCTGGCAGGGTTTTCAGCAGCGCCGCGTCGATGCCGGAGCGCTTGAGCATCACGTTATTGGCCCACGCCGTGTGGTGGTCGCTGCCGGTGAACACCACAGCGATGTCGGCCCATTCGCCGCTGTTGAATGTCTTGCCCAAGGCTTCGGCCTGCGCCCAGTAAGCCGAGCTCATGCCGGCCACACTCAGGACATCGCCATGCTTCGCCTTGCCGTCTTCACGCCAGGCACGCAGGCGTTTTTCCAGTTCATCGAGCTCGACCACCTCGTCTTCCATGTTGGCCGAGACCATCTCCAAACCGCCGAAAATCGCATGGGAATGGCTGTCGATCAGGCCGGGCATCAGGGTTTTGCCGGCCAGGTCGATGACTTTCGTTCCTGAGTCGATCAGGGCCTTGATTTGCGCATCGCTGCCCACTTGCAACACTTTGCCGTCCTGCACCGCCAAGGCCTGGACCTTGGGCTGGCTCCTGTCGGCGGTGAAGATCTTGCCGTTGAACAGCACCAGATCAGTCGCCGCCATGGCTTCCAACGAGGCAAAACTCACTGCCACCATCAACAGATTCGGGATGAATCTTTTCATTGAATGTTTCCTTGTTATTGCGTCTGATGGCCAGATTAGTGGCTTGCCGCGCTTGGCAGAACGCCTCGCTCACGAAAAACGTTTTTGCCTGAATGGAAAAAGTATGGACAAGTTGGGTGCACTGAAGATGTTCGTGGTCACGGCGCAACTGGGCAGTTTCAGTCGCGCCGCCGAGCAACTGGGCAAGACCCCGTCGGCCCTGACCAAAGCGGTCAATCACCTGGAAGCGGAACTCGGCGCGCGTTTGTTCGAGCGCAGCACCCGGCGGATTTTGCTCACCGAATCCGGGCGGCTCTACCTGGAAACCGCACGTCAGGTGTTGCAGCGGCTGGACGAGGCCGGCGAGGAAATCGAGCAGTTGCAGCATGGTCTGCGCGGCAGCCTGAAAATCACTGCGCCGCTGGCTTATGGGCAGGCTTTTCTCGATCAGGTGTGTGGCGGTTTTCTGGAACAGTACCCGCAGATCAACTTGCAGGTGGACCTGTGCGACGAGTTCGTCAATCTGCTCGAAAGCGGCTATGACCTGGCCTTGCGCGAAGGCCATGACGACTTGCCGGGGCTGATCGCCCGGGTGGTTGGCAGCAATCGCCTGGCGCTGTGTGGCAGCCCGCAATACCTGGCGCGCAAAGGGCTGCCGGTCACCCCGCAAACCCTCGATGACCACGAATGGCTGCTGTATCGCCATCCGTTGCTCAGCCGTGAATTCTGGTGGGCGGAGCGCGACGGCCAGCGTCTGAGCCTGCCGCAACCGCAGTCGCCACGGTTGCGCAGCGACAATTACGACCTGCTGCTGGCCAATGCCCTGGCCGGGCGCGGTTTGTTGCACACGCCGTTGTGGAGTGCCGCGCCGTATCTGGCTGACGGGCGACTGGTGCGGCTGATGGCCGACTATGACATCGACCCGGACAGCTTCGGTCCGCACATTCTGGCGGTGTACCCCAGCCATCGGCGGGCCACGGCCAAAGTGCTGGCATTCATCGATTACATCGCAGGGTTTCTGGAGTTCCGTGGCTTGAGCTGACTGGCGGTCCTTGCCAGGAAAATGCCAAAAGAGTACAAATGTACTCCATGACGACATTAACTCCCCGCCGTACCGCCATCCTGACCTTTATCCGCGAACGCATTGCCGAACACGGTCAATCCCCGAGCCTCGCTGAAATCAGCGAGGCGTTCGGTTTCGCCTCCCGCAGCGTGGCGCGCAAGCACGTGCTGGCGCTGACCGAAGCCGGGTTTATCGAGGTCAACCCGAATCAGGCCCGGGGCATTCGCCTGCTCGGGCAACCGCCGCGCCCCGAACTGCTGGACATCCCTGTACTGGGCCGGGTCGCGGCCGGTGCGCCGATCGGCGCCGATGCGGAAATCCATAGCCGTTTGCTGCTCGATCCGTCGATCTTCTCCCGGGTGCCGGACTACATGCTGCGGGTTCGCGGTGACTCGATGATCGAGGACGGCATCCTCGACGGCGATCTGGTGGGCGTGCATCGCAGCCCCGAGGCCGTCAACGGCCAGATTGTCGTGGCACGCCTCGACGGCGAGGTCACTATCAAACGCTTCGAACGGATCGGCGACACGGTGCGCCTGTTGCCGCGCAACCCGGCCTACCAGCCGATCGTCGTTGAAGGCGACCGGGACCTGGCCATCGAAGGGGTGTTCTGCGGCCTGGTGAGGCAAGGCTGATGGGGGCCGTCGTTGCGCTGGATACGCTGTTCAATGGCGGCCAGGTCTGGAAGGGCCGGCCTGCGCCGCCGGCCGCCAGCCCACAACCCACCGGGCATGCCGCTCTGGATGCGGCGCTGCCCACGGGCGGCTGGCCGGAAGCGGCACTGACGGAAATCCTCCTGGCCGGGCAGGGCGTCGGCGAGTTGCAACTGGTGTGGCCGGCGCTGGCGCGGTTGTCGGCGGCCGGCGAGCGCATCGTGCTGGTGGCGCCGCCGTATGTGCCGTATCCCCAGGCCTGGCAGAACGCCGGGGTCGATCTGCGCCAGTTGTCGATCATCCAGGCCAGCGAGCGCGATGCGTTGTGGGCGGCGGAACAATGCCTGCGTTCGGGCAGTTGCGGCGCGGTGCTGTGCTGGCCGCATAAGGCCGACGACCGTGCGCTGCGCCGCTTGCAGGTGGCGGCGGAAACCGGTTCGACCCTGGCGTTCGCCTATCGCTCGCTCAGTGAAGCGATCAACCCGTCACCGGCAGCCCTGCGCATCGCCATCGATGCCGCCATCAATGCCAGGCCTGCGCAATTGCGGGTGCTCAAGTGCCGGGGCGGGCTGGTCCGTTCGGCGCCGATTGCCTTCGCCGTGGGGCATTGAGGTTGCCATGCGCTGGGTCTGTATTCTTTTCCCGCAATTGGCGCTGGACGCGGTACTGCGCCAACGCGCCGACCCCGAAGAGCCGCTCGCACTGCTGACCGGCCCGGCCCAGCGTCGGGTGTTGCAGGCGGTCAACGGCCCGGCGCGGGCACTGGGCTTGCGTCCCGGGCAGTCGATGAGCGCCGCGCAAGCCTTGAGCAAGGGCTTTGCCACGGCCGAGTACGACGTCGCTGACATCGAACACTGGCAGCAATTTCTCGCCGCCTGGGCCTATCGCTTCAGCTCCCAGGTCAGCGTCCATTATCCACGGGCGCTGGTGTTTGAAATCGAGTCCAGCCTGGGACTGTTTGGCGCCTGGCCGCAATTCGAGGCGCGTTTGCGCAACGAACTCGGCGAACTGGGGTTTCGTCACCGCATTGTCGCCGCCCCCAACCCGGTGGCGGCGCGGGTGCTGGCCAACGCCTATGACGGCCTGGTGGTGCCCGACGATCTAGCCTTGCAGCATTACCTCGGGCAATTGCCCGTCGACCGGATTGGTCTGGAGGCCAGCGTCGCCACGGCGTTGTCGCGCATGGGGCTGCGCACCTTGAGCCAGGTGCAGGCGTTGCCCCGGCACAGCCTGGCCCGGCGGTTTGAGGCTCAGGTGCTTAAACACCTGGATGCGTTGCAGGGCACACGGCGGTTGGCGCTGGCGTTCTACCTGCCGCCGGACCGCTTCGATGTGCGCATTGAGCTCAATTTCGATGTGCAATCCCATCAGGCCTTGTTGTTTCCGCTGCGTCGATTGACCGGCGACCTGTCGGCGTTCCTCTGCGGTCGCGACAGCGGCGTGCAGCGTTTCGATCTGCACTTGGAACACGCCGGATTGCCGGATACCGTCATCAAGGTCGGCCTGCTCAGCGCCGAGCGCGATCCGGGGATGCTTTTCGAACTGGCCCGGGGGCGGCTGGAGCAGGTCCAGGTTGAAGCCCCGGTGCGCGGTTTTCGTCTGCGCGCCGAAGACTTGCCCAGCTTCGTCCCGCAGTTTCAGGAACTGTTCGATGATCGCCCGCAGCAGACCCTGCCCTGGGAGCAACTGCGCGAACGCTTGCGGGCTCGGCTGGGGGATGACGCGGTGCACGGCTTGCGCTTTCAGGCCGATCACCGACCCGAGTGCACGTGGCAGGCCAGGGCCGACAGCCAGCCTCGCGCGGGATTTCCGACCGTGCAGCGACCGGGCTGGCTGCTGACTGAGCCATTGGCGGTGCACGAAGGCTCGACGCGTATTCTCATGGGGCCGGAGCGCATTGAGTCCGGCTGGTGGGACGGCGCTGACGTGCGCCGCGACTACTACCTGATCGAAACCCGTACCGGCCAACAGGGCTGGGCCTATCGCGCGGTGGGCGAGGATGGTCCGTTGTGGCTGCAAGGCTGGTTCGCATGAACGCCGGATATGCCGAACTGCACTGCTTGTCGAACTTCAGTTTCCAGCGCGGTGCCTCCAGTGCCCTCGAGCTGTTTCAGCGGGCGAAAAAGCAGGGCTATCAAGCCCTGGCAATCACCGACGAATGCACCCTGTCCGGCATCGTCCGCGCCTGGCAAGCGGCGAAGTCCGTGGAGTTGCCGCTGATCATCGGCAGCGAAATCCGCATCGAAAATGGCCCGAAACTGGTGTTGCTGGTGGAGAACCTTGAGGGTTACCAGACCCTGTGCCGTCTGATCACCCGTGCCCGACGCCGTACGCAGAAAGGCCAGTATCAAGTGCTGCGGGAAGACTTCAATGAACCGTTGCCAGGGCTGTTGGCACTGTGGGTGCCGGACGCGGTCAATGATTTTGCACAAGGTCACTGGCTCAAGCAGGCCTTCGATGAACGCCTGTGGCTGGCGGTGCAGTTGCATCGTGGTCAGGACGATACTCGGCGCCTCAACGATCTGCTGATCTTGTCCAGGGAGCTGCGGATTCCTGCGGTGGCCAGCGGTGATGTGCACATGCACGCGCGCGGGCGGCGCGCCCTGCAGGACACCATGACCGCGATCCGCCATCACTTGCCGGTGGCCGATGCCGGGTTGCGCCTGCACCCCAACGGCGAACGGCATTTGCGCAGCCTCGACGTGCTGCGAGAGCTCTATCCGCCAGCCTTGCTCGATGAAACGTTGAACATTATCGGGCGCTGCACCTTTGATCTTGGCCAGTTGCGGTATCAGTATCCACGGGAACTGGTGCCGGACGGACACAGCGCAGCGTCGTGGCTGAGGGAATTGACCGAGCGCGGCATGTGCGAGCGCTGGCCTCATGGGGCGAGCGAGAAAGTGCGCGGCTTGATCGACAAGGAACTGGGGCTGATCGCCGAGTTGGGCTATGAGAGTTATTTCCTCACCGTTCAGGACATCGTCGCCTTCGCCCGGCGCGAAAAAATTCTCTGTCAGGGCCGGGGTTCGGCGGCTAACTCGGCGGTGTGCTTTGCCTTGGGCATCACCGAGATCGACCCCGACCGGATGGACATGCTGTTCGAGCGTTTTCTTTCCAAGGAACGCGACGAACCGCCTGATATCGATGTGGACTTCGAGCACGAACGTCGCGAAGAGGTCTTGCAGTACGTGTTCCAGCGCTATGGCCGGACTCGAGCGGCATTGACCGCCGTGGTCAGCACTTACCACGCGGCCGGTGCCGTGCGCGATGTGGCCAAGGCATTGGGCCTGCCGCCGGATCAGATCAACGCCCTGGCTGATTGCTGCGGTCACTGGAGTGATGAAACTCCGCCCGTGGAGCGCCTGCGTGAAGGCGGGTTCGATCCCGAGAGCCCGGTGCTGCGCCGGGTGTTGAGTTTGACCCAACAACTGATCGGTTTCCCCCGGCACCTGTCCCAGCATCCCGGTGGCTTCGTGATTTCCGAGCAGCCGCTGGACCACCTCGTGCCAGTGGAAAACGCCGCCATGGCCGAGCGCACCATCATCCAGTGGGACAAGGACGATCTCGATGCGGTCGGCCTGCTCAAGGTGGATATCCTCGCGCTGGGGATGCTCAGCGCGATTCGTCGTTGTCTCGATTTGCTGCGTCGTCATCGCAACCTGGACTTGAGCCTGGCGTCGATCCCCTCCGAAGACGCGTTGACCTACGACATGATTGGCCGCGCCGACACCGTCGGTGTATTCCAGATCGAGTCCCGGGCACAGATGTCGATGCTACCCAGGCTCAAGCCGCGCAAGTTCTATGACCTGGTGATCGAGGTGGCCATCGTTCGCCCCGGGCCGATTCAGGGCGGCATGGTGCACCCGTATTTGCGCCGACGAAACAAGGAAGAACTCGAAAGCTATCCCTCCGAAGAGTTGCGCGAGGTGTTGAAACGCACCCTCGGTGTCCCGCTGTTCCAGGAACAAGTGATGCAGATCGCCATCGTCGCCGCCGACTACAGCCCCGGCGAGGCCGATCAGTTGCGCCGATCCATGGCGGCATGGAAACGCCATGGCGGACTGGAGCCGCACAAGGATCGCCTGGCCGCCGGAATGAAGAAAAAAGGCTACACCGCTGACTTCGCTGCGCAGATCTTCGAACAGATCAAAGGCTTTGGCAGCTATGGTTTCCCCGAGTCCCACGCCGCCAGTTTTGCCTTGCTGACCTACGCCAGTTGCTGGTTGAAATGCCATGAACCAGCGGCTTTCGCCTGTGCGTTGATCAACAGTTGGCCGATGGGCTTCTACAGTCCGGATCAGATTCTGCAGGACGCTCGGCGCCACCATTTGCAGATTCGTCCGGTGGACGTGCGGGCCAGCGATTGGGATTGCAGCCTCGAACCGATTGCCGGTGCGCAACCGGCGATTCGCATGGGCATGCGGATGATCAAGGGTTTTCGCGAGGACGATGCCCGGCGCATCGAAGTGGCGCGGGCGAGTGGCGCGTTTGCCGACATCGCCGACCTTGGCGAACGGGCGCGACTCGATGCCCGCGCCCAGGAACAACTGGCCGATGCCGGTGCATTGCGGGGGCTGGCCGGTGACCGCCATCGGGCGCGCTGGGAAGTCGCGGGGGTGCAGAAACAGCTTGGGCTGTTTGCCGGCCTGCCCAGTCAAGAGGAGGGCGCGGTGATGCTGCCAAAACCTACGGTCGGCGAGGATTTGTTGGCCGATTACAACAGCCTCGGCACCACCCTCGGGCCGCATCCGCTGGCCTTGTTGCGCAGTGAGTTGAAAGCCCTGCGCTGCCGCAGTTCGAAGGAGTTGCTGGAGGTGGAACATGGGCGGCCGGTCAGCGTCGCCGGGCTGGTGACCGGACGACAGCGGCCAAGCACCGCCAGCGGCGTAACCTTCGTCACCCTGGAAGACGAGTTCGGCAACGTCAACGTGGTGGTCTGGCGCGACCTGGCAGAGCGCCAGCGCCAGGTGCTGGTGGGCTCGCAGTTGCTCAAGGTCGATGGGCGCTGGGAAAAGGAAGGCGAAGTACGACACCTGATTGCCGGACGCTTGAGCGACCTGACTCCACTGCTGGACGGCATCAGCGTTCGCAGCCGGGATTTCCGCTAACCTACGCGGGGAGCAAGCTCCCTCGCCACAGAAGCGTTGACGATGCGAATCAGCTAACCTCCATGAAACCAATGCCATCCGCAATGCTCGAAACAAACGGGTGTGGATTACCGGGACAGAGCCAACCGATGCAGTTTCTAGAAAATAGCCACGGGTGTGCCGGCTGGGGCGGCGAAATGGCCGGGCGCATTCGTGCGTTCGACTGGAGCCGGACCGAGCTGGGGGCTCTCGATACCTGGTCGAAAAGCCTGAGCAGTACGGTGCAGTTGATGCTCGCTTCACCATTGCCGATGGTGATGCTCTGGGGCCGCTCCGGCTTCATGATCTATAACGACGCTTATTCAGAATTTGCCGGCGGGCGCCATCCTTACCTGTTGGGTTCTCCGGTAGAACTGGGCTGGCCGGAAGTCGCCGAGTTCAATCGGCATGTCGTCGACACCTGCCTGTCCGGTGGCACCTTGTCCTACCGCAATAAGGAGTTGGTGCTGCTGCGCGACGGGATTCCCGAAGACGTCTGGCTCGACCTCTATTACAGCCCGGTATCCGATGATGACGGACGCCCGGCCGGGGTCATGGCGATGGTGGTCGAGACCACGGAATTCGTGATGTCCGAACGCCTGCGTCAGGCTGCCGAAAACGCCTATCGCGCCGACAACGAACGGGTTCGCCTGGCACTGAATGCCGGGGCTTTGCTTGGCTCGTTCGTCTGGGACGTCAAAGGCAATGTGCTGAGCGGTGATGAGCGTTTCGCCCGGACCTTTTCTTATCCCGCCGACGTGCCACTGGACAACCTGCCACAGGACATCGCTGAAGCACGTATCCACCCCGATGATCTCAGTTGGGTGCAGGAACAGGTCCAGCAATCCGTCGAAACCGGCGAGTCCTTCAACGCTGAATATCGGGTCATTCGCCCCGATGGCACTTACCTGTGGGTACTGGCCAGCGGTTGTTGCGAGTTCGACGAACAGCGCGAGCCGTTTCGTTTCCCCGGGGTGTTGATCGACATCCATGAACGCAAAATCGCCGAAGAATCCCTGCTCAGGTTCACCCGCAACCTTGAGCAACGGGTGGCTGACGAAGTCGAAGCGCGGATGGCGGCGGAGGAGCAACTGCGCCAGTCGCAGAAACTCGAGGCCATTGGTGGCCTCACCGGTGGCGTGGCTCACGACTTCAACAACCTGCTGCAAGTGATCGCCGGCAACCTTCACTTGCTGGCCCGGCATGAGCCGGACAACGCCAACGTCCAGCGCCGGGTCGCGGCGTCGATTGCCGCCGTTGAGCGCGGTGCAAAACTGTCCTCGCAACTGCTCGCGTTTGCCCGTCGTCAACCGTTGTCCCCGGCGATTTGCACGCCTCAGCAGATCTTCGACGACTTGGGTGAATTGTTGCAGCGTGCGCTAGGGGAAATTATCCAGATCCATTTGTCGGCGCCCGTAGACCCTTGGCAGGTTTTCGTCGATCGCAACCAATTGGAAAATGCCATCCTCAACCTGGCGATCAATGCCCGGGACGCCATGAAGGGCGAGGGGACCATCGACCTCAGTGCCGACAACATCTTCCTTGATCGCGCGTTTTGCGCGGGCAAGGGCATCCCGTCTGGTGACTATGTGCGTGTATCGGTGGCCGATGCGGGCGTCGGCATGGCGCCGCCGGTGCTCGCGCAGGCGTTTGAACCGTTTTTCACCACTAAACCCGATGGCCAGGGCACAGGGCTGGGCTTGAGTATGGTATTCGGCTTCGTCAAACAGAGCGGCGGGCATATCGAGATGTCCAGCGTCGTTGACCAAGGCACTCGGGTGCAGATGTATTTCCCGCGCAGCCTGCGCTTGGCGGGCAGTGAAACGACCATCCCGGACGTGCAGCAACGGGGCGGCCATGAGCGGGTACTGGTGGTCGAGGACAATGAAGCGGTGCGAGTTTCGACCGTGGAGTTGCTGCGCGAAGAGGGTTATCAGGTGCTGACAGCCGCCAATGCCGACGCCGCGATGCAGATGTTGCTGGAAGGTGTGACGGTGGACCTGATTTTCACCGACGTGGTCATGCCTGGCCTGATCAAGAGTTCCGACCTTGCGGCGTGGGCGAAAGTGCAAAACCCGCCGGTGACGGTGCTGTTCACCTCGGGGCACACCCGTGACATTATTTCGCGCAACCACCAGCTCGGCCCGGATACCCATTTGCTGAGCAAACCCTACAGCCCCGACGCGCTGACCCGAATGATTCGCAGCGTCCTCTACGGTTAACCAAAAACCTGTAGGGGCGGGCTTGCCAGCGATGGCGGCTTCGTAGTCAACACAGAAGCAATTGACACGACGCGATCGCTGGCAAGCCAGCTCCTACGGTCAGTTGTTTTCCGGGAAATTAAACAAGGCGACCTGATGACTTCCACGCGCACCACCAACCCAACCTCCGGCATGGTCAAGGTGCGCGGGGCCCGGGAGCACAACCTCAAGAACATCGATGTCGATATTCCCCGCGACGCACTGGTGGTCTTCACCGGTGTGTCCGGTTCGGGGAAGTCGTCCCTGGCGTTTTCCACCCTCTACGCTGAGGCTCAACGGCGCTACTTCGAATCCGTGGCGCCGTACGCGCGGCGGCTGATCGATCAGGTCGGCGTGCCGGACGTCGATTCCATCGAAGGCCTGCCGCCGGCGGTGGCCTTGCAGCAACAGCGAGGTACGCCGAGCACGCGTTCTTCAGTGGGTAGCGTGACCACGTTGTCGAGCCTGATCCGCATGCTGTACTCCCGCGCCGGCAGTTATCCGCCGGGACAACCGATGCTGTACGCCGAGGATTTTTCCCCCAATACACCTCAAGGTGCATGCCCCGAATGCCACGGTTTGGGCCGGGTGTATGAAGTCACCGAAGCGTTGATGGTGCCGGAGCCGAACCTGACCATCCGCCAGCGCGCCGTTGCTTCCTGGCCCCTGGCCTGGCAGGGCCAGAACCTGCGCGACATCCTGGTGACCATGGGCATCGACGTCGACATCCCTTGGCGCAAACTGCCAAAAAAACAGCGCGACTGGATTCTCTTCACCGAAGAAACCCCGACGGTGCCGGTGTATGCCGGGCTCACGCCAGAGGAAACCCGAGTCGCGCTCAAGCGCAAAATGGAGCCCAGTTACCAGGGCACATTCACCGGCGCGCGGCGCTACATCCTGCACACCTTCACCCACTCGCAAAGCGCGTTGATGAAGAAGCGTGTCTCGCAATTCATGCTCGGCAGCCCGTGCCCGTTGTGCGACGGCAAGCGCCTCAAGCGCGAGGCGTTGTCGGTGACGTTCGCCGGCTATGACATCGGCGAGTTGTCGCAGATGCCGCTGCTGCAAGTGGCCGAAGTACTGAAGCCGGTGGCGGCCCAGCATTATCTTGAAGAGGGCGAAGAGGCCGGTGAGGTGTTGACTCACACCCAGACCCGCGAAGCCCGCGAACAACGAGTGGCCCACGGCGCCAGCGGCCACGCCAACGCTCCGGACGTGCGGCACACGCCGAACCTGTCGGTGGAAAAGCGTCTGGCCGCGCAACGAATCGCTCAGGACTTGCTGGAACGGGTCAGCACCCTGACCGATCTTGGCCTCGGTTATCTGGCACTGGAACGCAGCACGCCAACGCTGTCGTCCGGCGAGTTGCAGCGCTTGCGTCTGGCGACGCAGTTGGGTTCACAGTTGTTCGGCGTGATCTACGTGCTGGACGAACCCTCGGCCGGCCTGCATCCGGCGGATGGCGAGGCGCTGTTCGAAGCCCTGCAACGCCTGAAAGCGGCGGGCAATACCTTATTCGTCGTCGAGCACGACCTGGAAACCATGCGCCGTGCCGACTGGTTGATCGACGTCGGCCCGGCGGCGGGCGAGCATGGCGGGCGAGTGCTGTACAGCGGCGCGCCGGCGGGTCTGGCCGATGTGAAGGACTCGCAAACCCGCGCCTATCTGTTCGCCGAGCAGGTCACTCAACCCCGCGCCGCCCGCCAGGCCACTGATTGGCTGCGCTTGGAGGGCATCACCCGCAACAACCTGAACGACCTCAGTGTCGAGTTTCCGCTGGGTTGTTTTACCTCCGTCACCGGTGTCTCGGGTTCGGGCAAATCGAGTCTGGTCAGCCAGGCGTTGCTGGAGTTGGTCGGCGCGCACCTTGGGCGTCCGGTGACCGAGAGTGAGCCGGAAGAACTGAACCTGGAAGACGACACGCCACAAACCAGCGGAGGACAGGTCACGGCGGGCCTGGCATCGATCAAGCGTCTGGTGCAGGTCGACCAGAAACCCATCGGCCGCACCCCGCGCTCCAACCTCGCGACCTACACCGGCCTGTTCGACAACGTTCGCAAGCTCTATGCCGCCACGCCTGACGCTCAAACGGCGGGTTATGACGCCGGGCAGTTTTCTTTCAACGTCGCCAAGGGGCGCTGCCCGACGTGCGAAGGCGAAGGATTTGTCAGTGTCGAATTGTTGTTCATGCCCAGCGTCTATGCGCCTTGCCCGACCTGCCACGGCGCCCGCTATAACCCCGAGACGCTGGCGATCACCTGGCAGGACCGTAACATCGCCCAGGTGCTGCAATTGACCGTCGACGAAGCGGTTGAGGTGTTCACCGAGCAAGCGGCTATCCGCCGCTCGTTGGAGGTGTTGCGCGATATTGGCCTGGGTTATTTGCGTCTCGGCCAACCGGCGACGGAGCTTTCGGGCGGCGAGGCGCAACGGATCAAACTGGCCACCGAACTGCAACGCAACCAGCGCGGGGCGACGCTTTATGTGCTCGACGAACCGACGACCGGGTTGCACCCGCGAGACGTCGATCGCTTGCTCGAACAGTTGAACAACCTCGTGACGGCGGGGCACACGGTGATCGTTGTCGAACACGAAATGCGCGTGGTGGCACAGAGTGACTGGGTGATCGATATCGGGCCGGGGGCGGGGGATCAGGGCGGCAAGATTGTCGTGGCGGGGACGCCGCAGAAAGTCGCGAAAAGCAAGAAGAGCCGGACGGCGCCGTTCCTTGCCAGAGCCCTCAATCTCTAGGCGCCGGCTTGCTGGCGATGGTGTTTTTAGAATTGCTATCGCTGGCAAGCCAGCTCCTACAGGGATAGTTGGCGTTCACATAATCTTGTAGGAGCCGGCTTGCCGGCGATGACGGTGCATCAGGCACCGTCTATCGTGCGCCGTACCTTATCCAGCAGTTCCTTGATCTGGAACGGCTTGATCAGCATTTCCATGCCATCGCCGAGGAACACCTGACGGTTGAGCGCGGTTTCGGCGTAGCCGGTCATGAACAGGATTGGCAGCTTCTCTCGCCAGCCGCGCGCGACATCGGCCAGTTCCCGACCGCTCATGCGCGGCAGGCCGACGTCGGTCAGCAGCAGGTCGATGGACTCGTCTTTCTGCAAGCGTTCGAGGGCACCTTCGATGTCGGCGACTTGCGTGCAGCGGTAGCCAGCGTCCACCAGCACTTCAGCCACGAACATCCGCACCGACGGCGTATCCTCGACAATCAAGACATGCTCGCCGGCCCCTTGCGGATCGACGGTAACCGGCGCCGCTTCGGTCACCGTGGGATCAGAGCTGGCGGGCAGCATGATGGTCACTTCGGTGCCGCGTCGCGCCACACTGCGGATATGCGCATCGCCCCCGGATTGCCGGGCGAAACCGTAGATGGTCGACAAGCCCAATCCGGTGCCCTGGCCCAACGGTTTGGTGGTGAAAAACGGATCAAACACCTTGTCGATCACGTGGTGCTCGATACCCGTGCCGTCATCGCGCACCGACAACGCGACGTACGCGCCATCGGCCAGATTCGGGTCGCCATGGGAGTAAGCGGCATAGGTGTTGACCCAGATATTGCCGCCCTGGGGCATGGCGTCACGCGCGTTGATCACCAGGTTGAGCACGGCGCTTTCCAGCTGGATCGGGTCGACCAGCGCAATCGCCGCTTTCGAGGTCAGTTCCAGTTTCAGCGATATGCGTTCGCCGATGGTGCGTCCCAATAGTTCTTCGAGTGAGCGGATGTGCTCGTTGATGTCCACGGGCCGGGTGTCGAGTGGCTGTTGTCGGGCGAAAGCCAGCAGTCGATGGGTCAGGCCAGCTGCGCTCATGGCTGAACTCAAGGCCGCTTCGGTATAGAACTGAACCTTGTCGGTGCGAGACTCGGCGACTCGTTTCTGGATCAGTTCCAGGCTGGTGATGATGCCGGTGAGCAGGTTGTTGAAATCGTGGGCGATGCCGCCGGTCAACTTGCCCAGCGCATCCATTTTCTGCACCTGCAACAGCTGCGCCTCAGTGCGCGCGCGTTCGGCGACCTCCTTGGCCAGTTGTTCCGTGGCATCGTCAAGGCGTGCCAGGTGCGAGCGTTCACGGTGCCGGTGTTCGGTGACATCTTCGACAAACACCAGGCTCAACTCCGGCGTTCGGTAAGGCGAAATCTGCCACTCGGTTTCGCGAATTTCGCCGCCGACTCGCATGCTCAACGTGCCTTTCCAGCGCTCACCATAAGCCAGCCGCAGGCGCAGTTCTTCGATGACGGCTTTTTGGTCCTCGGCGAAACATTCAAGCAGGGTGTCCGGGTTGCGATTGTCCTGAATCAGTTGCGCGAATGCATGGTTGCATTCATGCACTTTCATCTCGGCATCCAGCACCGCAATGGGTGCGGAAACATTGACAAAAATCTCGCGAAAGCGCGCCTCGCTGGCACGCAGGGCATTTTCGGTTTCGCGCACCCGCAGCAAGGTGCGCAGGGTCGCCAGCAGCACATCCGGGTCGACCGGGTGAATCAGATAAGCATCGGCCCCGGCGTCCAGACCGGTGATGATGTCGCCGGTCTGGATCGACGCCGCCGACACGTGGATCACCGGCAGCAGGGCTGTCGCGGGATCGGAGCGCAGTTTGCGGACGATGTCGAAACCGCTCATGTCTGGCAGGTTGACGTCGAGAATCAGCGCATCGAGGGTGACGCTGTCGATCAGCTCCAGGCCTTCGCTGCCGGTGCCCGCTTCCAGTACTTCATATCCGTGGCTCTCCAGGCGTCGACGCAGCGCGTAGCGCGTGGCGATGTTGTCGTCGACAATGAGTAATCGGATGTCACGCTTCATCGGCAGGCTCCATGGCGATGGCCAGCGGGATGATCACGAAAAAGGTCGAGCCTGCGCCTGGCTGACTCTGCATCCCGACTTCGCCATTCAGCAAACCGGCGAAGCGTTTGCACAGGGACAGTCCGAGTCCGGTGCCGCGCAGGCGTTTTTGCAACGGTGAATCGACCTGGGAGAAGTCCTCAAACAATGCGCCATGTAGCTCTGGAGCGATACCTATTCCGGTATCGCTGACGGCAAAACGAACGTGGGAGCTGTTTTCCATCCGGGCCGAAACCCGGACTTCCCCGCGGGTGGTGAACTTCAGCGAGTTGGCGATGAAATTGCGCAGGATTTGCGCGAGTTTCTTGTCGTCGGTGTACAGCTGCGGCAGGCCCACCGGCTCTTCGAATATGAGGTCGACCGCACTGGCATCGACAATCGGGCGAAACATCCCGCGCAGCGCGGCAAACAGGTCGAACATGTCGAACCAGGCCGGTGAAATGCTGATGCGCCCGGCCTCGATCTTCGCCAGATCCAGCAAGTCGTCGACCATGTCGCTCAGTTCGCGGGCGGAATTGCTGACAAAGGCGACCTGCTTGTGTTGCTCGGGACTCAAGGGTCCATCGAGCTCATCGGTCAGCAGGCTGGCGATGCTCAGGATCGAGCCCAGGGGCGTGCGGAACTCATGGCTCATGTACGACAGGAAACGACTTTTCAGGTCCGAGGCCTGGCGCAGTTGTTCAGCCTGGGCATCGAGTTCAGCGTACAGCGCCAGAACGCCCTGGTTGGTTTCATCCAATTCTTCACGCAAGGCATTGGCTTCGCCTTGCAGTCGGGCGATCAGTGCGGCTTGTTCGTCAATCTGACTCATGGGTAATTCAGCCATGGTCTGCCTCCAGAGCAATGACCAGCACTGAGACATCGTCCCGTCCTCGGCAGAAATCCCGGTGCAGAATCGCAGCGATGACGGCGGGATGGCGGTGTACCAGGCCCGGGTAATCCTGCAGGTTCCAACGCGATTGCAGGCCGTCGCTGTACATGATCAATAGCTGTCCGTTCACCTGAGCATAGTCAAAGGGTTGCGCCTTTCGATATTGGCCGCCGACGATGCCGGGATGGGAGGCCAGGCCGCGGGACTTGTCCGGCGCGATCAGGCAGGCGCCGATGTTGCCGATGCCGACGAATTTCAACGTGTCGCCGGCAGCGTCGAACTGGGCAATGGCCAGCGCACCGCCACGGGTACCGATCATGGCTTGATGAACGTCTTCCAGCACCAGCAGCGGTGAGGCGAACGGCATCAGCGCGAAGGCTTTCTCGCCGGCGCGGGCGGCATGTTCCGCCTCTTCGCCATGGCCCAGGCCATCGATCACCAGAGCGCTGATGTGTGCCCCGTCAAACGCCAGGTGCCAGACATCGCCGCAAGCCGGATCGTGGTGCAAGGAATGCTGGCTGACGCCGATGCGTCGATCCGCCGCTTTGTCCGCCTTCGGGTACAACCGCGTGAGCAGCACGGCGCCCCGTGAATCGGCATACACATCGAACACCTCGGTCTGGCGAGACACGGCGCCAAGTCCGATGCCTTGGGTGCCGCCGGTGGAAAAACCATCGGCCAGGCACGCCTGCAGGTCGAAGCCATTGGCGCGGTCGATGGCGAGCATCTCGATGCCGTAGCCACTGGCGCGGGGCAAGACCCTCAGGTGCAATTCGCCACGGGAGGCATGCTTGAGAATGTTGCTGGCAAGCTCGGTGGCGACCAGCGCCACACGCCCCGAATCTGTGGTGTCGAAGCCGTGTTGTTCCGCGAGTCTTTGCGCGGTGCGTCGGGCGTGACCGACTTGGCTACTGTCCTCGATGACCAGCACTTGTGTCATCGAACCGCTGATATTCATGTCCATCGGGTAATCGTTATGCGAGTGCCCTTGCCTGGCGCGGTGTCGAGTTCGAACTCATTCACCAGGCGCTTGGCACCGGTCAGTCCCAGCCCGAGGCCGGAGCCGGAGGTCCAGCCGTCGGTCATGGCTAGTTTGATATCGGGGATACCCGGCCCTTCGTCACGGAAGACCAGGCGCAGGCCGGTGCGTGAATTTTCGTCGAGGATTTCCCAGTCCATGTCGCCGCCACCGCCGTACACCATGGTGTTGCGCGCCAACTCGCTGACCGCGGTCACCAGCTTGGTCAGGTCGATCAGGCGCATGCCGCATTCCTGGGCGAGTTTGCGCGTCAGTTGGCGGGCCAGGACGACGTCCTGCTCGATGTTGATCGGATGAGTGCCGCTGCTGCGCACAGTCATTGGTCGCGTACTCGTTCATGAAGCAGTTTCATCCCGCGTTCGACATTCAGCGCGGTACTCACGCCGGGCAGGGTCATGCCAAGTTCCACCAGGGTAATCGCCACCGCTGGCTGCATGCCCACCAGTACGGTCTGGGCATCCATGATTCTCGACAGCCCGGAAATGGTCCCGATCATCCGGCCAATGAATGAGTCCACCATGTCGAGGGCGGAAATATCGATCAACACGCCGCGAGCGGACGTCCGGCTGATGCGCTCGGACAGGTCGTCTTGAAGGGTCAGGGCCAACTGGTCATGCATGTCGACCTGAATGGTCACCAGCAGGAAGTCGCCCATTTGCAAAATCGGAATGCGTTCCATCGGCTTAATTCGCCTTGTGGATGGTCAGTCCCAACCGGGTAAGGGCCAGTTTGAGGGCATCGGCCAAATTGGCCTTGGTCACCACGCCTTGCAGGTCCAGCCCCAGGTGCACGATGGTCTGGGCGATTTGCGGGCGCACACCGCTGATGATGCAATCGGCACCCATCAGGCGAATAGCGGTCACGGTCTTGAGCAAGTGCTGGGCCACCAGGGTGTCGACGGTCGGCACGCCGGTAATGTCGATAATGGCGATCTCGGAACCGGTGTCGACGATCCGCTGCAGCAGCGATTCCATCACCACCTGGGTGCGCTGCGAGTCGAGGGTGCCGATCATCGGCAACGCCAATACACCGTCCCAGAGCTTGACCACCGGGGTCGACAGTTCCAGCAACTCTTCTTGCTGGCGCTTGATCACCGCTTCACGGGATTTTTGAAAAGTGCGGATGGTGTGCATGCCCAGGGCATCGAGCAGTTCGGAGACTTCCCAAAGTTGTTCGGCCAGCAGCGCCGGGCTGTCCTGGTAATGATTCTGCAACAGTGTGAACAGCGGGCCTTTCAACGAGAAGATGAAACTGGCGGTCTGGTGCGAATCCTGGCCGAGCAGGGCGCGGCTATGGGAGAGCTTGTCGAGAAACTGGCGAATTTCATCCCAGCCGGACGCAGCAACGTTTTGGCCGTTGCCATTTTGCAGACCCGAGATGACCAGTTGGAGGAATTCCGAGGTCTGCTGTTGCAGATCCTGCTCCTTGAGATTGCGCGTAGCGCCACTGGTCTCCAGGCCGCTTTTCCATTCGGCAAGCAGTTGTGCCTGGTTGTGTTTCATCGCATCGAGAGTGCTGGATTGCAGTGCCGCCATGAGACTTGACTCCTTGAGTGAATTCGGCCGATTCCCTGAAAAACGATCGGCGCAAAAACAGTGACATTTGGCGGATGAAATAGTTGTTCGCTTTTAAAAGGAATTTTTCATCCGATACACAAGGACTGTAGGTCAAAGGCGAAGGGAACGTTGCCCGCTTGGTGGCTTCGAATTGATAAGGCCCGACTGTTTCGGCCGCACAGTGACAAACGAGGTCCCTATGAAAGAAAAAAATGAACGAGACCAAAACGCCAGGACGCCCGCGCCGGAAAGTGCTGACAAAGCGGTCGACCAGAAAAATGTTCACAGTGACAACGACAACGAGTTCAGTCCAGGCTTCAAACCCAATCCCGACCGACCCGCGCCTGGCGACGACACGGATGCCGATATCGATACCGATGGCGGCTAGAAGGATCCAAACAAAAAGACCGCATCGTTCATGCGGTCTTTTTGTTTGACGAGGATTATTTGTCCGGATGGGCAGCCTGGAGTTTTTTCGCCATCTCCAGGTGTTTTTCCAGCCCCGGCAGCATTTTTTGCGCGAAGCCTTTGAGCTCGGTTGCGCCTTTGGTTTTGTCGTCGGTCACGGTGTTGGCTTCTTTCTTGAACAGCTCAATGGTGTCTTCGTGAGCCTTGACCTGGTTGTTGGCGTAGGCCGAATCGAAGGACTCGTCACGCATGTCGAGGATCTTTTCCTTGGCCTGTTTTACCAGCGTTGTGGTGTCCGGCACTTCGATGTCGTTCTTTTTCGCAATGGCTGCCAGTTCATCGTTGGCCTTGGAATGGTCGGTGATCATCATGTTGGCGAATGCCTTGACGTCTGCCGATTGGCTTTTTTCCAGCGCCAGTCGGCTGGTTTCGATCTCGGCAATGCCGCCAGCGGCTGCCTTGTCGACAAAATCATTGGAGGTCGCCGCGAATGCCGCGCTCATGCTGGTACTCAGGGCGATGGCCAGCGTGAGGTGGCGCAGGTTAAATCCGTCCATTGGTTCTTCTCCACACAGTTTTTATTGGCGATCTGGTTGATCGTTAATCTGTGGAGGCTGCGGCCTGGATAAAGGTTTTATCGCATTTGCGACAGGGCGACGAACGGACACCGCTGGTCTGACAGATGGTCGACAGAACCGGCAAACCAAGGCCATTCTGATAGTTGGCGAACGCAATCAGTCGCGTTTGCTACCGATTAACGAACGGAGGTGTTCCATGCCGGTGCCACATGACCTTTACAAGGATTTGAATTTCACAACAAAGGAAGAAATCCAGCACAAACGCACCAAGGATCCATTACTGGATTCGTTGATCAATAAATACTCGCAGGCGGATGCTGAGGTGGTGAAGGCAGAGGAAGCCAAATCCAGCGATGACGCGGTGACCAGGCTCAAGGCCAAGCGTCTGGAGGTCAAGGACAGGATCGTCAAACAACTCCAATCGCCGTCCTGACGCACCGTCATGAGCCATCGACCATCGGTGGCCGAATAATTGGAACGGCGAGATTAACCGGCACCTCGAATGTTCAGAGCCCGACTTGACGGCTCGACGCGAGGTGCCACATGACAGATCCAAAATTTCCCAGTGAAGAGCAGGGCGGCTACGACCCCATTCCAACTCATCCCGAACCTTTGAGTCCCGGCCGTACGGCCGTCAATCCGGAAGACGAGCCGGGCATTGATGAACTGCCGAACAACGAAGGCGCCATCCCCATGGAACAGGACGACGGCACGGATATCGACCGGGATCGCATGCGCGAAGAAACCGATAATGCGGAACGCGATGGCGAGTGTGATCCGCGGTAGATCAATTCACAACAAGCCCTGTGGGAGCGGGATTGCCCGCGATGAGGTCAGCCCCGTTCAACATTGATGTCGCCTGACAGTACGCCATCGCGGGCAAGCCACGCTCCCACAAGTTATTTATTGCAACGCCGTACTCAGCGGCAATCGCGCCATGTTTTTCGCTTTCAACGAGCCGAAATACAACCATTGGCCATACTCGCGCACCGTAGTGATCGGCGAGTAATTGTCGCTGCCGCCATCCTGCAGATTGGCGATGATGTTGCCCTCAAGATCCAGTCCCAGCGCAAAGGCACGTTTTTCCACCGGTTTGGGCAGGACGGTCATGGCCCGCACGATCATCTTGCGCACGAACGGATGTTCCGCCGTGGCGTCGAGCAGAGCATTACGCGGTGCATACAACGCCACCCAGAAGCGGTCGTGACCATTGAAGGCGAGGTTGTCCGGCAAGCCCGGCAGGTTGTCGATGAACAGATCGTGGGTGCCGGCTTTAGGGCCGCTCAACCAGTAACGGCTGATGCGATACGCGCCGGTTTCGTTCACCAGCACAAAGGCGTCGTCCGGGCCCAGGGTCACGCCATTGGCGAACTCCAGCTTATCCAGCAGGACCGAGGTTTTACCGGTCTGGAAGTCATAGCGCAGCAAACGACCGTCACCGCCATGTTCGATGATCGCTTCGCTGTCCTTGCCGTAGCCGAAGCGGCTAGAGGCGTCGCTGAAATAGGCGTAGTGCCCGGACTTGTCGATGGCCACGTCATCGGTGAAACCGAACGGCACGCCGTTGGCCGTGGTGCTCATTGCCACCAGTCGGCCCTGGGCGTCCAGCGACAGCAAGCCCTTGACCGCGTCGGCGATCACCAGCAAACCATTGGGATGACGGGCCAGCCCCAATGGCCGCCCCCCGGTGTCGGCCAGGACTTTGGTGTCGTTGCCGTCAAGGCTGGTGCGGATCACCCGGCCGTCATGCAGACCGGTGATCAGCGTTTCGCCTTCCAGCAACAGCGCCTCGGGGCCGTCGATATCTGCCGCGCCGATGCGTTCCAAGCCTTTTAGGCGCTGGTTATCAGCGTACGGGCCACTGGAAAGGGACGGCGCAGGTGCGGGCGTCCAGGCCACCGGTTTCACTTTGGTCGGCATCAGCAGCAGGAATGCAGCAATGATCACGATCACCAGCAACAACCCATGGCGAAACCTGATCGATCGCCTCACACGCGCACTCCTGAAAGCGCCAGGTGTTTTTCTGCCTTATCGCGCAGGGCTTGCATCGATGCCGCCGATTCGTGATCGATGCGTCGCTTGAGCAGCAGCTTGTTGGCAATACGCATGATGAATCCACTGAACTCATACTCCAGCGTGCGGACAAACCGCGTGCCGTCGCCCTCGGACTCGCATTCATAAGTCAGCAGCAACGACAGGCCGTTATCGCCGTAAGCGCGGGCAATCCAGCGTCGTCCAGGCAAATATTCATCGACCACCCAACTCAAATGGCCCTCGCGCCCGCCAGCCCGGATGTCTTCCTCGAACCGCGCACCGGCATGCAGAGGGCCGCGCTGTGCGTTGATCTTGAGCGACGATGGGTGCCACTCCGGCCAACGGGTCACCGTGCTGGCGTAGGCAAGTACGGCAACGGGATTTCCGGCAATGTCGATCTGATGCTGCATGCGGGTCATGGTCGTTCTCGTCAGGTATGGGGTGGCGTCTTCCGGTTCCCAGTAGAGGGTGCCGAACAGGTAGTCCATCAACGGAAAAACGATGTTGAAATTACGCTCCTGCATCATCTCGCGACGGTGATGCAACTCGTGCAAACGGCGCATCTGGCGAATCCATGGCAGCCGCGTCAACGGATTGTGCGGCGGTAGATGTTCACAGGCGTGGAACACTTCATACGTCAGGTAACCAAGCACCAGACAACCGCCGACCAGTCCCGCGACGTTGGCATCGAACTGCGTAAGCAACCACCAGACGGGCAGGGTAATGACCAGTGTGTGCATGACGATCAGCCAGGCTGGAAACAGAATCACCCGCCAATCCCGGGCAGTCTCGTACGTCATGTGGCCGGGGGCGAAGAAGCTGTGATGGTCACCGGCATGGCGAGCATAAAACAGGCGCGCGAAGTTCTTTTTCTGATGACCCAGGTGCCGATGTACCAGGTACACGGCAAAGTTGTAAAACAACAGGGTCAGCGGCACCGCCAGCCATTCCTGCAGCAGCACGTCGTGTACGGTTCTCCAGAATACGGTGATGGTCATCAAGCCGAACAGCAGCACGAAGGTGCCGTGCAGCCATGGGTTATAGAGCGGATGAATGTTGGCGCGGTAGCGGCTGCGGAATGCTTCGGTGGTCTGCCTCACTGCAATCACCTGTCGTTATAGTTATCTCCAGCAGAGTAGTCGATTCCGGTGTTTTGGATGGCCGAACCTGATGACACAAATGCCATGATCCGGTGCAAAACGGCTTCAGGTCAGCGGGTTCCAGCGTTGTGACCAATCGTCGTCGGACTGGATGACCTCGCGCAGCAGGTCGAAGGCCCGTTGCAGGGTTTGCGAATCGCGGTCGCGGGAATAAACCAGGTAGGTCGGATAGCTGAACTCCGGCGCCTTGGGCACTTGCTCCAGCGCGCCGCTTTCCAGGTAACGCTGCACCACGCGGGTACGGAAGTAGCCACTGCCGCCGTGTTCCAGAATGTATTGCAAGCCTAGCGGGCCGAGGTTGAAGCTCAAGGGCGCCCTGGCTTTTTCCGGCAGGGCAGCATCGTGCTGGCGACGAAAATCCTCGCCCCAGTCGATGTAAACGTAAGGATCGGGGCGTCCCGGTTGACGGACGAGGATGAGTTTTTCTTCGAGGATCTGCTCGACTTGCAGGCGCGGCCCGTATTCCGGTTGATAGACCAGCGCAGCGTCCAGAATGCCCAGTTCAAGTTGGCGCAGCAGGTTCTCGCCGTCGCGGATTTCCATGCGCAGGGCATGGCTGGGAATTTTTTCGCGCAGTTCGCCGGCCCAACTGAGCATCAGCGGATTACACAGACTGACTTCGCCACCGATGTGCAGCACGTCGTGATAACCCTCGGGCAACGGCAAGTCCCGCCGCGCCGCTTCCCAGGTTTCTACCAATTGATTGGCGTACACCACGAAGGCTTCGCCATTGGGCGTCAGGCGGGCACCGGCGCGGTTGCGCACGAACAGCGTACTGCCGAGGTGGCTTTCTAGTTTCTGCACCCGCGCGGTGATCGCGGTCTGGGTGACGTGGAGTCTTTCGGCGGCAGCGGCAAGGCTGCCGTGACGGACGATTTCCAGAAAGGTGCGGGCGAGATCGATGTCCATGGGCTGGCCGGTGCGGGAGGTGTTCGCATTGTAAGAGCACCGCTCACCTGTGGCGAGGGAGCTTGCTCCCGCTGGGCGGTGGCCCCAAAAAATCGGCAGCCACAAATTTAATGCGAACGCTACGCGCTCGAGCGCGAGCAAGCTCCCTCGCCACAGTGGCGTGGTCTCACTTCAAAACGCGAAGCAGGAACAGCCAAACGCACCCCAGAAGCCCTGGAAGTCACTCACCGGCGCATTTGACAACCGCGCCCGCTCATGACTGTGCGCATGCACCGCACACGCCCCGACACATTGATGAACCTGCGCCGTCAGCGGCGCCAATGGTTTCCAGTGACCCGGGACGTTCACAACCGGCGACCACTCCGGCACCACCGGAATCGGCGGCGGACCGAGTTTTTCGAATTCGGCGCTACCGTAGACGACTTTGCCATCGACAATAGTCAGCACCGATTCAATACTTTTGATGCCTTCGTCCTCGATGTGGAAATAGTCCGCCGACAGCGCAATCAGATCCGCCAGTTGCCCGACCTTGATCTGGCCTTTCTTGCCTTGCTCGGAGGAGAACCAGGCGCTGCCGTGGGTAAACAGCTCCAGCGCGGTGTCGCGGCTCAGACCTTGCGGATACAGCTCCAGCCCGCCGACGGTGCGACCACTGACCAGCCAATACAGCGAAGTCCATGGGTTGTAACTCGACACCCGCGTGGCATCGGTGCCGGCGCCCACCGGCACGCCTTCGGCCAGCATGCGCGCAATCGGCGGAGTGGTTTCGGCAGCCTTGGCGCCGTAGCGATCGACAAAATACTCGCCTTGGAACGCCATGCGGTCCTGAATCGCAATGCCGCCGCCAAGGGCTTTGACGCGCTCGATGTTCTGCGGGGTGATGGTTTCGGCGTGGTCGAAAAACCACGGCAAGCCATCAAACGGAATGTCGCGATTGACCTTCTCGAACACGTCGAGCATGCGGCTGATGGATTCGTTGTAGGTGGCGTGCAAACGGAATGGCCAACGCTGTTCCACCAAATGGCGAACCACCGGTTCCAGGTCCTGCTCCATGCTGGCTGGCAGGTCCGGGCGTGGTTCGAGGAAATCCTCGAAATCAGCTGCGGAGAACACCAGCATTTCGCCGGCACCGTTGTGCCGCAGGAAGTCATCGCCCTGGCCGTAGTGCGACGTACTGGTCCAGTTCTTGAAATCGCTCAGCTCTTCCTTGGGTTTCTGCGTAAACAGGTTGTAGGCAATGCGCACCGTGAGCTGTTGGTCTTTGGCCAGTTGCTGGATGACCTGATAGTCGTCCGGGTAGTTCTGATAACCGCCGCCGGCATCGATAGCGCTGGTTAGGCCCAGGCGATTGAGTTCGCGCATGAACTGTCGTGTCGAGTTGACCTGATATTCCAGCGGCAGCTTCGGTCCCTTGGCCAGGGTCGAATACAGAATCATCGCGTTGGGTCGGGCGATCAGCATGCCGGTCGGATCGCCATTGGTGTCGCGCTGGATTTCCCCGCCCGGCGGGTTCGGCGTGTCGCGGGTATAACCCACCACTTTCAGTGCCGCTCGGTTGAGCAGGGCGCGGTCATAGAGATGCAGGACAAACACGGGCGTGTCCGGCGCGGCCTTGTTCAGTTCGTCGAGGGTCGGCAGGCGTTTTTCGGCGAACTGGAACTCGTTCCAGCCACCAACAACCCGCACCCATTGCGGCGTGGGCGTGCGGTCGGCCTGCTCCTTGAGCATGCGCAAGGCGTCGACCAGCGACGGCACGCCTTCCCAGCGCAGTTCGAGGTTGTAGTTGAGACCGCCACGGATCAGGTGCAAGTGTGAGTCGTTGAGGCCGGGGATTACGGTGCGTCCGTGCAGGTCAACGATTTTTGTGGCTGGACCTTGCAGGGCCATGGCCTGGGCATCACTGCCGACCACCACGAAGTGTCCGTCCTTGATCGCCACGGCACTGGCCTGGGGCTTTTTGCGGTCAACGGTGTGCAGGCGTCCGTTGTACAGAATGAGGTCGGCGGGGGTGTCGGGCATGGTTTTACTCCCTGCGAACAGCGGGCTGATCCAGGCGCCAACGGCACCTGCCGAAAGGCCTTGAAGTACACGTCGGCGATTGAATCCGTCGTGGTCGTCAGGTGGGCTCATGGCAGTGCTCCGCGCAAAAGGATCGAGGGGCAAGCGGTCGATGTCTGACGCATGCGGCCAGAAGGAATATAGACGGCAAATCCATGACCAGCCGTTTTTCCTGATACTGACACCTCCTACAGGGGTAAAACGACGAATCCCGCCACTAGGGCGGGATTCGTTTGCAGGCAAGTGTGCTCCCGTAGTCGGGAGCGACGCACTTAGCTCGGGAACAGCTCGGACAGTTTCATCGCCAGCATCATGTCGCCTTCAGCGCGCAGTTTGCCGCCCATGAACGCTTGCATGCCGTCGGTCGAACCGTCAACGATGCCTTCCAGGGTTTCGCCGTCCATCACCAGAGTCACCTGGGCGTCCGGGTTTTCGCCTTCCAGCAACTCGCAGGTGCTGTCCTTGACGACCAGCGAGAAGTTCTTGGTGTCGTCGATGCGGAAACCGAAGACCAGGTCCAGACCGGCAGCAGCGGCTGGGTTGAACTTGGCTTTCATTGCTTGTACGGCATCAGCTACGGAGGTCATGATTCGATCCTTTCTTGGGTAATTAGAGCTGGGTGGTTACAGCCAAGGGTCACAATAGTCCGGACTCAGCGAAATGTGATGAGTTCCGGGGCCTTCAGCAGTTGCAGGTGCGCATGATTGTTGAAGGAAGCCAGGGCCACCTCGCGTCCACGAAACTTCAGGTGGTTGAGCGAGGTGTTGACGATTTGCCAGTTCAATTCAAAAGCCTGTTTGGCAGGCATTTGCGTAATCAGGTGGAGCAGGGCAGTGATGGTGCCGCCAGAGGTGAACACGGCAATTTTCTGGGTGTTGTCGGCTTGTTCGAGGATCCTCTGCAAACCGGCCTGAACCCGCTCGACGAAGCCCAGCCAGCTTTCCAGGCCCGGCGTGTCGTAGGTGCCGGCGAGCCAGCGTTCGATGATCAGGGCGAAAATGCGCTGGAATTCGCTGCGGTTTTGCGCGGCGTGGCGCAGAGTGTTCAGCGCTTCAGGCTCGTCCGGCAACATGGCCGGGAGCAGGGCGCGGATCACCGCGTCAGCATCGAATTCATTGAAGGCGGAATCGGTTTCCAGGATCGGTACCGGCAGACCCACCGCAGCGAACTGTTCCAGCGCGCTGTTGGCGGTGTGTTGCTGGCGGCGTAAATCGCCGGCAAGGCAGCGGTCGAAGCTGATGCCGAGCTCGGCCAGGTGTTGGCCGAGGATTTCTGCCTGGCGAATACCGGTGGGCGACAGGACGTCATAGTCGTCTGCACCAAAGGAGGCCTGGCCATGTCGAATCAAATAGATGCTGCCCACGTCCGCGTCATCCCGGTACGTTGAAGGTTTGGCGAGGTTATGAGGATGGCGGTGAGCTGTCAATGAAAAAACATACGCTTGTTTGAAATGCTCGTTCCAGGCCTGTTGCCAGAGGTTTCGCGGCTGGTCGCAAGGCCGGCGCATGGGTATGCTGGAGATATCCCGCGCGCGTTCGAGCCGCGCATCGTTTAAGGAGTCCCTGTGGAGTTTCTCACCGAGTACGCCAGTTTTCTGGCCAAAACCGTGACCCTGGTGATCGCCATTCTGGTGGTCCTGGCCAGTTTTGCGGCATTGCGCAGCAAAGGTCGACGCAAGGCCGCCGGCCAGTTGCAGGTCAGCAAGCTGAATGATTTCTACAAAGGGCTGCGTGAACGCCTGGAGCAAACCCTGCTCGACAAGGAACAGCTCAAGGCCCTGCGCAAGTCCCAGGCTAAAACCGAGAAAAAACAGAAGAAACAAACCGAGGTCAAACCCCGGGTGTTCGTGCTGGATTTCGACGGCGACATCAAGGCTTCGGCCACTGAAAGCCTGCGCCACGAAATCACCGCGCTGCTGACCCTCGCCACGCCGAAGGACGAAGTGGTGCTGCGCCTGGAGAGCGGCGGTGGCATGGTGCACAGCTACGGCCTGGCGTCATCGCAATTGGCGCGTATCCGTGAGGCGGGTGTGCCGCTGACCGTATGCATCGACAAGGTCGCGGCCAGCGGCGGCTACATGATGGCGTGCATCGGCGAGAAGATCATCAGCGCACCGTTTGCGATTCTCGGCTCCATTGGCGTCGTGGCGCAGTTGCCTAACGTCAATCGCTTGCTGAAAAAACACGACATCGACTTCGAAGTCCTCACCGCCGGTGAATACAAACGCACCCTGACAGTGTTCGGCGAAAACACCGAGAAGGGCCGGGAGAAGTTCCAGGAGGACCTGGACATCACCCATCAGCTGTTCAAGAACTTTGTCGCGCGCTACCGGCCGCAACTGGCCATCGACGACGTGGCCACCGGTGAAATCTGGCTGGGTGTTGCAGCACTGGACAAGCAACTGGTGGACGAGCTCAAGACCAGTGACGAGTACCTCGCTGAACGCGCCAAGCAGTCTGAGCTGTATCACCTGCACTACGCCGAGCGTAAAAGCCTGCAAGAACGCATCGGCATGGCCGCCAGCGGTTCGGTCGATCGCCTGTTGCTGAGCTGGTGGAGTCGACTGACTCAGCAGCGATTCTGGTAACGTGCAAAGCTGCATCGAAAACATCAAACTGGGGCGTCTGCCCCGGTTTTTTTTCGCCCACGAACTCTCGCTACTTCAAGGTCCTCCAGATCACGGCGAATTTTCCTAAAGAGGCCGTCGAGCATTCCTGCTTCTGGCACCGTAGCGGCTGGTTATGTTGGCTTTCCTCAACTTTGCAAAGGAATGCCCATGAGTAACCCTCCGCCCGATGCACCCTTAAGCCCGGCACCAAATGCGCGAATGCCGATAGAGCTGCAATCCGCCGTGGCTGATGCCCTGCCACAAACCCCCGAGCAGTTTGGTGAGCAACTGATCAAGAAAAAGTGGGGGCAGGACATCGATCCGCAGAAAGCCCAACTGGTAACGCTGGATTACAACTACCGCGGTCACCCGCCCCAGGACGGCATCCAGCAGGGCCGGATCGCCAGTTCGCAGACGTTGCTCCAGGCACTGCTATCCAATACGCAAACCGTCGGAGACGGTCGTTTTGGCGAAAACGCGTTCGGTTTGTACACGCCCCCCGATGTTGGCCCTTCCGTGCGCATCGTGGACAACGTCGATGAGTTCGCCGACCAGGGTAACGGCAACCATGACACCTATGAAGGCATCTACCGCCGCACGCAGCCACAGGCTTACGGCCCTTCGACGCAAATCGCCCTGCGGCCCGCGGACTTCAAGAAATGGGTCTGGGAGCTGGAGCTCAAAAGGCACTTCCAGGATTACCTCGACCGTACTTGGCCATCGGATAAGCGCATCCTGGCTGGCGATCCTTACCCGCTGCGAACCTCGGTGAAGTCGGCGTTTATCATGGCTGCCTGCCTGCAACGTCGGGAAAACAGTTTGAGCGAGGCAGGCCTGGCGCTGGCAATGCAGGCGGCTGGACTGCCTGCAGATCAAGCCTGGGACACGCTGAACTTGCCGCAACTGCAAGCGCCGACTCACGTCGTGCCGACGGTTGAAGTCAGTCGACTGAAACTTTATCGCTACACCTCCACAGACATCTGGTGTTTTCACGATCGCTCCAGCGGCGGGCATTTACTGTACATCCCCGGAAATTCTTCACCCCTGCATCAGTTCGCCGACATCCGGCAGTTACGCAAATGGGTTGTGCAACAAGCTTCGGCTTCGGGCACCAAACAGGCACTGGCCGCGCACTTCGCCGAAGACGATCGCAACGACGGCACCTTTCACGCCGGCGTTGTAACCGCGCTGGATGGCATGGCGGTTTACCCCAGGCAGCACCACTTGGGGAATAGTGCCGGGTTGTTCAACGACGATGGTTTTTGGGACCCGCGGCAATACATTGGCTTTGAGGCGTCGCCTTCAACCACCGACCCCTTCGCGCGGCTGGTGCTGAGCATGAAGCAGACCGCCATGGCGAGCGTCGAAACCATTCGCGACGATGCGCAGGTCAATCGTGACAATCTGAGCGCGGTCGTCGAGCCGCTGGTCAAGTGGATCAACCAGTTTGGCCCATTGGCGTTGTTTGTACCGGGCGGTGAAGGGTTGTTGGTATTGGCCGGCATCATCGACGCCGGCTATGGCGTGGCTGAAGCGGTGAACGGCAACAACCCACAAGAGCGCGCGGAAGGTGTGTCACGCACGGTGTTCGGTTTGTTCAATGCGCTGCCACTGGCTAAAGCGGTGGCCGATCTGAAAGTGGCCGGGTCCAGTGCCGAGTTGACGCACGAAGCCTCTTCGGTCGACAAGTTGCCAGAGAGCCCCAAGCCGAGGCTACCGCCGACATCGCTGCCCCAGACACCCTTGACCCGTATGGAATTGCTGCGCGGTAGCCCCCGAGGCCACCTTCAGCGATGAGGTGCTGGCCCACATAGGCCGGGTGACAACCGTCGATGACGACCTGTTGCGTCTGATGCACGAGGGGCGTCCGCCGACGCCGCTACTGGCCGACAGCATCAGCCGTTTCAAGCTCGATCAGGAACTGGAAAGTGTCGTCGATCCGCACATCAGGGCCGAACTGTTCAACCAGCGTTATCAGGCGCTCCAGCATTCGGAACATGAGTGGGTAAACGTATTCAAACGCGAATACCCCGGCCTGCCAAAAAATGTCGTGGAGCAGATACTCGACCGTTCGGGTATCGATATCGACCGGTCACCCAAGGCTGACGAGGTGTTACAGGTGTTCAAACGCCTGGACAGCAAGGTGCGCCAATACCAACAGCATTTGCGCCTCAATCGGGCGTATGAAGGCCTGTACTTGCGATCCATCGCTCTTTCCGATGCCGACGTGCTGGCATTGCATTCGCTCGAGCGCCTGCCCGGATGGCCGAAAGGTGTGCGAATCGAAGTGCTGGACGGCTCGATCAGTGCGCGAGTACTGGACCGTTGCGGTCCGTTTGATGCACCGGATTGTCGTCGCTTGATCAAGGTGGGTGATCGCTATGCGGGGGCGGGTGTGGCAGACCCTGTCACCGAGGGAACGGATCTGTTGGCGGCTATCTTGAGTGTCTTGTCCGCTGAAGAGCGTTCAGCGCTGGCCTTGCACTCGCTCGATCAGGTCAGTGAGCTGCGCCGGTTTCTTGGTGAAGTGGCGCTACCACGTTCCGATTTTTTGCCGGGACTGGGCAGGATGGATTCCGGATTGCCTTTCGACGCCCAGGGACTGCGAGGTGGTGGCTACCCGACAACGCCACAAGCCAGCGCCCTGACACAGCAAATGATGCGACTGCAGGTGAAGCACCTTTATCCCGAGCTATCGGACAGCGAGGCCGATGCACTGCTGCTGGCGGCGGGCGAGGACCCTCAGGTTCATCTGGACCGGCTGATGCAGCAGTTCCAGCAGCTTCACCTCGACTTGATCACCTGGATCGACCGAACGGCGCTGGACATCGATGCCATGGATGTCGACTTCCTGGCCGTGGGCGATGAAGAGGCGGCCGGGATGAACGCTGCGCAAGTGGCCGCGCACAACATCGGGTTGGCGCAGCATGTGATGGAGTATGAGCGAGAGACCCGCACTGAATTGGCTGACGAGTTGATTGCTATCTGGCAGAAGCGCGCGCCAAGGGCCAACAACCTCTATTCGGACGAAGTGTTTGCCGGATACAAACTGGATCTGGCGTTTGAGGAGTACCACCGATTGCCCGACATGAGCGTTCGGTTCAACGAGGTGATTGACCTGTCGATGCGGAGCCTGTCCCTGGGCGCGCGCGCGAGCCTGGATGCGTTTCTGGAGAGTTTTCCCAACCTCAGGACCCTGAGTCTGGAAAGTCTCGACCTGGGCGTAGCCAACCCCGACGGCCGCCTGACAGGGGGAGTACCCCCCGTTATCCCGCAGATGAAACAGCTCACGGCACTTAACCTCAGGGCAACCTCCCTCGAATTTCAGGAAAACAGCGCATCGATGCTCAGTGAATTGGTCAATCTGCAAACCCTGAATCTGAGTGACAACCCGCTGAACGTGGCGCCGGTGCTGCTGGGGATGAAAAAGCTGCGAGAAGTAAACCTGCGAAACACTCGAATTACCACATGCCCAATTGGCATCATGGATGAGCCATACCTGACGTCGCTGGACCTGCGCGATAACCGAATCAGCCGCGTCCCGCAAGCCGTGTTGAATCAAGCCATCGCCCGCGGAAGGGTCAAGTTGTGGGGCAATCCACTGACGGATGAAGACACCTTGTTGCGCATTGTCAGGCATCGAGAACAGACCGGGATCAATCTGTGGCTGGCCGAGCCGGGAGCCAGTTATGGCGGCGCTACCGATTGGTTGCGTGAAGGCGATGAGGGTTTGCGACAGGCCAGGGCACTGCTCTGGCAGCGGTTGGAGGCCAAACCGTCGGGAGCGGGGTTCATGCGGGCCATGGATGGGCTAAGCCTGACTGCAGATTTTCGGGTCGACTACCTGAATTTGCAGGCTCGGGTATGGCGACTGTTGCAGGAGGCGGACGCTTCAGACGAGTTGTGGGGCTGGTTGAGAAAAACGTTGGAAACCACTACCGCGGATGCCGAAAACCCGTTCGGGATGTTTTCCGCGTTGGAAGATCGGGCACGGCTCTACAGAGACTGGGTGGCGCTGGGTCGGGGTGTTCCAATAGGGAAGTAATGGATATTTTGGAAGTGGATGGCCTTGAACCCCACGAAGGGGTTCAAGGCAACACGATCAACGGCGACGGAACAGCGGCAGCGGTTCGTCAGTGGCGGCCTGATAGGTCACGGAGAAATCCTTGAGACCTTCCAGGGCTTCGTACGGGTCTTTGTCGGGACGCACGGCAAAGGCGTCGAAACCGCAGCGATGCATGTAGAACAGCTGGTCGCGCAGCACATCGCCAATCGCCCGCAGTTCGCCTTTGAAACCATAACGGTCACGCAGCAAACGCGCGTTTGAGTAGTTACGGCCGTCGGTGAAGGCAGGGAAGTTCAAGGCGATGACCTTGAAGTTCTCCACGTCTTCGCCAATTTCTTCGGCTTCTTCATCGGCATCCAGCCAGATGCCCAGGCCGCCATCGCGAGCCAGGAGCATGCGGCTGTGTTCGCGCCACAGTTGCAACGGAACGATGTAGTCATCGCAATTGCTGATCTCGTCGATGCTGAAGTCCTTGGGCAGCAGGTGCCAGGTTTCGTCGACGACTTCGTTGTTCTTAATGATTCGCTGCATAGACGCGTTCCTTGAAGAGGTCGATGCCAATACGCTGATAGGTGTCGATGAAACGCTCGTCTTCGGTACGTTGTTCGATGTACACGTCGATCAGCTTTTCGATCACGTCAGGCATGGCTTCCTGGGCGAAGGACGGGCCGAGGATCTTGCCCAGGCTGGCGTCGCGGCTGGCGCTGCCGCCGAGGGAAACCTGGTAGAACTCTTCACCTTTCTTGTCCACCCCGAGAATGCCGATGTGGCCGACGTGGTGGTGACCACAGGCGTTCATGCAACCGGAAATGTTCAGGTCCAGTTCGCCGATGTCGAACAGGTAGTCCAGGTCGTCGAAACGACGCTGGATTGATTCGGCGATCGGGATCGACTTGGCGTTGGCCAGGGAGCAGAAATCACCGCCAGGGCAGCAGATGATGTCAGTCAGCAAGCCGATGTTCGGGGTGGCGAAACCTTGCTCGCGCAACTCGCCCCACAGGGTGAACAGCTTGTCCTGCTCAACGTCGGCCAGGATGATGTTCTGCTCGTGGGAAGTGCGCAGCTGACCGTAGCTGTAACGCTCGGCCAGGTCGGCAACGGCGTCGAGCTGCTTGTCGGTGATGTCGCCCGGCGCAACGCCGGTCGGCTTCAGGGACAGGGTGACCGCGACATAACCCGGCTTCTTGTGGGCCAGTGTGTTGCGCACGCGCCAGCGGGCGAAGCCCGGATGTTGCTGGTCGAGTTCGGCCAGTGCAGCACTCTGGTCGTCCAGGGCCTTGTAGTCCGGATCGACGAAATGTTTGGCGACACGATGCACTTCGGCTTCGGTCAATGTGGTCTGGCCACCGCGCAGGTGTTCCATTTCTGCATCGACTTTCTGGGCGAAGACTTCAGGCGTCAGCGCTTTCACCAGAATCTTGATCCGCGCCTTGTATTTGTTGTCGCGACGGCCATAGCGGTTGTAGACACGCAGGATGGCGTCGAGGTAACTCAACAGGTCTTGCCATGGCAGGAATTCATTGATGAACGCACCCACCACCGGCGTACGGCCGAGGCCACCACCGACCAGCACCCGGAAACCCAGTTCGCCAGCGGCGTTATGCACCGGCTCCAGGCCAATGTCGTGGACTTCGATGGCGGCGCGGTCGGAGGTCGAACCGTTGACCGCGATCTTGAATTTACGCGGCAGGTAGGCGAATTCCGGGTGGAAAGTCGTCCATTGACGCACGATCTCGCACCACGGGCGCGGATCGATCAGTTCGTCGGCGGCGACACCAGCGAACTGGTCGGTGGTGACGTTGCGCAGGCAGTTGCCGCTGGTCTGAATCGCGTGCATCTGCACGGTGGCCAGTTCAGCCAGGATGTCCGGGATGTCTTCCACGGCCGGCCAGTTGAACTGGACGTTTTGCCGGGTGCTGATGTGCGCATAACCCTTGTCGTAGTCACGGGCAATCTTGGCCATCATTCGCATCTGGCGCGAAGTCAGTTGGCCGTACGGCACCGCCACACGCAACATTGGCGCGAATCGCTGGATGTAAAGCCCGTTTTGCAGGCGCAGGGGGCGGAACTCTTCTTCGCTCAGCTCACCTGCCAGATAGCGTCGGGTCTGATCACGGAACTGCTTGACGCGGTCCTCGATGATCCGCTGATCGTATTCGTCGTATACGTACATATAAGTCCTGTTCTCAGGCTTGGGTCGCTCGGATACAGCTGCGTTTTTGTGCTTGCTTGAGTCCGATGAACCTCTGCAATTCTGCGCGCACGGCCGCGCACTCCCTACGGAGCCGGGGCACGATACCAGTTTGCGGTTATGCGCAAAAGTGATGTTTGAGTATATGTAAAGAACCAAAACGACTAATGAGAATTGTTGTTGCAATGCCCCTATTTGTGGTGCGGGCAATCGTCGTCTTTACTGTGGTCGAGTCTTTATGCAATCACCGATAAAACCGACAAGAGGCGATGCAATGAGCAACCCAACCAAAGCAAGGAAAGGCGATAGCACAGTCGATGCCTGGGCGATTCTGTTCCTGATTATTCTGGTCGTCGGCACAGCAGTATTTTGGGTGAGTCACCAATAACCGACCCCGTCCGGGCCTTGTTCCGACGATTGTCGGACAAAAACCGGAATAAACCCCGTTTTGCGGACGTTCGCTGGCTATAATGCGCGGCGTATTTCCGGGGGCTCGGGCGACAAATGTTGAAGTTTCTGTGTGGTGCATTACTGGCGCTGGGCTCGGTCGTGGGGCCTTGTGCCCAGGCGGAGTCAGTGCTGTTCCTGAATCCGGGAACCCCCAGGGAAGCTTTTTGGGTCAGTTATTCGCAGTTCATGCAGGCCGCTGCCAAGGACCTGGACGTCGACCTGCGCATTCAGTATTCCGACCGCACCTCCGATATCACCATCCGGCAGGCACGCGAAGCGCTGTTGGGGTCAAACCGCCCCGACTATCTGGTGTTCGTCAACGAGCAATCCATCGCCCCGGAAATCCTGCGTCTGGCGAAGGGCAGCGGCGTGAAGCTGTTTCTGGTCAACAACGCCTTGACGGTGGACCAGATGCACCTGCTCGGCGCGCGTCCGGACAAGTACCCCGATTGGGTGGGCAGCCTGGTGCCCAACGATGAGGAGGGCGGATACCTGATGCTCAAGGAGCTGATTCGGCTCCATCCCCCGGTTGCCCCCGGACAAATGATTGACCTCTTGGCCTTCTCGGGACTGAAAGTCACCCCGTCCGCACAGTTGCGAGAGAAAGGCATGCGTCGCGCGTTGGCCGAACACCCCGAAGTGCGTTTGCGCCAATTGGTGTACGGCGGCTGGACCCGGGAGCGCGCCTATGAACAGGCCAAGCTGCTGTTCAAACGCTACCCGCAGACATCACTGGTCTGGTCGGCCAATGACGAAATGAGCTTTGGCGTTATGCAGGCCTACGAAGAAACCGGAGGCAAACCCGGCAAGGACGCGCTGTTCGGCACCATCAACAATTCACCCGCTGCTTTGCACGCATTGCTGGAAAACCGCCTGAGCGTTCTGCTGGGCGGGCATTTCAGTCTGGGCGGCTGGGCGTTGGTGCAGTTGCATGACTACGATCAGGGTGTCGATGTCAGCCAGTACGGGGGTCGTGACCGGCAGATACCGTTGCTGCAAGTGGTTGATCGGCGGCAGGCCAAGCGCTTGCTGGCGATGGGGGCGGCGCAGGACTTCGGCGTGGACTTCCACAAACTCTCCGCCAAGGGCCGGCCGGTGTCGTATCGTTACCCGTTCAGCCTGCAAACCTTGATGCATTGACCCGTTTCAGAGTCCGGCCAGCATCAACACCAGTTTGACGATGCCGAACAGCGTCAGCGCGAACACCGCTGTGAACAGAATCCCCAGAATCACGAAATGGCTGGGCTTGCCATGGGTGAAATCCCGCGCCCGGTTTTTTCCGCTCTGCACCCCGAACGCTGCCGCCATGACGCTGTGCAACATCTGCCAGAAGGTCGGCGGCTTGTTGTCGACTGGATCGTCCATAAATCGCCCGTCACGTATGTGTGAGTGGTAAGCATAGACAATCCAGACAAAAAGATCGCAGCCTGCGGCAGCTCCTCCAGGGTTATATGTCCGCCTGTAGGAGCTGCCGAAGACTGCGATCTTTTGTTTTTACTCGTCGTAACCGAGGTTAGGCGCCAACCAGCGTTCGGTCACGCTCAACTCCTGACCTTTACGCGAGGTGTAGCTCTGCACCTGATCCTTGTCGATCTTGCCGACGGCGAAGTATTGCGCCTGCGGGTGCGCGAAGTACCAGCCGCTGACTGCTGCCGCCGGGAACATCGCGTAGTGCTCGGTGAGGAACACGCCGCTGCGGCCAGCCTGCATTTCACGGGCTTGCGGGTCGAGCAGGGCGAACAGCGTGGCTTTCTCGGTGTGATCCGGGCACGCCGGGTAGCCCGGAGCAGGGCGGATGCCAGAGTATTGCTCTTTGATCAGCGCATCATTGTCGAGGGTTTCTTCCTTGGCATAGCCCCAATGCTCTTTACGCACCTGCTGGTGCAGCCACTCGGCGCAGGCCTCGGCCAAACGGTCGGCCAGAGCCTTGACCATGATCGAGTTGTAGTCGTCGCCAGCGTCCTGATAGGCCTTGGCCACTTCTTCTGCGCCGATGCCGGCGGTGGTGATGAAACCACCCACGTAGTCGGTGAGTTCGCTGTCCTTCGGCGCGACGAAGTCGGCGAGGGAGAAGTTCGGCTTGCCGTCGGTCTTGATGATCTGCTGACGCAGGTGATGCAGTTTGGCCAATGGCTTGCCGTCGTCGCCGTAGAGCTCGATGTCATCGTCACGCACCTGGTTGGCCGGCCAGAAGCCGAACACCGCACGGGCGCTGATCAGCTTCTCGTCGATCAGTTTGGCGAGCATTTCCTGTGCGTCGGCGTACAGCGCGGTGGCGGCTTCACCGACCACTTCATCTTCAAGGATGCGCGGGAATTTCCCGGCCAGGTCCCAGGAAATAAAGAACGGCGTCCAGTCGATATATTCGGCCAGCACCTTCAGGTCGATGTTATCCAGCACTTTGCTGCCGGTGAACGTTGGTTTGACCGGTTCGTAGGTGCTCCAGTCGAACTGCGGTTTTTTCGCAATCGACGCGGCGTAGCTCAGGCGTTCGGTACGGGCGCTGCGGTTGGCGGTGCGCTCGCGGACTTCGATGTATTCCTCGCGGGTTCTCTCGACGAAACCGGCCTTCAGTTCCTTGGACAGCAACTGGGTCGCCACGCCGACAGCACGGGAAGCGTCGGTGACATACACCACCGCATCGTTGCTGTACTTCGGTTCGATCTTCACTGCCGTGTGCGCTTTGGAGGTGGTCGCGCCACCGATCATCAACGGCAGGTGGAAATCCTGGCGCTGCATTTCGCGGGCAACGTGGACCATTTCATCCAGCGACGGGGTGATCAGGCCGGACAGGCCGATGATGTCGCACTTTTCGTCCTTGGCGACCTGGAGGATTTTCTCCGCCGGCACCATCACGCCGAGGTCGACGATGTCGTAGCCGTTACAGCCCAGCACCACGCCCACGATGTTTTTGCCGATGTCGTGCACGTCGCCTTTTACCGTGGCCATCAGGATCTTGCCCTTGGCTTCCGGTTTGTCACCTTTTTCCAGCTCGATGAACGGGATCAAGTGGGCCACGGCCTGCTTCATCACACGGGCTGATTTCACCACCTGCGGCAGGAACATTTTGCCGGCGCCGAACAGGTCGCCAACGATGTTCATGCCGGACATCAGCGGGCCTTCGATCACTTCGATCGGGCGGGCGAAGGACTGACGGGACTCTTCGGTGTCTTCGACGATGTGGGTGGTAATGCCCTTGACCAGCGCATGCTCCAGACGCTTGTTGACGTCCCAGCTACGCCATTCTTCGGTCTCGGCTTCCTTGACGCTGCCGTCGCCCTTGTACTTGTCGGCGATGGCGAGGAGGGCGTCGGTGCCTTCCGGAGTGCGGTTGAGGATCACGTCTTCCACGGCGTCGCGCAGTTCGACCGGGATCTGGTCGTAGATCTCCAGTTGCCCGGCGTTGACGATGCCCATGGTCAGGCCGGCGCGGATCGCATACAGCAGGAACACCGAGTGGATCGCTTCACGCACCGGGTTGTTGCCGCGGAACGAGAACGACACGTTGGACACGCCGCCCGACGTCAGGGCGTACGGCAGTTCGTCGCGGATGTAGGCGCAGGCGTTGATGAAGTCCACAGCGTAGTTGTTGTGTTCTTCGATACCGGTGGCTACGGCGAAGATGTTCGGGTCGAAAATGATGTCTTCCGGCGGGAAGCCGACTTCGTTGACCAGGATGTCGTAGGAGCGTTTGCAGATTTCTTTCTTGCGCGCTTCGGTGTCGGCCTGACCGGCTTCGTCGAACGCCATTACCACAACGGCGGCGCCGTAGCGCTTGCACAGTTTGGCGTGATGAATGAACTGCTCGACGCCTTCCTTCATGCTGATCGAGTTGACGATGCCCTTGCCCTGGATGCACTTGAGGCCGGCTTCGATCACCTCCCACTTGGAGGAGTCGATCATGATCGGTACGCGGGAGATGTCCGGTTCACCGGCAATCAGATTGAGGAAGGTCACCATGGCCTTCTTCGAATCGAGCATCCCTTCGTCCATGTTGATGTCGATCACCTGGGCGCCGGCTTCGACCTGCTGCAGGGCGACTTCCAGGGCTTCGGTGTAATTGTCTTCACGGATCAGGCGGGCGAATTTGGCGGAACCGGTGATGTTGGTGCGCTCGCCGACGTTAACGAACAGCGAGTTGCGATCGATGGTGAACGGCTCCAGACCCGACAAGCGGCAGGCTTTCGGGATCTCCGGAATTTCGCGCGGCGCGTAACCGGCCACGGCTTTGGCGATGGCTTCGATGTGGCCCGGCGTGGTGCCGCAGCAACCGCCGACGATGTTGAGGAAGCCGCTTTGGGCAAATTCTTCGATGACCTTGGCGGTTTGCGACGGCAGTTCGTCGTACTCGCCGAATTCGTTCGGCAGGCCGGCGTTCGGGTGAGCCGATACGTGGGTGCTGGCCTTGTTCGACAGCTCTTCCAGGTACGGGCGCAACTCGCTGGCGCCGAGGGCGCAGTTCAAGCCGACCGAGATTGGCTTGGCGTGGGCCACGGAGTTCCAGAACGCTTCTGTGGTCTGGCCGGACAGGGTGCGGCCGGAGGCGTCGGTGATAGTGCCGGAAATCATGATCGGCAGTTCGATGCCCAGCTCTTCGAACACGCCTTGCACGGCGAAGATCGCGGCTTTTGCGTTCAAAGTGTCGAAAATGGTTTCGATCAGGATCAGGTCGGCGCCGCCTTCGATCAGGCCCTTGGTGGCTTCGGTGTAGTTCTCTACCAATTCATCGAAGGTTACGTTGCGATAGCCGGGGTTGTTCACGTCCGGGGACAACGAGCAGGTGCGGCTGGTCGGGCCGAGAACGCCGGCGACGAAGCGTGGCTTGTCCGGGTTCTCGAGGGTTTTCGCGTCGGCGACCTTGCGCGCCAGGCGAGCGCCTTCTACGTTCAGTTCGTAGGCCAGTTCTTCCATGCCGTAATCGGCCATGGAAATGCGGGTGGCGTTGAAGGTGTTGGTTTCCAGGATGTCGGCGCCGGCATCCAGGTAGGCTTTCTCGATACCACCAATCACGTCCGGGCGGGTCAGTACCAACAGGTCGTTGTTGCCTTTGACATCACTCGGCCAGTCGGCGAAGCGTTTGCCACGGTAATCCTGTTCCTCAAGCTTATAGCTCTGGATCATCGTGCCCATGCCGCCATCGAGAATCAGGATGCGCTCCTTGAGGGCGTGCTTGAGAGCTTGAAGGCGAACGCTGCGATCGGACATTTGGACTACTCGGTAAGACCATGACGAAGGGCCCGGATGATAGCAAACCTGTGCGCATTTAGAGCATGTCCGGAATTTGCATGAATATCGCTCATGTTGGCGGGGCGGGTGGACAGGTAGAATCGCGGCGTTTTTCAAGGATCAGGATCAGGGACATGTCGTATCGCTTCGTCGTCAGCAGTGTGTTGCTGTTAGTAAGCTGGGGCGCCGCTGCGCAAACCCCGGCAATTTCTGCTGTCGTTTCTCCTTCTGTTTCCTACAGTCGCGACATTCAACCGATCTTCACTGATAAATGTGTGGCCTGCCACGCCTGCTACGACTCTGCCTGTCAGCTCAACCTGGGCAGTGGCGAAGGGGCGGCACGCGGCGCCAGCAAAACTCCGGTCTACGACGGTGATCGCAGCCAGGCTGCTGCGCCGACCCGATTGTTTTATGACGCTTTTGGCAAGCGCGCGTGGCAGCAAAAGGGCTTCTATTCGGTACTCGACGCCCAGGGCAACCAGGCCGCGCTGATGGCGCGCATGCTGGAATTGGGCCACCAAACCCCGCTGCAACCCAATGCCAAATTGCCCGAAAACATCGCCCTGGGGCTGAACCGCGAAAACATGTGCGCCATGCCGGCAGAGTTTGACGGCTACGCCAGCTCCCATCCGAGGCAGGGCATGCCACTGGCGGTGACCGGCCTGACCGATCAGCAATACCAGACGTTGCAACGCTGGCTGGCTTCCGGTGCTCCGATCGATGAACAAGGCCTGGTGCCCAGTGCCAAGGAAGCCTTGCAGGTGGTGCAGTGGGAAAACCTGCTCAACGCCCCCGGCGCCCGCCAGAGTCTGGTAGGGCGCTGGTTGTTCGAGCACTGGTTTCTCGCGCACATCTATTTCAAGGACGGCGAGCCGGGGCATTTCTTCCAGTGGGTGCGTTCGCGCACGCCGACCGGCCAGCCTATCGACTTGATCAATACCCGTCGGCCGAATGACGACCCCGGCACTCAGGTCTATTACCGCTTGTGGCCGGTGCAGGGTGTGATCGTGCACAAGACTCACATCACCTATCCGCTCAGCGCGGCGAAGATGGCGCGGGTCAAAAGCCTCTTTTATAACGGCAACTGGCAAGCCGATGCCTTGCCGGGCTACGGGCCGGAACGCCGGGCCAATCCGTTTTCGACTTTCGAAGCGATCCCGGCGCAGGCGCGTTATCAGTTCATGCTCGATAACGCCGAGTATTTCGTGCGCACCTTTATTCGTGGCCCGGTCTGCCGGGGCCAGATCGCCACCGACGTGATTCGCGATAATTTCTGGGCGCTGTTCCAGGCGCCGGAGCATGACCTTTACATTACCGACCCGAACTATCGCGGCCAGGCCACGCCGTTGCTGGCGATGCCGGGGCAGAACGACGACGTTGGCAGTGTCTTGACCCTGTGGCACGACTACCGCGACAAACGCAATGAATACGAGGCGCTGCGTCGGGACAGTTACGCTGATCTGCCGCCGCCGAGCTGGTCGAGCCTGTGGGCCGGCAATGACAACGCGCTGTTGAGCATCTTCAGGCATTTCGACAGCGCCGCAGTCACCAAAGGGCTGATCGGGGAGGTGCCGCAGACAATGTGGCTGTTCGACTTTCCGCTGCTGGAGCGTACCTATTATCAGTTGGCAGTGAATTTCGATGTGTTTGGCAACGTGTCCCATCAGGCCCAGACGCGGCTGTATTTCGACCTCATTCGCAATGGTGCCGAGCAGAACTTCCTGCGCCTGATGCCGGCCGACTCCCGCGATGGCTACCTCGATGATTGGTATCAGGACGGCGGTAAATTCAAAATGTGGCTGGATTACGAGTCCATCGACAACGACACGCCGACCGCCCTGAAACTCAATGAAAATGATCCCAAGCGCGACTTCGCCATGCAGTTGCTGGCACGCTACGGCGACCTGAACGCCAAGCCTGATCCCATCAATCGCTGCGACGGCGCCTATTGCTCGCGGCCGAACATCGATGCGGATTTGCAGGAAGCCGAACAAGCGTTGAGTCGCCTGACATCACGTCCGGCGGCAGGCCTCAAGGTCATCGATCAACTGCCGGAAGCGACCATGCTGCGCGTCGAAACCGTGAGCGGGAAGCGCGAGGTCTACAGCCTGTTGCGCAATCGCGCGCACAGCAACGTGGCGTTTCTGATCGGCGAGTCGCTGCGGTACCAACCTGGGCTGGATACGCTCACCATTTTCCCGGGTGTTCTGAGCAGTTACCCGAACTTCATCTTCAACATCCCCGCCGAGCAGGTGCCAGAGTTTGTGGATGCGATGGAAAACGCCACGGACGCGGTCCGCTTCGAGAAAATCGTCGAGCGCTGGGGCGTGCGGCGCAGCCATCCGCAGTTCTGGCAGTATTTCCATGACCTGAGCCGCTATATCCATGAAACCGACCCGGTGGAAGAGGGCGTGCTGGACATGAACCGCTACGAGAATCTTTGATCGATTGACGATGACCCGGTGTCGGACTCTATAGGCACCGCCAATCCTGTAGGAGCTGGCTTGCCCGCGATAGCCATCAATGTTGACTGGGATGGCGCCATCGCCGGCGAGCCAGCTCCAATAAAGGGATTGGGGTGAGTCGAGTTATCGGGAGGGCCATCGATGTTGATTTCAGTGCAGGCGCTTCGCGCGCTCGCGGCCTGGACGGTGGTTTGCCACCATTTCATGCAGATTTTCTTCGACTTTCACGCTCGCGGGCCAGTGGGGCAGATGTTCATCGACAAGGGCGCGGTGGGCGTCGACATCTTCTTCGTCATTAGCGGGCTGGTGATTTTCCTGTCCACTGAAAGCAAGTCGCTCCCGCCTGGCCGCTTTCTGCTGTATCGACTGTTTCGCATTGTCCCGGCGTACTGGTTGTATACGGTGCTGATGGCCCTGCTGGTCGTGTTCGCCAAGCCCGTGTTGCCGGATCAGACGGTCGACTGGTCGCATTTCTTGCTGTCGTTGTTGTTTATTCCTACGCAAAATCCTGGTGGCTACGGCATTTATCCGACGCTAAATGTCGGCTGGACGCTCAACTACGAAATGCTGTTCTACGTGCTGTTTGCCTGGGCGCTGCTGTTTCGCCTGCAGGTCCGGTTGCTGGTCGTCGCAGCGCTGCTGTTTGCGGTGTGTCAGGCGTGGACCGGATATGGCTGGGTCAGCGAGTTTTATCGCTCGGATATCGTTTACGAGTTTTTACTGGGGATCGCCATCGGGATGATCTACCGCCGTGGCTGGATCAAACCCAGACTCTGGCTGCCGTTGCTGGGCATCGTCGGCGCGTTGATGGTGATCTACCACGCGGCTCCGCAGCCACGGTTGCTGGCCTGGGGCCTGCCGAGTGCGGTGCTGGTCCTGGCTTGCATGTCGCTCGAGCGGTTTTTCGCGAACAACAGATTGTTCAAGTTGCTCGGCGATTGTTCCTACTCGGTGTACCTGATGCACGTCCTGGTATTGTCTGCGGGCGGTTTCATCGCACAGCGCTATGGGATAAATCCCTACGTGATGTTCGCGATCTGTGTGGCGACCATCGGGTTGGGATCGTGGGCAAGTTACGAATGGGTGGAAAAATGCAGCTATCGGTGGCTTAAAGACTGGATTGACGGTGAAGCGAAGGATGAGCCAGTTCCGGTTCTTTCCCGACAAAAATACTAGGACTTTGTCCGGCGCGATGATTGGCGTAAACTGCGCCCAAGCCTGCGAGGAGTTTCCATGACCGCTATTACCATCACCGACGCCGCCCACGATTACCTGGCTGATCTGCTCTCCAAGCAGAACACCCCGGGTATCGGAATCCGCGTCTTTATCACCCAGCCTGGCACCCAGTACGCCGAAACCTGCATTGCCTACTGCAAGCCGGGCGAAGAAAAACCTGAAGACACGGCGTTGGGGCTGAAAAGCTTCACCGCGTACATCGACCATTTCAGCGAAGCTTTCCTGGACGATGCCGTTGTCGACTACGCCACCGACCGCATGGGCGGCCAACTGACCATCAAGGCACCTAACGCCAAAGTACCAATGGTCAATGCCGACAGCCCGGTCAACGAGCGTATCAACTACTACCTGCAAACCGAGATCAACCCGGGGCTGGCCAGCCACGGCGGTCAGGTCAGCCTGATCGATGTGGTTGAGGACGGCATCGCCGTTCTGCAGTTCGGCGGCGGTTGCCAGGGCTGTGGCCAGGCAGACGTGACCCTCAAGGAAGGCATCGAGCGCACGTTGCTCGAGCGTATTCCTGAGCTGAAGGGTGTGCGGGACGTGACCGACCACACGCAGAAAGAAAACGCCTATTACTAAGGTGTTCGCTGCGAGCATAAAAAACGGCACCCGTGAGTGCCGTTTTTTTATGGGTGAAATTCACTGGCCCTATCGCTGGCAAGCCAGCTCCTACAGTGAAACGCGGTCAACTGTAGGAGCTGGCTTGCCAGCGATAAGGGCCTAAGGGCGATACAAATGAGCATGCCCCGCACGATAAAGCGACGACTCACTGAAGTGATCACTGCCCAGCACCCGGCCCACCAATATTAACGCGGTACGCCTAAACCCCTTGGCCTCGACCTTTTCGGCAATGTCCTCAAGCGTCCCTACCACCCAATCCTGATCCGGCCATGTCGCCCGATGAATCACCGCAATCGGGCAGTCCGCGCCGTAATGCGGCAGCAATTCAACCAGAATTTTCTCCAGATGATTGACCCCCAGATGAATCGCCATGGTCGCCCCGTGCTGCGCCAGGTTGCCCAGTTCTTCTCCAGTCGGCATTGCGGTTTTGTCGGCGTAGCGGGTCAGGATCACGCTCTGTGACACGTCCGGCAACGTCAGTTCCGCGCCCAACAGCGCCGCGCAGGCCGCCGTCGCGGTCACGCCAGGAATGATTTCAAAAGGAATGCCGAGTTCGCGCAGGTAGCGAATCTGCTCGCCGATGGCGCCATACAGGCTCGGATCGCCAGAATGCACGCGCGCCACGTCCTGGCCGTTGTCGTGGGCGGTCTTGATCAATTCGATGATCTGTTCCAGGTGCAGTTCGGCGCTGTTGACCACCTGTTCGGCGCGATGCCCTTCGAGCACGGCGGCGGGGACCAGCGAGCCGGCATAGATGATCACCGGGCAGCTGCGAATCAGCCGTTGACCCTTGACGGTGATCAGTTCCGGGTCGCCGGGACCTGCGCCAATAAAGTAGACGGTCATCGTCGGTTCCTGTGAGAAAAAAGGGGCTGGGCAAGGCTTCAGATGAAGATTGCTCATGATTGAATGCGCGGATTATCGGGGATTTTATGCCGCGCCAGCCAATGCCAGAGTGGCCTGGGCGTATTTTTGTCGCCGGATGAGCAGTTTCGCCGGTGCATTATCAAGCTGTTCAGCCAGGGCCAGCGCGGCACTTTCCGCCACGCCATAGCAGCCCGTGCGCTCGAACGCGATGTCCGAATGATGGCTAAGTTGCGGCTGATAACCGGCTAACTGTGCGCTACTGAAATACATCACTTCCAGACCAAGCTGCTCAGCGAGTTCTATCAGGGCCGGCTCATCACGCTTCAAGTCGATACTCGCCAGGGCCGTGATTTCATGGATGTCTATTTGGTGCGCTTGCAGTGCCTGATCAAGCAACGCTCGTAGCGTGCTGACGGGACAGCCTCGTTGGCAGCCCAGGCCGACCACCAGGGTCGGCGCTGTGCCGGGATCCGTCATGCGTGGTATGGACCATCGCTTTTGCGGCGGAACAACCAGGCGCTGATCAGGCCCAAGGCCAGCCAGAATGCCACGTTGGTCAACTGCGAAGCGATTTTGAACTGCGCTTCAAGGGCTTCCGGGGCGAGCATCGAATGCACCTCCGGTTGCGGCGCGCCAATCACGTGAGGAACGGCGAGGATCGCCACGCCGAAGAGTTTCATCAGCCAGTGGCGGCTGAATACGATCAGTGCAATGCCGACAGCGGTGGAGGAAGCCGTACCGATCCACCAGATTTGTCGCTGTGCCAGATCGGCAGCGGCGGTGCCTGGCAGTTCAGGCGGTAAGCCAAGCGTCGGCGCCAGCACGAAAGTTGCGTAACCGGCCAGGCCCCAGAGCAGGCCTTGAGAAGTTTTGGTTGGCGCGCGCAAGGTGTAGAGACCGGCGAGCATCAGGGCGAAGCCGACAGCCACCACCAGGTTGCCACCGGTGGTCGACAGCACGCGCTGCCAGCCGTCTTCCGGCGCCCAGGCTTCGGCATCGTGGGTGTGAGCCGCGACTCCAGCGGCATGTTCGTGGACTTCAACCGCGGCGGGTTCCGATTTCTCGTAGGTTTCGGCTTGTGAAATCAGCGGAGACACCCAGAGACTTTGCAGCAGGGTGAGCAGCAGGGCGGCCAACAGACCGGTGAAACCTGCAGTTTGCGCAATACGCTTGATCATGTCGGCAGGTCTCAATGGCATGGGAACGCGGCGCTGTGGCGCGTATCGTGGGCAGCGTTGTGGACTGCTTCGATGTGCGAGAAACCGGCAAAATACACCAGGCACGCACCGAGGATCGACGCACAAATGGCGGCGGTCAGGCGTTGAGTGAGGGTAGTGGTGCTGCTGGCGGTGGTGCTGTGGCCGGTGCTGCTGATGATCGACATGGCGCTTCCCTTTGTGCTGTCAGCGGGGGAATAAGAGCGCGAGCAGAACCCGGCACGACCGAGCGCGCAGAGGTTCGAACAGCGCCCGCCCACCGCGGGTTTGTTGATTCAGTGATCGTATTGGTCACTTTGTGTTGCGGGCCGGTCTCCGGGCTCACGAGGGGCGCAGGCGTTAGCCTTGACCTGCAAGCATCACCTTCCCATGCCGCAATGGCACAGTGGATCTGACGCTTCGCTCGCTTACCGTTGCGGGGGCAGCACCGGACTGACATGGCTTTGAGTAAAGCACATGATTCACCGGTTTCCCGTTTCACCCTGTGAAGGGCACCCGTAACAAGGTGCGTAGGAGAGCATGGGCGAGGGGCGGGCGTCAATTGGCAAGGGTTCTCGTTTGCGGCACAGGGGAGGTTGGGCGCCTCACGGACATTGACCCGCCCCAATACGATGCGTAGCCTTGCGCTTTCGAGGTTCTTCGGCGTTTGTCGAAGCTAAGAAGGGAACGCGGTCAATGCCGCGGCTGCCCCCGCAACTGTGAACGGTGATGTTCGCTGCCACGCCACTGCACGCTCAAGCCTTGAGCCCGCGGGAAGGCGCAGCGAACGCCAGTCAAGTGACTGGCACACCGTCAGCCAGGAGACCTGCCTCGATACAGATTCTCACTACAACCGGGCGGGGTGATCCGGTGGCGAACGCTTCTGGCGCGCTTGTGCGTTGCCGGTTCTCGTCCCGAATGCCCGCCACCTTGCCAAAGGGCATCCGATGAAAACACTGGCCAAACTCCCCGTCACCATCGTTACCGGCTTCCTCGGCTCGGGCAAAACCACCTTGCTGCGGCACATGCTCGACAACACCCAGGGCCGTCGAATCGCGGTGATCGTCAACGAGTTCGGCGAGCTGGGCATCGACGGCGAAATCCTCAAGCAGTGCTCCATCGGTTGCACCGAAGAAGAAGCCAACGGCCGCGTCTATGAACTGGCCAACGGCTGCCTGTGCTGCACCGTCCAGGAAGAGTTCTTCCCGGTGATGCGCGAACTGGTGGCCCGTCGTGGCGACCTCGACCACATCCTCATCGAAACTTCCGGCCTGGCCCTGCCAAAACCGCTGGTCCAGGCCTTCCAGTGGCCGGAAATCCGCAGCGCCTGCACCGTTGACGCGGTGATCACCGTGGTCGACAGCCCGGCCGTGGCCGCCGGCACTTTCGCCGCATTCCCGGATCAAGTCGACGCTCAGCGCAAACTCGACCCGAATCTGGATCACGAATCACCGCTGCACGAGCTGTTCGCCGACCAACTGTCCAGCGCCGATTTGGTGATCCTCAACAAGGCCGACCTGATCAGCCCCGAAGACCTGGCCCGTGTACGCCTGGAAGTTGCCGAAGAATTGCCGCCGGCAGTGAAGGTAATCGAAGCCAGCAGCGGTCGCTTGCCACTGGACGTACTGATCGGCCTCGGCGCCGGTTCCGAAGAACACATCGATAGCCGCCACAGCCATCACGATCATCACCACGACGATGACGATCATGATGACCACGATCACGACGCGTTCGATTCCATTTCCATCGAACTGCCGGCATCCGACGAAAGCCTGTTGATGGACGCGCTGACCCAATTGGTGGTCCAGCACGGCATCCTGCGCGTCAAGGGTTTCGCCGCGATCCCGAGCAAGCCGATGCGCCTGCTGATCCAGGGTGTGGGCACGCGTTTCGACAAACACTTCGACCGTCAGTGGGGCGCTGAAGAAGCACGCACGACGCGTCTGGTGTTGATCGGCCAGGCACTGGATGCCGCGTTGCTCGAAGCGCAATTGCGCGCCGCGCTCAGCGTGTAAGTCATGCACCTGCTCAGGACCCAGCCCGGCGGTTTCGTGTCGGATGACAACATTGCCGACCTTGGACAAACCCCCGCCGAGCTGGTGATCCTGTGCAGCGGCGATTCCAGCCTGGCGCTGCTCGCCGAAGCGGCGCAGCAATTGCCCGACGATTACCCGAGCGTGCGCCTGGCCAACCCGATGCAGGTGCAGAACCATGCGTCGGTCGATCTGTACATCGACGAAGTGCTGCGCCACGCGAAGGTCATCTTGATTTCGCTGCACGGCGGCATCGCCTATTGGCGTTACGGCGTCGAGCGGTTGGTGGAATTGTCACAGCGCGGAGTGCAACTGATTCTGGTGCCGGGCGATGATCGTCCGGATCCGGAACTCAGCGACCTCAGCACTGTTCCCGCCGAAGAACGCGATCGGCTTTGGCAATTCCTGCGACAGGGCGGCATGGGCAACGCCCTCGACTTTTTCCGTTGCCTGGCCAATCGCTGGCTGGATCGCGACTACCCCTGGGCCGAGCCGCAAACCCTGCCGCGCACGGCGATTTACCATCCGCAAAGAAGCCCGGCGACACTGCAAGATTGGCAAGCCGACTGGCAGGTTGACCAACCGGTGGCGGCGGTGCTGTTTTACCGCTCGCATTTGCAGGCGGCGAACACGGCTTTTATCGATGTTTTCTGCCAGCGTTTGTTGGCGGCGGGGCTCAACCCGTTGCCCATTGCCCTCGCCAGTTTGAAAGAACCCGGCTGCCTGTCGATGGTCGAGGATTGGCTGGATGAAACATCAGCTTCGGTGATTTTGAATACCACGGGTTTCGCCCAATCCAGCCCCGAAGCGCCGCATCTGCGACCGTTTCGGCGCAATATCCCTGTGATCCAGGCGATTTGCGCCCAGGACAACGAACCCGGTTGGCGCGCCAGCGAACAGGGCCTCGGCCCTCGTGATCTGGCGATGCATATTGCACTGCCGGAGCTGGACGGAAGGATCATCAGCCGCCCGATCAGCTTCAAGGATCTGGCCTGGCGCAGCGAGCGCAGTCAGTCAGACGTGGTGTGCTACCGGCCGCAACCGGAACGCATGGATTTCGTCGCCGAACTGGCGCGGCGCTGGATTGATCTGGCGCGGCTGCCGAATGCTGAAAAGCGCGTTGCGCTGATCCTCGCCAACTACCCGACCCGCGATGGTCGCATCGGCAACGGCGTGGGCCTCGACACCCCGGCGGCGGCGCTGAATATTCTGCGTGCGTTGCATATCGAAGGGTATCCGCTGCCGGGCGATTTGCCGGAAAGCGGCACGGCGTTGATCCAGCAGTTGCTCGGTGGCGTCAGCAACGACCTCGACACAATCGACCAGCGTCCATGCCAGCAAAGCCTGGCGATGGACGACTATCTGCTGATGTTCAACGCCTTGCCCGAAGCCAACCGCCAAGCGGTGTCGGAGCGCTGGGGCACGCCCGACAGCGATCCGATGTGCCGAGGCGGGCGGATGATGATCGCCGGGTTGCGCTTGGGCCTGACCTTCGTCGGCATTCAACCGGCGCGGGGCTATCAGGTGGATCCGAGCGCGGTGTATCACGATCCGGACCTGGTCCCGCCCCACGGCTATCTGGCGTTCTATTTTTGGTTACGCAACACCTACGGCGCCCACGGCGTGATCCACGTCGGCAAGCACGGCAATCTCGAGTGGCTGCCGGGCAAAGGTGTCGGGCTCTCCGAAAATTGCTGGCCGGACGCACTGCTCGGGCCGCTGCCGAACATCTATCCATTTATCGTCAACGACCCGGGCGAGGGCGCCCAGGCCAAACGCCGTACCCAAGCGGTGATCATCGACCACCTGATGCCGCCGCTGACCCGCGCCGAAACCTACGGCCCGCTGCGCAACCTTGAGTTGCTGGCCGACGAATATTACGAAGCGCAATTGCTCGATCCTCGACGCGCTCGGGAATTGCAGCGCGACATCCTGCAACTGGTGCGCGACACGCACATCGACCGCGAGCTGCAAATGGACGAAAAACTCGACAGCGATGCCGATGCGGCGATCTGGCTGCCGCGCCTGGACACGTACCTGTGCGACTTGAAAGAGTCGCAGATCCGCGATGGTCTGCACGTGTTTGGCGAGTCACCGGTGGGGCGATTGCGCACCGACACCTTGCTCGCGCTGTTGCGCATACCTCGCGGCGATGGCCGGGGGGCGCAATCGAGTCTGCTGCGGGCGCTGGCCAAGGCGTTCGTGCTGGGCTTCGATCCGCTGGATTGTGCACTGGCCGAGCCGTGGACAGGGCCGCGCCCGGACGCTTTGCTGTCGATCAGCGATGAGCCGTGGCGTACCACCGGCGACACCCGCGAACGCCTGGAGCTGTTTGCCACACAACTGATCTTCTGTGGGAGCGAGCCTGCTCGCGATGGAGTGTCAGCTACATCAATCTCAACTGACACAGCGCTTTCGCGAGCAGGCTCGCTCCCACAGGAGGCGAGTTGGTCTGAAGTGAGCGCCATCCTCGACAACTTGCGCGAAGTGGTCGCGCCGCGACTGGACGCCTGCGGCCCCGCAGAAATGCGCGGTCTGCTCGACGCGCTACGCGGCCGTTTCGTCCCGGCCGGCCCCAGCGGAGCCCCCAGTCGCGGTCGCCTGGACGTACTGCCCACCGGGCGCAACTTCTATTCGGTGGACGTGCGCAACCTGCCAACCACCACCGCATGGCGCATCGGTTTCCAGTCGGCCAACCTGATTCTCGAGCGTCATCTGCAAGACCATGGCGACCATCTGCGCCAGCTGGGTTTGTCGGTGTGGGGCACGGCGACCATGCGTACGGGCGGTGACGACATTGCCCAGGCCATGGCGCTGATGGGCGTGCGTCCGGTGTGGGCGACGGGCAGTCAACGGGTCGACGATTTTGAAATTCTGCCGCTGAGTCTGCTCGACCGTCCGCGAGTGGACGTGACCTTGCGTGTGTCGGGTTTCTTCCGCGATGCCTTTGCCAACCTGATTCGCCTGTTCGACGCCGCCGTGCAAGCGGTCGCCGCGCTGGACGAACCGGACGATTTCAACCCGCTGGCAGCCAAGGTCCGCGCCGAGCGCGAAGCGTTGCTGCAATCGGGGCTCGATGAAGAGACAGCGCGGCGTCAGGCTGGTTGGCGCATCTTCGGTGCCAAGCCCGGTGCGTATGGTGCGGGCGTGCAGGGCACCATTGATGGTCGGCTGTGGCAGAGTCGCGAGGATCTGGCCGAGGTTTATTTGAACTGGGGTGGTTACGCCTACGGTGGTGCCGACGAAGGCACCGCGGCCCGCGAGCAGTTTTCTCAACGCCTGAGCCAGGTACAAGCGGTGCTGCAGAACCAGGATAACCGCGAACATGATCTGCTCGATTCCAACGACTATTACCAGTTCCAGGGCGGTATGCTCGCGGCGGTGGAAAGCCTCAGCGGTGCAGCAGCGGCCAGTTATCACGGCGATCACAGTCAGCCAGACTTGCCGAAGATCCGCACGTTGAAGGAAGAGTTGAACCGGGTCATTCGCTCACGGGCAGCTAATCCAAAGTGGATCGACGGGGTCAAGCGTCACGGCTACAAAGGCGCGTTCGAGATGGCGGCGACGGTCGACAACCTGTTCGCGTTCGACGCCACCACGCAGTTGATCGACGATCACCAGTACGCGTTGTTGGCGGACGCTTATTTGCTTGATCCGAACACCCGAGACTTCGTGCGCGAGCACAATCCCCACGCCCTGCGCGACATGACAGAACGCATGCTCGAAGCGCAGCAGCGAGGGATGTGGAAGGACCCGGGCGAGTACCGCGAAGCACTGGAAAATCTGTTGCTGGATATAGAAGAAGACAGCTGATGCAACACCCCTGTGGGAGCGAGCAGGCTCGCTCCCACAGGGGAACGTGTATTTACCCCGACCATGATTGAGTATTGAAGATGACCGACATCCCCCATTTCCCGCTTTCCGCCGTGGTCGGCGCCGACGATTTGAAACTCGCCTTGTACCTCACCGCCATCGACCCGAAGATCGGCGGCGTGCTGATCGAAGGCCCGCGCGGCATGGCCAAGTCGACCCTGGCCCGTGGCCTGGCGGACCTGCTGGCGAGCGGTCAGTTCGTCACCTTGCCCTTGGGCGCTACCGAAGAGCGTCTGGTCGGCACACTCGACCTCGACGCCGCCCTCAGCGAAGGTCGCGCGCAATTTTCCCCCGGTGTGTTGGCCAAGGCGGACGGCGGTGTGCTCTACGTCGATGAAGTGAATTTGCTGCCGGATCACCTCGTCGATCTGCTGCTCGACGTGGCGGCCAGCGGCATCAATCTGGTGGAGCGCGACGGCATTTCCCATCGGCATTCGGCGAAGTTCGTATTGATCGGCACCATGAATCCGGAAGAGGGTGAGTTGCGTCCGCAACTGCTCGATCGCTTTGGTCTGAACGTCGCCCTTGGTGGTCACACGGCCCCGGCCGAGCGCGGGCAAATCATCCGTCGGCGTCTGGATTTCGACAGTGACCCGCAACGATTCTGCACCGAGTGGGAGAGCCAGCAGCAGTCGTTGCGTGAGCGCTGCCAGAATGCGCGCAGCCTTTTGGCGAGTATTCCCCTCGACGATGAAGCGCTGGCGCAGATTGCCGAGCGCTGCTTTGCCGCCGGTGTCGATGGCTTGCGCGCCGACCTGGTCTGGCTGCGCGCGGCGCGAGCCCATGCCGCCTGGCGCGGCGCCACATCCATTAGCGACGAAGATATTGATGCGGTCGCCGAGTTCGCCTTGCGTCATCGTCGTCGCGAACACACGGCGCCGGCACCTCAACAACAGCCGTCCCAGTCCAGCCAAAATCCAAACCCGAGCGAAGGCCAGGGCCAATGGGGCGATATGCCCGCCCAAGCGCTGCCGGTCGGAGCACGACGCGAAGTGCCGAGCTGGCCAAAAAAGCCCTAGGCATTCGCCCTCGATCTGACGCGGGGGCGAATGCCAGACCCCGCGCCGGACGGCTGGAACACGGCAAACAGGGCACACGTCACGCTGCGCGCAGCGGCTCGGTGAATTGGTCGGGTACGTTACTCAATGGCCGGCCACGTCAACGCGACGACCTGCTGTACCACCTGCGTACGCGCTCGGCCCATGAACTGTGGCTGGTGATCGTCGATGCCTCGGCTTCAACCCGTCGCCATCAGGCTTTGAGCGACGCCAAAGGCTTGCTGGCGCAGTTATTCGATGACGCCTATCGACAGCGTGCGCGCCTGGCATTGCTGACTGCCAGCGGTGCCGTGCCGAAGTGGCAGGTGCAAGGGTTGCAGGCGTCGAGCGGTTTGCGCCATTGGCTCGACGGGCTCGGCGCGGGTGGTGGCACACCGTTGTTGGCGGCGTTGAGTGAAGCGGGGCGCTGGCTTGCCGTGCGGCAAAAGCGTTTTCCGGCGGAGCAGCAACGGATGTTGGTGGTGACCGATGGCCGCTTGAAAGACTGGCCGACGTTGCCCGCGCTCGATTGTCCGGGACTCGTGATCGACATCGAACGCGGGCCGATTCGCCTCGGGCGCAGCAAGGTGTTGGCGTTGCAGTTGCAGTCGCAATATCAGCATATCGACGAGCTGCTACCGGCGTGAGTGAGTCGTTGTCTGAGCGGACCTCATCGCGAGCAGGCTCACTCCCAGAGTGATCCGTGTGAAACGAAGATTTCATCAACACCGGACAAGCCCTGTGGGAGCGAGCCTGCTCGCGATGACGGCATAACGGTCGCCATCGATTTTGCGTTACTTACCCATCGCCGCCCGATACTGCCGGGTGCGCTTGGCGACGTACACGCGATCTACAATCAACGCCCAAATCGCCGAGACTTGCGGCCATGTCTTGCGTCCACGACTCAAACGATGCATCTGGAACCGCACCACCGCCATGCTCGCCAGCGACGCCAGCGTTTTACGCTTCCAGCGTATCGGCGGCAGCTGCGGCTGACTGTTCTGGCCTTTGCGCCATCGATTGACCAACTGCGGCTCAATGGCGAGCGCCGTGCCGATGCCGGCCATGGCGATGCCGCTGTCGAGCACTTGCTCGACCACTGCCAGCCGCCGAATCCCGCCCGTCACCATCACCGGCATGCGTGCCACGCCGGCCAGTTCACCGGCCAGTTCCAGAAAATACGCCTCGCGCGCCAGGGTCCGGCCGTCGCGGGCCTCGCCTTGCATCGCCGGCGCTTCGTAGCTGCCGCCGGAGAGTTCCAGCAGGTCGATGGGGTGATCGTTAAGCCACTCGATCACCTGGCGAGCATCGTCGGCGTCGAATCCACCGCGCTGGAAGTCTGCCGAGTTGAGCTTCACCGAAACGCAGAACTGCGGCGACACGGCGTTGCGTACGGCGCTGACCACCGCCAGCAGCAAACGGGCGCGATTTTCGAGCGAGCCGCCCCAGCGGTCGGTCCGGCGATTGGTCAACGGCGAGAGGAACTGGCTGATCAGGTAGCCGTGCGCAGCATGGATTTGCACGCCGGTGAATCCGGCTTTCTCTGCCAGCGTGGCAGTGGTGGCGAAGCGTTGGATCACGTCTTCGATATTGGCCTCAGTCATGGGTTTGGGTTCGGCGAACATTTTTGAAAACGCCCCCAGGTCCATCGCCACGGCAGAGGGTGCCAAGGCTTGCTGGCCGAGGTTGGCCATGGTCTGCCGGCCGGGATGATTGATCTGCATCCAGAACTGCGCGCCACCGGCGCGGCCAATGGCGGCCCATTGGCGAAAGCGCTGCAGATCGCGATCATCCTCCAGCGCGACGCCACCAGGACCGGTCATGGCCCGGCGGTCGATCATCACGTTGCCGGTCAACAGCAGACCGGTTTCGCCTTCAGCCCAGGCCTGATACAGGCGAAACAATGCTTGGCCCGGCGCCTGGTTACCGTCGGCGAGGTTCTCTTCCAGCGCGGCTTTGGCAATACGATTACCGATGGTCTGACCGTTGGGTAAATTCAAGGCTTGGAAGGGCGACATGCTTGACTCCTCATCTGCGAAGAGCAGAGGCTAAGCTTAAAGTTAACTTTAATGTCAAGCAGACAAACGAGGCGGCGATGCAGATAGGAAAATTGGTGCAGTTGAGCGGGTTGTCGGCGTCGCGAATTCGCTTCTACGAGGCTCAGGGCTTGCTGCCGCAGGTCGAGCGCTTGCCCAACGGTTACCGGCGTTATCCGCAGCAGGTGCTGCAAACCCTGCAAATCATCCAGTGCGCCCAGCAGGCCGGCTTTAGCCTGGAAGAGCTGAAGCGGTTGTTGCCGGACACGGTCACAGGCGCGTTCAAGCACGACGAGTTGATTGCAAGTCTCGAACACAAGGTTGATCAGATCGAAGCCATGCAACTGCATTTGGCTCAAAGCAAAGCGCAGTTGCTCGGCTTGATCGAAAACATCGCGGCAAGGCCTGAAGGCATGGCTTGCGATGCGAACGCCGAGCGCGTGTTGGCGTCATTCAAGCACTAGGGCTGGCGGTTGAGCCGGAATTGGATTGCGCATCAGCGTGCCCACTACCAGCGCCCCCAACAATCCGGCCAGTCCAGCGACCCACAGCAACAGGCTGAAACCCGCGACGAACGCTTGCCGGGCCAGCGGTTCGACCATCGTGCGAGCCGCCTCAGGCACCAGGTCGAGTGCCGCATTCATGTCACCGGCCACCACCCGTGAGGCGATGCCCTGTGTTTGCTCAAGCAATGCAACGCCGTGGCTCGAAAGACCGTTATGCAACTGTTGTTCGGTGTGGCTGGCGAGCAGGGCACCGTACACGCCGATGGCCAGCATCACCGCACTGAAGCGCATGGTCGTGCTCATGCCCGACGCCATGCCGGTACGTGCACGAGGCACGCAGGCCATGATGTTCTTTTGGGTATCGCCATTGAGCAACCCGGCACCGGCACCGGTGACTGCAATGGCCAGGGCAAATGGCAGGTAACCACCGCTGTTGACTGCCCAGGCGCTGAGCAGATTACCGCTGCCAACCAGGGTCAACCCGATGGCCATCATGTTGCCCGGTCTCACGCGCCCCGCAAGCCGAGCGCCGATGCGCGGGAAAATCAGCATGGTCACGGCAAACGGCAGCATGCCCAACCCCGCAGAAATGGCGGTAAAGCCCAAACCGTTCTGCAAGTAGAACGGCAGCATGGTCATCATCACCTGGGCGCACGCGGCGTAGGAAAACATGCCGAGCAGGGCGCCGATGAAACGTGGATGTTTGAACAATTGCAGGTCGATCATCGGCCGCTGTTGCAGGCGCTCGATCACCACAAACAACCCCAGCAGCATGGCGCCACCGATCAGGCGGGCGTAGGTCACAGGATTGTTCCAGCCGATGCGGTTGGCTTCGATCAAGCCCCAAATCAGGCACAACAAACTGGCGCTGAAAGCGAGGCTGCCCCACGGGTCGAGACGCGCCGCCTGGGCATCACGGGATTCCGGTACCGCGCGCCAGACCATGAACATCAGGAACAGTCCAACGGGGAGGTTGAGGTAGAAAATCCAGCGCCAGCCGATGTATTCGGTAATCAGACCGCCCAAGGTCGGCGCAGCGGTCATCGCGACGCCCATGCAGCCGCCCCAGAACGCCCAGGCTTTGGCGCGCTCCACTTCATCGTGGAAGGTATGCCCAATGGAAGCCAGCGCCGAAGTCAGCAGCAACGCCGCGCCAACGCCCTTGATGGACCGGGCGATGTCGAGGAACAAGGCGTTCGGCGCAGCCCCGCAACCGATGGAAGCGAGGATGAAAATGCCCAGGCCCCACATCAGGGTTTTCTGCCGGCCAAAACGGTCGGCCAGGCTGCCAGCGGGCAGCAGCAACGCGGCGAAGGCCAGCATGTAGGCGCTGACTACCCATTCGATGTCAGCAAAATTCGCCCCGAGGTCGCGAGCGATGCTGGGTAAGGTAACGGCGACGATGTTGGTGTCGAGCACAATCAGGGAGCACACGGCAGAGGCGGTGAGCAAGGTCAGGCGCGGACTTACCTTGGGTTTGACGGACATGGCAAGGGTTCTCTACTGTGAGGTTTCGTGCAGCTTATCGCTGGCTGACAGTTCCTTTGTTAGACGCACATCGTCACTTCATTACCTTTGAGCTAATGCACCGATGGATATTCGCCACTTTCGTTATTTCCTGGCTGTCGCACGGCACCGCAACTTCACGCGCGCCGCCGAGCAATTGGGCATCGCACCACCGACCTTGACCCGGCAGATCCAGGACATGGAAGCGGAGTTGGGTACACGCCTATTTGTGCGCCAGACGCGGGACGTCAGCCTGACCGAGGCCGGCGCGGCACTGTTGATCGAAGCCGAGGCCACGGTGCGGCAGTTCGAGTCGGCGCAGCGCAATGCCCAACGCGCCGGTCGTGGTGACATCGGTCATATTGAACTCGGCTACGTTGCCTCGGCGGTTTACTCGGGACTGCTGCAGAAGCAGGTGCAGGGTTTTGCCGCGCAATACCCTGATGTCAGCCTCAATGTGCGGGAAAGCCCCATGGCCAGCCTGCCGAACATGATCCTCGAAGGGCGCTTCGATTTGGGTTACATCCGCTGCCCCCTGGCGTTACCCGAGGGCGTAGAGAGCGTGCGCCTGAACGACGAGGGTTTTGTTTTGGCGCTGCCGGTGGATTCGTGGCTGAACCGCCTGCCGGTGATCCATTCAGCGCATTTGCAGAATGAAAATTTCATCCTTCCCGAACAAGTCGTGGGCACTTTGCAAATAGCCGCGCAGGGCAATTTTGTGCCGAAACTCGGGGCGCAACCGGGTGGGTTGGTGGCGGTGATTGCTTTGGTTTCCCTGGGGCAAGGGGTGGCGGTGGTGCCGGAATCCGTGGTTGGTCATGTCAGTTTGCCGAACGTGGTTTATCGCCCGGTCAAGGATTGCAATGCGTCGTCGTGGTTGGCGCTGGTTCATCGGCGGTTCGAGAAATCACCAGCGGTAGTGCGATATATCGAACTTGTGAAGAAGGGTTAAACGCATCGCGAGCAGGCTCGCTCCCACAGTTGATATTTGTCGCTCACAAAGCCTGTGGGAGCGAGCCTGCTCGCGATGACGACCTTCAGAACACTGAGAATCCGGGGATGGATACAGATTTTGAAATGATTTCCGGCTGTAGGAATTATCGCTATCGCCTGTACGATCCAAGTCCTTTTTCCTTTCAGGACTTGCATGAACACCCTCACGGAGCCTCCCGGTTATCCTTTCCCTTCGCGCCATCGCGCAGTCTTGACGTACCCGAAACACCCGGTCTTCCGACGCCCGAACGCCCAAATCCTTGCACATCCACGGCCTCCACGCCGCGCCTTGCCGTGCCCGGCATTCTGAATCCACTGAAGAGATCGAGACGTTTTTATGGAATGGTTAGCCGACCCCACCGCCTGGCTGGGCTTGTTGACGCTGATTGTGCTGGAGCTGGTGCTGGGCATCGACAACCTGGTGTTCATTGCGATCCTCGCGGACAAGTTGCCGCCCGAGCAGCGTGACCGCGCGCGAATCATTGGGTTGTCCCTGGCGTTGCTGATGCGCTTGGGCCTGCTGGCGAGTATTTCCTGGTTGGTGACCCTGACTCAGCCGTTGTTCGAGGTGTTCGACAAGAGTTTTTCCGGACGTGACCTGATCATGCTGTTCGGTGGTGTGTTCCTGTTATTCAAGGCCACCATGGAATTGCACGAACGGCTCGAAGGCCATGTTGGTCAACGTTCATCTAACACCACTTATGCGATGTTCTGGCCAATCGTGGCGCAGATCGTGGTGCTGGATGCGGTGTTCTCCCTCGATGCGGTGATTACCGCCGTGGGGATGGTTGATGAACTGTCGGTGATGATGATTGCGGTGATCATTTCCATTGGCCTGATGATCGTCGCCAGCAAACCGCTGACCCGCTTTGTCAACGCGCACCCGACCGTGATCATGCTGTGTCTGGGCTTCTTGATGATGATCGGCTTTGCACTGACCGCCGAAGGCCTGGGCTTCCATATTCCCAAGGGTTACCTGTACGCGGCCATCGGCTTTTCGATCCTGATCGAGGTGTTCAACCAGATCGCCCGGGCGCGACGCAAGCGCTCGATGCAAGGCCTGCGACCAATGCGCGAGCGTACCGCTCATGCCGTGATGCGCCTGTTGGGCGGGCGCAAGTTGGCGGTGGAAGAGGTCGGCGAAGAAATTGCCGACCTGCTGGACGACGGCGAAGCACCGAGTGAAGAACTGTTCGACCGCCGTGAGCGGGTGATGATCAGTGGTGTGCTGCAACTGGCCGAGCGGCCGATCCGCACATTAATGACCGTGCGTGCCGACGTCGATCACATCGACCTCGCGGATGATGCCGAGACCATTCGTACGAGGCTGATGCATTCGTCCTACTCGCGTCTGCCACTGATTCGCGACGGCGCGGTGGATGAGCCGCTGGGCTTCGTGCACAAAAAGGAATTGTTGAAGGAGTATCTGGCCGGCAACGAAGTTGATCTGGCGCACCTGGCGCGTCAAACCATTAACCTGCTGGACAGCTATTCGATCCTCAATGCCCTGGAACAGATGCGCAAGGCGTCGACGCACATCGCGTTTGTGGTCAATGAGTTCGGTGACTTCGTCGGCGTGCTGACCATGACCGACATCCTCGAATCGATTGCCGGTGAGTTGCCCGATGCCAGCGAAATCGAAGGCCCGGACGTGATCGAGGAGAAAGGCGGGTTCGTGGTCAGCGGCGCGTTGAACCTGGCTCGGGTGCGCCAACGCATCGGGTTTGCGGCAGAACCCACCGACGACTATCAGACCCTGGCGGGATTGGTGGTGAGCTTGCTGGATCGGCTGCCGATGATTGGGGACAGTCACGAGTGGGAAGGCTGGCGGATGACGGTGCTGAAGGTGGAAGAACGGCGGGTGACGCGGGTGTTTTTGGCGCGCGTGGGCGGGTGATGTGAGATTGCCCATTTAAAGCGCAAGATCGCCGTGCCCCGTCGTCAACGGTAGCCCGCGCGCCACCGTCCCGTTACGCAGCGTCTTTTCTATCGTTTCGCCATCTATCTGATTCACAGGGCATTTTCAATTTCCCAAGATTTCCCTCTCAACCTGTGGCAGACTTTTTGTCACCTGTTCCGCTATTACAAACTGTGTTCCGGTATAGCGGAACAATTATGAATTATCTGCGGTTGGCGGAGATTTCCAACCGCACCCATTTTTGACCCTTCAATGTTCAGTCAGGAGAAACACTCATGAGCATTACTCGTTACGGCACCGGCAGCGCCGCTGCAGGCGGCACGCCGCGTCCCTTCGCCCGCGCCGTTGAAGCCGATGGCTGGCTGCACGTTTCCGGGCAGGTGCCGGCGGTGGATGGCGAGATCATTACGGGCGGTATCGTCGAACAGACCCACCAGACCATGAAGAACCTGATCGCCATTCTCGAAGAGGCCGGATATGGCTTGGAAGACGTAGTGCGTGCTGGCGTGTGGCTGGAGGATCCGCGGGATTTCACCAGTTTCAACAAGGTCTTCGCCGAGTACTTCAAACCCGAACATGCCCCGGCCCGCGCCTGTGTTCAGGCGAACATGATGGTCGACTGCAAGATCGAGATCGACTGCATCGCCTACAAGAAAAAGGCTTGAGTCCGCGGTGACTGCATCGCTGGCAAGTCAGCTCCTACAAAAGCGATGCAAACCTGCAGGAGTTGGCTTGCCAGCGATGGCGCCCCATCAATCACCACATCACTCTGGTTAAACTCCCGGCGACTTTGAATGGAAACCACTGACATGACCGAAGACACCATCAAGCGCCGGGCACGCGGTCTGGACCGGGCGTTCGACATCCTCGATTTCCTCAAGGAGATTGGCCAGCCCCTGCGTCCGAACGAAATCGCCAGCGGTATTGGCAGCCCGAAATCCACAGTCTACGAACTGGTGGCCTCGTTGCTGGAACGGCGGATTCTGGAGCCCGTGGGCAAGGACGGTCACGTTTACCTCGGCCGCCAACTGTACTTTCTCGGGCAGGCGCATTTGCGTCATTTCGACCTGACCCGCGAGGCCGATCACGCCTTGCAGGAGATCGTCAGTCAGACCCACGAAACCGCACAGATGTGTCTGCTCAATGGGCGCAAATACACCGTGGCGCTGATGAAGGAAGGCGAGCGGCATTTCCGCATTTCCTCGGATATCGGCGAGAACGCGCCGATTCCATGGACTGCTTCCGGGCGCTTGCTGCTCGCGCACCTGAGCGACCAGGCCATCGTCAACCTGATCGACCACGACGACTTCATCCTGCCCAACGGCGAACGGCTGCCGCTGGAGCAGTTCCTCGAGGAAATCCGACAGGCCGGTATCGATGGTTTCTTCTCCTTCGATAGCGTCGCCGACACCTTTACCCATTGCTTCGCCGCCCCGGTCAAAGACCCGAACGGAGTGGCCATCGCGACCCTGTGCATCGTCGCCCCCCGGGCCGATGCCAAGAACAATTACAACGACTACCGCCGGGTGCTGATCGAAAGCGCGAACAGCCTGGCCCGCCGCATCAACGAATAACAGCGGCTGCTTGCGGCCGCGAATGTGAGGAGTTCGACCATGACTACTGCCGAAAACACTGCTGCCGTGGACAAGGGCTTTGCCCAGACTGGCGCCAGCCTTGTCCGTGACGTCAGCTTGCCCGCGCTGGTGCTGCATCGCGAAGCGCTGGAGCACAATATTCGCTGGATGCAGCAATTCGTCAGCAATAGCGGCGCCGAACTCGCGCCCCACGGCAAGACCAGCATGACCCCGGCGCTGTTTCGCCGCCAACTCGACGCCGGTGCCTGGGGCATTACCCTGGCCAGCGCCACGCAAACCCGAGCCGCGTATGCCCACGGCGTGCGCCGGGTGTTGATGGCCAACCAACTGGTCGGTACGCCGAACATGGCGCTGATCGCCGATCTGCTGGCCGACCCGACGTTCGATTTCCATTGCATGGTCGATCACCCGGACAACGTTGCCGACCTCGGCGCTTACTTTGCCTCGCGTGGCGTGCGTTTGAACGTGATGATCGAGTACGGCGTAGTCGGCGGTCGTTGCGGGTGCCGCAGCGAACAGGAAGTGCTCGACCTGGCCAAGGCTATCGCCGCGCAACCGGCGCTGGCCCTGACCGGAATCGAAGGCTATGAAGGCGTGATCCACGGCGATCATGCGGTGAGCGGCATCCGCGCGTTCGCCGGGTCTTTGGTGCGCCTGGCCGTGCAGTTGCAAGACAGCGGCGCGTTCGCGATCCCCAAGCCGATCATCACGGCCTCGGGATCGGCCTGGTATGACCTGATTGCTGAAGAGTTTGAAGCGCAAAATGCCGCCGGTCGTTTCCTCAGTGTGCTGCGTCCCGGCAGCTATGTGGCGCACGACCATGGCATCTACAAGGAAGCGCAGTGCTGCGTGCTCGACCGCCGCAGCGACTTGCACGAAGGTTTGCGTCCGGCGCTGGAAGTCTGGGCGCACGTGCAGTCGATGCCTGAGCCTGGCTTTGCGGTGATCGCCCTGGGTAAACGCGACGTGGCCTACGACGCCGGTCTTCCGGTGCCGCTGCTGCGTTACAAGGCGGGCGTGGTGCCGGCCAAGGGCGACGACGTGAGCGCCTGCAAGGTGACGGCGGTAATGGATCAGCATGCGTTCATGACCGTGGCGCCGGGGGTCGAGTTGCGCGTGGGTGACATCATTTCGTTCGGCACGTCGCACCCGTGCCTGACGTTCGACAAGTGGCGCACGGGGTGTCTGGTGGATGAGCAGTTGAACGTCATCGAAACCATGGAAACCTGTTTCTAAGGTTGAGACCGCGGCACGGCCATCGCCAGCAAGCCGGCTCCTACAGGTGAACGCGATTTCCTTGTAGGAGCCGGCTTGCTGGCGATGGCGTCCGCCCAGACACCATCGTGCTTCCAGAGACTCCGCATCCATGAACACCATCAACACCCTGGGCCCCCACACCCCGCGCATCGCCCTGATCGGCGAGTGCATGATCGAGCTGCAACACCGCGCCGACGGCAGCCTGCAACAGAGTTTCGGCGGCGACACCTTGAACACCGCGGTCTACCTGTCCCGGGAACTCGGCGTCGCCGGCACGGTTGATTACGTCACCGCCCTGGGCGACGACAGTTTCAGCGATGCCATGTGCCAGAGCTGGGCCGAGGAAAACATCGGCTTAAGCATGGTTCAGCGTTTGCCCGGCCGTTTGCCAGGCCTGTATTGCATCCAGACCGACGCCGCCGGCGAACGTCGCTTCCTTTATTGGCGCAACGAAGCGGCAGTCCGCGATTGCTTCAACACCCCGGCTGCTGCGCCGATCCTGGCGGCGTTGCCGGATTACGACGTGTTGTATTTCAGCGGCATCACCCTGGCGGTGCTCGGCGTGCAAGGGCGGGAAAAACTGCTGGAAACCCTGATCGAAGCCCGACAGCGCGATGCGCGGATCGTCTTCGACAACAACTATCGGCCACGGCTGTGGGCTTCTGTGGAAGAGGCACGGGCCGCTTATCGCAGCGTGCTGCCTTACGTCGATCTGGCGCTGCTGACCGTTGATGACGAACAGGCTCTCTTTCATTTCTCGGATTGTGAGGCAGTGTTTGCCGCTTACGAACAGATCGGTACGCCTGAAGTGGTGCTCAAGCGTGGCGCCGAGGCGTGTTTGATCCGTTGTGACGGCGAGTCGTTTGAGGTGCCAGCGCAGAAGGTTGAAAGAGTGGTGGACACCACGGCGGCCGGGGATTCGTTCAGCGCTGCATACATAGCCAGTCGGCTGAAGGGCGGCAGCCCGGTTGAAGCGGCGGAGGCGGGGCATCGCTTGGCGAGTCGGGTGATTCAGGTGTCTGGGGCGTTGATTCCCAAGTAAGTGGCGGATGGCTGTTGGCCAGGCCACCGTATCGCTGGCAAGCCAGCTCCTACAAGGACGATGCAGCACCTGTAGGAGCTGGCTTGCCAGCGATGGGGCCCGAAAGCCAACCGATCAATCCCGGTAAAACACCTGCACCAGGTGATAGCCAAACTTGCTCTTGATCGGCCCGTGCACCACCCGCAGCGGTTTCTTGAAAATCACTGCATCAATGGCGCCGACCATCTGCCCCGGCCGCACTTCGCCCAGGTCACCGCCACGCTTGCCGGACGGGCAGGTGGAATACTTCTTGGCCAGCACATCAAACGCTTCACCCTTGGCGATGCGTTGTTTGAGCTGCTCGGCTTCTTCCGAGGTTTTCACCAGAATATGGCGGGCTTGAGCTTTCATGGAGTCGTTACCTTGCAACGGTGGTGTCAGCGGGGCGCGCGATTATGCCTTAACTCACTCGGGTTGGCCGATCATCGTGCGAATCTTGTTGGCCAACAGATCAATGGAAAACGGTTTGGCCACCATGTCCATGCCTTCTTCGAGGAAGCCCTGGCGTTCGGCGGCTTTTTCCGCGTAACCGGTCATGAACAACACTTTCAACTCGGGGCGATGCTGACGGGCAATCTCCGCCAGTTGTCGGCCATTTATGCCCGGCAGCCCGACATCGGTGACCAGCAGGTCCACGCGCAAATCGGACTCGAGCAACGGCAGGGCGGTTTTCGCATCTTCGGCTTCATAGGCGTGATAACCCAGCTCCTTGAGCAGGTCGAACACCAGCATGCGCACCGCTGGGTCGTCCTCCACCAGCACCACGGTTTCGCCGGCAATCGCCGACGGCGCTTCGCTGATCACTGGCGACAGCACATCTTCCAACTCCAATCCATACAGGCGCGGCAGGTACAAGCGCACGCTGGTGCCCTGACCGGGCATGCTGAAGAGGGTCACGTGGCCACCGGACTGCTGGGCAAAACCGTAGATCATCGACAACCCCAGCCCGGTGCCCTGGCCGATGGGTTTGGTGGTGAAAAACGGATCAAACGCTTTGGCCAATACCTTGGGCGTCATGCCGGTGCCGTTGTCGCTGACGGCGATCATCAAGTAGTCCCCGGCCTTGACCGGTTCAAGGGTAGTGATATCACTGCCGTCGAGATAAACGTTGGCGGTCTCGATGCACAGTTCGCCGCCATCGGGCATGGCGTCCCGGGCGTTGATCACCAGGTTGAGCAGGGCGTTTTCCAGTTGACTGACGTCGGTGCTGACCAGCCAGACGTCTGGGGTCAGTTGCAGCTTGAGTTCGATATGGTCGCCCTTGGTCCGGCTAAGCAAGTCCTCCAAAGAGTGAATCAGGTCGTTGGCATTGAGCGGCTTGCGATCCAGCGATTGACGTCGGGAGAACGCCAGCAAGCGATGAGTGAGGGCGGCAGCCCGGTTGGCCGAGGACACCGCCGCTTCGGTGAAACGGGCGATTTCGGCGGTGCGGCCGTCGGCAATGTAGCGTTGCATGAGGTCGAGACTGCCGATGATCCCGGTGAGCATGTTGTTGAAGTCATGGGCTATGCCGCCCGTAAGCTGGCCGACCGCTTCCATCTTTTGTGCGTGCCGCAAGGCTTCTTCGGCGCGTTCGCGCTCGAACATCTCGCTGAGCAATTTTTCATTGGCCTCGGCCAACTGCCGGGTGCGGGCGCTTACCCGTTCTTCAAGGGTTTCGTTGAGGTTGCGTAGCGCTTCTTCTGTCTGTTTACGCTCGGTTTCGTCGATCACAAAGATGTAGAAACCGTTCACCGAGCCGTCTGCACCATGGCGTGGCAGGTAGTTCATCAGCGCCTGGCGGACACTGCCATCGCGATGCGGGGTGCTGATGCTGAAGCAGCAGGTTTTGCCGGACAACGCTTCGGCGATGTACCCGGCGCGCAGACAGTAAGCTTCGTCGCCCAGCACCTCGCGAATGGTTCGACCGAAGAGTTCCTGGGGCGTCAGGCCGTACCAGTCCAGATAAGCGGCGTTGTTCAGGCGAAAGCGTTCTTCGCGGTCGACGTAGCTGATCAGGATCGGCATGGCGTTGATGATCAGTTGCAGCTCTGTCTGGCTCTGACGCAAGGCCTGCTCGGTGTTTTTGCGATCGGTCAGGTCGAGGGCGGCGCCGAGGAAACGGATGGGCCGGCCATGGTGATCCTTGTAGCAACGACCACGGGCAAACACCCAGCGCACCTGGCCATCGGGTTGCAGCAGGCGATATTCCTCGGCGTATTCGGTGCCGTGGGTGATGCAGTGCTTGATGCTGCGGGCGATCAGGGTGCGGTCTTCGGGGTGAACGCCGTGCAGGTATTCGCTGATCGGCAACTGACCGGAGAGCGTCGGTTCTACACCGTGCAATTGGGCGAAATGAGCATCGGCGATGAAGCGGTCCTCACTGATGTCCCAATCCCAGGTACCGACCGCGTCGGTGGCAGCGAGGGCCAGTTGCAGACGCTCTTCGGTTTCCTGCTGGGCCTTGAGGCTGGCGGCCGAACGCTGTTCCAGTTCGAGGGCGATGCGCCGGCGCTCGTTGGTTTCGATGGCGGTGACCAGAATCCCGGCGACTTCGGCGTTTTCATCGCGGATGGGGCTGTAGGTCAGGTCGAGCCAGAAATCCGAATCCTCGCCATCCCGATGCAGGGTAAAGCGCTGTTCGCTGTAGGTCCGCACCTGGCCTTGTAGGACGGCGCTGTAAATCGGGTCGGTAAAGTCTTTTAAATCAGGCCAAATCAGGTGCGTCGGCTGTCCGAAAGCGTGCGGATGCTTGTTGCCGGCCAGCAGGGCAAAGCCGTCGTTGTAGATCTGCGTCAGCGCTGGCCCCCACAGCAACAACATGGGCATCGGCGAATGAATCACGATGTCCACGGCCGTGCGCAGGCTCTGCGGCCAGTGACTGGCAGCGCCCAGCGGACTGTTCGCCCAGTCGAGTCTGGCAATCAAGGCCTGGGCATCGCTGCCGGTCGGTGATGCGTTCATCAAGGTGTCCTGCCTGAATTCGGTGTGGCGGTGTCAACTATGCTTGCTGAGCGGTAGACGCTGGATGACCCGCTTTGGGTCATTTTCTCATTGAATGCTTCGCAGGTGTTTTTTGCCATGGAAATCGATGCGTTATTAAGACGCCTGGCCAGCCAGGATGGCTCTGACCTTTATCTGTCCACGGGTGCCCCTCCCAGTGCGCGATTCGACGGTGTACTTCAATCCCTTGCAGATCAGACGTTCAAGCCCGGGGAAATTGCGACAATGGCCGCGTCCATCATGGACGCCGAACAGCGTCTGGAGTTCGATCGGGAACTGGAGATGAACCTGGCGATCTCCCTGCCGGGCATCGGCCGCTTTCGGGTCAATATTTTCAAACAGCGCAACGATGTGTCGATGGTGGTGCGCAATGTCAAACTCGACATTCCACGCTTCGAAGACCTCAAGTTGCCCTCGGTGTTGCTCGAAACGGTCATGCTCAAACAAGGCTTGATGCTGTTCGTCGGCGCCACTGATTCGGGCAAATCGACCTCGTTGGCGGCGTTGATCGACTATCGCAACCGCCACAGCCATGGGCATATCGTCACTATTGAAGACCCCATCGAGTACGTTCACCGGCACAAAAAATCGGTCATCAATCAGCGCGAGGTCGGCGTCGACACCCGTAGTTTTCATGCGGCGTTGAAAAACACCTTGCGCCAGGCGCCGGATGTGGTGCTGATCGGCGAGATCCGCGACCGGGAAACCATGGAGCACGCACTGGCGTTCGCCGATTCCGGGCATCTGGTGATCTCTACACTGCACGCCCACAATGCTAATCAGGCGCTAAACCGCATCATCAACTTCTTCCCCGAAGAACGCCGGGGTCAACTTCTCAATGATCTGGGCAACAACCTCAAGGCTTTTGTTTCACAGCGTTTGGTACGCACCCTCGATGGCCAGCGACGTGTGGCAGCTGAAGTGATGCTGGGCACGCCGACCATTGGCGATTTGATTCGGCGTAACGAGTTTTCCGAGCTGAAAGCGGTGATGGAAAAGTCGGCGGCGTTGGGGATGCAGACGTTTGATGCCGCGTTGTATGCGCTGGTGCTGGAAGGGGCGATTGATGAGTCGCAGGCGTTGAAACACGCGGATTCGGTGAACAATTTGCGCTTGCGGTTGAAGTTGCATGCCGAGGCTTTGCCCGGTGCGAATGCAGTATCCGGCGAATGGGGGCTGCTGGATTGACGCAACCCCTGTAGGAGCCGGCTTGCCGGCGATGGCGGCGCGTCTGATAAACCGCGTCGCATTGATCGCTGGCAAGCCAGCTCCTACAGGGGAGAGGTCAATCTTTGAGTTCGGGGCGATCCCTGAACTGCTCCAATGCTTCAGGATTGGCCAGCGCATCGGTGTTATTCACCTTCTGCCCATGCACCACATTGCGCACCGCCAGTTCGACTACTTTGCCGCTGATGGTCCGGGGAATGTCGGTGACCGCGACGATCTTCGCCGGCACGTGGCGCGGCGTGGTGTTGGCGCGGATGACCTGGCGTATCTGCTGCTGCAGCGCTTCATCCAGTTCAACGTCAGCGCGCAACCGCACGAACAGCACGACCCGCACGTCGTCCTGCCATTGCTGACCGATGGCGACGCTGTCGAGCACCTGCGGGACTTTCTCTACCTGGCGATAGATCTCCGCCGTACCGATGCGCACACCGCCGGGATTGAGCACCGCATCAGAGCGACCGTGGATCATCATCCCGCCGTGACGCAACTGTTCGGCGTAATCCCCTTGCGCCCAGACACCGGGAAACTGGCTGAAATACGAGGCACGCAGTTTTTCGCCGTCAGGGTCATTCCACAGGCCAATGGGCATCGCCGGGAAGTGCCGGGTGCACACCAATTCGCCTTTTTCGCCAATCACCGGTTGCCCTTCGTCGTTCCACACTTCGACGGCCATGCCCAGGCTCTTGCCCATGTTTTCGCCACGGCGCACCGAGGACATCGGATTGCCATTGACGAAGCACGAGACGATATCGGTGCCGCCGGACATCGAGGCCAGGCACACATCAGTCTTGAGGTCGCGATAAACGTAATCGTAGCTTTGCGGCGATAGCGCGGAACCTGTGCAAAGCAAGGTTTTCAGGCTGCTGACGTCGTGGCTTTGCTTGGGCTTCACGCCGCTGCTTTCCAGCGTGGCGAGGTATTTGGGACTGGTGCCGAACACGCTGATGCGCTCGTCGTCGATCAGGTCGATCAAGCGTTCGGGATCGGGCTGAAACGGCGAGCCGTCGTACAGCACCACCGCGCTGCCCACCGCCAGGGCCGAGACCAGCCAGTTCCACATCATCCAGCCGCACGTGGTGTAGTAGAACAAGCGCTCGCCGGGGCCGAGGTCCGAATGCAGGCCGTGTTCCTTGACGTGTTGCAACAGCGTGCCGCCGGTGCTGTGGATGATGCATTTGGGTACGCCGGTGGTGCCGCTGGAATAGAGAATGTACAGCGGGTGGGCGAAGGGCACTGGAACGAAATCCGGCTCGCCACCGGGGAAATAAAAGTCGTCCCAGAGCGTCACGTTGGCTTGGGTGCGGAAGTCTTCGATATGTGCCGTGGGCCGTGCGTATGGGACCACAACCAGTTGTTGCAACGTCGGTAGGCGTTCGAGGATTTCGTTGACCTTGGTGGTCTGGTCGATCTCTTTGCCGGCGTATCGGTAGCCAGCGCAGGTAATCAGCACTTTTGGTTCGATCTGGCCGAAGCGGTCGATCACGCCTTGGGTGCCGAAGTCCGGCGAAGAACAGGACCAGATCGCCCCGAGGCTGGTGGTCGCCAACATGGCCACCAGGGTTTGCCAGGTGTTGGGCATGCAGGCGGCCACGCGATCACCGAGGCCGACACCGGCGGCGATCAAACCGTTCTGAAAACCGGCGACATGCTCGGCCAGTTCGGCCCAGGTCAGCTGTTCGCGCTGCCCGTTTTCGCTCACGGCAATCACCGCCACGGCGTCGTCGCGACGGCTCAGCAGGTGTTCGGCGAAGTTCAGGGTCGCGCCGGGAAACCATTCGGCGCTGGGCATCTGCGGGCCTTCGACCAGAACGGCGTCGGGCTGCTGATGAAAACGGATATCGAAGAAATCGACGATGGCCTGCCAGAAGTCCGGGCGCTGATCGATGGACCACTGGTGCAGGGCGGGGTAGCCGTCGATGGCCAGGTGGTGCCGCTGATTGATGAAGCGCCGAAAGGCGTCCATGCGGGTTTTGCTGATTCGCTCGGCGGTGGGTTGCCACAGAACTTCTGACATGGGTGTCCCCTTATTATTCTTATTGCACACGCACAGGCTTTTTGTGGCGAGGGCGCTTGCTCCCGCTCGGCTGCGCAGCAGTCGCAACTGATTTTGGGGCGGCTTCGCCACCCAGCGGGAGCAAGCTCCCTCGCCACAAGGTCTAGCGGCCGATCACTGCGCCAACCACCCGCCATCAATATTCCACGCCGCGCCACGCACTTGGCTGCCGGCTTCGCTGCACAGGAACAGAACCAGTTCGCCCAGCTGCGGTGGTGTCACGAACTCCAGCGAAGGCTGTTTCTCGGCCAGCAAATCATGTTGCGCCTGCTGCGGATCAATGCCGGTCGCGGCGCGATCATCGATCTGTTTTTGCACCAGCGGCGTGAGCACCCATCCCGGACAGATGGCGTTGCAAGTTACGTTGGTAGTGGCGGTTTCGAGGGCGACCACTTTGGTCAAGCCGATCACCCCGTGCTTGGCCGCGACGTAAGCCGCTTTGCCCACCGATCCGACCAAACCATGCACCGAAGCAATATTGATCACCCGGCCCCAGCCCTTGGCGCGCATACCCGGCAGGCTCAAGCGGGTCCCATGAAACACCGACGACAAATTGATCGCAATGATCGAATCCCAGCGCTCCACCGGGAACTCGTCCACCGGTGCCACGTGCTGGATGCCGGCGTTGTTGACCAGGATGTCGACGCCGCCGAATTCACGCTCGGCGTAGGCGATCATGTCGGCGATCTGCGCCGGATCGCTGACGTCGGCCGGGTGATGGCCGACTTTGCCGCCAAATTGTTCCACTTCGGCAATCACCTTGGAGGCGTCGCCGAAACCGTTGAGGATCAGGTTGGCCCCGGCCTTGGCCAGGCTGAGGGCGATCCCCAGGCCAATGCCGCTGGTGGAGCCGGTGACCAGTGCGGTCTTGCCCGAAAGAGTCGTCATGAATACCTCACACAATGCCAGTGGCGTAGAAAGTACCGATCACCACAAAAACCGCCAGGGTCTTGATCAGCGTAATACAGAAAATGTCTTTGTAAGCCTCGCGGTGAGTCAGGCCGGTGACCGCCAGCAAAGTAATCACCGCGCCGTTGTGCGGCAGGGTGTCCATGCCGCCACTGGCCATCGCGGCCACACGGTGCAGCACTTCCAGCGGTATGTTGGCGGCGTGGGCCGCAGCGATGAATTGTTCGGACATCGCCGCCAGCGCAATGCTCATGCCGCCCGACGCCGAACCGGTGATGCCGGCCAGCAGGGTCACGGTGATCGCTTCGTTGACCAGCGGATTTGGGATGGCCTTGAGCCAATCGGCCAATACCAGGAAGCCTGGCAGGGACGCGATCACCGCACCGAAACCGTATTCCGACGCCGTGTTCATCGCCGCCAGCAGCGCACCGCTGACCGCGCTTTTACTTCCCTCGGCCAATTTGCTGCGGATGGCCTGGAAGCCGAACAGCAGCACCATGATGATGCCCACCAGCAGCGCTGCTTGTACCGCCCAGATCGCCGTGAGTTTAGCGATTTCAGTGGTGACCGGCGCGGCCATGCCCGGCAGCGCGAGGCTGTGGGTCTTGCCGTACCACTGCGGAATCCACTGGGTGAACAGCAGGTTCATGATGCCCACGGCCAGCAACGGCGAGAGCGCGATCCATGGATTGGGCAACTTGATGTCGACAGCCGTTTCCGGCTCGTTGCGCAGTTCGGTGCCATAGCCTTCACCCGCACGCTGGGCCTTGTTGCGTTGACGCTGGAGAAACAGCATGCCGGCGCAGAACACGAAGATCGTGCCGATCACGCCCAGCCATGGCGCGGCCCAGGCCGTGGTGTTGAAGAAGGTGCTGGGAATGATGTTCTGGATCTGCGGCGTGCCGGGCAGGGCGTCCATGGTGAACGAGAACGCGCCGAGGGCGATGGTCGCAGGGATGAGGCGCTTGGGAATGTTGCTCTGGCGGAACATTTCAGCGGCAAATGGATAGACCGCAAACACCACCACAAACAGCGACACGCCACCGTAGGTGAGCAGGGCGCAGACCAGCACGATTACCAGCATCGCCTGACGGGTGCCGAGCAGGCGAATGGCCGCAGCCACGATGGAGCGCGAAAAACCCGACAACTCGATCAGCTTGCCGAACACCGCACCGAGCAGGAATACCGGGAAATACAATTTGATGAAGCCGACCATTTTCTCCATGAACACGCCCGTGAAGGCGGGCGCAACGGCGGATGGGTCGGTGAGCAGCACGGCGCCGAGAGCGGCGATCGGGGCGAAAAGGATAACGCTATAGCCGCGGTAAGCGGCCACCATCAGCAGCGCGAGAGCTGCCAAGGCAATGATCACACTCATGGTGTGTCTCCTGGATTGTTATTTTTGTAAGGGTGGTTCTTTTGTAGGAGAGCGCTATAGCGAGATCTGTGCCAGATGGATAAGTTATTGAAATATATGGAAATTAATTTTATCAGTAAGCTGGTTTTTTATATTTGTCTCTATTTTGAGATTTTTAGCGCTTTCTGGCCCTATCGCTGGCAAGCCAGCTCCTACAAGTGAGCGGCGTACACGATCATCTCTTCAACCCGAACCCTGTAGGAGCCGGCTTGCCGGCGATGAGCGCGAAGCGCTCTGCTGTTTTATCTATCTATCGAGATTTATGTCTCTTTATGGAGACTCGGCAATCCCCAACGCCACCATCTTCTTGTACAACGTAGACCGCCCCAGCCCCAAGCGCGCCGCCGCGTCAATCACCTTGCCCCCGCATTGTGCCAGGGCAGCTTCAATCAAATGTCGATCAAATCGCTCCCGCGCCGCGCTGAACGTCTCATGTTCCACCGGTTCAATGGTTAGCGGCACCACTCGCTCTACCGGCGTAAAAGTCCCGATTGCCGCACGGATATCCGCAACGGTGAGCCGCAGGTCATCACTGAGCAACGCCGCCCGTTCCAGCACATTGCGCAATTCGCGAATGTTCCCCGGCCAGGCATGCTGTCCCAGCAACTCCAATGCTTCGCTGTTCAGTTCGTGCTGGCTGCGCAGTTCCTCAAGAATTGCTTCGCTGAGGGCGGGTAAATCGTCGAGACGGTCGCGCAGCGGTGGCACCTGGATCGGCAAAACGTTGAGGCGGTAATACAAATCGGCGCGGAACTCGCCGCGCTTGATTGCCGCTTCCAGGTCGGTAGATGTCGCGGCTATCACCCGTACATCGCTCTGGATTACTTCGTTTGAACCGACCGGTTCAAACTCCTTTTCCTGCAACACCCGCAGCAATTTGCTTTGCAGCGGCAGCGGCATGTCGCCGATTTCATCGAGAAATAACGTCCCGCCCTGGGCAATCTGCAACTTGCCGGCGCGACCCTTGCGGTCGGCACCGGTAAACGCGCCGGGAGCGGTGCCGAAGAATTCGGCTTCCAGCAGTGATTCGGGGATCGCCGCACTGTTGATGCTGACGAACGCCTTGTGCGCGCGCGGCGAGGCATTGTGGATCGCCTGCGCGAGCAATTCCTTGCCGGTTCCGGTTTCGCCCAGCAGCAACACCGGCGAATCGGTGCTGGCACTGCGCCGGGCGCGGCGTTTGACTTCCAGGCTGGCGGCACTGGTGCCGATGAAATGCGCGAAGTTGTATTTGGTCTGCCGCGAACGCAGCAGCGAACGCGTGGAGGCCAGTTCTTCCTGCATGCTCATGTAGCGCTTGAGCATTGGCGACAGGCTGCGCAACTCATCGAAGAGGGCAAAACCGATCGCGCCGATCACCTCGCCGGCATCGTCATGGATCGGCAGGCGCATCACCACCAGCGGCTCTTTCGGGGTGTCCTGCATGTCGAGCAGAATCGGCCGTCCCGTGCGCACCACCTCACGCAACAGGCTGCCGGGGATGACGCTTTCACAGGCTTTGCCGATGGCAATTTCTGCCGATTGCAGGCCGAAGCGCTTGGCATAGCGCTCGTTCATCCAGACGATGTTGGCGTCACGATCGACGATCACCGTGCCTTCACTCGACTGCTCGATGATCTCGAACAACGAGCGGATCGCCAGCAGGCGGACGCGCTGGTAGTCCTTGAGGCTTTCGGTGGTGTTCATGGGTGTCGTGTCCAGAATATGTGGTGTCTGTATTGGCTTCTTCGCGAGCAGGCTCGCTCCCACAGTTCACAACCCCCCTGTGGGAGCGAGCCTGCTCGCGATGGCCGCGACGCGGTCTGGCTGGATTATGCCTGCCCCGGATGCGCCGCCGCCAAAAGCTCTTTGGTGTACGGATGCTGCGGCGAATCGAACACGTCGTGGCTGGCGCCGCTTTCCACCACTTTGCCGTCCTTGACCACGATCATGTCGTGGGCCAGTGCGCGTACCACCGCCAGGTCATGGCTGATAAACAGATAGGTCAGGCCATGTTTTTCCTGGAGCTGACGGAGCAGGGCGACCACCTGCTTCTGCACGGTGCGATCCAGCGCCGAGGTCGGTTCGTCCAGCAGGATCAGTGCCGGTTTCAACACCAACGCCCGAGCGATGGCGATGCGCTGGCGTTGACCGCCGGAAAACTCGTGGGGGTAACGATGACGGCTTTGTGGATCGAGGCCGACTTCCTGCAGCGCCCGGATCACCTCGGCGTTGCATTCTTCAGCACTCAACTGACTATGAACTTCCAGACCTTCGCTGATGATCTGCGCCACGGACATCCGTGGGCTGAGGCTGCCGAACGGATCCTGGAACACCACCTGCATTTTCTTGCGCCAAGGTCGCAGTTGCTTCTGCGTCAGGCCGTCCAGCGCTTGTCCCTGGAAGCGAATGCTGCCCTCGGAATCGAGCAGGCGCAGGATCGCCTGGCCGAGGGTGGACTTGCCGGAACCGGATTCACCGACAATGCCCAGCGTCTTGCCGCGCTGGATATTCAGGCTGATGCCGTCCACGGCGTTTAAGTAGGTCTTGCGCTGGAACAGCCCGCCGCTGACGGCAAACTGCACCCGCAGATTGTCCACCTCCAGCACGTTTTCGCGCTCGTCCCGGGGCAGGGCTTCGCCTTCCGGCTCGGCGTTCAGCAGCACGCAGCTATAGGGATGCCTGGGTTCGGTGAACAGGGTTTCACACGGGGCTTGCTCGACGATTTCACCGGCCTTCATCACGCAGACACGCTGGGCAATGCTGCGCACCAGGTTGAGGTCGTGGCTGATCAGCAGCAGCGACATGCCGAGCCGCCGTTGCAGCGATTTGAGCAGCAGCAGAATCTTGCGCTGCACGGTAACGTCGAGTGCAGTGGTGGGTTCGTCGGCGATCAACAATTCCGGCTCGCAGGCCAGGGCCATGGCAATCATCACCCGCTGACGCTGGCCGCCGGACAATTGATGCGGGTAGGCCTTGAGCCGCTCCTTGGGTTTCTGGATTCCCACCAGATGCAGCAACTCGAGGATCCGTGCCTGCGCCGCTTTGCCGGCCATGCCTTTGTGCACCAGCAAGGTTTCGCCAATCTGTTTTTCGATGCTGTGCAGCGGATTGAGGGAGGTCATCGGCTCCTGGAAAATCATCGCGATTCGGTTGCCGCGCAGTTCGCGCAACTTCTTCGCATCGGCGCCCACCAGTTCCTGGCCGCGATAGCGGATGCTGCCGGTGGTTTCGGTACCGCATTCGGGCAACAATTGCAGGATCGAGTGGGCGGTAACCGATTTCCCCGAACCCGACTCGCCGACCAGCGCCAGGCATTCGCCGGGGCGGATGTCCAGGCACAGGTTGCGCACCACGGTCTGGCCACTGAAGGCCACGCTGAGGTCACGGATTTCGATCAGGTTGGTCATATCTACAGTCCGCCTTACGACCGGGGATCAAAGGCATCGCGCAACGCTTCGCCAATGAACACCAATAAAGAAAGAATCAACGCCAGGGTGAAGAACGCCGTCAATCCCAGCCATGGCGCTTGCAGGTTCTGCTTGCCCTGACCGATCAACTCACCCAGTGATGCACTGCCGGCCGGCATGCCGAAACCGAGGAAATCCAGCGCCGTGAGCGTCGAGATCGCCCCGGTCAAAATGAACGGCAGATAACTCAAGGTCGCGTTCATGGCGTTGGGCAGGATGTGTCGCACGATCACTTTGCGATCGCTCAACCCCAGCGCACGGGCTGCTTTGACGTACTCCAGATTGCGCCCGCGCAGGAACTCGGCGCGCACCACGTCCACCAGCGCCAGCCATGAAAAAAGCGCCATGATCCCCAGCAACCACCAGAAGTTTGGTTCGACAAATCCCGACAGGATGATCAGCAGGTACAACACCGGTAACCCGGACCAAACCTCCAGCAGTCGTTGACCGAGCAGGTCGACCCACCCGCCGTAATAGCCTTGCAGGGCGCCGGCGGCGATGCCGATCAACGCGCTGACGAAGGTCAGCATCAAGGCAAACAGAATCGACACGCGTGCACCGAAAATCACCCGCGCCAACACGTCGCGAGCCTGGTCGTCGGTGCCCAGCCAGTTCACGTTCGAAGGTGGGCTCGGTGCGGGTTTGTTCAGGTCATAGTTCGGCGTGTCGTCACTGAAGGGAATGGGCGGAAAGAGCATCCAGCCACCGTCCTTCTTGATCAGCTTCTGCACGTAGTCGCTGCGGTAGTCAGCCTGGAACGGCAGTTGCCCGCCGAATTCCTGCTCGGTGTAGCGCTTGATTGCCGGGAAATACAACGAGCCTTGGTAACTGACGATCAACGGATTGTCGTTGGCGATCAGTTCGCCGCCCAGGGTCAGCATGAACAGACCGACAAACAACCACAGCGACCACCAGCCACGGCGGTTTTTCTTGAAACGCTCAAAACGACGACGGCCCAGCGGCGAAAGCTTGAACATCAGGCGTTCCTCGCGGCGAAGTCGATACGCGGGTCGACCAGGGTGTAGCAGAGGTCGCCGACCAGTTTTATCAAGAGGCCAAACAGGGTGAAGATGAACAGCGAACCAAAAACCACCGGGTAGTCCCGCGAAACTGCCGCTTCATAGCTCATGCGGCCCAGGCCATCGAGGGAGAAGATCACTTCGATCAGCAACGAACCGGCAAAAAATACGCTGATAAACGCCTGGGGAATCCCCGATACCACCAGCAGCATGGCATTGCGAAATACGTGGCCGTACAGCACCCGGCGTTCGCTCAGGCCCTTGGCGCGGGCGGTGACCACGTACTGGCGGGTGATTTCATTGAGGAACGAGTTCTTGGTGAGGATGGTCAGGGTCGCGAAGCCACCGATCACCAGCGCCGTCACCGGCAGCACGAGGTGCCAGAAGTAGTCGGCGATCTTGCCCACGGTCGACAGCGATTCGAAATTGTCTGAAACCAGTCCGCGTACCGGGAACCAGTTCAACGAAGTGCCCCCGGCGAACATCACGATCAGGAACATGGCGAACAGGAACGCCGGCATCGCATAGCCGATGATGATGGCAGTGCTGCTCCAGATGTCGAAATGGCTGCCGTGATGCACCGCCTTGCGGATGCCTAGCGGGATCGATACGAGGTAGGTGATCAGCGTCGCCCAGAGCCCGAGGGAAATGGTCACCGGCATTTTTTCCAGGATCAGGTCGGTGACGGTGGCGCCGCGAAAGAAGCTCTTGCCGAAGTCCAGACGTGCGTAACTGGTGAGCATCAGCCAGAGACGCTCGTGGGCCGGCTTGTCAAAACCATATTGTTTTTCGATGTCCTTGATCAGTTGCGGATCGAGGCCGCGACTGGCGCGGGAGCGGCCATTCATGGTCTCGCCGGACCCGCCGCCGACACTGGCCCCGCCAATGCCTTGCAGATGAGCGATGGCCTGTTCAACCGGTCCGCCCGGAGCAGCCTGGACGATCACAAAGTTGACCAGAAGAATGATCACCAGCGTCGGGATGATCAGCAGCAGACGCCGCAGAATATAAGCCCACATCAGTGCGGTCCTCCGGGTTTGCCACGGCGGATGCGTTCGGCGGTCATTTCCTGGTTGGTCAATGGCGTAGTGCTAATTTCCCACCAACTCTCGATGGCTTCGTCATTGCTGGCTTGCACGTTCGGGATGCCGAAGCGATTCCACCACACCGTGGAAGTGCCTGGCGGGTAATAGTTGGGAATCCAGTAGTAGTTCCACTGCAGCACTCGGTCGAGCGCATGGGCGTAGCGCAACATCTCCGCTTGGGTATTGGCGCGCACCAGTCCGTTAAGGAGCGTGTCTATCGCCGGGTTCTTCAGCACCATGTAGTTGTTGGAGCCAGGGTCTGTGGCTGCGGCCGAACCGAAATAGTTGAACAGCTCACCGCCGGGCGACGTGGTGACCGGGTAGCCGGTGACGATCATGTCGTAGTCGCGGCTCATCAGACGATTGACGTACTGGGACGAGTCGATGCGACGGATGTTCAGGTCGATACCGATCTGTTTCAGGGTACGTTTATACGGCAGCAGCAAACGGTCCATGCCGTTCTGGCTGACCAGGAAAGTGAAGCTCAACGGCTCACCGTCAGCGTTCACCAGCTGATCACCTTTCGGTTTCCAGCCGGCTTGTTCGAGCAGGTCCAGTGCCTGGAGCTGTTTGTCCCGGATCACGCCACTGCCATCGGTTTTCGGTGGCTCGAAGACTTTAGTGAAGACTTCGTCGGGGATCTGCCCGCGCAAGGGTTCGAGTATCGCCAGTTCACCAGCATCCGGCAGTTGCCGGGCGGAGAGGTCGGTGTTGGAAAAGAAGCTCTGCTGGCGGATGTACATGTTGCGCATCATCTGCCGGTTGCTCCATTCGAAATCCCAGAGCATGGCCAGCGCCTGGCGTACCCGACGATCCTCGAACATCGGCTTTTGCAAGTTGAACACAAACCCCTGGCTCGGTTGTGGGGCTTCGACTGCCAAATGCGCCTTTTGCAGTCGGCCGTCACTCAGGGCCGGGCTTTCGTAGCCGATGGAGTAACCGGTGGCGGAAAATTCGCGATTGTAGTCGTAGGCACCGCCACGCAGCACCTGACGGGCGACGTCGGTATCGCCGAAGTATTCGATGCTGAAGTGATCGAAATTGTAGAGGCCACGGCTGACTGGCAAGTCCTTGCCCCACCAGTCGGGGTTGCGCTCGAAGGTAATGCTGCGTCCGGAATCGACCTTGCTGACCTTGTACGGCCCGCTACCCAATGGCGGCTCGTAACCGCCACCGCCGGCAAAGTCGCGGGTTTTCCACCAGTGTTCGGGAAACACCGGCAAGGTCGCGATGTCCAGCGGGAGGGTGCGGTTCTCGTTGTTCTTGAAGTCGAAGCGCACGGATAGCGGTGACTCCACTTCAACGCCTTTGACGTCGGCAAATTGCGTGCGATAACGCAGGCTGCCCTGGGTCATCAGCAAGTCAAAGGTGTAGCGCACGTCTTCGGCAGTAATTGGCTTGCCGTCGGCAAAACGTGCCTTGGGATTCAGATAGAAACGCAGGGACAGGCCGTCGTCGGAGCGCTCCATTTTCTCTGCGACCAGACCGTATACGGTGTAAGGCTCATCCAGCGAGCGCTGGGCCAGGGGCGAGTAGAGCAAACCGTCGATCTGCGAGACGCCAATGCCTTTGTCGATGTACGGCAGGACATGGTCGAATTGACCGATTTCGATCGCGGAGCGACGCATCGTACCGCCCTTGGGCGCTTGCGGATTGGTGTAGGCAAAATGACTGAAGCCGGCAGGATACTTGGCCGGTTCGCCGTAGACGGTCAACGCATGTTGCGGTGCGGCATTCACACCGGCGGCGCCCAACAGCAGGGCCACGGCAGTGAACAATAAAGTAGGGAAAGCCAGTCGCATTGTCAGCCTTAGAGCCGGGTGGTCGTTAACGCCAAGTTGTACGCTAGCGGCGCGTCCCTCGCCAGCCGAATCACGTATCCGATGCACAACGGCCCACCAGAAGGCGGGCCGTTATAGAGAGCGATCAGGCGTCGATCAGTCCTGACGGCTGGTCACTTCCAGCAAGTGGTAACCGAACTGGGTCTTGACCGGACCCTGTACCACGTTGAGTGGTGCGCTGAACACTACGGTGTCGAACTCCTTGACCATCTGGCCCGGACCGAACGAACCCAGATCACCGCCCTGGCGGCTGGAAGGGCACGTGGAGTTGGCTTTGGCGACTTCGGCGAAGTCTGCGCCGCCCTGGATTTGGGACTTGAGTTCGTTGCACTTGGCTTCGCTGGCAACCAGGATGTGACGGGCAGTGGCTTTAGCCATGGGAAATACTCCTTTTCAATGTTCGTTAAAGTGCTGAGCCTACCGGATTCAGTGATCTATTTCTTCTCAAAGTTCCGTTCCATGCGGCCTGGACGGCAGGGTGCTGATCACAGGCCAGCTTTTTTCAGGCGTTCTGCGTGCTGCACATAGAGGTCAGTCGGGTCGACGCTGTTTGCGAAAAGACTGGTGGTCTGGCGCAGGGTGCCCACATGGTCCAAAGGGTAGTCCGAGCGAATGACTGTGCCTAAATGAGAACTAAAGCGGCCGACCATGCCATCGTTCTGCTCTGCTTCGGTGACGAAGTATCTGGAAAGGGCGCATAGCGAGCCATGTAGTGGATCCAGCGCCATCAGTCGTTCATCCAGATTATGTCCGTGCAAGATGCCACTCCAGGAATAGTAGCGAACGCCGTTGACCAGTTCGCGGCCCTTGCTTCCCCAGGTCTTCGGCAGCCCTTGAGGGTACTTTTCGTTGAATGCGCCGACGCCTTCTGTGGTCAGGGCATTCAGTGCGGTGATGGCGTTCTGCGGCAGGCCGTCATTACCACTGATTGAGGAGAGGAAGTTTGCGAAAAGCGTCGCGACGGCCTCGGCGACATGCTCCGGCAATTGTCCGGGCTTCAGTGCCTTGCGCAGGAGGTCTGCCAGCTCGGAACCGTGGTTTGGTCCACTGACAGATGTCACCGAGGCAACCGAGTGTGGTGTTAACGCTGCCGCGTAACGTGCGGCGAGTGCGCCCTGACTGTGACCGATCAGGTTGACTTTGCTCGCGCCAGTGCCTTCCAGAACCCGTTCGATCTGCGCCAGTAACTGCTCACCCCGCGCTTCATTGCTGTGGGTTGCCGACAGGTGCGGGACGAACACTCTCGCACCTGCACTTCTGAGGGCTTGTTTGACGTCATGGAAGAGTTCAACGGTGCCGATCCGGCTAAAGCCGAAGAGCCCATGGACCAGCAGGATTGGGTGTTGAGTGCTTGCATTCCGTTGCATGTTTTTTACCTTTTTCAGGGTTCAGGGAGTTGCCATGCGTTGCACTCTAAAACACTCAGACGTTGGCGCGATGTATGAAAAAGCCGCTGTAAAAAGGCGAAAGCGGAATAGAACAACGGTGAAAAATCGGATGTGGATGAGGTCCCGGTCGGAATGTTTCGCCATCCTTTCAGCGGGTCTCGGGTGTTTTTAATCAATGGCCTACCCGGCGCAGGTCATTTGTCCGTGCATTGCGAAGGGTTCTCCCGACATCGGAATTCAGGCTTTTGCGGTTCAATAGGATTCGTTTGATGCCAGCCTGCGGGCGGCATTTATTCCAAGGACTGGAGCCTATAAATGAACAGACATGGAACCGACCAGAAGCTACCGAGACCGGTGGTGGATCAGGCTGAAAACGCCTTGCTGGACCCCTCTGATAGAAAGGCAGTGATCAAGGTCGAGCCTTATCCGGGCATGACCTGTGGCGACAAATTGGTGTTGTCCTGGGCCGGGCTGGATGTTGAAGGCCTGAGCTATCAGCACGAAACGACACGTTTTGTCAGCGATGCACAAGTGGGCATGGAAATGGTGTTTACCGTGCCTGCTGTACATATCGCGGCGCTTGATGGCGGCTCGCTTGAGATCTATTACACATTGATAAGTGCTGGGCGGCCGGAGCCGGCGCAGTCCCCATGTTTGCAGTTGAGCGTTGGCGATATCAAGCAAGACTTGCTGCCAGCGATTGCGAACGATGCCGTCGGCGGCACACTCGACCCCGAGCGGGTATCAGAGGGCACTCTGGTTTCAATCAGGCCTTATGCGCGAATGGCTGCCGGAGACAGGGTTCTGATGGCCTGGGCAGGCTTGACGCCAGAGGCGAGTTTCAATGACACACTTAACGTTGAATCCTTTGCGGTGGGTGGGGAGCTGTCTTTCTGGGTGCCCCCTGAATGCATTGCTCCCAACCTCGACGCTACTGTAGCGCTCAGCTATTGCGTCTATCACGAAGGGCAACATCCTCGGTATTCGGAGTCTTCCCAACTGGTGATAGGGGCTTTGACACGGGACACGATTTCGCCACCTGTCGTTCTGGAGGCGGACGAGGGCGTATTGGATCTGCAAGATGCGATGGATGGCGTCACTGTCGTGATCGAAGATGCGCGGACAGAAGAGGGCGAACTGGTCTACCTGAAATGCGATGGCGACTATTTCAGTCACCGCGATGACCGCGAGATAACCAGGGAAATGGCTGGCCAGCCACTGGTGTTCATTGTCCCCTACGGGTTCTGGAGGGAGCATCGAGATCAGATGGTACGTGTCTCTTATTCGGTTGAGCGTCTGGATGATGTCAGCCAGTTATCCGATGTGACGCTGGTGCAAATTCGCTCTTAGTACGTCGCGCCGCCAAACTGTCCCGGGATGAGGACAGCTTGGCGGGCGAGGTCATCCGGGCGTCAGTTGCTGTTTTGCGCACGCAGACGCTCTGCCGCCTTACGCAGCAGTTGCTCGGTGCCAGTCCAGCCCAGGCAACCGTCGGTAATCGACATGCCGTATTTCAGGGAAGGGCTCAACGGCTGGCAACCCTCGAACAGATGACTTTCGATCATCATGCCGATCAGTGAACGGTCACCTTGCAGGCGTTGTTCAAGGACATCGTTGAACACTGCTGGCTGGCGCAACGGGTCTTTGCCGCTGTTGGCGTGGCTGCAGTCAACCATGATCCGTGTCGGGATCTTCAAGTTGGCCAAGTCTGCATGCACTTTGGCAACGCTTGCGCGGTCGTAGTTGGGTCCGTTGTGACCACCGCGCAGTACCAGGTGGGTGTCGGCATTGCCCAGGGTTTGAATAATGGCGGGATGCCCTTGGCTATCGACACCGAAATGGCGATGTGGATGGGCGGCCGAGCGCATGGCATCACTAGCGACTGCGACACCACCGTCAGTACCGTTCTTGAAACCGACCGGCATGCTCAGGCCGCTGGCCATCTCGCGATGGATCTGCGATTCGGTGGTGCGGGCGCCAATGGCCACCCAGCTCAATAGATCGTCGAAGTAGCCGGCAGCCATGGGTTGCAGCAACTCGGTCGCAACCGGCAAACCCAACATGAGCATTTCTCGCATCAACTCGCGGGACAGCGTCAGGCCACCGGCCATGTCGTCGCTGCCATCCAGGCGAGGATCGTAGGCCAGGCCTTTCCAGCCGACAGTGGTGCGGGGCTTTTCGACGTAGGCGCGCATTACCAACAGCATTTCGTCGCTGACCTCGGCGCAGAGGCGGGCCAGGTTGCTGGCGTATTCGAGCGCAGACTTGGGGTCGTGAATTGAGCAGGGGCCGACAATCACGAGCAGGCGGGAGTCTTCACCGTCGAGGATCGCGCGGACCGCCTCGCGGTGTGCAGCGACCTGCTGGGTCAAGGCGGGCGTGAGTGGCAACTGTTGTTTGAGTTGCAATGAGCTCGGCAGGCGCAGGGTCAGCGCTTCATTGGCAGGGCTCAGTGTGGACAGTGGCAAAGCAGAGACGGACGAATTCATATTCAGGCTTCCTGGGCTGGCGGCGGGTTCACTCCCGCGCGCTCGGCCCTACTGGGGTGTTCGACAATTGGCCGGATTGGCTACATGTGTGTGCTTGCCACCTGTGGGTGACCGATCGGAGGCGGCAGGCTGTCCCGAGCGGAGGGTGGTAAATCGCCAGGCGGTAAAAATGTCGTAACGGTAATAAGTGGCGTAGTTCATTTTCTGAATCCTCAAGTTGTCTGGTGTGTCGCTAAAAATTTGGGGCTGAAAAAACAAAACCCCCGGTCGGGAGGCCGACCGGGGGTTGAAAATTCTCTGGTGGCGACCCGTTTAATGTGGGCGCCGTGTGGGTATCAGGCGCGCCAGTGGCTAAACCAATACCCAAAATAAAAGCTGACCGAAGCATGAACATCGTTTACTCGGGCAGCCGCAACCGAGCGCAGGGCGCTGGCGGTACGAAGCTGAGAGAGGGCGTTGAACATGGTTAATCTCCGATGAATGCGCCGAGCTTACTAGAGGCCGGTGAGAGGATTCAATCAGAAATTGCTATTGATGTTCAGCGAGGTTTTCTATCGCTTGAGTGATGTGAAGGGTATGACACACTCCTTTCTTTGACGGACACACAGAGGAGGAGTTATGCGCTCGCGCAGGCTTGAAGATGTTTGAATGGCGCCTGGCGTCTGATCGCGACCTCGATTTCGCTCGCGCGCTTACCCGCGACAACCTGCTGCGTTACTACATACAGCACAACCTGTTGTGGCAGGACGAAGCCTTTGATGTCGCTTGGGCAGGACGTGAGCACCGAATCATCACGCACACTGATAATCCTGTGGGTTATGTCAGCCTGAGCCGAGACGCCAGGGCTCTGTATATCCGCGAACTGCACATTGCCGAAGCGTTTCGTGGGCAGGGCGCCGGCTCCTGGGTTATCGATCAGGTATTGGCCATCGCGCGAAAGGAGCGACGCCCGGCATTGCGGTTGACGGTTTTCGAAAACAACCCGGCGCGGGCGTTGTATGAAAGAAAGGGACTACAGGTGGTGGGGGCGGACGAGTGCTTCCTGAGAATGCAGCGTGATGTCAATGGCTAGCATCGCTGAAACACGCATGCCACAAGCCTTTCAAGATGAATTGAAACTTTTTATATGACGCTTTCCGCTAGGTCTGCCAGTTGCTTTTTGCTAAGGTGTCGGCAACCCAATAAGACCATATCGCGAGGTGTCTGCTTGATTAGGGTGCTAGTAGTCGATGACCATGATCTCGTTCGTACAGGTATTACACGAATGCTGGCTGACATCGATGGCCTGCAAGTAGTCGGCCAGGCTGAATCAGGTGAAGAATCCCTGCTGAAGGCGCGTGAGCTGAAGCCCGATGTGGTTTTGATGGACGTCAAGATGCCCGGGATCGGCGGCCTTGAGGCCACACGAAAATTGCTGCGCAGCCATCCGGACATCAAAGTCGTCGCGGTGACGGTGTGCGAAGAAGATCCGTTTCCCACTCGGCTGTTGCAGGCCGGCGCTGCGGGCTACCTTACTAAAGGCGCGGGTTTGCCGGAAATGGTCCAGGCCATCCGGCTGGTATTCGCTGGCCAACGCTACATCAGCCCGCAAATTGCTCAGCAGCTGGCCATTAAATCCTTCCAGCCGACCAACGATTCGCCCTTCGACGCTCTGTCGGAGCGCGAAATTCAAATCGCGCTGATGATCGTGGGTTGCCAAAAGGTCCAGATCATTTCCGACAAGTTGTGCCTGTCGCCGAAAACCGTGAACACCTACCGTTACCGAATTTTCGAGAAGCTCTCGATCAGCAGTGATGTCGAGTTGACGCTGTTGGCGGTTCGTCACGGCATGGTCGATGCCAGCCTCTGAAAATGACTGAAACCTTTGATCCAAGCGCCTTTCTTTCAACCGTCAGTGGGCGCCCCGGTGTGTATCGCATGTTCGACAGCGACGCACGCCTGCTCTATGTCGGCAAGGCCAAGAATCTCAAGAATCGCTTGTCGAGTTACTTTCGCAAAACCGGTCTAGCACCCAAGACCGCTGCGCTGGTCGCGCGTATCGCCCAGGTCGAAACGACCATTACGGCCAATGAAACCGAAGCCTTGCTGCTCGAACAGACGCTGATCAAAGAGTGGCGCCCGCCGTACAACATCCTGCTGCGCGACGATAAATCCTACCCATATGTTTATCTTTCGGACGGCGAATTCCCGCGCCTGAGCATCCATCGCGGTGCGAAGAAGGGCAAGGGCAAGTACTTCGGTCCGTATCCCAGCGCTGGCGCCATTCGCGAAAGCCTGAGCCTGCTGCAAAAAACGTTTTTCGTTCGGCAGTGTGAGGACAGCTATTACAAAAACCGTACACGCCCTTGTTTGCAATACCAGATCAAACGCTGCAAGGCGCCTTGTGTCGGTCTGGTGGATCCCGAGGTGTACGCCGAAGACGTGCGGCACTCGGTGATGTTCCTTGAAGGGCGCAGCAATGCGCTGACCGATGAGTTGTCTGCCGGGATGGAAGAGGCGGCGATCAATCTCGAGTTCGAACGTGCTGCGGAATTGCGCGATCAGATCTCGCTGCTGCGTCGGGTGCAGGATCAGCAGAGCATGGAGGGCGGGACGGGCGATGTCGACGTGATCGCGGCATTCGTCAATCCGGGTGGCGCCTGCGTCCATTTGATCAGTGTGCGCGGTGGGCGAGTCCTGGGCAGCAAGAACTTCTTTCCGCAGGTCGGTATTGAAGAGGATGTTTCCGAGGTCATGGCCGCATTTCTCGGCCAGTATTTCATCAGCAGTCCCGAACGCGACCTGCCAAGCGAACTCATCGTCAACGTGGTCCACGAAGACTTTCCGACATTGATCGCGGCCATTGACGAGTTGCGTGGTCGTGAGCTGACCATCAGCCACCGAGTTCGCGGCACGCGAGCACGCTGGCAGCAATTGGCGGTGACCAATGCCGAGCAGGCATTGGGCGCGCGCCTGGCCAACCGCCAACACGTTTCCGCGCGTTTCGAAGCACTGGCAGAAGTGTTGAAACTGGACGAACCGCCCCAGCGCCTCGAATGCTACGACATCAGTCACTCCAGCGGCGAAGCAACCGTGGCCTCTTGCGTGGTCTTCGGCCCCGAAGGACCAATCAAGTCCGACTACCGTCGATACAACATCGAAGGCGTAACAGCTGGCGATGACTACGCGGCGATGCATCAAGCGCTGACTCGACGCTTCAGCAAACTGAAGGACGGGGAGGGCAAGCTTCCGGACATCCTATTGGTCGACGGTGGCAAGGGGCAGATGTCCATGGCCCGCGACGTGCTCAATGAGTTGGCTGTGCCGGATCTGATCCTGCTCGGCGTAGCCAAGGGCGCGACACGCAAGGCCGGTTTCGAAACGCTGTACCTGAACGATTCCGCCCACGAATTCACGTTGCGCGGAGATTCTCCCGCGCTGCATCTGATCCAACAGATTCGTGACGAGGCCCACCGTTTTGCCATTACCGGGCACCGCGCCCGTCGCGGCAAAACCCGTCGTACGTCTACACTTGAGGGCGTTGCCGGTGTTGGGCCGACACGTCGCCGCGATTTGTTGAAACATTTTGGTGGATTGCAGGAGCTATCTCGTGCCAGCATCGAAGAGATCGCCAAAGCACCCGGGATCAGTAAAAAGCTCGCAGAGTTGATTTATGCAAATCTGCACAGCGAGTAGAATGCCACCTCACCTCGTAGCCAGTTGTGCCGATGAATATCCCTAATCTGATTACCGTTCTACGCGTCCTGCTCATACCGATCTTCATTTTACTGTTCTACCTGCCTTACCAATGGAGCTACCTGGCTTCAGCCTCGGTGTTCGCATTTGCCGCCGCTACTGACTGGCTGGACGGGTATCTTGCCCGCCGTCTGGAACAAAGCACGCCGTTCGGGGCTTTTCTCGATCCGGTTGCCGACAAGCTGATGGTTGCAGTTGCACTGGTATTGCTGGTGCAAGAACACGGTAACCTGTGGCTCACGCTGCCGGCGGCTGTCATCATCGGTCGCGAGATCGTTGTCTCGGCGCTGCGTGAATGGATGGCCGAACTCGGCGCCCGCGCGCACGTCGCCGTATCGAATCTGGGCAAATGGAAAACCGCTGCGCAAATGCTTGCGTTGGTTATCCTGCTGGCCAATCCGAAGGATTTCAGCTTCTGGGTTCTATTGGGTTACGTTCTGCTGATGGTGTCTGCAGGCCTGACTTTGTGGTCCATGGTCCAATACTTGCGGGCTGCCTGGCCGCACCTGAAGACCGACGTTGAAAAGAAATAAAACTTTTTTGAATCAAAGGGTTGACGGGGCTTCTGGATTCTATAGAATGCGCCACACCAAGACGCGGGAATAGCTCAGTTGGTAGAGCACGACCTTGCCAAGGTCGGGGTCGCGAGTTCGAGTCTCGTTTCCCGCTCCAAGTTTTTACACGTTTGTTGTTGCGCTACTGGCAACAAATGTTTTGAGGCCGAGTAGCAAAATGGTTATGCAGCGGATTGCAAATCCGCCTACGCCGGTTCGATTCCGACCTCGGCCTCCACTAATAAACAAGCTCCGTAGATCAATGATTTACGGAGCTTTTTTATTTGCACGGTCCTGCAAGATTTAGTCTTGAAAAGGACAGATGCGAACTTGCTTCAACGGGACGGGATGTATATATTTCCCCTCTGCTGCACAAGCGTCAGAACTGCCAGGTTGTTATTGGTCGGAACTCAGACTGCTTAATCGCGCTACCGCCCGAATGGCGAAACTGGTAGACGCATGGGACTTAAAATCCCCCGCTCGTAAGGGCGTGCCGGTTCGATTCCGGCTTCGGGCACCATTTATAGTTTCACAGGGTTTCGCCAAGCTTCACGAAACCCTGATACTAAGCCGCCTAGAGCGGCTTTTTTATTGCGCCGAGTTTCGCACTCTTTCGCTGCAAGCCTCACATTTTTAGTACATCATTTAGCACTTCCTCAGTTCGACTGACTTGGTGATGTACTAATGCCCCTGACAGACACTGCTGTGCGACAGGCCAAGCAGGCCGAAAAGAGCTTCACCCTCACGGACGCCAGTGGCCTGTCCCTGTTCGTTGCCCCTAATGGCACAAAGTCCTGGCACTTTCGGTTCTCTTGGCACGGCAAGCAGCCGCGCATGTCGCTGGGCACCTATCCCGAGATCAGCCTTAAAGACGCCCGCGAGCTGCGAGACCAGGCTCGCACGCTCGTTGCCAAAGGCGTAGATCCCCGATTAAACCGGCGTGAAGAGAAGCGCGCAGCCAGCTCCAGCGCTGTCAAAACTTTCGAGGTGGTCGCAAACGAGTGGTACGCCTTCAAGCTGCCACGATGGGCGGCGGCGAAAAAGGGCGCTGCCGTGCAGGCGCAGCTCTACCTGGACAAGGATTTGGTACCGGCACTGGGGCGAATTCCAATTGCTGACGTGAAGCGCGCCGATGTACTAGCGTGTTTGCGAGTGATCGAGAAGCGCGGGGCGCTCAATGTGGCCCGCAAGTGTCGCACCTGGCTGAACGAGATATTCCGTTTCGGCATCGCGTCCGACTACTTGGAAGTCAATCCGGCGGCTGACCTGGACATCGTTGCGGCCAAAGAGCCTCCCGAAAAGCACAATCCCATGCTAAGGCAGCGGGAGCTGAAAGCTTTTCTGGCGAAGCTCGAAGAGGCCGATATCAAGGATTACACCAAGAGCGCCATCCGTATTCTGTTGCTGACGGCGGTGCGCACGGGCGAGCTGCGCCAAGCAAAGTGGTCACAGTTCGACCTTGATGCCGCTTTATGGACAATTCCAGCGGAAGGCGTGAAGCAGTTGCAGAAGGTCATCAGGGTAAAAGGGGAGGGAGTAATACCGCCGTATCTGGTGCCACTGTCGCGGCAGGCGGTCGAGGAGGTGCGCAAGGTGCACCAGATGACTGGCCGTTACAAGCTGCTGATCGCGGGTCGGAGTGACCCGAGCAAGCCGATCAGCGACGGCACAGTCAACGTGGCTTTGAGGCGCATGGGGTATGAAGGCAGACTGACCGGGCACGGGATCCGTGCCACGATTTCAACGGCCTTGAACGAGATGGGTTACAACGAGGATTGGATCGAGGCGCAGCTTTCGCATGCGGGCTCAAGCAAAGTAAGGAAGACCTACAACCACGCTGAGTACGTGGAACAGCGGCGGGGGATGATGCAGGACTGGGCGGATTACCTGGACCGGCTGGCGTCCGAATCCTGATCGCCGCGGGCCGCTGCCAGCCTGTCCATATTCCATTGCAGAACCTCGGACTTGACCCAGGCAACAGCCCGGCCACCCAGTGGCACTTGCTTCGGAAAAAGCCCCTCGCTGGCCATGGTGTAGATCTTGGTGGTGCCGAGGCCGGTCAGCTCTTTGACCTTGGGTAGTCGGATGAACTCGACAGGCTCTTCATATTGATCGTTGCGCGCTGGGCGGATTCAACCGGTCGTCGCAACACTGGATTGTTGTACAGACTTTAGATACTCATTCAGTGCTTCGGCAGGTGTTTTCCAGCCGAGTGTTTTTCGAGGTCTAGTGTTAAGTACGTGAGCTACCGCCTGTATTTCTTGAGCACTCCAACGAGAGAGGTCAGTGCCTTTCGGGAAGTATTGCCGTAGAAGGCCGTTCGTATTTTCGTTTGTGCCGCGCTGCCATGGACTATGTGGATCAGCAAAGAAAACCTTTACTCCGGACTCGATGGTAAATCGAGCGTGATCCGACAGCTCCTTTCCACGATCCCAGGTCAAAGATCGCCACAGCTCGATGGGAAGATCAGTCACCGTCTTCTTCAATGCATTGGCCATACTAACAGCCCCATAGCCAGCCAGCGCCGGGCCGTTCTTCGTGCGGGGAATTAGCCCATAACCTTTCTCGCGGGGCAGATGGACGAGCATGGTAAATCGAGTTGAGCGCTCGACCAGAGTTCCAATCGCAGAACGGTTCAGACCGATGATCAGGTCGCCCTCCCAATGCCCGGGTACAGCCCGATCTTCTACCTCAGCAGGGCGACTGGAGATCATGACGTCCTCGCTGACGTGTGCCCACACTTTGGCCTGCGCTCTGGCTCTCGGCACGCGCAATGCTCGTCCTGAGCGCAGGCAGCTCACCAGTTCGCGCTTGAGAGCTCCTCGACCCTGAATGTAGAGCGCCTGATATATGGTTTCATGAGAGATGCGCATGGATTCATCATCCGGAAAATCGATCTGGAGCCGGTTGGCAATCTGTTCGGGCGACCAGCCATTGACCCATTTACGGTCACTGCGATGCGGTTTATTTCGACCTTTGAAGGGCGCTTGCCGAGGCCCAGAGATCTCACGACCATCGGCGTCTTGAACCTTGCCCTCAAGGCGGTCGCGTACGTACTGGTGCAGTCGAGGGTTAGTGACCAGCTTTGCTGGTTTCGGCCTCTTGGCCACCAGTTCTGCCTTCCATTGCGCTACTGACGCTCGATATTCAAGCCGACCGCAACGGGTAGCAGCATTTCGTGTCAGCTCCCGTGAAATTGTCGATGGGCTTCGTCCAAGGCGACGGGCGATCTCACGAACGCCAACACTTTGCGCTCGAAGCAGCCCAATCTCTTCTCGCTCTGCAAACGATAAGTAACGTCCTGATATGTGATTCGACATGAATAATGGCATCCCGCCTCGATGACGGAACCAGCGTGTACCTACCGCTGTTGATACGCCAACGGCATGTGCTGCCTTTTCGCTTGTGATGCCTGTTGCAATCTGCACCCAAAATAGCCGCTCGATCTCATTACGAAGTGAGGGTGCACCTGGAGAACGCATCGCTCCCCGGCCCGTCAATTTTTGCATCCATCCTGCGGGTCGTCCCATAAACACCTCGATCAAGGTGTTGCGACGACCGGTTGAATCCGCCCTGTGTTCATAGAGGATTCCTCGCCGTGCTGTTGCGGTTCGATTAGATAGAAGGGGTAGAGGTTTTTCGGGATGGAGTACAGATGTACTCCAGTCTGTGTTCGGCAGCCCTCAGTTGCTTCACCTCGGCTTCAAGATCATCAATCCTCTGATCTGAACCCGGTCGGTCACTTCCTGGCGCTGGCCTTCGTTCAACTTGCTGAATGGAGCTGCGATGTTCTGCCATTCGAACATGGACGCCTCGACCAGGTCGCGCACCAGCAGCTCATGAGCTAGCACCGACGGCATTACGCCGTGCATCTTAGGAAATCCTGTCAGCGCAATTGTTTTTGCAGTTCCACCGCTTGGTGATTTGTACCTATTTCTTGATGTTCCGTTCCAGCGCCTTACGGACTACCAAGAAAATGGCGATTTTCTTGCGAAAACAGTCAACCGTGACTTTGACCGTATTTGGCTTGCACTGAAACAACTGCTGCGCTCGGACACCAGAGCTTTGACACTGGGGCCAAATGATGTAGACGGAGCCGGGGCATATCTCGCCAACAACAACCGAATCGCCAACCTAGGCGATCCAATCCACGATACCGATGCTGCCAACCTTAGCAGCGTGGCGGTCCTGGTCGCGGCTGAGGCGGCTTTTCGACAGGCAGCTGATGCAATTCTTCAAGGTCAAATCACCGGCGCCGCTGGGTTGGTCGCTTCGCAGTTCTCCCCGCTGAGCTGGCACGACCAGGTAATCCCGAGCAGCGTGACCATCCCACCCAACAAGAATGCTTGGTCTTTTGGACCAACCATGACCATCGCCCTGGGGCAGGCCGTGACCATCGGCGCCGGTTCATTCTGGACCATCGCCAATGGTGCAACGACTGGTGCAGGAACGCTTAACACCGAGCTTCCAGACCCATTGGACCTGAACCTATGAGCCAGTCAATCCAGATTCGGCGCGGTACATCCGCGCAAGCCGACGCGCTGACGCTACTTGAGGGTGAGCTTTATATCGACATGACGCTCAAGCAACTGCGTATCCATGACGAGGTAACGCCAGGCGGCAACAAAGTTGCAATGTTAAATGCCCCGCCCCGCGTGACGCTTCCCAGCGCTGCCACCGTATCGATCGGCACCGCAAACGCAGAAACGGTGATCGTTAACGGCAGCACGACCATTACTTCGCTTGGCGCCAGCACTGATGGCGTGAGGCGCACGGTGATGTTTACGGGCGTACTGACCCTCACTCACAACGGCACATCGCTCATCCTTCCAGGCGCAGTCGACATTGTCACCGCTCCTGGAGATGTTGCGGAGTTCATCAACGTCGGGGGCTCCAACTGGAAATGCCTTCTCTTCACGGCCGCCGCGGGCACTGTTCGAGGAAGTAACGCGAACGGAGACTACGTCAAATATCCGGATGGCCGACTTGAATGCTCGCTCAACGTAGCGAGCGTAAGTATCGCGGTCACAACGGCCTATAGCCCACTGTTCTATGGGCAGCCTGCACTTTGGACCTTCCCAATTCCATTCGTTGGCGCAATGCCTTATGTGGCTCTCACCCCGTACTCCGTCGGGAAACTTGCGTGGGGGACTCGTAGCGCTTCCGTCTCCCTCGCCTCTGCACAGTTCGCAATCCTCGACATCGCATCGGCAACAGCAACCTATCAACTTTCATACATTGCAATCGGACGGTGGAAATAATGAGTATTCTTCGTGCTGAAAAACTACAAACGCTCGACAGCTCGGTGACTCTTTCTATCGCCGATCTTGATGAAACATTAACAGCCCTTGGGTTATCTGTTGCTGAGGCAATCAGTCGTCTTGCGAATTCATCAATAAGCGTAAAAGAGCTTGGGGCTACTGGTGATGGCGTGACCGACGACACCGCTGCGATTGTTTCTGCCGCGACTCAGTATCGTGATTTATTCTTTCCTCTTGGGCACTATATTGTTACCGGTCAGATTCAGTGTCAGCCAAATTGCAGGATTTCCGGTTCTGGCATGTCAGGAGCTACTGGCACGCGTATTCAGCGTAAAGGGAATTGGATCGGTGATACGTTCAGAGTCGGTACTGCCGATGGAACTGTTGCCGCCCTTGCGTGCAGATTTACTGACTTCCTCGTAGAACAACTTCATCCCGGGTTTGACATCAGCACCTCCGTCACGATGGTCGACAGGCTTACTGATGGACAAGCGCACATTCGTATTTTTGGGGGGTATGCCTGCTTCGTTGATCGAGTGTGGCTGCAGCATGCCCCTTACGGTGTTGTCCTTGTTGGATGCACTCAACCAGAAATCGGAATTATCAAGTCGTACGGCAGCTGGGATAATAAAAATGCTGCCATTAGTGAGCAAATTGCCGCCGTTTGGGTAGGTGACAATCAGGCAATTTCAGCACACCGATTCAATACACAAGTAAAGCTTGGAAACATTTATGTCGGGGTTGGTGGGCCATCGCCAACGAGGACTATTACCGTTGGCTCGGGATCTTTTGCGGGATATGAAAACATTGGCGCTCGCTACGGTGTCCTGGTTACCGGCGCGGAGGGCATTTCGATTTCCGGCTACGCTGGCGGGGCCGGGCAAGACTGCATTGCATTCATTCCAAGTGGTCTCGTTACCAACGTGCGTATAGACGACATCTTTCTAGACGAATGCTTTGGCGCATTGATCCATACCTACCCAGCCGCAAATGCTGTGATTGGGATGACCTTAGGTGCGAATGTGCAGTGTAACGGTCAGCTTCAAGCCCGTAACTGCTTACGAATTGAAGATAATGCTGGCAGCCCAACTCTTTTCGGTTTGAGCATTGAAGGAGGCATTTACAGCAATACCCTGGAAACTGCATTTTTCTTAGCCGGTTTGGCGTCTGCAAATATTGCACCGGGCTTGGTAAATAACTACAACGGCCGTGGCGGTGGCACTGGAAATGTGGCTATTTCTACTGGCGCATATGTCACTGGATCGAGCAATGACATTCACTTTGATGGCGGTCTATACGGCGGTGGTGCGAATACTTGGAGCGCTTCGAACAATTGCCAGTACGGGCCTTATGTGGAAACCGCCGGCAAGGCTACTGCCGCGAACGTTCGAAGCAAGCTAGGCCTGGCCGGTGGTGCTACGGTTGGCGGGATATCCCAGACATACCCGACGTAAATTAAGCGATTTCTCCCTCGACTGCGGGGGAGGATTTCTTAACGAGGTTGCTGACTGTCTTGCCGAGCGCCTGAGATGGCAGCTCAATCGTACGATGGGTCGCCCATGCCAAGATTATGACCGCAACCGTAGAAAGCGTGGCGCACCAGTACATTCCGATCCCCATCGAGGCGAGCACGTAAATCATCCCCCACGCCAGCGGTATGTGTAGCAAGTACAACGGGTAGCTGATCGATGCTATCCACCGCAAAGGCGCGAACAACTTTCCATGCATCCCCGCAAACAACCCGATGACGAAGATGATCAACGCGGCAGTCGAGGATGCAAGGTCGCTTCCTATGCCCTGAAAGTTAGTAGCTTTCTCATACAGGTAATAGCTGACACCACATAGCGCCACGGATATCACTGAGAAGGCCAGGCCGCGCAGCACGTTCTTATCTTCGTAGGCGCGATAGATGAACGCCCCGATCATCATGTAACTAATGAACACGAATATTGTGCTGAAGTGACGGTACATATCTGGTTTTGCGAGTGCGTCCGAATAAGGAAACGCGTAATTAGCAACGAACCCCAGGCATACCAGGGAAATCAAACACAGGGATTTATAATCTAATCGACCCAAAACACTTACGCTGATGGCCATGACGATGTAGAAAAACATTTCAATTTCGAGAGTCCAAAGGACGGGGACTGTGACGAACGCGCCATTGAAGTAATTGGCTGCAATAGACGAGGTAAGGATGCTTGTGATGGAGTTTGGTTGCGGTAGTCCACGACTGGAGCAATAAACGTAGGTGATGCCCGCCACCAGTGCCACACAGAAGAAGCAAACCGGGACAATCCTAAAAAGTCGCTGAATCATGAATTGCAACGGGGGCGTTCTGTCGATCGTGCGCAGAATCACGAAGCCGCTGATCAGGAAAAAGAGCGACACTCCCAATCCGCCAACGTTAACGCCAAGCTGCAACGCCAGCCACATTCCTATCTTGCCGTGAAAGTTGTCGGTCACGGTTGTTGGTCCAAAGATCAATTCTTTTACATCAGGGACCCATATACCGACGGTGTTCGCGTCACCAATTCCAATCAGAAACACATGGCCCCACAGGACTAACAGCACGGCTATCGCACGCAATGAATCTAGGAAAACGATTCGCTTTCCTTCGGAGTGGGGCTGGATGGTCACTGATTGAAATCCCTATTTAGTTATGAGCCTCTCTGTGGAGGCCGACATTTTTAGGCGTGCATCATAAGTGGTTTTCGTTTTGACGGGAACGCTGGAAGTGCTGCCATGACAGCGCATTCTTCCTTTATATCGGGAGTGTGTTCGGTCGGCAGAACGCCGGGGAGAGTTGGCGTATGATGGCCTTGGCAAGTGACAAGACAATCACCCCAGCAGCACCAGAAAAGTACACTGGTTAGTACATCAGATTTTTAGCTGTTCGTTTATAGCCAATGAAAGCTGCCGTTTAGTGGATTGATTAGGTTCCGGCTTCGGGCACCATCTTAAATCAAGGGTTTGCGGGCGAAAGCTAATGCAAACCCTTGTTTGTTTCCGGGTCAAAAAATTCAAGGAGAAGTTGCTATGGATAAGGCATTTCGAAACCCGCTGTTCCTCTGTGGAATCCCACTGGTAGTTTGCGGATTCAGTTTTGGTCTGACCGGCCTGCTCGCTGACGGGACGTTCGCGTATGTGGCTCCAGGTCTGCTGGTACCGGGGTGCGCGTTCATGTTGATTGGGTGGATCCAAAGAAATAAGTGAGCGTCCGACTTCAAAGAGACTTGTTTAAATAAGCCAGTCCCTGCACCGCACTTTAACAATCACCAGAATCGAAAAAGCCCGGCATTTAACCGGGCTTTTTTTGTAGATGGGCCAAATCCTTTTGGCTGATCCCATTTTGCTTGCTGGATGTGACGAGCGCATGACAGTCAGCAGAGAGTCGATGCTGTACCGACTTCGGCAGTCAATCGTTGCTGATGCTTAGCTCCCGGTTTTGGTACCACCTTTAGCGGTTCCGTCGTCCTTCGAATCCGGCGCGCCCGCGTCTTTTTTCACGGACTCAGAATCGGCGCCTGAGTTTGACCCCGCAGCTTCTTCACCTATTTTATCGGCCTTCTCCTCGTTGGACTCAGCGGGTATTGGATGTGTGGTGGGAATATTCGCGCTTTCTGTTGCTTCGGTAGCCAGCGTGGTTAGCGAGCAGGTTGAAAGAAGGCTCGCGAGCACGAACGCAGTCAATTTGCTGTTCATCAGTGGGATCTTCCGCAGAGGGATATGAGTATTGGAAAAGCGCGGGCAAGGAAGGTGCGGAGAGAATGACGAGCGGCAGTAACGATAAACCGGTCCTTGATGAGTTTTGAAAAACATTCAAGGTTTTGACCTCACAGAATTCAATGCCAGCACATCAAACCTGGCATTTAACCTCACTTGCTCAGACGCAGGTTCTGAGGCTCAAGCTCGGGACGCTTGATGTTCCATTCCTCTTTTGTGAAGCCGTGTAACCACGCCTTTGCGAGCGTGGATTTGCGTCTAAATCCATGGCGGTGAAATGCGCCGCCATTACTGATGTTTTTCGGCACCGGCCGGATTGGCGTTGCGTCGATCGACACCAGAGGGATTACCGGTGTTGACCAACCTTCTTTCCAGCAGAATATTTTGCAACGCCTGACGGTCTGCTGGATTCAACTGATGCTCCCGCTCCTTGAGTTCCAGCAAGATCGGGTTTGACCATTTACGGTAGGTTTGTTCGGCACTACGAATGGATGACATCTCTTCCTCCTTGATCAGGCTCCCGCCATAAAAGGGCCGCAGTTCGATACGAAAGAGACCCTAGCCGAGGAAGCTGTATGCCGCCAATGCATTGCGTCGGACTTCAGGCTCCATTCTCCCTGGCACCTGTTGCGGCTGTGTGCCGGACGTAGTCACTTTAGGCGCATGCGGGGTGGCCCAGGCGCGCTGCACGCCATTGGTTACCGCCGTGTTGCGGCCGTCGAGCACCGTGATGAACAGATGCAGCACAAGATCGATCAGTGAGTCTGGCAGTTGTTCCTGTTCCAGCACATTTCGATAAGGCTGGCCGTTTCCTCCGAACCAGAAGAAGGGCGAAGGCGGTTAGCGGCGTTCAAACGCATGTCGCTTCGCGAAATCCTGCAGCCGGCATTGCTGATCGATTGAGTTCGCTGGTAAAAACCAAAAAACCGGACCAAGGTAATTGGCCCGGTTTTCTTTTATCTAAACAAATGCCTGACCACGAAATCCCCGTGGCAGTCTTTGTCGTCCCACCATGGCGCTCAGACGCTCAGTCCAGGCTTGGCGCCAGTCATTGACCGTATGGGTGACTTTCGATTTGCGTGCGGTGCGGCGAGCCGCATTGCGCTGGGTTTTGCGCGCCTCTTTGTACGCATCAGTGTTTCGGCAACTTCTGCATTTCACCCGGTTGAGTTCACGGGTTGATGTGAGGTTGTTGCCTTTGTGACCGCAGGCAAGGTGCCCGCTGACTTTGAAGTGAGTGACCATCGGACGTCTCCTCGTGACGTGTGATCGTTTGACCTCCTGTAATCGGTGACGTTCTTTGCCAGGCAAAAACGCAAAAAAATCCCAGCTCATGGCTGGGTGGGGGAGGCAGAGAAGCATCAGACAGGCACATGCCCGGTGACGATTGCGTCGCCGATCATGCGTCGGGTGTTTGGATGTGTCTTAGCGTCGAGACCGAATCATCTGAACCGCGGAAGAGGCCGGTCAACCGGTTTGAGCGCCGACAGAGTGTTGCGGATCAGGGGCGTATCCTTCTCGATGTCGTTCAGGCGATCACGAATTCTGAGGGCGGTTGGATGCCCGCCTTGATGATCGACCCAGTCGGCGATTTCCTTGCACGCGGCAGCCAAACGAACCTGGCGCGAATCAAGCAGGGTAAGCAGTGTGGTGATGGACTCTTTTTCGGACATGGGAAACACCTCCGTGAAGAACCTGTAGATGGCAGTAAAAAGCCCGCTTTAAGCGAGCCTTCTACCGATGGGCGCTATTCCTTCAGCTCTCTTCAGTATAGACCCGTAAATGGTACGCAAGGCTCATCAGCCGTGGCGCACCATGACTTGTGACTGTGAATTCAGCCGCAGGCATTCACGTATCGCGTCTTCTTCGAGATCATAACCGTCACCAATGAAACCGTTGGTGCGGGTATCGTTGATGCGGTACCAGACCGCAGCGTCAGGTGGCAGATGGCCGGTTTCTCCGGCCCTGCGCCCATGAATGATGATCTTGTTGCAACGCTTCACGATAAAAATGTCTTCCATGGCCTCACCGCGGCTGATTCTTGTACACATCAACTATAGAAGCCATTTGCAATCGTGCAAAAAATAGGCACGTCAATTCGTCGGTTCAGACACCATTTTCTCCAGCAGCATCGCTAGACCAACTTCCTCAATCCGTAAGCCTTTGCGCACTCTCGGCCTCGGCAGTTGCGCCAATGCTCCCAGCACAAAACCCTCAAGCACCGCCGGATGGATGTAGCACTTGCGGCATACCGCCGGGGTATTTCCCAGCTGTTTGGCGACGTTTTTCACCATCTCCACCACGTGCCGTTTCGCTTCCGATTCCGGTTGCCATTGCAACTCGCGCAAGGCGGCCAAAGCGAGGGCGCTACCGGCCCAGGTGCGGTAGTCCTTGGCCGTGAAATCGGCACCGGTCAGGGTTTGAAGGTAGGCGTTGACGTCGTTAGAGGTGATCGTGCGTCTTTCTCCATTTTCATCGATGTATTGAAAGAGGTTTTGCCCGGGGATTTCCTGGCAACGTTTGATGATCCGCGCCAGCCGCCGGTCTTTCACGGTGATCTGGTGCTCGACGCCACTCTTGCCGCGAAACTGGAACAGGATCGCGCTGCCGTTGACCTCGACATGTCGGTTGCGCAGGGTGGTCAGGCCGTAGGAGCGGTTATCCCGTGCGTATTGGCTGTTGCCGACCCTGATCAACGTCGCATCGAGCAAGGTGATAACGGTGGCCATGACTTTGTCGCGGCTGAAACCCGGAGCCTCCAGCAAGACTTCCAGTTGCTTGCGCAGTTTCGGCAGGGCCAGGCCAAAATCCCGCAGGCGTGAGTATTTGTCGGTGTCGCGCACTTCTCGCCAGCGTGGATGGTAGCGGTACTGTTTGCGGCCCCTGGCGTCGCGGCCGGTGGCTTGCAAATGCCCGCGCGGATCCGCGCAAATCCACACGTCGGTGTAGGCCGGTGGCACTGCGAGCGCGTTAATGCGTTTGATTTCGTCGGGATCGGTGATGCGCTGACCCGCTGGGTCGAAATAGCAGAATTTGCCGCGCAGTTTCCTGCGGGTGAGCCCGGGCTGGGTGTCATCGACGTAGTGCAGGTCGGGCGGAAGATCATCGGGCATGGCATTTGTCCTTGGCGAGGAGTCAGGGGCCGTTACAGCCATTGACCCCACGCCGCGACAGTCGTGCCAGTGAGTTACGCCAGTACCGCGACAGCCTTGATTTGCGCCCAGAGTTGTTGGCCAGGATGCACGCCCAGCTGGTCGCGCGAGTAGCGAGTGATTCGTGCCAAAAGCGGCGTTCCTGCTGCGTCCAGACGCACCAGTACGTGGGCGGTATTGTCGGCGCCCATTTCACTGACGACAGTCACCGGCAGCCGGTTGAGAATGCTGCTTTGCTCGGCGCTGTGCAGGCTCAGGCTGACATCCCGCGCCTGGACCTTGCAGCGCAGCGCCTGGCCTGCCGTCATCGGTGTGTGCGTCACACGAATGTTCAGGTCCGTATCGGGCAGTTGCAAGGTCAGTAACTGGTACTCGGCGTCATAGGCGCTGACGCGGCCTTCGATTACGACGCCGGCGTCATCGCCCAGCGCCAATGGCAAATCGAGACGCGCCAGGGTTTGACCGATAGGACCGCTAGCCACTGACTTGCCGTCACTGAGGAGGACGATGTGGTCGGCCAGACGAGCGACCTCGTCCTGGGAATGGCTGACGTACAGCACCGGAATGTCCAGTTCATCATGAAGGCGTTGCAGATAAGGCAGGATTTCGTTTTTGCGTTGGGAATCCAGGGCGGCCAAGGGTTCGTCCATCAGCAACAGTTTCGGGCTCGTGAGGAGGGCGCGGGCCATACCTACGCGCTGCCGCTCACCGCCTGAAAGGTGCTGCGGATGACGGTCCAGCAAATGGCTGATGCCCAGCAGTTCTGTCGCGTGCGCCATGTCGACGCGGCGTTGTTGTTTCGGGATTCGTTTCAGTCCGAATTCCAGGTTGGCCAATACCGATAGATGCGGGAAAAGACTGGCTTCCTGAAAGACGTAACCCAGGGCGCGGTTATGCGGCGCCACGAAAATCTTCTTTTCGCTGTCCTGCCACACTTCATCATTGACCTGGATAAACCCCTGATCAGCCTTTTCTAGGCCGGCAATACAGCGCAGGCAGGTGGTTTTACCCGAGCCTGAATGACCGTAAAGCGCCGTGACACCACGACCTGGCAGTTGCAGGTCGACATCCAGGGCGAACCCGGAATAATTCAGCTTGAGGCGTGTGTGAATCATCGATCAGCTCCAGCCCGCTTTGGTTTTACGGCTGGAATACAGCGCCAGCAACACCGCAAAGGAGAACAACAGCATTGCCCCGGCCAGCCAATGGGCCTGGGCGTATTCCATAGCTTCGACGTGATCATAAATCTGCACCGAAACCACCCGGGTTTTGTCGGGGATATTGCCGCCGATCATCAGCACCACACCAAACTCGCCGACCGTGTGAGCAAATCCAAGAACGGCGGCGGTGATGAAGCCAGGTCGAGCCAGCGGCAGGGTGACGCTGAAGAAGGTGTCCCAGGGATTGGCGCGCAACGTCGCGGCCACTTCCAGCGGGCGGGTGCCGATGGCGGAAAAAGCGTTTTGCAGCGGCTGAACCACAAACGGCATCGAGTACAGCACCGAGCCGATGACCAGGCCGGCAAAACTGAAAGTCAGGGTGCCAAGCCCCAATGACTGGGTGAACTGGCCGACAAACCCATTCGGACCAAGCGCCAGCAACAGATAAAAGCCGATCACAGTGGGCGGCAGGACCAGGGGCAGGGCGACGATCGCCCCGACCGGGCCGCGCAGCCAGGACTGGGTGCGCGAGAGCCATAACGCAAGGGGAGTGCCGATCACCAGCAGGATGACGGTCGTCATGGACGCCAGTTTCAGGGTCAGCCAGATGGCGGAAAAATCGTCACTCGTGAGCGTCATTTAGAGTTGATAACCGTAGGACTTGATGACAGCGGCGGCTTTTGGACCCTTCAGGTAGTCAACCAGCGCCTTGGCGGCCGGATTATCCTTGCCCTTGTTGAGGATTACGGCGTCTTGTTTGATCGGGTCATGTAGGTCCGCCGGAACGATCCACGCCGAACCGCTGGTGATTTTGCCGTCCTTGTAGATCTGCGACAAGGCAACGAAGCCCAGTTCGGCATTACCGGTGGATACGAATTGATAGGCCTGGGTGATGTTCTGGCCTTCAACGATCTTGTCTTTGACCTTTTCGGTCAGGCCTTGCTTGGCCAGCACCTGGGTTGCGGCCAGGCCATAAGGAGCAGCTTTAGGGTTGGCAATGGACAAGTGTTGATACTTGTTGTCGGCCAGCACTTTACCTTGGGTGTCGACATAGCCTTCTTTGGCCGACCACAGGGCCAGCGTGCCAATTGCGTAAGTGAAGCGCGAGCCTTTGACCGTGTCGCCTTCGGCTTCGAGTTTTTGCGGGGTGGTGTCGTCCGCCGAAAGGAATACTTCGAACGGTGCGCCATTCTTTATCTGGGTGTAGAACTGACCGGTCGCGCCGAAGGAGGTCACCAGTTTATGCCCGGTGTCTTTTTCGAAATCTGCTGCGATTGCCTGAAATGGCGCGCTGAAGTTGGCAGCGACAGCAACCTGGACTTCGTCTGCCTGGGCAGAGCCGAAGGCAAACACGCCGAGCAGGCTCGCCAGGCAGGTGGGGGCAAAACGTGAGGCACGAATGGTCATGAAACGGCTCCGTCGAAGGCCAATGTAGTGAGGGGGTGAAAACGCTATATAAATGAATATATAGCGAATTGCCTGTAAACGGAACTTGGCGGCGTTGAACTGTGTTGTGCACACGCACTTGTTGCGAGGTTAGCGCCCCAGCAACTTCGCCAACCCTTCCTCAGCCAGTCGGCGAGTCAATTCTGCAGTCGTCAACTCCACGCCCAGCGTGAACGCCTGCCCAGCCCAAAGGTTACTGAAATCCGCTTCGCCTTTGGCGCGTAATGGCATCAGCGCGCCACCGGCCAATGGGAATGCCGGGGCTTCGTCATTCATCGGTCCGAGTTCACGCATCACGCGATTAAGGATTCCTCGCGCCGGGCGCCCGGTGAAAATGTTGGTGACGGCGGTCTCGCTTTCCTTGGCCGTGCGCAGTGCTTTGTGATGGGAAGCGCTGACCTTGGCTTCCGGGGTGAACAGGTAGGCCGTGCCCACTTGGACAGCCGAGGCGCCGAGCATGAATGCTGCAGCAACGCCTCGCGCATCGGCAATACCGCCAGCGGCAATTACCGGCACCTTCACCGCATCGACGACCTGAGGCACCAGGGCAAAGGTGCCGACCTGGCTGCTCAGGTCATCGCTGAGAAACATCCCGCGATGTCCTCCCGCTTCGTAACCCATGGCAATGATTGCGTCGCAGCCATGTTGCTCAAGCCAGATGGCCTCTTCTACGGTGGTGGCCGACGACAGCACTTTGGCGCCGGTGGCTTTCACACGATCCAGCAGCGATTTTTCCGGCAGGCCAAAGTGAAAGCTCACAACTTCGGGACGAAACTCTTCAATGATTTCGCAGCCCGCTTGATCGAACGGCGCGCGATTGGACACCGGCGTCGGTGCATCGAAATCGACGCCCAGTTCCCGGTAGTAGGGTTCCAAAAGATTCTTCCAGTCTCGCGCGCGATGCTCATCGGCCGGTGGCGGTTGATGGCAGAAGAAGTTGACGTTAAGGGGGCGCTGGCTGTGTTGGCGAATGGTCTTCAGCTCTTCGCGCAACTGCTCGACACTCAGCATCGCCGCTGGCATCGAACCCAGGCCGCCAGCGTTGCTCGCCGCAATAACCATCGAAGAGTTTGTGGCACCGGCCATGGGGCCCTGGATGATCGGGAGTTCGATCCCGAGCAGGTCAAGAATGCGAGTGTCTGGCCATTGGCTCATTTTGGCTGATCTCCGACGTGAAACTTGGCTGGGACGGTAGAACCGGATTTGTAGCAGCAATGAATGACGCAAGGCCAGCCATTGCGCTGTTCAGGGTGGCGAAAAAAATCATAGCCGCAGGTCATGGAAAAAACGATGGTTTTGCGGATTGGCTTAAAGTCGAGTACGGCAATTTTTTGCGATGTGGTATTTAATTCAAACCACAACGGGTGATCCCACCAGGAGGCAGCAATGTTCCAAGGTATTTTGATCGAAAGAGACGACAGCGGTTATCGCTCCACGCTGCAAGAGATCAATGACGATCAGTTGCCCGAGGGCGACGTGACGGTGCGTGTGGCGTACAGCACACTGAACTTCAAGGACGGCCTGGCGATCACTGGCAGCAGCCCGGTGGTGCGAAAATTCCCAATGGTGCCGGGAATTGATCTGGCGGGAACCGTCGAAGTCAGCGGACACCCGGACTACAAGGTCGGTGACAAAGTCCTGCTCAATGGCTGGGGCGTGGGTGAAGGACATTGGGGGGGACTGGCGCAGAAGGCGCGTTTGAACGGTGACTGGCTGATTCCTTTGCCGACAGCATTTTCCGAGGCGCAGGCAATGGCCATTGGTACGGCTGGCTATACGGCGATGTTGTGTATTCTGGCACTGGAGCACAACGGCGTGACGCCTGAGCAGGGCGAGATTCTGGTCACGGGTGCCAATGGCGGCGTAGGCAGTTTCGCCATCGCGCTATTGAACAAACTGGGATACCGGGTCGTTGCTTCCACGGGGCGTACTTCGGAACACGAATACCTTAAGCAACTGGGTGCCAGCGAAATCATCGATCGCGCCACATTGTCAGAGCCGGGCAAACCTTTAGCCAAGGAGCGTTGGGCCGGGGTCATCGATTCGGTCGGTAGCCACACACTGGCCAATGCCTGCGCCAGCACCAAGGCCAATGGCACCGTCGCTGCCTGTGGCCTGGCTCAAGGCATGGACTTTCCGGCTTCCGTTGCACCGTTCATTTTGCGCGGCGTGACCCTGGCCGGAATCAACAGCGTGACGCAACCCAAAGCCAAGCGGGTAGAGGCGTGGAGCCGGTTAGCCAAGGATCTGGATTTCAATCTGCTACCGCTAATCAGCCATGAAATCGGTTTGAGCGAAGCGATCGATGCCGCTCCGCGTCTATTGGCGGGCCAATTGCGCGGGCGTGTTGTGGTGGATGTGAATCGCTGACAAACCCAAAAGATCGCAGCCTTCGGCAGCTCCTACATAAAAAAGCATTCCACTGTAGGCGCTGTCGCAGGCTGCGATCTTTTGCTTTATGACGTTTCACGCTCCAACAGCTGCCGTTTGCGCTCCACACCCCAACGATATCCCGACAAATTGCCATCGCTGCGCACCACGCGGTGGCAAGGGATCGCCACCGCCAGGCTGTTCGCGCCGCAGGCTTGAGCCACTGCGCGGACGGCTTTCGGCGAACCGATTTGCTGCGCGATATCGGCGTAGCTGGCGGTGCTGCCGGCGGGAATCTCCCGCAAGGCTTGCCAGACCCGTTCCTGAAACGCGGTACCACGCACGTCCAACGGTAAATCCAGACCGAGGGCCGGGGCTTCGATAAAACCGACGACTTTAGCGATCAGTTGCTCGAAATCTTGGTCGGCGCCTATCAGATTGGCTCGGCGGAATTTGTCCTGCAGATCGCAAACCAATTGGTGCGGATCGTCGCCCAGCAGAATCGCACAGACCCCGCGCTCACTCTGAGCCACCAGAATTGCCCCTAGCGAGCACTGCCCCACCGCAAACCGGATGTCATTGTTCTGGCCGGCTGCACGGTAATCAGCGGGTTTCATGCCCAGCAGCTGATCCGCTGCTTCATAGAACCGGCTGTTGGAATTGAAGCCGGCGTCGTACAGCGCGTCCGTTACCGAGTAGCCATCCGTCAGTCGCTCCCGAACCTGCCGTGAGCGGTGGGCCGCCGCGTAGCCCTTGGGCGTCAACCCGGTGACAGCCTTGAACACCCGATGAAAGTGAAAACTACTCAAGCCCGCCGCATCGGCCAGTTTGCCAAGCGCCGGAAGCACCTCGGCGTTTTCGATCTGCCGGCATGCGGCAGCCACCGTCGCGGCATGTTGCGCGGCGATGTCGCTTTGATCCTTTGCAGCGCGTTTGCTCGGACGATAACCCGCGGCCTGGGCTTGCTCGGCGGTATCGAAAAACTCCACGTTCTGCGGTTTCGGCAAGCGTGCCAGGCTGCTGGGGTTGCAGTAGATCCCGGTGGTTTTCACTGCGTAGACAAATTGCCCGTCCGCCCGTGGATCCCGGGCAAGGACGGCCGCCCAGCGTGGATCGTTTTCAGTGGTGATTTTTGTCATTTGGCTTGTCATGGCGTTATGTCCGTTGACCCGTTTCCTGCAGATTAATCACCCAGTCGTGTCGATACACTCCGGCGCTTGCGGTCAAACTCCAGGGTTTCAACCAGCGGTACGAAAGGTGAAGTTGATCCGCTGTTCCCCCAGGCGCGCGTGCTGCCCGTCCTTGATCGGCAGGACGCCGTGATAACGCAAGCGATCCACGCCACCCCAGACCACGATGTCGCCATGCAGCAGCGGCACTCGCTGGCTTTTATCGGAGCGTGCAAAACCACCGAACAGAAACATGGCCGGCAACCCCAGCGAGACTGAAACGATAGGCGCAGCGTAGGATTTTTCGTCCTTGTCCTGATGCAAAGACATTTTCGACCCCGGGACATATCGGTTAATCAGGCAGGAATCCGGGACGAAATCGGCAAACCCGGCGGCCTTCGCGGCCGCTTGCGCCAACTGGAAAAAAACGTCGGGCATTGCCGGCCAGGGCAGGCCGGTTTCCGGATCATTGCGGGTGTAACGATACCCGCTGCGGTCGGTGGTCCAGCCGAGCATGCCGCAGCTGCTGAGGGCCACCGACATGGTAAAGCCGCCAGGAGTGACCATCTGCCGAAACGGCGCGGCCGTCAATACTGCGTCGAGGGCTGGCAGCAAGCGCTCCAGCCAGGGCAGGGCGAAGCCTCTCAAGACGCAGGATTGTTCACCAATCTGCTCCTGCCGGGGCTGTTGCTCGGGCTCGGCGTCGGCAAACAAATCATAGGTCGTCGGGCTCATGGTGGTCATAACGCGTCGTGAAAGATGATGCCAAGGGTATGCCGTTTTCCACTGTGCAGGCGACTGACGCCGTGGCGCATGGTCACCCGGTAGTAACCCCGCACCCCTTTGACGGGTCGTTGGTTGACCGCAAAGATCAACGCGTCGCCTTTTTTCAAGCCTATGACTTGTGGGCGTGATTGCATGCGCGGGCGTTGCTCGGTCAGGACGAACTCGCCGCCAGTAAAGTCCACGTCTGGTTCTGACAGCAAAATCGCTACTTGAAGTGGGAAAACGTGCTCGCCGTACAAGTCCTGGTGCAAACAGTTGTAGTCCTGCGGCCCATATTGCAGCAATAACGGAGTCGGACGCGTCTGACCGGCGGCGTGACAGCGTTCAAGGAAAGCTTGGTGGGTGTCAGGAAAACGGCTCGGCAAGCCCATGTGTTCGTGCCAGCGATTGGCGATGGGCACCAGTCGCGGATAGAGCTTGCTTCGCAGTCGAGCTACGAGATCGGGCAGCGGATAATTGAAATACTTGTACTCGCCGCGACCAAAACCGTGACGGGCCATGATCACTTGCGAACGGAAGGGCTCCGATTGCGCGTACAGCGCACTAATTTCGCCACAAGTTTCGCGGCTCAACAGCGACCGGAGGACCGCGCAGTCGTCCTGATCGAGTTGTTGCTCCAGTAGCGCCCAGTCGGTGGACATGGTTCTGACTCCTTAACACAAGGTCGAGGCGGCCAGTCTAGGGAGCGGTGAGGGCGCCAGCACTCCGGAGCTTGCGGTCGAACTTCAACGCCGGGAGCAGACGTCCTTGTTGTCGCTCCGGGTCGAGTTACAGCGCTTTGCTGACACTGATTTCGCTGATGACGTCTTCGTTCTGGCCATGGAGGGCGTCCAGCGCAGCCTTGGCTTCCGCTTCGGTGCCGTTTTCAAGTTGGGCAAATTCAAAGCGGCGCTCACCGTTGAGTTTGTATTTGATGACGTATTTGGTCGTTTGAGCCACGGTCATATCTGCCTGTTCGCGTGTTGAGGTGTCACTCAGCTCAGTTTCGAGCTGGAGCGGCGGATGATCTTGATCGAGTGAGTCAGGGTTGGCTTGCGTGTCACGCTGATCGGACGGCGATTGACCGTGTCGATGGTGATGTTCCAGAAACCGGTGCTCGGCGCCGTAATGCGGGCCGGAAAGGTATCGAACGCGCCGCCGTGGTAAGTGTGGCGGCCGCCATTTTTGAAGCTGCGGAAGTTGGCGTCGTTCATCAAACGGATGTTACACATTTGGGAGCATTGAATGACGACGATGTCGTCTTCGTTGAGGTGCTCGCGCTGGTGGATAAATTTCATGAGGCGCCTCCAGAAGGGCTTTTTCTACAAAATCAAAACGATAGCTTGGGCGATTGGCGCAGTTTATCAGCCCGGGGGCGTAATTATCCGACGGCCGAGTCCCGCTTTGGCAATTAAAAACAGATATTACGCATTCGATGAGGGATAAATGCAGTGGGTCTCGGATAAAAATAGAATCTGTGCTGTCGGAGGGTCTTTATCGGAGGTTTCGTATGAAGTGGGGTGTGTGGTTCCTGCCGTTGGCGTTGGTGATGACGGGGTGTGCAAGCGTCGAGGACATTAACGAGTCGCTGCCCACCATGAGCGTGATTTCAGGCAAGAATCCCCATGAGTACGCGCAATGCCTGGGCGTAAAGCTCGCCGATAGCCGTGGGGCCTTGCAAGTCGAGTCGCAGAAAGAAGGCGTGCGGGTGATTGTGCCGCAGAAACTTTCTTCGGGTCCGGCCGCCGTGTTCGACATCGAGGAGCGCTCTGGAGGCAGCAGCATCAAGCTGCATGAACGTATTTCCAATGTGCCGGTGCGCCCATGGGATGTGCGTAATGCAGCCACCGCGTGTATTTCCGGCTGATAGAATGTCGCCAGTCAGCAACGATGCCGTCAAAGCTACGCTTTGGCGGCATTGTCATTTCTGGAGTCGAGCATGAAGCGAGAACAGGTGCGTGAGTGCCATGCAGAGGGTCTGATCTCTGCCACACACGTGATACAGAACCCGGCGGATCCGGGGGAATGGATCGTATTTTTCAAGAAAAGCGCCGGGCGCAGCTATTTTCTGGTGGATGAAAACGATGAAGTCGAATCCTTCAGTCGCCTCGACGACTTGATCGAGACCGTGCGCGGGCTTGGGATCAAGTTCGCCGAAATCCACATGTAGGGCGCGTCGCCTTACTTGCAGACCACCACGACATTGCGGTTCTTGTAATTGCCGACGTCGACTCCCAGGGTCTTGTCGCTTTCCTTGCTGGAAGGTGTCCCATCGGTGCCGACGATGCGGTAGCCCGTGCCGGCACAAGACGCATCGGCCTTTTCATAACAGGTTGCCCAGGAATTGGCTTCGCCGGAACAGTCGATGGCCAGGCCTTGTTCGCCGTTGTTCAGGTAGGTCGTTTCGGACGTCGCGCAGCCACTCAGGGCCAGTATCGCAATCAGTGGCAAAAATTTAGTCATGTCGTTGTCGTCGCAAAGGGGTGGGCAAAGCCTGTGACAGCGCCGTGAGCAAAAGGTTATAGCGAAAGGCCACTTGCTGAACACTTTCACAAAAAAGCCCTGCGCGATGGCAGGGCTTTGGGCATGTCAGGAGTCGATCAGGTCTTTTCCTTGCCACGTCGTTTGGGTTGCGGGTGCTCCAGTTCCAGCACTGCCGCGACTTCGATCGCCATGGCTTCAGTCGGAAACGGCCCTGCGACATTCTCGCCTGCAGCGCTGAATATCGACCATTGGCCGTCCTTTGCCTTGTTGATCAAGTACCCGTTGACGCTCTTTGCTTCCGACATCTATTTGCCTCGTTGGCTGGTTCAATCGCGCCATGATAGCGCCAAATGCCCGCAACGGGTGCCGATGGGCGTATGGTGGTGCGATTGCCTGTTCGGATGACAAAGTGTGCAAGTCTGTCGGTCTCTGCTATCAATAACGGGCGGCTACTCGATCTGCGGAACTATCCGCGAGAATATTTCTCTATGATGGCATCGGTTAGCCAGCGCGGGGCATTGTAACGTGCACGCCGCCTGATTAGACTGCGCCGAAACTCGTACACACAGCCCTTTCAAGGACTTATATGATCAAGAAATGCTTGTTCCCAGCAGCCGGTTACGGTACTCGCTTCCTGCCAGCGACTAAAGCCATGCCTAAAGAAATGCTGCCGGTGGTAAACAAGCCACTGATCCAGTACGGCGTCGAAGAAGCACTGGATGCCGGGTTGACCGAAATCTCCATCGTTACCGGCCGTGGCAAACGCGCCCTGGAAGACCATTTCGACATCAGCTACGAGCTGGAAAACCAGATCAAGGGCACCGATAAGGAAAAATACCTGGTCGGCATCCGCAAGCTGCTCGACAACTGCTCGTTCTCCTACACCCGCCAGACCGAAATGAAAGGCCTGGGCCACGCCATTCTGACCGGCCGTCCGCTGATCGGCGACGAACCGTTCGCCGTGGTGCTGGCGGATGACTTGTGCGTCAACCTCGATGGTGATGGCGTACTGACCCAGATGGTCAAGCTGTACAAGCAGTTCCGCTGCTCGATCGTCGCCATCCAGGAAGTCGATCCGCAAGAAACCCACAAGTACGGCGTGATTGCCGGCGAGATGATCCGCGACGACATCTACCGCGTACACAGCATGGTTGAAAAACCAAAACCTGAAGATGCGCCGTCGAACCTGGCCATCATCGGTCGTTACATCCTGACCCCGGACATCTTCGACCTGATCGAGCAAACCGAGCCAGGCAAGGGCGGCGAAATCCAGATCACCGATGCCCTGATGAAACAAGCCCAGAACGGTTGCGTGATGGCCTACAAGTTCAAGGGCAAGCGTTTCGACTGCGGCGGCGCCGAGGGTTATATCGACGCGACCAACTTCTGCTTCGAGAACTTCTACAAGACTGGTAAGGCGTACTGATTGCGCATTAGTTGCTTGTACTGAAAAGCCACCTTCGGGTGGCTTTTTCATTTGCGGCGCTTGCCCAGCGAGCACCCACAGGTATGCTGTCTGCCTGCCGAGGAGATTGAAAATGGCCTACGATTTTGACCTTTATGTGATTGGTGCCGGTTCTGGCGGTGTGCGGGCTGCTCGATTTTCGGCCGGTTTTGGCGCGAAGGTGGCGGTGGCCGAGAGTCGCTACCTGGGTGGCACTTGCGTGAACGTCGGCTGTGTGCCGAAAAAATTGCTGGTCTACGGTGCGCACTTTGCCGAGGACTTTGAGCAGGCTTCCGGTTTTGGCTGGAGTCTGGATGAAGCGCAGTTCGATTGGGCGACGCTGATTGCCAACAAGGACCGCGAGATCAATCGCCTGAACGGTATTTACCGCAATCTGCTGGTCAACAGCGGTGTGACCTTGCATGAAGGGCACGCCAAGATCGTCGACCCGCATACCGTCGAGATCAATGGCGAACGCCACACTGCCAAGAATATCCTGATCGCCACCGGTGGCTGGCCGCAGATTCCGGAGATTCCGGGACATGAGCACGCGATCAGCTCCAATCAGGCGTTCTTCCTTAAAGAGCTGCCCAAGCGTGTGCTGGTGGTGGGTGGTGGTTATATCGCCGTCGAGTTCGCCGGGATCTTCCACGGCTTGGGCGCGCAGACCAAGTTGCTGTATCGCGGTGAAATGTTCCTGCGTGGCTTCGACGGTTCCGTGCGTAAGCATTTGCAGGAAGAACTGACCAAGCGCGGTATGGATTTGCAATTCAATGCCGACATTGAGCGTATCGACAAACAAGCCGATGGCAGCCTGAAGGTCACGCTCAAGGATGGTCGCCAGCTCGAAGCCGATTGCGTGTTCTACGCCACCGGTCGCCGTCCGATGCTGGATAACCTGGGGCTGGAAAACACCGGGGTGACACTCGACAAGAAGGGCTTCGTCGAAGTTGATGAGCAGTATCAAACCGCCGAGTCTTCGATCCTCGCCCTGGGTGATGTGATCGGTCGCGTGCAACTGACGCCGGTGGCGCTGGCCGAAGGCATGGCGGTTGCCCGTCGTTTGTTCAAGCCTGAGCAATACCGTCCAGTGGATTACAAAATGATCCCGACGGCAGTGTTCAGCATACCGACCATTGGCACCGTCGGTTTGACCGAGAAAGAAGCGCGTGACGCCGGGCACGATGTCGTGGTCTTCGAAAGCCGTTTCCGTCCGATGAAGCTGACGCTGACCGAATGTCAGGAGCGCACGCTGATGAAACTGGTGGTGGACGCCAAGACAGATAAGGTGCTGGGTTGCCACATGGTCGGCCCGGAGGCGGGTGAAATCGTTCAGGGTCTGGCGATTGCATTGAAGGCCGGCGCCACCAAGCGCCACTTCGACGAAACCATCGGGGTGCACCCGACGGCCGCCGAAGAATTCGTCACCATGCGGACGCCGGTCGCCGGTTAATCGTCCTTGGTGCTGTCTGGCGCTGTCGCAATGGCAGTCGCCAGACGTATGCTTTCTTCCAGCTCTGCTTGAGTATTCGCCAATTCAACTTCCAGCGATTTATTGATCTGCGACTGTTCGTCGACGTTCTGTTTGAGCGACTGACTTTCCAGCAGGGCGGCGCGCAAGCGGTCCTGGAGGAGGGTGCGTTCGCCGTCGACCCGGGTGGCTTGTTCCATTAGCTGGTCCTGACGATTGTTGCTCTGCTTGAGTTGCTCCTGCAGCAAGCTCAACTCGCGCAGCGTTCCACGGTTTTCGGTTAGCAGGCGTTCGTTGTCGCGGTGCAATTGGGTAATTTCGTCCTGGCGTACCAGCGCGCTTTGCTGAGCCTGGCGCACTTCCATCTGCAACTGTTGCACCTGACCTTCATGGCGACTGTGTTCCTGCTCGCGCTGCTCTTTGACGGCGTTGCGGTAGTGCTCCAGTGCCTCGCGGGCGTGGAGGTGTTTCTCTTCGAGCGAGCGGATCTGCTCGTCCTTGTCGTTCAAGCGCAGTTCGAAGTCAGCCAAAGCCTGGTTCAACCCGGCGTTGCGGGTTTGTTCGTTTTGCAGCATGGCGCGGGTTTCTCGCAATGCTTCCGATTCCTGGGTCAGCGCCAGACTCTGAATTTCGTACTGCTGGTGCAATTCCGTGTTGGTTTTCGCAGCTTCTGCCAGCTGGATTTCCAGTGCCTTGCGTTGCTGTTCGAAGTGCTCGCGAGCCTGGTCGATGGGCTCTTGAGCCTGGTCCTTCAGGCGCTGCGCCAAGCGTGAAACCAATGCCAGCAACTCATCGTCAATCGGCTCCGCCGGCTCAGTTTCGGACGATGGCGCGACGTCGCCCAGTTCCTTCAGATAACGATGAATCGTGGTTTTCGAGCCGGTATTGCCCATTTCGATTCGTACTGCATCGATGCTCGGGTTTTCGCCACGGGCGAGAATCGCCAGACGCGCGGCTTGAACCACTGCTTTGTTAACGCCGCCACGGGCCATGAGAACTCCTGCGATTTTACTGTGTGGTATGTACTGATGTAATACGAATTGTACCATCGAAGTATAAAAACTAAATACAGACTGTTATTGACACGGGATATACTGGTATTACCCCGTGTGAAAGGCTAATTAGCGGATTTTGGCCTGTAAAAGCGGTACGCATTCGAGAGCAGGACCAATGAGTGATCTGGATCGTTATCTTCAAGCGGCGACGCGCGACAACACCCGCCGCAGTTATCGCGCAGCGATTGAACACTTCGAAGTCAGTTGGGGCGGGTTCCTGCCTGCAACGGGCGACAGCGTGGCGCGCTATCTAGTGGCCCATGCGGGTGCGTTATCGATCAACACCCTGAAGTTGCGCTTGTCGGCGCTGGCGCAGTGGCACAACAGTCAGGGTTTTACCGATCCCACCAAGGCGCCGGTGGTGCGCAAGGTGTTTAAGGGTATTCGTGCGTTGCATCCGGCCCCGGAGAAACAGGCAGAACCGCTGCAACTTCAACATCTGGAGCAAGTGGTGTCCTGGCTGGAGCAGGAAGCGCAAATCGCCAGGCAACAAGGCGATCGACCAGGATTGCTGCGGGCCAGGCGCGATGCTGCGTTGATCCTTCTGGGCTTCTGGCGTGGGTTTCGCAGCGATGAGTTATGCCGCGTGCAGATCGAGCACGTGCAGGCCAGCGCTGGTTCCGGCATCACGCTGTACCTGTCGCGCAGCAAAAACGACCGGGAAAATCTCGGCAAAACCTACCAGACCCCTGCGTTGCAACGATTGTGTCCGGTGCAGGCCTACATCGAATGGATCACCGAGGCTGCGCTGGTTCGCGGCCCGGTGTTCCGCGGCATTGATCGTTGGGGGCATTTGAGCGAGGAGGGTTTGCACGCCAACAGTGTTATTCCATTGTTGCGCCAGGCGCTGGAGCGCGCAGGCATTGCGGGCGAGCACTACACCAGCCACTCCCTGCGGCGCGGTTTTGCCTCGTGGGCACATCAAAGCGGTTGGGACTTGAAGTCGTTGATGAGCTACGTCGGCTGGAAGGACGTGAAATCGGCCATGCGCTACATCGAAGCCAGCCCGTTTCTCGGTATGACTCGCCTCGCGGAAAAGCCGCTGGAATCGTAAATTCGGTTTTCTTCTATTAATACTGCTGGCTAATAGCGAAAGCCAATCAGCGACATGAGGTTTGCCAATGAGCCAACCGTCCGTCGAGTGGGTACAGTTCTCTCCATCAACTTCTTAACCCCTGACGGAGAGTCAACGATGCCTATCATCAACAGCCAAGTAAAACCGTTCAAAGCTGATGCATTCAAAAACGGCGACTTCGTAAAAGTCTCGGACGCTGACCTGAAAGGCAAGTGGTCTGTCGTTTTCTTCTACCCAGCAGACTTCACCTTCGTATGTCCAACCGAACTGGAAGACCTGGCTGACAACTACGACGCATTCCAGAAACTGGGCGTCGAAATCTACAGCGTTTCCACCGACACTCACTTTGCCCACGCGGCCTGGCACAACACTTCGCCAGCCATTGGCAAAATCCAGTACACCATGATCGGCGACCCGACTCACGCCATCTCCCGTAACTTCGACGTATTGATCGAAGAAGCTGGTCTGGCTGACCGTGGCACCTTCGTGATCAACCCTGAAGGCCAGATCAAAATCGTCGAACTGAACGACGGTGGTGTGGGTCGTGACGCTTCCGAACTGCTGCGCAAAATCAAGGCTGCCCAGTACGTCGCTGCTCACCCAGGCCAGGTTTGCCCTGCCAAGTGGAAAGAAGGCGAGGCCACTCTGGCTCCGTCCCTGGACCTGGTCGGCAAGATCTAAGTCTGTGACGCGCTTCATCAGGGCGGAGCTCCGCACCTACTAAGTAAGCTGCACCGCCCTCAAAAACGCCCGGGCGAGATTCGCTCGGGCGTTTTTTTGTCTCAAGAATTCAAGGAAATCGCCCGTATGTTGGACACCAATCTTAAAGCCCAGTTGAAATCGTACCTGGAACGGGTCACCCAGCCGATCGAGATCGTTGCATCCCTCGACGACGGTGCGAAATCCCAGGAAATGCTCGACCTGCTGAAAGACGTTGCCAGTCTTTCCGCCCAGATTACTTTGCTCGATAACGGTGACGATGCACGCAAGCCATCGTTCTCGATCAACCGCCCCGGTGCCGATATCAGTCTGCGCTTCGCCGGTATCCCGATGGGCCACGAATTCACTTCGCTGGTGCTGGCTTTGCTGCAAGTCGGCGGCCACCCTTCGAAGGCCAGTGCCGAAGTCATTGAGCAAATCCGCTCGCTCAAAGGCGAATTCAGCTTCGAGACTTACTTCTCGCTGTCTTGCCAGAACTGCCCGGACGTGGTCCAGGCTCTGAACCTGATGGCGGTACTGAACCCGAACATTCGCCACGTCGCCATCGACGGCGCGCTGTTCCAGGCCGAAGTCGATGAACGTCAGATCATGGCCGTGCCAAGCATCTACCTCAACGGCGTGAACTTCGGCCAGGGCCGCATGGGCCTGGAAGAAATCCTCGCCAAGATCGATACCAGTGGTATCGAGCGTCAAGCCGAGAAAATCAGCGCCAAAGAAGCCTTCGACGTCCTCGTCGTCGGCGGTGGCCCGGCCGGTGCTTCGGCGGCGATCTACGCGGCGCGTAAAGGGATTCGCACCGGTGTGGCGGCGGAGCGTTTTGGTGGGCAGGTGCTGGACACTATGGCCATCGAGAACTTCATCTCCGTGCAGGAAACCGAAGGGCCGAAACTGGCGGTAGCGCTGGAAGAACACGTCAAGCAATACGACGTCGACATCATGAACCTGCAACGCGCCGACAAACTCGTGCCGGGCAAGAGCGGCGAGCTGCACGAAGTCCACTTCGCCAGCGGCGCGACCCTGAAAGCCAAGACGGTGATCCTGGCAACCGGTGCAAGATGGCGTGAAATGAACGTCCCGGGTGAGCAGCAATACCGCAACAAAGGCGTGGCGTACTGCCCGCACTGTGACGGTCCGCTGTTCAAAGGCAAGCGTGTGGCAGTAATTGGCGGCGGTAACTCCGGCGTTGAAGCGGCCATCGACCTCGCCGGTATCGTCTCTCACGTCACACTGCTGGAGTTTGACGTGCAGTTGCGCGCCGATGCGGTGTTGCAGCGCAAGTTGCACAGTCTGCCAAACGTCACTGTGATCACCAGTGCGCAAACCACTGAAGTGACGGGTGACGGGCAGAAGGTTAACGGCCTGCGCTACAAGGATCGTCAGACTGACGAACTGCGTAATGTGGAACTGGAAGGGATCTTCGTGCAGATCGGTCTGTTGCCCAATACCGATTGGCTCAAAGGCACCATCGAGCTGTCGCCTCGCGGCGAGATCATCGTCGATGCCCGTGGCGAAACGTCGATGCCAGGCGTGTTTGCTGCCGGTGACGTGACCACCGTGCCATACAAGCAGATCGTGATCGCGGTGGGCGAGGGCGCCAAGGCTTCACTGAGCGCGTTCGATCACCTGATCCGGACCTCGGCCCCGGCATAAACCCGGGCGCTAAAAACACAAAACCCCATGAGTGATCATGGGGTTTTTTATGTTTTCGAAATTTGCAGGAGCCGGCTTGCTGGCGATGGCGATTTCAGGGGCGCTATCGCCAGTTAAAGCCAGCTCCTACAGGATGGGGATATACATCACAGCGGTGCTGGCTGAATGATTTCGACCCAGTAGGCGTCCGGATCCTTGATGAACGCCAGGCTCTTCATGCGGCCGTCGTTCAATCGCTTCTGGAAATCGCAGCCCAGTGCTTCGAAGCGCTCGCACGCAGCGACAATATCCGGCACCGAAATGCAGATATGGCCAAAACCACGCGGGTCGGTGTTGCCGTTGTGGTAGGCGAAATCCGCGTCGTTCTCTGTGCCGTGGTTGTGGGTCAGTTCGAGAATGCCGGGGATCGATTTCATCCACTCGGTACGTGCTGCGGCATCGGCCGGGATCTGGTTTTTATCGACCAGTGCCAGGAAGTACAGGCTGAACTCGGCTTCCGGGAAATCGCGTTTTTCCACCAGCGAGAAACCCAGGATGCGCGTGTAGAAATCCAGGGACTTGGTGATGTCCTTAACCCGCAGCATGGTGTGGTTGAAGACAAATTTCTGGGTCGCGGTGTCCGGTTGTGCGGTCACGCCGGGAAAGGTGTTCAATTCGTGCAGGCTCATGGGCCCTCCGGAAAATAAGTGGGGCTAACGAATGGCAACAATGATACGCAAGGGTTCGGACATCACCAAACCAAAACAGTCCGCTATTGCCTGACGGTCGGTCGAGGCTCAGACTTCAAGGCATAATTGGTGAGTGCTCATTGCAATGATTCGGATCTGTAAAACGTTGTTTGTCTTGGCCTGTGTGTTTTCAATGATTGCCAGCGCTCACGCCGATGCGCCGGTTATGACGTGGCCTGTTGGCTGGCAGGTGGAAGAGGTTCCGCAAGGTGATGCCAGTTCCCCGGTGAATCGCCAGCGCGCAGTGAAAAACGATCAGGACGGTTCACCGGTGATGGTCATGGAGTTGACCATAACCCAGGTTGAAAGCGGTCATCAGGTGAACCTGGAAGGCGTGCTGCTGGAAATGCGCAAGTCGGTGCAAAAAGACTTCTTTCAAGGTGGTTATCAAAGTGCCTGCAACCGCATTCACCCGACAACCTTAAGCCGCTTATCAGCGCTGGAAACTACCTGCACCATCACGCAAAACGGCCGTCATGTGCTTTCGCAAACATTGGTCGCAGCTGTGGATGCGGATAAAGCCTACGTTCTTTCGTACGCCGGGCAGGCTGAAGCTTACAAGGCCAGTCAGGATGAAATAGAGGCTGCACGCAACGGCTTGAAACTTTAGTTGAAAACTTCAATGGCAATGCATTTTCAGCTCAGTGAGCCGCATGAAGTCTGTTGTCTCTTTGGGGACCCTGTGTACGGTAGCGACCGTCTCGTTCGCGCCGCTGGCCGGACCTATTGCAGCCGGTCGGCACAGGGAGAAACCGGCCAAAAGCAATCGCTCGTGAACAGCTCATACGACACCACAAGTGCAATGTCGCTCCACCTTTTCACTCAACCTGAATGGCTCCGAAGCAGAATTGGCGTTAGCATTCCATTAACTTGGTATAAATAGATTGTTTTTCGGATCAGGGTCGCATTGTGGAAAAGCTAAAACGCCTTCAAAGCGGAATAGAAGGGCTCGACGCTCTGCTCAAGGGCGGGCTAGTCGAGGGGGCTTCATACATAATCCAAGGGCGCCCGGGGTCTGGAAAAACGATCCTCGCGAACCAGCTTGGGTTTCATCATGCGAACAATGGGGGGCGGGTTCTGGTCGCCACACTGTTGGCTGAATCGCATGACCGTCTTTTTCAGTTTCTTTCTACCCTTAGCTTTTTCGACACCGCCAAGGTCGGCGTCGAAATCCAGTTTGTCAGTGCTTTTGACACCTTGGAAAACGAAGGCCTGGATGAGGTAGTAAAGCTACTTCGACGCGAAATAAGCCGCCAGAAAGCCACGGTGATGGTCGTAGATGGTTTGCTCAATGCGCGTTCAAAAGCTGATTCGCCCATCGATACCAAGAAGTTTATCTCAGAGCTGCAAGGTCACGCCGCTTTCGCTGGTTGCACGGTGCTGTTTCTTACAAGCTCCCGCCTCGACGATGGCAGTCCTGAGCACACCATGGTTGATGGCGTAATTGAGATGGGCGAGGAACTATATGGCACCCGCTCAGTGCGTCGTATTCAGTTGCGAAAAACTCGCGGCAGCGGCGCAATGACCGGCCTCCATGAGTGTGAAATTACCGAAGATGGCTTGGTGGTTTACCCACGACTTGAAAGTCTCTATAGCCACCCGTCGTCTCCCGACAGCGCCGACATGTCGCGTATCGCCAGTGGCATTGAATCACTGGACGACATCTTGGGCGGTGGCCTGCACAGTTCCAGTGTGTCTCTGGTAATAGGCCCGTCCGGGATCGGTAAAACAACACTGGGCCTCAAGTTTCTGGCCGAATCTACTGTGGAGGCGCCGGGCCTACATTTTGGCTTCTACGAAAGTCCACAGCGGCTGCGACTTAAAGGCCTGTCACTGGGCATCGATATTAAGGGTATGGAAGACAGCGGCGCGCTGAGCATTGCTTGGCAGCCTACTACTGAAGGCCTGCTGGATGGGTTGGGTGCACGACTTCTGAGTCTCGTTGAAGAAAAGGGCATCAAGCGCCTGTTCATCGATAGCCTGAGCGGCATGACACGAGTCTCGACAAATCCGACGCGGATTACTGACTTCTTCAGTGCGCTGATGAACGAGCTGCGATCCAGGGGTGTTACGGTATTTGCATCATGGGAAATGCGCGATCTATTTGGCTCCGAGGTCAGCGCACCGAACTCCGACCTGTCTAGCATCGTCGACAACCTGATGCTAATGCGGTTTTCTGAGAATCACTATGAACTAAGCAGGACGCTTTCCATTCTTAAAGTACGAGACAGCTCTTACGACCCTTCGCGATTTGAGGTCGTGATCCGTGATCAAAATGTTTTCCTGAGAAAGGCTTCAAGACATGAACCATCAGTCCCCACTGAGTCATCTCCAGGTTCAATTTCTTAAGCTTTTGAATGGGCTGAATTAACATGACCACCATCCTGGTCGTTGACGACGAGTATTTGATCGCTGACATTCTCAGTTTCGCGCTTGAGGATGAAGGGTTCATGGTGGTAACGGCCAGCAATGGTCGAAAAGGACTCGAAGTGCTGGATAGAGAACGGCCTGCCTTGGTCATTACCGACTTTATGATGCCGGTCATGGACGGCCTAGAATTCGCCATAGCTGTCCGGGCTCTTCCTTCCAACAATTATTTGCCGATCATCTTGATGAGTGGTGCTCAGGCGCACATAGGTATGCAGAGATCGGATCTGTTTGATGCGGTGTTGGCAAAGCCATTCAACATCGACTTGATGATTGCCGAAGTTAGAAAGCTCCTATCTCCTAATTAGTCAACGAGCCTTTAACGAACGTTCTGAGTGAATCGCCCCGGATTCTCTAGACACCTTGCAAGCTCATTGCGTAACGCTTTTCAAACTCTACCGGTGACAGCTGATTGTTGAAACCATGGCTCGTCCTCCACGTTGAGGGAGGACAAGGGGGGATCTCTCACAATGGCTGGTGGTCGATATCCGACCCAAAGCTGGCGGTATGACACCAAGGCCTAGTGGATGTTGCCGGGGATCATTTCACTGCACAACCAGCGCATACGGCCCCGATAATGTGACGACACGGAAAAGCCATTGCTGCCGAGCTTGCACCCCATAAGATTAATCAATCCATGGCTTTCATGTTCGAGTCAGGTGGGCCCAACAAAAGCAACACCCCAGTACCGAGATAGACCGTTACTCCAAGCACCGGGAACGGCCTATCGTATTTCGTTTATCACTGTACCCGTCCAAGCGTTTATACAACGAATGGAAAAGGTTCAAATAATTTGAAAGCGGATCTGTGGCGAGCATTAATCATTTGTATATAAAAAAGCCACCTATGCAGTTTTGCTAAGGTGGCTTCTTGCCTTCTTGCCTTCTTGCCTTCTTACCCTTGAATGGTGTGTGCGCCTCAAGTCGTCATGACATCGTGTCGTCACATAATGACAAATGGGGTGCTTAGCCACGCAGCCAGGAATCAACGGTGCCGGCACCGTATTGTTCCTTCCAGGCCTTTAGGCCGCGATGGTTGCCGCCCTTGGTTTCAATCAGTTCACCGGTGTGTGGGTTCTGATAAACCTTGACCACGCGAGCACGACGGGTTTTAGGCGCTGTTGCTTGTTGCAGACCGGATTTTGCCGGGTTCGGATCGAGAATGGCGATGATGTCGCGCAGGCTCTTGCCGTAGGTTTTCATCAGCCCCTGGAGCTTTTCTTCGAATTCGATTTCTTTCTTGAGCCCGGCATCGTTCTTCAGGGATTCAAGCTGCTTGAGCTGTTCTTGAAGGGCCTTTTCAGCTGCACGAAATTCAGCGAGTCTGGACAATATCTTTACTCCAATAGTGTGTTTGGCTGAAACCAACCGCAAACAAAGCTATAAGCCAAGAGCCTTGTAGCGACTCGGTGATAATGGCTCACCTGCCAAATTACCGCAGGCACGAAAAATTGTAGTAGTTAATTGGCCGAGAGTAAATCATGTCTTTTTCTTCATGTAACAAGTGTAGTCTTTTGATTCAAATTGGTGCGTATATCGTTGTCTCGTCGCATAAAATCGCTAGTTAATGGTCGCTTAATGCACTAATGAAATCCGCACCAGTCATCGGTTTGCCGTACAGATAACCTTGCAAGAAATTAACGTTGTGAGCGGTCAGATAATCACTTTGCTCTTGGGTTTCCACACCTTCGGCAACCATTTTCAGATCAAGCTTGGCCGCGAGTTCGATGATGCTGTCCAGAATGTGGCTGGACAGGGTATCGATGCCGATCATGGCAACGAAGGTCTGGTCGATCTTCAGGAAGTCGACATTGAACTGACGCAAATAGCCGAGGCTGGAATGGCCGGTGCCGAAGTCGTCGATGGCGATCTTCACGCCCATGTCATGAAGTTGCTCGAAAAGTTGATGGGTAAGGGCCGTAGGTTCAATCAGTTCACGCTCGGTCAACTCCAGCACCAGATGGATAGAGCCGGGGGCGAAAGCGTCGAGAAATGTACGGCAATCCTTCACCAGGTCGAGGTTCTGGCAGTGACTGGCAGTGATGTTGATACCGATATGAAAAGGCTCTTCGAACGACGCGGACAGCGGCGCGAACAGTTTTGCGGTTTGTTGCATTATCGAACGAGTCATTGGCACGATCAGGCCGGAGTGTTCGGCAAATGGAATGAACAGATCGGCACGTACCAGGCCTTCTTTCGGGTGCTTCCAGCGCATCAACACTTCCATGCCGGAACACTTCTTGCTGTCGCCGTGCACGACCGGTTGAAAATACGGAATGAACTCTGCTGCTTCCAGCGCACGCTGCATTTCATGACTGGGTGACGATGCGCGCTTTTGTAGAAAGTATCCGATCGCTCCGGCAATCACGCCGAAAAAAATTAACAGGCTGAACAGTGGTGGATACTCATGGCGCATATAGCGCCAGATTTCCCCATCGGGAAAACCGGCCGCCACGCTAAAGGCATAACGGGAGGACGTGAGGTTGTTTTGTGCGACTGGAAAGGTAGGCAGGGCGCTTTCGTGGAACTTGCCATCGGCGCTTAACCAATGGGGACCAACTTCCAGTACCAACATTGTCTGGTGCCCAATCAGGCGCAAAACATTGCTCAGGTGGTAGCCGTCAAGGGCACTCATCGCGCCCTGTTGACCTTCACTGAGCCGATACACCAGCAGCGCGGTATCGGGAGTAACCGGATTACCTTTCATCAACAGCAACTGGCCTTGGGTGTAGTCGCCGGGCGTGCTCTTTTCGTTAATGTCGCCAAACAAGGAACTGCAGTAAATGGTGTCGTCCCACACCAGATTGGTCGAGCGCACGAACGGGCGCCGGGTGACTTGTTCGCGCAAAGCCAGGTTGACGTCAATGCAACTTTGCCCCGCCAGCGGCAGTAATTCACGCGCCGCCTGGGCCGTATTGTCGAGCATTAGTTCAAACTGGCGAATGGCTTCATCCGCAGTGTGTCGGGTGCTTTGCTCGAGTACACGTTCAGCCTGCATATAGAGGATGGCAAACCCGAGCGCTACAGGGAGCAAGCCAATCAGCAAGGTGATTGCGACCCTGGTGCTGTGTTTTCGGCGTGTGGCTTTCAGTGGCATTCGCGAAACCTGTGTAAATGAAATCGGGCTCTCAAATGCTGGCAGGGGACGACGCCTCCCAAAAAGAGTTCAGGTACGAGCCATGATAGTTGGCACTTGGTAATTTTTCCGTTCATCAGTCGTTCTGGTGCGCGGAGAGCTTGAAGAAGGCCGGTGTCGCCGGGGAGGCTTGACGCTGATCAACGACAGCAACTTGATCGGTGTTAGTCGAATGATACGTCATACCGAAATCTCCGGACCGCAAACCTATGGCGACATGTGAACAAGCCTGAGCAAAGCCTCGGATGACCGATGGGTTTTTTCAGGATCTGCTCGGTGTCTGGGGAGGAGGGCTGATCCTGGCGGGACTTTTCCTCTGTAACAAACCCCTTGCGCAGGTAGGGAAAAAGGGGATTTGATACAGAAGGCGGACAAACCTGATTACGCTGTGTAGAATCTGGTTACGCATACAAGAATAATCGTCTTCTGGCAGCAGAAGCCTCGCCCGCAAAAGCCTTGGGTCGACAATGAAGATATTTGGGTTCCAATTGATCTACGGTGACTTCCTCGCCCGCAGCGTGCGGGGCATCTCCTGCGCGCCACCCACCGGCCTCAGCATTGCTAGCAACTAACATTTGTTAATTCTAAAAGCATGATGAGGCGCCAAAATGGCAGATTTATACGAAAACCCAATGGGCCTGATGGGCTTCGAATTCATTGAGTTTGCATCGCCAACCCCGAACACCCTGGAGCCGATCTTCGAGATCATGGGCTTCACCAAGGTAGCGACCCACCGCTCCAAAGACGTGCACCTGTATCGCCAGGGCGCGATCAACCTGATCCTGAACAACGAACCGAACAGCGTCGCCTCGTACTTTGCGGCCGAGCATGGTCCGTCGGTATGCGGCATGGCGTTCCGCGTCAAGGATTCGCAGAAAGCCTACAAGCGTGCCCTGGAACTCGGTGCTCAGCCGATCCACATCGATACCGGCCCGATGGAGCTGCACCTGCCGGCGATCAAAGGCATCGGCGGTGCGCCGCTGTACCTGATCGACCGTTTTGGTGAAGGCAGCTCGATCTACGACATCGACTTCGTATACATCGAATGCGTTGACCGCAACCCGGTCGGCGCCGGTCTGAAGATCATCGATCACCTGACCCATAACGTTTATCGCGGTCGCATGGCCTACTGGGCGAACTTCTACGAGAAACTGTTCAACTTCCGCGAGATCCGCTACTTCGACATCAAGGGTGAATACACCGGCCTGACTTCCAAGGCGATGACCGCGCCGGACGGCATGATCCGCATTCCGTTGAACGAAGAGTCGTCCAAGGGCGCCGGGCAGATCGAAGAGTTCCTGATGCAGTTCAACGGCGAGGGTATCCAGCACGTTGCTTTCCTGGCCGATGACCTGATCAAGACCTGGGATCACCTGAAAAGCATCGGCATGCGCTTCATGACCGCGCCGCCAGACACCTACTACGAAATGCTCGAAGGCCGTTTGCCGAACCACGGCGAACCGGTGGGCGAACTGCAAGCGCGGGGCATTTTGCTGGACGGTTCGTCCGAATCGGGCGACAAGCGTCTGTTGCTGCAGATCTTCTCGGAAACCCTGATGGGCCCGGTGTTTTTCGAGTTCATCCAGCGTAAAGGCGATGATGGTTTCGGTGAGGGCAACTTCAAGGCGTTGTTCGAATCCATCGAGCGGGATCAGGTTCGTCGTGGTGTTCTCTCTACCGACTAAACCATTGCCCCGATAAAACTGTGGGAGCCTGCCTGCTCGCGATAGCGATCTTTCAGTCAACATTAATGTTGAATCTGAAGACGCCTTCGCGAGCAGGCTCGCTCCCACATTTGTTTTTGGGTGTTCTTACGGGCGTCTTTGCCGCATCAAATGCTTGAAGCCTTCGAATACCAACACCAAAACCGCCATCCAGATCGGGATGTAGGTCAGCCATTCCCCGGCCTTGATGCTTTCCCCGAGCAGCAACGCAACGCCGAGCAACAGTACCGGTTCGACGTAACTCAACAGTCCAAACAGGCTGAACGGCAGCAAGCGGCTGGCGATGATGTACACCACCAACGCCGAGGCGCTGATTACGCCCAGCAACGGGATCAGCAGCGACAACCACGGGTGCTGATCAAACACATTGAAGCCTTGTTCACCGCTCTGCACGAACCAGATTGCCACGGGCAGCGTCAGGGTCATGTCTAGCCATAAGCCACCGAGGTTGTCCGACGCCAAGCGTTTGCGCAGGACGAAGTAGGTCGGATAGCCAATGCACACCAGCAAGGTTGCCCAGGAAAAACCACCGACCTGGTACACCTCATTGATAACGCCAAGGCAGGCAAAAAACACCGCAATCTTTTGCAGGTAAGACAGGCGTTCGCCGTAGGCGAGCCGGCCGGTCAGGACCATGGTCAGCGGCAGCAGGAAATAACCCAGCGAGACATCCAGGCTGTAGCCGTTGAGCGGCGCCCACATGAACAGCCAGAGTTGCACGCCGAGCAGTGCAGAGGAGGCGATCAGTGCGGCCATTAGTGTTGGCTTGGCCATGACGCGCCGAACGATTTCGGCCACGCGTTTCCATTCCCCGGACACCACCATGAACACCGTCATGCACGGTACGGTCAGCAACATCCGCCAGCCAAAAATCTCCACGCCGCTCAAGGGGGTGAGCAGCGATGTGTAGTAATACATGACGGCAAACAGCACCGAGGCTGTGACCGATAAAACGATACCTTTAGACAAACTGTCCTCGCGAAGTTGACGGTAAAACGGGTTGCGGAGGATACGTGGTTTTTGTGCTGAATATTGGCCGGATGATCGATATTTTCAACATTGCTGGCACGATTCAAAACCCTGTGTGAGCCTGCTCGCGATAGCGGAGGATCAGTCCACATCAATGTTGGATGTGAATCCGCTATCGCTGGCAAGCCAGCTCCTACAAGTAATGAGTGTTTTCAGTTATTGCGTGGTTTGCGGCCTGACACAAAGTGACTCACGTCATTGAACCCCGGCGTGGAAGCATGCCCGGATGTCACCAGCGAATCGATGAACGCTTCATCTTCAGCCGTAATCTTCACTGCCTGCGCCTTAGTGTAGGCATCCCACTGCTCTTCGGTACGCGGGCCGACGATGGCCGAGGTGACGGCGCTGTTGTTGAGGACCCAGGCGATCGCGAACTCGACAATTCCGACACCACGTTCCTGGGTGTATTGCTGGATCTGCTGGGCAATGCGCAGGGACTCCACGCGCCATTCGGTTTCCAGAATGCGCTTGTCGGCGCGTCCGGCGCGGCTGTTGGCGTCCGGTCTCACGTCCGGCGCGTACTTGCCGCTGAGCACCCCGCGCGCCAGCGGGCTGTAGGGAACCACGCCGAGGCCGTAGGTTTGCGCGGCTGTGATCTGTTCGGTTTCAGCCTGGCGGTTGACGATGTTGTACAGCGGCTGGCTGATGACGGGGCGGTCGACACCGAGTTTGTCGGCGATCCGAATCACCTCGGCGATGCGCCAGCCACGGTAGTTCGACAAACCCCAGTAACGGATTTTGCCTTGGCGAAGCAAATCGCCAATGGCCGACACCGTCACTTCCAGCGGCGTGTTGTGGTCTTCACGGTGCAGGTAGTAGATGTCGAGATAGTCGGTGCCCAGGCGCGTAAGGCTGGCGTCGATGCCGTTGAAGATGTGCTTGCGGCTCAAGCCGCTGCGGTTAGGCATACCGTCCACCGGACCGAAGCCGACCTTGGTGGCCAGCACCCATTCCTGGCGGCGACTGGCGATGGCTTCACCGACGATTTCTTCGGAACGGCCGTTGGTGTAGACGTCGGCGGTGTCGATGAAGTTGATGCCCTGGTCCCAGGCCTTGTCGATGATCCGCAGGGAATCTTCGGTACTGGTCTGTTCGCCGAACATCATCGTGCCCAGGGTCAGGGTGGAAACCTGCAAACCCGAATGACCCAGTGTGCGGTAGCTCATGAGGAATTCCTTTTGCCGGAGGGAAAGGCTCAATCAAATACCAGAAAAACCGTCATCGGCAAACGCAATTTTGCCGCTGTGGGAGCCCGGCTTGCGGGCGATGGCGTCCTCGAAATCACCATCGCCGGCAAGCCGGGCTCCTACAGGGTTGGCGGTCAGGCGCGCAATGTGCGGGTCATGCGCAGCGCCAGCAAACTCCCGCAAACAATCACACCCGCCAGCAGATACAACGCCGCATCGGTCGACCCGGTGCTGTCCTTGACCCAACCCACCAGGTACGGGCTGAGGAAACCGGCCATTTGCCCCATTGAGTTGATCAGCGCCAGGCCACCAGCTGCAGCACCGGCACTGAGCAGCGCGGTGGGTACGGGCCAGAACATTGGCAGGCCGGTGAGGGCACCCATGGTGGCGATGGTCAGGCCGAGAATGGCGATTGCCGGGTTGGCGGCGAAGTTCACCGCGATCAGCAGGCCCAGCGCGCCCATCAGCATAGGCACCACCAAATGCCAGCGACGTTCCTTGCGCAGGTCCGCCGAGCGGCCAACGAACAACATAAACAGCGCGGCCAACAGGTACGGAATTGCGCTCAACCAGCCAATCACCAGGTTATCGCTGAAGCCAAGATTCTTGATGATCGACGGCAGCCAGAAGTTGATCGCGTAGACACCGCTCTGGATGCAGAAGTAGATCAAGCCAAACGCCCAGATCGCCGGGTTCTTGAACACTGCCAGCAGCGAATCCGTGGTGGTCTTCGGTTTGTTGGCCAGGTCTTCGGCGTGGTCGGCTTCGAGTACCGAGCGCTCGAACGGGGTCAGCCACTTGGCGTTGGCATAACTGTCGCTCAGCAGGAAGTACGCCAGTGCACCGAGGATCACCGTCGGAATACCTTGCAGCAGGAACATCCACTGCCAGCCGGCCAATCCACCCTGGCCCGCCGCGAAGTGGTTCAAAATCCAGCCGGAAAACGGGCTGCCGAGCAGGCCGGACACCGGGATCGCCGACATGAACAGTGCCATGATGCGGCCACGGCGGAAGGTCGGGAACCACTGCGAAAGGTACAGCACCACGCCCGGGAAGAACCCGGCTTCGGCCGCGCCGGTGAACAGGCGCAAGGTGTAGAACTCGGTTGGCGTGGTGACGAACAGCAGGCAAGTCGACAGCGTGCCCCAGGTGATCATCATCAGCGCAATCCAGCGCCGAGGACCGAACTTGGTCAACGCCAGGTTGCTCGGTACGCCGCACAGCACGTAGCCGATGAAGAAGATCCCGGCGCCGAGGCCGTACACGGTTTCGCTGAACTTCAGCGCGTCGAGCATCTGCAACTTGGCAAATCCAACGTTTACCCGGTCGAGGTAGTTGAACAGGTAGCAGATGAAAATGAAGGGAATCAAACGCAAGGTAATGCGCTTGTAGACGGCGTTTTTATCGTCAGCGATGGCCTGGGACGCTACGGCGCTCTGTGACATGGCGGCTCTCTCTTTATTATGATTTTTTGCGATGCAAAGGGTAACGTTGATCGCCCAGAGAGTCTCGACCACCCTCGGGGCTGCTGTCTTTGTGCCTGAGCACAGGGTTTTCCTACAAGGCCTGTGCGGGTGAACAACCGCGCGTTTATAGCGTATTCAAGGATTACCGTTATGTTTGAACTCGATCACGACCTGGCCCAGGACATCGTCGACCGGGCGATGGCCATCCTGCCGTACAACGTCAACGTCATGGACAGCCAGGGCCTGATCCTTGGCAGCGGCGAGCCAGAGCGGGTCAACACCCGGCATGAAGGCGCACAACTGGTGTTGGCCAACGGCCGCGTGGTTGAAATCGACGCGCAAACCGCGATCCACCTCAAGGGCGTACAGCCGGGCATCAACCTGCCGCTGATGCTCGACCAGCGTTTGATCGGCGTGCTCGGCATTACTGGCGAACCCGAACAATTGCGCACTTATGCCGAACTGGTGCGCATGACCGCGGAGATGCTGGTCGGCCAGCGCAATCAGCAGGCCGAGCAGCAATGGCGGCGCCAGCGCTGCGATGATCTGTTGGCGTTGCTGCTCAGTGATGCCGGTGGCTCTCCGCGATTGGTCGACGAAGCGCAACAGCTTGGCCTCAAGCCACAAATGACGCGGGTGCCGTACCTGTTTGAGTTGGGCCAGGAGCATGGCCCGGGACAAACCGTCGAGGCGCTCAGTGCCTGGCTGACCTCACGCTATCCGGACAGTTGGTGCGTGAGTTCGGCCAAGACCTCATTGCTCTGGTGCCGACCGGCCAACCAGAACATCGAGAATGATCGCCTGCTGGAAAAGCTCGATGGCCTCGGCTGGAACATTCTGCGCATTGCCGTGGGCGGGCAGGCTGATGGGCTGACGGGATTGCGCCGCTGTTATCGTCGGGTTGGTGACTTGTTGGCCTATGGGCGCGATGTCTTGCCCCAATCGCGCTTATTGACGCTGACTCGCTATCGATTGCCGGTGATGCTCTGGCGGCATCGCAACGACGATGCGCTGGACGAATTGCTCAACCCGTTGCGCAAGGTCATTGCCAAGGACAACAACGGCCAGCTGCTGGCGACCCTGCGCAGTTGGTGCGAACACGATGGGCAGAGTCAGGCCTGTGCCGATGCGTTGGGTATTCATCGCAACAGCTTGCGGTATCGAATGGAGCGGATTGCCGAGCTGAGTGGGGTTGATCCATTGAAGCTGGACGGGATGCTGGCGTTGTATCTTGGCGTACAGCTATTACCCCAGAGCGACTCAGGTTCCTTGTAGGAGCGGCTTGCTGGCGATAGCGGTGGGTCAGATAACGTTGATGTTGAAGGCTCCGACGTCATCGCCAGCAAGCCGGCTCCTACAGGGGGACGTGTGAATACGGGCTTTTGTGGAAATGAACAATAATCCTCTGTGCGGCTTGTGCAGCGGACTGGCGTCATTGTTCGTGCCTGCTGGCAGCATGATCTCCATAACAACCGGAGAGTACCCATGAAAATCGTCATCGCCCCTGACTCGTTCAAGGACAGCCTGAGTGCTCAAGGCGTGGCTGATGCTATCGCGCTTGGACTGGCGGAAGTCTGGCCCGATGCGCAACTGGTCAAGTGCCCGATGGCCGACGGCGGGGAAGGGACGGTCGAATCCGTGCTGGCAGCGTGCAATGGCGAATTGCGCCGCACTGAGGTTCGCGGACCTCTGGGTGCGCCGGTGAATGCCGCATGGGGCTGGTTGCCCGACAGCCACACCGCAATCATCGAAATGGCCGAAGCCAGCGGTTTGCAGCTGGTGCCGTTGGGGCAGCGCGATGCGCGCATTTGCAGCACGTATGGCACGGGCGAGTTGATTCGCGCCGCTCTGGACGTTGGCGCACAACGGGTGATTCTGGCCATTGGTGGCAGTGCGACCAATGACGCAGGTGCCGGGGCCATGCAAGCGTTGGGCGTGCAACTGCTGGATGCACAGGGGCAAACTCTTGCTCCGGGCGGCGTTGCATTGGCGCAATTGGCGCAGATCGACTTGAGTGAAATCGACTCGCGTTTGACCAGTGTGCGTTTCGACATCGCCGCCGACGTCAACAACCCACTGTGCGGCCCCCACGGTGCTTCTGCCATTTTCGGCCCGCAAAAAGGTGCCACGCCCGAACAAGTCCAGCAATTGGATCAGGCGCTGGGGCACTTTGCCGATCACTGCGCCAAGGTGTTGGAAAAAGACGTGCGCAATGAACCCGGCAGCGGTGCGGCGGGCGGTTTGGGGTTTGGTGCCAAGGCGTTCCTGGGCGCGCAATTCATGGCCGGGGTCGAGGTGGTTGCCGAGCTGGTGGGCCTGGCTGACGCGGTAAAAAATGCCGATCTGGTCATCACCGGCGAAGGCCGTTTTGACGCGCAGACCCTGCGAGGCAAGACGCCCTTTGGCGTGGCTCGGATCGCTCGACAATACGGCGTGCCGGTCATCGTCATTGCCGGCACGCTGGGCGAGGGTTACCAGGCGTTGTATGCCCACGGCATCGACGCAGCGTTTGCCCTGGCGAGTGGGCCGATGACTCTGGAGCAGGCCTGCGCCGAAGCGCCGCGTCTGTTGCACGAGCGGGCGAGCGATGTGGCACGGGTCTGGCGGATGGCTGCGCGCAAGGGCTGACCCGCTGACACTGGATATTAATGCCAGGGTGGCGTGTTTCGTGATTTGAGATAGGGTTGAGGCTTGGATCCCGCGCGACAGGAGAATTACATGCGCTATTCAGCCTTGACCCAACGAATCGCCGGTGACGGAGCGGCGGCCTGGCAGATTCATGATCGAGCGCTGCAATTGCGCGCACAGGGTGTCGACGTGCTGCTGTTGTCGATCGGCGATCCGGATTTCGACACGCCGCAGCCTGTCGTTCAAGCCGCCATCGCCAGTTTGTTGGCCGGTGACACGCACTATCCGCAAGTGCGCGGCAGTCGAGGGCTACGCAACAGCATTGCCCGCCAACATCGCAAACGCAGTGGTCAGCCGGTCGATGTCGACCATGTGATCGTCATGCCCGGTGCGCAATGCGCGGTGTATTCGGTTGCGCAATGCCTGCTTGATCCGGGCGATGAAGTGATTGTTGCCGAGCCAATGTACGTGACCTATGAGGGCGTGATCGGCGCCTGTGGGGCGAAAGTGGTGCCGGTGCCGGTGCGGCCCGAGAACGGTTTCCGCGTCGATCCGCTGGATGTTGCAACCTGCATCACACCCAGGACGCGGGCGATCCTGCTCAACAGTCCAAACAATCCTTCTGGCGCCAGTTTGTCGCGCAAGATCTGGCAAGAACTGGCGTCATTGTGCATTCGCCACGACTTGTGGCTGATCAGCGACGAGGTTTACAGCGACCTGCTTTTCGACGGCGAACACATCAGCCCGGCGAGCCTGCCGGGCATGGCCGAGCGCACCGCGACGATCAATAGTCTGTCCAAGTCCCACGCCATGAGCGGATGGCGCGTGGGCTGGGTGATCGGGCCGAAAACCATGGCCGATCACCTGGAGCATCTGTCGTTGTGCATGCTGTTCGGGATTCCGGAGTTCATCCAGAACGCCGCGCAATTGGCGCTTGATGAAGATTTGCCGGAAGTGGCGCAGATGCGGGAGGAGTACCGCCAGCGTCGCGACCTGGTGTGTACCAGCCTGAACCAATGCCCGGGCATCCGCGCCATTCGCCCGGATGGCGGCATGTTCGTGATGGCCGATGTGCGCCAGACCGGGTTGACGGCACAGCGCTTCGCCGAGCGGCTGCTGGAAGGTTATGGTGTGTCGGTGCTGGCGGGGGAGGCGTTCGGGCCGAGTGCGGCGGGGCATATCCGAATCGGCTTGGTGGTGGATCAGGTGCAGCTGGCGGATGCGTGTCGGCGGATTGCGCTGTGTGCGACAGATTTGCTGGAGGCGCGGCGGGCCTGAGGGATTTGCTGTGTTTGGGCGGGCCTTATCGCGAGCAGGCTCGCCCCCACATTGGATCTGTGACGTTGATCCCCTGTGGGAGCGAGCCTGCTCGCGATGGTTATTTGGAGGGCAGCAAATTTTTCAGGCCTTCCACACCTGAGGATTCACTAAATTAGCCGGCCGTTCACCCGCCAGCGCCGACAGCAGATTATCCACCGCACACCTGGCCATCGCCTCCCGCGTCTCATGGGTGGCCGAGCCAATGTGCGGGGTCGCCACCACGTTGTTCAACTGCAACAACGGCGAATCCTGGTTCAACGGCTCGCGCTCGAACACATCCAGCCCCGCCGCGCGAATCTGGCCTGAGCGCAAGGCTTCAATCAGCGCCTTTTCGTCGACCACTTTGCCCCGGGAAATATTGATGAAGATGCTTTCCGGGCGCATCGCGGCGAACTCCTCGGTGCCGATCAACCCTTCGGTTTCCGCCGTCAGGGGCAAGGTCAGGCAAATGAAATCCGCCTGTTGCAACAGCTCCGTCAAGCCGCGGTATTGCGCGTTGAATCGCTGCTCCACCGCCGGTTTCGGCGAGTGGCTGTGGTAAATCACCGGCATGCCGAAACCAAAATGCCCACGCTGGGCCAGTGCTTCACCGATGCGCCCCATGCCGATGATGCCAAGGGTTTTACCGTGCACGTCGCTGCCGAAATGCGCCGGGCCGATGTTGCGGGTCCATTGGCCCTGGCGAATCATGTTGGCCAATTCCACGACGCGGCGGGCGGTTGCCAGAATCAACGCAAAACCGGTGTCGGCGGTGGTTTCGGTGAGCACATCGGGCGTGTTGCTGAGCAAAATGCGCCGCTCGGTGAGGTAGTCGATGTCGTAGTTATCGACGCCCACCGAGACACTGGCGATGGCTTCCAGGTCGGGCGCCAGATCCAGCAGTCCGGCATCCAGTTTCAGGCTGGCACCAAGCAAGCCTTGGGCGCGGGGCAGGGCCTCGCGCAGTTTGGCCAGGCCCTCGGCATCCAGGCTTTCGATCAGCGTCACTTCGGCCTTTTCGTGCAGGCGAGCCATCAGCAGCGGCGAGAGTTTCTTGTACAGAACAACCTGCTTTTTCATAGTCATCTCTCAATCAGGAATGTGCAGCGGTGCGCTTTAAGGCGACCGTGGGCCGCTCCCGATCACTGGCACCGGGCTTGAGGAAAATCGTCAGGACCACCGAGAACATCAAGGCGCCGCTCATCAACAGGTACGAAGCGCCGGGTGAACCGGTGGAGCTGTTCAGGTAACCGACCAGATAGGAACCGCCGAACGAACCGAGGGCGCCCATGCTGTTGATCAGCGCCATCGCGCCACCGGCGACGTTGGCCGGGAGGATCTCCGGAATGATGGCGAAGAACGGCCCGTAAGGCGCGTACATGCAGGCGCCGGCAAGCACCAGCAAGGCGTAGGACCACCAGAAATGTTCGGCGCCCAGCGCGTAGGAACCGTAGAAGGCAATCGAGGCGATCAGCAGCGGCGGCCAGACGAAACGTTTGCGTTTTTGCAGTTTGTCCGAACCCCAGGACACCAACAGCATGCCGATCACCGCTGCCAGGTACGGCAGCGCGGACAGCCAACCGGCCTCGACCATGTCCATCTGCGCACCGGCCTTGAGGATCGAAGGCAGCCACAACACGAAGCCGTAGACGCCAATGCTCCAGCAGAAAAACTGCAAGGCCAGGATGATCACTTTCGGTGAACGGAACGCTTCGGCGTAGTTCTTCACGGCCTTGATGCCGACCTGTTCGGCGGCCAGGGCGCTTTCCAGATCCTGCTTTTCCTGATCGCTGAGCCACTTCGCTTGCGACGGACGATCATCGGCCAGGCGCCACCAGATAAACGCCCAGAGCACCGCCGGCAAACCTTCGATGATGAACATCCAGCGCCAGCTGTAATGCTGCACCAGATAGCCCGAAACCACCGACATCCACAGCATGGTGACCGGGTTGCCGAGGATCAGGAAGGTGTTCGCCCGCGAGCGTTCGGCACGGGTGAACCAGTGGCACAGGTAGATCAGCATCGCCGGCATCACCGCGGCTTCGACCACGCCGAGCATGAAGCGGATGACGATGAGCCAGTAGGCGTTGGAGACGATCCCGGTCAGGGTCGCCAGGCTGCCCCAGAGGATCAGGCTGACGAAAATCAGCTTTTTCACACTGTGCTTTTGCGCGTAGATCGCGCCGGGCACCTGGAAGAAAAAGTAGCCGAGGAAGAACAGCGCGCCGAGCATCGACGACAGGCCCGGGGTGATCATCAAATCCGCCGCCATGCCGGACGCAGCGGCGAAGCCGTAGTTGGCGCGATCGAGGTACGCCAGGCTATAGGTGATGAACACAATGGGCATGATGTACCACCAGCGGCGGGTGGCGAGCGTTGCGGTTTTCATGGGTGATGCTCCTGAGCTTGTTGTTTTTGTCGCAGCAGGTAACGGTTTAATTCTTTGGTGCCTGTACTGGCCTCATCGCGGGCAAGCCCGCTCCCACACAGGCGACGCTGTAACTGCGGGAGCGGGCTTGCCCGCGATGGCGGCCTCAAATTCGATCAACATCTCGGATCGGGTCGGCAACCCCTCCATATCCCCCCGGCTCTGCACCGCGCGGCTGCCAATCCAGTTGGCGCGCTGCACGGCGTCGGCAAAGCTTTGGTTTTCCAGGAGTGCGCTGATCATGCCGACGGCAAAACCATCACCGGCCCCCACCGTATCGACCACTGTCGCCACCGGCACGCCAGCGACGAAACCCTGATCAAGATGAGTGCGGTAGTAAGCACCATGCGGGCCAAGCTTGATCGCCACGGCTTCAGCGCCCTGGTCGAGGTAGAACGCGGCGATATCGGCCGGGTCTTCGAAACCGGTCAGCAACCGACCTTCACTCAAACCCGGCAATACCCAATGGGCGAGGGCGGCGAGGCGGTTGATCTCGGTGATCATCTGTTGCTCGCTGGCCCACAGGCTTGGGCGCAGGTTCGGGTCGAACGACACGCTGCGTCCGGCTTCGCGCATGCGCGTCATCAATTCGAACGACATTTGCCGCGCCGTTTCCGACAACGCCGGGGGAATGCCAGTGGCATGCAGGTGTCGGGCGTTGAGCAATTCGGGGACGATCGAATGCGGCGACAAGTGACTGGCGGCCGAACCACGGCGGAAGTACTCGACCACCGGATCGCTGCCGTCGTCAGTGCGGGATTTGAGTTGAAAACCCGTGGGGTGGGCGGTGTCGATGTCGACGTGGCGGCAATCCAGGCCTTCTTTCTCCAGGGTATCGACAACGAACCGACCCAACGAATCGGCGCCGACCCGGCTCAGCCATGCCACTTTGAAACCCAGGCGCGACAACCCGATCGCAACATTGCTGTCCGCCCCGGCGATGCGTTTGTGGAAAGCGCTGACACTGGCCAGGCCGCCCGCCTGCTCTGCGACGAACATGGCCATGGTTTCGCCGAACGAAAGGATATCGATCTCAGACATGAGCGCTCTCCAGCTGCGATTGACCGAGGTGGGCGAGGGCGGCCACATGTTCGCGGGTCAATTGCACCAGGTCATCGCCTTGCAGCGGATATTCCGCCGCTCGCATAACACCTTGGGCCATGTGGCGCAGCAGGTGTTCCCACTCTTGCAAGTCGCTGGCGGTTGGCGGGATGGCAACGAGCTTGCCGTCGGTGCGGCGTGTCACCGCTTTGCAGTGCACATAGCCGACGTGGCGCCCGAGCAGGCGCGCGGCGCTGGCGGCGGATTGGTCTTGCCAGTGCCAGTTGCCGATATCGAAGGTCATTTTGATCGGTAGCTTGTGTTGCTCGACTTCATTGAAGAAACGCTGGAACGGTTCGATTCGGCCGCCGTGCAAGGTCTGGTCGTTTTCCACCAGCAGTTGCACGGCACTTTCGCTGAGCATGCGGGCTAGGCTTCGCAAGTCGCTGTTGTCGGTGAAGTACCCCAGCGACACTTTCAGCCATTTGGCGCCGAACATTTCAGCGCGCTGCAGTGCGGTAATTAATTCGGGATTGGGTTTGGATTGACCGGCCAGCCACAGTTCCATTGGCGAGGAATACACGCTCTCCAGACCTTCGGCTTGAGTGGCACCAGCCAATTGGGCGGGGACTTCGCAGGTCAGTAATTCTTCGCGCCACTCAATGCGCGTGGCACCGGCGGCGGCCAGAATTTCGATGAAACTGCCCTGACCGCGTTGGCGCACAAGATCGGCGCCGTAGCTGGAAAGGCTGATGGAAACGGCTGGTCTATTCATTGTTTTTCTACCTCTGAAACCGGTTTCATTTTTGTTCAAAAAAAAGGGCGATCTTTGGGGCGTCATCGCTGGCAAGCCATCGGATCCCTGTAGGAGCTGGCTTGCCAGCGATGGGGCCAGTCGAATCACTGAAAAATTCCCTGGGTCGATCCTCTAACAATTAACCGCGCCGAAAAATCCAGCGTCCGCACCGGCCCGTCATCACCACGCAAACGCTTGAGCAAACACTCAAACGCGCTGGCGCCAATCTCGGTGGTCGGTTGGGCGAGGGCGGTGATGCCGCTGCCCACCAGTGGGTACCAATCCAGGTCATCAAGGGCGATCAGGCCGACATCCTCGAACAGCTTGCAGTTGAGTTCACGCAACGCATGGGTGCTCGCCAGCGCCGCAATCCCGTTGGCGCAAAACAGCGCTTTCGGTCCAGGACCCGGCGTTTCGAGGAAAGTCTTCAGCTGTGCAGTCAGGTCGCTGCCGGTTTCGATGTGCGTGCCGCACAGCGCCGGGCGTTGCTCGATCTGCGCCTTGAAACTGCTGAGCCGCTCGACTCGCGAGCTGGTGCCATCAACCGGTTCGGTGACCAGCAACACATCGCGATATCCACGTTGTTCAAGGTGATTGAGTGCCATGTCGATGGCCTCTGGGTTGTTGAGCCCGACTATGTCGCTCTCAAGATGCGCGACCTTGCGATCCACGAGCACCAGGGGCATTTCCCGGTGCAGTTCGTGCAGCTCGTCACGGTGATGGCCGAGGGTGTTCACGATCAGGCCTTCGATGTTGTACGAGCGCAGCAGGGCCAGGTGCTGGCGTTCCTGCTCGTCGTCGCGGTCGGTGTTGCACACCACCAGGCTGTAGCCGTGCTGGCGGCAGGCGGTTTCCACTCCGTGCATCACGGCAATCGAATAAGGGTTACGGATATCGGCCACCAGCATGCCGATCAGGCGGGTTCGCCCGCGTTTCAGGCCACGGGCCATCTGATTCGGGCGATAGCCCAGTTCTGCAATCGCCTGCTCGATGCGCTGGGCAATGGCATCGGAGAGCAGGGCGCGATCATCGCCAATGAACCGCGAAACGCTGGCCTTTGAGACCTTGGCATATTCGGCCACGTCGAGCATGGTCACGCGGCTGCGCTGGGCGGCGGAAAAATCATTCACGGTCTGAAACCTTCTTATTGGATTTATAAGGTTGAGCGCAGTGTGAGACAGCGCTGAAACCGGTTTCAGAAGACACCAAAAGCCAATTCGCCGTCAACCCCCGTGTCATGGATTGTCGAACAATCACCGACGGGTGGCGCTCACACCAGCACGCTCAACCACGCCGAACCCAGCAACAGCAGGCCCATGCAGCGATTGAAACGTTGCATGGCCCGGGGTGAGCGCAACCAGCGACTTGATCCGGCTCCGAGCAGCGCCCAAACACCCAGGCAAGGCAAGGAAATCAGGAAAAACAGCAGCGAAAGACTAATCACATGGGCAAGCCGATCTTCACCCGCGCCGGCGAACACACTAATCACCGCCAGCGCCATCATCCAGGTTTTCGGATTGATCCATTGCAGGCTGGCGGCGCCCACCCAACCCAGTTGGCCCTCGGCTTTGCGGGCACTGATGGCTTCGGCCGGGGTGCGGAAAATCTGCCAGGCCAGGTAACTCAGCCACGCTACACCGAGCCATTGCATAACGGTTTGCATGGCGGGCCAGGTCGTCAGTGACGAACCCACGCCCGTACCCACCAGCATTACGAGCAACGCGGCACTGGCGCAGGCGCCGAAGATGATCGGCACGGCGGCGCCGAGGCCGTACCGGGCACTGTTGCTCAACACCAGAATGTTGGTCGGTCCGGGAGTGATCGAAGCCACGAAGGCAAAGAGCAGGAAGGGCAGTAACGTCGGAAAAGAGGACAACATCGCGGGCAGTCTCCGGTAAAGATCAGTGAACCTGATCTTCACAAGCCTCGACGTTATCTGTCTGGAAGGTTTGAGCAGCGCTTGCGGTAATGCGCTGGCGTCAGGCCATAGGCACGGACGAACCAGCGGCCCAAATGGCTCTGGTCGGCGAAACCGAGGGTCATGGCCACCGACGCCGGTTGCTCGCCACGGGCCAGCAACCGGCGCGCCGTGGCCAGCCGCAGTTGCACCAGATAAGCGTGGGGCGCGATGCCATAAGCGGCCTTGAATGCGCGAGTCAGGCGAAAGCGGTCGACGCCCGTGACGGCAGCCAATTGATCGAGGCCGATGTCGTACTGCGCATTGGCGTGCAGATATTCCCGAGCTTGTTGCGCCACCCGAGGCAAGCGCGGGTCGTCGCCGTAGCGTTCGCGCCAGTGCAGGTGACTGGTCAGGCGTTCGAGCAAATGGTCGAGGGCGGTTTGCCGGACGATTTTCAGTTCACCGCGGTGCAGGGTTTCAAACGCCAGGCTGGTCGCCTGGGCGAGGCGCGAATCGCTGGCCAGCGTGTTGGCGAAACTCAATTCGCTGTTGTCCGGGGCGTTGTCGAACACGGCACCGAGTTCGCGCTGCAACCACTGTGGATCGAGGTACAGCATGCGGTAGGTGAAACCTTCCTCGGTCGGCGCTTCGCCGTCGTGAATGTCTCCCGGCTCCAGCAAAAACACCTTGCCCGGCGTGCTTTGGTGCCTGGCCCGCCGACAATTGAATTGCTGGACGCCTTGCTCGGTGACGCCCACCAGATAGCTGTCATGCCAATGCGGATCGTAGGCGTGGCCTTCGAAATGCGCGCGCAAAGTCTCGATGCCGGTGTCGGCGTCCTGGGCCAGATCGAGCCAGTTGAGAGAAGTCATGCAGCACCTGAAGGGCGGATTTACCGAGCCATTTAACGCCCGCGCCGACGGCGATGGCTAGAACGTTTGTGCAGCCGTCAGTTGAAGAGCCCGGCGGCAATGTTGATCGAGAAGCCGAGAATGGCCGTGTTGAACAGAAAGCCAATCAACGACTGCGCCAGCACGATCTTGCGCAAATCACGGGTCGCCACGCCGACATCCGAGGTCTGCACGGCCACGCCGATGGTGAACGAGAAGTACAGGAAGTCCCAGTAATTGGGCGTTGTCAGGCCCTCGGCAAAACGCAGCGCCGGGTCTTTGCCTTCCCAGGTGTAAAACAGCCGCGCGTAATGCACGCTGAAAATCACCCCGATCAGCAGCCAGGAACTGAACACCGTCAACGCAGTGAAGCCGTAATGCAGGAGCTTGCGGGTGGTTTCAAGGTCTCTGCTGCCGGCCAATTCGAAGGTGATGGTCGCCAGGCTGGCCATCGCCGCAATGCACACCACCAACAGCACCAGCCCGGCATTTTCGTCTTCGATCTCGGCGATGCGCTTCACATCCGCCGCTTTCGAGCGCACCACGAGCCAGGCCATCAGAATCAGGTAAGTCCAGACCCCGGCGTTCCAGCCAATGAGTATTTTGTTGATGACCGAATCGGCTGGAATCAGGATACCCGCCGCGATACCGAACGTTGTGGCGGCGGACAGGCGCGGGTGAGTGTGGGTGAGGTAGGGCATGGGTGCTCGATGGGCCAGAGTATTGCAAACACCTTAGCCCAGGGTGGCGAGGTGTGACCATAACCATCAGGCCAGCACTTACCTTGTAGGAGCTGGCTTGCCAGCGATTGGGCTTCGAACATTGCACCGTTCTCCAGACCGCTATCGCCGGCAAGCCGGGCTCCTACAGGGGGATGTGTTGCCTAGATGTTTTTATGGCGCTTGCGTACCAGCTTCATTACCACCACAAAAAACACCGGCACGAACACCACGGCCAGGGTCGCGGTGATCATCCCGCCAATCACCCCGGTGCCGATGGCTTGCTGGCTCGCCGAGCTGGCGCCGGTGGCGATGGCCAACGGCACCACGCCGAGGATGAAGGCCAGCGAGGTCATCACGATAGGGCGAAGACGCAGCCGCGCCGCTTGCAGCGTGGCGTCGATCAAGTCATGGCCTTCGTCGTACAGGCTCTTGGCGAACTCGATGATCAGGATCGCGTTCTTCGCTGACAGGCCGATGATGGTGATCAGTCCGACCTTGAAGAACACGTCGTTAGGCATCCCGCGCAAGGTCACGGCCAATACCGCGCCGAGCACGCCCAGCGGCACCACCAACAACACCGAGGTCGGGATCGACCAGCTTTCGTACAACGCCGCCAGACACAGGAACACGATCAGCAGCGACAACCCGAGCAATATCGGCGCCTGACTGCCGGACAGCCGTTCCTGCAACGACAGCCCGGTCCATTCCTGGCCCAACCCCGCCGGCCCTTGCGCCACCAGCCGTTCGATTTCCGCCATGGCTTCACCGGTGCTGTGGCCGGGTTTCGGTTCACCGGAAATACTCACCGCCGGATAGCCGTTATAGCGGGTCAGCTGCGCCGGTCCCTGGGTCCATTTGGCCTGGACGAACGCTGACAGCGGCACCATGTTGCCAGCGTTGTTGCGCACGTGGATCTTCAGCAGGTCCTCGACCTGGCTGCGCTGATCGCCTTCCGCCTGCACCACTACCCGTTGCATCCGCCCCTGATTGGGGAAGTCGTTGATGTAGCTCGAACCAACGGCCGTGGACAGCACACTGCCGATGTCGGCAAAGGACACGCCCAGCGCATTCGCCTGTTTGCGGTCGACGATCAACTGCACCTGCGGCGCTTCGGCCAGGGCGCTTTCGCGTACGTTCATCAGGACCGGACTTTTCTCGGCGGCGGCCAGCAACTCGGTGCGCGCCTGCATCAGCGTGGCATGACCGAGGCCACCGCGGTCCTGCAAGCGGAACTCGAAACCGCTGGACGTGCCGAGGCCGTCCACCGGTGGCGGCAGGACGGCGAAGGTCACGGCGTCCTTGATCTGGCTCAGGGCGATGTTGGCGCGGTCGGCAATCGAACTCGCCGAGTCGTCGCTGCCGCGTTCGGACCAGTCTTTCAGTGTGGTAAACGCCAACGCCGCGTTCTGGCCGCTGCCGGAGAAACTGAAACCGAGGATGACCGTGCTGTCGCCCACGCCCGGTTCGGTAGCATTGTGCGCTTCGATCTGTTCCACCACCTGCACCGTGCGGTTCTTGCTCGCACCCGGTGGCAATTGAATGTCGGTAATGGTGTAGCCCTGATCCTCAACCGGCAGGAACGAAGAGGGCAGGCGACTGAAGCACACGCCCAGACCAATCAACAGCACGCCGTAGATCAACAGGTAACGACCGCTGCGTTTCAACGCGTAAGCGACCCAACCCTGATAGCGGTCGGTGAGTTGTTCGAAACGGCGGTTGAACCAGCCGAAGAAACCGGTCTTTTCGTGGTGCTCGCCCTTGGCAATCGGCTTGAGCAATGTCGCGCACAGCGCCGGCGTCAAGGTCAGGGCGAGGAACGCCGAGAACAGAATCGAGGTGGCCATCGACAGCGAAAACTGCTGGTAAATCACCCCGACCGAGCCCTGCATGAACGCCATCGGAATAAACACCGCCACCAGCACCAGGGTGATGCCGATGATGGCCCCGGTGATCTGCTTCATCGCCTTGCGCGTCGCGTCCTTGGGCGAAAGGCCTTCAGTGGCCATGATTCGCTCGACGTTCTCCACCACCACAATGGCGTCGTCCACCAGAATGCCGATGGCCAGCACCATGCCGAACATGGTCAGTACGTTGATCGAGAAACCCAAGGCCAGCATGGTCGCAAAAGTGCCCATCAGCGCCACCGGCACCACCAGCGTCGGGATCAGTGTGTAGCGGATGTTTTGCAGGAACAAAAACATCACCGCGAAAACCAGCAACATCGCCTCGCCAAGGGTGTAGACCACCTTGGTGATCGAGACTTTGACGAACGGTGAGGTGTCGTACGGAATCTTGTATTCCACGCCGGCCGGGAAGTAGCGCGACAGTTCATCCATCTTCGCCCGCACCAGGGTCGCGGTGCTCAAGGCATTGGCCCCCGGCGACAGTTGCACACCGACAGCGGTGGACGGCTTGCCGTTCAGGCGCGTGGAAAACTGGTAGTCCTGGCTACCGATCTCGACCCGGGCGACATCGCCAATGCGCACGGTGGAACCATCGGGATTGGCCTTGAGCACGACGTCTGCGAACTCTTCCGGGGTCGACAGTTGGCCTTTGACCAGAATGGTCGCGGTAATTTCCTGGGTAGTGCGGCTCGGCAGGTCGCCGATGCTGCCGGCCGAAACCTGGGCGTTTTGCGCGACGATGGCGGCGCTGACATCGGCCGGCGTGAGGTTGAAGCCGATGAGTTTCTGCGGATCGATCCAGATGCGCATCGCCCGTTCCGCGCCATACAACTGTGCCTTGCCGACACCGTCCAGCCGCTTGATCTCGTTCATCACGTTGCGCGCCAGGTAATCGCTGAGCGCCACGTCGTCGAGCTTGCCGTCGCTGGAGGTCAGGGTGATCAGCAGCAGGAAACCGGCAGAGACTTTCTCCACCTGCAAGCCCTGTTGGTTCACCGCTTGCGGCAGGCGCGACTCGACAACTTTCAAGCGGTTCTGCACATCCACCTGGGCCATTTCCGGATCGGTGCCCGGCTGGAAAGTTGCCTTGATCGTGGCGCTGCCGAGGCTGCTTTGCGATTCGAAATACAGCAGATGATCGGCGCCATTGAGTTCTTCCTCGATCAGACTGACCACGCTCTCGTCCACGGTCTGCGCCGAAGCGCCCGGGTACACGGCATAGATTTCAATCTGTGGCGGCGCGACGTCGGGGTACTGCGCCACCGGCAATTGCGGAATGGCCAGGGCACCGGCCAGCAGGATGAACAACGCGACCACCCAGGCAAACACCGGGCGGTCGATAAAGAACTGCGGCATAAACAAGCGTCCTGCTTACTGACCAGAAACCTGGGCGAGTGGAAGAGGGGTGTCGTCGATTTGCACTTTCTCGCCGGGGCGGGCGTGTTGCAGGCCTTCGATGACGATGCGGTCACCCGGTTTGAGGCCGCCGGTGACGATCCAGCGATTGTTCTGCACCGAGCCCAGTTCGACGGGTTGCTGGCCGACCCGCTGTTGGTCATCGAGCAGCAGCACTTGGGCGATGCCGGCGCTGTCTCGCTGGATGGCCCGTTGCGGCACGCTGATGCCTTGCTTGTTTACCGCTTGTTCGAGGCGCACGCGCACGAAACTGCCTGGCAGCAGGTCGAGGTCCGGGTTGGGAAATTCGCTGCGCAGAATGATCTGGCCGGTGCCCGGATCGACCGTGATGTCGGTGAACAGCAACTTGCCCGGCAACGGATAGAGGCTGCCGTCGTCCTGAATCAACGTGACGTTGGCCTGGCCTTGACCGACTTCTTTCAGCTGGCCGGATCGGAACGCCCGGCGCAGGTCGTTGAGTTCGCGGGTCGATTGAGTCAGGTCGGCGTGGATGGGATTGAGTTGCTGAATCAGTGCCAGTGGCGTGGTTTCGTTCTGGCCCACCAGTGCACCTTCGGTGACCAGGGCACGCCCGATGCGTCCGGAAATCGGCGCGGTGACGGTGGCGTAGCCGAGGTTCAGTTTGGCGCGCTCGACAGCCGCTTTGTTGGCAGCGACATCGGCGACGGTGTGTCGTACGGCAACCCGGGCGTTGTCGAAGTCCTGGGCGCTGATAGCGTTGCCTTCGATCAATTGGGCGTATCGCTGTTCCAGCAACTTTGCCTGGAACGCGTTGGCCTCGGCCTTGCGCAGTGCGGCTTCGGCGCTGTCCAGGTCAGCCTTGAACGGTGCAGGGTCGATGCGGAACAACACGTCGCCTTTCTTCACATCGCTGCCTTCCCGAAAGGTCCGTTGCAACACTACGCCCGCGACCCGGGCACGCACTTCGGCGATGCGCGGTGCAGCGATCCGCCCGCTCAATTCGCTGCTGATGGCCAGCGGTCGGGCTTCGATGGTTTCGATGCGAACGGTGGCCAGTGGTGCCTGTTCTTCGGCGGTGGGAGCCTTGTCGCACGCGCTCAACGTCAGCGCCAGTGCGATCAGGCTGAGCCTGGCAAGCAGATTTTTTGACATGAATGACCCCAGTAATGACCCCCAGCATCCTACTGGGCGTCGGCGAGGGTAGCGGTGAAGCTTTGTTGGTGCTGTGTGAAATTGTGTAAGGGTTTTACTCAGGTGTATGCAGGGGCGTATATCCTTCACAACCGCTTCGCGCTTGATCGCTGGCAAGCCAGCGCCTACAGGTTCGCGCAATCGCTGTAGGCGTTGGCTTGCCAGCGATAGCGATCTTCTGATCATCACTGCATCTGCTGGAACACCCCATGCCCAACATTCTCCTGGTCGAAGACGACACCGCACTCGCCGAGCTGATCGCCAGCTACCTGGAACGCAACGGTTACTGTGTCAGCGTCATCAGCCGTGGCGACCAGGTTCGCGACAGGGCGCGGCTCAATCCGCCGGACCTGGTGATCCTCGACCTGATGCTGCCGGGACTTGATGGCCTGCAGGTCTGCCGCTTTCTGCGTGCCGATTCGGCGATGCTGCCGATCCTGATGCTCACCGCCCGCGACGACAGTCACGATCAGGTGCTGGGCCTGGAAATGGGCGCCGACGACTACGTCACCAAGCCCTGCGAACCACGGGTGCTGCTTGCCCGGGTGCGCACCCTGCTGCGACGCAGCAGCCTCAGCGAACCGCAGACCGCCAATGACCGCATCCTGATGGGCAACCTCTGCATCGACCTGTCGGAACGCACCGTGACCTGGCGCGATCACCCGGTGGAATTGTCCAGCGGCGAATACAACTTGCTGGTGGTATTGGCCCGGCATGCCGGCGAAGTGCTCAGCCGTGACCAGATTCTGCAACGCCTGCGCGGCATCGAATTCAACGGCACCGACCGCTCGGTGGACGTGGCGATCTCCAAGCTGCGACGCAAGTTCGACGACAACGCGGGCGAGGCGCGCAAGATCAAGACTGTGTGGGGCAAGGGTTACCTGTTCAGCCGTTCCGAGTGGGAATGCTGAAGCGATGTTCAGAATCCTCTTTCGCTTGTATGTGGTGACCATTGTTTCGTACAGCGCGGCGATCTATCTGGTGCCGGATCTGGTGGTCAGGGTCTTCCAGGAGCGCTTCGTCACCTACAACCTCGATTATTCCCGTGGCCTGCAAACCCTCATGGTCAAGCAGTTCAAGGCCGTTCCCGCCGAGCAATGGCCAGCTCTGGCCGCCGAAATGGACAAGGATTTTCATCCGCTGCACATCGTCCTCAGTAGCAACGACGCCGCTGATTTCTCCCAGGACGAGCAGCAACGATTGCAGCGTGGCGAGAACATCGTGCGCATCGGTGACTGGGGCTGGCGCACCCTGGCGGTGGCGCCGCTGAACGAGCGCACGGTGGTGCAAATGGTGGTTCCGCCAGACCCGATGGACGTCAACCTGTTGTACTGGAGTATCAACGTGCTGATTGGCGCGACCATGCTCGCGTGCCTGCTGCTGTGGCTTCGTCCGCACTGGCGCGACCTGGAGCGCCTCAAGCGTGCGGCTGAACGCTTCGGCAAGGGCAACCTGAGCGAGCGCACGCAAATCGCGGCCAGCTCCAACATCGGCAGCCTGGCCAATGTCTTCGACACCATGGCCGGCGACATCGAAAACCTGCTGAACCAACAGCGCGACCTGCTCAACGCGGTTTCCCATGAACTGCGCACACCGCTGACACGACTGGATTTCGGCCTGGCCCTCGCGCTCTCCGATGATTTGCCGGCCACCAGCCGCGAACGCCTGCAAGGGCTGGTCGATCACATCCGTGAACTCGATGAGCTGGTGCTGGAGTTGCTGTCTTACAGTCGCCTGCAAAACCCGGCACGGGTGCCGGAACGGGTCGAGGTGTCGCTGGATGAATTCATTGACAGCATTTTGGGCAGCGTCGATGAAGAGCAATCACCGGACATCGTCATCGACGTGTTGCTGCACGGCCAACTCGAACGCTTCAGCCTCGACCCGCGCCTGACCGCTCGTGCGTTGCAAAACCTGCTGCGCAACGCCATGCGGTACTGCGAGAAGCGCATTCAGATTGGCGTGCATGTTTGCGCGAAAGGTTGTGAGATCTGGGTCGATGATGACGGGATCGGTATTCCGGAAGGCGAGCGCGAGCGGATTTTCGAGCCGTTCTACAGGCTCGATCGAAGCCGGGATCGCTCGACCGGTGGTTTTGGTTTGGGGCTGGCGATCAGTCGCCGGGCCCTGGAAGCACAGGGCGGTACCTTGACGGTCGAAGCGTCGCCGTTGGGCGGCGCGCGGTTCCGGTTGTGGTTGCCGACACCCGTTTGACACCGCGCGCGCCTGTCAAACCTGACAGTAGCCACCCCTGGCAAATGGGCGTTTCATTGGCTCTACGCAGTCAGGCTGTCGCGCCACGTATTGGAGACTGGAGGCGAGTGATGGGAGCACCCCCAATAAAAAGAACGGGTATCGGTACGATCAACGCGATCAGGGAAGTCTGGATCGACGCAAGGTCGACCCAGTTTGCGATGGTCCTGCCTGATGGCGGACGTGCCACGATGGCCATACGGATCGGGCCCAATCTATCGACTGATGGCAATGAGTGGTTTCAGGTCGGCGATAAGGTGAAATACACCGTGCTGACGGGGTCGGCGGGAGAATTTCCAAGGGCACAGGATCTGATCAAATTCGCAGCCCGCAGAAACTCTGGCTGACCCGACCGCGATTCTGTGGCGAGCGAGCTTGCTCGCGCTGGGGCGCGAAGCGGCCCTCGGCGTTCTTTCAATCACATCGAGTTCACAGGGTTCACGACTGCTGAGCAGCCGAGCGGGAGCAAGCTCCCTCGCCACAGGGGTCGATTGATCAGGTGTTCAGGCGGCTGCGCAATGTTTTGGCCATGGCTTCCAACTCCGCCACCGGGTTATGCCCGATCAGCATCCAGGCATGCTGCATGTCCGCCCAATGGACAATGTTCATCCCGTGGCGACGTTCCCGGGCGAAATGCCGGCTACCGGTGTCGGAAAGCGTGATGCACAACGCCATCGGCCCGTGGACCGGATCGAGATAACTGATCTGGGCAATCGGCACGCCGTCGTATTCGAGGATTTGCGCGCGTTTGAATTCTGCCCGTGGCAGGGTCAGTTGCGCGGGCACCAGGTTCAGCCCCAGAAGTGCATCGATGGTACGCAGTTGCGACGTCTGAGCGGCTTCATCATTGGGCAGGTGATCGAGGGTTTGCGGCACGTAAAGCACCATGTAGTCGGCGACCAGTCCGCGCCAGTTGCTATCTTCCTGACTGGCTTGCCAACCCAGGAACAGACGGTCCGCCAGGACGCCACTCACCACCAGCCCGGCGGCGACCGCCAGGAATCCGCGTCGACTGAGCTGCGGACGGGCGGGCGAGGGCAGGGTGTCGAGCATGGCCTGCAGGCGATCCACTGGTGCCTGGCGACTCACATCCTTATAGGCTTCCTTGAATGGCAGGCTGCTGCGGTTCAGCCATTGCAGGCGCAGACCGAGCATCGGGTCTTCGGCAATGGCGGCGTCGATGCGCTGGCGCTGTTCGGTATCGAGCTGGTTATCGAGGTAGGCCACCAGTTGCTCATCCGAGAGTTTCGCGTTCATCGACGTTCTCCGGTGAAAGGGTTCGGTACAGCTTGCAGCGGCGGGTATTCGGCCAGTTTTACCCGGGCGGCTGCCAAGCGACTCATCACGGTGCCAATGGGCACTTGCAACACCTCGGCCACTTCGCGGTAGGACAGGCCTTCAACATAAGCCAGGAACACCGTTTCGCGCTGGGCTTCGGGCAACGCATCGACGCGACGTATGACCTGCGCCGCGAGGACGTGGGTTTGCGCTACCTGTTCACCATCGAACGACAAGACTTCCTCTCCATCTATGCTGCCCTGGCCGTGGCGTACCCGGCGTGCGCGCACTTCGTTGATCCAGATCGAATGCAGAATGCTCATCAGCCAGCGATCCATGCGCGTGCCCGCCACATACTGCCCGGCACGTTCCAGCGCCCGTACGCAGGTCGCCTGCACCAAGTCTTCAGCGACATGCCGTTGTCGAGACAACAGCAGGCCATAGCGCCATAAACACGCCAGGTGCTGACTTAGTTCTGTGCGTATTGCCTGATCGCTGGCGATAGGGACCTCCGTCCGCTCGGGATGTCAGGTTTTCGATGAGTCGTTAATGGCTTCGGCGAGGTCTTGATATTCCTCGCAAGCGTTGCCGCAAATCGATTCGATGCGCTGCAACTGCTCCTTCGCCAGGTCCAGTCGGCCCTTGATGACATAGGCCTCGCCCAGGTATTCGCGGACCTTCGCGTACTGCGGGTCGAGCTTGACCGATTGCAGGTAATAACCGATGCCTTCATCGGTGCGCCCCAGTTTACGCGTGGCGTAACCGCGATAGTTCAGCGCCTTGGCGGTATTGGGTTGCTGGAGTGTATCAAGCAAGGTCAGGGCTTCTTCATACCGCCCGTCCTTGGCCAATTGATAGGCGTAATCGGTCCGGTCGGCGTCCGGTACCCGTTTGCTGGTCTGCAACACACACTTGCGCGCCTTGGAGTCAAATACCTGGCCTTTGGGGCACTGGGGTTTGGCGGGGGTGTCTTCCTCGCCATTGGCCAGGGCCAGGGTGCTGGACAACGCGACGACGAGCGCCAGTGGCGCGGCGAAAATCGAGAGACGGCTAATCATGGGCGAAGCTCCACCGGTCATCAGGACTGGGACATTGAACGGGCCGAAGATGCGTTTATTGGTACCAGCGAAACAAGAACACTTCAGCGGCAGCAATTATTCGTTTGTTTTCGGCCATTCGTTACAAGGAAAGCTCAAATGGGCGGGTTGTGCCCACGGAACCTGCGTGACGCAGTTCGCGAGCGGGCTGGTTCGCCGTTGTGCCTGTAAACGATCAATGGGGGCATGAGCTATCATTGCGTCTTTCCCATTCAAAGATTTAGTGCCATGACTGCTGAAACAGACACTTTGCTCAATGCCCTGGAACACTGCGGTATGGTGGAAATCGACGGGCTGCACGCCTTCGAGTTCGCCCTCGATGTTGACGATAATTTGCACATCGAGTGCATGGACGGCCGCGCAGCGAAGCATTGGGAGTTCACACCGGCGCAGGTTCAGGCCGCGACGTTCGACACCACATTGCAAAGCTGGCTGATCACCGGTGAGTCAGGCGAACACCGTTTGGTGTGCCTCGGCGATGTCGTCAGTGGTGACAACGACGACGATGAGCAAGAGGATGCGTAACCTCTGGCCACTGCTGATTGCCGGCAGTATCGGCGCGATGGGCATTCAGTCCGCATCCGCCGACGACTATCAATTGCTCGTGGGTTCATACACCGCCGGCCAAAGCCAGGGCATCTATCGCCTGAACTTCGACAGCGCCACCGGCCAGATCAACGCCAACCCCCTGCAAGTGATCAACAGCGAAAACCCGTCCTGGCTGACCCTTTCCAAGGATCAGCGTCGGCTGTTTGTGGTCAACGAAAACGGTCCGGGGCAGGCCGACCCGGTAGGGCGCGTCAGCAGTTATGCGATCGATCCCAAGACCCATGAGCTGAGCCTGATCAACCAGGTGCAGAGCCTGGGTAACGAGCCGACCCATTCCAGCCTCAGCGCCGATGCCAGCCATTTGTTTGTCAGCAATTATTCGGTTTCCGAAGATCCCGGCGGCACACTCGCAGTGCTGCCGGTGGGCGCGGATGGCAGGCTCAAACCGGTGGTGCAGATGAGCAGCCATCCGGCCAGCCAGGTCAACCCCGAGCGGCAAATGTCGGCGCACGTGCATTCGACCATCCCGTCGCCGGACGGCAAGTACGTGTTCTCCAATGACTTGGGAGCGGATAAGGTTTTTGTCTACCGTTTCGATCCCAAGGCCAACCCGGACCTGCCATTGACCCCGGCCACACCGGCGTTCGTGCAGTTACCGCCGGGTAGCGGGCCGCGCCACCTGCAGTTCAGCGCGGATGGCAAGCACGCTTGGCTGACCATGGAAATGAGTGCACAAGTGGCGGTATTTGACTACCGCGATGGCAAGCTTGAGCAAACGCAGATGGTTGACCTTGCGGCTGGCCAGCCGGTTACCGACAAGGCGGCGGCTGCGCTGCACGCATCAGCGGATGGCAAGTTCCTTTACGTCAGCAACCGTGGCACCGCCAATCAGCTGCTGACATTTGCTATTGATCCGTCGACCGGACACCTCAAGGAGTTGCAGCGTCGCGCAGTGGAAGGTGATCATCCGCGGGAATTCAGCCTCGACCCCAGTGGCAAGTTCCTGTTGATCGCCAACCAGAAAAGCAACCAGATTGTCGTCGTCGAGCGCGATGCCAAGACCGGTCTGCTGGGCAAAACCGTGCAGAAACTGCCAATGGACGCGCCGAGCGATCTTAAGTTTCTACTGCGACAATAGACCGCAGGCCCCGGTTCATGGGGCCTGCAGCTTTCTATCAATGAGGCTGATATTTGGTAATGCTACAAAGCATTTCAAGGCCTCGTTCCTCGAGGGTTAAGTTTGCTTCACGGCCCAACCGGGCAAGCAAGCCAACTGACTCCGAGGAATACCCACATGAACTTCAATCTCTTCTCCGTAATCGCCGCTTCCGCCATCTCGGCCACCGTTGCCCTGCCTGCCAGTGCCAACGTTGAAGTCAGCGACAAAAAATCCCACACCCAGAGCTACACCCAGAAGTACCTGCAACAAAGCGCCAACTTCTACGCCGCGCTGGATCACAAAACCCAGCACTGAAATTTCATCCCTGCACGCCTTTATGCAGGAGCGAAGTCACTTGCTGATCGACTGCCAAACTGTCGAAGAGCACTGAAGTGATGTCGCTCCTGCATAACGCATTTACGACAGCATCATATTGATATCAAAGCATTGCTTGATATCACATTGCCTCGCGTTTAAATTTGACGCGGATTTATTGACTCCTTCTCAAGAAAAGGATCGACAATATGGCAATGCGTCTGGCAGTGGTTCTCCTGTTTCTATATTCCACCCCGATCTTGTCCGCTGCAGAGCCCATTACCGGCGAGCCTGAGGCTACCCGCGAGCGCTTGATGAGTTTTATCGAAGACTGAGATAGCGCGGCTTAATGATCAACGCTGCTGATAATTGCTATAGACGAGCGTTGTTGGTTATTGATGATTTTTTGAACGATTCTGTGGGCTCTGAAACATGCCCACGGAGTTCATCATGGCCCACACAATCATCACTTCTGCCAAACACGGCGCCTATGTGGCTATCGGTCTTTACCTGGTCATGGTGCTGGTTTTCAGCCTCTCGCCGCAGTCGCGGCAAACTGTCGAAGCGCCTATTCAAGTCGCACACCCTGGCATCCAGTTTGAACACCGCGCGCAAAACGCAATGGTTGATCGGGCTGAACTCGCAGGAGTCGGCGGAGCATGAACCGTTGCAAGCTTTTGCTCATCGCCTTCCTGGCATTCATCACCAATGGATTTTCTTTGCTGGGGATCGGGCAAGGTTCCATAGGCGGGGTGGCACGGGCGATCGAGGCCAACCACAACATCGCTCGCAACATCGAAACCGCCAAGGCGATGGGGATGCTGGCCGGCAACCCGCCAGTCGAACCTGAAAGGGTTTTTTTCGGGCCGTTCGAAGTGGACTGCTCCGTGATCGGGATGTGTGAAGTGTTGGCGTAATGCCTACTTCTGCATGACCGATGTGAACAGCGGCGACGCCAGGAATTGCTGCAACCAGGCTTGCAAACGCCGGTAGGGCGTCTGCGCGAACCACTCGCGATCGACATGAGCGAATTGCCGTATGAATGGCATCAGTGCCACATCGGCCAGGCTCGGATGGTCGGCCAGCAAGTAATCTCGTTCTTTCAGTAACTCATCGAGTTTGCGCAAGAACAGTTCGCCCTCGGCGCGATACACCTCCATGGGTTGCTCCGGATAGCGCTCGGCGTACTTGTAGCGGTTCAAATGCACTTTGAATACCTGATCGTTTTCTTCGATCAGCGCGGTAATTTGTGCTTGGCCTTGTGGATCCTCCTTGAACAACCAGTTCTGCGGATCACTCTGCGCCACGGCCCAGCGCATGATTTCCAGACTTTCGTCGATGACCACCCCATCGGCATTCAAAACCGGCACCGTGCCTTTGCTCGACAACGCGAGCATTTCGGCAGGTTTGGCCTTCAGGCTGACTTCGACGATGTCCACGGCAACTCCCGCGTAATGCAGGGCCATGCGCGCCCGCATGGCATACGGGCAGCGGCGGAAGGAATAAAGCGTGATCATTTCACCTCCAGCGTGCTCAGGCCGTTGCCCTGGCGACGGACCTGGATCTGCACCGGAATCCGTTCATGCATTTCCTGCACGTGGGAAATCACCGCGACCTTGCGACCCTGGGCCTGCAAGCCGTCGAGGGCGTCCATGGCCAGTTGCAGGGATTCGGGGTCGAGGCTGCCGAAGCCTTCGTCGATGAACAGCGATTCGATTTTCAGCGTGCTCGACGCCATCGACGCGAGCCCCAAGGCCAGCGCCAGCGATACTAGAAACGTCTCACCGCCAGACAACGAATGCACCGAGCGCAGCTCGTCGCCCATTTCGGTGTCCATCACCAGCAACCCCAACATGCTGCCGCCGCGTTTCAGGCGATAGCGTCGCACCAGTTGCCGTAACTGGACGTTGGCGTGGTGCACCAGCAGGTCGAGGTTGTAGGCCTGGGCAATCTTGCGGAAGGTGTCGCCGGTGGCCGAACCGATCAAGGCGTTCAGGCGCGCCCAGCGCTGGTACTCGGCATAGGCGTCGGCGATCTGTTGCGCCAAGGCCTGGTTGGCGTTCTGCCGGCGCTGGTCCTCGGCCTGCTCGGCACGCAGTTCAGCGCAGAGTTGCTCGCTGACGGTGAACTGGTTGTGCAACTCGGTGAGCGCGCTGGCGAGTTGCTCGTCATCCAGGTTGCCGTTGTGTTGCGCCTGATGATCGTGCAAACGCTTGTCGCGTTCCTGAACCAGCACGGTGGCCTGTTCGATGGCTTTTTCGCTGTGCTGCAAGTGTTGGCGCAGTTCGCTGACGTGGGCGTCGTCGACCCGCAGCAGGTCTTCGAGGCCGCCGTCATCCAGTTCCGGATGGCGGGAGCGCCAGTCGGCGATTTTGCCGGCGAGTTCGTGATTTTCGCTTTCCAGCGCTTGCAAACGCTCTTGCTTCGCCTTGAGCTCAGCGGCGATTCGTACGAGTTGTGTGAGCGTGTTTTGCAGTTCCGTGGTCGTCGTGGTTTCGGCGCTGCGCGCCTGTTCCACGGCCAGTTCCAGTTGCTGCTGCCACTGCTCGGCGCTGCTATGGGAACCGAGCAATTGTCCCAAGGTGTGCTGGCTTGCCTGCTGTTGCTCGGTCAGCGATTTGAACTGCTGCTCGGCGGCTTGCAGTTGCAGCAATCGGGTCTGCTGCCGATCCTGTTCCTTCTCCAGGTTTTGCTGGCGCTGTTGCTGTTCGGCCAGCTCTTCTTTTTGTTGATCGAGTTGCGCCAGGCGCTCAGCGATCTGCCGGTCCAGCTGCATGAAAGTCGCGGCTGCCTCGACACGCAGCGCTTGCAGGGTGTCGGCTGGCAGTAGGCTGGCGAACGCGCTGAGTTCTTCGTCCAGGCGTTGACGGTCGTTACTCAGTTCACGCTGTTGATTGTCCAGATGCTGGGCCGCTTGCTGGTGCGCGGTTTCGGCGTGGCGCAGTTGCTGGGTCAGGCGCGCGGCATCCTGTTGCAGGGTGAGCAGGGCGGTTTGCCGTTGTTCGTCCTGGCTGATGCTCTGGTTCAACTGACTGTTTTGCTGGCTCAGCCAGGCGCCGCGTTTGTCGGCGTCCTGATTGAGTAGCTGGGTGGACAACGGATGCGCTTCAAGGCTCGGCGCGAGCGCTTGCTGCTGAGTCGCCAGTTGCTCCTGCTGTTGCAGCAGTTCCTTTTGCTGGGCGATCAGCCCGCCCACTTCCGCGCGCAGCTCGGTCAGCTTTTCCTTGAGTAGATCGACCGCTTTTTGCGCTGTGGCCTGTTCGTTTTCATCGTGACGACCAAGGCTCTGCAACAGGGCTTCAGGCTGGTGATAAGGATGCTCGTTGCTGCCGCAGACCGGGCAGGGTTGCTCATCCTGCAGTTGCGCACGCAGTTCTTCGACACTGGTGCTGCGGGCCAGACGCTGGCGCTCCAGCAATTCGCGGGTGACGGTCAGGGTTTGCTCAGCGACGACCAGCTCAGCCTTGGTTTTTACCCCGTCCTGCGTCAGGCGCTCACGTTCCTGTTGCGCGGCGACCTGGCGTTGCTGCAACTCGGCGCCGCGCTTGTCCAGCTCCTGCTGGCTGTCCCACAACCGCGTCAGGTCCTCAATGGCGCGCAGCTGCTTGCGGTTGTCCTGCAACAGGCTGCCGAGAATGCCTATCTGTTCGGCGACGGCGTCCGGTTCGGCGCCGGCCTCTTTGAACAGAACCTCCAGTTGCTGCTTCTGCGCCGTGAACGCTTCAGCGCTTCGCGTGGCGTTTTGCTCCAGGCTCGCCAGTTCGGCCTGCCCCCTGTTCAGGCGATTGCCGATCAACATCAACTGTTGCAGGCGATCACGATAGGCATTCCAGGCATCGCTCAACGGCGCCAGATGAGCGCTTTGTTCCAGCCCGGTCGCCATGCGCTGCAAATGTTCGGCAGCCCGGGCCTGTTGCTCTTGCAATGTCTGGATCGCGCTTTGGCCCTGGGTGCATGCCTGTTCGGCGTTGTATCGGGTTTCGGCGCTGAGGGCTGCGTCCTTGGCCAGGCGGGCGAGGGTGCTTTGTTCCTCGAAGGCCTGACGCAACAACGGCGCGCATCCGCTTTGCCGTTGTTGCGCTTCGCTCAAGGCGATCCGGGTGGCGCCGAGCTGTTGTTCCAGTTGTGCCTGACGCTCGCTGAGTTCGCCATGCTGCCGGGTATGTTGGGCAATTTGCGCTGCCAGGGGCGTAAGTAGCGAATCGACCTCGGCCTTGCGGGCGAACTGGTGGCGTTGCGGGGCGAGGTGTTCGAGGCGTGTCAGCTTCAAGCGCTCGCCGGCCAGGCCTTCCCAGGTTTGACGGGCGCTGTGCAATTGTTCGGCCGCGGCCAGTTGCGCGTCGTGCAAACGGCGCAGTTCTTTCAGCCAGGCGTCCTGAAGCTCGAGTTGCTTGAGTTGCGCCTGTTGTAACTTCTGCTGTTGTTGCGCGGCGTTGAAGCGTTCGTCGAGTTCGGCACGGGCTTCAGGCGACAGCGGCGTGACGCCTGTGGCCTGATCCTGCAACAGCTTGTGGGCTTCGCGGGCTTCTTTGGTCTTGTCGAACGCCCGACGACCCAGCCGGGTGTACAGCGCGGTATCGGTAAGTTTTTCCAGCAGTTCGCTGCGGTCGTTGTCGTCCGCCTTGAGGAATGCGCTGAACTCGCTTTGCGCCAGCAGAACGGCGCGGGTGAACTGCTCGAAGTTCAAGCCCAATGCCGCTTCGAGTTGAGTCTTGTATTCGCCTTTCTGACTGGCCAGCAGTTGATCCTGATCGATGTCGCGCAGGCTCTGACGGCTGGCTTGCAGTTTGCCACTGGCCTTTTCCCGGGCGCGATTGGCTTCCCAGCGTGCGCGGTAACGGCGGCCATCGACGCCGACGAAATCCACTTCGGCATAGCCTTCACCGGTACCGCGACGCAGCAGGGTGCGTGGGTCGCCGGTGCCGATTTCGCCATCGGCGTCTGGCACCTTGGCGTCGCGACCGGTGTTGTTCAGGCGCGGCACGGCGCCAAACAGCGCCAGGCACAGGGCATCGAGCAATGTGCTTTTGCCTGCGCCGGTCGGACCGGTAATGGCAAACAATCCGGCGCTGGCCAAGGGTTCGGCGGTGAAGTCGATTTCAAACGGGCCGGCCAGGGAGGCGAGGTTCTTCAGGCGGATCGCGAGGATTTTCATGGTTGCTCGGTCTCCATCTGCACGTCCTGTAACAGCTCGGCAAAGTCCTTCAGGGTTTGCTCGTCGACCTCGCTGCCGTAGTTGTCCTGCCAGGCGCGGCTGAACAGTTCCTGGGGCGTGAGCTGGTCGAGTTCGATCAACACGGCACCGTCATCGGTGCCTTCACGACCGCCGCTGCCGGCGTATTCCGCCGCAATGCGCACCAGTCGCACAGCCTTGCCTGCCAGGGCGGTTTCCACTTGATGGCGCAAATCGGGCTGCGGCTCGTCGAGGCGCACCCGCACTTCCAGCCAAGGTTGGCGCTGATAGTCGGCCAGCAGGTCGATGTTCGGCAGGTCGGCCAGTTGCAGCAGGATCTCCGCCAATGGCGCGGGGCCGATGCGTTGCAGGTTGACTGCGCGGGGAATCAGTTTTGGTTCGACGCTGACCAGGGTTTCGCCGTCGAGGGTGATGTCGAGAATCTGGTGCTGATAGCCGATCTCGGAGAACGACAACGGAATCGGCGAACCGCTGTAGCGAATGCGATCCTCGCCGTTGACCTTCTGTGGCTTGTGCAAATGACCCAGTGCGACGTAGCTGATCGTCGGCCCGAACAGACTGGCAGGCAGCGCTTCGGCGTTGCCGATGATCAGGCTGCGCTCGGAGTCTTCCGACACCGAACCCCCGGCCATGTGCGCATGGCTGATGGCGATCAGCGCTTGGCCTGGTTGGCGCTTGGCATTGGCCGCTTCGATCAGCCATTCGTGAACCTGGCCGATGCCGCGCAGATAGTTGTCGCCCAAATGCGCGCCGGTCACTTCCGCCGGGCGCAAGAATGGCAGCGCCAGGCACCACGCGGCAACGTCGCCTTGGGCATCGGGCAGTGGCAGCAACAGACGTTCGGCGTCCAGTTGCCCGTCATCCAGCCACAGCACCCGGCCCAGCGCATGGGTGCGCAAACGGCGCATCAAGGGGGCAGGCAGTTCGATCCGCGAGCCGGAATCATGGTTGCCGGCAATCATCACGATGGTCAGCAATGGCTGCTGTTCGTGGGCACTGACGATGAAATCGTAGAGGCGTTCCTGAGCTTTGACCGGCGGGTTGACCGTGTCGAAGATGTCGCCGGCGATCAGCAGTACATCAGGCTGATCCAGTTTGAGCTGACGTAACAGCCAGTCGAGGAAGCAGCCGTGCTCGAAATCGCGATCCTGGCCGTGCAGGTTCTGCCCGAGGTGCCAGTCGGAGGTGTGAAACAGACGCAAGGGCAACTCCGTTGGGAAAAGTGCGGCCGCGTGGAAAAGGAGGCGGCGAAAGGGGAGAGAGTTTACTGGCAAATGCTCAGGGTTGCTGAGGGGCTTGTTGCAGATAGCGCAAGTGGATAACCGACGAACGACTCACTGACTGTCATTTATGACAGTATTCAAGGCGCGGGACTGGGCATTTAATGACTTTAGAGGGTACGGATCCCCCTGTAGCGATTAAACAAACCTGGAGAACCAACATGTCACAGCGTAATCCGAACACCATCAGCCGGAGCAGCACACCGCGTCACGGTCATGTCTTTTCTCCCGCTTCCCGAGCCTATTTTGCCTGGCAGGATGGCGACCTCGATGAAGGGGCGCTGAACCAGCGGGAAGCCGGGAAATTTTTCCCTGAGACCAGCGGCGGCTTGAAGGATCCTTTTGCCGCCGACGATGTGCTCAGCGCCGAGCCTCCGCCGGATGGGAAGATTGCAAGCGCAGGCCAGCTGACCGGTGCATTTCTGGATCAACCCGGTGACCACTGGAAAAAACACGAAGTGCTTGGGGGCGAATCATTACCCGTCTCATGGAATTTCACGGCAAACCACCCCGCCAGGCGCTGGGACTATTTCATCACCGAAGCGGATTGGGACTCCAGCAAGCCCCTTGCACGCAATCAGTTCGGCGCAAAGCCGTTTTATACGGTGCAAAACAACTTGCAACCCTTCTGGCAATATCCGAATGAATTAAAACCACGTTCCCCCACCACGCATGAAGTGCCGCTGCCCAACCGCGAGGGTTATCACGTGTTGCTGGCGGCATATGTCGTTGCCGACACCGGGATGGCTTTCTATCAAGTGGTTGATCTGAATTTCGCTCCGCCCGACGGGGGAGGCGAGCGTCCTGAGACGCCGACTGGGCTGACGGCCAGCAATGTTACAGACAAGCAGGTAATGCTGACATGGAACGAGGCAAGCGGCTCACATCCTATTGCGTTCTACCGAATGACGCGTAACGGGATCACCACGGTCGATATTGACGCACCACTGATGACCTGGATCGACCATGCCGTGACCCCCGGTACCCTCTACAACTACTTCATTAGCGCAGTCGACGAACTCGGCAATGTTTCACGGCCAAGCCCGGCCATTGAGGCGCGCACATTGCCGGAGAACGGCGCCCCCGGCGCTCCGTCGAATCTGCATAGCATGCGTCAGACGGAGACAAGTATCAGCCTGATGTGGGCGGCGTCTTCTGGTCCGCAGCCGATCAGCCACTATCTGATTTTTCGCAATGATCAGGAGGTGCAACGCGTAGGCGCCGATGTGAGTTCGTTTGAAGATACGGACCTGACACCGAACAGCGAATACAGTTACTTCGTAAAAGCCCTCGATTCGAGCGGCAAGTTGTCGGTATCCAGCAATGTCCTGACGGTCAAAACCCATGGAGGCGCAGGCGAGTATCCGGTGTGGAAGCTGGGCACTCAATATGCAAAAAATGATGTGGTGAAGCATGCAGGACAGAACTGGGCCTGCCTTCAGGCGCATACCTCCTATGTGGAAGAATGGGCACCTGGGGTGGGCGACAATGTGCTTTGGAAAGAACACGTCTGAGGCTGTTGGCCGGTTCATTATGAAATAGCTGAAAAGCTCTAAAGATCGCAGCCCGCGGCAGCTCCTACACGGCGTATAACCTTTAGGACTTGCCGCAGGCTGTGATTTTTTGATGTTACTTGGGGTAGAGCGGCGGCAAGCCACTGTCGCCCGTGAGGTCCTGCACCCGTTCGGCAATCGGAATCGTCCGAATCGCGCGCCACAAATCTTCACCTTGCCAATGCTGGCCGGTTTCGCTGTACAACGCGCCGTTCAAGCCGTCGAGGGCGTCGGACAGCGGCACGAAGCGCGCTGCCATGTCGGCCAGGGTTTCCGGTTGCTGCCGTGCCCAGGCGTCGAGGGCCTGGCGGGTGGCCTGGGGGTCGTTGGCCTGGCAGGCGCGTTTGAGTTCGTCGAGCACGGTGCGCGGGCTTGGGCCGGTTTGTGCGGTGCGCGCGACTGCCGGTTGCCAGCGGGCGCGCCACCAGAGGCCGAAGCCGAGGAGGGTGGTGCAGGCCAAAATCAGGGTGCTGAGTTTCCAGCGCCAGAGGCTTTCGCTGTCGGCGCTGGCATTGACCGGGGCGTTGCCGGCCGGGGTGTCCACCATCAGGCTCGGGTTGGCCGCCACTTGCAGGGTGCGGGCAGGCAAGCTGCTGTGTTCCAGATGGTCTTCGAAGGTGTTCCACCAGACCACGTCAACCGAAGGCAGCTCGATGGAACCGCTGCGGGCCGGCACCAGCGCCTCGCGATCTTCACGACTGCCGACCAGGCCACGCTCGGTATTCTGATTGCCCAGCACCGGCTGGTCCGGATAGCGGCGCAACCCGCTCACTTCGGTTCCCGGCAGCGGCGGCAGTTGAGAGCTCGCCAGGCCTTCGGCCTTCACGGTCAGGCTGCGGGTCATGGAGTCTCCGACCTGAACGTTGTCCGGCTCAGGATTCCAGCTCTCGCTTAGCGTCAGGCTACGTGCCGGCAGCCATGGCAAGTCGGCAGGGTAAGTGATCGGTTTGGCCTTGACCGTCAGCAGAAGCTCGCCGGAGCTGATGCGCATCAGCTTGCCCGATTTCGGTGACTGGGCCGACGTATCCTGGGCGGGCTGTGCGTCTACCAGCGCGGCATTGAAGATCTGCCCCGGAATGATCAGCTCACCGCTGTGTTGCGGGTAGATCGCGTAGCGCATTTCGATCACGCCGTGGCGCACGCCGTTGATGTCTTTTTCGTAAGTGCGGGACTCGCCCAGTTGCTCGATGCGCGCATCGGGAATTTGCAGCGGTGGCAGGCTGCTGTCGTCGTAGAGCGACACCGAATGGTAGATGCGCAAAGTCAGGATCGCCTGTGCCTGCACGTAGACGCTGGTTTGATCGAGGCTGGCATCGATGAATACCGGCGCCAGTTTGCTCGCGGTGTTTTGGGTTTCGCTTTCGACCACTTGTACAGTGATTGGCTGACTCTCGACGTCGCCCAGCTTCAGCGACGGGATCACCACGCTGCCGTTTTGTAGCGGCAGAAGGGTGACGATCCAGCGGGTGGTGGCCTGGTTGTCGCCGTTCAGCGTATTCAATTGGTTGACCTGACGAGTGCCGCGCACTTCGAACAGTGACTCCAGAGGCGCCAGGTCAGGTTTGCCGAACTGCGTGACATCGCTGGATTCCAGGGTCAGTTCGATCGTCTCGCCAGAATTCAGGCGGGTGCGATCGACACTGGCGACCAGTCCCGCTGACTGAGCCTGAGCGGTCCATAGCAGTGAAGCGAGCATGAAGGCGGTGAAGCGGGTCATCGCGTTTTTCCCTGATCCTGATGTTGTTGCTGTTCGTACCAGAATTTGCGTCTGAGCAATTCCCCCGGATCGTCCGGAATCTGCCGCAGCCATTGCTCCAGGGCCTGCTGCTGCTCGTCATCGATGCTGTCGCTGGCCGGGCGCATGGGCGGCGTGGTGTGTTGCTCATCCCCCAGTTCGCTGCCCGGGACTTCGTTGGTGCCGGGGCGAGGTGGTTTTGTGGACACTTGCTCGGTGCCGGGTTTGGCCTGTTGCTCTTCAGATTTCGGCTCACCTGTGCTCGACGCTTGAGCCGTATCAGCGGGTGGTGATTCTGGTGGAGGCTGCGGCTGTTCGCTGGTGGCGTTGTCCGGCTCGGCGGCCGGCGGGGTGGTTTTCTGCTTGATCAGACTTTCCACCAAAGCTTTGTTCGTCAGCGCCGGACGCAAATCTGGTTGGCGCTCCAGTGCTTGGTCGTAGGCATCCAGCGCCGCTTCCAGCTCGCCGCTTTTGGCCAGGGCATTGCCTCGATTGTAGTGGGCGTGGGCGTCGTTGCCCTCGGCGAACCGCTGGGCGGCGCCGCTGTAGTCGCCGGCTTCATACAGGGCGACGCCTTGCCACTGGTGATCTTCGAAATGCTGCGCGGCCTCGGCCGGACGTTTCTGCTTGAGCAGATGCTGGCCCTGTTGGTCGGGACGCAACCACAGGTCCTGGAAGTCGAAGGCATAGCTCGATTGTGGGACTAACCAAAGCAACGGCAGGCAGAGCAGCCAGCCGCGGCGGCCCGCGCAGGCAGCGAGCAATAGTAGCGGCAACAGTAACCAATAACCTTGATCGGCCCAGGTATCGAGACGCAGCGTTTGGCCGTCATTGCGCAAATGGCGCGGACCATCGAGCAGACCGAGGCCGCGCAAGTCCGAGTCGCCCAGACGCACGTGGCGATAGCGTCCATCGAGGTCGTTGGCAAAGGCTTTCAGGCCAGGCTCGTCCAGGTGCGGCACCAGGATCGCGCCCTGTTCGTCTTTAAGGAAACTGCCGTCCTCCTGAGTAATCGGTGCGCCTTCGGCGGTGCCGATGCCGAGCATCAGAAACTGCGTGGATTTACCGCTCAGCTCGCGACGAATCCCCTGGCGCTCCTGTTCTGTCAGGGATGAGCCGATCAGCAGGATGCGGCCGTCGCCAAGGGCGGCTTGATCCAGCAGCGTCAGGGCTTTGCTCACGGCCAGGTCAGCGCGATGGCCAGCCTCGGGCATCAGCGACGGCTTGAGGGCATCCAGAAGGTTGCGACTGGTGGACAGATCATCCGACAGCGGCACAAGGGTGTGCGCGCTGCCGGCATACACCACGATCGCCGTCTGCGCATCAGTGCGGTTTTGCAACAGGTCGAATAGTTTGCGCCGGGCTTGTTCCAGCCGATTGGGCTGAACGTCGGTGGCGAGCATTTCCGGGGTCAGCTCGAGGATCACCACTAGCGGGTCAGCGGGTTTCTGGCTCATTTGCTCGACCCGTTGCCAACTTGGACCGAGCAGCGCGAACACGGTCAGCACCCAGGCTAAACCCAAGGCAATCCACGGCAGTTTGCTGTCGCGACCATTGCCGCCACTGAGCAGCGCCGCATGAAAGGCTGGCGGCAAAATCATCTGCCAGCGTCCTGCACGCTTCTGCCGATGCCAGAGTTGCCAGAGCAGCCAGCCCAGCAGTGGCAGCAACAGCAGCCACCAGGGGCGGAACCAGTACGGCCAGAGCGCGCTCATCGGCGCCTCCGCAGACGCAAGCGGTTGAGGCGCTGACGCCAGTCAGGCAGTTGCGATTGCAAAAACAGGTCCTTGGTAAACAGACGTTGCAGCGGGTTATCCGGCCAGAGTTCGCGGACCACCAGCAGAATGCTCATTAACAGCGCTATCGCCAATGGCCACTGATACAGCGCTTGGGCCGGTCGGGCCTGGGTGGGTTGCTGGGCCACGGGTTCCAGTTGGTCGAGAGTCTCCTTGATCGCTTGCAGCTCCTTGCCGTCGCGAGCGCGGAAATAGCGGCCGCCCGTGGCGTCGGCGATAGCGTTCAGCGAAGGTTCATCAAGGTCCAGGCTCGGATTGATCCCGAGGAAGCCCAGGGTGCCGCTTTGCTCCGGGTCGGCACCGATGCCGATCGGATAGATTTTCACCCCTTCCTTGGCCGCCAGGCGTGCGGCGGTGAGCGGGGCGATTTCGCCGCCGTTATTGGCGCCATCGGTCACCAGAATCAACACGCGACTTTGTGCCGGGCGTTGCCGCAGGCGCTTGAGCGCCAGGCCGATGGCGTCGCCGATGGCGGTGTTTTTGCCGGCAATGCCGATGCGCGCTTCGTCGAGCCAGACGCGCACGGTGTGCCGGTCGAAGGTCAGCGGCGCTTGCACGTAGGCCTGGCTGCCGAAGAGGATCAGACCGACCCGATCGCCTTCGCGACTTTCGAGGAAATCACCGAGCAAATGCTGAACCAGTGTCAGGCGGCTGACGTCTTCGTCCTGCCACTGCATGTCGGGGAAGTCCATGGAGCCCGACACGTCCACCGCCACCAACAGATCGCGACCGCTGGCGGCAATCGGCAATGGTTCGCCGAGCCATTGCGGGCGCGCGGCGGCGGTCAGCAACATCAGCCACAGCAACAGAAACGGGGCTTGTTGCCGCCATGCTGGCAGATTGGCGCGGGCGCGGCGTCGGGCCAGGCCTTCGAGGTCGCTGAGGAAACTGACCTTGAGCGCCGGTTCGCCACTGTCGGCCACCGGCAACAGGACGCGCATCAGCCACGGCAACGGCAGCAGCACGAAAGTCCATGGCCAGGCGAATTCAAACATGTTTGCGAATCCAGGTATCGACCGCCTGGGTCAAGCCGGCGATGGCTTTGTCGTCGAGTTTGCACTCGGGCTTGTAGGCGCCTTCGACCAGCACCATCCAGCGGGTCAGGCCGGCCGCCGGGCAGCGGTTGTCAAGGAACGCCAGCCATTTTCGGCCGTTGAGGGTGTGGCTCTGGCTGTACGGATAATGGTTGCGGCACAGGCGCTTGAGCAGACCGTTGAGTTGCTGCAGCCAGGCGCCGGCGGGCGCGCCATCGTAGGGCTTGGGCATCAGCGCCAGTTCTGCCAGCGCGGCGAGGCGCACCGGGTCCAGGGGTTGCTCGGCGCGAATGATGGGTTTGTTGTCAGGAATGAATCGCCGCAGCTTCCACAGGCCGAAACCGATAAAAGGCAGTAATAAAAGGAGCAACCACCAACCCGGCGCCAGCGGCCAGAAGCCGATTGCCGGGGGCGTGATCAGCGGCTGCAGTTGATCGAGGCTGCTCATCGACCTTTCCCCGGTTTTTCTGGGTTCAGGTATTCGCGCAGTTGCTCGACCATTTCGCTCTGCGTACTCAAGGGCATCAACAACACCCGCAGCTTTTGCGCCAACAGTTCCCAGCGGGCGACGCGTTTTTCGGCCTGGGCGCGATAGGTCTGGCGCAGTTCGAAGTTGAGTGTATCGAGTTCCAGTTGTGCGCCGCGTTCGGCAAAGCGCAGCAGACCGGCAGCGGGCAGGGCGTGATCCAGTGGATCGGACACTGGCAGCAGCAACAGGTCGCAATGACGCGACAACAGGCTCAATTGTTGTTCGGCACTTTCGGACAGGGCGCGTTCATCGCAAATGACAATGGCCAGGCTGCCGGGCCGCAACACTTCACGGGCGCGTCGCAAGGCAATGCCAAAAGCGTCGCGGTCCGGCTCGCTTTCGGTGTGCAACGACTGATTGACGCGCACCAGTCGGTTGAGCAATTGCAACAGGCTTTGCTTGCTGCGCCGGGGTTTGATTTCGTAGTGCTCGTTATCCCCGAACACCAGCCCGCCAACACGATCGTTATGCCCGAGCGCGGCCCAGCCAATCAGGCTCGCGGCCTGGGCGGCAAGCACCGATTTGAACATCAGCCCCGAACCGAAGAACAGGCGACGGCTCTGCTCGACCATGATGAAAATCGGTCGTTCGCGTTCTTCATGGAACAGCTTGGTGTGCGGCTCCTGGGTCCGCGCGGTGACGCGCCAGTCGATGGTGCGCACGTCGTCGCCGGCCTGATATACCCGCACCTGATCGAAATCCACACCTCGGCCGCGCAGCTTGGAATGGTGCAGGCCGATCAGCGGGCTGCGCTGGCTCGGTGTGGAAAACAGCTGCACTTCGCGCACGCGGTGGCGCATCTCGATCAGCTCGGCGAGCGTGATGCGGACACCTGGTTGGGGCGGCAGGAGGGCGTTCATCGGACTCAAGCGACGGCTACGACGTCAAGAATACGCTGGACCACCCGGTCCTGATCGATGCCGGCAGCTTCGGCTTCAAAGGACAGGATGATGCGGTGGCGCAATACGTCGAACAGCACCGCTTGAATATCCTCGGGGCTGACGAAGTCGCGCCCGGCGAGCCAGGCGTGGGCCCGGGCGCAACGGTCGAGGGCGATGGAACCACGAGGGCTGGCGCCGTAGGCGATCCACTCGGCCATCTCCGGGTCGAACTTGGCGGGCGTGCGCGTGGCCATGACCAGTTGCACCAGGTATTCCTCCACGGCATCGGCCATGTACAACCCGAGGATTTCCTTGCGCGCGGCAAAGATCGCCTGCTGGCTGACCCGGCGCTCAGGCTTGGTTTCGCCGTTCAGGGCTTCGCCCCGGGCCTGCTGGAGGATTCGCCGCTCGACGGTGGCATCGGGAAAGCCGATTTTCACGTGCATCAAAAAGCGGTCGAGCTGGGCTTCGGGCAATGGATAGGTGCCTTCCTGCTCGATAGGGTTTTGCGTGGCCATCACCAGGAACAGCGGTGACAACTCATAAGTGCTGCGCCCGACACTGACCTGGCGCTCGGCCATCGCTTCGAGCAATGCCGACTGAACCTTGGCCGGGGCGCGGTTGATTTCGTCCGCCAGCACCAGGTTATGAAAGATCGGACCTTGCTGGAACACGAAACTGCCGGTTTCCGGACGATAGATTTCCGTGCCGGTGATGTCGGCCGGCAACAGGTCGGGGGTGAACTGGATGCGATGGAACTGCGCTTCGATGCCTTCCGCCAGTTCTTTAATGGCCTTGGTCTTGGCCAGGCCAGGAGCGCCCTCGACCAGCATGTGGCCGTCGGCAAGCAGGGCGATGAGCAAGCGCTCGATGAGTTTTTCCTGGCCGAGAATCTGCGTTGAAAGAAAGGTTCGCAGCGCTAGTAGCGCTTCACGATGTTCCATCGATGACTGTTCCTGGAAATGGATGGCCGAGGTCGTGCGTAATACGCCAGGGCTGGGGGCGTTACTTTAATCCATCGCGGGGGGCGGCGACTAACGGCATTTTGTGCAAAGTGCGGGAAATGGTTGGGGATTTGTTGGATTGTTGTCGGGCAACGGCCTTGTGGTGAGTGTCAGGGCTTCATCGCTGGCAAGCCAGCTCCTACTGGTAGAGGTGTGCTACACATCAGTCACTGTAGGAGCTGGCTTGCCAGCGATGGGGCCGGTTCAGGCGCCCTCAAATCTGGCTGATGAAGGTCCCGGTACCGTCAAGAATGTTCTTCAGGGTTTCCTCGACTTCCGCCATATCCACCATGTCCGGGTTGAAGGTGATCTCCAGCACATCATCCCCATTCAGCGCATCGGCGTCCGTCGCCGCAATTTCAATCTTCAGCAGGGTAGGGCTCAGGGTGACTTTCACGCCGTCGAGGGTCGATGGCTCGCCATCCAGGGTGATTTCCAGTTCGTCCTCGTCCGGGTAGCGGCTCATCAGGAACATTTCGCCCTTGTCGCTGTGGCAGCAGAGCATGGCCATGTTGTCTTCTTCGTCATCGCACGGGTTGACGATCAAGAGGGCGGTGGTCATTTGCATGGGTAGTTCCTGGCTCGACGAGCGTTGTGAAAACGAACAAAACGCGATTCTGCCAGTCCCGGGGGATTTCTGCTCGTTTGCGTGTCAGAGAGCGTGTCGCCAACGAGCAAAGTGTTGCTGGTCATTTCTGGTACGGATGTACCGTAAAACCGGACGGAAAACCGCCATTTTCCTGTGTGGCTGCTAGTGTTGTTCGATGCGTGCGCGCTGAGCAGCGTACCGTTGACCGAATATGTCGCAGCACCGCAAGCACGGGCCTTGCCGCACTCGTTAAGCTGCGCAACGGATGAGCACCTGTAAAGGCATTGCGCTGCGTTTGGCCCAGTCGTTTTTGCAGATGCCCATTCATGGAAGGTGAATGTGACCCGAGTGTCCCGTCCAGCTTCACCCACCTGTCACCCTGTTTCCTCTGCCCGAGAATCAGGAACCGGGTGACGGCTAGCTTTGAAACGTAGCCCCGAAAGGGGTTTCGCGCGACGCTTCCATCAATAACAAGCCCAAGCGGAGTACCACAGATGGCGTTCTTCACCGCAGCCAGCAAAGCCGACTTCCAGCACCAACTGCAAGCGGCACTGGCGCAGCACATCAGTGAACAGGCACTGCCACAAGTGGCGCTGTTCGCTGAACAATTCTTCGGCATCATTTCCCTGGACGAACTGACTCAACGTCGGTTGTCCGACCTCGCTGGCTGTACCCTTTCAGCGTGGCGCCTGCTTGAGCGCTTCGATCACGCGCAACCGCAAGTGCGCGTCTACAACCCCGATTACGAACGCCACGGCTGGCAGTCGACCCACACCGCGGTCGAAGTGCTGCACCACGACCTGCCATTCCTGGTGGATTCAGTGCGCACCGAGCTGAACCGTCGCGGCTACAGCATTCATACCCTGCAAACCACTGTGCTGAGTGTGCGTCGCGGCAGCAAGGGCGAGCTGCTGGAAATCCTGCCGAAAGGCACCCAGGGCGACGACGTGTTGCAAGAGTCGTTGATGTACCTGGAAATCGACCGTTGCGCCAATACCGCCGAATTGAACGTGCTGGCCAAAGAGCTGGAGCAAGTGCTCGCTGAAGTACGCGTCGCGGTTGGCGATTTCGAACCGATGAAAGCCAAGGTGCAGGAAATCCTGACCAACCTGGACAACAGCCGGTTCGCTGTCGATGCTGAAGAAAAGAGCGAAATCAAAAGCTTCCTGGAATGGCTGGTGGGCAACCACTTCACCTTCCTCGGCTATGAAGAATTCGTCGTTCGCGATGAGGCCGATGGCGGCCACATCGTCTATGACCAGAACTCCTTCCTCGGCCTGACCAAACTGCTGCGCGCGGGCCTGACCTACGATGACCTGCGCATCGAAGATTACGCCGTGAACTACCTGCGCGAACCGACCCTGCTGTCGTTCGCCAAGGCTGCGCACCCAAGCCGTGTACACCGTCCGGCTTACCCGGATTACGTGTCGATCCGTGAAATCGACGCCGACGGCAAGGTCATCAAGGAATGCCGTTTCATGGGCCTGTACACCTCGTCGGTGTATGGCGAGAGCGTGCGCGTCATTCCGTACATCCGCCGCAAGGTCGCGGAAATCGAACACCGTTCGGGCTTCCAGGCCAAGGCCCACTTGGGCAAGGAGTTGGCTCAGGTGCTCGAAGTGCTGCCGCGCGACGACCTGTTCCAGACCCCGGTGGACGAGCTGTTCAGCACCGTGATGTCGATCGTGCAGATCCAGGAGCGCAACAAGATCCGCGTGTTCCTGCGCAAAGATCCGTACGGTCGTTTCTGCTACTGCCTGGCCTACGTGCCGCGTGACATTTACTCCACCGAAGTGCGCCAGAAGATCCAGCAAGTGTTGATGGATCGCCTGAAGGCCTCGGACTGCGAGTTCTGGACGTTCTTCTCCGAGTCCGTGCTGGCCCGCGTGCAGTTGATCTTGCGTGTTGACCCGAAAAACCGCATCGACATCGACCCACAGCAGCTCGAAAAAGAAGTGGTGCAGGCCTGCCGCAGCTGGCAGGACGACTACTCGGCCCTGACCGTCGAAAGCTTCGGCGAAGCCCACGGCACCAACGTGCTGGCTGACTTCCCGAAAGGCTTCCCGGCCGGTTACCGCGAGCGTTTCGCCGCGCATTCGGCCGTGGTCGATATGCAACATCTGCTGAGCCTCAGCGAAAAAAATCCGCTGGTGATGAGCTTCTATCAGCCGCTGGGCCAGGTCTCCGGCCAGCGTGAGCTGCATTGCAAGCTGTACCACGCCGATACCCCGCTGGCGCTGTCCGACGTGTTGCCGATTCTGGAAAACCTCGGCCTGCGCGTGCTGGGTGAATTCCCGTACCGCCTGCGTCACAACAATGGCCGCGAGTTCTGGATTCACGACTTCGCGTTCACCGCGGCCGAAGGCCTGGAGCTGGACATCCAGCAACTCAACGACACCTTGCAGGACGCGTTCGTCCACATCGTGCGCGGCGATGCCGAGAACGATGCGTTCAACCGGCTGGTGCTGACCGCCGGCCTGCCTTGGCGCGACGTGGCGCTGCTGCGTGCCTACGCCCGTTACATGAAGCAGATTCGCCTGGGCTTCGACCTCGGCTACATCGCCAGCACCCTGAACAACCACACCGACATCGCTCGTGAACTGACCCGGTTGTTCAAGACCCGTTTCTACCTGGCGCGCAAGCTGAGCAGCGACGATCTCGAGCAACGTCTGGAGCACGCGATCCTGACCGCGCTGGACGACGTTCAGGTACTGAACGAAGACCGCATCCTGCGTCGCTACCTCGACCTGATCAAGGCCACGCTGCGCACCAACTTCTATCAGACTGACGCCAACGGCCATAACAAGTCGTACTTCAGCTTCAAGTTCAACCCGCACTTGATCCCTGAGCTGCCGAAGCCAGTGCCGAAGTTCGAAATCTTCGTTTACTCGCCGCGCGTCGAAGGCGTGCACCTGCGCTTCGGCAACGTGGCCCGTGGTGGCCTGCGCTGGTCCGATCGTGAAGAAGACTTCCGTACCGAAGTCCTGGGCCTGGTAAAAGCCCAGCAAGTGAAGAACTCGGTCATCGTGCCGGTGGGCGCGAAGGGCGGCTTCCTGCCGCGTCGCCTGCCACTGGGCGGCAGCCGTGACGAGATCGCGGCCGAGGGTATCGCCTGCTACCGCATCTTCATTTCGGGGCTGTTGGACATCACCGACAACCTGAAGGACGGCGCGCTGGTGCCGCCGACCAATGTCGTGCGTCATGACGACGATGACCCGTACCTGGTGGTTGCTGCGGACAAGGGCACCGCGACCTTCTCCGACATCGCCAACGGCATCGCCATCGACTACGGCTTCTGGCTGGGTGACGCGTTTGCGTCCGGTGGCTCGGCCGGTTACGACCACAAGAAAATGGGCATCACCGCCAAAGGCGCGTGGGTTGGTGTGCAACGCCACTTCCGCGAGCGCGGCATCAATGTCCAGGAAGACAGCATCACCGTGGTCGGCGTCGGCGACATGGCCGGCGACGTGTTCGGCAACGGCTTGTTGATGTCCGACAAGCTGCAACTGGTTGCCGCATTCAACCACCTGCACATCTTTATCGACCCGAACCCGAACCCGGCGACCAGCTTCGTCGAGCGTCAGCGTCTATTCGACTTGCCGCGTTCGGCCTGGTCGGATTACGACACCAGCATCATGTCCGAAGGTGGCGGTATCTTCTCGCGCAGCGCGAAGAGCATCGCGATCTCCCCGCAGATGCAAGAACGCTTCGACATCAAGGCTGACAAGCTGACCCCGACCGAACTGCTGAACGCCTTACTCAAGGCCCCGGTAGATCTGTTGTGGAACGGCGGTATCGGTACTTACGTGAAAGCCAGCAGCGAAAGCCACGCCGATGTCGGCGACAAGGCCAACGATGCGCTGCGCGTGAACGGCAACGAACTGCGCTGCAAAGTCGTGGGCGAGGGCGGTAACCTCGGCATGACTCAACTGGGTCGTGTGGAATTCGGCCTTAATGGCGGCGGCTCCAACACCGACTTCATCGACAACGCCGGTGGCGTGGACTGCTCCGACCACGAAGTGAACATCAAGATCCTGCTGAACGAAGTGGTTCAGGCCGGCGACATGACCGACAAGCAACGTAACCAGTTGCTGGCGAGCATGACTGACGAAGTCGGTGGCCTGGTGCTGGGCAACAACTACAAGCAGACCCAGGCTCTGTCCCTGGCGGCCCGTCGTGCCTTGCCGCGGATTGCCGAGTACAAGCGTCTGATGAATGACCTGGAAGGTCGCGGCAAGCTGGATCGCGCCATTGAGTTCCTGCCATCGGAAGAAGCACTCAACGAGCGCGTTGCGGAAGGCCATGGCCTGACCCGTGCCGAGCTCTCGGTGCTGATCTCCTACAGCAAGATCGACCTCAAGGAGCAGCTGCTGGGCTCCCTGGTGCCGGACGACGACTACCTGACCCGCGACATGGAAACCGCTTTCCCGCCGACCCTGGTGAGCAAGTTCTCCGAAGCCATGCGCCGTCACCGTCTGAAGCGCGAAATCGTCAGCACCCAGATCGCCAACGATTTGGTCAACCATATGGGCATCACCTTCGTTCAACGACTCAAAGAGTCGACCGGCATGAGCCCGGCGAATGTTGCGGGTGCATATGTAATTGTTCGGGATATCTTCCACCTCCCGCACTGGTTCCGCCAAATAGAAGCCCTGGACTACCAGGTTTCCGCTGACGTGCAACTGGAGCTGATGGACGAGCTGATGCGCCTGGGCCGTCGCGCCACGCGCTGGTTCCTGCGTGCCCGTCGCAACGAGCAGAACGCGGCCCGTGACGTCGCGCACTTCGGTCCGCATCTGAAGGAGTTGGGTCTCAAGCTCGACGAATTGCTGAGTGGCGAGATCCGCGAAAACTGGCAGACCCGTTATCAGGCGTACGTCGAAGCCGGCGTGCCGGAGTTGCTCGCACGCATGGTGGCTGGCACCTCGCATCTGTACACGCTGCTGCCGATCATCGAGGCTTCCGACGTGACTGGCCAGAATCCGGCGGACGTGGCCAAGGCCTACTTCGCCGTGGGCAGCGCGCTGGACATCACGTGGTACCTGCAACAGATCAGCGCTCTGCCGGTTGAAAACAACTGGCAAGCCCTGGCCCGTGAAGCGTTCCGTGATGACGTCGACTGGCAGCAACGTGCGATCACCATCTCCGTGCTGCAACAGGGCGATGGCACCCTGGACGTGGAAGCACGCCTGGCGCTGTGGATGTCGCAGCACGAGAGCATGATCGAACGCTGGCGCGCCATGCTGGTGGAACTGCGTGCCGCGAGCGGCACGGACTACGCCATGTACGCGGTAGCCAACCGCGAACTGCTGGACCTGGCGTTGAGCGGTCAAGCAGTGGTGCCTGCCACTGCTGTCGCCGAGCTGGAACCGGCGGCCTGATCTGCGTTGAATGAAAAAGCCTCGCATTGAGAGATGCGGGGCTTTTTTTTGCTTCACGGGAAACATAGACAACGCAATACCTGTAGGCGCCGGGTTGCTGGCGACGACGTGTCCGCGACCGGGTCCTCCCTCTCAATACAACTTTTGCCCGTTGCGATTATCAAGCATCGACACTTTATCTGTCGGCTTAGTCAGCAAATTACTGAGCGACTGGTCAAATTCCTGCAGTGCTCTTACTTGCACATTTTGTTGTTCGTTAATGTCGGCAACTATATCTTCACTGCGTTTATAGTCCGCCCAAACCGGGCTGAGTGCCCTGGCATCATGCCCTTGCGCAGTGCCAATGTAATTCAAGTTATTGTCGTAGAAATCCGCGCTGACATTTGCCTCCACATCCGAACTGCGCGACGTGATCAATTGGCTGCGGCTGTCGATGATGGCGATCACATCCGGCTTCGCAGCCCTGAGGCTTTGCATGTCTGGATACACCGTGACTGAACCGAACTGCCGTTGTAGCGACGCTTTGACCCAATCCACCGCGAGGTCGGGTTTGGAGGTGGCGACGTACGCTTCATGGATCTCCTGCACCAGCAGGCTCTGGCCGAAACCGGTGCCGGCGTTGGCCTGGTAATCCTGCAGGTAGGCACGGTTGGTCTGGGTGTTGTGGCTGTAGACGATGCCCAGCGAAACGTTGTTGCCGTTGGGAATGCTCGTGGCGCTGCTGCGACCCACTGGATGGGTGAAGATCCCGTCTAGCGGCGTCACCGCTGACGGTGCCGTGGGTACAGAGCATCCGGTTATTAGAACGGTCATGGCCAATGAACTGACAAACGCAAGTTTCATGGTGTTTCTCCAGTGAAACAACTTCGGTCGGAAAGTTACAGTTGCCGAACAGGTCGGCAGTTGCTTCAGACTAAACCGTGCGCCGATGAATTAAATAGCCAATCTGCGCAGTAATTAGCCGGCCAATAGTTTTGTTTGGTTTAAAGAAGAACGGTTAATTGCCTGAAGAAATAAAAACGCCCAATTCAAGAGTTTGGGCGTTTTTAGTTATGGCTACAGATTTAGCGATCAGTTTTCCAAGGGGATCAAAACTTTCTCGTCCGGCGACAACACCATGAACACCAAAAGCTTCGCCGGTTTGGTGGCACTGGCGTTTTTTGAGACCAGATGCTCTGAGCCAGCAGGTTCGTACCAATACTCACCGGCCTTGTAGGTAACCGCTTTTTCGCCCTTCACCTGAGAAGTGATCGAGCCCGAAAGCACATAAGCCATGGCGGTGCCATCGTGCTTGTGGGCGATGGACGATTGGCCTGGCTTGTAGTCGACCTCGATCATCAAGGCCTTTTTGCCCGGGACGTTTTTCAGCATTTGGTCTTGCAGCACGGTGACTTTTTCCGAAGGGACACCGGCTTCATGGGCAAACGCCGAGGCGGACAGGGTCAGGGCAAGGGCTGCGAGAGGGACAGCACAGAAGCGCAAAACGTTCATGGTGGGTCACCTGAAGTGGTTGGTTTTCAGGGACCAATTTATGCCGCCAGGGAGGGCAATCAAACAGCCAATTCTCGGGAAGGTCAGGGGACCAATCGGGAGCGTAAAGCAAAAGATCGCAGCCTGCGGCAGCTCCTACAGGGAACGTATTCCAATGTAGGAGCTGCCGCAGGCTGCGATCTTTTGATCTTGCTTTAGCGAATCGGAAAGCTGTTGAAGTCGACAGCGTTGGCCAATTGGCAATCGATCAAGTCGATAAAGCCTTGCACTTGAGGGCTGTTGAAATGCGATTGCATCGCCGATTCCGATTGCCAGTGGGCGCTGACGGTCCAGCGGTTGCTGTCCTCGGGGCAGCGATCGACCATATAGGACTCACAGCCCGGTAGCTCTCGCAGGGTGTCGACAATCTTTTGCAGTTGCTTACCCAGTTCATCCGAGCGGCCGGCGACGGCCTGTACCTTTACGGTATTGATCACGTTGTAGGACATAAGACTCACACTCCTGAATCAGGCCGGACGAATCCTGCTCATTGAGGGATAACGCCTATGCAGGATAGGCCTGCACTACCGGACCACCAATAGCCAATCGCCGGATAAAGGCCCAGACCAATCCGTCAGGCGACTTGTTGCAGAATGTCTCGCAAGCGGTCGAGGGCGGTGTCGATGTCCAGGGTTTCGATGGCGCCAAAGCCCATGAGAAGCCCGGCCTGAGGCGCTCGCTGGTAGAAAAAGCCTTCGATGGAATACAGCCCCACTTCAACTTTTTTCGCCAGTTCGATGACCAGTGCGATATCAATTGGCACTTTGCACATCACCGCCATGTGAAAACCCGCTGTGCTCGGGATCGCTTCGAGCCACGGCGACAAGTCACCGGCCATGCGCGCGAGGATGCGCTCACGTCTGCCGGTATAGATCGTGTGGCAGCGGCGGATGTGCTTGAGCAGACAGCCTTCGGCGATGAACTTGGCCAGTGCCCATTGGGGCAAGGTGGAGGTATGCAGGTCGGTAAGCTGCTTGGCGCGCAGCACCGCATCGAGGATCGCCGGTGGCAGAATTGCGTAACCGAGCCGCAGTTCCGGCAGCAGGGTTTTGGAAAAGGTCCCGACGTAGGCGACGATCCCGCGCTCGTCCATGCTTTGCAAGGAATCGGTAGGGCGACCTTCGTAGCGGAATTCGCTGTCATAGTCGTCCTCGATGACAATCGCGCCCAATTCATGGGCCTTGGCCAGCAGCGCTACCCGGCGCTCCTGACTCATGGGCATGCCCAGCGGAAACTGGTGGGACGGGGTGACGTAAATCAGCCGTGTACCCAGGGGAATTTTGTCCACCTGAATGCCTTCGGCATCCACCGGCACGCCAATCACCGTGGCGCCATGGGTGCCAAATAGCAGGCGCGCTGGCGGATAACCGGGATCTTCCATGGCAACAATGCTGCCCGGACGTGTCAGCACCCGGGAAATCAGATCCAGCGCCTGTTGCGCGCCATTGCACACCACCACGTCTTCGTCCTGGCAATTGACCCCACGGGAAAACGCGATGTGCCGCGCAATGGCATTACGCAGCGCCGGCAGGCCTTCTGGAAAGCTGTAGAAACCCTTGGAACCGGCGATCTGGCGCAAGGCGTGGGACGTACAACGCCGCCAGTCGTCCTGGGGAAACTGGCCTTTGCTGGTGGCGCCGCCGATGAAGTCGTAGCGCAGCGAGCCTTCGAGCGTCGGATGGCGCAGAAACACCGGCAGGGTGCGCCATGACTCGATCACCTCGAATCCTGCCAGCTCGGTATGGCTTTGCTTGCGCTCGACTTTGGAGGTTCGCGCATTGACGTAAGTGCCTTTGCCGATCACGCCGGTGAGGAAGTTTTCATAGGTCAGTAGCGCGTAAGTATCGGAAATGGTCTTGCGTGAAATACCCAATTGCTCGGCCAGCAAACGGCTCGGTGGAAGCTGCGTCCCTGCGGCCAGTCGACCTGATTCGATGGCGCTGCGCAGTTGGTTGTACAACTGGCCTGCCAGGTCTTTGCGGCCGTTGATGACGACATGTAATTCCATACCGGCGAGGCTCCGGGCGATTGGGGCGCGTGTGCGTCGCGCAAGATTACCCTTATCCGCTTGTCATGCAGAAGTTGCGTAGCGCAAAAACCGTCAATTGGTCTGCTATTGAATGGCTCAGGCTTTTTTCGTGAAATTGGAGCTGTAACGCCAGCGTGTCAGCCTCTACCTTAGTCAAACATGTTCGATCCCGTGAGGCCGCTCCATGAACCCCCGTCTGGATTACTACAGCGCTTCGCCCAAGGCGATGAAAGCGATGATCGCCATGGAGGCTTTGACCAGCAGTTTGAGCATTGAACCGGCGCTGCTGCACCTGATCAAGATTCGCGCTTCGCAGCTCAATGGCTGCGCGTTTTGCACTGACATGCATTCGGTGGATGCGCGGCGTCTCGGCGAGACCGATCGGCGGCTGTATTCCATCGTCGTCTGGCGTGACAGCAACTTTTTCAACCCGCGCGAGCGTGCGGCGCTGGCCTGGACCGAAGCGGTGACGCTGCTCGCCGAGAGCCATGTGCCGGATGACGTATATGAGCAGGCGCGGGTGCAATTCAACGAAGGCGAGTTGGTCGACCTGACCATCGCTGTCACCACGATAAACAGCTGGAATCGCCTGGCGGTGAGTTTTCGCCAAAGCCCCAGTTCTTGACCGGGCTGTCACACCGGTTTCATGTTTGATGGGCAGGATGAAATTCCCACCGATAGTCGACAGGGAGTCATTCGATGTCATTCATGGAAACCAGCGGCCAGCGGCGTTTTGCCGAGTACCGTGCACCCATCGATAACACGATTTCCTGGCGTTCACGGGCGATGGGGGTCGATCCGCTGCTGGCCCACTGTTTCAGCGTGACCGCTCGGTGCGGCTGTTTCATGCAGGCGGCCCGCCGTCTCAATATCAAAGCGATTCAGTTACGCAAACAGTTGGCGCAGCTAGAAAAGCAGTTGCGGTGCTCGCTGTTCAGTCCCTCGGACAATGGCCTTGTCCTCAGTCGGGATGGCTTGCAATTGCAGTCGCAATTGATCGCGCTGGCCCACGAACGCGACCTGCCAGTGATCGAGCAACCCGTGGTTCGCCTAGCAGTGGCGGAGTCCATCCTGCATGACATCCTTGGTCGCGACCTGGTGGCTTTGCTGCGACGCAATGCCAGCGTGCGCCTGGACATCATCAGCCTCGACAGCGAATTGTCCCTGCAAGCGATCAGCGCCGATGTCGTGGTGTGGCTGGCCGGCACCGATTCGGCGCTACCAGGCCCGAGCTTTGCCGTCAGCGAACCCCGACCTCTGGCACGGCTCGACTACCTGCCACACATCGCCAAGCGCTACTCACGGGTCGCATCGCGCCCGGAAAACCTCGACGACCTGGCCGATTTCCTGCTGGTGCAATGGCAGCATGATCGGCAGATCGACAGTTTCCGGCCGTGGAATAACCTGGTGGACCAACGTCTGGCCGGGGTTGTGCAGTTGCATTCCTATGAACTGATGCTGGAGATGGTGCGTTGCAGTGCCTGCATCGGCTTGTTGCCGGGCTACATGCAGCGCTTCGATCGGGGATTGCTAGGTTTGCCCGGTCTGTTCGGCCAGCCAATGCAGCGCCAGGTGTGGATGGCGGTCAATGCTCAATCCGTTGCGAATGCTCAGGTGCAGATGATTGCTGAGTTGATCGAGCATGCTTTCGACGAGCGCAAGGAGTGGTTTGAAGGTTGACCACGGGGGTTCTCGCCAGACCCCGAGAATGCGTTGTAGAGTAACGAGCCATGTCTGCCTCAAGGATGATTCACCCATGCCCGTCACTGACGCTGTCATCACTATCGAACGCCTCAACGAATCCCACATCGACGGCGTCGCGGCAATTTACCGCGACCCTGAAGTCACCCGGCAGACAACACAGTTGCCTTTTCCGTCTGTTGAAATCTGGCGTAAACGCCTGGCGTCGGATAGCGAGCGACTGGTGCAACTGGTGGCACTGCACGAAGGAGCAGTCATCGGCAACCTTGGCCTGGAGCAGTTTTCGCGCATTCGTCGCAGCCATGCCGGCACCTTCGGCCTCGGCGTGGCGCTGGCATGGCAGGGCAAAGGCGTCGGGTCGAAACTGCTGGCGGCCGCGCTGGACATCGCTGACAACTGGATGAACCTGCACCGCGTCGAACTCACCGTCTACGCCGACAACGAAGCTGCCATCGGCCTGTACCGAAAATTCGGCTTCGAAACCGAAGGGCTGTTTCGCGACTATGCCGTGCGTGACGGAGTGTGGGTCGATGTCTTGAGCATGGCGCGTCTGCGTCGCTCGCCCACCAGTTACCGCACGATCAGCCAGGCGTAACCCCCGGCCAATACCGCTCGCGCTTTTAGTCGTACGCCGACAGCGGGCATCTGCCATGCTGAATGTCCGCAGCACTGCTTCAACCAAAGGAACACCGCAATGGACGACGTACAGCAACTGGGCGAGATGCTTCGTCACTACGCAGAAAGCGAAGCGCACAAAAAACAACTGTTCGAGGCGCAATCGGCCGAATGGACCAAGCGCATTGGGGAGCTGTTCGATCAGATCCAGCAGTGGCTGGAACCGGTCAAGACACCCCATTTGCTGGAGGTGAGCCGCGAAGCGTATGTCGCCTCGGGGCCGAGCGTGCCGCTAGAGACGTCGACCTTCAAAAGCGAAAAGCTGTCCATTGTGATTGCCGGAAAACCGGTGGAATTCGTCCCGGATGTGATGGGCGTCGGCGGGCAGATTTCCGTGGCGGTAATGGGCTTCACGGCGGCGCGGTATGGCAGCGTTTCGCTGGTGTGCCAGCCGCCATCCACCACTTGGCAGTGGCGCAAGACCAATGGCCTGAAAGACCCGGACACCTTTGCCTTCGATGCGAATTTCCTGGCCCAGCAATTACAAAGCCTGATTCCCCGCGAACGCAGCTGAATTCGAAAAGAGCCAGAGCCTGATACCGACCCATCAAGGTGTCACCGCACCTGTGGCGAGGGAGCAAGCTCCCTCGCCACAGGAGCAGAGCGGCCAATTAAACTATTTCAACGCCGGATCTCCCATGTTCATTTTCTTCCAGCCCTGCAGCAGTACCTGAGCCTTCGGTTCCTGGCCGTTATCCAGGTAATACTGGATCAGCGACAAACGTGCATTGCGGTTGGCCGGTTGTACTTTCAATAGCCTCTCCAGTTCTTCGCACGCGGCATCGACCTTGCCGCTGTCATGCAGGGCCACCGCCAGTACGTAGCCGTACTGCGCGCTCTGCGGTTCCAGTTGCGCGGCTTTGCGCAGGAACGGCATGGCTTGTTCCGGTTTGCCGGCACGCACCAGCGACAAGCCCTGGGTGTGTTGCAACAGTGCGGCGTCGGGGTGTTCCTTGAGGCTTTGCGCCATCAGCGACTGTGCTTCCTGGCTGCGACCATTGGCCTCCAGCCATTGCACCAGCGTTACCAGTGCCGGGTAGAAATCCGGGTCGCGCTTGAGTGCTGTGCGCAGCAAGCCTTCGACTTCGCCACTGCGACCGCTGGCCTGATAGAGCATGGCCAGGTTGAGGTTGGCTTCGGCGCGTTCGGCCAGGTTCTTTTGCACAGCCTCGTATTCGCCGATTGCAGTCTCCCAGGTGCCCTGAGCGCTGCCCAGGCCATTGCGGGCCACGCTGAGCAAGTCGCGGGCAGCCGCGATGCGCACAGCTTTTACCGGATCGCTCAGCAGGGGTGCCAAAAGCGGCGCACGCTCCGCTGGCGGCAGGAACGCGCTGATTGCACGCACAGCGCTTTCACGTACTTGCGGTGCCGGATTGCTCAAATCCTTGGTAGCCAGCTTCAGCGCCTGTTCGCTTGGATACAGCGGCAACTCGGCGAGCAGGGTCGCCCGTTGAATCGCCGGCAAGTTGCTGCGTTGCAGTTGCTCGTACAAAGCTTGCGCGGCGCCGGGCTGGCCGTTGCGGATCAGCCACAGGCTTTCGTCATAGCGCGGGGCTTGCGTGGCACTGGCGTTGGCGGTGTTCCAAAGCTTGAACTGCTCGGTGACCTTGTCCCCGGCCTTGCCCTGGTGACAGGTCAGGCAGGCGTCCGGTGTGCCGAGTTTTTTCGCGCGCTCCGGGTTGGGAATGCTGAAGCTGTGGTCGTGCCGGAAGTCATTACCCATGTAGAACTTGCCGGGCATGTGGCAATCCACGCACTGCGAACCCGGTTGGCCCATGGTGTGGCGGGTGTGTTCGATGGAATCGTAGTTCTTCGCTTGCAGGCCCTTGCCATCGACGGTTTCGACCGCAGTCTTGCCGGCGGTGTTGTGGCATTGCAGGCAGACGCCGTTGCCCGGTGCCTTGAGTTCGGTGCTGTGGGGGTTGTGGCAATTGCTGCAGCGCACACCCTTGTCGAACATCTTGCTTTGGGCGAAGGAGCCGTGTTCGAACACTTCGTCCTTGATTTTGCCGTCAAGTGCGTACAACTCACGGGTCAATGCACTCGGCAGATAATCATCCATCAGGCGTTTGCCAGCGGTGAAGCCATCGCCCAGCGGCGCGCGGCGCGAGTGGCAGCGGGCGCAGGTTTCGATTTCGACGGTGGCGTTCTTGTCCTTGAGGTCGACGGTAAACCCGGCGTGGATCAGGTCAGTTTTTTTCGCGGTCCATTCCAGGTGATTGGAAGCCGGGCCGTGGCAAGCCTGACAGCCAACACCAAGGCTGTTCCACTGAGGGTCGAAGGTGTTTTTCGCGGTATCGAAATTGCGCTTGTAGCCGGTGGTGTGGCACTCGACGCACATGAAGTTGGCGTTCTGGCTCGGTTTGCTCCAGTGCAGCGGGTCTTTGAAAGTCACGCCCTGGCCCGGATAGAGATGAAACCAGCGATGCTTCTCGGTATCCCAGGCGATACCGAGGGCTTGCAGGCGACCTTCGCCGACCTCGATCAGGTATTGCTGCAACGGCGCGATGCCAAAGGTGTAGGCGACCTTGAAGTCAGCGTTCTTGCCGTCGATGCCGGGGGTGTTGACCCAGAACCCGTCGTCCTTGCGCGAAAAACGGGTGGTTTCGTTTTCCGCTTTGAAGGTGACGTTATTGAAGTCGCCGAGCATGGTCTCGGCGGTGGCTTCCTGCATCGCCAATTGGTGATGGGAACCTTGCCAGTCCTTGACCTGCGCACTGTGACAACCCTGGCATTGTTGTTCGTCGACCATTTTGGCGGGTGCCACGGCGACTGGTTGTGCTTGCGGCTTGGGCGCTTGCGCGACCGGTGTGCTGGCCGGCGCATAGGTCACGGGTGCCGGTTTGCTGCTGAACAGAAACCAGCCAATGCCCGCCACGGCCAACAGCAGAATGCCGATGGTGACGGGAAACAGGTAACGGTTAATCAGGGTCGGTTGCGAATCAGGGTTTGGGTTCACAGCGTTATTTTTATCTTTCGGCATTGCGACTTCCGTGGTCCAGGTGCGTTTGCCGTCAGGCGCGCGTTAATGCTCGGTGCAGCTTTGCCGGAAGGCCGGCGTGTGTCAAATGATGGTTGTGATGGAGCGGATGGCCCCATCGCTGGCAAGCCAGCTCCTACAGGTTCTCGGGTGTCACAAAACCTGTAGGAGCTGGCTTGCCAGCGATGTCGGTCTGTCCGGCGCAGCATTACTCCCCGACAAACCACCTGAAATAAGGATTCCCGCCATCGCCGCGCATCACCTCGCGTACATCCCTGGCCCAGGCATCCCGGTCTCCGTCATAGGCATGCAGGCTCGCGCGGTAGAACTGCATCAGGCGTTGCTGATGGGTGTTCATGCGTTCGGTAAACCCTTGATCGGCATTCACCAGCGGCGGCGCGACGTGCAAATCCAGCAGGGCCGGCAGTACGCGGCTGATTTCCTTCGACCGGACCCACGGCGCGTATTCGATTCGCGGCTGGTCATCCGTCACCGCTTGCGCGTCAGCCGCGAAGCGTTCCAGCCCCGCTCGATCGGTGACCCAGGTCGCGAGCAGCGCAGCAGACGAACCGATACCGACGTCCTGTAAGGTGCTGCGCACGCTGTCCTGCTGGAAGCGCTGGCTGATTTTCGCGGCGTCCAGTTCGATCGGCTGCTGCGAGCCCACCAGCAGCATTTCGTGGAACTCGCTGGTCCACAGCGTCGCGTAGGGGAAGACATCGAGGAAACTGCGCACCAGCGAGCGTGAGTCATCGATGTTTTGCGTCGGTAATGGCAGCCACTGGGCGACCAAGCCCTGTTTCTGCAACCGACTGGCGGCCAGTTGGTAGAAGTCCCGGGAATACAGGTTGACCACGCCGGCAGCGGAGGGCGGTGGTGGTTCGAGAGTGATCAGGTCGTAACGCTGCGGGTTGCGCAACAATTCCTGGCGACCGTCACGCAGGCGCACGTCGACACCCGGATCGGCGGCGACATTGAAATTACCCTTGAACAACGGCGCGGCTTTGACCACCGAGGGCAGCAATTCGGCAACAACGCGATGTTCGAGGCCCGGATAACGTGTCAAGGCGCCCGCCGTGATCCCCGTGCCAAAACCGATCACCAGTGCCGAACGCGGCTCACCGTTGTGGATCAGCAGCGGCAGCAACGCCTGAATCCGCATATAGCGCAGCGAAGGCATGGCGTCGCCGGTATTCGACACGCCCTGGATGTACAAGCGCTGGAAGGCCTTTTGCCCCTTGCCCTGGGTGACCACGGCGACGGTGCCGCCGCGTCCTTCTTCGTAGTACGCCAGCGTACCGTTGCGCGCGCCGGGCAGCAGGCTGGCCAGTTTGTCCACCGGGGTCAGCAGCGCCAGCGCCAGGGAAATCACGCCGACGGTGATCACGCCCTGACGCCGGCCTTTCTTCACGCCATGACCCTGGCGGACGGCGAAATAGCCAATTGCGGCCGCGATAATCGCCAGCAGCCCAAGGGTTCGAACCAGGCCCAACAGCGGGATGAGCAAAAAGCCGCAAAGCATCACCCCGACTATGCCGCCGAGGGTATTGAACGCTACCACCTCACCGACATTGCGCCCGACGTGGTCGCGGCCGACGCTCAAGCGCAGCGCTACTGGAAACGCCGCGCCGAGCAACACGGTCGGTACAAACACGATGCTCAAGGCCGCCACCGCAAAGCGAGCGCTCATGCCCAGCAACTCGCTGCCGCCCAATGACAGCACCCAGGCTTCGACCATGCTTTGGGCGAGGACCAGCCAGCGTCCAAGCAAGGCGATTTCCAGCAGTGCGATCAACCCGGCACCGGCGATCAGCAGGCCAAACACACCCCAGGGATCGCGCAGTCGATCAACCCGACGGGAGAGCAGGGCGCTGCCGAGAAACAGACCTGTGAGGTAGGTCGCCAATACCACGGCAAATGCGTAAGTGCGAGTACTCATGAACTGCACAATGGATTGCGACCAGACCACTTCGTATCCGAGGGCCACGCCGCCGGCAATCGAATACAGCCACAGGGCCAGACGATCGGGTGCTTTGTCGTCGTGGTATTTGACCGGCGCCTCGATGGGCAGCGAACGCTGGCGTTGGAACCACAAGGCCCCCGCAGCCGCCAGCAGGTTCAGCATCGCGGCGGCCAGGGCACTGCCGCGCACGCCAAGGGTAGCAATCAGGACGAACGCGGCGAGCAGCGTTCCAGCGATGGCGCCAGCAGTGTTTGCTGCATACAAATGCCCGCCAGCCTTGCCCAGTTGTTGCGGGTCACTGGCCAGTGAGCGAACCAATACCGGCAGCGTGCCGCCCATCAGCAGCGCCGGAATGCCCACCAGCACAAATGGCAACACCCAGGCCAACAGGCCGATGTGCTGCTCCAGCCAGGCAAACGGACTGGCCGCGAGGCTCATGGCAAAGGTCGCACCGACGCCCAGTACGGCCACCAAGACTTCCAGTCCCGCATACAGCAGAACCGGTTGCTGCAGGCGATCCGCCCAGCGGCCGAACAGCAAGCCGCCCAAGGCCAAACCGGCAAAAAATGCGCTGATCCCGGTGGTGATGGCATACACCTCGACACCCACCACCAGCGACAGCTGCTTGATCCACAGCACCTGATACACCAGCGCTGCGGCACCGGAGACAAACAGCAGCAGGGCAGGGATCAAAAGCGCCGGGGAGGCGACGTGAGAGGCAGGTATGGCCGACGACTTGCTGGCGACACGTGAGGACATTGCGGATTGCCTTATACAAAACCCGAATTCAACACCAACCCTGTAGGAGCTGGCTTGCCAGCGATTGCGGTGGTCAGACAACCTCTTTGTTGACTGCAAGTCCGCCATCGCTGGCAAGCCAGCTCCTACAGGGAATGTGTTCGCATTGCTTTAATTAGTCCGCTCGCCGGTGAAGGCGAGCGGCGGTCAAGCGGTGTTACTTTGCGTTTTTCGCTTTTTCAGCGATTTTTGCATCCACCGCCTCGCGGATCTGGTCGATGCTGAAGCTCGCCGGACGCTGACTTGGCGGGTAGTCGACAAAGGTCTGCAGGAAGGCTGCAGATCGGCGGGTACCGTCAAAGATCAGATAGTCGTTTTTGGTCAGCCAATCATAGTATTGGTCAGACACGACGTCAGCACGCTCGTACGGGTCCATGCGCAGGTTGAACATTTTTGGCACACGCAGGCAGACGAAAGGTTCGCTCCACACTTGCAGGCCACCGGGTGCACGCTGCTCACAGAAGACGAGCTTCCAATCGTTGAAGCGCATGCCCACCAGGACACCGTCATCGTTGAAGTAGTAAAACTCCTTACGTGCACTCTTGTCGGTTTTCCCGGTCAGATAGTCCAACTGGTTAAAGCCGTCCAGATGCACCTTGAAGTTCTTTCCACCCACGTCAGCGCCTTTGAGCAGGCGGTCTTTGATGTCGGTATCACCCACAGCGGCAAGCAGTGTCGGGAACCAGTCGAGTCCGGAGAACATTTGGGTCGACACTTCACCCGGCTTGACCTTGCCTGGCCAGCGAATCATCGCAGGAACCCGATAAGCGCCTTCCCAGTTGGAGTTCTTCTCGTTGCGGAACGGAGTCGTTGCCGCATCTGGCCAGGACCACTGGTTAGGGCCGTTGTCGGTGGTGTAGACCACGATCGTGTTATCAGTGATCTTCAGGTCATCCAGCGTCTTCAGCAACTTGCCCACGTCACCATCATGCTCAAGCATGCCGTCGGCGTATTCGTTGCCGACCATGCCGCTTTGGCCTTGCATGGATTCACGCACATGAGTAAATGCATGCATGCGCGTGGTGTTCATCCAGACGAAAAACGGCTTGTCCGCCTTGGCTTGCTTCTCGATAAACGCTTGAGCAGCCGCAGTGGTTTCGTCGTCGATGGTTTCCATGCGTTTTTTGGTCAGTGCGCCGGTGTCCTCAATCTTGCCGTCGGCAAAACTGTGGATTACGCCACGCGGAGACGCTGCCTTGACGAACTCGGCATCATCCTTGGGCCAGTAGGGACGCTCCGGCTCCTCTTCGGCGTTGAGGTGGTACAGGTTGCCAAAAAACTCATCAAAGCCGTGGTTGGTGGGTAAATATTCGTCTTTATCGCCCAAGTGGTTTTTGCCGAACTGCCCGGTTGCATAACCATGGGCCTTCAGCGCCTGAGCAATGGTTACATCCCTGGCTTGCAGCCCGACCGGCACGCCGGGCATGCCTACTTTAGAAAGGCCTGTGCGCAAAGGCGTCTGCCCGGTAATGAACGACGAGCGTCCAGCGGTGCAACTGTTCTCCGCGTAATAGTCGGTGAATATCATGCCTTCCTTGGCGATGCGGTCGATGTTCGGCGTTTTATAGCCGACCACACCCATGGAGTATGCACTGATGTTGGTCTGGCCGATGTCATCGCCAAAAATCACGAGAATGTTCGGTTTATCGGCGGCCCCGGCTGTCGCCGAAATCGCCATGACCGAGGTCGCCACCAGGGCGAGTTTCGGTAGCCACTTACGTATGCGAGTCATCTGACTGGCTCCTTTTACTGACGTCGCTCAGTGCGACAAACGTTTATTGCGGTCCTGCATTACGTCTTCTGCTTTTACTGTTGCTCGGTTGTGGCGGCGTCGAAGGGGTAAATCCGGCGCCATTCGGCGGCCATGTCGACGACGGTCCAGCCACGTTTGTTTGCTTCATCGAGGGCCTTGTCCAGGCGGCCGATCTGGGATTGGCGGTCATAGGCCCATTCGCGTTTGGCGTCGGTGTGGTGCACCAGCCCCATGAATCGTTTGCCCGGCCCGGCGGCGGTCCACTGCAGCATCTGCAGGTCACCGTCGGAGTTGCCAAACGCGAGAATTGGCCGACGCCCGATCACGGCATCGATGCTCACCGGTTTGCCGGGGCCGTCATCGTTATGGGCCAGTTTTGGCGTGCGCAGGATCGATGCCTTGCCATCCTTGTATTCGAACGAGGTGACAAATGTGGTGCCGATCACTTGCTCGGGCGGAATCCCGTAGACCTTTTCGGCGAAGGCGCGCATGAAGCCGGTGTCGCCACCGGAGACGATATAGGTCTTGAAGTTCTGGCTGCGCAGGTAATCGAGCATTTCCAGCATCGGCTGGAAAATCATCTCGGTGTACGGCTTGCCGGTTTTCGGATGGCGGGCCTGGGTCAGCCAGGTCTTGGCGTAGTCGTCGAAGGCTTCGGTGGTCATTCCAGTGTGAGTGGCACCGAAGATTTTCATCATGCCTTCGAGGCCGCTGGCGGCCAGGGCCTTGTGATCATTTTCCAGCACGGCCTGGAACGGCTGGGTGGTTTTCCATTCCGGGTGCTGTGGCGCGGTGCGCTTGACCTCTTCCAGGGCAAACAGCAGTTCGAAGTACATCGGCTGCTCGCTCCACAAGGTGCCGTCGTTATCGAAAACGGCGATACGGTCCTCGGGTTTGACGAAGTCCTTGCTGCTTTGATCAGTCACGGTCTGGACGAATTCGATGATGCTCTTTTTGGACGGGCCTTCGTTCCAGGAAGGCAATGGCTCGGCAGCCTGAACCAGCAATGGCAGGCTTAGGGCCAACGCAACTAGCAGCTTTAACCCGTGGAGCTGGCGGTGTGTTATCGGATTCGTCATGTGAAATCCTTCTCGTGAACGGGGTTGAGTGGTCGCAGTGCGGGAGCGACGGATTCTTTGTTCTGTTCGGCCTGACTATGCAGCGTAGTCAAGGATTTCTTGAATTGGTGCAGCGCCTGATCTTTAGTCGGCTCACGGCCATAGCACGCCCGCAGAAACGCTTGCAGACGCGGGCCGAGACCGGTGAGCATCAAGCCTTTGCGGCGGCGCCGGGTCCACAGGTACAGGGCACTCAGTTGTGGCGGTTTACCATTGAGTTGCGGCGGGATTTGCTGCCAGGCGTATTCGGCAGATGCCAACCAGGCGTTGTGCCGGGCTTGACGTCGGGCCTTCCAGCCGACGTACGCGCGCTGGGCATACGGACGCCCGAACCAGGCAATCAATGCCACGCCCGCCAGCAGCGCGAGCAGGCCGAAGGTAAAACCCGAGAGGTGCAAACGATGGCTCTGGCCGAGTTTTTTCAAGTCTTCGGTGATCGAAAACACCGGTTTGTAAGCGCTGTTGGCGGCGGCGTCGAAGCTCACGGCCGGGACTTGCGCGGAGCGGGTCTGCCGGCTGCTGGCATCCCACCATTTCAGTTCAATGGCCGGCAGGGTGTAGTGGCCTTCGGTGTCGATGCGGTAGGTCACGCTGTCGATACGCTGGCCGCCGGTGAAGTTGCCGCGCCCGTCGTCGAGACTGGTGACTTGCGGGTTTTTCGGGTATCGGCTGAGGCCGGCGACATCGCCCAGGGACGGCGTCGGCAGTGACATCGCCAAGGCACCGTCGGCTTGCAGCGTCAGTTGCCGGGTGAGGCTGTCGCCAACTTTCAACGGGGTGGAAGAGTTGATGATCTTCTGGCTGAACCGCAGCCCTTGAGCGACCAGTACCGGCTCTCCGGCCTGAAACCCTGGCGGTTGCGTCGCCGTGAAGTGCATCGGTTGGCTTTGCGCACTGAGCTCGGCGGTGGCCTGGCCCGGTGTGACCCGCACCGTCAGCGGCGCAACATCGTAAGCCTGGGCCACGTTTGGAGTGATTAAGTAGGTGTAGCGCATGCCGTTGAACGATTTGCCGTCAATTGTCTGGTTCAAGTGTTCGGCGTGGCCGTCCGGCGGCATCACCAGTGTGCCGGGGAGTTTGAGGTCGGGCAGGGTGGGGGCGCTGGTGAACCAGGTGTCGGTGAGGACATCCAGTTGTAATTCGACAATGCTGCCGACCATGGCGGTGTCGGCGGGTAGCAGAGTGGCGTGGACGCGTAGCTCGGGTTCGGCGGCGAAGGCAGTTGTGCTGATCAGGGCGATGAGCACAGCGCCGAGTTTTGTGGTGTATGGGCGGACGTTATCGCTGGCAAGCCAGCTCCTGCAGAGGGTTTGCAGTGCACACAGATCAACTGTAGGAGCTGGCTTGCCAGCGATCAAGGCGACTCGGTCTCTCAGGCTGATCATGGCTTCGCCCCCACCTGATCCTGCAAACTGAACTTCTGTTTCAAGAATTTCGCCGGCGATGTCGTCAGGTTTTGCAACCACTGCGCATCTGACGCCGCCTGTTCGGTTTGCACCTGTTTGCTCTGGCCTTTGCCGGGTGCCTTGTCCATCTTGATTTCGTCGGGTTTGACCTCAGGGGCGTTTTTCTCTGCGTCTTCGGTGTCTTTTTGCAAGGCAATCGCCAAGGCCAGGTTGGCCGTGGCTTCAGGAAATTGCGGTTGTAATTTCAGCGCCTGGGTGTAGGCCGCGATGGCCTCGTCGAACTTGAAGCGGCGCACATAAATATTGCCCAGATAGAAATAGGCCTGCGGTGTTTGCAGGCGCGCGAAGCTGGCCAGGGCCAGGTCGAAATCGGAGGCGTTGTAGGCGGCGATGCCTTTCCAGTACGGGTCGACGAAATGTTCGGCAGCCTGCGGGAAATGCTCGTGCTCGAAGGCCCAGCGACCTTGCTGGTCCGGAGTGAAAAACGCATCTGTAAGAGCGTTGGCCTGTGCCGGTGCCGGTTGCAAGCCAATGCCGAGGGCCAGTAAAACACCGGCCATCCAATTCACGCTCCAGCCCTTGCGCACGCTGAAGAACGCGAGCAACAACAGCGGCCAGCACAACCAGTAACCGGCATCCTTCCAGTGCAATTCACGCTGTTCTTCGCTGGCACTCTGGAAATGCTGCTGGGCATGCAGTTCGACCCAATCCAGATCGTCGCCATTGAGCGTCAGGCTGCCCAGCGGCGCATCCGTGGCTGAGGCGAGTTGCTTGAGCGCTGCCTGATCAAAACTGCCGAGTGCCGGGCGACCCGTGCTGTCGGTGCGTGGCTGGCCGTTGGCATCATGGATGATCCCACCGTCTTCGCTGCCGACTGCAAGGATCAGCACCTGCAGCGCGCTGTTGGCAAGTTGTTTGTCCAGACCCGCCAGTGCCGAAGTGTCGGCGCCGTCGGTAATCAGTAACAGCGTGCCTGGGGTTTTTTCCGCTACCAGCAAGCGTTTGGCTTGATCGATGACGGCTCCGACGTTTTTCCCCGGTTTGCCGATCAGGTCGGTGCTCAGTGCTTGAATAAAGGTGTCGAGCAAGGCCGGATCGTCGGTCGGCGGCAATACCAGATGCGCGCTGCCGGCATAGGCGATAAGCGCGTTGCGCGCACCGGCGCGACGCTGGATCAGGTCGTGCAGTTTGTGTTTCGCCGCTTCCAGGCGAGTCGGTTGTGCGTCGTTGGCGTCCATGGACGGCGACAGGTCAACCGCGATAATCAGCGGCGCACGGTTTTCCAGAAAGTCCGGTCGATCCTGTTCCCAGGTGGGACCGGCGGCAGCTATCGCACCGAGCATTAACAGTGCGCAAACCAGGTGCACCGGGCGCAGCCATTGCTGGTCTTGCGGGGTGATCAACAAGTGCGGCAGCAAGTGCTCGGCGATGTTGCCGCGCAAACGCCGTTGCAAGTCGCGACTACGGCGCCACAGCAGTGGCAGCAGCGCGGCGAAGGGCAGCAGCAACAGCCAGAGTGGCCGCAAGAAGTGGAAGTCACTGAGGTTGATGTCCATTTCAGGCCTCCTGCCGTTGACGCGCAATGGACAGGCGTGGGCCCAGCATGGCGCCCAGGTGATAAAGCGCGAGCAGGGCAATCGCCGCCCCGAGTGGCCACCAAAACAAATCGCGTTTAGGTTGATGGCTGAGGGTTTTCACCTGATGCGGGGTGAGTTGGTCGAGGGTGCTGTAGACCTGGTCGAGCGCGTTGCGGTCTTCGGCGCGGAAGAATTTGCCACCGGTCGCCGTGGCGATCTGCTGCAAGCCCTGCAAATTGACCTTGGCTTCGCCGGAGGCGTCAGGGTCGCCGATGCCGATGGTGTGAATTACCACGCCTTTGGCCGCCGCCATTTCCGCCGCGTGATCCGGGGTGATGGCGCTGCTGGTGTCATTGCCGTCGGTGAGCAGGATCACGACTTTTTCCTGTTCATGGGCCTGGTCGAGCAATTTCAGACTCAGGCCGATGGCATCGCCAATCGCGGTATTAGGGCCGGCCATGCCGATCCCGGTGTCGTCCAGCAACAGCGACAGGCTGGCGTGATCGAGGGTCAGCGGCGCTTGCGGATACGCGCCGCTGCCGAACACGATCAGGCCGAGGCGATCTTCTTTGCGCTTGTCGATGAAACCGTGCACGACTTCCTTGACCGCAGCCAGGCGATTGATCTTCTCGCCGTTGGCGTCGGTGAAATCGGTGGTTTCCATGGACTGGGAAATGTCGATGGCGAGCATCAGGTCGCGTACAGGTTGCTGGCGTTCAATGGGTTTTTCCACGTACACCGGCCGGGCAGCCGCCAGCAGCAACAGCGCCCATAGCAGCAGATTCAGCACTAGTTGCCAGTGGTTGGTGCGGGTGCCGGCCTGACTCGGCGCCTGGCCGACCGCGCGGCTCATGGCCGCGAAAAACGGCACACGCACCGCGCTGCGCGCTTCACGGTAATCGGGCAGGTAGCGATAACCGAGCCACGGCAAGGGCAGCAGCAGTAACAGCCAGGGGTAATCAAGCTGCCACATGATGACGCTCCACCCAGGTTTTGCAGGTGTCGAACAGCTGCTGGCGCTGTTCGTTCGGCAGGGCGCGCAGCACTGCATCAGGCGCGTAGGCGAGTTGCGACAGTTGCTGGCTGAAGTTGGCGGGCAGGGGCTCTTTACTGTGCCGCTGCAAAAAAGCCTGCCAATCGCCGTTCCCAAGCGCACCGGGATCTTGTAGGCGCTGGCTTACCAGCGATGAGGGCCGCCAGAACACCGCATGCCTCAAGGGCCCTGTCACTGGCAATCCAGCTCCTACAGGAGATGTGATCAGCATGGAGATTGCGGTGCGTTTGAGCAATTCAGGAAGTTCGCGCAACGCATTCAAATCATCACTGCGCTTTTGCAACTGTGCCAACCGCACCAGCGCTTCACGCCGATAACGATCACGCCGCCATTGCCAGTACCGCCGTGCGCTCAGCAATAAAACCCCAATGACAAGTACCGCCAACAACACCCACCATCCCCAAGTCTGCGGCGCATAACTGACCGGCGCGGGGAGGGCGATTTCCTTGAGTTGCTCGATGCTCGGCACGTTCGGGTTCATCGCCGCGCTCCCGCTCGCTTGCCCAGTTCGGCGCGCAGTTGTTCGTGCGCTTCGACGGCGGTGCTGAACATCATCAACGGCACCTGACTGCGGCGTAGCAACGTCGCCACGTCCTTGAGCCGGCCACTGAGAAAATCGCCCAAGGGCTGATGCACCTGGCGCCGTTCCACCGCCAGTTCCACCTGTAGCTGGCCCTGGGTGATCAGTAGGCGGCCATTCTTGGGCAGGTTCAGTGCCAACGGGTCGTAGACTTGCATGGCGATCACATCGTTGTGCGCCGCCAGTTGCCGCATCAGCTGCAAGGTCCGCTCGCCGGCACCGGCAAAGTCGCTGACGATGCAGATCAAATGATCGTGCCCGGCCACGGCCAGGCAATGCTGCAAGACCTTGTCGAGCTGGTCTTCGCCTTCGGCGTCCGGGTTGGCGGCGTTGAGTTCCTGATTCTGTTGAGCGATGCGGCTGCACAACGCTTCGATCCGTTTGCGACTGCGCAGCGGGGCGATGCTGTCGATGCGCTGGTCGTTGAATACCAAACCACCGACGCGGTCCCCGGCGTTGAACACCATCCACGCCGCCAGGGCGCCGAGTTCGGCGGCGACCGCGGATTTGAAGCTGCGTTGCGAGCCGAAAAACATCGACATGCGCTGGTCCACGAGGATCAACGCCGGGCGGTCGCGCTCTTCAGTGAAGGTGCGCACCACCGGTTTACCGGTGCGCAGCGATGCGCGCCAGTCGAGGTGGCGCAAATCGTCTCCCGGCTGATAGCGGCGCAATTCATCGAAATTCAAGCCACGGCCCCGCAGTCGCGAAGCATGGTTGCCGGCGAGAATGCTGCCTTGGGGTTGGCGAGCCGCAAAACTCAGGTCGCGCGCCTTGAACTCCAGGGCCATCAACTGCGCCAGGGAGACATAGACCAGCCCGTCAATGGTCATGCGGGGATCGCCACTTTATCGAGCAACCGGTCGAGCACCTGATCGGCCGTCACACCGTCGGCCACCGCGTCGTAGCTCAGTTGCAGTCGATGGCGCAACACCGGGTGCACCACGGCACGCACGTTGTCCGGGGACACAAAATCCTGGCCCTGCAACCAGGCGTCGGCGCGGGCACAACGATCCAGGCCGATGCCGCCGCGCGGACTGGCGCCAATGTTGATCCAGCGACCGAGGTCGGCGTCGTAATCGGCCGGATGGCGAGTGGCATTGATGATGTCGATCAGGTAACGGTCGATGGCCGGGGACACATGCACCGCACTGACTTCCCGGCGCGCGGCGAAGATCACGTCTTGAGACAGCTCGAAGCCTTGCACGGCAGCGGTTTTGGCGCCGAGGGCCTGTTCTTCTTCACGCAACAGGCGCAGTACCTGGCTTTCGTTTTCCGCGCTCGGGTAATCCAGCAGCACTTTCATCAGGAAGCGGTCCATCTGCGCTTCCGGCAATGGATAGGTGCCTTCCTGTTCGATAGGGTTTTGGGTCGCAACCACGATGAACAGCTCTGGCAGCGCATGGCTGTTGCCGGCCACGGTGATCTGCCGTTCTTCCATGGCTTCCAGCAGGGCAGCCTGAACCTTGGCCGGGGCGCGGTTGATTTCGTCGGCCAGGATCAGGTTGCCGAACAGAGGCCCCGGCTGGAAGCGGATCTCGTTTTTGCCCTCGACCTGATGCAGCACTTCGGCGCCGGTGATGTCGGACGGCAACAAGTCTGGAGTGAACTGGATACGGCTCATCTTCGCGTCCAGGTGTTTGGCCAGCGCCTTGACCGTGCGGGTCTTGGCCAGCCCCGGCAGACTTTCCAGCAGCAAATGCCCGTTGGCCAGCAGGCCGAGCAGGATTTGCCGGATCACTTGATCCTGACCGAGCACGGCTTCGGCGATGCTGGCTTGCAGGGCGTTGAGGTCGTTGAGTGCGGTCATGGTTACTCCTAGAAAAACGCCAGGGTCATGTTGGCGGCGATGCCGTTGCCTTCGGGCCGGTTCTTGGTGTCGAACTCCGGCACCCAGCGCAGACTGAAATTGGCTTGGGCATCGGCGAACTTGCCGGTCCAGCCAATCACCGGGCCAGCACCGACCGAACGCCCGCGAAAGCCGCTGTTTGCGCCCGACCCGGAGTCATCGTTGATCTGCTGGATGTAACCCGCCGCCATACCGGCAGCCCAGCCATTTCCGAAACCGTGGGTCCACAGCAAATCGAGGGTGAACAGATCGCCGTTCTGGTAATCCGTCTCATCGTTCTCGGTGTAGAACTCCAGCCCGCTGTCCAGGGTGAACTCGCCGCCCTTGCCGTCGAGATGGGTGAAGGCCACGGTGGGCATGAAGGTGTAAGTGTTCTGCCCGGCATTGGCCAGGCGATTGACGTTGTAGGCGCCGGTAGGCACGTAGATCGGCAGCGAGAACGAGATGTGGTTGACCTCGTCGAAGTGATAGCCGGCGGCGATTGGCGTCACCAGCATGTCGGCGAACTGGGTGGCGTGGTCGTCGGTGCCCAGTGTTCGGCCACGGGGACCGGTGATGCTCGCAGTGACGTCGGTGTATTGCACCGGCACGCCGATGGCCGAAGCGTAGTTCCAGCGACCCTTGCCGGTGTCCCAGACATGGGTGAAGTCGGCCATGGTGTAGGAGACCTTCATATCCAGATCGGTACTGATTGCGCCGCCTATCGGTATCTGAGAGTTGCCCTTTAGATCACCGTCGTACCAGATGCTGGTCAGGGACATCACCCAGCCCGGTTCCGGCGGCACGATCCCGGCGTTGGAAAACACTTGTTGCCCGGTGATTGGCCGGCCAACGCCACCTTCGACTGCCAGCACTAGCGGACTACTGCCGACCAGGCACAGCGCCAACAACGGGCGCACTACGAAAGGCTTGATCATGACTTGCTCCGCTTACTGATTTTGTTGGGTTACAGGCGTCAACAAAGGCATATGCCATTGGCCATTGGTGACTTCCGGTTTTGGCAGGTACAGACGCAGCACGCCGTAAAAGGGCCCGTTCGGTGCCGGTAACCAGTTACTTTGCAGCGCTTTGTCCGGGGCTTTGTTTTGCACGTAGAGGGTCAGGCCGCCGTCAGCGTCGAGCTTGAGGCCCGGCAGCATTCGCGAATTGATCAGGTAGCGATTGAGCGGGTTGGCCACCAGCAATTTGTTCTTGCCGTCGTACAGGGTCAGTGACCAGAAGGCGTCGGCCGGGGGCAGGGCGCCCTTGTCGAAATGCAGGGTGTAGTCGTGTTTCGAGGCGTCGACCGGTTGGCCGTCCTTGTCCACGAAGTAGCCGATGTAATTTGCCTCCTCGACGGAGTTACCGAAGATGCCCATGTTGGCGCCGGCGTAGCGGTACAGGTAATTGCCCTTGAGGTGATCGCGGGTGCCGAACAGGTCGCCGCTGGAGACTTCGTGGGTGTCGACCCTGGTTTTCTTGAACTCGGCGAATTCAGCCTTGGCATCGCTGATGCCGTCTTCCAGCGCCTTGCGTTGTTCAGCCGTGAGTTTGCTGACGTCAAACGGCTGGCCGGCTTCGATACCGATTTTCGCGAAACGCCCGAACAGGTCCTTTTCCACGTCCTGGGTAGGGGTGAACGACAGCATGAAATTCAGGTATCGAAACAGGTCCGGGGTTTCGCTCATGGTCGGCGTGGGTTTTGGCCAATCGACCTTCGGCGCGGCCGGTGGAGCCTTCTGTTTATCGTAATGGCTCAGGGGTTCGACCTTGTAGCCTTTCTGGATCTGCTTGACCTTGGCCAGGTCCTTTTCATCGAACAACTGCGTGCGGTACAGCGCATAGGCAATATTGCTTTCGCTGCGCAGCAAACGGTCGATGTTCAGCGGTTGCTGACCTTGCCAGTTGGGGCCGGCGATCATGAAATGGCCGCCGTGATTGCCGGTGCTGCGGGTGCCCAGGTACGCGAAGTTCTGCGTGTAGGCATCGATCAATTGCACCGAGTAATAACGGTGTTCTTCGATCGGCGGCAGGGTCAGTACCACCGGTTCGGCGCGCAGGTCCATCCAGACGAAGGAGTAGGGTGTGTCCGCATTTGGCGTGACGAACGCGGTGTCCTTGGGTGTGAAGGCCTTGGCGGTGTTGCCGATCTGGTTGAACGGCGCCTTGAAGTTCGGGCTCTTCTTGTCCACGGCCTGGGTGTAGAGGGTCTTGTACATTTCCACTACCGGAAAACCGTACAAGTAGGCTTCCTTGGCGATGCCCCGGGCTTCTTCCGGGGTGGCGGTGAAATCGGCCCAGGCGCTGTTGCTCAAGGTGAGCACAACGCCGGTTAACAGAACGCGGTAATTCATAACACTTCCTTAGTGAGCACTCGGCGTCATTCCACGGCCGTGATGTCGTCGAGTTTCCAGCGCTTGTCGAAACAGGCTTCGGTCGGGGCAATCAATTTGGCGAGGGCGACATGGGGCGGCCGCTCACCTTCCATGGTGATCTTGTCAATCCGGGTATCCATTTCCTGAGCACCGACCCCGCAACTGACGAACATCGTCATCAGGCTGAAACCGGCTGTGCGAAAGGTGATGTGCATAGAAAAAATCCCCTATTTGCCGAAGGTGGCGTTGAGGCCGACCAACAGCGTGAATTGCGGCATGCCTTCGCCTTTTTTCTCGACGGTCCATTGCGGTTCGATGAAGGTATTAATGATATTGGCCCCGTCCTTCCATACTTTGCCGCCCCCCAAACCGAGTGGGATGTAATGGGTGTCATTCTTCAGGTCGAAAGTCCAGATACCGGTGGAGCGCAGGTACCAGCCTTTTTCCAGGTTATGGATGATGAAGGGCTGCATCGTGGCGCTTTCGACGTTGGGTCGGCCGTGGTCACCGGCGAACGAACTCTGGTACTGCAGCAGCGCGCCCAGCAGGCCGCGTGGTGAGGAGTCGATCGCCACCCCGGCCAGACCGCCCTGCCATTTGCCGGTGCCGAGTTCGTCCTGGTCGGCCGTGGGGGCGGTGATCAACGGGCCAACGCCCAACTGCACGCCTTCGGTCTTCACCAGAAAAATATCGAACAGGTTCAGGTCGCCTTCGCCGGTGCTGTAGCCGCTGTTCGGGTCCGGGTGGGTACTGATCGGCGCGGTGGCGCGTATCAATTGCGGCACGCCAATGTAATCGTTGGGCGCAATGGGCAACGTGCCGCGGACCATCAGGTCATTGGTATGGATATTGGAGTCGTAGTACTTCGGGGTGTAGTAGTCCTGAGCGCTCATGCCGGGCGCGAAGTTCAGCGGGTTGTTGCTTTTATTGGCGGTCTCGGCGTCCTCCGCCTGGGCGCAAAAAAGAGGCGCGAACAAAGTCGCCAGAATAAAGGCGCGCATCCCCATTTTGTTCAACATGATTCCCCGGTTCCTTGGTGGCTCATATGGACAATCCGGCACTTGGTGGCCGTTACGACGTAGTCTCTTTGCTATCAAGGCTGTAGGACACGTCTTGTTGACGCTAGCAGCTAAACCGCGTTTAGCCAGTCCAACGGATTAATTTCTTTGGGTTTGTGTGAGAAATCTCATTATTTTTGTGTACTAAAAAGTTAATGCTATACATGGGGTTGCGAGGGGAACTATCAGTAATGCAGGAAGAAGGAGCGCAAATACCTGTGGCACGGGAGCTTGCTCCCTCGCCACAGGTGATTTGAGTGCTCAGTCAGTACTTCTTGCCTTGGCCGAACGCGCGCTCTTCCTGTTCGCGCAATTCAGGCGTCAGCTCTGCGCCGAAATCCTCCAGCTCGAACACCCGGCGGATCTCAATCTCGGCTTCGGTGCCCGGCATCGGGTTGGGGCAGCGCTTGACCCATTCGATGGCTTCTTCTCGGGACTTAACCTGCCACAGCCAGAAACCGGCGATCAGTTCCTTGGTTTCAGCAAACGGGCCGTCGATCACCGTGCGTTGGTCGCCGGAGAAACGCACGCGGGCGCCTTTGCTGCTGGGGTGCAGCCCTTCGCCGGCGAGGAGGATGCCGGCCTTGGCCAGTTCCTCGTTGTAGTTGCCCATGGCGGTCAGCAGTTCGGTGCTGGGCATGATGCCGGCTTCGGAGTCCTGGCTGGCTTTGATGATGATCATGAATCGCATGGTTTTGTCTCCATTGGATTTGAAGGATTCGCGACCTAGTCGAATGGCCGACGCCCGAATCGACAACTGTTCACGAAAAAAAACATCGCCGATCCCCATATCCCTGCCGCAGCTCATAGAGGGGAATTCGCTGATCTGGCGGGTTATCACAATTTGTATCCAGAGTAGGTCGTCAGCCGATTTCGTGGTTAACTTCGACCTCGTCAAATTCTCCACTCCAACGTTCAGAAGGACTCCGTTCATGGCTCAAGTCACCCTTAAAGGCAACCCGGTTCAAGTCAACGGCCAACTGCCTCAAGCCGGTTCCAAGGCGCCAGCCTTTTCCCTGGTTGCCGGCAATCTGTCCGACGTGACCCTGGCAAACTTCGCCGGCAAGCGCAAAGTGCTGAACATCTTCCCAAGCGTCGACACCCCGACCTGCGCCACTTCCGTGCGCAAGTTCAACGCCCAGGCCAACGACGTCGCCAACACCGTGGTGCTGTGCATCTCCGCTGACCTGCCATTCGCCCAGGCCCGTTTCTGCGGCGCCGAAGGCCTGGAAAACGTACAAAACCTGTCGACCCTGCGCGGTGCCGAATTCATCGAAAACTACGGCGTGGCCATTGCTGACGGTCCGCTCAAAGGCCTGACTGCCCGTGCCGTCGTGGTTCTGGACGAAAACGACAACGTGCTGCACAGCGAACTGGTCAGCGAAATCGGTCAAGAGCCGAACTACGAAGCGGCCCTTGCCGTACTGAAGTAAGCGTACCTTTACAATTGTTAACGGCCTGGTCCTCCCCAGGCCGTTTTCATTTGTGTTTCAGTGTGTTGGATAAATCTCCTGTTACGTAAGCCGAAGGTAAATTGCCGGTAAAGGCGCTTTGCTTAAGACCCGCCAGTGCTTATCGTTCAGCCTCATGTAAAAAAGCTCACGCGCCCAATGGTTGATCACTCAATGCAATCCTCTGCTTCCCGTAGTCCTCGTCGCTGGCTGTTTGGCCTGCTTGTCCTGTTGGTCATCGCCGTCCTGTGCTGGAAATTCTGGCCCGGCAGCGCTGCGCCGAAAGAGGGCGCGGGGCAGAAAGCCGTGGCCGGGCATACCGGCAGATCAGGTGGAATGAGACCTGGCTTTGGGGGTGCGACCGGGCCGGTGCCGGTACGTGTTGCGCCGGCTGTCACCGGGGACTTCCCGCTGTATTACAAGGCGCTGGGGACAGTCACCGCGCTGAACACCATCAACGTGCGCAGTCGCGTTGGCGGTGAGCTGGTCAAGATCTATTTCGAGGAAGGCCAGATGGTCAAGGCCGGCGATCTGCTGGCCGAAATTGATCCCCGTCCGTACCAGAACGCCTTGCTCCAGGCCGAAGGCACGTTGCTGCAGAATCAGGCTCAGCTGAAAAATGCTCAGGTGGATGTCGAGCGTTATCGCGGTCTGTTCCGTGAGGACAGCATCGCCAAGCAGACCCTGGACACTGCCGAAGCGCTGGTCGGCCAATATCAGGGCACGGTCAAAACCAATCAGGCGGCGGTCAACGACGCCAAGCTCAATCTCGAATTCACCCGAATCCGCGCGCCAATCGCGGGACGCGTCGGCCTGCGTCAGCTCGATGTCGGCAACCTGGTGGCGGCCAACGACACCACGGCGCTGGCAATCATCACCCAGACCCAGCCGATCAGCGTCGCCTTCACCTTGCCGGAAAACAGCCTCGACGTGGTGCTGGCCCGCTACCGCAGCGGCGCCAAGCTGCCCGCCGAAGCCTGGGATCGTGGCGATACCAAATTGCAAGCCACCGGTGTGCTGCAAAGCCTGGACAACCAGATCGACGTCACCACCGGCACCCTGAAATTCAAGGCACGCTACGAGAACCGCGACCAGTCGCTGTTCCCCAATCAGTTCGTCAATGTGCGCCTGCTGGCGGACACCCTCAAAAACGTAGTGCTCGCGCCATCCGCGGCGATCCAGTTCGGCACCAACGGCACCTTCGTCTATGCCCTGGACGGCGACAAGAAGGTCAAGATTCGTCAGCTGAAAATCGGCGCCAGCGACGGTGAAAACACCGTGGTCACCGAAGGCCTTTCCGCCGGTGATCGTGTGGTGCTGGAGGGCACCGATCGCCTGAAGGACGGCAGTGACGTGGAAGTGGTCAACGACCCGCAGCAAGTGCCGACCAACCCGGCCGGTCATCTGCAAGGCAAGTCGGCGGCCAATTCGACTGAACCGGCGCCTGTCGACAAGGCGAAAAAGGGCGGCGCATGAATCTCTCGCGGCTGTTCATCCTTCGCCCGGTAGCGACCACCCTGAGCATGCTTGCCATCGTGCTGGCCGGCATGATCGCCTATCGCTTGCTACCGGTGTCGGCTTTGCCTCAGGTCGATTACCCGACCATTCGGGTCATGACGCTCTATCCCGGCGCCAGTCCGGACGTCATGACCAGCGCCGTGACCGCGCCACTTGAGCGCCAGTTCGGACAGATGCCGGGCCTGACGCAAATGGCGTCGACCAGTTCTGGCGGCGCCTCGGTGTTGACCCTGCGTTTCAGCCTCGACATCAACATGGACGTCGCCGAGCAACAGGTGCAGGCCGCGATCAATGCCGCGACCAACCTGTTGCCCAAGGATCTGCCGGCACCGCCGGTGTACAACAAGGTCAACCCGGCGGATACCCCGGTGCTGACCCTGGCCATCACTTCCAAGACCATGTTGCTGCCCAAGCTCAACGACTTGGTCGACACCCGCATGGCGCAGAAAATCGCCCAGATCAGCGGCGTCGGCATGGTCAGCATTGCCGGCGGTCAGCGTCAGGCGGTGCGAATCAAGGTCAACCCCGAAGCCCTTGCGGCCAATGGCCTGAACCTGTCAGACGTGCGCACGCTGATCGGCGCTTCCAACGTCAACCAGCCCAAGGGCAACTTCGACGGCCCGACCCGGGTGTCGATGCTCGATGCAAACGATCAACTGACCTCGCCCAAGGACTACGCCAACCTGATCCTGGCCTACGCCAACGGCGCGCCCTTGCGACTCAAGGATGTGGCGGAAATCGTCGACGGCGCCGAAAACGAACGTCTGGCGGCATGGGCCAACGAGAACCAGGCCGTACTGCTGAACATCCAGCGTCAGCCCGGGGCCAATGTGATTGAGGTGGTGGACCGGATCAAGGCCTTGCTGCCGAGCATCACCGACAACCTGCCGGCCGGCCTTGAAGTAACTGTGCTGACCGACCGCACCCAAACCATCCGCGCCTCGGTCAAAGACGTACAGCATGAATTGCTGATCGCCATCGCCCTGGTGGTCATGGTCACGTTCCTGTTCCTGCGTCGGGCCAGCGCCACGATCATCCCCTCGGTGGCCGTGCCGTTGTCGCTGATCGGCACCTTTGGCGTGATGTACCTCGCGGGCTTCTCGGTCAACAACCTGACCCTGATGGCCCTGACCATCGCCACCGGTTTCGTGGTGGACGATGCGATCGTGATGCTGGAGAACATTTCCCGATTCATTGAAGAGGGCGACAGCCCCTTGAATGCGGCGCTCAAGGGCGCAAAACAGATCGGCTTCACCCTGATTTCCCTGACCCTGTCGCTGATTGCCGTGTTGATCCCGCTGCTGTTCATGGCGGACGTGGTGGGGCGACTGTTCCGCGAATTCGCCATCACTCTGGCGGTGGCGATCCTGATTTCCCTGGTGGTGTCCCTGACCCTGACGCCGATGATGTGCGCGCGTCTGCTCAAGCGTGAACCCAAGGAAGAAGAGCAGGGCCGCTTCTATCGAGCCAGTGGCGCCTTCATCGACTGGATGATCGCCGCGTACGGGCGCAAGTTGCAGTGGGTGCTCAAGCACCAGCCGCTGACCCTGATGGTGGCCATCGGCACCCTGGCATTGACGGTGTTTCTGTACATGGTCGTGCCCAAGGGCTTTTTCCCGGTGCAGGATACCGGCGTGATCCAGGGCATTTCCGAAGCGCCGCAATCGATCTCCTTCGCGGCGATGAGCGAGCGTCAGCAGGAATTGGCCAAGGTGATTCTCGCCGACCCGGCAGTTGAGAGCCTGTCGTCCTACATCGGCGTCGACGGCGACAACTCGACCCTCAACAGCGGTCGCTTGCTGATTAACCTCAAATCCCACAGCGACCGCGACCTGAGCGCGACCGACGTGATTGCGCGCCTGCAACCGGAACTGAACAAACTGGTAGGCATCCGCCTGTTCATGCAGCCGGTGCAGGACTTGACCATCGAGGACCGGGTCAGCCGCACGCAGTACCAGTTCAGCATGTCGTCGCCAGACTCGGAGTTGTTGAGCCTGTGGAGCGGGCGTCTGGTGGAAGCCCTGGCCGATCGCCCGGAACTCACCGACGTTGCCAGCGACTTGCAGGACAAGGGTTTGCAGGTTTATCTGGTGATCGACCGCGATGCTGCGTCGCGGGTCGGCGTATCAGTGTCGAACATCACTGATGCGTTGTACGACGCATTCGGCCAGCGGCAGATTTCCACCATCTACACCCAGGCCAGCCAGTATCGCGTGGTCCTGCAATCGCAGTCCGGCGAGAAGATCGGTCCGCAGGCGCTGGATCAGATTCACGTCAAAACCACCGATGGCGGGCAAGTGCGCCTGTCCAGCCTGGCGCACATCGAAGAGCGTCAGGCACAACTGGCGATCACGCATATTGGTCAGTTCCCGGCCGTGATGATGTCGTTCAACCTCGCGCCCGGCGTGGCGTTGGGGCATGCGGTGGACATTATCGAGCAGGTGCAGAAGGACATTGGCATGCCGATTGGCGTGCAAACTCAATTCCAGGGCGCGGCGGAAGCGTTCCAGGCCTCGCTGTCGAGCACCTTGTTGCTGATCCTGGCGGCGGTGGTGACCATGTACATCGTGCTGGGCGTTCTCTACGAGAGCTACATCCACCCGATCACCATTCTTTCGACCTTGCCCTCGGCGGCGGTCGGCGCCTTGCTGGCGTTGATCCTCAGCGGCAACGACCTGGGCATGATCGCGATCATCGGCATCATTCTGCTGATCGGTATCGTCAAGAAGAACGCGATCATGATGATCGACTTCGCCCTCGACGCCGAGCGCAATCAGGGCATGGACCCGCAGACGGCGATTTATCAGGCGGCGCTGCTGCGTTTCCGGCCGATCCTGATGACCACGCTGGCAGCCTTGTTCGGCGCGGTGCCGTTGATGCTGGCTACCGGTTCTGGCGCGGAGTTGCGTCAACCGCTGGGCCTGGTGATGGTGGGCGGGCTGTTGCTGAGTCAGGTCTTGACCTTGTTCACCACGCCGGTGATCTATCTGTATTTCGATCGTCTGGGTCGACGTTGGGGTCGCAAGCCTGAGCCCGTGGAAGCGGTAGAGCAGCCATGAACCTCTCCGGTCCTTTCATCAAGCGCCCGGTAGCGACCATGTTGTTGAGCCTGGCCATCATGCTGCTGGGTGGCGTGAGCTTCGGCCTGTTGCCGGTGTCGCCGTTGCCGCAAATGGACTTCCCGGTGATCGTGGTCCAGGCCAGCCTGCCGGGCGCGAGCCCCGAGGTCATGGCTTCGACCGTGGCCACGCCGCTGGAACGATCCTTCGGCGCCATCGCCGGGGTCAACACCATGAGCAGCCGTTCCAGCCAGGGCTCGACCCGGGTGATCCTGCAATTCGACCTTGACCGCGACATCAACGGCGCGGCGCGGGAAGTGCAGGCGGCGATCAACGCCTCGCGCAACCTGCTGCCCAGCGGGATGCGCAGCATGCCGACCTACAAGAAGGTCAACCCGTCCCAGGCGCCGATCATGGTTTTGTCGCTGACTTCGGATGTGCTGGAAAAAGGCCAGCTCTACGATTTGGCGTCGACCATCCTGTCCCAGAGCCTGTCGCAAGTGCAGGGTGTCGGCGAAGTGCAGATCGGTGGCAGTTCCTTGCCGGCGGTGCGCATCGAGCTTGAACCCCAGGCGCTGAACCAGTACGGCGTGGCCCTGGACGACGTGCGCAACACCATTGCCAATGCCAACGTGCGCCGGCCTAAGGGTTCGGTGGAAGACAGTCAGAGGCTCTGGCAAGTCCAGGCCAACGATCAACTGGAAAAAGCCAAGGATTACGAGTCGCTGATCATCCATTACGCAAACGGTGCGGCCCTGCGCCTGAAGGATGTGGCGAAAGTCAGCGACGGCGTCGAGGACCGCTACAACAGCGGTTTCTTCAACGATGACGCGGCGGTGTTGCTGGTGATCAACCGTCAGGCCGGCGCCAACATCATCGAGACGGTCAACGAGATCAAGGCACAGTTGCCGGCGTTGCAGGCAGTGCTGCCGGCCAGTGTCAAACTGAACCTGGCCATGGACCGCTCGCCGGTGATCAAGGCCACGTTGCACGAAGCGGAAATGACCCTGCTGATCGCGGTGGCGCTGGTGATACTGGTGGTGTTCCTGTTCCTCGGTAACTTCCGCGCTTCGCTGATTCCGACCCTGGCGGTACCGGTGTCCCTGGTCGGCACCTTTGCGGTGATGTACCTCTACGGCTTTTCACTGAACAACCTGTCGCTGATGGCGCTGATCCTGGCCACGGGGTTGGTTGTGGACGACGCCATCGTGGTGCTGGAGAACATTTCCCGGCACATCGACGCGGGCATTCGGCCGATGAAGGCGGCGTACCTCGGCGCCCAGGAAGTCGGCTTCACCTTGCTCTCGATGAACGTGTCTTTGGTGGCTGTGTTCCTGTCGATCCTGTTCATGGGCGGGATCATTGAGAGCCTGTTCCGCGAATTCTCCATTACGCTGGCGGCGTCCATCGTCGTTTCGCTGGTGGTTTCCCTGACGCTGACACCGATGCTCTGCGCGCGCTGGCTCAAGCCGCATACGCCGGGCCAGGAAAACCGCCTGCAACGCTGGAGCCAACGGGCCAACGAATGGATGGTCGGCAAGTATGCGACCAGTCTCGATTGGGTGCTGCGTCATCGCAGGTTGACGCTGCTTAGCCTGTTGGTGACCATCGGAGTGAACATTGCGCTGTATGTCGTTGTACCCAAGACGTTTTTGCCTCAGCAGGACACCGGGCAACTGATTGGTTTTGTGCGTGGCGATGACGGCCTGTCGTTCAGCGTGATGCAGCCGAAAATGGAAATTTTCCGCCGCGCCGTGCTCAAGGACGATGCGGTGGAGAGCGTCGCCGGTTTCATCGGCGGCACCAACGGCACCAATAACGCATTCATGCTGGTTCGTCTGAAACCGATCAAGGAACGCAGTATCTCTGCGCAGAAAGTGATCGAGCGCCTGCGCAAGGAAATGCCCAAGGTCGCCGGCGCGCAGTTGATGCTGATGGCCGACCAGGACCTGCAATTCGGTGGTGGCCGAGAACAGACCACGTCGCAGTATTCCTACATCTTGCAAAGTGGTGATCTGGGCGCGTTGCGCGAGTGGTATCCGAAAGTGGTCACCGCGCTCAAGGCCTTGCCGGAGCTGACCGCGATTGACGCCCGTGAAGGCCGTGGCGCCCAGCAAGTGATGCTGATCGTCGACCGCGATCAGGCCAAACGCCTGGGTGTAGACATGGACATGGTCACGGCGGTGTTGAACAACGCCTATAGCCAGCGGCAGATTTCGACCATCTACGACAGCCTCAACCAATATCAGGTGGTGATGGAGGTCAACCCGAAATACGCCCAGGACCCGAATACCCTCAAGCAGGTGCAGGTGATTACCGCCGACGGTGCGCGGATTCCGCTGTCGACCATCGCCCATTACGAAAACAGCCTGGAGGACGACCGCGTCAGCCACGAAGGCCAGTTCGCCTCGGAAAGCATTGCCTTCGACATGGCCGAAGGCGTGACGGTGGAGCAGGGCAGCGCCGCCATTGAGCGGGCGATTGCCTCGGTGGGCTTGCCGGAAGACGTCATTGCGAAAATGGCCGGCACCGCCGACGCCTTCGCCGCGACCCAGAAGAGTCAGCCGTGGATGATCCTGGGCGCGCTGGTCGCGGTGTACCTGGTGCTGGGCGTGCTGTATGAAAGTTACATCCATCCGCTGACCATCCTGTCGACGTTGCCTTCGGCCGGGGTCGGCGCATTACTGTCGATCTATGCGCTGGGCGGTGAATTCAGCCTGATTTCGTTGCTCGGTCTGTTCCTGCTGATCGGCGTGGTGAAGAAAAACGCCATTCTGATGATCGACCTGGCCTTGCAGCTCGAACGCCAGCAAGGCATGGCGCCGCTGGAATCGATTCGCAACGCCTGTTTGCAACGTTTGCGGCCGATCCTGATGACCACCCTGGCGGCGATCCTGGGTGCCTTGCCGTTGCTGCTCAGCCGTGCCGAAGGCGCGGAAATGCGCCAGCCGCTGGGCCTGACCATCATCGGCGGGCTGATTTTCAGCCAGGTGCTGACCCTTTACACCACCCCGGTGGTTTACCTCTATCTGGACAAACTGCGCCATCGCTTCAACCACTGGCGTGGAGTGCGTACCGATGCTGCTCTGGAAACTCCGCTATGACTGACCGTTCGCTGTTCAACCTGGCCACACCGCTGATCACCGCCCGAGGCTCGCGCTTGTTGAGCCTGTCGCTGTGCGTGGCGTTGCTCAGCGCCTGCGCCATCGGCCCGGATTACCAGCGTCCGCAAACCGCTGAGCCGGCGCAGTACAAGGAGGCGGCAGGCTGGCGCCAGGCCAATCCGAGCGATTCCCTGGCCCGTGGTGCGTGGTGGGAGCTGTATGGCGATCGGCAACTCAATGAGTTGATCGAGAAACTCAACAGCGCCAACCAGACCGTGGCCCAGTCCGAAGCCCAGTACCGCCAGGCCCAGGCCCTGGTGAGAAGCGCTCGTGGCGCGTTTTTCCCAACCGTGGATCTGACGCTGGGGAAAAACCGCTCCAGCCAGGGCACCGGTAGCAGCAGTTCCAGCTTGACCAGTTCGTCCAGTGGTATTCGCGATACTTATACCGCCCAGGCCGGCGTCAGTTGGGAGGCGGATGTCTGGGGCAAGTTACGTCGAGGCCTCGAAGCCGACACTGCCAACGCCGAGGCGAGCTTTGCCGATCTGGCGGCGATGCGTTTGAGCCAGCAGTCGGAACTGGTGCAGAACTACCTGCAATTGCGCGTCATGGACGAACAGAAACGTCTGTTGGAAGCCACTGTAGAGGCTTATCAACGCTCGCTGAAAATGACCGAAAACCAGTACCGCGCCGGTGTCTCCGGCAAGGACGCGGTGGCGCAGGCGCAGACTCAGCTCAAGAGTACCGAAGCGGACATGATCGATCTGATCTGGCAGCGCGCCCAACTCGAAAACGCCATCGCCGTGCTGATCGGCCTGCCGCCAGCGGAGTTCAAGCTGGCTGAAACCAAGGACATCCCGGCGTTGCCCGAGGTGCCGCTGAGCCTGCCTTCGCAGTTGCTGGAACGGCGTCCGGACATTGCCTCCGCCGAGCGCTCGGTGGTTGCGGCCAACGCCAACATTGGCGTGGCCAAGGCGGCTTATTATCCGGACCTGACCCTGAGCCTGAACGGTGGCTACAGCAGCAGTACGTCGAAAGACTTGTTCAGCGTGCCGAACCGCTTCTGGTCGGTCGGGCCGCAACTGGCCATGACCTTGTTCGACGGCGGCCAGCGCTCGGCGGAAGTCGATCGCAGCGAAGCGGCCTACGATGAAACCGTGGCCAAATACCGCCAGACCGTACTCGACGGTTTCCGTGAAGTGGAAAACTACCTGGTTCAACTCAAGGTGCTGCAGGACGAAGCCGTCGTACGCCAGCAGGCGCTGGACGCGGCCCGGGAATCGCTGCGCTTGACCCAGAACCAGTACAAGGCCGGGGTGATCGCGTATCTCGATGTGGTAGTGGTCCAGGCGTCGGCCTTGAACAATGAACGCAGTGCGCTGGACCTGTTGCAGAGCCGCTTGATTGCCAGCGTGCAGTTAATCGCCGCGTTGGGTGGCGGATGGGACGGGCAACTTCAGGTGAGCGAAAACCAGTAACGCAAACTTTGAGGGGCCGCCCGTGGCGAGGGAGCAAGCTCCCTCGCCACAACAGCTCGCTGTAATGTGTAATCGCAGTTAACGTGGAACCTTAAAACAAGCGTTTCATCGGACTGATGGCCCTTTGCTCATTTTGTAAGTGCGTTCTCATTTGGAATCAGTACAATCGCCGCATTTGCCTGGCCGAGAATGAATTCCATTACGGGGGCGATCGCGAGAAGTCACATGTTCATCGGTAGTTATTCCCCCACCCTGGTAATCATCTCGCTCTGTGTGGCGATTCTTGCTTCCTATACTGCGCTCGATCTGACCGGACGCATCGCCACGGCCAAGGGCCGTGCGGTGCATTTCTGGACGGCGGGTGGTGCTTTTGCCATGGGCATTGGTGTCTGGTCGATGCACTTCATCGGCATGCTCGCGTTCAAACTACCGATCGACCTGGGCTACGACGTTTCGATTACCTTGCTATCGTTGCTGATCGGCATCCTGTCATGCGGCTTCGCCTTGTGGTTGGTCAGTCAGCCGCAATTGCCCGCATGGCAATTGGGATTCGGTGCGCTGGTCATGGGGGCCGGCATCAGCGGGATGCACTACACCGGCATGGCGGCCATGCGCATGCAACCGGGTATCGATTACGACCCGACGCTGTTTGGCACTTCTTTGTTGATTGCTGTCGCTGCGTCTGGCGCGGCGTTATGGATCGCCTTCCGCCTTCGCCAGCACGCGCCTTATGTGCGCCTGATTCGCGCAGGGGCGGCAGTGGTCATGGGCATTGCCATCGTCGGCATGCACTACACCGGCATGGCGGCTGCACGCTTTGCAGACGGCAGCTTTTGCGGCGCGGCGGTCAGCGGCCTGAACGGCAATGGCCTGGACAACCTGGTGCTGATCACCACCCTGGCGGTGTTGAGCATTGCCTTGCTGACCTCGATCCTCGATGCGCGTCTGGAGGCCCGCACCGCAAACCTCGCCCAGTCATTGACCGAGGCTAACCGCGAACTCACTCAACTGGCCTTGCACGACACCCTGACCGGTTTGCCAAACCGGATTCTGCTGGCCGATCGCATCGACCAGGCGATGTCCAGAGTTGACGGTGAGGGCGGCTGTTTTGCGTTGATGTTCATCGATCTTGACGGCTTCAAACCCGTCAATGATGCATTCGGTCACCACATGGGCGATCAACTGCTGCGCGAAGTCAGCCTGCGGTTGCGCGAGGATTTGCGCACCCAGGACACGCTGGCGCGCATCGGTGGCGATGAGTTCGTGTTGCTGGTGCAGCTGAGTGAGCCGAATGACGCCATGGCGCTGGCCGCTCGACAAGTCGGGTTGATCGCGCGCTCGTTCCGGGTCGCCGACCATGAATTGCAGATCTCCGCCAGCGTCGGCATTGCGCTCTATCCGGGCAACGGCGCGACAGCCCACGAACTGCTGATGAACGCCGATGCGGCGATGTACCACGCCAAGGGCGCGGGCAAAAACGGCTACAGCTTTTTCGACGCTTCGATGAACAGCAACGCGCGCAAACAATTGCAACTGCTGCAGGACCTGCGCCATGCGCTGGAACATGACGAGTTCAGCCTTTATTACCAGCCCAAATTCGATGCCAATAACGGTCGACCTGTCGGCGCCGAGGCGTTGCTGCGCTGGGAGCACCCGACCCAAGGCATGCTCTTGCCGGACAAATTCATCGAGATCGCGGAGAAGACCGGGCTGATCATTCCGATTGGTGATTGGGTGCTCAACGAAGCCTGTCGGCAGATGCGCGAGTGGTACGTGCTCGGCTACACCGATTGGCGCATCGCGGTAAACCTTTCTGCTTTGCAGTTCTGCCATACAGGCCTGGTACAGAGCGTCGCCAAGGCGTTGGCCACGCACCGTTTGCCGGCCAACAGCCTGACCCTGGAAATCACTGAAACCACGGCGATGAATGATGCCGACGCGAGCATGACGGTGTTGCAGGAGCTGTCGGAAATGGGCGTCGATCTGTCCATCGATGACTTCGGCACCGGCTATTCGAGCCTGATGTACCTCAAGCGCCTGCCAGCCAACGAACTGAAAATCGATCGCGGTTTTGTGCGTGATCTGGAGCGTGACAGCGACGATGCGGCGATCGTTTCCGCGATCGTTGCGCTTGGCCAGGCACTGGGTCTGCGGATCGTTGCCGAAGGCGTGGAAACAGACTCGCAGCAGGACTTCCTGACCCAGCTCGGTTGCGACTCGTTGCAGGGCTATTTGCTCGGTCACCCGCTGCCGGCTGAACGTTTCATGGTGGAAATTCACCGCTCGGAGCAATTGGCGCTCACCTGATCCGTGGCGAGGGAGCTTGCTCTCGCTGGGCTGCGGAGCTGCCCCCGGCCATTCATCAGTCCCACCCTCTAAGCTAATGTTGCAGCTGCTGCGCAGTCGGACGGGAGCAAGCTCCCTCGCCACAGTGTCCCACTACAGTTTCATGCAAAATCCGAAAATGACGGTTATTCTTGCCCTCGACTGCTTACGCTTGAAACGGGGAAAGCTCGCATGGACAAAGTCATCGTCATCACCGGCGGAGGTCGCGGCATTGGTGCCGCCACAGCCCTGTTGGCCGCGAAACAAGGCTATCGGATTTGCATCAACTACCAGGCCGATGAACAGGCGGCACATAGCGTACTGGATCAAGTCCGCGTCCTCGGTGCCCAAGCCATCGCCGTGCGCGCCGACGTCAGCATCGAAGACGAAGTGATCGCGCTGTTCCATCGAGTCGACACAGAACTGGGCCGGGTCACCGCACTGGTGAACAATGCCGGCACCGTGGGGCAAAAGTCCCGCGTCGATGAAATGTCCGAATTCCGCATCCTGAAAATTCTCAAGACCAACGTCCTGGCGCCCGTTCTATGCGCCAAGCACGCGATCCTGCGCATGTCGCCCAAACATGGCGGGCAGGGCGGCAGTATCGTTAACGTCTCTTCGGTCGCCGCGCGTCTGGGCGCACCCAACGAATACGTCGATTACGCCGCCTCCAAAGGCGCACTCGATACCTTCACCATCGGCCTGTCCAAGGAAGTGGCCGGCGAGGGTATTCGCGTCAACGCTGTGCGACCAGGCTACATCTACACCGATTTCCATGCACTGAGCGGCGATCCGGATCGCGTCAGCAAACTCGAATCGGCAATTCCGATGGCCCGGGGCGGGCGACCGGATGAGGTAGCGGAGGCGATTGTCTGGTTGCTGTCGGACAAGGCTTCATATGCGACGGGGACTTTTGTCGACCTGGGCGGCGGGCGTTAAGTCGTTTTGTCTTTACCGTCTGAACGGGCTTCATCGCGAGCAGGCGCGCTCCCATATTTGGCGATTGTGAACCGAACCCCTGTGGGAACGAGCCTGCTCGCGATAGCGCTAGCCCGGACACTACCAATGCTCAGACTTTGACCCACCCGGCGGTCTTCCTGTTATTTGTGACAGTAGACGCTGCTATCGGGGGCGCCTAGATTGGCGACAGGCCGCGCAATGTGAACACTGCGCGGGCACAGGCCCCTCAAAGGATGGTGCGCCCCGAACATGCATACTCATACGCCATCGATCAGCGTCGTTGATCCACGAGCATTACTCGTTCGCTCCGTGGCTTACCATCGTCGTGCGGTCGAGAATCGCGGTGATGCACTAGTGACTCAGCAACGCTATGACGCTGCCGGGCGACTCACTCGACAGCGCGATCCTCGGTTGTTTGCGCTGTCGCCATCCGATCCCACGGGACTGGCCAATCTCACTCATATTCTCAGCCTCACTGGCGAGGCATTGTGCAGCGACAGTGTCGACGCCGGTTGGCAGCTCGGTTTGCCGGGTGCAGCGGGACAGGCGCTGGAGGCGTGGGACCAGCGTGGCTGGCACCGTCGTACCGAGCACGATTCGTTGCTGCGACCAGTGGCTGTGTTTGAGCAGGACGTCGGGGAAGACGAGCGTTGTGTCGAGCGGATCACGTGGGGTACAGGCTCCGAAGAAGACGTGCAGCACAATCGCTGCGGCCAGCCGATCCGCCAGGACGATCCGGCAGGTAGTCGACTGCTGCCTGATTACGGGATATCCGGATCGGTGCTGGTTGAAGTCCGGCATTTTCTGAACGACTTGGAAAACCCTGACTGGCCCGTATCCGAAGCTGCGCGTAACCGCTTGCTGGAACCCGGCGAGGGTGCAAAATCGATCTCGCGTTACGCTCCGTCGGCTGAAATGGTGCACCAGACTGATGCCAAAGGGCACACCCGGCATTTCGCTCATGACTGCGCCGGCCAACTGCGTTTAGTGGCGCTGAAGCACGCCGGGCAAGCCAGCGCCGTAACGTTGGTCAGCGCCATCGAGTACACCGCTTCCGGACAAATTGAATATGAGTTGGCCGGCAACGGCATGTGTACCCGCAGCGCCTTTGATCTGGCCAACGGGCGGATGATCGCTCTTTCCACCCAAGGCCCCGATAACGTCTATTTGCAGAGGCTGAGTTATGCCTATGACCCGGCAGGCAACATCACCGAAATCGCCGACGCCGCGTTGCCCATCCAGCATTTTGCCAACCAGCGCATTGAACCCGTCCGACGCTTCGCCTATGACACCCTTTATCAATTAATCAGCGCCACTGGCTGGGAAACTGCCAAGCCCTCGTTGGGGCCGGCGCTGCCTGAGTGGCAAGCGTTTGGACCGCCTGACGCCAGTCGCTGGTGCAATTACGTAGAAACCTATGATTACGATGAAGCGGGCAATTTGCTGCAACGCCTTCATCATGGAGCGGTAGACGACACCTTGAACATGCGCGTGGCATCGCACAGCAATCGCAGTGTCAAAGCGCGATCCGGCCTGCCCGGGATAGGCGAGTTGTTCGACGCTCGCGGCAATCTGCTGGAGCTGCAGCCCGGCAACGCGTTGCACTGGAATGGGCGTAATCAGTTGGCGCGCGTCACTCAAGTGGCTCGCCCAGATGTTGCGGACGATGACGAGCGATATGTCTACGACGGCGAAGGGGCACGGTTGCGCAAATGCCGGACGACTGTTGCGAAGACCATGATCCACACGGCTGAGGTACGTTATTTACCGGGCATTGAATTGCACGCCAATAGCGCCACGGGCGAACTGCTGCAAATCGTCAGTATTCAGGCCGGGCGCTGTACCGTGCGCCTGCTGCACTGGGACAGTCCACCGCCAGCGGAACAGGAAAACGATCAGCTGCGTTACTGCATCAATGATCAACTGGGGTCAAGTGCCTTTGAAGTCGATGCACAAGCTAAAACCATCAGCCAGGAGGTCTATTACCCCTTCGGCGGCACCGCATGGTTGGCCGGACGACATGAATTGGAAACCAGTTACAAGACCATTCGTTATTCGGGCAAAGAACGGGATGCTACGGGGCTTTATTATTATGGAGGGCGTTATTACATACCGTGGTTACAGCACTGGTTGAATCCGGATCCGGCGGGGGATGTGGATGGGTTGAATTTTTATCGGTTTGTTAATAATGCGGCCATGAACAATGTAGATAGAGCTGGATATGTTTCCATGTCGGTCGTCATGAAAGATTATTATTTTTATCGTGGAGCAGGGGTTGAAGGGCGGATTTTACATCGAGGATTGGACGAAATAACAAAGTATATGCCTGAAGCAGGTGAGGTTCTAAGGCAAGATATTCAGGCGGCGAAAACGTATTCAGAGATGACTGCTAAGGCAATGAACGATGGGACGTTAAATGAGAGCTCTCCAGTGGTCATTAAACATTTTGGAACTTTGGATTCATATCAATTTAAAGGTCTCAAAGAGCTGTACGAGCGTATTGATTCAGATATGGATCATTTACAGAAGCATCCGGAGAGAATAATTTTGTTTGCCGGAGGTGGCTTTGGACCTTGCCCAAAATCAGTGGCAACCACTGCGTTTGTGCAGTGGCGTGATTTGCGTAAAAGAATTTTCATAAATAGGCGCTTCGTTGGCAACCTACGAGAAACAGCAGGAGCGGAGGTGATTTTACATGAGCTAAGCCATTTCGAAGGCACTGAGGATTATAGGTATCTTAACCGTGGTTGGTTTGAAGGTTCATACGGCGAATTACTTAGTTATAATGCAGAGCGATTTGTGTTGGGGGACATTCGGAAGGAGGATATTGAAAATAAAGAAGCATTTACGTATTATTCCGGTACGCGAAAGCACACAATTGAAGATGCTTTAGAAATATTTAAAAAAGATGAATTGCTTCGCTCTAAATATGCACGAAACAATGCAGATTCCGTGGCCGCATTTTCTTTGGCGGTTTCCCGATTAGGGAAAAGTTGAGGTTGCTGTTTTTATCCTTTGGCTAAATGTATGTTGGTTTTTTAGTGATTTCATACTTGGTATCGTTCAAAACGACCGCACAATTCGCCCCAACGTCTCCATCGCCTTCTCCGCAGCCTCTCCCCACGGGCTGCCATAGTTCAATCGAATACAATTCCTGAACCGCTGCGCCGGCGAAAAAATCGGCCCCGGTGCAATGCTGATTCCCTGCGCCAGTGCCATCTGAAATAACTTCAACGAGTCCATCTGCGCCGGCAATTCCAGCCACAAAAAATACCCGCCTGCCGGTTGGCTGACGCGCGTCTCTGCGGGGAAATAGCGGGCGATGGCCGCCAGCATCGCGCTTTGCTGTTCCTCTAGCGCATAACGCAGTTTGCGCAGATGCCGGTCGTATCCACCGTGTTGCAGGTAGTCGGCAATGGCAGCCTGCGCCGGCATCGAGGCACAGAGCGAGGTCATGAGTTTTAGCCGTTCGATTTTCTGCGCATAGCGCCCGGCGGCGACCCAGCCGATTCGATAACCGGGCGCGAGGCTCTTGGCGAACGAGCCGCAGTGCATCACCAACCCTTCGGTATCAAACGCCTTGGCCGGTTTCGGTGCTTGTTGACCGTAATACAACTCGGCATAGACATCGTCTTCAATCAGCGGCACTTGATGGTGGCGCAGCAACTCCACCAATTCCTGTTTCTTGGTTTCGGGCATGGTCGCGCCCATGGGGTTCTGGAAACTGGTCATGCACCAGCAGGCTTTGATCGGGTGGCGCTCCAGGGTTTGCGCGAGCACGCCGAGGTCGATGCCGTCGCGGGGGTGAACGGGGATTTCCACGGCTTTCAGTTTCAGCCGTTCGAGGATTTGCAGACAGGCGTAAAACGCCGGGGCTTCGATGGCCACCAGGTCGCCGGGTTCGGTGACGGCTTGCAGGCACAGGTTCAACGCTTCGAGGGCGCCGTTGGTGATGAGCAGTTCTTCCATCGGCAGCATCAGCCCGCCGACCATGTAGCGCAGGGCGATCTGTCGTCGCAGTTGTGGATTGCCCGGCGACATGTCGGTGACCACCATTCGCGGGTCCATTTCGCGAGTGGCACTGGCCAGTGAGCGCGACAGCCGTTGCAGCGGAAACAGGGTTGGGCTGGGGAACGCCGAGCCGAAGGGTACGGTGTTCGGGTCCTTGATCGAGTCGAGCACCGAGAACACCAGTTCGCTGACGTCGACTTCGGTGGATTCGTTGACCTGGCTGCTGATCACCGGCTCGGAGAACGGGCGCGGTGCGTGCGCATTGACGAAATAGCCGGAGCGCGGGCGGGCGCGGATCAGGCCACGGCGTTCGAGCAGGTAATAAGCCTGGAATACCGTGGACGGGCTGACGCCGTAGGTCTGGCTGGCGTAACGCACCGACGGCACGCGCTGGCCGGGGCCGAGGACGCCGGAGCGGATCAGTTCAGCGATATCGTCGGCGAATTTTTCGTAGCGTTTCATCGGTATCCCGCAATGAAATCGAATCGAATAACTGTGGCGAGGGAGCAAGCTCCCTCACCACAAAATGACTGCATCTTAATGGCTCAACGATTCATCGGCGCAACAAACCGGCTCTTCGCCTCGCTATAGATGCCGGGCTCATCGCTGTCGACGATCCTGAAACTGATGCCCTGCGAACTGCTGCCCGGCCGCTCCGTGGTCATCGCCACCGAGACCGGCACATCGACAATCTCGCCGGGCGCCAGGCTCAGTTCGGTCTTGCCCTGCAACTGGAAGCCATCGCCATCGACCAAGGTCAGACGGTAGTCCTGACGCTGCTGAGTCTTGTTGATGACCTTCAGGCTGTAGATGTTTTCGATCTGCCCCTGACTGTTCTCGCGGAACAGACCACGATCCTTGCTCACGTCCAGCGACACCATCGGCCGTTCGACCAACGCCAGCACCAGGGCCGCGATCATCAACAGCAACACGGCGGTGTAGCCGATCAGTCGTGGGCGCAGCAGGTGGGTCTTGCCACCCTGTAACTGGTGTTCCGAGGTGTAGCTGATCAGCCCGGGAGCGTAGCCCATCTTGTCCATGATCGAATCGCAGGCGTCGATGCACGCGGCGCAACCGATGCATTCCATCTGCAAGCCGTCGCGGATGTCGATGCCGGTCGGGCAGACTTGTACGCAGAGCTGGCAGTCGATGCAGTCACCCAGGCCGACTTGTGCGGGTTTCACTTCACGTTTGCGCGGGCCACGGTTCTCGCCGCGAGCGGCGTCGTAGGAAATGGTCAGGGTGTCTTTGTCGAACATCACGCTCTGGAAGCGTGCATACGGGCACATGTGCATGCACACCGCTTCACGCAGCCAGCCGGCGTTGATGTAAGTGGCTCCAGTGAAAAACAGCACCCAGAACAGGCTGATGCCGCTCATTTGCAACGTCAGCAGTTCTTCGGCCAATGGGCGGATAGGGGTGAAGTAACCGACAAAAGTCAGGCCGGTCAGCAGGCTGATGGCCAGCCATAGTGTGTGCTTGGCCGAGCGACGCATCAGTTTGTTCAAGCCCCAGGGCGCGGCGTGCAGTTTGATCCGTTGATTACGTTCGCCTTCAGTGATTTTCTCGCACCACATGAAGATCCAGGTCCAGGAGCTCTGTGGGCAGGTGTACCCGCACCAGACCCGCCCGGCGAACACCGTTATCGCAAACAGGCCGAACGCGGCGATGATCAGCAGCGCCGAGAGCAGGATGAAGTCCTGTGGCCAGAAGGTCGCGCCGAAGATATGGAATTTGCTTTCGGAAAGATCCCAGAGCACGGCCTGGCGGCCGCCCCAGTTCAACCACACCGTGCCGAAGAACAGCAAAAACAAAACGCCCGCGCCGCTGATGCGCAGGGTGCGGAACAGGCCGGTGAAACTGCGGGTGTGGATCAGGTTGTCGCTGGTCTTGACCTTCATCTTCGGGCGTGAAGGTTCGAATGTTTCTACGGTTCGGACGGGGATTCTTTCGCTCATGGTCTTTCGCTCATCAGCCTCCATCAGGCATGAGCACTATGAGCGGCGATCTGTTTGCATAACAGACTCAGGTATTGCAATAAAAACCGGATCAGATGGGGCGCGGGCCCCGGTCTGCGACAAGTTGAAGCACCTTTCGCAGTGGGACGCAGACGGCTATTTCAGACGCCTGCGGGTGCTATTGATGTCGATCAGTCAAATCACCGAATCACTGTCGGTGGCTTTCAAATGTCTGCGACCGTCAACCGCGCCTGCTACGGTTAATGCGTCGGCTTCTGCTTCGGTGATGTAGATGCGCTGGCCGTTGAGATCCACCGCCGACATGGCCTTGGCCGAATCAGTGACGATGGTGACATCGGGACACAGGCGAATTTCCTCGCCGTTTTCGGTGGTGAAAAAGCAGGTTTCGTTTTCGATGCGCACGGTCATGGCGAGGTCCTTATTTCATCGGGTACTGAAGCGTTAGGTCGCCGGCAATCGCCTTCGTTCTGTGCAACCGATTAATGGTCGCTGCGGTCCATCCTCCATGGCACTTCTCAAGGACAAATCATGAACGCCTGGTGGCATGAAGTCTGGGTAACCCTGCAAGCGGAATTCGCCGATATCGGCGACGCAGCACAATTGACCCGCATCACCGTACGCCTCCTGATGGCCGCCATACTGGGCGGGATTCTCGGCTTCGAGCGCGAGCACAAGGGCAAGGCGGCGGGTGTGCGTACCCACATGCTGGTGGCCCTCGGCGCGGCATTGTTTGTGCTGGTGCCACAGATGTCCGGCTCCCAGGCCGACGCCATGAGCCGGGTAGTTCAGGGCGTGATCGCCGGTATCGGCTTCCTCGGCGCCGGCACCATCCTGAAAAACCAGGAAGGCGATGAAGGCCACGTCAAAGGCCTGACCACCGCTGCTGGTTTGTGGATGACCGCTGCCATCGGCGTCTCGGCCGGGTTGGGTAGGGAGGCGACGGCAGTGGTCAGCACACTGTTGGCGCTGGCGATCCTTGGCGTGATGCCAAGAATCGTAAAACTCATCGATAAAGACAAAGATCCTGTGTAGGAGCTGCCGAAGGCAGCTCCATGGTTGGGTGCAGGGTTATGGATTGACGATCACCGGTGGATCCTGCTCAGGCACCATTTTCGAATCGCGTTGTTTGCTCGCGTTTTTTAAAAGCTCGTTATGGCTAAAGTCGGAATTCTGGTGAAGTAGACAATTTTCCAGTTCTTCAATGATCGATGATCTCGAGGTTGTTTCAGCAACACATTGTTCTGTCTGGAAAAACAGTAATACGTAGTTCGATATTTTCAAAGTGAGGCCAGCCGTCGGTCAGTCGTCCATGGTTGAGCGCTTTTCTCTGGGCGCTCGCACTGTTTGGGAAGCTATCGACGTTGAAAAATTGAGTTTTCATGGCTGGTCACACTCACGGCTTAGGGGAGATCGTTATCTGAAAACAGAGTGGGAGTCTCAGTAAAGCGTCGATCCAATAGAAACGCTACATCAGGACCGGGACTACACGCTTTTAGGAGGGGTCTTTCATCTTTTGAATGGATCGTTTCCGCGGGGAGTGCGGAAACGATCATCAACAGCCGTCTATTGTCATCACTCGGGATTCACAATCACCGGCGGCATCGTCGTCGGCGGTTCTTCCCTCGGTGGCGGGTTGGTGCCTGGTGGCTCCTCTTCTGGCACCGGTTGCGGATCGGTGGGTGGGATCACCGGGTCGTCGATGTTCGGGTCGGGTGTTGCGGCCGGGAATGGGTTGGTCATTGTTCAAGCCTCCAGTGGCACATGGCGTGAGTCGTGCTTAAGTAGGTTGACCACTGCGTGAAGGTTTTGATTCCAGCCAATTTCCTATGAACTTTTGCCAGTGGCAGCCGCTCGGAACCTAAGTGAGTTCATTCGGTACGGGACGTCCGTTGCCGACGACAACCAGACACAAGAGCGTCCATGGGGCGTAAAGGAGTGATGCTCGATGACTGCTGAAAAACCGACTGAGTTGAGCTACAACCCGCACATGCCGCTGTCTCAGGCGCTTCTTCTGCCAAGAATCGTGATTGAAAACACCATGCCGACCCTCGAAGGCGGGCAGTTCGCTGTCAAAGCGGTGGTGGGGCAGGACGTGGCGGTGACCAGCAAGGTGTTTGCCGACGGTCACGACAAACTCGCTGTTCGCATCCGTTGGCGCAACGAGGGCAATGAGGTCTGGCACAGTGAAGTCATGGCCGACCTGGGCAATAACGGCTGGCAGGGCCAGTTCCGTGTTGAGGAGCAGGGCCGCCATGTCTTCTGTATCGAAGCCTGGATCGATCAGTTCGCCAGTTTCCGCTACGAACTGGAGAAAAAACACACTGCCGGTGTACCTGTCAGCCTTGAGTTGCAAGAAGGTCGCTTGCACGTCCAGCAAGCCGCCGAACGTGCCGAAGGGCAACTGAGCGAGCAACTGGCTGCATTGCACCACGAATTGTCCGGCCTGCTCGAAACCGAGCAGGTCGCGCTGTTTTTGCACCAGCGTAGCGCCGAACTCATGGCTCAGGCGGATCACCGCGCTTACCTGAGCCTTAGCCCCGAATATCCGGTGGATGTCGAGCGCGAACTGGCTCAGTTCGCCAGCTGGTATGAATTGTTTCCGCGCTCGATCACCGACGATCCTGCCCGCCACGGTACTTTCAATGACGTGCACGCGCGGCTGCCGATGATTCAGGACATGGGCTTCGACGTCCTGTACTTCCCGCCGATTCACCCGATCGGCCGCAGCTACCGCAAAGGCCCGAACAATTCGTTGACGGCCGGGCCGGATGATCCCGGCAGCCCCTATGCCATTGGCAGCGAAGAGGGTGGCCACGAGGCGATTCATTCCGAACTGGGTACCCGCGAAGACTTTCGCCGACTGGTGGCGGCGGCAGCCGATTACGGTTTGGAAATCGCCCTCGATTTCGCCATCCAGTGTTCCCAGGACCATCCGTGGCTGCAGCAGCATCCCGGCTGGTTCAACTGGCGCCCGGACGGCACGATCAAGTACGCCGAGAACCCGCCGAAAAAATACCAGGACATCGTCAACGTCGATTTCTACGCGGCCGAGGCGATACCCAGTCTCTGGGTTGAATTGCGGGACATTGTGGTCGGCTGGGTCGAAGAGGGCGTGAAGATCTTTCGCGTCGATAACCCGCACACCAAACCGCTGCCGTTTTGGCAATGGCTGATTGCCGACGTGCGGGCGCTATACCCCGAGGTGATCTTCCTCGCTGAAGCCTTCACCACACCGGCGATGATGGCGCGATTGGGCAAGGTCGGTTATTCCCAGAGTTACACCTACTTCACCTGGCGCAACACCAAGCAGGAGTTGGCGGCCTATTTCACCGAACTCAACGAATCGCCGTGGCGCGAATGCTATCGGCCGAACTTCTTCGTCAACACGCCGGATATCAACCCGGCATTCCTGCATGAGTCCGGACGGGCCGGTTTTCTCATCCGCGCGGCGCTGGCGACCATGGGCTCCGGCCTGTGGGGCATGTATTCCGGTTTTGAACTGTGTGAATCGGCGCCGGTGCCGGGCAAGGAGGAGTACCTCAATTCCGAGAAATACGAGATCCGCCCCCGGGACTTCACCGCGCCCGGCAATATCATTGCCGAGATCGCCCAGCTCAATCGCATCCGCCGACAGAACCCGGCGCTGCATACGCATTTGGGACTGAAGGTCTACAACGCCTGGAATGACAACATCCTGTATTTCGGCAAGCGCAGTGCTGATGGCAGCAATTTCATTCTGGTGGCGGTGAGTCTTGATCCGCATAACGCGCAAGAGGCGAATTTCGAGTTGCCGCTGTGGGAAATGGGCCTGCCCGATGACGCCAGCACCCAGGGCGAAGACTTGATGAACGGTCATCGCTGGACGTGGCACGGCAAATACCAATTCATGCGGATCGACCCGGAGCAGCAGCCGTTCGGGATTTGGCGGATTACCACTTCTTAGTTACACCACAGACCTGTAGGCGCCGGCTTGCTGGCGATAGCGGTGTGTCAGGTTCCATTCGTATCGATTGATGCGCCGCAATCGCCAGCAAGCCGGCTCCTACAGTGGTTAATGTGAATTCATCAGGAGTTTCAAATGGCGAAGAAACCCAAGGCAGCCACTTTTATCAAGGATCCGCTCTGGTACAAGGATGCGGTGATCTATCAGGTTCACGTCAAATCGTATTTCGACTCCAACAACGACGGGATCGGCGACTTTCCCGGCCTGATCGCCAAACTCGATTACATCGCCGACCTCGGCGTCAACACCATCTGGCTCTTGCCGTTCTACCCCTCGCCACGTCGCGACGATGGTTATGACATCGCCGAATACCGTGGCGTGCACAGCGACTACGGCACAATGGCCGACGCCAAGCGTTTCATTGCCGAGGCGCACAAGCGTGGCTTGCGGGTGATCACCGAGCTGGTCATCAACCACACTTCCGACCAGCACGCCTGGTTCCAGCGCGCTCGTAAGGCCAAGAAAGGTTCGGCAGCGCGGGATTTCTACGTGTGGTCCGATGACGATCAAAAGTACGACGGCACCCGCATCATTTTTCTCGACACCGAAAAGTCTAACTGGACCTGGGACCCGGTGGCCGGCCAGTATTTCTGGCACCGTTTCTATTCCCACCAGCCAGACCTGAATTTCGATAACCCGCAGGTGATGAAAGCCGTGCTGTCGGTGATGCGTTACTGGCTGGACATGGGCATCGACGGCCTGCGCCTCGATGCGATCCCCTACCTGATCGAGCGCGACGGTACCAACAACGAAAACCTGCCTGAGACCCACGACGTACTCAAACAGATCCGCGCTGAAATCGATGCCAATTACCCGGATCGCATGCTGCTGGCCGAGGCCAACCAATGGCCGGAAGACACCCAGCTGTATTTCGGCGACACCGACAAAAAAGGCCTGAACGGCGACGAGTGCCACATGGCGTTCCACTTCCCGCTGATGCCGCGCATGTACATGGCGCTGGCCCAGGAAGACCGCTTTCCGATCACCGATATCCTGCGCCAGACCCCGGAAATCCCGGCCAACTGCCAATGGGCGATTTTTCTGCGCAACCATGATGAACTGACCCTTGAGATGGTCACCGACAAGGAGCGCGATTACCTCTGGAATTACTACGCGGCCGACCGTCGCGCGCGGATCAACCTTGGGATTCGCCGGCGTCTGGCGCCGTTGATGGAGCGGGACCGTCGCCGCGTGGAGTTGCTCAACAGTCTGTTGCTATCGATGCCCGGCACGCCGACCTTGTACTACGGCGATGAAATCGGCATGGGCGACAACATCTACCTCGGGGACCGCGATGGCGTGCGTACGCCGATGCAATGGTCGATCGACCGTAACGGCGGCTTCTCCCGCGCCGACCCGGCCAGCCTGGTGCTGCCGCCGATCATGGACCCGCAATACGGCTACTTGTCGGTCAACGTCGAAACCCAGGCCGGCGACCCGCATTCGCTGCTGAACTGGACCCGACGCATGCTCGCCGTGCGCAAGCAATCCAAGGCGTTCGGGCGAGGCACGCTGAAAATGCTGTCGCCGACCAACCGCAGAATTCTGGCCTACACCCGGGAATTCACCGGGGCGGATGGCAAGCATGAAATCATCCTCTGCGTGGCCAACGTGTCCCGTAGTGCGCAAGCGGCGGAGCTGGACTTGTCGGCCTACGTCGGCATGGTGCCGGTGGAGATGCTCGGCGGTAACGCTTTCCCGCCCATCGGCCAGCTGAATTTCCTCCTGACCCTGGCGCCTTACGGTTTCTATTGGTTCGTGCTGGCAGCGGAAAACCAGATGCCGAGCTGGCACGTGGAACCGGCGCACAGCCTGCCGGACTTCACCACGCTGGTGCTGAAGAAACGGATGGAAGAATTGCTTGATTCGCCGTCGCGCAACACGCTGGAGAAGGAGATTTTGCCGAGCTGGCTACAGAACCGTCGCTGGTTCGCCGGCAAGGACGCGGCTATCGACCAGGTCAACCTGGCTTACGGTGTGCGTTTCGGTGACGCGCTGCATCCGGTGCTGTTGAGTGAAATCGAAGTCACCAGTGGCGACCAGACCAGCCGTTATCAACTGCCGTTCGGGTTCATTGCCGAGGATCAGGTCGGCACGGCGTTGCCGCAACAATTGGCGTTGTCGCGAGTGCGTCGCGGGCCGCAGGTTGGTCTGATCACTGATGCCTTCAGTCTCGAGAACTTCATCCGCACCGTGCTGCAGGGCATGCAGGACAATCTTGTGTTGCCTTCGGACGGTGGTGAAATCCGTTTCGAACCGACCGCCGAGCTGGCGACGTTGGGCCTGACCGCTGAGTCCGAAGTGCGTTATCTGTCCGCTGAGCAATCCAACAGCTCGGTGGTCATTGGCAGCAGCCTGGTGCTGAAGCTGATCCGCAAGGTCGCTTCCGGTGTGCACCCGGAACTGGAAATGAGTGCTTATCTGACCGGCGCCGGCTTCCGCAACATCTCGCCGCTGCTGGGCTCGGTGGTTCGCCGCGATAGCAAGGGCGAAGACAACTTGCTGATGATCGCCCAAGGCTACTTGAGCAATCAGGGCGACGCCTGGGAATGGACCCAGAACAACCTGGAACGGGCATTGCGCGACGAGTTGGCGGATGCCATGTCCGAGCAGGAACAGCACTACAACGCGCTCGGCGAGTTGAAAGATTTCGCCGGCATGCTTGGCCAGCGACTGGGAGAAATGCACCAGGTGCTGGCGGCGCCGAGCGACAACCCGGACTTCACGCCGCAAGTCACTTCGCAGAAAGATGCGCTGGCCTCGGCCAAGGACGTCGCGGCGCAAATCGAGCATGCGCTGAAGCTGCTCAAGCAACATCAAAACGAACTGAACCCGGCGGACAGAACCCTGGTCAGCCGTTTACTGGACAACAAAAAAGCCATCCTCAGTTATGTGCAAACATTGGGTAAACAGACGGCTGGCGGCTTGCGCATTCGGGTCCATGGCGACTTGCACTTGGGGCAGGTGTTGGTGATCAAGGGCGATGCCTACCTGATCGACTTTGAAGGTGAACCGGCGCGACCGCTGCACGAGCGCCGTGGCAAGCACAGTCCGTATAAAGATGTGAGCGGCGTTTTGCGATCTTTCGACTACGCTGCGGCCATGGCCATTAACGTGCATAACGTTGATAACACAGCAGAAGCGCGAGCGGCTCGGCAGCGGGTTTCCGACCGCTACCTGAGCGAGGCCCGACAGGCGTTTGTCGACGCTTATCGGCTGGCGGCAGCCAGTCTTGGCCATGCATGGCAAGATCCTAAAGGCGAAGACGCCGCGCTGGCGTTGTTCGGCCTGGAGAAGGCAGCGTACGAAGTGGCCTATGAGGCAGAGAATCGCCCCACCTGGCTGTCCGTGCCCTTGCACGGTTTGTACGGGTTATTGAATGGGCTCAAACCCTTTTCCGATCTTGGTGGAGAGTAGTCATGAGTTTCTCGAACAAGGAACAGGGTCAACACAAAGAGGCGTTGCTACCCAGGGCGCGGGATATTGATGCGCTGGTACGCGCCGAGCATCACGACCCCTTTGCAATACTCGGTCCCCATGGCGATGGCGCCGGCGGGCAGTTCATTCGGGCTTATCTGCCGGACGCCTTGAGCGTTCAGGTGGTGGCCAGGGAATCGGGAGAAGAGCTCGGCCAACTTGAAGCAACGCAGACACCGGGGTTGTTTGTCGGTCATTTTGACCGGGCGCAACCCTACGTGCTGAGAACCCGCTGGGCCGGTGGCGAACAGTTCTCCGAAGACCCTTACAGTTTTGGCCCGTTGCTCGGCGAGATGGACTTGTATCTGTTCGCCGAAGGCAATCACCGTGACCTCAGCGCTTGCCTCGGTGCGCAGCTGAAAACGGTGGACGGTGTCGACGGCGTGCGTTTCGCCGTGTGGGCGCCGAACGCCAAACGTGTCTCGGTGGTCGGCGATTTCAACAACTGGGACGGCCGTCGTCACCCGATGCGCCTGCGTCATCCCACCGGGGTCTGGGAATTGTTTATCCCGCGCATGCAGGCGGGTGAGGCCTATAAATACGAAATCCTCAGCGCCCACGGCATTCTGCCGCTCAAGGCCGACCCGATGGCCCTGGCGACCTCATTGCCGCCAGACACTGCGTCGAAAGTGGCGCCTCCGCTGAATATCGACTGGCAGGATCACGAGTGGATGCAGGCCCGTGGCGAACGGCAGCGTCCGAGCGCGCCGCTGTCGATCTACGAACTGCACGCCGGTTCGTGGCAATGTGAACTCGACGATCTGGGCGAAGTGGCCCGCCAGTACACGTGGCCAGAACTGGCCGAGCGGCTGATCCCGTATGTCAAAGAACTCGGTTTCACCCACATCGAACTAATGCCGATCATGGAGCACCCGTTCGGTGGTTCGTGGGGCTATCAATTGCTCTCGCAATTCGCCACCAGTGCCCGCTATGGCACCGGCGATGAATTTGCAGCCTTCGTCAACGCCTGTCACCAGGCTGACATCGGCGTGATACTGGACTGGGTGCCGGCGCATTTCCCCACCGACACTCACGGCCTGGCGCAATTCGACGGCACCGCGCTGTACGAATATGGCAACCCGCAGGAAGGTTTCCATCAGGATTGGGACACGCTGATCTACAACCTCGGCCGCACCGAAGTGCACGGCTACATGCTGGCCTCGGCATTGCACTGGCTCAAGCATTTCCATGTCGACGGCCTGCGGGTGGATGCCGTGGCGTCGATGCTGTACCGCGACTATTCGCGCAAGGCCGGCGAGTGGGTGCCGAACCGCCATGGCGGGCGGGAAAACCTCGAAGCCATCGACTTCCTGCGTCATCTCAACGACGTGGTGGCACTGGAAGCGCCGGGCGCGTTGGTGATCGCTGAGGAGTCCACCGCGTGGCCGGGTGTCAGCCAAAGCACGCAACAGGGCGGCCTGGGCTTCGCCTACAAGTGGAACATGGGCTGGATGCACGATTCGCTGCATTACATCCAGCAAGATCCGGTGTACCGCGCTCACCATCACAACGAGCTGAGTTTCGGCCTGGTGTACGCCTGGTCCGAACGCTTCATCCTGCCGATTTCCCACGACGAAGTGGTGCACGGCAAACACTCGCTGATCGACAAAATGCCCGGCGACCGCTGGCAGAAGTTCGCCAACCTGCGGGCCTATCTGAGTTTCATGTGGACCCATCCGGGCAAGAAGCTGCTGTTCATGGGCTGCGAGTTCGGCCAGTGGCGCGAGTGGAACCACGACCAGCAACTGGATTGGTACCTGCTGCAGTATTCGGAACACAAAGGCGTGCAGAAACTGGTGGGCGACCTCAATCGTCTTTATCGCGAAGAACCGGCGTTGCATGAGCAGGATGATGTACCGCAGGGCTTCCAATGGTTGATCGGTGACGATGCAATCAACAGCGTTTATGCCTGGCTGCGTTGGAGCAAGGAGGGCAAACCGGTGTTGGTGGTGGCTAACTTCACGCCAGTGCCGCGTGAGGCTTATCGCGTAGGCGTGCCGTTCGCCGGGCGCTGGACGGAGTTGTTGAACAGTGATTCGGCGACATATGCGGGCTCCAATTATGGGAACGGTGGCGGGGCGTTTACCGAGGAGACGCCGAGCCATGGGCAGGCGTTGTCGTTGGTGCTGAATTTGCCACCGTTGGCGGTGCTGGTGTTGAGGCCGGAGGGGTAAGGGTACCGGTTAAGGGGCACAGGTTGTTCGGCAACTCGTATACCTATCAGTATTCGAGTTGCTTAACTAATAAAATCATGATTTACATCTGTCCAATTTTTATATCCATTTTGTTCTAGATGGCGGATTGTTATTGGTTTTTTCAAGGTAAATCATTGGTGTGAATTTTCTGGTTGTTTGGAAAAGACTGTTTCCGCTGGTGGTTTGAGTGACGATATTTTTAACTATGTAGTTGGTTGCTGGAAAAACTATACTTTCGTGTTCAATAGAGTTGCTGATGGTGTAAGTGTCTGATGCGACAAAAATTACGCCGACGGTTCCCTTTATGAAGTTATCATGATGATATTTCGATATGAAACTTTCGGCTTCTGTTTTGTCTGAGCTAAACGATAAAAAGCTACTGGCGCTTACGATATCACCTATTTTCAAAGTCGGGCTTACACCGAGGCTCAGACCCATGTCTGACAATCGTGACCCTCGATAAACTGGCGAACTTGTTTTAGGTCCCACTGAGGCTGACATCAGGAGAATGGTTTGCCACGGATCTTGTTCGTGCTCGCTCAATAGCTGTAATGCTGGTACAAAGCTACTTTTGTATACGTCATTCGACATGTTGACGCTGTATTCGCCGGTATTGGATTTTAATTCACGGCGCGCCTCGTTTGAAGCTGTGGCCAAGGAAGGACGCTCTTGTGTATTTGCTCGAATAAAGAAGTTTCTGCTGGTTGCTCCAATGTAGCGAGAGCCCGCGTTTGTGCTCCAGAATAAATGCAACCCTTTCTTTTCGTTACTTGTTAGTCTTCTATGATAGGTGGTCTCTTGCGGCTCGGCTATTGCCTCGGATGCAAAGCCCAGTTTTGACATGATTGTTGCGGAATATTGTTGTGGGTTAGCACCTTTTCCTTTTAGATATTGGTTAACTACAGAGCGTACATCTTCTTGAGGAAGTTCGCCCATGTCTCGTTTGAGGGTGTTTACTATATGACTGATATCTGCCGCTGTTAATTCAGTTCCCATGCGACCATCCAGATCCGCAAAATTGATGGGCCTGTTTCCAACCATCGCATACAAATTCATTCCATCCACATATCCCGCCGGATCCGGATTAATCCACCGCTGCAACCACGGCGCGTAATACCGAAACCCGTAATAATAAAGCCCCGTCGCATCCCGTTCCTTACCCGAGTAACGCACAGTCTTGTACTTCGCTTCGGTGGCCGACCGTGCCGCGAAGCAAGCCGTGCCCCCAAATGGGTAATACCATTCCTGGCTGATCAGATCGGCATTCTGGTCCAGTTCCATCGTGCTGGACTTCAGGTGATCGTTGAGGCTGTAGCGCACCTGGTCGTTGGTGATGTCGCCCGGTTTTTGCGCGACCCAGTGCAGCACTTGCACACCGTTGCTACCTGCGCTGGCGTTGATCACGTGGAGGATTTCACCCGTGCCGCTGTGGGTGCGGATTTCTACGCCGGGCAGGTAACGCACTTCGCTGATCAACGTGCGCACATTGGTTTGGTTCGCGCGAATTTTGCGGACCCGCTGGCCGCTGCCGTCGTAGAGGTACTTTTCGTAATCGTCGTTGCCGTCTTCACGCACCACCGGACGCACACGGGTCAGCTGATTACGCAGGTCCCAATCCAGTGACTGGCCGACCTGCAACTCCCGCAGATTGCCGTTGGCATCAAACCCGTCAGCCAGTTCGGCTTCAGTCGGTGGCCGACCATTGCGCTCGGGCAGGCAACGGTTGCTGTATTGAGTGCGGGTCAGGGTGCGGCCATGGGTCTGGGCACCGACATGCACCAGGTTCAACAAATTGCCGCCCGCGTCGTAGTGAAAGGTCTGTACGTAGTTGGCGATCTGGTTGGGGTCGAGGGGCAGGGGTTGCGTGCCCGGAAGGGCGGGGCCGCCGTTGCCGGTCTTGGCTTCCCAGCCGGTGGCTTCGATCAGTTGGCCGAGGGTGTCATACCGGTAAGTCTTGATCGGTTCGATGCGCTGGTTGTTGAAGTAGCGGATCGGTTGCGCGGCGTCTTCGATGCTCAGCACATTGCCGGCTGCGTCGTAGCGATAGTTCAGATCTTGCAGTGGAGTGCCATTGGCTTTGTGTGCGCTCAGTCCAATCAGGCGACCGTCCGCAAGGTCGTAGCGGTGGCGGGTGATGACGCCGTTGCCGGCGGTTTCCGATTCGATCTGGCCGGAGGGGTTGTAGAGAATCTCGCTGACCAGGGGCTTGTCAGATTGCCCGGCACCGGCCAGGGTCAGATAGGTGGTGCTCAACTCCCCGGCGACGGTGTAGGCGAATCGTTGACGATTCCCCAACGCGTCAATCTGCTGGAGCAGTTCGGTGCTGGGTGCGTAGCTGTACGCGGTGGTGGCACCGGCGCCGGGTTCAAGCAAAGCATCCCGCGCGGACGCGTCACTCGGCCAGTTCACGCCGTCGGTGTCGCGCAAAAAATGCCGGGTCTGTTGTAGCACAGCACCGCCCAGTCCCAGCTCGCGCAGGTGCACGGTGCCAGCCGGGTCATCATGCCGAATCAGCTGACCACACAGGTTGCCAGTGATAGCGTCGGCGTCTGCATAGGTAAAACGCTCCAGGACATGCTCAACCATTCCGTCGCCACTTTCACGCACGGCCACCGGGCGCAGCAGGTCATCGAACTCTGTCCATGAGTGGCTGCCGCGTCCGTCCCAATGATCGACAACCTGCCCGGCGGCGCCGTGCAAGGCCAACCGCCATCCGGCGTCCACGCTGTCACTCGACAACGCCGCGCCGGACAGGCTGAGCACCTGGCTCAGGTTGTCCGGCGCCGATGCGTCGCTTAGTGCCAGGGCAAACAAATACGGATCGCGACTGGCCACTGGGCGGGCGGCAGCGTCGAAGCGTTGCCGCGTGACTCGCGGCTCAATCGGATCGAGCGCCAACCGCCGATGAAACTGCACGGTCCTGACTGCCAGGCCACGTGGGTCTGCCACCAACAGTGTCGGGGTCCCGTCATGCATGTAACCGGCAATCGTTGAAGGCATTGGCGAGCCCTGATCAAAAACGAGTGCCCACCACAATGCATGACCTTCAACGGCCTGGATACTGGCAAAACTGTCAGGTGGCGCCCGTTATTTCACCAGCGCATCCGCACGCCGAGGCTGCCGATTATCCCATTCAAGTCATTGTCATCGACATCACTGCTGTAGTCGGCACTCACGTACAGGCTCACGGCCGGTGTCACTCTGGCCACCAGCCCCAGACCGAGTTCTACCGTCGAAGATTTACGGCTGCTGCTGATCTTGTCGACCTCATCGAGGGTCACGGTGTTGCCGGTATATACCGTGTGCCACAAGTTGGTCCGCACGTAGGGTTCTACGGGCAGGCCGTTGATGTCGTAACTGCCTTTCAATTTGGCGCCGACGCGGCCACTCCATGACGACACGTCGCTGGAGGACGCATTGCCCGAACCCGCGTACGGGGTGTCGAGGGTGATGCGTTGATTGATCAACTGCGCCTGTGGTTCAACCACCCAGTTTTCGCTGATGCCAATCGGAAAGCCGCCTTCCACCGACAGCGTTACCGCGCTGCCTTCGGCGGCTTGTCGGGCGCCTTGTTCATTACGGCTGAAACCATTGACCCGACCACCGCTGGCGGACAAGTCGACGTGCCAGCCTTGCGGGCCGGTCAAGCTGTAATAGGCACCGAGGCTTTCGCCTTGCAGGTTGAGTGTGTTGGTGTTCGGATCAGACATCGCGCGATTGGTCACCAGGCCACCGCTGTTGGCCTGGAATTGGCTGGTGCCACCGATCAGGCCGACCCGTTGGGTATGGCCGCTGCCGCTCTGCAAGGTCAGGATTGCCGGGCTTTTAAGTTCGCCAGAGCCAGGGATGGAGAAACCCTGGGCCAAAGCATCGGTTTGTGCCTGACGCGAAGCTTTTCCATAGAGTTGGTCCCAGGCGGAGGGCGCCGCCTCCTCGGTGATGAAATGGCTGTTTCGCATGTCGGGGCCAAAGCGGCCGGGATACGTGGTGTCGAGGGCGGGCAAGGTGAGCACCGGAACGTCCTGGCGATACCAGGGCGTCGATTCGTCCTCAGCCGGTGAGGCCTGCACTTCCATGGAAGAGCACAGCAGGAGTGAGCTCGATACAGTACAAATTGTAACTTTGATCTCTTGTTGGGTGAATGAGGTTTTCATGGAGGTCTACCTTGCAATCGCATGCCGTTCTCGCTTTGCCGTCTCTCCTACCCCGAATGAGGGGCGACCGATGGATTGGAGCAAGCCGAGGACCGCCCGGTTTAGCGGGTGTCTTGGCGGGCTTGTCCCTGATGTTATTGCCGGGGGTAGTACGGTGTAGCTAAGAAGACCCCTGCCACTGCGTCAAGAAAATGGCCGATAAATGGTAGGGGTATTTTAGGTCATATAAGTGACTGATTTACGACGCATGCCTAAGTGCTTGTTTAATGGAAAAATCGTCAAAAAAGTCACGAGCTAGAGCGTTTTCCTCTTTTTACCAACTCATCCTCACACCCGGATCTCCGGACATTTCCCGCTGCCGATTGCTGTCGATATTGCTGCTGAATTTAGCGCTGGTATCAGGTCGGGCGCCTAAAGATGGACTTCCACCGCCAACGGCAAATGATCCGACAGATGCGTCCAGGGCTTGTGCCCAAGGATTCTTGGCTCATGACTGCTGGCATTGCGCAGGTAGATGCGATCCAGGCGCAGCAGCGGAAAGCGTGCGGGGTAGGTTTTTGCGGGGCGGCCGTGATGGCGTTCGAAGGCTTCGTGGAGGTAGTCGCGACGGGCGAGGGCGGCGTTGCCTTGCAGTTGCCAGTCGTTGAAATCGCCCGCGATGATCACCGGTGCGTCGTCGGGCAGGGATTCGAGCAGTTGGCAAAGCAACTGCAACTGCAGTTGGCGATGGCTTTCGAGCAAACTCAGGTGCACGCAGATGGCATGGACCTCGGCGTGGCCCGGCACGTCCAGCACGCAATGCAGCAGCCCTCGGCGTTCAGGCCCGGTGATGGAGACATCGAGGTTGCGGTATTCGCGGATCGGGTATTTCGACAGTAGCGCGTTACCGTGGTGGCCGTCGGGGTAGACCGCGTTGCGGCCGTAGGCGAAGTCGCTCCACATGCTGTCGGCGAGGAATTCGTATTGTGAGGTTTGTGGCCAATCGTTGTAGCGGGAGGAATGGCGCTCGTGCTCGCCGACCACTTCCTGCAGGAACACCAGGTCCGCCGATGTACTGCGTACCGCTTCACGCAATTCCGGGAGGATGAAGCGTCGATTGAGTGCAGTGAACCCCTTGTGGGTGTTGACCGTCAGCACGCGCAATCGGTGGATGGCCGGCGGGGTGTTCAACGGCACTGATGCTTCTGGCTGCCGCTTGGGATTACTGGTCACTGTTACTCCTCTGAATCAGACTCGCTTATGTATGCGACTGATGCGGGGGCGGGCAGTTCAGCGTGATTCGTCGAGACGTCAAAAGATCTTCATACAAGTACGACTTCATAGGGCAGACGCATCCGATCCAGCACCACCTGCGGCAGCAGCGGTGCAAGGCCGATGGCCGGATCGCCATCGAGCTGGCTGGCGTAGGCATGGGTCGCGTGGCTCTTTCGCGCGACGGTCCAGGTGTCCAGGCGAATTTTGCGCGCGCGATGCCAGGGGATTGAACCATGATCTCGCGCTGCCCAGTGCCAGGCCCAGACCGGCACTTCGTTAAAGGTCGCGCCGGCGATGGTCGCGGCATTGGCGCTGGCACGACCGACAGCGTCATGGTCGCCAGTGCCGTCCTCGCACCAAATGCTGAACACCACATCACCGGGGCGTAGATAGCGGCTGATGAATTGCGTCAACTCCTGCTCATGCTCGGCCAGGGTGTTGTCAGTGAAGCCGCCGCGAATCCATTTCAGGCTGTGCATCGGCAACCCGAGCCGACGCAGGGCTTCGACGCTTTCCTGGGAGCGAAACACGCTGAGGCGTTTCTCCGACCAGTGCGCAGAAGTCGGTTGGCTTGCGCTGCCATCGGTCACCGAAATCAGTTGCAAGGGATGGCCCGTGGCGCTGAGCAATTGCAGCAGCCCGCCACACATCACCACTTCATCGCCGGGATGCGCAGAAATCACCACCGCCCGTGCGCCCGCAGGGACTAAAGACTGAGTGCTGATGACCGGAATGTTTTCCAGTTGCGGGGCGCTGTTCCAGATCTGCCCTGGAGCGCTGCTTTCACTGATGGAAACAGGTTTCATGAGGTTACGTCCTTGTTACGCGAGCCGCAGGGGCTGGTTGATAACGAAGCGCGGCACTCCGAACCCTGGAGTGCCGCGCATCGAGTATTGCTTATGTAACGCTATTCGTCGCGTCCCACGCTCGCAGTTGATCCATTTTTATCTACCGCTTATCCGGCGCAGCTCATTCCTCTTCCTCGTGCTGCAATTCGAACAGCAGCAGCGATCGACCGGTGACCGAATATTCATGGCCGAATTCGAATCGCTCCTGGCCACGAATCGACGGTTGATTGGTGTCGATCATGCAGGTCCAGAAGCCACCATCGGGCACTTCCGGCAGGAGGAAGTTGACGACATCGTGATGAGCGTTGACCACCAGCAACAGGGTGGCGTCGCCGCCTTTGCGGCGGATACCGGTTTCCTGCGCGCGGCCGTCGAGCAGCATGCCCATGCAACGGTTGTGCGCATCATGCCAGTGCTCGGTGGTCATCTCGCTGCCGTCCGCTGCCAGCCAGGTCACGTCCTTGACGCCGATGTCCTCGTTGTAATTGCCCACCAGGAAGCGTCCGCGACGCAGGATCGGGTAAGCCAGGCGCAACTTGATCAGGCGTTTGACGAATTTCAGCAGGGCCTTGCCTTCTTCGTTCACGTACCAGTTGACCCAGCCGATTTCGCTGTCCTGGCAATAAGCATTGTTATTGCCATTTTGGGTACGGGCGAATTCGTCGCCGGCCACCATCATCGGTGTGCCTTGCGACAGCAACAACGTGGCGAAGAAGTTGCGCATTTGCCGCTGGCGCAGCTCATTGATTTCCGGATCGTCGGTGGGGCCTTCGACACCGTGGTTCCATGACAGATTGTTGTTGCTGCCGTCCTGGTTATTCTCGTCGTTGGCCTCGTTGTGCTTGTCGTTGTACGACACCAGATCATTGAGAGTAAAGCCGTCATGGGCGGTAATGAAGTTCAGTGAGGCGTAGGGGCGCCGGCCTCGGTGATTGAACATTTCCCCGGAACCGGTCATGCGCGCGGCGAAGTCAGCCAGTTGGCCGTCGTCGCCCTTCCAGAAGGCGCGCACGGTGTCGCGGAACCTGTCATTCCATTCCACCCAGCCGGGTGGGAAATTGCCGACCTGGTAACCGCCAGGGCCACAATCCCACGGCTCTGCGATCATTTTCACCTGACGCAGCACGGGGTCCTGACGGCAGGCCACGAGGAAACTGTGACGCTCGTCGAAGCCATCGTGATAGCGCCCGAGAATGGTCGCTAGGTCGAAGCGGAAACCGTCCACGTGCATCTCCGAAGCCCAGTAGCGCAGGGAGTCGGTGACCATTTGCAGCACGCACGGGTGGCTCAGGTCCAGGGTGTTGCCGGTGCCGGAATCGTTGATGTAGAAGCGTTTGTCGTCGGGCATCAGACGGTAGTAAGAGGCGTTGTCGATCCCACGCATGGACAGGGTTGGGCCTTGTTCATTGCCCTCGGCGGTGTGGTTGTAGACCACGTCGAGAATTACTTCCAGATTGGCTTCGTGCAGGTGCGCGACCATCTCCTTGAACTCGGCGATCTTGCCGCTGGCCAGATACCGCGGATCGGGGGCGAAGAACGCAATGCTGTTGTAGCCCCAGTAATTGGTCATGCCCTTATGCAAGAGGTGCTGATCATTGACAAAGGCATGGATCGGCAGCAATTCCACGGAAGAGACGCCGAGCTTGCGAATGTGTTCCAGCACGTCATCGACCATCAACCCGGCAAAGGTGCCACGCACATTCTCGGGGACGGTAGGGTGACTCATGCTGATGCCGCGCACGTGGGTCTCGTAAATGATCGTCTTGTCCCACGGCACGCTGACCCGATGATCGTGACCCCAGGTATGCGCCGGATCGATCACCTTGCACTTGGGTACGAAAGGCGCACTGTCGCGCTCATCGAAGCTGAGGTCGGCGTCGGGGTGACCGATGGTGTAGCCGAACAATGCTTCGGACCATTTCAACTGGCCGACCAGTTGTTTGGCGTAGGGGTCGATCAGCAATTTGTTGTGGTTGAAACGGTGGCCGTTGGCCGGGTCGTACGGGCCGTATACGCGGTAGCCGTAGATCATTCCCGGGTGGGCATCTGGCAAGTAGCCGTGGAAGATCTCGTCGGTGTATTCGGGCAGTTCGATACGTTCCAATTCCACTTCGCCGGCGTCGTCGAAGATGCACAGTTCGACCCGGGTGGCGTGGGCAGAAAACAAGGCGAAGTTGACGCCCAGACCATCCCAGGTCGCACCCAGCGGAAAGGGCAGGCCCTCCCGGATTCGCGAGGCCTCGGCCTGAGGTTCTGGCGCGGCTTTCTTTGGACTGGTCATAGGTGCTCCTGCAAAGTGAGATATACCGCAACCTGTGGAAGCGAGCAGGCTCGCTCCAACCGGTCAGTTATTCGAGACGAACGGGTCCACAGTGGCGAGCGGACTCGCCACGAAATGAGTAAAGACAACAGCGGAAAGGTCAGATCGCTGACGGTTTTCGCGCGGCGCGAGGCTTCTTCTCGACGGCTTTTTCCCCTGGGGGAATAACGGAAGAAGCCGCAGACGGTTTGGCTTTTGGTTTTGGTGCGGCCACCTTGACCTCGCCAGCCTTGCCGTTGGCGGTTTTGCTGACGGCCGGTTTGCTGGCCGGGGCCTTCGCCGGTTTTTTCGGCACCAGGGCTTCCGCTTCAGCCAGTTTGCGCGCCATCTCCCAGTGGCGGGCTTCCTGACCTTCGGGTTTTCCTTCTGACTCCCAGATCTGATAGGCAAACTCGCGAATGCGTTTATCGTCGGTACTCATCGCAATGCTCCTGAACTGAACTCAAACATCGGTAGTTTGGATAAAGAGATTGACCGGGAAATCCCCCAGCGCGGCGCTGATCATCAGCTCCCTGTGTTCTGTGACTGTGACGCTGGAAAAAAGTCCCTTTAGATTTTCGTCTGCGGTAGTGAACGGCAAATTGATCCGGGTATCGCCCCACTGCGGCGCGTCCACGTGTGGTGCGGCACTGTTTTCCAGCAGCGCCGCGCAACGGATCGGCACGATGACGATGGCGCGATTTCCCTCCCATTCGCGCACAAAACCCAGTACTCGATGTGCCTGGCTGCCGATGACATCGAGGGCTTGGTAACTCCCTCGTCGAAACAGCTCGGCATACCTGGCACGCAGGTTTAAGGTCTGCGCAATCAAGGCTTGCTTGATGCGCCCGTCGCGCCAGTGTTCCAACAGATCAGGCAGGTCCAACGGTTGCTGCAAGACCTGCTGGCGACTGACGTAATCCACCGGGCGGCGGTTGTCCGGATCGACCAGGGTGAAGTCCCAGAAATCGTTGCCCTGATAGATATCCGGTACCCCCGGCACGGTCATGCGCAGCAAGGTTTGCGCCAATCCATTGAGGGCACCGGGGACGGCAATTGTCCGGGCTACCTTGGCCAACGCAGTGCGCAGCAGATCACCTTCCGGACTCAGCAGCAGGCGTTTGGTAAAGCTTTCGGTGGCATGTTCGTAAGCGTCGTTTGGCGCGCTCCAGCTGCTCTGCAACTTGGCTTCGCGCAGGGCCTTGCGTTGCCATTGGCTGATGCGTTGGGCGTAGGCCTCAAGCGCCGGCTGATCATCGGGGCGCAGGTCCAGCGGCCAACTGCCGAGCAGCGCTTGATAGAGAATCAACTCGTCGCCGGCGGATGGCATCTGGTCATCGTCGCGCAACGGACGGGCGAGGGCGCGCCACAGACCGATCTGTTCGACATACCATTTGCTGCGTTCACTCAAGACGGCCAGGCGCGCACGGGTATCCTCGCCGCGCTTGTGATCGTGGGTAGCGGTGGCGAGCAGGTTGTCCGGGAACAGTTCCAGGCGCTTGAGGCAGGCTGCATGGAAATCAGCCACCGGAGCACTGAATTGCTCGGTGTTGAAACCGACATCATTTCGCGACAGCAGTACCGCCGAGCGATAGAACGCGGTGTCTTCCACGGCCTTCGCGGCGGCAGGTGAAGTCAGCTGTTGAAAGCGCACGCAGGCATGCTTGAGTCGCTTGCGCAGGCGGCCGGCAGGACGTTTGCGCCAGGGCTCGCCACCCAGCCAATTGGCCAGGCAATCGAGGACTGGCCAGTCGGCTTCGCCGAGGGTTTGCCGGGCACCCTCCATTGCTTGCTGGAAAAACACCTCGTCCTGATCTGAACGTCCAAGGGCGCTGATGTAGGTGCGATACACCGAGAAATGCACGATCAATTCCTGCAACGCTCGACGAATTGCCCCGAGTGTCAGGTCGCGGGTCATCAGGTCATCCCGCGCTACTTGCAACAAGGCCTGGGCCACGCTTTCGAAATCCCCGGCGAGCGAGCCATTGAGGATTTGCTGACGCGCGAGTTGCGCTTCCTGACGGAAATCGGCCGGGCGTTCGCTGTAGCGGTGCCAGACTTCACCCAAGGCTTGTTGACCGTCGGGATCGTGTTGCAGCAGCGACAACTGATTCATGAATTCGTAACCGGTGGTGCCGTCCACCGACCAGTCGCGGTGCAGGGTTTCGCCTTCACCGAGAATTTTCTCGACATAGATCGGCAGGTGCCGATCAGGTGACAGGCTGTCGATCCGACGCCGCAATTTACGGCAATAGCCTCGCGGGTCGGCGAGACCGTCAACGTGGTCGATGCGCAAACCGTCGACCAACCCTTCAGCCACCAATTGGAAAATCTTCGCGTGGGTCGCCTCGAAAACGGCGGGACGTTCTACGCGCAAACCGCCCAGTTCGTTGACATCAAAAAAACGCCGCCAGTTGATGTCATCGGCGGCGGTGCGCCAACTGGCGAGTCGATAGCTTTGGCGTTCCAGCAGGTTGTGCAGCCGTTGGAAGCCCTCGCTGGTCAGCGAGTCATAGGCTTCCAGATTGCGCTCGATGCCTTGCAGGATCGCGGGGTGGCTGGTCAGTTCGCGCAATTCATTTTTTAACGGAATCGCCAGGCTGTGGGCGTCGGTCTGGTAACTGAGGGTACTGAAGCGGTCCGCCAGCAATTTGAGCGGCTCGGCTTCGGCCTTGAGCAGTTCGCCGTAATGGCTGGGGCAAATGGGAAAGTGATGATCGTAATGCTCGACATAAAAGGTGCCGTGCTCACTGAATCGCAGCTTCAGCGTGCCATCCTGCAGGGCGATGCCGTAGTCGCTGCCAAGGAACGGCAACAGCAACTGGCCCTCCATCAACGGATCGGGCGAGTGCCACTGGATATCGAAGAACTCGCCGTACGGACTTAGTCGCCCCCATTCCAACAGATCCTGCCACCATGGATTGTCGTTACCGCCGACCGCCATGTGGTTGGAAACGATATCGAGGATCAGCCCCATTTTCTGCTCGCGCAGCGCACTGACCAGGCGGCGCAATGCTGCTTCGCCGCCCAGTTCCGGGTTGACCGTGGTCGGGTCTACCACGTCGTAGCCGTGCATGGAGCCGGCGCGAGCGCTCAGCAGTGGTGAAGCGTAAACGTGACTGATGCCGAGGCGGGCGAAATAGGGCACCAGCGGCACGGCATCGTCGAGGGTGAAGTCTTTATGAAATTGCAGGCGCAGGGTGGCCCGTAGCGGTTGTGTCATTGCTGGATTCATTGGTCACGCTCGGCCGCCTGAAGTCGCGCGCAGGCGAGCAGTTCCAGACGCCGTGCGGCGTCCGGGTCATCGAGCAGGGCTTCACTGTTGCCTGGCAGACGTCGGGACCAGTTGGGATGGGTATCGATGGTGCCGGGGAGGTTGGCCTGTTGTTCGACGCCCAACGCATCCTCAAGAGGTAGCAGCACCAGCGGCGCGCGGGTGTGGCCGAGGAAGCGCACGCTGGCGTCGAGTATCTGGTCGGTCTCGTGGGACTCTTCGCGAAAGTTCTGCGGGTCCTGGCTCAACGTCCGGCGCAGTCCCTCGCGCTCCCGTTCGCGATGCTGGCGCCATTCGATTTCACCATTGGCGTCAACCAGGCTGAGGCGTGCATTCCAGTCGATATCGCGGCCATGCCACCAGCCATTGAGGGTCGGCAAATCGTGGGTGCTGGTAGTCGCCAACGCGTTGTCCGGCCAATCGAGTATCGGTTTGAAATGGGTGTTGTCCTGTTCGAACAGCAACACCCGCATGCCAAGGATCGAACGGCCACTGAGTTTCTCCCGCAGCCCGTCCGGCACCGTGCCGAGGTCTTCGCCGAGGACGATGGCCTGGTGCCGATGGGATTCCAGGGTCAGCAGCCGCAACAAGTCCTCCAGCGGGTAATACAGATACGCGCCATCAGCGGGCGATGCGCCATTGGGGATCACCCACAAGCGTTGGAGGCCCATGACGTGGTCGATCCGCAGGCCACCGGCGTGGGCGAAGTTGGCGCGGAGCATTTCGATGAACGCGCGAAAACCATTGCGCACCAGGCCTTCGGGGGAGAACGCGGAGATCCCCCAACCCTGACCGGTACGGTTAAGAATATCCGGTGGCGCGCCGACGGTAAGAGCGGCGAGCAATTCGTCCTGGCGACTCCAGGCCTGACTGCCACCGCCATCGGCACCGACGGCCAGGTCAGCGATCAGGCCAATGCCCATGCCGCTGCTGCGGGCGGCGGCTTGCGCGCGCTCCAGGCAACGGGTGATCAGCCATTGGCAGAAAGCGAAGAAGCCGATGCGGCCGGCGTTTTCTTCGGCAAACTCGGCCAGCGCGGCGCTGCGCGGGTTGCGCCACTGTTCGGGCCATTCGCGCCAGTCAAGGCTCAGACCCTGAGCGGCGCGCGTCTCTTGAATGGCTTCGAAACGGCAATGATTTTCCAGCGCTTCACCGCCGGCGTGACGAAAGCTGCTGAAGTCGGCGTGCAGCGGGTGTTCGCCCTGAACGAAGCCTTCGTAAAGTGCTTGCAGCAGTCGGTGCTTGGCTTCGGCGGCGGTAGGCCAGTCGATCAACGGCAGCTCTTCGAGATGTTTGAGTTCAGCGGCCAGGCCTGTGGCGTCGATGGCGGTGCGCATCGCGCGTTCCCCAAGAATCGCCCCCGGCGCGCAGTACAGGCTGTTGAGAAACAGACGGCTGGACGGGGAATACGGGCTGTAGCGGTGGGTGTCGTTGGCAAACATGGCGTGCAGTGGGCTAATCGCCAGTGCTTCGGCGCCGCGTTCGCCCGCCACTCGAGCCAGGTCTTCCAGCGCCTGGGTATCGCCGAAACCACCATCACCGGGCCGGCGCAGGGAATACAGCTGCACGCTTAGGCCCCAGGTGCGCGGGATCGGGCTGTCCACGGCATCGCCGACGCTGTAGCAGCGAGCAGGTGCCACGGCCAGGGTGAAACTTTGTCCGTCAATGTTGACGTGTTGGTAACCGACCGGAACCAATCCGGGCAGGACGGCTTCGGCATCCAGTTTAAGACTGAGTCGCGAACCATCTTCGAGATGGATTTCGCAGGGTGTCAGCGGCTCGAAGAAGTGCGCCAGATTCAGACCTACGCCGAAATCGGCGGTGATCAACGGCGGCAGGTGTCGAGTCTGTTGCACCGCTTGCAATTCGAGCAGGCTGGCGTCGATTTCCTGGGCGCTGCCGGCGGGGTGGCCGAGTCCGGTCAGGACGGCGCGTAATACTGATGGAGCGACTTTCTGCGGCCGGCCGTTGGCGTCGATCCAGTCGACGGCCAAACCAGCTCGGCTAGCCAATATTTCCAGTTGCGCATCACTCATTGGCGCTCTCCATCCGGGGGTAGCAAAGGGGCTGCGGCCGTGAGGCTGACTAGCGCGCAATACGGGGCAAGAGTGCCCTGTTCCAACCGGCCGGCTGATTGCGCTGGGTGTTCGAACAACAGCGAAGCATCGGCCTGTGGGGAGTGGACCACGGGCGTATCGCCGAGGTTCAGGTCAATGCGCAGCTGACTGCCATCGCCCAGCCGCCAGCGTGCGCTGACCGCGCCTTTGGCCAGTACTTCGGCCCCCAATGCATAGGCTCCGGGCAGATGCGCAACGATTCGCTCGCGACGAATTTGCAGCAAACGGCGGTACAGGTCATGCGGGCTCGAGGGGCGTGTTGGTTTCAGCTCGGGTTGGGAGGCTTCGAAAGTTTGTCGGGCGTTGGGGTCGGGGATCTGTTCGCGTTTGTGTGGGTCTGCAAACGCGCTGAATGCGGCAAACTCGTTGCGCCGACCTTCGCGAACCAGTTTCGCCAGTTCACCGTGATGGCTGGTGAAAAACAGAAAAGGTTGCTCGGCGGCGAACTCGTCACCCATGAACATCAATGGAATCATCGGCGACAGCAGCAGCAACGCGGTGGCGGCGGTTAATGCATCCGGATGGGCCAGTTGATGCAGGCGTTCGCCAAAGGCGCGATTGCCGATCTGGTCGTGGTTCTGCAAAAACAACACGAAAGCGCTGGGTGGCAAATGCCCGCTGGGCTCGCCGCGGGATTCGCCGTGCCGATTGATGTGGCCCTGGAATACGAAGCCCTGGCTCAGGCAGCGCGCAAGTTGCTCGGTTGGGTTTTGCGCGTAATCGGCGTAGTAGGCGTCGATTTCGCCGGTCAGTAACACGTGCAAGGCATTGTGGCCGTCGTCGTTCCACTGGGCGTCGTAACCTTGCTCCAGGAGGCTGGCCTGATTCTTTTCGTTTTCCAGCATCAGCCAGACATGCCGTGCCGGATCGATTTGCTGCCGCACCCGTTTGGCCAATTCCTGGAGAAAGTCCGGGTCCTCAATGGCGTGCACCGCGTCCAGGCGCAAGCCGTCAAACCGATACTCCAGCACCCACATCAACGCGCTGTCGATGAAGAAGTCCCGCACCTCGCGCCGACGGAAGTCGATGGCGGCGCCCCACGGCGTGTGCTTGTCCTCGCGAAAAAAGCTTTTGGCGTAGCGATGCAGGTAATTGCCATCGGGGCCGAAGTGGTTGTAGACCACGTCGAGAATCACCGCCAGGCCATGGCCGTGGGCGGCGTCGATCAGGTGCTTGAGTTGTTCGGGCGAACCGTAGGATGCCTGAGGCGCGTAGGGCAGAACGCCGTCATAGCCCCAATTACGCTCACCGGGGAATTGCGCGATGGGCATCAACTCAATCGCGGTGACACCCAATTCGACGAGGCGCGCCAACTGCTGCTCGACGGCCTGGAAGCCACCGAGCGTACCGACGTGCAATTCGTAAATCACCGCCTCGTTCCACGGGCGGCCCAGCCATGCACTGTGTTGCCAATGATAGGCCAGCGGATCGACCACCACGCTGTGGTGGTGGATGTCGCCGTCCTGAGCGCGGGAGGCCGGGTCGGGCACCTCCAGATCGCCGTCGATGTTGAAGCGGTAACGCGTACCCGCCGGGCAGCGGGTTTTGATCACGAACCAGCCGTCTGCCTGCGGCAGCAACGGCAAGGATTGTCCATTTTCCAGTTCGACACTGACGTAAAACGCATCTGGCGCCCACAACGCGAATTGCGTTTGTTCTGCGTCCAGCTTGGTTGCGCCGTGGGGCCAGGTCTCAAGGGTCCGTAACGGCATTTCTAAAACCTCTTATTGTTTGTGTGATTTCCCCAAGGCCTTGGCCACCAGTTGTTCATAGAGCTCGGCATAGGGTTCGACCGCCTTGCACCAGTTGAACGGTGCCGCCATCGCCCGGCAGCGCATGGCATGCAGCAGGCCGGGAAAGGCGAATACCTTGAACGCGCGGCTCAGGGCTTCTTGATAACTCTCTACCGTGGATTCATCGAACAGGAATCCGGTCACGCCGTTTTCAATGGTGTCAGCCAGACCGCCGGTGTTGCGCGCTACCGGCAACGAACCGAAACGCTGGGCGTACATCTGGCTCAGGCCGCAAGGCTCGTAACGCGAAGGCATCAACAGGAAATCGCTGCCGGCAAACATGCGGCGGGCGTCGGTTTCGTTGAAGCCGATGCGCACACCGATCTGCCCGGGGAAACGCAGGGCCAGTTCGCGCATGGCTTGTTCTTCTTCCGGTTCGCCACGGCCAATGATGGCGATCTGGCCACCGTTGTTGACGATGTACTCGGACACTGCTTCGGTCAGGTCCAGGCCTTTCTGGTAGACCAGTCGGGAGACCACTGCGAACAGCGGACCTTCGGAGTCTTCCAGGCCAAACAGTTCGCGCACGTGGGCGGCGTTGACGGCTTTGCCTTCCCAATCGCCAATGCTGAAAGGACGGAACAGGTGTGGATCAGTGGCGGCGTCCCAGCTTTCATCGATACCGTTGGGAATACCGCTGAGCAGGCCTTGCTGGGTCTTGGCGGCGAGAAAGCCGTCAAGTCCGCAGCCGAAATCCGGGGTGGTGATTTCCTGGGCGTAGGTCGCGCTGACGGTGGTGATGTGGCTCGAGTAGGCCATGCCGGCCTTCAGGAACGACATCTTGCCGTAGAACTCCATGCCTTCCTGTTGCAGGGCGTGATGAGGGATGCCCAGTTCCGGGCACGAGCCCAGGCTGGTTACGCCTTGATAGGCCAGGTTATGGATGGTGAACAGCGTCGGAGTTCGCTGACCGCGCCAGTGCATGTAGGCGGGCGCCAGACCGGCCGGCCAGTCGTGGGCGTGCACCAGGTCCGGGCACCAGTGAATTTGTGCGAGGTTGGCGGCGATGTCGGCGGCCGCCAGCCCCAGGCGGGCGAAACGGATATGGTTGTCCGGCCAGTCGCGACCGTTGTTGGCGCCGTAAGGCGAACCTTCACGCTCGTACAGTTCAGGGCAGATCAACACGTAAATGACCAGACCGTCGGGCATGTCCATGCGCCCGATCTTGCACGGTGGCAAAGCAGCGTGGCCACCCAGTTCACCGATGATATGAATCGGATTTTCGCTGTGCAGCACCTGCGGGTAACCGGGGATCAGCACTCGCACGTCATGCAGTTGCGCCATGGCCCGCGGAAGCGCTGCGGAGACGTCGCCCAAGCCACCGGTTTTCACCAGGTCGGCGATTTCCGAGGTCACAAACAACACTTTTTTCTTGTTGGGATTCTGACTGGCAACCGGTGTCAGCGTCTTGGTGACGGGAACGCTGACCGATTGGGCAGTGAGAGCACTCACGCCACTCGATTCGCCGACATGCTGATGAGCACGCTCTCCCTGAATATCTAAAGCCGCACTGGTCATATGAATCTCCCGTGTTGTTGATCTAATTCTTCAGGTCTGGCAAACGGTGTTTCGTGGCCAAATCCTGTGGCCGGGCGCAAAAGCGCTGCACATCGGTGAGCAAACGCTGCCCAAATGCGCTGAAGCAGAATGGGGTGGATGAGCCATTGCAAAGATTGCACCAGTCGCAACACACCTGCCTTTCAGTCGACCGACCACTTGAAGCAAAAGTTTCGATTATTTTTCCGCTTTATGACCGACCGGTTTTACCCCGCGAAAATGAGCCTAGACCAGAACTTAGAGCGGTAAAGGTCGAATGGCAAAATTGTTCGACAATCGGTTCAAAGAGGTACGAACGTGCTGGATTGGAGGGCAATCGCACCGACGAAGTGCAGTTTTTTTTCGGGAAATGGCTGAAAAAGAGGCAGAACTGTCACATCAGTGTGCGTGGGTGAACACTTGAGATGCACCATTGCGGTGCAAGTTTTTCGGGGGATGTTGATCCAGCCTCATCGCGGGCAAGCCTCCACTGAGGAGCAAGCTTGCGCGCGATGAACGAAAACGAGGTCTCAGGAAAGCAATCGAATCGGCTCACCCGCAGACCAGGCCCGGATGTCCTCGATCATCTGCGAGAAGAACAAATGGTAATTCTGCTGGCTGACGTACCCGACATGAGGCGTGGCTAATACGTTTTCCAGCGTGCGGAAAGGATGATGAGGCGGTAACGGTTCGACATCGAAAACATCCAATGCCGCTCCCCCCAGACGTTGTTTCTGCAAGGCCTTGATCAGCGCCGCCTCATCGACAATCGGCCCGCGCGCGGTGTTGACCAGCAGTGCCGTAGGTTTCATCCAGCCCAGCGCCTCGGCATCAACCAACCCACGGGAGCGGTCGCTGAGCACCAGGTGCACCGACAACACATCGGCCTGCTCGAACAGTTCCTGTTTGCTGACATAAGTCACACCGAACTCGGCCGCCCGCTCAGCGGTGAGGTTTTCACTCCAGGCGATCACGCGCATGCCGAAGACCTGACCGAACTGTGCAACGCGCTGGCCGATGCTGCCCAGGCCGAGGATCGCCAGGGTCTTGCCATGCAAATCGCCACCCAGACTCTGTTGCCAGACGCCTGCGCGCAAGGCATTGGCTTCCACCACGAGGTTGCGGGTCGCTGCCATGATCAGGGCCCAGGTCAGTTCCGGGGCGGCGTGTTTGTAGCTGTCGGTGCCACAGACTTGAATGCCCAGCGCGGCGGCAGCCTTGAAATCCAGCGCGGCGTTGCGCATGCCGCCGGTCACCAACAGCTTGAGGTTCGGCAATCGCCCCAGCAGATCCGCATCGAACCGGGTGCGCTCGCGCATCACGCAGATCACCTCGAAGCCCCCGAGGCGCTGGGCCAGGGTTTCGTTATCGGCGGGGTATTCATGGACGAAACTCACCTGCCCGATGTCGTCCAGCAGCGACCAGTCGACCACGTTGCGGGCCACGTCCTGCCAATCGTCAATTACTGCGATCTGCACCGCCATCAGCCTTACCTCATTAATGCACGGGGTTGGTTTTGTTCAGCCAGTCAAGCAAGGCCTTGTGAAACTCCGCCGGTTCTTCCATCTGCGGCGCGTGGCCCATGCCGGGGAATTCGACAAGTGTCGACTGGGGAATCAGTTTCGCCACTTGCTTGCCGAGTACGTCGTAATGACCGATTTTCGCCTTGACCTCGGGCGACGCGATGTCACTGCCGATCGCTGTGGTGTCGGACGTGCCGATCAGCAACAGCGTTGGCATTTTCAGGTTCTGGAACTCGTAGAAAACCGGTTGGGTAAAGATCATGTCGTAGATCAGCGCTGAGTTCCACGCGACTTGCGTATGCCCCGGGCCTTTGTTCAGGCCAGCGAGCATGTCCACCCAGCGATCGAACTCAGGCTTCCAGCGGCCACCGTAATAGGTGTTGCGTTCATAGGTGCGTATGCCATCGGCGCTCAGCTTGAGTTCACGTTCATACCATTGATCAACGCTGCGATAGGGCACGCCGAGGGCTTTCCAGTCTTCCAGGCCAATCGGATTGACCAAGGCCAGTTGTTCGACCTGATCGGGGTATTGCAACGCATAGCGAGTGGCGAGCATGCCACCGGTGGAATGCCCGAGAAGGCTGGCTTTCTGGATGCCCAGGGCTTTAAGCAGTTGCTGGGTGTTACTCGCCAATTGCTGGAAGCTGTACTGATAGTAGTCCGGTTTGCTGGAGGTGCAGAAACCGATCTGGTCCGGAGCGATGACCCGGTAACCGGCATCGCTCAAGGCTTTGATCGAGGTTTCCCAAGTTGCACCGCAGAAGTTCTTGCCGTGCATCAGCACCACGCTGCGCCCGTTGGCCTTGCCATGGGCGGCAACGTCCATGTAGCCCATCTGCAGGGATTTGCCCTGGGACTCAAAGGCGAAATGCTTGACTGTGTAAGGGTATTCGAAGCCTTGCAGTTCCGGACCATAGGCCGGGCCTTCGGCGGCAACGGCAGGCAGTGCAGCGGTCAGCAGCAGTGCGGGTAACCAGCGGGCAAGGGTAGAGGGCATGGGTGAACTCCGTTGAAAATCCGTCGATGCTGGATCGGCATGATTAGGCGACATTAAACAGGCAATCGCAATAACGGTTGGTTCAACCCATCCAGCCCAGCGTTGCCAGCGCGAGCACGCCATAGCGGGCGCCTTTGGCGAGGGTCACGATTAGCAGGAAGCGCCCCAGCGGCTCACGCATGACGCCGGCGACCAGAGTCAGCGGATCCCCGATCACCGGCAGCCAACTCAGCAGCAAGGACCAGTGGCCATAGCGCTGATAGTGAATCCGGGCGTTTTCCAGATGCTTGGGGCTGACTGGAAACCAGCGTCGATCCTGGAAACGCTCGATGGCGCGTCCCAGCCACCAGTTCACCAGCGAGCCAAGGACATTGCCCAGCGTCGCCACCGCCAACAGCAACCACAGCCAATACTTGCCGCTAAGCAACAATCCCACCAGCACCGCTTCGGATTGCAGGGGCAGCAAGGTAGCGGCCCCGAAGGCCGCCAGAAACAAGCCGAGGTAGGCGCCGAAAATCAATGGGCGGGGTAATCGGCCACCACCATATCCGTGCCGTCCTTTTTCAGGCCGATCACTTGATAGGCATCGCTCATGCCGTCCATTTCCATGCCGGGCGAACCCATTGGCATCCCCGGGGCGGCCACGCCCAACAGGTCATCGCGCTTGCTCAGGGCCAACACCTGATCGGCCGGAACATGGCCTTCGACGAATTTGCCGTTGATCAAACCGGTGTGGCAGGACGCCAGGCGCGGTGGCACCCCATGTTGTTGCTTGAATTCACTCATGTTGGCTTCGACGTGGTCTTCAACCTTGAAACCATTGGCTTCCAGATGGCTGATCCACTTTTTGCAGCAACCGCAATTGGCGTCTCGATGGACCTCAATCGGGATCAGGTCGGCGGCTTGGGCCAGGGAGGAAATGAACAGGGCGCTCAGGGCAACCAGACGCAGAGGGGTTCGCATGTCGGATGGGGTCTCGTGGTGCGGGAAAAAAGGCATTCTGACCAGATTTTCCTGCCGGTCATTCAAGTTGTGTTTCGAATTAATACAAAGCGGATCAGCCCTATCATCGTAGATCAAAGCTGTCAGGTGGATGAGGCGGAAATTACAAAATTGTCAGGTTGGATGTTCGTCGCTGGTATCGGGGCTCGCGCAGGCAAACTAACCAGAAGTAACGCGTCCTGTTAGTTGTGACGGCCAACTGTAGGAATTGTCTGTAGGCCAATAAAACAAGGCTTGTGAGTGTTTTTACTATTGTGCAAGTTAATTGTAAAAGTTACGAAATGCGTGTTGGAGTCGCCCAAGTCCGGAACGATACTCATACCAAGTTACTTGGTTAAGAAATGAGTTTTTATGTTTGCCTCGCAAGGACTTCGGTTATGAGTATCGGATATGTGGGTGCCTGGACTGCAAAGGCGGGAGTGTTGGTACGAGATACAGCAAGCCGGACCAAACCTCCGTCCCAACCCGACAAGGTCAGGCAGATGCTGTCGATGGTGGGTAGCAATCCAATCGTACTGGACACAGCGAAGATGGATAAGCTCCAGCTCTACAAGCAACTCAAGGGTTTCGACCCGGCGAATGTCACAGTCAAATCTCTGGGTAATCTCAGCGTATTTTTGAAAGATCGTGGGTTGATCAGTGAGGTGACGGCGCTGACGCTGACAAATGCCGGCGACAAGTTTGACCGGTTCGGCATTCAGAACGATCCGGAAGCCAAGTTCAATGCGCTGGAATACTTCGCGATGCAGTTGGACAGTATCCAGAGCAATAACTTGAAGGGTAACAAGTACGCTAACTACTTGATTCCCGAATTTAAAAAGGCAATTTACGTATTGCAGAACCTTGAAATCTACGGAAAAAGTGGCAATAGACCGCCGCCACCGCCTGAAAAAGATGAAGATCCCAAGGTGTGATATCAGATTGTGCTGACCCATTCGGGTTAAAGAACGGGTCAGCCCGCAGCTTTGTTCCTGATCGACTTCTCAAGGTAAGCGCTTCATTGAAGCGAAATCTCTTCACTGGCTGTAACATGAGCCCCGGTTGCTACGCCCAGTCCCCGGAAATCGGTAGGCGCTAGGCAGGCAATCGATCCATCTATTCAGGTTCAGGCTTACATTCAGGAAATGCTAATGACCCAGTCGCAACGTTTGAAATACTCGATTCTGATCTCCCTGGTGGTACTGGGGATCATGTTTGGCCTGTCGTATTTGCAGAACGCCGGCGTCATCAGCGAAAAACTGTTCCAGTACATCGCCATTGGCGTGGCGGTGATCGTGGTCGTCGTCAATGGCGTGATGCGCCGCAAGGTCAAGCCCTGAGCAAAGGCCCAAGGCTTGATCAGTGGTGATGCAGCACGGCAGCGGCCCGGGGGTCAAGGCTGTAGCTTTTGTCCGGATTGAGGACAATCACGCCTTCGCTACACAGCCGTTTCAACACTTCCCGCACACTCAGGAAGGACAGGGGAATATCCAGTTCCAGCAATTGAGTGTGCACGCCGCGCACGCCGAGGCTGCGGTCGCTTTCGGCGGCTGTCAGCAGTGCGTCGATGACTTTCAGACGAATCAGACTGGTTCGCAGTCCAAAGCTCTTGAGCAGGAAGCGGATCCGCTCGTTACCGTGGCGCTCGGTACGCTGGTCGAAGACACCGACCCTGAGTGAAGGGCCCGATGGCGCGTTGCTACCGTCCGTTGGCAGTTGCGAGTTGTACATGGCAAAACTCCTTTTCCGAGCCTGATCAGAAAAAATTGGGCGCTCTTACGTAACAAGACGTATGAGCCACGCAAATCATGAAGACTTAAATGTAGAAATTTCGTCGTCATTGCGTGACCGACCTGTCATACGCCGCAGGACTGCGGCCCGAATGACTAAATTTTTTTCGTGTGCTTCGTCCCTAAATGGATGCGCAGTGCGTGTCAGTACGCAGAACTGTGACCATCGTTTTTCGATCAGGAGCGAGTGTGATTATTTCCAGCCAATTGACCAGGATGAGCCTGGCAGGTCTGTTTCTGGGGCTGAGTGTTGCGGCGAATGCACGCAATCAGCCGGAGCAGGCGAGTGCCGATATCCGTCGGACCAGTTTCGGCGTGCCGCACATTCGTGCCGAAAACGAACGCGGGCTTGGTTACGGAATCGGCTATGCCTACGCTCAGGATAACCTGTGTTTGCTGGCCAACGAGATCGTCACGGTGAACGGTCAGCGCTCAAGGTTTTTCGGCCCGGATCAGTTCACGGTCGAAGAGCGCGAAAACCGCGTCAGCGATCTGTTTTTCAATTGGTTGAACACCCCGCAGGCGGTCGACGCGTTCTGGCAGGCGCAATCCCCTGAAGTACGTGAGCTGGTTGAAGGCTACGTGGCGGGCTACAACCGGTTGCTGGTAGAACGACGGGCCGAGGGATTGCCGCAGCAGTGCCAGGGCGAGTGGGTACGGGAGATCACCGCTATGGATCTGGTCAAGCTGACCCGGCGTCTGCTGGTCGAAGGCGGGGTCGGGCAGTTTGCCGAAGCCCTGGCAGGCGCCACGCCACCGGCGGCGGTTACCCGCAACGCCGGCGAGCATGCCACATTCCAGGTGGCGGCTTGGCGCATGCAGCGTTTCGCCCTCGATCGCGGCAGTAACGCGGTGGCTGTGGGCAGCGACCGCTCCTTCAATGGCCGCGGCATGTTGCTGGCCAATCCGCACTTTCCGTGGCTGGGCGGGATGCGTTTCTATCAGATGCACCTGACCATTCCCGGCAAGCTGGACGTCATGGGCGCTGCATTGCCTGGCCTGCCGATGATCAACATTGGCTTCAATCAGCATCTGGCCTGGACCCACACCGTGGACTCGTCCAAGCATTTCACCCTCTATCGCTTGCAACTGGACCCCAAGGACCCGACCCGTTACCTGCTCGACGGCAAGTCCATGCCCATGCACAAGCAAACCCTGACGGTTGATATGAAGCAGCCAGATGGTTCGCTCAAAGCCGTTTCCCATGTGGTGTACAGCTCTGAATTCGGTCCGATTGTGCAATGGCCCGGAAAGCTGGATTGGGACAACCAGTTTGCCTACAGCTTGCGCGACGCCAACCTGGAAAATAATCGGGTCCTGCAGCAGTGGTACGCAATGAATCGGGCCGGGAGCCTCAAGGCGTTTCAGGAATCGGTCCACAACATTCAGGGCATCCCGTGGGTGAACACCCTGGCGGCGGACGATCAGGGGCAGACGCTGTACATGAACTTGTCGGTGGTGCCGAACGTCAGTGCCGAGAAGCTCGCGCAGTGCAGCGACCCGCGGATTGGCTTGCAGTTGATCGTCCTCGATGGCTCCAACAGCGGCTGCGCTTGGGACATCGATCCGCAAGCCGCGCAAAAAGGCATTTATGCGTCGGACAAATTGCCGCAACTGTTGCGCAAGGACTTTGTGCAGCACTCCAATGATTCGGCATGGATGGCCAACCCGGCGCAGCCGCTCACCGGTTTTTCGCCGCTGATCAGTCAGGACAGCCAGCCGCTGGGCCTGCGTTCGCGCTTTGCCCTGGATCGCCTAAACTCGCTGACCAAGGCTGGCCCGATCGCGGCGGCGGATCTGCAACACATGGTGATGGACGATCAGGTGTATCAGGCGGCGCAAGTGATGCCGGACCTGCTGCAATTCTGCGCGGATAACTTGGGTTCCGATGGGAAAACCCTGGCGCCGCTGTGTGCCAGCCTGAAGGCGTGGGATCGCAAGGCGAATCTGGACAGCGGTCTGGGCTTCGTGCATTTCCAGAATGTCATGGAGCCATTGGAACAGACGCCCGATGTCTGGCGCGTCCCATTCGATCCGCAAGACCCGCAACACACCCCGCGTGGCTTGGCGGTTGAGCGTTCGCAAGTGGCGAACGCGCTGCGCCAGGCGATGCTCGCCTCGGCAGAGCAGGTCAATAAGTCAGGGCTGAAAAAAAGCAGTCGTTGGGGCGATATTCAGGTGGTCAGCAGTGGCGGTCAGCAAACGCCCATTCATGGCGGACCGGGGACGCTGGGCGTCTACAACGCGATTCAGAGCGTGCCTAGATCCGACGGCAGGCGCGAAGTCGTCAGCGGCACCAGTTATCTGCAGGTGGTGACGTTCGATGAGAAGGGTCCGCAGGCAAAAGGCCTGTTGGCGTTTTCGCTCTCCAGTGACCCGTCCTCTAAATACTCCCGAGACCAGACGCTGGCATTTTCGAAGAAGCAGCTGAGTGTGTTGCCTTTCACTGAGCAGCAGATCACGTCCGATCCGCAGTATCAGGCTCAAACAATACGCGAGCAGGATGAGAAGGCCGGCACCGTGGCCGCACAGTAAGATCAATTGTGTTTGAACGAAAAATGAAGGCCGCACCCATCAGGATCGCGGCCTTCAGCTTTTTGGGGGTTGCACCGGAATGGAGTTGAGGACCGGGTTGCCTTCTTTGTTGCGAGTCAGGTAAACCGGCAGCACCTTGGGCAGGGTGGCCACCAGGGTATTGAGTTCCTTGATGTTGTAGATGCCACCGATGCGGATCGCGCCGGTGTTGTTGTCGGCAACCAGCAACGGGGTTTCCAGGTAGCGGTTGATCAATGGCAGCGCATCGTTCAACGCCAGATCATCGAGTACCAGTTTGCCGTTGAGCCAGGCCAGTGAATTGTCGTTTTCGTAGGTTTGGGTGATTCGCGGAATGTAATCGCCATGGCGATAGCTCGCCTGCATGGCGGGGCCGAGTCTCAAGCCATCCCCCGGCAAATCATCGTTGCTGCTGACCAGTACCGAGCCTTCAATCAGGTTTACTTTCACCTGATCTTCATACATCCAGACGTTGAATTTGGTCCCGGTGACGCGGATTTTGCCTTCGGCTGCTTTGACGACGAAGGGATGGCTAGTGTCGTGAGTGACGCTGAAAAACGCTTCACCTTTTTTCAAGCTGACCTGACGCCGATCCTTGTAGTTGCTGTACGTCAGCTCGCTGCCCAGATTCAGTTCGACCTGGGTGCCGTCCTTCAAGGTGACCTGGCGCACATTGTTCGTCGCTTCGAAGTGCTGGTATGAATCGGGCAGCCAACCCAGGTTCCAGCCGCTGAAGGCTGCCAAAGGCAATGCCAGTGCACACACGGCGGCGGCCATGCCGAAGGTGCGCCAAGGTGTTTGAGGTTTGTTCCGAACCATTGGCACAACGTGCGTTTGCGGACGTGGCAGATCCCCGGCGACCTCCCAGATTTCCAGCATGGCCTCATATTCGAACGCGTGAAGCGGGTGAGCATCCAGCCATTGTTCGAACGCCAGGCGCTCCTGCTCGGTACAGTCTTCGGCGTGCAGACGCATGCACCAGTGCGCGGCGGCATCGGTAATCGCGTCAAATTCGGTTTGCGAGAGAGAATTGTCGGTCATTGACTCATCCTGGTTTCGCGCATTCTAACCTTTGGGAGAAGGTGGCGAGAACATCTGTCATGGCAATTACCCATCAAAGTGTATTTTTTTTAGTTTTAAACGTTGAAAAATAGGAGAGTGAGCAGCTTTTCCTGAAGAGCTTGAATGGATAGCGCTGCGCAGATCCGCGAATCTGCGCATTGTTTTATGACGTTCAGCCGGAGGAGGTTGGCGCGGCAGGCACCGGGTCCAGTTGCCGCCCCATCTCGCAGATCAAAAACGCAATCGAATCGGCATTGCGCAGAATGATGTCGATCCTTTTGTCAGGGTTTTCCAGACTGTAAAAGGCGTCCCGCGCCGCTGTCATAGTTGTGGTGTCAGTGACCTTGAGGATTTCCTTGCCAACGTGATACGAACCTGGAATCGCGTCCAGACTGACCCATGATTGCAACGAGTTATGCCAGCGGGCGAACAGCTCTTCCCGTGGGGTTGCCAGGGACAACGCCTCTCGCTGGAAATCCACCTGGCTTTGCTTCATCGCGCGGCCATAACCGGTGATTGGCGTGACGAGGTCGCTGAATGGCCGTCGAGCCTCCAGTGAAGCAATATCCACGGCCTTTGAAAAAAGGTGGGCGAACTCATGGATCAGCGTGGCGGCCTGGCTGTGGCCGTCGACGTTGAACGGTTCGGTCAAACAGGATTTGTACCAATCGAGCTGTTGATCGAAGAACCTTTCGGTGAAATGCACATTTTTTCTGGAGTCCTGATCCACGACAAAAGCGATCAAATTTGCATGGGCATCTTTGTTCGAACCGACGACAAACCGCTGGCTGTTCATCAAGTCTTCATCCGGGTCAACCAGCGCCGTACAGACAGGCACGATGGCTTGTTTGATTTTTTCGATCAGGCCCGCTTCGACACTGCGGACATCAAAAAAACGTTTGAGAAATCCGTCCATTCGAGTTCCGGGTATCAGGCGTCTTTGCTGCGCCAGATTGTGCAGGCTGTTGAAGGCGTAATAGCGAGCCATGTCGATGGCCTGCACGATCTGGCGGGCTTTTTCCGGATGATGGGCGCGAATTTCCTGCATCCCGCGTGCTTCGATGTTCAGTACCCGACTGACTTCGTGGCTGGTCACATGCTGGTTGTGCATTTTTGACAGGGCTTTTCCGTAGTGCACAGTATGCACGTCGGGGTCGATCACCATTTGCCGTGCCGACGTGGTCGCGAGAGAAGGCCCGTCCTGATTGGCGTTGCGGATTTGCCACACCGCGCCGGGCTTGTCTACGGGATAGACCTTCCCTGCAATCGGGGCGTAGCGCTGTTTACTGACTGGATCGAGGTAAGTGCCATCGTTGTTGTCTTTACTCAGGTCTTTCAAGGCGACGGTCGGTGTTTCAAAAGGCTGTAATGACGTACGTGCCGGCGCTGTCGGCTTCAGTTGGGACCATTTTGGTTCCATCACCGGTTTCACTTGCGGTGCAGTGTCGGTCGCTTCCGGCGACGTCACGAGTTCTTCCTCCAGCGACAAGCGCCCTAGAGAGACCATCTGCACCGTACCGGCAATGAAACTCTCCAGGGCCCGTTTCCAGTGGTGATCCTGCAACGCTTCGGCGGAGTCTTCGAAGTCTTTGAAGCTTTTCCACAAAAACTGCACAAAGGCGAGTTTGCCCGGCAACAGGCCGGAAAACAGTTTGATGCCTGAGCTGAACAGGTGCTTGGCGGCTTCCCAATCGGACTGGCCCGCGGTATCGGTGCGACTGCCGAGCATCTGCTCCAGGAGACGGGCATTATCGCTGTACAACTGGCTGAGCAGGTTGCCGCCGATGGGCGAAGACGCCAGGGTGATTTCGCTCAGTTGGCCAATGCTGGTGCTGAACAGGTTTCTGAACACCGACTGCTGATCTTGAGGCAAGCGGCGAACCACCAGATCCTGGAGCGCTCCGGGCGTATTCATCGCGGCAACCACTCCGGCTTCGTTCTCGAACTCGCTGAAAACCGGACCCGTATGGTAAGGCGCATACAACACGTGCGTCCCGGCGTGCCCGGCTCCCGGGCTTATCAGGTAAAGCCCCAAGGCATTGATGGCAGCGGCACCGGCCGTCTTGAGCAGCTCAAGCGGCCTAACGATGGCATGAGCCCCCGTTACCGCCGCACGAGCAACGGCATCGGGCATGTCCAGCACCTGGCTGATCAGGTCGAATGCATGCGAAGAAAGTCGTTGTTGCAACTTCAGCGCGTGGGCGTGTTGTAGCAACTGCCAAGGTAATTGCTGAAAAAAACGCAGTTTTCGGCTGGCGGCTTCAATACCTGGACCGGTTAATTGGCTGGTCACCGATTTTGCATAATCACGCTCGGCGTGCAACGACTGCAAAAGCTGTCGCACGGCCTCCTCGTTCAGTTGCGCAGGCAGGGTTTTAGTGGTGGCCGACGTAATTCTGAAGCCGGTGCCTTGCGCAATGTTGACGTGATTCAAGGCAAATTCGGTCAGGGTTCGTGACGGCCCGGTCAAGGCCAGGTTGGGGGTGATTTCGATCTGGTCGGGGGCGAGCGACTCTCCGGGGAAGCGGCTGCTCAACAATGACTTTAATCGGTCGTGGGTGTAGTCCGACAACGTTTGTATTGCGTGCAGGTAGTCTTTGTCATCGGTGACGCTGTGGCGGTATTGCGCCAACAGTTCGATGTGCAGTTGCTGCTCTTCAACCCGGGCCATGCCGAGCCAGGCGGGCAGGGATTGCTGGCGGGATATTGCCCTGGAGATTTGCGTGGCCCTGCGCAAGTTGGTGTCGATACCCATGTTCGCCAGGTCAATGAGCGCCGTGTCTTGTTTGGCTTTTTCCAGCGAGCTCGATCGAACGAGCTCGCAAGCGGCCAGAAAGTGCTCGATGGACAATTGCGCAAGTCGTAGCAGGACATTGCTTTCTATCAGTTCAAACGAGCCGAGAGAATAGCGCTGGTGGAGGTTGCGTCGCCCAGGGCTGAGGTTTTCCAGTAATTCCAGACACCTTCGACTATCGAGCAAACGACGCTTCAGGGACTCCGTTACGCTGCTGACCGAGTCAAAGACTTCGATCCCGGTTGCGGGAGTCCACAAAATGGCCCGCCCCGAATGTTGGTAGTCGAGGCCGCCACGCTCGGTCAGCAACAGGCAGTTGGCCAAGGGCAGCACCTCTCGCTGTCCGGGAGCTTCAAGGACCAGTGACCAGGTGTCAGGCCGAAACCCATTCAGCGCAAGGCGGCTTCTGAGATCCGGACGATCCGGATTCAGTGCCGTATCGATGATGGCCTGATCGGCACGCCGCAAGGTCCCCTCGAGCACCCGCAGGCTGGCTTCCCCGCGAATTCCAACGGACAGCGAGTGGCCCAGTTGGGGCTTCATCCGCTCCAGGTAGACTTGTTGCAGCGCGAGGGTGGAGAGCGGTTGAGCGGCGAAATCCGCGCTGAGCAGGGCGTCGATCTCGCTGAATGTTTTCACGTAGGCCGCGGCGGTGTCTGCCCGCACTATCGAGGGCTGTTGATCGCCTGCCAGGACGGGCCGCGTACTCCAGCGCCCATGGGTATCGAATGTCAGTAATCGGTCGCTGACCATGGTGCGTATGTCCAGCGCCTTGTCGAACAGGGCGTGGATATTCACGATGCCGTCGCTGTGACGAAAAACCTGTAGGGCATATTCAATGTTTTGCCGTTGTTTCGTGATAATGGCCTCGAGCAACACATCGAAGATCGGGCCGGAAATCACTTCCCCGGAAACGTGCGGCTGGCGGAAACCGAGGAAGTTGACTCGCTCCTGCAGGGTTAACAGGCCATAGAGTTCATCCTCGTGACCGGCAGCGTCGAATTTGCTCAGCAACGTGGCCTTGAGATCCTGATAGTCCTTCAACACCTGTAGCCCCTGAGTCGGGGTGTAGAGGTAGGCATTGGTGTGGCTGATCATGACTGATCCCGCCAACTCGACATAATTGGCCTGTTGTTGCCACAGGCGCACGGTTTCCAGCGTCGGACGCCTGGAACCGGTCGCCGTCGGTTGAATCATTGCGTGCAAGGCGTCGCTTTGTTCGGGGCTGATGATGCCGGCCTCGCGTTTGAGCAGTAGATCTGCTCGCGCCTTTTCACGGATCGCCCGGCTGAAAAACGCGCGACGCGAAGCACCATCAACGGCAGCGGCATTCCAATAGCGCTCCAGCGTACTGAACAGCAAGGTGACCAGTTTGCTGGAAACAGAGTGGACTGCGCTTTCCCAATGCTGCTGGTCAGTGCTTTGTGGCTTTCTTTTCGGATGAGAAAACTCATGGAGCTGCCCGCTGGGCCAGCGTTGATGCCGGTAGTGGCGCAGAATCGCTTCGCCCAGGTACATCGAACTGTGCCAGCGCCGTGTCGGTTCATTCTCCTGGCTGGCATTTTCAATGGGTACTTCGGTATAGAAATTGACTTGAGTTTTGCTTTGATCCAAGCCTGGAAAGGACGGCTGCAGCAGATCATCCAGAAGGGTATTGAGCAGCGAGTCGAGAGTCGGCAGCTCCAGCAGTTCCTTGAGCATGGCCTGATCGTTCAGTTGCTGGTTGTGCGTGATCGCAGCGCTCTGATCCTCGACCACGTCGCCCTCGATGTCCTGATAGGTCACCCGAACACGTTCGCTGGCTGCCAGGACCTTGCGGTCGGCCAGCGACATGAAGGCTAACAAAGCATCGTCTTCGTTCGCATCGTTCAGCCTTTGTACAAGCTGTTCAGTCAAGGCCGTGCGACTGTAGAACTTCTGAATGCCGCCGTATGGGGTGTAGACGATGACCCCATTGGTTTCCGGGGTGGGACTCAACACGAAGCTGCCAGCGAGGGGAATGTTTTGCAGCCCTTGGGTATTGAACAGGATACGTTCTGCGAGCATCGCCGGGGTTTGTTGGCCACGCAAAGTCTGGGTGGCGAGTTCCACATGAACGAGCCATTCGAAATCCTTTTGCGTCAGCCCGTGGGTTTTGCCAAGGTCATTCCAGAGACCGGGCGACTGCAAGGCCTCATGGAGAAACAGTGGGTGTGTGGGCATCGTCGAGTCTCTATCGGGGGCGCAGATGAGTGCGCTGGTGGATTGAGCCTCAAGACTAAAAATCGCCGCAGGGTCGGAGGTGGTAGATAGTTACCACCATTCGATGGGTGTTTTTGACAGCCGCATGGCATTGGCCGGTGCGCAGGCTCATCTAAACGTTGACAGTTCACGCGCCGCGCGTTGTTAATCGGCGCTCTACATACGCTGTTGCCCCCTCCAATAATTAGTCTGGAGCTTCAGATGTCTGCCCCACACGATTCTGTGTCTACTGTTGTCTCGCAAACCCTGTCCCTCGCTGAGCTGACGGCATTGCTTGAGAAGATATTCCTGCGTCACGGCACCTCGGCCGACGTCGCTCGGGTGCTGGCTGAAAACTGCGCTGGCGCCGAACGCGATGGTGCCCATAGCCATGGTGTGTTTCGTATTCCCGGTTATGTGTCGACGCTCAAGAGCGGCTGGGTCAATGGCCAGGCTGTGCCGGTGGTCGAGGATGTGGCTTCGGGATTTGTCCGGGTCGATGCTCAGAACGGTTTTGCGCAGCCAGCCCTCGCCGCTGCCCGTTCGTTGCTGGTAGAAAAGGCCCGCAGTGCGGGCATCGCGGTACTGGCGATCCGTAACTCGCACCACTTCGCGGCGTTGTGGCCGGACGTCGAGCCTTTCGCCTATGAAGGGTTGGTGGCGCTCAGCGTGGTCAACAGCATGACGTGCGTGGTGCCCCATGGCGCCGATCGGCCGTTGTTCGGTACCAACCCGATTGCGTTCGCTGCGCCTCGGGCCGACGGCGAGCCGATCGTTTTCGACCTGGCCACCAGCGCCATTGCCCACGGCGATGTGCAGATTGCCGCACGCAAGGGTGAGCGCTTGTCCACGGGCATGGGCGTGGATGGCCTCGGTCAGCCGACCCAGGACCCGAAAGCGATTCTCGAAGGGGGCGCCTTGTTGCCATTCGGCGGGCACAAGGGCTCGGCGCTGTCGATGATGGTGGAACTGTTGGCGGCGGCGTTGACCGGCGGGAATTTTTCCTTCGAGTTCGACTGGAAAAATCACCCTGGAGCGAAGACGCCGTGGACCGGCCAACTGCTGATTGTGATCGATCCGAGCAAAGCCGCTGGCCAGAGCTTTGCCGAGCGCAGCCAGGAGCTGGTGCGGCAGATGCATGGTGTGGGGTTAAAACGGTTGCCGGGTGACCGACGTCACCATCAGCGCGCCAAGTCGCAAAGCAATGGCATTGCGCTCGATGAGCAGACGCTGGCGGATCTGCGGGAATTGGCGGGGCTCTGACTCTTGCAGACAATTCTCTTACTGTAGGAGCCGGCTTGCTGGCGATGGCATTCTTGAGGACGCCATCGCCAGCAAGCCGACTCCTACAAATGTTGCGTTGTAATCAGCGGCGTGCCAGCAACAAGCCGACCACCAGCCCGAAACCGGCCGAGACCGCCACGGTTTGCCAAGGATGCCCGCCGATAAAGGTTTCAGTGGCTTCGACCGCCGGTTTGGTGCGATCACGGACACTGGTCACCGAATCCCGGGCTTGCTGGAGTTTCAGGGAGATTTGTCCACGAAGCGTCTCTGCTTCTTCCCCGACCAGTGAAGCGCTACTTTTGAGCAGTTTTTCCGACTCTTCGATCAGAGCCTGCAATTCGCTGAAGGCTTGGTCCTTGATTTGATCTTCGGCAGCCTGTGCGGCGGTTCTACGGGCCATTGAAATACTCCTTGCAATTAAGTGGACAGTGAACAATGGAGTCCGCTGCACTTGAAAAAGTTGCAGCGATTTCGTGCGTCGACCCAAATCAGGAGAAATCCAGAGCAGGACGATTCGTCCTACAGTGTAAGATGTCGCCTATTTTACGCAGCAGGAAATTCCCATGAGCTTCAATCTGGCCGACAAACCCCTTGCCGAGCGCGCTGCGCTTGAAGACGAGAAATCCCGTCTGTTCGAACTCTGGCAAAACAACCTGGGCAAAGCCAAGGGCGAGGCTGCACGCTTGTTCGGCGAACGCGCCAAGCGCAAAGGCAAATGGGCGGAGTGGGTCCGGGCCGAGCTGGATGGCATGTCGCCGCCGGAGTTCTCGAACATGGTGCGCAGTGAAGTCAATCGCTTGATGGCGGCCAACAAGTAGAGTTTAGGTAAAACACGCCACAATCGCCTCACGTACTTTCAACACCACCGGATCGAGCTGGGTGCTGGTGCGCCAACCCAGTTCGATCGGGTATCGCGGCAACGCCAGAGGGCAGGGCAGTAGGGCCAGGCCGCTGAGTGCCGCGATGCTGCGGGCCGCGTGCGCCGGAATGGTCGCCACGGCGTCACTGCCCTTAAGCAAATGCGGCAGCGCTGCAAAGTGAGTGGTCGAGGCACAGACCCACCGACTCAAGCCCAACGCCGCCAAACCTTCGTCGGTAATGCCGATGAAACCGCCCGACGACACCAGAATGTGTTCGCGGGCGACGAACTCCTCAAGGCCGATGGCCTGCTGGCCCTCGGTCAGACTGAGCGGATCGACCAGACACAAATAATCTCCTTCCCCCAGCACCTGACGGCTGAGCAAGCGTTCGGCAAACCCGCCGGCGGTAATCGCCAGGTCAATGCTGCGCTCCATCAACACCTGGGCGACGATCTGGCTATGGGTCTGACGAAAGATCAGCCGCAGTTTCGGCGCGCGGCGGGCAATTTCTTCGATAAGGCGCCGACCGTAGGCGATCTCGAAATCATCCGACATGCCTACCGTGACAGAACGGCCGTCGTAGTGATGGGCGCTCGGGTCGACCATCGCCAGGGTTTGCCGGCATTTGTTTAGCGCCTCACCGACCACCGGTTTCAACAGTTGCGCGATCGGCCGGGCCAAGCCCTTTGGGTCTGCTGGCCGCGCACGCAAGGGGCGCTTAGATGCATCAGAGGTTGCCTTCAGACCCGGTGTAACTTGCACCCTGGACTTTGCCACTGGCACTGGACAGGCACGACCAAGGAGCGTCCGCCTCAGGTACGCTGATCGTCACGCCAATTCCTGCTTCGGCGGTCATGACGTCGGTCACCGAAAGTTTGCTGACGGCCACGCCGGTTTTCTTCGCCACCTCGGCCAGGCAGGCCTTCTCCGCCTTGCTGGTGGCAGATGTGCCACTGGTGCTATTGGCACTCACAGCGCCCGATGTCGCTAGCTGGCAAACCCCGTTAGCCCCGCCTTTACCGGTATAGGATACGTCCCATGATTCATCTGGATTGCGCGTGAGGGAAATCGCCACGCCAGAGCCCTTGGCTTCATAGGCGTTGTCGTTGAATTTCTTCAGTTTGGCCTCCTTGCCATTGATGAACACTGGCCCGCCCTTATCCGCATGCACGGCGATATTGGTCGGGCACTCGTAGTTGAGCTGCGGAATATCAGCACTGGCCACAGTGGCGAACAGTAAAGTGGTGGCTCCGAACAAAAAACTGTTCATGTTCATGCGACGTTCTCTTTCCGTTTGAGAGTGGTTGGGTTTACTGCACAAGCATCATTGTCATGCGACAGCGCACGCAAGGCCGAAGCTAGCTGAAACGACTTGTCTCCACCTCGATGACACGGCTTCGGCAGTATAGGTGGTAGTGGGCAGTTTGAACGGCCAAACGGTCACGGCCGGATCTAATTGTCGGGTCGTCAGACGCGTTTGCCCGCATCCCCCGGACATGCGAGTTTCCCAGCACACGGCTTAAGCCTCTGCTAAGGCACCATTGGGCACCCGGTTTTACATCGTAAACATTGGCGAATTACACATCCCTTGGGCAACGCAGGTGGTAGATCTCAAGATGTGCGGCCGCGGCTGTCCCGCCATAACTCAGCTTCACAACATGCTGGCTGTGCCATGGTGTGTCTTTGGTGACCGGTTCAAGGCATGCGCAGCTTATGAGTCCGGGCATCTTTTCTTGCCGTATTCGACGGCGTAAATCCGGTTCCAGGTCGGGGACTTCACTTTCGATTTCGTACAGCAACTGAATGTAGCGCAGGGCTTGCTCGGCGAGCATGCTCTTGTTGGTGGCATGCAGTTCGAAGAACTTGCGCCGCGCATGGGCCATGCACCCGATCTCGGTCACACCGAGTTCGAAGCTGGTTTTGTAACCACCAAAATCATCGCAGACCAGCTTGCCCTTCCAGCCTTGCAGGACGTTGCGAGAATGCTCACCGGCGCGGCCGGGGCTGAAGTCGTAAACGACTGCCGCTGTTTCGCAGAATTGGCTGGTGGCGTAGGCCCATACATAAGAGCGATGGGTTTTCTTTGAGCCCGGAGCGAGCATTTGCACCGGTGTTTCATCGGCGTGGATGATCAGCTGCCCGAGCACTATGTCGCGCAGCGCATCGACCAGAGGCTGCAACTGCACGCCAGTAACGCCAACCCATTGAGCCAAGGTTGAACTCGGAATTGCCAGGCCAGCCCGTCTCGAAGAGCGGAAAATCCAATTCTTTTATCGCTGTATTTGGTAACCCAGGCGGGGTCGTCAGATTTCTATCTGAAGAGCCCTGAGTGCTGAATAGGGTGCTCGTAAATAGTCAAGTATTGATTCGTCAATAGTCAAATTTACAGGCGTAAACTTATATATTCTTTAGCCGCAATCCCTGCATTAGCGGGTCATGCACGTGGGTGAGCGCCCCGAATTCCGGAGCCACCCCCATTCAGAAATCGTTATGCGCTTGCGTCGCCAGCCTCCCAATCGCCGGGACGGGGTTTCCGCTGCAGGTACTTCTCACAGGCAGGCTGCATCTGTGCAAACACATCGAGTGACACACCTATGAACGCTAAAGCCGAAATCCCGGTTGAGTTTCTTCAATGCCTGGAAAGTCAGCAGGCCCATTTTCGAAACAACCGCTACCCAGACGCTGTACAGCGCGTAACTGACCTCAAAGCGTTGGTGCGCCTGGTGGCCGATAATCGTGAAGCGCTCATCGAGGCGGTCAATAAGGATTACGGCTGCCGTTCGCGCTTTGAAACGACCTTCGCCGAGATCGCTGTCACACTCGATGGCCTGCAAGACACCATCAAGCGGGTGAAGAAGTGGATGAAGCCGCAGAAGCGCCACGTTGATCCGATGCAACTACCGCTAGCGCGGGCCCGGCTAATTCCGCAGCCGATAGGTGTAGTGGGTGTTGTCGTGCCCTGGAACTTCCCGATCGCCATGGCATTTCACCCGCTGACGAGCATTTTTGCTGCGGGTAACAGCGCCATGGTGAAGATGTCAGAGAACTCAAACCATCTGGCGGGTTTGCTGAAGACACTGACGCCGCGTTATTTCCCTACAGGCAAATTAGCTTTTTTTGAGGACGGCGGTGGTCGTGGCCCAGCGTTTACCGCATTAGAGTTCGATCATGTTTTCTTCACCGGCTCACCAGCCACCGGTAAAGCGGTCATGGCCAATGCCGCGCAGAATCTGACGCCTGTTACGCTTGAACTCGGTGGCAAGTCGCCAGCTGTAGTCGCCCCGGACTACCCGATCGACAAGGCTGCGCAGCGCATTCTGTGGGCCAAGACGTTCAACGCCGGGCAAATCTGCACCAACGTGGATTACCTGTTCTTGCCTGAAGGCAAGGTGAACGCGTTTGTCGAAGCGGCAAAGGCCTATTGCGCCAAGCACTACCCCGACATCAATGGCGGCGACTACACCGCAGTGATCGATCAGCGCGCTTATGACCGCTTGCACGCTGCGTTGGACGACGCCAAGGCCAAGGGCGCGACGCTGGTCAATCTGATCGAGTCGCAGTCGCCCGATGCGAGCCGCCGAATCATGGCGCCGACCATCGTGCTCAATCCGACTGAAGACATGGACCTGATGCAGCGCGAGATCTTTGGCCCGATCCTGCCTATCAAAACCTACCGCACCCGCGAGGAAGTGACCGCCTACATCAATGAGCGTCCGCGCCCGCTGGCGTTCTATGCGTATACCAACGAGCGCAGCCTGGCGGACTGGTACATCTACAACACGCTCTCCGGTGGTGTGACCATTAACGACAGCCTGTTGCATGTCAGTGTTCACAGCCTGCCGTTCGGGGGCATCGGTAATAGCGGCATGGGGCACTACCATGGCTATGAAGGTTTCCAGACGTTTTCCAAGATGCGCCCGGTGCTGTATCAGGGCCCGATCCGGGCGATCAACATGATGCTGCCGCCCTACGGCGCGAAGGTGGAAAAAATGCTCAACATGATGATTCGCATGAAGAGCTGAGATCCCTTCACTCAATTGTCGGCTCTGGACTATCGGCCAGCTGTCGCCACTTGCGTGGCGACATGCCGGTCCATTGTTTGAACGCGCGACTGAATGCAGTGAGGTCGGCAAAGCCCAGGTTCAACGCCAGAGAGGTCAGGTCGATAGAGCTGCTGGTTAGGTGGTGCTTTGCCAGCCGCAAGCGCGACGATTTGAGTGTGTGCGCAAAGCTGCTGTCCTGCGCCTTGAGGCGTTGCTGCAGGCTGCGTGGATGCAATTCAACAAGCTTGGCCACCATGGTCAGATTGCACTCACCGGTTGGCAGCAAGGCATCGATGGCGCTTTCCACCTGGCGGGCCAGGCTGAAGGGCGCCAGGCGTTGCCAGCCAGTGCGCCATTGCAGCGTCAGGTGATCTCGCCAGCGCTGATTAACCACTACCGGTTGGTCCAACAGGGTGGCGGGATAGCTCAACAGGTTTATCGCCTGGTCATAGCGAATCGGCCCGCGCACAGCGTGCTCGTAGGCTTTGGCATGAACAGGCTTGTGGATTTGCAGGCCGACTTCAAGCGGAGGCAAATCGACGTCATGCAGTTGCCTCATGCCTTGGGCAAATACCGCCAGGGTTAGTGCATTGAGCTGTTCGCAGTCCACATCCTCGGCAAATGCAAACCGCCAGTGGATCGCAAAACTCGACTCGGATGTGCTGATTTCCCAGAGAAGCCCGCGAGCGTGAAAGTCCATGTTCTTCTGCAGCAACTGCAAGGCATCACCCACGGTGGCCTGTAGGCACAGGCACGAGCCGAGTGCGCCGAGCACTTCCAGTCCCTGACGATTGCCCAGACGTACACCAAAGTCTGGCGCCTTGCAGCGTAATGCCGCCAAACGCAGCAGCTCAGCCATCGCGACATAAGGGACGTAGAGGTCCGGGGAGTGCGTCACTGCCTGACTCAACCCGGCTTCACGCAAGAGGCGTTCGGGTTCCTGGCCCAGTTCGCGAACCAGTTCGGAAAACCCTAAAAGCGCGCCACTTCGGACGAAATAGTTCATCGGCTGATCACCTGTTGGCGTTCCTGAGTACGAAAAAATACTCGCCAATGGTCAAGTTTTGTTTCGTGAATTGTCAAGATAATCCAGCGGCTTTTGTTTACTTTGCTAGTACCTAAACCTGCGTGAGTGCGCTGCATTCGCGCCGCTGGAGTCTATAAAGATGACAACAAAACTACCTGCAGCAATGGTTAATGCCCTGTTCGGTCCGCGCCCAGAGGGTGTCGAGATTCCAGAGCCACCTTGTTTCGACTCTATTGCCAAAGAGCGCCAATACCGCAAGGAGCAGCTTGCCGCTGGCTTCCGAATTTTTGGCCGGTTCGGCTTTTCCGAAGGTGTCGCAGGGCACATCACGGTGCGTGATCCCGAACGCCCGTCCGAGTGGTTTTGGGTGAACCCGTTTGGCAAGAGTTTCAGCCGTATCCGTGCTTCGGACCTGGTCCTGGTCGACCATGAAGGCCACGTCGTCCAAGGGCAATACGCGGTCAATCGCGCGGCCCTGGTCATTCATTCCCATGTCCACGCAGCACGCCCCGATGCACTGGCCGCTGCGCATGCCCACTCGTTGCACGGCAAGGCGTTTTCCAGCCTGGGTATCCCGCTTGCGCCCATCACTCAGGATGCCTGCGCCTTCTACGAAGATCATGGCTTGTATAGCGAATTCGGCGGCGTCGCGACCGAGGTGGACGAAGGCGTGCGTATCGGTGAAGCGTTGGGCAAACACAAGGCGGTAATCCTGCAGAACCATGGCTTGCTGACGGTCGGCCAGTCCGTCGCCGAAGCCATCTGGTGGTTTATCACGATGGAGCGTTCCTGCCAGGCGCAGTTGTTGGCCATGGCCGCCGGCACGCCCAAGTTGATTGATCACCAGACCGCGCTAGGCGTGCGTTCGCAGGTCGGCACGCCTTACGCCGGCTGGTTCCAGGCAAGACCGTTGTGGGATCAAATCACCCACAGCGATCCCGATCTATTCAATTGATGTACCCGCACAAAATAAAAAAGGTACCTGAGATGAGCGGTAACAAGTGGGATTACATTATTGTCGGTGGCGGGTCCGCCGGCTCAGTGCTGGCAAACCGTTTGAGTGAATGTGCCAGCAACCGTGTGCTGCTGCTGGAGGCCGGCCCGAGTGGACGCTGGAGCCCGTTGGTGGCTATCCCGGCCGGCGCGGTGGCGCTGATGAAGAGTCGTCGTTACAACTGGCTGTTTGAAACCGAGCCGCAGCCGCAACTGGCCAACCGCCGGATGTTTCAACCGCGTGGTCGCTGTCTCGGTGGTTCGAGCAGTATCAACCTGGCGGTCAATACCCGGGGGCAGCCTTGGGACTACGATGAGTGGGAGCGTTTGGGCTGCCCGGGTTGGGGCTTTCGCGATGTCTTGCCCTTTTTCAAGAAGTCGGAGAATTTCGAGCCTGTCAGTCAGCCTGCCGACGCGCCATTTCACGGCAAGGGCGGGCCGTTGAACATTGCTGAACGGCGATGGACCAGCCCCTACGGTCACGCCTTTCTCGAAGCTTGTGCGCAGGCCGGGTTGCCACGCAGTTCTGACCCTAATGGTGCCGATCAAGAGGGGGCGTGCCTGCAACGCGCCTACCAAAAAAACGGACGACGCTGCAGCAATGCCAGGGCCTACCTGAACCCGGCGCGTGACCGGGAAAACCTGCAGATCATCACCGGCGCCCATGCCACCCGTGTGCTGTTGGACGGCAAGCGCGCCGTGGGTGTCGAGTACATGCGCAACGGCAAGTTGTGCCAGGCCCGGGCAAGCGCCGAAGTCATTCTCAGCGGCGGCGCGTTCCAGTCGCCACAGCTTCTGCTGCTGTCGGGCATAGGCCCGCGGGCTGAGCTGGAGAAGCATGGCATTCAGGTTCGCCATGAACTGGAGGGGGTAGGGCAGAACCTGCAAGATCACCTCGCGGTCGTGCTCAACGTGCGTACGCACACCCGCCGGGGCATCTCTTTGCACCCCTCGTCGCTCCTTCAGGCGGTAAAAGCCCTGGCGCAGTTCGTCTTCCGTCGTCGTGGGATGCTCACCACCAATGTGATCGAGGCGGGGGCGTTTGTGCGTTCGTTGCCACAGGAGTCCATGCCCGACATGCAGTTGCATTGCGCGCCCATCATGTATCGCGATCACGGGCGTGACATGCGCTTGCCTGCGTCCGGCTACGGCTATTCGATGGCGATCAACGACGGTCGACCGCTCTCCCGCGGCCGGGTTGGCCTGCACAGCAGTAATCCGCTGGCACCTCCATTGATTGACCCTAACTACCTGAGTCACGCGCGTGACCTGCAACGACTGGTCTTGGGCGTCAAAATGATGCGCAAGATTATTGCCCAGCCGGTGCTCGCGGTGCACAACAAGTGCGAGATCAATCCTGGCCCGCAGGTGCAAACCGATGAGCAACTCGAAGCCTGGGTACGGGAGAACGTTGAAACGGCCTATCACCCAGTGGGCAGCTGCAAAATGGGCCCCGCCAGCGATGCGATGGCCGTGGTTGATGCGCGGTTGCGTGTGCACGGCCTCGATGGGCTGCGCGTGATCGACGCGTCAATCATGCCAACCCTGGTAAACGGCAATACTAACCAGCCAGTCACCATGATTGGCGAGAAGGGCGCGAGCATGATTCTTGAAGATGCCGCTGCCTTGGAGCGCGCTGTATGAACATGAGTTATCACTACGACCACCTGGCTCAATTCGTGGGCAAGGAACTGGGCGTTTCCGAATGGGCCCTGGTTGACCAGGCACGAATCAACGAGTTCGCCCATTGCACGGAAGACCACCAGTGGATTCATGTGGATGAGGTACGTTGCCAGGTTGAAAGCCCTTTTGGTACGACCATCGCCCACGGCTTTCTAAACCTGTCACTGCTCGGTGGCTTGATGATGCAGATGGGCATCGTGCCTGCCGGTGTGAGCAGCCTGGTCAATGCCGGCGTGACCAACGTTCGCTTCAAAAATGCCGTGCGCGCGGGCACGCGTGTCCGGGCGCGGGCCTCGGTGCATTCGGTCGAGGTCAAGGATGGCGGGCGTACCTTGCTGATACTTCTGGCTCAGCTGGAGCTGGAGGGTCAAGCGGAGCCTGCGTTGACCGCTGAGTGTGTGGCTATGCTCTTTCGAGAGGTGACAAGTGACGCTGTTGCATAACTGATGTTCTCTCCCGCTACGGGGTCTTGCGTTGCCTGTGTTTGAATGGCCTTGCAGCCGCCAACGACATTGCCCCGGGGCGCGACAATGACCGTGAAAAACCTTCTCGATGCGAGCGCTTCAGATTTGTTTAGGGCCGTGCTTTGCCGTTACGGCGTGAACGAGCCCGAACTCTGGGAGCACCTGTTGCAGGTGCTCGAACTGCGCGACTACGCCCCCGATCAGCACATCGTTCGTGCCGGCGAAATGCCGACGCATTTCTTCGTCATCCTCAATGGCCTGGTGCGCTATTACTATTCTTCGCCAGAAGGAAAGGACTGGAACAAAGCCTTTTTTCACGAAGGCGCGTTGGTCGGTTCACTTAGCGCCTATTTGAAGCAGCAACCTTGTACCTACAGCATTGAAGTGCTGGAGAAGAGTCGCTTGGTGGCTGTGCCGCTGCAGATTTTTACCCAGCAACAGGGGCGCTCCTTGCAGATGCAGGGGATGCTCGACAAGGTCACTCGGGAAATCATGCTGCGTAACGAATCGCGAGAGGCGCTGCTGCTGACCTGCAATAGCGAGCAACGCTATCGCTGGTTGCGCGAAAACGAAAACTGGTTGCTGGCGCGGGTCCCGCAGTACCAGCTCGCGAGCTATCTGAGTATGGATGCTGTGTCGTTCTCGCGGATCAAACGCAAGTTAGGCTGCTGAATACCAGCAGCCTGTCAGATGCCAAAAAGCCTGCTCGAGAAGACGATCGAACATATGCGGGCAGGCTCGCTCTTGCATTAGTTCAGGTGCACTTACTGCACGGCATGCACACCCATCCCCAAACGCTGAGCCTGCTCGGCACACCAGCTCTGATGTTCAAGCGGTACGCTATCGAGATTGAGCACCAGGCTGCCATCAGCGTGCTGATTAACCTCTACGGTCAGCTCATTGCCGCACCGCTGCCTGGCAAGTTCGTTGTAAACGTAGGCTGCCGCTACCTCGCGTAAGCGATGCTTGATGATCTTGCCCACCGCTGTGATCGGCAGTGCGTCGACCAGGAAGATCTGTTTCGGGCAGGCGGGGCGTTCGGCGATATTATCGAAGGCGTACTGGCGCAGTTCGTCAATGCTGGCCACGCAGCCCTGTCGTAGCTGTACGAACACCACTGGCAGCTCACCAGCATATTCATCGGGCATGCCGACGGCAGCCGCCAGTGACACCTGCGGATGGGATTCCAGGCAGTTCTCTATCAGAGCCGGGTCGATATTGTGGCCGCTGCGTATGATCAGATCCTTGGCCCTGCCGGTGATAAAGAGGTTGCCCTGATCGTCCAGGCGGCCCAGGTCGCCGGTGCGTAGCCAGCCATCGTCGAGTGGGCTTTCAGTTTGTCCGAGATAGCCAGGGAACACCGTCGGCCCGCGCACACAGATCTCGCCACTCTCGGCAATACGCACCTGCATTGCACCGCTCACGTGCCCGGCGCTGCCTGGAATGGAAGGGCAACGCAGATTAGGCAAGGTAATGACGCCGGCCGCCTCGGTCATGCCGTAGGCCTGGTACAGATTCAGCCCGGTGGTCTCTCGCAGTTTTTCGCAGAGCGCTGCTGGCACCGGCGCGCCACCGGAAATCATGAAACGCAAGGAGCTGATGTCATGGTTGCCAACGGGGATGTCGAGCATGGCTGCCACCGAGGTTGGGATGCCGCCACTGATAGTGATGCCGTAGTGCTCGACCAGTTGCCAGTGACGCTGGATCACCTCGCGATTGCGGAATCCGGAAAGCGTCGGCAGCAGCATGCGCAAGCCACTCGCCATACCGCCCAGGCTGTTTACCAAGGCACCGGCGACGTGGAAGAGCGGCAAGCCGTTGAGTGCTACGTCAGTCGAGCTGGCTTCCATGCAGCGCACATAGGCGTGCGCTGCCGCGACCTGGTTGGCGTGGGTGTGGCAGGCGATCTTGGGCAGCCCTGTGGTGCCGCCGGTGTGGAAGTAAGCCGCGATGTCATCGGCCTGCGGTTGAAGCACAGGCTCCAATTCGGCATCGCTATAGTCTGGGAGCAATGCGTCAAAAAAGTACTCGCCTCCAGGCGCCAGCACCGCAATGCATTTGGGCCGGTGTGGCAGCCGTTGGGCCACGCTCAGGGTCTTCTGCCACAGATCGGAACCTGGCGTCGGCCCAGGTACGAACATCAACTCTGTCTTTGCCTTGAGCATCAAGTTGTACAGCGCGTCCTCACTGAGCAGCGGGTTGATCGGGTTGGCAACCCCTACGCTGGCAGCGGCCCAGAGCAAATACTGGCTTTGCGGAATGTTCGGCAACAGCATCGAGACCACCGGTCTACGGGTGCCCGCGAGGTCCAGAAGCAGGCGCGCTGAACGGTTGATATTGGCCAGTAGTTCGTTATAGCTGACGTGCTGTTCCTGCAGGGGTTCCAGGTTGCTGAGGTAGGTCAGCGCGGTGTGATCGCCATAAGTGTTGGCCGACGCCTGGAAGAGTTCATACACCGTTTTCGCACAAGGTGGGGTGATCATGCTGCAGTCCTGTGGTTTCTTGTTTTTCCCATTGTGGGCAGGACAGATGAAGGGGGGCATTAACAATTGTTAAGAAAAAAAGAGCGCTCAGTGTGTGCTGGCGCTCTCAAGGAGGAGTTGCGTCATCTGACGTGCAGCCCGAAGGGGCGTTGTTCAGACATCGTCATTGTTCACTGGCATCAAGGCAAATACCGTTCAATTGGCGTCAGGTTTTTGATAATTGGCGCCGTCGCTGCGGGTTACCTGGCTTATCGACTAACTGCTTGCGCCATTCCCGGGGACTTTGCCCATACCAGCGCTGGAATGCACGAGTGAATGCGCTTTGATCGCCGTAGCCGAGCAAGTCGGCCAATTGCGAAATTTTGATCGTCGAGTCCTGCAGATAGTGACAAGCCATGGTTTGTCGGGTTTCCGACAGCAATTCCTGAAAGCTGATGCCTTCGAGTTCCAGCTGACGCTGCAATTTGCGCGTGCTGATCTTCATGAAGGTGGCGATGTACTCGAGGGTCGCGTGGCCGTCCGGCATGAAGTTACGAATGAGCCGCTGGACCAGCGCCGGCAGCTCCTGGACGGACATCTGAGCCTGGTGATCAAGGTGCTGCCGTATGAGCCTGTGCAGGGCCGGATCGGCCGACTCCAACGGGATATCGAGCAAGCCGGCATCGAACATGTACCCGTTGTAAGTGGTATTGAAACTGGGGGACATGCCAATGACGCGCCGATACTGCGCAGGTTCGGCGACCGGGGTGTGCCGGATCAGAAACGACTGGGGTTGCCAGCGCTTGCCGAGCAGTGTGCGCATCAACTGCATGCCAACGCCCAATGCAAGCTCCGAACCCTGGCGATAGCCCGCGATTGACGTGTCGGTGATGGTGTAGGTGAGGATCGCGTGCTTGCCTTTTTCGTCGATAGCGACTTGGCCCGCACCCGAATGAATGTGGTAGTACGCGGTCAGTTCCGACAGCGCTTCACGGACATCCCTGGCGTTGTTCAACAGGTAGAGCAGGGAGCCGAAGACGTTGACCCCCTGGGCCACTCCATACTGCAGGGCGAACAACCGGTTCCCGGTTTCCAGTTCGCACAGCACCATCAAATCCAGCAGTTTGCTGTAGGAAATCAGGCTGTCGGGAAGTTGTTCCAGGTCCCGCGGCAAGCCGGCCCGCTGGAGCATTTTTTCAGGGTTCAGGCCCTGTTTCGCGGCGAACTCAGAGAAGTTGGCCAGCGCCGTGGCTCGCACGAAATCGATCATGGGCAGATTTTTTCTTTGTTGTTATGGGCGCGACAGCTGACGTGTCGGTGCTGCTGCTTTGTCGCGTATTGAAGGTATGAGGGCGTGAAAAGTCAAATTTGCCACCGCCGCTGAGAATCGTCTTCCCTTCATTTTTTGCCTTGCAGCACGGCGAGACAAACGTTCCGCGTTCTGCGTGAAAAGACAAACTTATGTCATGAATTATCAAGTTCTGTTTTTTCTTCTTCGCATAATCGACACAACAATAAGGCTCTGCCGGCGTTCGTGGATTGCTCCACGCAAGGCTGGCAAAAGGGCAATTCCCATAGAGATCTGCGATGCCAAACAACAACAATAAGCGTCTTTCCCGTTTGAATCCGTTGGCAGTTGCCATCGCACTGTCCACCGCCAGCAGTGCACAGGCCGTTACTTTCGAAGTCGGTGACGAGTGGCAAGGGGAGTGGAACACCACGCTGACCGTGGGTTCGCAGTGGCGCGCCGAAGATGCGGATAACAAGCTTTATTCTGGTGCCAACGGACGTTCCGTGGGCAAGCAGGGCGGTCTTTCCAATCGCAGCGATGCGGGCAACTTGAACTATGACAAGGGCGACCGGTTCTCCAGCATTGGCAAGTTCGTGACCGATGTGTCGTTGCGCAATGGCGACCTGGGTGGCCTGGTGCGAGTGAAGGGCTGGTATGACCAGGCCCTGGCCGATGAAGACGTCAACCTTGGCAGCATTTCCAACGGCTACAAAAAGGACGCGCCACTGTCTGACCGCGGCTACGAAGACTTGCAGAAGTACAAGGGCGTGTACCTGCTCGATGCCTATGTCTACGACACGTTCTATATCGATCAGTCACCCTTGCAGGTGCGCCTGGGTCGCCAAGTCGTGAACTGGGGCGAGAGCTTGTACATCCAGGGCCTGAACCAGATTAACCCCCTTGATGTTCCGGCCCTGCGACGTCCCGGCACCGAGCTCAAGGAAGCGCTGATTCCGGTCTGGATGGGCTATTTCAACCTCGGTCTGCCGGCGGGCATTTCCATGGAAGGCTTCTACCAGCTCAAGTATGAGAACACGGCCGTGGAAGGCTGTGGCCATTACTGGTCGGTGGCCGAAACGGTGATCGCACGCGATCCTGGCAGCTGCGATGTCGGCGTCACCCTGGGCGATCCGAACGCGCTGTCTTCGGCAGAAGCGATCAACGCCGGTGCCTACCTGCCACTGAACAAGGGCAAGGAACCCAAGGACGGTGGCCAATGGGGTCTGGCGTTCCGCATTCCCGTCGATGCACTGGATGGCGAGCTGGGTGTTTATTACATGAACTACCACTCGCGCACGCCATACCTGGCGATCCGCAACGACGCGTCGCGCGTACCGGATGAATTCTCCGGAGCACCGGCCGGTGGCGCATTCGGCGGCACGGGCCCGAGTTGGGAATACCCCGAAGATATCCGCCTGTACGGCGTGAGCTTTACCACAACCGTCAAGGGCTGGTCGCTGGCCGGTGAATTGAGTCACTCGCCGAACCAACCGGTGCAACTCAACGGTGCCGATCTGCTCAATGGCGCATTGGGTGGCGTCGGTCCGCTGGCCGAGCTGCAACAAGCGGTGCTCGGACAGCGCGCGGCACTGACAGAGGGCTGGAATCGCTTCGAGAAAACCCAGCTGCAATTCAACGCGGTGAACCTGTTTCCCAATGTGCTGGGTGCGGACAACCTGACGGTCGTTGGCGAAGTGGGCTTCCAATGGAACAACGTGCCGGACTTCAAGGACAACGAACGTTATGGCCGCGCCTTCATATTTGACATGGGCGCCGCGCCAAGCACTGGCGCCTTGGGTGCACTGGGCAACGCCCAACCCGATGGTGCGAAGAATGATGGTTATGTCACCGACTTCTCCTGGGGTTATCGCCTGCGCGGGCAGCTGGACTACTCCAACTTCCTGGGCACTTCGGTGACCGCTTCGCCGTTCGCCTACCTCGGTCAGGATGTGGAAGGTGTCTCCATGGACGGGCAATTCAACGAAGGCCGCCTGACCGAAAGCGTCGGTGTGAGCTTCGACTACAACAAGCAACACAAAGTCGAAATGAGCTACGTCACCTTCGACAACAGTGCCGAATACGACCCGATGCGCGACCACGACTTCTTCGCGGCCAGTTACAGCTACAGCTTCTAACAAGAATAAAAGGTAATCAAAAATGAAAATATCGACCCGGGGCGTGCTTCTGTCCGCCCTTGCCAGTGCAATCATGTTCAGTTTGAGCGGCCCGGTCACGGCCAAAATCACTGCCGATGAAGCCGCACGATTGGGTGCTGATCTCACCCCATTGGGTGGCGAGATGAAGGGCAACACCGACGGCAGCATTCCGGCGTACACCGGTGGTCTGGCGCAGCCGCCAGCCGGCTGGGCGGCGGACAAGGGCTACACCGATCCGTTCGCTTCGGAAAAACCGCTGTTCACCATCACCGCGCAGAACCTTGGGCAGTACAAAGACAAGGTAACGCCGGGCATGCAGGCGCTATTCGCCAAGCACCCCAACTATCAAATGCCGGTTTACCCGACCCATCGCACCGCCACCGTTCCGGCCGATATCGCGGCCAGGGTCAAGGCCGATGCGGTGACTGCCGAGCTCAGTGGCTTCGGGCTGGTCAATCTCAACGGCACGACCACGCCATTCCCGATTCCCAAGAACGGTTTGGAAGCGATTTGGAACCACACCGTGCGCTATCTTGGCGGTGGTTTGGAACGTACCTACAGCTCGTTCCCGGTGCGCCCCAGCGGCGATTTCTATGACGTGAGGATCCTTGAAAATCGCGTCTTCGACAGCAACATGGACCAGCAGTCACCTAATCGTCTGCTCAACTACACCGCGCGCTTCCTGTCGCCTGCAACCTTGGCCGGCACGATCCAGCTGGTGCAGGAACCGATCGATCAGGTCAAGGAAGTGCGTTCGGCCTGGATCTATAACGTGGGCCAGCGTCGCGTTCGCCGCGCACCGGACCTGGCGTATGACAACGTCAACGATGGCACCGAAGGCTTGCGCGTCACCGACGACTTCGACGCCTTCAACGGTGCACCGGATCGCTTTGACTGGAAGCTGGTCGGCAAGAAAGAAATGTATGTGCCTTACAACGACTACAAACTGGGCAACAAGCAGATCTCGTACAAAGACATCCTGACCCCGGGGACTCCCAATACCGATCTGATGCGTTATGAGCTGCACCGCGTCTGGGTCGTGGAGGCAACCTTGCGACCGGATGCCAAGCACGTCTACGGCAAGCGTTCGTTCTACCTGGACGAGGATTCCTGGTCCGTTCTGGCCACCGATGCTTATGACACTCGTGGCTCGCTCTGGCGTGTCGGCGTGCATCCTCTGATCCAGTATTACGATGCCCAGGTGCCCTGGTATGCCGCCAATATCTGGCATGACCTGAGCAACGGCAGCTACTACATGTCCGGCCTTTCGAACCAGGAAAAATCCCCCTGGAAGTTCGGCACCAAAGGTCGCTTCGTTGACTTCCAGGCCGATGCGCTGCGCCGCCTGGGGCGTTGACTCCTGAGCCCGCGCGGTGCCGAGCTGCCGCGCGGGTCATTTCGATTTTCCCTACAGTGGATACTTTCCTTATGTTGTCTCATCGCCTGCCTTCACTGGCGCTAGCACTGTGGGCGATCGCCGCGTTACCGGCGGCCTTTGCCCAGTCTCCCGTCCTCGACTATCCCGTCGCTGCCGACAAGGTGTTCCTGCTTGACCTGGAAAAGGTTGGCGAACGCCTCGTGGCCGTGGGCGAGCGGGGCGTGGTGGTGTACTCCGACGATCAGGGCCAGCAATGGCACAGCCTGCGCACACCCGTTACGCGCACGCTGACCGCACTGGCCTTTGCCAATGCGCGAGACGGCGCAGCGGTGGGGCATGGCGGCGCACTCCTGCACTCGGATGACGGCGGGTTGAGTTGGCAGGCGGTGGAAGCCGATACCGGTGGCGAGTCTTTGCTGGGAGTGGCTTCGATCGGTGAGCAGAAGATGCTGGCGTGGGGCGCTTTCGGCCTGTTCCTGGAGTCCAGCGACGGCGGCGCGAGCTGGCAACGGCGGATGATTCTGGGTGACGATTTCGATCGACACATTGCCCAAATCCTCAAGGTCGAAGGGCAACTTTTTCTCGTGGGTGAGAGCGGCACCCTGGCTCATTCGCTGGATCAAGGGCAAACCTGGGAAACTCTGGACAGCCCCTACGAGGGCAGTTTTTTCGGTGCCCTGCAAACCCGTTCCGGCGCGTTGCTGGCGTACGGCATGCGCGGCAATGTCTGGCGCTCGACGGACAAGGGGCAGAGTTGGAGCAAGGTTGAGACTGGCACCACCCTGGGCATCAATGGCGGGCTGCAACTTGATTCCGGCCGCATTCTGGCGTTGGGTAACGGCGGGCTTGTGCTCACCAGCGACGACGACGGGGTGAGCTTCCAGACCTTGAACGGTTCGAGCAAAGCGAGCCTTGCTCAAGGCGTACAACTGACAAATGGCCAGACGCTGGCCGTGGGGGATCAGGGCATCAAGTCATTGACCACTCTCGTATTGCTGCAAGAGAGCGTGAAGTTATGAGCCGGTATGAAATCCTCAACGATGTCGAACACCTCAATCGCAAGGACTTTTCCCGTGGGCTGGTGGGCAAGGTTTCCTATTGGATTTTCCATCAGCGCAAGCCGCTGCTGGCACTCTTTATCCTGTTGACCCTGGGGCTGGGCTATAGCGCGTCGCACCTCAAAGTCGAGGCCGGCTTCCTCAAGATGATTCCACTGCACCATGAGTACATGGGCACCTTCCTCAAGTACCAGAAAGATTTCGGTGGGGCGAACAAGATCCTGATCGCGGTGAAGAACAGCAAGGGCGAGGTCTTTGCGCCGGAGTCCATGAACGTGTTGCGCAAGGTCTCCGACGAGGTGTTCTTCCTCAACGGCGTGGAGCGTAGCTCGGTCACTTCGTTGTTCACCTCGAACGTGCGCTACACCGAAGTGGTGGAGGAGGGCTTCACCGGGGGGAATCTGGTGGCATCCGATTATGCCGGGCGCCCCGAACAACTGGCGCAGGTGCGTGAGCGCACGCTCAAGTCCGACTGGATCGGGCGCATCGTTTCCAACGACTTGTCGTCGGCCATGGTGGTTGCCACCTTGCAGGAAACCGACCCGGCGACGGGCGAACGACTGGACTTGCAGCAAGTCGCGGCGCAACTGGAGAAAATCCGCCAGGACAACCAGACCGGCGACATCAGTATTCACGTCATTGGCTTTGCCAAATCCATCGGTGACATCGCCGAAGGTGCTTCGGGCGTATTGTTGTTTTTCGTGGCGGCCTTCGTGATCACCGCCGTGCTGCTGTTCTGGTACTGCGGATCGCTGATGCTGACTGGCTGGGCATTGATCTGCGCGGTCATTCCGGTGGTTTGGCTGCTCGGCATCCTGCCACTGGTGGGCCTGGGCCTGGACCCGATGTCGATTCTGGTACCGTTCCTGATCTTCTCCATCGGTGTATCCCACGCAGTGCAGATGACCAATGCCTGGAAGCTGGAAACCTTGGCCGGCGCGGATGGCGTAACGGCTTCGCGTAACTGCTTCCAGAAACTGTTCATCCCCGGAGCCGTGGCTTTGCTCGCCAACGCCCTGGGTTTCGTAGTGATTGCCCTGGTCGACATCGAGATGGTGCGGGAGCTGGCCATCACCGCCACCCTTGGCGTCTCGGTGATGATCATCACCAATAAAATGTTGTTGCCGATTCTGTTGTCGTTCATGCGCCTTTCGGCGGCCGATGCGCTCAAGCTGCGTGGCAAGGAAACCATGGGACTGCGGCTGTGGGAGCACCTGGGTAAACTGGCGACGCGACGCGGCAGCCTGGTCGCTTTGTTGATCGCAGCGCTGCTGCTGGTGGGTGGGCTATACCAGGCCAGAAACCTGCATGTCGGTGACCTGGGCGCGGGTGTGCCGGAGTTGCGGGAAAATTCGCGCTACAACCAGGACGTGGCCACGATCACCAGCCACTTCGCCACCGGTGTCGATCTGCTACAGGTCATCGTCAAGGCCAAGGGCGATGAAACGCCTTGTGTGAAGCGCGAAGTGCTGGCGCCGCTGGAGGAGTTCGAAGTGTATTTGCGTCAGGATGACGGCGTGGCTTCCGTGCGTAGTCTGAGCGCATTCGTCAATAACATCACCCAGGCCTATGCCGAAACCGACTTGAAATGGCGCGTGCTGCCAGAACAGGTGCCGCAGATCGCCCAGGGCATCGGCTTCGCCACCCGCAGCGGCACCGAATACATGAACAGTGCCTGCAATGCCATTCCGGTGTCGATCTACACCAAGGATCACCAGGCCGGCACCATCAGCGAACTGATGACGCGGATCAAGGCGTTCAAGGCGAGCTACGACAGCGACGACATCACCTTCGAACTGGCATCGGGCAACGTCGGCGTGATGGCGGCGACCAACGAAGTGGTGCATGCCGCCGATAAAGTGGTCAATAGTGCCCTGTTTGCATCGGTTGCGCTGTTATGCCTGTGGATGTTCCGCTCCTGGCGCGTCACGCTGTGCATCATCCTGCCGCTGGCGTTGGTGACGGTACTGTGCAACGCGCTGATGGCGACGCTGGGCATTGGCCTGAAGGTCAATACGCTGCCGGTCGTAGCGCTGGGAGTCGGGGTGGGTGTCGACTATGGCATCTACCTGTTCGAGCGCATCAAACACGAAATGCACGAACGCAGTCTGAGCCTGGAGCAAGCGTTCGTCGAAGCGCTGAAACAACGCGGCACGGCCTCCGTATTCACCGCCGTGACCATGACGTTGTCAGTGGCAACCTGGGCGTTCTCAGCACTGAAGTTCCAGGCCGACATGGGCATCCTGCTGGCTTTCATGTTCCTCGTGAACATGTTCGGCGCGATTCTGTTGCTGCCGGCGTTGGCTGCATGGATGCTGAAACCGCAGCGATCACTCAATTCGGTCGTGGAGCAACGGAATAATTGACGTAACTGGCAGTCTTTATCGGCTGCCTTACTTAAAATCTTGACCCAACGCGCTCTTTTGGTTGAGTGAGTCACCAATCTGAAAGTGCACTGACCGTCCACTATTGGCCGATTTCTACCTGTTGCGAGCGGCGAGAGTCGACCCATTGCAGCCGTTCGTCGACGACTGCAATCGATCCAAAGCATCTGCTTAATCGCGGGTTTGTGAGGCGGGGGTATAAATTGAGACGGCTTGATGGTCGATGACTCATCGCTTGTAGAGCAACGCTTCAACTACAACGCCAAACGCTGATGAATGTTCACGGCGATTGGGGTAATAGAGATGGTAACCGGCAAAGGGTTGGCACCAGTCTTCCAACACTCGCACAAGGCTTCCCTCGGTAATCTCCTTGGCAACCATATCTTCCGGAAGGAAACCCAACCCACATCCCGCAACGGCGGCACGCAGAATCGGCACGCTGCTGTTGAACGTCCATTGTCCTTCAACGCGCGCCTTGAGTTCGTGACCATCCTTTTCAAAATCCCATTGCATCAGGCTTCCATGGGTGGGCAGGCGCAGATTGATGCAATTGTGTGCGGCCAGATCACCCGGCACCTTCGGCACTGGGCGCTGTTTGAAATACTCGGGTGAGCCCACGACCGCGATGCGCAAGGACGGCCCGATAGGAACGGCGATCATATCCTTGGCCACTTGGTCCCCAAGCCGTACCCCTGCGTCATAGCGCTGAGCGACGATGTCGGAGAGTGCGTAGTCGACGGTGATTTCGACCTTGATGTCCGGATAGTCGGGAAGCACCTTCAGCAACTTGGGCCAGAGAATATTGTTGGCTGCATGTTCGGATGCTTGAATCCGCACGTTCCCTGCCGGGGTGTCACGAAACTCGCTGACCGCTGCCAGTTCGAGTTCAATCTCTTCGAACCTCGGCGCCATGGATTGATATAACCGTTGACCGGCTTCGGTAGGGGATACGCTACGGGTGGTTCGGGTCAGCAGACGAACCCCGAGTCGCGTCTCAAGGGCACGTAGAGTATGGCTTAGCGCAGACTGCGAGACGCCCAGCTGCGCCGCAGCGCGGGTGAAGCTGCCTTCGCGGGTAATGATCACAAAGGCTTGCAGATCGTTGAGATTGGCGCGTGACATTGATGAGAGCCTCTCATGGGGATCGCGTAATTATTCCATGTAAGCAGGTTCCGCATGGATACGCGATCCCCCGAACAGCCCATCAAAGGGTTCGTGCGTAGAACGTTGTCAGCTTGCCCATTGCCGCGTCGACATAACGCGGGACCCAGTAGGTTTCGATGTGGGTGGCGCCGTCGATGATGAACAATTCCTTGTCCTTGGTGCCGGTGGCCTTGGGAAATGCATCCTGGGTCATGTACAGGCTGTCAGCCTTGCTGCCGGCGATCATCAGCAATGGCTGATTGATCAACTCAATCTGATTGGTCGCGTCAAAACGCATCAGGTCCAACAGGCTGCTGGTGGTGTACTTGAACGTTGAGTTCGGGTGCGCGTGGGTCTTCCAGTAGTACTCGTAGCCCTGGCGATACAGCTCGAAGGGCAGCTTGGCGATCTGCTCGTCGGTGAGGTTGGCGTCACCCGAATAGAGCACAGCACCGCCGGCCGCCTCCTGAGCGCGCGCAGCGGAAGCCTGTTGCAGGCGTTGCTGAACGCTGTCCAGTTGCGAGTCGTTGTAGCCGTTGCGACGCACCCGACCGGAGTTGAACATGCTGATGGTTGCCAGCGATTTGAAGCGTTTGTCGGTTTGCGCGACGGCCAACGAATAGCCACCGCCGCCGCAGATCCCGAGCAAGCCCAGGCGCGTGCTATCGACGCCCGCATATTGGCTGATGAAGTCTGCCATGCCATGGATGTCTTCGATGCGATACGCCGGCTTGTCGATGCTGCGAGGCTGTCCGCCACTTGCGCCCTGGTAGGCCGCATCGGCGGTGATCGTGATGTAGCCCTGTTCGGCCAGGCGCTGGGCGTACAGTCCGGCGACCTGCTCTTTGACGCCACCGTTCGGATGCGCGACCACAACGGTCGGGTAGACCTTCTTCGCATCGTAGTTGGCCGGGGTGTAAACGTTGGCGGCGATGTCCAGGCCATTGAGCTTGTAGCTGACCGGATGGATGTTGACCTTGCCCGGCTCGTTGCTGGTCAAGGCGCCGTCGTACGCCAGGGTGAACGGGTTCTTTTTGTAGTCCGCAGCGCCAGCTTCGCCCGCAGTGAGACCGACCAGCGCCGACATGAGCGTGGCTTTGAGAAAGGTGTTTTTCACGTGAAGCTCCTGAGTAATCTAAAGGGCGGCAGTGCTATCGGGAGAGGGGTCAATCCAGCTGTTTTTCTTTGAGGAATTTCGACACCAGGTCGGCGATCTGCACGTTGTTCAAGTCCGACATGGGGAAGTGGGTATTGCCGTTGATGCCAATCTCCGGCAAGTGGATCAGTCGCACGTCGCCCCCATGCCGATTGACCGCATCACGCCATAGCCGGGCCATCTTCAGGCGGGCGCGCCAACTGTCCTGGGCGGGCAGGTCGACGGCCTGTTCCGGGATGTTGTCGCCGTAGAGGATCAGGATCGGAATGCGCGTGAGCGCCATGAACTGATCAATCGGCACGGCCGCACCCTGCACCGTGTCGAAGGCACTGGGGATCGGCGCGGGCACCTCACCCTGCGGGAAGACAAAGCTGCTGCCCGGCTCGAAGGCGACAATGGCCTTGACCTTGTCATTCTTGATCGCGGTCAGCCAACCCGGCCCGCCACCTTGCGAGTGCGTGAACAGAATGCTCGGGCCGATTTTGTCAAAGACCGCCGACACACCATCAGACACCACACCCATGTCGAACGGCCCGGTGTTCGGTGTCATTGCCCGGAAGAATTGCTCGCGCGTCTGTGCATCCTTGGCTACTTGCACACCGTTGAAATAGTTGGGCCACAAGCCGATGCGAAACTGGTTGAACCACAGTTGTTCGTCCGGCGTCGGTTTGACCGTCGCCTCGACCATGCTACGGCCGGCATCGCCACGTCGCGGCTGGTCGATCAGGTACACACCGAAATGGCGGCGCAGGAAAATGGTCTGGAAACCTTCGCGGCCATCGGCGGTGGTTTCCCAAGTCTTGGAGAACTGGCCTGCGCCATGCCACATGACGATTGGTAGTTTCCGGGCGTCGACCGGCATTTGGTAGAAGGTGTAGGCATGGTCACCGTGATAGGTCTGGCCATCCGGAGCCATCGGTTTGCGCGGGTTGAACGTACCCGGCGCAGTGGTCATCGTTCCACCGGCGGCGAAGCTGCCTTGTGCCTGAATCAGTAAAGGGCCTGAGCCATCGGGCTGGTTCGCACAAGCTGCCAACAGGCTGAGCAGGGTGATGCAGAGCAAGTATTTTGCAGATTTCATGTCATTTCCCCGACGCAGCAAGTGCCTGGTTCAGCGCTGTGTTTGCACGTTCGGCAGTCTGTGCATCTCCGTGCTTTTTCAACTGCTCGGTGACTTGACGCAATTGCGTTGCGCTGAGCCCGACGCGCAGGCTCGCCAGCATGTGCGAACGCAATTGCGATTCCACCCCCGGCGTCGCCGCCAGCGCTCCGACGGTCGCCAGTTCGCGGCTTTGCCAGTCGAGGTTGTCGCGCTCGAAGATGTCGCCGAATAGGTGGGTTTGCAGAAACCGGTTGATTACCGGGGCGAACTCGAACACCGGCCCTTTGACCGGGCCACCGGAAATCTTCGTTTGATTGGCCGTGCCGGCCGCCAACAGCTCATCACCGATTGGAATCGCCCGGCCCGGCTCACGCCCCGGCGCATCGTCGATGCCGCGTTGTTTGCGCGCCTGCACCACGGTCATCAGCTCATTCAAGGCATTAAGGCTGCGCGGGAAGCCGACGTAGGCGTAGAGCTGCACCAGAATTTCCCGCGCTTCGCTGATAGTCAGGCCGGCGTCGAGGCCTTGATTGAGGGCTACGTTGAGGTTGGGCATGTCGCTGGTCGCCATAAACGCTGCGATCAGGGGAATCGCCTGCTGTTGGCTCGACAGTGTTTCTGCACTGGCTTGTGTGCGGGTCATGGTTTGCGATGCCTCGGCTGCTGGAGCGGTAACACTGAACATCACCCCAAGGCTCAGACAGAGCGCCATCAGCGCGGGATGGGGGCGGGACTTGCTTGCGTCAGGGGTCATCGTGAAAGGCTCCGTGCATTGCGGGGTCGCTGCGGTGTCACTGGATCGTACGGAGGACGGTTGTGGCGATTAACCCCGATATTGCGCAAGGACTCCTGAGCAGAACTCATGAGTCGTTTTTACGATTGCCGCTGAAAACCTGGCGACCCCGCTTAAACACGGGGGCTGGAGGTTTTTTGACTGCTCACCGCGAGGGTGTCGCGCTACGATTTCGACACATTCCGTAACTTCATTTACCGGCGTATTGCGCCTCCGAGACTTTCTCTGCCCAGGTGACAGTCTCGCCGTCCTCGGCTTCGGCAATCGCAATGTGAGTCATGCCGTTACTGGCGGTGGCACCATGCCAGTGACGGGTGTGCGGCGGAATCCAGACAATGTCGCCCGGGCGGATTTCCTGACGCGGCCCACCTTCTTGCTGCACGTAGCCAACCCCGGCGGTGACGATCAGCGTTTGCCCCAATGGATGGCTGTGCCAAGCGGTGCGCGCGCCGGGCTCGAAGGTCACCGTGCCGCCGCCGATGCGCGCCGGCGGGTCCCCCTTGAACAGTCCATCAACGCGTACGGTACCGGTGAAGTTTTCCGCCGCGCCCTTGATCGAGGGCTGAGCGCCATTCTGGGTGATGCAAATTTCGCTGGCGGCCTGGGTTTCTGCGCTCAACAGCGACAAGGCAACGAGCGGTGCGATCAATCGGTTCATCGAATGAACTCCGGTCAGGTAGTGAAGCTGCTCCGAGCCCGGAGCTGCGGGGGTAAGGCTCAGAGCCCGGTCATCTTCAGCGCCGATTCCGGCAGGCGTTCACCGTGCACCTGGATCTGCGCCATCTGCTCATTGATCACGCACAGATCATCGCCGGTCAGTTCCAGTTCTACCGCGCCCAGGTTCTCTTCCAGTCGGTGTTGTTTGGTCGTGCCCGGGATCGGCACGATCCATGGTTTCTGCGCCAGCAACCAGGCCAGCGCGACTTGTGCAGGCGTCGCCTGCTTGCGCTCGGCAACGGCCTTTACCACGCCGACCAACGCCAGGTTGGCTTTGCGCGCTTCAGGTGAAAAACGCGGGACAAAATTGCGGAAGTCGCTGGCGTCAAACTGGGTGTGCTCATCGATCTGACCCGTGAGGAAGCCAGCGCCGAGTGGACTGAACGGCACGAAGCCGATACCCAGTTCCTCCAGTACGCCAAGCAGTTCATGTTCCGGGCCACGCCAGAACAGCGAATACTCGCTTTGCACCGCCGTTACCGGTTGCACGGCGTGTGCCTGGCGGATGGTTTGCACACCGGCCTCGGACAGGCCGAAATGCTTGACCTTGCCCTCGGCGATCAGCTCCTTGACGGTGCCGGCAACGTCTTCGATCGGCACCTGCGGATCAACGCGATGCTGATAAAACAGGTCGATGCAATCGGTGCGCAACCGCTTCAATGACGCCTCTGCCACGGCGCGGATATGCTCGGGTCGGCTATTGGTGCCGCCGCCTCGTGCGCCGGTGACCAGGTCAATATCGAAACCGAATTTGCTGGCGATGACCACCTGTTCGCGGATCGGTTGCAAGGCTTCGCCCAACAACTCTTCATTGGCGAATGGGCCATACGCCTCGGCGGTGTCAAACAAGGTGATACCTTGCTCATGGGCCGAGCGAACCAGCTTGATCATGCTCGGTTTGTCGGCGGCCGGGCCGTAGGCGGAGGTCATGCTCATGCAGCCGAGGCCCATTGCGGAAACTTCCAGGCCGTTGCCCAGCGTGCGGGTTTTCATGGTGCTTCTCCAATCCAGAAATCGATTAGCGCGTGTGAGGGTGATCGCTCAGCCAGCCATTCACGCGCTCCATGGTCTTTCGCTCTTGCTCACCCTCCATCACAAATCCTTCCATCACCTTAGCCTTGGGCGCGTGCTTTTCGAGGATGCTGCGGCTATTGCCCAAGCCGTAACCACCGTGGGTGTTGAAGGGGATGAGGGTTTTGCCAGTCAGGTCGTGGGCGCTCAGAAAAGCACGCACAATCGGCGGGGTGGTCTCACCCCAGATCGGAAAGCCGAGATAAATCGTGTCGTAGTCGCTCAGAGCGTGAACCTTGCTTTCCAGCTCGGGCTCGAAGCCGCTGTCGCGCTCCTGACGCGCCTGCTCCACGGTTTGCAGGTAGTCCTCGGGATAGGCTTTGGCCGGACGGATCTCGAACAGGTCGGCACCCAATCCGCGCTGGATGAGCCCGGCAACCACGCGGGTATTGCCGGAGCGGGAAAAGTACGCGACCAGAATTCGCGAGCCTGAACGTGGTATTTCGCTGGCGGTTTGCGTGTCGGCGAGTGACAGCAACGGGGCGCTCGCCAGTGCGGCGATGACCGTGCGCCGTAGAGGATCGTGATCGTTATTCATCGCCCGACGCGCGCCTTGAGGGCCTCGGGATAACGCTCGCCTTCGATGCGGATCTGCGCCAGTGCGGTGTCAATGGCCTGGAGTTCGCCCGCGTCGAGGGTGATATCCGCGCCGCTAAGGTTTTCTTCAAGGCGATGCAATTTGGTCGTCCCGGGAATCGGCACAATCCACGGTGCCTGCGCGAGCAACCAGGCCAGCGCGATCTGCGCCGGGGTCGCTTTTTTTTGCGCGGCTATCTGGCGGATCAACACCACCAACCCTTGATTGGCTTGCAGTGCCGACTGGCTGAAGCGCGGCACGATGCTGCGAAAATCGTCGCTGCCGTATGTGGTGTCGGCCTCTACTGTGCCGGTGAGAAAACCCTTGCCCAGTGGGCTGAACGGCACGAAGCCGATCCCCAGCTCCTTGAGCGTCGGCAGGATTTCCTGCTCAGGCTCACGCCACCACAATGAGTATTCGCTTTGCAGCGCCGTGACTGGCTGCACAGCATGAGCACGGCGAATGGTTTGCGCGCCGGCTTCCGAAAGGCCGAAGTGCTTGACCTTGCCTTCCCCAATCAGATCTCTCACTACACCGGCGACGTCTTCAATCGGTACGTCCGGGTCAACCCGATGCTGGTAAAGCAAATCGATGAAGTCGGTCTTAAGTCGGCGCAATGAGCCTTCGACGGCGAGTCGAATGTGCTCAGGGCGACTATTTAGAATCTGCTGTTTATTGTCGGCACCGAAGGTGAAGCCGAACTTGGTGGCGATGACCACTTGATCGCGAACTGGCGCCAATGCCTCACCCACCACTTGCTCGTTCAGGTACGGACCGTAAACCTCGGCGGTATCGAAGAACGTAACGCCTCGGTCAACCGCCGAACGGATCAGCGTAATGGCTTGTTGTATGTCAGTCGACGGGCCGTAGCCATGGCTCAGGCCCATGCAACCCAAGCCCAGGGCTGACACTTCGAGTGAACTGTTTCCAAGTGTGCGCTTGTGCATTTCGATCTCCCGACGTTTGCGTTGGGAAACAGTAAGCCAGCTAACGAGTGGCGACTAGACGGTTAGATCGGCAAGGGTTCATGAGGTCTGCTCATCAGTCCCAGAAGAGCGGGAGGTGCCGACTTGCCTTAATGGACGCCCAAGCGCTCTTAGCCAGGACGTACTCAGTTCCCCATGCAGAATTCGTTCTGGCACAGAATCAGGCTTAACGTTCGCGTTCGATAGTAAATAATCGGCCGTCCGCTTTTGGCCGATTCCTACCTGTCGTGACCGGCTGAAAACGACCCGAAGCAGACATTTCTCTTGAGTGTTGTATTGCCTTCGCAACCATAAAACGGTTGACTGACAGTTCCACTAAAAAAGCAAAAACCCAGCACTAGATTGGGCTTCGGTGCGAGTGGGATTCTTCACATTTGTGGAGGGCAGTTGTGTGCTGCGCCCTGGCCCGTACGCCACCTATACACTCAATGATCATGTCTGTGGTGTGCGTCGGGGAAGTGCGGATGGCTGTGGGTCATGGGCTCGTGTCGATGCCAATGTTGGTGCTTGGTGCCAAGCGCGACGGGTTCATCGTGCTCATGTTGGTGGTGTTCGTCGTGTACATGCTCGTGCTCATGCTGCATGGCCTCATGCCGATGTTCATGTTCATGGCGTTCTGTGAGGTGTAACCAAACGCCTAATGCCATTAGCGATCCGGCGATTAGCAGCGGTAGCGAGACGGGATCGCCCATTGCCACCGCAAGCAATGTCCCTAAGAACGGTGCTACAGAGAAGTAAGCACCCGTACGGGCGGTGCCCAGGTGACGCAAGCCTATGACGAACAACGCCAGGCTCACACCATAGGCAAGAAAGCCAACTACTAGCGCTCCCGCCAGGTTAGGCAGTGGCGGTAACGTCGCCCCCACAATAAAAGCCAGCGCCAGGTTGACCGAACCAGCGACCAAGCCTTTGACAGACGCAATCCAGGTTGCGTCCGTCAGCGACACCTTTCGGGTCAGATTGTTATCAATTCCCCAGGCAAAGCAGGCGGCCAAGACTGCGAGTGCTGGCCATAGCCCGGCGAAATGCGCTTCACTGGGCCAACTCAGAACCAGCGCGCCGGCTACGATGGCGATCATGCCCAAGGCAATATGTCGGTCAAAGTTCTCCTTGAAGGCAAACCACGCGAGCAGGGCTGTAAATACACCTTCGGCGTTAAGCAGCAGTGATGCGCCCGATGCGGGCATTCCCGTCAGCCCCACCATCAGCAATACAGGCCCAGCAACACCACCCGCTGCAATTGCGCCTGCGAACCAGAGCGCTTCATGGCGTGGCAGACTCACGCTGGGCGCGCGGCTCAGCAAGCGATATAGCGTGAGTCCAAGGCCTGAACCCAAGTAAAGCAGGCCCGCCAGCAACCAGGGACTTACGCTGTTCAACAGTAATTTCGCCAGCGGCGTTCCTGCACCGAACAGCACGGCGGCACCTAGCGCGGCCAATACGCCCGATTGTCTCAGGCCTTCCTTCCAGTTCATTTGTCCGACTCCCCGCTCAATTGTGCCCAAGCTACATCAGGTGAGAGTTTGGGAGACTGTGAGGGTTGATTCTCGTCGTTGAGGCAGGGAAACAGCAAAATTTTCCAGGTTTTGCGGGTTAAGGACGGGGTCGTGGACATATTCGAATTGACGGTGGATGAACGCGCCAAACCCGGTGTCCGCTTTCTTTAACGCTTAGCGGCTGCCGTTGGTGAGCCCGGACAGGCTGAGCTTGCCACTGTCCATGAAGCGTCGAGTGCCGAACAATCCTCCCGCCAGTTTGCCGCGCAGGATGTAAGGCATGTTGTTCAGGGTCTGCAGTTGCGTCAGGCCATAGGTTTGCCGCAACACCGAAAACGCGGACACACTGACCGGCACGCTCAACACCGTTTCCGAGTATCGGCCAATAGAACCCGATTGATCGCTGACACCGGAGGCAAAAGGATGGCCGTTGATTTCAAGGTCCAGCGCCACGCCGTTGTAATTGACGTTGGTGCCATTGGGGTTCTGCACGCGGATCTTCACTGCAAACCGGACTTCCATGTCCTGACTTTGCAGTGGCACGATATCGACCACGTTGATATTCAGCGGATCGTTATTGGGATACACCGCACAGGCGCTCAAAGCGAGCAACAGCATAGAAAGGATGACCGCGTGGACGCTGCGCATGGACGTAACTCGTAGGCAAAAGGACTGAACCGCCAGTAGCTCCGTCCTTGAGCAAGGGTCTAGCTGTTCAACTGTGCGACCACCGCGGGCGGCGTGGGTTCACCCTTGGCCGGGACATCCGGGTTTTCCATGACCTGGAGGATCGAGGCTTCCGGATCGAAATCGTCTTCTTCCAATTCGATGAATTCTTCAGGCAGGAAGATATTTAAAACGATAGCGCACAGCGCGCCGACGGTGATGGGCGATTCGAAAATGTTGTGCAGCGCCTTCGGCAGTTCTCTCAAAACTTCCGGCACAGCCGCCACGCCCAGCCCCATGCCGATGGAAATCGCCACGATCAGCATGTTGCGCCGATGCAGGCCGGCTTCGGCGAGAATCTTGATCCCGGCGACGGCGACGGTGCCGAACATCACCAGTTCGGCACCACCGAGCACTGGTTTTGGCATCAGTTGCAACACTGCGCCAATCATCGGGAAGAGCCCCAACACCACCAACAGCCCGGCGATGAAAAACGCCACATAACGGCTGGCCACGCCGGTCAACTGGATCACCCCGTTGTTCTGCGCAAACGTCACCATCGGCATGCTATTGAACACGGCGGCCATGGCCGAGTTGAGACCGTCAGCCAGCAGCCCGGATTTGATCCGGCGGATATAGATCGGGCCTTTGACTGGCTGTCGGGAAATCATCGAATTGGCGGTCAGGTCGCCGGCGGCTTCCAGCGGAGATACCAGGAAAATCACCGCCACCGGCACGAACGCGACCCAGTCGAATGAGAAACCGTACTTGAACGGCACCGGCACGCTCATCAACGGAACGGTTGGCAGGCTGGCGAAATCGACCTGGCCCATCAGCCAGGCTGCCACGTAACCGAGAGTCAGGCCGATGACGATTGCGCCGAGGCGCAGGAACGGCACATCCACCCGGTTCAGCACCACGATGGTCCCGAGCACCAGCGCCGCCAGACCCAGATGGCTGGCCGCGCCGAGGTCGGTGGCGCCGAAACCGCCGGCGATGTCAGTCATGGCGACCTTGATCAGCGACAAACCCATGAGCGTGATGATGGTGCCGGTCACCACGGGGGTGATCAGCATGCGCAGCTTGCCGATGAATTGGCTCAACACCACTTCGATGAACGCCGCAAAGAAGCACACACCGAAAATCGTCGAGAGGATTTCGTCGGTGCCACCACCCCGGGCCTTGACCATGAAACCGGCACTGAGGATGACGCTGATGAACGAAAAACTGGTGCCTTGCAGACACAGCAGGCCGGAACCCACCGGACCGAAACGCCGCGCCTGCACGAAGGTGCCCAGACCCGAAACGAACAACGCCATGCTGATCAGGTAAGGGATTTCGCTTTGCAGGCCCAAGGCGCTGCCCATGATCAGCGTCGGCGTGATGATGCCAACGAAACTGGCGAGCACGTGCTGCAGGGCGGCGAACACCGTCGCGGTCAGGTGCGGACGGTCGTTGAGGCCGTAGATCAGGTCGTTGTGGCGCGGGGCAGGGGGTTTTTCAGAGGCGGTCATGATTGTGTGCGGGCCAGAAGGCGGGCCGGGGGGCAGAAAATGGAGGCGCAGGATGCCAGCAGTGTGAATTGAGAGCAATGATTGGAGAGGCTGCACAAACTCTGTGGCGAGGGGGAGCTCGCTCCCGCCCCGCTGCGCCCCCCCCCCCGGCACCTGGGCGCGATGGCGGGCCAGGTGAATTTCACTGGTCCACGTCGACGCCCGCAGCGACACCTGGCCGGACCCAAGAGGGCAGCCGCATCGACCACGGCACCCTGTTCTGGCATGCGGCGAAGGAAGGTGTCGAAGCCATTCGCGCACCCACCCCTTCAAGTCTGAACATGCAAGCTGGGTTGCCCGCGACGCTTTTTCAGGCGACAGGAATTCTTGGCAGATCCAGGGTCACGCCACCACTGAACCGCGCAAACGACCCTTCAATCGACTCGTGAGGCACGCCTTTCGCCACCTCGCTGACACCATCCAGGCGCGCCAGTTGCTCCGCACTCAGCTGCACATTCAATGCACCCAGCGTCGCATCCAGTTGTTCGCGGGTGCGCGAGCCGAGGATCGGAATCAGCGTCGTGGTCGAGCGTATGGCTTTTTCCCGCAGCCAGGCGATGGCCACGTGGGTCGGGCTGGCGTCCAAATCTGCGGCAACCGCCAGCAGGGTGTCGAGCAGGGCGGTTTCACGGGCGCTTTTCTCGGCGTGAACCAGCATCCCCAGTTTGCTCGCACGATTATCACCTTCGCTGTTGCGGTATTTGCCGGTGAGGAAGCCGCCGCCCAATGGTGACCACAAAGTAGCGGCCAGTCCCAGCGCTTCGGCCATGGGCAGTTGCTCGCGCTCTGCGGTGCGCTCGGCCAGGCTGTATTCGACCTGAATCGCGGCAATCGGCGCAAAACCGCGCACTTCAGCCAGCAGATCGGCGCGGGCGATGCGCCACGCCGGGAAGTTCGACAATCCGGCGTAGTGAATTTTGCCGGCGCGTACCAGATCGTCGAAACCGCGAAGAATCTCTTCCATCGGCGTCACGCCGTCGCTCATGTGCGCCCAGAACAGATCCAGATGATCGGTGTTCAGTCGTTTCAAGCTTTCTTCCACGGCGCGAACCATGTTCTTGCGATTGTTGCCGGTGTGGGAGATGCCCGCTGCCGGTGTGGTGCCCAAGGTGTATTTGCTAGCGATAACCAGGTGATCGCGTTCGGCGGCGATGAACTCGCTGAGCATGGCTTCCGATTGACCGCCCTGATAACCGTTGGCGGTGTCGATGAAGTTACCGCCAGCCTCCAGGTAGCCATCAAAAATGCGCTTGGCTTCGTCACGCTCGGCGCCATGGCCCCAACCGGTGCCGAAGTTGCCGGCGCCCAATGCCAGTTCGGAAACCCGCAAACCGGTTTTACGGCCAAAGACTTTGTAATGCATGGGATGACTCCTGAAGGGAACGCTGAGGCGTGATTTAAATGTTTGGCAACATGTATTAAATATGATGCCAATAATATCCAGCGTCAAGGCGCTTTTCCCTTCGCTGAAAAGCAGGCGACTGACGGACATTTCACTGAAGGCATGGTTGAGCAGTAACATACTGCCGCGCATGAATATCGACTCTCCACTCAGCGCCTGGCAACACGCCATCGAACAAAAGGGATTCGTCCAGGACGAAGCCCAGGAGCATGCCGTCTGGGCCTTGCAGAAGTGCCACGAAGCTCTGCATGCGGGACGAACGCCAATCATGGGCGTTTACCTCTGGGGCCCGGTCGGGCGCGGCAAAACCTGGTTGATGGACCAGTTTTACCAACACCTGCGTGTACCGGCCCGGCGTCAGCACTTTCATCATTTCATGGGTTGGGTGCACCAACGCTCATTTCAGCTGACCGGTACCGCCGATCCGCTGAAGGCCTTGGCCCGCGAACTGAGCGAAGAGGTGCGGGTGCTGTGTTTCGACGAATTGTTTGTCAACGATATCGGCGACGCGATCATTCTCGGGAGGTTGTTCCAGGTGATGTTCGAGCAGGGCGTGGTGGTGGTTTGTACCTCCAATCTGCCGCCCGACCAGTTGTACGCCGACGGTTTCAATCGCGACCGCTTCATCCCGGCCATCGCCGCGATCAAGCAGCACATGCAGGTGATCGCGGTGGACGGCGGGGAAGACCATCGTCTGCACCCGGGCCAGGGCTTGCAGCGCTACTGGGTCGCTGCACCGGGACGAGCCAGTGCACTGGTTGACGTGTTCAAGGTTTTAACCCTGGGCCAAGCGGTTTCCAACGAGCCGATCAAGGTCGGGTATCGTTCGCTCGATGTGCTGCAAGCCAGCGAAAAAGTGCTGTGGTGCCGTTATGCCGATCTCTGTGAACAGCCCTTTGCCGCGATGGATTTCATGGCCCTGTGCGACACCTTCAGCGCTATTCTGTTGAGTGACGTGCCCAACCTCAGCGCGCAAAAACGGGCAGGGCGCATCGCTCGTGGCACTGAAGACGGGGCCGAGCGGGTAGAGGCCGGTGACCGCGAGTTGCCACAATTGTCAGTGCATGACGACGGTGTGCGGCGGTTCATTGCCCTGGTGGACGAGTGCTACGACCGCAAAGTGCCGCTGTACCTCGAAGCGCAAGTGCCGATGGATTCGCTCTACACCGAGGGCTACCTGGAATTTCCGTTCCGCCGTACCCTCAGTCGCCTTCAGGAGATGCAGTTGCAACGTTTCGCCGAGGCGTGAAAATCCAGGAGGAGTGAAGATGAATCAACCGTTGTCTCATCATTTGTTGACCATGGCGTACCAAAACGCTTGGGCCAATCACCGACTGGCCAAGGCCTGGTGTCAGTTGAGCCAGGATGAACTGGCAGCGCCCCGAGTCAGCTTCTTTCCCAGTCTGCGCGCCACGCTCAACCACATCCTTACCTGTGACTGGTTTTACGTGGATGCCCTTGAGCGTGAGTTGCGCGGCGATGATCCGCATCCCGAATGCTACGTGTTCTTCAAGGACGATGAGCCGTTCACCCAGGCGAGCGACCTCAAGCGTGAACAGGCCCAGGTCGACCGACGCTTGATTGCCTACTGCGAGCAAATGCGCGACGCGGACCTCGGCAGGATTGTGACGATTGCCCGCGACACGCCGCAATACGACAGCCGCTTGCGTCTGTTATCGCACCTGTTCGAGCATCAGATTCATCATCGTGGGCAAGTCCACGCCATGCTCAGTGGCACCTCAGTCAAGCCGCCGCAGCTGGATGAGTTTTTCTGCGCGGGCGAGGCGCGGCTGCGGGCAGAGGACTTTGCCGAGTTGGGATGGACCGAAGCGTTGATTTGGGGGCATTAAGATCAGAAGATTTTCAAGGGTTGTCTCCACAACCACGCTCGCGATATGTTCGCCAGCCTTCCAGCGCGAACAACGTGCTGGGACTACCTAACGTGTTTGAGGATGGAAATGGATTCCGCAGAAATTCTTGTGCTTCAGGCCAGCTACACCAATCCGGTGCATGCCGAGGCGATTGGCCTGGTATTGAACAGTTACGTCGAAGATCCAATGGGTGGCGGCCATTCCTTGCCCGCCACGGTGCTGGAACATCTGCCGGGTGAACTGGCCAAGCGGCCCCATGCGTTCAGCGTGCTGGCCTTCGTCGGCGGCGAGCCTGCCGGGCTGATCAATTGCTTCGAAGGCTTTTCGACATTTGCCTGCCGGCCGCTGGTCAACGTACACGATGTGGCGGTGGTGCCGAAATTTCGCGGTCTGGGGCTGAGCCAGCGCATGCTGCAGAAGGTCGAAGAGATCGCCCGTCAGCGCGGCTGCTGCAAAATCACCCTGGAAGTGCTCGAAGGCAATGCGGTGGCCCAAGCGTCTTACGGCAAGTTCGGCTTTGCTGCGGGTGAGTTCGATCCGGCGCACGGGCGCATGATGTTCTGGATCAAGGCGCTTTGAGCCTTTCTGTAGGAGCAAGCTTGCTCCTACAGAAAGGCAGTCAGAGGTGTAGCAATCATTTCGGTCTGTAGGATTCGGTCATTTGCGCGGTTTGATCGTCCGGGACCCGCAATTCCTTCGCCTGACTTTGCGTAATGTTGCCCAGCGCCAGTTGCTGGTTGTAGCGCAGGGTTTCGTAGTAGTACCGCATGCGTTCGGCGCCGCCTTCGGCAAAGGCGCTGGCGGAACCGAATGTCATCAGGGCAGCGAGGATCAACGTGGTGCGTTTCATGGTGTGCCTCCCACTACAGCGGTCGGATGCCTTTCGTCCATGAACCAATGAATCGAAGTCGAGCGCACATTATCCGCCGATTCCGTTAAATGTGAATGAATAACCCTCGGTGTTTGCGGTCGAGGCTCACGGGCACCGTGCGCGGATCGCCCGACTATGCCAATTCACCGCGGCAACCACGGTCAATGCGGATTTCAGCCTGCCAATAACAACTGTGGGAGCGAGCCTGCTCGCAATAGCGGTGTAACAGTCAATATCAATACTGACTGTGCCGACGCTATCGCGAGCAGGCTCGCTCCCACAGGTTTTGCGGTGTATCAGAACTACTTTTGAGCGACTTCGGAAACCACTGGCGCCACTTTGGGCTTGATCAGGCTGAAGTCAATCAATGGCCGTTGCTGCCGTTCGTAAGGGTTGCCGATCAGCAACGGTCGTGGCTTGAAGCTGTCGCTGACCACGCTCTTGCTGCGATCCAGTTCATCGAAACTCAGGCCCGCCAGATCCGCCCAGGTATGGATCAGATGCGAGCTGCTATACGGCCGCGCCAAATCACCTGCAAAGCTCCAGTCATGGCTTTCGCGCCATTTCGGCGACGCCCAGGCCATGAACGGAATGGTGTACATCGGCGCAGTCGGCTTGCTCTCGTTGCGCCCAAGGGTGCTATGCCCAACGGAATCGAAAACGTCTTCGCCATGGTCGGAGAGGTACAGCAGGAAACCATTCGGATCAGTCTTGGCGTAATCCTTGATCAGGCTCGACACCACGAAGTCGTTGTACAGCACCGCGTTGTCATAGCTGTTGTAGGTCGGCAATTGATCGTCACGCACGCCCGCCGGAACGCCGTTGCGGTCCTTGAACTTGTCGAAGGTTGAAGGATAACGGTACTGGTAGCTCATGTGCGTGCCGAGCAAATGCACGACGATCAGCTTGCGCGGCGCGGCGTCTGCCAGGGCCTTGTTGAAGGGCTCGATCACGTCGCCATCGTACTGGGCGGCGTTCTGGTTGCGATTGTTGTTCAGGTACACCTGCTCGTCGGCCTGCTCGGAGAAGGTCGTGAGCATGGTGTTGCGCTTGGTCATGGTCTGCTGATTGGTGATCCAGAAGGTCTTGTAACCTGCCTGTTTCATCATGCTCACCAGCGACGGCGTTGACAGGTACAGCTCGGGATTGTCCTCGTCGGCGAACGTCAGCACCTGCTGCAACGCCTCAATGGTGTAGGGGCGCGGGGTGATGACGTTGTCGAAGACCGACAATTGATCCTTGAGCTTGTCGAGCTCCGGGGTGGTTTGCCGAGGGTAGCCGTACAGGCTCATGCGCTGACGGTTGGTGGATTCGCCAATCACCAGCACCAGGGTCGCGGGCTGGTTGGCCATCGAGTCCTTGAGGTTGTGCAGCGGCGGGATCTTGCTGGCACTGTCGAGCATGTCCTGCATGCCGGCCAGGGTGTCCAGATATCGGTGATAGGCCACGGCCATCTGCCACGGCACTGCGGGCTCGATGCGGGTTTCGAATTTCTCGAAGCCGTCGGCGAAATTGCCGGTACGCATCGTCTGCTTGACCAGCGGATAACCGATCACCGCCACTACAATGGCTGTTGCGGCAACCAATGCCTGGCCGCGAGGCAGGTACACCGGGCGCAAGCGTGTCCACAGGAAATAGGCAAAGGCTGTGTGAGCGAGGAAGGCGAGCACCATCCACCAGGCAAAGTACTGAGTCATGTACTCGCCGGCTTCAGACACGTTCGACTCGAACATGATGAAGATGACGCTTTGCGAGAATTCCTGCTGATAGATGAAGAAGTAACCCAGGCTGGCCATGGAACAGGCCCACAGCACCACGCCGATCAGCGCAGCCATGACACGCGTTTGCTTGGGGAACAGCAGCATCGGCGCAAGCCAGATGGCACTCATCACAAAGGCTTGGCGGAAGCCGGTGAAACCGGAGGTGCCCGTCAATTGGATCAGCAGTTGGGTGATGCCGGAAAAATACCAGAAGAACAGGAATAGCCAGAGAAATCCTGCCCAATCGAAACCTTTCGCAGACGTCTCGCTGCGTTTAAACCAAGCCATTCCACGCTCCAGCCAAAATTCACTTCCACCGCCAGGCCACAGATGCAGCCGACGAACGGAGGGCGCACGGAAACCGGGCGGCCACAAGGACCGTGAGTATCAACAAGGAGATGTGAAAACTTCGTGAGTTGCCAGGACTGGCAAAGATCGATGGCGTATCGGAAACAGCGAACGGCTGCTTCCGATTCAAGCGAGGAGAGTCAGGCGTGGGGAGCGCGTTGGGTGACGGGTAAGGGCTGTTGGCCCTGGACCAGCATGCGCAGTTGCGCAAGCTCATGCTTCAACTGATCGCGCTCGTCTTTCAACTGGCGCAATTCATCGCGGCGGATACTGACGTAAAGGGTTTGTACTGGCAGTGCGGTGTGTACTGTGCCCATTGCTCACCTCGCAAATGGCGTGTCTCAACTGTAGGAGTGCCCCCGAAATCAGAGGCTGACCTACTATCGGCGCCAATTTTGATTTCTTTTGCTCCCGAAGGGAACTTTTTTATTTTTCATGGTCGTTGTGTCTTCGGCACGATTCCCGACGTTATCAATCAGGATCGGGCACAATGCCCGGAAACTTCACGCCAACGCTCTGGACTAACCCTCATTAGTCGCGTTGGGCTATAACCATTGACACACATTTATTTGTAGTAGGGAGCATCAGCACATGCAACTCGGGATTATTGGACTGGGCCGCATGGGCGGTAATATTGCGCGGCGCCTGATGCTCAACGGGCATACCACCGTTGTGTACGACCGCAATACCGCCTTCGTCGAGACCCTGGCTGAAGAGGGCGCTACCGGCGTCGCCGATTTGCCAGCCCTGGTCGCTGGCCTGGCCAAACCACGAGCGGTGTGGGTCATGCTGCCGGCAGGCGCACCGACCGAAGACACCATCGACACCTTGAGCACCTTGCTCGAAGCCGGCGATACCATCATCGACGGCGGCAACACCTTCTATAAGGACGACATCCGTCGCGCGAAAACCCTTGCGGAAAAAGGCCTGCACTACATCGACGTCGGCACCTCCGGCGGCGTATGGGGCCTGGAGCGCGGTTACTGCATGATGATCGGCGGCGATGCCGAGACCGTTACTCGCCTTGATCCGCTGTTCAAGACCCTGGCCCCGGGCATGGGCGACATTCCGCGTACCAAGGACCGCAAGTCCGATGACGATCGTGCCGAGCACGGCTACATCCACGCCGGTCCTGCCGGTGCCGGGCATTTCGTCAAGATGATCCACAACGGTATCGAGTACGGAATGATGCAGGCCTTTGCCGAAGGCTTCGACATCCTGAAAACCAAGTCCAGCGAAATCCTGCCGCCAGATCAGCGTTTTGACCTGAACGTCGCCGACATCGCCGAAGTCTGGCGTCGTGGCAGCGTAGTGTCCTCGTGGCTGCTCGACCTGACCGCCGACGCCCTGGCCAGCGATTCGAAACTCGACGGTTATTCCGGTTCCGTAGCGGACAGCGGTGAAGGCCAGTGGACCATCGAGGCCGCCATGGAACAAGCGGTGCCGGTGCCAGTGCTGTCGAACTCGCTGTTCTCCCGCTACCGCTCGCGCGGCCAGGGCACCTTTGGCGACAAAGTCCTCTCCGCCCAGCGCTTCGGCTTCGGTGGCCACAAGGAGACTGCGAAAAAATGACCCATGGGATCCGCAGGAAATCCAAGACTGAACCCGCGCCACCCACCACGCTGTTCCTGTTCGGCGCCCACGGTGATCTGGTCAAGCGCCTGCTGATGCCGGCGCTGTACAACCTCAAGCGCGACGGTTTACTCGGAGATGGACTGCGGATCATCGGCGTTGACCACAACGCCATCAGCGATGAAGGTTTCGCGAAAAAACTCGAAGACTTCATTCGCAGCGAGGTGGCCGCCAAAGTGGGCAAGGGCGATCAGTCCCTTGATCCGGACGTGTGGGCCAATCTCGCCAAGGGCATCAGCTACGTCCAGGGCGACTTCCTGGACGACAGCACTTATCAAGCGCTGGCGGCGAAAATCGCCGACAGCGGCACTGGCAATGCGGTGTTTTACCTGGCCACCGCGCCGCGTTTTTTCAGTGAAGTGGTGCGCCGACTCGGCGCGTCCGGTTTGCTGGAAGAAAGCCCCGAAGCGTTCCGCAGGGTGGTGATCGAAAAACCCTTCGGTTCCGATCTGCAAACCGCCGAAGCCTTGAACGCCTGCTTGCTCAAGGTCATGACGGAAAAGCAGATCTATCGCATCGATCACTACCTGGGCAAGGAAACCGTGCAGAACATTCTGGTCAGCCGTTTCTCCAACAGCCTGTTCGAAGCGTTCTGGAACAACCACTACATCGACCACGTGCAAATTACCGCCGCCGAAACCGTCGGCGTGGAAACCCGTGGCAGTTTTTACGAACACACCGGAGCCCTGCGGGACATGGTGCCCAATCACCTGTTCCAGCTGCTGGCAATGGTGGCCATGGAGCCACCGGCCGCGTTCGGCGCCGATGCGGTTCGCGGCGAGAAAGCCAAAGTGGTCGGGGCGATCCGTCCCTGGTCGGTGGAGGAGGCCCGGGCCAATTCGGTTCGCGGCCAATACACCGCTGGCGAAGTCGATGGCAAGGCACTGCCGGGTTATCGCGAGGAAGACAAGGTGGCGCCCGGCAGCACCACCGAAACCTATGTCGCACTCAAAGTCATGATCGACAACTGGCGCTGGGTCGGCGTGCCGTTCTACCTGCGCACCGGCAAGCGCATGAGCGTGCGCGACACCGAGATCGTCATCTGCTTCAAACCGGCGCCCTATGCGCAGTTCCGGGATACCGAAGTCGATGAGTTGGCGCCGACGTATCTGCGGATTCAGATTCAACCCAACGAAGGCATGTGGTTCGATCTCCTGGCCAAGCGGCCCGGGCAGGCCCTGAAGATGGATAACATCGAACTGGGGTTTGCCTACAAGGACTTCTTTGAGATGCAGCCATCCACCGGCTATGAAACCCTGATCTACGACTGTCTGACCGGCGATCAGACGCTGTTTCAGCGTGCCGATAACATCGAGAATGGCTGGCGTGCCGTGCAGCCGTTCCTTGATGCCTGGCAGCAGGACGCCACGGTGCAGGGCTATGCTGCGGGTGAAGATGGACCGCAAGCGGCCGAAGGATTACTGACTCGCGATGGACGCGTCTGGCATGGGCTCGGATGAGTGAACTGACGCAACAGCCCGTTCGTTTCCTGCTCAGCGACATGGACGGCACATTGTTGTTGCCCGACCACAGCCTCAGCCAACGCACCGTTGACGCGGTGCGCTCGTTGCGCGAAGCCGGCGTCCTGTTCAGCCTGGCTACCGGCCGCCCACCCAAGGCCATGCTGCAAGTCATTGAAGCCCTGGGCGTCGATCTGCCGACGGCAGCGTTCAATGGCGGCACCCTGGTAAATCCGGACGGCAGTCTGCTGATCGCGCATTATTTGCCCGCCAATGCCGCGTTGACCTCGCTGGCGTTGTTTGCCGATCAACCGGACATTGAGGTTTGGGTCTTCAGTGGGGGCGACTGGTTGGTGAAAGATCCGGGCGGCCCGATGGTGCCACGGGAGCAACATGGCCTCGGTTACCCACCGGTGACGGTCGAAAGCTTCGAGCCATTTCTTGCCCGCATCGACAAGATTGTCGCGGCCAGTAACAACACCCAATTGCTGGTTGAACTCGAGGCACAGTTACTGCCCAAGGTGGAAGGGCTGGCCCAGGTTTCGCGCTCGCAACCGGTGTATCTGGACGTCACTGCGATGCAGGCCAACAAAGGGGACGCGCTGGCGACACTGGCCGAGTTTCTCGGCGTGCCGCTAGAGCTGACGGCGGCCATGGGCGATGGTGGCAACGACCCGGCCATGTTCCATCGCGCCGGGTTGTCGATTGCCATGGGGCAGGCCGAGGACGAAGTGAGGCGCCAGGCTGACGTGGTGACGGGCGCCAACACCGAGGACGGTGCGGCGCAGGCTATTGAGCGCTACATCCTCCCTCGGATAAGCCCACATTCTTGATTGTGTTACAGCCAGAAACTCACGGCGTACCAGCCTAAAACTCCCATCACCACGGTATACGGCAACGCCATCCACACCATCCGTCCGTACGATAGCCGAATCAGCGGCGCAATCGCCGACGTCAACAGAAACAGAAACGCAGCCTGGCCGTTCGGCGTCGCCACGCTTGGCAGGTTGGTGCCCGTGTTGATCGCAATGGCCAACGTTTCGAAATGCTCACGGCTCATGTGCCCGGAGATGAACGCCCGCTTCACTTCAGTGATGTAAATGGTCGCCACGAACACGTTGTCACTGATCGCCGAGAGCAGGCCGTTGGCGATGAACAGCATGCCCGGTTGTTGATCGGCCGGCAGGGCCAGTACCCACTGGATCAGCGGTGTGAACAGTTGCTGATCATGAATCACTGCGACCACGGCGAAAAACACCACCAACAAAGAGGTAAACGGCATGGCGTCCTTGAACGCGGTGCCCAGACGGTGTTCGTCGGTGATCCCGGTGAACGCGGTGATCAACACGATCACCATTAAACCGATCAAGCCGACTTCCGCTATATGAAACGCCAACGAGGCGATCAGGATCAGCGCCGCCAACCCTTGCACGATGAGCGCAGCACGCTGGCGCGCAGTGCGTTCGGCGCTGTCTTCGGCTGCGTAGTTGGCCAGCACGGCGCGGACGTTATCCGGCAGTAGCGTGCCGTAACCGAACCAGCGCAGTTTCTCCAGCAGCACGCAGGTCACGAGACCCGCCAACAGCACTGGCAGCGAAACCGGGGCAACCTTCAGAAAGAAATCCGAGAAATGCCAGCCCATCTCATGACCGATCAACAGGTTCTGCGGCTCGCCTACCAAGGTACACACACCACCCAGCGCCGTACCCACTGCGCCGTGCATCAGCAGGCTGCGCAGAAATGCGCGGAACTGATCAAGGTCACCGTGGTGAAGGGTGGGCAGATTTTGATCGTCGCTGAATGCGCTGTCCTGACGAGGATCGGTGCCCGAGGCAACGCGGTGATACACCGAGTAAAACCCGACGGCGGCGCTGATGATCACCGCAGTGACGGTCAATGCATCAAGAAAAGCCGACAGAAACGCTGATAAAAAGCAGAACATCAACGCCAGCAGCGCCTTGGAGCGCACTCCGAGCAACAGGCGCGAGAACAGAAACAGCAACAGGTCCTTCATGAAGTAGATGCCGGCCACCATGAACATCAGCAGCAGGATCACCGGGAAGTTGTGCACCAGTTCATCGTAGAGCGCTTGTGGAGTGGTCATTTTCAGCAGCAACGCTTCAACCAACAACAAGCCGCCGGGCATCAACGGATAGCACTTGAGCGCCATGGCCAGGGTGAAAATGAACTCCAGCACCAGCAACCAACCGGCCGCCACCGGACCTGCGGTCCACAGCACCAGGGCATTGAGAATCAGGAAGCCAACAATACAAGCCTTATACCAGCGAGGAGAGTTACCGAGAAAGTTATGCGCGAACGCCTGGGCCATGGAGCCGGACATTGGCTACTCCTTGTATATAGAAGCGCGCAAGTTGCCGTAAGCAGAAAGGAAGATCAAGTGTAGGAAAAATACTTCGGCCTATCCGTGTAGCGTGCGACAACCGCTTTGTAATTGCCATCCAGCGAATAGCCGCCTACGACGATACTTCCATCAGCCTGAACCGCCACTGAAGTTGCGGTATCCAGACTGCGACCCAAGCGGGTACGAACCCAGCCATTGCCATCGCCAAAGTTGAGATCAAGCAGTCCGTCCGGGCGGTATCGACCCAGAATGAAGTCGGCCTCAATGCCGCCAATTGTCGCGCCCACCGCGATAATGCTGCCGTCCGCCTGCAACTGAACGGCGGTCCACTGACAGCCAGTGCTACCGATTTCAAGCAACTGGGGTTGACCGCTGTTGCAGTGATGGTTCGGGCGCCCGTTGTCGTGCACTTTCAGGGCGAGGCAATGCATCGGGTCTCGGCTGCTGCCAAAACAAAGCACATCACCATTGCCTTGCTGGACGATCTGGCTGACCTGCGCACTTTGCCCTTGAGCCTTGAAACTCATGAAGCCGTCCACGGCAAAACTGACGTCGAGTCTGCCATCGGTGCGATAACGGGCCAAAAAGCCTTCTTCAGGTAAATTGATCGATCCGCCGACCAGGATCCGACCGTCGCGTTGTAACCGCAGGCTGCTGAGCCAGGTGTTCAACAGTAAGTGCCTGACCATCACAAAACCACGACCATTGAACGAGCTGTCCAATGAGCCGTCCGGTTCGAGCCGAATGAGCATGCCGGCATGATCGGCCAGTTCAAAATGATGGTTGGCCACCAACAGGATTCGTCCGTCATCCTGCACGGCAACATCACAGGCCTCGGCGCCCGGCACGCCTGGCGGCAGCCAGGCATCGCGCACGCCGTGGGACAGATTGCCCGGCAGACGCACCACGCAACGTCCATTGTCGCCAAAACCTCTCACCGGGCGGCCCTGCTGGTCAAACAGCGCCAGCGCCGGAAGGGTGCAATGCGCATTCTCGTAGTGCAGGCCGGCGAGCAGGATACTTCCGTCGGACAGAACGTGAACCTTTCCCCCCATGGCTTCGAAGCCAGGTTCAAATTGGCCGATGACGCTACCTTGATTGCCGAATTGCAGATCGGCCGAACCGTCATCCAGCAAGCGGGCCAGGCCAAAGCGGCTACCGCCAGGTGTGCCGACCTTGGCGGCCACCAGCAAACGACCCTCGGGATCCAGGGTGATTCCGTTGGTCATGCTTGAGGTGCTGCGGGCGAAGTACACCTGGGTCTTGCCGTTGGTGGCATAGGTTTGATCGAGTTTCCCGGCAGTATCAAGTAGTGCAGGGAATCTGAAAATGGACTGGATTGACATGAACGCATCTCCTTGCGAGTCGTCCTGATCCAGATGTTGGGGTGGCGACTGAATGTGGAGAACATTCAATCCCTGAATGATTAAACGCACAACTGTCCGAACTTACAGGCGGAGGGTCGCTGTGTGCCACAACAGTGTCTTTTCGAACCTTTGGCAAGCCTGCATAGTATTCAGGCGAACTTGTCACAAATAGATGTGTATCAAAAGTACAAGTGGCTGTGATTAGCCAAGCAACTAATGACAAAAAGAAGGGCGCGGATTACTCCGGAGTAATCCGCAAAAAACTTAGTGCGGCATCGACCACGATTGAAGCTTGTAGCCTTCTTTGCTTAGCTCGGCACGGGCTTGTTCCAGTAGTTTTTCAAGTTGTGCCGGATCGGTGTAGGCACTGATCGGGATCAGCTTGCGGCCTATACTGTTTTCTGTGCGATCGATAACGGTGAGGCTGAGTTCGCCGTTGCCATCCTGTGGCGCCCAAGCCACGCAGTGGAACGGCTGGAATGCGCTGTCGGCAATCAAAAGAGCTTCGTTGATACGGAGCGGGGCGGTCATAGAATGTTCTCTCTGTGTGCCCAATCAAGTGATGTGCCGACGGTTGGGCTTACCGTTCGGCAGTTATTGTACTGATGCCCGCAACCCCGGTTCAGGTCACACATGATCAAAAGAAATTTCAACTTTCTTTCATATGCCCGATGTTGCGGCCTGCATTGAAAGGTAAATGAAAGGTTTGGACTCGATAGGTAACTAACTATCGCGCTTCTTATAACTAGTTACGTAATAGCCCTATAGTCAAACGATACAAGACCACGTCAAATTCTTGCTAACGTTACAGCCAGGTCTGCCAAATGACTGTTTTTAATAATATTTCCTAGAATTTGGCGCCAAGGAACAGTCATGAGCGAAGCTCCTGCCTTACGACGTCTATTAGTGGTTGATCCTTGCGACGACTGCCATCGCCTGCTACCGGGATTACGTTCCGTAGGTTGGGACGTTGACAGCTGTACGCTGGGTAACGCTACCGATCGAACCTGCGACGTTGGTTTGTTACGCCTACAACCTTTCCATCTTGAGCACCCGGATGCGGTCAAAGAGGTGATCAGCCGCAGTGGCACCGAGTGGATCGCCGTGCTCAATCAGGAAGTCCTGCGCCTACAGAATGTCGGGGACTTTGTTTGCGAGTGGTTTTTCGATTTTCATACCTTGCCGTTCGATGTCTCCAGGGTTCAGGTCACACTGGGCCGCGCCTTTGGCATGGCGCGCCTGCGCGGGCAGGGTACGGTTCATATCGATAAGCTTGAACACGAATTGCTGGGCGACAGCAAGCCTATACGCGAATTGCGCAAGTTATTGAGCAAACTGGCGCCCACCGAGTCACCGGTGTTGATTCGCGGTGAAAGCGGGACAGGTAAAGAACTGGTCGCCCGCACGCTGCACCGGCAATCCCTGCGTCACAATAAGCCCTTTGTCGCGATCAATTGCGGCGCGATACCCGAGCACCTGATCCAGTCCGAACTTTTCGGCCACGAGAAGGGGGCCTTTACGGGCGCTCATCAACGCAAGGTCGGGCGGATTGAAGCGGCTAACGGCGGCACGCTGTTTCTCGACGAGATCGGTGATCTACCCCTGGAGTTGCAAGCAAACCTGTTGCGTTTCCTCCAGGAAAAGCACATCGAGCGAGTAGGCGGCAGTCAGCCGATTCCCGTGGATGTTCGGGTGTTGGCCGCGACCCATGTCGATCTTGAAGAGGCGATCGAGAAGAAACGCTTTCGCGAGGATCTTTACTATCGCCTGAACGTGTTGCAGGTGGCGACCGCCCCCCTGCGTGAGCGCAATGGCGATCTGTCGATGCTGGCCAACCACTTTTCCCATTTCTACAGCCATGAAACCGGCCGCCGTCCGCGCAGCTTCAGTGAAGACGCCTTGATTGCAATGGGCAAGCATGACTGGCCGGGCAATGTTCGCGAGCTGGCCAACAGGGTGCGTCGCGGGTTGGTACTGGCCGAAGGCCGGCAGATCGAGGCGCGAGATCTGGGGCTGATCAACCATCATGTCGTTGCCGCGACGATGGGCACGCTGGAAGATTACAAGCACCAGGCAGAGCGCCAGGCCTTGTGCGATGTACTTAATCGCCACAGCGATAATCTGAGCAATGCCGCGAAGGTGTTGGGGATATCCAGACCAACGTTCTACCGCCTGCTGCACAAACATCAAATCCGCTAAAGGAAGATCAAAGCCCCGTCGAAACGGGGCTTTTTTGTGGGTCAGAAGTAGTAAGGGAATTTCAGGCTGAAGGAGAAGTCTGGCGAATCGTCAGTCAGGCCAATCGCCAGGTTGGGAACGATCGTCAGGTTATCCGTTGCGGCCAAAGTCATGCCGATGTTGAAGTTGGCCGAGTTGTAATCGCTGTTGGTGATCGATTGCCAATCCCCCCCATCCGGCTTGATCTTGCTCTTGCGGGCGAATTGATCGGTGACCGAGAACGACATACTCATCTTCTCGTTCAATGCGAATGCTATGCCGCCACCGATCTGCCAGGAATCGCCCAGTTTCACGTCGCCGGGTACTTTGGAGTTGACCTGAGGACTGATGTCGCTGAAAGAATCCTCCATGTTGTAGGTGTAGGCCAGGCTGCCGAACAGCACGGCGGGGTCGAAAGTCTTGACCAGCGAGATGCCCGGCGTGATCGACCAGACACCGTTGCCGGTCGGCAGGTCCTCGGGTACCGAGAGGTTATCGTTGCCCGGGTCACTGACCAGCTTGATGCCGTACGGGTCATCACCGGTGGGGGCCTTGACGCGCAATGTCACGACGGCGTCGGGCAGGTTGGCCGACTCATCCAGAAACTTGTAGGCAACGCCAACGTTCACATCGCCGATAGTCGGGTCGCGGGTAACGGTTGCGTCCGACGTCACCGGGCCGGCGCCACCCGCGCCACCAGAAGAATACGTCGATTCGCGATAAACCACGGGAACGTTAATGTCGAACTGCCAGCGCTGGGCCACGTTGTAACGGGCGGTCAGGTCCAGGGTCCAGTTATCCGCCTTGATGCGGTCAAGGTTGATGTTGCCGAGAAAAATCGAGTCCAGTGCCAGAAAGCCGTTGAGCGTCAGCGCACGGGTATCGTAGTGCGTGTAGGTCAGGCCGGTTTCGACGCTGAACTTGCCGCCACCAAAGAAGCCACTGGCTTCGTCATACAGGTTGGAAACGCTTTGTGCCGGTTCCGAATCGTCCTTCAGCGACTGGCCATAGGAACTGCCTGTTGTTCCAGGCGCACCCGAGGCCACCGTTTGACCCTTGGGCGCTTCGGCGGGGGATTTGGTCAGGCGTTTGGGAGCCGGTGTGGCAGGTGCTTCTTCGACTTGGCGAACGCGTTGCTCCAGTACCATCAACGCGTTCTGCTGTGCTTCGTAACGCTGTTTCAGCTCCATGAGTTCTTGTTTTAGTGCTTCTACCTGGGGATCCGGTGCTGCGTATAGCAATGTGGCCGGGGCCAGGCTACTCAAACAAACGATAGTTCTTAACGTTAAAGATCGGTGCATGGGTTAGCCGTCCCTTCTGACTACATCTGATGAGACTGAGCGTAGATCAGAATCCCGAAGTGCGAAGGCCTTTGAGCTGGTCCAGGTTGCCGTTCAGCGCGCCTGCGGTCGGCACGTTGTCACGCAGCACGACATTGAGGGACGTGAGGTTGCGGACCTGGTTGCTACTGCCAAGCAAAGTCGTGTTCTGCATCAGCCCACCCTGGGCAAGGCGTTGTACGGTACTGCCCTGATTGTTGTTGGCCACGATGTTGAGTTGCACCCCGGTACCGGTCGAGGAGATGCTCATCGAACCCGCACCATTGGCGCCTGTCAGCGTAGAGCCGGCCGCCAATGCCTGGCCCTGTTCTTGCGCTGCTGGCGCCTGATTAGCCTTGCTGACGTTGATATCAACGTTGTTATAGGCAGTGTTGTTGTCGCCGGCCGCCCGCACGACTTGAGTGACGCCTTCGGTTGTGTTGAGTCCGCTGCCACCGGTGACGGTGCCAGTACCGGTGCTGCTGTTTTGCGTACGCGATGAGCCACTACCTTTTTCGTCGATCATCGACACATAGAACTGCGGCTTGATGGTCGATTGCTGAATTTGCATCGAGGAAGTGGCCCCGATCACTTCACCATTGGCGTTTTGCCAGGTGCTGGTCATGGCAATGCCGAAACTGATGATCCGTCCTGGCATCACAAAGCGGCCGCGCAAGACCGACAATTCCTGATCATTCAATTCAATGGGTTTAAACGTCTCGGCGTGAGTCGGCAGACTGGCGGCCAGGCAAAGTACGGCCAGCCAGATTGGAGTCTTCATGGGATGCTCCTGGAGCGTCGTGCTCCCTTGTTATTAGAAGAAGTCGCTTTGGATGAATCCGAAATCCATCAACTCAGCGTCTTGCACCGGGCTGAAGGCGTTGACTCGATTCTTGGCGGTGAGTGGCAGGGGGGGATCGAGCAACGCATTGGTTTTGTCGTAGCCCTGGCCGATGACGGCGAAGATGATGCCGTTCCAGCCTTTGACAAAATCGTCGACTTTGTAACGTTTATGTCCGAGTACCGGATCTCCGATATACACCCAGCCGTTATGAACTCTTTGCATGACCACAAAATGCTTGTAGCCACGGATGTCCATGAGTACCACCACCGGGATTTTGATTTCGCTCAAGGTTTCCTGGGCTACACGGTAGCCACGGGCCCGCATGCCGATACTTTCCACGTAACGCTTCATGTCCAGCATGGAGAAACCCTGGACGCGGACAAGGTCGTGATCGGAGTTTGCCAGCATGCCTTCAATGATTTGTTCTTCATTCACGTCCAGCCAATAAGCCTGACGCAAGATGGTCGCCAGCGCAGCGGCACCGCAACTGAAGTCGGTTTTTTGTTGCACCAGGTCTGAAAATTTGCGCTCGCGGATGCTCTGGATTGGCTTGTACACCACCGCTCCGCCCGGCAGGATGGAAAGCGGCATTTGTGCAGCCTCGATCACACCGGCCACGCAAAGCAGAAATGCCAAGGCGATAATGCGCATGATGGGATGCCTTCTTGTTATGTTTGAAAAGGCCCCCGTAAGGGGGCCTCCATAGACAGCATTAGAACGATTGGTTGGAGATGGCCAGCGAGTTGCTTTGTTGGTTGCCCACACCAGCAGCTACGTTGACGCCCAGGTTGCCGCTGCCGCCGTTCACCGAACCGCTCAGGGTTGCAGTGTTGGTCACAGGGTTTGCCCAGCCAGTTGGAGTCAGCACTTGATAGGAGTAGGTGTTACTCAAATCATAAGAGCTGCTTTCACTGAAGCTTTTCGCTTTGTCATACGCAGATTCGGACGACTTGCTGCCCGATTTGTCGTACGAAGAGGCGGTCGATTTCTCGTATGAGCTATCGAACGATTTTTCGAACGAGGAATCGCGCGATTTGTCGTACGCAGATTCGCGCGACTTGTCATACGAGGAGTCGCGAGACCTGTCGTACGAGGAATCGCGTGTACGGTCGAACGAGGAATCGCGCGAACGGTCGTACGATCTGTCTACCGATGCGTCAAGCGAAGCGCCAAGCGAAGCGGTAAGCGATCCTTCGGAGCTGCTGCTGCGGGTGCGATCGCCGAAGCCAAAATTGACGGTAGTGGAGTTGGAAGCCGCCGTAGAAGCGTCCAGCGAAGCGTCCAGCGAAGCACTCAAAGTAGTGTTCGAAGAACCACTGGCACTACTGCTGTTGGTTCCGCTTGCAGAGCTGCTGTTGGAACCGCTTGCAGTGCTGCTGTTGGAGCCGCTCGCAGAGCTGCTGTTGGAACCACTCGCATTGCTGCTGTTGGATCCGCTCAGGCTAGCGCTCAGAGAACCGCTGGAACTGGCGTTTTTGGACCCGGCTGCAGCCCAGCTCGAAGAAGCGCTTTGACTGCCGCTGGCTTCGAAGGACTTCTCGCGAGAGAAACTGCCGGTGTTGGTATTGGTAACGGTGATCGTATCTACACGGTAGGTCCGATCAGCGTTGTTATTGACTGTCAGGCCAGGACCGTTTTGAACAGCGGTCGCGGTGGCGGTTGCGCTACCCAGTGGGGCATTGGCGTTGGCAATTGCCATGGTGTTTTTCTGCTGGTTCAGATCGCCGCCAGCAATGTTGACACCGACGTTGCCGCTGCTGCCACCGCCGGAGCCGCTCATCACGGCAGAGTTGGTGGAGCCAAAGTTGTCGACGCGGTTATCGTTGCTGACTTGCCTCACGTCAGCGGTGGCGTTGGCCATGCCGAACACAAAGCTGTTATCGATCGCAGCGTTGTCTGAGGCGGCGTTGGCGATGGCGGCGGCGTTGTCTTGTTGGTTGCCGGCACCGGCCGCCACGTTGACACCGACGTTGCCGCTCGCGCCTGCGGCCGAACTGCTCATCTCGGCCGAGTTTTCTGTCCCTTCATTCCAGATGCTGTTACCGGTACTGTTCTGCCGGTCAGTCGCATTGGCTGTTGCGGAGATAGGAAGCATCCTTGCAGGAGGGGTTTGGTTTTGTTGACCGTTGCCGTTACCGTTACCGTTATTTCCATGGTGGTTCCCGTCACGACGATCGGCAGCTTGTACAGCAACAGCCATGACCGCAGCAATTGCGAAAACCAGAGGCTTGATTGCCATCGAAGGTTTCATGGTGATTCTCCGTACTTATTTTAGGTTAAGTGTTGTTTTTACCTATGGGGTCAATCCACGACCCGTACGCTGAAGGTGTTGGCCATTCGGTTTCCCACCCCGGCGCTCTGATTCAACTGAATTACCCCACGGCTACCGGTGAAAGCCTGGTCACTGGTAGTGACCTGGCGATTGCCGCGTGCAGAGTCAGTTGGATCGGAGTTGATGAGCAGCGCCACGTTCTGTTGCATGAGGACGCTGTCGTCGAGACTTTGTGGCTGAGCACCGACGCTGATGCGCAGTGCGTTGGCTTGCTGGTTGCTGGTGCCAGAGCTCTGATTGACGCCCAATGCGCCGTTGCCGTGGCTGAAGGAGTCGCCTTGAATGCTCGATCGGGCATCGATCCTGGGATCGACCACCGTACGCATCCGCTGGCGTATCTGGGTGGTCGCGGTGGCGCCACGGCCAACCGCGATGGCCCGGACGTTGGCTTGTTGCTGCAGATCGCCGGCAGCCTGGTTGACCGATAGGTTGCCCTGGTACTGCGAACCTGAACCGTCGATGTCGGCATTATCGATGACAGGAGACTGGGCGAAGGACGATACACTGCAAAACATGGCGATAAGCAACAGCGAACGATTCATCTCAACGGTCTCCCGTCAGGATTTTCATAGCGCCCATGCCTTGCTGGATGCTCGAATTGACCATGTTGGCGATGCCGCTTCCGGAATTCCCCGAACGCCCGGCGGGGAGATTGGATAGCTGGGTCTGGGTGCTGATATTGCCGCCCAGGTTGTTGGTGTTTTGAGTGACCAGGCGGGAGATGCCCGCACCACTGGCGACGCCGGCAAAGTCGCCGTCAGTCAACTCGCTCGTTTGCCTGAGCACTTGTTGAGACGGGTTGGCATTGACGGTTGTGGGATTCGGGTCGGGAACGAGCGGCGGCACCGTTGCGTTGCGCGTCTGGACATCACGGGTGATGGTGATGATGCCGTTGTCAGCCTGGACAGGCAGGCAGACCGTTGAGCCCAATGCGCATCCGATCAGCAGTAGTCTAAGAATGGGTTGATCAATTTTCCCCACGGCGGCAATTCCTTCTGTAAATGAAACGCTGGCCCTTATCAGCGTTGCGAGGAAGAGAGCAGAAGGTGTGCCGTTTTTGGATTATTTATTTAAATCAGATACTTACAAATTTTGTCCGGGAACCTGAAGAGCAAGCTGTTACAAGCGTGAGACAAAACTTTGCGCGCGCGAGCGTCTAAATCGTTTGCGCGGCTCTAGATCGGGGGTTGTGGGGGAGTGTTTCAACGCCTTAACAGATAAGGGCATTGCAGGCGAGGACTCGGCAAATCGGTCGTTTGAGACCGCATGGGTGTTTCAGGAATGGACAACTTTTACCCGAAACCGGGGAGAGTGCCGGGTGAAATCCCCCGAAATCAGGGGTTGCAGCCAAGCAGCTGTCCCACCGCGGTGAACGCCTGAGAGCGACGCGTAACCCAGTCGCCGTGCAGGATTTGAACCGGTTGCCGATGTTTTTCCAGCCAGGCCTTAGTCATGTTGAAAAACGCCTGACGCTCACTGAGTTCAGGCTGGCAACGCTGACCGTCGTCGGTCCATTCGACGTTTTCGGGCGACAACAGCAGATGCAGGTCGTACCGCCGGGCCAGGAGTGCTTGCTCGATCCAGGCTGGGCAGTCGCCGAAAAGTGTCTGGCTCCAGAGAATATTGCTCAGTAGATGCGTATCGAGGATCAGCAACTGCGGCCGACGCTCGCGAGCCTCATCCTCCCACGTCAGCTGACCACGGGCGATTTCAGGAATGTCCGCCAGGTTTGTGTCCCGGGGATTCTGTTCGATGAACCAGCGTACATACTCATCCACCAGGACCCCGCAAAAATGCGCCTGCAGCTCGGCCGCCAACCAGCTTTTGCCGCTGGACTCGGGACCGGTGAGCACCAGGACTTTCATGTGCGCAACGCCGGCGCCGCGCGCCATTCGCGCCAGCCTTGCACCGCAAGCAGCAGGAAGAGGCCATACAAGGCGGCGGTCAGATAAAGCTCTTTGTACACGAACAGGCCGACGAAGATCACATCCACCGCGATCCACAGCGGCCAGCATTGAACGCGTTTTTGCGCCATCCAGACTTGCGCCACCAGGCTGAAGCCGGTCAGTGCCGCATCAAGCCAGGGCTGGGCGGCGTCGGTCCAGTGAGCCATTGCGGCCCCCAGCAACAAACTGCCAACCGCCCCAAGCACCAAGCCCATCAGCACTGCCTGCGTGCCAAGTCGACTGACCTCGCGCCCTTGCTGCGCCACGCCTGCCCGAGTCCACTGGCGCCAGCCATAAATCTGCAAACCGGCGTAAATAACCTGGAGCAACATGTCCGAGTACAGCTTCACCTCGAAAAAGATCCAGCTATATATAAGCACCATGACCAGGCCGATTGGCCAGCACCAGGGGTTCTGTTTGACCGTCAACCAGACGGCAATGACACCGAGGGCGGCGGCAAACAGTTCGAGCCCGGACATGGGGGTTCCTTCGGAGAAATTGGAGAGGGTGCGGATTGTACCCGAAGATCAAAAGATCGCAGTCCTGAAGGAGATGCCTCAGGCTGCGATCTTTTCTGGTTAAACCCGGAACTGCTTGAGCAGCCCGTTCAATTGCTCACTCAGCCCCTTGAGTCGAACACTCGCCGCGCTGGATTGCTCAGCGGCCAGGGCGGTGCTGTGGGATAGACCGGCGGCCTGCGTGACGTTCTGGTTGATGTCCTCGACGACGTGCGCCTGCTGCAAGGTCGCGCTGGCAATCGACGCATTCAGTCCGTTGAGGTTGCGCAATGCCTGGCCGATTGCATTGAGGCTGGCACCGGCCAGTCCGGCTTGCTCGATGGTCAACTGTGACGCCCGGCTGCTGTCGCCGATCACCTTGACCGCCGCTTCGGAATGACTTTGCAGCCGTTCAATCATCGACTGGATTTCCGCCGTGGACTTTTGCGTGCGCTGGGCGAGCAACCGAACCTCGTCGGCCACCACCGCGAAACCGCGACCTTGCTCACCGGCGCGGGCTGCTTCGATGGCCGCGTTAAGCGCCAGCAGGTTGGTTTGCTCGGCGATGGAACGGATCACTTCCAGAACGCTGCCAATCTGCGTGCTTTCCGCAGCCAGGGTGCGGATCACTTCCACAGCTTGATCGATGGTGGAAGACAAGGTGTCGATCTGTTGCAGGCTGCCATCGATGTTGACCTGGCCTTGTCGCGCCTGAGCTTCGGCATCGCGCATTTCGCTGGCGGCATGCTCGGCGTTCTTCGCCACATCCTGGACGCCGTAAGTCACTTCATTAATAGCAGTGGCCACCAGTTCCATCTGTTGAGACTGTTGCTGACTGCGTTGCTGGGCCTGGGTGGCATCGTTGCCCAATTCGCTGGACGACTCGCCGAGCGCGCTGGCGGATAGCTGCAGCTCACTGATCACCAGGCGCAATTTCGCGGTGAAGGCATTGAAATGACGTGCCAGTTGCGTGACTTCATCCTGGCCATGGGTATCGAGGCTGCGGGTCAAGTCGCTTTCGCCGCTGGCGATGTTGGCCATCGCGTTCACGGTTTCCTGAAGCGGACGGACGATGCTGCGGGCGATCAGCATCACTAGCGCGACCATGACCAGCGCGATCGCCAGGCCGACCATCGAAGCTTTCCAGACCTGTCCATAGAACTCGGCTTGCATGTCATCGATGTAAACGCCCGAGCCAATCACCCAGCCCCAAGGCTCGAACAGTTTGACGTAGGAGGTTTTTTCCACCGGCGCACTGGCGCCCGGTTTTGGCCAGCGGTAATTGACGATCCCGGCGCCCTTGCTCTTGGCGACCGCGGCCATTTCGTTGAATACCGCAAAACCGTCCGGGTCGCGGATTGCCGAGAGGTTCTGGCCATCGAGTTTCGGGTTGGCGGCGTGCATGACCATCACAGGTGTCAGGTCGTTGATCCAGAAGTAATCGTTCTGGTCATATCGCAGGCCCCGAATGGCCGTCAGTGCTTGCTTCTGGGCGGCGTCGCGGGTGAGCGTGCCGGCGGTTTCCAGATCGTGGTAGTAGGTGAGGACGCCACTTGCGGTTTGCACCACGTGTTGGGTTTTCTGGGATTTGGCGACATACAAGTCGTCATGAATCTGCTTGAGCATCAACACGCCCAACGCTAGTAGCATCATGACGGCCACGATCAAGATGAGCCACAAACGCCGGCTGATCGACATATTGCGCAAGCTGTTCATACCGCGGTGCTCCATTTCTTGTTCTTGTAATAAATGATCGCCAGCGTTCAGCCGTTCCGACTACCCGGCAGCGCTATTCAGACTTGTCTGATAGGATTTCGGCCCCGCGCGGAAAAACCTGAACCCAAATTGATTTTTCACCAAATCTTTTGTGGTTTTATGTGATCTTGTGCGCGCAGGGCTTCAACAGCGCTGACCGTAATAAACGTTTTGAAAAATACTATTGGGGCATGCACTGTCGCATAGCCTTTTGGGGGATTGATGGATCTTTGGACTGCCTTTCAGGCGTTGATACTTGGGGTTGTGGAAGGACTAACGGAGTTTCTGCCGATTTCCAGTACCGGGCACCAGATTATTGTCGCCGACTTGCTCGACTTCGGTGGTGAGCGTGCGATGGCTTTCAACATCATTATCCAGCTCGGGGCAATACTGGCGGTGGTGTGGGAATTCCGCCGGAAGATTTTCGATGTGGTCATCGGCTTGCCGACCCAGCCCAGCGCGCGACGCTTTACTGCGAACCTGTTGATTGCCTTCTTGCCCGCTGTGGTACTGGGGGTGGTATTCGCCGACCTGATCCACCATTACCTGTTCAACCCGATCACCGTCGCCACCGCATTGGTCGTGGGCGGTATTGTCATGTTGTGGGCTGAGCAGCGCCAACATGAAGTGCATGCCGAGACGGTGGACGACATTACCTGGAAAGACGCATTGAAAGTCGGTTTCGCCCAGTGCCTGGCGATGATTCCGGGCACCTCGCGCTCCGGCTCGACGATCATCGGCGGGCTGTTGTTCGGTCTGTCGCGTAAAACCGCCACCGAGTTTTCATTCTTCCTGGCGATGCCAACCATGGTCGGCGCGGCGGTGTATTCGGGCTACAAGTATCACAAGTTGTTTGTGCCGGCGGACTTCCCGGTGTTCGCCATTGGCTTCGTCACCGCCTTCATTTTTGCAATGATTGCCGTGCGTGGCTTGCTCAAGTTCATTGCCAGTCACAGCTATGCGGCGTTTGCGTGGTATCGCATTGCGTTTGGCTTGCTGATTCTGGCTACCTGGCAATTCGGCTGGGTCGACTGGACCGCGGCCAAGCCATGAGTGATGCCAGCGGGCGCAACAATTCCGGACGCTATTCGGGCGGAGAGATCCGTCATCCGAGGTTGAAACTGCTTGTGTTCGCGATCCTGTGTGCGCTGCCGCTGTTCGGTTCGATGTCGTTATGGTTGCGCGGGGTTTCGCTGATTCCCCTCGCGGCCTACGGCATCGTCAGCGTGGTGGCGTTCTTGCTGTACTGGAGCGACAAACGCAAGGCTCGCGCCGACACTTGGCGCACGCCGGAAAACGTTCTGCATGCGCTGGAGTTCGCTGGCGGTTGGCCGGGCGCGCTGCTGGCACAGCAGGTGTTTCGGCACAAGACGCGCAAAATCTCTTTTCAACTGGTGTTCTGGGTCATCGTCCTGCTGCACCAGGTGTTCTGGATCGACATGCTGTTTCTGGGTGCAAACCTGCTGGCGTTGTTTTGACGATGCAATCTCGGGGCGAGGGAACTTGCTCCAGCAAGCGCCCTCGCCACAGGTGACTCGTTTTAAAGCAGCAACCCGATCTGGGTGCGTTTGGGCAACTTGCTGGCCACCAGTTGATGGGAGCGTTGCAACAAACCTTGCAGCTCTTCGGTACCCAGTGGATAAGGCGTCGCCATGATGATCCACTGGGCACGGGCCAGATACGGTGCCGGATGAATGCCGGGACGGTCGCAATGGCCGAGAAACAAGTCCTTGTCGACCTTGAAAGCCAACGACGCACCTCGCAGGTTTTGCAAGGCGAACATCTTGTTGCCGGCAATCGAAAACACCCGCACGCCGCCCCATTTGTAGTCTTCCCGTGCCCCGGGCAATGCCAGGCAAAAAGCCGCGACATCCTCTTCGCTCATGCGTCCTGCTTTCATATCAATCGGTCCCCGCAGGCATTGAATGTTTCAATCAAATGGTCGAGCCAGGCGCGTACGGCCGGCATTACCCCTCGCCGATGAGGGTAGACCGCTTGCAACCAGCCACCCGGCAGCGACCATTCCGGCAACAACTGCACCAGTGACCCGTCGGCCAATTCCTGCTCGCAGTACATCATGGGCAGCGTGGTAAAACCCTGGCCGGCGAGGGTGCAGGTCTTGCGCACGATGAAGTCGTCGATGCCCAGGCGCGCCTCCATGGCCAGATCGTGGCTTTTGCCCTGGCGATCCACCAGGCGGATGTGCACCATGCGATCGGGTTCGAGGGCGCCGAGTACCGGCAGGTCTTTCAGGTCATCGGGGTGGTTAATCTGATGCCCCTGGAGGAAGGCGGGGCTGGCCACCACCAGCATTTGCGCCTGACGCAAGCGGCGGGTTACCAGCAGCGGGTCTTCGTCGCCCGGTTCGCGCACGCGTAACGCGACGTCCACACCTTCGGTGACCAGGTCGACGCGGCGATTGACCAGCATCACCTCCAGTTGCACCTGGGGGTATTTCTCCAGAAAGTTACTGATCACCCCCGGCAGCATCTCGTGGGCCAGGCCGACCGGTGAGGACACGCGCAAACGCCCACGGGGTTCGCTGGACATGCTGGCCACCGCTTCGTCGGCCATTTCCGCTTCCAACAGCATTGCCTGGCAGTGCCGCAGATAGCGTTCGCCCACGGCAGTGAGTTTGAGTTGGCGGGTGGTGCGTTGCAGCAGGCGTGCACCTAGACGTTCTTCAAGCTCAGCGATGCGTCGAGACAGACGCGACTTGGGAATGCCCAGCAAGCGACCGGCCGCGGCGAAACCGCCGGCCTCCACGACTTTGGCGAAGTAATAAAGGTCATTGAGATCTTGCATTGGCATGACTCGATCGTTCTATCAGTGAGACAAACTATCGCATTGTTGCACGCTAATCAGCTATTGGTTTCGTCTGTAGGATTGTCTCCATCAGATCGCCCTGGCGGCGATCCTCACCTGGAGAACCCACATGAAACTGCTGCATATCGATTCGAGCATTCTTGGTGACAACTCGGCTTCCCGTCAGCTCAGTGGCGAAGTTGTAAAAGCCTGGCAAGCCGCCGAGCCGTCCGCCGTGGTGACCTACCGCGACCTGGCCGCCGATGCCATCAGTCATTTCTCTTCGACCACGCTGGTTGCCGCTGGCACCACTGCTGAACTGCGCGACGCAGCGCAACAACATGAAGCAGACCTGAGCGCGTCGACCTTGGCCGAATTCCTCGCCGCCGATGCCGTAGTGATTGCAGCACCAATGTACAACTTCACCATTCCGACTCAACTGAAGGCCTGGATCGACCGTGTTGTGGTTGCCGGCCAGACCTTCCGCTACAACGAAACCGGCCCTGAAGGCCTGTGCGTTGGTAAAAAAGTAGTGATCGTTTCGACGTCCGGGGGCCTGCATGCGGGTCAGGCGACCGGTGTCGCCCACGAAGAATACTTGAAGGTAGTTTTCGGCTTCATCGGCATCACCGACATCGAGTTCGTCCGCGCCCATGGCCTGGCTTACGGTGACGAAGTTCGCGCCAAAGCCATGAGCGACGCCCACACGCAGATCAGCGAGCAGTTGTTCGTCGCCGCGTAAAGCTTGCATAAAGACAACTGCCGTTCAGGCAAAGCCTCAAAAAACTCTGTATTCTGGATACGCAAGTACCAGGTACGGAGTTTTTTGTTTCTGGTCGTTTCAGATTGTGGCCCAAGTTATGCAGCCGAGGTTCACGTCTCTAGTCCGGTAACAAGGTGGGGCATCCCATGGTGCGTCTTTGTGCAACTTTACTGATTTGCCTGCTCAGCAGCCTGAATTCAGTGCACGCAGCGCCTGCGCCGCATCCTCACTGGAGCGTCGGCTTCCATGAGCTGAGCTTTCTCGATCCGCTCGACCTGCAGCCGATGCGCGCCATTGCGTTTTATCCGTCCAGCGAGCAAGAGCATTCCAGCAAGCTTGAGGGTTACACGGTTGAAGCCGGCGAAGACACCAAAGTCGCCATGGGCCGTTTCCCGATGCTGATGCTGTCTCACGGCAATACCGGAACCCCGCTGGCCCTGCATGATTTGGCAACGTCCCTGGCACGCAAAGGCTTCGTGGTGGTGGCCGTGATCCATCCCGGTGACAACTCCAAGGACCACAGCCGTCTCGGTACCTTGAGTAACCTTTACGGACGGCCGATCCAGATTTCCGAAGCCATCACCGCGACGTTGGGCGACCGCATGCTCGCACCCTTCGTCAATGCCGATCAGGTGGGTGTCATTGGCTATTCGGCGGGCGGCGAAACGGCGTTGATCCTGTCCGGCGCCACACCGGATCTGGATCGTCTGCGTCGTTACTGCCAGGAACGCCCGGATGACCGCGATGCCTGTAACACCCAGGGCGAATTGATCGTCGACCGTGATGACCTGCAACCAGTAGCCGATCCGCGCGTCCATGCGTTGATGCTGATGGCGCCGTTAAGCCTGAAGTTCGGTCGTCAAACCCTGGCCGATGTGCATGTGCCGGTTCTGCTTTACAGCGGTGACGGCGACAAACTGGTGGCGGTCGACAAGAACGCCGCGGCGTTGGCGCGCAAGTTGCCCGTCGCACCGGACTTCAAATTACTGGCCGGGGCAGGGCACTTCGTCTTCATGGCGCCGTGCAACGACGAACAAATCGTCATCATGCCGGCACTGTGTACCGACGCCGATGGTGTCGATCGCGAAGACATTCACCGCAATCTCAGCACCGAAGCCGGACGCTTTTTCTCCCGCACCTTGGGCAAGGCGACGCGGGCCGGAATGCAAACCGCCGATCAATAACGAATATACAAATCCCTGTAGGAGCCGGCTGCTGGCGATCCGGCCTTGAGCTTTGCACCGATCTTTCAGATCGCCATCGCCAGCGAGCCGGTTCCTACAGGGTGTGGGCATCAAGTCATGGCGCGGTGTTTGAGCAACAACGTCAAGCCCAAGCCAGTCACCGACAACACCGCCGCACTAAAGAAAATCCACACGTACCCCAGATTCAGCGCCACCGCGCCCATCAACGGGCCGGCAATCGCCAGTGCCAGATCGAAAAACACCGCATAGGCGCTTAACCCGGCACCACGACTGGAGTTGGGCACTTGCTTGATCGCTTCGACACCCAGCGCTGGATACACCAGCGACAAGCCGAATCCGGTGAGCCCGGCACCGATCAGGGCATAGCCAGTCGAAGGCGCCAGCCACAGCAATACCAGGCCCACCGTTTCAATGGTCATGCAGGCAATAGCCGAGGTAAACCCGCCAAAACGGCTGATGCTGGAAATGAACATCAGCCGCGCCAGGATGAAGCAAACGCCGAAAACGGTCAGGCAGTAAGCCGCGCCGGTCCAGCCGCGGTTGACGTAATACAGCGTGATAAAGGTTGTCAGGGTGCCGTAGCCAATGGACGCCAGGCTCAGGCTCGCACCGAATGGCGCGATGCGTCCGAACACCGCCCAGAAAGGCAAGCGCTCACCGCGAACCACCGGCACCGATGGCTTGTTACGGATCAGCACCAGCGCCGCCATCGCCAACACTGACAGGGCAATCCCCAGGCTGGCGAAGCCCAATTGATCGACCATGACTACCCCCAACGGCGCACCAATGGCTATCGCGCCATAAGAGGCTATGCCGTTCCAGGAGATCGAGCGTGCAGTGTGTTCGGCGCCCACCTGGCCCATGCACCAACTGATGGTGCCGACGCCGATCAACCCTTGGGCGATGCCCAGCAACAATCTGCCGACGATCAGAATCAGCAGGCTTACCAGCGGAAAACTTTGGAGCAAGGTCGAGAGCAGCGTCAGCGCGCCGCTTAATACAATCCCGGACAAACCATAAATGATCGCGCGCTTGGTGCCGATGGTGTCGGACATGCGCCCGGCCATTGGGCGGCTAAGCAGTGTGGCGAGGTACTGCGAGCCGATGGTCAGCCCCGCAATGACCGCACTGAAGCCAAGTTGCTCATGAACATAGCCCGGTAACACCGCAATTGGCAGGCCGATGCAGAGGAAAGCGATAAAGGTATAGAAGACGATAGAGACGATCTGCAGGGTGATCGCCATGGAGCTTAGCGGGGGTTGTTGCTGCGCAGACATGAGGGCTCGTTCGCGGGCGGCGGTGGGAGAACTGCATGATGGCTTCAGTATGGAATAAAAGGAAGCTGGCTAACGATTAAAACATTGCAGCCTGCGGCAGCTCTTGCAGCGAGTACACCGTCCAACTGTAGGAGCAAGGCGACAGGTACCTTGACACGTACCGTTCAGAAACAAAAAAGCCCCGTCACAAGGACAGGGCTTCTTGATTACATCTGACGCTTAAAACACTACGCCTTGGCTACGCAGGTAATCGTCATAAGTGCCGCTGAAGTCGGTCACGCCATTCGGGCTCAGCTCGATGATGCGGGTGGCCAGGGAGGATACGAACTCACGGTCGTGGCTGACGAAGATCAGCGTGCCCGGGTAGTTCTCCAGCGCCAGGTTCAGCGCCTCGATGGATTCCATGTCCAAGTGGTTGGTCGGTTCGTCCATGATCAGCACGTTCGGCTTTTGCAGGATCAGCTTGCCAAACAGCATACGACCTTGCTCACCACCGGAGATGACCTTGACCGACTTGAGGATCTCGTCGTTGGAGAACAGCATGCGGCCCAAAGTACCGCGAATCATCTGCTCGCCCTGAGTCCACTGACCCATCCAGTCGAACAACGTGACGTCGTCTTCGAAGTCGTGCGCGTGATCCTGAGCGTAGTAGCCCAGCTCAGCGGCATCGGTCCACTTGACGCTACCGGCATCCGGGGTCAATTCGTTGACCAGGGTGCGCAGCAGGGTGGTCTTGCCGATACCGTTCGGGCCGATGATTGCCACGCGCTCGCCGGCTTCAACCTGGAAGCTGAAATCCTTGAACAGTGGCTTGCCGTCGAAGCCTTTGGCCATGCGCTCGACGATGACCGCCTGGCGGTGCAGCTTTTTGTTCTGCTCGAAACGGATGAACGGGCTCACACGGCTCGAAGGCTTGACCTCGGCCAGCTGGATCTTGTCGATCGCCTTGGCGCGGGACGTGGCCTGCTTGGCTTTCGAGGCGTTGGCCGAAAAACGGCTGACGAACGATTGCAGTTCCGAAATCTGCGCTTTCTTCTTGGCGTTGTCCGACAGCAGTTGCTCGCGGGACTGGGTCGCCACAGTCATGTACTCGTCGTAGTTGCCCGGGAACAAGCGCAGCTCGCCGTAATCCAGGTCAGCCATGTGGGTGCATACGCTGTTCAGGAAGTGACGGTCGTGAGAGATGATGATCATCAGGCTGGAGCGCTGGGTCAGCACGTTTTCCAGCCAGCGGATGGTGTTGATGTCCAGGTGGTTGGTCGGTTCGTCGAGCAACAGCACTTCCGGATCGGAGAACAGCGCCTGAGCCAGCAATACGCGCAGTTTCCAGCCAGGGGAAACTTCGCTCATCGGGCCGAAGTGCTGCTCGATGCCGATACCCAGGCCCAGCAACAGTTCGCCAGCACGGGACTCGGCGGTGTAGCCATCCATTTCGGCGAATTCGGTTTCCAGCTCGGCCACGGCCATGCCGTCTTCTTCGGTCATTTCCGGCAGCGAATAGATGCGGTCGCGCTCGGCCTTGACCTTCCACAGCTCTTCGTGGCCCATGATCACAGTATCGATCACGGTGAATTCTTCGTAGGCGAACTGGTCCTGGCGCAATTTACCCAGGCGCACGTTCGGTTCCAGCATGACCTGGCCGCCGGAGGGATCAAGATCGCTACCGAGGATTTTCATGAAGGTCGACTTGCCGCAACCGTTGGCGCCAATCAGGCCGTAGCGGTTGCCCGCGCCGAATTTGACCGACACGTTTTCGAATAGCGGCTTGGCGCCGAACTGCATCGTGATGTTAGCTGTAGAAATCAAAGGTTTTTCCTGCGAAGCATTCAGAGTAGCTAGGGTTGCGGCAGTACCGAATCAGTACCCGTTCGCGCTGTACGGCCATGGGAAATACATCCCGGTCAGCAGCGGAAGATCCATCTGGCAATAAGTGGACAGCAGCATGTGGAGCGCTTGGGCCCGAGTCGAAGTGCGCTGAGGCCGGAATTGTTCCCGTCATCAACCAAGGGGGGGCGCGTAAAGTTTGGCGGCGATTGTACTGGTCTGGCTCTTTAAACGATAGGGCAATAAGGCCGCACCGGTATCAACGGACAGATTTTCACATCTGAAAGCTAACAATTGGTTACAGACGGTGGCTAAAATGCCATCTTTCACTGGATGCCGAGCCTCGGCATCGGCTCAAGGACGGGCTACCGGGACCGCTGTTTCGTTTTCAGACGCTGCACAAGACCCTTCGGCCCTGGCTGACCGGGCGCGCAGTTTGTTCACTTCTGACATGTGACGATTTCCGTGAAACTCATCATTGCTGCTCTCTACATTGCCTCCATCGCGTACGTACACCTGCGCGGAAAGGTGCGCCACAAGCTGGGTCGCCAACTGAGTGACCATTCGACGTTTCTGGCGCCAATCAATTGCTTCCTTTACCTGTTCTCGAAAATCCCCAACAAGCCTTACCTCAATCCGGCGGATTTCCCCGACTTGAGTCCTTTGCAGGCCCATTGGGAAGAAATCCGCGCCGAAGGCCAGAACCTGTTGCGGGCAGGGGAGATCAAGCGTTCGAACCAGTACGACGACGTTGGCTTCAATTCGTTTTTCAAGACTGGCTGGAAGCGCTTCTATCTCAAGTGGTACGGAGACAGCCATCCGTCAGCGATGAAGCTCTGCCCGCGCACCACCGAACTGGTGCAAAGCATCGGCTCGATTAAAGCGGCGATGTTTGCCGAGTTGCCGCCAGGCTCCAAATTGGTCCGTCACCGCGACCCGTATGCCGGTTCCTACCGTTATCACCTGGGTCTGGAAACGCCCAATGATGCCGGTTGCTACATCAACGTCGACGGTGAGAACTATCACTGGCGCGACGGTGAAGCGGTGATGTTCGACGAGACGTTCATTCATTACGCGGAAAATACCACCCAGCAAAACCGCATCATTCTGTTCTGCGATGTCGAGCGACCGATGAAATATCGTTGGGCGGCGGCGTTCAATGGCTGGTTCAGCCGTCATGTGATGTCGGCTGCTGGCGCGCCAAACGAGGCGGGCGACAAGGTAGGGGGCATCAATCGTCTGTTCGGCAAGATCTACAAGATTCGCCTGCGCGCCAAAGCGTTGAAAAAGCGAAATCGCAAGCTTTACTACCTGCAAAAGTGGGCGTTCTTTGGTGGGTTATTGGCGGTGTTTGTTCTGGTCTGATAGCAGCATCGCTGGCAAGCCCGCTCCTACAGATTTGTGTCAATCACATCTCTCTGTAGGAGCTGGCTTGCCAGCGATAAGGCCAGAACATCCAACGCATTATTTACTGACTTTTTTCCTCGCCGCCGGCTTGGCCGTCGATTTGGTCTTGGCAGATGCCTTGGTCGCCCCCTTGCCACCCAGGCTACGTTTGAGCAACTCGGTCAAATCAATAACATCCGCTGTCTTGCGTTCCTCTTCGCCAGTAGCCGTCTCAACATCTTCAATCTTTCCTTCATGGGCTTTTTTGTCCACCAACGCCATGATCTTCTCTTCGAATTCATCCCGGTAATCGTCCGGTGACCATTCGACGGTCATGTCCTGGACCAAACGCTTGGCCATGTCCAGTTCGCCTTTGGCCAGCTCGGCCTTGGTCACGTCGGGGCCCAACGCCAACTCATCCAGACTGCGGACTTCCGCTGGCCAGCGCAGTTTCACCAGGACCATGGCCGATTCCATCGGCATCAAGGCCGCCAGATATTGGCGGGTATGCAGCACTACGCGGGCCAGTGCGACTTTGTTGGTTTTAGTCAGGGTTTCGCGCAAGAGAGCGTAAACCTTGCCACCGCGCTTGTCCGGCGCCAGGTAGTAGGGGGTATCAATGTTTTGCAGCGGGATTTGCTCGCTGTCGACAAAGGCGAAAATATCGATGGTCTGGGTCGACAGGGGATGCGCCGAGCGAATCTCCTCTTCGCTGAGCACCACATAGCGGCCCTTTTCGTATTGCACGCCTTTGACGATGTGCTCCTTGGTGACTTCCTTGCCGGTGACCTTATTGACACGTTTATAGCCCACCGGATCCATGCTGCGGCTATCGAGCCAGTCGAAATCCACCCCCTGCGAAGACGTCGCCGAAACCAGCGCCACAGGAATATGCACCAGCCCGAAACTGATTGCGCCTTTCCAGATTGCCCGTGCCATGGTCGTCTTCCCAAGAGTGATGTTCAGGTGACCTGTCGCCTCGAACAAAAGTTTCAGCGGCCTGCAGCCCGGTCCTGGCAGTGGACCAACGTTGTGTTACATCTTCCCTGGAACGTTTGGGTTAACAAATCCGAACCCCAGGCGTAGCGTGCTATCAAAGACTCCATTCACGCACACGTCGAGAGGCTCCCCCATGAACCGATACGTACCTGGCCTTATCGTGCTGGCTTTGAGCGGCGTATTCGGTCCTTGGGCTCAGGCCGAGGTCGTCTCGCCAGGCGCACGGTTATACATGGCGCAGAACCTGCCGGGCAGCACAAATAACAATCCCTATAACAGCCCGATCCGCCGGGCCAATCCCAACAGCATGCAAGGCACCCAGCCCAGCGCCCCGGCCATACGTGGTCCGAACACCGTACCGGTGCCACGGCCGCCAACTCTCGATAACGGCGGCATTGGCAACCGCTACCCGCAAGGTAGCCCGGCCCCCGCCAGCGCACCGAAATTCATTCCCAATCCGCCTCCCCGCAGTCCTTGAACGGTAGGCCTACAGATCTGTCGACCCACCTCATGACAAAAGGAATCGTACATGTTGCGTAAAACCCTATTGGCCACTTTCTGCGCCAGCGCCCTGATGACCATCACATTCCCGGCCCTTGCTTTGGAGATGCAGAGCGAGCAGGGCACGCTTGAGGTCACGCCGATCGCAACAGGTCTGGAGCACCCGTGGGCATTGGCATTTCTGCCAGACCGCCAGGGCATGCTGGTGACCGAGCGTCCGGGCAACCTGCGCGTGGTAACGGCTGACGGCAAATTGTCAGCGCCGATCAACGGCGTACCCAAGGTCTGGGCCAACGCACAGGGCGGTTTGCTGGACGTAGCGCTGTCTCCAGACTTCAAGCAAGACCGCATGGTTTACCTGACCTTCGCTGAGGGCGGTGGGCAGGGGGACAAGGCAGGGACTGCGGTCGGCCGCGGACGTTTATCTGAAGACGTGACGACGCTGAAGGACTTTCGGGTGATTCTCCGACAGGAGCCCAAGCTCTCGACCGGCAATCATTTCGGTTCACGCCTGGTGTTCGACCGGGACGGCTATCTGTTTGTGACCTTGGGAGAAAACAACGACCGGCCCACCGCACAGGACCTCGACAAGCTGCAGGGCAAGGTCGCGAGGATCTATCCAGACGGCAAGGTGCCCGATGACAACCCCTTTGTCGGCCAGGCCGGCGTGCGCCCGGAAATATGGGCTTACGGCGTTCGCAATCCGCAGGGCGCGGCGCTAAACCCCTGGACCGGCACCCTCTGGGAAGACGAACACGGTCCCTTAGGGGGTGATGAAGTCAACATCATCGAACGCGGCAAGAATTACGGTTGGCCCCTGGCTACCCACGGCATCAACTACTCCGGCCAGCCGATCCCGGAAGCCAAGGGCAAAACCGCTGAAGGCACGGTTGGGCCGCACCATGTCTGGGAGAAGTCCCCCGGTCTCAGTGGCCTGGCGTTCTACGATGGCGATCGCTTCAAGGTCTGGCAGCACAACGCGTTTATTGGTGCCCTTGTTACCCGGGAGCTGATCCGACTACAGTTCGATGGCGACAAGGTGGTTCACGAAGAACGCCTGTTGGGTGAATTCAAAAAACGCATTCGCGATGTGCGACAAGGGCCCGATGGTTATTTGTATGTGCTGACCGATGAAGAGAACGGTGGACTTTACAAGATAGGCCTGAAGTAACCATCGCTTTTGTGGCGAGGGAGCAAGCTCCCTCGCCACAGGTTTACCCCATGGCTGGCCCGATGCGTTTTTCCAGGCGCAGTGCGTCGGCGTGATCCTGGTAATAGTCATGAATTAACGCGAAGCGCTGATAGCCGTTGCGTTCATACAAGGCAATCGCCTTCGGGTTGTCGATACGCACTTCAAGGCGCAAACAAGCGCGACCGTGCTCCTGTGCTGACGCTTCAATGCGCTCGAGCAATTGCTTTCCCAACCCACAGCCCCGCGCTTGGGCATCAATCGCAATCGAATACAGCCGCGCCGCTGATGTTCCTCGATGAAAAAGCACCACGGCATAACCCGCCAGGTGCTCCCCGCGCTGCGCCACCAGCAACTGCCCGTGTGCATGGGCAATCATCCACCGAAAGCTGCGACGGTTGAGCCGGTCCGTGGTGAAGCATTGTTCTTCAAGCTTGAGCAGTGCCGGTAAGTCTTCAATGACCGCCAAACGAAAAACCAGATTCATATAACCACCGTAAAAGTTGCGTAATGAAACGGGACTTTCAAAAAAGTTCGTGCTTAATAGGAAAGGTCTTGTTCTCCAACGGATCAATCACTATGTCAGCGGTACAAAGTCATTGGCGCGAAGTATCAGAGCAAACTTTAACGGCGGCAACTTTTTTAAATGACACTCTTAGAACTTCCAGTCAGTTAATTATCATCGTCGAACGCAAGGAAGACTGGGCTTCCTATTTTCCCAGCGAAGACATCGTCACGGCCCAGGAATACCTCGAACAAACCCGCGACAACGAGCAAGGCAAACGCGTTCAGGTGATTAACCTGTGTCGCAGCTACAAGTACCTGGGCCACGGTTATTACTGCTCTTTGCTGGCCGAAGCCCGAGGGCACAAGGTCATTCCGTCGGTACGGACCATCAGCGAACTGACGCGCAAATCCCTGTACGGCCTGGCTCTGGATGATCTGGATAAAAACCTGGAAAAAGCCCTCAGTCATCATGTTTACAGCGATACCGAAGGTTTCACCCTGACGTTATATTTTGGCAAGACCAACATCGAGCCATTACAGGAATTGGCGCGGCAGTTATTTGAAATCTTTGCCTGTCCGATTTTGCTGGTTGAGTTTCGTCGAACGAACGGCTGGCATATAGAAGGCATTAAGTTTGGTGCGCTGCATAAGTTGCGCGAAGACCAGGAAGATCAATTTGCCAACTCGCTCGACAGTTTCAGTCGCAAGATCTGGCGTATGCCACGCTCTAAGCGGTTGGCACGTTACGACCTGGCGATCCTGCACGATCCTCAAGAAGCCTTGCCGCCGTCAAATCCCAAGGCGCTGGACAATTTCGTCAGGGTCGGCAGGACGCTGGGCATCGACGTCGAATTGATCGAGCGCAAGGACTATGCGCGGATTGCCGAGTACGACGGCTTGTTGATTCGCGAAACCACCAGTGTCGACAACCACACCTACCGCTTCGCCAAGAAAGCCGAGAGTGAAGGGCTGGTGGTGATGGACGACCCGGCATCGATCCTGCGCTGCACCAACAAGGTCTATCTGACTGACCTGCTCAAGAGCCACCAATTGGGCATGCCCGCCACCGAAATCCTCTACAAGGAACGACCCGAGGACTTCGAGCGCGTCGGCGAGCGTCTGGGTTTTCCGTTGGTGCTGAAGATCCCTGACGGCTGTTTCTCCCGGGGCGTGATCAAGGTTGAGAGCCAACAGGCCCTGCTCGAAGCCACCGCCGAACTGTTCGAACACTCGGTGCTGTTGCTGGCTCAGGAGTTCTTCTACACCGAGTACGACTGGCGCATTGGCGTGCTCAACCGAAAGCCGATTTTTGCCTGCCAATACTTCATGTCCAAGGGCCATTGGCAAATCTACAACCACAAGGCCAAGGGCCAGGACATCAACGGTGAATGCCGCACCTTGGCGGTTCACGAAGCGCCGCGGGCCGTGGTGGACCTGGCGGTGAAAACGGCCAACCTGATCGGTGATGGCTTGTATGGCGTTGACCTCAAGCAGTCCGGCGACAAAGTGGTGGTGATCGAAGTCAACGACAACCCGAACATGGACGCGGGCATCGAAGACGCCTATTTGCAGGACGATCTGTATTCATTGGTGCTGGAGGAGTTTGTGCGGCGCCTGGAACTCAAACGTCGCGGCCAGGCCTGGTGAACGGCCGATGATCCAGAGTTTTCAATTGACTCAGGGGACACTGCACGCGGTCGAACGGCTGGACGCCGAAGTCATGCTATTCAGCAATCCTGACGCCGCCGAGCGCGACCTGCTGCATAGCCATTTCAAACTCGATGACCACGCGTTGGCCTCGGCCCTGGACCCTGACGAGGTCTCGCGTATCGAGTTCCACCCCGACAACTTGTTCCTGATCTGGAAACGTCCGGAAAACTACTCGGGCGCGGGCAGCCTGGCCTTCGAAGTGTCGTCCTGCGGCCTGCTGTTTTGCCCGGATCGCCTGCTGGTGATCGCCACGGACGACGCGCCCTTGAACGGGCTCGGCAGGCGACAGGCACTGAACACGCCGCTGGACGTCTTGCTCGATCTGTTGTTCAACAACATCCACCACTATTTGGGTCACCTCAAAGTCATCAAGCTGGTTGCCCGGGAATTGCAGCAGAAATTCAACGCGTCGATGCAGAACCAGCACCTGATCCAGATGTTCAACCTCAGCGAAAGCCTGATTTATTACATCAACGCCATTCACAGTAACGGCGCGGTCCTGACCCGGCTACGCAATCATGCAGAAAAGGAACACTTTGGCGCCCATGCTATTGGCCTGATCGACGACCTGATCATCGAAAACAACCAATGCTACAAGCAGGCGGAGATCTACTCGACGGTGTTCTCCGGGCTCATCGACGCCCGGGGCAACCTGATGAACAACAGCATGAACAACCTGCTGCGCAAGCTGACGCTGATCAACGTGGTGTTTCTGCCGTTGAACCTGATCGCGAGCATTGGCGGCATGTCGGAGTTCAGCATGATGACGGCGGGATCGCCGTGGTGGGTTTCTTATCCGTTGTTTTTGATAGCGATGATGATTGGGGCGGGAGTGATGGTGTTAGGGCTCAAGCGTTTGGCGAAATAATTTGAACGACAGACAGATCGCCATCGCGGGCGAGCCCCCCACCAAGGGGCTGGATGTGCCCGCGATAGCAATCTTCGAATCAACAGAGAGACCGGATCTGTGTTGAGCCTTCGCAACAATGACCATTGACTTGCCATCAACGCCCGGCTACTTTCCGGGCATGACTTCCATCGTATTGCGCTGCCAGCCAAGCATTATTATTACCGCCATTCCTCATTTGGCGGGCTAGCTCACGACTGCAGCACCCAACCCGCCCTAGAGGCGGGTTTTCATTTTCTGTCTCGGGGTTCTGATCAAATGTCAGGAGACGAATATGACCAGCGTGCCCGCACAACAAACCCTGCTTGAACATTACGTCAAAAAAATCCTTGCCGCGCCGGTCTATGAATTGGCGGTGCGCACACCGTTGCAACCAGCACCGGCGCTGTCCTTGGCCTTGGGCAATCAAATCCTGCTTAAACGCGAAGACTTGCAACCGACCTTTTCCTTCAAGATTCGTGGTGCTTACAACAAACTCGTTCAACTGAGCACTGAGCAAAAGGCCCGCGGCGTGGTCACGGCTTCGGCAGGCAATCACGCCCAGGGCGTAGCGTTGGCCGCCCGTGAACTGGGGATCGACGCCTCGATAGTGATGCCCGCCACCACACCGGAACTGAAGGTGCTCGGGGTGCGCAGCCGTGGGGCGGAGGCGTTGTTGCACGGGGAGAGTTTTCCGTTTGCCTTGGCCTACGCGCTCGAGCTGGCGGAAAAAACCGGGAAGACGTTTGTTTCGCCCTTCGACGACCCAGACGTGATTGCGGGGCAGGGCACCGTGGCCGCGGAGATCCTGCGTCAGCACCAAGGTGCTTTGGATGCGATTTTTGTACCGGTGGGCGGCGGCGGGTTAATCGCCGGCATCGCGGCGTACGTCAAATACCTTCGGCCAGAAATTCGCATCATCGGTGTCGAGTCGGAACATTCCGCTTGCTTGAAAGCAGCATTGGAGGCTGATCAGCGTGTCGTTTTGCCAAGCGTTGGCACTTTCGCCGACGGTGTCGCGGTCGCGCAGATCGGAGCTTTTGGCTTCGAGGTCTGCCGGTTTTGCGTGGATGAGGTGCTGACCGTCAGCAACGATGAACTCTGTGCTGCAATCAAGAATATTTATGACGATACCCGCTCGATCACCGAGCCTTCCGGCGCGTTGGCGGTGGCGGGTATCAAGAAGTACGTGGCGAGAAGCGCTTTGCGTGGCCAGACGTTCGTCGCCATCGATTCAGGCGCCAATATCAATTTCGACAGTTTGCGGCATGTGGCCGAGCGCGCCGCGTTGTGCGGCGACCCGGCGTGAAGCGTGTCAGCCGTAAAGCGGATGTCTTTACGTCCGCTTCACGGCTACTCGGTGACGGCTTTCTCGACTTTGCTGGAGGCTGACCAGACCCGGTAGCGAACCTCCACGTCCTTGGGAACGTAGAGCACGATCGGCAGTTTGCTGTTATAGCGCAGCATCAAACCGTCACCCACCACTGGCACGAAGTCTTGGGTGCTCTTGCCGTCGGGGCAGGCCATCATCGTGCTCATTGGACCGATGACTTTTTCCAGACGGTAGAACGGGTAGCCCCAGCCCTCGAGGTTTTTCTCTTCGAGGATGCCGCCCAGACGTTGGCGATTGCAGTCGACCTTCAAGGTCTTGCCGGCGAGGATCTCGACCTGAAAGTCTTCTTCTCGGGTTTGCGGGGTCAGGTGTATGACCTGGCGGGTAAAACCGTGTTCCGGTTTCGGGAAGGGCGCGACATCTTCGAGTTTTGCCGCGTGAACGACGCTTGACAGCGCCACAGCAATCAGCCCGACGGTGGTGCTGATGGACAATGAACCCATGATGCCTCCTTGCGTATGTGTGAAGTGAGCGGATACTGGATCGGCTGGGCGCTATTCTCGACGGCACCAGCGGACGATGCAAACCCTTCACCTCAGTGTGCAATTTGCAGGGCCGCTAGAGGCCCGTTTCGCAATTTGCATGATCGTTCTTACAAGCTCTTACAATAAGCCCTTGATTTACCGATGAGCTGCACAGCGAGTTTCAAGGCATGTTTTATGCTGTAGCTCTTCTCAAGCTGACCGGGATTCCATATGAGCCAGCGTCGATAGTTGATTTGGCAAACTCGCAAAAAGGAGAGGTTCGCCATGTTTCTTTCTGCCTTGGAACTCCGCAACATAATTGAAAGCAGTTTTCTACCAAAACGCTGTCAATGCACGCTGTCGCCGGATTTATCGATGACCGTAAAAGTCTATGCCGATGGTGAGACCGATCAACTCGATCTATTAAAAACCGGGATCAATGCCCGGCAACTCAATGGCTGTCGTGAAATCAACGAATTGATAGCTGTATTGCGTACCGATCTTCAGAATCACTACGCAGAGCCCGGGCATAGCGAAGGAATGCGCAAAGTGCTTTAAGCGGTCGTTTCAAACTCCACCGACATGCGCCGGGTCTGGAAAAACGCCAGGCCTAGCGCCAGTTCAACCGCGACGGCAAGCAGAATGCCCGGCCCTACATGGCCATTGAGCCATTCTGCGAAACCCAGGATTGCCAGCCCCCAGCAGCCCACCACAAAGCCATGGGTCAATGCAGTTCGAGTGGCGGATGGTGCTTCATTGCGGACCAGATAAAACATTACGCCCAAGGCTGCGAACAACACGGCGATACGTCGCGCGATCAAACCGGCGGCCAGCGAATATTCAATATCCCAGGTGGCCAGCAACCAGTCGGGCGTGATGCCCCAGGCCAGCGTCAGCAAAAAACATAAAATGGCGGTAAACGTCGACAATGTACGAAACGACAACTGCATGGCTAATCCTTGCGGCAGTGAGGGAAGGCGCTAGAGCATAGCGCCTGAATTCCCTCACGAACACCGGAAGGTGTTATTTCAGACTTTTCAGTCAGTTCTGGTAACGGCAGGCGTCAGAAAGTTTTCGGTAGGCAATCTCTGCGGGTTGGCCTGATTGATCGTCGATGTACTTCATCTTCGCCGTGACCACTACGCATTCCAGTGTGTCGGGTTCGCTGAGGTCAATCACTTTGCCCACGTGCAGCGGCATTCCGTAGTGATAGGACGGTACATTTGCCGAAGCGGTGGGATCATCGGCCTGTGCATTACCGGTTGATGAGGCGCAGACAAGGGCGATTGAAACAAGCAAGGCGCGCGAGTTCATGGGGCGATCTCCAGTGCAGACGCAAGTTTGCTCGACGTGGCGTCGAACCTGCCGCACTGGGCGTCAGAGAGCTCTGAGGGCGTGCGGTCCAGTAGAGTGTTGGACTGCGCGATTAAGCATTGGTTAAACCGCCTGAACGCCACCTGTCGTTTAGCCACTACCGTTCGGCGGCAAATACAGTCATTTTTCAGACTAAAGTCGCCTGCAGCATCGAAAAGCCTTCTGCCATCATTGCCGCTCACCCCGCGTGTTCACTTCAGCCCGGCCCATTTACTGGATCGGATGAGGGCTATTTCTGGCTGATTGCGCCCCGGCGCAGACGCTGCATTGTTGGAGTTTTTAATGCGTCCCCCTTTTACGTTCATCTCCGCGCGCCAGTCACTCGGCTTCGGCGCTGTAGTCCTGTGCGCCGGTTTTACCGGGCCGGCTCATGCGAGCGGTTTTATCGATGACACCACGGCGAAGATCGAATCCCGTACGGTGTATTTCAACCGCGACTTTCGTGATGGGCACACCTCCACCGAACAGGGCGCTTCGAAACGCGAAGAGTCGGCCCAGGGTTTTATTCTCAATCTGCAGTCGGGCTACACCCAAGGTGCGCTCGGTTTTGGGGTCGATGCATTGGGCATGGCGGGGTTCAAGCTCGATTCCAGCCCCGACAGCAGCAACAGCGGATTGCTGCCGTCCAGCGGGAGTAATCCGCGTGGCTCGGCGGATGAATACACCAAGCTCGGGCTGACCGCAAAGGTGCGCGTCTCGCAAAGCGTGCTGAAGTACGGCGCCTTGCTGCCGGATGTGCCACTGCTCAAATACAACGACGGTCGCTTGCTGCCGACCCTGTTCAATGGCGCGATGCTCACGTCCAGAGAAGTAAAAGACCTGAATTTCATGGCGGCGCGCCTGGACAAATACACCGCCCGGGATTCCACCGATTCCCAGGACATCCGCGTGCACTGCAAGAACAAGCGCTATGCCTGCAACATCACCGCCGATCATTTCGACATGTACGGCTTCGATTACAAGATCAACGAACGCCTGACCGGCCAATATCACTACGCCGAACTGGAAGACATTTACCGCCAGCACTTCCTCGGCTTGCTGGCCAACCAGCCATTGGGCAGCGGCGTGCTCAAGGCCGATCTGCGCCTGCTCAAGAGTGCCGACAGCGGCGATGCCCGCGCCGGCTCCATCGACAACCGCGCGCTGAGTGGAATGCTCGCTTACGCCATCAGCGGCCATACGTTCAGCGCCGGTTGGCAGCGCATGAACGGCGACAACTCGATGCCGTACCTGGATGGCACTAATCCGTATCTGGTCAACTATGTGCAGGTGAACGATTTCGCCGCCGCGCAGGAACGCTCGTGGCAACTGCGCTATGACTATGATTTCAAGGCCATTGGTATCAACGGGCTGAGTTTCCTGACCCGGTACGTGAACGGTGATCACATCAAGGTGCCGGGCAGCGATCAGGAAGGCAAAGAGTGGGAGCGCGACAGCGAGCTCAAGTACGTGGTGCAAAGCGGAGCGTTCAAGGATGTCAGCCTGCGACTGCGCAATGCGACGTACCGCACCAACTACGAGAAATATGCCCGCGATGTGGATGAGACGCGGTTGATCGTCAGCTACAACTTTTCGATCTTGTAGAGACTGATTCCCTGTAGGTCGTGCGTCAGGTGAGCTGCTGCCGATACGGCAAGTCCGGCCCGGTCTTGCTGCATGTGAGCGCCGCCGCGTGCACGGCAAACCTGACCATCCCGTCGATCTGCTCGCGACTCAGTTGCCGCACGCCTTCAATCGAATCCAGTTGCTGCTCGGTCAACCACGTAATCAGCGCAGCCTGAAAGGTATCGCCCGCGCCGACGGTATCGGCGATGTCCACAGTGCTGGCCGGCACCGACCATGAACCGTGAACCCGGCTGAACACCGTCGCACCCTCGCCACCACGGGTCAGGAACACCAACTGACAACGTTGTTGCAACCAGCCCTCGATCACTCGCTCTGGGTCCTGCTCGGGATACAACAGACTCAAATCCTCATCGCTGACCTTGATCAGGTCGGCATGCTCGACCAGCGCCGCAACCCGCGAGCGCCACAACTCGATGTTCGGCTCCGGGTTGAGCCTCACGTTCGGATCGAGGCTGATCAAGCGTTTGCCGCTTTCACGGCGCACCAACTCCAACAACGTATCGGCAATCGGTTGCACCACCAGCGAAAATGAACCGATGTGCAAGCCGCGCACTTCAGGTCCCAAGGTTGGCAAATGCTCGGGTTTCAGCTGGCGATCGGCGCAGCCTTCACCCCGAAAGCTGTAGTGCGGCGAGCCGTTGGCGCCGACCGCGACCATCGCCAGCGTGGTCGGTGCGGCGAAATCCACCAGATAGTCGGGGCGCACACCTTCGTCCTGCAGCACTTGCAACAAACGCCGGCCGAGGTAGTCGGTCGAGAGTCCGGCAAACAGCGCCGCGTCCACGCCCAAGCGGCACAATCCGACTGCGACGTTGAACGGCGAGCCACCGGCAATCGCCTTGAAATTCACTTTTGAAGCCAGGCCGCTGACGTCATTTTCACTGAAGAAGTCGAACAGCGCTTCGCCACACACCAGATACATAGTTGATCGCTCTTTAAAGGGTTGCGACATGCTGTTGATAGCGTTCGTAGGCCAACCGCGTGGCCGCCACGTTTTCTGCAATCGGCAAGGTTTCACTGGCCAGGTCGAGCTTCACGCAACGCTCGCACAAGTCCGCCAGACTGTCTTCGTTCCCGCTTGCCCAGGATTTGCACCACGCTGCCTGAATCGCTGCGCCGAGGGCAGCGGCTTCGCTTTGCTCGGGGCAGACGACTTTCATGTTCATGGTGTCGGCAACGATCTGTCGCCACACCGGGCTCTGCGAGCCACCACCGATCAGGCAAATGCTGCGGCTTTGTAAGCCATTGTGGTGCAGCAGGTCCAGTCCGAAACGCAAACCGAAGGTCGTGCCTTCCACCACGGCGCGACACAGATTGGCTTGGGTCAGGTTGCTCATGGTCAGGCCCAGCACGCTGCCGGTGGCGTGGGGCAGGGCGGGCACACGTTCCCCATTGAAGAATGGCAGGATGCTCACGCCTTCGGCGCCGATCGGGGCCTGGGCGACGAGGGCGTTGAAATGCTCGATATCCAGGTCGAACAATTCACGAATCATGCCCGTGGCGTTGGTCAGGTTCATGGTGCAAATCAACGGCAACCAGCCGCCACTGGAGGAACAGAACGTAGCGACCGCGGCGTCCGGGCTGACTTTCGGTTGCTCGGCGTAAGCGTACACCGTGCCCGACGAGCCGAGGCTCATGGTGATCGCGCCGGGTTTGATGTTGCCGGTGCCGATGGCGCCCATCATGTTGTCGCCGCCGCCGCTGGACACCAGCGCGCGGGGATTGATGCCCAGGTGTTCGGCGATGCCCGGCAGCAGCGTGCCGACGGCCTGATGAGCATCGATCAGCTCCGGCAACGCCGCTTGCAGGCGGCCGCTGGGGTCGATGTCGCGCAACAGCTGCAAATCCCATTGGCGGGTGCGCACGTTGAAATAACCCGTGCCCGAGGCATCGCCGTACTCGCTGCAACTGCGGCCGGTGAGCCAGAAGTTCAGATAGTCGTGGGGCAGCAGCATGCGTGCGATTCGGGCGAACACGTCGGGGTGCTGCTCCTGGGTCCAGAGCAATTTAGAGACCGTGTACCCGGGCGCGATGACCACGCCCAAGCGCTCCAGCGAGCCTTGTTCACCGCCCAGGTGTTTGAGCAGGCGATCGTTTTGCGCTGTGGTTTCGGTGTCGCACCAGAGCTTGGCCGGGCGCAGGACCCGGCCTTGATCGTCGAGCAGCACCAAGCCATGTTGCTGGCCGGAAACACCGATGCCGAGGATGTCCTGGCCATCGATGTTGGCTGCCAGCAACGCACGACGGGTAGCAAGAGTGAATGCGTCCAGCCACTGCGTGGTGTCTTGTTCGCGGCGACCATTGGCGCCGCTGATCAGCTTGTGCGCGGCAGAGCCCTGGCCCAGCACCTGTCCGCTGACGGCATCAAGGATGACCGCTTTGGTGCCTTGGGTGCCGCAGTCGATGCCGAGGAAGAGTTGTGGGTTTGCCATGGCAGGTCCTTGGTGTGTCAGGTTTGATCTCGGTTGGCCAATCGCGAGCAAACTTGCTCCTACAGGTTTTGTTTCGTTCATTGATCAGTGGCTCGACATTCGAACTGCTGGAGCAAGCTTACTCGCGATAACGGCAGTCAATTCACAGCAGTGTTCAGGCCAGAACCTTCTCCAGCGTCCGAGTCACCCCAACCTCTCTCAAACTGTTGCAACACCACTCAAACGCCGCGACGAATTCCGGCGAGTTAGGAATCGACGTGCCGAAAATCTCCTCGACGGCCAGCAACCGCTGCGTAATCAGCACATCGTCCAGCACCAACGCCTGACAAAACGCCGCCCTCGGGTCAGGAACGACGAAGGTATCGCCATTCTCATCAACACCCTTCAAATACAGTGACCACGCCGCCACCACCAGCGCCGCACGCTTGGTCTCCCGGCGATCGGCAATCAAACGATTGATCGTCGGCACGGTGAACTTAGGAAACTTCGACGAACCGTCCGAACACACGCGCTCCAGTTGATCGGCAATCGCCTGATTGGAAAAACGCGCCACCAGAGTGTTTTTGTACTCGGTCAGGTCGATCCCCGGTACCGGCGACAGTTGCGGCGTCACGTCCAGGTCCATGTAGGCGCGCATGTAGCGTACGAACAACAGGTCGTTCATGGTCTCGTGGACGAAGCGGTAGCCCTTGAGGAAACCCAAATACGTCAGGGCCAGGTGACTGCCGTTGAGCAACTTGATCTTCATCTCTTCGTAAGGCGTGACGTCGGCGGTGAACTGCACGCCGACCTTTTCCCAGGCCGGGCGGCCGTTGACGAATTTATCTTCCAGCACCCACTGCACAAAGGGTTCGCAGACCACCGGCCAGGCGTCGTCCACGGCGTGCTTGTCCGCCAGTTGCAGACGATGTTCGGTGCTGGTCATCGGCGTGATGCGATCGACCATGGCGTTGGGGAAGCTCACGTGGTTTTCGATCCAGTCCCGCAAATCGGCATCACGCAGGCCGGCGAAGGCCAACAGCGCCTTGCGGGTGACCGCGCCGTTGTGCGGCAGGTTATCGCAAGACATCAAAGTGAACGCCGGCGTGCCGGCTGCGCGGCGTTTGGCCAGGGCGGCGCAGAGGAAACCGAACACGGTTTTCGGCGCATCCGGGTTCGCCAGGTCGTGTTGGATCTGCGGCAGGTGGGCCATGAACTCGCCGTTGCTGTCGTCGATGCAGTAGCCGCCTTCGGTGATGGTCAGCGAAACGATGCGGATCTCGGGGCTGGCGAGTTTGTCGATCAGCGCCTGGGCATCATCTTCGGCCAACAGCATGTCGCGGATGGCACCGATGACCCGGACTTCGGTGTCGTCGCTATCGCCGAGTTCGAACAGGGTAAACAGGTAATCCTGTTTTTTCAGGTCATCCCGGGCGCGACGATCTTCGGCGCGCAGGCCGACGCCGCAGATGGCCCAGTCCAGGCCTTCGCCGGTGTTCATCAGCGCGTCGGTGTAATACGCCTGATGGGCGCGGTGGAAACCGCCTACGCCGATGTGCGCAATGCCTTGGCGGGTGTCGCTCAGGGCGTAGCCGGGCAGGACCACCTCGGGTGCGAGGCGGTGCAGATTCTGTTTGTTGAGTTTCATCGCAGGCTCTCTGAATCAGGCAGCGACGCGCAACGGGCGGGTCAGCGCCACGCCGTCAGCATCGAATAAATGGCAGTGATTGGCGTCCAGGTGCAGGCTTAGCGTTTCGCCGTAGCGGCTGGCCAGATCGCCACGAACGCGCAGGGTCAAGGCTTCGCCGGAAGCGGTCAGCACATGGCAGAAAGTGTCGCTGCCCAGGCGTTCGCTGACATCGGCCGTGACTTGCAAGGTGCAGTCGCCCGGTTTCGCCAGCTCGAGGTGTTCCGGGCGAATACCCAAAGTGACCGCGCCGCCAACGCTGAGGTTGGCGCCGCTCAGCGGCAGGCTGATGCGGGTGCCGGCGTCCAGTTGCACCTCGCAGCCTTGCCCGTCGACCCGGCTGACTTTGCCCTTGAGGAAGCCCATTTTCGGCGTGCCGAGAAAACCGGCGACAAACAGGTTGGCGGGCTGGTGGTACAGATCCAGCGGCGAGCCGACTTGCTCGATTTTGCCGCCATTGAGCACCACGACTTTATCGGCCATGGTCATGGCTTCGACCTGGTCGTGGGTCACGTAGATCATCGTGGCTTGCAACTCTTTGTGCAGGCGCAACAGCTCAAGTCGCATCTGCACCCGCAGGGCGGCGTCGAGGTTGGACAGTGGTTCGTCGAACAGGAAGATTTTCGGGTTGCGCACGATTGCCCGGCCAATAGCAACGCGCTGACGCTGCCCGCCGGACAGTTGCTTCGGCTTGCGTTCGAGCATCGGTCCAAGCTCTAGAATACGCGCCGCTTCGCCGACTTTTTTCTCGACTTCAGCTTTCGGTACACCGGCCAGGTCGAGGGCAAACGACATGTTTTTGCGCACGCTCATGTGCGGGTACAAGGCGTAAGTCTGGAACACCATCGCCAGGTCGCGCTTGGCCGGGCTGACTTCGGTGATGTCACGGCCATCGAGTTCGATGCTGCCGCCGCTGACTTCTTCCAGCCCGGCAATCAAGCGCAACAGCGTGGATTTGCCGCAACCCGACGGACCGACGAAGACCACGAATTCCTTGTCGTTCACTTCCAGGTCGATGCCCTTGATGATGGAAAAACCTTCGAAGCCTTTTTGCAGATTCTTGATTTTCAGGTTGGCCATGGTGATGGGCCTCCGTATGTTGTTATTCGATTGAGCCGGTCGGGCTGTTGTAGGAGCCGGCTTGCTGGCGATGAAAGCCTCAAGTGCGATGTCAGTCTCAAAGGCCCCATCGCCGGCAAGCCGGCTCCTACAGGAGGTCGTCTATTTCACGGCGCCAAACGACAGGCCGCGGACCAGTTGTTTCTGGCTGAACCAGCCGAAGATCAGGATCGGCGCGCACGCCAGGGTCGATACGGCCGACAACTTGGCCCAGAACAACCCTTCGGGGCTTGAGTAGGAGGCGATCAACGCGGTCAGCGGCGCGGCTTTGGACGAGGTCAGGTTCAGCGACCAGAACGCTTCGTTCCAGCACAGGATCAGCGACAGCAGCACCGTGGACGCCAGGCCGCCCTTGGCGATCGGCAGCAGTACCCAGACCATTTCCTGCCACAGGGTGGCGCCGTCCAGCCGTGCGGCTTCGAGGATGTCCTTGGGGATGTCCTTGAAGTAGGTGTAAATCATCCAGACCACGATCGGCAGGTTGATCAGCGTGTAGATCACGATCAGCGAGATACGCGTGTCGAGCAGACCGAAACTCTTGGCCAGCAAGTAGATCGGCATCAGTACGCCCACTGGCGGCAGCATCTTGGTGGAGAGCATCCACAGCAATGTGCCCTTGGTGCGCTGGGTTTCGTAAAACGCCATCGAGTAGGCCGCTGGCACCGCGATCAGCAGGCACAGGGCCGTGGCGCTGAAGGAAATCACCACCGAGTTCCAGGCGAAACTGAAGTAATCGCTGCGCTCGTTGATGTGCAGGTAATTCTCCAGGGTCGGAGTAAAAATGAACTGCGGCGGTGTGGCGAAGGCGTCGATTTCGGTCTTGAAACTGGTCAGCACCATCCAGAAGATCGGGAAGAAAATCACGATCGCGACGGCCCAGGCCAGGGTGCCCAGCAGCAGGCTTTGCAGACGACGGGATTGTTGAAGGGTCATGGCGCGGGCCTCAGGCTTTGTCTGTCAGGTTTTTGCCGATCATCCGCACCAGCACGATGGCCGCGATGTTGGCAATTACCACCGCAATCAGCCCGCCCGCGGACGCCATGCCGACGTCGAACTGCACCAGTGCCTGGTTGTAGATCAGGTAGGCGAGGTTGGTCGAGGCGTAGCCGGGACCGCCATTGGTGGTGGTGAAGATTTCGGCGAATACCGAGAGCAGGAAGATGGTTTCGATCATCACCACCACCGCAATCGGCCGCGCCAGGTGCGGCAGGGTCAGGTGCCAGAAGATTGCGACGGGGCCAGCGCCGTCGAGGCGTGCGGCTTCTTTTTGTTCCTGGTCGAGGGACTGCATGGCCGTCATCAGGATCAGGATCGCGAAAGGCAGCCATTGCCACGAGACAATGATGATGATCGACAGCAACGGGTAGTGCGCCAGCCAGTCCACCGGTTGCGCGCCGAACAGTTTCCAGACGTAGGCGAGAATCCCCGACACCGGATGGAAAATCAGGTTCTTCCAGATCAGCGCACCGACGGTAGGCATGATGAAAAACGGCGAGATCAGCATTACCCGCACGATGCCCCGCCCGAGAAAATCGCTGGCTTCGAGCAAGGCGCTGATCAACACCCCGAACACCACGCTGATCAGCAGCACGCTACCGACCAGCAACAAGGTGTTCGTGGCGCCGGGCATGAACCCGGAGTCCGTCAGGAAGTAGGTGAAGTTCTCCAAACCGACGAACTCGTTTTCGCCGGGATTGAGCAGGTTGTAGCGAATCGTCGAGAAGTAAACGGTCATGCCCAGCGGCACGATCATCCACAGCAGCAACAATGCCACCGAAGGGCTGACCAGAAACCAGCCGGGATTGCTCAACCGGCTCTTGCGCAGCGGTTGAGGGATTTCCATGTGAGCTTTGGCAGTTGAAGTACTCATGGTGATCAGAACCCAATAGAAGCAAGCGCCGGCTTGGCGCAAGACCTGTAGGAGCTGGCTTGCCAGCGATGGAGACGACACAAATCCACAGACGCACCGCGTCATCGTTCATCGCCGGCAAGTCGGCTCCTACAGAGATTTGAGGTTACTTTGGATAACCGGCGCGCTTCATTTCTCGTTCAGTGGTTTGCTGGGCGGCTGCCAGGGCCTGGTCAACCGTGGTCTGACCGATCAGCGCCGCCGAGAACGATTTGCCAACCTGGGTGCCGATGCCCTGGAATTCTGGAATGGTCACCAACTGAATGCCGATGTAAGGCACGGGTTTCAGTGTCGGCTGGCTCGGGTCCGCCGTCTTGAGCGATTCGAGCGTGACCTTGGCAAAGGGCGCGGCGCTCAAGTAGGCGTCGCTGTAAGTGGAGGCCCGGGTACCTGGCGGCACGTTGGCGATGCCGTCTTTTTCTGCAACCAGCGCCCCGTATTCCCGGGAAGTCGCCCAGGCGCTGAAGGTTTTTGCCGCGTCCTTGGCCTTGGAACTCGTTGGAATCGCCAGTGCCCAGGAATACAGCCAGGCCGAACCTTTGTCGGTGACCTCGTGGGGTGCATAGGTAAAGCCGACGTTGTCGCTGACCTTGCTCTGGGTCTTGTCGGTGACGAACGAGCCGGCGACGCTGGCATCGACCCAGATCGCGCATTTGCCGCTGTTGAACAGCGCCAGGTTTTCGTTGAAACCGTTGCTCGACGCACCCGGAGGACCGGATTTTTTCATGGTGTCGACGTAGAAATTCAGCGCGTTTTTCCACTCGGCCCCGTTGAATTCAGGCTGCCACTTCTCGTCGAACCACCGTGCACCAAAGGCGTTGGCGACGGTGGTGATCAGCGCCATGTTTTCGCCCCAGCCGGCCTTGCCGCGCAGGCAGATACCGTACTGTTCTTTGTCCTTGTTGGTGAGTTTGCCGGCGAAATCGGCGATCTGCGTCCAGGTCGGGCGCTCTGGCATGGTCAGGCCGGCGTCCTTGAACAGGTCGGTGCGGTAATAAGTGATCGAGCTTTCCGCGTAGAACGGCAGGGCGTACAGCGAACCTTTCACCGACAAGCCTTCGCGCACCGACGGGAACACGTCGTCGAGGGCGTAACTGGCCGTCAGGTCCTTCATCGGCTCCAGCCAACCTTTCGCGCCCCACAGTGCCGCTTCGTACATGCCGATGGTCAACACGTCGAACTGCCCGCCCTGAGTGGCGATGTCGGTGGTCAGGCGCTGACGCAGGACGTTTTCTTCGAGTACCACCCAGTTGAGCTTGATGTCCGGATGCTCGGCCTCGAAGGTTTTCGAGAGCTTTTGCATGCGAATCATGTCGCTGTTGTTGACGGTGGCGATGGTCAGGGTCTGGGCGCCAAGGCTGACGCTGCTGAGGGTCATGCAGGTGAGGGCAAGCAGAGCTTTTACAGTCGGTTGCATCGTGCACTCCTTTTCTGCACCCGGAGGGTTACAGAAGGACAGTTATTGTTTTTGTGTCTTCCGAAGGCAGGAAGAATGTGCACTGATTACAGCCTTCAATCGGGGGCGAGACAAATCATCCCTCGCACTTGAATTGATACTTTTTTGCACTGCTGTTTTGAGTGCTGGGCGCAGGGAAGGGCCTTTCAGCTCAAGCTCTGTATCGAAACCGTACAGGTTTTAGGCGGGCAGGGTTCCGTGCAAGAACCTCCCTCAGTAGGTCCAGTACTACGGCAAATGACTGTTTTTGCCACCTTTTGTCGAACCTGCTGAGCAACACCGGCAAACGTGATTTAATAGCCGCCTCTCACGTTTCCGGGACCGGAAAACGGCGCAATCGGCGCCTGCTCTCCACTCCCTTACCCTTGTAAGAGCAAGCGTGCTCGCGATAGCGTTGGCCCATTCAACTTAATGTTGAATTGCAGATTGAAATCGCGAGCAATCTCGCTCTCACAGATTGGCACATAAGGCTGTCATGGACACGGGCTCACGACTCAAACTAGTACGCGAAAGCTACAAACTCTCCCAGCGCGAGCTGGCCCGGCGTAGCGGCGTCACCAATGCCACCATCTCCCTGATTGAACAGAATCGCGTCAGTCCTTCAGTCAGTTCACTGAAAAAGCTGCTCGAGGGCATTCCCATGTCCCTCGCGGACTTCTTCACCTTCGACCAACCGCCGCGCGAGCACCAATACGTCTTTCGCGCCAACGAACAGCCCGATCTCGGCCGTCACGGCCTGCGCCTGCTGCTGATCGGGGCGTCCGTACCGAGTCGACAAATGCGTTTGCTACGTGAGCAGTACGCACCCGGCGCGAGTTCCGGGGAAGAGCCGATTGTGCACTCAGAAGGTGAAGAATGCGGGTTGGTGACGCGGGGCACGGTTGAGTTGACCGTAGATGGGCAGATCAGTGTGTTGAGCGCCGGGGATGGTTACTACTTTCCGACGACGTTGCCGCACCGTTTTCGCAACATTGGCCAGGACGAGGCGGAAATCATCAGCGCCAATACGCCCGCGAACTTCTGACAGCCGCGGGATGTTTTGGCCACGTATTCGCCTGTAGGAGCCGGCTCGCTGGAGATGGCGCCTCATGGCTGGCACGATCTCCTGGTGGTTATTTTGCCTTCCAGTGTCCGCCACCCGACTCGCAATCAATTCTCGCCTGTTCAATATGCTCCGCACCGTAGTAATACGTGGTGACCTGAGCATTGTCGGGAATGTTCGGCGACTGGCTGTTCTTGTCCTTGCTGGTGGAATGAGGGTTGGCCAGGGATTCTTGGGTCAGCGTGGCGATGCAGGTCGCTTGATAATGATCGGCGCACTGTTCGACTTTCTTCTTGGTGCTGGTCAGCATGTCTTTGCTTTCGTTGCTGCATGACCAGTCAATGGAATTGACCGGCATGCCTTCGTATTCATAGCAGCTGTGGGATTCGACAACAGGGATGGAAGGGCTTTGGGATCGGGTCAGGACGTCGCAGCCTTCGGCGAAGGCCAGGGTAGGGCAGAGGCAGGCGATCAAAAGCAGCAGTCGACTGTTCATCGGGGGTTTCCTCTCCAAAGGCGCCTAGACTCGGCGCTGATAGAGTTTCGAGGGCCCAATGAAGCACGCGGTTCCATCCACTTAAGATCTGTGGCGAGGGAGCAAGCTCCCTCGCCACAGTTTTTAAGTGGACACTGGCCTTATTGTCGGGCCTGTGCTGGATCCGGGTTGTGCGTAATGTGCTTCGGACCTGTCAGGGCCCACAGAATCAGGCCAATCAGCGGTACAAACACGATCACCACCATCCACACCCCTTTGGTGCTCGCTTTCCCTTCGCTTTTGCGCAACCGGTTAATGGCCCACAATTCGATAAGCAGAAGAACGGCTGCCAGTACGACCCACGTTGTCTCGATCTGCATGTAGTCACCTCCTGATAGTCTTTCCGTTAGGTGGACTGTCATGCGCAGGGTTCATTTAATTTGCGGCGAAGCGTCGTTCTTACCGACAACGCCCACATGAATAGTGGCGCCCAGTGGCGAGGGAGAATCCTGACAATTTGCGGACCTGGACGCCCATAGCCAAATATCGGTTTGGTCGATAACCATCATTAAAGAATGCAAGTTCTGTTTTTCTGTCATAGGAGGAGGATAGGGTCATTACAATCTCGCCATTGAAGGAACCTGCGCGATGAAACTTTCAGCCCTGTTGGCGTTTGTCGCCGTATTCACCGGTAGCGTTGCCGCTACCGCACCGGCCTTTGCAGCCGATCTGTCCTGCCATTTCCCACCCATCACCGACAGCGCCGCCATTCTGCAGCAGGCGAAATCGGTGGGCGTGCTCTACAGCGAAAACACCGTTAATACTCAGGAATACCTTGAGAACTACCACGCCGTTGCGGTGAACGGAGCGAAAAACCCTGAGATGAATTCGCAAATCAGCCAGGCGTTCGTCGACAGCTCTGATCCACAGCGCGCAATCAATTGGTTGATGGGGTCGTTGCAGAAGCAATTCACCTCGGTCACCGTCTATGACAACCTCGACGCCGCAGTGCAGGCGCACCCGGATGTGGTGGTGATGCTCGACACCTACAGCCGCCTGGTGTCTAAACGCAACAACCAGGTTGAGGCACGGTTTGTCGCCAGGTTCTACGATTCGAACCTGCAATACATCGGCCAGGCAGAAGGTTCACGTGCTGAGCAGATGCCTTCGGTGTGGGTGCATGGCAAGTCCGCGCCGCAGATTGCTGCGCAGATCAACCAGCAAACCGAGTTGCAAGTGAACGCGTTGAAACAGTTTGATGCGTCGTTGAAAACACTGGTGACCGCGGGCAAAGAGGATCACGTCGCGTCGAATTGATGGTGTCACCCGTCCACGTATTCGTATAAAAAGCGCACCGCTTGAGCTTCTACAGCGCCTTCATCGTTACCCTCGCAGAACACGGCGCAAGTCTTGGCGTCGTTTCCATGATCAGCGTGATAAACCGCCACGACACTGCCCGGCCCGGCGCCGGTGTGGCCGCTCAAGATCCGTTGATTTTCCACACCACCGCACATAAGGCCGAGGCCATAACCTGGAGACGTCCACGGCCGGCCGGATATTGGCCCACCGAGTTTCCGGATCGTTTGCATGTCCTGCAGCAGGGTTTGTGGCAGCAAGTCGCCGCCCAATAGGCGGTTCAGGCAAAGGGCTGCCTCGGCGAGAGGGCCGACCAACAAACCGTGATAGACCCAGGCCGGATCGTAGGCGGATGCGCAGCCCATGTTCACGCGTGCCAGATCGGCGCGCGTTTTTGCCAGGCGAACACGGGACACTCCGAGGGGAGCAAACACCTGTTGTTTCAATGCGTCTTCCAGTGGAAGGCCCGTAATGCGTTCGATCAGCCTTGCAACAAACAGGTATCCAACGTTGGAATATCGCCAACCTTCGCCCGGCGTGTAGCGCAATCGGGAAGCATCGAGTCGTTGCAGCATTTCATCCGCCGGCCACGGCGCTTCATTGCAGGCAACAGCAGCGTGGTATTCAGCAAGTTCGGAATAGTCCGCCAGCCCGGCTTCGTGCCGTAGCAATTGACGCAGGGTGAACGGGCCTTCAGGCACCGTATCGTCCAGATTGATCAACCGGTCCCGCACCAGTGACAAGGCTGCCGCTGCGAGCACGGTTTTGGTGAAGCTCCACCAGGGCACCGTTGTATCCGGCTGTTCAGGCGTGAGAAGGGTGCCTTTCGATACAAGGGCAAAAAGCATGGGTCGACTCTGGATGGAAAGGAAGTGCGTTGTTGCGAATCAGGTGTGCACCAACGCGATGGTGAATGAAACCACGATCATGCAGACAAAGGCGAAATTTAGATTCATGACGTTTCCTTCCGATACAGGGGTGATGGCGCTCATCTTGAACAGGTCAGTCGCAAATAAAAAATTCGGCTTCGTGATTTGAAAGATCGAAACAAATGATACCTGGCTGGGGTGTTTGTGTTTGCGCTGACGTTTGGTTGTTTACCGGGGAGTACGCGATTCATCCGGAAGTCGGTGTCAGCATGTGGCGACCGGCAGTGTCGAATTGACCATCGCTTCGCCAGCAAGCCGGCTCCTACAGTTTTATGCCATGCCCTTCCAGCATGTATCCCGCATTTTTGTAGGAGCTGGCTTGCCAGCGATAGCGGTGTAACTGTCGACCAGAAGGCCTCAGCGCAATCGCTCCAGCATCTGGTAGTACCACATGCCAGCCGCCAGCATCGGGTTGCCGAGCAGGTCGCCCATGGGCACACGAATGTGCTGGCACGCGGCGAAGGTGTCGAAGTGCTCCAGTTGCCCGGTGATCGCGCGACCCATGATTTCGCCCATGATGTGTGTGGTGGCGATGCCGTGGCCGGAATAGCCCTGGCAATACCAGACGTTGTCCGAGAGCTTGCCCAGTTGCGGAATGCGGTTGATCACGATGCCCATCGCGCAGCTCCACTGGAAATCGATGGCCACGCCTTTCAGCGCCGGGAACGTCTGCTCGATGCACGGGCGCAGTTCACCAGCAATGTCGCGTGAATCCTTGCCGCTGTAATTGGCGCCACCGCCGAACAGCAGGCGACCGTCGGCAGTCAGGCGGTAGTAGTCGAGCACGAAGCGGCAGTCGTAGACGGCCAGGTCTTGCGGGTTGATCTGTTTGGCCAAATCCCCCAGCGGCGCGGTGGTGACGATGCCGCCCATGGCCGGGAAGATCTTGCCCTTGAGCTTGCCCGGTTCCAGTTTGTGGTAGACGTCGCCAGCCAGCAGCACCTGGTTGGCGTCGATACGTCCGTGGGCGGTGCGCACGCCCGGTTTGTCGCCGTGAATGATCTCCAGCACTTCGCTGTTTTCGAAGATCAGCGCACCGAGGCTTTCGGCCGCCCGGGCTTCGCCGATGCACAGGTTGAGCGGATGCAGGTGCATGTTGCGGGTGTTCTTGATCGCACCGTGATACAGATCGCTTTGCAGCAGGTCGCGCACTTGGCTGCGGTCGAGCAGGCTGACTTCGTCGCCCATGCCACGGCGCACGGCTTCGTCGTAATCCTTGCGCAAACCGTCCATGTGGCTCGGCTTGTATGCGGCGTGCAGGTGGCCGTGCTTTAGGTCGCAGGCGATGGCGTATTTTTCCACCCGCTGCTTAATGATCTGATGCCCACGCCAGCGCAGGTGCCAGATGAAATCATCGACCTCCTCGCCGATGGTGCGGCGCATCTGCTTACGCATGGCTTCGTCGCCGGACAGGCTGCCGGTGACCTGCCCGCCGTTGCGCCCAGTGGCGCCCCAGCCGATTTTATGGCTTTCGACGATGGCGACTTTCAGGCCTTTTTCAGCCAGTTCCACTGCCGTGGCGACGCCGGTGAAACCGCCGCCGATGATCACCACGTCGACGCGGTGATTGCCTCGCAGGGTCGGGTAATTGGTTTCGTGATTGAGGGTGGCGGTGTAGTAGGAATTGCAGCGTTGGGTAGTCATGTCAGTGTCCAGGCAGAGAGGGTGGTAGAGCTAGCACGACCCTTGGGGGAGCGAGCCGGCTCGCGATGAGGTCAGCACATTCGGCACTTGGGGTGACGGATGCACCGCTATCGCGAGCAGGCTCGCTCCCACAGAGGGACGGAGCGGTTCAGGCCTCAGTCAAATACCAACGCCAGTCCTGCTCACCTACTTCCGCCATGAATTGCCGATACTCGGCACGCTTCACCGCCAGATACACCCCAAGAAATTCCTGCCCCAATGCATCCCGCGCCCATGCCGAATTTTCCAGTGCCGTCAGCGACGTCAGCCAGTCAGTCGGCAGCAGTTCGGTCGCCTGCGCGTAGCCGTTGCCTTCCACCGGTTCACCTGGATCGAGGTTTTCACGGATGCCGCGATGAATGCCCGCCAGAATCGCGGCCGCCGCCAGATACGGGTTGGCGTCGGCACCGCAGATACGGTGTTCGATATGCCGACTGTTGGCCGGACCACCGGGTACACGCAAACTCACCGTGCGGTTATCGACGCCCCAGGTCGGGGCCAGCGGCGCATAGCTGTTGGCCTGGAAACGCCGGTAGGAGTTGGCATTGGGGCAAAACATCAACAACGAATCCAGCAGCGAGGCGAGCATGCCGCCGATGGCCGTGCGCAGCAGCGGCGTGCCAGCCGGGTTCTCGGAGGCGAACAAGTTGCGCCCTTCGGCATCGGCGATGCTGACGTGCATGTGCATCCCGGTGCCCGCCAAATGGTCGAAGGGTTTGGCCATGAACGTCGCCTGCATGCCGTGCTTGTGGGCGACGGCTTTCACCAGTCGCTTGTAACGTACGGCCTGATCCATCGCCATCAAGGCATCGCCGTGTTCAAGGGTGATTTCCACTTGCCCGGGGGCGTATTCGGAAATCGCCGTGCGCGCCGGAATGCCGTGGAGTTTGCACGCCGCATAGAGGTCGGCGAGGAACGGCTCAATTTGCTCCAGCTCACGCAGGCCATAGACCTGAGTGTGTCGCGGTCGACCGCCGTCGGCGTCCAGTGCGGGTTGCGGGCGACCGTTGTGATCGCGTTTGGCGTCCAGCAAATAGAACTCCAGCTCGCACGCCATCACCGGGTGGTAACCCTCGGCTTTCAAGCCATCGATGACCTTGATCAGCAGATGACGCGGGTCGGCAATGCTGGCGGGCATGCCTTCTTGCGGGTGCATGCTGACTTGCACCGCCGCCGTCGGAATCTGCCGCCAGGGCAAGCGCACCAGGCTGCCTTCGAGCGGGTAGGCGCGACAGTCGATGTCGCCCACGTCCCAGACCAGCCCGGAGTTCTCGACGTCTTCACCCTGCAAGGTCAGGCCGAGAATGGTGCTGGGCAGCGGTCGACCGCTTTCATACACCGCCAGCAGCTCCTCGCGGTGCAGCAACTTGCCGCGCGGTACGCCGTTGGCATCGAGAATGAACAACTCGATCATGTCGATATCGGGGTTGTTCGCCAAAAAATTTTGGGCGTCTTCAAGGGCTGCGAATTTCATTGTTCGTCACTCACGTTGGCGTCCCGCGGACGCACGGATTCAGGCCACGACACGACGGCGGATAAAAATCCGGAGCGTGCTGGCAGCGATAGCGAAAAAAGGCAGGGCTCTATGCGTCGTGGACGCAATCAGGCGAGCAGGGTGCTATCCGGCGGGCGTGCGGAGTGACGCAGTTTTGAGCGGCGCAAGGCCATGGGCAGGTTGACGATGCGTTTCATGAGGCAATGCCTTGCGCGACCACCGGGGAGGTGGTCAGGGTCGAGACGTGTTGCTCTGACGGGGCAGTGCTCATGAATGTTTCCAATAGCGGAAAACGTCGGTGGCGGATGACAAGCCATCCGCGGGTGACTGGATACTAGGGGTGAAAATGAAAGCTGTAAATGTCTGTTTCAGCGCAAGAGGTGAACGCCCATCCCGATCACCCCACAACTGACCAGCACTTCAATGACGCCGCGCTTGAAGCGAAACAAGGCCATCGCCGCTGCCAGCGCGATCAGCAGCGAAGGCCAATCCAAGTGTCCGGCGAAGCCTTTGGGCCACAACACGTGGTAGCCGAAAAAGCACGCCAGATTAAGAATCACGCCGACCACCGCCGCCGTAATGGCCGTCAACGGCGCGGTGAATTTGAGTTCATTGTGCGTCGATTCCACCAGCGGCCCGCCAGCGAGGATGAACAGGAACGAAGGCAGGAAGGTGAACCAGGTCACCAGCATGGCCGCTACGACGCCGGCGCCGAAGACTTGATCAGGGCCGAATACTTGATGAACGTAGCCGCCGATAAAACCGACGAAGGCCACGACCATGATCAGTGGCCCGGGTGTGGTTTCGCCGAGCGCCAGGCCATCGATCATCTGAGTCGGCGTGAGCCAGCCATAGTGACCCACCGCGCCCTGATACACATAAGGCAGCACTGCGTAGGCGCCGCCGAACGTCAGCAACGCCGCTTTGGTAAAGAACCAGCCCATCTGCGTCAGTGTACCTTCCCAGCCGAACAGGCTGGTGAGGGCGGCCATCGGCAGCGTCCACAACACTGCGCCAATGAGCGCAAGACGCAGCAATTTTCCGCCACTGAAGCGGGCGTGATCGGGTGTCGGTGTGTCGTCATCGATAAGGGCCGGGCCGAAGGATTTCTGCGCGGCACTGTGGCCACCGGTCCTGAATTTTTCGGGCGCCAGGCGCCCGCCGAAGTAACCGATGATGGCCGCCCCTAACACGATCAAGGGAAACGGTACGTTGAGTGCAAAGATGGCCACGAATGATGCGGCGGCGATGCCCCACATCCAGGCGTTTTTCAATGCGCGGGAGCCGATACGGTGCGCCGCCTGCAACACAATGGCCGTCACCGCAGGCTTGATCCCGTAAAACAGCCCGGCCACCACGGGCACTTCACCGAAGGCGATGTAAACCCAGGACAAGGCAATCAGGATGAACAACGACGGCAGCACGAACAGCGCGCCGGCGATCACGCCGCCCCAGGTCCGGTGCATCAGCCAGCCAATGTAGGTCGCCAGTTGCTGTGCCTCGGGGCCGGGCAGCAACATGCAATAGTTGAGCGCATGCAGAAAACGCCGCTCGGAAATCCAGCGTCGGCGCTCGACCAACTCCTGATGCATGATCGAAATTTGCCCCGCCGGCCCGCCGAAACTGATGAAGCCGAGCTTGAGCCAGAAGCGGAACGCTTCTCGAAGGCTGATTGCCGCTGGTTTGGCGGGTTCTGGCAGGCTGTCCGGAGAAGGCGTGAGGCTCAAGCAGAGGTTCCTTGCGAAGACGCTTCGAGCCAGTGACTTTAGCCATGATGCCGTGCTTTGGGTAGTCGGATTATTAGTCCGTCACCCAGCGATCAGCCGCAGAGCGGTCGCTGTGCCGGGCATCGACCCAACGTACGCCAGAGGCCACATCTTCACGTTTCCAGAACGGTGCATCGGTTTTCAGATAATCCATGATGAACGCGCAGGCCTCGAATGCCGCCTGACGGTGCTGGCTGCTCACACCGACAAACACAATAGGATCAGTGACCGACAACTGGCCGATCCGGTGCACGATCTGCACAGCCTTGAGCGGCCATCGGCTCTTGGCGTTGTCGATGATCTTTTGCAGCGAGCGTTCGGTCATGCCGGGGTAGTGTTCGAGAAACAGGCTGGCAACTTCCTCGCCCTGGTTGATATCACGCACATAGCCGACGAAGTTGACCACGGCGCCGACGCCGGGTTCTTTCGCGTGGAGGTGCTCGATCAACTGGCCGCTGTCGAAGGCCTTGTACTGGACGCTGACAGTCATGCTTCAGCCCCCGGTGACGGGTGGAAAAAAAGCAATCTCGTCAAAGTCCTCAATCGTCCGATGCGGATGGCACAGTTCCTGGTTCAGCGCGCACATCAGATTGTTTTCGCCCAGTACGCTGTTCCACATTTCGCCGCGGGCCATGAGCAATTGACGGACGTCCTCGATGGTCTTGAGGCTGGCGGTCAGGGCCAGTTTTTCCCCACCGAGGTTGAGCTGCTCGCGATAACGGGCGAAGTAATTGATCAGAATCATTGTGCGTCCTCGAATTTGAAGTGCCCCGAGCGGCCACCTTGTTTACTGAGCAGGCGGACATCGTCGATGACCATGCCGCGATCCACCGCTTTGCACATGTCATAGAGGGTCAGCGCGGCGACGCTGACGGCGGTCAGCGCTTCCAGTTCCACACCGGTCTGGCCCTCGACGCGGCAGGTGCCGACGATTTTTACGCTGTCCGGTGCGCAAGCCTTGAGTTCGACGTGGATCGAGCTGAGCAACAAGGTGTGGCACAGCGGGATCAGTTCTTGGGTTTTCTTGGCAGCCATGATTCCGGCGATGCGCGCGACGGCGAACACATCGCCTTTAGGGTGGCCATCGCTCTGGATCAACTTCAGGGTTTCCGGGCGCATCCGCACCCAGGCCTGAGCTTGAGCCTCGCGCTGGGTCGATCGCTTGTCGCTGACATCGACCATGTTGGCGTGGCCGTGGCTGTCGAGATGGGTCAAGCCATTGGGCGGGGAATCGGAAGGGTCTGTCACGGGTAACTCCTGCGCTGATGAGCGCGGTGGTCGAGTGGAGGCATCATGCCGGGCTGTAGATGCGTGGCGCATTGCGATGGGGTACGTGGATCAGGTTGAGACGATGTTTGATCGCCCACTGCACGGTCAGCGCCGTGGGTGCCGAAAGACTGACCAGCGTACCGAGCCGGGCCCTGACCGCCTTGTGAATCAGTTCCAGACTGCAACGACTGGTGACAACCGTAAAACCGCACCGGCTATCAATGCCGGCGTGCTGCAGGGCACCGATCAATTTATCCAGTGCGTTATGGCGGCCGATGTCTTCACGGCAAATAAGCGCAGAGCCGTGGGCATCGAAATACAGTGCAGCGTGCAGGGCGCCGCTGCTGCGGGCCATTTGCTGGGCCTGTTCGATACGCTCGCGAATACCGATGAAATGGTCGGCCGGGGGCAGCGGCACCGGGTCGAGAATTTGCAGTTGCGGCAACGCCTGTTCCAGCGCCTCTACACCACAGAGGCCGCAGCCACTGGTGCCGGCCATTTGCCGTCGATGATCCTTCAGCGCCCAGAATGCACGGCTGGAGATCTGCACATCAGCCTGTACGGCCTGATCAAAATGGGTGAGGCGGATGTCGTAGATTTCGCTCTGGTCCTGCACGATGTTGTTGCTCACGCTGAAGCCACGGATGAAATCTTCGAGGTTGCCGGGCGACACCATCATCACCGCCTGACTCAAACCGTTGTAGGTAATCGCCAGGGCAATCTCAGAAGCCAGCGCTGCTTGAGAGACTGCCGCGCCGCTGTCGTATTCACGGAAGTTCACACTTTGTGGTGTCGGCGCGGGTGCATTGGTGTCGCTTCGATCAATAGGTTTTTTAACTTGGCACGGCATGAAAAGAACCTCGAAGCGCTGAAGTGAGTTCAGGCTACGGGTAACTTTTCAGAGCGTCCAATCGCTTGTTCCGATGCGCTGATTGGTGAGATCTATCGTTGCGGCCGAAGTGTGTTTAGTTGGTTTTTTATAACCGATTGAATTAGTTCTTTGCTGGAAATAACTGTCGCGCTTCAGCGAAACACTTCTCGGCAATCGCCGAGCGTGGTTCGGTTTTGCGCATGACCAAACCCAGCGGCGCGAGCACGCTGGCATCGGGCAAATTGATGAACGACAGGTGCTCAATCGGCTCTTCCAGACCGCTATCGAGCGGCATGATCGCGCAGCAAAAACCTTCGTGGATCGCCTGCAGCAACTGATAAGTCGAGTCGCTTTCCATGATCGGCTGCGGGTCGAGCCCGCGGCTGCGGAAGCTCAGGTCGATGGATTTGCGGTAATGCATGCCGTTGCTGAGCATGCCCAGCGGCAACTCGGCGGCGTCCTCCCAGCTCATTTCGGTTCCTTCGAAGTGGAAGTGACGCGTGTCATACAGTAGGCCGACGCGGGTTTCGCCGATCTCGAAAAACTCGAAATAACTCGGGTTGACGTGGTCGAGGTAACACACGCCCAGGTCGAGTTGGTTGTTGCCCAGTCCTTCGATGATCTGGTCGGAACTGAGCGACGACAGGCTGAACTTCAGCTCGGGAAAGCTGCGCGAAAGCCCCTGAATGTAGCTGACCGGGTTGAAACTGCTGAGCGGCACCAGGCCCAGACGCAAGTTACCAACCAGTTGACCACGGCACGCGGCCGCTTCGGCGAACAAGCCGTCGTGGGCGGCCAGCAAGGTTCTGGCCCACGCCAATACACGTTCGCCGGCCTGGGTAAAACCTTCGAAACGCTGGCCGCGGGTGACCAGCACCAGATCCAGTTCATCCTCAAGGTTGCGCAGGCGCATGGACAGGGTCGGCTGGGTGATGTGGCAGCGCGCGGCGGCCTGGCCGAAGTGGCGGGTCTGCTCCAGGGCAATCAGGAACTTGAGTTGTTTGATGTCCATGACGGCACCTGCTGACGGAGGGAATGTAGGGTAATTATTGAGTGTAGGAGCTGCCGAAGGCTGCTCCTACAGGGGTTTGCGTTGGTTTAATTTCGAGGGACGATCTCACTGTTGTTTCTGTGCGTCCAATCAACTGTTTTTAAAGGTCTATCGATCAGCTCTATCACGCATGCGAATTGTTTGATAGATACGCTCGATAGTGTGGTTGGTTAGAGTGATTAGACAGTACTTGTTGCAGCGTTTTAGTCTCCGGAAGTTAGTTAATTATATCTGCCGGAGAATTCCATGAGCGCTAAACCGGATGCATTGTTTATCCCCTTGAATATTGCCGTGCTAACGGTCAGCGATACCCGTGAATATGCCAATGACACTTCCGGGCAACTGTTGGTCAGCCGCTTGCTGGAGGCTGGGCACACCCTGAGCGAGCGCAACTTGCTCAAGGACGATCTGTACAAAATCCGTGCGCAGGTGGCGACCTGGATTGCCGCTGAAAACATTCAAGTGGTGCTGATCACCGGCGGCACCGGGTTCACCGGCCGTGACAGCACACCCGAAGCGGTGGCCTGTTTGCTGGACAAGCAGATCGATGGTTTCGGCGAACTGTTCCGCGCAATTTCCATTCTTGATATCGGCACTTCCACCGTGCAAAGCCGCGCCCTGGCCGGGTTGGCCAATGGCACGCTGGTCTGCTGCCTGCCGGGCTCCACGGGTGCCTGCCGCACGGCGTGGGAAGGCATTCTCGCTGAGCAACTGGACGCCCGTCATCGGCCGTGCAATTTCGTCCCGCACCTCAAGCCTGTGCAAGCATGCGGGACTCGGGGATGAGTGTTTCTGCGCTGATGCCAGTGGGGGAGGCCATTGGTCGTCTGCTCGAGATGGCCGAGGCGCAACGATTGAAAGAAAGCCAAGCGGTGTCGTTGAGTGCGGCACGGCAACGGGTGTTGGCCAATGACCTGCTGGCCATCCTTGATCTACCGCCCTGGCCTAACAGCGCCATGGACGGTTATGCGCTGAATCTCGACGGCTGGGACAGTCAGCCCCTGCCGGTGTCGCAACACGTGTTTGCCGGTCAGGCCCCAGAAACTTTGGTCCCGGGAACCTGCGCGCGAATCTTCACCGGGGCCCCCGTACCAGCGGGGGCGAACTGCGTAGAGATGCAGGAAAACACGGAGGTTCTGGTTGACGGCCGGGTGAGGTTTAAGCAGCCGCTGAGCGAAGGCTGCAACATCCGCCCTCGAGGTCAGGAGAACCGCGCCGGGGACGTGTTGTTGCAGGCCGGCAAGCGTCTCGGACCGTTCGAACTGGCGGTCGCGGCGGCGCAGGGCTGCACCCATGTGCAGGTGGTGCGACGGCCACGGGTGGCGTTGCTGTCCACCGGGGATGAACTGGTCGAGCCGGGCACGCCACTCAAGCCTGGCAGTATCTACAACAGCAATCGCACCTTGTTAAGTCATTGGCTAAGCGCGTTGGGTTGCGACGTCATCGACATCGGCATTCTTCCCGACGAACCTCGGCAGACGCGGCTCAAACTGGAACAATTGCAGCAGTCGGCCGACCTGATTCTCTCCACGGGCGGAGTGTCCGCCGGGGATGCCGATTGCCTCGGCCAGGTGCTGCGCGAATGCGGTAAACCCCTGCTCTGGAAACTCGCGATCAAACCCGGCAAGCCGTTCACCGTGGGCCATTTTGGCAACGTGCCGGTGATGGGTTTGCCAGGTAATCCGGCTTCTGCCTTGGTGACGTTTGGCCTGTTGGCGCGGGCGTATCTGTTGCGGATTCAGGGCGTCGAAGACGTTGAGCCGTTGAGCTTTGCGATCACGGTGGGTTTCGCCTGGCCAAAACCGGGAAGTCGCCGGGAATACCTGCGGGCCAAACTCGAGGCGGGTCGTGCGGTGCTTTATCCAAACCAGAGTTCAGGCGTGTTGTTGAGCGCATCTTGGGCGGATGGATTGGTGGAGGTTTTGGAGGGGCGCACATTGCAAGTGGGCGATACGGCACGGTTTATCCCGTTCAACGAACTCTTCTGAATACCCAAACCCTGTAGGAGCCGGCTTGCCAGCGATGGCGTCAGCACATTCAACATCGCGGTTGCCTGGTAGACCGCTATCGCGAGCAAGCTTGCTCCTACGGCATTTCGAGTCATTCACAATTCCCGCCTCCACCCTAAATCCCTGTAGGAGCTGGCTTGAACTGGTCAAGTAATCCCGGACACCGGTTACGGTGTTTATGCCGCTTTTTGCTCCATGGCTATTGGCGACAGGTAGTTGTTGTAGCTATGGAGCCTGGTGCGGTTGTAGTACAGAAAAAAACGCACCATATCGGTTTTCGCCTCCTCGATCAGGCTGTAGCCATTGCGAGGGACCCACTCTGACTTCAGCGTGCCGAAAAACCGCTCCGTTGGAGCATTGTCCCAGCACTGCCCGCGATGGCTCATGCTTTGCAAAATGCCATGGCGCAGCAGTTCCTCTTGAAACTTGCGACTGGTGTACTGGGCGGATTCAACCGGTCGTCGCAACACTGGATTGTTGTACAGACTTTAGATACTCATTCAGTGCTTCGGCAGGTGTTTTCCAGCCGAGTGTTTTTCGAGGTCTAGTGTTAAGTACGTGAGCTACCGCCTGTATTTCTTGAGCACTCCAACGAGAGAGGTCAGTGCCTTTCGGGAAGTATTGCCGTAGAAGGCCGTTCGTATTTTCGTTTGTGCCGCGCTGCCATGGACTATGTGGATCAGCAAAGAAAACCTTTACTCCGGACTCGATGGTAAATCGAGCGTGATCCGACAGCTCCTTTCCACGATCCCAGGTCAAAGATCGCCACAGCTCGATGGGAAGATCAGTCACCGTCTTCTTCAATGCATTGGCCATACTAACAGCCCCATAGCCAGCCAGCGCCGGGCCGTTCTTCGTGCGGGGAATTAGCCCATAACCTTTCTCGCGGGGCAGATGGACGAGCATGGTAAATCGAGTTGAGCGCTCGACCAGAGTTCCAATCGCAGAACGGTTCAGACCGATGATCAGGTCGCCCTCCCAATGCCCGGGTACAGCCCGATCTTCTACCTCAGCAGGGCGACTGGAGATCATGACGTCCTCGCTGACGTGTGCCCACACTTTGGCCTGCGCTCTGGCTCTCGGCACGCGCAATGCTCGTCCTGAGCGCAGGCAGCTCACCAGTTCGCGCTTGAGAGCTCCTCGACCCTGAATGTAGAGCGCCTGATATATGGTTTCATGAGAGATGCGCATGGATTCATCATCCGGAAAATCGATCTGGAGCCGGTTGGCAATCTGTTCGGGCGACCAGCCATTGACCCATTTACGGTCACTGCGATGCGGTTTATTTCGACCTTTGAAGGGCGCTTGCCGAGGCCCAGAGATCTCACGACCATCGGCGTCTTGAACCTTGCCCTCAAGGCGGTCGCGTACGTACTGGTGCAGTCGAGGGTTAGTGACCAGCTTTGCTGGTTTCGGCCTCTTGGCCACCAGTTCTGCCTTCCATTGCGCTACTGACGCTCGATATTCAAGCCGACCGCAACGGGTAGCAGCATTTCGTGTCAGCTCCCGTGAAATTGTCGATGGGCTTCGTCCAAGGCGACGGGCGATCTCACGAACGCCAACACTTTGCGCTCGAAGCAGCCCAATCTCTTCTCGCTCTGCAAACGATAAGTAACGTCCTGATATGTGATTCGACATGAATAATGGCATCCCGCCTCGATGACGGAACCAGCGTGTACCTACCGCTGTTGATACGCCAACGGCATGTGCTGCCTTTTCGCTTGTGATGCCTGTTGCAATCTGCACCCAAAATAGCCGCTCGATCTCATTACGAAGTGAGGGTGCACCTGGAGAACGCATCGCTCCCCGGCCCGTCAATTTTTGCATCCATCCTGCGGGTCGTCCCATAAACACCTCGATCAAGGTGTTGCGACGACCGGTTGAATCCGCCCTGACAGCCCTGATCCGAATGGAACATCAGGCCCGCAGGGCACGTTCGTACCTCTGTCGCCATGCGTAGCGCCTTGCTGACCAAGTTGGCGTCATTGACCAGCGAAAACGCCCAGCCAATCACTCGGCGAGCAAACAAGTCGATCACGACGGCCAGATGAACCCAGCGTTTGCCCACCATTAGGCTAGTAACGTCGCCGCACCAGACCTGATCGACAGCAGTCGGCTTGAAATTGCGCTTGAGCAAATTGGGCGCAACAAATGCTTCAACGCCTTTGGATCTGAATGGATGCGGCTGGCGTTGTTTACTGACAATGTTGGCCTCTTTCATCAGCGTTCTGGCCAGCTCCCTTCCGACCGCTATGTTTTGCGACTTCAGGCCCTTGCTGATCATTCTGGAGCCCATGGCTTCCCGGCTTTCGCTGTGCAGCTCAACCACTTTCGACTTGAGCTCTTCGCGACTGAGCCGCAGCTTGGTGCGCCGCTGAATCCACTCATAAAAGCTGCTGCGCTTCACATCGAAAACACGGCACACAATGGCAGTCGGGAATGACTCTCTTAGCTCTGCGATCATCGAAAACGATCGGGATCCGACATCAAGAGAGCGGTAGCCTTTTTTAGGATTTCGGCTTCCATCTCCATGCGCTTGATCTTGGCTTTTAGTTCCTGGATCTGGCGCTGATCCTCGGTAATCGCCTTGGTGCCTTTGACTGGCTGCCCTTCACGTTCCTTACGAACCTGATCGACCCAGCGCCGTAAAGCGGTAGGGCCGATGTCCAGCGATGCACAAACGTCTGGCACGGGGCAGTTATCATCAAGCACCATGCTGGCCGCATGCAGCTTGAACTCGCGGGTATAGACCTTTCTTTCGTTCATGGAACCTCCAAGTTGGCGAAATCATATCGCCCTTAAGAGGTGTCCGGAATTATTAGGCCAGTTCAGCTTGCCAGCGATGGCGTCAGCACATTCAACATCACCATTGCCTGGCAGACCGCTATCGCGAGCAAGCTTGCTCCTACGGCATTTCGAGTCATTCACAATTCCCGCCTCCACAACAATCCCTGTAGGAGCTGGCTTGCCAGCGATGGCGTCAGCACGGTCAACATCGCGGTTGCCTGACACACCGCCATCGCGGGCAAGCCCGCTCCTACGGCATTTCGAGTCGTTCACAATTCCCGCCTCCACCCAAAATCCCCGTAGGAGCTGGCTTGCCAGCGATGGCGTCAGCACATTCAACATCACCGTTGCCTGGCAGACCGCTATCGCGAGCAAGCTTGCTCCTACAGCATTTTGGGGCGCCCACAATCCCCGCATCCACCCAAAATCCCCGTAGGAGCTGGCTTGCCAGCGATGGCGTCAGCACATTCAACATCACCATAGCCTGGCAGACCGCTATCGCGAGCAAGCTTGCTCCTACGGCATTTCGAGTCGTTCACAATTCCCGCATCCACCCAAAATCCCCGTAGGAGCTGGCTTGCCAGCGATGGCGTCAGCACATTCAACATCATCGTTGTCTGTCAGACCGCCATCGCGAGCAAGCTTGCTCCTACGGCATTTCGAGTCGTTCACAATTCCCGCATCCACCCAAAATTCCCGTAGGAGCTGGCTTGCCAGCGATGGCGTCAGTACGGTCAACATCGCGGTTGCCTGGCAGACCGCTATCGCGAGCAAGCTTGCTCCTACGGCATTTCGAGTCGTTCACAATTCCCGCATCCACCCAAAATCCCCGTAGGAGCTTGCTTGCCAGCGATGGCGTCAGTACGGTCAACATCGCGGTTGCCTGGCAGACCGCTATCGCGAGCAAGCTTGCTCCTACGGCATTTTGGGGCGCCCACAATTCCCGCATCCACCCAAAATCCCCGTAGGAGCTGGCTTGCCAGCGATGGCGTCAGCACATTCAACATCACCATTGCCTGGTAGACCGCTATCGCGAGCAAGCTTGCTCCTACGGCATTTCGAGTCGTTCACAATTCCCGCATCCACAACAATCCCTGTAGGAGCTGGCTTGCCAGCGATGGCGTCAGCACATTCAACATCGCGGTTGCCTGGTAGACCGCTATCGCGAGCAAGCTTGCTCCTACGGCATTTCGAGTCGTTCACAATTCCCGCCTCCACCCAAAATCCCCGTAGGAGCTGGCTTGCCAGCGATGGCGTCAGCACATTCAACATCGCGGTTGCCTGGTAGACCGCTATCGCGAGCAAGCTTGCTCCTACGGCATTTCGAGTCGTTCACAATTCCCGCATCCACAACAATCCCTGTAGGAGCTGGCTTGCCAGCGATGGCGTCAGCACATTCAACATCGCGGTTGCCTGGTAGACCGCTATCGCGAGCAAGCTTGCTCCTACGGCATTTCGAGTCGTTCACAACTCCCACATCCACCCAAAATCCCCGTAGGAGCTGGCTTGCCAGCGATGGCGTCAGTACGGTCAACATCGCGGTTGCCTGACACGCCGCCATCGCGGGAAACCCCGCTCCCACAGGGATTGGTGTTACCAACCGAGCAGGCAAAAAAAAGCCCCGCGACCGAATGAGGCAGCGGGGCAAAGGAATTGGTTGGTTGCGGCCAACCAAAGGAGCTCTTTGAAAATCGTTACTTGCTGGCGACCGTCTCTGGCTGCCAGCCACCGCCGAGGGCCTTGTAGATCGCGACGATGCCGCGATACAGGTCGACTTCAGCCTGGGCCTGGGTGTCTTCTGCTGCCAGACGCTCGCGCTGGGCGTCGAGTAATACAAGGAAATCCACCGTGCCTTCGCGGTAGCGGATTTCCGCCAGATTGGCAGCGGATCGGCTGGACTCGCTCTGACGAATCAACGAAATCAGGCGCTGCTGGCGTTTGCCGTAGTCGCTGAAGGCGTTTTCCGACTCTTCAAGGGCCAGCAATACTTGTTGCTCGTAGGTTGCCAGGGCGCCTTCGGCATCGGCATCGGCACCGCGTAAACGGGCACGCACACTGCCCAGGTCGAACGCCGCCCACGTGATGCTCGGGCCGAGTGCCCAGGCATTGGCAGCCGAAGAGCCGATCTGCGAGCCACGCCCGGCCGTGAAACCGAGGAAGCCGCTGAGGCTCACGCGCGGGAACAGATCAGCCTTGGCAACGCCAATGCGCGCTGTGGCCGACGCCAATTGACGTTCGGCGCTGAGGACGTCCGGACGGCGTTGCAACAGCTCGCCCGGATCACCGATCGGCAGGGCCTTGGCAATCGCCGGCAGGTTTTTGGGGCTCAGGTCCACGCTCAACTTGTCCGGGCGTTCACCCAGCAGGGTGGCGATACGGTTTTTCTGGCGCACCTGCTCAGCCTGCAATTGCGGGACGCTGGCTTCGACAGAGGCAAGGCGTGCATCTGCACGCTCCACATCGAGCTGATCGCCAACGCCGGCGTCACGCAGGCTGATGGTGATTTTGCGCGACTCCTGCTGGTTCTGCAGGTTGGCCAGGGCGATTTTCTCGCGCAATTGCGCACCACGCAGCTGGCCATAAGAGTCCACCAATTCGGCAATCATGGTGACTTGCAGTTGATACAGATCCGCCTCGAATGCCTGTTGTTCGGCATTGGCCGACTCCAGATTGCGCTGGATGCGGCCAAACAGGTCGATTTCCCATGCCATGTCCAGACCCAGGTCGTAGCGTTCGCTATTGACCCGGTCGGTGGTCTCGCCGGGAATCTGTCCTTTGCCCAGATCACTGCTGACGCGGCTGGTGATGGTCGGCATGGCGTCATTGCTGACGTCATCGCGAATCGCCCGGGCTGCTTTCCAGCGGGCGAAGGCGACGCGCAAGTCACGGTTGCCCTTCAAGGATTGCGTGACCAACTGGTTGAGGGTCGGGTCTTCAAACTGCTGCCACCAGATGCCTTCGAAGCGCGAGCGATCAAAGTTTTTCTGGCCGGCCGCACCATCGGTCACCGCAGTGATGTTGGCCGGTTCAGAGGCTGGGGTCTTGTAGTCCGGGCCAACGGCACAGGCGCTGAGCGCCAGTACCAGCAGGCTCGGCAGGAAGGCTTTCAAACTCATCAGTGCGACTCCAGCTTCAGGTTGGCCTTGGCTGCTTTGCGCGCTTGGCCGCGTTCGACAAAGTTGCGAATCAGTACGTAAAACACCGGCGTCAGCAACAGTCCAAAGAAGGTCACCCCGAGCATCCCGGAGAACACCGCCACACCCATGGCGTGACGCATTTCCGCACCGGCACCGCTGGAGAACACCAGAGGCACAACACCCATGATGAACGCGAAGGAGGTCATCAGGATCGGCCGCAGACGCAGGCGGCACGCTTCGAGCACGGCGGCCAGCGGGTTCATGCCTTCAAGCTGTTTGTCCTTGGCAAACTCGACGATCAGAATCGCGTTCTTACAGGCAAGCCCCACCAGTACGATCAAGCCGATCTGGGTGAAGATGTTGTTGTCGCCACCCGAAGCAATCACACCGGTGATGGCCGACAGCAGGGTCATCGGTACGATCAGGATCACCGCCAGTGGCAGGCTCCAGCTTTCGTACTGCGCCGCGAGCACCAGGAACGCCAGCAGTACGCAGAGCGGGAACACGAACAGCGCAGTGTTGCCGGACAGAATCTGCTGGTAGGTCAGGTCGGTCCATTCGTAGGTCATGCCGTTCGGAAGTTCTTCCTTGAGCAGTTTCTCGATGGCTTTTTCGGCCTGGCCGGAGCTGTAGCCGGGGGCGGCGGCACCGTTGATTTCTGCGGTGACGAAACCGTTGTAATGCGAGACGCGATCCGGGCCCGAGGTGTCGCTGACCTTGATGAACGTCGCCAGCGGGATCATCTCGCCTTTGTTGTTACGCACTTTCAGCTGACCGATCTGGTCGGATTCGAGGCGGAACTGCTGCTCGGCCTGAACGTTGACCTGGTAGGTACGGCCGAAGCGGTTGAAGTCGTTGGCATACAGCGAACCCAGGTAAATCTGCAGGGTGTCGAAGATGTCACTGACGGCCACGCCGTGGGTCTTGGCTTTTTCCCGGTCGATGGCGGCATCGACCTGCGGCACGTTCACGGTGTAGCTGGTGAACAGCCCGGCCAGTTCCGGAACGCTGTGGCTCTTGTTGATGATGTTCATGGTTTCTTTGTACAGCTCTTCGTAGCCGAGGTTACCCCGGTCTTCGATCTGCAGGCGGAAACCACCGATGGTGCCCAGGCCTTGTACCGGCGGCGGCGGGAAGATCGCCATGTAGGCTTCCTGAATCCCGGCGTACTGGCCGTTCAACGCACCGGCAATTGCACCGGCGGACATGCTCGGGTCTTTACGCTCGTCGAACGGTTTCAGGGTCACGAACACGATGCCGGCGTTCGGGCTGTTGGTGAAACCGTTGATGGACAGGCCAGGGAAGGCCACCGCACTTTCCACACCCGGCTGTTTCAGCGCCAGATCGGACATGCGTTTGATCACATCTTCGGTACGGTCCAGGCTCGCGGCGTCCGGCAGTTGCGCGAAGGCCACCAGGTATTGCTTGTCCTGGCCGGGTACGAAACCGGTCGGCGTGCTGGAGAAACCGAAGAACGTCAGCACCATCAGACCTGCGTACAACAGCAGGGCGATACCGCTGCTGCGGATGACACGGGCCACCGTGCCGACGTAACCATGGCTGGCTTTTTCAAAGAAACGGTTGAACGGACGGAACAACCAGCCACCGAAGATTTTGTCGAGGACCTTGGAGAAACGGTCTTTCGGCGCGTCATGACCTTTCAACAACACGGCCGCCAGTGCCGGCGACAGGGTCAGCGAGTTGAAGGCCGAGATCACCGTGGAAATCGCGATGGTCAGGGCGAATTGTTTGTAGAACTGCCCGGTCAACCCGGAGATGAACGCCGCTGGAATAAACACCGCACACAGTACCAGCGCCGTGGCGATGATCGGGCCGGTCACTTCACGCATGGCCCGTTTTGTTGCCTCGACCGGCGTCAGTCCCAGTTCGATATTTCGCTCGACGTTTTCCACCACCACGATCGCATCGTCGACCACGATCCCGATCGCCAGTACCAGGCCGAACAATGACAAGGCGTTCAACGAGAAGCCGAACAAGTGCATCACGGCAAATGTACCGATCAGCGATACCGGCACCGCCACCAACGGAATGATCGAGGCGCGCCAGGTTTGCAGGAACAGGATCACCACCAGAACCACGAGGATCAGCGCTTCGAACAGGGTATGGACCACCGCCTCGATGGAGCCGCGCACGAAGATCGTCGGGTCATAGACGATGCTGAAATCCATGCCTTCCGGGAAGTTCTTCTTCAGCTCGGCCATTTTCGACCGCACTTCGTTGGAAATCTCGATGGCGTTGGAGCCAGGGCGCTGGAAGATCGGGATCGCCACCGCCGGTTGGTTGTTCAGCAAGGAACGCAGGGCGTACTGGCTGGAACCCAGTTCGACGCGAGCGATGTCTTTGAGACGAGTGATTTCACCGTTGTCGCCGGAGCGAATGATGATGTTCTCGAACTCTTCCTCGGACACCAGGCGGCCCTGGGTGTTGACCGACAACTGGAACGCCGTGGCATTCGGGGCGGGTGGCGCACCCAGCGCACCGGCAGCGACCTGACGGTTCTGTTCACGGATTGCAGTGACCACATCAGTCGCGGTCAGGTTACGCGAAGCAGTCTTGTTCGGATCGAGCCAGACCCGTAGCGAGTAATCGCCCATGCCGAACAGCTGTACATCACCGACACCGCCCAGACGCGCCAGCTCATCCTTGATGTTGAGCAAGGCGTAGTTGGACAGGTAGAGCATGTCGTAGCGTTTGTCCGGCGAGGTCAAGTGCACAACCATCGTCAGGTCGGGCGACGCCTTGTCCACGGTGATACCGATGCGCGTCACTTCTTCGGGAAGTTTCGGCTCGGTCCGGGTCACGCGGTTTTGCACCTGCACCTGCGCGTTATCCAGGTCAGTGCCCAGGGCGAAGGTGATGGTCAGGGTGATCTTGCCGTCGGCGGTCGACTGCGAGGACATGTAAAGCATGTTCTCGACGCCGGTGATCGCTTGCTCCAGGGGAGCGGCCACGGTTTCACCGATGACTTTCGGGTTGGCCCCCGGGAAGTTGGCGCGTACCACAACGGTCGGCGGCACCACTTCCGGGTATTCGCTGATCGGCAATTGGAACAGCGAGATCGCACCGGCAATCAGGATCAGCAGCGATAGCACCGCTGCGAAGATCGGCCGGGAAATGAAGAATTGGGAAAAATTCATCGGAGTCGTTATCCCTTAACCGCGTGGAGTCGCAGCAGCCACTTTCACAACCGTACCCGGCGCGACCTTGGCAGGCGCGACTTGAGGCAGGTTGCTGGCTTCCAGCGCTTGTCGTTGTTGTGCCAGTGCCGCGAGGGTTTGCTCGCTGGCCATCGGGATCACTTCAGGGGTGACCGGCGAACCGGGACGTACCCGTTGCAGACCCTTGACGATGATGGTGTCGTCCTTGTTCAGACCGTTGCGCACGATGCGCAGGCCTTCGATTTTCGGACCCAGCTCGACCGCGCGGTAGGCAGTTTTGTTGTCGGCATCCATCACCAACACAAACTTCTTGCCCAGGTCAGTGCCGACCGCTTCGTCGTTGATCAGCATGGCGCTGTAGGTACCGCTGCCCACCAGTTTCAGGCGTGCATACAGGCCCGGGGTGTAGCTGCCGTCGCTGTTGTCGAACACGGCGCGACCACGGATGGTGCCGGTTTTCGGGTTGACCTGGTTGTCGACGAAGTTCATCACGCCCTGGTGCGGGTTGCCGTCTTCGTTGGACAGGCCCATGTAAACCGGGGTGGTGGCGCCGCGTTTGCCCTGGCGAGCGAGTTGCGTGTACTTGAGGAACACGCGCTCGTCAGCGTCGAAGTAGGCGTAGACCTTGTCGGTGGAAACCACGCTAGTTAGCGGGGTGGTATCGGCGGTCACCAGGTTGCCGGCGGTGATTTCAGCACGGCTGACGCGACCACTGATGGGTGCGGTGACACGGGTGAAGCTCAGGTTCAGTTTGGCCAGGTCCAGTTGCGCTTGAAGGGCACCGACGGCGGCGCGGGCTTCCTGGGCAGCGCTGGTACGCGAGTCGGCCAGTTCCGCGGAAATCGCGTTACTGGTCCGCAGGCGTTCACCGCGCTGGGCTTCGTTTTCGCTGCGGGTGGCGTTGGCGCGGGACTGGGCGACCAGTGCTTCGAGGCGGCGGACCTCAGCCTGGAACGGACGCGGGTCGATCTGGAACAGCAGATCACCTTTCTTGACCAGCGCACCTTCAGTGAAGGCCACTTCGTCGATCTGGCCGGAGACCCGTGGACGAATCTCTACGGTTTCCGGCGCTTCAAGGCGACCGGTGAATTCGTCCCACTCGTTGACTGGCTGCTCCAGCACCTTGGCTACGCTGACTTTGGCAGCGGGCAGGGTGGCGGCAGTTTCCGGAGCCTTGCCGCAGGCGCTCATCACCAGAACGGCCAAGACGGCCAACGGGAAGCGCAAATGTTTGAATGACTGTTCCATGGATGCATCCGCCAATGTATTGAAGATTGGCGAATCATGCGCGGCAGGGTGGTATCGGACGAATCGAATGGGGCGAAGGTAACTATCATTCGGAATGATAGGAGAACCCAAGTTAGCTCTCTAGCCTGCGCCTTGCGTAAGGAGGGGATCAACGTGATTGATGGCAATTCTGTATTTCCAGAATTGCAAAGGTCTGGTTTTAGACCGCGTCGCGGCTATCGCTGGCAAGCCAGCTCCTACAGATTTGCGCTATCTCTGTGGGAGCTGGATTGCCAGCGATGGCGTCAGAAGCCTTGATAAAGAACTCAAGCCAGACTATCCGGATCCCCGAAGAACATTTGTATCCGCGAGCGCAACCAACGCTCCCCCGGATCATTGTCCTGCGACCCGCGCCACGCCATGTGCAACTCAAAGCTGCGCACCGGTAACGGTGGGTCTTCCGCCCGTACACCGCCCGCAGCGGTCAGCGCGTCGGCGGTGTAGTCCGGCACGGTGGCGACGATATCGGTTCCGCTCAACAGCGTGCTCAACCCGTTGAACTGCGGCACTGCCAGCACCACGTGACGTTTGCGCCCGAGCTTTTCCAGTTCTTCATCTATAAAGCCGCTCAGGTCGCCGGCGAACGACACCAGCGCATGGGGACGGGCGCAGAAGTCATCCAGGCTCAATGGTCCTGGCACAGTGTCGGCGCGCAACAGTTTCGGCGAACTGCGGCGCAGCACTTTGCGCTTGGCGTTGGCCGGCAGGTCGGTGGTGTAGCTGACGCCGATTGAAATTTCCCCCGAGGCCAACAAGCCAGGCATCAGAATGTAGTTGACCCGCCGCACCACCAGCACGATTCCCGGGGATTCGGCACGCAGGCGCTTGAGCAACATCGGCAGCAGGGCAAATTCGACATCGTCCGACAGACCGATGCGGAACACCGCAGTGCTGGTGGCCGGGTCGAACTCGGCCGCACGACTGACGGCGGTTGAGATCGAATCCAGTGCGGGAGAGAGCAGGGCGAAGATTTCCACTGCCCGGGCGGACGGCTCCATGCTGCGGCCGGTTCGCACAAACAACGGGTCATCGAACAGGCCGCGCAGCCGCGAAAGCGCCGCACTGATGGCCGGCTGGCCGAGGAACAGCTTCTCGGCCGCGCGCGTCACACTGCGCTCGTGCATCAATGTTTCGAATACGATTAACAGGTTCAGGTCGACACGACGCAGGTCATTACGATTCATCTGGAGTCCTGGCAGAGTCAGCAAACTTGACGTGAGCGGCCATATGAGAACAATGGCCAGCAAGAATATTACGGGGAAAGGCTGGTACTCTGCACCGAGTAATTCAGTTTTCCTACAAAGGCTGCTTCGGTTTCATACGACATTTGACGATGTTGACGCCGCTGCGGAATCAATGACAGGCATGTCGACTATTAATAGCCACTGATAGTGTTGGGTTGAAAGCCCAGCTAGAGTTCATGGCATTAGAGGTTTATTTGGCGAGGTTTGCGATGTCCCGCACGATCCGTTTTCACAAATTTGGTCCGGCCGAGGTGCTCAAATGCGAAGAGCATGCGGCTGCTTTGCCTGCACCGGGTGAAGTGCAGGTGCGCGTCGAAGCCATTGGCATCAGTTGGTATGACACCCTCTGGCGCCAGAACCTGGCGTCGTCCCGTGCTCAACTGCCTGCCGGTATTGGCCAGGAAATGGCCGGTGTCGTCACTGCGGTCGGTGAGGGTGTCGATGACCTGGCTGTCGGTGACAAGGTCGCCAGTTTCCCGGCTCAAAGCCCGAACGATTATCCGGTCTACGGCGAGTTGATTGTGCTGCCGCGCTCGTCGCTGACCCGTTATCCCGACGTGCTCAGCCCGATCGAAGCCAGCGTGCATTACACGCCACTGTTGATCGCTTATTTCGGCTACGTCGATCTGGCACGAGTCAAACCCGGGCAATTTGCCCTGGTCACCGACGCCAGTCACTGCGCCGGCCCTTCGTTCGTACAACTGGGCAAAGCCTTGGGCGTACGCGTGATCGCCGCCACTAAAACGGCGGATGAGCGCGAATACCTGCTGTCGCTGGGTGCCGAGAAAGTGATCGTCACCGAAGAAGAAGATCTGCTGATGCGGATTAACAAAATCACCGACAACCGCGGCGTGGATGTGGTGTTCGATGGTTTGGGTGGCCCACAGATGTCGCTGCTTGGCGATGTGCTGGCACCGCGCGGCAGCCTGGTCCTATACGGCCTGCAAGGCGGTAACCAGACGCCATTCCCGGCTTGTGCGGCGTTCCAGAAGAACATTCAGTTCTTTGTGCACTGCATCGGCAACTTCACCGGCAAGCCTGAGCTGGGCATCATCCAGGACCAGGTGGCACTGCAGCGTGCCTTGCGCGACATCAACCAGCTGACCGCCGATCGCGTGCTGCTGCCGCTCAAGACTCGGGTCTTTCCATTTGCGCAGGTGGTCGAGGCGCACCGCTACATGGACGAATGCCCATGCCGCGAACGGGTCGCCCTTCAGGTCGAACCGGCTTAACCCCCTCAAAAAGTCCGTGCCCGCACGGACTTTTACTTTTAGCACCCGCCAATACGAGACGTCCCATTGACCTGTCGATGGGCCGGTTCAGCAACTGAACTGGTTTTTGCTCTCGATCTGTAGCTTCTAATCAATATCCAAGCCCTGATAATTGGATGATTACTTTCATCTCAAGGAATGAGTCATGACTGGGTATCAGGCTGATACTTTTCAATGTCCACGGTTGATGAAATATCAACAACTAGTAGACTTCTTCGAAGTTTCCGAAAAAAAGCGGATAACTTCTTTCTTTATTTCTTGTACTAAACGTCTGTGGGAATGTGTCGGACATTTCCTAGGACGCATGGCATATTCGCATCAGGCCCAGCCTGCCGGGCTTTTCAGCGGTTCTGAAGGTGTGCATTGCGCCAGTACCTGCCAAACAATTCAAATGTTGGCTTAAAAACTTAAGTGTTAGCATTTAGCAATAAAGTCCCGAACTTCAATCATGCCCAGGCAATCCCTTGCACTGTGCGCGCAGCTGTTTGCACCGTATCGAACTTACGAGCACCAGGTAAATCAAGATGACCAACATTCATGATCAAGCGATGAACTATGTCTATCAACAAGTGCTGCAGCGCCTGCTGAGTTTTTTTTCCCGCGCCGAGCGCACAGCATTGCAGTTGTTGATTCAACGCTTGGCAGTCGCCGCCGGAGGCATGGATCGAATAGGCGACTACAAGGTGCTGGCGGTCCAGACCGGTTCCCGTGACAGCTGTTACAGCCTGGCATTGCTGCGCGCAGCTCAGTTGACGATTGCCACTCGGGCGCCGGCGTCGTTCAAGTTGCGGGTGGCGACCCTGCGCCTGAATGGCAACAGCCAGACCGCGCTGGAAAACATCCATCGCACCTGCAGTGCCTTGTTCGTCTACGACGATCCCCGGGTCGAAGTGCTGATGGTCGATCACCGCGAAGTCTTGCCGTTCGATCATGAGGCGCCAATTTGCGAAACCGGGCGCGAGGCCAGTCGGATGAACTTGCTGATGATGGGCCATCGCTGCACTTCGGACGGGCCGCTTGAGCTGGCCGACGATGGCTATCTGGCCACGGGCGAGTTCTATGGACAAATCGCCCGATGGAACCATGGTGTCGATGCGTTGGTGAGCGGCGACACACCCCGTCAACAGAAGCAGTTTATCGAGGGGTTGAAACGCGCGGCCGCCAAGGCCGGAATCGCTACACCGGATCACCACGAGCCCGGTTACAGCGCGCTGTTCCCGCTGCTCGACGCCATGGGTAGCGACTGGTACCAGGGATTTTTTCCCGAACAGGAGCAAGCGCCGTGGCGTCCGGCAGAGCAATTCGAGTCTTGTCGCCGTAGTACTTTCATCAGCATTCACGATCTGTTGGTCAGCAATCTGGAAGAACGTTGGCCGCTGCTCAGCGAATTTCTCGGGTTCAAGGCAGACGAGGTGGCTGCTCAACTCAGCGATAACGAATTCGTCAGCTTCTCTGTCGCGGCGCATATTCATGGGTTGCAGTCCTGCTTCATGCAGAGTCGCACCTACGCGGCGGGTGTCGCGCAATACCTGCAACGCGCTCTGGTAATGATGCGCCGCAAGCAGCTACCGGAGCGTCTGTGTGAGCAAGTGGTGGAGGCCTTCGGTCAACCGGAGGTGCTGGCTGAACAGCGTGTGCGGACAGCCGCCGAAGCTCAACGTACCCTTGGTTTGAACGAGGCCCAATGGGTGTGCCTGCTGTTCGCGCCATTTGTCGAACAGGGCGCAATGCTTGAACGCTTCTTGCGCCAGTGCCATCCGGGCATGCTCGTTGCGATGCCTGACTTGCACCGTGCCATGCAGGGGCATACGGTTGCCGACCAGATCATGCAATGGATGGTTGACGTCAGCGGTTTGTCTGTCAGCCAGATTGGCAAGCTCTACCAAATGGGACCGGTATCCGCGCGTCAAGGCCAGGTGATTGATACGACGAGCGATACGGGATCTCTGATCGAAGCCGACGACGTGACGTCCGTGAGCTGTGAAAAGTCAGCAGGTCGTTGAAAGTGAATGTCATCCGCCAGGCATTCGGCCCCTTGCCATGAAAGGGCCCCGTGAAACCGATTTCGCGTACCAGGCCGTATACCGTTACCTCACCAGCCTGATCAGTGAGCCTGTCAGCGATACACGCGTACGGTTGCCATCGTTGCGCCAGTTGGCAGGGCGGTTGAACGTGTCGATATCGACCATTCAGTACGCGTACTCACTGTTGGAAAAGGAAGGTCGCGTCTATTCCGTGGCCAAATCCGGTTACTTCGCACTGCCAATGCCCTCTATCAATACGCTCTACAGTGGCAATGACCTTCTCGAAACCGTTTATGTGAACGCTCGACGCCCTGGAATGCTGGTGCTGAGCGCCGACGAGCCGGCGTTGCTGCAGCCGCTCGACAGCCCTTTGTTGTTGCTCGAAAGAGAGCTGCTCCGACAATACCCGCGAGCGTCGCAGCCGGTTTCGCAACCTTGCGGCGAACTGGAGTTGCGCATGGCGCTGGCCGCGCGCTACACCACGTCACCCATGCGCTGCTGGCACGCCGATGACGTTTACATTGGCGCGGACCTTCGTGGCGTGCTGGAGATATTGATCGACGTGCTCGCCCTCAAGGGCACCACGGTGGTGGTCGAGTCGCCGTGTGACTGGGCGATATTGCGTTTGCTTCAGGCCGCGAGCGTGCGGGTGATCGAATGGCCGGTCCTGGCTGACGGCGGTCTGGATATCGATCACCTGGAGGAGGTACTGAAAACCGAACCGGTGCGATTGGTGATGGTTTCATCCGCACTGAGCATGCCCCGAGGCAGCAGGGCATCCAACGAAAACCGGTTGTCTGTGGCATACCTGCTGGAACGGCATGACAGTTGGGTGCTGGAAAACGATTGTTACGGTGAACTTGGATTCGAAACGGATGGCTTGCGGTTTCGCGAGCTATTGGCGCCCGAGCGGCTGATTGTGTTCTCCACGTTCGAAAAGATCATCGGTGCGGAAGCCCCCTACGGTTATCTGCTTTCGCGCCATCTGCGCGCTGAATTGCAGCGACACTTTCTGTTTCGTGCCTTTCGGCTGTCACCGATTCGCCAGAAGGCCATCGCTCGTTTGTACAGCAATGGACGCATCGACCAGCACTTGCAGGTGCTACGGCGGCGACTCAAGGACGGCAAGGTGCAGATGACGCAACTGCTGCAGGAACGGTTGGGTGAAGCTTTGCAGTTCGTCGAGCCTCAGGGAGGTGCGACCATCTGGGTTCGTTCCTTGCGCCGCGTCGATGTGCGTCGGGTGTTCCAGCGCCTGCTCAAACACCAGGTGGTGATAGCGCCGGGCGAACTCTTCAGTCTGCAAGGCCTGCATGCGCAACACCTGCGCTTGAGTCACGCCGTCGGCGGCGATCACGACCTCGCTGTCGCGCTGAGTTTGTTGGGAGACGCCTTGCGCCTGGAAACGATCGACTGAGCAGGGCTTGAAAACATCGTCCACACTGATGGATCGATCCCATCGCGCTACGGTCAAAGTGCCAGTAAACTGCGTCCCTAATCCTGAACCACTCCAGAGGTTTTTGCATGACTCTCAGTCCTTTTGCGGGTAAACCGGCACCGGCAGAATTGTTGGTCGACATCCCGCGACTGGTAACGGCTTATTACACCGGCCAGCCCGATGCCGCCATCTCGACCCAGCGGGTCGCCTTTGGTACATCCGGGCACCGGGGTAGCTCATTCGACTTGAGTTTCAACGAATGGCACGTTCTGGCGATCAGCCAGGCGATCTGCCTGTATCGCGAAGCCCAGGGCATCGATGGCCCGCTGTTTGTAGGCATCGACACCCACGCGTTGTCTACGCCGGCCGGGGCCAGCGCCCTGGAAGTGCTCGCCGCCAACGGCGTGACCGTGATGATTGCCGAAGGTGACGAATTCACCCCGACCCCGGCCATTTCCCACGCGATTCTTTGCTACAACCGCGGCCGTACCACTGGCCTGGCAGACGGCATCGTTATTACGCCATCCCACAACCCGCCGCAAAGCGGTGGCTACAAATACAACCCTACCAACGGTGGTCCGGCCGATACCCACATCACCAAGTGGATCGAAGCCAAGGCCAACGAGCTGCTGGGCAACAAGCTCGCCGGCGTCAAACGCATCAGCTACGAGCAGGCGTTGAAGGCCGGCACCACCCATCGTCATGACTACGTGAACACCTACGTCGCCGACCTGATCAACGTCATCGACTTCGACGCCATCCGCGACGCCAAGCTGCATCTGGGTGTCGATCCGCTGGGCGGAGCAGGGGTGCGCTACTGGTCGGCAATTGCCGAGCACTACCGTCTGGACCTGGAGGTGGTGAACAAGCAGGTGGACTCGACCTTCCGTTTCATGACCGTCGACTGGGATGGCCAGATCCGCATGGACCCATCGTCCACCCACGCCATGCAGGGCCTGATCGGCCTGAAAGAGCGCTTCGACGTGGCGTTTGCCTGCGATCCGGATCACGACCGCCACGGCATCGTGACTCCGTCCGGCGGTCTGCTGGCGCCGAACAATTACCTCGCGGTATCGATCGACTACCTGTTCCAGAACCGTCCGCAATGGCGCGCCGACGCGGCCGTGGGTAAAACCGTGGTAAGCAGCGGTTTGATCGATCGCGTGGCAAAACGCCTGGGACGTCGTCTGTACGAAGTGCCGGTCGGCTTCAAGTGGTTTGCCGATGGTCTGTTCGACGGATCGCTGGGCTTTGGCGGTGAAGAGAGCGCCGGTGCTTCGTTCCTGCGCAAGGACGGTAGCGTCTGGTGCACGGACAAGGACGGGCTGATCCCGGCTCTGCTGGCCGCGGAAATGACCGCACGCACTGGTCGGGACCCGAGCCAGGCTTATCGCGCGTTAACGGATGAATTGGGCGAACCGTTCTCGGTGCGTGTGGATGCCAAGGCCAACCCGGAACAAAAAGCCCTGCTGAGCAAGTTGTCGCCGGATCAGGTCACCTCGACCGAATTGGCGGGGGAACCGATCCAGAGCATTTTGAGCCACGCCCCGGGTAACAACCAGGCGATTGGCGGTTTGAAGGTCATGACCGAAAACGGCTGGTTTGCGGCGCGTCCGTCGGGCACTGAAGACATCTACAAGATTTACGCCGAAAGCTTTGTCAGCGACGATCACCTCAAGCAGTTGGTGGCTGAGGCGCAAACCCTAGTGGATGGCGCGATTTCTGCGAAGTAAGTAAGGGCCCCATCGCTGGCAAGCCAGCTCCCACAGGGATCACACCGAACCTGTAGGCGCTGGCTTGCCAGCGGTGACTGCAGTATTGGCGCCGCATAAACAAAGGGGCGACCAAAAATGGTCGCCCCTTTTTTGCCCGGCATTTACAGCATCAAGCCAGATCCACCAACACGATCTCGCTGTCCTCGATAGCGGTTACCCGCAACACCTGTTCCCGCTCAACCGCAACACCATCGCGAGCTTGTGCACGCAAGCCATTGACTTCAATCACACCCGTGGCGGGCACGAGGTAAGCGCGACGGCCACTGTCCAGCTGATATTCAGCGGTTTCACCGGCCTTCAGGTTCGCCGCCACCAAGCGCGCATCGGCGCGGATACGCAGGCTTTGATCATCTCCGGCCTTGCCGCTGGCCAGGGTCACGAAGCCTTCGCGCTGACCTTTCGGAAACGGCTTGGCGCCCCAGGATGGTGCCAGGCCGGATTCGTTAGGAATGATCCAGATCTGGAAAATCTTGGTCGGCGTCGCTTCCAGGTTGTATTCGCTGTGAGCGATCCCGGTGCCGGCGCTCATGACCTGAACGTCACCCGCTTCAGTACGACCCTTGTTGCCCAGGTTGTCCTGGTGGGTGATCGCACCTTCGCGGACATAAGTGATGATTTCCATGTCCCGATGCGGGTGCTGCGGGAACCCGGTGCCGGGAGCGATTACGTCGTCGTTCCAGACCCGAAGGTTGCCCCAGTTCATGCGTTTCGGGTCGTGGTACTCGGCGAACGAAAAATGGTGATGGGCATCCAACCAGCCATGGTGAGCGCCACCGAGGGAATTGAAAGGTCTGAGTTCAAGCATGATCGTCTCCTGAAAGGTTCGTCATGGGGCGGTGCGCCTGGACCACGAAGCGAGACCGGTGGTTGATGGTGGGCATCATCCGTCAGGCACTGATCGATAAAAAGCGTAAAAAATGCCTCATAACAATCGAATCAGTTGATGTGAAGTAGTCTCGAAACATTCTTATCCAGCCTTCAGTTCATCACCTAAGCCAATGAGTCATAAGCATTTCACTAGAACTCAAAGGCAAATGCAGACACCATAGCCTTCAACAGCCTCACACCCTGGAGTCAGTCCGCGTGCCGCAACACACCCCCGATCTTCCGCCTGAACTTCGTCCTCTGTCCGAGATTCCGCTGCTCAAACGCCTGGCCGCGCGATTCTTTGGTCACGGCCTGACGCGCCTGCGCGCGCAACACCGTGCGTCATGGTTGCACGGTCAGGCTGATGGCTTTCGCAGCGGTCACATTGCTGGCGTCGACTATGGCTACAAGGAAGGCAAGCTCGAAGGATTGGAAGAAGGCCGGCAGGTCCTGTTGATACGCGATTCGCGCTCGACCGAGCATCGGCCTCCCAACATCGATGATCATCTGTTCGACGACTGGCGCCTGCCATTGACCGCGGAGTTGAAGAAGCGCATGAAGGCCGATGTCGCCCGGCTGCTGCCAGCTCACGCGCAACCCAGCGTCGCCCAGTGGAAGATGATCTTCAGTGATACGCCATCGACCTCAGTGATTGCTGGCGCAGGCGCGGGCAAGTCGACGACCCTGGTGCTGCGCATTGTGTTGCTGACGCATTATTTGGGCTTCGAGCTGAGTTCGATGACCGTGGTGACTTTCACCCGCGAATCGCGCAAGGACTTCATCAACAAACTGATCGAACTCTTTGCGCTGTGGGGACGGGCGCTCAGCCACAAGGACGCGCGCGACCTGGTGCGTACCTTCCACTCGCGGATCCTGCCGATGGTTCGCAGCTTGCCAGGCTTCGAACGCCTGCAAGCTTTTGAGAATCTCAGCCATCGTGCGCAAAACGGCGATGAAGAGGTCGACAGCAATCCGTTCGATCTGCGTATCAACGACGCTCAGCGCCAGCAACTCAACGCCTGTTATCAGGCCTTGCACACCCGTGATGAGCGTTTCCGTGAATTAATCAAACCTATGTCGCGCCACGCCTTGCAGCTCAAGGAACTGGAGCGCGACCACCCGGATGTGCAGAAGCGCATGGCCGTGACCGAACTGGCCGCCAAGCGCGATGAAGAGCTCTGCGACACCATCGAGGATTTGTGGTTTCGGGCTGGGGCCTGGCCGATCAAAGGTATTGATCCCAAGCGCCAGACCTTCGATATCAACGGTTCTTCCTTTCATTGCCACGGCTACATTCCGTCCCTTGACGCTTGGGTGGTACTCGGTTTCGATCCTCGGGAAAACCCGCAGGTCACCCGTCCGAATGCGAAGCTGAGCGTGCGTGCGGAATGGGCGGTCAAGCGCACCCTGTTTCAAGCTTTCTGTCGTAAGCCGTTGATATGGTTAGATAGTTACGAGTCATCCAAGCGTGTTCTAGCCTCGCTGGCCGGCGACGCCAGTGCAGGGCCAGGCTTTGATTACAAGGTAAAAGGCGAGATCGCTTCGGCGCCATTGCTGGACAGTTTCGTCGCCGCCGCCGGGTTTATCGAAAACCTGGGCCTGGATGTACCGACCGCCGTTGGCCAGATGAGTTTTTCCAAGGACGACCCGGACCGGTTTTTCTTCGAGGCATTGAGCCTGTACTGGCGAGCGCTGGAAGATCATCTACTCGACCAAAAACCACCGATCATGACGTACAACCGGATGTTCGCCTTGTTCAGCGAGCATTCCCCGGAAAACCTCAAGCTGCTCAGCGATGAACTGCTCAGGCCGCTGTCGCACTTGATGATCGACGAGTTCCAGGATGTATCACCGCAAATCGTGTCGTGGATCCGCGCCAGCCTGGCCGAGATTCGCAGTCGCGGCCCGTCCATGCACGTGGGGCGGGGAGCGCAACGCTCTTCGTTGCTGTGTGTCGGGGATGACTGGCAGTCGATTTACGGCTGGCGCGGTAGTTCTCCAAGCTACTTCATGGAGTTCAACAAGGAATTCTCTTCGCCGAGTACCACTAAAGTCATGCTCAGCGATAACTATCGCAGCCACCAACACATCATCGACGCCGCTGAGCATATCGTTCGCGCGGCACCAGCGATCGCAGGCAAAAAGGCCAAGGCCAGCGGCGGGCTCAAAGAATTGCTGCCGGTCAATGTGCTGGAGCGGGATGACCCGGGGATGGCGAAGCGTCTGATCGAGCACTACCGCAAGGGCGATTCAATCTTGATGCTATATCGAAAAAGTAGCGATAAGTTATTGATTGAAGAGCATATTCAGTCAGTAATTAATGTCGATTCTAGCTTGCCGTATGAAGAACGACGCCTGAAACAGTTGACCTATCACAGCGCCAAAGGCCTTCAGGCTGATGCGGTGTTCTTGCTGGGCGACTGTCAGCATCTGACCAGCTCTCCCTACAAAAATCAGGTGTATCGCATGGCGGGTTTGGGCAAGGCGGGTGACAGCGAGCCTTACGACAACGCGCAGAAGGACGAAATCTTGCGTCTGGCGTACGTTGGCATTACCCGGGCAGTGAGCCATTGCTATTGGTATGTGGATACGCAGGACACCCAGGCTGTGAACATGCCAAAGGCTTCCGACCGGATCGGCAAGGGCAAGGCGTTCTTTGCTGATCATCGTGAAGGCAAGACCGTCGTGTAAGCCTCAATAGATCGCAGCCAATAAAAAACCCGCCAGGCAGGCGGGTTTTTTTATTGGCTAACCGAAGATCACTCTTCGAGGTTGCCCATCGCAGTGGTGTTGAAGCCACCGTCCACGTACATGATTTCGCCGCTGATGCCGGACGCCAGGTCCGAGCACAGGAAGGCGCCGGCGTTGCCGACTTCTTCAATGGTGACGTTACGACGCAGCGGGGTTTGCGCTTCGTTGGCGGCCAGCATCTTGCGGAAGTTCTTGATGCCGGATGCGGCGAGGGTACGGATCGGGCCAGCCGAAACGCAGTTGACGCGGGTACCGTCCGGGCCCAGGGAGCCGGCCAGGTAACGCACGCCAGCTTCCAGGGAAGCCTTGGCCATGCCCATCACGTTGTAGTTCGGCATGGTGCGCTCGGCGCCCAGGTACGACAGGGTCAGCAGGCTGCCGTTGCGGCCTTTCATCATTTCGCGACCAGCCTTGGCCAGGGCCACGAAGCTGTAGGCGCTGATGTCGTGAGCGATGCGGAAACCTTCACGGGTAGTGGCTTCGGTGAAGTCGCCGTCCAGTTGGTCGCCCGGGGCGAAGCCCACGGAATGCACGATGCAGTCCAGGCCATCCCATTTCTTGCTCAGCTCTTCGAAGACCTTGGCGATTTCGGCGTCGCTGGCCACGTCGCACGGGAAGCACAGCTCAGGGCTCGAACCCCAGCCTTGTGCGAACTCTTCAACACGACCCTTGAGTTTGTCGTTCTGATAAGTGAAGGCAAGCTCAGCGCCCTCGCGATGCATGGCGGCAGCGATGCCGGATGCGATGGACAGCTTGCTGGCGACACCGACGATCAGTACGCGCTTACCGGCGAGAAAACCCATGTGTTGCTCCTCTTTTCAGGTTATTGCGCAGTGGCTGGTGCCAAAAAGGCGGCTTCCAGCAACTGCTGTGTATACGGATGTTGGGGGGCGGCAAAAATGCTTTGCGCGTCACCCTGTTCGACCACTTGGCCATGCTTGACCACCATCAGCTGGTGGCTCAGCGCTTTCACCACAGCCAGGTCATGGCTGATAAACAGATACGTCAGGTTGTACTTGCTTTGCAGCGATCGTAAAAGCTCCACCACTTGGCGTTGAACGGTGCGGTCGAGGGCCGAAGTCGGCTCGTCCAGCAGAATCAGCGCCGGTTTTAGCACCAGTGCCCGGGCAATGGCGATTCGCTGCCGTTGCCCACCGGAAAATTCATGGGGGTAGCGGTTCCGGGTTTCCGGATCCAGGCCTACCTCCTTGAGTGCTGCAATAATCGCTTGTTCCTGTTCCGCCTCGGTGCCCATCTTGTGGATCCGCAGGCCTTCGCCAACGATCTGGCTCACGCACATTCGTGGGCTCAAGCTGCCGAAGGGGTCCTGAAACACCACCTGCATTTCCCGGCGCAGCGGACGAACCTGCTGCTGCGTCAGGCAGTCTAGCTGCTTGCCTTCAAAACGGATGGCGCCTGTACTGCCGATCAACCGCAGGATCGCCAGACCCAGTGTCGACTTGCCGGAACCGCTTTCTCCCACAATCCCCAACGTCTGACCCTGGGGCAGGCTGAAATTGATACCGTCGACGGCCTTGACGTAATCCACGGTCTTTTTCAGCAAACCTTTCTTGATCGGGAACCAGACTTTCAGGTCCTCGACCGCCAGCAATGGCGGGCCAATCACGTTGGTCGCCGGTGCGCCGCTGGGCTCCGCTGCCAGCAGGGTCCGAGTGTACGGATGCTGCGGCGCGCGGAACAACTCTTCGCACGATGCCTGTTCGACGATGCAACCGCGCTGCATGACACATACGCGATGCGCAATTCTTTTCACCAGGTTCAAATCGTGGCTGATCAGCAGCAACGCCATGCCCAAACGGGCCTGCAATTCCTTCAGCAATTCGAGAATTTTCAGCTGAACGGTCACGTCCAGCGCGGTGGTGGGTTCGTCGGCAATCAGCAGTTCCGGCTCGTTCGCCAGGGCCATGGCAATCATGACGCGCTGGCGCTGCCCGCCGGACAGTTCGTGGGGCAGGGCTTTGAGACGCTTTTGCGGTTCAGGAATGCCGACCATCTCCAGCAATTCCAGGGTGCGTTTGGTTGCGACCTTTCCGATCAGGCCCTTGTGGATGCCCAGTACCTCGTTGATCTGCTTCTCGATTGAGTGCAGCGGGTTCAGCGAGGTCATCGGCTCCTGGAAGATCATCGCGATCCGGTTGCCGCGGATGTGGCGGATGGTTTTTTCTTTAAGGCTCAGTAAATCCTGCCCGGAATACTCGATAGTGCCCGACGGATGCCGTGCCAGCGGGTAGGGCAGCAGGCGCAGGATCGAATGCGCCGTCACTGACTTACCGGAGCCGCTTTCACCCACCAGCGCCAGGGTTTCACCGCGCTTGATGTCGAAGCTGACACCTTCGACCACGCGTTGCGAGCGCTCGCCGACGACGAATTCGACGGAGAGGTCGCGTACTTCGATCAGATTGTCCTGATTCATTTCACTTCCTCGGGTCGAAGGCATCGCGAGCGGACTCGCCGATGAACACCAGCAAACTCAACATCAACGCCAACACCGCAAACGCACTCATGCCCAGCCACGGTGCTTGCAGGTTGGATTTACCCTGGGCCACCAATTCACCCAGGGACGGGCTGCCTGCCGGCAAGCCAAAACCAAGGAAATCCAGTGCCGTCAGGGTGCCGATGGCGCCGGTGAGGATGAACGGCATGAAGGTCATGGTCGAAACCATGGCGTTGGGCAGGATGTGGCGGAACATGATCGCACCATTCTGCATGCCCAGGGCTCGCGCGGCGCGAACGTATTCCAGATTACGCCCGCGCAGGAACTCGGCGCGCACCACGTCCACCAGGCTCATCCAGGAGAACAGCAGCATGATCCCCAGCAGCCACCAGAAGTTCGGCTGGACGAAACTGGCGAGGATGATCAGCAGATACAGCACCGGCAACCCGGACCAGATCTCCAGGAAGCGCTGCCCCGCGAGATCGACCCAGCCGCCATAGAATCCCTGCAAGGCGCCGGCGATGACGCCAATGATCGAGCTGAGAATAGTCAGCGTCAGGGCGAATAGGACCGAAACGCGGAAACCGTAGATCACCCGCGCCAACACATCGCGACCCTGATCGTCAGTGCCCAACAGGTTGTCGGCGGACGGTGGCGCGGGGGCTGGAACCCTCAAGTCGTAGTTGATGCTTTGGTAGCTGTAGGGAATCGGCGCCCACAGCACCCAGGCGTCCTTGGCCTTGAGCAGTTCGCGGATGTAGGGGCTCTTGTAGTTGGCTTCCAGCGGAAATTCGCCGCCGAAGGCGGTTTCCGGGTAACGCTTGAGCGCCGGAAAGTACCAGTTGTTGTCGTAGTGCACCACCAGGGGCTTGTCGTTGGCGATCAACTCGGCGCCGAGGCTGACACCGAACAGGATCAGAAAAAGCCACAGCGACCACCAGCCACGCTTGTTGGCCTTGAACAGTTCGAAGCGGCGGCGATTGAGAGGGGACAGGTTCATCTCAATGCTCCCGGCTTTCGAAGTCGATTCGTGGATCGACAAAGGTATAGGTGAGGTCGCCGATCAGTTTCACCACTAACCCGAGCAAGGTGAAGATGAACAGCGTGCCAAAAACCACGGGGTAATCGCGGTTGATCGCCGCTTCGAAACTCATCAGGCCGAGTCCGTCGAGGGAGAAAATCACTTCCACCAGCAACGAACCGGTGAAGAAGATGCCGATGAACGCCGACGGGAAACCGGCAATCACCAGCAGCATGGCGTTGCGGAACACGTGGCCGTAGAGCACGCGATGGTTTGTCAGGCCCTTGGCCTTGGCGGTGACCACGTACTGTTTGTTGATTTCGTCGAGAAAGCTGTTCTTGGTCAGCAGGGTCATGGTCGCGAAGTTGCCGATCACCAGCGCAGTCACGGGAAGCGCCAGGTGCCAGAAGTAATCGAGGATCTTGCCGCCCATGCTCAGCTCATCGAAGTTGTTCGAGGTCAGCCCGCGCAACGGGAACCAGTCGAGATAACTGCCTCCGGCAAACACCACGATCAACAGGATGGCGAACAGAAACGCCGGGATCGCGTAGCCGACGATGATCGCCGAACTGGTCCAGACGTCGAAGTGGCTGCCGTGTCGCGTGGCCTTGGCGATCCCCAGCGGGATCGACACCAGGTACATGATCAGCGTGCTCCACAGCCCGAGGGAGATCGACACGGGCATCTTTTCCTTGATCAGGTCGATGACCTTGGCGTCGCGGAAAAAACTGTCACCGAAATCCAGGGCCGCATAGTTCTTGACCATGATCCACAAGCGTTCCGGCGCCGATTTGTCGAAGCCGTACATGTGCTCGATTTCCTTGATCAGCGCCGGATCCAGGCCCTGTGCGCCGCGATAGGCGGAACCGGCCACCGACACTTCGGCACCACCGCCGGCGATGCGGCTGGTGGCGCCCTCGAAGCCTTCGAGCTTGGCGATCATTTGTTCCACCGGCCCACCGGGAGCGGCCTGGATGATCACGAAGTTGATCAGCAAAATGCCGAACAATGTCGGAATGATCAGCAGCAGTCGCCGAAAAATATACGCCAGCATCTGATTACTCCGTGCCCGCAGGGTCGACTTGCAATTTGGTTTCGATCTCTATGGCCGGTTTGGCATCGGGCTTGATCCACCAGGTGTTGATGCCGATGTCATATTTGGGCGAGACCTCAGGATGGCCGATGTGGTTCCAGTAGGCCACGCGCCAGGTCTTGATGTGCCAGTTAGGGATCACGTAATAGCCCCATTGCAGAACTCGGTCCAGTGCACGGGCGTGGGCCACCAGGCTTTTGCGCGAATCGGCGTTTATCAGTTGCTCGACCAGTTGGTCCACCACCGGGTCTTTCAGGCCCATGGAGTTGCGGCTGCCGGGTTTGTCGGCGGCCGCAGTCATCCAGAACTCGCGCTGTTCGTTGCCCGGCGAGCTGGACTGCGGGAAGCTGCCGACGATCATGTCGAAGTCGCGTGAGCGCACGCGGTTGACGTACTGCGAGACGTCGACCCGGCGAATCACCAGGTCGATGCCCAGGTCACTCAGGTTGCGCTTGAACGGCAACAACACCCGTTCGAATTCGGTCTGGGCCAGCAGAAACTCAATGGTCACGGGTTTGCCGTTGGCATCGACCATCTTGTCATCGACGATGCGCCAGCCAGCCTCTTGCAGCAACTGATAGGCCTGGCGCTGCTGGGTGCGGATCATGCCGCTGCCGTCGGTCATCGGGTTCTGGAAGGCTTCGCTGAATACCTGTTCCGGAATCTTGCCGCGCAACGGATCGAGAATCGCCAGTTGGTCGGCATCCGGCAGGCCGGTGGCGGCCATTTCCGAGTTCTCGAAATAACTGCGGGTGCGCGCGTAGGCGCCGTTGAATAACTGTTTGTTGGTCCACTCGAAGTCCAGCAGCAGCGTCAGCGCCTGGCGCACACGTACGTCCTGGAATACCGGGCGCCGCAGGTTGAACACGAAACCCTGCATCCCGGTGGGGTTGCCGTTGGGGATCTGTTCCTTGATCAGCCGGCCTTCGGTCACTGCCGGGATGTTGTAGGCATTGGCCCAGTTCTTTGCGGTCATCTCCAGCCAGTAATCGAACTGCCCGGCCTTCAGCGCTTCGAGTGCCACGGTGTTGTCGCGGTAATAGTCGGTCAACATGACGTCGAAGTTGTAGAACCCGCGGTTGACCGGCAAGTCCTTGCCCCAGTAATCCTTCACCCGTTCATAGCGCACCGAGCGCCCGGCCTTTACTTCGGCGACTTTATAGGGGCCGCTGCCCAGCGGGATCTCCAGGTTGCCTTTGTTGAAGTCGCGGCTGGCCCACCAATGCTTGGGCAGCACCGGCAACTGGCCGAGGATCAGCGGCAATTCGCGGTTGTTGTTGTGTTTGAACTTGAACAGGACGGTGAGCGGATCTTCGGCGACCACGTCTTCGACGTCGCTGTAGTAGCCTCGGAACATCGGCGCGCCGTCCTTGATCAGCGTCTGGAAACTGAAGACCACGTCTTCGGCGCGGATTGGATGGCCGTCATGGAAACGTGCTTCGGGGCGCAGGTAAAAGCGCACCCAGGAATTGTCCGGGGCCTTTTCGATTTTTCCGGCGACCAGGCCGTATTCAGTGAATGGTTCATCCAGGCCTTGCTTGGCCAGGGTGTCGTAGATCAGGTTGATGTCGTCGGCGGCGACCCCTTTGCTGATGAACGGGTTCAGGCTGTCGAAGCCACCGAACCCGGCCTGACGGAATTTACCGCCCTTGGGTGCGTCCGGATTGACGTAGTCGAAGTGTTTGAAATCGGCCGGGTATTTCGGCGGCTCGTTGTACAGGGTCAGCGCATGTTGCGGCGCGGCACAGGCCAGCCCGGCGAACAGCAGGGCGCTGGCCTGCAGGAGCAGGGCACTTGCGGGTTTCATTGATCTTTCTCCGAAGACTTCAGCCACCACGCGCTCAAACCCAGGGTATAGGGCGGCGTGGTGACGAAGGCGAACCGATTGCGGTAGGCCAGGCGATGATAATTGAGGTACCAGTTGGGAATGATGTAGTGCTGCCACAGCAGTACCCGGTCGAGGGCCTTGCCGGCGGCGACTTGCTCGTCGCGACTCTTCGCCGCGAGCAGTTGTTCGAGCAGATGATCGACCACCGGGTTGGCGATGCCTGCGTAATTCTTGCTGCCTTTGACCCCGACCTGGCTGGAGTGGAAATACTGCCATTGTTCCAGGCCGGGACTGAGGGTCTGGTTGAGGGTCATCAGAATCATGTCGAAATCGAACTGGTCGAGGCGCTGCTTGTACTGGGCGCGGTCGACCGTGCGCAGCCTGGCGTCGATGCCAATGCTGGCGAGGTTCTCGACGTAGGGCTGAAGGATGCGTTCCAGGTTCGGGTTGACCAGCAGGATCTCCAGGCGCAACGGTTGCCCGATCGCGTTCTGCAGGCGCTGACCATTGAGTTTCCAGCCGGCCTCGGCAAGCAAGGCCAGGGCTTTGCGCATGGTTTCCCGGGGGATGCCGCGGCCCTGGGTCTGCGGCAGGCTGAACGGTTCGGTGAACAGCCTGGCGGGTAATTGTTCGCGATAGGGTTTGAGCATTAGCCATTCATGACCGACCGGCAGCCCCGAAGCGGTGAACTCGCTGTTGGGGTAGTAGCTCATGGCGCGCTTGTAGGCGCCGCTGAACAGCGTGCGGTTGGTCCATTCGAAGTCGAACATCAGCCCAAGTGCTTCACGCACCCTGGCCTCGGCGAATGTCGGACGGCGGCTATTCATGAACAGGCCCTGGGTCTGGGTCGGGATCTGGTGCGGGATCTGCGCCTTGATCACCTCGCCACGGCGGATCGCCGGGAAGTTGTAACCGGTGTCCCAATTCTTCGCCTGATGCTCGATATAAATGTCGAACTCGCCAGCCTTGAACGCTTCGAACGCCACGTCGCTGTCGCGGTAGAACTCGACTTCCATGCGATCGAAGTTGTACTTGCCGCGATTGACGGGCAGGTCTTTGCCCCAGTAATCCTTGACTCGTTCGAACACGATTTGCCGTCCTGGCGTCACCGAAGTGATGCGATACGGTCCACTGCCCAGTGGAGGTTCGAAGGTCGTGGCTTTGAAGTCGCGCCCTTTCCAGTAGTGCCGGGGTAATACCGGCAACTCGCCGAGGCGCAGGATCAACAGCGGATTGCCGGCGCGCTTGAAGACGAAGCGAATGCGCCGCGGGTTGAGGATGTCGACCCGCGACACTTCCTGAAGGTTAGTGCGGTACTGCGGATGACCTTCCTTGAGCAGCAAGCGGTAGGAGAACGCGACGTCATAGGCAGTGATCGGGGTGCCATCGTGGAAGCGCGCTTCCGGGCGCAGGTTGAACACCACCCAGCTGCGGTCTTCGCTGTACTCCAGCGATTGGGCGATGAGGCCATAACTGGAGGTCGGCTCGTCACCGGACGGCGCATATTGGCCGGTGCCAACCATCAGCGGTTCGTTGAGCTCGTTAATGCCGTATTGCAGGAAATTGGGCGTGGCAACCGGGCTGGTGCCCTTGAAGGTGTAGGGGTTGAGCGTATCGAAGGTGCCAAACGCCATTACCCGCAACGTACCGCCCTTGGGCGCTTGCGGGTTGACCCAGTCGAAATGGGTAAATCTGGCCGGGTACTTGAGCGTGCCGAACTGCGCATAACCATGGCTTTCGCTGATCGTCGCGCTTGCGGTGGAACTCAAGGCCAGGCTGATCACGAGCAGGAGGAGGGGACGCTTCAAATAAGGAATCCGATCCGGGCGGCTTGGGCTTGGTGGTCGTTACAGTAACAGCTTGTATGGACAGGAAAAAGACGGGGGCTTGACGGGTAATGTCAGCGGGTCAGGATTTGCGATCTGTAGGAGCCGGCTTGCTGGCGATGGTCGTCAAAGATGACGCGTTGTGACAGGTTAAACGCGGCGCCCCAATCGCCAGCAAGCCGGCTCCTACAGGTATTGCATTCCCCTGCATGAACCCAAAAAAAGCCCCTGAAATCAGGGGCTCTTTTTTAATGCGGGTTGGACACCGTCAGCATCTGCCCCGGCTTCAACGCCTGGCCGACACGCGGGTTCCAGCGCTTGAGGTGCTGCATTTCAACGTTGAAACGCTTGGCCACGATGTACAGAGAGTCGCCTTGCTGGACCTTGTACTGCGACTGAGGCTTCTTGTCCTGGCTCTTGGACTTGGCCGCGACGACGGTGTTGATGCGCCCCGAGTTGCGTTTGCTGGTGTCCCGCATGACCAGCGTCTGGCCTGGCTTGAGATTCTTGCCGCTCAGCTTGTTCCAGCGCTGCAAGTCCTTGATGTCAACGTTGTTAGCCTTGGCGATGGAGCCAAGGTTGTCGCCGCGCTTGACCCGGTAGCTGCGCTTGGCACTCGCTAGCTGGGTATCGTTTGCACCTTCAAAAACCGGCTTGAGCTGTTTCTTGCTGATCAGCTCTTCAGGCCGCATGGTCTGCAGGCTGGTGGTCAGCAATTGCGCCTTGGACGTCGGCACCAGCAGATGCTGGGGGCCGTCGAGGGTGGTGCGCTGCTTGAGGGCCGGATTGAGCTGGAACAGTTCGTCTTCGTCGATGTTGGCGACTTCTGCAACCTTGGACAGGTCCATCCGCTGGTTGATTTCGACGACCTGGAAGTACGGTTCGTTGGCGATCGGGTTGAGGTTCACGCCGTACGCTTCAGGCGCCATGACCACTTGCGACAGAGCCAGCAACTTCGGCACGTAGGCCTGGGTTTCGGCGGGCAGCGGCAGGTTCCAGTAGTCGGTTGGCAGGCCAAGTCTCTCGTTACGCTCGATGGCCCGGCTGACCGTGCCTTCGCCCGCATTGTAGGCGGCGAGGGCCAACAGCCAGTCACCGTTGAACATATCGTGCAGACGGGTCAGGTAGTCCATCGCGGCTGTGGTCGAAGCGGTGATATCACGACGGCCATCGTAGAAACGCGTCTGACGCAAGTTGAAGTAGCGCCCGGTGGACGGAATGAATTGCCACAAGCCAACCGCGTCTGCCCGGGAATAGGCCATCGGGTTGTAGGCGCTTTCAATCACTGGCAGGAGCGCCAGCTCCAGCGGCATGTTGCGCTCTTCAAGACGTTCGACGATGTAATGAATGTAGAGGCTGCCGCGTTCGCCGGCGTTTTCCAGGAAGGATGGATTGCTGGCGAACCACAAGCGCTGTTGCTCGATGCGCGGGTTGACGCCCAGTCCATCCTGCAACTGGAAGCCTTGGCGCATGCGCTCCCAGACATCCTGCGGAATCTGCGGGCTCGGCTTTTCACTGAGCCAGACGGGCTTCTGCTTGGCGCGCGCGGCAATATTCGGAGTGTGTGCCGCGTCGGTTTGCGGCACATGGCTGGAACAGCCTGCCAATGTCGCGGACACAGCCACCGCTATGGCTTGCGCCAGGCGGGACAAAGCGTCCGAATTGATGGCTTTACGAATAGATGACGACATTGGCTGGAAGTAAGTTCCGGGCAAAAATGTCGGGCGATTCTAGAAAGCGCACCCCCGTCGGTCAACCATTCAGAATTTTAGAACCATCGTGCAAGCTGCTTAAAACTTGTCTTTCCAGGCTCGCAGAGCAGCAAAAACTATATCGGGCGCGGAGTTATCGGTGCCGGTCCGTTCATCTGCTTTTTCTTTAACGGATGTTTCACCGGTGCGCAAAAACGGGTTCGTGCGCTTTTCCAGGGCTATCGTGGAAGGCAGTGTGATGGTCCCGGCTTCCCGTTTCCGAGTGACGTCAGCGAGACGATCGAGGGTGTCCGTATTGCCCGGTTCGACGGCGGCAGCGAAGCGCAGATTGCTCAGCGTATATTCGTGGGTGCAGTAGACCTTCGTATCCTCGGGAAGGGCCGCGAGTCGCGACAGCGAGTGGTACATCTGTTGGGGCGTGCCCTCGAACAAACGACCGCAACCGGCGGCAAACAGAGTGTCGCCACAAAACAGCAGGTCAGGATGATAGTAAGCAATGTGCCCCAGGGTATGGCCTGGGACGGCGATGATCTCGAAGTCATGGCCCAGCACATTGATACGGTCGTTATCCTTGAGTGCGACGTCACGTGCCGGGATGGATTCGCTGGACGGCCCGTAGACCTTGGCGTTTGTCGCTTTCTTCAGCTGTTCGACACCGCCGACATGGTCATGATGGTGGTGAGTGATCAGAATATCGCTCAGGGTCCATTGCGAGTTTGCTGCCAGCCAGGCTTGCACCGGCGCGGCATAGCCCGGATCAACCACCGCGCAGCGCTGGGTGTCGGTGTCTTGTAACAACCAGATGTAGTTATCGGTGAAGGCGGGCAGGGCTGTGATCTGTATCATCGTCGGATTCGCCAAGCAGTAAACAATGGCGCATCTTAGAACTTCCTGGCGCGTTGGAGAATGCAATGACTGATAAAGCGTTCGCTCAGGCCGATCCTGACTGGCTGGCGTTGATCAGCGCAGCCCGCGAGTGGCTGTCTGGTCCCCTCGGGCAGTTTTTGCTGGACGAAGAGCGGCGCATGCTCGAAGACGAGCTTGGGCGCTTCTTCGGCGGCTATCTGGTGCATTACGGCCCGTCGGCACAGACGCCGCCACCGGCACCGCAGGTTCAGCGCAATGTGCGCCTGGGTGCGCCGTTGCCTGGGGTCGAGATTGTCTGCGAGGAGCAGGCCTGGCCGTTGAGCGAGCATGCCGCCGACGTGGTGGTGTTGCAGCACGGTCTGGATTTTTGTCTGTCGCCCCACGGATTGCTGCGCGAAGCGGCAAGTAGCGTGCGGCCTGGCGGGCACCTGCTGATCATCGGGATCAATCCCTGGAGCAGTTGGGGCCTGCGTCACGTCTTCGCTCATGATGCGTTGCGCAAGGCTCGCTGCATTTCTCCTTCGCGGGTAGCCGACTGGCTGAACCTGCTGGGCTTCGCACTGGAGAAACGCCGCTTCGGGTGCTATCGTCCGCCGCTTGCTTCGCCCGCCTGGCAGACCCGTCTGGCCGGTTGGGAGCGCAAGGCCGGAGACTGGCAATTGTCTGGCGGCGGCTTCTATTTATTGGTGGCGCGCAAAATAGTGGTCGGCCTGCGACCAGTGAGACAAGAACGCCGCGAGCCGATGGGCAAGCTGATTCCATTGCCGATGGCCAAGGTCAATCGTCGTAACATCGAACCGTAATACCTACTTTAATTTCCGGCCGGGGTCGCCCCGGTCTCGAGCGTCGTCGATCGTTGATTGGCGAGCCACCGCATTTTCTGGATAGATGGCATGAGCGATAGCGTAGAACTCTTCACCGACGGCGCCTGCAAAGGTAATCCTGGCCCTGGCGGTTGGGGTGCCTTGCTGGTGTGCAAGGGTGTTGAAAAAGAACTCTGGGGTGGCGAAGCCAATACCACTAACAACCGCATGGAACTGATGGGCGCGATCCGCGGCCTCGAAGAGCTCAAGCGTCCCTGCGACGTGCTGCTGGTGACCGACTCCCAGTACGTAATGAAAGGCATCAACGAGTGGATGGCCAACTGGAAAAAACGCGGCTGGAAAACCGCTGCCAAAGAGCCGGTCAAGAACGCCGACCTGTGGAAGATGCTCGACGAACAGGTCAATCGCCACAACGTGTCCTGGAAATGGGTGCGCGGACACATTGGTCATCATGGCAACGAGCGCGCCGACCAGTTGGCCAACCGCGGCGTGGATGAAGTGCGTGGCTACAAACAAGATTAAAACCGAGTTGCGACCATCGCCAGCAGGCTGGCTCCCACAGAGGATTTGTGAATGACGCAGATCGAATGTGGGAGTCAGCCTGCTGGCGATCGGGACGGCGCTGTCTACCTGAAAGACCCGGGCGAGCGTGGTAACATCGCCGCTTTTGCACGATTGACCGATTGAGAGCTGAGCACTAGATGGCCACCAGATCCGTTGCCCTCTTCTGCCTACTTGTCAACGGTGTAATCGAGCCCCTCGCACATTAGTGCACGATTCAAGGTGCTGATTGTGTGGGGGTTATTGATCCAGCTCCCGTTTTTTTAGCTGAATTTCAAGATTTCATGCTTCTAAAGTGTAAACGATGGGCTGTTTTAGCTGCCCATCGTTTACATTCTAAAAAAAGAGCCTGTAGCGATCTGATAGCCTCTTTGTCGAATGCGACGTTTCCCGTCTCGGGATAACAATTTTATTGCTCGTCGTCCGCAATAAACGGCATGAATTGCTGATGCCGACTCAACTCGCTCGACAACCATTCCCGCTCTCCGAGAGCTGAGATTCGGCGCCTGGGTGTTTTATCCATTTTCGCGACCCATGGATCCTCTGGAATTTGACCTGGTTCGAAGCTTAGCGGTTATCGATATGTATTCCGCCGAAGCAGATCTTGCATGGGGTGCTAGTCTTCCAGCGTCAAATAACCGGTGAGTTTGAAAATGAAAAAAATGACTCTAGAAGGCTTCGTTGTGAGGAGCGTGGGTCTTTGCAGAAATGACTCATTAGCCTATCGAGTAAAAATCGAGCCTCTGCCATGTCTGCGATGCGGGCCTTGGCCCCCTACGCGGGCATCGGATCCTGAAAACCGCAAGACTGATACCTAGCTCTGGAGATTAACTAATCTGAGGAGCATAGATGTATGGCGTTGGATTCAGTTCGGGCGACCCAAGCGTAGCAGGATGCTGCCATGGCTTCTTCAATGGCGTTTTTCGTGCTCAGAATGTAATGGGTAGTGAAAAACTGAGTTCGTTTGTGAATAGACGATCGGCGAAAATTTAGAAGAAATCGTCGTGGGTGAATTGAAGTTCGCCACGACAGGCAGCAACCGGCCGATTCTGTTGAAAAAGTCGGATTTTCAGATCACCTGAACTCAGGCACGGCCACCACCAGAGAACCTACTCACCACATTGAGTGGTTTCTCGGCCCTTCGTTGACCATTGTTGCTTTGTTATTGGGTTAATTTGAGGTTTTTGGCTTAGTGCAGGCGCACCTATACCGGGGCAGGCGGCCCTTGAGATGTAAGTTTGGCCAGTCGACGCAGGTTCTGTACCGCAGCCGCCAGCGTGAACTCATCGGTCGCGCCACTCATGCCCCGTAGTCGCAAGCGATCCATTTTCAGGATGCGCTTGAGGTGGGCAAACAACATTTCGACCTTCTTACGTTCGTGGCGAGAGCGCACGTACTCCGGCGTCGCCGCGATGCGTCGAGCGACATCACGAGCGGCTTCATGAACGCTGCGAGCGATCTTGCGAAACGACGTGTTCGGGCAGCACTTGGCTTTCATCGGACACGTCGCGCAGTCAGTCTGTCTAGATCGGAAGATGATGGTGTTGGCTTTGGTGACGTGCGAACGCTCGTTCTTGAAGGCTCGCCATTCGCTACGTAATGCATTGCCAGCCGGGCAGCAGTATTCCTCAGTCTCTTCATTCCAGCGGAAATCGTTGCTCGAAAAACTGTCGTTCTTGCGTTCGGTTTTGTCCCACACCGGCACATGCGGCTCGATGTCTTTTTCCTCCACCATCCAGGCCAGCATCGGCGCGGTGCCGTAAGCAGTGTCGCCAATGAGGCGTTCCGGCTTGATGTCGAACTGCGCTTCGACCCGATCGATCATCGTCTTGGTGCTCTCGACTTCTGCGGTTCGATGAGCCGGTGTGGGTTCCACATCCATGATCACGCCGTGCTCGGTATCGATCAGATAATTCGTGGAGTAAGCGTAGAACGCTGGGCCACCTGGAGCTGCGGTCCAGCGGGCTTGAGGATCAGTCAGCGATAGACGCTTCGGTAGCGTTTCGGCCAGAGCCTCTTCATCGAGTGCCTCAAGATACTCACGCACGGCGCGGGTGCTCAGGGCCGGATCGCTCCAGTTGACCGGTTCATCACCCGGTACACCGCGCTGCCGGCTGGCATCCGCTTTGATGATGCTGGCGTCCACGGCAAAGCCTTCGCCCTTGACCAGGCCGGCGTCCATGCAACGACGCAGCACTTCATTGAACAGCCAGCGAAACAGATCGCTGTCCCGAAAGCGGCCGTGTCGGTTTTTGGAAAAGGTCGAGTGATTGGGGACTTCATCTTCAAGGCTCAATCGGCAGAACCAGCGATACGCCAAGTTCAAATGGGCCTCTTCGCACAACCGCCGCTCTGAGCGAATGCCGTAGCAATAGCCCACGATCAACATGCGGATCATCAATTCAGGATCAATCGACGGGCGCCCAATCGGGCTGTAGAAGTCGGCGAGGTGATGGCGCAAATCGCTCAGATCGAGACACCGATCAATGCTGCGCAGAAGGTGATTGGCGGGGATGTGATCTTCAAGGTTGAACGAGTAAAACAGTCGCTCCTGCCCACTCGATAACTGTCCCATCATGCAGTGTGATCCCCCGCCGGCCAATGAAGCAATTTTGCCGCAGGCGAGACAGGGGAGCTACTTTTTCAACAGAATCGGCCAATAGCAGTCATTCGCCAAAACGATAAATTCCTGCCTAAGCCTCACGAAGCGCGCTTGCCTTTATTTTTTTTACCGGTCCGATTGGCGTTTGGATGCTTATGGAGCTTAACCGAACAAAACAGCTGCTCCATGGGGCCCTTGGGGGGATAGAGGCTTGTTCGAATAGTCGCAGTCGATCCAACTGATTTGGTTCTCACGTTGGTTGTTGGGCGCTCATTTCGCTAGCACTGAGTCTAGAGACTTAAAATTCACGCCGGGAACGCATCAACACGCTTTCTTTTATCTCTGTCATAGTGCTGACAGCATTATGAATAAGAAGGTAAGTGTCTGCTGATTAATAAGTTGGCGAGCTTTGATGTCTGCGAACTATTATGCGGACAGTTTGGGAATTAATTATAATGCTGAGCGGTTGCAGCAGAGCTCATGGGTTGGGCAGTGAGTTAACATGAGATTAATATGAGATTAATATGCAGCCTTACCTATTTCCGGTGACTAGGAAATCGATTTTTAGTCGCAAGAAGTTTATATTTTTCTGATTGAAAAGGTACGAAGCCATCCGGCCAAGGAGTTACCGACTCACACAAAAGCCTATATTGTTCAGGTGCGCTTAAGTTGATTTTGAGGACGGGGATGCTAGTAGAAAGTTTGCTACCTGTCACTCCAAGCTTGCGATTTACGTAGATTAAATCCTCATTTAGATAGTGAGGGTAGTATCCAAGGTGGTGTCCTGTGCAGGGATTAATTACTGAAATTGCATTCGAGTCGGCGCGATTCCCTTCCTCAATAATACAAGATAGTCGGGTTCGACCGTCCAGAGTCAAAAGCTCTCTTTTGGCGTCGCCTGAAATATACGCAATGCCGCTGAGAAAGAATTTCAATCGATACTCTTTGTTTGCTGACATTTGCGGTACTTTAATAATCCTGAAATTATCTGTTTTTCTTGAGCCTCCTGACGCACTAAGGATTTCAAGAGGGTCGTTGGCGCCAGGCACCATATCTAACCATGACAGCATGGTGAAGTACTCTGGACGCCGTTCGGGGATTAATCTATTTTGAAAAAAAGGAAAAAGCTCGGTTGATTCATATACTTTATCCAGGATGTTCATGCGTGGGAACGGAACGAAGTTCTTATTGAGCGCACCTTGGGTATAAGAAAAACTATAAATTCCGTGAACTTCTTCCAACTTGGCAACTGGCTCCCACATGGTTGTCTCAGGATCTTGCCAAATAACAAATGCACTACTCATATGTTTTAATCTGCCGCTTTCTAAATGATGGATCTAAGTTTTCCTTAAAGAAAGGTAAAAGACTCATCATATTCGACTTGTTACAGCAAAGCATTTCAAGGGCAAATTTTTTAGATACATCGCTCATTATTTCCGCAGGTATTGGCTCAATAATAGCTTGCATTATGTCGGTAGTCAATGCATTCAGCTGCGTTAGCCAGCTTATAGCTGCTCGCGGGTTCAATATTCCAAAATATTCAAATGCTTTTAAAGTGCGCAATCTTTTATCTTTTAAATAAAAAAAGACTTTGCTCGCTGTACGTAGTTTGAAACATGCTGCCCCCTGTCTTGAGAGGTTAATCTGTTATGCTTTGTTTCATCAGATTCATTCCTGCCTAACCCCGCCGCGTGATCAAATGTTGGAGCTAGATGAAAGCGTCCCTTGCCAGTAACAATCAATCCCCAGTTTTCACTGTGTCTGTCTTGATTGGACAGCAGAGCGTCGAGCATTAAGTAGCCAGTAAAAAAGTCTGCGGCGCTTTTAATGCTGGGTAAGCTGTTGAAGCCGAGTGGTTTATTTCTTATTATTCGCCGCAGAATAATATAGACATGCATGATGTTTTGTTTTTCGGATTTTTTCTGAACTTCGGTGTTAATAGGGGCGCTATAATTTTTTAGGATTTCATTTCCTGTTACAAGGTATGCATTGTCGCTGGAAATGAAATTCCTGGTAATTACGCCACGGACTGATTTGTCGCGTGCTAATTCGTAGTCTGCGCAAGGGATAAGTAGTTTTTTTGCAAGTTCGCATGATATTTTTTCTGACCAATCCTCCCCATCCCTTAATATGATGCTGTTATTTGAGTCATGTGTTTCGATTGATTTGAATAGGTAATGATTTCCTAGCGAGTCGGAACACCAATACTTTGACTTTGTTCCAAGTGGCTCAAACTCCTCCTGCTTGAAATCTGAAATATCAAAAATCTCATAATTCATATTCGTACCAAATGAGTATCCATATCTTGCATCTAGGTCTTCATCAAATGTGGTAACTAAAGGCAGATGGTGCCGGTACGGATTATTAAATTAATCGTATTTTCCATGCCGATGTGCGTTTTGTAGAATAATGGGGCCAGGTTGATGAAGAAAGCAACTTCTTTATTGCCACCGGCCACCATAAGAAAAAAGGAAGCTCAGCTTCAATTCGATCTGATTAGTAGCGACAGGCAGGATGACCACATTTTAGCCAATCTGTTGCGTCGACCGGTTGAATCCACAACCAAAAGCGGTCATGCACTAAAAGCGGCACACGATCCCAGCAGCGCTATGCGGATTCGACTGCGTCGAGCGAACAACTGGCCTCGTCACGGCTGTGGCCTTGATCCGTACTAGGGCCGCGGCCTCTCGTTTGAACTCGACAGAAAACGGAAGTTGTTGCTTGCTCATCGAACACTTCTCTAATGTCGAGGACACTCGCCTAAATTGATGTCCGGAATCAGTAAACCACTACAGTGCGACCAGAGAGAAGTGGACGCTTCGCTCCGGCCGCCCTATGGCATATGGAATAGGTAAACCAGCACTCGAGGGTCTAGCAATGTGTGTCAGGTTACCCGCTTCGAGTAGACCTCTATCCAGTCCGCAAGCGACCGCATATCGTTTTCGAGTTGAACGAGTTCGGGGGGTACTGCTGGAAGATCGTCTGCCTGAGAATGCTCATACACAGAGTACCGTGTCATCAAGTCGTCGATCAGATCACAATCTTCCTGAGTGATGTTGCTTAGCTGCCTCAGTAGCCCTTTGGTCATCACTTCCCTACGGAATCGCAGCACGACGCTGTTCAGCATCACCACCTCAACAGTGCGCTCCACGATGATTCGGAAGTCACTGCAAACACTCTTGGCCATGAGGTCGTAGCTTTCAGCATCGCCTTCTTCCTGGTGCCTCTTAAGTCGGGCTAAGCTCTCATTGAGGAGCTTGTTGATGGCCGGCTTTGGTTTCGAGTCGCGAGCACTTTGTCCGGTCAGAATACCGGATGTTTTGTCGAGACGTCGCAGCGTCTGAACGTCAAAGGTGATGTCCGGGATATCTGGATGTTCCTTCACTTTCTTTACTGCAGACTCCAGAAGTGTCACCAGCGACAGCCTGTGAGTGAAGATGATGACCTGGCGGGTCTGTGCTAAATCTACGAGTCGCGCGACAACCCGCTCTTCAAAATCTTGATCGAGTGAGGAAATCGGGTCGTCGAAAATAAACGGGGCTACTTGATTTGAGCCAGTAATATCAGCTAGGAATGCAGCCAAGGCCACAATTCTTGTCTCACCCTCACTGAGAATTTGTTCTGGCGGGCGGGTTCCTTTTGCGCCAACGAGCGTCAGTCCGAATGTTGTCCTGCCTTTACCGACGGTTTTACTTTGAGGGGCTACAGGCAACCTCGAGCCACCTAGTAGCTTGAGTTCGGCGGCGAAGCGAGTTTGATATCCCGCCTCCACCTCGGATTTCGCCAATTCGTTGTTCTTGATCGTAAGCGTGTTGGTTGCAGCAAGCCGGATGGCTTTCCCGTACTGGTCAACAGCCAACAACCTGTCACGTTCGGCCAGGACTGCTGGTTTGTTTTGCGACAGCCACTGCAGGGCCTTCAGCTTATGGAGTTGCGCCTCCATTTGCTGTCGTTTGCCGTCTTGAGAGAGCTCGGTCAGCGACTTTTCTTCGCCGCCTAACTGCTCGGTTACTTCTGCCAGTGCCTGATTTACCAGTGACCAGTCAAATAGGGCAACATTTTCGATTTTTTCAGCAGTCTCGAGATCGGAACGTCTTTTCACCAAGGTTTTATGCAGATCGATGGCCTGCTGTTGATCTAGTTTGATCAGGGCCATATGAGCTAACCAATCCTGTTCTTTCGGCGATTGGGGTAAGGCGAGGACAAAAGCCTTATGTTTGTCTTCTGCTTGTTTTGCGCCTAGCTCCAAACCTTCGGTGACAAACTGCTCAAAGTGGCTCAACCGATGGCTAGCATCCTCATTGAGCTCTTGCTGGCAAAGCACACACCTTGCTTGCTTACCCACAACAGGAAATGGTTGACCAGGGTAAGCATGATTTTGAGAAAACAATCGAGCTTGGGCCCATAACTGTTGCCACACCGCTTCGCCGACTCCGTCGAGTGGAGTTTCGGAGAAGAGTTGTTGAGCAAATTTCTGAGCGGCTTGCCGCTTTTCCTTCGCATCAGCGTTTGCACTTACGATGATCTGTGCTGTTTCGTTGGAGAGCTTGTCCTTGAGTTGACTCATAGCTAGCCGAACTGTTGCCAACCCCTGCTTTTCTTTCGTGATTGAGGCCAGTCGGCCCGCCACATCCTTCTGGGCCAATGCACCTTCTGTGATAATCCGCTCAGCGTCGTGCTCGGGTGTGTACGTACAGAATTTGTCGATAGCAGCTGTAGTCGTTGCAGGCTTAATACTTGCAAGCCACTTACGCTCCTCAGTGACTTCCAAGTCCGCTGGGAATTGTGGCAGTACACTCAGCAATGCATTCTTCGATGTAGTGAGGTGCTGACTAACCTTGTCTGACGCGGCGATCAATGACGCCACGAATTTCATTTGGCTTGGCTCGTAGCTGGCCTCGTTTTTGCCCATGTATTGGGTAGCCGTTCTGGAGTCAAATATCTGGGCGTGACGAAGTAAAGGATCTGCCCCTTGGGTAAGCGTCCATTCAATTGTTCCTTTCTTTTCTCCTGCCGAGACTTGGAAATTAGCCCTGCAGGCCTCTGGTTCTTCAGTGAAGACGTTAGGGTGAATTTCGTCTTTTGACCGTGAGCCGCATGCCTGTTTCAGGAGGCGTGCATATCCGCTTTTTCCTGAACCATTTTGACCGTAGAACACTGTAATGTTGCTTGGGCCAAGGGGTAGTGCTGCGCCTGATTTGATTGCATTCAACCCATGGACTTCTGAGATTCCTTCTATGCGGATGGCAGGACGGCTGGCAGCAAGTGCCAACGAGCCTGGCGATACAGTGCCGAAGCCTGGGTCGTCTTCCTTCTTCGATTCGACCATACAAAGCCGGGCAAGCTCTTTGATCTGGTCGTCTGTTGGTGGCTTCTTGGTCTCGATTAGATTCTTGGCAGCTGTCTGTAACCACCGGCTTCTTTCGCCGAGCCAAGTTTCAAAATCGTCGGCAATGGGAGCGTCTAGCCCATTGAAATCTGGTACAACCATTGAGATCTCTCCTTGAAAACACCGCGGACGACCGAGTATAGGCCAATAGTGGCAAATTGCTTTTGGTGCGGTGCGACCAGAAATCCATAAGCGTCCGCTCTTAATAGTCAGAACGGGAACAGACTTATTTGGTTGGAACGACCGCTCCTGGCCGTTTGTTGCCTGTCGAAAGGGAGCGCATGACCCATAGTAAGCGTTCAATCCTCTATTTCCGAACACGGGCAGATATCCCTCGACGGGCGTGTCCTCCTTCGTAATTCAATTTGCCAGTAGCCTGCATCATTGCCACTGACCGAACTTGTGACCTGTCATCGGATAGCTCCCGATGTGTCGGAAACCAAACCGTTCATAGAAACCAGCGCTAGCCGGCTTAGATAGGAAGCGCTGGCACAGGCCGAGCGATAGCTTTGCTGAGAGCATGTATACGGGCTCTTCTTCAGGCGCCTTCTTTTGTTTACTCCGCGTGTTTCAAAGGATGAGCGCGCTTCGTGCTCCTTCTGGCAGTGTCTCCGCCAATTTCTCCAACATCCACTACCTTATGTCAACTGCTGTTGATATTGTCGGCGTGTGGACGTAGGCTCGTGAAAACACGAAACCGCGTTCCAGGGTCAAACAACAACAGTTCTCATCAAAATTGATATCTCAAATGCCGCCGAGCTCACTATCCGGCTGGGGGGCTTTGATGTGGTTTGGAGTCACCCATGTGAAGCGTTATGACTCTGCTGGGGGGCACTCTTAAAGGGGAGAGGCTCGCCCCGGCACGCCGCGGTTTCAAGGCTCATCAATTGATCAACAGGCTCCAAACGTCAGTTCGTGCGCTTCTACAATAATAAGGAAAAAAGAAATGAAACGTTGGTCAGTGCTTGTTGGATGCTTTCTCGGGATGAGCATCGCGCCGCCCGCCATTCTGCTGATTCCGCTGGGCCTGTTCATGAAGTCGGTGGCGGGGGAGTTCGGTTGGTCCCGTACTGATTTCTCCATCATTCTTTCGACTGCGGCCATCTGTAACGCTCTGGTGATGCCGCTGGCCGGCTACCTGGTCGACCGTTTCGGCGCGGCCCGGGTCGCGCTGGTGGGCACGGTGTTGGGGTGTGTCAGTTACATGTGCTTGTCGCTCACTCATTCCTTCGGCTCGTTTGTCGCGATTACGGCGCTGAGCGTTGCCTTGGGCAACCTGGCGAGTTATCCGGCCTTTCTGTTCTTGACCCAGCGCTGGTTCGACAAACACCTGGGGCTTGCCTTTGCTATCACCTCGTCGGGCCTCGCGGTGGGCACTGGCGGATTCTCCTACCTTATTTCGCAGAACATCGAAGTGCACGGCTGGCGTGAGGCATTTGTGATCGGTGGGGCCATTGCCCTAGTGATTGGCCTGGTCAATCTCGCCGTGTTTGTTCGTGACAACAAGGGACCGATTCCAGAAGCGGAACGCAGTGGTGAAAAAAACCAACCAGGCCAGGACGGTCTGACCTTGCGAAGTGCCCTGGCAACGCGGGATTTCTGGTTGTATTCGCTGGCCTTTGTTCTGGTGCTGGTTGGCGCTGTGGGCGCGAGTTTCCACTTGCCTGCGATGTTGTCGGACTGGGGCGTATCTGCCGCTCAGATTGCCGGCATCGTTGCTGCTGGCTCTGTCGGGTCATTATTCGGACGACTTTGCGGTGGCGCCTTGCTGGATCATCTGCACACCCGCACCGTGGCCGGCATTTTTCTCGCGTGCCAGTTGGCCGGCTTCGTGATGCTCATGAATGGACCCGGTTGGGCGCTGCTCGCCAGCTTTCTGATTGGAGCAACGCAAGGCGCGGAAATCGATATTTTGGGTTATCTCATCGCTCGTCGATTTGGTCGCCTGGCTTACGCGCGGATCTTCGGCAGCGCCTTTTCGGTCACGCTGCTGGGCGCCATCATCGGTCCCATCGTGTTGGGTATGGTTTTCGATAAAAGCGGTTCTTACAGCCTGGGCTTGATGCTGTTCCCAATACTGCCGGTCCTTGCGTTTGGCTTGCTGTGCCTGTCAGCCAAGTCGCCGCAACAGGCCTGGGTTTCCACCGCAGCCAAAGTGACATAACGCGTTTTCGATTTCTTTAGCTTCTGAATACAACAAAAATAAAAAGGGAAAAGTATGCGGCCCAACTCAATCGGGATGAACCGAATCCGTAAGTGTGCGCCTGAGTTTATACGCGTTACGCTAGCGGCATCCCTGGCTATATGGGCAGCTCATTCGCTGAATGCTCGCGCTGAAACGACGACCTTCAAACAAGAATTAGTCGGGCAGGTTGCCCCGGAATTGAAGCTGCCGGCTTCTTCTTTTGATCAAGCGGTAGCGAAGAAATCACTGCCTGACAGTCAACTGCTTGGCCACATTATCGAGCGAAAAAAGCAGTTCGCGAAAATCGATGCATTGGTAGAGCATGGCCAACTGACCGAGTTGCCACCGCCGTCGGAAAGCATCCTCGGTGATGCGGGTGGACTGCGTAATGACCTTGCCGAGCACGGCATCGGTTTCAACATCCTCAACATGTCCAATTTCACCAATAATTACCTCGATCACGACCGGCATAATCCGCAAGCCTACAGCGGTGAGCGTCCGACTTACTCGTCGAACCTGGTGGCAGGAATTACCTACGACCTGGGGCGAGTAGGCCTGGAAAATGGCCAGTTCATTTTGGGGGTTGGTAGTTACTACTCCAGCTGGGATGAAGTGAATCCATCCTCGAAATTCAGCTATACGCGCATCGCGTACTACCAGAGCCTGTTGGATAAAACCGTCGAATTCAAAATCGGTGTGTTGCCTAACGACCTGGAGTTTATCGGCCCGTTCACTGGCGGTACGTTAGTGGGTGGCACCCAAGGTCTACAGGCGCTCATTCCCTATCAGGTCGGTTTGAGCCACGCCCCCATTTCCAGCCCTGCAGCCAACGTGACCCTGAACGTCGGTAACTTCTACAACAAGTTTGGTGTGCAACGCAGCATCAGTCCTGACGGTATGGGGGCGGAAATTGACCGCCATCTCGGCGAGCTCGACTTGCACGTAGATCATGCCGGCGCGCTGTACATCGATGAACTCGGCTTCAAGCGCAACGCGACCCCGGGTACACCGTATGCGTGGTTGCGTGCCGGTTATATCTACAACACATCGGAGTACAGCCAGTTTTTAAGTAACGAACGCAGTGACAATAATTACGCGGGTTATGTACTGGGTGACTACCAGTTCTACCAGTTCGATAGTGCCATCGCCTCACGCGGTCTTTATGCTGGTTTTACCTGGATGTCGGCACCGGAAGATCGCAATTTGTTCGATCTATATTACGGCTTCCGTGTGTTCGCAAAAGGGCCGATGGATTCGCGCCCGTTCGATATGGTGACGCTGGAATACGGTTACACCAGCTACAGCGACGATGCCAACAAGAAGCTCGATAATTTCCATGTGTCGAACGCTGACGATTCAAGGTCCACAACGCTTGCTTACAACATGCGCCTGGCTGCCGGTACGTATTTACGTACGGGGCTCAGCTATGTCGAACATCCGTCATTCAGTCCCGATGTCAAAGATGCACTTAACCTGCAAGTCGGCCTGACGTTGTTTTTCTGATGTGTTCAATGGCTGGATAGCCTAGTTGTTTTTCTTTCAGGAGATGAGTTCATTGATCCTCATAACATCGGCCAATGGCAACCAGGGCAAACGTCTAATACCTAAGCTACTCGCGTCCGGCCATCAGGTGCGGGCCTGCGTGCAATCTGAAGCGTCGGCCAGGCAACTGCGATCGATTGGTGCACAAGAAGTGCTGGTGGGAGACCTTGCCGATCAGGCGTTCATCGCTCAGGCAATGAAAGGCGTTTCCAGCGTGTACCACATCGGGCCGACGCTCCATCAGGATGAGCGCGCGATGGGTTTCGCCATGATCGACGCTGCCAAGGCTGAGGGTGTGGGTCATTTCGTGTTCAGTTCCGTGCTCCACGCCATTGCCAGTGATTTGATCCAGCATGAGATCAAGCGCGACATTGAAGAACATCTGCTGTCCTCCGGGCTCGAATACACCATTTTGCAGCCAGCCAACTACATGTTGCCTTCACGCATGAAGGCGGTTTTTGAGGAAGGCGTGTTCCGCCTGGCGTGGTCGTTGGACAAACGACAATCGATGGTGGACCTGGACGACGTTACCGAGGTGGTTGCGCGAGTTCTCTCTGACCCCGAGCGTCATTCCGGCGCAACGTACGAGCTGGTAGGGCCCGGGCGCTTCAACGCGTATGAGATCGCTGCGGTCGCTTCAAACGTGGTTGGACGTGAAATCAAGGCCAAGCGATTCGATGTCGAAGTGTTCGTCCGTGACCGTTTCGGCAATCTTGATCCCGACGCGCTCCAGCATATGTTGCGCATGAACCTCGCCATTGCCGCGCATTACAGCAACCACGATTTTGTAGGTAATTCCAACGTGCTGTCCTTTCTCCTTGGCCGTCCCGCCACCCCCTTCGACGAGTTTGTCCGAAAGGAATACGCAAACTTCAGGAAAGCACTTTCTGATTGAGACGGATCGGTAGACGCCTACCTTTTCAGCGGGCCGTTCGTGCAATGCGGCGGCTCAGCGTGCAACTTTAGGGCTATTAGCGATTCAGCTAACCCACATCATTATTGGCCATTGGCCGAGCCACACGCCTAGGAGATAGGCTCTAAACGCAAGCGACGCAGAACGTCGGAAATCGAAAAACAACAACAAGAAGATCTCATATGCGCAGTTCGCCTTGGTGGCATCAGCCATATCCACTTTCGCTCGGATTCGATTCGCCTTCGATGTGCAAAGGCGGGTCCCGATGATCGCTCGTGTACTGGGCAACCTGTCAGTGGGCACCAAGCTGTCGCTGGGTTTTGGTTTGGTATTGTTATCGACCTTAGGCGTTGCAATGACCGCGTTTTATGCCTTCAACGTGCTCGAAGTCCGCGCCGAGAAGATGAACGACGTCGCATCCGTTGAGTCGTTGATGTTGCAAGCGCAGGTAGCGGTAAAGGCGTTCGGCCTGGAGTTGGCTGAGGATGAGGCCAACAAGGTTTCCACCCTGATCGGTGAGCTCGTCTCGCTACTTGAAATGTCCGAGGCGAAAGCCGGGCAGGGCGGCTCCATCGACGCCGCAAAAAGTTACCTCGCCCAGTTCGAGCGGTACGCTCAAGCCCAGCGCGATGCCCGCAAGGCTCGACTGCGCATGCAGCAACTGGCACAGGTGGTTGGCGAGCGATTTACCGTGGTAATGCTGGACCAGCTGGACGCGGTCAACCTTCTGGCTTCGAGGGCGCAGCCGGCTGATTCGGTACGCATGCTGCAACTTGAACAAGACTCCACGTTGCGTGACAAGTTGGCCAACCTGCGTGACAGCGAACTCTATTTCACGCTGCAAGGCAGTACGGAGGATCGCAACGCCTGGGAGGCGCGGGTTATTGAGCTGCGTTCGTACATGGAAAACCTGGAGCTGCGCCTCGAGGGTTCGGAGCGTGAGTCGCTGACCCAGGCGCGCACGGCACTGGATGAATACCGCACGGCGTTCAACGGTTACGCCGCGAGCCGCGATCAAACCAGCGATAGCCAGGCAGCGATGAACGTCGCCGCAGACAAGGTAAGCGCACTGCTGGGCGAGGCCCGTATCGCACAAGTGCAGGCCTCGCAATCGATGGGTCAGTGGGTATCGCGGCTGCTTCAAGGGATTGTGCTGTTGGCGCTCGGTTTCGGCGTCGGCGCGGGTCTGTTGATTCGCCACTTGATTTTGCAACCGCTACGTCAGGCAGTTGAACTGACCCGGCGCGTGGCATCGGGCGATCTCAGCGCGCAGATCGATGCCGCGGGGCGCCGCGATGAACTGGGCCAGTTGCTCGGCAGCGTCGGGATCATGTTGGAAAGTTTGCGCGGTCTGATTGGCCGGATTGGCCAAGGCGTCGGGCAGTTGAACCAGGCTGCCGACAGTCTGGTGCACGTCACCGAGCGTACTCGTCAAGGCGTCGACTCGCAGCGCGAGGAGACAGAACTGGCGGCCACCGCCATGCAACAGATGGCCGCGACTGCCCATGACGTTGCGCGCAATGCCAGTCAGACCCGCCACGCCGTCGAACAGGTCAATGGTCAGGCACGCAAAGGCGAAGCGTTGGTGCATCAGGCGAGCACCAAGATCGGTCACCTCGCTCAGGAAATGAGCGGATGTTCCGAGGCCATGGACTCGCTGCTTAACGAGAGCGCGGCGATTGGCAAGGTGCTCGACGTGATCAGTGCCCTGGCCGGGCAGACCAATCTGCTGGCCCTGAATGCTGCGATTGAAGCGGCACGTGCTGGCGAAAACGGTCGTGGTTTCGCCGTGGTGGCGGACGAGGTACGCAACCTGGCGCGGCGCACCCAAACCTCTACAGATGACATCGCTGCCATCATCCAACAGCTGCGGATCGTCGCCGGGCAGGCGGCCACTCGCTTGCAGGACAGCCAGACGCTGACCGGCGAAAGCGTAGTGCTTGCCTCGCAGGCCTCTCAGGCGCTGCAGGAAATCGCCGCGGCGGTGTCGACCGTGGAACAGATGAGTCAGCAGATCGCTGCGGCAGCCGAACAGCAAAGTGCGGTGGCTGGGCAGGTTGGCGCAAGCATGGATCGAGTACAGGCAGTCGCGGAACAAAGCACTGCCGCCAGCGGGTTACTGGAAGCGTCGGTGCGCGGGTTGGAACAGGTGGGTGGCGCGCTCAACGCGGCGGTTGGAGATTTTCGCACGGCATCCTGAAGGATTCATTCAGGCCGGCATTTGATGTCGACATTCAGCAGCTTAGTACGGCGGCACGTTCTGTCGGTTCATCTCTAAGCAAACAACAAGAAGGGGGAGGCAGACATGAGTTCGCTAAACGAAAATTCGATCACCGGGTCACTGGCATCGCTGGATATTGATCGGGATGAAACGCAGGAGTGGCTGGAGTCACTGGAGGCCGTCGTGCGCGAAGGCGGTTCCGAGCGCGGTCAGTTCCTGCTGAAACAGTTAGAGCAACATGCAAGAGCACTTGGCATCACCTCGCACGTGCACCCGTACTCGGCCTATCGCAACACAATTGCGATTGAACGGCAGGGGCCCTATCCAGGCGACCTTGCTGTCGAGGAACGGATCACTTCGATCATTCGTTGGAACGCATTGGCCATGGTGGTGCGCGCAAACCAGGCCTACGGAGACCTGGGCGGGCATATCGCAAGTTATGCCTCTGCCGCCGAGATCTTTGAGGTCGGGTTCAACCACTTCTTCCGTGCCCGTGATGAACATCACGGCGGCGATCTGGTGTTTTACCAGCCGCACTCGGCACCGGGTGTCTACGCTCGCGCTTTCCTTGAGGGAAGACTGTCCGAAGAGCAACTGGCCAACTACCGCCAGGAAGTCGGTGGAAATGGCCTGAGTTCTTACCCGCACCCGTGGTTGATGCCTGAGTTCTGGCAGTTCCCGACCGGGTCGATGGGCATTGGCCCGATCAGTGCGGTCTACCAGGCGCGTTATATGCGTTACCTGGAGCACCGCAATCTTGCCGAAACCGCCGACCGGCATGTCTGGGGGGTATTTGGTGACGGTGAAATGGATGAGCCCGAATCGATTGCCGGGCTCACGCTCGCGGCGCGGGAAAAACTCGACAACCTCACCTTTATCGTCAATTGCAACTTGCAGCGCCTGGATGGTCCGGTGCGTGGCAACGGTCAGGTCATTCAAGAGCTCGAGGCGCTGTTTACCGGTGCCGGCTGGAATGTCATTAAGGTCATCTGGGGCTCCGACTGGGATCCGTTGTTTGCACGGGATACGAACAATGCCCTGTTGCAACGCTTCGCCCAGACCGTCGACGGCCAATACCAGACGCTGGGCTCCAAGGACGGTGCCTACAACTTGCTGCACTTCTTCCAGCAAGATCCAGAGATCAAGGATTTGGTCTCGCACATGTCCGATGCCGAGATTGATGCCCTGAAACGCGGTGGTCACGATTTCCGCAAACTGCATGCGGCGTTCGCTGCTGCCAAATCGCACTCGGGACGTCCGACGGTCATCCTGGCCAAAACCAAAAAAGGTTACGGCATGGGCGGTGCGGGTGAGTCGCGCATGACTTCGCACCAGGCCAAGAAGTTGGACATCGACGCACTTAAGGCCTTTCGTGATCGTTTTGCGCTGCCGCTGTCCGACGACGATGTAGCGCAATTGCGCTTCTATCGCCCGGCCGAGGACAGCCAGGAAATGCGTTATCTGAGAGAACGCCGAGGGGCATTGGGCGGCTACATGCCGGCAAGGCAGAAGGGGGACGAACAAGTCGCTGTGCCTGCCCTGGCTGATTACGCACGCTTTGCGTTCGAGGCCGACGGCAAAGAGATGTCCACCACCATGGCGGTAGTACGGATGCTCGGCGGTTTGCTCAAAGACAAAGAACTGGGGCCACGGATCGTCCCAATCGTTGCGGACGAAGCGCGCACCTTTGGCATGGCCAACCTGTTTCGCCAGATCGGTATCTACTCGCCGCTGGGTCAGCTTTACGAGCCGGAAGATGCAGGCTCCATGCTTTATTACCGTGAAGCCTGCGATGGTCAGCTATTGGAAGAGGGCATTACGGAAGCGGGTGCACTGTCTTCCTGGGCGGCTGCCGCAACCTCCTACAGCGCTCATGGCAAAAAGATGTTGCCGTTCTATATCTACTACTCAATGTTCGGTTTCCAGCGTGTTGCCGATTTGATCTGGGCAGCGGCGGACCAACGTGCTCGCGGCTTCTTGCTGGGAGCCACCGCAGGCCGAACCACCTTGGGTGGGGAAGGGCTACAACACCAGGATGGCAGCAGCCATGTCGTGGCGGCCACTGTCCCCAACTGCCGCGCCTACGATCCGGCTTTCGCTGGCGAGTTGGCGGTGATCGTCGACCATGGCATGCGCCAGATGATGGAGCGCGATGTCGACGAGTTCTACTACATCACGGTGATGAACGAGAACTACGCCCAGCCTTCGCTGCCTTCCGGTGTCGAGGATCAAATCATTCGCGGTATGTATCGCTATGCGGTGACGGATGCCGACTCCTCACGTGGCTCGGTACGGTTGCTGGGCAGCGGGACCATCCTGCGAGAAGTGATCGCGGCGTCCGAACTGCTGGCATCTGACTGGCAGATATCGAGCGAGGTGTGGAGCGTCACCAGTTTCAGCGAGCTCGCTCGTGAAGCACGGGAAGTAGAGCGACGCAATCGTCTGAACCCCTCTGAACCTGAGCAAGTCAGCCATCTGTGCGTCTCCCTCGCAGGCGATGCACCGGTGATTGTCGCCTCCGACTATGTTCGCGCCTGGCCACAACTGATCGCCAGCTATGTCGATGCTCGCTTCATTGCGTTGGGTACCGACGGTTTTGGCCGCAGTGATACCCGCACCGCCTTGCGCAGCTTTTTTGAAGTCGATCGTCATCAGGTGGTTCTGGCCGCACTGGATGGTCTGGTCCGCGACGGGCGTCTGCCACGTCAGGTGCTGGCTGAAGCCGTCGAGCGCTACGGCCTGAAAGGTGATCGCCCGGCGCCGTGGACGTGCTGACCGGTTTTCTTTTCGCATGCGCTCGATGAGCGCTCCCTCCGTTGCGTGAACCCGCAACGGATCTAATTCTGGGCGACGGTAAGTCATGAGTGAAATCAGAGAGATTCATGTCCCTGACATTGGGGACTTCAAAGACCTCCCGGTGATCGAGGTGTTGGTCAAGCCAGGCGATAAGGTGGCGTTCGATGATCCGTTGCTGACCCTGGAATCGGATAAGGCCTCGATGGATGTTCCAAGCCCTGGCGCCGGCACCGTGGTGTCGGTGACGATCAAGGAAGGGGACCGGGTTTCCAAAGGCAGTTCGATCCTCACGTTGCAGATGGCTGTCGATGCGGCACCCGCCGACCATAGTGCAGCCACAAGCCCCGCAGCGCCTGATCTGCCAGTGAATGCTCCGTCTGCGCCTGTCGCGGCGATCCCGGTTGCGTCTGTTGCAGCGACCGCACCAAAGGCAGCGAATACGTCTGGGCCGAAACCACACGCCAGCCCTTCGGTGCGCAGCTTCGCGCGTAAATTGGGCGTGGACGTCTCTCGTGTGGCAGCCACTGGCAAGGGCGGGCGCATGCTGCGTGAGGATGTCGAGCGTTTCGTCAAGGACGCCCTGGTTCGCCTTGACAGCCCGGCGCCGCGTTCCGAACACGCAGGAGAACTCAATCTGCTGCCTTGGCCGCAAGTAGATTTCGCCAGGTTCGGCACGATCGAAAAGGTCGCGATGTCGCGCATCAAGAAAATCTCCGGCGCCAACCTCGCACGAAACTGGGTGATGATCCCCCACGTCACCAACAACGAAGAAGTCGATATCACCGAGCTTGAAGCGTTTCGGGTTCAGCTCAACCAGGAAGGCGGCAAGGACGCGATCAAGTACACGATGCTGGCGTTCCTGATCAAGGCAGCGGTGGCTACCTTGAAAGCCTTCCCTCAGTTCAATAGTTCGTTGGGCGTTGATGACGGTGAGCCGATCCTGATCCTCAAGCAGTACTACCACATCGGTTTTGCGGCTGACACGCCGAACGGGCTGGTAGTGCCGGTCATTCGCGATGCCGATCAAAAGGGCATTGGTCAGATCGCCAGCGAATGCGGTGATCTGGCAAGAAAAGCACGGGACGGCAAGTTGGGCCCGGCGGACATGACTGGAGGCACCTTTACCGTTTCAAGCCTGGGTGGCATTGGCGGTACCGGCTTTTCGCCGATTATCAATGCGCCGGAAGTGGCGATCCTGGGTGTGACTCGCGCGCAAATCAGACCGGTTTGGGATGGCAACGCCTTTGCACCGCGCCTGATTCTGCCTCTGGCACTGTCATGGGATCACCGCGTCGTCGATGGCGCGGCTGCGGCACGTTTCCTTCAGCATCTGGCTGCTCTGTTGGCTGATTTCCGTCGAATCACACTTTGAGGGGAACGCCCATGAGTCAGATTATTGAAGTGAAGATGCCAGGCATCGGCGACGCTGGCGCCATGCCGGTGATTGAGATCCTGGTCAAACCAGGCGATGTCGTTGCGGTGGATGACGCCGTCTGCACGCTGGAATCCGATAAGGCGACGATGGATGTGCCTTCTTCTGCCGCGGGTGTGGTGAAGGAGGTTTTGGTCAAGGTCGGCGAGAAAGTCGCGGAAGGTGCGGTGTTGCTGACGCTGGAGTCGAATGACGTCGCAGCCCGGCCTTTGCCATCTGCAGCAGCTGCGGTTTCGGCGCCCGTTGCAGCGCCCATTTTGGCGAAATCCGGCGGCGCAGACCTTGAGTGCGACGTGCTCGTCCTTGGCGGTGGTCCCGGCGGTTATTCCGCGGCCTTTCGCTCGGCGGATCTGGGGCAGAAAACCATTGTGGTCGAACGCTATGCCTCGCTGGGCGGCGTGTGCCTGAACGTTGGCTGCATCCCCTCCAAAGCGTTGCTGCATATCGCCTCGGTGATGGAGGAAGCGCCGCAGCTGGCTTCAGTGGGGATTGATTTCGGTGCCGCCAAGGTTGATCTCGACAAGCTGCGTGCGCACAAGGAGTCGGTGGTTGGCAAGTTGACCGGCGGGCTCGCCGGGATGGCCAAGGGGCGCAACGTTGATGTCGTCCGTGGCGTTGGTCGTTTTCTCGACCCCCATCATGTCGAGGTTGCATTGACGTCGGGAGCTGGTCAGCAACCGACCGGCGAAAAGCAGGTCATTCGCTTCAAACACTGCGTGATTGCCGCAGGCAGCCAGGCGGTAAAACTGCCGTTCATGCCGCAGGATCCGCGCATCGTCGACTCCACGGGTGCCCTGGAACTCAGAGCTTTGCCGAAACGCATGCTGGTGGTGGGCGGCGGGATTATCGGGTTGGAGATGGCCACCGTCTATTCGGCCCTCGGCGCGCGCATCGATGTCGTCGAGATGTTGGACGGCTTGATGCAGGGGCCTGATCGCGATCTGGTGAAGGTCTGGGAAAAACACAACAGCCACCGATTCGATCAGGTGATGTTGAATACCCGCACGGTGAAAGCCGAGGCCAGCGAACAGGGTATCTGGGTGACGTTCGAGGGCGAAAAAGCCCCCGCAGAGCCGCAATGCTATGACCTGGTGCTGGTGGCTGTCGGGCGTAAACCCAATGGCGACCAACTGGACGCTGACAAGGCCGGAATCAACGTCAGTGAGCGCGGATTCATCGCCGTGGATAAACAAATGCGCACCAATGTGCCGCATATCTTCGCGATTGGTGACATTGTCGGCCAGCCCATGCTTGCTCATAAGGCCGTCCATGAAGGGCATGTCGCCGCTGAAGTGGCGGCCGGTGAGGCCCTGGACAAGCCCGAACTGGCGCGCAGCACGTTTGATTCGCTGCAAATTCCGGGCGTTGCCTACACCAATCCTGAGGTGGCCTGGGCCGGTCTGACCCAGCAGGAAGCAAAGGACAAAGGCATCAAAGTCGAGGCTGCGGTTTTCCCATGGGCCGCCTCGGGGCGCGCGATTGCCAATGGTCGCGATGAAGGCTTCACCAAGCTGTTGTTCGATGCCGACACGCATCGTGTGGTTGGCGGCGGCATTGTGGGGACGGGGGCAGGCGATCTGATCAGTGAGGTTTGCCTGGCCATCGAAATGGGCGCCGATGCAGTGGATATCGGCAAGACCATCCACCCTCATCCGACGTTAGGTGAAACGGTAGGGATGGCCGCGGAAGTCGCCCATGGCAGTTGCACTGACCTGCCGGCTGTACGTCGGCGGAACGCGTGATGGAGGAGGTGAGCATGAATGGCTGCAATGCGCTAACCCCAGTTGACTTGACCCAGTGGGTGGGCCGTGAAGAACGGCGCACTGACCGCATCGATCAGCGCGTCGCCCAGGCGCTGGCTGCCACACTCGACCTCGATCCCGATGCCTTGCAGGAGGGCGCCGAGTTACCGCCCTTGTGGCACTGGGTGTACTTCACGCCGAATGCCCGGGATAGCGAAATCGGCCACGACGGGCATCCGGAACGCGGCGGATTCCTGCCACCAGTGGACTTGCCCAACCGCATGTGGGCAGGCGGGCGCCTGACCTTCGAGCAGCCGCTGCGGGTTGGCGAGGCTGTTACCCGGGCTTCGCGCATCATTCGCTGCGCGCGCAAGGTCGGACGCAATGGGGATCTGGTGTTCGTGACCGTGGAACACACCATCTCGGGTGAGCGAGGAGTGTGCCTGGTTGAAGAGCAGGACATCGTTTACCGCCAGCCAACCGAAAAAGGTGCTCCGCCTGCGGGCGCTACAGTCGAAGGCTGCGCCGAATTTCGCAAACGTATCCATCCCGAACCGGTCCTGCTGTTCCGTTACTCGGCACTGACGTTCAACGGCCATCGTATTCACTATGACCGGCCCTACGCCACCCGGGAAGAAGGCTATCCCGGTCTTGTCGTGCACGGGCCGTTGGCCGCCACGCTGCTGCTCGAAGCCTTTCGGGGCAAGCATCCGTCCAGGCGTATCCGACGCTTCGCGTTCCGCGCCGTCGGCCCGCTTTTCGACATGGCGGACTTTGACGTGTGCGGTCAGCTCACAGGCCCGGACGGTGCCGAATTGTGGGTCGACTGCGACGGGCGACTGACGATGAGGGCTGAAATCACCTTCGACTGACTCGACAGCTCAATCCAAACAGATTTTCAACACGGTGCTTCTGTAAAGAAGCATCAAGGGCACCGCTTTGCCGCGATTCCCCTAAACAGCACAGGAAACCCACATGACCATGCTCTATACCCCTGACGAACACCAGGAAATCCGTGACGCCGTGCGTGCCCTGTGCGGCGAGTTTTCGGACGACTATTTTCGCAAGATTGACGAACAGCGTGACTACCCTGAGGCGTTTGTCGACGCGTTGATCGGCGCCGGCTGGCTCTCCGCGATGATCCCTGAAGAATACGGCGGCTCGGGCCTGGGACTTACCGAAGCATCCGTGATCATGGAGGAGATCAACCGCTCGGGAGCCAACGCCGGCGCCGTGCATGGCCAGATGTACAACATGAGCACGCTGCTGCGTAACGGCAGCACGGCGCAGAAAGAGAAGTACCTGCCGAAGATTGCGTCGGGCCAGCTACGCATCCAGTCGATGGCGGTCACCGAACCTACAACCGGTACGGACACCACCAAGATCAAGACGAATGCGGTTAAGAAGGACGGTCGCTACGTGGTGAACGGCCAGAAAGTGTGGATCTCGCGGGTGCAGCACTCTGACCTGATGATCCTGCTCGCACGCACCACACCGCTTGCCGAGGTGAAGAAAAAGTCCGAAGGCATGTCGATCTTCATCGTCGACCTCAAGGATGCGATCGGCAGGGGCCTCACCGTGCATCCGATCCCTAACATGGTGAACCACGAGACCAACGAGCTGTTCTTCGACAGCCTCGAGATCCCCGAGGAGAACCTGATTGGCGAGGAGGGCAAGGGTTTCAAATACATCCTCGACGGTCTCAACGCCGAGCGCACCTTGATTGCCGCCGAGTGCATTGGCGACGGTTACTGGTTCATGGAGCGCGCGGTCAAGTACGCCAACGAGCGCGTGGTGTTCGACCGTCCGATCGGGCAAAACCAGGGCGTGCAATTCCCGATCGCCGATGCCTTCATCGAGATCGAGGCGGCCAACCTGATGCGCTTCAAGGCCTGCCAGCTGTTCGACGCGCACCAAGCCTGTGGTGCCCAGGCCAATATGGCCAAGTACCTGGCGGCCAAAGCCTCGTGGGAGGCCGCCAACGTGTGCATGCAGACCCACGGCGGTTTCGGTTTCGCCAATGAATACGACATTGAGCGCAAGTTCCGGGAGACCCGTCTGTACCAGGTCGCGCCCATCTCCACCAACTTGATCTACGCCTACGTTGCCGAGCACCTGCTCGGGCTGCCGCGCTCTTTCTGAGGAATCCGCCATGGCTGACAACAAACCGGTCCTTGCGCTCGAAGGCATCACGGTGATCTCGCTTGAGCACGCGATCGCAGCCCCGTTGGCGACGCGCCATCTGGCCGATCTGGGTGCCCGCGTCATCAAGGTCGAGCGTCCTGGCAGCGGCGATTTTGCCCGCGCCTATGACGAGCGTGTCGATGGCCTTGCTTCGCATTTCGTCTGGGTCAACCGCTCCAAGGAAAGCCTGACCCTTGACCTGAAGCAGCCCGAAGCACACGAGATCTTGATGCAGCTGCTGTCGGAGGCTGATGTGCTGGTGCAGAACCTTGCCCCCGGCGCGGCGGCTCGACTGGGGCTGTCCTACGAGGCGCTCGCACCGATCAATCCGAAGCTGATCGTGTGCGACATCTCGGGCTATGGCGAAGGCGGTCCGTACACCGAGAAGAAGGCCTATGACCTGCTGATCCAGAGCGAGGCGGGCTTCCTGTCGATCACCGGCACTCCTGATGAACAGGTCAAGGCCGGCATCTCCATCGCCGACATCGCGGCGGGCATGTACGCCTACACCAATATCCTCGCAGCGCTGATCGAGCGCGGCAAAACCGGCCGTGGTCGGCGCATCGAGATCGCGATGATCGACGCAATGGTCGAGTGGATGGGCTTCCCGATGTACTACGCCTACGAGGGGCAGGAGCCGCCACGTCGTACGGGTGCATCCCACGCGACGATTTACCCCTACGGGCCGTTCCGCGCAGGCGATGGTCGCACCGTGATGCTCGGCCTGCAGAACGAGCGTGAGTGGGCCGTGTTCTGCGAAAAACTCCTGGACGATTCCGCACTCGCCACGGATGAGCGGTTTGCCAGTAATGCCCGGCGTACCGCCAACCGTGATGCCCTGAGCGAACTGATCGAGCAGCGCTTCGCCAGTCTCACCGCCGATGAGGTCATGGCCCGTCTCGATGCTGCCGACATCGCCAACGCCAACGTCAGCACGATGAGCGACATCTGGAACCATCCGCAACTCGCGGCGCGCAAGCGCTGGACCCGCGTGGATACGCCCGCCGGGCCAGTGCCCGCGCTACAGCCGCCTGGCATGGGCGGTGATCATCCCGCCCGAATGGGCCCCGTGCCGGCACTGGGTGAGCATACCGAGGCGATCCTTCGCGAGCTCGGCTACACAGACCGCGCCTCCGAACTGCGCGCAAGGAAGATAGTGTGATGGCGATCCGACAATTGAACCTGGGTCGCGCGCGGACCTTTCTCTTCGTTCCCGCGAATCGTCCCGAACGCATTTCGAAAGCGCTGGCCAGCGGTACGGACGTCGTTGTCGTCGATCTTGAAGACGCGGTGGCACCTGTCGACAAGCCCGCTGCGCGACTGGCCCTGATCACTTGGCTGGACTCCAACCCTGATGAGCGGGTCGTCGTGCGGATCAATGCCGCAGACACGCTGTGGCACGAGCATGACCTCGCGGCCTGTCGCCACATTGGCATCGCCGGCGTGATGCTGCCCAAGGCAGACAGCGCTGCGCAGGTTCAGCACGCTTATGGCGTCAGTGGCAAACCGGTGTTGTGCATTGTCGAAACCGTGCAGGGCATTGACGCGCTGACGCATATCGCCGCGGCTCCGGGCTGCGCCCGCCTGATGTTCGGCAAGCTTGACCTGGCAGTCGAGCTCGATCTGATTCCCGACGAATCGGACCCTGAGGAACTGGTGTTCCTGCCCTGGCGCGCCATGTTGGTACTTGCCAGTCGCCGGGCAGGCCTGCCAGCCCCGGTCGACGGCGTGTTCACTGCGATAGGCGATCAGGCGGGCCTGGCCACGTACGCCGCCCGTGCGCGCCGGCACGGTTTCAGTGGCCAGTTGCTGATCCATCCAAGCCAGGTGACCGAGGCCGCTGCGGCATTCACGCCTTCGGCACATGACATCGCATGGGCACAGTCCGTTTGCCGTTTGGCTGAGGCTGCCGGAGGCGGCGTTGTGGTGCTCGATGGCCGCATGATCGATGCGCCGGTCATGGCGCGGGCAAGGAATGTACTCGCGCTCGCCGCGGAGTTCGGCCTATGAATCGCGTGGCCTTTTCCAATCTGGAAAAGCTCTTGGTCCAACTTACAAATTCTTAAAACCTGTCCGTCTCAATAGTATCGAGGCGTGCAAACAACAGCTGAATTTCACTTGTGGCGGGCATGACCGCCTCAGGCCAAACGATTCAAAAGCAGGAGCATTACCCATGGAAAACAACGCAAATAAAAAATCGCCGGCCATGAGTGGAGCCCGACCAGGAGTGCGCACCGGAGCCGACTACATCGACTCACTTCGCGATGGTCGTTCCGTGTGGATTGATGGGGAGCGCATCAAGGATGTGACGGTTGACCGTCGTTTCCGCGGAGCCATTCAATCCATCGCTGATCTGTATGACATCCAGTGCGATCCGTCCCAGCAGGACAAGATGACGTTCGTGTCGCCCACCTCCGGTGCGCGTGTCGGGCGGTCGTTCATGCTGCCTCGCTCTGCCGAGGATCTGCGACTGCGCCGGGATATGATGAAAACCTGGATGGATGCCGTGGGCGGCATGATGGGTCGCACACCCGACTTCCTCAACGTCATGGTCAGTGCTCATGCCTCGGCCCATGAATTGTTTGCCGCCGGTGGTGAGCAGTTTGGCCAGAACATCCTCAACTACCACGAGTTCATTCGCGAAAACGACCTCGCGCTGACCCACTCGCTGGTGTCGCCGGATATCGATAAACGCCTGCAAATGTTCGAACAGCCAGGCGACATGGTGATGCGCGTCGTTCGCGAGTCCGATGCTGGTATCTATGTGTCCGGTGCGCGTTCGGTAGCAACCCTCGGGCCGTTGGCCAACGAAGTTCTGATCATGCCGGCGGCAGCGAAATTCCCGCTGGTGGCGGATGCCGAAGCCTATGCGGTGGGCTTCGCCGCGCCTATCGACACCCCTGGCATGAAGATGATCTGCCGCCCCTCATTCCCCACCAACGGCCGCTTTGCCAACGACCCGCTCACGGCGCGGATGGACGAGATGGACGCTGTGCTGTGGTTTGAAGAAGCGTTCATTCCGTGGGAACGCGTCTTCATGTATCGCAGCATCAAAGCCGTGGAGTCGGCGATGAAATCGCCCTCCGGTCCGCATGGTTCGCACCAGTCGGCCACGCGTTCCCTGGCCAAGATGGAGTTCCTGCTGGGCATTGCCTACAACCTGACGGAAGTGAACCACAGTCGTTTTCCGAACGTGATGGTGCAACTGTCCGAACTGGTGGCGTATGTCGAGACCCTGCGCGCCCTGATTCGCGTGGCCGAGATTGATTGCATTCCGGGCCCCGGCGGCACCGTCGTGCCTTATGAGCAGCCACTCAATGTGGTGCGTGCTCAGTACCCGGCAATGCATGCCCGTGCGCTGGAGATCCTGCAACTGCTCGGCGCCGGCAATGTGGTGGTGGCGCCAACGGTGGAGGATCTCTACAGCGAAAACGGTCCGGCCATCGAGCGTTACTGCGCCGGGGCTGACATCCCCGCTGAACGCAAGATGCAACTGCTGCGTCTGGCCTGGGATGCGTCCTGCTCGTCCTTTGCCGGGCGGCAGAACTTGTACGAGAAGTTCTTCTCCGGCGATCCATGGCGCAACGCCCAGATGCGCGGCGAGCGTTATCCGGGTGCCCGCGAGGCACAAGACCGTGTGTGGGCGTTCCTGGACCGCAATGGCGAATGGGACAAGAAGATCAACGGCCAGTAAGCGAAAGCTGCCGCTGTAATAGCCACGATGCGGCAGCCGACCAACAACAATAACGTGCGGAGTTTTGTATGCCTCGTATTCAACTGCCAACCCCCGACGAAGAGCCGCAAGCCTTTGCGCTGCTTCGGGCCAAGCGCGGTCACGCACCGAATGCACAAATCTTTCGGACCCTGGCCATCTGCCCGGAGATCCTCGAAGTCTTCATTCCCATGGCGGACGCGGTGCGCGTGGGCTACGGCATCGACCCGAAATTGCGTGAGATGGCCATCGTCATGTCATGCCAGACCATGGGCACACATTACGAACACGATCCGCATTGGAATCGGGCCATCAAGGAAGGCGTCTCCAAGGAGCAAATGCTAGCGCTCTGGGATTTTGAGAAAAGCGCTCTGTTCTCCGATCTGGAGAAGGCAGTACTTCGCCTGGCGCGGGACGCTACCCGGGCACCGGCGCAGGTTAGCGACAAAGTGTGGGAAGACGTGTACCACGGCCTCGGTCAAAAACAGAGCGTGGCGCTGCTGTTCAATATTGGTTGGTACAACATGACCGGTCGGTTGACTGGCCCCCTCGAGCTGAGCAACGAAGCCGATTTCACTCGGCTCTGACAAAGACATCAGGAGACACACCATGCCACTGCCAAAACCGGTCTATTACCCACCATTCAATATCACCCGCTCCAGTCATGCCGTCATCACCTCGCGCGACCTGGAAGCCAGTCGCGATTTTTACGAGCAGGTGATCGGCCTGGTCCTGACTGAACGGGATGCCGACACCCTCTATTTCCGGGGTTTGGAAGAAGTTTGCCACCACAGTCTGGTGATCAAGCGCCACAACGGCGAGCACTCAGCCGAAGCCATTGGCTTTCGGGTTTACACCGAAGAGGAGCTGGACAAGGCGGCGCACTTCTACAAGTCCAAAGGACTGCCCGCACGCTGGATCGAAGTACCGCATCAGGGTCGGACGCTGCTGGTCAATGACCCGGCCGGCACTCCTGTGCAACTTTGCGCCACCATGAGTACGACGCCCCGTGTGTACACGCAGTTTCAGGACTTCAAGGGTGGCGCGGCCATGCGCTTCGACCACTACCAGATCCAGGTTCCGAATGTGCAGGAGCAGACCGATTTCTACGCAGAAATGGGCTTTCGCATCTCGGAATACATGGCGCTGGACGAGAAGTTGATTGCGACATTCATGTTCCGCAAGCCCGGCACCCAGGACATCGTTTTTCTGGAAAATCCGGGCCCGCGCCTGCATCACTTTGCCTACACCGTTTCCGACTCCCACAGCATCCTGCGTGCCTGCGACATCGCCGGCAACCTGGGCATGGGCGACATCGTGGAGCGGGGCCCTGGCCGGCATGGTCCGGCTGGCGTGTTGTTTGTCTATCTGCGCGATCCCGATGGCCATCGCGTGGAGTTGTTCTGTGATCACTATCTGCTGATCGATATCGAGGTCGAGCCGGTTGCGTGGGATGTGCGAAAACCCGGTCTGTCACTGCGCTGGGGCCTGCCACCTCAGGAATGCTGGTTCAACGAGACCACTGCGTTCAGTGGGATCCCGACGAAGCAGCTGGAACACGAGCGAGGCCCGCTGGTGACGCTTGAGACCTACCTGGCAGATAAGGCACGGGCCAGGGCCGCCAAGTAGTTTTACCGGGGCCGCCTCGGCGGCCCTTGTGCAGCGCGGTGGTATCGATCAAGAGATTGGAGATATTCAGAATGACGACACAGACAGCAACCCAGACAGACCTCGCCGTATCAGGCCCACGTTTCGATGGCCGTGCCCTGCGAGACGCGTTCGGTTCGTTCGCCACTGGCGTGACGATTGTCACCACGGCGGGCTCGGGCGGCGTGGATATCGGTCTGACCGCGAACAGCTTTTCCTCGGTGTCGCTGGACCCGCCGATGGTGCTCTGGAGCCTGGCGCGCACATCCTTGAACATGGATGCCTTCCGAAACAGCGGGCATTTCGCCGTGCATATCCTGTCTGCCGATCAGGAGGCACTGTCGGGGCGCTTTGCGAGCAAGGGCATAGACCGGTTCGAGGGGCTTGCACTGGATCGCGGCCCGGACGGCATTCCAATGTTGCCGGACTGCATGGCCCGTTTCGCCTGCAAGCTGGCTTATCAATACGAGGGTGGGGATCACGTGATCTTCGTCGGCGAGATTGTCGATTTCAGCCATTCGGCGCAAAAGCCACTGGTTTTCCACGGCGGGCGGTACGGCATGTTGCTGCCCAAGCAGTCCGTTGCGTCGGCCGATGAGTTCAGCAACCTGTCAGCCGATGATTTGCTGTACCAGGTCTCGAATGCCTACTTCCGCACCCGGAAGACCGTTATCGAAAAGCTTGAATCCCACCAATGGACGGCAGATGAATATGCCGTGTTGAGCATCATTGGCCGTGAGGACGGACTGTGCATGCCAGAGATCGTGGCGCGCAGCGAAAAGGTCCGCGGCCAGGGAATTTCCGCGACCATTGTTCAGAAGCTGATCGTGCAGGGGTTGCTTCACGAGGTCGATTCCGGCAATGGGCAAATTACTGTCAGGTTGACCCCTGAAGGTCGTCGCTCGGTCCTGGAACTGATCGCGATACGCAAGTCGAGCGAGGCGGATGTGCAAGGCAGACTGGACCCGAGTGAAGTGCAATTGCTCAAACACCTGCTGGCCAGGCTTGACGCATGAAGATCGCACGTTATCAATCTGCCGCAGGGCCAGAGCGACTCGGCATCGTCACCTCCGTGTCGGGCCGTGAAATGCTCGTTGATGTTGCCAAGGCTGCGGCTGTTCGCGGCGGGCCAAGCATATCAACATCGGGTACGCCAACGTCGGTGATGGGTCTGATCGAGGGCGGAGCACCGGCGATGGAGGCCACGCGCGAGTTGCTCACGTGGGTAGCGGATCGCCAGGACCCCGTCTGGATGGATGACCCGAACTCCGTGGCGTGGCTGACGCCTGTGCCAGAGAAGTCGATGTTTTGTGCTGGCCGCAACTTCGGGCGGCACAAGCTGGAGTCGATGAAGGGCGAAGCAGGCAACGCCAGCAAGCTGCACAGCGACTTCCCGACGGGCTTCGTCAAGCTGGGGCGCACGCTGGTTCCGCACAAGAGTCAGGTGAGGCGGCCCGACGACGTGCTTAATTTCGACTACGAAGTCGAGATCGCGCTGGTGCTGGGCAAGGCAATTGATGCGCGTAGCGACATCGACCCTGCGAGCGCTATCTTCGGCTACACCATTTTCAACGACCTGTCGGCCCGGGAATGGCAGCTTCGCGAAATGCAGAACGGCATGATCATGCTGGGCAAGAACTTTCCTGGCTTCGGCCCGCTCGGCCCCTACATCCTCACTGCAGACGACGTGCCGGATCCCACTGGCCTGGTGCTGTGGCTGAAGGTTAACGGCGAACTGCGTCAGCATTCCGATTGCCGCGACCTGATCTTTGGGTTTCCGGAAATGGTCGCGTTCTGGTCGCGTTTCGGCCTGGTTCCCGGCGATCTGATCAGCACGGGTACGCCTGAAGGTGTTGCCTTGCACCACAAGCCCGATTCACACCAGTGGTATCTCAAACCTGGCGATCGGGTGGAGGCGGGCGTGGACGGTATTGGTGTCCTCGAAACGTTCATCGTGTAGCCCCCAAATCACTCATCACTTTTGGAGCGTTTTATGAAGCTGTATTTTTTGCCGGGTGCCTGCCAGATCGGCATCCATGCTTTGCTCGCTGAAATTGGTCAGCCGTTCGAGATCGAGAAGGCTGCACGTCCGGGAACGCCGGAGTTCGAGGCTTACAGGCAGATCAATCCCAAGGGCAAAGTCCCCGCGCTGATTCGCGATGACGGATCGCTGCTCACAGAGTTCCCGGTGATCGCGCTCTATCTCGCACGTAGCAATCCTGAAAGAGAGCTGATCCCGACCGATATCGAAGGCGAAATTCGCGTGCTGGAAATGACCGAATATTTGGTATCTACCGTGCACATGCAAGGCTACACTCGGGCTCGCCGGCCCGAGAAATTCGCGCCGAGCGAATCGGACCATGCGGCTGTAAAAGCACAGGGGCTGAAGATATTCCAGGCCGGGCTCGACCGGGCTGAACGACAGATCAACGGCAAAGACTGGTTGTTCGAGAAAATGTCCATCGCGGATTTTGCGCTCTTCTACCTTGAACACTGGTCTGTGCTCAATGGAATCGGCTCGCTGGGTCCGGGTTGTCAGGCGCACCACGACCGCTTGTGGTCGAAGGTCGACATTCGCCGCGCCGTTGAGTCTGAACTCAACTCCTAATTTTGAGCGCTGCACCATGGACATGCTGTTGAAGCTGAAGGCCTTCGTCGTGACCGCCGACACCGGTAACTTTTCGGCGGCTGCGCGCACGTTATACACGTCGCCCTCGGTCATCATGAAGCGGGTCGACGAACTCGAGTGGGACTTCAAAACAACGCTGTTCGACCGCTCTACAAGGCGATTGACGTTGACCGATACCGGGCATAGCTACGTGACCCACGCACGGCAACTGCTACGGTCTTACAACGACATGGCCAGCGGCGCGATTTTGAGCCCTGGCCGAATCGAAGGGCCGATTCGAATCAAGGCCCCAGCCGTGCTCATACGGCAGGGCCTTGGTGATCTGTTCACCACCTACCGGGCCGAAAACCCGCTCGTTCAACTGGAAATCATTGCGTCCGACAGGGGCGGCAATCCGGCGGAGGAGGGGTTTGATATCTCGGTGGGAATGGATCAAATGACCTATTCGGACGTGGTCGAACAGGTTATCCGTCCCTTTCCGCGCCTTCTCTGTGCAGCCCCGGCCTATCTCTCCCAGTGTGATGCGTTGCTGCATCCACGCGACCTGGTCCATCACCCTTGCCTGACGTTTTCTATCGCCGGTTCCATCTGGGGGTTCAACTCGCCTGAGGGTCGCATAGAAGTAGACGTGCATCCTGTTCTCATCACCAACGACGAAGGCTATTTGTGCGCCGCCGCCCGCGGTGCTCACGGGATTGTTCAACTGGCACTGCCGATCGTGGCCGATGCCCTGCAGGCCGGTGAACTTGTCCCTGTGCTGGAGGAGTTTTCGCTTGTGGAACGCTGGGTGAAAATCATGGTGCCGACTGCGCGACTGGAACTGACGCGGGTAAAACTGCTGTTCGACAAGATGGCGATGCACCTTCAGAACACTCCTGTCTCTCATCCACTTATCTCCCGCTGAAACACCCGCCCCCTGTAGGAGCGATCTCTGCTCGCGATGGTCTTCAACGATAACGCGCCCAGTCTGACTGCCCCGTTGTCTGGACGTTTTTCGCGAGCGGGCTCGCTCCTACAGAGCCCCTGCGTCCGGCCTCTTGGCCCTGACACAGCCCTCCTGGTACGACAAATTAAACAGGTAAATGCACGCCAATTTTGGTGGGGCAGGGCGTGAGCTTTTGCTCGGCCGCCCGGATAACCCAAGCCCTGGCTTGACCATCAAAAATCTGACTGCGGTGTAGCGGGTTTTATCATTGTTCACGCCAAAAGGGGGCTGCATATACTCGGTCCAACACAGAAACACAGTCAGGGCTGAAGATAAGAAAACCATCTTTCAAACCACGACTCTGTGTTGCCTGCACGACGATCCGCTCGCGCATGAATAGACGCCAGATTCACAAACATCATGGGAAGTATTTCTTGTGGCGCGGGTGGCTGGCCGATGTTCACGCAACCTTGCAGATCAGCAACCGGAGTTCATAAGTCACACAATCTCTCTAGGTAGCAATGATGCAAATAATAAAAATAAAATTTGCAGTATCCCAAGATGATTTGTACCGCCAAAGCCTTAGATCCGTAGTAGTTGCCACAAGTCTGATGGCGGCTGGCTCTTCATTGGCTGCGCCAATCGATCTTGGCAATCCCGACTTCAAGCTGCGCTGGGATAACACGGTCAAATACTCCTCCGCTATCCGTGTCAAAAACCCGGATGACACGCTCACCAAGTTCGCTCCCGCCACCCCAACCAGCGGAGCTGGCCCTGCGGCGCTTAACGGCGACGACGGCGACCGTAACTTCAAGAGCGGCAGGCTGATCTCCAATCGACTCGATTTGCTGTCCGAGATGGACCTGGTCTTTCGCGATGATTACGGCCTGCGCGTGAGCGGTGCGGCCTGGTATGACGACGTCTACAACCACAAGAATGACAACGACTCGCCGGCGACCAACAACTCGCTGTCGGTGCCGTACAACGAATTCACCGATGACACCCGCGATCTGCACGGCCGCAAGGCTGAGTTTCTGGACGCCTTCGTTTTTGGCGGCACGGATGTCGGCACAGCCCGTGTGAGCGGCCGCTTGGGTCAGCATACGGTGCTCTGGGGCGAGAGCCTGTTCTTCGGTTCCAACGCCATTGCCGGAACCCAGTCGCCAGTGGATGCGGTCAAGGCGTCCTCGGTGCCAGGGTCGACCACTAAAGAAATCATCAGGCCGGTCGGCCAGTTCTCGGGGCAGATCCAGTTTTCGCCGGCGCTGACCCTGATTGGTTACTACCAATACGACTGGGAAGCCACGCGCCTGCCCGCGGCCGGCAGCTACTTCTCGGTTAACGATTTCATCGGCGACGGTGGCGAGCGCATTCGATTCGCGCCCGGTGTACCCGGCATTGGTTTGTCGCGCGGTGAAGATATCAAGGCAAGCGATCACGGCCAGTACGGTCTTGGCGTTCGCTCTCAACTGGGCGATTGGGAATTTGGCGCCTATGCGATTCGCTACCACGCCAAGACGCCAGTGCTTTACTCAAGAGCAGGGCGGACTCCCGTCGTAGGTGCCGGGTTCGGGATATACCAGTGGGTGTATCCGGAGGACATCAAGGCGTTCGGTATCAGCGCTACCACGACCGTGGACACGGTCAACTTCGCCGGTGAACTTTCTGTGCGACGCGACACGCCGCTGACCAGCCTGCCTGTGGAAGTTGGAAATAAAGTCGCCGACAACAACAACCACGCGTTCTACGCCATCGGCAATTCGGCCCATGCCAACTTGTCGATGATCTGGACCATGCCTCGCAACTTCATGTCCGATGAACCTTCCTTCAGCATGGAAGTCGCCTACAACCAGCTGACCAGTTGCACCAGCAACTGCAGCGCCATGGACCCAGGCCTGGATCGTCGCGCGGCAGCGGTGCGTGGCTTGTATGCGATACCGCAGCGCAACGTGCTGGACGGCCTGGACCTTACGCCTTCCTTCACCATTGGCTACAACCACGGCAAGTCACCCGTGGTGCTGATGGGGCCCAACGATGGCGGGGATATGACCTTCACCCTGGCGGGCAACTACCTGACCGTGTGGGATTTCTCGCTGGCGTACACGCACTACTACGGTGCGGAAAACACCGCCACGTATGCGTCCGTCGATCCCACGGTCAACGGCACGTACACCTTCGACCAGACCCTCAAAGATCGGGATTTCGTCTCCGTGTCGCTGCGTCGCACCTTCTAAGGGAAAACAATAATGACTACGTTCACTCGCATGACTGTGCTTGCCCTCGCGTGCGCCGCATTGGTGGCGCCGACTGTCCAGGCCGCCGTTTCGGCTGATGAAGCGGCCAAGCTCAAGACCACACTGACCCCGCTGGGCGCAGAGCGTGCCGGCAACAAGGATGGAAGCATTCCATCGTGGGAGGGCGGCTACCCGCTCGATGCGTCGTACACCTCGGCGGCGATTCCAGACCTGTTTGCCAAGGACAAGCCGCTGCTCACCATCACGGGGCAGAACGCAGAGCAGTACAAAGACAAGCTGACCGAAGGCACGATGGGCCTGTTGAAGCGGTTCCCGGAGTTCAAGGTCCAGGTGTTCCAGACCCGGCGCACCGCGGCGGCGCCGCAATACGTGTATGACAACACCCTGGCGAACGCCACCCGGGCAACAATGGACCCAAGTGGCGAACTCGGTCCTTTCCCCAAGGGCACGTTCGGCGGCATCCCGTTCCCGATCCCGAAGACTGGCGAAGAGGCGATCTGGAACCATCTGCTGAGATGGACGAGCCCTGGCTACCAAACGACGCCCAGCCTGGCGCGCGTTACCCCTGAAGGCAAGGTCATCCCGGTGTCGCAGAACGTGGCCAAGAGCTCGTTCCCGTACTACGACCCGAACAGCAACCTGGAAAAATGGCAAGCCGCCGGCTCCAACATTGTGGTGCGCCGTGTAGACACCTCCGGTCCACCGATCCGCGCCGGAGAGATTCTGCTGCAGCGCGTGAACATCAATGACATCGAGTCCAAAACCTGGGTGTACCTGACCGGCCAGCGACGTGTTCGCCGCCTGCCGCTGACCTGCTGCGACGTGCCGAGCCCGGTGGCGGGCGGCATCCTCAACTTCGACGAAGTCGAGGTGTACTCATCGTCCATCGGTCGCTACGACTGGAAGCTGGTGGGCAAGAAAGAAATGTACGTGCCGTACAACACTAACAGTTACCACCAAGCGACATCGCTCGACCAGCTCATGACGGCAAAAACCGTCAATCCTGACCTAGTGCGCTTCGAACAGCATCGGGTGTGGGTGGTGGAAGGCACACTCAAGCAAGGTCAACGTCATGTGATTCCTCGCCTGCGTGTTTACCTCGATGAAGACACCTGGATCGCTGTCGCAGGGGAGCGTTGGGACGCTCAGGGACAACTCTGGAAGGTGACCTACAACCTGCCAACCGTATTCCCGGGAGCACCAGGGACCATCGTCGCCGGCTACATGTCCTACGACCTGATTGGCGGTGGCTACTTCGCGTCCGCCTACTTCCCTCGTGACAAACAAGTCGACCTCAAGGCGTCGTTGCCGGACCGGATCTTCACCCCCGAATCCCTGGCCGGAGAGGGCGTGCGTTAGAACTGCATCTCGCTTTAACGATGAACCTGATGAGATAACCGGTATGAATAACAATAACAATGAAGGCTTCGACGGGTCGCGTCGGACGCTGTTGCTGGTGGGGATGGGCCTGGGTCTGCAGGCGTTGCTGGCCCCCACCATGGCATCCACCGTAGCAGCGTTTGCCTCGGCAGCCATGCCCGGGCCGCTACGCGAGCCTGCCACGATGACCCCTCGGGCAGCACGCGGCGTGCTGACTCGTGTGGTTCTGGCCGGTGACCGGCTGGTGGCGGTGGGAGAGCGCGGCCTGGTCGTGCTGTCTGACGACGGCGGGCGCCAATGGCGCCAGGCCCGCGTGCCGGTCAGTGTGACCTTGACGTCGGTGAGCTTTGCCGACGCCCGACAGGGTTGGATCGCTGGCCACAGTGGTGTTGTTTTGCATACCTCAGACGGCGGCGAAAGCTGGTCCATTCAGACCGATGGAGTAGCGCTCGCCAAGGCATCACTGGCCCAGGCGCTGGGCTTGCCTGACACCAACGCCGATCGTGAACGCAGCATCCAGGACGCCCAGCGCCTGGTAGATGACGGCGCTGACAAGCCCTTGTTATCAATCTGCTTTGCCGACGCTCGACGCGGGATGGTGGTGGGTGCGTTCGGCCTGGCGGCCCGCACTGACGACGGTGGCAAGACATGGACGCCTTGCCGCAACCGCCTGCCCAATCCCATGAGCTTGCATCTGTATGCGGTTGCCCATCATGACAAGACCTGGGTGCTCGCCGGAGAGCAGGGCGTGCTGATGCTCAGCCGCGACGATGGCGCCAGCTTCGAATCACTGGCGGCTCCTTCGGAGCGAACCTTGTTCGCCGCTACTGCCACGCGCAAAGGTGGTTTTGTGTTCGCCGGCCTTTTGGGTGCTGCTTGCCGCATTGATCCCGGTAGTACGACCGTTACTGCGATCGATTTGTCGGCGCCATTGACGATTCTGTCTTGTGCCGAATTGCGCGATGGCCGGTTAATGCTGCTGGCGCAGGGCGGGCGAGTCCTCGCAAGCCGTGACGACGGTGCCCACTTCGCTGAACAGCAACTCCCGCGACGCGATCCTTTGACCTCGCTGGTCGAAGCCGCAGACGGTGGCCTCGTTGCCACCAGCATGGGCGGGGTTGCCCGGCTTGGCTGATGACACCCATTCCCGCGATTGCGCGAAGCGCCAGACGATGAGTCCAACGATATGACCACTGTGACATCCACCGAGACCGCAGCTTGCCGGCTCGAAGACTTTGATCCGCGCTCGGGCTCCCGGCTCGAACGCGCCGTTTTCAACCACCGCATCCTGGTGCTGCTGCTGTGCGTGTTGGTAACAATCATGCTCGGCTACAGCGCGTTGAGCTTGAAGCTCAATGCCAGCTTCGAAAAGACGATTCCGACCGGCCATCCCTACATCACCAACTATCTGGAACACAAGAAAGAACTCACCGGCCTGGGCAACTCGGTGCGGATCGCGGTGCAAGCACGAAAGGGCGACATTTACACCGCGAGCTATCTGGAGACGCTGCGTCAGATCAACGACGCGGTGTTCATGCTGCCGGGTGTGGATCGGGCGTTCATGAAGTCGCTGTGGACGCCAAACGTGCGCTGGACCGCAGTGACCGAGGATGGCCTGGACGGCGGTCAGGTGATCCCTGCGCACTATGACGGCTCGCCCGCCAAGATCGAAGAGCTGCGCATGAACGTGCAACGCTCGGGCGAAATTGGCCAATTGGTAGCGGTCAACGGCGGCTCCACCGTCATCCAGGTACCGTTGCTGGAGCATGATGCTTCCGGCAAGCCGCTGGACTATGCGGCCCTGTCCAAACAGTTGGAAGTGCTGCGCGCCAAGTACAGCAGTGATGAAGTGGCCATTTACATCACTGGTTTCGCCAAGCTGTCCGGCGACCTCATGGATGGCATGCAAGAGGTGATCGGGTTCTTCTTCATTGCACTGATCATCTGTGCAGCGATGGTGTTCCTTTACAACCGAGACGTCATCAGCACCGCGCTGGTGGTGATAACTTCGGTGACCGGCGTGCTGTGGCAGCTAGGCCTGCTGCCGCTGCTGGGGTACTCGCTCAACCCCTATTCCATGCTGGTGCCCTTCCTGATCTTCGCCATCGGTATCAGCCACGGCGCGCAGAAAATGAACGGCATCCTGCAAGACATCGGGCGCGGAACACACCGCTATGTCGCAGCCCGCTATACCTTCAGGCGCCTGTTCCTGGCCGGCCTGACTGCACTGCTGGCTGACGCCGTAGGCTTTGCGGTGCTGCTGATGATCGACATCCCGGTCATCCGCGAACTGGCCACCGCCGCAAGCCTGGGCGTGCTGGTGCTGGTGATTTCCAACCTGATTCTGCTGCCCGTGCTCTTGAGTTATGTGGGTGTAAGCCGTAAAGCCGCCGAAAGGGCAGTGCGCCGGGAATCGGCCACCGCAGCGGGGGAGAGCGGTGCCTTCTTTATTTGGCTGGTGCGCTTCACCGAGGGTAGACGCGCCCTGCTTGCGATCGTCACGGCGCTGGTTCTGGCGGTGGTGGGTGTTGCAGTAGGCACTCAACTGAAGGTCGGTGACCTCGATCCGGGGGCGCCGGAATTGCAAGCCGACTCGCGTTACAACCGCGACGTGGGCTACCTGACGAAGAACTACGGTGCCAGCAATGACCTGTTTGCAATCATGGTCAAGACCCCCGAGGGCAATTGCAGTAATTACGGTGTGCTGCGCCGCGTCGACCAACTCGAATGGGAACTGATGGATCTGCCTGGTGTTGAATCCACCCAGTCGATTGCTCGGCTGCAACGGCGCCTGATGGTGGGGATGAACGAGGGCAGTCCACTTTGGTACGACTTGTCGAGCAACCAGAACATGCTCAACACCATCACCGCCCGGGCGCCGCGTGAGTTGTACAACGAAGAATGCAACCTGCTGACGGTCTACGCCTACCTGCGTGACCACCGCGCAGAGACCCTGCAGCAAGTGGTCGACCTGGTCGAGCGCTTCGCCATTAAAAACAACGACAAGGACGCGACCTTCCTGCTGGCCGCCGGCTCGGCGGGGATCGATGCCACCACCAACATCGTGGTTCACAAGGCCTGGTACCAGATGCTGTTCATGGTCTACGGGGCGGTGGCGCTGCTGTGCTTCATCACCTTCCGATCCTGGCGGGCAGTGCTGGTGGCCATGCTGCCGTTGATGCTCACGTCCATTTTGGCCGAGGCGTTGATGGTGGTCCTGGGCATGGGCGTGAAGGTGGCGACCCTGCCGGTGATTGCGCTGGGTGTAGGCATCGGTGTGGATTACGCACTGTATGTTTTGAGCGTGACCCTGGCGCAAATGCGTGCCGGCGCCACGTTGAAACAGGCTTACGCCACCGCGTTGCAGTTCACTGGCCGAGTGGTGCTGCTGACCGGGGTGACCCTGGCCGCAGCGGTCGCCACCTGGCATTTCTCCAGCATCAAGTTCCAGGCTGACATGGGCCTGCTGCTGGCGTTCATGTTCTTGTGGAACATGCTCGGTGCCTTGGTACTGATCCCGGCCCTGGCGCGCTTTCTGCTACCCGGGGCGCGTGCCGGCGCAATCGTCGACGTGACCGATGCGGCTCCCCAGCCCGCAACATCAGCGCCCATTCCCGCGGCTCAAACTGAAAAACTGACGTACGAGAGATGCCTGCCATGACTCTTTTAACCAGCGCGCCAATCACGGGCCGCACGCCAGTCAACGTCACGCAAGTTATCGAAGGTGGCAGATTCAATGCGTTCAGTCTGCAAGTCGCGGTGATCTGCTTTCTTGCGATCGTGTTCGACGGCATCGACAGCGCGCTCTTCGGTACGCTGCTACCGGCAATCATGGCCGATATGAAAATGGGCCCGGCCGAAGCGGGGATCCTGGCGAGCGTCGGGCATATCGGAGCGGTGGGCGGCGCCATTCTCTTTGGCGTGGCAGCTGATGCCCTCGGCCGCAGGCGCATGATGCTGATCGGCATGACGATCTTCATTACGTTCACGGCGGCCTGCGGGCTGGCTCAGGGAATCGTCGACTTCGCCCTCTACCGCTTCATCGCTGGTTTCGGCTTGGCTGGCATCGTTCCGATTGCTGTGGCGCTGGTGTTCGAATACACGCCCGGCAAGTGGAAAGCGATGGTATCCAGCGTGTCCTATACGGGCATCTCGGTGGGTGTTCTGTTATCGGCGTTGTTGTCGATGGCGGTTCTGTCCACCGTCGGATGGCGAGCGATTTTGCTTGGAACCTTCGTTTGCATCGTTCTGGTTCCCATCGCCTTGGTGTGGTTGCCTGAATCAATGTCAATTCTGGTGAAGAAGGGTAAAAGCGAAAGCATTCGCAGGATTCTGGTGAAGGCAGAACCGCAGTTTGTTCCCGCCAGCGATGACGAATACAGCCTGAATGAGCCACCTGCTGCGAAGGTGCCTCTCAAGCGCCTGTTCCAGGGCGGCTATGCGCGCAACACGATGTTTCTGGGGATCGGGATGCTTTGCATCATGATGACCGCCGTCACCCTGACGACCTGGATTGCGCAATTAATGGTTCAGCGCGGGTATTCGCTGACAACCGGGATCTCTTTCATCCTTGTATTCACCTGCAGCAACTTCATCTCTACGCCGTTGGCGGGTTGGATGTCGGGCAGGATGGGCTACAAGAAAGTGTTCGCCATTTACATGCCCGTTCTGTTTGTTTCGATAGCTCTGATTGGCGTTATTCAGAACCCGGTTGGCGCATTGATCTGCATGTTTTTTGCCGGATTCACGGCAATGGGCGCCACCTGCATTTTGTTGCCCTACGTCGGGTCGCTCTATCCCATGAGCTTTCGTTCATCGGCGATGGGCGTGATTTACGCCATTGGCCGGGTTGGGCCAATCATCGGGCCTGCAATAGCCGGTTTCATGCTGGCCGCAGGCGTCAGTGTTCCAATCATTTTGGTTTGCATGGCTGTACCAGGGCTGGTGGCTTTGGTGGCTTTTCTACTGGTGAAAGAGTGTCCTGCGCAAAGTAGTTAACAGTTTGGCCACGCCCGTTTCACACAAACATCAATATAAGTTTTCACACAACCTAAAATAAGGAAAAACCATGGATCGCTATATCAATCGCTTGTTTCACGTATGCATTACCGTTGCAGATATTGACGCTGCACTTGAGTTTTATTGCGGGGTGCTGGGCCTTGAGTCGATCGGCAAACTGCGCCACGAAAGGGCGCCTGGAGAAATCCTCGGCTTCCCCAACCAGATTATCGAAATTCATGCCGACCACCTCGTCGGCAAAGACAAGGAAAACGCGACCGTTATCGACTTGATCGAGTTCGTCGAACCTAAAACAGTCGTGAATAAATCGGCTTCCGCGCCCCTGAACCATGCCGGCATCAACCGCATGGCGTTTGGTGTGGACGACACCGATGCCATTCATGAGAAGCTGAAGGCGCGTGGCGACATCGTGTTCCTTTGCGAGCCGCAGGTGGTCATCGCCCCAACCGGCGGAAAGTTCAAGATCCTGACCTTCAAGGACCCCTTCGACAACGTCCTGGAAGTGATTGAATACTGCAAGCAGTGAGAAGTTTGTGTAACGGATGCGGTTTTTACGCTGACAAATCGGAGCGTTTCAAATGAGTGTGACTCAAGACAAATCTGAAATCATTGACGTCATCAACCTCTATGGCGTCGCGCTGGACGCACACGCCTGGGACTTGCTGGACGAGGTGTTTACCGAAGACGCGCACGCTGACTTCGGGCCAGCAGGAGCTGTCTGGAAGTCAGTAGGTGCACTGAAGTTCGCCTTCAAGGACTTCCACGAAACCCTGACCAACCACATGCACACCATGACCGGTTCCTGCGTCCACGTGGATGGCGACACGGCGTACGCACTGACGTATGGCGATTGGTTGCTATCGCGCGACTCGGCGGTGGGCGGCCCGGACTGGGTTGGCCGTGGCTGGTATGACGATATCCTTGTTCGTACTGACAAGGGCTGGCGCATCAGCAATCGCGTTTGCCGACTGATTTCATGGACAGGCAACCCGAATGTGCCTGAGCCGGCTTATGAACAGCACCCGGTCATGACCACCCACACGCTGCGCAGTCATCGTGAAAAAGGGAAGGTCAGATACTTCGAAGCAATCGCCAAGAAGTAAAGAACCAAGAACAACATCTCGGCCACTTCCAGTTTTAGAACGGGAGTGGTCTGCGGATTCGCTTGCCTGAATTTCCATTGCTCTTGTTATTGGCAAGAGCAACTTTCACATCGGAAACTGAAAAATGAGCAATCAGACGGTTATCTGGACGGTTGGCATTAATTGCCCTGCCGAAGATGAAAAAAAGTTCAATGCCTGGTACGACGATGTGCATGTGCCGATGTTATTGAAGGGTGACAACGTCAAGAAGGTCACGCGTTTCAAACTGGCAGAAGAAACCTATCACGTCGGCACGACTACTCAACCTTGCCCAACGTATCTGACGATTTATGAATTTGAGAATCAGGCCAAATTTGAAGCCTGGATGAATGGCGCCTCGCGTGCTGAAGCCGGCGACGATAAAACCAAAACCTGGGGCGATAAGGTCTACGACGTTCAATGGGCAACTCGTTACCACCTCACCAAAGCCTGGAATGTTTAATTAAAGGACGGTATAGCTATGAGCGCATTAGTTAAGAAACTTCTCCATGTTTGCATCACCGTTCCTGACGTCGATCAGGCCCTCAAGTTTTATCGTGACGTGCTGGGCTTTGTTTCCACATTTGAAACAAGAACCGATGAAGCGGACGGTCCGCTGCTGGGGTTTGCCGAAGACGAAATCAGTATTTATGCGCATCACATTTTGACCGCAGGCGCAGATCCCCAACACGCCACTGAAATTAACCTGATTGAATACACCAAACCTTCCACCATCATCGGTGATGGCCCTTATGACTTGATGAACCAAGTGGGCATTACCCGTTTGGCACTTCTCGTGTTGAACACACGGGAAGCCTTCGAAAAGATTCGTGCCTATGAAGGCGTTGAAGTCGTTTGTGAGCCCAAAGACATCATCATTCGCAAACCTGGCGGAAACCTCACGATGACCTGGTTCAGCTTCAAGGACCCCTACGGCGTTTTCATCACCATTGCCGAACCGCCAAAAGCCTGAGCAAGGCTCGGTTAAAACTTGCGGTTCAGCGTCGGATCGCCCAAATCCAGTTCAATAGAATCCAGGAGATACCATGCAGATCGATGTTCTGGTGGATGTTAAGACGACCATCGGTGAGGGTCCCGTATGGGACGTGCAGGAGCAGCGCTTGTACTGGATAGACGTAGTCGGTGGTCGCGTCTTTCGTTGCACTGCTGACGGCCGCGAGGTTCGTACGTGGGAGATGCCGGACACCATCGGCTCCATGGCGTTGCGTCGTGATGGCGGGGCAATCGTGGCGCTCGGGTCGGGCTTTCACTTCCTCGACTTCGACACGGGTGAAACGCAGCTGATCGTCAACCCTGAGCTCGACAAGCCCCACAACCGTTTGAACGATGGCAAGGTGGATGCGCGTGGGCGCTTCGTTGTTGGCAGTATGGATACCCGCGAGGGTTTCGCGGACGGCACATTGTTTCGTGTCGACCCTGATTTGTCGGTGCACACGCTCGACGCGGGGTTTGCGATCTCCAACGGGCCGTGCTGGAGCCCCGACGGGTCGACGTTCTATTTCTCAGACACCTTCTCCGGGGAAATCTGGGCGTATGACTACGACCTTGAAACCGGCGGCATCGCGAATCGGCGCACCTTTACCAAAGCAGGCTTTACCGCAACTACAGCGACCGATGGCTCAACCGTCGATGCCGAAGGGTTCCTTTGGAACGCCCAGGTCTACGCCGGCAAGCTGTGCCGCTTCGCGCCTGACGGCAGCCTGGATCGCGTGATCGAAATGCCGGTCAAGAAAGTCACGAGCGTGAACTTTGGCGGTCCGGATCTGGACACGCTTTTTGTCACGTCCATGGCCAAACCTCCCTTGCCTCGTTATCCCGGTGACAACGTGATGCGAGGGAGTCTCTTCGCCATCCGTGGCCTCGGTGTAAAAGGGTTGCCCGAACCTCGCTTTGGTGGCTGAGCCTGCTCTCGCTGCGTGTCTCGATGTTCGGCTGCGCGGCGAGGCAATAAAATTCTTCAGCCCGATGGAGGCATAGGTTGCAAACACATCAAAATCGAGTTGCCGTTGTTTCCGGTGCGGCAAAAGGGATTGGACAGGAACTGGCCTTTCAGCTGGCACAGCGTGGCGCGACACTGGCGCTGTTAGATATTGCGGACCTGTCGCAAACGCGCGACTTGGTTGAGCAGGCTGGCGGCAAGGCCATCGCGATTCACTGCGACGTCAGCCGAGAAGAAGACTGGAACATTGCCGGTGAGCGAGTGAAGGAGGCATACGGTCGTTGCGATATTCTGGTCAATAACGCTGGCATCTACCCCAATGTGCATATCGATGATATGGACTTCAGAACCTGGCGGCGGACCTTTGAAATCAATCTCGACAGCCTGTTTTTGAGCTCGAAAGTGTTTGTGCCGATGATGCGTGAGAATCAGTGGGGGCGGATTGTAAACATCTCTTCCACATCGATCGTCACCAACGCCGTCGGCGTCAGCCATTACATGGCCACGAAAATGGGCATCATTGGCTTTACGCGTGGGCTTGCCAATGACCTGGGCAAAGACTTCATCACCGTCAATGCAATCGCTCCCGCATTGACCGCAACACCGGGAACCAGGGATCTACCCGATGCAGTAAGGGACGGGATAGTGAACCGGCAAGCGTTCAAAAGAATGGCAGTTCCGCACGATATCGTTGGGCCGATTTTGTTTCTGACCAGTGATGACGCGCAGTTCGTGACCGGTCAATTGTTGGCCGTCGACGGCGGCATGATGAAAGTCGGTTGATGTAGGAGCGAGGCTTGCCCGCGAAGACGGCGTGTCAGTCACCGCCAATGTTGAATGTGATGGCCTCTTCGCGGGCAAGCCTCGCTCCTACACAAAATCGGTGCCGGTGAGTGCCGTTGTGGCAAGCCATTCCCGATGTGGATAGAGTACGAGCCTCGTGCGATTTTTCTAATCCATGCAGCAAAAAGAATAAGAGACCAGCCAGCGCATGATCACCTACGAACTCTTTAGGCTGGAGCAATAATCACCCCATGCTCCCGAAGCTGATGCACATCCGCATGTTTGTTGCGGTGTACGAGGAAGGCTCTTTCACCATAGCCGCCAGCCGCGAAGGTCTGGGGCAGTCCGGCATCTCCGCGCACGTGCGGCAGTTGGAAACTCAATTGGGCGTGCAGTTGTTTGCCCGCAACCGGGCAGTCATTCCTACACCGGCCGGGCATGCTTATTACCAACAGTGCGTGCAACTGCTGCGCCTGCATGAGAGCGCATTCAACGCGGTGGGGCACCGAGCGGAACCGACCGGTGGCACGCTACGCATAGGCATGATCCCGACAATGACCCGCTCGGTCTTCAGTCGAGCGCTCAGGGCTTTCGAGGCGGCGTATCCCAACGTTTCTGTGCACCTGACGGAAGGGGCCGGTAGCGTGCTGGCCACCGCGGTACGGCACGGCATGCTGGATTTCGCTGTGACGCAGCGTATGTCCTACGAAGCCGGCGGAGGCTGCGGACTGGTCACCTCGTTGTTTACAAGAACGCCGGCTTTCCTGGTGTCCTCGCCCGACTCGGACCTGCCCCATTGCGAACCGGTTCGCCTGAGCGACATCAAGGATTTGCACCTGGTACTGCCCATCGGTCGGCGGCCGCTGCTGGAGCAGTACCTGGTCGACCACAAGGTCCATGTCGAGCAACGGCTCAACTGGTTCGAATCCATGTTGGGCGCGATGGATCTGGTGCGTTCCAGCCATTGGACAGCCATCATTTCCGGACTTTTCATCGCTGACGATTTGCGGCGTCGGCGCTTCACCCTCAACCCGTTGGCCGATCCCATTCTTTGGGACGATATGCTGTTGGTGGAGGCGGCGCGCAAGCCCTTGTCCATGGCCGCCCAAAACTTCATCGAGTTGTTGAGGGAGGCCACCGAAGAGATCAATGCGATCCCGATTCGCATCGCTCATGGCGAGCCGTTGTCGGGCCTCAGCCAATCCTCCGCCTTTAACGAGCGCCTTACGCCATGAATGATTCGCTGCCCGGTCTGCGGGAAATGCAAATGTTTGTGGCGGTGTATGAGACACGGTCTTTCACCGCCGCGGCGACACGTGAATTCGCCACTCAGTCGGGCATATCCCAGCACGTCAAACAGATCGAAGAGTTGCTGGGCGTGCAATTGTTCGACCGGCAGAAAAGTGTCGAGCCAACAGAGGCGGGGACCTTGTTTTACCGGCATTGTCTGGAGGTGCTGGCGGCCAATTCAAAGTCGGTGTCGGCACTGGACACCTTCGAAAGCGGCCTCTGCGGCGAGGTCCGATTCGGGCTGACGCCGACACTGGCGACCTATCAGCTCGCACCGGCCTATTTGCGCCTGATGGCGCAGAATCCCAACGCTTCTGTCGCAGTGATCGATGCCCCCAGCAATATGCTGATCGACAGGGTGCGGGCCAACGAACTCGATTTTGCAATCATCCCTTCGATTTCGCAGCCGCCACCGGATCTGGTGACGTCGGTGTTTGCCGCCACGCCTGCGTTCCTGGTGTCGTCAAAGAGTCACACCAGCGATTTCGAACATGGGGAGGTGATTGAGCTCGACAGGTTGGCGGGGCTAAAACTGCTGGCCCCTGACAGTCGCGAGTTTGCACAGTGGATTGGCTCGCCGCTGGGCGCGCCTTCTGGGGCGGGCCCCAGTTACCAGCTCGATGCGGTGCTGGCCACGCTCGACCTGATCCGGCAAAGCGAGTGGATGGCCATTCTTCCCGGCCTGCTGTTCGTTCACGACTTCAACGCAGATCCATCGGAACGGGATTACAAACTCAACCCGTTTGCCGGCTCTGGCCTGACGCTGGAGCTATTACTGGTGCAGCCTTCACGCTCAATGCCAAGTCCGATGGCGCAGGCAACCATCCACGCCCTCCAGCAGGTCACCCAGGAACACCTTCGGCTGTTGAGCACCTTTCAATCGGGGAGCAAGCGGGCTGTAAGCTAGTTTGCAGGGAGGAGGGCATTACGGCGTAAGGGCAGGTAGCAGAGCCAGAGGAGCGGTGCCCCTCTGGCGTTTGCGATCAAGCGTCTGCAAGTGATTTTTGTGCAATCGGGGTGCCGGAGAAACCGGCCACTTTGCGCAGCACCCGATCAGTCCCGTCGCGTGGGCTGCCCGAAGCGTCAGGATGATCGTCGAACCAGTTACCCTGAGGGTAGCGGTACATCAAGTCGACCATCAGGCGGCGCTCGGCAATGAGCCAGACACCGTCGCGCCGTTCAAACCGGTCAAAGTACCGAGCCCACAACTTGACCGTATCGCCGTTCCAGTGATGCCGCTCCGATGCTGCATGATCCGCTTGCAGATAGGTTTCGACATAGGCGGTTTCCGGGCCGTCGAATTCAATCAGGCTATTACCGAGGAAATGCTGAGTGCGATTGAATCGTGGCATTTCGGCCGTCAGGAACTGAAAGAATCCTTCGGCACCGCCGACATGAAGGCTTTCCGGAAAATGGATATAGGCGTCTTTGTGGAAGGCACCCCGCACCAGTGACATGTCGATGCGGTCAAGACCACGGCAATAGCGCAGCAGCACATCGTGAATTTCGGTGCGCGCGACGAGTTCTTCGAGCGTCATGGCAATCTCCTTTATTCATTGTTTTTGGACAGCAGTTTTCGACTCGCGGCCTTTTGTGTGAGTGAGTCCGCGATGTGGCGATCGAATCAATATTCGGCGTTGTTCAAGCGCAGGGTGTTTTACGAGCCCTTCGCCGGAACAATGGGCAGCTGGATAAAACCCGGTCGATCCGGTCCCGTGTAGATCGTGTTGCGTGCGCCATCATGGTAGGTAGCGTCATAGCCGTGCCGGGGGCCGTGATCGACGCCATCGAAAGGCTGAATGTCCACGCGCAGGCGGTATCCCTTGCGGATCAACGCCGTGTTGGGAATGATCTCGATCGCAACCGGCACCACTTCATCGCCTTTAAGCGGTGCATGGTCGGCTTTGAGGTGCGTGTGCTTGACCGTGTAATGGGTCGAACGCGCTGCATCGATCTTGCGATGCGACACCTTCAACCAGCCCTTGGCGAGGGGGTAGTTGGGCACGTTCATGCCCATCGTGGTCGGGCCGGCGTAGTCGACTTCGCGACCGGTCTCATCGAGCACTCGCAGGCTCAGGAAAATGTCCATGTCCTCGCTCGTGGACGACACCCATAGCCTGGCTTTGCCATAACCGGCAAACACCATGTCCTCTTTCACCGGGTCGCTGATGAACGAGATGCCCGTCCTCCAGATGTCCAGTACCGATGGCGGTTTGACGGGCAGAAAGCAGGGCGGTATGCCCGTGCGCAACGCCAACGGAATCTCTGCGGAATAATCCGCCTGGCCGGCGACGGCGGGTGGTGTTAGCGACAGACGCAGGAAGTCATCGCGAAATTCGTCGCCTGGCCAGTTCGATGGCGTGGCGTCGAAGTACCATTGGGGATAGGTCGTTCGTGCGATGGGCCACTCCTGTTCCTCCTGGATATAGGAGGCACCATTGCCGCTGCGAATCTCCAGGCGCACCGGCGGTTTGTCCATGATGCCGTTGTCGGAACCTTTCAACCAATGGTCGAAAAACGCCCGGTGCTCGGCGATGGCGGTTCGTGAGTAAGGTTTGGTAAACCAGTCCTCCCAGAAGTCGATCTTCTTCGACGCCGTGTTTGTAGCCAGGTACGCCTCACTGCTGCCGAGCTGGTGGAAGTGCGCCATGTGGGTGGTGCAGGCAATGGCCCAGAGGGGAACCTTCACTTTGCTCATGTCCGGACTCATCAGAATCGTTGACCTGGGGCCGAACGCGGCGCTGGTGTCGGAGTCCCTGAATGTGGCTTCTTTGAGCATCCCGATAAAGTCGACGGCATTGGGTTCGCCGCACACGGCAGCCAGAACTCCTGCCCGATACCAATGGGTGAAGAACTCTTCGTTGAGGATGCCGCCGGTGTAAGCCACCTCGTCGTAAAGATCGACGTCGGTGCCGATAGCGATCATTGCTTTGAGATGGCGTGGCTCAAGACTGGCCGCAGCGTGTTGGCTCATGGCGTAGTACGACATCCCCCACAGCCCGACATTGCCGTTGGACCAGGACTGCTCGCCCGCCCAATCAATCGCGTCACGAAAGGCTTCGGCGGTCTCTATGCCAAAGGGCGCGAGTGTGCCCGGATTTTTGCCCGAACCGGGGCCATCAACCCGCACCAGCACATAGTCGTGCGGCACCCAATCCACGGTGTTGGCGGTTTCGTGGTTCTCGAATACCTGCCCATCAGGATTGCCATGGAAATAGCGTTCTTCCATCTCTTCATGGGCGGCAAACTGGGCATCGTCGGCGATCGAATGATGATAGAACGCCCGACCATAGGGACCGCAGTTCATGATGACCGGGAACTTGCCTTCCCTGGCCGGACGGAAAACGTCCGCGTACACGTACAGACCGTTTTGCAGTGGAATCTTCACGTCTTTGAAACGCTGAATACCGAGGATATTGCGGCGCACTTCGTTGCGTGCGGTCGCCGCATGGCACAGCTGACGTGGCGTGCAATCGGTGAAGACGTCAGCTGCCGAAAGTTCGGCGAGCAGAGCTGCGATCATCGGGTCTTGTTCGAACTCGAGCACGGGGTTCAACGCCAGGCCGGCAAAGGAAATGTCGTGGCGGAAATTGATGCGATGTTTGCCGACAATTTCATGGACGGTGGGATCGATACTGATGCCACCGTCCAGGTTGCCATCCCGGTCGAGTGAGCACAGGAACCGTGCAATGTTCGTCAGCCCAGCATCGAGCAACTTGTTGATGTTGCCATCCACGCGGCTGACGATTTCTGCCAGGCTGATACGCGGTGCGCCGATGGCAGATCCCAACGCCGTGTTTCCGACCAGGAACGCAATCCGTTCGCCCTCGCGGTACTGGAATTCGCCTTTATCGTTCGTCAACCCGCTGAGGGTAGGGGTCTGATACTTGAGGCCGGTAATCGGCCCGGAAAAAACGCCTGTTTGCAGCTTGCCGAAATCCTTCCCGACGCTGTCAGCCGACAGCGGTTGGTCAGGAAGATACGCCTGTTGGGTATCGCTCATGGAGTGGTCCTCTGGTCGTGCATCTTGTTCTTGTTGTTAAGGGCAGCGAGGCGAGTGTAGGACCTTCAAATCATAAACTCAACACGTGTTGAGTTATTTGTTATAGTCCGTAAATGGACACTCTGATCGAGTAGGCAGACGCGATGACGACTAAAAAACAATCAACATTATCCGCAACCCGAGAAAGCAAACCTGGGCGTCGTCCGGGTTCAGGCAGTAGTCGCCAGGCCGTGCTCGATGCCGCACGAACTCGCTTCGCCAGTGATGGTTTTGCCGCGACCACGATGCGACGTGTGGCAGCTGATGCCGGTGTCGACGTATCCATGGTGATGCAGTTCTTTCGCTCCAAAGACGAACTCTTTGCGGCGGTGATCAACGTGCCTGAGTCGGCACTGGAGAAATTGAGCACGGTTTTCAGCGGCGTGGACGACCAGTTGGGAGAACGCGTAGTGCGTGCCTTTCTTCAGGCTTGGGAGGGTGCGCCCGAGGAGTCGGAGCCGCTGATGGCGATGCTCAGAAATGCGATGGTCAACGAACAGGCGCGTCATCATCTGCGCGACTACATTGAGTCCAGGTTAATGACGGGAGGCAGCGAACCGCTTGGACCGGAAGTTCGCCTTCGGGCGGGCTTGGCGTTGTCCATGCTCGTGGGGCTGGTGACCGGGCGACAAATCATCGGCGTACCGGTGCTTGCCGCGGCCAATCAGGAGACGCTGGTGGCGATGCTTGCGCCGTGTATCCAGCACATGCTCTTGCCGGTCAGCGAAGGTACGACGGCCACTGACTGATCGGCGCCGATGGTGCCCACCTCATTGGCTGGGTGGACACCACTGTGGCCGCTTAGGGGACGATCGGCAGTTGCAGGTAGCTTGGGTACTCTGGGCCGGTGTAGATGCGGTTCACGGCGTCGACGTGATAGTGCTTGTCATACGCACGAACGGGTACGCCCGCCGGCGCGTAAGGCTGAACATCAACCAGCAGGCGGCAACCCTTGCGGATCATCGCAGTGCTCGGGTTGAGCCCGACTTCGATCGGCACGATCTCTCCACGTTGCAGTGGCGCGCAGTCTTTCTCCAGGTGGGTATGCACAGGCCAGTACTCGGTCGAGCGTTCGTCATCGAGCTTGCGCCGAGAGACCTTCAACAAGCCATGCCCCACCGGATGAATGTGCACCGGGTCTACTGGAAGGACGACCGATTCGTAGCGAATCTCCCGGTCGTGCTCATCCAGAACCCGCAGGGACACAAATACGTCCATGTCCTCGCTGCTGGACTCTACCCACAGACCGACCTTCATGTACCCGGCGAGTACCATGTCCTCGCTCATGGGCTCGCTGACAAACGAGATGCCTGTGGACCAGCGTGGCGTGCCGTCGCTGGAGCCTGCCGGCGCGAGCGTTGGGGTGCCGAGATCAAGGTGCGCGTCATACTCGGCGCTGCTATGCGCTGCGGGTACGTTTTCGCTGATGCGCAGGACGTTGAGGCGCCGACCATCGTTTTGCCAGTCCGAAGGCCGGGCATCGAGGTACCAGCGGCGGTACTCGGTTCGCGCAATCGGCCAGTCGTTTTCATGCAGGACGAAGTGGGCACCGTTGCCGGTTCGCACCTGCACGCGCACCGGTGCTTCGTCCATCACACCGTTGTCGATGCCCTTGAGCCAATAGTCGAAGTAGCGCATATGCTCGGCAATCGACTTGTTGCTGTAGGAATCCGGGAACCAGGCGTCGGCAAAATCAAACTTTCGTGCCTTGGCGGCGGTGGAGCGGATGTAGGTCTCGCTGCTGCCCAGTTGATGAATGATGGCGCCCACCTGAGGGCCAACGATCCAGACTGGTGCAGTCGATTTGCTCATGTCCGGGCGCATGAAGATGCTGCCGCGTGGGCCATAAGCGTTGATGTCGTTGAACGGCGTGGCCAGCACACGGGCCATCCAGTCGGTTTCGGGGCGCTCACCGCAGTGGTTGTTGCCGGACCAGATCTTCCACCACCAATTCCAGAAGCCGGAGCCGAAGATGCCGCCGCCATACAGGGCCTCGTTGTAGATGTCGGCATCGGTCCCTTGCGCTATCATGGCCTTGAGGTGCGAGGGTTGCAGGCTGGCCACGCTGTGTTGGGCCATGGCCAGGTAGGACATGCCCCACAATCCGACGTTGCCATTGGACCACGGCTGAGTGCCTGCCCATTCGATGGCATCGTAATAGTCTTCGGCTTCCTGGACACTGAAGGGCGCCTGTAGACCCGGGCTCTTGCAGACACCGCGTGCGTCCACACGGATGCAGACATAGCCCTCTGGCACCCAGACCGACGTGTCGACGGTCTCGTGGTTCTCGTATTGGGCGCCGTCCGGGTTGCCGGAGAAGTAACGATCCTCCATCTCCTCCTTGCGGATGACGTCGGCTTCGTTGCAAATGCAGTCGTGATAAAAGCTCTTGCCGTAGAAGCCCTTGCTCATGACGATCGGGTGACGCCCCGGCGATGCCGGGCGGAAGATGTCGGCACACACGTATGAGCCATCGCGTAACGGAATGCGCACATCCGTCATCTTGATGATGCCGCGAATGTTGCGTCGTAATTCGTTACGGCTGGTGGCGGCATCGCACAGCTTGCGTGGGGATTTGGCCGTGAAAACACCGGGCGTGGCGTTCAGCGTTTCAAGTATCGACTGCAAGGTAGGATCGTTGGCGAAGTCGACGACGCCACCCTGGCCCATGGGCATCACAGGCGGACTGAAATTGATCGGTGTCGCGCGAATCAGTTCATGCACCTGAGGGGCAATTTTGACACCCGACTCGATGTTGCCCTCCTGATCCAGCGTATGGACGAATCGGGCCATGTTCGTGACGGACGGGTCCAGCAGCTTGTCGATCTTGCCGTCGACACGATTGGCGAGCTGCGCCAGGTTCAAGCGAGGCGCCGCCTCTATGGCTCCTAAAACGATGCCGCCGACCAGAAAGGTAATGGCCTCGTCGGCGCGATACTGGAATTCGCCATTTTCAGTGGTGACACCGGACAGCGTAGGCGTCTGGTACTTCAAGCCGGCTATCGGGCCGGCGAAAACGCCGGTCAAGACTGGGCTCAGATCGTGTGCAGGAAACGTGTTCATGAGTATTTCCTAAATCATGGGTATGAGGGTGAAGGGGCTCAATGGGCCAGGCCCCGTCAAACCGCCATAATCGGCAGCTGCAAATAGGAGGCATACCGTCCACCGGTATGAATCACGTGCTGTCCGCTGTTGGCGCCGATGTACTCAACAATGCCCGGCATCAGCGTTCCGGAGAGATTTCGCGAACTGACGATGAAGCGCAGTTGTTCACCTGGGTGGAATGCCCAACCGAGGGGGAGCAGGTCGATTTCAATTTCGACTATCTCGCCGGCCGACAGCTTCTCTATCCGGTCGAAGCTGTGGGCAGGAACGTCATCGGTCGATAACGTTTCATCGAGATGACGGGTCGACACACGAAGGCGACCATCCGAACCCTTGTAGCGCAGCACGGTGGCACCGTGGTCGGTGAGATCGTGAATTCTCGCGCTCTGGTTAGGCGCGGTGAATTGCTGTAGCGGGGAGCCGTATTTGTCGAGCTTCTGGATCAGTACGAACAGGTCCATGTCGTCGGCACCGCGCGCCTCGACCCAGAGGTGTGCTTTGGGATAGCCCACCATCACGGTTTCCTGGTCAAAACGGGTGATAAAGGAAACCACATCCGGATTGACACCGACGTCATAAATCGCCGGAACCTCGTTAACGGGGGCAGCGTTGCTCAGGATGCGTGCGGCGCCATCGAGGTACAGCTTGGTCGAGGTCACTTCTTTCGGAGGGAAAGCGTCTGCGGGCACATTCACCTGGTCGCCCCCCTGGAAATCATGGACCGCATAACGCACGCGCGGGGTGGCTTCCCAATCGTTGTTCTGGTCTTTCAGGTAGCGGTCGAAGAAGCGGCGCAGATCTTCCACGTTCGCTTCATCGTAGTAGTCAGGCCATTCCTGACTGTTGTGGATGCGCAGCCATTTGTCTTGCGAAGCCAGGCGACGCCAGGCACGGAACGTACCCGCGGTATGCAGCGTATTGGAGTAGCTAGCCACCACATAGGCAGGCACGGTAATGCGGTCAAACTCGGGGATCTTGTTGGCCCACAATTCGTTCATGAGTGGGTAGCGCTGAGCCTCGGACAGGACATCTTCTTTCTGGTTCTTGCCGAAAAAACTGCCGTTCTGGAGTAGGGCGGTGAAGCCCGTGTCAGGCATGCCACCGCGCATCACCAGGTCGCGGTAGACATCACTGACGCCTTCCCACGGGTTGATCGCCGCCAGGTGCTTGGGTTGCTCGGCGGCGGTGAACCATTGCGAAACCGCCAGGTACGACGTGCCGCTCATGCCGACCTTGCCTGTGCACCAGGACTGCTCGGCGAGCCACTCGATCAGGTCGTGGCAGTCGCGCCCGTCCTGGCGGTCCCACAGCACGCTGTCGCCTTCGGAGTCCACCACGCCACGGATGTCCGGGTTGCAAATGGCATAGCCGTGAGCGCACCAGTAAGCCGGGTCCGGGGCCTCGAATTTTGCCAGTCCCGAAACGACGGAGTTGCTCAGCCCCACCAAACCGAACACGCCCATCACGCTCATCGACGTACCCTGGCCCTTGCCGTAGGGGCTCCAGGCCACGATCACCGGCACTTTCTCAGTGCCGGCGGGACGGAACACATCGACGTAGATGGTCACGCCGTCGCGCAATGTCACGGCCACGTCTTTTTCGAAAACGATGTCGACAGGCAGTGGACGGAAGGGTGGTGCTACCTGGAAGCCAGCCTTGAGCGTGCGGGTGCCCGGCTCAAAAGCGGTGAAAAGGCCGGTTCTGCCCGCCGGTAGCGGGTGGGACGGCACGAAAATTTTCTGGCAGTCGCTCATGCTAACTCCTTATTGTTTTTGATTACGGGACCGATTGCAGTAAGGTACGGCGGTCGGCGAATTAATTCAACACGTGTTGATATGTGTAATATGTCGAAATAAATAAGGAATGACGATGAGCAAAGAACCCACTTCCACGACGCGCCGTGGGCGGCGGCCAGGGCCTAATAGCACGCGGCAGACGGTGCTTGACGCAGCGCGAGCGCGCTTCGCCAGTGACGGTTTTGCCGGCACGACAATCCGGCAAGTGGCCGCTGATGCTGGGGTTGACGCGGCTCAGGTCATGCAATTCTTCCGCTCCAAGGACGAACTCTTTGCGGCGGTGATGGCCATCCCGTCGTCTGCGTTGCAGCGGTTTGACGCGCTCTATGAAGGCCCGGACGAACACCTGGGTGAAAGGGTGGTTCGCGCTTTTCTCAATGCATGGGAGGGGATTGCCGAGGAGTCTGAACCCTTGATGGCGACGCTGCGCGGAGCCTTCGTCAACGAACAGGCGCGCGAGCAGTTACGCGGCTTCATTCAATCGCGACTGATCACGGGCACCAACGAACACCCAGGGGCTGAAGCTACGCTGCGGTCCGGCATTGCCGCCTCCTTGCTCGTCGGCATGGTCGTTGGACGGCGAATCATTGGCGTGCCCGTTCTGGTTGCCGCGGAGCCGGAAGAAATGGTCAGGATTATCGCGCCTGCGATTCAAAAGATTCTGGTTCCGTAGGGAAGACGCTGATCAACCAGTGTGGCGCGATATGGCATGACGATTTGACGACGTATCGAGGAGGGAAATGCATGGATTACTTTTCTGCCGACAGTTTCAAATCAGCCCACCTCGGGATACTGCTTGGGCGAACTGCCGCACTGAAAGATCGGCTGCTGGATCGGCATCTGGCGCCGCTCGGCATCACTGCATCGCAACTCAAAGTGCTGAGGATTATTCGTCGTGGGGACGACACGGCGGTCGCATTGTGCCGACACTTGTCCATCCACAGCGCCTGTATGACTCGAATGCTGGATCGGCTTGAGCGCAAAGGCTTGATCGTTCGTACCCCGGACGATCAAGACCGGCGCCAGGTTCGCCTCGCGCTGACCAGCGAAGGGGAGGCCATGAGTACGGCGCTCCCCACGATGGAGGTTGATGCCATGAACGAATTCACCGAATGCCTCACATCAGAGGAAGTGTCGAGGCTGGAGAGTTTGCTAGCGAAGATGCTGTCCATTGAATGCCAGGCCGTCAGACAGTAAACACCAACCGTGCTGAATCCTCTTGCGACCAGGCGTGTTCAACATCCTGCAGCGCTACCGCTTGCGTGCTAATCGAAAGCCCGGCGCTTTCGATCGAGCGCAAGACACCACCCACAGCCCGCACGAGCCCGGCATTGGAGACACTCCCCAAGCCGCTGCCCATCAGTTCCAGGCCGGAACTGCGCAGCAGCGAACCTGGCAGGCTGATGTTGTTGCCAGTCAATGAGCCAATTTGGACGTAGCGAATTCGCGGCTCGCCCGAGTGACTGCCATGCCCGGCCGCGGCTTGTAGCAAACACTCGGCAGAGGGCCCCCACAGATAATCGAGCACCACGTTGACCTTGTGCGTGTGCAGGGCTTCTCGGAATGAATCCTGCAACTGATCTGCAGGTGCATCGAGAGGAATCATGATGTCCGCGCCCAAGGCAGCCAATCCCTCGACACTACGGGCATTGCGCCCTGTAACTATCACCTTCGCGGCGCCCAAGTGTTTTGCAATCTGGATCGCCAGGCGTCCGGAAACGCCCGTCGCGCCGTTGATCAGCACGTTTTCGCCGGGAACAAATCTTGCCCGATCGAGGAGCGCTGCCCATGAGGACATGCCTGGATTGCCGATAGCCGCTGCAGTGACATCATCCACTCCATCGGGGATCTCTACGCAGTTGTCCAGTTGCACAACACTGGTCTCAGCCATTGAGCCAAACAGTTTTCGTGGGAACGCGAAATACACACGTCGCCCATTGGGCAGTAATCCGACGCCATCCACCCCTGGAACCAGGGGTAATGTCTTACCACTGCTGTAATGACGTCCTGATGCTTGAGCCTTAACCAATTGACTCAATGCAGCAGCTCTAACCTGGATGAGGTTTTCGCCAGCTTCTGCCACGGGTGGGGTGAAGTCATCGTATCGTGGTGGTGCATTGAAATCGTGGACTACGGCAGCTTTCATCAAGCGGCTCCTGGAGTATGTTTTTCGAGCGCAAGGGCGCCCGAAGTCAGTGAATGAACGTCGTTAAACTGTTTCCGGTTTCATATTGAGTGCCCATTCGGGCAGCGTGGCAGTCAGCTCTCCGCTGACCCAGGACTTGAGGTACGACACCGAAAAGGCGACGCCTTCCTCGCACCTGTCGGCGCTGCAACCCACGCTCGCCAGTGTCATGCGAACGCAGGCGTCCATGTACTGCTTGGGATCTTCTACGCCTTGCTGGATGGCCTGGATGCCATGCGCCGATGCGCCCATGAGAAAGTCCGTCGCGGCATCAAGCCGGTCGAACCTGAAGTCGCCCACCGCTTTGCCATTCTCAAGGTCCTTGGACATGTACTCCGCAACGAGCGTGTGGTGCTGCCAGGCATCAACGCGTGTCACAAAACCCGCCCATTTCGGATCGAGCAAAGCACGTATCAGAAACAGCCTGGACGCCACCGCTGCCCGCTGCCAAGGCTGGGTCAGGACGTCGTAGACAGGAAGGATGTCGCTGGTCATCTGGTTGTTGAGTTCCTGCCCGATAGCCACGAGCACCTGTTCCAGCGAATCGAAATAGTTATAGAACGTGCCGCGCGAAACATTGGCTTCACGGATGACATCATCAATGACCGGGGGTGAAACACCGCTCGCAGCGAACACGCGCATCGCTGCATCAAGCAATTTGCTGCGCATGGCCTGGCGTTTTTTCTTGGCGACGACCGGGCGATGATCGGCCACAGGGGCTGCGGTTTCTGATGTTGGCACTGTAGAACCTCTAGCGAATGACATGTCGTCAGAATGACAAACTAAAGCTTTTTTTTAAGAATGACAAATTTGTCTAAAAACACCTTGCACGAACACATATCCTGTCCTACATTGAACTCAATTGTCGTAATGACAATATCGTCATAAAAATAATAGGAGACGAAAAATGTTCAACCCTTCCTACCCTCCGGCACGACCTCATCCCACTTCCCCTTGCGCTCGCTCGAACTGGCACGTCACGGTTTTCAAGAGTCGCTGATCCTCTGTATCCCAACGCAAGCAAAAAAGTTCTGACGCTGTAGCCCCCGAACGGGTGTCCAGAACCGCTTCCGGCCGAGCAAACGCTGCTCGCTGGGGTATTCGCTCACCCGAAATTTATAAATGACAATTTAGTTCATTATGAGATTTGAGGTTGGTATGAACACAGAAGCGACTTACAAGACCGCCATTTCCATCACTCCAATCGCGGCAATGCCGAGCCTGCAGGAACTGATCAAGCGCGCCGAGGCATTGCAGCCATTGCTGAGGAAAAACACCGTGGCGTGCGAAAAGGAACGTCGCACCTGCGATGAAAATATCGAAGCAATCCGTGAGGCCGGGCTGTTCCGCTTGATGGTTCCAAAACGTTATGGCGGCTATGAAGGTTCTCTGCGTGCCCACCTGGAAATCTCGGCCGCGCTAGGCGAAGCCTGTGGCGGTACTGCCTGGGTCGTTGCACTGACGAACGTATGTGCCTGGTTCACCAGCCTGTTCTCGGAGCAGGCGCAGAACGAAGTATTCGGTGCCGACCCGGATGCCCGCGTCGCCGGCGTTTTCAACGCTTCACCAACTACTCGGCGGGTAGAGGGCGGTTTGATCGTCTCGGGCAAATGGTATTCCTCGTCAGGCAGTCTGCACGCCGATTGGGCTGTAGTCGGAGCTGAAGAGCGTGATGCCAACGGTACAGTCGTCGCACAGTATCTGGCGCTCATGCCTGAAGCCGATTACACCATCGAAGACACCTGGTTCACCGCCGGGATGCGTGCTTCGGGCAGTAACTGCATCGTGGCCGATGAGGTCTTCGTGCCTGATCATCGATTGCTGCACATGGGCGATGCGATCGAAGGCCAATACGCGACCGAGTTCAAAGACGAAGTGGCGTATCGCGGTCTGTTCGTACCCTTTGCGTCGTTGATCCTCAACGGCCCGCAACTGGGCTTGGGCCGCGCAGCCTTGAAGTACGTCATCGACAATGCATCGCGTCGTGCCGTGGCTTACACCTCCTTTGAGAAGCAAACCGATTCGGTGGTTTTCCAGACGCAAATCGCGGAAGCCGCATTGAAGATCGATACAGCGCACCTGCGAGCCTTCCGCTCTACCGATGAGATGGACGAAGCTGCGCGCCAGGGCATCAAACTGGACTTGGTAACACGCGCTCGAATTCGCGCCGACGTCGGCTATGTCAACACGCTGATCACCGACGCGATCAACATTCTGTTGTCCGCACACGGTGCCGGGAGCTTTTCCGAGGCCAGTCCGATGCAACGCTGGTGGCGTGATTCCAACACCGCGGCGCGTCATGCCGTAGCACTACCTGCCGTCGGTAACGAGTTATACGGCAAGGCGCTACTGGGTGTGGAAAACACTGTCACGCCCCTGGTGTAAGCACCGTCACGTAGCTGAGGAACATGTTTTATGGACACCAAACTTCTGCGCTCGGTCATGGGCCAGTTCGCCACCGGTGTGACGGTTGTGACCTTCGTTGCTGACGGCCAACCGGCAGGCATGACCGCCAACGCCTTCATGTCGGTTTCGCTGGAACCGCCGCTGATCCTGATCTCGATTCGCAAGGCCTCAAGCTTCAACCAGTTTGTCAGGGAAGATGTGCGATACGGCGTCAACTTCCTTGCCGAAAGCCAACGCTGGTTGAGCGGCCATTTCGGCGGTCGTCCAGAGGAGGGGGCCGATCTGCCTTACGTCTATCACGAAGACACACCGCTTCTGGACGGAAGTCTCGTGCACCTGGTGGCACGCACCGTCGATGTTCACCCGGCGGGCGATCACTTGCTCTACATCGGTGAAATCGAACACATCCGGGTGGGCGCCCAGCGCAAGCCATTGCTGTTTTTTGGTGGCCGTTATCACCAGATGCACGCTCGCGCTCCCAGCGTGGAATGGAGTGGTAGTTGCATCGACGGTTGGTGATCCCGCCACCTGAATCGAACTGATGCTTGAACAGTGCGTTCGGCATTTCCCCAGTGAAATGCCGTGGACCCGTTCATGCCGAATAAATGTAAACGAGTGATTTGCCATGACCGCCAACACCCGCGATCTGCCTGTGAAAACAGACAATGACATCGATAAACAGGAAACCCTCGAGTGGCTTGACGCGCTCGAAAGCATTGCCGGCAGCGCCGGCGGCGAACGCGTCGATTTTCTCCTGCAACGTCTGGAAGAACACGCCAGCCATTTGGGCGTGAGGCGCGCCGCTCATCCGTATTCGCAGTACCAGAACAGCATCGGTCTGGATAAACAACCGGCGTTTCCCGGTGATCTGGCGATGGAGGAGCGCATCACCTCGATCATTCGCTGGAACGCCTTGGCGATGGTTGCCCGTGCCAACAAGGCTTACGGTGAGTTGGGTGGCCATATCGCCAGCTATGCCTCGGCGGCTGAAATTTTCGAGATGGGCTTCAATCATTTTTTCCAGGCCGACAACGGCGACGCCAAAGGCGACCTGGTCTACTTTCAGCCGCACTCGGCGCCCGGTGTCTATGCCCGAGCGTTTCTTGAAGGTCATCTTGAAGAATCGCAGTTGGCCAGTTACCGCCAGGAAGTGGACGGAGGAGGGCTCTGCTCCTACCCGCATCCCTGGCTGATGCCGGACTTCTGGCAGTTCCCGACGGGCTCAATGGGTATCGGCCCGATCAGTTCGATCTACCAGGCGCGTTTCCTGCGCTACCTAGAGCATCGCGGTATCGCCGACACTTCCAAGCGCCACGTCTGGGGTGTTTTCGGCGACGGCGAGATGGACGAACCCGAATCCATTGCCGCACTGTCGCTTGCCGCGAGGGAAAACCTCGACAATTTGACCTTCATCGTCAACTGCAACCTGCAGCGCCTCGACGGTCCCGTGCGCGGCAACGGTCAGATCATTCAAGAGCTGGAATCGCTGTTCAAGGGCGCAGGCTGGAACGTCATCAAAGTGGTATGGGGTTCCGATTGGGACGCGCTGTTCGCTCGCGACCGCAATCACGTATTGCTGCGTCGCTTCGCCCACACCGTGGACGGTCAATACCAGACCCTGGGTGCCAACGACGGCGCTTACAACATGGAGCACTTCTTCGACCTCGATCCAGAGTTGCAGGCGCTGGTGTCGCACATGACGCCTCAGGAAATCGACGGACTGCGCCGCGGCGGCCACGACTTCCGCAAACTCTACGCAGCCTTTGCAGCCGCAAAACAACTCAAGGGCCAGCCTACGGTGATCCTCGCCAAGACCAAAAAAGGTTATGGCATGGGGCTGGCCGGCGAGTCGCGCAACACCTCCCACGTGCAGAAAAAGCTCGACGTCGAAGCGCTCAAGGCGTTCCGCGACCGCTTCGCGATTCCGCTGGACGACGCAGCGCTGGAAGAGATGCGCTTCTTTAAACCGGCCGAAGACAGCGCGGAAATGCGCTATTTGCATGCTCGCCGGACTGAGCTGGGTGGTTATCTGCCTCGTCGCCAAACGCGTGCAGAACCGCTGCCCGTACCTGCGCTGGCCAGTTATGCGCAGTTCGCCCTGACGCCGGACGATCGCGAAACCTCGACCACGACAGCGGTTGTTCGGCTGTTCACCAACCTGCTCAAGGACAAGCAACTGGGTCCAAAAATTGTGCCGATTGTTGCCGATGAGGCGCGCACCTTTGGCATGGCAAACCTGTTCCGGCAGATCGGCATCTATTCGCCAGCGGGCCAGTTGTACGAGCCGGAAGATGCCGGGGCGATGCTGTATTACAAAGAGTCCCGGGATGGCCAGCTTTTGGAGGAGGGCATCACCGAAGCGGGGGCGATCTCTTCCTGGGTGGCCGCTGCAACGTCCTATAGCGTCAACGGCGTCACCATGCTGCCGTTCTACATCTATTACTCGATGTTCGGTTTTCAACGTATCGGTGACCTGATCTGGGCTGCGGCGGATCAGCGTGCACGCGGCTTCCTGGTGGGCGCAACCGCGGGCCGTACCACCTTGTCCGGTGAAGGTTTGCAGCACCAGGACGGCACCAGCCAACTGATTGCTTCCACCGTGCCGAATTGCCGTGCCTATGACCCGGCGTTCGCCAGCGAAGTGGCCGTCATCATCGATCATGGCAGCCGACGGATGCTCGAAGAGCAACACGATGAGTTCTATTACCTGACGGTCACCAACGAAAACTATGTTCAGGCGCCACTGACTGAAATCGACCACGAGGCCGTGATCAAAGGCATGCGTCGTTTCGGCCAGCGCGGTGACGAGCGTGCAGCACCCGCAGTGCGACTGCTGGGCTCAGGCTCGATTGCACGCGAGGTGATCGCCGCCGCTGAACTGCTCGCCGAGGATTGGAGCGTCACCAGTGAAATCTGGAGTGTCACCAGTTTCTCCGAGTTGGCGCGTGACGCGCGGGAGGTCGAGCGCAACGCACTGTTCGGCGGGCAAGCAAGCGAACAGAGTTACGTCCAACAGTGCCTGGCGGGGGACACGCCGGTCGTGGCGGCCACTGACTATGTGCGCGGTTATGCGCAATTGATCGCTCCGTACATCCAGGCGCCTTACACCGCGCTGGGTACAGACGGCTTTGGCCGTAGCGACACGCGTCCTTCCCTTCGTCGCTTCTTTGAAATGGATCGCCAACACATCGCCGTCGCCGCGCTGGCTGCGATTGACCCGCAGAAAGCAGCTGATGCCCGTGCACGCTACGGCATCGATGTCGCCCATGACGCCCCCTGGAACTGCTGATTCCGCGAACGAGGAGACTGACTATGCAACAACTCATGGTTCCCGACATTGGCGACTTCCAGGACCTGCCCGTGATCGAAGTGCTGATCAAACCGGGAGACAAGGTCACGGTTGAGCAGGCATTGATTACCCTTGAGTCCGACAAGGCAGTGATGGATGTCCCGAGCACTCGCGATTGCACGATTCGTGAGGTGCTGATCAAACCGGGCGATTGCGTTTCTAAAGGCAGCGTGATCGCGCATGTTGATTTCGCCGATTCCGCGGTGGTTTCTCCGCAGGTATCTCCCACTGCAGTGGAAGCAGCCGCGCCGGTTCCTGCGGCCATTTCCGCAGCTGTCGCGGTGGAGCCAGCGCCGGCCCGGAGCACGACTCAAGCAGAAGCACCCGAAGTCGAAAAAACTCGCACGGCTTCTATGGCCCTGGCGGGTCCCGCCGTCCGTAAGTTCGCTCGCGAACTGGGTGTTGATCTGGATGAAGTGAAGGCCAGTTGCCCCAGCGGACGCATTCAGCGTGATGACGTAAAGGCATTTGTGAAAGCGCAACGCGCCAGTCTCCTGCCCACGAACGGGTCGGGTTCCGGCCTCAATCTGTTGCCGTGGCCGGATGTCGACTTCGCCAAGTTCGGGCCGATCGAGCGTCGTCAAGCATCGCGGATCAAGCGCCTCTCAGCAGCCAACCTGCATCGCAACTGGGTGAGCATTCCGCACGTCACCAACCACAGCCAGAGCGATATCACTGACCTCGAAGCATTGCGCGTTCAGATCAATCAAGAGGCGAAGGCTGGAGACGCCAAGATCACCTTGCTGGCGTTTCTGATCAAGGCGAGCGTTGCTGCATTGCAACGGTTTACGCAGTTCAACGTCAGCCTTGAGGGTGACGACATCGTGCAGAAACAGTACTTCCACATCGGCTTCGCCGCCGACACGCCTAACGGTCTGGTGGTACCGGTGATTCGCGATGCCGATCGCAAGGGCATCGCAGCGATCGCCGCTGAAATGGCCGAGCTCTCGCGTCTGGCCCGTGAAGGCAAGCTGTCGGGAGACCAGATGCGTGGCGGCTGCTTCACGGTGTCTTCGCTGGGTGGCATCGGTGGAGGGCACTTCACCCCAATTATCAATGCGCCTGAGGTGGCGATTCTCGGTGTCGGTAAAGCTTCGATGCAACCGACGTGGGACGGCTCGTCGTTCCAGCCGCGACTGCAATTGCCGCTGTCGCTTTCATGGGATCACCGCGCAGTGGACGGAGCCGAGGCCGGCAGGTTCCTCGCCCACCTGGTGAGTTTGCTGGCGGACTTCCGTCGTGTCTCGATCTGAATCGTTATGACAAAAACAAGGAGAACGAAAATGACTGCATTGCAACGCGAAGACAGCATCACCTCCACGAATGAGCGGATCGTCCCATTCAAAATGGCCCACGTGGTCTTTCAATGCACTGACCGCCAGAAGATGGTCGATTGGTACCGTCAGTTGTTCCAGGCGGAACTGGTGTTCGAGGATCAAGTGCTGACCTTCCTCGCCTACGACGATGAGCATCACCGCCTGGCTTTTTTCAATAGCCCGCACTTGCCCGGCAAGACTATCGATATCGCCGGGTTACACCACATTGCCTACAGCTATCGCGTGATTGGCGAACTGCTCAGCACGTACGAGCGGCTCAAACCCTTGGGCATTCTGCCGGTCTGGACCATCAACCATGGGCCAACCACCTCGCTGTATTACAGCGATCCGGAAGGCAACAACATTGAGCTGCAAGTCGACAACTACCCCGATCACAACGATGCGGCCGCGTTCTTCCATACCCAGGCGTTCGCCGATAACCCCATCGGCGTCGAGTTCGATGCCGATGCCCTCGTCGCGCTGTGGCGCGAAGGTGCCAGCGACGCGCAGCTTTGCGCGCTCGGCACTTGCGCTACCGGTCAATCGCTGGGCCCCCAGAAGAGGTAAGCACCATGAAACTGTGTAGTTTTCAAATCGGCAATAACGCGCCGGCGATCGGATTGGTTGTGGGCAATAGCGTCATTCCTGTCGCGGATTACCTGAAATCGGCGCCGAAGACGATGATCGAACTGATCTCCGCTTGGGAAGAATGGCGCGAGTCATTACAGCAACTGACAAACAGCGGTGCGGCGAGCATTGCGCTTGACCAGGTTACGCTGCTGGCGCCGGTCCCTCGGCCCGGGAAGATTCTCGGTATCGGCCTGAACTACGCCGACCATGTCGAGGAATCCGGTATGGAGATGCCGGCTGATCAATTGTGGTTTGCCAAGATGCCAACAAGTGCCAACGGACCCTACGCGCCGCTGGATCTGCCGAAAGTCTCCGAAGCACTCGATTACGAAGCCGAGATGGTCTTCATTGTGGGCAAGCGCTGCCGTCACCTGACGGAGCAAACCGCGAAGCAAGCGATCTTCGGCTATAGCGTGGGCAACGATGTCAGTGTTCGTGACTGGCAACTGCGTACTTCGCAATTTGTCCTGGGCAAGTCATTCGATACCCACGCGCCGTTCGGCCCCTGGATCGTGACCGCCGATGAGATCGAAGATCCTCATCAACTGGGTATTCGCTGCTTCGTCAATGACGAGAAGCGCCAGGACTCGAACACCCACCAGTTGATTTTCGATTGCTACCAGCAGATCGAGCATCTTTCGAAGGTCATGACGCTTGAGCCGGGCGATGTAATTTTCTCGGGTACGCCAGGGGGTGTCGGTGTTGGCTTCAAGCCGCCGCGTTTTTTGCGTGCGGGAGACCGGGTACGAGTAGAGATCGACGAGATCGGCAGCATCGAAAACATCGTGCACCACGAACCATCAGCCTAAAGCGCCCGGCAACTCTTTGCGCGGGTTGGCCACGCCCTGCCTGCGCAAAGTGTTCAAGCGTTATCAGATCAGGCTTCGACTGTATCCCAAGCACGACTTATTAGAATAAAAACAAAAGGTAAATACGTTATGTGCAAATCAAAGGCTGCAATCGGTGCGATTGCGGCAATAGCGCTTAATTCTTCGACTGCAATTTATGCGAGCGAAAATGGCCAAACCAGTTATCCGATCGGTGTTAACACAGTATTGAATGGCGTACTTCCAGCGCCGGGACAGACTTATTACTACGATTATTTTCAGGTTTATCATGCCGGGCAATTCAACGATAAGAATGGCGATAGCTCAATACCGGCTTTTCGGGCGGAAGTTGTCGTGAACGCTTCAAGGATTGTGCATACCTGGGAAACTCCCATCGGGCCGTTTGTGGCAGCCTCAGGTTTGGTTGTGCCTCTGGTCAATGTGAATAATGCCATTGCCGGTAATCATCAACATAACACCGCACAGGGTGACATGATCCTGCACACGCTGTTCTTGGGGTACACCAACGAACAACACAGTGTTTTTGGTTTTTTTGCGCCCTTTGATGTGCTGTTGCCTACCGGGGAATACAACAAGAATAGCGTCGCCAACACCGGGCTCAATCATTACACCTGGATGCCCAGCTGGCAGAACACCTGGTTTCCGACCGCCAATGTGGAGGTTTCTACCGGGCTGACTGCCGAGATTAACGCCGAAAACCACAAAACCGACTATCGGTCCGGTAATTCCGCCACCTTCGATTGGATGGCGGGCTATTCGCTCAATGAGAAATGGCAAGTGGGTGTGCAGGGCTATTACTCTAGGCAGTTTACGGATGACAAAATCAACGGCTCTACCGTGCTGGATGGATTCCGCGGGCAGAGCGCCTCAATTGGCCCGCAAGTACGCTACACAATAAGTCCGGGCGTTGCGGTGGCGTTGAAGTGGCAGCATGAGTTTGACGTAGAGAATCGTCCAGAGGGTGACCGGGTGTGGTTTCAGTTCGCGTTTCCGATTTGATCGACTGTGCTGCAGATCAATAGTCATATAACGATTACTAACCCGTTGCAGTGGGCCGCAAGTTATTGGCTTGCGGCTTTCTGCTTGTTCACGTCCAGTGTGAAAAATTCAGTCAGGAGATATCAATGAGTAATCAGCAGGCCGTTGACGCAATTATCAACCGTGAGAACTTGCGGTGCCGCGCATTAGTAGAGGGCGACCTGGTTCAATTGAGTGATCTGGTTGACGATCAATTGGTACACATCCACGCCACCGGCCAAACCGACGATAAAGCCGCCTACCTCAAGTTGGTTCGCGAGGGGATAACGTTTTTACGGGTCGAGCGCAAGAACCTTGACGTGCGTGTTTATGGCGAACTTGCCGTCGCCACGGGCAGGTTGGTGCAGGACATTGAGTTGCGCAGCAGCGGCGAGCGGCGGGAAATGGATGTTGTCACGACACAAGTGTGGTCATGCCTTCATGGCATCTGGCGCCAGGTGAGTTTTCAGGCGACCAATCTTTAAACACTTGCCCCTCAAGGCGTAAATGAAAACAGCCCGATGGCATCTCTGCCACCGGGCTGCTTCCAAGTGATTTAAACGCGTTCGGCGCAGCGCTTGGCGAAGGACAGTTGCTCGAGTTGGAATTGCTCACCTACCCGGTGAAAGTCAATGCAATGACCGGCGCCCAACACCAGCGCGGCATCTACCTCGGGGCTGTTGCTGAACGCGTTGGAAAATTGGTTGACCAGATCTTCTGAGACCGGCCACAGTTTTTCAAATTCCGGTTGCCGATAGTGCACGGGTACCGTGACGTTGGCCGCGAGTTTCCCCACCATTTTCGGCCATCCGAAGCTGATGTCGATCAGTTCGCTACGCGGTGCCGGTGCCCCTGCGCTGTAACTTGCCTGGGGCATCACGTTGCTGTCGTAGGTGGCCTCAGGACCGAAGAAAAAGCCGTTCATGGCCTCCATTGGAATGTTGACGAATGTCTGTGTTGGCGGAATCTCGTTCCATTTGTCTTTGGACTCCGGCACCGGGTCCAGGCCGACACCGGACACCGCAATGCCCAGCAGTGGCCAGGACGGTTGGCGTGCCGCGATAGCAATACAGACCGCGCCACCAATGGAATGCCCGATAAGCACCACACCGCAGACCTGATGCTTGTAATTGCGCCAGATTTCATCAATGGCGGACTCAAGGATTTGCGCGTGGTGAATGATGCTCGGGGCTGCTGAGGCGAAGTCAGTGCTATGACCGTAGCCTGGGCGGTCGATGGCAATAATGGGCAGGCATTGAGCCTGTGCTCTATCCAGTAAGGAATATCCTTCGATATCAAAATAGCTCGAGGAGTACGTCCCACCATGAATGGCGATGATCAGCGGCCGTTTGTGGTTGTCGGCTTCGGGCATCCTTCCCTGTGCCGACAACGGGATGCCCAATCCGTGGAAGATGTAGTCCAGATGAGCAGTGTTTTTCCTGGTGTTTTTCATGGCGGTCATTCCCTGTTCTTATATTTGTCGAGTCGACTGAAATTACCCATGCGTTGTGTGTCCAGACTTCACGCTGCGTTCAGCCAATCGGCGGCCTGTTTGCGCATGGCCTGCTCAAGCTCGCTGCCGCGAGTGGCAAACAAACGGTTAAGCAGGAAGCCGCTTTTTTCCAGCAGATAGGCCAGTGGCGCGTATTCGCGTGGGTAACGCGACACGACTTCACGGTCGATCTCCACCAGCCCCTGTGGAAACGTGAAGCTGCCCATGTCGTAGATGCTCTGGCGCTTGACCAGTTTCCATTGCCCCTCGCGCTTTTCGGCAAGGTCATAGAACCGGTTGTGCACGCTGCACCCCAGGCCCAGGCGAACGTTTTCGCCGACAATCACCGCGTTGGTTTCGACGATGGCCTTATTGCCGTTGAGGCTCACCACAGGTGTGCCAATCAGGTGCTTGGTGCGCAGGTCGGATTTGCCCATACGCTTTGAGCCTTCAACGAACTCTGCGAATGGCCCTTCAAACCAGGTGATTTCGATCACGCCATCAGGATGGGCCAGCCTGGCCAGTTCGTCCCATTGCCCCAGATCGCGATGAATCCAGCCAGTGATCAAGTCGGTAATTTGCAGGCGGTCTTCCAGATAAGTCGACATGTGAATCCTCGATGTTCAGTAGTGGCGTACACCTTGAGGATCTTCTTCTCGACTGATAACTTCAAATAGATTGAAATGAACGATTGATCATTAAAACTGATCGAGGAGAGCGGTCGTGGACATGCGTCAATTACGTTATTTTCTCGCTGTGGCGGAAGAGGGCCATTTCGGTCGAGCCGCTCAACGTTTGCACATCGTTCAGTCCGCGCTCAGCATGCAGATCAAGGCTTTTGAAGAGGAACTGGGTGGTCAGCTCTTCCTGCGAACAAGCCGTCGAGTGGAGCTCACAGAGGCCGGGGTGCAGCTGCAAATCGAGGCGCAGCGCATACTTGATCAGGCTGCGCATGCCCAGCGCCTGGTGCAACGTACGCTGCGTGGCGAGATGGGCACGGTGCGTATCGGTTTTGCCGGCAATGCCGTATTCAGTGGTCGGCTGATGGCAGATGTACGGGCATTTCGTCGCGCTTATCCCGATGCGGAAGTCATTCTGCGAGAACTGGCGCCGCACCTGCAGGTTGAAGCCATCCAGAACGGACAACTCGATTTGGGGTACGCACCCAGCCATGGGCAACAAGCTCTGGACGATGCCTTGTTGTTCGAACGAATCGGCACCTGGCCCTTGGTCGTCGCAATGCCACAAGATCATCCCCTAGCCAACCAGAACCCCCTGTGTGTGCCGATGCTCCGCGCCGAATCACTGATTGTTTACGCTGCACATGGCGCGGACGAACATATGCTCGCTGCGCTGCGCAAAGCGTTGGGCAGCGAGCCCAAGGTTCAGCGCACCACCAGCACCTTGAGCGTACTGGCGCTGGTGGCCTCCGGCATGGGCGTAGCGCTGGTGCCGACCCCGCTGATGCAAGTCTCGATTCCCGGCCTGATTTATCGCACCTTTGATGACGTTGAACCCCAAGCCGATCTATTGCTGATCAGCCGCGTCAACGAAACCAGTGGCGCGGTACAAGCGTTCCTCAAGGTTGCACATCAAGAAGACGCGGCCTCCACGGCGCTGTGTGCTTCAGTGGGCGAACGCCCGACTTAATCGTGCCAGCACCGATACCAGCCGTTTTTTTCGCTGATGTGCAGTGGAGTCTGGTAGAGGTCCGAAAGGTGTGCGCTGGTCAATAGTTCGGATTTGGCACCGTCGGCCACTATCTGGCCTTGCTTGATCAATACCACGCGCTCGATTTCCGGAATGATCTCGTCGACGTGGTGGGTGGTGATGAGCAACGACCGGCCTTCACTGCAGAAACTGCGCAGCAGCGTCAGCATGGCCAGGCTGGCACCCATGTCGAGCCCATTGGCCGGCTCATCGAAAATCAGCGCCTCGGGATGATGCACCAGCGCTCGGGCCAGCAACAGGCGTCTTTTCTGGCCGGTGGAAAGGCGCTGGAACATGCAGGATTCATCCTGCGAAATTCCCAGGCTGGCCATCATGGCGCGTGCCTGCTCGAGCTGGAGCTCGGTCGGTTGCAGGTGATCGTGGTGGCCGATGGCGCCAAAAAAGCCGGAAACCACAACGTACAATGCGCTGGTATAAGGCGTGTAATCCTCTTGCAGGTCCTGTGACACGAAGCCGATCCTGTTCCTCAGCTGCCATAGATTAAGGCTCTCGCTGCCGAACAGCTTCAGATAACTGCCTTCCTGAGCCACCGGGTAAAGTTCCCTGTTGATCAGCTTGAGCAGGGTGCTTTTACCCGCGCCGTTAGGGCCGAGAATGGCAACGCGCTCCTGCGGCCCGATCTTCAATGACAGCTGGTCGAGCACTCGTGTCTGTTGCTGATACGCGGTGACTTTATGGAATTCGATCATTTGAAAAACCTTGCAGGAAGAAAGCCCGGGCTAGATGCGAAACCTGTCGATGTGCCCACGCAGTCCGGTGGCCAACAGCGATAGTTCTTCGCTGGTCAAGTGTATCTGTGCAGCGCCCGCCGAGGTTTGTACGGACAGATCACGAATGCTGATCAAACTCCGGTCGATCTCTCGGGAAGCTTGAGCCTGTTGTTCTGAAGCACTGGCGATGACCACGTTCATTTGACTGATGGTCTCCACCGCAACGGTGACCTCTTGCAAGGCAGTATCTGCTTGCTGGGCGATACTGAGGGTCGAGTGGACACGTTCAGTGCTCTCCTGCATGGAGGAAAGCGTGTGTGCCGCCACGCTACGCAAGGAACTGACCATGTGTTCGATTTCCTCCGTTGATTGCTGCGTCCGGAACGCTAACGCCCGGACTTCTTCGGCGACGACGGCGAACCCGCGACCCGCTTCCCCGGCACGGGCGGCCTCAATGGCTGCGTTGAGCGCCAACAGGTTGGTCTGTTCGGCAATCGACCGTATCACTTCCAGCACACGGTTGATGCCGGACACGCTGCGGGCAAGCGCTTCGACACGATCGGCGGTAATCGAAATGCCCTCTGCCAATACCGATAGCGATTCAAGGGTTTCCATGACCCGGGCTTTTCCGGTTTGCGCTGCTGTGTCCGTGGTGCGTGACGCCAGCGCTGTCGCCGATGCGTTTCTCGCCACTTCATCGACGGCAGCGGTCATTTCATTCACGGCGGTGGCGGCTTGTTCGATTTCCTTGTTCTGCTCCTCAAGCCCGCTGTTGGCGGTCGCGATCACGCCATGAAACTGCTGCGAAGAATGCGCCAGCCGGGTGGAAGAATCCGTAATGCGCAGTACTGTGTCGTGAAGGTGAGCCTGCATGGTCCCAAGCGCCTGAAGCAGCATCGCCGGTTCGTCTTTCCCAGTGTCATTGATGGTGGATGTCAGATCACCGCGGGCAATGTTCTGTGCGACGTTGAGCGCATCGAGCAGGGGCTGGTTGATGCTGCGGGTGTAGAGCGTCGCCAGTACTATCGTCAACAGGGCAGCCAGGGCCATTGCCGTGATGACCCCCACCACGACGCGCTCACGCGTTTGTTGCTCGAACCCGGCGCTTTGTTGATAGCGCTGCAGGTAAAAGTCCTGCAATTGACCCGAGCGCGCTCCCAGTTCCATGGCAAATTTATCGATAGGGCCATTGAGAATGTCCGTGGCTTCCTGGCGTTGACCATCGGCTGCAAGCCGTATGACCTCAAGCTGGTCATGGCGGAACGCATTTGAGGCGTCCAGGTATCGCTGGAAAATCTCCCGCTCCGCCGGCTGCCGCAAATGCGCTGCAAACGTCTCTTGTTGCTGGCGCACACTGTCGAGTACCTGCATCAGTGCGCTCTGATTAGCCGCCAGGGCCGCTGGGTCACGCAGCACGACCATGCGAAACGTCATTATTCCGGCTCGATCCTCTGTTTTGTTCAGCGCCGCGAGCCGGATGAGACTCGGCACCCAGACTTCCCTGATCGCGTCGGACTCCACGCTCAATTGCCTGACCATACTCAATGAGAACAGGCCCAGAAGCAGGACAACCAATCCAAACAAGCCAAATCCGAAAACCGAGCGCGGGGCCAACTTCATTTTTCTGAAAAACAATGGATTTTTCCTCAAAGAAGGGATCCAGACAGTCACCCCGAAAGAGCAGGCGTACTGTCATATCAAACATCAAACGAACCGGCGCCAGCTTGTGGCCGGCGCCGTTATTTCAATGAAACGCTTGAGGGATAGTTCAGTGCCGGGCGGTCGTGGCACCTGGCACCGGCATGCGCACCTTGCTCATGACGGGGCGTGTCGTTATTGCTCATCAAAACGCCCATTCCGACTTCCTGTCGCTCCCCGAGTGAGGAGTGAATGCTTTACACGCTGTCGATGCCCTCGGCGGCCGGCGCAGAAACCCTGGCCGGGGCGGTTTCGCGTAAGCATGTCGCGACCAGCAATCCGACCAACACCGCGCCGAGTGCCAGGTACATGGTGTTTTCGATACCGTGGTGCTGGGCGATGAAACCGGCGATCGCAGGTGCTACGCCGCCACCGAAAAGCTCGCCGATGCCGACCACCAGACCGGTAGCGGTCGAGGTCAGTGCCGCCGGAACCGATTCGCTGGTGAGCGGCCCGACCGTCATGCAGATCATGCTGAAGTTGAAAAAAATCGTCAGGAACAGCAACGCGAACAATTTCATCGGTTCCGCGCCCGTACCCATAAGCAACCAGAGGAACACGCCGGTGGCGACGAACGAAATCAGCACCACCGGTTTGCGTCCGATTCGATCGGACACGGCTGGCATGATCAGTTGCCCGAGAAAACCACCCAGGCCGATGGCTGACATCACGAAGCCCATCTGCTGCACTTCAAGGTGCAAATAGTCCATCAGGTAGTTGGGCATCATCACGCTAATGACAAACAGGCAGGTCAGCATGCAAAACATCCCGACGATGTTCAGCCATACGTTGCGATAGCGCAGGGCATCCAGCCAGCCGGTGTGCTTGGCGTCTGAGCGGGATTCGGTTTTGGGCGGTGTCGCGACGCGGGTTTCCCGCAAGTGCCGGTACATCGCCAGGGCCAGCAGGAAGCCCGGCAACGACACGATCACGAACACCCAGCGCCACGACGGCACCACCAGCAACAGTTGTGTGGCGAGAATCGGCGCGAGTCCAAGGCCCAGGATCGGGAAGAAGGCCTGCTGGATGCCGATGTTCATCCCGCGTCGGGCAGGGTGCGAGGACTCCGCCGTGGCCGCCAGGGCTGTCGGGGTAAAGGCGCCTTCGGAGATGCCCATGATCGCGCGGATCAGCAGCAATCCGCCGATACCGGTCGCCAGACCCGAGAGGCCCGCCAACAGCGAAAACACCAGTACTGCCGGAATCAGCACTTTGCGTCGACCGATGCGGTCGGACAGACGCCCCATGAAGATCGAAGAAATGCCCCAGGCCAGCCCCAGGATGGCGGTAACGTTGCCCAAATCCTGATAGTTCAGGCCCAGGTCTTTCATCATCACCGGGAACAGCGGCAGGATGATGAACCGGTCCAGGCCGACCAGGCCGAATCCCAAGGCCAGCAAGGCCACCGCTTTGAACTCGTATCGAACATCCCACGCGTGCTTATTGTTGTTCATGGTTGTTACTCGGATGGAGTTGAGGAAGGCAGCCATGGCCTGGCTGCCAGGGTCTTAGAAATAGATCAGGGCTTCGACCAGGCCGGTCAGCTGTGTGCGGTCACGTCCGGCGCCGAACGGGTGGTCGTCGGCGTTGCCGTCGAACACGTCGTACCGCACTTCGGGACGCAGCGAGATGTACTTGTTCAGGTCGTAACGCAGGCCGGCAGTGACGGCGTTGAAATTGCCGCGAGCGGTGGAGACGGGCAGCAGGATGAAGCCGTCGGGATCGGCGAAATGCTCGGCCCGTACCGAGTACGAAAGATCGGGTCGTTGCTGGTAGGTCAGCACCGCGTTGGCACCCCACCAATGCGCGCCGTCGAAGCCGGGGCCGTTGATGATGTCGACTGTGCTGGCTTTGCCGTCGCCGGCCTGGTGGCCGTAGACCAGCTCCGCGCCCATCGACCAGTTGGCGTCGAATCGATGCCAGCCGTTGAGCGAGTGCTGTTGTTTGAACTGGCCGTCCGGCGATACCAGGCGCGAGGTTGGCGCCTGCACGTCACTGAAACTGTCGTTCTCTTCATCGCCGAGGATGAATTCGTAGTCGATCCAGGTTTGCATGTCGGCGGTACGCCAACGCACGGCGCCCATCAGTGACTTGGTGTCGTTGTTGTCCCGCAGGTTGTTCCAGCCCTGGACCACACCCAGTTCCACGCCGAGAATGCCTGACTCGCTGTTGTACAGGCGTGAACCCAACTGGACGCCGCCAACGGTGCCGGGTTCGCTGACGAAGGCGTAGGTCTTGCTGGCAAACGGGTTGCGCGCAGCGCGGATGTTCGGCGGGATTTCATAGCCTAGCGCCGGGCCGAAGACACCCGCCATGGCGGTGATGCCGGGGCCGTACGGCAAATAGGCGGTGGCGGCGATGTTGGGAATGGCGAGGAATTTCTGTTTGTCGCGCTGGGCCTTGGCCAGGTCATCGTCGCCGGGTGAGTTGATCCCCCAATGCATGTCCCAGCCTTGGGTACGGGCGAACTGGGCGTTGCGGCCGTAGTTCATTTCAAAGGTGAAGCCGAATGACGGTTCAGTGGGTTGCGGGCCGGGCAGGGGCGTGATGCGGGGCACCATGTCACCCTTGAGCGCCTTGTCGACAAACAGATGCAGGCCGCCCCATTCCAGGCCTTCATCGGCGAAACCCACCAGCGGCAGATTGCTCAAGCCGTCCTGGCGTTCGTCGTGGGTCGAGCGGTTGTTGCGCGAGTAACCCGTGTCGAATAATCCCGAGACCACAATTCCATAGTCCTTTTCCAGCGTGTCACCGAACAGGCTGCGAAACAGCGTGCCTTCGCCTGTTTCAATGCTGTCGGCGGCGTGGGTGTTGAGCGTCGCGAAGGCGGCCAGAACCGCACCAAGCGTTTTCACCTTGATGTTGTGCATTGTCTGTCTCTTGTTTTTGTTGTCAGAGTTTTGAAGGGTGGGGCGTCCGTGCCCCCTGGAACTCGGTGTCAGACGTGGCAGGCCCTGGCCTCATGGATGATGGCGTTTTGTTGCAATTGCCCGCGTAGGGAATTGAGTAGCTTCGGCAGCGCCGACAGTTCGGCCACCCCGCCGTAGCAGTAGTAATCGGGGCGCACCACCAGGACCTTGAGCCCGGCCTCGGCCATGAACTGCAAGTACTTGCCGGAAACATCGCGGTAGATGCCCTTGGCGCTGTCAGAGACCGGCGCAAGCCGAACCACTTGCAGGCCGTAGTCGCGAATGAAGCCCAGCTGCTGCGCATCGAGTTGCGCAAGCGGATCTTCGTCACCGCGCACCAGCAAGTGGAAGCCGCGTCCGATGACATCGTCGTAGCGACTGACCTGGCCATCGATTTCTATCGAACCGTGTACACCGAGAATGCCGCGCAATTGGCCATCCTTCTGCAAAAGTCCGTCGGTCAAACCGGGGAACGGCGGCAGCGGAGCGACGTTGCCGCTCAGGTACGCGGCGTCACGTTCGGCGGCCTTCACCGGGTCAGATACGCAGACCACTTTGCCCATCGCCATGGATGCTTCGATCACGGCGCGGATCTGTGGTTTGCGTTCCAGGGTGTAGCTGTCCAGCAGGGTGTCGTCAGCCAGGCCGCGCAGTAGCAGATCCAGGCGCCAGGACAGATTCCAGGCATCGCGAATCCCCGAGCACATGCCCTGGCCCATGAACGGTGGCATCACATGGGCCGCATCGCCGGCCAGCATCACCCGGCCGCTGTGCCAGTTCGAAGCAATGCGCGAACGGAACTGATAGACCGCGTGGCGCACCAGGTCAGCGGTGTCCGGGGTGACCCAACGCGACAGCAGTGACCAGACCTTGTCGGTGTCTTGCAGGTCCTCGAGGGTCTCGTGCGGCAGGCGCATGAACTCCCAGCGACGATAACCGGGGCCGCCGGGGACCATGGTGGTCGGGCGCTCGGGGTTGCACCACTGGCCGATGTCCGGCACGTCCAGTTCCACGCCCGGCTTGGGCTGCAGGTCGACGACCAGCCAGTCTTCCTGGAAACCCAGGTCTTGCCATTCGATGCCCAGCGACTGGCGCACGAAGCTGTTGGCGCCGTCGGCACCGATTACGTAGCGAGCGCGGACGCTTTGCTGTTCTTCGCCCAGCGAGAACTTGCCGTCTTCACGAATCACCCGGTTGAGCACCATGTCGCAGCCGGTGACGTCCTGCTTGAGCGCAGTGGCTTCCCAACCCTGATGGATCTGCACGTTGCTGATGCTTTTGGCTTTGCGGTCGAGGATGGCCTCCAGTGACGGCTGGTTGAACAGGTAGCCGAAGGGGCCATCGCTGATGGACTCGGCCGACCAGTCGATCTCCACCAGTACCTTCCAGTCAGCGTTGAACCACTGGTAGCGCGCCGACGGCTGGGAGATTTTTGCCAGCTCTTCACCCAATCCCATGGAGAGGAATACACGGCGAATTTCATGATCGTAGAAAACGGCGCGCGGGAGCGGGTAGAGCGCTGGCCAGCGCTCGAAGACGGCTACCGTGTAACCCATCTGACCCAACAGAATGGCCAGGGTCTGGCCTACTGGACCGTAACCGGCGATGGCGACATCGACTGTGGTGTGCTGATTCATGACTGTGCCTCGAGTACTTCTCAATGATTTCCGGACGTGGCCGGGCCCGTAGCGCGATCAGGAGGACTCGCGCCATGCAGGAATTTCAGTTGTCTTGGAGGGGGCAGGGAGACTCAGGACGGTACCGGAGTGCCCGCTTCAGTATTGAAAATGAAGTTGTCCGGGACGTCCGGGCCCCACAGGTACAGGGAGTTTTCCGGCGGGTAATCGCCGGCCGGCCATTCACTGCCTTCAGAGATGTAGTCCATGTCTGCCGAGTATTCGCAGAAGGAGCCCCACGGATCCTGCACGTAGTGGAAGTAGTTCGAGCCCAGGCAATGACGCCCCGTGCCCCAGCCTTTGGTGTGGCCAGCCGCAGCCATTTGCGAGGCGCCGGCGCCGACTTCGTCAATGCTGTCGACTTCCCAGGCTGCGTGGTGCCAACCCTTGGCACTGCTCTTGGCGAACGCCACCAGATGGTGATCGCAGCCGTGGGCGGCGTGGCTGAAGGCGATGATGTCCATCGACTTATCCGAAAGCTTCAGACCCAGCGCGTGTTCATAGAAGTGCAGGGCACCTAGGACGTCCGGGGTGAACAACAGGACATGGGACAGGCGGCGAGGGCGAACTCGCGCCAAGCCATCGCGCGTCGTCGCGCCGCGATGGTTGGGCGGGGTAGCGCTGTTGCGGTGGGTCGTCTTTTGGTCGGGCATGGTTTTGGCGCCGACCTTGACCTGCAACAGGTTGCCGTCCGGATCACGGAACCAGATGCCGGCGCCGGGACGATCTTCAAAGCGACCACCCGCTGCTTCGATCTGCTGGCGTAGCGCGGTGAAGTCCTGCTCGTAGCAATTGAAGCTCAGGTACGCCAGTGACTTGGAAGCGGCGGGCAGGATCTTCGCCCACACGTGCCCGTCGGCTGCCCGCAGGAGGAGTTGCTGCGCGCCACGTTCGACTTCGAGGCCGAAGCTTTCGAAGAATTGGCAGGCTTCGTCCAGGGACGGAACGTTCAGCGCGTAATGATCGATTGAATGCACACCATGGGACACGCTCATGATTGCCTCCATTTTTAATTATTGTAGTTATTGCGCGCAGGGCTGGTGGATGGCCCTGCGCCAGGTTTGACGCGGTGTCGTCAGGCTTCGTCAACCACAGGGTTGACCAGCTTGCCAATGCCCTCGATGGACACTTCGACGACATCGCCGGCCTTCAGGTAGACCTTTGGATTCATGCCGAAACCGACGCCGGCCGGGGTGCCGCTGACAATCACGTCGCCGGCTTCCAGGGTCACCGCTTCACTGAGCGTGGAAATGATGGTGGCCACGTCGAACAGCATGTCGTCGGTGTTGGCCGATTGTACAACCTTGCCATTGACGCGGGTTTCCAGCAGCAAACCCATGCCACCGGCTGGCAGCTCGTCAGCCGTCACCAGCACAGGACCGAAGGCTCCGGTGTCGTCGAAATTCTTGCCAACGGTCCATTGCGGCGAAATGAACTGGTAGTCACGGACCGAGCCTTCGTTGAACAGCGCGTAACCGGCGACATGACTGAGCGCATCTTCCTTGCGTATATGACGGCCACCGCTTTTCAGAATGACGGCCATTTCCCCTTCGTAATCGAGGGTGTCGGAGACGCGCGGGCGAATCAGCGGTTTGTTGTGGGCCGTCAGGCTCGAGTTCCAGCGCGGGAACAGGGTCGGGTAGCTCGGCTGGGCGTAAGGGGATTCCTTGGTGTGGTCGGCATAGTTCAGGCCCACACAAATGATCTTGGTCGGACGCTGCATCAGAGGCAGATAGGCGTCTTCGGCGATCTCGACCAACGCGCCGCTGGCTTCGGCACCGTGAGTGGTCAAGTCCACGCCACGGGCCAGCAGGGATTCGATGGATTCGGTACCCAGTACGCGTACACCTTGGGCAGAGACGACACCCAGGACTGGTTGACCTTGATTGAGGAAACGGACGTAGCGCATGACGGTTTCTCTTATTGGCTTGAAAAGGGGCCGGTGTGGAAGGGCAGCCGACCGCGTAGTCACTAAGCTAGGCTCAATAAAATATATCGTCAACAAAAAAATATATATTTTACCAAATGTGAGAAATTTCATGATCTGTGTATGATTCGAACAGACAACGCGTAAAAAGGAGTCAACCGTGAATTCCCCCCTGATCAACTGGCAATCGTCGGAACCCGCTGAAAAGCGCACCATGGCCTCGCAACTCGAAGCAAGGATTCGCCAGGACATCATCAATGGCCAACTGGCGCCCGGCAGTCGCCTGCGCCTCAAGGAACTGGCCGAGGCCTACGACGTGGGGGTGATTCCACTGCGCGAAGCCTTGTCGCGACTGGCCAGCAGCGGTTTCGTCTCGGCGGCGGATCAGAAGGGCTTCAGCGTCGGGCAGATTTCCGCTGCGGAAATCGCCGACATCACGGCTGCCCGGTTACACATCGAATGCAAAGCGCTGGCTGACTCCATTCGCCAAGGGGACGTGGAGTGGGAGAGCCGCGTGCTCGCCGCCCATCACCGGCTTGACCGCCTGACCATCGTCGAAGGCCCGGAGCGCCTGCTCAAGCCGGAATGGGAAAACGCTCACGAGCTATTCCATCAGGCGCTTATCTCCAGCTGCAACTCACCAACGTTGCTGCGCCTGTGTGCGTCTCTGCGGGATCAAACCGCGCGCTACCGCTTCCTGTCGATGCACTACGCCGAGAGCTCCGCGCGGGATGTGCCCCATGAACACCGGGAGTTGATGGACGCGGCACTGGCCAAGGACATCGACAAGGCGTGCGAGCTGCTCGCCAGCCACTACCAGACCACCACCGACTCAGTGTTAAAGCACGCCCTGTTGATCCAGGCCTGAAGTTTTTCCCTGCAAGGGGGAGATCAACGCCTCGACGGTGGCAGGAATGTGCTTGAGTTCGATTTCAGCCTGGTTGAGCAGCCACTCATAGATGGAGCCGGTCAGTAGCGCCTTGATCGCCGTCGCAATCGCGGGAATGTCTGTGCAAGGCGTGCCGTCGGCCTCCTTGAAGCGCATGTTCAATGCTGCGATCACGTAGGTCTTGATTCGATGTATTTGCCCTCTCTTGGTCCCAGAGCGCAGTGGATACAGATTGCCCCGTCGTTGGGAGCCAGCGTGTCGGGAAATTTCGTATGATCGCGCACGTCATTCTCCGTGAAAACGTAGTCACCGCTGTGTCGGCGAAACTTACTTTGGGCAGCCACGTAGGCCATCCATTCAATTTTGATGTTTGCGTAGTTCAGCGAGCGGCAGACGGTCGCAGTAATATTCTTCTAGCAGCAAGAACAGATGGGATTAAAGCGTCAGGGGTCTTCGATTTGATTGGCTGAATGCAGTCTTCATCCATGTGGGAATTTTGCTGTCTGTAAGCCGTTTAAACTCAGCTTGGTCCAGCTTGGCTCGGATCCTTGCAATAGCGGTGTCATTGATTCCTGCTTTACCTATGTAGAAAAGGGCGGCAAGAGCCAAACCAACGTTCGTCCCAGAATGCTGTAATTTTTGAGCGGGGACGTGAAGTAGCTGAATAGTTGTCTGTCCAATTTCCACCTTGCGGCTGGCACCACTGGTGTAAAAAACGGGTTCAATTTGCATTTGAGTACTCAAACCGAAAGCCCTGACTGCCTCAGCCCCATGAATCGCAATTGTTTCACCAGTCACCTGGGCAAGGACTCGGAGTAAGGAGGTGACGTTAGGGCGCACCTGGCCAGCGAAGTGGCTAATTTTCGGCCGCATATAAATGCCGCGCATCAGTCGCTCCAATTCACCCGCTGCAGCTAATCGCGACAAGACCTTGGCCACCGTCTTCCGCGAACCTTCGTTAGCGAAATGATTGATGCAAATAGGCTTTCCTTTTGGCATGCGTTGAATGCGTCTGCCGATATTGCCGGCCACGGACATGCGCGCCTCCTGCGTTGCGCTCCAAGTTAGTACTAAGACTGAAAAGATTCATTGTGCGACATTGCCTCAAGAAGCCTGAATGCTTCACGATCGCACAAATAAAATCACGCTGTGCCGTGCTTTACCGAATCGCTCCTAATACTGAAAGCTCCGCGCGTATTTGGTCAAACAAATCCTCGAGGCAGATATCTTCATTCTGTTGTAGGTAGCAGGATGCCAGTACTGTCATGGGGTGAACCCCTAGCGTGGATGCTAGTTCATGCACTTTTTCAATGGTCGGTCCCTTCAAGCCGCGCTCCAAGGTGCTGAGATAGGTACGACTGCTTACCTCGGAAAAATCTTCCTGAGAGAGCCCCTTGCTCTGCCTCAATCGTCGCAATGCTATTCCAAAGGCTTTTTTCAGTTCCATTTGCTGTGCTCGCAAAAGGAACAATGAGGCCTTTGTGAGCACTATAGAGCTACAATCTATAGTGTTCATTTTCGGAGGGATACCATGTTCTTGACATACCGTGAGACCGAAATGCCGATGGGCAGGTTGCTTAGTGATGCGAACGTCCAGCATTGGCGCTTTGTAGAGCTACCTGTGTGCTGTCATTGGTTTTTTGTTGGCGTTGGTTATGACCAAAATGGCGAGGGAATCTCCAGCACCTTGCTGATCACCAGCACCCCTGAATTCGAACGAATATTGACCGCACGGCGCGAGGGCGTATGGGTCGAGGGCGTAATGTTGGTGAGTCCAGGGCATATGAATGGCAGTGGCCGCTGGAAGATGGAGCGCCTTGAGGAGCTGCGCCAGTCTATCGACGACCGGGACGGCTTCCAGCATTACGTGTATGTGCTAGAAGGTGGGCATAGCTATATCGAGGGAGCCTGTTCTGATCTATCAAGGCTACGCACCGATCGCGTCGTTTTCTCTATTGCAGAGCACCTTCGTCGATAAATTTAGTAACTTAATGATGAAAATTCCCGCCTAATCAGGATCGGTAGAACCACCTTCTGATCCATTTGCTTGCAAATTAATCCCTCAACGAAAGCCGTTGTTTGAGAGGAAAAAATATGACAATGCCTAGCGAGCGCACACGAGCGCTGATTTATACTCGAGACTTTCTGGTCGAGCTTTCGCAAGATCCCACTCTGTCAGAATCTATTCGACGTCAGGCCCGCCAGCTTTTACGGCATTATCCAAATTCAAACGAAATACTGCGAGCAGGGCAACTCGAAGAGCGAAGGATCGACCGACTCACCGAGCCATTCCTGAGCTCAAGTATCGGTTAAGTGCATTGGTAGCTCTTCATCGACCAAAAGTCGTTGATCATGAGTGGGTATTGTTCAGGGCCAGCGGTCGCCCAACACCCGCGGTCACACAATGTGAAGCTTCCTGGCTCACGATGTTTTCAGGCCCCTTACAGCAACAAAAGTCGTCCCTTGCAATACTCAACCTTTTGAGTGTGCGGTGTGTGCCCGTAGGTAACGCCTAGCCGTAGTAGCGCAATCGCCGTATGAAGTGGGAGGCTCGTTTTCGCCTGATGCGGTAGCGATTTTTTTACTCGCCTTAAGTTTAGAATCGACTCCGGAGGAGACATCAGAGGCCCATGAGTATGTAGTCTTAACGGATGGTTGATCTTTGAGCTCGAGCAAGCTGGTAAGAATTAAAGACGGTGGGGCGTCTTATTGGGTATGTACCGCTGAGTCGGGAGAGGCTTTGGCAAAATTGAATATGGAGACGAGGAGGGCGAGACTCCTAACCATCAGAGTTTCACGACGTTAAAAGCTATGGGGGTGCCATCTGAGGCGAGATACAACAATAAAAGTGGTCCTATGCGACTTGGGACAACCGTCTGATCATTGTGTATATCAGAGGCGCCCAAACATGCTAGCTGGTTGTTGGGGGATCTGAGGTGCAGAATTATTCAGAGGCCGCTGACGTGTCTCTGAACGATCACTTATGAGTTCGAGCTCTGTGGGCTTGGGGCTCATGAATGGTCGGGAGCGGAGCCATCAGCCGCTCTCGTGTAAGTCCCGCAATCGTTGCGTTGTAGATCAGCCGGTTCGCGATCTCGGCCATTCTAGTAAGTTCTGCCTTCAGTTCGTCGTTTTCGGCCTGGAGCCGGGTGATTTTTTTCATGGCATCCAATGTGCTCCGTGGCCTTGGCATTTCAACAAGCTTCTGCTTTTCAAACTTTAACTGTTCTTTTTTGGACTTATAAGAGACTTTTATCGAAATTTTCTTGTCAAGCGCCTGACGTGTTGGCGGGTTATCCCACCCGAGTATACCTTGTGCGCCAATGCAGACGGCGTTCCAATCCAGTGCATGCTCGACTGGCCAGTGACGAATCATTTGGGCGATTTTTCTCACATGTTGCTCTGTGATCGTTTTAGGCATTATCGGGACTCCGTAGTAACTCCAGGCAGGCCAGAAGATCATCGCCGTATGTGATGCGTAATTCATTCCTGTCTAGCAACTTCGCGCCTGTTGCTTTGGCTTTTTCGGACACAATCACCTTTTCATGGCTGAAGTCTTCCCCGACCATTTCGATTGGGCTGCCGTCCGGTATTTCAGGGTTGTGTAGGATGACCAGCAGTTGATCGAGTCTTTCGATCTGTGGTCCTGCCTTTTCGGTCCAGCGAGATGCAGCCCGTTCGCCCTCCGCTATCGCCCGTTGGGCGGCCGAGTAAGTCCGCACGAGATTATCACGATCGATCTTTATGATTTCAGCAGCAATCTTGTCGCCCTTGCACATGAGTAGTTCCGAACAATTGAGACAGTCTGCGAACTTATTGCAAGGACCTGCTCTCCAGCTACGACGGCAGATGCCATACCGGCTGCGATGGAATGGTCCATCGCCATAAAGCAGTGTTTCTTCATTGGTGATTGGAGGCAGTGGCTCCTGCTCTTGAGTAGTTCCGAGCACAACAGCGCATTTAGAGGCAGCAATAATTGGGTCATCGTTTAAGTAAGTACGAGTCTGCACGGTGCTAGCGCGACTGCTCCATTCAGTGAGGACCTCCACGGAGACGCCGCTGGCGCGCCCCAGACGGTTGAGTAGGTGGCGGAAGCTGTGAGATTTGAGCTTGGCGATTTGGTATCCGTTTCGGGCGAAAAAATTCATATTCTCTGCTTGTTTACTACCGATCATCAAACGTACTGCATAGTAACTTTGATCAAACGGAGCAAGCAGTACTGGGCTAGTGCATAGCGTCGTTGACAGTTGAAATCGACGAAAGCACAGAAGGGATTCCGACATTTTCAAAGGTGGCTGCGTCGAGCTATTCGGGGATTCCTGATAGGGGAAATGCGGATTGAGCGCTCGGTGCTCGGCCAGCACAAATTGCCACAAGGTGTTCAGCGTAAGACCAGAGAGCTTCCCTTTACCGGTGTGTTTCCTTATGAAGTCGCGGCACCCCCCTGACTGAAGGCTCCTAGAGCCTCTACTACTTGTTGGCATGTTAACTCTTGATCATCAAGAACATCCGGGCAATTTGAGTGGCGATAAAATTTTACTGGATTTGTCTCCATGTAACTCGCGAGGCGACGACCTTCCTCGGTTATCGTGCTTAGCCTCTTTATCGCTTCTTCGGTGACCTCTGCCATGACTTTTGGAATCGGTTTTCGCGCAAACTCCCGGGTCTTCGGGACCCAATATGCGAGGTAATGTTGCATCACTCCATTCTTATCGCGTTCGTTACGCAGACAATCGGTGCGAAATCGCAGCGTCTCGCTAATACGTATAGGAGCGCTTAGCAAAAGTCCGGTGACGCAGGTAATTAAGACGTCTTCAGCGGTATGCGTTTTACTCTCTCCTCGAGAGAACACCTCCGCAATCGCAAGTAGAGCGTCCTGATTTGGTAATTTCTTTGCCTTTACATCTTCTGACGCCCTTTTTCCTTTGATAACATTGGAGCTATTCAAGCCTGTGTAGGGGTGCTTCCAAAGCATTGGATCGACATTGACTATGCAGATGTCCGCAAATGTCTTAAGGATTCCTCGAATGGTAGAACAAATATTGTCGCGGTCAGCAAAAGGTTCAAGAGCGGTGGTGGCTCTTTCCCAGTGCCGTTGTTTGAATCTGGTAATATCCGGTACCTTTGAGTCTTGACTTAAGGCAAACTCGATTACTCTAAGTGCCTGCATATCCTTGCTCAACCCCTTACGTGGGCGAAGCGTATAGCTATAACGCAGATAGGCCTTAGCAAGCTCGGTAAAAGAGGGATTCATCAGTTGATGTTGTTCCGACTTTTTACTGGGGTGTAGTCCGGTATGTTCAAAGCTGATGAAACGGACGCTTCCAAAGGGCAGACACCATCTGCTCGCATTCCATGAGAAATCCTTTAAGTCGGACCAGAGCTCGAGATCGTTCCGGGCGAAAGCGATGAATTTTTTAAGGTTTTGCCGGGCAGTCAACTCGTGTTTTGGTATGAATCGGATAATCTCACTCATTACTTGATTCCCCGTTCGGCTTTCCGAAAATTGCAGCGCGTAATGCAGTTCTCGACAGCTCGAATGTCGGCCGAGAGATCTATGGGTATGAGTAGGTTTCGCGGGCTTCCGATCTTTAGCACTTGCCTCTCGGCTTCCGTTCGCTGCAGTAACGCCTCTAGTACTTCATGATGTGGTGCATCAACTAGAGGCTCAAAATACATGCAGCGATAGCAGGGGATCGGGACCGAAGTTGTCGCACAGAAACTGTGTTTTCCGCAGCGCCCGACATCCTTAAGCTTGCCTTCATGGGCGAACTCCAGCTTGCTGGTCGGGTCGCTTGCTCTTTTTGCTTGATCCTCCGAGTCTATCAATGTACCTGCAAAAGCCATTGCCAGTGGTGCCAGCATGGGAGCCATTGCTTCATCAATTTTCCGTGCCTCCTCCGCAGGGTCGTTGTAATAGGCATGAATTGATCTTTCGGACGTATTGCCCAACCAATGAGAAAGTATGTGCTTGGGCACACCCTTGCGTGCGATCTGGCGTGCTCGCGTATGGCGCATCCGTATTGCAGTTACAATCATTGTCTGTCCAGTGCGTGGACTAATCGGCGCTTTCGGTATCTTTATCCGTAAGGGGTTTTTTAAGTATTTGCAAGTTGGGGAATTATTATGCCAAGCGATAATTCTACCAATATTTCACTTTGGCAGATGTAAAAGCTCGCTGCCTAAGTGGTCCAAAAGGTTGTACTGGTGGCGAGTCTCAATGAGTTGTTGAGCCTCCTTAATGCGTCTTTTGCTGCAAAACAATGGCAGTATTTTAAATTGATCGTCCGTTAGTGTTCTGCTTAGAACATTCTCATACAATTCTCTCACTTCCTGTAATTGTATGCAGCATAAGTCCCAAATGTGGTCAGGTAGCGGGTGAGTTTCGGGCTTACTATCGCGAAAAGAAGTCTCGGCGGCTAAGTCCTTTGCGCCGGGAAAATCAATGTAATGTCCTATGTTGCCTAGGCTGTCTGAGTTGCAAATGTCCCCAACTTTTAAGTAAGCAATCTGTATGGGTCTCCGAGCATATTGCATTGATAGCAACTTAATGAGCGTCACTTGGGTGCAACTGGTGCCGTTATCGTAATTTTTCCACACGACAGAGAGTAGACCATCATACTCCTCATTGGTGAGCCAGCTCTTCTCGGGATCGTCAGAGAGTACATGGCGAGGACCATTGCGATGGGGGGAAGCATCATTTAGAAAGCTCAAAACATCTTGATCGATGATATTGCTATCTCGCTCCCGCCACTGTAGCAAAAATCGGGTCATCATTTTTTTGTTGCGCCGGAATCCTGAGTTTTCAAGTGCTTGCGCTATCCAGTTTAAATCAAAGGAGCTTGTGGAAATTGAGTTTAGGAGCGACTGAAGCATTGAAAAAAAACCGACATAGCTGCTGGTTGCATAGTCTCCCTGATCTATGAAGGAAATCACTTGTTGTTTGAATGATGCTTTCATGGATGAGCTCATTTGAGAAAGCGCTTTGGTCATGAAGAAACTAGTTCCCCCTAAATGGGCTAGAACTTCACCTTCCCAGTAAAACGAAGCCCCTTGTAGAGCGGCGCGTTCTGTTCGTTTGAGATCAGCCTCTAACAATTCGTGGGTGTCTGCAAAAAGAACTTTTTTTTTCATTAGAAAATCTTCCTTGTGTCAGAGGCAATTTTAAAACCAATTTCAAGCGATTTTTGCTCGATGTGGCGGAGGTTGTAGCGCCTTGACATAGGTGAGTCTGGTTCCCAACCCATCAATTGCTCCCTTAAGGTCCGTTCTTGTTCAAACGGCATGCCTTCTTTATCTACTTGCTCTGAAAAACGGTAATTCCAGTCGTGTCGCAATAAGTGGGGATGAATTGGAGTGAGGGAGTTAAAAATGTGTTTAAGGTTCGCTAGTCCCGAGCTAAACGCGGTATTGGGTAGCGCTTTGCCTTGGTTGTGTCCGCCACGGTGGACGACAAAAATGAAATCCTGATCCGAGAACCCGACCCTGGGTACTTCAGCTCTCCAATTGTTTCGATAGTTTATTAGTTGCTCTTCGAGGATTCGTGATATCGGAACTCTGCGTCCTAGTGTTTTGGCAACGGGTTGATGTAGCCGAGTGTCAACCGCATCATGGTGGTTAAGCTCAATATCAAGGTAAGCACTGTCATCGCCCCCTGCCTCTATGAGGTGCCTGAGTTTCAAGCTCAGTAGTTCGCCGGACCGCATACCCGTTTCGTAAAGAACACGGAGCATGACAACATTACGCAGTCTTGATCCACGGTCTTGCGGTTTCCGTAAACTATCAAAAGGCTGATCGAACAGATCCAACAACCTGTTGCGAGATTCAGAAGGCAACTTCGTAGTCACAATTCGTCGATCTCGCGCGGATTTAGAACCGGCCTTGCGCCTTTTCTTGTTCAGCAGCTTCTTTTTCTGTTCCTGGATGGCATCCTTGACGTTGCTCGTGTTGGAATCAGTTATGACCTCTTGCGCAAGCCAGCTTATGTAGTCTGCTGCATACGCTAAATACGTGTTGTACTTGGGGCTGCTGATGACGCTTCCCTTACTACCCAGCTTGCTGGCACGCAGAAAGTCCGCTAGGTCATCAATCTGTGCAGCGCTGAGAAATTTCAGGCTTTGAAAACAAGTAGCTAAATCAATGTTCCTGCTGAACTCCCACTCACAGATTCGCTTGATCGTTGCGAGATAGACCTTCTGCGTTTCGTGGGTCGTGGATGGTCTGATCGATCGCGCAATGTAGGCAGTTGGGTAGAACAGCGGAAAGCCCGGTTCGCTAGCCTCGTAGAGCTGAGAAAATCGTTCACCGTCTGCAGCAATGAAAGTTTTGATCGTAAAAGCCATATTTACACCTTGGCGTACATTGATGGAACGCTCGGCACCGTTTACGTCTGATCATTGGTCGTTGCTGTGAATTTCTTGCGGTATGTTAAGATTTAGCGCGTATTTAAAGGTGGCTATGCGATGACGGTTTACACAAATACAGCTAACAGGATGGTAGTACTCGATACCGAAACTACCGGCATGCCGGTAACCGACGGCCACCGGATTATCGAAATCGGTTGTGTCGAGTTAATCGGTCGACGCCTGACCGGCCGACATTTCCACGTTTACCTGCAACCGGATCGCGAAAGTGATGAAGGCGCCATCGGCGTCCACGGCATCACCAACGAGTTTCTGGTGGGCAAGCCGCGATTCGCTGAAGTGGCCGAAGAATTCTTCGAATTCATCAAGGGCGCGCAGCTGATCATCCATAACGCGGCGTTCGACGTTGGCTTCATCAACAACGAATTCGCCCTGATGGGCCAGCACGATCGTGCGGACATCACGCAACATTGCTCGATCCTCGACACCCTGATGATGGCCCGGGAACGTCACCCGGGGCAGCGCAACAGCCTCGACGCCTTGTGCAAACGCTATGGCGTCGATAACTCCGGCCGTGAATTGCACGGCGCCTTGCTCGACTCCGAGATTCTCGCCGACGTTTACCTGACCATGACTGGCGGCCAGACCAGCCTGTCGTTGGCCGGTAATGCGTCCGATGGCAATGGTCCCGGTGAGGGTGCGGATAACTCGGCCACGGAAATCCGTCGCCTGCCGGCCGATCGTCAGCTAACGCGCATCATCCGCGCCAACGAAGACGATCTGGCCCGACATGCAGCGCGCATGGAGGTCATCGCCAAATCTGCCGGTGCCCCGGCATTGTGGGTGCAGTTGGCTGAAGCTGAAGCTCAGGCATAGAAACACACGTTTTTGTGGCGAGGGAGCTTGCTCCCGCTGGGTAGCGAAGCGTTCCCCGTATTTTTCACTGGCAGCAGATTCGCAGGTTTTACGACAGCTGGGCAGTCGAGCGAGAGCAAGCTTCCACGCTTCAAAATGGTGCGCTCATCGTCCGGTATCGGGCATCCCGCTCGCCACATCCGCTTCAACCCTCTACCCTGAGGTGATTGGCAGGCTCTGATCTGCCGCCTCAGGATACTGAGCCTCATGTACAAAGATTTGAAATTTCCGGTCCTGATCGTCCACCGCGACATCAAGGCCGACACTGTCGCCGGTGACCGTGTGCGGGGGATTGCCCGGGAACTGGAGCAAGAAGGTTTCAGTATTGTCTCGGCCGTGGACTACACCGAAGGGCGTCTTGTTGCTTCGACTCATCACGGCCTCTCGTGCATGTTGATCGCGGCGGAAGATGCCAGCGCCCACTCTCATTTGTTGCAGAATATGGCCGAACTGATCGGTCTGGCGCGAGTGCGTGCCCCCGATCTGCCGATCTTTGCCCTGGGTGAGCAGGTGACTCTGGAAAACGCGCCCGCCGACGCCATGGCTGAACTCAATCAACTGCGCGGCATCCTCTATCTGTTTGAAGACACCGTGCCATTTCTCGCTCGTCAGGTGGCCCGGGCCGCGCGCAAATATCTGGATGGTTTGCTGCCACCATTCTTCAAAGCCTTGGTGCAGCACACCGCCGACTCCAATTATTCGTGGCACACCCCCGGCCACGGCGGTGGCGTGGCGTATCACAAAAGTCCAGTGGGTCAGGCGTTTCACCAGTTCTTCGGCGAGAACACCCTGCGTTCGGATTTGTCGGTTTCGGTACCGGAGCTCGGTTCGTTGCTGGATCACACCGGGCCATTGGCAGAAGCGGAGGCCCGTGCGGCGCGAAACTTCGGCGCCGATCACACCTTTTTTGTGATTAACGGCACGTCGACCGCCAACAAAATCGTCTGGCACTCCATGGTCGCTCGCGATGACCTCGTGCTGGTGGATCGCAACTGTCACAAGTCGGTGTTGCACTCGATCATCATGACCGGTGCCATCCCGTTGTACCTGTGTCCGGAGCGTAATGAACTGGGCATCATCGGCCCGATCCCGCTCAGTGAGTTCAGCATCGAATCGATTCAAGCCAAGATCGACGCCAGTCCGTTGACCCGGGGCCGGGCGCCCAAGGTCAAACTTGCGGTGGTAACCAATTCAACCTACGACGGGCTCTGCTACAACGCCGAACTGATCAAGCAGCAATTGGGTAACAGTGTCGAGGTGTTGCACTTCGACGAGGCCTGGTACGCCTACGCGGCGTTCCATGAATTTTTCGCCGGGCGTTACGGCATGGGCACGTCCCGCAGTGACGACGGCCCGTTGGTGTTCACCACACACTCCACGCACAAATTGTTGGCGGCGTTTAGCCAGGCGTCGATGATTCATGTTCAGGACGGCGGCGCCCGGCAACTCGACCGTGATCGCTTCAACGAAGCCTTCATGATGCACATCTCCACGTCGCCGCAATACGGCATCATCGCCTCGCTGGATGTGGCGTCGGCCATGATGGAGGGCGGGGCCGGGCGTTCGCTGTTGCAGGAAATGTTTGACGAGGCCCTGAGTTTTCGCCGGGCGTTGGCCAATCTGCGCCAGCACATTGCCGCTGACGATTGGTGGTTTTCCATTTGGCAGCCTCCTTCGGTGGAGGGTATCGACCGTGTTGTGACGCAAGACTGGCTGCTGCAACCGGAGGCCGACTGGCACGGCTTTGGTGGCGTGACTGACGATTATGTGCTGCTCGATCCGATCAAAGTCACCCTGGTGATGCCGGGGCTGACCGCGGGCGGCGCACTCAGCGAGCGTGGGATTCCCGCAGCGGTGGTCAGCAAATTCCTTTGGGAACGCGGGCTGGTGGTGGAAAAGACCGGCCTGTATTCGTTCCTGGTGTTGTTCTCCATGGGCATCACCAAGGGCAAATGGAGCACGCTGCTCACCGAGTTGCTGGAATTCAAGCGCAGTTACGACGCCAACGTCAGTCTGGCCACGTGCCTGCCTTGCGTGGCGCAACAGAATGTCGCGCGCTATCAGGGCATGGGCCTGCGCGACTTGTGCGATCAACTGCATGCCTGCTATCGCAGCAACGCCACAGCCAAGCATCTCAAACGCATGTACACGGTGCTGCCGGAAATCGCCATGAAGCCGGCTGACGCCTATGATCAATTGGTGCGTGGCGAAGTCGAAGCGGTGTCGATCGATGCTCTGCACGGGCGTATCGCCGCCGTCATGCTGGTGCCTTATCCGCCGGGGATTCCGTTGATAATGCCCGGCGAACGTTTTACCGAGTCGACCCGTTCGATCATCGACTACCTGGCATTTGCTCGCACGTTCGACAGCAGCTTCCCGGGGTTTGTCGCTGATGTGCACGGCTTGCAACACGAAGACGAGGGCAATGGGCGGCATTACACCGTCGATTGCATCAAGGAATGAGGACCTTTCCCAGTATGCAACCGGTTATAAATCCGAATTACCCAGGGCTGTCGGTGCGCGTGGCCGACGAAGGCTTTGCCGCGTACATATGGGGTAGCGATTTCAGTTTTGAAGTCGCCGCCTACGGTACTCCCGAAATAGGCCAGCCGGTGGAGCAGTGGCGGGTCACGCCGATCACCCCTTATCGCAAGTGCTATGGCATCGATCCCGAGGAGTTCAGCAGCTTTCGCGACGCCGCCGACAGTGCGATTTTCATGGCATATCTGGACGATGAACCGGTGGGCCACTTGGTAATCAGCACCAACTGGAACGGCTTTGCCCACATTGACGAACTGGCGGTGCACGCACCGGCGCGACGCCATGGCGTGGCCAAGTCGCTGCTGGATGTGGCGCAGTTCTGGAGTCGCAAGAAGAAACTGCCGGGCATTATGCTCGAAACCCAAAACAACAATCTGGGCGCCTGCCGGCTGTATGAGCGTTGCGGATATGTGATTGGGGGCATCGACCATCTGCGCTATCGCGGCATCGATCCCAATACTGCCGAAGTGGCGCTGTTTTGGTACCGATTGTTCGATAACCCGCTGGAAAACCCGATCAGCTCACCAGCATCGCCGCGGCTTGTTCCGTGATGATCGCCAGCAAGGTCTGAATGGCGGGTGAGGGCTCGCCGTTTTTCAGGGTCAGGGCGTAGAGGCTGATCGGCACCGCCGGTGCCAGCGGGCAGGCGTCGAGCCCCACCGACTTCGCGCCGAGGGCGGTGAAGGGGTCGACAATAGCGAGGCCTTCACCGGCCTCGACCATGCTGCGCATCATCTGGTGTGTCTGAACCCGGGTCTGGATGACCGGCGCCGGGCGCAGCGCATGCAGTTTGTTTTCGAGCGCCGGACTGAGTGGGTCATGACCTTCGAGGCCGACCATCGCTTGACCGGCCAGATCCTGTAGCGAGATGTATTTCTGCTTTGGTTGCAGCCAACCGTGTGGGGCGAGCAGTTGCAATTTGCCTTGTGCAATCGCCTGACACTGAATATCACCATGCTCCGGATCATGCAGGCTCAGACCGAGATCGCTTTCACGCAGCAGCAGGCTTCGGACGATCTCACGGGTGGGTTGGCTCAACAGTGTACAAGGCGCGTCGGGTAGGCGTCGGCGCAGCGCGGCGATGCTTTGCGGCAATAATTGTTGGGCCAGGGGCGGGGTGCAGATGATGCGTAACGGCGGGGCAAGGTATTGCTTGAGGCTGCTGGCCAGGCGCTGCAGTGGTTCGAGCGCATCGTAGACGCGGGTAATTTCGACCTGCAACGCCCGGGCTTCACGCGTGGCCTGCAAGCGTCCGCGAACGCTGGAGAACAGCATGAAACCCAGCTGATCCTCGGCGTCGCGCAAAATACGCTCGACTTCGGCCACCGGCAACTGCAGCCATTCGGCGGCGGTGCCCAGGTGACCGGTCTGCAGGAGCGCCTGGATCACTTCGATATGGCGTAAGCGCATGCGTGAAGTCCATGTTCAGCAGGGTGATGGAGTCAGTGGCTGAATCCTAACCCAAGTCCGCGCATATGACTTCTGCTCATAACGTCGAGTTATGAAGCGACGTGCGTGACCGGCTCACGGATGATGGTCACGCCCGATTGCACCAGCAGAAATTGATCTTCATCAACCTTGTTTACGCGATCGCCAATGGCCAGCTTGTAGGTGGTGACGGGTGCGAATCCATCGGCCGGCGGGGTGGATTCCTGGAACTCATGTACGGAATAAATGCGGCCTTCCGCGTCTCTTGCATGGAACTGACCGACGAGTACTGCTGCCATCTGCTTAGAACCTCTGGAGATAAATCACTCATGTGCGGTTGGATAGACCGCCACCAAGTACGGTAAGTTTTCCTACATATAAAAAATAATCAGGGCGCAGATATACCTACGTTCACTGGTTGAACCTTCACCTGATCATCTATAACTACAGGCTCCTCCCACGGACAATCGAGAGTCTTCCATGAGCAATGTCTATAACGTCGCCGTAGTGGTCGGCAGCCTGCGAAAAGCATCGATCAACCGCAAGGTCGCCCTGGCGCTGGCAGATCTGGCGCCGGCCAATCTCAAGCTGAGCATTGTCGAAATCGGTGATCTGCCGCTCTACAACGAAGACATTGATGGTGCTTCACCGCCGGCAGCCTACAGTACTTTCCGGCAACAGGTGAGCTCATCCGACGCAGTGCTGTTCGTCACCCCGGAATACAACCGCTCGGTGCCAGCCCCGTTGAAAAACGCCATCGACGTGGGTTCGCGTCCCTACGGTCAGAGTGCCTGGAGTGGCAAGCCGGGTGCGGTGATCAGTGTTTCTCCGGGCGCGGTCGGTGGATTTGGCGCCAATCACAACTTGCGCCAGTCCATGGTGTTTCTCGATGTGCCGATGATGCAGCAACCGGAAGCCTACCTGGGCGGCGCTGGTTCGGCGTTCGATGAAGCGGGTAACCTGTCCGAATCGGTCAGGCCGTTCTTGCAGAAATTTATCGATGCCTACGGGAAGTGGGTCGAACAGCACAAAAAGCTTTGATGCTGCGGATTACGAAGGGCTGACCAGTCGGTGGACAGGTCGCGCCGGGGGAGGGGCATGTGATTCGATTGTGACTCAACCCTGCCCCGGTACATTCGGCCAAAGATCCGCGACCAGGAACAACCGTTCCGCTTCCTCCCAGTCGCCCAAAGCATTTTCCGTCAATCGCACCAGCAATTGCGCCGGTGCCAGCGGCTCCAGTTCGCTCAGCCAGGCATCCAATTGTTCATCGTTCCAGGTTTGCTCCGCTGGATAATGCGCCGGCGCCAGCCAGGCATGGCGGGGCAGGGGTTGCCAACGGCCAGGCGGGCTCTGCGCGAAAAACTCCGGCCAATCCTTTTGGTGCAGCCAGCGACCGCGCAAGTGTTGTGGGTGTGCGCTACTGGGCGATGCCGCCTGTCCCGGCCATGGATAGAGTAAATAGCCGCCCAGCCACAAATGGGCGCTGAACTGCTGAATATCCAGCGCGGCCAGCACTTCGCGGCTCTCTGGTCGCGCGGAAATCGGCAGTTGATGCTGGCTCAGGTGCGCCAGTTTACGATCCAGCCGATCGTGGCAACCCGGGCCGAGCCACTGCGCGGCGTCATGTCCGTCACCATTTTGCGGGCCGAGGTAAAGCTTGATCGCCAGTTCCAGGTGATGCACGCCGTCGCGATCACGCAGCAGCATGTCCAGCTCGCCCAGCGTATGGCCTTCGCGGCGGATCGGCATGTTGGCGGCAATCAACTCGATGCCGGGCGCGTGCTGCACGGCAAATTGCCATAACCGTTCGTAGTACAAACCCAGGCGCCGGGTGCGTGCCTGGGCCAGCCAGTGCAGCAAACCGTAGCTGTCGCGGTCGAGCTTTCGCAGCCAGTGTTCCAGGAGATCCGGGGCCTGCACCCAGTCGCTGCCGGCCAGCGGATGACGTTGCGGCCACGGCGTGGCGCCAAGCATCGGCGGCGCCAGGATGACCCATGCCAGGTCGCGCACTTCAGGGTGGCGCAACTGGTGGGGTAACTGCAGCAAATCTGGAAATAGGATCATCTTGCGAGCATAGCCCGAATCGCGAGCACACCTTGAGGCTGAAAGGATTTTGTCTATGCAGCGCTTTCGCCCATAATCCTCCTTTTCACCGTCGCTGCCCTTCATTAGGAGCCCCATGGAGCAATTTCGTAATATCGGCATCATCGGTCGCCTGGGCAGTTCTCAGGTGCTGGATACCGTCCGCCGACTGAAACGCTTTCTGCTCGATCGTCACCTGCACGTGATCCTCGAAGACACCATCGCCGAGGTGCTCCCGGGCCATGGTTTGCAAACCTCATCGCGCAAGATGCTCGGCGAAGTCTGTGACATGGTCATCGTGGTCGGCGGTGATGGCAGTTTGCTTGGCGCGGCTCGTGCGCTGGCCAAGCACAATATCCCGGTGCTGGGCATAAACCGTGGCAGCCTGGGCTTTCTCACGGACATCCGCCCCGATGAGCTGGAAGTCAAAGTCGCCGAAGTGCTCGACGGCCACTACCTGGTGGAAAACCGTTTTCTTTTGCAAGCCGAAGTCCGCCGCCACGCCGAGGCCATTGGTCAGGGCGATGCACTGAACGACGTAGTGCTGCACCCCGGCAAATCGACCCGCATGATCGAGTTCGAGCTGTATATCGACGGCCAGTTCGTTTGCAGTCAGAAGGCCGACGGCCTGATCGTCGCCACGCCGACCGGTTCGACCGCTTATGCGCTGTCGGCGGGCGGCCCGATCATGCATCCCAAGCTCGACGCTATTGTGATTGTGCCGATGTACCCCCATACCTTGTCGGGCAGGCCGATCGTGGTCGATGGCAACAGTGAGCTGAAAATCGTCGTGTCCAAGGATATGCAGATCTACCCGCAAGTCTCGTGTGACGGTCAAAACCATTTCACCTGCGCGCCAGGTGACACCATCACCGTCAGCAAAAAGGCCCAGAAGCTGCGCCTGATTCACCCGCTCGACCACAACTACTATGAAGTCTGCCGAACCAAGCTCGGCTGGGGCAGCAAGTTGGGTGGTGGAGGCGACTGATGCTCGATCCCGCGCGTAGCTACGACCTGATCGGTGACGTGCACGGTTGCGCTCTGACCCTTGAGCATTTGCTCGACCGGCTCGGTTATCAAAAACACGGCGGCATCTGGCGCCATGCCTCGCGCATGGCGGTGTTCGTCGGTGACATCATCGACCGCGGCCCGCGGATTCGCGAGGCGCTGCACATCGTGCACGACATGGTCGAGGCCGGTCAGGCGCTGTGCATCATGGGCAACCATGAATTCAATGCTTTGGGCTGGGCCACACCGGCACTGCCCGGCAGCGGCAAGCAATTCGTGCGCGAACACACACCGCGCCATGCCCGTTTGCTGCATGAAACCCTGACCCAATTCGAAAACCATCCGGGCGACTGGCATGACTTCCAGCAGTGGTTCTATGAGCTACCGTTATTCGTCGATGCCGGGTGTTTCCGCGTGGTGCATGCCTGTTGGGACGCCGGCTTGATCGAGCCGCTGCGCGCGTTGTTCCCCAATGGGTGCGTCGACGAGCACTTTCTCCAGTCGTCGGCCATTCCGGGCAGCTTTGCCTGCACCGTGTTCGACCGGCTGCTGCGCGGCACCGACATGCGCTTGCCCCATGGCCTGACCATGACCAGCGGCGATGGCCTGACGCGTTCGTTCTTTCGCACTAAATTCTGGGAAGACGACCCGCAAACCTACGGAGACATCGTGTTCCAGCCAGACGCCTTGCCGGATCCCGTGGCCCGAACGCCACTGTCCTCCAGCGAAAAAAACACCTTGCTGCGCTACGGCATCGACGAGCCATTGCTGTTCGTCGGCCATTACTGGCGCAGCGGCAAACCGGCGCCGATCCGCCCGAACCTGGCCTGTCTGGATTACAGCGCCGTGCTCTACGGCAAGCTGGTCGCCTATCGCCTGGATCAGGAAAGCCGTCTCGATCCCCATAAATTTGTCTGGGTCGATGTTGAGCGACCGGAGGTGCTGCAATGACGGCCATCGCGGTATTGCGTCTGCCGCTGGCGGTGGATTTGAGCGGATTCGTCAAACTGCTGCAGCGCATGCAGGTACCCCATCGGGTCAGCGAAGAAGCGGGCGAGCAGGTGTTGTGGGTGCCGGCGAATATCAGCGAAGACGTGCGCGTCTTGTACGAACGATTTCCGGCGGGCGATCCCGATGAAAAACTGCACATTCCGGTATCTCAGCAGGCTCGCCGGCCAAGTTTCGCCTCGCAGGTTCGGCACGGCAAGGCGACCACACTGGTCTTGCTGCTCACCATTATCGTTGGCGCAGTAACGCTGTTGGGCGACAACCTCGAAACGATGCGCTGGCTGACATTCCTCGACTATCGCGTCGTTGGCGAGTACATCCATTTTGTGCCATTGGCCAATAGCCTGGCGGCGGGGCAGTGGTGGCGGTTGGTGACGCCGATGTTGATTCACTTCGGCATCCTGCACCTGGCCATGAACGGCATGTGGTACTGGGAGTTGGGGCGGCGAATCGAATCGCGCCAGGGCAGTGTCAACCTGATCGGCCTGACCTTGCTGTTCAGCCTCGTTTCAAACTATGCCCAGTTTGTTTTCAGCGGGCCGACCCTGTTTGGCGGGTTGTCCGGGGTGTTGTACGGCCTGCTCGGGCATTGCTGGATCTTTCAGATTTTTTCGCCGAACACCGCCTATCGCCTGCCCCGTGGGGTATTGGCGATGATGCTGATCTGGCTGCTGCTGTGCCTGTCCGGGCTGGTCTCGATGATCGGCTTCGGAGAAATTGCCAACGCGGCCCACGTCAGCGGGTTGCTCGTCGGATGCTTGACCGGTTTGTTGGGTGGTTTGTACAACCGCCGTAAACTGGCCGCCTAAACAGTTATATGAATTAAAGAGCGCGGAGACCCAATGTCGTCTTTTAACGAAATGATCAAGAACATCACCCCCGACATCTACCAAAGCCTGAAACTGGCGGTGGAAATCGGTAAATGGTCCGACGGTGGCAAGCTCACCGCCGAACAACGTGAACTGTCGCTCCAAGCGATGATCGCCTGGGAAATCAAGAACCTTCCCGAAGAAGAGCGTACGGGTTACATGGGTCCGCAGGAATGCAGCTCCAAGTCGATTCAAGTGCCGAATATCCTGTTCAAGTCGGATGCCATCCATTGATCGAGATTGGCCGCGGTGCAATCAGTAAAATGTCGGCGCGCCTGGACGGGCCGAACGTGCAATACGCATTTCGTCTGGGGGACGTCGAGGTTCCGGTCAATCCATTGATCGGCACCACGGTGCGTCTGGAATACCTGGGATCGATCCACTGCAGCCATTGCGGACGCAAGACCAAAACCAGTTTCAGCCAGGGTTACTGCTACCCCTGCATGACCAAGCTGGCCCAGTGCGACGTGTGCATCATGAGCCCGGAACGCTGCCACTTCGACGCTGGCACCTGTCGGGAGCCGGAGTGGGGCCAGACGTTCTGCATGACGGATCACATCGTGTACCTGTCGAATTCCTCCGGGGTAAAAGTCGGGATCACCCGGGCCAACCAGATGCCGACCCGCTGGATTGATCAGGGCGCCAGTCAGGCGTTGCCGATCATGCGCGTCGCGACCCGCCAGCAGTCAGGCTTCGTCGAAGACCTGTTCCGCAGCCAGGTTGCGGACAAGACCAACTGGCGGGCCTTGCTCAAGGGCGATGCGGTGTCGGTGGACCTGCCGCAGATTCGTGACCAGTTGTTCGACAGCTGCGCCGAGGGCTTGCAAGGTTTGCAGGAACGATTCGGCCTCCAGGCAATCCAGACGATTGCAGATGTCGAACCGCTCGAAATCCGCTTTCCGGTCGAGCAGTACCCGGCGAAAATTGTCAGCTTCAACCTGGACAAGAATCCGATTGCCGAAGGCACGCTGATGGGGATCAAGGGCCAATACCTGATTTTCGATACCGGCGTGATCAACATTCGTAAATACACGGCTTATCAACTCGCCGTGCATCAGTAAGGACTCCAGCATGCGCACCGAACAACCGAAGATGATCTACCTCAAGGACTATCAGGCGCCTGAGTACCTGATCGACGAAACGCACCTGACCTTCGAGTTGTTCGAGGACCACAGCCTGGTCCATGCGCAACTGGTGATGCGCCGCAACCCCGAGCGCGGCCCGGGCTTGCCGCCGCTGGTGCTGGATGGTCAGCAGTTGGAACTGTTGTCGGTCACCCTGGCCGACCAGGAGCTTTCTGCAGCGCAGTATCAGTTGACCGAAAATCATCTGACCCTGCATCCGGCCAGCACCACGTTCACGGTCGATACCAGCGTCAAGATCCACCCGGAAACCAACACCGCGCTGGAAGGCCTGTACAAGTCCGGCACTATGTTCTGCACCCAGTGCGAGGCCGAAGGTTTCCGCAAGATCACCTATTACCTCGACCGTCCGGACGTGATGAGCACGTTCACCACCACCGTGGTCGCCGAACAACACAGCTATCCAGTGCTGCTGTCCAACGGCAACCCGATTGCCTCCGGTCCCGGCGAAGACGGCCGTCACTGGGCAACCTGGGAAGACCCGTTCAAGAAACCGGCGTACCTGTTCGCCTTGGTGGCCGGTGATTTGTGGTGCGTCGAAGACACTTTCACCACCATGACCGAGCGCACCGTGGCGCTGCGCATCTATGTCGAGCCGGAAAACATCGACAAATGCCAGCACGCTATGAACAGCCTGAAGAAATCCATGCGCTGGGACGAAGAGGTCTACGGTCGCGAGTACGATCTGGACATCTTCATGATCGTTGCCGTGAATGACTTCAACATGGGCGCCATGGAGAACAAGGGCCTCAATATCTTCAACTCCAGCGCGGTGCTGGCGAAGGCCGAGACCGCTACCGACGCCGCTCACCAGCGGGTTGAAGCCATCGTCGCCCACGAATACTTCCACAACTGGTCGGGTAACCGCGTGACCTGCCGCGACTGGTTCCAGTTGTCGCTCAAGGAAGGTTTCACGGTATTCCGTGATTCCGGATTCTCCGCCGACATGAACTCGGCCACGGTCAAGCGCATTCAGGACGTGGCGTACCTGCGTACCCACCAGTTCGCCGAAGACGCAGGACCCATGGCTCACGCGGTGCGCCCGGACAGCTTCATCGAGATTTCCAACTTCTACACCCTGACCGTGTACGAAAAGGGTTCGGAAGTGGTCGGTATGATCCACACCTTGCTCGGCGCCGAAGGCTTCCGCAAAGGCAGCGACCTGTACTTTGATCGCCACGACGGTCAGGCCGTAACTTGCGATGACTTCATCAAGGCCATGGAAGACGCCAACGGCGTGGACCTGACTCAGTTCAAACGCTGGTACAGCCAGGCCGGCACGCCGCGTTTGGCGGTCAGCGAGTCCTACGATGCGGCAGCCAAAACCTACAGCCTGACCTTCCGTCAAAGCTGCCCGGAAACCCCGGACAAGGTTGAAAAACTGCCGTTCGTGATTCCGGTCGAACTGGGTCTGCTGGACAGCAAGGGTGGTGAAATGGCCCTGCGTCTAGCCGGTGAAGCGTCGGCGCAAGGCACTTCCCGAGTGATTTCGGTAACCGAAGCCGAGCAGACGTTCACCTTCGTCGACATCGCCGAACAGCCGCTGCCTTCGCTGCTACGTGGTTTCTCGGCGCCGGTAAAACTGAGCTTCCCGTACAACCGCGATCAACTGATGTTCCTGATGCAGCACGACAGCGACGGTTTCAACCGCTGGGATGCCGGCCAGCAGTTGTCGGTACAGGTGCTGCAAGAACTGATCGCCCAGCAGCAGAAGGGCGCAACATTGGTGCTGGATCAGCGTCTGGTTTCGGCCCTGCGCACCGTGCTGTCCGATGAGTCTTTGGATCAGGCGATGGTCGCCGAAATGCTTTCGCTGCCAAGCGAAGCGTATCTGACCGAAATCAGTGAAGTCGCCGACGTCGACGCCATTCACACCGCCCGCGAGTTTGCCCGCAAGCAACTGGCCGATGCGTTGTTCGAAGGGTTGTGGCTGCGTTACCAGGCCAACCGCGACCTGTCGAAGCAAACCCCGTACGTGGCCGAAGCCGAGCATTTCGCCCGTCGCGCCTTGCAGAACATTGCGCTGTCGTACCTGATGCTCAGCGGCAAGCCTGAAGTGCTGGCGGCGACGCTGGAACAATTCGATACCTGCGACAACATGACCGAACGCCTGACCGCGCTCGCCGTGTTGGTCAACTCGCCGTTCGAAGAACAGAAAGCCAAGGCACTGGCCAGTTTTGCGGAACACTTCAAGGACAACCCGCTGGTCATGGATCAATGGTTCAGCGTCCAGGCCGGTAGTGTGCTGCCGGGCGGGCTGGAGCGGGTCAAGGCGTTGATGCAGCACCCGGCGTTCAACATCAAGAACCCGAACAAGGTGCGGGCACTGATCGGCGCATTTGCCGGGCAGAACCTGATCAACTTCCATGCGGCGGATGGTTCGGGGTATCGCTTCCTGGCGGATCTGGTGATTGAGCTCAATGGGTTTAATCCGCAGATCGCGTCTCGCCAATTGGCGCCTTTGACTCGCTGGCGCAAGTATGACGACGCGCGTCAGGCGTTGATGAAGGGCGAGCTGGAGCGGATTCGGGCTTCGGGTCAACTGTCCAGCGATGTGTTTGAAGTGGTCAGTAAAAGCCTGGCTTGATGCTGATGCCGCGGGCTATTCAATAGCCCGCGGCGCTACGGCCCTTGTAGGCGCTGCCTGCGGTAGCTCCTGCAGGGGGTTGTCATCACCCCTCTAAATACCCCGCCATTCACCCATCCCCGTTATGTCTCCGGTTAACAAAAGATAACGTGCCGTCGATTGTCAGCCCTTCAAAAACACCGATAGGATAAGCCAGCTTCCGAAGGGGCTCTGGATTGCGGGTTTCAAGACTATGCTCTGAAACAGGTGATCCCGAGAGCACCCCTTACGGCGCCCTGAAAGGTTGAATGACCTAACAATAATAATGGGGGAAGGTCTATGAGTGAGCCTGTCATGGGTGTGGGTATCTGCCGCCCGCCGGCATTACGCAAATTCGCGTTGCTGGCTACAGCGCTCTCGCTGTTGGGCTGTGCCGTGTGGTCGGCATCGGCGTCGGCCGCTGATGCGCCGGCATCCGATGTTGTTTATTCCGTTGAATCGGCCAAGGCCAGCAAAAGCCTGGTTCTCGATATCGCGCACGCCGGCAAGCGCCTGGTGGCCGTCGGGGATCGCGGGCACATTCTCTATTCCGATGATCAGGGTTCGACCTGGACCCAGGCCAAGGTGCCAACGCGACAACTGCTGACCTCGGTGTTCTTTGTCGATGACAAGCGCGGCTGGGCCGTCGGTCACGATGCGCAGATCCTCGCGAGCGAGGACGGTGGCGTCACCTGGACCAAGCAATTCGAAGACCTGAAACGTGAATCGCCGCTGCTCGACGTCTGGTTCCAGGACGCCAACAGCGGCTTTGCCGTGGGCGCCTATGGTGCGTTGATGGCCACTACTGACGGCGGGAAAAACTGGGAAGACGTCAGCGATCGCCTCGACAACGAGGACCAGTTCCATCTCAACGCCATCACGGCGGTCAAGGATGCCGGGCTGTTCATCGTTGGCGAGCAGGGCAGCATGTTTCGTTCCGCTGACTGGGGCCAGACCTGGGAAAAACTCGAAGGTCCGTACGAAGGTTCGCTGTTCGGTGTGATCGGTACCGCGCAAGCCAATACGCTGTTGGCCTACGGCCTGCGCGGCAATCTTTACCGCTCCACGGATTTCGGCAGCACCTGGGAACAGGTCGAGCTAAAGGCTGAACGCGGTGACCTGGAATTCGGTCTGTCCGGTGGCACGCTGCTCGATGACGGTTCGATCGTGATCGTCGGCAACGGCGGTTCGGTGATCAGCAGCAGCGACAACGGCGAGACCTTCAGCGTCTTCAACCGCCGGGACCGTATCTCTCTATCCTCGGTCGTCGCTGCGGGCAATGGCAATCTGATTGTGGCTGGACAGGGCGGCGTTCGCGCCACTTCGCCAAACGGCGCTGAGCTGGGCAAATGAGCCGGGTTAATAATAAGAAGGCGGAGCTATGACTTCCTTGAGCACTCATCACCAGGACAAGGCGACGTTTCTTGAACGCCTGATTTTCAACAACCGTCCGGCAGTGATCACGATCTGCCTGCTGGTCAGTGTCTTCCTGTTCTGGCAGGCCACGCTGATCCGGCCGTCCACCAGTTTCGAAAAAATGATCCCGCTCGAGCATCCGTTCATTCAAAAGATGATGGAGCACCGCAACGATCTGGCGAACCTGGGCAACACCGTCCGAATTTCCGTTGAAGCCACCGACGGCGACATCTTCTCCAAGGAATACATGGAGACCCTGCGTCAGATCAACGATGAGGTGTTCTACATCTCCGGCGTTGACCGTTCCGGCCTCAAGTCGCTGTGGAGTCCGAGCGTGCGCTGGACCGAGGTGACGGAGGAGGGCTTCGCCGGTGGTGAAGTGATCCCGCAGAGCTACAACGGCTCCCAGGCCAGCCTCGACCTGCTGCGCAACAACGTGCTCAAGTCCGGGCAGGTAGGGCGGCTGGTGGCGAACGACTTCAAGTCGAGTATCGTCGACATTCCATTGCTGGAGTCCTACCCGGACCCGCAAGACCAGGGCAAGCTGCTGGCGCTTGACTACCGCAAGTTCTCCCACGAGTTGGAAGAAAAGATCCGCGACAAGTTCGAGAAACAGAACCCCAACGTACAGATCCACATCGTCGGTTTCGCCAAGAAGGTCGGCGACCTGATCGATGGCCTGGTGATGGTGGTGATGTTCTTCGGCATCGCTTTCGTCATTACCTTGATTCTCCTGTTGTGGTTCACCAACTGCCTGCGCAGTACCGTCGCCGTGTTGAGTACGACGCTGGTGGCGGTGGTCTGGCAGCTGGGGTTGATGCACTTCTTCGGCTTCGGGCTCGATCCGTACTCGATGCTGGTGCCATTCCTGATCTTCGCGATCGGTATTTCCCACGGCGTACAGAAGATCAACGGTATTGCCCTGCAATCCAGTGAGGCCGACAACGCCCTGACGGCAGCGCGCCGCACCTTCCGCCAACTGTTCCTGCCGGGGATGATCGCGATCCTCGCGGACGCGGTGGGTTTCATCACGCTGCTGATCATCGATATCGGTGTAATTCGTGAACTGGCCATCGGCGCGTCCATCGGCGTGGCCGTGATCGTGTTCACCAACCTGATCCTGCTGCCGGTAGCCATTTCCTATGTCGGCATCAGCAAACGCGCCGTAGCCCGCAGTAAGAAAGACGCGACTCGCGAGCATCCGTTCTGGCGCCTGCTGTCGAACTTTGCCAGTGCCAAAGTCGCACCGGTCTCGATCCTGTTGGCACTGATCGCCTTCGGCGGCGGCCTCTGGTACAGCCAGAACCTGAAAATCGGTGACCTCGACCAGGGCGCGCCGGAGCTGCGTCCGGATTCGCGCTACAACAAGGACAACAACTTCATCATCAGCAACTACTCCACCAGTTCCGATGTGTTGGTGGTGATGGTCAAGACCAAGTCCGAAGGCTGCTCGCGCTACGAAGCCATGGCGCCGATCGACGAACTGATGTGGAAGATGCAGAACACCGAAGGCGTGCAGTCGGCGATTTCCCTGGTGACCGTCTCCAAGCAAATGATCAAGGGCATGAACGAAGGCAACCTGAAATGGGAAACCCTGTCGCGTAACCCTGACGTGCTGAACAACTCCATCGCTCGCGCTGACGGCTTGTATAACAACAGTTGCTCCCTGGCGCCGGTGCTGGTGTTCCTCAACGATCACAAGGCTGAAACCCTGGATCGCGCGGTGCATGCGGTGCAAGAGTTCGCCAAGGAAAACAACAAGGAGGGCCTGGAGTTCATCCTCGCCGCCGGTAACGCTGGCATCGAAGCCGCCACCAACGAGGTGATCAAAGAGTCCGAACTGACGATCCTGATCCTGGTGTACATCTGCGTCGCAACCATGTGCATGATCACGTTCCGTTCCTGGGCAGCGACCCTCTGCATTGTGCTGCCGCTGGTGTTGACCTCGGTGCTCGGCAACGCCCTGATGGCCTTCATGGGCATTGGTGTGAAAGTCGCGACCCTTCCGGTCGTGGCGCTTGGGGTGGGGATTGGCGTGGACTACGGCATCTACATCTATAGCCGCCTGGAAAGCTTCCTGCGTGCTGGCCTGCCGTTGCAAGAGGCTTACTACCAGACCCTGAAGTCCACCGGTAAAGCCGTATTGTTCACCGGCCTGTGCCTGGCCATCGGCGTGTGCACTTGGATCTTCTCGGCCATCAAGTTCCAGGCCGACATGGGCCTGATGCTGACCTTCATGCTGCTCTGGAACATGTTCGGTGCACTGTGGCTGTTGCCAGCACTGGCGCGGTTCCTGATCAAGCCGGAGAAACTGGCGGGGCAAAAGGGCAATTCGTTGTTCGCTCACTGATCGAGGATCAGAAACACAAAAGCCGCAACCTTGGGTTGCGGCTTTTTTACATCTGCAGATAACCATAATCCTTGTAGGAACTGGCTTGCCAGCGATAGCGGTTCAACAGTCGACGGCAATGTGGCTGATATGCCGCCATCGCTGGCAAGCCAGCTCCTACAGGGTTTGCGTTTTATGCGGGATCGCTGCCCAGCACCACATTCAACGCACTGCGCGCATCATCCAGTTGCACCAACGTGGCAAGCCGTGCGCCCAAGGCATCGCGATTCTCGATCGCGGTGAGAATCGCCTTGTGTCGCGGCAACGCCAGTTCATGCAGATTCGGCCGCTGGTTTGAATGCTTCAACGCTTCGGCAATCGCCACCGAGAGCATGTTGCACAGGTTGGCCAACAAGTCGTTGTGAGTCGCGTCGGCAATGCGGCTGTGGAAATCGAGGTCCGGCTGCAGCAAGGCTTCCGGGGTCGGCGCGGCTTCCATGCGTTGGTACGCTTCACCGATGGAGGCGATGTCGGCGTCGGTGGCGAATTGCGCGGCGAGGGCGGCGGCGGCCGGTTCGATGATGCTGCGCACGCTGGTGAGCAGATCGAAGAACTCGTTCTGCGGACTGCTTTGCATCAACCAGTGCAGCACGTCCGGATCCAGCATGTGCCAGTCATTGCGTGGCTTGACCACAGTGCCAACCCGTGGGCGCGAATACACCAGGCCTTTGGCCACAAGTACCCGAGTGGCCTCGCGCAATACCGGCCGGCTGACGGCATATTCCTCGCAGAGCAGGGCTTCGGCGGGCAGTTTGTCATCGGGCTGGAAGCGTCCGGAGACGATCTGCATGCCCAGTTCCTGGACGATGCGCGAGTGCATGCTTTTGCGGTCGGAAGGTTTGCGGTAATCCATGGGGAACGGCGCGGTCCTGTGCGATGGAGATGCCGCGCATGATAGCAGGCGCGGCGAGGACGGTCGCCAGAGCTGGCACCGTCCTGAATCAGGAGAAGAACTAATTGTAGGAGCTGGCTTGCCAGCGATGGCGGTGAATCAGTCAACATAAGTTCTAACTGTTCCACCGCCACCGCTGGCAAGCCAGCTCCTACAGGGGAGCGGGAGCAGCGGGTTAGTGCGAGTGACGCGGCACTTCAGCCCCGCGGCAGCCGACCAGGAAGTCGAAGTCGCAGCCTTGATCCGCCTGTAATACATGGTCGATGTACAGCTGACGATAGCCACCCACCAACAGTTGCTGTGGCGGTTGCAGATCGGCCATGCGCGCGGCCAGTTCGGCGTCTGGAATGTCCAGGTGCAGACGGCCGCTGGCGCAGTCGAGTTCGATCCAGTCGCCTTCTTTCACTGTCGCCAATGGTCCGCCAGCCGCCGCTTCGGGCGCTACGTGCAAGACCACCGTGCCGTATGCCGTGCCGCTCATGCGTGCATCGGAAATGCGCACCATGTCCGTCACACCCTGGGCCAGCAATTTGGCCGGCAGGCCCATGTTGCCGACTTCGGCCATGCCTGGATAACCCTTCGGCCCGCAGTTTTTCATCACCAGGATCGAGTTGGCATCCACGTCCAGCTCCGGGTCGTTGATCCGTGCCTTGTACATGTCGAAGTTCTCGAACACCACCGCACGGCCGCGATGCTGCATCAGTTCCGGCGTCGCCGCTGACGGCTTGAGCACGGCACCAAGTGGCGCCAGGTTGCCGCGCAGCACACAAATGCCACCGTCGGCGCGGATCGGGTTGTCGAGGGTGCGGATCACTTCGTCTTCGCCATAGATCGGCGCGTCCTTGGTGTTCTCGCCGATAGACTTGCCATTGACGGTCAAGGCGTTGGGGTTGGGAATCAGGTTGGCTTCGCCGAGGCGACGCAACACCGCGGGCAAGCCGCCGGCGTAGTAGAACTCTTCCATCAGGAAACGCCCGGACGGTTGCAGGTCGACGATGGTTGGCATGCCGCGACCCATGCGGGTCCAGTCGTCAAGGTCGAGTTCCACGCCGATACGGCCGGCGATGGCTTTCAAGTGAATCACCGCGTTGGTCGAACCGCCGATGGCCGCGTTGACGCGAATGGCGTTTTCAAAAGCTTCCTTGGTCAGGATCTTCGACAGCTTCAGATCTTCGCGAACCATCTCCACCGCACGCATGCCGGACATATGCGCCAACACATAACGGCGCGCGTCGACCGCTGGAATCGCCGCGTTGTGGGGCAGGGAAGTGCCAAGCGCTTCAGCCATGCAGGCCATGGTCGAGGCTGTACCCATGGTGTTGCAGGTGCCGGCCGAGCGGGACATGCCGCCCTCGGCCGCGAGGAAATCGTCGATGGTAATGGTGCCGGCCTTGACCTGTTCGCTGAGCTGCCAGACCACGGTGCCGGAACCGATGTCTTTGCCTTTGTGCTTGCCGTTAAGCATCGGCCCGCCGGTAACGACGATGGCCGGCACGTCACAACTGGCCGCGCCCATCAGCAACGCGGGAGTGGTTTTGTCGCATCCGGTCAGCAGCACGACACCGTCGATCGGGTTGCCGCGAATCGCTTCCTCGACATCCATGCTCGCCAGGTTGCGGGTCAGCATGGCGGTCGGGCGCAGGTTGGATTCACCGTTGGAGAACACCGGGAATTCCACCGGGAAGCCACCGGCCTCGATCACCCCGCGTTTGACATGCTCCGCAATCTGGCGGAAATGCGCGTTGCATGGGGTCAGTTCCGACCAGGTGTTGCAGATGCCGATGATCGGCTTGCCGTGAAACTGGTGGTCGGCGATGCCCTGATTCTTCATCCAGCTGCGGTACATGAAGCCGTTTTTGTCGGCGGTGCCAAACCATTGGGCGGAGCGCAGGGTGGGTTTCTTATCAGACATGATCGATTCTCTTATTGTATGACTATATTGTTTCTGCTGAGGCGTAACATAAGCGCAAATCCGCCGCTTTGGAAGTGTTGTTGGGTAATTAGTATTACTATATAGTCGTTTTCAGCGGAGGGATGGCCCTGACGGTTTTCCGTGAGAGGCGTCTCCCGAGGTTCTATAAAAACAACAATCGGAGACCGATCTCATGAGCCAGGAACTGCGGCTTATTCGCCGCATCACGCTGAAACTGATTCCCTTCCTGATCCTGCTGTACCTGATCGCCTATGTGGATCGCTCGGCCGTGGGCTTCGCCAAGTTGCACATGGGCGCCGACATCGGCCTCGGTGATGCGGCCTACGGTCTGGGCGCCGGCCTGTTCTTCATTGGTTACTTCCTGCTGGAAATCCCCAGCAACTTGATGCTTGATCGCTTCGGAGCACGACGCTGGTTCGCGCGGATCATGGTCACCTGGGGCGCCATCACCATCGGCATGGCCTTTGTGCAGGGGCCGAACAGCTTCTATCTGATGCGCTTTCTGCTCGGTGCGGCGGAAGCCGGGTTCTTCCCGGGCGTTCTGTACTACATCACCCAATGGTTTCCGGTTCGCCATCGCGGCAAGATCCTCGGGCTGTTCATCCTGTCCCAACCCATCGCGATGATGATCACCGGCCCGGTGTCCGGTGGTTTGCTGGGCATGGATGGGGTGCTGGGTCTGCATGGCTGGCAATGGCTGTTTATCGTGATCGGCACCCCGGCGATCCTGCTGACCTGGCCGGTGCTGCGCTGGTTGCCGGATGGCCCGCAACAAGTGAAATGGATGGATCAATCGGAGAAAGACTGGCTTGCCGGCGAGCTGAAAAAAGACCTGCAACAGTACGGCCAGACCCGCCACGGCAATCCGCTTCACGCGCTCAAAGACAAACGCGTGTTGCTCCTGGCGCTGTTCTACTTGCCAGTGACCCTGAGCATTTATGGCCTCGGACTGTGGCTGCCGACGCTGATCAAGCAATTTGGCGGCAGTGATCTGGTGACCGGGTTCGTGTCATCGGTGCCATACGTTTTCGGGATCATCGGTTTGCTGATCATTCCGCGCAGTTCCGATCGCTTGAATGATCGCTACGGCCACTTGGCGGCGCTGTACGTGTTGGGCGCCATCGGCCTGTTCTTCAGCGCCTGGCTGACGATTCCAGTATTGCAACTGGCAGCGCTGTGCCTGGTGGCGTTCGCGCTGTTTTCCTGCACGGCGATTTTCTGGACCTTGCCGGGCCGCTTCTTTGCCGGCGCCAGTGCGGCGGCGGGGATTGCCTTGATCAACTCGGTGGGCAACCTCGGCGGCTACATCGGCCCGTTCGTGATCGGCGCGCTCAAGGAGTACACCGGCAACCTGGCATCGGGGTTGTACTTCCTGTCCTGCGTGATGGTGTTTGGCCTGGTGCTGACCGGGGTGGTCTATCGCCTGCTGGAGCGCAAGCACGTGCTACCGGCGGATGAGTTCGCGGCCAGTGCGCGCGGGGCAACCCGTACCTGACACGGACACGAGCCTGTAGGAACCGGCTTGCTGGCGATAGCGGATTGTCAGTCGACATCAATGTGCAAGTGCCGCCGTCATCGCTGACAAGCCAGCTCCTACAGGGTTTTCGGTGGTTTCAAGTTTTGCTTAAAGGAGAAAATCCATGCGTTTGGTTCAATTCGAATTGAGTAACGGCGAGCGCCGCGTTGGCGTGGTCGAGGAAGGCTTGGTGCGCGAGGTGCAAGACGCGCGCACCGTTCGCGACCTGGCACTGGCGGCCATCGAGGCGAGTTCCAATCTTGAGCAGCAGGTAAAAAACCTGGGCTTGGGCATCAGCCATGACTATGCAGAATTGCTGGCACAACTGCGCATCCTGCCACCGCTGGATCACCCGGACCCGGCGCACATGCTGGTCAGCGGTACCGGCCTGACCCACTTGGGCAGCGCCTCGGCCCGGGACAAAATGCACCAACAGGCTGGTGACGAAGCGGCGATGACCGACACCATGCGCATCTTCAAGTGGGGCGTGGAGGGTGGCAAACCCGCTGCGGGCGAGGCCGGCGTGCAACCGGAATGGTTCTACAAGGGCGACGGCAGCATCGTCGTGCGTCCAGGCCAGCCATTCCCGCTGCCGCCATTTGCCGAAGACGCCGGCGAGGAACCTGAACTCAGTGGCCTGTACGTCATTGGTCACGATGGCAAGCCGTATCGCCTGGGTTTTGCCGTGGGCAACGAGTTCTCCGATCACATTATGGAGCGCAAGAACTACCTGTACCTCGCTCATTCGAAACTGCGCAGTTGCAGCTACGGCCCGGAACTGCGGGTTGGCGAGCTGCCGCAGCATCTGGCGGGCACCAGTCGCATCCTGCGTGACGGTGAAGTGTTGTGGCAGAACGAGTTCCTCAGCGGCGAGGCCAACATGTGCCACAGCCTGGCGAACCTTGAGTACCACCATTTCAAATACAGCCAGTTCCTGCGTCCGGGAGATGTGCACATTCACTTCTTTGGCACGGCGACCCTGTCTTTCGCCGACGGCATCCGCACACAAGCGGGTGATGTGTTTGAAATCAGCCAGGCTGAATTCGGCGCGCCGTTGATCAATGGCATCGCACCGGTCGAAGCCGCATTCGAACCCGGCACCGTTGGCACACTTTGAGGAGCACTTCATGACCCGGATTCTTGGTCACAACTACATCGGCGGCCAACGCAGCGCGTTGGGCAGCGTCAAATTGCAGAGCATCGACGCTGAAACGGGCGAGGCATTGCCCCATGATTTCATTCAGGCCACGCCGGAAGAGGTCGATGCCGCCGCCAAAGCCGCTGCTGCGGCGTACCCGGCTTACCGCAGCCTCAGTGCCGAGCGTCGCGCGCAGTTTCTCGACGCCATCGCCGATGAGCTGGACGCGCTGGGTGATGAGTTCGTAACGCTGGTGTGCCGTGAAACCGCGCTGCCTGCCGCCCGGATCATCGGTGAGCGCGGCCGCACCAGCGGCCAGATGCGCCTGTTCGCCAACGTGCTGCGCCGCGGTGATTTCTACGGCGCGCGAATCGATCGGGCATTGCCTGAGCGCCAACCGTTCCCGCGTCCTGACATGCGTCAGTACCGCATCGGTCTTGGTCCGGTCGCGGTGTTCGGCGCCAGTAACTTTCCTTTGGCGTTTTCCACTGCCGGCGGTGACACCGCTTCGGCGTTGGCTGCCGGTTGCCCGGTGGTGTTCAAAGCTCACGGCGGGCATATGGCCACGGCCGAGCAAGTCGCTGACGCGATCATTCGCGCGGCGGAGAAAACCGCAATGCCGGCCGGCGTGTTCAACATGATCTACGGCGGCGGGGTCGGCGAAGCGCTGGTCAAACACCCGGCGATTCAGGCGGTAGGCTTTACCGGGTCACTCAAAGGGGGCCGGGCGTTGTGCGACATGGCGGCTGCGCGCCCTCAACCGATTCCGGTGTTCGCCGAGATGTCGAGCATTAACCCGGTGATCGTTTTGCCGCAGGCACTGCAAGAACGTGCGCAAACCATTGCCAGCGGCCTGACCGCTTCGGTGGTGCAGGGTTGCGGTCAGTTCTGCACCAATCCGGGCCTGGTCATCGGAATTCGTTCAGCGCAGTTCAGCGCGTTCCTGCAACTGGTTAGCGAAATGATGGCTGATCAACCCGCACAAACCATGCTCAACGCCGGGACGTTGAGCAGCTATGGCAACGGCCTGCAAAAACTCCTCGATCATCCGGGCATCCAACACTTGGCCGGCCAACCGCAACAAGGTCGCCAGGCGCAGCCGCAACTGTTCAAGGCTGATGTCAGCCTGTTGATCGATGGCGATGCGGTGTTGCAAGAGGAAGTGTTCGGCCCGACCACGGTAGTGGTCGAAGTGGCAGATCAGGCGCAGCTCAGCCAAGCATTGAACGGCCTGCATGGACAGTTGACGGCAACCATCATCGGTGAGCGTGGGGACTTCGAACAGTTCAGCGAGCTGACGGCATTACTGGAACAGAAAGTCGGGCGGATCCTGCTCAATGGCTATCCGACCGGCGTCGAAGTCTGTGATTCGATGGTCCATGGCGGGCCCTATCCGGCGACTTCGGATGCACGGGGCACGTCGGTGGGTACGCTGGCTATTGATCGCTTCCTGCGCCCGGTGTGTTTCCAGAACTACCCGGACAGTCTGTTGCCGGACGTGTTGAAAAACGCTAACCCGCTGGGTATTCAGCGCCTGGTGGATGGCAAACCGTCCCGCGAAACGTTGTAAACCCAGTATTTGAGCGTGCTGGCGATGAGGTCCGAAAGGCGTCACGGTTCCTGAGGCAGTCCCGCTTTTGGCCGAACCACTGCCTTACTGTCGAAGGCGATGCCTTGTTATAGTTCGGGCCTCTTTTTTGCCCGCTAAAGGATCGCTAGCATGTCTCAATACACAGCATTCAACGTCGAACTGGTCGATAAAATCGCCCATGTGCAGATCAACCGGCCGGAAAAGATCAATTCGATGAACGCTGCGTTCTGGAGCGAAATCGTCGAGATTTTCCAATGGATCGAAGACACCGACGAAGTCCGCGTGGTGGTGCTTAGCGGTGCCGGCAAGCATTTTTCCTCCGGCATCGACCTGATGATGCTGGCGGGCGTGGCCAATGAGTTGGGCAAGGACGTGGGGCGCAACGCGCGCCTGCTGCGTCGCAAGATCCTCAATCTGCAAGCTTCCTTCAATGCCGTCGACAATTGCCGCAAACCGGTGCTTGCGGCTATCCAGGGTTATTGCCTGGGCGGTGCCATTGACCTGATCGCCGCTTGCGACATGCGCTACGCCGCCGAAGATGCACAATTCTCGATCAAGGAAATCGACATCGGCATGGCCGCCGACGTCGGTACGTTGCAACGCTTGCCGCGGATCATCGGTGACGGCATGCTGCGTGAACTGGCTTACACTGGTCGCACTTTCGGCGCCGAAGAAGCGCGTGGCATGGGTCTGGTCAATCGCGTCTTCAGCGACACCGCCAGCCTGCTCGACGGCGTCATGGGCATTGCCCGCGAAGTTGCGAGCAAGTCGCCGATTGCCATTACTGGCACCAAGGAGATGATCAGCTACATGCGCGATCATCGCATCGACGACGGCCTCGAATACGTCGCCACCTGGAACGCCGCCATGCTGCAATCCACTGATCTGCGCGTGGCCATGGCCGCCCATATGAGCAAACAGAAACCCGAATTTCTGGATTGATTGAAAAATGACTTCACGCTGGACCACTGCAGTACTGGACACCGAGCAACCTGGCGGCTGGGCCGTGGCGCGTAGCCCGGAAGGCTTTCTGTTTGATGACAATGGCGCGCTGTTTCCACGTGAATGGCTCAAGCGCCAGGACTTGTCGGTTCTGGCGGAGCACGGCATCGGCCACGTCGACGGCGAGCCGGTGTACCTGCTGGAGCTGCGCAGTCACAGCGAAGTGCCGGGCTGCAACTGGAAAGGTTTGCGGGCGTTCATGCTCGAAGGTGATCACACGATCTACAAAGTGCTCGGTTACGCCGCGCAGATTGGCACCTGGGCCCGCGAGCACCGTTTCTGCGGCAACTGCGGGCAAGCCATGACGCAAGTGCCACGGGAACGGGCGATGTATTGCCAGCCGTGCGATTTGCGCAGCTATCCGCGGATTTCGCCGAGCATGATCGTGCTGGTCACCCGTGGCGATGAAATCCTGTTGGCACGTTCGCCACGGTTCGTCACCGGGGTCTACAGCACCTTGGCCGGGTTTGCCGAGCCGGGTGAGTCGGCCGAGGATTGCCTGATTCGCGAAGTCCGCGAAGAAGTGCAGATCGAGGTAAAGAACATCCAGTACCTGGGCAGCCAGTGCTGGCCGTTCCCGCACTCGATGATGCTCGGCTTCCATGCCGAATACGCCGGCGGCGAGATTGTGTGTCAGGAGGACGAAATCGAAGACGCCCAGTGGTTCAACGTTCACGAGCTGCCGCCGTTGCCGGCGTCGCGCTCGATTGCCCGTTACCTGATCGACGTCTACGTGGCGCGGCGTTTAGGCCACGCTGAACCAGTGTTGCCAGGCTAGCCGCACAGTCAGGCCCAGTACCACGGTGATGAACACCGGTCGAATGAACTTCGCGCCGCCACTGATGGCGGTGCGAGCGCCGAAGAAAGCCCCGACCATCACCGACAGGCCCATGCTCAGGCCGATGATCCAGTCCACCTGCCCGGAAAACACGAACACTGACAGCGCCGCAATGTTGCTGACGAAGTTCATGCTGCGCGCCACGCCGCTGGCCTTCACTAGATCGATCGGGTACATCAACAGGCTGCTGACGGTCCAGAACGCACCCGTGCCGGGACCGGCCACGCCGTCATAGAAACCGAGGGTGAAGCCCTGGGTCGATTGCCACTTTTTCTTGATCGGTGCGTCGCTGTCCAGCGGCGCTTTCGGCGTGCCGCCGAACAACAGATACAGGCCACAGGCGAATACGATCACCGGCAGCATTTTGTTCAGCCATTCCGCTGGCAGGTAATGCGCAACCACGGCGCCGGTCAGCGCGCCGACCAGGGTGCCGACGATGGCGTGCATCCACTGCCTGGGGTGGAACAACTTGCGGCGGTAGAAGGTAAAGCTGGCGGTGGCCGAACCGAAGGTCGAACTGAGTTTGTTGGTGCCCAGCACCAAGTGCGGTGGCAGGCCGGCGGTCAACAACGCCGGTGTGGTCAACAGCCCACCACCGCCGGCGATGGCGTCGATGAAACCGGCAATGAAAGCGACAATGGCCAGAATGGCCAGGGTAGTAAGGTCAACACTGAGTTCGAAAGGCATGGAATCGGCTTAATCGGCAGGTCGCAGAAAGGGCTGCGGGGAAGGGCCGGTATCTTACCGTTATCCAACTTCTGCGGCGAGCCGTCTGGCCTCATCGCGAGCAGGCTGCTCCCACATTTTGAAATGCATTCCCCTGTGGGAGCGAGCCTGCTCGCGAATACTGACATTCAGGCGCTACATCACTTGCGGTCAGGCCCGTTGCCGATTTGCCACACAAACGGTGGCTCAGTCCGGTTGATTTCCCAATCCCCGACAATCCTCGCCTTGTAGATCACCGGGTTGTGCGAAGACACGGTACGCGCGTTGCGCCAATGCCGATCCAGACCGAAGAGGAAGCACGTGCGGTGCTGGCGCAAATCATCGACCAGGCTGATCCGGAAGCGGTGAATGCCTTTGGCGATGCGGCGAAACAGGCGGGCAGGGCATCACCGGAAGGAGAAGGCAATTGGGCGAAATCGACGTTCGAGGATCGGGTGCAGTACAACGACGGCTTCAAAACCAACTTGATCGGTACGCCACAGCAAATCGCCGAGCGCATCGTCGCGTTGAAAGCGGTGGGCGTGGACCTTGTGCTGGCCGGGTTCCCGCATTTCCAGGAAGAAGTGGAGTATTTCGGCAGGCGGGTTTTGCCGTTAGTGCGGGAGTTGGAGGCTGAGGCGCAGCTCGGTCGAGCTGCCGCAGTCGCCTGAACACGCCAAACCCTGTAGGAGCCGGCTTGCTGGCGATTGCAATCTATCAATCAACATAGATGTTGAATGTGATTACACCATCGCCAGCAAGCCGGCTCCTACAGGGGATCAGTGTTTACAAGCCCAGATCCGACAGGCCCGGATGATCATCCGGACGACGACCCAGCGGCCAGTGGAATTTGCGTTCGCTTTCCTTGATCGGCATGTCGTTGATGCACGCGAAGCGGTGGGCCATCAGGCCGTCTTCGTTGAATTCCCAGTTTTCATTGCCGTAGGAGCGAAACCAGTTCCCCGAATCATCGTGCCATTCATAGGCATAACGCACGGCGATGCGGTTATCGGTAAACGCCCAGAGTTCCTTGATCAGGCGATAGTCCAGTTCCTTGGCCCATTTACGCGTCAGGAAGCCTTTGGCTTCTTCGCGGTTGATAGCGAACTCGGCGCGATTTCGCCATTTGGTGTCCAGGGTGTAGGCCAGCGATACACGTTCCGGATCGCGGGAGTTCCAGCCATCTTCAGCCAGGCGTACTTTTTCGATGGCCGATTCACGGGTAAATGGCGGCAATGGCGGACGAACTTCAGCGTTAGACATTTCATGTCTCCCTATCAAATTAAAGTTCAAGCAAGTTGTCGGTCTTGATCAAGCAGTTACAGGTCCAATAACTTCCGCGCCATGCATTGCGCATTATCGGCGGCACTGTAGTCACCCATGACAAGTGCGACGGTAATGGCCCCGTCGATCAGGATCAGCAGCTGTTTGGCCAGCGTCTCCGGTTCTTCAGCGCCATGTTCGGTACACAGCTCGCACACGTAGTCGAGCAGCTTCTGTTTGTGGTCCTTGGCGACCTGGCGAACTGGGTCTTGCGGATTGCCGGTTTCACCGCTGGTATTGATGAAAGCGCAGCCGCGAAAGCCTTCGGAAACGAACCAGGACTTGAGTACGGTAAACAGGTTGAGCAAGCGCTCGGTCGGTGTTTCGGCCTGCCCGACTTCGCTTCTGTACCAATGCATCCAGCGTTGGTCCCGACGTTGCAGGGCCGCGACGGTCAGCTCCTCCTTGTTGGCGAAGTAACGATAGATACTTTTTCTGGAGACGCCAGCGGTTTTCACCAGAAGATCCATGCCGGTGGCGGCAATGCCACTTTTGTAGATCAACTTTTCGGCGACATCCAGAATAATGTCGCGTGTGTCGTTGTGAGTGATTTCGTTCATGTGGCGAACAGTAGAACGATCGTTCTCCATGGTCAAATATTATTTTCCTCTATTCAAGAAAACGCTATCGCTGGCAAGCCAGCTCCTACAGAAAATGCGACCAGCCTGTAGGAGCTGGCTTGCCCGCGATAGGGTCATTACAGTCAGTAACAAGACCCGAACCCATCCATGGTGTAAGCTCTCAAACTCTTCGGATTCGACCCTCTGCGAGCCCTATGCCGTCGCTTTTCAAACGCTCTCTGCTGCCTAAACTGCGCAGTTTTCCGCTGACCGCCGATGCCGTCACCTTCCTTCACGGCGCTGCCGAGTTCCGCCGATGCCTGCTGGAAAAAATCGCCAGCGCCAAGCAGCGCATCTACATCGTCGCGCTGTACCTGCAACAGGACGAAGCCGGCCAGGAAATTCTCGATGCCTTACACGCCGCCAAACTGGCGCGTCCGGAACTGGACGTGGTGGTGGTGGTTGACTGGCTGCGTGCCCAGCGCGGTTTGATTGGTGCCGGCAAGCAGCCGGGCAACTCGGCCTGGTATCAGGAAATGACCCGCACCCACGCCAGCGAAGTGCCGGTGTACGGCGTACCGGTGCAGACCCGCGAGTTGTTCGGCGTGTTGCACTTGAAGGGCTTCGTTATCGACGACTGTGTGATCTACAGCGGCGCGAGTCTCAACAACGTCTACCTGCACAAGTTCGACAAGTACCGCTACGACCGCTACCACCTGTTGAACAACCGTGATTTGGCCGATTCGATGCAGCATCTGGTCCAGCACGGTCTGGTGGCTTCCAAAGCCGTGCACCGCCTCGATCTGCCGAACTTGCCGACCACCCGCAGCCTGCGCAACGACATCGGCGACCTGCGCAGCCGCCTCAAGTACGCCGCTTACGACACCACCCAGGGCACTACGGCCAAGGACGGTTTGTCGGTCAGCCCGTTGCTCGGGGTCGGCAAGAACAACCCGTTGAGCCGGGTGATTGGCGAGTTGATCGCCAGCGCCCAGCATCAACTGACCATCTGCACGCCGTACTTCAACCTGCCATTGGCCGTGACCCGGGAAATCAACCGGGCGCTGGCGCGGGGTGTGAAGGTCGACATCGTGGTCGGCGACAAGACTGCCAACGACTTCTACATTCCACCGAGCGAGCCGTTCAAGGTGATTGCGGCGTTGCCGTATCTCTACGAAATCAGCCTGCGGCGCTTCGCTAAACGCCATCAGCGCAACATCGACAGCGGCCAGTTGAACCTGCACCTGTGGAAGGAGGGTGACAACACCTACCACCTCAAGGGCATGTGGATCGATCAGCGCTACACCTTGCTGACCGGCAACAACCTCAACCCGCGAGCGTTTCGTCTGGATCTGGAAAACGCTTTGCTGATCGATGATCCGCGTGGCGAAATGCTGGAGCCACGCCGCACCGAACTGGCGGAGATTTTCCAACACACCCGGCGCATCGAGCGTTATCAGGATCTGGAAACTTTGCCGGATTATCCGGCGGGTGTTTCGAAGTTCCTCAAGCGTGTCAGCCGCGTGCGGATTGAGCGGTTGCTCTACCGCATTTTGTAAGGCCTGAAAAAAAGCATGGCTGGCAAGCCAGCTCCTACAGGGTTTGATGTCGGTCACGTAATTGTGGTTCGACTCAGAAACCTGTAGGAGCTGGCTTGCCAGCGATGAGGCCCGTCCAGGCGCTACAACACTCAGTTCAATCCCAGTTTCCCACGCAACGTGGACAAGTCTTCCGCCAGTGTATTCACCGGTCCGACCAGCGCCTTGCGGTCGTTTTCCTTCACTTTGTCATAGGTCTCGAAACCGCCGTCCTTGGTTTTGTACTTGGCCAGGATCTTGTCCACGGTCGCAAAATTCTTATCGACTTTGGCCACGAACGCCGCGTCCTGCTTCTGGATTTGCGGGCGGAACAGGTCGACGATTTTCTTCGCTCCGTCGATGTTGCCCTGGAAGTCATAGAGGTCAGTGTGGCTGTAGCGATCTTCCTCCCCGGAGATCTTGGTGGCCGCCACTTCTTCCAGTAGCGCAGCGGCACCGCCGACGACTTTTTCCGGCGGGAACGTCAGGCCGGCGACGCGGGTTTGCAGGTCATTCACGTCTTTGTTCAAACCGTCTGCCAGTTCGCTCAGGCCCTGGGTGCTGTTTTCCGAGAACAGCGAGTATTCGATGCGGTGGAAACCGGTGAAATCTTCGGCTTTCACGCCTTTTTCGTGGTCGTCGACGCGGGAGTCGATGGAGGCGTCGAGGTCACTGAACAGTTCAGCAATCGGCTCGATCGACTCGTAGTAAACGCGGGTCGGTGCGTAGAGTTTTTTCGCCGTGGCCAGGTCGCCTTTTTTCACCGCGTCGGTGAACTGCTGGGTGTGGCTGGCCAGCTCATCCAGTTGCTCAGTGACGTAGATCTTGTAGTCCGAAATCGGTTGCACCAATTCCAGCGGCGCCGTCGCCGCGAAAGCCGAAAGCGGGGTGTTGAGCAAGCCAAGGGTCAGCATTAACGCGAGTGGCGACTTTTTCATGGGACGGTTCCGTGGAGGTTGTTGTGGTTGTTAAGCGTTGGTTTTCGGTTGTGTGGCAGCGAGCAGCGAACGACCGATGAAGTCCTGATCGCCGGTGACCCCGGGCAGGGTGAAGAAATACCCGCCGCCGACCGGTTTGAGGTACTCCTCCAGCGGTTCGCCATTGAGGCGGGTTTGCACGGTGATGAAGCCTTTTTCCAGGTCGGCCTGGTAGCAGATGAACAGCAGGCCCATGTCCAACTGACCGTTCTTGTTCACCCCGTTGGAGTAGTTGAACGGCCGGCGCAATATCAAATTCGCCTGTGTCGCGGCGGTGCGCGGGTTGGCCAGGCGGATGTGCGCGTCGAGCTTGGTCAGCTTGCCTTCGGGGTCTTTGCTGTAGTCCGGGACCTGGCTTTCGTGTTCGCCCCCCATGGGTGCGCCGCTGCTTTTGACTCGGCCGAGAATGCTTTCCTGTTCCTGCAACGGCGTGCGGTCCCAACGCTCCACGAAATTGCGGATGATCCGCACGGCTTGATAGCTGCCATTGGCCGCCCACGCCGGTTCATCACTGTCGGGCTGGACCCAGACGATGCTGTCCATGGTTTTGGCGTTATTGGAATCGGGGTTGGCCGAGCCGTCACGAAAACCGAGGAAATTGCGCGCGCTCTGCGCAGGCACGCCGGGTTTGGTCGGCGCCTGGGGCGGTACGCTGCCTTCCTGTTTCCAGCGCACCAACAGCAAATCCGGGAGGTTTTTCACGATGTCGCGCAGGGCATGGATGTTGGTGTCGTTGGTGTTGGAGCAAAACTGCAGGCTCAGGTCGCCATGGCAGCAATCGGCGTCCAGTGCGTCGTTGGGAAAACCGACCATGCGGATCAGGCGTTTGGGTCTGACTTCGGCCAGGCCGAAGCGCTCATCGAACAGCGAGGCACCGACTGACACAGTGATGGTCAGGTTGTCCGGGGTCACCACGGGGCCGAGAATGCCGGAGTCTACTGGCGGCAATTTCGGATCGACCTGTTCGACTGGACCACCCTTCATCAGGAACGCGATGCGCTCGTTGAGGGTGCGGAACAGTCGCTCCAGGTCTTCGCGGTCGCTGGCCAGCACATCGAACGACACCAGCATTCCGGAGGCCGGACGCGGAGTGACAATGCCGCTCTGGTGCTTGCCGTGGAAGTCGTGGCGATCTTCGGTTTTGTCACTGCTCGGTGCTTCAGTGACCTGTGCGGGGCTGGCGGCCATGGCCGGGCAGCTCAGGGCCGAGCCTGCCAGTGCGACACCGGCAGCGCCTATGCCCATCAGCACCCGGCGACGTTGAAGGTTGAGTTGCGCTGAATCGTTCATCTGAAAGTCGTCTTCTGCTTACAGGCCGGAAAGGCCAAGGGCGGGATCGATCCCATCGAGTGCGTCGGCCAGTGCCTTGGCCTTGTCGGCGATCTCTTTGCGCTGTTCGGCGCTGACGCTGTCGTAGCTGGCGTAACCATCTCCGACCCTGAAGCCGTTGAGTTCGCCATCGAAGGCGTTGAGGGCGTTGTCGATTTTCGGCAGCAATTCACCGACGGATTTCGCCAGCAACGGGCGCAGCAACTCGACGACTTTGCGTGCGGCATCGAGATTACCGGCAAAGCCGTTCAGGTCACTGTGGCTGTAGCGTTCTTCTTCACCGCTGCCGGCGCGAACGTCGGCGAGGTTGTTGAAATTGCGCACCACGATGCTGACCAGTTGCTCCGGTGGCAGAGACTGCGCCAACAATTGCTGTTTGAGGGTGGTGACGTCGGCGAGCAAGCGCTGGGCGACCGGTTTCAGGCCATCGAGGTTGCGCTGTTGGAACAGTGCGTATTCGAGGCGGTGGAAACCGGTGAAGGCCGGATCCTGCTCACGCTTTTCGAAGTAGTCGGCGCGGGCATTGATGCTGTTATCCAGTTCGGCCAGACGCTGGGCGGCCGGGGCCAGCCGTTGATATGCAGCGCGGGCGGGTACGTACAAGGCTTGGGCCTGACTCAGGTCGCCGGCTGCGATGGCCTGTTCGAGGGCGCCTACCGCTTTGATCAGCGCAGTGCCCTGGCTGCTCAGGTACACGCGAAACTCCGACAACGGCCCGACAAACGCCACCATCTTAGGCTTGGCTTTGGCCGCCGCATCGGACGCCGCCGTCGAGGTGACGTGCAAGGTGCCACGGGGGTTGCTCAGCAGGCCGCAGGTGATCGCGTAGTCGCCCGGCAACAGGTTGGCGTTGATCACCTGGCTAAGGCCCGGCGCGATGTTTTCGCGTTCTTCGACCACTAGCACGCCGTCGAGAATTTCCCATTCAACGGCGCGATCGGAGCGGTTGACGATGCGGAAACTGGCGCGTCCGGCCGGAACTGTCAGCGCATTCGGTTCGCAGCTGTGCGATTGAATGGTCACCAGCACCTCGTCGTGGTTGGTCTGGCGCTTGGCTGCGGCCATTTTCGAGGCGTAGAAGAACAGGCCGCCGGCGGCGATCATCACGATCACGGAACCGGCCACGGCCCAGCGCAATGCGCGGGGAGGGGAAGCCTGGGTGGGGGCTTGATTTGGCATGGTTGCCCTTACTGACTGGAAACTGAGGAAGACTGTTTGGCGGGTGCCGGGGCCGGGAGGAAAAACATCACCAGCGCCACGATCAGATAAAGCAGGTAGGCACCAAGGGTGCTGATGGTCGGGGCGTCCTGATAACCGAACATGCCGGCCAGTACCGAACCCAGCGGGCCGTCCATCGGCAGCGTCGCGCTGATGTCAAACAGCACGGTTTGCAGGTGGTTCCACACCCCGGCTTCATGCAGCGCTTGCACCGAATTGGCGAGGATGCCCGCAGCGACCACGAGGATGAACAGGCCAGTCCAGCGAAAGAACGCACCAAGATTCAGGCGCATGCTGCCGGTGTAGATCAGGAATCCGACAATGATCGCCAGGATCAGGCCGAGCAGGGCGCCGATGGGGGCGGACGGGCCTTCGCTTTGCTGGAACACTGCGAGCAGGAAGAACACGGTTTCCAGGCCTTCCCGCGCCACGGCGAAAAACACCATGGCGATTAGCGCGGTGACTTGGTGCCTGGACCCGGTTAGCGCCTGATCCAGGGACGCGTGCAACGAATGCTTGATCGAGCGCGCGACCTTGCGCATCCAGAACACCATGGAACTCAGGATGCCGACGGCCACCAGTCCGACCACACCTTCAAACAGTTCCTGTTGCTTCTGCGGGAATTCGGCGCTGACCAGTTCCAGCCCTCCACCGACCAGCAAGGCGAGGGCGGCGGCGAGGAATACGCCGATCCACACGGCAGGCATCCATTGACCGCGACCAGTCTGTTTCAGGTAACTGGCGATGATGCCAACGATCAAAGCGGCTTCGATGCCTTCGCGCAGCATGATCAAAAAAGGGACGAGCATTCAGCACCGTGACGGCAATAGATAGGGTGCTAAGTTGTAACATAATGACACTCATTCCCAAATGGCATCCATTGCCATTTACCTGAACCTAAGCTGAACAACCCGCAAGATCACTTAACCTCCTGTGGAAGCTAGCCTGCTGGTAATAAAGGCGTGTCAGTCAACATAAGTATCGAATGTGATGCCGTCATCGCTGGCAAGCCAGCTCCTACAGGGATCTGCACTCGGCAGGTGGCTGCGCTAATATCCCCCACCCAATCAAGAACAAGGCTCACCACGCTCCATGGCGGAAAAAGACACCATCTCCATCCAATTGGTGCGTGAAGCGCTGTTGCAAAGTTGCGCCCCTGGCGTTGCCACCGACGAGGTGCTGGACAAGGTCGGCATCGATCCGGCCTTGCTGCAAAGCACTGACGCCCGCGTTCCGGCGAGCGCTTATGCGCGGCTTTGGCGCTTGCTGGCCCGGCGAGGGGACGATGAGTTTTTCGGCATGGACCCGCGCAAACTCAAATCCGGCAGTTTCGAGTTTCTTTGTCGCAGCGCCATGGTCCAGCCGAACCTGGCGATGGGACTCACCAGCGGCTTGAATTTCCTGTCGTTGATACTCGAGCGCATGCCCGCCGAGCTGGTGCATCAACAAAGCCTGGCAGAAATCGTCTTGCTTGAAGACGACCATGAACCGCGCCGGGCCTTCACCTATTTCACCTACTGGATGATCGTCCATGGTGTGGCCTGTTGGCTGGCGGGGCGGCGGATCCCGATTTTGGCCATCGAATTGCGCTGCGCGCAGCCGGATTTCTGTGATGACTATCAGGTGATGTTCTCCGAAAACCTGCGTTTCAACCGGCCACGCACGCGGATGATTTTTTCCGCCGAGTGCCTGGATTTGCCGATCAAGCGCAGCGCCGAAGAACTCAGGCGTTTCCTGGCCCATGCGCCTGCGAATATTTTGGTCAAGTACCGTGACCCGCAAAGCCTGGCCAGCCGGATCAAACAGGATCTGCGGCAACTGCCCGCCGAACACTGGCCGGAAACCGAAGCCCTGGCGCAACGCCAGTGCATGTCGGCCTCGACCTTGCGCCGCCGGCTGGCCGAGGAAGGGCAGACCTATCAAGGGCTCAAGGACAGCGTGCGTAAGGAATTGGCGATTGTCTGGCTGGCAGAGCCGTCCATCAGCTTCGTTGAAATCGCGACGCGGCTGGGGTTTGCCGACGCGAGTTCGTTCTACAAGGCGTTTCGCAAGTGGTCGGGATCCAATCCGGGGCATTACCGCAGTTTGATTCTCAACGAGTCTGACTGATCTATTTTTTGGTGTGGCTGGGCTGACGCCATCGCTGGCAAGCCAGCTCCTGCAAATTGAAATGCGAGCCCCTTTAGGAGCTGGCTTGCCAGCGATGGCGGCCGTCCAGGCGCCACACCTCTCGACCTTGGCCAAACCAGTCAAGCAACTTGATAACTTTGACCATTGCCCCGCACCCCGCACAGGGCGAGTATTTCCCTGTTGGTTACGGTTCCCCGACCTAATAAAAATACAGAGGGATTCTGGCAATGCGCGATTACTTGTCTGCCGTTTCACAGTTCAATTATCAGCACACCGTCAACGCCGCACTCGCGGGCGATCTGAATGCCCTCAACGCCTGTATCGAGTGTTGCGACCGGCATGTCTTGCCAGGTCGCATCGCGCTGTTCTGGGAAGGCCGCGATGGCTCCAGCGCCACTTATACCTTCAGCGACTTGCAAGACAAGGCAGCGCGCTTTGCCAATTTCCTGCTGGCCCAGGGCGTGAAAAAAGGCAATAAGGTTGCCGGTCTCTTGCCCCGTAACATCGAATTGCTGATCACCGTATTCGCCACCTGGCGCATCGGCGCGGTGTATCAGCCACTGTTTACCGCGTTCGGCCCGAAAGCCATCGAGCATCGTCTCGGCAGCTCCGGCGCCAAGGTCGTGGTCACTGACGCCGTCAATCGCTCGAAACTCGAAGAAGTCGCCGACTGCCCGACCATCGTCACGGTCACTGGTGCCAAGGGGCAGGGCATTGTCCGTGGTGATTTCAGTTTCTGGGCTGAACTGGCCAATTATTCCGCGCAATGCGAACCAGTGATGCTGACCGGCGAAGACCCGTTCCTGCTGATGTTCACCTCGGGCACCACCGGCCCGTCGAAAGCGCTGTCGGTGCCACTGAAAGCCATCGTCGCGTTCCAGAGCTACACCCGCGACGCAGTGGATCTGCGCCCGGAAGATGCGTTCTGCAACGTCGCTGATCCGGGTTGGGCCTACGGTATCTATTTCGGCGTCACCGGGCCGATGTCGATGGGGCACCCGATCACCTTCTACGATGGTCCGTTCACCCTGGAAAGCACTTGCCGGGTGATCAACAAGTACGGGATCACCAACCTCACCGGTTCACCGACCGCCTATCGTTTGTTGATCGCCGGTGGCGATGAATTCGCCAAGTCAATCAAAGGCAAGTTGCGCATCGTCAGCAGCGCGGGCGAACCATTGAACCCGGAAGTGATTCGCTGGTTCGCCGACAACCTCGGCGTGGTCATTCACGACCATTACGGCCAGACCGAACTGGGCATGGTGCTGTGCAACCACCATGGCTTGGAGCATCCGATTCACATGGGTGCCGCCGGTTTCACCTCGCCCGGTCACCGTATCGTGGTGCTGGATGATCAATACCAGGAGTTGGGCGTTGGCCAGCCGGGCATCCTGGCCATCGACCGCAGCCAGTCGCCAATGTGCTGGTTCGCCGGTTATGAAGGCGCGCCGACCAAAGCCTTCGTCGGCAACTACTACCTGAGCGGCGACACCGTTGAGTGGAACCCGGATGGCAGCATCAGCTTCGTCGGCCGCAGTGACGATGTGATTACCACTTCCGGCTACCGCGTTGGCCCGTTTGACGTGGAAAGTGCACTGATCGAACACCCTGCGGTGATCGAAGCAGCGGTGGTAGGCAAGCCCGATCCGGAGCGCACTGAACTGGTCAAAGCCTTTGTCGTGATCTGCTCGCAATACCGCGCCACGCCGGAGCTGGCCGAAGAGTTGCGCCAACATGTGCGCAAGCGTCTTGCCGCGCACTCGTACCCGCGTGAAATCGAATTTGTCAGCGAGTTGCCGAAAACCCCAAGCGGCAAATTGCAGCGCTTTATGTTGCGCAACCAGGAAATCGCCAAGGCTCAAGAGGCCGCCGCGAAGAACGTTTCAGCTTGAATCCAAGGAAACAATGATGCAGATCGAAAACAAGGTTTTTCTCGTCACCGGCGGTGCCTCCGGCCTCGGTGCGGCGACCGCTGAAATGCTGGTCGCGGCCGGTGCCAAAGTGATGCTGGTGGACATGAACGCCGAAGCCGTCGCGGCTCAGGCCCAGCGTCTCGGCGCGCAAAGCGTTGTCGCTGATATCAGTAACGAAGCGCAGGCCGAAGCTGCTGTGCAGGCGACGGTCAAAGCCTTTGGCGGGCTCAATGGCCTGGTCAACTGCGCCGGCATCGTGCTGGGTGAGAAGATCCTCGGCAAGACTGGTCCGCATGCGCTGTCCAGCTTCAGCCAGGTGATCAACGTCAACCTGATCGGCAGCTTCAATATGCTGCGCCTCGCGTCGGCAGCAATTGCCGAAAGCGAAGCGGACGCCGGTGGCGAGCGCGGCGTGATCATCAACACCGCCTCGGCAGCGGCTTATGACGGCCAGATCGGCCAGGCAGCTTATGCCGCGTCCAAGGGCGCCATCGTCAGCCTGACGTTGCCGGCGGCTCGCGAACTGGCGCGTTTCGGCATCCGCGTGATGACCATCGCTCCGGGCATTTTCGAAACCCCGATGATGGCCGGCATGACCCAGGAAGTCCGTGATTCCCTGGCTGCTGGTGTGCCGTTCCCACCGCGCCTGGGTAAACCGGACGAGTACGCTGCGCTGGTCAGGCATATCATCGAAAACAGCATGCTCAATGGCGAGGTGATCCGTCTCGACGGCGCCTTGCGCATGGCCGCCAAATAAGGAGGATTAGTCATGACTATTTCCAACGATCCGATTGTCATTGTCAGCGCCGTCCGCACCCCGATGGGCGGTTTCCAGGGCGAACTGAAAAGCCTTACCGCACCGCAATTGGGTGCAGCCGCGATCAAAGCGGCGGTTGAGCGTGCCGGTGTGGCCAGCGATGCCGTCGACGAAGTGCTGTTCGGCTGCGTGCTGCCCGCCGGCCTTGGCCAGGCGCCTGCGCGTCAAGCGGCGCTGGGAGCCGGGCTGGATAAATCGACCCGCTGCACCACCCTGAACAAGATGTGCGGCTCGGGCATGGAAGCGACGATTCTGGCCCACGACATGCTGCTTGCCGGTAGCGCTGACGTGGTGATCGCGGGCGGCATGGAAAGTATGTCCAACGCGCCGTATCTGCTGGACCGCGCCCGCAGCGGTTATCGCATGGGCCATGGTCGGGTGCTGGATTCAATGTTCCTCGACGGCCTCGAAGACGCCTACGACAAGGGCCGACTGATGGGCACCTTCGCCGAAGACTGCGCCGAAACCCAGGGCTTCAGTCGCGAAGCCCAGGACTCATTTGCCATTGCCTCGACCACCCGCGCACAACAGGCGATCAAGGACGGCAGCTTCAAGGACGAGATCGTACCGCTCACCGTAACGGTCGGCAAAGAACAGGTGACGATCAGCAACGACGAACAGCCGCCGAAAGCCAAACTGGACAAGATCGCTTCGCTGAAACCAGCGTTCCGCGATGGCGGCACCGTTACGGCGGCGAACTCCAGTTCGATCTCCGACGGTGCCGCCGCACTGGTGCTGATGCGCCAGTCGCAAGCGCAGAAACAAGGCTTGAAACCGCTGGCGGTGATTCACGGGCACGCCGCGTTCGCCGATACCCCAGGGCTGTTCCCGGTAGCGCCGATTGGTGCGATCAAGAAGCTGGTGAAGAAAACCGGCTGGTCCCTGGATCAGGTCGATCTGTTCGAAATCAACGAGGCATTTGCGGTGGTCAGCCTGGTGGCGATGACTCAACTGGAGATCCCCCACGAGAAACTCAATGTGCACGGCGGCGCTTGCGCCTTGGGCCACCCGATTGGCGCGTCCGGCGCGCGGATTCTGGTGACCTTGCTCTCGGCCTTGCGCCAGAAAAACCTGAAGCGCGGCGTTGCGGCGATCTGCATCGGCGGCGGCGAAGCCACGGCCATGGCTGTGGAATGCCTGTATTGATTTGATTTCTGTAGGAGCCCGGCTTGCCGGCGATGACGATCTCAATGACGTCATCGCTGGCAAGCCAGGCTCCAACAAGGGCAAATGTATTTTTAAGGAACTGGCATGATCCCGAATGACGACCAACAACAAATCCGCGACATGGCCCGGCAATTCGCCGAGGAACGGCTGAAGCCGTTCGCCGCCGAGTGGGACCGTGAGCACCGCTTCCCCAAGGAAGCCATCGGCGAAATGGCCGAGCTTGGTTTCTTCGGCATGCTGGTGCCAGAGCAGTGGGGCGGTTGTGACACCGGTTACCTGGCCTACGCGATGGCCCTGGAAGAGATCGCGGCCGGCGACGGCGCGTGCTCGACCATCATGAGCGTGCACAACTCGGTCGGTTGCGTACCGATCCTCAATTACGGCAACGACGATCAGAAAGAGCGCTTCCTCAAGCCATTGGCCAGCGGTGCGATGCTCGGCGCTTTCGCCTTGACCGAACCGCAGGCCGGTTCCGATGCCAGCGGCTTGAAAACCCGCGCCCGACTGGAAGGCGATCATTACGTCCTCAACGGCTGCAAACAGTTCATCACTTCCGGGCAGAACGCCGGGATAGTGATTGTGTTTGCCGTGACCGATCCGGGCGCCGGCAAACGCGGCATCACCGCATTGATCGTGCCGACCGACTCGCCCGGCTACAAAGTTGCGCGGGTGGAAGACAAACTGGGCCAGCATGCGTCCGACACCTGCCAAATCCTCTTCGAGGACGTGAAAGTCCCGGTGGCTAACCGTTTGGGCGAAGAGGGCGAAGGTTACAAGATCGCCTTGGCCAACCTCGAAGGCGGCCGCGTCGGCATCGCCTCGCAATCGGTGGGCATGGCCCGCGCGGCGTTTGAAGCAGCGCGCGACTACGCCCGTGAACGCGAGAGTTTCGGCAAGCCGATCATCGAGCATCAAGCGGTCGCGTTCCGCCTGGCGGACATGGCGACCCAGATCGCCGTGGCGCGGCAGATGGTGCACTACGCGGCGGCGTTGAGAGACAGCGGCAAACCGGCATTGGTCGAAGCTTCGATGGCCAAGCTGTTCGCCTCGGAAATGGCCGAGAAGGTTTGTTCCTCGGCCTTGCAAACCCTGGGCGGTTACGGTTACTTGAACGACTTCCCGCTGGAGCGCATTTACCGCGACGTGCGGGTTTGTCAGATCTACGAAGGCACCAGCGATATTCAGCGCATGGTCATTTCGCGCAATCTTTGAGAGAAGGAAACCCCTTGTGAGCTTCGAAACGATTTTGTTGGAAACCCACGGCCGTGTTGGCTTGATCACCCTGAACCGTCCGCAAGCGCTGAACGCGTTGAACGCGCAGATCGTTAGCGAACTGAACCACGCTCTCGATGGTCTGGAAGCTGATTCGAACATCGGCTGCATCGTGCTGACCGGCTCGAAAAAAGCCTTTGCCGCTGGCGCGGACATCAAGGAAATGGCCGAGCTGACCTACCCGCAGATCTACATCGACGACCTGTTCAGCGACAGCGATCGCGTGGCCAACCGCCGCAAACCGATCATCGCTGCCGTCAACGGTTTCGCCCTGGGTGGCGGCTGTGAGTTGGCGCTGATGTGCGATTTTATTCTGGCCGGTGACAATGCCAAGTTCGGCCAACCGGAAATCAACCTCGGCGTACTGCCGGGCATGGGCGGCACCCAGCGCCTGACCCGCGCCGTGGGCAAGGCCAAGGCCATGGAAATGTGCCTGAGCGGGCGTTTGATCGATGCGGTGGAAGCGGAGCGTTGCGGGATCGTCGCGCGAATCGTGCCGAGTGATGAACTGCTGGACGAAGCGCTGAAAGTCGCGGCACTGATTGCCAAGAAGTCCTTGCCGATTGCGATGATGGTCAAGGAAAGCGTCAACCGTGCTTTCGAAGTGAGCCTGTCCGAAGGCGTGCGCTTTGAGCGCCGGGTGTTCCATGCGGCGTTTGCGACGCAGGATCAGAAGGAAGGGATGGCGGCATTCATTGCCAAGCGTGAGGCCGAGTTCATCGGCAAGTAATGCGGCGTTTTTGCTGACGCTATCGCTGGCAAGCCAGCTCCTGCGGGTTTCGGGGCATACACAATATTTGTGAACGACCGAGAACCCTCTAGGAGCTGGCTTGCCAGCGATGCTTTTAGAGCCTCAAACCAGATAGTTCTTCAATTCCCGCGCAATCACCATCCGCTGAATCTCGCTCGACCCTTCATAGATCTGCGTGATCCGTGCATCCCGGTAATACTTTTCTACCGGGTAATCCTCCAGATACCCATACCCGCCATGAATCTGTATCGCTGACGAACAGACTTTCTCGGCCATCTCCGACGCAAACAGCTTGGCTTGCGAAGCCTCTGACAGGCACGGCTTGCCGGCAGTGCGCAAACGTGCGGCGTGCAGGATCATCAGGCGTGCTGCGTTCAGTTGCATGTGCATGTCCGCCAACAGGTTGGCAATGCTTTGGTGCTCGATGATCGGTTTGTCGAACTGCACGCGATCGCGCGAATAGGCCAGCGCCGCTTCAAACGCCGCGCGGGCAATGCCCAGCGCCTGGGCGGCGATGCCGATGCGCCCGCCTTCGAGGTTGGACAGGGCAATCGCCAGGCCTTTGCCGCGTTCGCCGAGCAGGTTGGCCTCGGGTATGGTGCAGTTGTTCAGCGTGACCGCACAGGTGTCGGACGCGCGGATGCCCATTTTGTGTTCCGTGCGATCGACGATGAACCCGGCAGTGTCGGTCGGCACCAGGAACGCTGAGATACCGCGCTTGCCCAAATCAGGATCAGTCACGGCAAACACGATCGCCAATTTGGCCCGTTTACCATTGCTGACGAATTGCTTGGCGCCGTTGATTACCCATTGGCCGTCGCGCAGTTCAGCGCGGGTGCGCAGGTTGTGCGCTTCGGAACCGGCCTGAGGCTCGGTCAGGCAGAAGCAGCCGATGACCTGACCGCTGGCCAGATCCGCCAGCCAGGTCTGTTTCTGTTCTTCGCTGCCGTAGTTGAGCACCGGCCCGCAACCCACGGAGTTGTGGATGCTCATGAATGCACCGGTGGCGCCGTCGCCGGCCGAGATTTCTTCCACTGCCAACGCATAGGCGACGTAGTCGACATAGGTGCCGCCCCATTCCTCGGGCACCACCATGCCCAGCAGGCCCAGTTCACCCATTTTCGCCACCAGACCGTCGTCGATCCAGCCAGCCTTTTCCCACGCCTGGGCGTGGGGCGCGATTTCGCCGCGGGCAAAGTCCCGCGCCATGTCGCGGATCATCACTTGTTCTTCAGTCAATTCGAGGTCGTGCATCGCTCAGCTCCCGCTCTCATCGAAACCGTGAAAGAAACTCGCGACATGCTCGGCGTCCAGCGCCTGCAAGGTCGGCGGGTTCCAGCGCGGGTTCTTGTCTTTGTCGATCAGCAAGGCGCGTACGCCTTCGATCAGGTCGCCGCGCTCGAACCACTGGCGGTCCAGGTGCAGCTCAAGGGCGAAACAGTTTTCCAGGCTCAACTGCCGGCCGCGACGCAGCATTTCCAGGGTCACACCCATGGCCAGCGGCGAACGGGTTTCCAGCAGGTCTGCGGTGGTCGTGGCCCATTCGTGGCTGTCGGCGACGGTCACTTCACGCAGTTGCTCAACAATACTCGGCACATCGGGCAGGGCGAAGAAGTGGTCGATGGCCGGGCGCAGCGCTTTCAGTGGTGCGTCGGGCAATTGTTGCACGGCCAGTTTCGCCAGCAGGCCTTGCAGGTCCTTGAGCGGCGTGTCGTGCCATTCCAGCTGTTCGAGTTTTTCGTCCAGCGTCGCCAGTTTGGTGCTGTCCAGATACCAGTCGGCAAGGCCGCAATAAAGCGCATCGGCGGCGCGAATCTGCACGCCGCTGACGCCCAGGTAAATTCCCAGCTCGCCGGGAATGCGCGGCAGGAAGTAGCTTGCGCCGACATCCGGGAAATAACCGATGCCGACTTCCGGCATCGCCAGACGACTTCTCTCGGTGACCACCCGCAGGTCAGCCCCTTGCACCAGGCCCATGCCGCCACCCAAGACAAAACCGTCCATCAGTGCCAGCACCGGTTTGCGGTAGTGGTGAATTGCGAGGTCGAGGGCGTATTCCTCGACGAAGAAATCTTCGTGCAACGTGTCGCCGCTTTTGAAGCTGTCATGCAGCGAACGAATGTCGCCGCCTGCACAGAAGGCTTTTTCGCCGGCACCGCGCAGGACCACCGCGTGCACCTGCGAATCCCGCGCCCAGGCATCGAGCTGACGTTGCAGGCTGCGGACCATTTCCAGGGTAATGGCGTTGAGACCGGCGGGGCGATTGAGGGTCAGGTGACCGATGTGGTTGCGAACCTCGGCCAATACTTCGTTTTGCGTGGCATCCCTGGACCGGATCGCCTTCGATGCAACCTGAGCAGTCATCAGTAACTCCCTGCTTTTATTGTTCTTTATAGAGAAGCTCGCGCGCGAGCGATGCAGGATCGTAACAGTGCAAATTTGTGATGTACAACCGGGATATGTGCAGGTGCTTACTGCATTTTTGCATGGTGCTCATGCGCCCCTGTGGCGAGGGAGCAAGCTCCCTCGCCACAAAGGTCAGTTGCGGCTCTGGCGTTGTCAGGCACTGCGGCTCAACACTTCCCCAATACTGCGGCGTTTAGCGTGGAGTTCGCTGGCATGAATCAGTTGTTCGAGGTCTTCCGGCGTAACGTCGAAGAACGCCTCCATGTCCGCCAGCGCCAGTTTCAGATCCTCGGCGGTGATCGCCTGACTGTCCGTGGGCGGATGATCGGCCGGCACCACGGCAACGGGTTCGCTGGGGCGTTTGGGGTAGCGGATACTCGTCAGATTGTTATAGGCGATGGCGCTGAGCAACATGACCGATGCGCCGAGCATGGCCGGGCCGAGTGCCTTCCAGTCCATAGCAATGGTTGCCGGGTCGGCCAGGACCAACGTCAACGCCAGGGCACCGGCCGGTGGGTGCAGGCAGCGCAGCCAGCACATCAACACCAGGGCCATGCCCGCCGCCAGACAAGCGCTGGTCAAGGTGCGACCGAGCACATGCGCAACCAACAGCGCCACCACGGCCGCGCTCAAGTAGCCGCCAATAATCGACCACGGCTGTGCCAACGCGCCGGAAGACACCGCGAACAGCAGCACCGCCGATGCGCCCAGCGGGCCGATCAGATGTTGCGCCACCTCGATGCCGAACACCTGGCCGCACAGCCAGACACTGAGCATGGTTCCTAAGGCCATGCCGATGGCGGCGCGGCTCCATTCAGTGGGGCGGGTGTTGATGGCGGCGGGCAACCAGCGAGCAAGCATGATGTGGATCGTTCCGATGACAAAACCGAAAAAAAAGGCTCGCCGGAAATACCCAGAAAGCCCTTGAAGTTGTTCCAACTATTGGGGGAGGAACGAGCACAGTGTGCCGATCATTTCAGATGCTGACAAATTCATATTAATGAACCTTCAGTTCATTATTTATGAAGTATAGGCACGCCACGGCCACTCATGAAACACAGCAATCCACCCAGCGCCGCGAGTGCGCTCAAGGCGTAAAACATGGTGGGCGCCGGCGTGTGCATCAGCAGGAAGCCGCAGATCACCGGGCTTAGTGCGCCACCGAGAGCGGCCAGGTTCTGCGCCCCGTAGTAACTTCCGCGCAGTTCTTGCGGGGCCAGGGTGTCGATGAAGAGAAATTCGGCCGGGTAAATGATGATTTCCCCGAGGGTGAAGATAAACATCGCCACGCACCAGCCCATCAGGCTATCCGCGAGGCTGAAGCCGATCAGGCCGAAAATGAACAGCGCAGTGCCTACAACGATCCAGTGGCGCAGGTGCTCGCGCTTAAGGAATCGTCCGATCTGATATTGCAGCAGGATCACGCTGATGGCGTTGCAGGCGAGCAGGGCGGCCATCACCTTGAGCGTGTTCTGGTCATCGCTGGTTACCAGCAAGTATTGCGAAAGATAGAAGGTGAAGCGGCCATGAACCACAGTGCTGAGCAGGCAGCCGAGGGTGAACATGATAAGGGTGCGGTCGTTTTTCAGGGTGATCAGGGTTTTAAGGAAGCTCTGCACTTGTCCGGTCGAAAGAGGCAGCGCCGGGTCTCTGGCGATCCCGGTGAGTAAGAATATGCTGAAAAACGCAATGCCAGCGGCGATCAGAAACGGTGCGATAGGATAAACCCCGGCAATCACCACGCCGAGCATCGGGCCGACGGCGTAGCCAATGTTGGTCAGGGTGTAGCTGAGGGAAAATGCCTTGGCACGTTGGCCCACGGGCAGGTTTTCACTCAGGATCGCTTTGGAGCCGATAAGAAACAACGCCGAAGCGGTTTCAGTGACCACCAGCGTGACGGTGGTCAGGTAGAGGTTTTCAGCGAAGGTCAGCAGCACCAGGCCAATCGCGCTGGAGAGCATGGTCAGCATCAGCAGTCGGCGCTTTTCCAGACGGTCGATGATGTAACCGCCATAGAGCGCGAGCAGCGTCGCGATGAACACCGCAATGCCCAGCAGCAAGCCAACGTCTTGTTGGTTGAGGCCGAGCTTGTTGCTCAGGAACAGCGTGAGCATCGGGCTGGTGATTGCGCGGCTGATGACGATAGTCAGCGAGCAGATCAGCAGCCGGCGGATGACGAGCGAATAGGTGGTCACGGGAAGTTGAAAGTCCTTGTTCGGTGCTGTAGCAATCCTCCCACAGGTGATTATCGATTCCCGTAGGAGCTGCCGAAGGCTGCGATCTTTATGTTGATCCTGGCGATGCAACGTCAAAAGATCGCAGCCTGCGGGAGCTCCTACAAGGGCGATGCGGTAAATCAGATAATAATCAGGCGACGATCGATGCCGCCGGCCAGCGCTGCAACGGAATCGGCAGCTGGCGCGATTCGCCACGGCCCATCGGGAAGTACAGGAAACCATTGCGCGCGAGGCGGTCTGCATCATAGAGGTTGCGACCGTCAAAGATCACCGGAGCATTGAGCCGTTGGCGAATAAGCTCGAAATCCGGCGCCTTGAACTGTTGCCATTCGGTGCAAATGATCAGCGCATCGGCGCCGGCCAGCACCGATTCCGGCGTGCCCATGAGCATCAGCTTCGATTCATCGGGATACAACTGCTGGGTTTCCTGCATGGCTTCTGGGTCGAAAGCGCGCACGTTGGCGCCAGCAGCCCACAGCGCTTCGAGCAAGACGCGGCTCGGGGCATCGCGCATGTCGTCGGTATTGGGTTTGAACGCCAGGCCCCAAAGGGCAAAGGTCTTGCCACGCAAATCGCCCTGGTAGAACGCCTTGATCCGCTCGAACAGCTTGTGTTTCTGCCGTTGGTTGATGGCTTCCACCGCTTGCAGCAGGTCGCTGGAGCAGTGGGCCTCTTCGGCGCTGTGAATCAGCGCGCGCATGTCCTTGGGGAAGCACGAGCCACCATAACCGCAGCCGGGGTAGATGAAGTGGTAACCGATGCGCGAATCGGCGCCGATGCCCAGCCGAACCGATTCGATGTCCGCGCCCAGGTGTTCGGCCAGTTCGGCAATCTGGTTGATGAAGCTGATCTTGGTCGCCAGCATGCAGTTCGCGGCGTACTTGGTCAGCTCGGCGCTGCGCAGGTCCATAAACATGATCCGGTCATGGTTGCGGTTGAACGGCGCGTACAGGTCACGCATGACGTCGCGCACTTCTTCGCGCTCGCAACCGATGACGATGCGATCCGGGCGTCGGCAGTCGGCCACGGCCGAGCCTTCCTTGAGAAATTCGGGGTTGGAAACGATATCGAATTGCAGCAAGCGCCCTACCTTGATCAGGCACTTGTCGATGTGCGCGCGCAAGGTATCGCCGGTGCCCACCGGGACCGTGGATTTCTCCACCAAAATTACCGGTTGTTCGCGATGGCGTGCCACGGCGTCGCCCACCGACAGCACGTAGCGCAGGTCCGCCGAGCCATCGTCCCGGGACGGCGTGCCGACCGCGATGAACAAGACCTGGCCGTGTTGCACCGCGAGTTTTTCATCGCTGGTGAACTGCAGCCTTTTAGCGTCCAGGCTTTCGCGCACCAGGCTGGCCAGCCCCGGCTCGAAAATGCTCACGTGGCCCTGTTGCAGCAGCTCGACTTTTTTCTGGTCGATATCCATACACACCACGTCATGGCCAACTTCTGCCAAGACCGCTGCCTGCACCAGACCGACGTAACCGCTACCAAACACACTGATTTTCATGAGGCACTCCTGTCCCGATCGACTCCGGTTCAGGATTAACACGGCCATATTTCAGTTCATCTATCGCCCAGACACCGGCCACTGCCGCACGGTAATTGACATTCCGTGCCTTGGGCGGCAGCGTAGCGCCCCATGCCGATCCGATAACGCGGATTACCTGTGGCGAGGGAGCTTGCTCCCTCGCCACGGGCGTAACGCCCGATCCTTTTTTGCTTACTTTCAGTATTTTTATTCAAGGCCGTTTCGTTTGACTGACTTGCCCGCTGTTGCTGCAAATACTCCCCAGACCAATCCGCTCACCGTGTACCTGGCGCGACTCGCGCCGTCCAGCCAACTGACCATGCGCTATGTGTTGCAGGATGCCGCCGACCGCTTGGGCTTCGAAGACGTGAACATCGAGGAAATTCCCTGGCACAACCTGCAACCCGAGGATGTGATTGCGCTGGTGGCCACGTTACGTGCCGATGGTTATGCCCCGAACACTTCGTCGCTGTACGTCAATGCCGTGCGCGGGGTGATGAACGAAGCGTGGCGCATGAGCCTGATCAGCCAGGAACACTTGCTGAAAATGCGCTCGGTCAAGGGTATTGCCGGTACACGGCTGTCCCAGGGGCGCAACCTTCGGCGCTCGCTGATCCAGGAGTTGATGGAAGTCTGCGCTGCCGATCCACGGCCGCAGGGGCTGCGGGACGCGGCGATCATCGGGATTCTGTACGGCTCGGGGATGCGCAAATCGGAATCGGTGAACCTCGATCTGAATCAGGTCGATTTCACCGAACGCAGCCTGCGGGTCATCGCCAAGGGCAACAAGCAGTTGATCAAATACGCTCCGGCCTGGGCCTTTGCCAAACTCGACGCCTGGCTGGAGCTGCGCCGCTCAATGCTCAAAGAAGGTGAGGTGGACGATCCGTTCCTGTTCAACCGTATACGTCGTGGCAGCCACATCACCCGCGAGCGCATCACCAAACATGCGATCTATTACATTGCCCGGCAGCGTGGTGCGCAGGTCGGGGTGAAAATCATGCCCCATGATTTCCGTCGTTCATTCATTACTCGAGTGATCGAGGAACACGATCTGTCGATCGCGCAGAAACTCGCCCATCACAGCAACATCCAGACAACGGCCAACTACGATGTGCGCGATGACAACGAACGGCGCCGCGCGGTGGACCGATTCGATCTTTGACGGTTGGCGCTCAAGGTTCACTCAGCACGTGGGCATGGCCGATGGTGGAAACGTGAACCGCGCTGCCGGCCGGTGGCGCATACATGCCCGAGCTGCGCACCAGCAGTGATCGACCGGACTGCTCACCGGAGGCCGAGGACTGCAACTCCACTGTCAGCGTGCAGGTATTGCCGCTGAAATCCCGCTCGGTGACCACGGCGCGGCAACCCACGACTTCCGCGGTATGGGGCTGGATACTGGCCAACTGAAGTTGCTCGGGACGCAGCATGATTTGCGCCGCGCTGTTGTTGCGGTGGTTGTTGACCGGTATCCGCCCCAGATCGCAATGGGCCCAACCGGCTTCGATGCGGGCGGGCATGACTACGGCGTCGCCGAGAAACAGCGCAGTCTGGACGTCGTCAGGGTAGCGATACAGGTCCAGCGGATGCCCAGACTGCACGAGCCGGCCATGGCGCATGACTGCCAGTTGATCGGCGAAGGACAGCGCCTCGCTCTGGTCATGAGTCACCAGAATGGTGGTGACGCCTGCCTCGGCCAGCAACCGTGCGACCAGTTTGCGCATGGTCGCGCGCAAACCGGTATCAAGCGCCGAAAACGGTTCGTCCAGCAGCATCAACCGTGGTTGTTGGGCCAGAGCGCGTGCCAGGGCCACACGTTGTTGCTGACCGCCCGAAAGTTCGTGGGGCCAACGCTCGGCCATGTGCGCGTCCAGGGCGACACTGTCCATCAACTCCGCAATTCTTTGCTGTTTTTCGCTGCCCTTTATCGACAGCCCGAAGCCGATGTTGGAGGCCACGGTCATGTGCGGAAACAACGCGCCATCCTGTGGAACGTAGCCGATCAGGCGTTGGTGCGCGGGTACTTCATGGGTGCTGTCGACCAGGGTCTGGCCGTTGAGCGACAGGCGACCGCTGTCGGGAAACTCGAAACCGGCGATCATCCGCAGCAACGTGGTTTTACCCGACCCCGACGGGCCGACGATCACCGTGCGGCTGCCAGTGGGTACTGACAGGCTGACGTTTTCCAGGGCCCGATGGGAGCCATAGGACTTCGAGATCGAATGCAGTTCTAAAGCGTTCATCGGCCAGCCGTTTTTTTGGATTGGTGATAAAGGAGTCCGGTCAGCGGCATCGATAGCACAATCATCAACAGGGCATAGGGTGCCGCCGCGGCGTAATCGATTTCGCTGGTCATCGCCCAGAACCCGGTCGCCAGGGTGCGCGTCCCGTTCGGGGCGAGCAGCAGGGTAGCGGTCAGTTCATTGGTGATCGCCAGGAAGACCAATGCAGCGCCAGCTGCGGCCCCCGGTGCGGCCAGGCGCAGGGTGATCAGCCACAATGCCCGGGCCGGCGAACGGCCCAGGCTGCGGGCGATGTTTTCCAGCTCCACCGGCGCCTGGGCGATGCCGGCACGCAGGCTCACTAACGCGCGCGGCAGGAACATCAGCAGGTAAGCCAGCAGCACAGTGATCGTGGTCTGGTAAATCGGCCGGGCAAAATGGATCGTGACCGTCACCAAGGCCAGCGCAACGACAATTCCCGGTAATGAGCTGGTGATGTAGTTGCAGCTTTCCAGCAGGCGTTGCAGTCGTCCGGGGGAGCGGATCGACAGCCAGGCAATCGGGATCGCTGCACAGGTGGTTAACGCCGCCCCCGCCACGCCGAACAGCAGGGTTTGCTGCAGCGCCGGCCACAGTTCGGTCAGGTCCCAGACTTCCATGCCCCCGGCGATCAGCCATCGACCGAGCGTCATCAATGGCACGCCCAGGGCGAGAACGCAGGTGATGATCAGCAGGGCAAAGGCGAGGGTTTTCGACGAAAGGCCCAGGCATACGATACGTTGCTCTCGGGCGCTACCCGAACCAACGCGGGCATAGCGCGCGGTGCCACGGGCCGCTGACTCCACCGTCAACATCAGCAGGCAGAACAGTGCCAACACACTGGCCAGCATGTGTGCGGCAGGACCGTTGAAGGTGGATTTGAACTGATCGAAGATCGCTGTGGTGAAGGTGTCGAAGCGGATCATCGCGTACAAACCGTATTCGGCCAGCAAGTGCAGACCGACGAGCAGGGCGCCGCCGCAAATCGCAAGGCGCAACTGCGGTAGTACCACGCGGAAAAATACCGCCCAGGGTTTCAGCCCCAAAGATTCGGCGACATCTTCAATGGCCGGATCGAGCCGGCGCAGGGTCGCTGCAACCGGCAGGTAAAGGAACGGAAAGTAAGCGATCACCGACACCAGCACGCCGGCGAACAAGCCGTGAATCGGCGGAACCAGACTGACCCATGCGTAGCTGTGCACGAACGCGGGCACCGCCAGCGGCGCGGTCGCCAGCAACGACCACCAGCGCCGACCGGGCAAATTGGTGCGTTCCGTCAACCAGGCCAGCGTCACTCCCAGGGTGATGCACAAGGGAATCGTCAGCAGCACCAGCAACAGGGTGTTAACCAGCAGTTCACCGACCCGTGGCCGGAACACCAGGGTAACAACGGTATCCCAGCCGGTTTGCAACGACACGCCGATGACATAGGCAATCGGTAGCAGCGCCAGCAACGAAACCAGCACCGACAAACCGACCACCCACGCGCCACCGCGGCTTGCAAACACGCCGCGTGATCGTCGACGCAGATGGGTGGGTGTCGTTTCGGCGACACCCACCGGCAAGATTTCAGGAATCAATTAAAGCAGTCCCGCCTGAGTCATCAGCTCCACGGCTTTTTTACTGTCGAGTTTCGAGGCGTCGACGGTGGGAGCGTCAAGCTGTTGCAAAGGCATCAGTTTTGGGTTGGATTCCGCGTTTTTGCCCACGGCGTATTCAAACGATTTACCGTTCTTGAGAATGGCCTGGCCGTCCTTGCCGGTAATCCATTTGAGGAAGGCCTGGGCTTGTTCCTTATTCTTGCTGGAAGCCAGGACGCCGCCGCCGGAGATGCTGACAAACGCACCCGGATCCTTGTGCTTGAAGTAGTGCAGGGCGGTGTTTTTGCTGTTCTCGCCGGTCTTGGCTTGATCCACGAAGCTGTAATAGTGGTAGATCACGCCGCTGTCGATCTGCCCGGCATTCACCGCTTTGAGCACGGAGCTGTTACCCCGGTAGGCAGTGAAGTTGGTTTTCATCGCCTTCAGCCATTCGAGGGTTGCGGCTTCACCTTTCTGTTCCAGGATGGCGGCGACGATGGCCTGGAAGTCGGCACCGCCCGGCGAGGCGCCCCAGCGACCTTTCCAGCTTGGCGCGGCGAGGTCCATCAGCGATTTCGGCAGGTCGGTTTCTGGCAGTTTGCTCGGGTTGTAGACGAAAACCGTCGAACGCGCCGCGATCCCCACCCATTTGCCATGGGCCGGGCGGTACGCTGAATCGACTTGCTCCAGGGTGGCTTGGTCCACGGGCGCAAACAAGCCTGCGCCATCGACCAGGACCATCGCCGGGGAGTTTTCGGTCAGGAACACATCCGCTGGCGATTCTGCACCTTCCTGCACGATCTGGTTGCCCATTTCGGTGTCATCGCCGTTGCGCAAGGTCACTGGAATCCCGGTTTCTTGTGTAAACCCTTCGACCCAGGATTTGGTCAGGCTTTCATGCTGTGCGTTGTAGACCACGATGCCGACGGTATCGGCCGCATGGACCTGCCCGATGCTTAGCAAAGCGGTGGCCAGCAAGGCCTTTTTGAGGAACGAAGGGATAGGGGATTTCATGCGGCGCCAGCTCCTGTTTTTTTTAGTCTTGCAGGCTGATTCGAGCGAATCGACAAAGGAAGGACGTCAATTATTCTAGATCAATACGAATCATTTGCAGGTTTAAGGCGGCGCTAATGTAAAACCTCTAATGAGAAAAAATCGTCAATTGAGTTAACCAGCGAAACCTGTGGGAGCGAGCAGATTCACTCCCACAGTGGACCGCGTGTTACTGGCCGGCATTGACCGAAGGACAACTTTTTTGTGTACCCGCCGCTGCCTGGCTGATCAGGGCGGCCAGGCGTTTGACGTTGTTCTGCTGCGCGGCCACCAGCTCATCGATAGACGGTCCGGACGGAGTCTGCAAAGTGCTGCGGCAAGTTTCCATGACGGTCTCAGTTCCATTGCCGGTGCGAAGGCGCCATTTGACGTCAAGCAAACCGTACTGACCTGGCACCGAATCAAAGCGCTGTACCTCCACACGCACCGAAAGTCTTCGCTGCGGATTGTTGTTGATCATTTGGTCGTCCAGAGCACTGCGCAACTCATCCACCAGGCTGGCTCCCCACCACTCGGTTTCAAGGATCGCCATGCCGGTATTGCCTTGACGCACGACGATCTGCGGGCGATCTACCTGCGGCGGAACAGTGAGGCTTTCAATCTGGATATCCGCCGTATTGCGTGAACTGCCCGTCAATTGCGCGGGGGTCAACGTGTGAAACTGGATCGGATCGCTGCGGCAAGCGGTGAGCAATGACAACGCAGCGACCAACGTGATTTTCAGTGGAAAAGCCATGAATGTTGCTCCTGTGGTCATTTGCTCGGCGGCCCTTGCATATCCATCGGTGCGGCGTTAACCGGACGACCGCGAATCAGCGATTCCGGATGGCGGCCAAGGTAATCCGCCAGGTCACGCAAGGAACGCGAGGTGCGACCGAGTTCGTCCATGGTCTGCCCGAGTTTTTCCCGCTGCGGAGAGTCTTCGGCCAGGGTCGAGTTGGCCGATTGCAGGGTCGTATTGGCCGATTGCAAGGTCTTGCTCACATCCGTCAGGGTGGTTGTCACGCCAGGCAGTGTCTTGGCATTGAATTGCACCAGGCCTTTGCGCAGTTCGACGAGGTTGCTGTCCAGATTGCCGGCAATGCGCTCGATTGGCAGTTGATTGATCTTGTTGACCATGGCCTCGAGTTTTTCCTGCAATTGTTCGAGGCTGCCTGGAACGGTCGGAATACTGACCGGACGGGCGCTTTGATCAAACACGACTTTCTCTGCTTTAGGGTAGAAGTCGAGGGAAATGTACAGCTGGCCTGTCAGGAGATTGCCGGTGCGAGCCTGAGCGCGCAGCCCATTGTCGATAAAGGTGCCGATCACGCGTACGGCGGCGGCTTCATCGTTTGGATCGTGATTAAGTGTCTGGAGCATTTTCGTATGTGCACGGCCCAAGCGCTGCGGATAAATCATGATGCCGACGTTGACCGGGAAGGTGCGTTTTTTCGCGTCGAAATCCAGATTGACCGACACCACTTTGCCGATTTCGATGCCGAGAAATTCCACTGGGGCATCCACTTTGAGCCCGCGCAAGGCCTGGTCGAAACGCAAGGTCATAAACTGTCCCTTGCCACTCGGTGGGGCGAGGGCGGTTTGCTGGTCCTCGAACAGTTCGTAGGCATACTCCTCCGGGGCTGGTTTGTCGTCGGGGCTGTATTCCGGCGCACGAAACGCAATGCCGCCCACCAGGATGGCAGACAAGGACTCGGTCTTGACCGCAAAGCCATTGGCGCCGACGTTCACGTCGATCCCGCTGGCGTTCCAGAATCGGGTGTTCTCGGTGACGTACTGATCATTCGGCGCGTGAATGAATAACTCGATGTTCACGCCTTTGCCATCGGGGTCCAGCGCGTAGGCCACAACCTGGCCGACGGGAATCTTGCGGTAGTAGACCGGCGAGCCGATATCCAGCGAGCCCAAGTCCTGGGTATGCAAAGTAAAACGTTTGCCTGGCTCGCCATAGGTGATGGCTGGCGGGTTTTCCAGGCCTTTGAAGTTCTTCGAACGAGCATTGTCCTGGCCGATATCGGCGCCGATGTAATCCCCTGACAGCAGCGTATCGATGCCCGATACCCCGCCAGCACCGATACGCGGCCTAACCACCCAGAATTGCGAGTCTTTGCGGGTAAAGCTTTCTGCCTGTTTCACCAGTTTTATCGTCGCGTTCACGCTCTTCTGGTCGTTGCTCAGTGCCACGTCCGAGACATGGCCGATCACCACGTTGCGGTACTTGACCTCGGTTTTGTTGGCCGTCAAGCCATCACCGGTCTTGAAGGTTATGGTGATGGTCGGCCCTTCCTGCAAAATGCTGTGAACCACCAGCGATATCCCTACCAGTACCGCGACAATCGGCACGATCCATACCAGTGAAACGCCAAAACGGCTGGTCTTGATCGGAGCCTGTCCAGGGGGCAATGGCCCGTTAGTGGCTTGTGACTTCATCCGTGACCTCCTCGTTTGGGTTATCCCTCGCTTTATCCGGTTTTTTATCCCAGATCAGTCGCGGGTCGAAACTCATCGCTGACAGCATGGTGAATACCACCACCAGGCCAAAAAAAAGAATGCCCGGGCGCGGTTCGATATCGGCCAGGGCTTGAAATTTCACCAGGGAAGCCACCAGAGCAACCACGATGACGTCGAGCATCGACCAATAACCGATAAGTTCGACGAACCGATACATTTGCGATCGTTGCCTGAGCGCCCACTGGCTGTCGCGTTGAACGGTCACCAGCAGTACCGTCAGGGCGGCGAACTTGATGCCGGGTACCGCAATACTGGCGATGAAAATGATCAGGGCGATGTCCCAGGCGCCAGCCTCCCAGAACTCCAGCACGCCGCTCATGATCGTGCTGTCTGCACCGTTGCCGACCATCTTGGTGTTCATCACCGGTAACAGGTTGGCCGGGATGTAGAACACCAATGCGGTGATCATGTAGGCCCAGGTGCGGATCAACGAATTGGTCTTGCGTCGATGCAACGGTGCGCCACAGCGCTCGCATTCGTGAGGGTCATTGGTCATGTCACAGACCATCTCGCAGCTGTGGCACAGGCACAGGTTCAGATCGCTGGCGACTGGAGGCGTTGTCATAAGATGTCCCACAGTTCACGGATATCGCGTCCGGCAATGCGGATCATCATCAGGCTGAGGACGGCCAGGGCAAACAACCCTATGCCGGGCAGCACATCCAGCAACCCGGCGAGCTTGATGACCGCCACCATCGCCCCCAGCAGACACACTTCCAGCATGCTCCACGGCCTCAGGGCTTCCAGCCAGCGCATACAGAACTTGAAACCGGGCGAACGCTGGTTCTTGAGAGCGAAGGTCAAGACCCAGATCAGTAACAAGAGTTGGATGATGGGCGCGATGATCATGGCGATCGCCGCCACCATCGCAATGAACGTGATCGGCCCGAGACTTAACGCCAGCACCGAATCCCACAACGTGGCGCTGTTTTTCAAGCCTTTGAGGCTGATGCTCATGACTGGATAGAAATTGGCGAAAATCCAGACCACCAAGGCGGTGAACGTCAATGCCAGCCGTTGCTCCACGGTCAGGCCGTTATACCGCTGAAGTACGCCGCCGCAGCGCGTACACAGGGTTTTCTGATGTTTGGCGAGCGTTACTTTTTCGTATACGCAGTCGCAGTGCTCGCAGATGATCAGGTGATCCGTTATTGCCATAGGCCAGGCTCGATAGAGGGGCAGAATTGATGAGCACCCCCTCAATATAGAAGTGACTCGCAATTGAGCAAATCGAAAGGCTAAACAAAGAGATGGAAACGATCGGTAACTTTGTAGGAGCTGGCTTGCCAGCGAAGGCGGCCTTGAACATTGTGTTGTTCTTTCGGTCGCCATCGCTGGCAAGCCAGCTCCTGCAGGGGGGTCAGCCCAGTGCTTCGCGCATGCGGTACCAGAGCATGCCCAGCGCCAGCAGGGGCGAACGCAGTGCGCGGCCACCGGGGAAGGTCATGTGTGGCACGGCGCTAAAGACGTCGAAACCTTTACTGTGACCCGCATGGATCGCTTCGCCCAATAGCTTGGCGCACCAGTGGGTCACGTTCAGGCCGTGGCCGGAGTAGCCTTGGGCGTAGAACACGTTCGGGTACTGACTCAAGCGCCCGACCTGGGGAAAGCGATTGGCGGTGATGCCAATCTTGCCGCCCCATTGATAGTCGATGCGCACGTCCGCCAGTTGCGGGAAGACTTTGAGCATTTGTGGGCGCATGTAAACGGTGATGTCCCGAGGATCGCGTCCGGAATAATGACAGGCGCCGCCGAACAGCAGGCGCCGGTCCGCCGAGAGCCGGTAGTAATCCAGGCCGACTTTCTGGTCGCACAACGCCAGGTTGCGCGGGATCAACTGAGTGGCAAGCTCAGCCGACAAGGGCTCGGTGGCGATGATGTAGCTGCCCGCCGGAAGCACCTTGCCACTGAGTTTCGGTTCAAGTTCTTCCAGATGCGCATTGCAGCCCAAGACCAGATGGCTGGCGCGTACCGTGCCCCCGGCGCAACGAACTTGCACGGTGCTGCCGTGGATCAATTCCAGCACCGGACTTTGCTCGAAAATCCGCACGCCAAGGGACTGCGCGACTTTCGCTTCGCCCTGGACCAGGTTCAGCGGGTGCAGGTGCCCAGAGCCCATGTCGATCAGGCCGCCGGCATACACGCCAGAGTTGACGACCTGCTCACGGATCTGTGTGGATTCGACCAGGCGGGTTTCATGGGCATAAGCCGACTCATTCAGCGCAGCGTGTTCAGCCTTCAGCCCGGCAAACTGCGCCGGGGTGTTGGCAAGTTCGCAGAAACCCCAGCGCAAGTCGCAATCAATGCCATGCTCGCGGATACGATCGCCCACTACCTGTACTGATTCAGTCCCGGCCTGCTCCAGATAGCGCACGCCTTCAACACCCACATGCCTGGCAAAACCGCTGACGTCATGGCCGATGCCGCGAATCAACTGCCCTCCGTTGCGCCCGCTGGCGCCCCAGCCAATCCGCCGACCTTCGAGCAGGATCACCGAGAGCCCGCGCTGGGCCAGTTCGATGGCGGTGTTGACGCCGGTAAACCCGCCGCCAATTACGCAAACATCGGCCACCAGGTCTTCGGCCAGCGTCGGGTAGGGCGCCTTGCCGTGGGCCGACGCGGCGTAATAGGAATGGGCGTGTTCGTTGGTGTACTGGTTCATTTGTTGGACTTCACTTTGCTCCAGGAGCGCGTCATCAAGCGCATGATCGACTGCGGCGGCGTGGTCGAGATGTAGAGCTTGTCGAGGACTTCCTGGGGTGGGTAGACCTCTGGGTTGTTCACCAACTCAGGGTCCATGAATTGTTTGGCCGCCGGGTTCGGGTTGGCGTAACCGACCGAGGCACTGACCTTGGCGATCACTTGCGGATCGAGCAGGTAATTAATGAAGGCGTGGGCTTCTTTCGGGTTGCCGGCATCGGCGGGGATGGCCAACAGGTCGAACCACAAATTCGCGCCTTCCTTGGGAATGGCATAGGCAATGTTTACGTTGTTCTTGGCTTCCTTGGCCCGATTGGCGGCCTGGAACACATCGCCCGAGTAGCCGAACGCCACGCAGATGTCGCCGTTAGCCAAGTCCGAGACGTACTTGGACGAGTGGAAGTAGGTGATATACGGCCGGATGCTCAGCAACTTGGCTTCGGCTTTTTTGAAGTCCTCGGGGTTTTCGCTGCGCGGGTCCATGCCCATGTAGTTGAGCACCGCCGGGAACACTTCATCCGCCGAGTCCATCATCGACACGCCGCACGCGCTCAGCTTCTTGATGTTCTCCGGCTCGAACAGCACGGCCCAGGAATCGATGTGGTCGATGCCCAGCACTTGCTTGACCTTGTCGACGTTGTAGCCGATGCCGTTGGTCCCCCACAGGTACGGCACCGAATGTTCGTTGCCGGGGTCGTTTTTTTCCAGCAAGGCCAGCAGTTTCGGGTCCAGGTTTTTGAAGTTCGGCAGTTGCTCGCGGTCCAGCTTGAGGAACGCGCCGGCCTTCACTTGACGGGCCAGGAAGTGGTTGGATGGCACCACCACGTCATATCCGGTGCGCCCGGCGAGCAGTTTGCCTTCGAGGGTTTCGTTGGAGTCGAAAACGTCGTAGATCACCTTGATCCCGGTTTTGGCCTGGAAGTCGGCGAGGGTGGTTTCGCCGATGTAATCGGTCCAGTTGTAGACGCTGACCTGTGGCTGAGCCTGGGCAACGGCGCTGAACAATACCGCCAGCGCGACCGGGACCACGGATTTCAAAATACGCATATCGATACCTTCTTGGAATTATTGGGTTATCCCGATTTTTTCTGTCCGTACTGTAGGAGCCGGCTTGCTGGCGATAGGCGCAATGCGGTGTATCAGGTACACCCCGCCGCGCCTATCGCCAGTTCAAGCCGGCTCCTACGGGGGGCATGTATGTTGTTATTAGACGCTCAGCAACAGGAATTCCCGCTCCCACGAGCTGATCACGCGCTTGAAGTTCTCGTGTTCGGCGCGTTTCACCGCGACGTAGCCGCGCACGAACTTGTCGCCCAGGTAGCGGCCGATGGTGTCGCTCTCTTCCATCTGCGTCAGGGCGTCCTCGATGGTGATCGGCAGGCGCAGGTTGCGGCGTTCATAGGCGCGGCCCTGTACCGCAGCGCTCGGCTCGATGCCTTCAACCATGCCGATGTAGCCGCACAACAGGCTGGCGGCGATGGCCAGGTACGGGTTGGCGTCGGCGCCCGGCAAGCGGTTTTCCACGCGCATGGCTTCCGGGCTGGAAGTCGGCACGCGCAGGCCGACGGTGCGGTTCTCTTCGCCCCACTCGACGTTGACCGGTGCCGAAGTGTCCGGCAGAAAGCGGCGGAACGAGTTGACGTTCGGCGCGAACATCGGCAGCACTTTCGGGATGTACTTCTGCAAGCCGCCGATGTAGTGCAGGAACAGCGTGCTCATGCTGCCGTTTTCATCAGCGAAAATCGGCTTGCCCGTAGCGATGTCGACCACACTCTGGTGAATGTGCATGGCGCTGCCCGGCTCATCGCCAATCGGCTTGGCCATGAAGGTCGCGGCGACGTTGTGCTTGAGCGCAGCCTCGCGCATGGTGCGTTTGAACACGGTGATCTGGTCGGCCAGGTCCAGCGCGTCGCCATGACGGAAGTTGATCTCCATCTGCGCCGGGCCGTCTTCGTGGATCAGCGTGTCGAGGTCCAGGCCTTGCAGCTCGCACCAGTCGTAAACGTCCTCGAACAGCGGATCGAATTCGTTGGCGGCATCGATGGAGAACGACTGACGACCGCTTTCCGCACGGCCCGAACGGCCCATCGGCGCTTTCAATGGCAAGTCCGGGTCTTCACAGCGCTGGGTCAGGTAGAACTCCATTTCCGGCGCAACGATCGGCTTCCAGCCTTTGTCGGTGTACAACTGCAGCACTTTTTTCAGCACGTTGCGCGGCGACAGTTCGATCGGGTTACCGAACTTATCGAAGGTGTCGTGAATCACGATGGCAGTCGGCTCGATCGCCCATGGAACGACGTACACCGCATCGGCCACCGGCTTGCAGACCATGTCGATGTCGGCCGGGTCGAGCAGGTCGTAGTAGATGTCGTCGTCGACAAAGTCCCCGGTTACCGTTTGCAACAGCACACTTTCCGGCAGGCGCATGCCTCGCTCATGCAGGAACTTGTTGGTGGGTGCGATTTTGCCGCGTGCAATGCCGGTCAGGTCACTGACGACGCACTCGACTTCGGTAATCTTGTGATCTTTCAGCCACGTGAACAGCTGATCGAAAGGGGCATTCATAAAGACCTCGTTATTGGTTTTGTTAACGCGGGAGAAAGCCGATTCGTCTGTAGGACACTTCCCCTGTGGCGCGTTGACGTCTATCTTGGGCGAGGCTCAACGTTCCATCTATCCACTTTAAGCAGCACAAAGCGCACCAAAAGAGTGCGCAAAGGTCGCCCATGACAGTGTGTAATCCGCTCCAGGTTCAAGCGTTCAATACCGCCGATGTGGCCGAGCAAATCCGCGCCACACCGGGTTGGGTCCAGCATTACCAGCAGATGTCACCGGGGCATTTCGCCGGTCTGGTGCGCTATCTGGACTTGCAGGGTGTGGAGATTTACGAGGAACACATGAACACTCGGGTCGAGCAGAATTTCAGCGCGCCGCAAGGGTCGCTGGCGTTCTGTTTCGATCGCAGCGATAACGCGCTTTACGTGTTGAATGGCGAAAGCCGCAACATCTGGATCACCCCGGAGAACTACCAGGAAATCGCCGTGGTGTTCGGGCCGGAGTTTGTCCAGCGCCATGCGCTGGATGTCGCCAGGCTTGAGGGGCTGTTCATGGCGCCGCTCAATTCGCAGCAGAACGCATTGTTCAGTCGCTGGCTCAGCGGCACGCTGACGCGCTTGTCGCAGACCTTCGACCCGCCGAGCCGCGAAGCACTGACTGAGCAATTGCTCGACGATTGCCTGTTCATCCTCGACAACGCTTGTGTGTGCCTGGACCAGGGCGCCTTGCAGCGCCGGGCCGGGGAGCGAGCGATCATGAAACGGGTAGGGGAATGGGCGGCGGATACGCCGGAAGAGCACCTGAATTTGCTGGAGCTGTCACAGGTCGCCGGGGTCTCACTGCGCCAGTTGCAGCATGCGTTCAAGACCTACACCGGCATGGCGCCCACCCAATGGCTACGTTTGCGTCGACTCAACAGCGCCCGCCGCGAACTGCTCGGCAGCACACCAACGCAAACCACTGTCGCCGAGGTGGCGATGCATTGGTCGTTCTGGCATTTGGGACGGTTTTCCAGCAGCTACCGCGCATTGTTCAAGGAGTTGCCGAGCGACACGTTGAAACGCGTGAGCGCCGCGCAACCGAATGGACGCGGACGGCGTTAGAAGGTTGGTGGGGTGATCACCCAGATCACTACTGCATCGACGTCGCCGGGGTTGCCGTAGCGATGCGGTTCCTGGCTGGAGAAGCTGAAACTGTCGCCTTCGTTGAGCTGGAAGTAACGCTCGCCCACCCATAATTCGAAACTCCCCGAAAGCAGGTATCCGGCTTCTTCGCCTTCGTGGCTGTAGCTTTGCTGGCTGTAGGTGCCGGGCGGGAAACGCGAATGGAGCATTTCCAGTTGCTGGTTGGGTTGTGGAGTCAGTAACTGGTCGATGATGCCGTCTTCGTAATGCACGCTCAGACGACTGTTCTTGCGCACGACAATGCCGTCGTCTTCGGGGGCGGTGACCGCTTCGCTGGCGAAGAACCACTGGATGGTTACGCCGAGGGCGCGGGCGATGTTGAACAGCGCCGGAATCGACGGGTAGGCGAGGTTGCGCTCCAGTTGGCTGATGTAGCCGGCGGTGAGTTCGCTTTGTTGCGCCAGTTCCGCCAGGGTCATGCCCCGGCGTTTTCGCAGGCCGCGAATGCGCGTGCCGAGAAAGTGCGGTTCGGCGGCGCCGGTTGCGGTCTGGGTCTTGCTGTTATTGCTCATGGTGAGTTCCGAACCGGTCGAACATGAAACTCTGTAGGAGCTGGCTTGCCAGCGATGGACTCGACAACACCGCAGTTATCCGGTGAACACGCGTTTCGCTCACAAGCATCGCTGGCAAGCCAGCTCCTACAAGGTATTTGAAAGCCCCGGAGTATAAACAGGCTCAAAGCTCCCAGGCGACTTTCAGCCCTTCATAAATCGCTTCTTCGGCGGTGCGCGGTGCAAGGCAATCGCCGATGCGCCGGAATTCCACCAATCCTTGCAACTCAGCGCCCAGGGTATCCACCGGCTGATGCCCCTGGCACAACACCAGCGTATCGATATTTTCCAGCAGCATCGGTTCGCCACTGGCGGTGTGCTGCAGGTAGACGGTGTTGTCGTCGCAGCCGTACAAGCGCGCATAAGGCGTGATCGGGATGCCGAGTTTGTGTAACTCGCCGACCAGTTGATCACGCACGTATAGCGGCAGGTTTTCCCCGCAATGGGTGCCGTTGACCGCCAGTTGCACTTGATGCCCGGCGCGGGTAAGGCGCTCGGCAATACCGGGGCCGATCCAGTCGCAACGCCAGTCGACCACCACCACCGAGCGACCGATCTGTACCTCGTCGCGCAGGATTTGCCAGGCATCCACCACCTGCAATTCACCACCGCGTTCGAAGTTCGGCCAGTAAGGTTCGGCACCCGTGGCGACGATCACCATGTCCGGTTTTTCCTGTTCCACCAATGCGCGGTCGACTCGGGTATTGCGCACCACACGTACGCCGGCCAATTCCATTTCCCGTTGCAGATTGGTGCTGGCACCGCCGAATTCGCTGCGGCGCGGCAGCAATTGCGCCAGCAGCACTTGCCCGCCAAGTTGTGAACTGGCTTCGTACAACGTCACGTCGTGGCCACGTTGGGCTGCGACGGCGGCGGCTTTCATCCCGGCCGGACCACCGCCGGCAATCATGATGCGCTTGCGATGGGTCGTCGCTTGGCGCTGGCCGAAGATCAGCTCGCGGCCGGTTTCCGGGTGTTGGATACAGGAAATCGGCAAGCCCTTGTGAAAGTGTCCGATGCACGCCTGATTGCAAGCGATGCAGGCGCGCACATCTTCGACACGGCCGGTGTCGGTCTTGTTGGGCATCTGTGGATCGCAGATCAGCGCGCGGGTCATGCCGCACACATCGGCCTGACCGCGCGCCAGCATCAACTCGGCTTCCTGGGGCTGGTTGATGCGTCCGGTGACGAACAATGGAAGGGTCAACCCGGCCTTGAAGGTGCCAGCCTCCTTGGCCAGGTACGCCGCTTCGATCGCCATCGGCGGCACGATGTGCACAGCACCGCCCAACGACGCCGAAGTGCCGGCGACGATGTGCACATAGTCGAGTTGTGGTTGCAGCGATTGCACGGCGGCCAGGGATTCGTCTTCGGTCAGGCCTTCGGGGTCACGTTCGTCAGCGGAAATGCGCAGGCCGATGATGAATTGTTCATCGGTCGCGGCGCGGATGGCGGCAATGATTTCGCGCAGGAAGCGCAGGCGCTGTTCCAGTTCGCCGTTGTAACCATCGGTACGGCGGTTGACCCGCGGATTGATGAACTGCGCCGGCAGGTAGCCGTGGCTGGCGACCACTTCGACGCCATCAATCCCGGCCTGATACAAGCGTCGGGCGGCGGCGGCATAACCCGCGACAATCTCGTCGATCATCGCTTGATCCAGCGCCCGTGGCATCACCCGGAAACGCTCGTTGGGCACCGCCGACGCGGAGTAGGCCACCGCCAGCAGGCCATCGCTAGACTCCATGATTTCCCGCCCCGGATGAAACACTTGCGACAGCACCACGGTGCCGTGGGCATGGCAGGTTTGCGCGATTTTGCGGTAACCCTCGATGCAGGCGTCGTCGGTGGCCATCAGCACGTGGGAGGTATAGCGCGCGCTGTCATGCACGCCAGCCACCTGCAGCACGATCAGCCCGACACCGCCTTCGGCACGCGCCTGGTGATAGGCGATCAGTTGCTCATTGACCAGGTTGTCGGTGGGCATCGAGGTGTCGTGACCACTGGACATGATGCGGTTCTTCAGGCGCTTGCCACGGATCTGCAACGGTTCGAACAGGTGTGCAAAGGCTGGGGTCGTGCTCGACATGGGGCGGATACTCCGGGCGGGCTGAAGCCGAAAGACGGGGTTTCGGCGTTGTTATTATTGTTCTATAGAAATTTACCCGCAGTAAAAAATCAACTTGTTTTTTTACTATCGGTTGGACTAGCGTGATTCGGTCGCTGGACGATTTAACGGGCCAGCCTTAATGTCTGCGCAGCCGATCAGCCTGGAGAATTACAACAATGAACGAGATCGCCACCCACCTGACTGCGCGCAGCGCCACCGAACAGCGCCTGCGTGAAGAACTGGCGGCCTGTTATCGCTTGATTGCGCATTTCCGCATGACCGACCTAATTTTTACCCACATCTCGATGCGTATTCCGGGGCCGGAACATCATTTTCTGATCAATCCGTATGGGTTGATGTTCGAGGAAATCACCGCTTCGAATCTGGTGAAGATCGACCTGAATGGCCACGCAGTGGAACCGTCGCAGAATCCAGTGAACCCGGCCGGTTTTGTCATTCACAGTGCCATTCACGGTGCCCGTGAAGATGCGCAATGCGTGTTGCACACTCACACCAAATCTGGCTGTGCCGTCGCCGCGTTGAAGTGCGGTTTGTTGCCGGTGAATCAAATTTCCATGGAGTTCTACGGTCGGGTCGCTTACCACGACTACGAAGGCGTGGCGCTGGACATGAGTGAACAACAGCGGCTGGTGCAGGACCTGGGCGACAAACCGGTGCTGATGTTGCGCAACCACGGGTTGCTGACGGTTGGCGAAACCGTGAGCCAGGCGTTTTTGCGCATGTATTACCTGGAGAAGGCTTGTGAAATCCAACTGGCCGCGCAAGCTGCCGGCGAGTTGGTGCTGCCATCCCAAGAGGTTTGCGCGCACACCGAGCGCCAGTTCAACGATCCAGGGCGGCCGCTGGATGACGGTGAGCTCAGCGATCCGGATGCCATGCAGTTGGCGTGGGCGGCGATGTTGCGGTTGCTGGAAAGGGTGGCGCCGGGGTATCGGGACTGACCGGAGCCCTGTGTTGAGTCGGCTGACGCCATCGCTGGCAAGCCAGCTCCTACAGGGGATGGATGGTGTACACAAACCAAAAATACGGTAGGAACTGGCTTGCCAGCGATCGCGCTGTGTCAGACCACAGGGATGTTGAATGGGCGAGGCTTCATCGCTGACAAGCCAGCTTCTAGTGGATTACACCAGACTGGAGACATGGCGGGTTCTTGCTGTACAGTCGTTCAGCTCGCATCCCAATCGTGAGCCCCATGATCGAATCCAGGAGCGTGTCGCCCATGAATCAGGAAGCCCGTTTTTCCCGCATGGAACCGGAGTTGCGTAAGGCCAATCTGATCGAGGCGACGCTGGTGTGCCTAAAGCGCCACGGTTTCCAGGGTGCGTCGATCCGCAAGATTTCCGCCGAGGCGGGCGTTTCGGTAGGGCTGATCAGCCATCACTATTCCGGCAAGGACGAACTGGTCGCCGAGGCCTACATGGCGATCACCGGGCGGGTCATGACCTTGCTGCGCGACGCCATGGAACAAGCCGCGCCGAATGCCCGGGAACGGCTTTCGGCGTTTTTTCGCGGTTCGTTCTCCGCCGAATTGCTCGATCCGCAACTGATCGATGCCTGGCTGGCGTTCTGGGGCGCGGTAAAAACCGCCGAGGCGATCAACCAGGCGCACGATCATTCCTATGGCGAGTACCGCGGAATCTTGCGCAAGGTGCTGACGGAACTGGCACAGGAGGAGGGCTGGGAAAACTTCGACGCCGATCTCGCCGCCATCAGCCTCAGCGCTTTGCTCGACGGTTTGTGGCTGGAGTCCGGACTCAACCCCGGCACCTTTACTCCGGAACAAGGCATCCAGATTTGCGAGGCCTGGGTCGATGGGTTGCAAGCCGGCGGACGCCAACGCTTTTGCGGACAGACGAGCAGCTGTTGATCACCTGTTCAGCAGTAGCTACTCTCTGGCGCTGACGCAGCAAAACACTCTAATAAGAAATGCGCCTTCGGGCATTTGCAGGACTCCAAGTAATGACGCCTCGGGTACTGATCGTCGATGACGATCCGCTGATTCGTGAACTGTTGCACGCCTACTTGTCCCAGGAAGGCTACGAGGTGCATAGCGCCGCCACGGCGGAACTGGCCGAAAGCTTCCTGGCGAGCCAGACCGTGGACCTGGTCATGCTCGATATCCGCTTGCCGGGCAAGGACGGCCTGACCCTCACTCGCGAACTGCGAGTCCGCTCGGAAGTCGGGATCATCCTGATCACTGGGCGCAACGATGAAATTGACCGTATCGTCGGCCTTGAATGCGGCGCCGATGACTACGTGATCAAGCCCCTCAACCCGCGCGAACTGGTGTCCCGGGCGAAAAACCTGATCCGCCGGGTTCGTCACGCGCAGACGCCGCCACCCGTTGCAGCTGTCTCAAAACCGGTCAAGCAGTTTGCCGGTTGGGCACTGGACACCGACCGCCGTCGCCTGATCGATCCCGCGGGTAGCGAAACCCTGCTGACCCACGGCGAATACCAACTGCTGAGCGTATTCCTGCGCAACAGCGGCCACACCCTCAGTCGCGACCAGTTGATGGACCAGATCCGCAACCGCGAATGGGTCCCTAACGACCGCTCCATCGACGTGCTGGTGGGCCGCTTGCGCCGCAAGTTGCACGACGACCCAGCCGAGCCGCAGTTGATCATCACCATCCACGGCGCCGGTTACCTGTTCACTGCCAGCCTGGCGGCGTGACCGTTGTGCGGCGATTGCTCTGGCTGATGCTGGTGCTGCTGGCGGGCAATACACTCGCGGCAGAAAAGGTGCGCTATTGCGACTATCCGGTGTACCCGCCAATTTCCTGGAGCGACGGCAAGCAGGTACGTGGTCTGGCGCCCAGCGTGGTGCAAAAGCTCTTCGGCGAACTGGGCTACGAAGTCGAGATCGTGGTGTTGGGCAACTGGAAACGTTGCCTGATCGACGTCGCCGAAGGCCGGGTCGATGTGGTGCTGGCTTACAGCACGGCGCAACGGGAACAGAGCATGCTGTTCTCCACGGTGCCGGTGCTGCGCGAAGAGGTCGCGCTGTTTATCAATCGCCAGCATCCGGTGAAGTTCGAGCGGCTTGAAGATCTGGCCAACTACCGTGGCGGACTGCTGTTTGGCGAAAGTTACGGCGTGGAGTTCGATCGCATGGTCGCGCAAAACAACAACATCGAATGGGTCTCGGACAGCCGCCAGAACTTCGGCAAGCTGATTCGCGGGCGCATTGATTTCATCACCCAGGAGCGCCGCACCGGGCAGTTGTACATCGAGAACCTTGCGGGGGCCGAAGACTTGGTGGCGCTGCCCAAGGCTCTGAGCGTGGACTATCTGCGGGTAGCTGTTTCGCGTCTTTCGCCACTGGCCAATCGAATGCCGGAAATCAATGCGCAATTACAGCGCATGGTTGATGCCGGCGACATCGAGCGCCTGCTCAATGAAAGCGAAGTCACCTACCGCGACATGATCAATCTGCCGGTGAACGCGCCATGATCCGCGCTCGACCCGGTGGTCTGTTGCGGCGCCTGCTGCTGTTCATTCTGTTGTTCAGCCTGTGCTTCACTGTGCTCGCCAGCACGGTGCAGTTGTATATCGAATATCGCCGGGAAATGCGCGAGATTGATTCGCGCATGGAGCTGATTCGCGCCGGCTATCTGGCAAGCCTGGAACGCAGTCTGTGGGATCTGAACCAGGAACAGTTGAACGTGCAATTGCGTGGCCTGGTGGATTTTTCCGACGTGGCGCGGGTGCACCTGACCAGCCCGGATTTCGACCTGTTGCAGGGGAATCCGGACCCGGTCGGGCCGTTGCGCGTCGAGCGTTTCACCTTGGACTACCAGCCACCGTCCGGCCCGACGCGGCATCTTGGGGAGCTGGAGGTCAGCACCGATCTGGGCGCGGTTTATCAGCGCCTGTACACCACGGGGTTGACCAGCCTGCTGTGGATGAGCGTTTTCCTGTGTGGCCTGGCAGTGGCGCTCTCCGGGTTGTTTTACCGATTGGTCACCCGTCACCTGCAAGTCATGGCCGATTTTGCCCGACGCATTGCCGCCGGTGAATGGCACGAGCCGTTGCGCCTGGAGAAGCATCGTGGCGTCTTTCAAGACGAAATCGACACCGTGGCCCACGCCCTCGACGACATGCGCCGGGCGATCCTGAGCGATATCGACCGCCGCGAGACTGATCGCCTGGCCTTGCAGGACAACCGCGATGAATTGGTGCGCATGGTCGAGCGTCGCACCGCCAGCCTGATGCGCGCCAAGGATGAAGCGGAAGCAGCGAACCAGGCCAAGTCGCGGTTTCTGGCAACCATGAGCCATGAACTGCGCACGCCGCTCAATGGCATCCTCGGCATGGCCGAATTGCTGCGCGGCGCGAGCCTGGACCGGCAAGACAGTAAACGCCTGGATGCATTGCACAAGGCCGGCGAAGGTTTGCTCTCGATCCTCAATGAAGTGCTGTATTTCGCCAAACTGGAGGAGGGCGTCAGTCAGCCGGAGCCCGTTGATTTTTCGCTTCGCCAGTTGCTCGACGAAGTCCTCACGCTATTGGAACCCAAGGCGCTGGACAACGACACGATTCTGCTTTGCCGGGTCGATCAGCGTGTGGCCGGGCAACATCACGGCGCCGAGCAGTTCTTGCGCCAGGTCCTGAGCAACTTGCTGGCCAACGCGATCAAGTTCACCGAAGGCGGGGAAGTCAGCGTAGAAGTGGCGCTGCTCGTGCAGCCGGAAAGTCAGATCGGGCAATGCCTGCGGGTGAGCATCTCGGACAACGGCATCGGCATTGCGCCGGCCATGCAGGCGAAGATCTTCGAACGCTTCACCCAGGCCAGTGAAGAAGTCGCGCAGCGCTTTGGCGGCACCGGATTGGGGTTGGCGATCTGCAAGCATCTGGTGGAGAAGATGGGTGGCCGTATTGGCGTCAGCAGCGAAGTCGGGCAGGGCAGTTGTTTCTGGTTTGAACTGACGTTGCAGCCGGCCAGCGGTGTGAATGACGTGACACCGATTCAAGCGGCGGGCCCGGCGCTGGAGATTCTGGTGGTCGAAGATGTGGCGCTGAACCGAGAAGTCGCCGAGGGTCTGTTGCAACGGGACGGGCATCAGGTGTGGTTGGCCGAGGACGCTGAACAAGCGTTGGTCCTATGCGCTACGCGGACCTACGATCTGATTCTGCTGGATGTGCATTTGCCGGGTATGAGCGGCGTCGAGTTGTGCAAACAGATCCGCAGCCACGACGGACCGAACCAGCAAACGCGGATATTCGCCCTGACCGCCAGCGTACAACCGGCGCTGGTGCGCGGGTATCTGGACGCGGGCATGGATGGCATCCTGGCCAAACCGTTGAAACTGCAAAATCTGCGTCAAGTGCTGGCGGGGCAGGCGACTGCCGTCGAGTCGGAGCTGGGCGACGAATCGATGGACTGGCCATTGCTGCAAACCCATCGCACCTTGCTCGGCGAACAAAAAGTGCAGGGGTTGCTGACGGTGCTGCGCGATTCGATCCTGCAACACCGCGAAGCACTGAGCGAAGCCATTGAAGCCGACGACTGCACGGAAGTTGCGCAACTGGCGCACCGATTGGCCGGCAGCTGCGATTCACTGGGCTTTCGGGCGTTGGCGTCGGTATTGCGAACGCTGGAAACGGCGGCGTTGGGTAGCGATGAATGCGCGATCCGCTCGCTGCTGCCGTCCGTTCAAACGCATGTAAAGCATTCGCTGCACACCCTGAAAGGCCTGTTGCAGAGCTGACGTACAGTTTTGTTACGACTTTCTACAACTTCGATCTTTACGTACAACTCGGCCTTACATCGCTTTCCAATAATCGACGCAACCGCCGCAGCGCGGTCTTCGAAGCTTATTGGAGATAATAATAATGAATTGCCGTAAAGCTGATCCTTCCCTGCGCCGTGACGTCCTGTCATGCGCTGTACACCTCTCTGACTGCTGAGGTGACGACATGAGCGAAAACATCGACCGTAAGGGCATCCAACTGACCCGCGCCCTGAAGAGCCGGCACATTTTCATGCTGTCGCTGGGCGGCGTGATCGGCACCGGGTTGTTTATGGGCTCCGGCGTGACCATCAATCAGGGCGGCCCGGTCGGGGCGATTCTGGCGTATCTGGTCGCCGGATTCCTGATGTACCTGGTGATGGTCTGCCTCGGCGAACTGTCGGTGCAGATGCCGGTTTCCGGTTCGTTCCAGACCCACGCCACCAAGTTCATCGGGCCCGCCACTGGCTTCATGATCGGTTGGGTGTACTGGATGAGCTGGGCCACCACCGTCGGCCTGGAGTTCACCGCAGCGGGCATGTTGATGACGCGTTGGTTCCCGGCAGTGCCGATCTGGTATTGGTCGGCGTTGTTTGTGGTGGTGCTGTTCGGCATCAACGCGATGGCGACCCGTGCTTTCGGTGAGGCGGAATACTGGTTCTCGGGGATCAAGGTTGCAGCCATTCTGGGTTTCATCGTGGTCGGCGTGCTGGTGATCTTCGGCGCAATCCCGCTGACCAGCGGCGCACCGGCGCCGATGATGAGCAACCTGATCGGCGACTCGCTGTTCCCCAACGGCATGTCCGCCGTGTTCGCGGTGATGATGACCGTGGTCTACGCCTTCCAGGGCTGCGAGATCATGGGTGTGGCGGCCGGCGAAACCGATCAACCGGAAAAAAGCATCCCGCGCGCCGTGCGCAACGTGGTGTTCCGCGTGCTGATCTTCTACGTGCTGGCGATCATCGTGCTGTCGGCCATCGTGCCGTGGCAGCAGGCAGGGCTGATGGAGAGTCCGTTCGTGCAGGTGTTCGACATGGTCGGCATTCCGTTTGCGGCTGACCTGATGAACTTTGTGATCCTCACGGCGATTCTCTCGGTGGGTAACTCCGGCCTGTACGCTTCGACCCGTATCCTCTGGGCGATGTCGAAAACCGGCATGGCGCCCAAGAGTCTTTCGCCGCTGAGCAAGCGCGGCGTGCCGTTGCGTGCCTTGAGCATCACCTTGTGCTTCGCGTTGGTATCGCTGATGACCAGTTTCGTCGCGGCCGACACGTTGTTCATGGTGCTGATGGCGGTGAGCGGTATGTCCGGCACGGTGACCTGGATTGTCATCGCATTGGCGCAATACAAGTTCCGCAAAGCCTACCTGCGCGATGGCGGCAAACTCGGCGACCTGAAATATCGCGCGCCATGGTTCCCGGTGTTGCCGCTGATGTGCATCACCCTGTGCTGCTCACTGTTCGTGTTCCTGGCACTGGATGAAACCCAACGGCCGTCGTTGTACTGGGGCTTCGGGTTTATCGCCCTGTGCTATGGCGCGTACTTCCTGTTCCATCGCAAACGTGAGGCCGAGCTGGCGCCGAGTCTGCCGACGGTTTAACGACTTAACCCTGTGGGAGCGAGCCTGCTCGCGATAGCGGTGTATCAGTCAACAGAGATGTTGAATGTGATTCCGTCATCGCGAGCAGGCTCGCTCCCACATTTTTTTGTGACTGTAGCGAGTTGTTCGAAGTTGTAACAGCGCCAACGACTTACGTCCTCACTTCTAGAAATAACTCAATAAAACCAATGTGTTATCAAAATTTATAGCGTGTTACAGCTCATTGATTCGCCGATTGCCGCCTTACTGAACACTCGTTTAGTATGGCCGCAAGTCGCATCACCTCAAGACAAACAAAATAATTCGAGGACCCGCATGACTACTCACGATTCGCTGCTCAGCCAGGTCGAAGCAGGCGTTGCCTGGATCACCCTCAATCGCACCGCCCAGCGCAATGCGCTGGACATCCCGACCCTGAAAAGTCTTCACGCCTTGCTCGACGCGTTCAACGCCGATCCTGCTGTTCGGGTGGTGGTGTTGACTGGCAGCGGTCGCAGCTTCTGCGCCGGCGCCGACCTTGCCGAGTGGGCCGAAGCTGAAGCCCGTGGCGCACTGGAAACCTACGGCTGGACTGAAACCGCCCACGCCCTGATGACGCGTTTGCACAGCCTGGATAAACCGACTATCGCCGCCATCAACGGCACCGCCGTCGGCGCCGGGATGGACCTGACCCTGTGCTGCGACCTGCGCATCGCCGCGCAATCTGCTCGCTTCAAGGCCGGTTACACCAGCATGGCCTATTCCCCGGACGCCGGCGCCAGTTGGCATCTGCCACGGCTGATCGGCACCGAGCAAGCCAAGCGTCTGTTGTTCCTCGATGAATTGTGGGGCGCCGACCGCGCCCTCGACGCCGGTCTGGTCGGTGATGTGTGCGCTGACGATCAACTGTTGAGCGTCACCGGCGAACTCGCCGCACGCCTGGCTGGCGGGCCAACCTTTGCCTTTGCCCAGACCAAAAAACTCATGCGCGAAGGCGCCGACCGCAGCCTGCCCGAGCAACTGCAAGCGGAACTGGCCGCTGGCCTGTTGTGCGGACGCAGCGAAGACGGCAACGAAGCCCTGCGCGCCGCCATGGAAAAACGCCCGGCACGCTTTATCGGTCGCTAAGCCCCGGCAAACCTCTATCCGCACACGAACAACAGGTAGCATCCATGAATTTCCAACTGACCCAAGAACAAGAAATGTTGGTGGACTCGGTACGCAGCTTCGTCGAGAAGGAACTGCTGCCTTATGAAACCGAGGTCGATCGCGCCGATGAGGTTTCCCCTGAACTCGCCGCGCAGATTCGCGGCAAGGCGATTGCCGCCGGTTTCTACGCGTTCAACATGCCGGAAGAGGTGGGCGGTGGCGGTCTGGATTACCTGTCCCAAGCGCTGATCGAGCGTGAACTGTCGAAAGTTTCCTGGGCGCTGCACGTGTTCGTCGCGCGGCCTTCGAAGATCCTCATGGCCTGCACCGGCGACCAGATCAAGGACTACCTGTTGCCATGCATCCAGGGCGAGAAAATCGACTGCTTCGCGCTGACCGAACCGGGCGCCGGTTCCGATGCCAACGCGATCAAGACCCGCGCCGTGCGTGAGGGCGACGACTTCGTCCTGAACGGCAGCAAACACTTCATCAGCCACGCCGGGCATGCCGATTTCGCCATCGTCTTCGCCGTGACCGACACCTACGAACACAACGGAAAGAAACGCAACGCCGTGACCTCGTTCCTGGTTGACCGCAACACGCCCGGCATGACCATTCGCCGTGGGCCGAAGTGCGTGAGCAACCGTGGCTACCACACCTTTGAAATGTTCTTCGACGACTGCCGCGTTCCGGCCTCCAAAGTACTGGGCGAAGTCGGCAAGGGTTGGGAAGTGGCCAACGCCTGGCTGACCGCCGGACGGGTGATGGTTGCCGCCAACTGCGTCGGTCAGGCGCAACGGGCGCTAGACGTTTCGCTGCAATGGGCGGCCGACCGCAAACAATTCGGCCAGGCTATCGGCAACTTCCAGGGCGTGTCATTCAAGCTCGCGGATATGGCCACGCAAATCCGCGCCGCTGAACTGCTGACCCTGCACACCGCATGGAAAATGGACCAGGGCACCATGACCGATGGCGAGGCCGGCATGGCCAAGCTGTTCGCCAGTGAAGTGTTGGGCCGCGCGGCGGACGAGGCCGTGCAGATCTTCGGTGGCATGGGCCTGATGGATGAGAGTCCGGTGGAACGCATCTGGCGTAACGCGCGAATCGAGCGGGTCTGGGAAGGCACCTCGGAAATCCAGCGTCATATCATTTCCCGCGAACTGCTGCGGCCGCTGTTGCGCTGATCGCCCGGAGAATTCCTATGTCGCAGTCGATTCGTGACAACCTCAAACGCATGCTTGCGCCACGCCACGTAGCGTTTGTCGGTGGCCGCAGCATGGCCCGCGCCCTCAAGCGCTGTGCCGAAGGCGGTTATCTTGGGCAGATGTGGCTGGTCAACCCACAGCACGACAACCTTGAAGGCGTGCCCTGCGTACGCAGCATTGCCGAACTGCCGTGCGGGCCGGACGCGGTGTTTATCGCGACCAATCGCGACCTGACCCTGACTTGCGTCGCCGAACTGGCGGCCATCGGCACCGGTGGCGCCATTTGCTACGCCTCGGGTTTCGCTGAAACCGGCGCTGAAGGCCAGGCCCTGCAACAGCAACTGCTCGAAGCGGCTGGCAACATGGCGCTGCTCGGCCCCAACTGCTACGGACTGCTCGACTACCTGCACAGCTCCGCGCTGTGGCCTGTAGCGCACGGTGGCAAAGCGGTGGAGAAGGGCGTCGCGGTACTGACCCAGAGCGGCAACTTCGCCTACAACCTGTCCATGAGCGACCGCTCGCTGCCGGTTGCCTACATGGCTTCGGTCGGCAATCAGGCGCAATTGGGCGTGGCCGAATTGATGGACGTGTTGCTCGACGAGCCACGAGTCACCGCCATCGGCCTGCACCTCGAAGGTTTGAAAAACGTCCCGGGTTTCGCCCGCGCCGCGCACAAGGCGCTGGAAAAGGGCATTCCGATCATTGCCCTGAAAACCGGCGTGTCACAGATCGGCGCTGAACTGGCCTTGAGTCACACCAGTTCGCTGTCCGGTTCCGATGCGTTGTACGACGCGCTGTTTGATCGCCTCGGCGTCATCCGCGTCAGTGGCCCGGTGAGCTTCGTCGAAACCTTGAAAGCCGCGGCGTGTGGAAATCTTCCAGCCGGCAACAGTTTGATCGCACTGGCCTGTTCCGGTGGCGATGCCGGTTTGATCGCCGACTACGCCGAACGCAATGATTTGAGCCTTCCAAAACTCGACGACGGACAAGTCGGCGAACTGGCCCAGGTACTGCCGAGCTACGCCAACCTGGTCAACCCGCTGGACTTCACTACCGCCATTTGGGGCGACGGCGACGCCTTGAACCGCATGCTCGACAGTGCCCTGCGCACCCAAACTGATGCAGCGATGCTGGTTCTCGACTACCCGGCGGAGTTCACCGGCGAGCGCAAGGAATGCGACCTGCTGCTGGACCTGTACGGCAAGGCACTGGCGCGTCATGGCAAGACCGGTTTTGTCACGTCGGCGTTCCCTGAACTGTTGCCGGCCCACGCCCGTGAGCACCTGCATGCTCAAGGTGTGGCGGCCTTGCAAGGTGTTGAAGACGGCTTGGCTGCCTGGGGCCGCATCGCCGGTTATCAGCGCAACCGCCAGGCCTTGTTGGCCCTGGGCGAATCGGCCTTGGTGCCACTGTGCCCGCAAGCGCTGGAAGGTACAGGCCGGTTGCTCAACGAATGGGATTCCAAGCAGGCCTTGCGTGTGTTTGGTCTGCCTACCCCCAACGGCAAACTGAGTACCCCGGACCACGCACTGAAGGATGCCGAGGCACTGGGTTACCCGCTGGTGTTGAAAGCCGTCAGTGCGCAACTGCCGCACAAGACTGAAGCGGGCGCCGTGGCGCTGAACCTAAAGGACGGCGCGGCACTGAGCGCTGCCCTGGAAAAAATGCGCGCGAGCATTGCCGTGTACGCGCCCGGCGTGCCTTTTGATCAGCTGTTGCTCGAGCCCATGGCCAAGCCACCGCTGGCTGAATTGATTGTCGGCATCAAGCGCGAAAACGATTTCGGCCTGGCCCTGGTGATTGGCGCGGGTGGCATTTTGGTAGAGCTGCTCAAAGATAGTCGCAGCCTGCTGCTACCGACCACCAACGGCGCCATTCGTAAAGCCTTGCTCAGCCTGCGCAGCGCCCCGTTGCTGCAAGGTTTTCGCGGCCGTGAATCAGCAGATCTGGATGCGTTGATAACGGCAATCCGCGCCGTGGCCGACTACGCCTGCGAAAACGCCACGCAGTTGCTCGAACTCGATGTGAACCCATTGTTGGTCGGTGCCGATGGCACGACGGCGGTCGATGCGTTGATTCGCCTCGGCCATGAATGAGGAACTGAACATGCAAAGCAAATCCTTGACCGGTGGCCAGGCGCTGGTGCGCCTGCTAGCCAACTACGGCGTCGACACGGTGTTCGGCATTCCCGGCGTGCACACGCTGGAGCTGTATCGCGGCTTGCCCGGCAGCGGCATTCGCCACGTGCTGACTCGTCATGAGCAAGGCGCGAGTTTCATGGCCGATGGTTATGCACGAGTCAGCGGCAAACCCGGCGTGTGCTTCGTCATCACCGGCCCCGGCGTTACCAACGCCGCCACCGGTATCGGCCAGGCCTATGCCGACTCGATCCCGATGCTGGTGATTTCCAGCGTCAACCACACGGCCAGCCTCGGCAAAGGGTGGGGCATCCTCCACGAGTGTCAGGATCAGCGAGCCATGACCGCGCCGATCACCGCGTTCTCCGCCGTCGCCTTGACCGCCGAAGACCTGCCGGAACTGATCGCCCGTGCCTATGCAGTGTTCGACAGCGAACGTCCGCGCCCGGTGCACATCTCGGTGCCGCTGGATGTGTTGTCGGCACCGGTCGCCCGGGACTGGAGCAACGACGTGGTGCGTCGCCCGGGTCGCGGCACGCCAGCGGCGACTGCGCTGGATGAGGCAGTGGCCAAGCTGCACAGCGCCAAACGACCAATGATCATCGCGGGTGGCGGCGCCCTGAATGCCGCTTCAGAGCTGCAAGAAATCAGCACCCGGCTGGCCGCGCCACTGTTCACCAGTGTCGCCGGCAAAGGCCTGCTGCCACCGGACGCACCGCTAAATGCCGGTTCGTCCCTGTGTGTGGAACCGGGCTGGAAGCTGATCTCCGAAGCGGACGTGGTGCTGGCTGTCGGCACCGAAATGGCCGACACCGATTTCTGGCGCGAACGCTTGCCCCTCAACGCCGAGCTTCTGCGAGTGGACATCGATCCGCGCAAGTTCAACGACTTCTACCCGTGTGCCGTGGCGCTGCACGGTGACGCACAGCAGACACTGGCCGCCTTGCTGGATCGCCTGTCGCCGGAGGCCCGCGACGCCGGTGCAGCGATTGCCAAAGTGGGCGCACTGCGTGAAGCCATTCAGTCCGGCCATGGCCCGCTGCAATCGATTCACCAGGCGATTCTGCAACGCATCGCCGCCGAACTGCCGGCCGACGCGTTTATCAGCACCGACATGACCCAACTGGCCTACACCGGCAACTACGCCTTCGCCAGTCAAGCCACTCGAAGCTGGTTGCACCCGACCGGTTACGGCACGTTGGGCTACGGCTTGCCCGCCGGGATCGGCGCCAAGTTCGGCGCACCGCAACGACCAGGCCTGGTGCTGGTGGGTGATGGTGGATTCCTCTACACCGCGCAGGAACTGGCGACGGCGGTCGAGGAACTGGACAGCCCATTGGTGGTGTTGCTGTGGAATAACGACGCGCTGGGGCAGATTCGCGACGACATGATCGGCCTGGATATCGAGCCCATCGGCGTGCTGCCGCGCAACCCGGATTTCGCGGCATTGGGTCGCGCATTCGGTTGCACCGTGACGCAGCCGCAGAACCTCGCGGAACTGCAAACCGACTTGCGCCACGGCTTCAATCGCAACGGCGTCACCCTGATCGAACTCAAGCATGCCTGCGTTCGCTGACGTTCAACCTTTTTGGAAGGAATAGGGCCATGCGCTTTTCCGATCTGACTCAACGTATCGCCGGGGACGGCGCTGCCGCCTGGGAGATTCACTACCGCGCGCTGGCATTGCGCGAGCAGGGCCAGGACATTTTGCTGCTGTCAGTTGGCGACCCGGACTTCGACACGCCGCAACCGATCATCCAGGGTGCCATCGACAGCCTGTTGTCCGGCAATACCCACTACGCCGAGGTGCGCGGCAAGCGTGCCCTGCGCGAAGCCATTGCCAAGCGCCACCGGCAACGCAGCGGTCAACCCGTGTCAGCCGATCAAGTCACGGTGCTGGCCGGTGCGCAATGCGCGCTGTTCAGCGTGGCCCAGTGTGTGCTCAATCCGGGCGATGAAGTGATCGTCGCCGAACCGATGTACGTCACCTACGAAGCCGTATTCGGCGCGTGCGGCGCCAAAGTGGTGCCAGTGCCGGTGCGTTCGGAAAACGGTTTCCGCGTGCTAGCGGAAGACGTCGCCGCCCGAATCACCCCGCGTACCCGCGCACTGGCACTGAACAGCCCGCACAACCCGTCCGGCGCGAGCCTGCCGCGCAGCACTTGGGAAGCCTTGGCCGAACTGTGCATCGCTCACGATCTGTGGCTGATTTCCGACGAGGTCTACAGCGAGTTGCTGTTTGACGGTGAGCACGTCAGCCCGGCGAGTTTGCCGGGCATGGCCGAACGCACCGCGACCCTCAACAGCCTGTCGAAATCTCACGCCATGACCGGTTGGCGCGTCGGTTGGGTGGTGGCCCCGCCATCGTTGTCCGCGCACCTGGAAAACCTTGCGCTGTGCATGCTCTACGGCTCGCCAGACTTTATCCAGGACGCCGCCGTGGTCGCGCTTGAAAGCAATTTGCCGGAACTGGAAGCCATGCGCGAAGCCTATCGCCAGCGCCGCGACCTGGTGTGCGAGAGCCTGGCGGATGTTCCCGGCGTACGTGCGTTGAAACCCGATGGCGGCATGTTCGTGATGGTCGATATCCGCGAAACCGGGCTCAGCGCCCAGGCATTTGCCGACCGTTTGCTCGATCGCCACGGCGTCTCGGTATTGGCCGGTGAGGCTTTCGGTCCGAGCGCTGCCGGGCACATTCGCCTCGGTTTGGTGGTGGGGGCTGCGCCGTTGCGTGATGCCTGCCAGCGCATCGCCCGTTGCGCCGAAGAATTGATGGAGGCTCAGGTTCATGCTTAATCACAAGTCATTGTTTATCGATGGACGCTGGCAAACCCCGTCGGGGCAGGGCATCGCCGAGGTGATCAATCCGGCCACCGAAGAAGTGGCCGGCAGCGTGCCGCTGGGCGATGAGCGCGATGTGGACAATGCCGTGGCAGCGGCGCGCAAGGCTTTTGCTTCCTGGTCACGCACACCGTCCAGCGTGCGCGCCGGTTTCATCCGCGCGTTGGCGGAACAACTGAAATCCCGCGCTGATGAAATGGCCGCCGTCATCACCACCGAACTGGGCATGCCGGTGCAGTGGTGCCGTTCGGTGCAAGTGGACGGGCCGATCATTGGCCTGGAGCAATACGTCGAACTCGCCGGTTTGATGGACGAAGTGCGCGAAGTCGGCAACTCGCTGGTGATCCGCGAGGCGGTGGGTGTCTGCGCCTTCATCAACCCGTGGAACTACCCGCTGCACCAGTTGATCGGCAAACTCGCTCCGGCGCTGGCGGCGGGCTGCACGGTGGTGGTCAAGCCCAGTCAGGAAACGCCACTGCATGCGTTCCTGTTGGCGCAAATGATTGAAGCGATCGGCTTGCCCGCCGGGGTCTTCAACCTGGTCAGCGGACCGGGTTCGAAGGTCGGCGAAGCGTTGGCCAGGCACCCGGACGTGGACATGGTGTCGTTCACCGGTTCCACCGGCGCCGGTGTGCGGGTTGCCCAAGCGGCCGCGCCTTCGGTGAAACGCGTGTGCCTGGAACTGGGCGGCAAGTCGCCGCTGTTGATTGCCGAAGACGCGGATCTGGCGGCGGCTGTGCGCTACGGCGTGCAGGACGTGATGATCAACTCCGGGCAGACCTGCACCGCGTTGACCCGCATGCTGCTGCCGGCCAGCCGTTATGCCGAAGCGGTGGAACTGGCACTCGCTGAAACCCTGAGTTTGCGCATGGGCGATCCACTCGACCCGCAAAGCTTCCTTGGCCCGATGTGTTCGGCGGGGCAACGGCGCACCGTGCAGGATTATATTCGCGTGGGTCAGTCCGAAGGCGCACGCCTGTTGTGTGGGAGTGATTCGGCACCGGCATTCGAACGCGGCTACTACGTCACTCCGACGCTGTTCGCTGATGTCGATAACCGCATGCGCATCGCCCAGGAAGAGATCTTCGGCCCGGTGTTGTGCCTGATTCCCTACGCGGATGAGGCACAGGCGATCCAGATCGCCAACGACTCGCCGTTCGGTCTGTCCAGCGGTGTCTGGGCCGGCGGCGCCGAGCGTGCGTTGCAACTGGGCCGACAGTTGCGTGCGGGCCAGTGCTTTCTCAACGGTGCGGCCTTCAACTATCAGGCGCCGTTCGGTGGCTATAAACAATCCGGCAACGGACGTGAATGGGGGGAAGAGGGGCTCAACGAATTCGTCGAAGTGAAGGCGATCCAGGTGTGACGGTTAACGCTTCAAAGGATGTTTGCACCGGGCCATGGCCCGGTGTCTTGCGTGGTTTTGAACGGGTATTTCCTTAGCTTTTTGATCAGAGGCAATGCAATGAGCGATAACAAAAACAAGATTACTCAAGCGAACCATGAATTCAGCTTTGCGCGTCGCGACTTTCTCAAGTACAGCGCTGCTGCGGCCGCGGTGGCCGGCGCGTTCTCCATGGGCCTGCCCTATGGCGCCATGGCTGCCGAGGCCACGCCAAAACCCGGTGGCATCTTGCGCCTGGGCCTGGCCGGTGCCAGCACCACCGACTCGAAAGACCCCGGTTCCTGGGTCGATACCTTCACCTTTGTCGGTTTCTCGGCGATCTATAACACCCTGACCGAAATTGCCGTCGACGGCACGGCGATCCCTGAGCTAGCCGAAAGTTGGACCTCGACCCCGGACGCGCGGGTCTGGACCTTCAAGTTGCGCCAGGGTGTGACCTTCCACAACGGCAAGACCCTGACCGCCGACGATGTGGTCGCCTCGATCCAGCATCACCTCGGCGAGAAATCCAGCTCGGCGGCGAAAACCGTGTTGGGCGATGTCGCCAAGGTCAGCGCCAATGGCAGCGACAGCGTGGTGTTCGAGCTGAAATCCGGCAACGCCGACTTCACCTACGTGGTCGCCGATTACCACCTGGTGATCATGCCGAGCAAGGACGGCGTGCCGGACTGGCAGGCCGGTGTTGGCACGGGTGGTTATCGTCTCAAGGATTTCGAGCCGGGTGTGCGCATGACCCTGGAACGCAGCCCGGACTACTGGAAAGCGGGGCGCGCGCACTTCGCCGGCGCCGAACTGATCGCCATTGGCGACGGCGCCGCTCGGATCAACGCGCTGGTCACCGGGCAGGTTGACGTGATCAACAAGGTTGACTTGAAAACCGTGGCACTGCTCAAGCGCAACCCGAACCTGGTCATCGAAGAAACCAAAGGCGCGCAGCACTACACCTTCCCGATGCTCACCGACAGCCAGGCGTTCCAGAACAACGACGTGCGCATGGCCATGAAGCATGCGATCAACCGCGAGACCCTGTTGGCCTCGGTGCTGTACGGCTATGGCCTGGTGGGCAACGATCACCCGATCCAGCCCGGCAGCCGCTTCATCAACACCGCCCTGGAACAACGCACCTACGACCCGGACAAGTCGCGCTTCTACTTGAAAAAGGCCGGCCAGGATTCGCTCAAGGTGCGCCTGCAAGCCTCCGACGCAGCGTACAGCGGCGCGGTGGATGCGTCGGTGCTGTTCAAGGAACAGGCGCGTGCGGCAGGGATCGACATCGATGTGGTGCGCGAACCGGCCGACGGTTTCTTCACCAACGTCTGGATGAAGCAACCCTTCACCACGTCGTTCTGGTACAGCAGCCTGACCGCCGACCGCATGTTCAGTATCGGCTACGCCAAAGGTGCGGCTTGGAACGAAACCCACTGGGACAATCCGCGTTTCAATCAACTGCTCAACGCCGCCCGCGGCGAGCTGAACGACCCGCTGCGCCGCGAGATGTACAACGAAATGCAGGCGCTGTGCCGCGATGATGGCGGGGCAATCGTGCCGTTGTTCGCCAGTTCGGTGGCGGCGCGTTCCAACCGCGTCGCTCACGGCGGACAAACCGCGCCGTATGGTGAATTGGATGGCCTTCGGGTGATTGAGCGCTGGTGGCAGGCGTAATACTCGGAACGATGGAAATCCTCTGTAGGCGCTGGCTTGCCAGCGATGGCGGCCTGAAATCTTGCACTGACGATGAAGACGCCATCGCCGGCAAGCCGGCTCCTACAGTTTGTCATTCGCAGTTGTTGCCAACGTGCCCAATTCAAGGAACTGCACGATGAGAAGTATTTTCAAGCTGTTAGGTCAGCGCCTGGCATTGGGGCTGTTATCGCTGTTGGCGGTATCGGTGATTATCTTTCTGGCGGTCGGCATGCTCCCGGGCGACATCGCCCAGGCCATGCTCGGCCAATCCGCCACCCCGGAAACCGTGGCAGCATTCCGCGCTCAATTGGGCCTGGACATGCCGCCACTGACCCGATTCGGGCACTGGATGTGGAACCTGCTGCAAGGTGACCTCGGCGTGTCGCTGGCCAACCAGCGGCCGATCGCTGACCTGGTCGGCGCGCGTTTGGCCAACACCTTCAGCCTGGCAGTGCTGGCGGCGCTGGTATCGGTGCCATTGGCATTGTTACTGGGGATGCTCGCGGCGTTGTATCGCAACAGTTGGTTCGACCGTTTGCTCAATACTTCGGCGCTGAGTGCGGTGTCGTTCCCCGAGTTTTTCGTCGCTTACATTCTGATCCTGGTGTTCGCGGTGAAGCTCAACTGGTTCCCGAGCATTTCCAATCTTTCGCCGAACGCCTCGCTGGGTGAAGTGCTGGAACGCTCGGTACTGCCGGTGGCCACGCTGAGCCTGGTGGTGATCGCGCAGATGATGCGCATGACCCGCGCCTCGCTGATCAATCTGCTGGCCAGCCCCTACATCGAAATGGCCCGGCTGAAAGGCATCAGCCAGTCGCGGATCATCTTCCGTCACGCCTTGCCCAATGCGCTGGCACCGATCGTCAACGTGGTGGCGCTGAACCTCGCTTATCTGGTGGTGGGCGTGGTGGTGGTCGAAGTGGTGTTTGTCTATCCGGGCCTTGGCCAATTGCTGGTGGACTCGGTGGCCAAGCGCGATATCCCGGTGGTGCAAGCCTGCAGCCTGATCTTCGCTGCGACCTACATCCTGCTCAATACCAGCGCCGACGTGCTGTCGATTGCCAGTAATCCACGCCTGATGCATCCAAAGGGGTAGACCATGACCTTGCTTAAACAATTGGTCCGGGCGCCGCTGAGTGCCAAATTCGGATTGCTGGTAATCGTTGCGTACATTTTGGTGGCGCTGTTCGCCCCGGTATTGGCGCCGTATGGTGAAACACAGGTGGTGGGCGAGGGGTTCGCGCCGTGGGGCGGGCAGTTCCTGTTGGGCACCGATAATCTTGGGCGCGACATGTTCAGCCGCCTGGTCTACGGCGCGCGCAATACCTTGGGCATTGCCTTCCTGACCACCGTGTTGGCGTTCCTGCTCGGTGGCCTGAGCGGTCTGGTCGCCGCGATCAAGGGCGGTGCGATCGATCAGGGACTGTCGCGGGTAGTGGACATCTTGATGGCAATTCCGCAACTGATCTTCGCCTTGCTGATTCTCAGTGTGGTCGGCACCACGGCGACGTCGTTGGTGTTGGTGATCGCGCTGCTGGATGCCACCCGAGTGTTTCGCCTGTCTCGAGCGGTGGCGATGAACGTGGTGGTGCAAGACTTCGTCGAAGCGGCGCGCCTGCGCGGTGAAGGCCTGTGGTGGCTGGTAACCCGCGAAGTGCTGCCGAACGCGGCGGCGCCATTGATTGCCGAGTTCGGGCTGCGGTTCTGCTTCGTGTTCCTGTTTATCAGTGCGCTGTCGTTCCTCGGCCTCGGCATTCAACCGCCCACCGCCGACTGGGGCAGCATGGTGCGCGACAACGCCGTACTGATCACCTTCGGCGACATCAGCCCGTTGCTGCCCGCCCTGGCCGTGGCGTTGATCACGGTCAGCGTCAACTTCGTCGTCGACTGGATGCTGCACAAATCCAGCGGCCTCAAGGAATGCTGAACATGACGACATCCAAACCTTTGCTGGAAATCCGCAACCTGCACATTGAAGGTCATTACGAGGATGCTTGGCATCCGCTGATCAAGGGCATCGACTTGACGCTGCAACGGGGCGAGGTGCTGGGGCTGATCGGTGAGTCGGGCGCAGGAAAATCGACCCTCGGTTTGTCCGCCATGGGCTACACCCGTGACGGCTGCAAGATTACCGGTGGTTCTGTGCATTTCGATGGCATCGACCTGCTGAATGCCAAGCCCGAAGCTCTGCGCAAGTTGCGCGGTTTGCGTATTGCGTACGTGGCGCAAAGTGCGGCGGCTTCGTTCAACCCGGCCCATCGGCTGATTGACCAGCACGTCGAAACAGCGGTGAAGAACGGCGGCATGAGTCGTGCCCAGGCCATGGCCGAAGCCGTGGAGCTATATCGCGTGCTGCGCCTGCCCAATCCCGAGCAGATCGGCCAACGGTATCCGCACCAGGTCTCCGGCGGCCAGTTGCAACGGGTCATGACCGCCATGGCGATGGCCTGCCATCCGGACCTGATCATCTTCGACGAACCCACCACCGCGCTGGACGTCACCACCCAGATTGAAGTGCTGGCGGCGATTCGCGACGCGGTGAAGACCTACGGCAGCGCAGCGATCTACATCAGCCACGACCTGGCAGTGGTGGCGCAGATGGCCGATCGGATCATGGTGCTGCGCCACGGCAAACTGGTGGAAGAGGCCGAGACCCGCAAGATGCTTGGCGATCCGCAGGAGGATTACACCAAGTCGTTGTGGGCGGTGCGCAGTTTCCGTACCGAGCCCAAGGCGTGTCCGCAGCAGGAACAACCGCTGCTGGAACTGCGCAAAAGTTGCGCCAGTTACGGTCAGCAACCGGTGCTGCATGACGTTTCGCTGAAGTTGTATCGCGGCCAGACCCTGGCGGTGATCGGCGAGTCGGGGAGTGGCAAAAGCTCCACGGCGCGGTTGATCACCGGTTTGCTGCCACCGACTCATGGCGAGGTGCTGTATGACGGCCAGCCGCTGCCGGCGGACTTTCGTCAACGCAGCAAGGAGCAGCTGCGGCGTATCCAGATGATTTATCAGATTCCCGATACCGCACTGAACCCGCGTCAGCGCATCGTCGATATCATCGGCCGGCCGCTGACCTTTTATCTGGGGCTCAAGGGCAAGGCTATGCGGGCGCGGGTGGCTGAGTTGCTGGAGATGATCGAACTCGATCCGGCGGCGTTCATGGAGCGTCAGCCCCGGGAATTGTCCGGTGGGCAAAAACAGCGGGTTTGCATCGCCCGAGCGCTGGCCGCCGACCCGCAATTGATCATCTGTGACGAAGTGACCTCGGCCCTCGATCAATTGGTGGCCGAAGGCGTGCTCAAGCTGCTCAACCGCATTCAACAACAACTGGGTGTCGCGTACCTGTTCATCACCCACGACGTCGCCACCGTGCGGGCGATTGCCGATGAAGTGCTGGTGATGCAACGGGGCAGGGTGGTCGACCACGGCTCGCGCAGCCAGATTTTCACCCCGCCGCATCAGGATTACACCGGGCTGCTGTTTTCGTCCGAACCACAAATGGACCCGGACTGGCTCGACCAATTGCTGGCCAGCCGCGCGACCGCAAACTCATCCAATACGCTGGAAAAAGTCTAAGGAATCACCATGAAAGTATTGATCGTCCACGCTCATCCAGAGCCACAGTCCTTCACCGCCGCCCTGCGTGACCAGGCGATTGCGACGCTTGAAGCCCAGGGCCACGAAGTGCAGGTCAGCGACCTGTACAAAATGAGCTGGAACCCGGTGGCCAGCGCCGACGACTTCTCGTCGCGGGAAAATCCCGAGTACCTGGTCTATGCCCTGGAACAACGTTTGGGCGTGAAGAGCCAGTCGCTGGCGGCAGACATTCAGGCCGAACTGGACAAACTGCTGTGGGCCGATTTGCTGATCCTCAACTTCCCGATCTTCTGGTTCTCCGCGCCGGCCATGCTCAAGGGCTGGATTGATCGGGTGCTGGTGTCGGGGATTTGCTATGGCGGCAAGCGTTTTTATGACCAGGGTGGTTTGGCTGGCAAGAAGGCGCTGGTGACAGTGACGTTGGGCGGGCGTGAGCACATGTTCGGGGAGGACGCGATTCATGGGCCGTTGCAGGACATGTTGCGTCCGATCTTGCGCGGGACGCTGGCCTATGTTGGTTTCGATGTGCTGGAACCGTTCGTGGCGTGGCATGTGCCGTACATCAGTGATGAAGCGCGCCAGCAGTTTTTGGTTGATTACGACCAGCGCCTTCAACACCTGAGCGATGACCAGCCGCTGGTGTTCCCGAAGCTCTCGCAGTTTGACGAACAGCTCTATCCGCTGCCTGCACAGGTCTGATCAACGCCACAAAACCTGTAGGAGCAAGCTTGCTCGCGATGAGGCCGGCACATCCAACATCGATGCCGACTGACCTGACGCCATCGTCAGCAGGCTAGCTGCCAGAATTAATCTCCAGTGCACTAGTTTTTTGCGGTATTCGCCTCGGCAACCCGAGATGGCGTGGCCGTGTAAAGGCGCGCAGTTGCAGCCAGTGCCGGTCCGTTGGGTAGAAAACTCCCTGGAGATGGAGGTGGGCGAGGAGGGCTGATCTACACTCTTTCTGGGTGAACCACGCCCATCAGGAGGTCATCATGAAAAGGTTGTCGCCCATCGGGCTGTGCGTCGCATTGTCGGTTGTCAGTGTCCAGGGATGGGCGCAAACCGTGGTGCCGATGAAAGGCCAGACTTCGCAACAGACTCAACTCGACATCAACGAATGCAACAGCATCGCCGCCAGCAGTGCATCGACCACCTCGACACCGTCGGGCGGACGGGTGAAGGGCGCCGCCGTGGGTGCTGCGGCCGGTGCAGCCGGGGCCCAGGTGCGCGGGCGCCAGCACGACGAGTTTTATGATCGTGTCGATGATGACAAGCAGCAGGACTATCGGCAGGACCGCGCCAAGCAAACGGCGGCGGCGGGTGTCGTGGTCGGTGGTTCGCGCCAGCGCCAGGATCGACGTGAACAGGAGAAAACCAACGCTGCGACCACTTCGACCGCGTACACCAGTTGTTTGCAGGGTAAGGGGTATCAGGTCAATCCATAAACCAGTCACACAACCCCCTGTGGCGAGGGAGCTTATTCGGTGCTTGCAGTGAATCGTGCCGTTTGCCGCTGATCGAGCAGATAACCCATCAGGCAGGCATACAGCGTTACCGCAATGAACAGGCCCATGCGCACCGCAAATGCGGTGTAGACGTCCTTGCCCGCCAGACTGTCCTGAACCGATTGGCCCAACAGGATAATCAGCGTGACCAGGGTGTTAAGCCAAAAACCAGGGCTGAACCGGCCTGGGCTTAGGCCATAGAGCTTGCGCGCCAGGATCAGCGCGAACAGCAGCATCCACAGGAAGAACATCCACAGGTGGACAAAAACCGTCAACGCGCTCCAGAACAGGATCGCCAACAAACCGCCCAACAAGGTCGAGCCAATCAATTCCCGTGCGGCATCTCGGGCGTTAGTAGTGGAACTCTGTTGGCCGAGGCTGACGGCTTTCAGCACGATGGGCATGTAGCTGGCCGGATCGATCAGCGCCAGCAAAAACGTGGGCATCACGATCAGGGTTGCCCGCAGCGCCACCCGGTCGACATCTTCCGCCGACAATGCCGCAGCGGGTGGCGGTGTCGGGGCATTGGCCGGCTCCGGGAACAACCAATGACTTAAACGGCCGATCAGGACAGCCAGAAGCAAGCCGCTGGTCAACGCCTTGATCACCGTCGCCGCCAGACCGAAATCGGCGACCCCGGCGGCAGGGATCATGGTCAGGCCGATCACCAGGAAGGTGACCACCAGGCCGTTGCCGCCACGCTGGCCGTAGCGAAAGACCATCAGCAGGCAGAGGCCGATCAATAGCACGCCGCTGACGGCGTAGTAGCGCAGAAGCGGGATCAACAGCAGGCCGATGCCGGTGGTCAGCATCGCGGTCAGTGCCAGCACCAGAGTGGCCTTGAAGGGCAGCGGACGATTGACACTGACCAGCAACAAAGCACCCAGCACCGGCGCCAGAAACGGGATGGGCATTCCCAGGCCGAAACTCGCGGCCAGGCACAGCGCCGTGCCACTGGCCAGTCGCAGCGCGCGCTGCACCCTCGGCGAATGCTTAGTAGGCATACGACAGCCAGCTCATCAGCCACAAGAATATCCGGCCCATCGGGTTGAGCACGTTGCCTTCGGAAGGGAAGGCCATGACTTCGGCCTGGCCACCGGAGCGGATCGCGCGATTGTCCTTGAGCATGGACAAGGACTCCGGCGAAAACTCGATGATCACCGGAAAGCGTTGCGCCGGGCGCAGCCAGTCGCGGCTGTTCTGCACCGTAGGCAGGCTGCCGGGAGCGGCGGGTTGGCCGACGCTGACACCGTAGCCGACACTGCGCACGTGGCCCTTGAATACTTCGCCAGGCAGCGCATCGAGGGCAATCGTCACCGGGGTTTCCGGCTTGACCAGGGCGAGGTTGTTCTCGGTCATGTCGGCGCTGATCCACACATCGTGGATCGCAATCAGGGTCATGACCGGGTTACCGGCCGCCGCGAATTGACCCACATCCGTGCGCAGGTCGGTGATCAGACCGGCCGAACGCGCGCGAACTTGGGTATTGGACAGGTCCAGCTCGGCTTTCGACAGCGCCGTGGCGGCGCTGCGCAACAGGGCGTTGTCTTCCTCTTTGCCACCTTCCTGCTCACGCGCACGCTGGACTTCGGCACGGGCAGCGGCCACCTGGCTGGTGGCGGCATCGCGGCTGGCGCGGGACACTTCAAGCAACCGCACGGAAACGGTTCCGGGATCTTCGCGGTATAAGCCTTCAAGCCTCTGGTTGTCCTGCCGCGCCTTGAGTTCGTTGGCTTGTGCCGCACGTAAACTGGCTTGCGCAGAAGCGATGCCGGCGGTGCTGGCGCCGATCTGCCGACGGGTGGATTCAAGGTCGGCTCGCGCCCGGTCAACCGCGATCTGGTAAGGCTGCGGGTCGACCTCGAAGATCACTTCTCCGGCCTTCACGTCCTGGTTGTTGCGCACATTGACGCGGATCACCCGTCCCGACACTTCCGCGGCCACCGGAATCACAAACGCACCCACCCGTGCCTGCTGGGTATACGGGGTGAAACGGTCAGCCAACAAGTACCAGGCCAGGCTGAACACAATCAACACTAAAACCCAGGTGATGCCTTTTTTCGCTGGATCGGCGGCAGGCTGCGCTGGCTGAGGGGAGGGCGCGGCTTCAGTCATGGTTTTTTCACCTGATTGGGCAATGGGGAGGCGGTCTGCTCGGCGGTCGGGTCGTTAAGCAGGTTGCCCCAGTCAGTCCGTTGTTCCATCTGTTGGCGCGTGGCGGCATCAACCTTGGGCTGGGCGCTGTACCAACCACCGCCCAACGCCTTGTACAGGGCAATCACATTGCTCACCGCATCGCCACGGCTCAGCAAGTAACTGTCCTGTAGTTCAAGCAGCGCTCGCTGGGCGTCCAGCACTCGCTGGAAGTCTGAATAACCTTCGCGGTAGAGCGTGTTGGCCAGGGCCAGCGAGCGTGTCGCGGCGCCTTCGGCCTCACGCAGGATGCGCTCGCGTTGCAAGGAGCGGGTCAAGCCATTGGCGGCGTCATCTGCCTCGCGTGCCGCCTGGCGCACCTTGTCGCGATAGGCTTCGATCAATTGCTGCAAACGCGCGTCCTGCACGCGAATGTTGTTGGCGATGCGGCCATAGTCGAACACGTTCCAGCGCAGGCTCGGACCACCGATCAGGTCGAGGCTGCGGGATGTGCCGCTCAAGGAATCGGTGGACCAGACGATGCTGCCCAGCAATGTCAGGGCAGGGTAGTAATCGGTTTCGGCCACCCCGACCAGCGCCCCCTGCGCCGCGACATTCAACTCCGCAGCACGAACATCCGGTCGGCGCAGCAGCAGATTGGCCGGGACATCCTGCAGCACGGCGCGATCCACCAACGGGATCAACGCGGTGTTGTCGACCACCAGTGGCAGCGCCCCGGGCGGCTGGCCGATCAATACGGCGAGCGCGTTGCGGGTGCGAGACAGCTGATCTTCCAGGCCGGGGATGGTGCTCAACGTGCCCAGGTATTGGGTCTTGGCTTGTTGCAGGTCGAGTTCGGCGGTCTGGCCGCTGTTGAACAGCTTCTCGGTGATCTCGTAGTTGCGATATTGCTGCTTGGCGTTTTCATTGGCGACGCGTAGACGCGCCTCGGTGGTGCGCAGAAAGAAATAGCTGTCGGCGACTTGCGCCCGCAGCAAGACCAGCACGTCCTCATAGTTGGCCTCAGACGCGAAATAGCTGGCATCGGCAGCCTCGATAGCACGGCTGAAGCGACCCCAGAAGTCCAGTTCCCAACCGATATCGAACCCGGCACTGTGTTGCCACAAATGGCTGTTCACCGGGTTGTCGCCGCCGGACTGATGGCGGTCGAGGTACACGCTGTCAGCGGCGATCTGTTGCAGTTGCGGGTAGCGCCCGCTTTCGGCGATGCCCAATTGCGCGCGGGCTTCCATAACGCGCAGGCCGGCGATCTTCAGGCTGGAGTTGTGTGCGTCCGACTCGGCGATCAATCGGTCGAGCACCGGGTCGGCGAAGATTTGCCACCACTGACGGAGGTCCGGGTACTGCGCGCGTTGACTGGCGTGCTCAAGGGCGGGGGTATTCCAGTGGTCGACCCACGGCTCAGCGGGCGGCTGGAAGTCTGGCCCGAGCCGAACACAACCGCCGATAGTCACCGCGCCGAACAGCAGCAGTCGGCGGCACCGCATCCGTGTGGATGTACCTGATTGCATTGGGTGTTTTCCAACCAAAGGACATCACAGCAGCATAGCTGTCCGTATGCCTTCTGCATGGCCAGGCACAGCAAAACGCAAAAACGCCGCGACTGTCGTAAAAACGACCTGTTTACGCTGAACACGCACCTTCATCAGTTTTCTGTTGAACGACTGTTCAGCTTGGATTATGTTTCGTTCCACCTTCTCTCCCGGCTGGTTGCGGGCTTGCGTTTCTTCATTTCGAACGAGGCACTGGCATGCGGTTTTCACCCTTTGTTGAGCGGATCTCAGGTCAAGGCGTAGCGGCCTGGGATATTCACAATGCGGCATTTGAAGCCCGACGCGGTGGAGAGGATGTGATCATTCTCAGTGTCGGCGACCCCGATTTCCCCACGCCTGACTTCATCACCGACGCCGCCATCCACGCGCTGCGCGAAGGGGATACCCACTACACCGAGATTGCCGGTCGCCTGGCGCTGCGCGAAGCCATCGCCGCGCGTTACGGGAAGCTGTTCGGTCGCGAGTTGCAAGCTTCCAGCGTGATCACCGTGGCCGGCGCGCAGAACGCCTTGTTCGTCACTTCGATGTGCCTGCTCAGCGCGGGCGACGAAGTGATTGCCCTTGATCCGATGTACGTCACCTACGAAGCAACGCTCAAGGCCTCCGGTGCCACGCTGGTTCGGGTGCCGTGCTCGGCGGACGACGATTTTCGCGTCGATGCGGCGGTGTTGGCCAAAGCCATTACCCCGCGCACCAAGGCGATTTTCCTGTCCAACCCCAACAATCCTACCGGCGTGGTGCTCAACCGCGAAGAGCTGCAAGCCATCGCCGACCTCGCCATCGCCCATGACCTGTGGGTGGTGGTCGATGAAGTCTATGAAAGCCTGACGTTCGAACGCGAACACTTGAGCCTGGCGGCATTGCCGGGCATGGCCGAGCGCTGCGTGGTGATCGGCAGTCTGTCGAAGTCCCATGCCATGACTGGTTGGCGCATCGGCTGGATCGTCGCCGACCCGGCGTTGGTGGCGCATGCCGAAACCCTGGTGTTGAGCATGCTTTACGGCTTGCCGGGGTTCGTCATGGAAGCCGCGCTGAAAGCGGTGGAAGCCCACGATGAAGTCACCCACGGCATGCGCGACATCTATTGTCGTCGGCGTGATCTGGTGGTAGCGGGGCTGTCGGACTGCCCGGCGATTTCAGTGCTCAAGCCCGACGCTGGCATGTTCGTGCTGGTGGACGTGCGCGGTACCGGCCTGACGTCGCTGGAATTCGCCTGGCGCCTGTTGCGCGAGGCGCGGGTGTCGGTGCTGGATGCCGCCGCATTCGGTGAACCGGCCCAAGGTTTTGTGCGACTGTCGTTCACCCTGGGTGAGGAACGACTGGCCGAAGCGTGTCAGCGAATTCGCGATTTTGTCCTGGTGCTCAACGGTGAAGCGCCTCGACCTGTCATCAGCCGTGTCACCAGCGAGGCGGTGAGAGAACCGGTCGCAGCCCGGACCATGATCGAAGTCGATCGCCTGCACAAACGGTTCGGCAATATAGAAGTGCTCAAAGGCGTGTCCCTGACCGCCCGCGAAGGCGAGGTGATCTCACTGATCGGCGCCAGCGGCTCGGGAAAAAGTACCTTGCTGCGTTGCATCAACATGCTCGAAGTGCCGGACCAGGGGCGGATTCTGGTGGACGGCGAAAGCATTCACCTTAACCACACTCGCCCAGGCGCGCCGCTGGTGTCCGACGCCAAGCAGTTGGTGCGCATCAGGTCGAGCCTGGGCATGGTGTTCCAGAACTTCAATCTCTGGCCCCATCGCACGGTGCTGGAAAATCTCATCGAAGCGCCGATCCAGGTCCTGCGCGAGAGCAAAGCGGAGGCCACTGAACGGGCCGAAGCCTTGCTCGAACGCGTGGGGCTGGCGGCCAAGCGCAACGAATACCCGGCGTTTCTTTCCGGGGGCCAGCAACAACGGGTGGCCATCGCCCGGGCATTGGCCATGCGGCCCAAGGTCATGCTGTTCGATGAACCCACCTCGGCACTCGACCCGGAACTGGTCGGAGAAGTGCTGCGGGTGATCCGCTCTCTCGCCGAAGAAGGCCGGACCATGATCCTGGTGACTCATGAAATGGCCTTCGCACGTGATGTCTCTTCCAAAGTCGCCTTCCTGCATCAAGGCTTGATCGAGGAAACCGGTTCGCCGGACGAAGTGTTCGTACACCCACGCAGCGAGCGTTGCCGGCAATTCGTCAACGCTCATCAAACTCGCTAACACCAATAAAAAGACGGGAAAACAACATGGGAAATCGACGTTTTGCACAATGGTTGACCGGCGCAGCCTGCGTAATGCTGGCCGGCATGAGCGCGGCACAAGCGCAGCCGATCAGGTTCGCGGTCGCGGCCGAACCCTATCCGCCGTACACCGAGAAACAGGCCAACGGTGAGTGGAAAGGCTTTGAAGTCGACCTGATCCACAAGCTGTGCAGCGAAATGAAAGCCGAGTGCGAGATCAAGGAAGTGGCGTGGGACGGGATCATTCCGTCGTTGCTGGCGAAGAAGATCGACGTGATTTTCTCCTCGATGTCGGTCACCGAAGAGCGGGAAAAACAGATCGCCTTCAGCAAGGCTTACTACGACTCGGTCATTGCGATTGTCGGCCCCAAAGGCACTTCCGTGACCAAGTATCCGGATGACCTCAAGGGCAAGACCATCGGCGTGCAGAACTCGACGGTGAGCGCCAGCTACCTGAAGACCTACTACGAGAAAATTGCCGACGTTAAGTACTACGACACCCAGGACTCGGCCAACGCCGACCTGATTGCAGGTCGTATCGACCTGATGATGGCGGACGGCACTGCCATGGCGGCCTTCGTCAAAACCCCGGATGCCACCAACAGCAACCTGGAATACCTCGGCGCCGTGCCGTACGACCCGATCTTCGGCAAGGGTGTGGGTGCGGGTCTGCGCAAGGGCGACACCGAACTTAAGGCCAAACTCGACAAGGCGATCCAGGAACTGCTGGCGAGCAAGGACTATGACGACCTCTCCCAGAGCTATTTCGGTACCAGCGTGAAACCGACGTTCTGACCACCACGCCCTGTAGGAAGCCGGCATGCTGGCGATTGTGACGACGCGACGCGCCTGACACGCCGCCATCGCTGGCAAGCCAGCTCCTACAAGGTGGGGGCGGTGTTTTCATGGCCATACCGGAACTCAAAATGTAGGGGCCGGCATGCTGGCGATTGTGACGACGCGACGCGCCTGACACGCCGCCATCGCTGGCAAGCCAGCTCCTACAAGGTGAGGCGGTGTTTTCACGGCCAAATGTAGGAGCCGGCTTGCTGGCGATTGTCACGACGCGACGCGCCTGACACGCCGCCATCACTGGCAAGCCAGCTTCTATAAGGGTTCGCATTTGCTACCTGGAGATTCAGATGCCAGCAATGTTCGATTTGATCAATTTCACCGAACAAGGGTGGGGTGGGGCGCTGTTGAAAGGGCTCTTGATGACCCTGCAGATATCGGCCGGGGCCTTTGTGGTCGGGTTGGCCATCGGATTGGTGGTGGCGTGTATCAAACTCGGTGCACCGAAACCGATCGCCGCCGTGGCGCGGGGTTACACCACGCTGTTTCGCGCCGTACCTGAACTGCTGCTGATCCTGCTGCTTTATTACGTCGGTTCCATGCTGCTTAACTCGTTCATGGCCTGGCTCGGTTACGACACAGTCAACGTCAGCGGCCCACTCGCGGCAATCGTGGTTCTCGGCCTGGTGCAGGGTGCCTACGCCTCGGAGATTTTCCGTGCCGCGATCCAGGCGATTCCCTACGGCCAGATCGAAGCCGCCAAGGCTTTCGGCTTGCACGGCTTTGGCCTGTTCCGCCGCGTCACGCTGCCGATCATGGCGCCTTACGCGATGGCGGGGATGGCAAACCTGTGGATCAACCTGATCAAGGACAGTGCGTTGATCAGCGTGGTCGGCACCAACGAGCTGCTGTACACCGCCAAGCAAGGCGCGGGTTCGACGCGTCATTATCTGTTGTTCTACCTCACGGCTGCCGCGCTGTATTACGCGGTGACGTTGGCGTCGAACTATCTGTCGGGACGGCTTGAGCGACGCATTCGTCGCTGGATGCCCCTGGCTGACTAAACCGGCTGAGTGAACGAAATGATTCCAGCGTGGATAGTTGAATATGCGTCGCTGTTGGGCCGAGGGTTGCAGACCACCGTCGTCATCCTGCTCATTTCCAGTGTTTTCGGGTTTGCATTGGCCGTGTTGGTGGCGTTGGCGCGAATCTCGAAGAACAAGGTGATCGCCAAGGTCAGCCTGTTCTATACCAGCGTGACCCGTGGCACACCGTTGCTGATCCAGATCTACATCTTCTATTACGGCCTCGGCAGTCTGTTTGCGCAGTTCCCGCTGATCCGTGGCAGTTTTCTCTGGCCGTATCTGCGTGACGGCTATTGGTACATCGTCTTTGCGCTGGTGGTGTCGGTGGGCGCCTATGTCGGCGAAGTGATTCGCGGTGGCCTGCTGGCGGTGCCCAAAGGTGAAATGGAAGCCGCCTCGGCGTTCGGCATGACCCCGCGTCAATCGCTGCTGAGGGTGCGTTTGCCCCGGGCGCTGCGTTTGCTGTTGCCGACCCTGGCCGGCGAAACCGTAATGCTGCTCAAGTCCACGGCGCTGGCGTCGACCATCGCCGTGATCGACCTGCTGGGCGCGGCCAACGTGGTGCGGGCCCAGACCCTGCAAGTGTATGAGCCGTTGCTGCTGGTGGCCGGTGTGTATGTCTGCCTGACGTTTCTGATCGAGGCGCTGTTTGCCTTCTTCGAACGGCGCGGCACGCCTGTGCGCAGGTCGGCGTAATGAGCACGCCAAGGAAGGTCGACCGTTCGTTGCAAGGCATTGGCCTGTGTACGTTGGGCTACGCGTTCCTGTCTTTGCAGGACGCGGGCATCAAGTGGCTGGTGGCTGATTATTCAGTGTTCACCATCCTGTTCTGGCGCGCGTTCGTGGTGGTGGTCGCGTGTTTGCTGGTGGGGCGTTTGCAACTGGTGCAACGCGCCTGGCGTTCGTCCAGTCGGCGCTTGTTGGTGGTGCGCGGCTTGTTGTCGATTGCCGCATGGCTGCTGTATTACACGGCAGCCCGCGACCTGACCCTGGCGGAAATGACCACGCTGTATTTCTCGGCACCGATCATGGTCACGGTGCTGGCGACGGTCATTCTCAAGGAACAAGTCAGCGGCTGGCAGTGGTTGGCCCTGATCATCGGTTTTGTCGGTGTGGTGATTGCCTGTCGCCCTGACAACATGACCGATCCGCTGCCGATTGTGCTGACGTTGCTGGCGGCGATGTGCTGGGCGTTCACCTATATCCAGTTGCGCCAGGTGGATGACCAGACGTCAGTGCTGGAACAAATGCTGATCAGCAACGTAGTGTTTGTCATTTGCATGATGGTGGCATTGCCCTGGACTCACACCCCGGCACCCACGCCTGCCTGGCTGGGAATGCTCGTCGCAGGCCTGATGGGCGGTGCCGGCCAGTTTCTGTTGTTCGCCAGTTTCCAGCGCGCCACGGCCACTGTGCTGGCGCCGTTCGAATACACGGGGCTGATCTGGGCGTTCCTGCTGTCGAGCCTGATCTGGGGCACGCTGATGGATGTGTCGTTGATGATCGGTGCCGGTTTGATCGCCATCAGCGGCACCCTGGCGATGATCTTCGGCCGGCATCCGTCACAGGACGTCGTGGGTGCTGAATGCTCCGTGTCGCAATCCCTTTACCCAACAACGGCAGATGTGGAGGCCGTTGGCGGGGCTGAAGGTCTCGGGGTTGAGGCACCACTCGATCCAGAGCCCGTCGAGCATCGCCGATAAGCCGATGGCGGCGAGGCGGGTGTCGTGGATCACGAAGTTTTCGCTGGTCGCCAGGTCTCCAAGTAACTGGCGCAACAGGTCGAGATAGGCACCGTAGCTTTTTTCGTGGGACTGGCTGACGTGCTCTGAGTGGCGGATCAGGCTCCAGAACACCACCCAGGCACCGAGCAGTTTCGGGTCCATGACTCGCGGCGAAAAAGAACCGACCAGGAATGCATCCATTTTTTCCGCCGGTGTGCCGACCTGGTGGATTTCATGGAGGAGGGCCGTGGTGAGTTCGTTGGCGAGCTTTTGGTAGGTGTCGGCGATCAACGCATCGATGCTGCCGAAATGATGATTGAGCAGGCCAACCGAAACCCCGGCTTCAGTGGCGATGCGTCGTACGGAAATGCCGGCATGGCCGTCACGGACCAGACAACGCAACGTCGCGGCAACCAGCAGTTCGCGGCGCTCATCAGGTTCGGCACGACGATTTTTCGGGACGTTGCTTGTCACAGGCGATTCCTTGGCTGCAGTTGCACGCTGGCGAGCTTAGTTGAACAGCTGTTCAATCTCCAGTCTCGGCAGCGACGACGTTTTTAACGTTCATGAAGGGAGGGCAAGCAGATGGCGCAGGATGTTTCGTTCAAGGTTCGCAATAACAATGGCGATTCGCTGCAGGTGGGTGCCTGGCGTTTTGGCAGCGATTCTCGCGGGCCGAAAGTGCATTTGCAGGCGGGTGTGCATGCTGATGAAATCGCCGGGATGCTGGTCCTGCATCTATTAATGCAGCGTCTTGAGGTGGCTGAGGCTGAGGGTCGACTCAACGGCAGTGTGACCGTGGTGCCCCAGGCCAATCCATTGGGTATTGGTCAGTTTCGTCAGGGGCGGATTCTTGGGCGCTACCACGATGCCACCGGGCACAACTTCAACCGTGGCTTCGATCAGTCCGCCGCGATGGAGCGACCTTCGACCAACGTCCAGGAATGGCAAAAAAGCCTGGTGCAACTGGCGGCTCCAGCGGATGTGATGCTCGACCTGCACACCGACGATGAAGCACTGCCATACGTCTACGTGCATCGCAGTTTCTGGCCCCGTGGCCGCGAGTTGGCAGCGGCGATGAAAATGAACGTGGCGATTATTTGGGATGACGGCGGCGACGGCTCGTTCGAAGAAACCATCATCGCGCCGTGGCTGCGCGATGGCACCACCGGGCAGCGCATGGCGGCAACCCTGGAGCTTAGAGGGCAGGGGGACGTCAATGATCGGTTCGCCGAACAGGATGCCGAAGGGTTGTATGCCTGGCTGTGCAATTACGGCGTCATCGACGGGGCGCACTCGCCGGTTGATTGGCCCGTCGAGGCGGTAGAGATGGGCCACATGGAAACCATTCTCGCGCCGCAACCCGGCGTGCTGATCTTTGAAAAAGAACTGGGCGATGTCGTTGAAGAAGGACAGCGCTTTGCGCGGATCCTGCGCCGACCGGGTGATCCGTCATCCGAAGTGGTGTTGTACGCCGAGCAAACCGGGCGACTGGTCACACGCTATCGGGATCGATTGATATCGCAAGGCATGGGCGTGGCGAAGTTCACCGGCAGTCGTTTGTCGCGTAACTGGAGCGGTGGCTTGTTGGACCCGAACTGAATCACGGCCATAAAGAAACTACCTAGCGCGATGGTGATCGCCTGCATAGCTCACGGCCAGACGCTGCCATAGGCTTCAAACTCCGAAGCCTATGTTGGCTGAAAACAGCCGGAGTACGTCATGCGGTTTTTTGAAATGATCACTTTCACCGTGCGGGTTCGCACCGTCGCCCAGGCATTGGCACGCATCGAAAAAGCCTTGGCCGCGCCAGAGGTCGGAGGCACGCTGATGGGTTGCTGGGCCTCGGAAATCGGCCAGTTGAATCAAATAGCGCTGTTGCGTGGATACGCGGATGAAGGCCAGCGGCAAGCGGAGCGCGAACGTTTCCTGCTGGGGGGCGAAGCATTCGGCATCAACGAATTCATCACCGATCTGCGGATCGAGAACTACAGCCTGTTTCCGTTCCTCAAGCCGTTGAGCGCCGGCAAACACGGACCGTTCTATGAGATGCGCGTTTACGACCTGGTCAGTGCCGGGCTGCAACCGACCCTCGATGGTTGGGCCAAGGCGATAGAGCCGCGTACGGCTGAGCAGTATTCACCGGTGTACGCCGCGTTTTATGCCACCGACGGCGCGTTGCCTCGTTACCTGCATATCTGGCCGTGGGCAACCCTGGAACAGCGCCTGCAAGTGCGAACCCAAGCGGTGGAGGACGGCGTCTGGCCCCCGGAAAACTCCGGCCCGCAACTGCGTGACATGCGGTCGACGATTTATCTGCCGGCGGGATTTTCGCCGTTGCAATGAAGCTTTTGCCATTGGCGGGTCAGGAAATCATATTTCACGCCAAGCCTGCCCTCGTAACTGTGATGGCCGCCGTCGGAGTCCGCGCCGCGATACAGACCGAGATCGACCTGAAACGCCTGCATGTCATAACTTGTGAAATTTGCTATTTCGTTCGTCTGATCGGATCCAATCCAGAGAAAACTGACACTAAGGGGCATAGCTTTTGGGAATTACCAACTAAGGTCAATAACTGACATTGCGATGCAATTTTCAAGGTGCGCTGGTAATGCCCAGTCAATTGCGGAAAAAATTGAACAAGGAGGTTTCAATGCAGAATGCTATCGACAATCCTTCCACGGGGTTCGCCCCGCATTTTGTGCGTAGCGCCTTATTGGTCGCGATAGCGAATGCCTTTTTGCTGGCGGATGCTCAGGCGGCATGCGGACCGCTGGCCGCCGGAGCCTACAACGTATCCCAAACCTGTACGCCCGTCGCCAATGTCGATGCCTCGATCAGTACTCAATCGGGGACGACCATCACCACCACGGCCGGCTCCTCGGTACTTAGCCGGGGCAACAATGCCAATTCAACGCTGACTCTCAGCGGCACCACAGTCGAAAGCACGCCACCGACGGCTGCAAACGCCGTGTTCTCGAACGTAATCGGGACTACCGGCAATGCGTCCCTGAGCGTCAATGGCGGCACCAACACGGTCAACGTTGGCGGCAGCGGGCTCGATGCGCTGGCCATCACCAATGCCGGCAGTGGACTCTCGACGTTTTCCGTCACTTCGGGCACCACGCTGAACATCCTCAACACCGTGGTCGGGAAGGAACATGACGGGATCGATGTGAATGCCAGTGGCGGCGGCGCAATCAACGTTACCCACGATGGCAGTGGTCAGATAACCCTGCTCGGCGGCAACGGCATTTGGACCAAAGCCACTGGTAGTGGTGACACCAGCGTCAGCGTGGGTAGCGGGGTCAGCATCCTGGTCAACAACGACGATGCGCTGTCTGCCGGCGATCCCATTACCGACGATACCTTACCCACCGCTGGCATCGGCAACAACGCCGGGGTCCATACCCGCGCGATCAGTGGCAACACCACCCTGGTGAACGCGGCGACTGTCCAGGCCATCGGCATGAACGCCTTCGGTCTTTTCACAGAGGGCGGCGCCGGCAATACCCGGTTGAGCAACAGCGGGACGATCAGCGCCAATGGCCTCAACGGGTTTGGCATTCGTTCTTTTTCCAGCGTTGGCAGCATCGACATCGTCAACACCGGAGCGATCACCACCACCGGTGGCGGCGGACATGGTATCTATGCCAACGATAACGTTGGCGCCACCGGCTCGATCAGCATTGAAAATAACGCCACTATCAACGTCGGTAACACGGCCAATACCGCCGGATCACGAGCGATCTACATCATCAAGCGCGGTCCCGGTGATGCGACTGTCACCGGTAGCGGCAACATCAACGTGTTCGGTTCAATCAACACCACCCGCGCCTACGGCATCATCGTCAGTGCCGAAAGCAACAACGTCCTCATCGACTACTCCGGCAACATCTTCGCCAGCGGTTTTGGCGCGGGTGGCATTCGGGTCGATTCAACCGGCGGCAATGTCCGGGTCAACTACTCCGGCAACCGCATCGAAACGCTCCACAGCAACGCCAACGGGATTTATGCGTCAACCCAATCACCGACAGGCACCGTGGACGTCAACGCTGGCGGCACGATCATCACACACTCCGACGCCGGGTCCGGCGATGGCAGTGGCATCGGTTCCTTCGGCATCCAGGCGTTGACGCTTGGGGGCAACGTCAGTACCACGTTCACCGGGCCGCTGATTGACGTCAATGGCCAGGGCGCGGCGATTCTGGCGGGCAACGCGTTCAACTCAGGCACCGGCGTCGGTACCCTGAATGTGAGCAACAGTGGTCAACTGATCGCTCGTGGCGATCAGCAGCGCGGCATCCGCACGCTGTCCGTCACTGGCCAGCAGACCATCGTCAACACCGGGCCGATTCAGACGCTCGGTGCGAGCAACAGCCAGGGGATTCTCGCTCAAGCATCCGGCGCGGCCACTCTTTCAGTGAGCAACACCGGGGCGATTACCACGAAGGGCACGGCGTCTTCGGCGATTGATGCGTTGACCGAAGGCGGAGCGGTCAGCGTCAGCAACAGCGCGACGATTGAAGGCGGGTGGGCAGACAGCAACGGCGTAACCCTGGGCGGCGCAACCCAGACGTTGAACAACGCCGGTGTTATCGGTGCGCTCAGCGATTCAGCGGTGCGTGCCGATGCAACCACGCCCGGGACGAGTTTCACACTCAACAATACCGGGCAGATCACAGGCTCAGTCAATGCCGTCAGTGCCGCCAGTACGGTCAGCAACAGCGGCACCTGGATTTTGCGCAGTTTCGCCGACAGCACCGGCAGCGGTACACGTGATACCTGGGGCATTGCGACCAGCAATCTGGGGTCGGCGGGCACCAACAGCATCGACAACAGCGGTGTCATTCGCCTGGCAGCGCAGCCGGCTACGGGCATCGTCAACTTCAATACCAGCGGTGCCTATCTGCCCTTGGGCCAAGCGGCTAACACGCCGACGCCGGGCGGGGCGGTGCAGGGCCAATTACTCGGCGTGAACAGCTTCACCAACAGCGGTACGCTCGACCTTGCCGCCGGCAGCGATACCCTGGGCAATGTCCTGCTGATCAGTGGCGCGACCACCGCCGGCACCGATGGCGGCGGGGTATTCGTGTCCAATGGCGGTAGCCTGCTGCTCAACACCACGTTGAACGGCGGTGGCGCCAACAGTCTTTCCGACATGTTGGTGGTCGACTCGACGACAACCGGCAGCGGCGGCGCCACTCGCGTCGCCGTAAGCAACGTTGGCGGTCTGGGCGAACTGACCGAGGGCAACGGCATTGCGGTGGTTGAGTTGCTGAACAAATCAGATGCTGCGAGCGCCCCCAATGCCTTCCGTCTGGCCAGCCGCGTGGTCGCCGGGCCTTACGAATATCGTCTGCAACAAGGCGCCGAAGATGGCAGCGCCAAGGACACCTGGTTCCTGCGTTCAGACGCGCCGGTGCCAGATGATCCACCGGGCCCACCGGGTCCACCGGGTCCTGATCCCGATCCAACTCCCGCGCATGTACCCAATTTCCGACCGGAAGTCTCTCTGTACGGTGCAGTTCCGGCGCTGGCGCTGGTCTACGGCAGGACGATGGTCGATACCTTGCACGAGCGGGTTGGCGAAGAGCGCCTCAATGCCAGCGATCCGTTGCCCAAGGAAGACGAGTCGACCCTGGCCCCGTCCATGGGCTGGGGGCGGGTGATCTATCGCAGCGGCAAACAGGAGGGTGATCGCAAAAACGCCCTGGGCAACACACCCGAGTACAACTATGACCTGACCGCGTTTCAGGTCGGCACCGACCTCTACCGTAAAATCAGAACCGATGGCAGTCATGAACAGGCTGGTGTATCGCTATCGGCCGGCACCATCGACGCAGGCGTCAGCCACTACACCCGCCGTCCCGCCGGTGAAGACACCTTGCGCGCCTACGGGTTGGGGGCGTACTGGACGCACTTCGGGCCGTCCGGCTGGTATCTGGACGGCGTGCTGCAGGTCAATCGCTTCGACATCGAGGCCAAACCCAACGACCTGGCCAAACTGAAAACCCGTGGTTGGGGCTACACCGCCTCGCTGGAAAATGGCTATCCATATGAGTTCGACAAGGACTGGTACGTCGAACCGCAGTTACAGGCCATCTACAGCTACGTCGACCTGGACAGCAGCGACGACGTCGGCGCGAACATTCGTTTCAAGGACGTGGACTCGCTGATCGGACGGCTCGGCGTGCGCATCGCCAAAGACTGGGATACCGAAGGCGTCGACAAGAGCGCACGGCGTACCAACGCGTGGATTCGTCCGAGTGTCTGGCATGAGTTCAAAGGGCAACCGAAGACCGAGTTTTCCTCTGAGTCGGGTTACGTTCCGTTCGAGGCAGACATCCAGGGCACCTGGGGCGAGGTCAATCTGGGGGTGGATTACCAGGCCAACCGACGCACCACGTTTACCGCTTCGGCAGGCTATCGCCAGGGGTTCGACGGAGATAGCCATGGGTATGACGCGATGCTGGGGTTCAAAATCAACTTCTGACTATCCACGCCGCCCATCTCTATCGGTGGGCAGCTCGATGGCCAAGTGTGGGCATGGCGTTGGCATCGGGCTTGGCCTTTCGGTGATCAATCGAGTGAGACAGTAGAAGCAGGCTATTACTGATAGAGGAGGGTGACCGCCCACAACATTAAAAAACTGCCTCATCCCACCACGCCACGATGCTCCCGACTGAATTTACGAAAATCGCCGCATACATCGGAGCAACTGAGCGATATTCCTGTCCGGTATTGGGATTGGTTGAAACTTAAATCTACTAAATAGATGTTTAGCGTAGTTATTATCTATTTAGTAGATATGTTGAATGGCTTTGGGTAATAGCTCGAGGGTCGATCAATGAGTCATACCGAATTAATTTCATCCCGTTTCGATATCTCTTCCCTTATCGCGGCACTCAGCCTGGAACCCCATGAGGAAGGCGGATATTACCGTAGGACCTTTCAAACCGATCACCGACCACTGATCGCGACTGCGCGAGGTCAACGTTATTTAATGACCTCGATTTATTATCTGCTGACTGAACAATCGCCCATCGGTCATTTTCATCTCAACCAGTCGGACATCATGCATTACCACCATTTGGGCGACGCGATTCGCTACAGCCTGATTTATCCAGACGGCACACTCGAAACCGTGGTGATGGGCAGCGACGTTACTGCCGGCCAGAATTTGCAGCTGCATGTACCGGGTGGCGTTTGGAAAGCTGCGCAATTGGAAAATGGCGTGGCAGGCTTCGGTCTGATCAGCGAAGCGGTAACGCCAGGGTTTGATTTTGCAGATAGAGAGATGGGACGCAGAGAGAAGCTCAGTGTGGAATTTCCTGAGCATTTGGAGTTGGTTGAGCGGCTAACGCAAAGCTGAAGATTCTGGACCAGGTCGAGGCTTTCAAAGCAGTGTGCAACCGTGCCGACTTTGTTATATCATGTTACGCATAATGTATATTATGTTAAACGAAGTGTGTAGAAGCTGTTTAACAACTCGTTGAATTGCAGCCAATGGCTTTCAGTCATGCCAATTCAACTACTCAAGGTTTCGTTCGCTAATCGCACGACATCGCCTGTCAGGCCACCTTCCTTCACCCGTTATTTGGCACGCTATGCACACCTTGGCAGTCGCCGTGATTCATGCGGTTTGCCGTCAGATCATTCTGTTCAGCCAAATAAAAACAGGAGTACGCCTTGATCAATAAAACATTCGAATCCGTCGCTGCTGCATTAGACGGCATCGCCGATGGTTCGGTCATCATGGTGGGTGGCTTCGGCACCGCCGGGATGCCTTCGGAGTTGGTAGATGGCGTCATCGCTTCGGGCGCTCGCGAGCTGACCATCATCAGCAACAACGCCGGTAACGGTGAGATCGGTCTGGCCGCATTGCTCAAGGCCGGGCGCGTTGCCAAGGTCATCTGTTCGTTTCCACGCCAATCCGATTCCTATGTATTCGACGAGCTGTACCTGGCAGGAAAGGTTCAGCTTGAGGTCGTGCCGCAAGGCAACCTGGCCGAGCGTATTCGTGCGGCTGGCTCTGGAATCGGTGCGTTTTATTCGCCTACCGGATTTGGCACGTTGTTGGCCGAAGGCAAGGAAACCCGGGTGATTGACGGTCGCAACTATGTGCTGGAAATGCCGTTGCACGCCGATGTCGCACTGATCAAGGCCGAAAAAGGCGATCGCTGGGGCAATCTCACCTATCGCAAAGCCGCGCGAAATTTTGGACCGATCATGGCAATGGCCGCGAAAACCACAATCGCGCAGGTCAAGCGAATCGTCGAGTTGGGAGAGCTGGACCCCGAACACATTGTCACGCCGGGGATCTTCGTTCAGCGCGTGGTCGCAGTGCCGCTCTCCCCTATCTCGAATGCCAACGTCAACTGAGGCCCGCCATGACTGTTATGAAAAAACTCTCGCGTAGCGAAATGGCCCAACGTGTGGCTGACGATATTCTCGAAGGTTCCTACGTGAACCTGGGCATTGGCGTGCCTACGCTGGTGGCCAACTACCTGGGTGACAAGGAAGTGTTCCTGCACAGTGAAAACGGTGTGCTGGGCATGGGCCCGAGTCCAGCGCCGGGTGAAGAAGACGATGACTTGATCAACGCAGGCAAACAGCATGTGACGCTGCTGCCTGGTGGCGCCTTTTTTCACCACGCCGATTCGTTCTCGATGATGCGCGGTGGTCACATCGATATTGCCGTGCTGGGCGCCTTTCAGGTCTCGGTCAACGGCGACCTCGCCAACTGGCACACCGGCGCCGAAGGATCCATTCCGGCGGTGGGTGGCGCGATGGACCTCGCGACCGGCGCACGTCAGGTATTCGTCATGATGGATCACCTGACCAAGACTGGCGAAAGCAAATTGGTGCCGCAATGCACGTACCCGCTGACGGGCATTGGCTGCGTGACTCGGATTTATACCGACCTGGCTATTCTGGACGTCACTCCACAAGGCTTGAAGGTTCGGGAGATTGTTGCCGAAATCAGCTTTGAAGAATTGCAAGCGCTCAGTGGCGTGCCGTTGATCCAATGACGGATTGAGTCTGCCTGAACGCAGCAATGTGCCGGACGGCCTTAAGCTTGTCCGGCAACGCAAGCCCATCGCAAGCAATCGAGCGCCGAGTCACGGCGCCTAACCGCAGCCAGGTATCTCAGCTGAGGGTCGGGTAATCGGTGTATCCCGCCGCGCCTCCACCGTAAAAGGTATTGCGGTCCGGTTCCGTGAGCGGCGCATCGAGCTTGAGCCGCTCCACCAGATCCGGATTGCTGATGAAGGGACGCCCGAATGCCACCATGTCGGCGTGGCCCGAGGCAACGGCGTCGAGGGCCATCTGCCGGTCGTAGCTGTTGTTGGCGATGTAACGACCGCCATAGGCAGCATGCAACGCTTTGAAGTCAAAGGCGTCGGCCTCGTTTTCGCTTTGAGTCTGACCTTCGACGCAGTGCAGATACGCCAATCCCAGCCGCCCAAGCTGTTCGGCAAAGTAGCCATAAGTCCCCTGCGGATCACTGTCCAGTGGCGTATCACCGACCGCGCGGGTGATCGGCGACAGTCTCACGCCAACTCGATCCGCACCCCAGATCTCCGATACCGCCTGCACCACTTCCAGTGGGAAACGAATGCGGTTTTCCACCGAACCGCCGTACTGGTCGGTACGCAAGTTGGTGCTGTCGCGAATGAACTGCTCCAGCAGGTAGCAGTTGGCCGAATGCACCTCGACACCATCGAATCCGGCCTCCAGGGCACAGCGAGCGGCGCGTTTGTAATCCTCCAGGATTAATGCGATTTCCTCGGTGCGCAGCGCACGGGGCATTGATGGCGTTTCCAGGGTTTGCGACTCGAGGAAAACCACTTCCCCGGCCTGGATGGCCGAGGGTGCCACGGGCGCGGCGCCGTTCTCTTGCAGGCTCACATGGGACATCCGGCCGACGTGCCACAGTTGACACACGATCTTGCCGCCCGCCTCGTGCACCGCATCGGTGATTTGACGCCAGGCTGCCACGTGCGCCGGTGTGTAGATGCTCGGCGTAAAGGCATAGCCGCGGCCCTGCCGTGAGATGTTGGTGGCCTCCGAGATAATGAGGCCCGCACTCGCCCGCTGTCGGTAGTACTCAACAGCCACCGGCGTGTGCACGCCATCCATGTTCGCGCGAGAACGCGTCAATGGGGCCATGGCGATGCGGTTGGCGACTTTGATTGCACCAATTGTGAGTGGCGCAAAAAGATCGGATGGTTGGTTATCGGACATTTTTTTGACTCCAACAAGTAGTCGGGTATCGATGGCGTCGGGAAGCCGGTTTCACAACTGTTTGGGTTTAGTGGAAATCGACTTCGAGAGCCAGTTCGATGGGATAAAACCGGATCAATGGCGTCGTCCGGTATTTGGAGTCACGAGCACCGATCAACCAACTCCACGAATAACCCGTGTGATGCAAAGGGCTGGGTTGGACTGGCTCATATTCAACTCGGCCTGCGCAGCCGTAAATCCACCACACTTCACGACAGTGGAAAATATGCGCAACAGGCGCAAATCCATGTCCGTAACGTTTCTGAGCACTGACTATCTCGCTGGCCGTTGGATTCTCATGGAGTAATGGCAACCTTCATCACCCCATCCCGTTGGTGGGCAAACAGTTCATACGCCGCCTCTATGTCATCGAGCTTGTAGCGATGAGTCACCAGCGGTGACAAGTCCACCCCGCCACTTTCCACCACCGCCATCAAACGTCGCATCCGTTCCTTGCCGCCGGGACACAAGGTCGTGATGATGCTGTAGTCCCCCAGGCCGGCAGCAAAAGCATTGAGCGGGATTCGCAGGTCACTGGAGTAAACCCCCAGGCTGGAAAGCCGACCGCCCGGACGCAGTATCCGCAGCGCCGATTCAAAGGTCCCCTGAGTGCCCAGCGCTTCGATGGACACATCGACACCTCGTCCATCGGTCAGGGCCATGATCTGTTCAACCACATCGCCGTCCTTGAAATTGACCACATGGGTCGCACCCAGTTGTTTAGCGACGCTCATGCGCTCGGCGACTGCATCGACGCCGATAATCGTGGTGGCGCCTTTAAGGCGTGCACCGGCCACGGCGCAGAGCCCGATAGGCCCCAGGGCAAACACCGCAACGGTATCGCCAATCTCCACCCCGCCTCGTTCCGCCCCGGAAAATCCGGTGGACATGATGTCCGGGCACATCAGCACCTGTTCGTCGCTGAGTCCATCCGGTATCGGACACAGATTGGCCAGCGCATCCGGCACCAACACGTATTCGGCCTGGCAACCATCAATGCTATTGCCGAACTTCCAGCCGCCGGTGGCCCGAAAGCCGTGCCGTGTATCCGGGCCATCCTGTGAGCCGCAGCCGCACAGGCAGGCGTAACTTTGTCCACTGGGGGTAATCGCGCCCGCGATCACCCTTTGGCCTTCGACAAAACCGCGCACCTGCGAGCCGAGCCGCTCGATGATGCCAACCGGTTCATGACCGACGGTCAGGCCTTTGGCCACAGGGTATTCGCCACGCAGGATATGCACGTCGGTGCCGCAGATCGTGGTGGTCGTGATGCGAACCAGGGCATCGAGCGGCCCGACTTCGGGGATGGGTTTGTCGTCGAGCACAATCCGGTTTTTTTCGACGAATATTGCGGCTTTCATGGTGGCCATGGTGATCCCTCCTGATCAGTGCTGCGATGAGTTCAGCATGAAATCAGGACACTGCCAGATTGCCTGATCAAAGGTTGCTGGCGAGAATGCCTTCAGGTACACCGCGTTATCGTTCATCGCTGGCAAGCCACCTCCTACAGGATCCATGCAAACCCCGTAGGAGATGGCTTGCCAGCGATGGCGTCGGTACATTCAGCATTGATATGGCTGACATACTGTTTTCGCGAGCAAGCAGTATCAGGTGTCATGCCGTCGCGTACTGCCCACAGATTGATGTGCGACAGCGAGAGTGGCAACGGCATGCGCAGCCACAACACGCCCGGGACAATCTCCTTGACCATGCCGGGTTCCGGAGGCTCGCCGCTCGGGTAAACCAGCGCAATCCGTGATGACGCGGCGGTACGGATTGTTTTCTTCAAGGTTTCGAGCCCTAACGTTCTGAAACCTCATGTTTTCACTTTTTGCCTACGCGGATCCCCCCCATGGCTGGTGGTATAGAGGGGGTTGACCAACCCTAACGACCTGCCAGGGAAGTCGCCAACAACATCTCCAACCCCATTGGCTTGGCAAAATAGTAACCCTGGGCCTGCCCCGCGCCCATTTCACGCAGCAAAACCAAAGTCGCTTCATCCTCGACGCCTTCGGCCACCACACTGAGGTCCAGCGATTCGGCCATCCGCACAATCGCCCGGACGATCGCGCGACTGCGGGCACTGGTAGTCAGTTCAAGGATGAATGACTTGTCGATCTTCAAGCCGCTGAAACGGTATTGATGCACATAACTCAGGGATGAAAACCCGGCGCCGAAGTCATCGAGCACCACGGACATGCCGTTGTCGGCCAATTGCTGCATGGTCTGTCGGGCAATCGCCGGCTCGGCCACCAGCGCACCTTCAGTCAGTTCCAGGCAGATCCGCGATGGCGCAACTCCGTGCTGGTGCAACAGTGCAAGCACATCACTGGCGAAGTCCGGTCGCGTCATGCTGTAGCTGGAACAATTGACGTGCACGGGCGGCCAGTTGGCGTGCTGCGGATTTGCGAGGATCACCGCAATGCTGTTCAGCATGTACAGGTCTAGTCGACCGATCAGGCGCAAGCCCTCGACATCCGGCAAAAACTCGCCTGGCGCGATCACCCGACCGCCCGGTTGATGCCAGCGGATCAGCGCTTCGAGGGCCAACAGTTCACCGGTTTCAACGCTGACAATCGGCTGGAAATACGGCAGCAGTTCGTCAGTGCGTTTGAGCGCGTTGCGCAAGGCCCCTTCTCGCTCTACCTGATCCGAGACTTCACGGCGCACTTCCTGGTTGAACACTGCATAGCTGTCCCGCCCGCCACTCTTGACCCGGTACATTGCCGCATCGGCATCGCGCAGCAGGTCGGCCGGTTCGTGATGGAACTGACTGTCGGCACTGACAATGCCGATACTGCAGGACGAAAACACTTCATAGCCATTGATGAAAAATGGCAGGTCAAACGCCACCAGGATCCGCTCGGCGATTTCGATTACCACGTCCAGCGGCGCTTCGGGTGCGAGCACCGAGAACTCATCACCGCCCAGACGCGCGAGCATGTCAGTCTCGCGCAGGCAACCGCGCAAACGGTGAGCGGCCTGCATCAGCAGCAGATCGCCGAAATGATGGCCGAGGCTGTCGTTGACCATCTTGAAGCGGTCGAGGTCGATGAACATCACCGCCAGGTGCCCGCCTTCGCTGCCGAACTGTGACCAGGCCAGATTGAGGCGCTGTTGCAGGTAGGTACGATTGGGCAGTCCGGTCAGCGCATCGTGGGAGTTTTCATGTTGCAACTTGGCGTTGGCATGGTCGAGCTCGCGGGTGCGGTTCTGCACCCGGGCTTCCAGCTTGAGGTTAGCGGCGTGGATCGCTTCGGCGGCCGTACGACGCGACAACGCGGTGTCGATGTGCCGCGACACGAATGTCAGCAATTCCTGGTCACGTTGGGTGTACCGCACCTGCGAGGTATAGCTTTGCACCGCCAGCACGCCACGCACCACATCGCCGTCAAACAATGGAATGCCCAGCCAGGAGTAGGATCGGACAGACTCATTGGCCAGTTCGATTTCACCGTGTGCGGCTAATCGTTCGGCCTCGCCGACGTCAATCAGGCAAGGCCCGCGCTGACGGATAACGTATTCGGTCAAACCCCGGCGACCACGCCGTGCCGGCGGGCAGATTGTCTGCCGCTCATCGACATAATAAGGAAAGGTCACTTCACTGGTCGCATCGTCGAACAGCGCAATGTAGAAGTTCTGCGCGAACAGCAGATCTCCGACGATGCCATGCAAACTCTGAAACAGTTCAGACATGTCGCCGGGTCGGCTCGACAGCTCCGCAATCTGGAATAGCGCGCTCTGCAGATGCTCGGCGCGTTGTCGGTCTGCCACTTCCTGCCTTAATGCGTCGTTTAGAGCCGAGAGCTCCAGCGTCCGGCGCATCACCGTCGCTTCCAGATCCTCCCGGTGCAGAATCCGGTCCAGCGCCATGGCCACGTGGCGGGCCACCACCAGAAACAGTGCGCGATCTTCAGCGCTGTAGGTACGAGAAACCTCGTAGACCTGCATGGCGAGCATGCCAAACACTTCATCCGAGGCGTTCTTCAACGGTGCGCCCATCCAGAACTCGGGACGATCACCCACGCAGTAGAAGCGCTCCTCGGCCTGCGCCGCGATTATGCCGGCGGCGTCGATCAGCAACGGCTGGCCAGTGGTCAACACCTGGCCGGTCAACGACAGGTGCGAAGGGTCAAGGTATTCGTAGTGCGAGGATTCCACGGCATCAACGTCAATGATGTCGACGTAATACGGGTAGTCGATCTTGCCCGTGTGCGGGTCATACAGCGCGAGATAGAAGTTCTCGGCGTCGATCAGGCTGGCCAGCAGCTGGTGAACCCCAACCAGAAACACCGAGCGGTCGCGGGTCGAACTGGCCAGGTAGGTAATTTCATACAGCACGCGCTGAGTAATCTGCGCACGGGCAAGGGTATCGGCTTGTATTTGAATGCCCAGGCGCCGGGCAAAGTCGTCGAGCGCTGGTTGCGCCGCATCACTGGCTGGCGCGAGTAACCAGCCCAGCACATTTTCGCCTCTGCCGGTGGGCCAGCGGTGCAAACGCCGAGTCAGGCAAAAGGCTTCAAATTCATCATTTGCAACGCTTGACGGCCACTGCACCCTAGGGTCGCCCTGCCCGACCAGATGCATCTGCTCACCGGCACGGTAAACCACCCAGGTGGTGGAATGGGTCCAGTTGCGCGCAGTGGCCAGTAATTGCTCGATCGTGTCCGCGTTGCTTGCCATGCCGACAGCACCCGAAGTCCCTTTTTGTTGAGATGCGACAACGTCGCAGTCGTTCGATTGCTGCGGGGAGTCAATCAATGGACGAATACTCATCACCTCTCCCTGAGTCAAACTGCCGGTCTCTCTGACTGGTTGCTATCAATGTGCCAGTTAGCATCCCGTTTAAAGCTTATGAGAATTTTTTTCAATCGTTTTATTCGCTTTAGTGCCAATAAAAAGCCGGACAACGAGTTAAACGCGACTTCTCGACCAAGACAACCGTTTCCACGCTGCTACGCTTGAAACAGTAGCTTTGGCGCTTTCCAGCCGACCGGCGCACGTGCCTTCTGCAGGCTGACGGAACAGTCGAATTAACAGATCCTGCGCCCAAGCGAGTCAGACTTCGTTGAGCAAAGGAGTAGACATGCCCCCCCGCAAAAACAGGCCCGTCAACAACACCGCAGGGCAAAAGGAAGACAACGGGGACGAACCTGTCTTTCACTCGCGCAAGGAACGACTGTACGAAGGTGAGCGGTTACGTGAACGCCTGCCGCATGCCGAACACGCCGACTGGAAACCCACCGGCAAGCGCCGTGACTCGATCGAACTTCTCGAAGAGTCCAACCGCTATCGACTGCCAGAATTGGTACCTGTGCGCTACGGCCGCATGTTGCGCAGTCCGTTCACGTTTCTTCGGGGCTCTGCGGGTTTGATGGCGCATGACTTGGCCATGACGCCCACCACCGGCATTCAGGTGCAGGCCTGTGGGGATTGTCACTTGATGAACTTCGGGTTGTTCGCGACCCCCGAGCGCAATCTGATATTCGATATAAACGATTTCGACGAAACGCTCCCCGGGCCCTGGGAATGGGATGTAAAACGCCTGGCAATCAGTTTTGCCGTGGCCGCGCGCGATAACCACCTCAGCGATAAATGGGCGCGGGCCGCCGCCGCCGAATGCGTACGCGCTTACCGTGCGCGCCTGCGCAAATTTTCCAAGATGAGCCCGATGGAGGTCTGGTATGACCGACTGGATGCCCAAGCAATCATCGACATGGCACCCAATGCGGAGATCAAGAGAATCCGCGAACAATTGGTCGCCAAGGCCAGGATGCGTGTCGGCGATTATCTCTTTCCCAAGATCAGTGGCGAAGTCGGCGGGCGCCGGCGCCTGATAGATCAACCGCCGATACTTTTTCATGTGTATGAAAAGGGCTTCGTGCAGAACGTCCAGTTGGCCCTGCAAGACTACCGATTGTCACTGCCCCACGAGCGGCGGGTGCTGTTCGATCGCTACCGCCTCGAAGACATTGCCGTCAAAGCGGTCGGGATTGGCAGTGTCGGGACCTATTGTTTCGTCGGCCTGTTCTTTTCCGCGGAAAACCACCCGTTGCTTCTGCAATTCAAGGAAGCCAGTCCCTCGGTCCTGGCGCCCTATGCCGGCAAGAGCCATTACGAAAACCAGGGGCAGCGTGTCGTCACAGGACAGCGATTGATGCAGTCGTCCAGCGACATCTTTTTGGGCTGGACCCGCAGCCAGAACGGCCGGCACTTCTTCGTCCGGCAGTTGCGGGACATGAAAATGTCCGCGCCCATCGAAGGCATATCCGCCCCCCGCTTGAAGATGTACGCCGAGTGGTGCGGTCTTACCCTGGCCCGTGCCCACGCCAAATCGGGTGATGCGGCACTCATCAGTGGCTACTTGGGCAAGACCGACTCCTTCGACCAGGCCATCGGAAAATTTGCCCTCGCCTATGCCGAGCAAAACGCCAAGGACCATGCTGCGCTGGTGGAGGCTGAAAAATCGGGGCGGATCATTGCGTTGAGAGAAGAGGAGTGATGAAGCCGTTGCCTGTCATCGGTCCGGCAAACTACCGATCATCCATTGGCCAGTCGGCGAGATAAGGCTTAGTCTTTGAGCACATTTCCTTGAATCACCGACTGATGACCCACGCCGATTTTTCACTCGATATCGAAGCCGTCCGCAGCATTGAGGCTGTGCCGGTCATCCTGAGCATGGTCAGGCACCTCACCGGGATGCGTTTTGCCGCTGTAGCAAGAGTCACCGAAGAGAACTGGGTGGCCTGTGCGGTGGATGACGCCATCGATTTCGGCTTGAAACCCGGTGGTGAGTTAGTTCTCGAGTCGACCATCTGCCATGAAATCCGCCAACACAGGCAACCGGTGATTTTCGGCCATGCCAGTGAGCACCCGGTTTTTTCGTCGCACCACACACCGAGAACCTATGGACTGGAGAGCTATATCTCCATCCCGATCATCAAAGCCAATGGCGACTTTTTCGGCACGTTGTGTGCGATCGATTCCGTGCCGGCGAATCTCGACGAGCCGGCCATCGCCAAGACACTCACCCTCTTCGCCCAACTCATCGCCATGAGCCTCGACACTCAGAACAACCTGGAAAAAGCCAAAGCGGCACTGGTAGACGCCAATGAAAATGGCCGGCTGCGCGAGCAATTCATCGCCGTGCTGGGCCATGATCTGCGCACCCCGCTCAGCGCCATTCGGATGAGCGCCGATCTGCTGGAAACCAAAATCGAGGACAAACGTTCGCTCAAGCTGATATCAGCCATCCGCAACAGTTCTACGCGCATGGGGCACCTGATTGAAAACGTTCTGGACTTTGCGCGAGGGCGACTGGGGAGTGGAATCCCGATCAAGCGTCAATTAGTCGATGACCTGGAGCGAGTACTGCGATTGACCGTAGACGAAGTGCAGGCCTCACATCCCCGGGTGTCCGTCGTACATTCGCTGGAGTTGCCGGCCGGCGTCTATTGCGACCCGCTACGTATCAGCCAGTTGCTATCCAACCTGTTGGGAAATGCCGTGACGCACGGTTCAAGAGACACCTGCGTCAACGTCCGGGCATACACCGAAGCAGATGAAGTCGTCATATCGGTGACGAACCAAGGCACGCCGATTCCGGCTGAACTGATGCCGTTGCTGTTCCAGCCATTCACCCGGTCGGAAGCCGGAAAGCGCGGCGAAGGCCTGGGTCTGGGGCTTTACATCGCTTCTCAGATCACCGCCGCGCATAACGGCGCATTGAGCGTTACCTCCACGCAGGAGTCAGGCACCTGTTTTGTCGCCAGATTTCCAGCCCGGTTCAAGTGGGCATGAACGCTGACTAACAACTCGTGCCAATCGCAACGAGCAATGGTTCGCAGACTCAATGAGTCGTTGATTGAACTGGCCGGATTAAATCGCGCAAAAAAATCATTAAACCTTTCAACGCTAAAAAAATGATCTATACCCAAAAGGGCAATTAGCACTGACCCTGTTCCGGTATCTATACAGCCACCTTAGGCCGGTAACTCAACATCAAAACAAGCCAAGAGACTCTGGTTATGAATGTTTTGAAAGTTGCTGCAAGCGATGCCGTTAGACAGCGCTTTCATACATCCCGCCCGCTTATTGCCCTGGATCAAATCGACTTCACCGATATCGCCGTTGCGGTGCTGACGGTACGTGCTCTGATCCTCACCCCGTTCAAGGAGCAACGTTTTCTTCGGCTTAAAAGGTTTATGTGTGCAAGCAGCAAAGCTTGCCCCCTACCTGGCGATTGGCCGTACGCAGCCAGGTCGAGGGTCAATATTTGAACTGGGCAAGGAGTACGCGATGGCTGATTCAAGCAAGAAAATGAGCCTGATGGGGCTCACGACGCTGGTGACGGTCAACATGATGGGGTCTGGCATTATCATGCTGCCTACCAACATGGCTCAACTCGGTGCTGTTTCGCTATTGTCATGGATATTCACCGCTATCGGCTCGATGGCCATCGCCTATTGCTTCGCTCAGTGCGGAGTATTTTGCCCCCGGTCTGGCGGCTTGTCCGCGTACACTGAGGAAGCTCACGCGAAGTCCGGCTTCTTCCTCTGTTCATACCTGTATTTCCTCTCCCTGGCGATTGCCAACGTGGCCGTGGCGATCTCCGCGGTGGGCTATATGACGGCCTTTGTACCCTGGCTCGGAACGGGAGCCATCCCCCTGTGCATCGGCACGATCGGCCTGATCTGGTTGACCACCGTTGCCAACTTCGGTGGCCCGGGCATTACCGGCAAGATCGGGGCTATCACGGTGTGGGGCGTGATCATACCGGTAGCGGGCCTGAGCATTATCGGCTGGTTCTGGTTCAAGCCCGATGTACTGGCTGCTGCCTGGAACCCCAATAGCCTGCCCATTTCCGAAGCCATCTCCAAAGCCATACCCTTGACCCTTTGGGCCTTCCTGGGGATGGAATCGGCCGCCCAAGCGACCGATGCCGTGGAAAATCCAAAGCGCAACGTGCCACTGGCCTGCCTGTTCGGTACTCTCGGTGCAGCCGTGGTGTACGTGCTGTCGACCACCGTCATCCAGGGCATCGTGCCCAACGCCGAACTGGCCAATTCCTCCGCGCCCTTCGCGCTGGTCTACAGCAAGATATTCAGCCCGATGGTAGGCAACATCGTCATGGCGCTGGCAGTCATGGCTTGTATTGGCTCGCTGCTGGGCTGGCAGTTCACCCTGGCACAAACCGCCAAGATGACGGCCGACCAAAACCTGTTCCTCAAGCTGTTCAGCAAGGTCAACTCGATGAACGCGCCCGTCGTCGGCATGATCGTCTGCGGCGTGCTGCAGACCCTCATGGCCTTGTCGACCATCTCCCCGGATGCCGCTGCGCAATTCAGCAAGCTGGTCAGCCTGGCCGCCGTGACCAACCTGATTCCCTACATAACAGCACTGACCGGCTTATTGGTGATCATGCACAAGGCCAACGTCGGGGCTTCCGTATACACGCGCAACCTGGTGGTGTTGCTGGTGGCGGTGGCCTACTCGTTGTATGCCTTGTATGCCTGCGGCAAGGATGCGGTCATGGGCGGCACTCTGGTCCTCGCCGTCGGCTACTTGCTCTATGGTTTCCTCGCCAAGCGCTTTGTCAACGAGCCGGCGGCTGATCTGAATAGGGGAGTCAATCCATGAACCTGATATCGAGTAAATCGCTGAGGGTGATGATCGCTTGCGGACTGTCGATGGTGTCGGCAATGGCCTGTGCCAATACTCTGGAGCGCGTGCGAGCCAGCAATACCCTGACCCTGGGTTATCAACCGGACTTTGCCCCGTTCAGCAGCCACGTGGGCGACAAAGCCAGCGGCTACGCCATTGACCTGTGCAGTAAAATCGCCGACCAGGTCAAAACCGAACTTGGGCTGACCTCGTTGCAAGTACGCTTTGTGCCGATAAAAATTACCGAAGAAGTCAGCGCCGTCAGCTCAGGCAAGGTCGACATCTTCTGCACACCAACACCCACGACCCTTGAGCGACGCAAAGTGGTGAGTTATTCAGTGCCGATTTACACCGCCGGGCTCTCTGCCGTGGTGCACAAGAATTCACCCCTGCCCTTGCTCAAGATCCTCAGGGGTGAAGTGGCGCATGACGGCCCAACCTGGCGCGCGACCGTCAATCAAGGCTTGGCCAGGCAAACTTTCGCCGCCCCCGAGGGTGGCGTTACGGAGCAGTGGATACGCGAGCAGATGCGTCTGCTCGGCGTGATCGCCACCCTGGTCACGGTCAAGAATAACGACGATGGGATCAAGCTGGTTGCCGACGGCAAGGCCGATGCGTTCTTTTCCGACCGCATCGTGCTCAAGAATCATATTGCCAGTGACTATCCCAACGGTGAGCTGCTGGTCCTCGACCGCATCTACAAGTACGCGCCAACCTCGATGATGCTCGAGCGTGGCGATGAGGACTTCCGTCTGCTGGTCGATACCGTGTTAAGCAACATGTATCGCTCCGGTGAGATCGAACAGGCTTACACGAAATTCCTGGGAGGCGTCGGTGAAACCGCCAAGAAGCTTTTCGACGTCTATGCCGTGCCTTAGCGCCTGCATTGTAGAAAACCGCCTGCGGGCGGCCTTTTTCAATCAGGTACCCAGCGCCTGTTCGAGGTTGAGGAACAGGCATTTTGGTAATGACCACCGCCGCTGCCGTTTGCCCGGAAATGACACCTTCCTTGAACCAAGCGCACGGATAAGTGCGAAGCCATTCCAACACCGGCCAGTTACGCGCCGCACTCCGGGTTTGACGAGCAAGTATCGCCGTGCTCGCTTCATCAATGGAACGGGAAGATGTAGTTCATCCAGGCGGCCATGCGCAGCAGAATCTTGCGCATCGCCGCAATATGATGGAAGTGTTGGCTATAGAGTGCCGCCTGCCCGTAAGCGCCACCCGGCATCTGGCTTTTATATTGGGCGAATTCCGGATCGGTGATTTCAATGATGATCGGAACACGACCAGGGGATGTTGAGCCGGAGAAGTTGATCAGCGTACCGGAGGGCTGAACTTGCCCCTCGGCAATCGCCGAATAGACCGTCTTGACTCTACCCTGGAAAACCTTTCCGGGAATGCCATCGAAAGCCACCTCAGCCTCATCCCCCACAGCCAGGCGCAGGAGGCTGTTCTGCCTCATCCAGGCAGCGAAGTATTGCCCTTCCTCGGGAATGAACACCATGGAAGGTCGCAACGGCAACTTTGACGCCATCATGCCCGGACGCAGGGAAACATGCGTGACGAAGCCCTTGCTCGGCGCACGGACGGTGGTGTTGTCGAGTTCGTACTGAGCATTGTCCAGTTGTGCCTGCAAATCATCAGCTCGTGCTATTGCCGAGTCCAGTTCACGTTGCGTGCCAAAATTGCGTTTGATCAACTCCGTGATCCGATAGCGATCACCCCTTGCTGAGACGAGTTGCGCTTTAAGGGACTTGACACGATTTTCAAACGGGGTGGGATCGATGCGAAACAGCACATCGCCTTTTTCCAGCGACTGGTTCGTTTGCACCGGCACGTCGATCACCTGACCAGTGACCACGGGTATCACCGGAACAGAGATAAAATAAGAGCGCGCCACCTCGGAATAGGGATGGTTGTAGTTCATTGTAAAAATCAACGCACCTATCAACACGATGCCACCCAACACCGCCGTCGGCACGGTCCACTTGTTCAAAGGTATGCGGAATATTTTGAATAGCGCTATGCAGAAGGCCGCATAGGTGAGGATAAGCAACAGGTCCATGGGTCAAATGCCTCCGCCACGACTATCGGGTGGCGTACGAAAACTCTGCGGCGTTCCTGTTGCTGTTTCCAGATCTTCAATGCGCTTTTGCAGGTCCGCGACCTGTTGCTCCAGATGAACGACATGGCTCTTGGGCGACTCGCCATCCCTAAATCCCCAACCTCGATCTTCGCGATAAAGCGTGGCCCATATCCACAAAAACGGCCAAAGCGCATGCAGAGTGAACAGACTGACCCACCCGGTTGCATGTATCGCGTCCTGATGGGGATGATTGCGGTGTTTGGCAATATCGTAGGGGATGTCGTGCAGCACGATGATCCCGTAGAACAGCACTATTCCAACGAAGATCAATAGGCCCAGAGCAAAGTAGTCGAGCATGACTGCGTCCGTTGCGAGATGTAATGGATAGAGTGTAGACGAGGTGTAATTAGGCATTTAATGCCCAAGACACTCGAATGGATCGGCGCAATCAGAGGAGGTCATGCCTCTAAGACCTGCAGTCCGGGCGCTATTCGGTGCTGGGCCTGAAGAACGAAGAGAAACGCAGCATCGAGTTCGGCGCCAGGGCTTCGGCTGCCAATTACACCCCGGCAGCGTTGCGTCAGGAAGGGATTCGTTAACGTTAAACACGCATGTGGCGACTCTTACAGGCGACTGATGAGTCGCCTTTTTTTTGGTAATAAGTCGCGCGGCGCCGATTGATGGAGGTTGCGTTCGCTCACGAATCTTTCGGTTCTTGCGCCGGTGCCGTAAACCATTTGTCCCTGGGCACCCACTTCTCTGCGGGCGGATCACCGAGATAGTGAGGCGACATGATCTGCACGCCGTACTCGTTGAACACATCCTGAATGTTCGCATGCAACATGCTGAGCAGCACCGCACGCGGGCGTGGCTGACTGGGAATGGCCTGCGCCACCAGTCGATACTCCGGATAAAAGTCCGACAACGCGGTCTGGAACACTTGCGCCGGTGGCGATTCCAGGATGCCCTCCGTGCGTCTGGCGGCCTCCAGCAACATCGCCTCCACCTGCCGCCAAGGCGTGTCGTAGCCGATGGTCACAACGGTATCGACTACGTAACCGGGACCTTGCACCGTGCGCGAATAGTTCTTGGTGACCGTGCTGGTGATCATCGAATTGGGCAGCGTCAGCACCTCTCCCAATCCGGTGCGAATGCGCGTGGTGAACATGCCCAATTCCGTCACCGTACCTTCGTATTCGCCGATGCGCACAAACTCACCGGGTCGCAGGGTCCGGGTGTACGTCAGGATCAATCCCGCCGCCGCTTGCCCGACCACACTGGAGGCGCCCAGTGAAATCATCACGCCGATCAACACCGACAAACCTTTGAACGCATCCGTGCCGGCACCCGGCAGATAGGGGTAAGCCATGGCCAACGCAAACAGCCAGATCGCCAGGGACGTCAGGCGTTGAGTCGGTTGCAGGGTTTCCTGGTTGAGCCAACTGAAAGTGCCCGGTGTGGCCATCCGCCGCAGGATCCGGCGACTGAACGCCACCGCGCCACGGGCGATGAAAAAGATTGCCAGCGCCACACCCAGTCCGGGTATCGCGCCGACAATTCCCTCAAACAAATAGCCGGCCACTTCCAGCAGATAGTTGTTAAGGCTTTCTCCCCAGGGCCGGGTATAGGGGAACCGTGACAGGACAAAACCCAGCCACTCGTAGGTAAGCAGCAACACGACTATCCAGCGCAGCACGCCAAGCAAACGGCTGACCAGCGGGTACAAGTAATTGGCGTCGAGAATCTGCACGCGCCCTACCCGCAGCGCCTTGGTATGGCGATCCATCAAGTCAGGCAGCTTTTTCAACAGTTTGCGCCGCAGATAAGCCATGACCCAAAGCAAAGCGAAATAGATGCCGGTGGCCACTGCGACAGCGATGAGTGACCTGACCATCATTCGCAGATTGCGCGCTTCCCGGGTTTCGGCCACGACTTGCCGCAGCCTCTCGGCCGCCGCTTCGGCGGCCTGCTGGACCGAATCGTATTCGCTGCTATCGACATCCTTGGGCGACACGATAAAGGCGCGCTTGGCGCCTATCAGCACCAGATAACTGTTCTGGATGGAGTCAACGACAACATTGAGATCATCGGTGTCATCCAGGGCCTCACTGATGACCCATTTCGCCCGTTTGACCCGCGACTCCGGTGACTCTCCAAGCAACGTGGCCCGGAAAACCATAATGCTGCGGTTGGCGATTTTCAGTTCGGCAGGGGGATGTTCATCAGGTTGGCTGGTGTCCTCGGCCCAGATCAGCGCAGCCCAGAACATCGCACCAACAGCCATTAATATTGCGAGCAACCTGCTACGCATGTGTCAGTTCCTTACAGGACACGGGTACAGATCGCAGCGTAGTTCAGCGATGAACGGTTGTCAGATATTGAGGTTGCGCGCTGCACGCCGATGAACCTTGACAGCCATTTGAAAGATCGACTGCCCGGCAGAAGTAGCTCAGACGTTGGTGACGCGGCCCTTCCCTGCTTCCTGGAAGTAGCGCAGGGCGAAGGACCGCGGCGGGAGCGGTATCTTTAAAACTCTTCTTCCACGGGCGGCCGATCTTCCACCCACTGCCAAAACAGCTGATAGCCGACCGCAAGCACCACGGGGCCAATAAACAAACCCAGGATGCCACTGGTGACCATGCCGCCCAGCGCACCGATCAACACCACCGGCATTGGCACGTCCACGCCTCGGCCCAGCAGCAACGGTTTGAGCACGTTGTCCACCAACCCGGCAACGAAGACGAACACCGAGAAGATGATGGTCGTGGTATTGGCGCCCTCGGTGGCGAACACATAGGCAATCACCGGCACCGTAATCAAGGTCGCCGGCAACTGCATGATGCCCAGCAACAACACCGCCAATGCCAACAGCCCGGCACCCGGCACGCCTTTGAAGACAAAGCCCAGACCCACCAACAGCATCTGGATGAAGGCGATGCCGACCACGCCAAGCGCCACGGCACGAATCGTTGCGGTACACAAAGTGGCGATTTGCGGGCCTTTATCCGGGCCGCTGATCCGCGACGCAATCTGCACGGCGGCGTGACTGCCAGCCTTGCCGTAGGCCATGAAGATCCCGGCGATGATCAGCGCAATGATAAACATGAGAAAACCCATGCCGACGCCGGCCAGTTTGCCCAACAGTCCCAGGCTGACATCCTTGATTTGCGGTATGTATTTGGCGGTCAGGCTAGGAAGGTCAGTCGACGCTTGCAGCCAGAGCGCTGAAAGCGGTTTGCCTATCAATGGCCATTGCGCAACGGCATCGCTGGGTGGGGGAATCTGGATGCCTTCACTCTTGACGACCTCCATCGCGTTTTCGACCGAATCGGCAATCGAGACCCCGAGCAGGTAAATCGGCACCATAAGAATCACAATCGCCACCAGCACGATTAACGTGGCGGCGCGCCCTTCTTTTTGCCCCAACGGCCCCATGAGTCGCTCTTGCAACGGGTAAAGAGTAATCGCCAGGATCACCGACCACAGCATAAGGTCGCGGAAGGGACGGAAGATCTCGAAGCAGAACAGCACCAGAACCACAATCAGTCCGGCGCGGATCAGCACATCGAGCATCCCGCGGGACAACGCTTTCACTGAGAGCGATGTGGGCACCATGGAAGTCTCCTGACGATTCGCTGTGGGTTTGAGGAATCCGTTAGCCCAGCATAGACGCTCATTACACAACGTAAAGGATCAACGAAACTTCAGTGGAACCACTCTAGTCGCGGCGATGTCCACGCCGACCCGAGCGGGCAACGTCACGGCGTGCCGACCTTGCCTTGCCTGGAAAACAATTCGAACACAGCACACCGGTTCAATACTTGCCGAGCAATCTGCGCAACCATGCACCGTTCCAGCGTGTAGGCTTGGAAATGAACGGATCGCCGTCAAGGCCAACGCTTTCAAACTGCCTGCGACTGCGGACGTCTCGCGGTCGAAATCCTGTGGTGACAGATCGATGAAGTGTGCCTCCCCAGCCCTGCGGGGCAACCTGCCCTTGTGCCTGTCGCTGCTAACCACCAGCATCTGCGGGACCGCGTTGGCGGACGAATCGGCATCAGGTTTCTTCGAAGGTGCGTCGTTTGATGTCCTCAGTCGCAACTTTTACCTCAACAGCGACTACCGCTCCCCTTCGCCGACGGGAAAAAGCTACAGGGCCGAATGGGCGCAGGGCTTTATCAGCTCTTTTGAATCCGGCTTCACGCCGGGCACTGTGGGCTTTGGCGCCGACGCCCATGCATTTTCGGGTCTGAAACTGGACGGTGGAAAAGGCCACTCCGGGACCGGTCTATTGCCGGTCGACAGTGACGGTCGTAGCGCCAGCAACTATTCCAGCGGTGGCGGCGCCATCAAACTCAACACCTCCAAAACCACGTTGTCCTTCGGCGAAATGATGGTCGAAACCCCGGTGTTCGACACGGCGGACAAACGTCTGCAACCGGAGTACGCCAGCGGTTTTCTGCTCAACACTCGCGAATTCGACGGCACCCTGCTTTCTGCCGGCCACTTCACCGCCTTCAAGAACCAGGACAGTTCATCAGGCAAAGGTAATTTTTCCGGTTATGGGGCCACGACAGATGCCGGTGGCATCTCGTTCGCGGGTGCCGACCTGTTCACCCAGAGCCCGGCCGGTGGGGCGATTTATGCTTCCGAGCTGACAGACACCTGGCATCAGTATTACGGCAACTTGCACCTGAAACAGTCCGGGATGTTCATCGACGCCAATATCTACCACACGCAAGAAACCGGTGAGGCGCTGGCCGGCGCCATCGACAACACCGCGTACAGCCTGTCGGGTAAATACGCGATTGGCGCCCATGGCTTCACCCTGGCGTATCAAAAAATCCATGGCGATACGCCGTTCGATTTCGTCGGTGGTGACTCGATCTACCTCGCCAACTCGATCAAGTACGCCGACTTCAACGGCGCGGGCGAGCGCTCATGGCAGCTCCGTTACGACCTGGATTTGAGCACCTTCGGCGTGCCCGGACTGAACTTCATGACGCGCTACGTCAAAGGCAGCGGCATCGACGGCACCCATGCGCCCAAGGGCGGCGCCTACAACCCGTTCGATCCCTCCCTGGGCGAGTACGTGCCGCAACAAGGGGATGGCGGACGTCATTGGGAGCGCGACATCGACATGCACTACATCGTGCAGTCCGGCGCCGCCAAGGGGTTGAGCCTGCAGGTGTCCCACGTGTCGCACCGCGCCAACGCTGCCCAGGGCGGCGATGATATCGACAGGCTTTACATGGTCATCCAGTACCCGCTGAGTTTCGGGCCTTTTTGAGCGGAAAATGGCGGAAGGTAGCCGGAGTCGAACCTGCCCGGGAACGGATGCCGTCCCCAACCGGGTTTGAAGCCCGGCCGCGCCACCGGGCGCGATTACCTTCCTTGAATCAGTGCCCGATTTCTCTGGCCAGGGCATTATCCAGGCGAATCTGGCGTCGGTCACCAAAGCGCCGGGTCAGGCCGAGGCGGTCGAAGTATTCGAGAATCTGGATACTGCGCTTGCGCCCCAGGCCCACCGCGTCGCGAAACGCCGATACCTGGATCACCGGGTTGCCCTCGGCCAGTTGCAACAGCATAGCCGCCAAACGCCGGATCATCGCGTCGGTGTAAAACAGGTCGCGCACCACTTGATGCAACAGTCCCAAGCGGGCCATTTTGCGCAGCAGCAGGCGCACCGTGGCTTCGTCATGCCCCAGAGTGCGTACCCATGGAGGATCGAACCCGGCCGCCTCGAACTGCGGCTGTAACTGTTGCCACAACGCCTCGTCCTCTTCACTCAAGCGCACTTGATGATCGGGCAAATGCAACCACGGTCCACTGCTGGTGATAGTGCCGTCGGCCAGCAGTTCGTCGAGCAGGCTGATGAAGGTCGGGCGGTCGAGGGCGGTGCCGGTGAAACGACGCAGGCGATCACGGTCCGGGCCCATTTGGTCCGGTTCCAGTTGGTGAAAGCGTGTCAGGTATTGCAGCACAACCGTTTTCAGGGCCTGCCAACGGGCCGTGCTGAACAATAGCGGGCCATGCCGAGTCTCGATCAAACGCACGTCATTGGGCAAAGTCCATAGGGTGCGCGGAGCGTTGAACTGGCGCTCCAGTCGCTGTGGGTCAAGGCCGGTGTCGCTGTTGGCCAGCAAAACGGGAAGTACGTTTTCCAGGCGATCACTCGATGTCAGTGCCTGTAACTGCGCCAATCGCTCGGGGCTGCGTCGTTGTCGGGACGGTGCGAACGGGTCGAGCACTCGACCGCCACCGAGGGTGCGTTGCGCGCTCTGGTCACGCAGGATCAGCGAATCGCCCTTCACGGCCTGCACCGGCGCGTTCAGCAGGATTTGCGCGAACATCCGCTCACCGGGCGCCAGGCTGGCCCCCTCCAGCAAGGCCACGCGTCCGGTCAGGTCTTGTGTGCCGATATGAACGTGAACTGGCTGAAAGTGCTCGAAGGCCCTCGCTTCGCCGGACAATAAACGCAGGTCGATGTCCAGACGCTGGGTCGGTGCATACAGCCATTCTGCCGACAGCCATTGACCACGGTGAATCTGCTCCAGCGCAAGGCGATCGGCACTGATGTTAAGCGCAACGCGCTGACCGGCCATGGCAACCTCCGCGGGTTGATTCTGCGCATGCAGCCCCCGTACGCGCACGGTTTTGCCGAGGGGGCCGAGCATCAACGTATCGCCCACCGCCACTTGACCGGACAGCGCCGTGCCGGTGACCACAATGCCCGCACCGGCGACGCTGAACGCCCGGTCAATCGCCAGGCGAAAACCACCGTCAAGGCTACGTTGAACGACGTCCCGCTGCGTTTCGATCAGGGTTTGGCGCAGGGTGTCGATGCCCTGTCCGGTTACGCTCGACAGCGCAATCAACGGCGCATCGGCATAGATACCGGGTGCCAACAAGGATTCAATTTGCTCGCGCACTTTTTGTACCCGCGCCGCTTCTACCCGGTCGCATTTGCTGATCGCTACCAGCGCCCGAGGAATACCCAGCAGTTCGACAATGGCCAGGTGTTCGCGGGTCTGCGGCATCACACCGTCATCGGCGGCCACCACCAGCAACACCAAATCAATGCCCTGAGCCCCGGCGAGCATGTTGTGGGTGAAGCGTTCGTGGCCGGGCACGTCGATAAAACCGGTAAGGCCCGCGCCCGGCTCCAGCTCGGCATAACGGTAGCCGAGGTCAATGGTCATGCCGCGTTCGCGCTCTTCCCGTCGCCGATCACCGGCCTGGCCGGTCAGGGCTTCCAGCAATGCTGTCTTGCCGTGGTCGATGTGCCCTACCGTGCCGACGATCACCCTAAGACTCCAATTGTTCGAGTTGCGCCAGCCATGCCGGCTCGTCGTCCAGTTGCCGCAAGTCCAGCCACAAGGCGTCGTCATCGATGCGTCCGAGCACCGGGATCGGCAAGGCACGCAGCGCCTCTTCCAGCCCGTGCAGACATCTTCCACGGAGACGTTTCGACGTTTGCGGTCGCAGGCATAACGCGGCACTGGGCAAGCGCGCCACCGGTTGGCTACCGCTGCCGATCATGCCCAGCGCCGCTTCCGCGCTAACGTGCCAGGCGTCGCCCAGCACCCGCGCCAATGACGGTTGCAGGCGTTCAGCCTGAGCGAAGATATCCGCCTGCGGCCGGGTCAGCAGACGCAGACTCGGCAGGCGTTCGGCCAGTCGATCAGGATTTCGGTACAGACCAAGTACCGCTTCGAGGGCGGCCAGGGTCAGTTTGTCGACCCGCAGTGCGCGTTTCAGCGGGTTCTTCTTGATCCGTGTGATCAAGTCTTTACGACCGACAATCAACCCGGCCTGGGGGCCACCCAGCAGTTTGTCGCCACTGAAAGTGACGATGTCGGCGCCGTCGAGCAAGGCCTGGCGCACGGTCGGTTCGGCCGGCAATCCCCAGCGAGTGAGGTCCAGCAGACTGCCGCTGCCGAGATCTTCCAGCAGCGGCAAACCGTGCTGGTGCGCCAGTTGCGCCAGCTCGGCGGTCGGCACGCTGGTGGTGAAACCCTGAATGTTGTAGTTGCTCGCATGCACGCGCATGACCAGACCGCTACGTGGACCGATGGCGGCTTCGTAGTCGCGGGCGTGGGTGCGGTTGGTGGTACCGACTTCGTGCAGCTTCACCCCAGCGCGGGCCATGATGTCGGGAATGCGAAAGGCGCCACCAATTTCAATCAGCTCGCCCCGGGAAATGATGCCTTCCTTGCGCGCACCCAGGCTGTTGAGGGTCAGCAATACGGCGGCGGCATTGTTGTTGACCACGGTCACCGCTTCGGCGCCCGTCAGTTCGCGGATCAAGCCTTCGATCAGGTCGTCGCGGTCGCCACGCTTGCCGCTGTGCAGGTCGAATTCCAGGTTCAACGGATAGCGCGCGGCCATTTGCACCGCTTCAATGGCTTCCTCGGGCAACAGCGCCCGTCCAAGATTGGTATGCAGCACGGTGCCGGTGAGGTTGAACACTCGGCGAACATGGCTGCGATGTTGCGTCTGCAGCCGTTCGCCGACGCGGCCCGCCAGCACTTCGGGCACCAGTTCTACTTCGTTGAGCTGCCCTGCCAGCACCGGTTCGCGCAAGTCATCGAGCAACGTCCGCAGGCTGGCGAGCAACGCCTCGCGCCCATAACGTTCGGCCAACGGATGGCAGGCCGGGTGGCGCAGCAAGCTGTCGATAGAAGGAAGTCGCAAGGCTGGGCTGGTGGATCTGGCGGACATCAGGCGCTCCCGCAAAGGTTGACCGCCTGAGTGTAGACGTTCGCTTCAATCGCCCCCGGGCGCCAGCAACAGATTGGGTGCCGGGCGCTGAAAGCCTTCCTGCTCCAGTCGCATGTCGAGCATCAGGCTGCTCAGGTCGGCGGACAAGGCTTCGCCCTCGGCATCGCACTCCAGGTAAATCTGCTTCAGATAGCTTTTGCAGCCCGGACAGGTTTCCGCGCGCAATGGCGCCTTGTCGGCCGCATGACGGTCGCTGTCGAAGCTGACGTATTGCAGGCCTTTGCTTTGCTCGCAATACACGCACTTGACCCGCACCACATGCCATTCGCAGGCACACAAGGAACAAACCAGATAGCGCAAGCCGTTGTACTTGCCGCGATGGCGGATCACGCCTGCCATGGCGGGCGATCCGCAAGCCGGGCATTGATGGAGACTGTTGCCGGGTTTCAAGGCCAGGCCCGGGGTGCTCAGCAACCAGTGACTCCAGGCTGTCTGTAGTGCAGCGCCGAGAAACGGCACCACCGCCGGCGGTAGCAAGGCGTATTGACCGCTGACCAGCGCCAGTGCCCAGGCCTTGACCTGCCCGTCGCTGGCACTGCGCAACGACGCGACGGCCTTCTCCACTGCCGGTTGTGGAGGCAACCGAAAGTTCGGCAACAGTGCATGCAGAAACGCCAGCCAACCGTTTTCACGCACCAGACTGTCGGCGGCAAAGGGTGGCAAGCCGTGGTCGAGGCACAATTGGATGCGTTGCGGGTCCGGCGTCGCGGCGGGCGGCGGATCGTCGAGCAAACGCTGTTGCGCGTGGCACAATCCGGCGACCAGTTGCAGGTAATCGGCCAAGGGATGGCCTTCGGCCAAGCGTTCGAGGCGCAACGCACGCAGGGTAAACAGGTTGTGCGGTGGAAGGTGCAGAACCGGCGGTGAGGTGGCCGCCGCTTCGATCTGTCCTGGCTCCAGAATGGTGGCCAAATCGTTATCCTTTTTTGCTCAGCGGAGGATCGCGACGCGGACGCTCGTCACGCGTCACTTCGCGGTACCACAGTTCATGGTGTTTCTTCGCCCAGGCGCGGCTGACCCAGCCGTGCATCATTGCGCTGACCGAACCCTTGATCCAGATACCGGCATAGATGTGCACGATGATGCTCAGGATCAGCACGAAACCGGCCAGTGCATGCAGCAACATTGCCCAGCGGATCGTGGTGATACCGAAGTATTCGCTGAAGTACGCGCGCCAGATCACCAGACCGGTGAACAGCAGTCCCAACATGCAAAGCAGTAAAGTCCAGAACAGCAGCTTCTGCCCCGGGTTGTATTTGCCGACCGGTGGCACGCCCTCCTCCTGGTTTTTCATCACCCGGTCGATGCGCCGCAACCACAGGCGATCATTGGCGATAAAGTAATTGGCGCGCCAGAAACGCAACACCAGGCCGAGGAAAAACACAAACATCAGCACGCCCATAAATGGATGCAGGATGCGGGTCCACGGCCCGCCGCCGAACAGGTTGCTTAACCAGAACAGCGCCGGATGAAACAGCGCCAGCCCGGATAATCCGGCCATGAAAAACAGGATCGCCACCAGCCAATGATTGGTGCGCTGGTTGGCGGTGTAACGAAGGATCTGTTTGCGGATCATGGCCGGTCCTCCCGCTTCGGATCGTAGGTGTGCACTGACGGGTCGACTTCATGCACCGCAGGATCGTTGAGTGGCGGCAGTTCATCTTCTTCGACGATCTGCGGTCCGACGCGCACGTAGTGGAAGAATCCGGCCAACACCGCCAGGCCCATGGCCAACAAGCCCAAGGGTTTACTCACGCCTTTCCACAGATCAACCAGCGGGCTGATCGTCGGATCAATCGGCAACCCGGCATAAAGCCTCGGCGTGTCGGCATGGTGCAGCACGTACATCACATGGGTGCCACCGACACCCGCGGGGTCATACAAACCGGCATTGTCGAAACCACGGCTCTTGAGGTCGACGATGCGTTCGGCGGCGTGTTCCTTCATGTCTTCCTTGGAGCCGAACACGATGGCACCGGTCGGGCAGGTTTTCACGCAGGCTGGTTCCAGCCCCACCGCCACCCGGTCCGAACACAACGTACATTTGTAGGCCTTGTGGTCCTTCTGCGAGATGCGCGGGATGTTGAACGGGCAACCGGTGATGCAATAGCCGCAGCCGATGCAGTGGTCCTGATTGAAATCGACGATGCCGTTGGCGTGCTTGATGATCGCACCGGGGCTGGGGCACGCCGCCAGGCAACCGGGTTCGGCGCAGTGCATGCAGCCGTCCTTGCGGATCAGCCATTCGAGGTTGCCGGCATCGGTTTCGTGCTCGGTGAAGCGCATCAACGTCCAGGTTTCTGCGGTGAGGTCTTGCGGGTTGTCGTAAGTGCCGTGGTTGTGGCCGACCTCGTCGCGCAGCTCGTTCCATTCCGAACAGGCGACCTGGCAAGCCTTGCAACCGATGCACTTGGTGGTGTCGATGAGCTTGGCGACTTCCTCCTGATTGCGCACTGAGGACGGCACGGTGGTGGTGGCCGAGCGGGCAATAATGTCTTGGCTGGCCATTTATATTTTCTCCACGTTGACCAGGAATGACTTGGATTCCGGGGTCTGTGTGTTGCCATCGCCGAGGAACGGCACCAGTGTGTTGGTCAGGTAACCGTGGCGTGTGAGGCCGGTGAAACCCCAGTGCAACGGGATACCGATCTGGTGCACCACCTGATTGTTGACCTGCAACGGCCGAATCCGCTTGGTCACCACCGCCACCGCTTCGATGTGCCCGCGCTTGCAACTGACGCGCACCCGGTCGCCGGCGACAATGCCTTTTTCCTTGGCCAGCACTTCGCCAATTTCGACGAATTGCTCGGGCTGGGCGATCGCGTTGAGCTTGCAGTGCTTGCTCCAGAAGTGGAAATGCTCGGTCAGCCGGTAGCTGGTGGCGGCGTACGGGTAATCCTTGGCCACGCCGAGGGTGTCCCACACCGAATCGAAGATCCGCGCCGCCGGATTGCTGGTGGCTTTCTTGTTTTCCGGGTGCAGCGGGTTAATGCCGATGGGCGTCTCGAAGGGCTCGTAGTGCTCGGGGAACGGGCCTTCGTTCATCTTGTCGACGGCGAAGAACCGCGCCACGCCTTCGGGGTTCATGATGAACGGATTCATCCCGGCTTCCGGCGGCACGTCGGCCTTATAGTCGGGCACATCGGTGCCGGCCCAGGCTTTGCCGTTCCACCACACCAGGCGTTTTTTCTCGTCCCACGGCTTGCCTTGCGGGTCCGCCGAGGCGCGGTTGTAGAGAATCCGCCGGTTCGCCGGCCAGGCCCAGGCCCAGCCTTGATGTTGGTGCATGCCAAACGGGTCGTTGTTGTCGCGGCGGGCCATCTGATTGCCGACTTCAGTCCAGCTGCCGCAGAAAATCCAGCAACCGGAGGCGGTGCTGCCGTCATCCTTGAGTTGACCGAACCCGGCGAGTTGCGCATTGGCCTTGATCAGCGCGCCGGTGGCGTCGGTGAAATCGGCGGTGGCGCTGCCGTTGATTTCCTTGGCCAGCTCTTCCGGCGACGGTTCGTCGGCGATCTTGTACGGCCACGACAGTTTCAGGATTGGATCGGCATAAGCACCGCCGTTCGCCTGGTAGCGTTGGCGCAGACGCAGAAACAGCTCACTCATGATCCGCACGTCGGTGCGCGCTTCGCCAGGTCCATCGGCACCCTTCCAGTGCCATTGCAGCCAGCGACTGCTGTTGACCAGCGAGCCGTCCTCCTCGGCGAAGCAAGTAGTGGGCAGGCGAATCACTTCGGTCTGGATATCGGCGCTGTTGACGTCGTTATAGGGCCCGACCTTTTGCCAGAACTCCGAAGTCTCGGTGGCCAGCGGGTCCATCACCACCAGCCATTTGAGCTTGGCCAGCGCCGCCATCACCCGGTTTTTGTCAGGCAACGCGGCGATCGGGTTGAAGCCCTGGCACATGTAGCCGTTGACCTTGCCCTGGCCCATCAGGTCGAACACTTTGAGGATGTCGTAGTTGGGGATGTCGAGTTTCGGCAAATAGTCGTAGCACCAATTGTTCTCGACCGAGGCATTGGCGCCGTACCAGGCTTTCATCAGGCTGACGTGGAATTTGCTGTAGTTCTGCCAGTAGGACAGTTGCCCCGGACGCAGCGGTTTCTGAGTGCGCTTGACGATGTAGGCGTTGTAATCCTGCTCGGCATCGCCCGGTAACGTCAGGTATCCCGGCAGTGAGTTGGACAGCAGGCCCAGGTCGGTCAGCCCCTGGATATTGGAGTGCCCGCGCAAGGCGTTGACACCGCCACCCGGCATGCCGACATTGCCCAGCAACAGTTGCACCATCGCCGCGCTGCGGATGATTTGCGAACCGATCGAATGCTGGGTCCAACCGAGGGCGTAGAGAATCGTCATGGTTTTGCCCGGAACCGAGCAAGTAGCGATTTCGTCCCAGATTTTTTGCATGGCATCGACCGGCATGCCGCAAATCTGGCTCGCCAGTTCGATGTTGTAGCGGCTGTAGTGCTGCTTCATCAATTGATAGACGCAGTGCGGGTCTTGCAGGCTCGGGTCGGTCTTGACGAAGCCGTCCTCACCCATTTCATAGCCCCAGCCGGACTTGTCGGTGTACGCCCGCTTGGTCACGTCGTAGCCGCTGAAAATCCCGTCCTCGAAGCCATAGCCGGCTTTGACGATGAACGACACGTCGGTGTAGTTGCGCACGTATTCGTGCTGGATCTTGTCCTGGGTCAGCAGGTAATTGATCAGCCCGCCCATGAAAGCGATGTCGGTGCCGGTACGAATCGGCGCGTAGTAGTCGGCCACCGAAGCGGTCCGGGTAAAACGCGGGTCGACCACGATCAGCCGCGCCTTGTTATGCGCCTTGGCTTCGGTCACCCACTTGAAGCCGCACGGATGCGCTTCTGCTGCGTTGCCGCCCATCACCAGAACCAGATTCGCGTTGGCGATATCGGTCCAGTGGTTGGTCATGGCTCCACGGCCGTACGTCGGGGCAAGACTTGCCACCGTCGGGCCGTGTCAGACACGCGCCTGGTTATCAAACCCCAGCATGCCGAGACTGCGAATGACCTTGTGGGTGATGTAGCCCGCTTCGTTGGACGCCGCTGATGCCGCGAGGAAACCAGTGGTCAGCCAGCGATTTACCGTTTGGCCCTGAGCGTTTTTCTCGATGAAGTTGGCGTCGCGGTCGGCCTTCATCAGGTCGGCGATGCGATCCAGCGCTTCATCCCAGGAAATACGCGTCCACTCGGTGCTGCCGGGCTTGCGTACCTGTGGGTACTGCAGGCGGCCGGGGCTGTGAATGAAGTCCAGCAGGCCGGCGCCTTTGGGGCAAAGGGTGCCGCGGTTGACCGGGTGGTCGGCGTCACCTTCGATGTGGATGATGCTTTGCGCAACGTTCTTCGCGGTATCGCCCTGGCTGTACATGATCAACCCACAGCCGACCGAGCAGTACGGACAGGTGTTGCGGGTTTCATGGGTGTGGGCAAGCTTGAAGTGGCGCACCTGCTCTGCGAAGGCTGGCGTCGGGGCCATGCCCAACGCGCCCAGGCTAGAGCCTGCAAGGCCGATACCGGCGACCTTGAAGAACTGACGACGGTTGAGGTCCATCGTTCACTCCTGATCAGGTGGAAACCCGGTACTTTTGCCGGATTTTCTGGACAGTCACGGTGGCGGCAGACGGGCTGCCGACATCTGAATTCTAGACAAGGCTGTCGAAATCACCATGGCAACCGACCGTCGGCCCTGACCTGGCCCTTGTAGGAGCAAGCTTGCTCGCGATGGCGAAGGGTCAGCCATCCATTTATGTCACTGACTCACCGTTATCACGAGCAGGCTCGCTCCCACAGGGTCTGGGGATTATCATGGCCGGCATGATTAACCCGACTTCACGAGACCGCGCATGACTTTCGATTTTGATCAGGTGTTCGATCGCCACAACACCGGCAGCACCAAATGGAGCCGCTACCCGGCCGACGTGTTGCCGATGTGGGTTGCCGACATGGATTTCGCCGCGCCACCGATGATCATCCAGGCACTGCAAAAACGCCTGGAACACCCAATGGTCGGCTACAGCGTGGCCCCGGACGATCTGCGCGAGGCTATTGTTGCCGACTTGTGGAACAAGTACGCCTGGCGCGTCGAGCCGCAGGAGTTGATCTTCCTGCCGGGGGTCGAGTCGGGTTTCAACATGGCCCTCAAAGCGCTGGTGCAGCCGCAACAGAATGTCGTGGTCCAGGTGCCGAACTACCCGCCGCTGCGTCATGCGCCAGGTCATTGGGGATTGAACAAGGTCGAGTTGAACTTCGATGCTCAGCCTGACGGCACCTACGCCACGCCGCTGTCGACCTTGAGCCAGTCGTTGCAAGGTGGCGGCGCCCTGCTGTTGAGCAACCCGCACAACCCGCTGGGCAAAGCTTTCCCGCGCGAAGAGCTGCAAGCCATCGCCGACATCTGCGTGGAGCACGACGCCTGGATCATCGCCGACGAGATCCACGCCGAGCTGTGTTTTGACGGTCGTCAACACATTCCGATGGCCACCCTGAGCCCGCAAATCGCCCAACGCACCATTACGCTGATGTCGGCCAGCAAGGCCTATAACATCGCCGGGTTGAAGACCTCGTTCATGATCATTCAGGACCGCCACCTGCGCGAGCGCGTCAACCACGCCCGTTGCGGCATGGTCGACAGCGTCAACCCGCTGGGCCTGGAAGCCACCCGCGTTGCCTACAGCGAAGCGGCGCCGTGGCTGAACGAGCTCAAGGCCTACCTGCAAGCCAACCGCGATTACCTGGTCGATGCGGTCCGCACCCGTTTGCCGGGCGTCACCATGAACGTTCCGCAAAGCACCTATCTGGCGTGGCTCGACTGCACAGCGCTGGGGCTGGACAACCCGCAACAGTTCTTCCTGGAACAGGCCAAGGTCGGCTTGAGCCCGGGTCTGGATTTCGGCGATGACTGCCGACAATTCGTGCGCCTGAACTTCGGCTGCCCGCGTTCGTTGCTGGAAGAAGGCATTGCGCGGATGGAGCGCAGCTTGCGTCACCTCAAGGCCTGACACCGCTCCCGTGTAGGAGCTGGCTTGCCAGCGATGCGATCATCGGGTCGAAATTGATTTTGCCCGAGCGGGTGCCATCGCTGGCAAGCCAGCTCCTAAAATGGTTCGTGAGTTCTTAGGGAAGGTGAAATACAACCGAACTCAAGCCAAACCCCCACAGTCAACCCCGAACACGCCCCCTGTTCGGAGTCTGATGATGAACTACCCCAAACCACCCTTCCCCAAGCAACACCAACCTGTCCCCGGCTCCCAGCGAAAAATGGATCCCTACCCCGATTGTGGCGAGCAAAGCTATAAGGGCTCGGGGCGCCTGGAAGGCAAGATTGCCCTGATCACCGGTGGCGACAGTGGTATCGGTCGCGCCGTGGCGATTGCCTTTGCCCGTGAAGGCGCGGACGTGGCTATTGCCTACCTCGATGAACAGGAAGACGCGCAGGAAACCGCCCGTTGGGTGGAACAGGCCGGGCGCCAATGTCTGCTGCTGCCCGGAGACCTGGCGCACAAGGTGCATTGCCAGGCACTGGTGGAGAAAACCGTCGAACGCTTCGGTCGCATCGACGTGCTGGTCAATAACGCCGCGTTCCAGATGACCCACGAAACCCTGGAAGACATTCCCGATGAAGAATGGGTGATGACCTTCGACGTCAACATCACGGCCATCTTCAGGATTTGTCAGGCCGCGTTGAAACACATGAAGCCCGGCAGTTCGATCATCAATACCAGTTCGGTGAATTCCGACATGCCCAACCCCACCCTGCTCGCCTACGCCACGACCAAGGGTGCAATTGCCAACTTCACCGCTGGTCTGGCGCAAATGCTCGGGCCGAAAAATATCCGGGTCAACAGCGTGGCGCCCGGGCCGATCTGGACGCCGCTGATCGTTTCCACCATGCCGGAAGAAACCGTGCAGAACTTCGGCGCCAACACCCCCCTTGGGCGCCCGGGTCAACCAGTGGAAGTAGCGCCGATTTATGTGCTTTTGGCCTCGGACGAAGGCAGCTATATCACTGGCCAGCGCTTTGGCGTGACCGGTGGCAAGCCGATCCTTTGAGCAAGGCTGAAAAAATTGAACCCGCGGATATTGCCCGTGCTCAACACTTTATCGGGCCTCACGTCGTGTACTGCTGTTCACTCAAGAATTTGAAACAAACGAAAACCTGTGGCGAGGGGAGCTTGCTCCCTCGCCACAAGTGAATAGCATGCTTCCCCGGAGGGCCTTTCGATATCTGGAGGTCGCCATGTCCGCACCTATCGTCAAGCTGTTTACCCAACCTAACTTCGCGTGGACGGATATCCGCAAGGAAGAGGAAGCACATCCGCGCCACTATCTTGCACATTTGCTACTGCTCGCCTTGATCCCTCCGGTTTGCCTGTTTATCGGGACCACTTACGTTGGCTGGAGCCTGGCGGAAAATGAAACGGTGAAGCTTAGTTCCGCCAGTGCGCTGCAACTCTGCATATTGCTGTACGTCAGCATCCTGGTTGGCGTCGCCGTGATGGGGCTGTTCATTCGCTGGATGTCACGCACCTTCGACGCCCGGCCTACCGTCAATCAATGCATCGGTTTTGCGGCCTACACCGTCACGCCGTTTTTCCTCGCGGGCCTCGCTGGCCTGTACCCGAGTCGTTGGCTGGCCATTTTGGTGTTAGGCGCAGCATCGGCGTATTCGACGTTCCTGCTGTTTGTGGGATTGCCGACGTTTATGCATGAGCGCAAGGAACAAGGCCTGCTCAACTCCGCTTGTGTCTGGGGCGTCGGGCTGTTGGTGCTGGTGACGATTCTGGTGGAAATGATCCTGGTGTGGTTCAACGTGCTGACGCCCGAGTATTTGCGCGCGACTGTCGGTTGATGACAGAAGCCATGAGCTTCACCGCTTGGGTCGCCGTGCTGGGTGCCGTGCTGCTGGCGTTGGCACTCACCTCGTCGTACCTGCGCTGGATGCCTGTGACCACGTCCGCCGTGTGCCTGGCGCTGGGCGTGGCCATCGGGCCGTCGGGACTCGGCTGGCTCAGGCTGGATATAAAGGACGCGTCGTTCTGGATGGAGCACCTGACGGAAGTCGCGGTGCTCTTTTCTTTGTTCGTCTGCGGGTTGAAGCTGCGGCTGCCGCTCAAGGATCGCAAGTGGCGCGTGGCGTATGGGCTGGCCGGGCCGGTGATGCTCCTGAGCATCACCGGTGTCTGCCTGTTGCTGCATTTTGCCTTTGGACTTGCGTGGGGGCCGTCGCTGTTGATCGGCGCGATATTGGCGCCCACCGACCCGGTACTGGCCTCTCTGGTTCAGGTCAACGACTCCAAGGACGACGATCCGGTGCGTTTCGGACTTTCTGGTGAAGCCGGTCTTAACGACGGGATAGCCTTTCCATTTGTGATCCTCGGTTTGCTGTTCCTGCAACAGGGCGATTCCTCTTCAACCACCTGGCTCGATGACTGGGCGCTCAAACGTCTTTTGTGGGCCGTGCCTGCCGGTTTATTGATTGGCTACTCCATGGGCCGAGGTATCGGGCGTCTAACTTTATCTATGCGCATCAGAAACGCCGACAGCACCCTTTCACCCAATGACTATCTGACGTTCGCGCTGATTGCACTGGCTTACGTCGCCGCCGAATCGGTTCATGGTTATGGGTTTCTGTCGGTATTCGCCGCAGGCCTCGGCTTGCGTGGGGCCGAGGTCAAATCCACGGGCAATGCACAACCACCGGCCGAGCATCTGGTTCAGGCAGTGGTCGGCCACCAGAACGTCGAGCCCGATGCCGCCGTGCATGGTGATGTAGAGCATCTGGAGGACACACAAGTGGCGGCCGGGATCATGATCGGCGACATGCTGTCCTTTGGTAGCCTGGTGGAGCGGGCTATGGAAGTGTTTTTGGTAACGTTGCTCGGCGTCGTGCTGATGGCCCACTGGGACTGGCGCGCGTTGGCCATTGGTGGTGTGTTGTTCTGCCTGATTCGTCCCCTTAGCGTCATGCTCATACCGTGGGGTAACGTGCTCGACGGTCGGCAACGCTTATTGATCGGCTGGTTCGGCATTCGCGGGATTGGCAGCTTTTATTACCTGTTCTATGTCCTCAACCATGGGCTGAATCCGTCAGTTGCAACACTGTGTACTGACCTGACGCTGTCCGTGGTCGCGTTGAGCATCTTGATTCATGGCGTCAGTACGCAACCGGTCCTCGCCCGCTATGAGCAACGCAAGAAGCCAGCCGTTGAGCCGCGAACTGCATGAAGCAACGTCACTACTCATGCAGCCTGCATGACCTCTATTCGCCAGCACTCCATATATCTCATTGATTTTTTACGAATTTATCCGGCGGTCGAAAGCGGCACGACTCATGCTCTATTCCCAAGAGCGACTTTCGGCATCGAGACCGTTTGCGCTCTTCCATTCCGTGACGACTTGAGAGACCTCACCATGAACGCCATAGACCTGTTGAAAGCTGACCATGAACGCGTAAAAGGCATCTTGAGCCAATTGAGCGAGTCCACCGAGCGCGGCATTAAAAAACGCACTGAATTGCTGGCCAAGCTGGAAATGGAAATCTCCATCCACACGCGTCTGGAAGAAGAAGTCCTGTATCCGGCTTACAAAAAAGCCGGCGGCAAAGAGCAGGACGTCATGTACTACGAAGCCAAAGAAGAGCATCGCACCGTTGATTCGCTGGTTCTGCCGGACCTCAAAGTCACCGACCCGTCGACACCTGAATTTGCCGGTCGGGTCAAAGTGGTCAAGGAGTTGCTGGAGCACCACATTGAAGAGGAAGAAACAGAAATGTTTCCTCAAGCCAAGAAACTGCTTGGTAAAGCAGAGCTGGAAGAATTGGGGGCACAGATGGAAACACTGAAAGCTCAACTGAAGAAAGAGCTCGGTGCGCCCAACATGGCTGCCTGATTGCAAACATATGGCGAGGGAACTTGCTCCCTCGCCATATGTACAACCTAAATCGCTATCACTTCATCGCCGCAGCAATGATTTCCACCAGATTGTGCTGGGTAAAAGGTTTCGGCAATCTGGGAAGCCTGGCTGCATTACCTTCGAGACGTTCGGCATAACCTGTCGCCAGGATAATTGGCACGTCTGACTTCCGCGTGCGGATGGCATCTGCCAATTGAGCGCCACTCATCTGAGGCATTGCCATGTCGGTGATGACTAGGTCGATCGCTTTCTCAGCCTCGAACAACTCCAGCGCCTGGACGCCGGATGTCGCCGCGATCACCCGATGACCGAGGTCTTCGAGCAACAGACAAGTACTGGTCAGCACCAGGCTGTCGTCATCCACCACCAATACACACAGGCGAGAAACCTCCGGTGTGGCCAGTTCATCGATAACCGCTGCCTGTTGCGAACCGCTGGCAGCGACGGGCAACCATAGCTCTGCAGTCGTGCCGTGGTCTTTCTTGCTCTTGAGAACGAATCGTCCGCCCAGTTGTTCGATAAAGCCGTGCACCATCGATAGCCCGAGCCCCGTGCCTTTACCGAGCCCCTTCGTGGTGAAAAACGGGTCCATCGCCGAGGCCAGTGTCGCTTCGTCCATGCCCTCCCCGGTATCGGTGACACTCAGGCAGACATATCGCCCGGCCACCATATGCGGGCGAATTTCCTCACGAACTTCTTCGGCACGGGTGCTGATCACGATTTTCCCGCCGTGGGGCATGGCATCACGGGCATTGGTGGCCAGGTTCAACACGGCAAGTTCAAGTTGATTGACGTCAGCCATGACCGGTTCAAGTTGTGGAGGGAACCGGGTTTCAAGGACGACTGAAGGACCTAACGAACTGCGCAACAACCCGGAGATGCCCTGCACCAGTATCGGTAACTCAACAGGTTCGGACTTGAGCTCCTGGCGCCTGGCGAAAGCAAGCATGCGCTGGGTCAGGGACACCCCCCGCTGGGCGCCCTGAGTGGCATTGTCGATCAGTCGGGTAATTTTCGGGTCGTCCGCGATTCGTTTGCGGACGATTTCCAGATTGCCAAGGATGACTGTCAGCAGATTATTGAAATCATGGGCAATCCCCCCGCTCAGTTGACCGATAGCCTGCATTTTTTGCGCCTGGAACAGCGCTTCACGGGTTTTTTCCAGGGCTTGCTGCGCTTGGGTCACCTCGGTGATATCGCGGGTGATCTTGGCAAACCCGAGCAAGGTGCCGGTCTCGCCCCAGATCGGGTCCACGACCACATGGGCATAGAATCGAGTGCCGTCCTTGCGCACACGCCAGCCCTTGTTTTCAAAACGCCCCTCACGCACGGCGATATCCAATGTTCGTTGCGGTTCGCCAGCTGCACGGTCCTCAGGGGTGTAGAACAGTGAAAAGTGCTGGCCGATGATTTCTTCGGGCGCGTAGCCCTTGATGCGCTGAGCGCCCAGGTTCCAGTTGGTCAGGCGTCCATCCGGATCAAGCATGTAGATCGCGTAGTCGGTGACGCTTTGCACCAGCAGGCGGAATTGTTGCTCGCTTTGCTTGAGCACTTCCTCCGCCATTTTTCGGTCGGTCAGATCACGGGTAATCTTGGCAAACCCCAGTAGCTGGCCGGACGTGTCATAAATCGGATCAATCACCACGTGGGACCAAAAATGCGTGCCATCCTTGCGCACACGCCAGCCTTCACCTTCAAAACGCCCCTCGCGAATCGCCGTGTCCAACGCTAATTGAGGCTTGCCGATACGGCGGTCTTCCTCGGTGTAAAAACGCGAAAAGTGCTGACCGAGAATCTCGGCCTCTTCATAGCCTTTGAAACGTCGGGCGCCGGCGTTCCAACTGATGATGATGCCGTCGGGATCAATCATGTAGATCGCGTAGTCAATCACCGCATCGATCAACAAGCGAAAACGCTTGTCTTCGAAGGCATTGGCTTTGTTTCGATCTTCGCTCATTGAAATCTCGAGTCATATTGGATTTTCTGGAGTATGCGACAAACAGCCGATTTGAGAAGACTTTACCTCGGCAGTTTGCTTCTCAAGCGGTTATGCCCACTCAGCGATACACGTATTTGGTGATATAAGAATACAGGTCGTTATAGACAAAATCGGGCACCTGTTTGTCATATTCCTTGGTTTTCAGTAGTTGCAGATGACACTCCTTGACTGCCTCATCACGCTCCTCCATCGAATAAACAGATCTTCTGAGGATTTTGTCATAGGCGCTGTACGTATAAGGTTCCAATGTGGAAGTCTCAGTAAGTTCGCCCGCTGCGTCCAGGGTGTAGGTACTGTGCGCGCGCAGCACCCGGTCCTGCAGTGCGCCCAGCCCACGCTCGTACAAAAATATTTGAGAGCCACTCACTGTCTTTGCGAGGAACTCGAAGGCGACGAGGACCGCCGGGGCGTTACTGATGCTTGACTCCAGCCTCGAATAGCTGACGAATCGTTCCAGTTCTTGCTTAGCCAGGCTGGAGAATGCCCGCTTGATGCTGGACATATGGGCAAACGCGTGATTACAACCCACAACATGGATTTCCGGTTGATAACCTTCAGCAAATTTTGCCAACCCGGCAAAAGCGATGTCATCGAACGCGCACTCCATGATGATGTTGTACTGATGAGTGCGCGCAGAGGTGAAGATTTGTGCTCCGAGGTCCCTGGCAAACGCTTCTGTGTGTTCGTAGGCGTGCAGAACCCCGAGCTTGATCATGTCGGCGTATTGCGGGTGTTTTTTTCGGTACTCGGGCAGGTACAAACGAACGTAATTCCCGTAACGCCCGGATGGCAGCAAACTTTTTTCCAGCAAGTAAGTCTTTCCCGAGCCTTCCACTCCAGCGGTGATTAACAGCTTGCGCGGGGTTTCTACGGTTTTGCCGGCGAACAGCGTGGCAGTGATTTCAGTGAACGCCTTGGTTACGTCCTCGGGGGTGTAGGTGTACTTCGATGCATCTGACATACCTTGATTTCCTTATCAAAGAGTTGGGTAAAAGTGATGACCAGCCCTATGAATAAAGTTCGCTTTTGGGGATTGTTCAAATCGCCGTTTGCATCAAGGTATGTCTATGTTTTTAAAGGTAAAAAATCCTACCAATCAGAGTGAATTATCTTCGGTGCAATCGACCACCAGCGTGGGAGCAATTGCTTGACCTTGCTCTCGCCAAAGCGGTCATCGATCAACATCACCACCCCTTGGTCCTGTTGGGTGCGAATCACTCGCCCCGCTGCTTGCACGACTTTCTGTACACCGGGATACAGGTAGGTGTAGTCGTAGCCAGCACCGAAAATAGCCGCCATCCGCCGCTTCAGTTGCTCGTTGACCGGGTTGAGCTGCGCCAACCCCAAGGTGGCAATGAATGCGCCAATCAGCCGAGCGCCCGGCAAGTCGATGCCTTCGCCAAACGCCCCGCCCAGTACCGCAAAGCCGACGCCCTGGCTCTCGGCGGTGAATTGATCCAGAAACAGCTGACGTTGCTCCTCCGCCATTCCTCGGGATTGCGACCAGAGATTGATCTGCGGATACCGCTCGGCCAGCAACTGCGCGACTTGCTGCATGTAATCGAAACTGCTGAAGAACGCGAGGTAATTTCCGGGGCGCTGGGTGAACTGTTCGGCGATCAACTCGACAATCGGCTCCAGGGACGCTTGGCGATGCACGAAGCGGGTGGAGATCTGGTTGACGATGTGCACCTGCAACTGGTCGGCGTGAAACGGCGATTCAACGTCGATACACACCGTGTTGGCCGGCGTGCCGAGCAAATCGGCGTAATAGTGACGAGGGCTGAGGGTGGCGGAAAACAGCACGGTGCTGCGCGCAGCCGTGAGGCGTGGACCGATAAAACCGGCAGGCACCACGTTGCGCAGGCATAACTGCGAAAGGCTTTTCTTGCGGTCGAGGTCGCGTTTGCTGATATCGAACAGGAACTGCTCGTCGAAGAGTTCGGCAACCCGGCAAAATTGCAGCATGTCGAAGTAAAAACTCTGTAGCGCACTGTCCAGCCCCTGCGGGTGATCGTTCAGATAATCGCCGATGCTGGCGCTGCACGATGACAACGCCTGGAGCAGTTTTTCCGGAGGTTTGTCATAAGCCTGATAGGTGCCCTGTTGCTGATTGTGCAGGGCGTTCCATTCGCGATTGACCCGCTGCAAGGGCTTTTTCAACGCCTCGGGAGCGGTTTTTCGTACGCCGTTGAGGGACGATTGATCGAGGCTGGCGCTGTACATCTGACGACCGCGTTCCACCAGGTTGTGGGCTTCGTCGACCAGCGCCGCGACTTTCCAGTTGTTGAGCTGCGCCAGGCCGAACAACAGCGCACTGAAATCGAAGTAATAGTTGTAGTCGGCGACCACCACGTCGGCCCAGCGGGCCATTTCCTGGCTGAGGTAATACGGACAAACCTCGTGTTCCAGAGCGATTTGACGCAATGCACATTGATTCAACAATCTGACTTCGCTGGCAGCCTGACGCGCCGCCGGCAAGCGATCATAGAAACCCTGGGCCAGTGGGCAGGATTCGCCGTGGCACGCCTTGTCCGGGTGCTCGCAGGCTTTGTCCCGGGCGATCATCTCCAGAACCCGCAACGGCGGCGCATCGGCGCTGTCGAGAATCACCTGCGCAGCGTCCAGTGCCAGTTTGCGTCCCGGGGTTTTCGCAGTGAGGAAAAACACCTTGTCCAGTTGCTGTGGTGTCAACGCCTTGAGCATCGGAAATAACGTACCGACGGTCTTGCCGATACCCGTCGGCGCCTGGGCCATCAAACAGCGACCGGTACTGACGGCCTTGAACACCGACTCGGCCAGATGACGCTGCCCCGGTCGAAAACCGGCATGGGGAAACGCCAATTGCTCAGCGGCCCGATTGCGTCTCTCGCGGTGAACCATTTCCTGCTCGGCCCAGTGCAGGAACCGGGCGCAATGCTCCTCGAAGAACGATTTCAGTTCCGTTGCGCTGAAGCGCTCGACCAGACAAGTTTCCTTTTCACTGACGATGTCGAAGTACACCAGCGCCAGGCTGATCTGCTCAAGCTTGAGTTTCTGGCACATCAACCAACCGTAGACCTTCGCCTGCGCCCAGTGCAGATGGCGGTGATTGGCCGGTTGCTTACTCAAGTCGCCGCGGTAGGTTTTGACTTCTTCCAGGCAGTTTTGCCCGGGATCATAGCCATCCGCCCTGCCCTTTACTGCCAGGGTTCGATATTGGCCTTCAAGGGCGACTTCACTCTGATACCCGTCACTACGCCGTGAAGCTACCGTGCGATGGCCCAAAATTCCCTCCAGTGCGGTGGGGGACGGCGTAAAACGCAGGTCGAGGTCACCGACCTTGGCAGTGAATTCACACAACGCCCGTACGGCAATGCTGTAGCTCAAGCGCTCTGCTCCGCCCATTGCACGTAGCAAACGGCAATCGGCATGCGGTGCTCGTGGCAGAACTCCAGCCAGCGCAACTGGTTGTCCTGCAAGCGATCCCCCGGGCCCTTGACTTCGATCATGCGGTAGGTCTTTTGCTGCGGCCAGAACTGGATCAGGTCCGGCATACCGGCGCGATTGGCCTTGATGTCCAGCAGCAAGCGGTTGAACCAGTGGTTGAGGTGCGCGGCCGGCAAACAATCGAGGGCTTGTTCCAGCAGCTCTTCGCTGAGCATTCCCCAGAATACGAAGGGCGATTGAACACCCCACTTTTGTACATAACGCTCACGGATGGTCTGGCGGTAGCGTCCGTCGTCAAGTTCCGCGAGGCACGCCTGGAACAAATCGGCCCGGCGGCTATGGAAATCCTCATTCAGTAGATCCACCGGGCCGCGCTGGAACGGGTGAAAAAACGCCCCCGGCAGCGGCGCGAAAATCGCCGGCCAGCACAGCAGACCGAACAGCGAGTTGATCAGGCCGTTTTCGACGTAGTGCACCGGCGCCGATTCTTCCGACAAGTGCGACTGAACGTAATACTCCACCGACATCAGCGGGTCGGTCCTGGGCAGTTGCAGGTCCAGGCGCAGCATTGCTTGCGGGGAACGACGTTTCATCGGCGGCCCACCCAATTTACGGCGCAACCTCGGCAACATCCTGAGCAACAGCTGTTGCTCGGTGGCGCTTTCTGGGGCTTGCTCCGCTCGCGCCGCCAGCTCCAGCGCCAACTCATATTCGCCACAACGCTCCAGCACGCGGATCAGCCGCAAGCGGGCACCGGGATATGTGCATGTTCGGTACAGAGCCAACGCGGTGGAAAAATCCGCCATGCGTTCGCAATGCTGGGCCATCTGGAACAGCAGTTTGTCTCGACGCCGTTGTAGCCAGGGATTGCTCAATGTCAGCCCGTTGACCTGCTCAACAATGCCCGCCAGCGCCTCACCGGCTTCGAACTGTTGCTGGCACGCGTGGAGGAACATGCAGGCTTCGACGTCCTCGCGGCTGCGCAAGCCCCGGGAATCGGCGCAGAACTCGACCTTTTCGTAGGTAAAAATGCCCAGGTCAGCCAGCACGAACTCGGACCAGTCCTGGTAAAGATTGCCGAAAAACATCAAGCGCAGGCGATCGCACAGGCCCATGATGGTCAGGCTGAACAAACGGTCATCCAGCGCCGGGCACCAGTCTCTGAAGACTTTTGCTTCAGGGAATTGCTCGCTCAGTGCAGGCAGCCAATCTATTTTTTTTCCCTTGGGATGATCGATGGCACTGCCCAGACATTGAAGAATCTCAGCCTTGAGCAACACTTCGAACAGCGCCTCGATCGACAGTGGCAACTGCTCATCAATCCACCCCAACGTCAGCAATGGCTCGGCAGCACTGGCGATATCACCGATCTCGGCGTAGTGAAGTTTGCTGAGTCTGAAGTGAATTCCTTTGCGCATGACTATCCTGACCAATAGCGCCCGGGATTCACGCGACAACCGATTGCACTCAGCAATGAATTGTTGCTCCTCGACGCTCAACACATCGGCATAGCGATGCTCAAGCCAATCAAGCACTTGCATGAAGTTGTTGAGGTAATAGAACGGATCGTCGAGGGGATTTGCAGTCACAGGAAAAAGGGGCCATGGCGAAGGAGTACTGGTTATGCGTACAGATACCAGTATCGACCTGCCCGGTGCAAACGGAAAAAGATAAGCGGCGGCACTGTCGGGGAAATTTTCTGACGCGTCGAACTTTATGCCGATCCATTACACCAATCGCGATAGAGATGCGGGCGTTTAAAAAATTCGCACCATTTATTTACCAACAAGAGAGGTGGCTATGAACATCAAGACTCTGGGTCTGCCCCTGGCAGTAGCGGCGTTTCTGGCTCTGGCCGGTTGCGCGACGCCAACGGTCGTCACCCTGCAGAATGGCACCCAGTATCTGACCAAGGACATGCCGCAAACCAAGACCAAGGATGGCTTCTACGAATTCGAAGATATTTCCGGTGCGATGGTCAAGGTCAGGGCTGACGAAGTGGCCACGATTCGCCAGGAAGACTGAGGTCCGGGCCAAATGAAACTGGTCGCGCCCCTTCTGGCCTCCCTCCTCGCCGCCTTTGCGTGTGCGATTACGAGTACCTGTGCCAGCGCTGGAACATTCCCGACCATCCCCAATACCAGCTTCGACTGCGCTCGGGCTTCGGCATCCATCGAAAAACTCATCTGTCGCGATCCGCAACTCAAGCGAATGGAAATTGAGCTGACGCGTCTTTATCGCCTGGTGCTCACCGATGAGCGTTCGGTACCGCCACCGGATAAAGTCGAGGTTGAACAACGCTTCTGGGTTCTTGAACGTAACGCGTGTGCCGCCGAAGCGGAGCCCAAAGCGTGTACGGTCCGCAGCTATGCCGAGCGGGCGTTCCAGTTGCGCCAGGGTTCGGCCATTGCCCGGACAAAAGACCCCAGCCGACTCAGCGAAGGCCCCGTAGCCTTTCGCTGCGCGGGGTTGAACGCATTGGTGGCTGCCACTTACTTCACGGTTGAGCCCGGCGTCGTATACCTGAAATGGGCCAACGCCTCGGCGACCCTGAGTCAGGTGCCGAGTGAGTATGCGCCGCTCTACAAGGGCAAGGATTCCAAGGGCAGCTACAGCTTTTCGCAGAACGGCGACGAGGTGTTTTTGCAAATACCCGGGTCAGGGCAAATGCGCTGTACGGCCGAGCCGATCGGCTGAATCCCTGTCACCGGCCCGGCGCGCATCACCTTCAACTGCCGGTGCGAATCTTGTTCCATACCCGTGTACGAATCCGGTCGATGTTCAATGGCATCGCTTCCAGGGCGAACAATTTCCCCATCATTTCCGGGCTCGGATAGACCTTGGTGTCGTTCTTGATGGCCGGATCGACGAGGCTGTCTGCCTGTTCGTTGCCATTGGCGTAATGCACATAGTTAGTGATGCTGGCCATGACGTCCGGACGCAGCAGGTAGTTCATGAAGGGGTAGCCGGCCTTTTCGTCCGGGGCATCGACGGGCATGGCCACCATGTCGAACCAGATAGCCGCGCCTTCCTTGGGAATCGCGTAGCCGATGTCGATGCCATTCTTGGCTTCCTTGGCACGGCTCTCGGCTTGCAGGATGTCGCCGGAGAACCCGACCGCCACGCAAATATCGCCGTTGGCCAGGTCGCTGGTGTACTTGGACGAGTGGAAATAGCTGATGTAAGGCCGTACTTTCATCAGCAACGCTTCGGCTTTCTTGTAGTCTTCCGGGTTTTTACTGTGATGCGGCAGGCCCAGGTAATTAAGCGCGGCCGGCAGCAGTTCCGGGCCGTTATCGAGGATGGCCACGCCGCATTTCTGCAACTTTTCCATGTTTTCTGGCTTGAAGATCAGGTCCCAGGAATCCACCGGCGCGTTGTCGCCCAACACCGCTTTCACCTTGGCAATGTTGTAGCCGATACCGGTGCTGCCCCACAGGTACGGGAAGCCGTGTTCGTTACCCGGATCGTTGGTTTGCAAGGCTTTGAGCAGCACCGGGTTGAGGTTTTTCCAGTTCGGCAATTGGCTCTTGTCGAGTGTCTTCAGCGCCTTGCCTTCGATCTGGCGTGCCATGAAGTGGTTGGACGGGAACACCACGTCGTAGCCGGATTTGCCGGTCATCAACTTGCCGTCGAGGGTTTCGTTGCTGTCGTAGACGTCGTAAGTGAAGGCGATGCCGGTTTCTTTCTGGAAGTTTTTCGTGGTGTCCGGCGCGATGTAGTCCGACCAGTTGTAGATCTTGACGGTGTCCGCCGCCTGACTGATTGAAGCGACCAGCAATAGCGGCGCGAGGGTCAGTGTCTTTCGGAGCATGAGTCGATTCCTGTAAAGGTTGTTTTTGTTTGGCAGGCAATCAAAAGATCAAATCAAAAAATCAAAACGTAGGTCTTGCGTACGGTTTCCTGGATGTCCCAGATGCCGAGGGTGTTGGCGGGCAACATCAGTGCATCGCCAGCTTCTATGTGCAGGGTTTCGCCGCCGCCATCCGGGGTGAACGTGCAGCGGCCCTGAATGAAGTGACAGAATTCCTGGGCGACGATCTGCCGCCGCCAGCGGCCGGGCGTGCACTCCCAGACGCCGGTTTCGACGCCGTCATCGCGCTCGACGCTGGTGGTCGACGCCACGGCGACGGGTGCACCCAGCGGCACGGCGACCGGGTTGGACTCTTCGAGTTTCAGGGTGGCGGTGTTCTTGAATTGGGTGATGCTCATGGGATTACCTGTCGATCAAGCCTATAGAAGAAGAGCGTGTCGTTTACTGCATGAAACCTTCCATGAACCCCGCGACCCCGCTGGCGAGTTTGCGCCGCCAGGGCGACGTGGCCGGGTTGGCCAGCGTCTGGTCTTCGTGGACGAAGCTGCGGATGATCGCGTTGTAGCCGAGCCAGCGGCATGGCTCGGGTTCCCAGGCCCGGAGTGCATCGAGGCCGCCCTGCGGGATGACCCAGGGCTGGTGAACCAGTTCGGTATCGCGTTGCAGGATCAGGTCGGCAAGTGTTCGCCCGCCGAGGTTACTGGCGCCCACGCCCTCGCCGCCGTAACCGCCGGACAAGGCAATACCGCTGGCGCGGTCGCAGAGCATGTGCGGCTTGAACCGTCGTGACATGCCCAAGTTGCCGCCCCAGCCGTGGGTAATCTGCACGTTCTTGAGTTGGGGGAAGAGTTCGCCGAACAGATAGCGCCTTAGCTCGACTTCGCTGGTGCTCAGGTCGAAGTCATGGCGCAACTTGCCGGCAAACTGATAGCCGCCCCGAGCGCCGAAGATCAAGCGATTGTCCGCCGTGCGCTGGCCGTAAGTGACCTGGCGGCTGCTTTCGCTGAACGCCTGGCCGCGACTCAGACCGATTTCGTCCCAAGTGGTGGCGGACAGCGGTTCCGTGGCGACGATCAGACTTTGCACCGGCAACTGATAACGCCCCAATGGCGGCAGCGTGACCGAATAGCCTTCCACCGCCGGCACTACCCAGCGGCTACGCACCGAGGCTTTCGCCGTGCGCAGGCTGCCCGACTGCCACTGGGTAACCGGGCTGTTTTCGTAGATCTTGACGCCCATGCGTTCAACCGTGCGCGCCAGACCGCGTACCAGTTTGGCCGGGTGCAAGGTGGCGACGTGCGGCGCATAAATGCCGCCATAGGGTTTGGCGATGCGGATCTGTTGGGCCAACTGCTCAGGAGTCAGCCAGCGGTAATCGTTATCGTTGAGGCCCTGACTATGAAGCTTGTCCAGATACTGTCGCAGGCTGGTTTCCTGCTCCGGGTAGCGAGCGGCGCAATAAAGCACCCCACCTTTGCGAAAATCGCAGTCGATGCCTTCACGTTCAATGACGATTTCCACTTCATCGGGGATGGTGTGCAACAAATCGTAGGACGCCCGGCGTTGCTCGGGTGATAAGTGGGCCAACAGCCGGTCTTCACCCAGAAGATTGCCCATCAACCAGCCGCCATTACGCCCCGAGGCGCCAAAGCCAGCGGTTTGCGCCTCGACGATGGCAATGTTCAACCCGGGAGCCTGGCGTTTGAGGTAATACGCGGTCCACAGCCCGGTATAACCGGCGCCGATGATCGCCACGTCGACATCCAGGTCTTGCTCCAGCGCCGCACGGGCCTGTAGCGGCTCGTCGAGTTGGTCCATCCATAAACTGATAGTGCGCCACGCCGGCATGTCTGACTCCGCCACTCAAACTTCGATGACGGTGATCCTAGTGCGTGGCCTCAGAGGCTGTCTTGCGCGCGTGCACGCAAAGAAATTTGTTTCGCGTAAGCCTTGGGCGACTGGCCAGTGTGCTGGCGGAAACAGCTGTAGAACGCCGACAGTGAGTTGAAACCGGCAGCAAATGCCAGTTCGTCAACGCGCACCGGCGGCGTGGCGTTGTCCAGCGCTGCGAGCAAGTGTTGCAGGCGTGCCTGGTTGACGTAGCGATAAAAGCTCTGACCCAGCACTTGATTGAGCAGATAGGAAATCTGATTGCGGCTGTACCCGCACTCCTTCGCCACGCGTTGCAGATCGAGTTCGGGATCGAGGTAAGGCTGTTTGCTCAGGAAGTATTGCTGGAGGTCTTCGGCCATGAAGCTCAATTGACGCGGCGATAAGCCAAGCCGACTCTCGGCCGGACGCCGCTTACTGGCGCTCTGGCTGGCCAGTTGCTCGCGGACCAGCGAGGCATATTCGTTAACGCGCCAGATCAAGCCATCGCGCACGGTAATCGCTTCACTGGAGCGAAACGACACCAGCCCGTTAGTGCCGCGCAAGGTCATCTGGTATTGAATGAACGCCGTGTTGCCATCCAGACGGATTCGGTCCGAGTGTTCCAGTGCTTCATCCGGATTGCGCGGCATGCTGACGCGCACGTACTCACGCAGTTCATCCAGGCCCATCACTCGGTTCTGGAAAAAATCGTTGTACTGGACGTCGGGGTGATACAGCGCCATGACGCCATCCAGGTCCCGGTGCTTCCAGCACAAGTGATAGCGCATGACCGTCTCGCCCGTGGCCTGGGTTTGCAACGGACCATCATCATCAGCGCGCATAAAGGTCTCGGTGGAAAAAAGCCGAGCTTGCCGAAATTCCGCTGCCGCTTCAATGGCCAGCCGGGCGCAGATTATCGACTGAGAATCCCTGGCTTTCGTGACCTGTATCAAAAAAACGCGAGCAATCGCCAAACGGCCTGAAAAATCCACATTATTTTCACATCCGGGTGCTACTTTTACAGTCTGTCACTGGTTGAACCATTGAAGGTTCTTCCCTCCTACCCTGAGCTAAAGGAAGCGCTCGATGAAGAAGGCGGGCAACATATGAATAAAGGATTCAGTAAGGTCACATTTCCAAACGCCTGCCAGCTGATGCGCTGGCATTTTCATCCCATGGGTTTTGAGGCGAGCATGGACGCCCCGGGCAGCATGATTGCCCGTTTGTTTGATCGGGCCACTGGCGAGACCATGATCGCCATTGCCGGCATTCCTTGCGCAACGGTCATGAATGCCGCCGATGTAGAACGAATAATCGAAGCCGTGGAAGATGAGCTTGAGACGTTCATTCCCCCGGTGGCGCTCAGGAGTTATGCCTGAAGGCCGAAAAGTCATAAAGATGCCCTTTTGCTAATGCCGATCAGTTTTGGCTGATCGGCATTTTTGCATTCAGCCATCGTTCGGTATCAGACAACTGGCAAACAACTGCTGAATCGGTTGAGTTCGCTGGCTATAGCGCTGCAACAACACCATCTCTCGATAAAACGTCAAGTCGCCCAAGCGAATCACCCTGACCTTCGCCCCATGCTCAAGCCACAACCCTGCCTCGGGTAGCAGCGATACGCCCAATCCGCATTCGACCATTTTGACGATGGCTTCGAGCTCATCCAGTTCCAGTACAACGTGCACATCAATCTGCCGTTCGCGCAGAAACCGCGTGACCAGCCGGCCGCCGAACGAATTGCGGTCGTAGCGTACATGGGGATGCTCGGCGAGCAACTGCAACGGCTCTTCGCCTTCAAGGTCCATTGGCACAATCAGTACGAACGGCTCCCGGCGAATCAACTGCGCCGATAGCTCCTTGGGAAGTTCGAACGGGGGCTTGATCAGGATCGCCAGGTCCACTTCGCCCGTGTCCACCTGACTCAACAAGTTCAGTGACACGCCGGGTACCAGTTTCGGTTCGAGCAGGGGTGCCTGCTGGCGCAAACGCAGCAGTGCCTGGGGCAGCAGGCCGGTCTGTGCAGTGGCCACAGCGCCAATTTTCAACTCGCCACGGTATTCGCCGACCTCGTCGCTGACCGCCATCCGATGGAAGGTTTCGAGGATTTCCCTGGCCATGGGTAACGCACGCTGGCCCGCCGCATTGAGAAACGCCTGCCGTCCAGTGCGATCGAACAGGCGAATGCCGAGGGTTTGTTCCAGGTTGCGAATCTGCGCACTGACCGCCGACTGCGTCAGGCCGATGTGCATGCCGGCCGCCGCGAACGTGCCGTAGCGCGTTACCGCGATGAAGGTTTTCAGTTCTCGCAACATGGCGGCCTCGAATGATCGAAATAATTTGAGCTCGGCGCAAAAACTATCGTCTTTTCATCGAAAAGCACAGGGTTAAACTCATCACTGACTTCTCTCAAACAAGGAATGCCTGATGCAACTCTCCCCTTTCCACTTGGCCATTCCGGTCTATGACCTGGCCGCCGCACGGCACTTCTATGGCAGCGTGTTTGGCCTCGAAGAAGGTCGTTCCAGCGAGCACTGGGTTGATTTCAATTTTTTCGGCCATCAACTGGTGATTCACCTTGCGCCGAAGAACGCCTCACAGGAAGCCGCCCATACCAATGCCGTAGACGGCCATGACGTGCCGGTGCCGCATTTCGGTGTGGTGTTGGCAATGGCGGAATGGGAGGCGTTGGCTGAACGTTTGAAGTCGCTGGAGACACGCTTCGTTATTGAGCCAGGGATTCGTTTTCAGGGATTGGTCGGTGAGCAGGCGACGATGTTCCTGTTCGATCCTTGCGGCAATGCGCTGGAGTTCAAGGCGTTTAAGGATATTGGGCAGTTGTTTGCTAAATAGATGTTGTCAGCAAGTGCCTCATTGCGAGCAGGCTCGCTCCTGCAGGGGATGCATTTCAAATGTGGGAGCGAGCGTGCTCGCGATGTGGCCGGTCTATTCAGCGCACTTTTTAACGGCCCAACGCCGTTTCCGCCTCAGCCAAGAGCTCTTCAACCGAACCATGCACTGCTGGGTCATGTTCGATCTGCCCGATGTTAAACCTTATGTCATACCCGCGATGCACCGTGGCAGTCCGTTCATCAAGCATCTCCTCAAGCCGGGCCTGTATCGCCTGGGTGTCCACGCTATTGGAACCGGTCAACAAGGCGACAAAAGTGGCACCTTCCAGCCGCCCGATCACGTCGCTTTCCCTGAATCCGATGCGCAACACATCGGCGAAGATCTTGAGAGCATTGTCGCCCTCATTACGGCCAAACAGGTAGTTGATGCGCTTGAAGTCGTCCAGGTTGAAAAACAGCAAGGTCGCCGGTCTTTCCAGTTGCATGCAGGCCTCCAGTCCCGCTTGAGCCAGTGCCAGGAAGCCATGGCGGTTGGGCAGCAACGTGAGCTCATCCATGCTCGCCATCTGTACGCCTATCAGTTCTTGCTCAGCCTTGCGGGCAAGGTCGCGCAGAAGTTCGCGCTCCTGCTGTGGCGTCCGCATGGGGTCGGCGCGAACGCCAGTTTTGTGCGGTTTGCCTGAAATCAACATCACATACTCCTTTGAAGGGTATGTTTCTTAGAGTCCTCAATAACGGGTTTAACTCCGTGTTTACTGGCCGTTGGTCAGCTACCCGCCTATCGGACACGGCCCTCCGGCGTCTGCCCAGAGCTTGAATTGGTTGACAAAGATGTCGTGCGGCACCGGTACCGGTGCGCGATTACCGCCCGGATTCCAGCCCCACAGCACCAGTTTGTCTTCGCTGACATGCTTGATCAGCGCCGGGAAATCACGATCGCCGTTGCTGGCGCGATCCTTGATCATGGCGCACAAACGGTCGGGGGGCAGACTGATCCAGGCCATTTTGTGCGCGGCCGGTGGCAGGCTCCAGTGCGGCGCTCCCGGCGGCGTCTTGGGGCCGTAGCTGACCGGTGGATTGGTATCGGCGTGGCAGGTGGCGCACGGCAAACCGGCCGCGCCCTTACCGTCCAAGCCGCGCACGACGTTCATCGCGTGAGGTTTTCCGGCATCGAACTGCAACGGCGAATCGCCGGGGATGTGGCAGTTCTGGCAACGCGGACTCTGGAAGACTTGCTGTACCGTTTCGAAAGCCTTCAAGGCTTCGCGGTCATCGGCGAACAGCTCCGTGGCGTAGATAAACAGGCAAACCAGCAGCACCCCACCCAGCAGCCAGTGATGTCGTTTCATCTCACACCCCCGACAGTTGCAGCGGCAGTTCCCGCAGGCGTTGCCCGGTCAGGGCGAACACCGCGTTGGCAACGGCCGGTGCCGTGGGCGGCACACCCGCCTCGCCGATGCCACCCGGTTTTTCGCTGCTGGGCACAATGTGCACCTCCACCGCCGGCATTTCGTTCAGCCGCAGCACTTGGTAATCGTGGTAATTGGACTGCACCACCTGCCCGTCCTTAAAGGTCAGTTTGCTGTGCAAGGTGAAGCCGAGGCCGAAGGTGATGCACGATTCCATCTGCGCGGCGATGCTCTGCGGATTGACCGCAATCCCGCAATCCACCGCACACACCACCCGATGCACGCGGATCGCCAGGTTGTCCTGGGACACTTCGGCCACCTGCGCCACGTAACTGCCGAAAGACTCATGCACCGCCACGCCCAAGGCATGACCGTCCGGCAACGGCGCTTGCCAGTTGGCTTTTTCCACGGCCAGGTTCAACACGCCGAGATGTCGCGGATGGTCCTTGAGCAAGGTGCGTCGGTACTCCACCGGGTCCTTGCCCGCCGCCGTGGCCAGTTCATCGATCAACGATTCCATGACGAACCCTGTGTGGGTGTGCCCCACCGACCGCAGCCACAGCACGGTGATGCCGGTTTGCGGCGAGTGCAGTTCAACTTGATGGTTGACCAGCCCTTCGAGGTAGGGACTGTCGGCCACGCCTTCGACGGAGGTTTTGTCGATGCCGTTCTTGACCATCGCCGCTTCCAGCATGGTCCCGGCCATGATCGATTGCCCGACCATTACGTGTTTCCAGGCCAGGGGCAGGCCATCCGCACCGAGGCCCACCGTTGCATGGTGCAGGAAGGCTGAGCGGTAATAGCCACCCCGGATATCATCCTCCCGCGCCCAAACGGTCTTGACCGGTCCGCCTGCTGCCTTGGCGACCTGCACCGCTTCGGCGACAAAATCCGAGGTCGGGTTGGCTCGCCTGCCAAAGCCGCCGCCGAGGAATTCGGTGTGAATCTCGACCTGCTCGGGTTTAAGCCCGGTGATTTTCCCGGCGACCATTTGGTCGAGGGTCTGAAACTGCGTCCCGGTCCAGATCTCGCATTTGTCCTGGGTAATGCTCACGGTGCAATTGAGCGGCTCCATCGGGGCATGGGCCAGGTAAGGCACGCTGTACTCGACATCAATGGTTTTCGCCGCTTTGGCCAGTGCAGCCTTGGTATCGCCAGCCTGACTGGCGGACGTACCGGGCGTGGTCGCGAGTTTGCGGAAGCGCTCCAACAGCGCCTGACTGTCGAGATCGATGTTCGGTCCCAGATCCCACTCAACCGTCAACGCATCGCGCCCCAGCTTCGCCGCCCAGTAGTGGTCGGCGATGACCGCCACGCCGGTCGGCACCTGCACCACTTTACGCACGCCAGGTATCGCAAGCGCCCCGGCACCTTCGAAGGATTTGACACTGCCGCCAAACACCGGGGACCGCGCGACCATCGCCGTCATCAAGCCGTCGAACTGCACGTCCATGCCGAACTTCGCCCGCCCGGTGATTTTTTCCGGCGTGTCCAGGCGTTTGGTGGGTTTGCCGATGAGTTTCCAGTCCTTGGCCTCTTTGAGCTTGATCGACGCCGGATCCGGCACCGGCAGCTTGCCCGCGTCATCGGCCAGTTCGCCGTAGGTGGCGCGTTGCTCACCAGCAATCACGACGCCGGATTCGGTGCGAATCTCGGAAGGCGCAACGTTGAAGCGCTTGGCTGCTGCCTCGATCAACATCAACCGCGCCGCCGCACCGGCCTGGCGGTAACGATCGAACTCCATCCAGGTCGAGGTCGAGCCGCCGGTGATTTGCATTCCGCCAAACCCGGCCAAACCGTAATCCTTGGCAGACGCTGGTGAATGTTCGACGCGAATTTTCGACCAGTCGGCATCCAGTTCTTCGGCAATCAGCATGGTCAGGCCGGTCCAGATGCCCTGGCCCATTTCCGAATGACCAAGTAATACCGTGACACTGTTGTCATTGCCGATACGCAGAAATGCATTTGGTGCGAACACGTTGCCCTGGTTCTCGGCGCCCATGGCAAAACGATGGGCACCGGGAATAACAAACGCCACCACCAGGCCGCCGCCCAGCACAGCACTGCCCTTGAGAAAATTCCGGCGCGATAACGGACTGAAGCTATCCATGGCCATCAACCCAGTTCAGCGGCGCGTTTGACCGCGGCGCGAATTCTTGGATAGGTGCCGCAGCGGCAAATGTTGCCCGACAGCGCCTGATCGATGTCGCTGTCGGTGGGCTGCGGAATCTTCGCCAACAAAGCCGCTGCCGACATAATCTGCCCGGACTGACAGTAACCGCATTGGACCACATCGAGTTCAGCCCAGGCTTGTTGCACCGGGTGCGAACCGTCGGTGGACAGGCCTTCGATGGTGAGGATTTTCTGCCCATGGGCCACCGCCGTGGCGGGGGTGATGCAGGAGCGCAGCGGAGCGCCGTCGATGTGCACGGTGCAGGCGCCGCACTGCGCCATGCCACAGCCGAACTTGGTTCCGGTCAGGTGCGCGACATCACGCAGGACCCACAACAGCGGCATGTCCGCGGGGACATCCAGCTCCTGGTCCTGACCATTGATATTGAGGGTCAGCATTGCGAAGGTCCTCAGACTCACGGTGTTCTGAAGGGGGACGCCGCTGTGGTTATCAAGAACCTACGCGCGCCTCGGGTTATCCCTACAGCTAAGCGCAATTTGACCGGCAGACCGAGGCGTATCGACCACCGGTCATGAATCACGCGGATCTGTAGGAGCTGGCTTGCCAGCGATCACGGTGGGCCATCAGCATCGATTTCGCCTGACGCGCCGCTATCGCTGGCAAGCCAGCTCCTACAGAAAGCTAGACCCGTGGCTTGATCAGAATCCCGGTATAACGCAGGAGAAACAACCCAAACGCCGCACACCAAAGCAACGCCGACAACCCCAGTCCCCAGCCGGAAAACGGCACCAGCAACACCCGCGAAACCCCAGCCATCAATACCAGGCCGAACCCCACCACAATTGCTTTCGAAGGCAGCAATGGCCGGCCGGTATGCCCAAGGCTGACCCGGGCAGTCATCGCCAGAATTAACCCGCCAATACCGCCCACCGACAGTGAATGAGTCGCCAGGCTCTGCTGCGGCATCAGGCCGGCGTGCCACAGCACCATGGCGAAAACCGCCACTACCAGCCAGACATACGACAGATACAGCGACCACAACAGCGGCACTCGCCAGATACCACGGTCATGCCAACGCCACAGACGAATCAGGTGCAGACTGCCCATCAATAAAAACAACACCGCCAGCCAAAGCCTCGGGACGTCATTCAAGCCGAGGGTAAAAGTCAGCGCGGTCAGCAGTCCGCTCACCAGCAGGACCTTGGTGGGTAGCGGATTGACCGCAGGCTGTGCTGGACGATTCAAGCCACGCTGGATGAAGAACGGGATCACACGTCCACCGATCACGCTCATCAGTGCGCCGATCAGCCACAAGGCGGTTAATACTCCACGTCGCTGCAAGCCGACATTATCGGTGGAGATGCCCCACAACGTCATGGCCTGACAACCGGCCAGCAGCATGACCATCAACAAAATCGGGTAGTTTTCGCGCTTGCCGGCAGCGATCAGGTCGCGCCCCAGTATCCCGGTCAACAACGGCAAAAAAGGCAGCTGCAACAACAGCAACCACGCAGGAGAAATCGGCAGCAGCCAGGCCAGTCGCGCCAGCAGCCAGACCAGCACCAGCCAGATAAGTGGCCAGCCGTTGAGCCCAGGGCGACCAGTCCAGTTAGGTACTGCTGTCAGCAGGAACCCGGCGATGATCGCGGCGGCAAATCCGAACGGCATCTCGTGCCGATGCCAGGCGAGCATGCTGCCCACCGGTTGCGCACCGGGCAAACGGCCGTATAGCCACAGCGCCCAGATTGCCACCGCCAGTGCGGCGAACGCGGCGCCTGCGAGGAAGAACGGACGAAAGCCGAGACTGAAGACGGGAGCGGCGGCCAATTTACACATCAGGCCAACGCTACGCGCTGAGGTTTGCTCAACCGGTGCTGGGACAGCAGGCGCATGACGTAGCCGATTTTCAGCAGCGTCGGCCCGATGATGGTCATGGCGTGCAGCGCCACTTGCGCCGGGATCGACAGATGACCGTTGTAGAGGTAAGCGCCATAGATCCCGGCGAGCAACATTGCCAGGCCAACGATAAGCACGCGGCTCGAAAGGTGCAGGACATTCTGAGGATTGCTGAAGAAATGGAACATTTTCCGTACTCCTGTAGCAGTTCAGTTGTACGTTGGATGTATCAAGTGTCGTGCCAGTTATCCAAGGCAGCTAAATCAGCCACTTAGGTAGGTGCGGGTCAAAACGACTCTATTGCGAAAGAGTCCGTATGACTCAGCCTGTAGTCATAACGACTTCGGCGACTAAAAATCCCCTACGCACTGGGCGATCTACGGCGCGTCCAGACCCACGCAGGCTAGCTACGCTGATAGTCCAGCATGCAAAAACCTGCCAAGGAGACCCGCCATGCTTCATATTCAAAAACTCACACCCTGCCTGTGGTTCGATGGTCAGGCCGAAGAGGCTGCGAAGTTTTATTGCGCGATCTTCGATCATTCGAAAATCACCGCCATCACCCACTATGGCGAGGCTGGTAAAGAATTCCATGGTCGCGAAGTCGGTTCGGTCATGACGGTCAGTTTCGAACTCGACGGGCAGACATTTACCGGCCTTAACGGTGGCCCGAACTTCATCTTCAACGAAGCGATTTCGTTCCAGGTCAACTGCCAGACCCAGGAAGAAGTCGACCACTTCTGGGGGCGCCTGTCCGCCGGCGGGCCAGTCGAGGCGCAACAGTGCGGCTGGCTCAAGGACAAATTCGGAGTGTCCTGGCAGATCGTGCCAGTCGCCATGATGGAGATGATCAAAGACCCCGACACGATCAAATCCCAGCGTGCGATGCTGGCGATGATGCACATGAAAAAACTCGATATCGCTGAGCTGCAACGAGCCTTTAACGGCGAGAGCTAATACACTCCGACGCTGATCTGACAAGGACTGGCCATGAAGCTCTCCAAGCCCCGGGACACCAACAAAGCCCCGCGTTTCTGGCGCGATGACGCCCTGCCCTTCATCGAAGCCCGCTCCATCGCCGACGGGCGCGAGGTCTGTTACACCCGGCATTCCCACGAGCACTTTTCCATCGGGGCGATTACCGCCGGGCGCAGTACCTATATCCATGAGCAATCGTACTTCGAGGTCAGTATTGGCACCGTCGTGCTGATGAACCCCGGTGATGTCCACGCCTGCAATCCGATCGATGATCAGCCCTGGTCCTACCTGATGCTCTATGTCGACACCGCTTGGCTCACCGATTTGCAGCATCAGTTGGGGTTCAGCAACGATCTGGCGTTTCGCCGGTTCGCAGTCACCCATATCGCGGACCGCGAACTGTTCGACGGATTGAAGGCTTTATATGAGGTGCTGGTCGATCAGCAGCAGGACGTGTTGCGCAAGCACAGCGCAGCGGTGGAGTTTTTCACCGAAGTGCAGCTACGGCTGAACCCGGTCGATCAACCGTTGCGCGAGCCCAACTTCAAGCTGGAACGCGCTGCCGATTTCATCCGCGATCACTGCACGCAAATACTCAAGCTCGAAGACATCTGCGAAGCGGCGCAACTGTCGCCGTCCTACCTGATCCGCGCGTTCAAGCAACACTACGGCATGACGCCCCATGCTTTTCTGGTTAACCGGCGCATCCAGTTCGCCCAGGATCAGTTGCGCAACGGCAAGTTGATCGCCGACGTGGCACTGGAAGCGGGATTTGCCGATCAAGCGCATTTTCAACGGGCATTCAAACAGCACCTGGCGGCAACACCGGGGCAGTATCGCGGCTGAGTCAGCCTCGCCACAAAGAAGGTTTCGATTCCGCTGGGTGCCCGTGACTTGGCGCACCCACTACCCGCCACAACGCCAAGCCAGGCACCGGCTCTCGCCACAATTGTTTAGTGCCTAGGGCAACACCAGGTAAATCGCACTCACCGCCAGTAACAACGCCATGACCCGATTGAACCAGCGCATGCCCACCGGGTTGTGCAGGTACCCGCGCAGGAATGTCCCGGCATAGGCCCAGCAACCTACCGACAGATAGCAAATCACCAGGTACACCGCCGCGAATTGCCAGACCAGGCGTGCTTCGCCATCGGCGACAAACGCGCCCATCCCGGCCACGCAAGCCAGCCAGGCTTTTGGGTTGAGCCACTGCATCACCGCGCCATACAACATCGTTGGCGCCCGACCAGATTCCTTCGACTCAAGCTGCCCGTTATCCGCCGCCAACTTGAAGGCCATGTAGAGCAGGAACGCCACGCCCGCCCACTGCACCACTTGAGTCATGGCCGGCCAAATTCGTAGCAACTCATGCAAGCCCAGCCCCATCAGCACCAGCAACAACACAAAACCCAGGGTCGCTCCTGCGACGTGCCACTGGCTGGCGCGAAAACCGAAACGCGCCCCGGAACTCAACGCCACAATATTCACCGGCCCCGGCGTTATCGAAGCGGCCAACGCAAACGCCGCCATGGACATCATCAGACTCATCGCACACCTACTTCCTGTCAGTTAAACCAGGCCCCACGGTAAAGACCCCTGCTGTGCGCGTATTGAAGAAAACTACCCTCGCCTGCGATCCAGTAGCGCTACGCGTAATAGCCCACCACCCTCTTCACTTTCACCAAGGCTTCGCGCAGCGAATCCATGTCCACCGAGCCCAGCGCCAGACGAATCGCGTGCGGCACGTGGGTCGAGATTGCAAAGGGCTCGGCGGGCGACACCGATACCTGCTCGCGCATCAACGCCATGGCGATCTGGTCGGCCCGGGCCTCTTCGCCCAGCGGTAGCCAAATGAAATACGAATTCGGATGGCTGATGTATTTAAGCCCAGCCAACACTTCGCGAGCCAAGGCCTGCCGCGCCCGTGCGTCCGCACGTTTCTGCGCCTCAAGCTTGATCACCGTGCCGTCTTCGAGCCAGGCAACGGCCAGGGCCGTCATTACGCCGGGGGTGTTCCAGGTGGTCGCCATGATCGTGCGTTCGAATGCCGCCACCCATTTCACTGGTGCCGCCACAAACCCGACGCGTAGCCCGGTGGCAACGCTTTTGGACAGGCCTGAAACGTACACCGTTCTTTCAGGTGCCATCTCAGTCAAGGGCGGTGGTGCGTCTCCGGCGAGAAACGCGTAGGCAGCATCCTCGATGATGGTCAGGTCGTACCTGCGCGCTATCGTCACCAACTGCTCGCGCTGATCCGCCGCCATCACCCAGCCCAACGGGTTATGCAGGGTCGGCATCGAATAAACCGCGCGGACCGATCGACTCCGGCACAACCTCTCCAAGGCAAACAAATCAGGCCCCTTGTCGGTGACAGGAATGGGCAAGAGCTCAAGGTGCAGCGTTTCGGCGAGGGTCTTGAATCCGGGGTAAGTCAGCGCATCGGCGGCGATCACATCCCCAGGCTTGAGCAGCGTCATCAAGGTCACCGCCAGCCCATGTTGAGCGCCGCTGACGATCAACACCTGCTCGGCCGGTACGTTCAGCCCGCGCTCGCTGAGGTGACCCGCGACCGCAGCCCGCTCATGCAGACGCCCTGCGTGGGGCTGGTAACGCAGGTGCGATTCCAGATCTCCGGATAGCGCGAGCTGGCGTAGAGCATTACGCAACAAATCAGCCTGACCCGGCAGTGACGGGTAGTTGAAATTGAGGTCAATCATCCCCGCCGCCACCACCGACTGTGAGATGCCTTGTCCGGGCGGCAGTGCCGTTTCCCTGACGAAGGTCCCGCGCCCGGTTTCGCCGCTGACAAGGCCCATGCTTTCAAGCTCGGCATAAACCCGACTGGCCGTGACCAGTGCCAATCCATGTTCAGTGGCGAGTTGACGATGTGTTGGCAAACGCGCACCGGGGGGCAATTGCCCCGAGCGAATGTCAGCCGCAAAGGCATCAACCAGCGATTTGTATCGGGATCGAGGCATGATGTATCCATGACAATTTTTTGATTGTACCGATAGTCAGCCATACGATGGCATTCGTGCAATCAAACAATGAGCGTGGACTACATGGAACGGACTTCGAACGTACAAAACACGGCGCTGGAAAGCAGCGCTCGCGGATGGATCAACGGATTGATAGGTGTTGTGATTTTCAGCGGATCGTTGCCAGCGACGCGGGTAGCCGTGCTGGAATTCGACCCTGTGTTCCTGACAGTGGCTCGGGCCACCATCGCGGCGATTCTGGCGTTGGCGCTGCTGTTGCTGTTCAAGGAAAAGCGTCCTGCGCGCAATCAGCTTGTGCCGTTGATCATCGTCGCGTTGGGTGTGGTGGTTGGTTTTCCGCTGCTAACCGCGCTGGCGCTGCAATACGTGACGTCCGCGCACTCCATCGTGTTCGTCGGCCTGCTGCCCCTCGCGACAGCGGTGTTTGGCGTCTTGCGCGGTGGCGAGCGTCCCCGGCCGGTGTTTTGGATCTTCTCGGTGTTGGGCAGTCTGCTGGTGGTCGGGTTTGCCGTCGCCCAAGGGCTAACCGCTTCACCCCAGGGCGACGTCCTGATGCTGCTGGCGATAGTGGCCTGCGGTCTGGGATACGCCGAAGGCGCGAAGTTGTCGCGCACACTCGGCGGTTGGCAAGTGATTTCCTGGGCGCTGGTGCTTGCGCTGCCGGTCATGGCTGCGCTGACGTTTTGGCGGATGCCTGCGAACTTCGCCAATATCAGCACCCCGGCGTGGTTCAGTCTGGCGTACGTATCGCTGTTCAGCATGCTGATCGGGTTTGTGTTCTGGTATCGCGGCCTCGCCCAGGGCGGGATTGCCGCGGTCGGACAACTGCAATTGCTGCAGCCGTTTTTCGGCCTGGCACTGGCGGCGACTTTGCTTCACGAGCACGTCAGCCTTGGCATGCTCGGGGTGACCGTCGCGGTGATTCTCTGCGTGGCCGGGGCAAAAAAATTCTCCCGCTAGCCACTGATACGGCGCTTTAGGTCCATGACTGTACGGGGCGTGCCACCCGCCAGCCGTGATAAAAATACGGCACTTCTACTGGAGCCGATCATGGACCTCGCCACCCTCTCCCTTTTTCTCCCCGCCTGTTTCGCCCTGAACATGGCCCCCGGCCCGAACAACTTGCTATCGGTCAGCAATTCGACCCGCTATGGCTATCGCACCGCTTGCCTGGCCGGTGTTGGCCGCTTGCTGGCTTTCGCCGGGATGATCGCCCTCGCTTCGGCGGGCCTGGCGGTGGTGTTGCAGACGTCGGAGTTATTGTTCTACGGAATCAAGATTCTCGGAGCGGCGTACCTGTTTTACCTTGCGTGGCAATTGTGGCGCGCCAACCCCGGCGCAGAGAACGTCGTGGCGAGTGCACCGGTGGGCATGCTGGCGTTGGCCCGGCAAGAATTTCTGGTGGCGGCCGGTAATCCCAAAGCCATTTTGATCTTCACGGCGTTCCTGCCGCAGTTCGTCGATCCGACCCGCGCGATCACACCACAATTTGCGGTATTGGGAGCGTTGTTCCTGATTCTCGAATGGATCGCCATCGCGGCCTACGCCTACATGGGGTTGCACATGCGCCGCTGGTTTGCCAAGCCGTCAGGCAAGCGAATGTTCAATCGTTGCTGCGCAGGGTTGTTGTCGGCGGCGGCTTCGGTGTTGTTGATGGCACGTCGTACCTGACGCCGCTCCCACATTGACCTGATGGAGAATGACTGGGATTCCCTGTCGATTTTCCGGTAGAGGCTGTCCATGTCGCGTTCTATGCTAGGCCCATGAACCTACAAAGCACGCTGTTGCCGCCCCGCGCCGAGATGGTCCGCGCCATGCTCGAACGAGACACCGCCTACGAGGGGGTGTTTTTTACTGCGGTCAAGACCACTGGGATTTTCTGCCGTCCAGGTTGCACCGCACGCAGCCCGAAACCGGAGAATGTCGAGTTCTTCGCCCATGCCGACGAGTGCCTGGCGGCGGGTTATCGCGCTTGCCTGCGTTGCAAACCCATGGACGCCGCCGCTATTGCACCGGACTGGGTGCAGAAGCTGCTCAAGTCGGTGGACGCCGATCCCGAGCAGCGCTGGACCGACGCCCAGATACACGCCGAAGGCATTGAACCGCTGAAACTGCGGCGCTGGTTCAAGCAGCATTTCGGCATGACCTTTCATGCCTGGCTGCGCACCCGACGCCTGGGCATGGCGTTGGGCGGGATCAAACAGGGTGATTCCATCGACCACGTGGCATTCGACTCTGGCTATGAATCGCTCAGCGGCTTTCGCGATGCCTTTCAGAAATCTTTCCACATCACCCCCGGTCGCGCCGCCACCAGTGAGCCGTTGCTGTTTACGCGCTTGACCACACCGCTGGGGCCGATGATCGCCATGGCCGAGCGTCGTGGGCTGGTGCTGCTGGAGTTTCTCGACCAACCCAGCCTGACCCGTGAAGTCGAAGCGCTGCAAAACCGCTTCGGGTATGCCGTGGCGCCGGGGCATAACGGGCATTTGCAGCAAATCGAAGTACAACTTTCCGAGTATTTCGCCGGCGAGCGCACCGAATTCAGCGTTGCCCTGCACATGCCGGGTAGCGAGTTCTCCCGCCAGGTGTGGGCCGAACTGGCAAAAATCCCTTATGGGCAGACCACGACCTACGGAGCGATTGCCGCCCTTCTGGGCAAGCCCGGCGCCAGTCGCGCAGTGGGGTTGGCCAACGGTCATAACCGACTTTCGATTGTGCTGCCTTGCCACCGGGTAATCGGTGCTGATGGCTCGCTGACCGGCTACGCTGGAGGCCACCCGCGCAAGGCATTCCTGCTCAGGCTGGAAAATGCGGCAGTGCAGATTACTCAGCAACTCGCACTCTGAAACCACCCATTTGAAAACGCCCGGGAAAACCTGAGCCCATGCCGGACGAATACCTGCCCGACACCGAATTTCTGGCGTCGCTCGATGAAGATTGGCGTCGGCACATCGCTACCATCGGCCCGTGCCTGCATCAACCCCACGCCGCCCGCGATCCCTATGAATCACTGGTGCGGGCCATTGCCTACCAGCAACTGCACGCCAAGGCCGGGGATGCGATTGTCGGCAGGTTGCTGGCGTTGTACCCGTCGGTGTCGTTTCCAAGGCCTGAGCAGATCGTTGCCACAGATTTTGATGAATTGCGCGGGTGCGGCTTTTCCGCCAGCAAGGTCGCGACCATTCAAGGCATCGCCCAGGCAGCACTGGACGGCGTGGTCCCGGATTACGCCACGGCACTGGCCATGGACGATGAAGCGCTGATTGAACGGCTGATTACCCTGCGCGGTGTGGGTCGCTGGACTGTGGAGATGCTGTTGATCTATAGCCTGGAGCGGCCGGATATTTTGCCGGCCGAAGACTTTGGTGTGCGTGAAGGGTATCGGCGGCTCAAGGGGCTGCAGGTACAACCGACGCGCAAGCAGATGATTGAGATTGGTTTGGCGTGGAGTCCATTTCGGACCGTGGCGTCCTGGTATTTGTGGCGGGTGCCGAGCCGATAGACCGCGTTGTCGTTCATCGCGAGCAGGCTCGCTCACACATTGGATCTTCGGTGTTCAACGAATCCCTGTGGGAGCCTGCTCGCGAAGCCTTCAGTCCATTCACCGCTCACCCAGCGGCCCATCAACCACGCTTATGGTCAATGACGCCACCCGTGTTGAAGCGCATGGTAAATGCTCAATCGGAGGGATTCGTGATGCTCAACACACTCAAAAAAATCAACTCAACCTCAGCTTTCAACCGCTGGGCCGGCTTCGAAGTTACCCGCGTCGAACATGGCGAAGCCGAACTCACCATGGCCTTTCGTGAAAACGACATGGCGCAATATGCCGGTTTTCTGCATGCCGGCCTGATTGGTGGTTTGCTCGATACGGCCTGTGGCTTTGCTGCCGGGACGGTGGCCGGCAACGTGTTGGCATCGCACTTTTCAGTCAACTGCCTGGCGCCTGCGGTCGGTGAAGTATTCATTGTTCGGGGTCGCGTGGTGAAGGCAGGCAAAAAACAGGTATTTGCCCATGCCGAGTTGTTCGCGCAATCCGGCGATCAACTGAAACTGGTAGCAACCGGCGATGCGATTTTGGTGCCTGTCGAATAGCGCTGACGGTCTAGGCTATCTTGGGCTCGCTCAAGATAGCCGGAGGTTCTCATGCAACTCGAAGGTTCCTGCCATTGCGGCGCGGTGTCGTTCAGCCTGACCAGCGCCCGGCGATGCCAAATAAATCACGCGGCGACAGGCACACCACTGTGAAACCGAAACTCCACGTCCGGCGACTCGATTAATTCTTGCTCAGCGGCGCGAACCTTGTCGATTACCTGAGCGATGTCCTTGGCGTCACCGTACTGGTAAGCCAGTTTCAGATACCCCTGGAAATGCCGCGCTTCACTTTTCAGCAGGCCGAAGTAGAACTTGCCCAGCTCCTCGTCCAGATGCGGCACCAACGCTTCGAAACGCTCGCAACTGCGGGCCTCGATGAACGCGCCGACTACCAACGTATCCACCAGTTTTACCGGTTCGTGACTGCGTACCACTTTGCGCAGGCCCGAGGCGTAACGCCCGGCGGACAACTGACGCAGTTCGATCTTGCGTCTTTTCAGCAGGCGCATGACCTGCTCGTGGTGCACCAGCTCTTCCCGAGCCAGACGCGACATCATGTTGATCAGATCGACGTGGGAGTGATATTTGGCAATCAGGCTAAGCGCCGTGCTGGCCGCCTTGAACTCGCAATTCTTGTGGTCGATCAGCAAGGTTTCCTGATCGGCCAGAGCGGCTTGGACCCAGCCATCGGGGGTGCGGCAGCCGAGGAACTCGTGAATTTCGGGAAGGATCATGGGGCTCACGGATAAATGGGTATAAATCGAAGGGCGCCGATTATACCGGCCTGCCCAAAGACCACCAGTCACCACCGTTGATATGCATCAAGTCACCGAACGCTTGGCAGGAACTATAGTTGTGCAACGCCGCGCTTTTAATTTCCAGGAGATCCCGATCATGCAAGCCATACGCAGCATTCTGGTGGTCATTGACCCCGAACACTCGGAAAGCCTGGCGCTCAAACGAGCCAAATTGATTGCCGGTGTAACCCAGGCGCACCTGCACCTGCTGGTGTGCGACCGCAAGCACGACCATAGCGGTATGTTGGGCGTGCTCAAGGCGTCCCTGCTCGAGGATGGTTACAGCGTTACCACCGAGCAGGCGTGGAATGAGAGCCTGCATGAAACCATCGTCGACGTGCAGCTAGCCGAAGGCTGTGGCCTGGTGATCAAGCAGCACTTCCCCGACAGTGCCCTGAAAAAAGCCTTGCTGACGCCTGCGGACTGGAAGCTGCTGCGCCACTGCCCTACCCCGGTTCTGCTGGTGAAAACCGCAGGCTCGTGGAAGGACAAGGTGATTCTGGCGGCCATCGACGTCGGCAATACAGAGAGTGAACATCGCCATTTGCACAACACCATCATTGATTACGGCTACGACATCGCCAGCCTGGCCAAGGCGCATTTGCATGTGATCAGTGCGCATCCATCGCCCATGCTGTCGGCGTCCGACCCGACGCTGCAGCTCAGCGAAACCATTGAGGCGCGCTATCGCGACCAGTGCAAGGCGTTCCAGGCGGAATTCGACATTGACGATGATCATTTGCACATCGCGGAAGGCCCGGCGGATGTATTGATTCCGTTCATGGTGCACAAGCTGCAGGCGGCGGTGATGGTGATTGGCACCGTGGCACGGACCGGGGTGTCAGGGGCATTGATCGGCAATACCGCGGAAGTGGTGCTGGATGCGGTGGAGAGCGATGTGCTGGTGCTCAAGCCGCAAGAGATCGAGGATCATCTGCAGGAAATGGCGGACAAGCATTGAAGCGGTCCAGCCTTTGTGGCGAGGGAGCTTGCTCCCTCGCCACAGGAAGAGACCTCAGGCGCCGAAGGCGTCTTTGAGGAATCCAGGCGCGATGTAACGCTGATAATGCGCTTCAGACAGCAGGAAGAATTCCCGATCAATGGCATCACGCAATTCCGGAAGGCTCCACTCGCGAAACTCCGGCAGCAGCACCATCCCGTAAGCTTCCAGATTGTTGATAACCCGCGCACCCCGCGCGATCAACTGGTACGCCCAGCAATATTCCGACTGATGCGGCACAAAGCGGATCTTGCGCTGTTCCAGCTGCATTCTCAGCAGCGCCGGATCGAAAATTTCCACCTTGGCGGCCATCACCTGCGACAACAACTGCTCAAGACGTAGCCATACAGCGCGCTTTTCTTCCTCGTTGTAGCCGTTCCAGTGAATCACTTCATGGTGGAAACGCTTGCAGCCACGGCACACCAGATCACCGTAAACAGTGGAGCAAAGGCCGACGCAGGGAGTCTTGATAGTCTGATTGGGCATAGGTTGGCAAAACGCAAAAAAGCAAAACAGGCCGGCATGTTAGCCGCTTTGCCCCCCATTCATCACCCCTCAAAGTCCAGGGTTACACGCTTAATGGGTTTGCAGAGACGATTCACCACCAAAGTCCAATAGCCCCTGACTTACCTTTAATTTTTTTTTGCCGTAGAATCAGCCAGCCTTTTTAGGCGCCAATGTCCGTTAGAAGCTGTTTTCAAAGCGTCACGAGCACAGTCGTTCCTTCAGAGCGGTGTTGGCGAGGGGTTTTTCCAGCGGGGAAAAGTCCAGCGCCAACCCTCATCAGCTCCCGTTCTGCAGGCGTAAAACTTTGAAAGCAGCTTCTGTAAGGAATTGTCGGTAATTCTGGCTAAGTGGCCCACAACGCCATGCAGCGCATGAGTACGGCAATTTCGGGATGAGCGTCCCGGACACCCATATGGGACCACTGATGAGGGTAATAACTGTGCTTGAAGCCTACCGCAAACATATCGAAGAGCGTGCAGCACTGGGTATCGTTCCCCAGCCGCTAAACGCCGAACAAACTGCAGGCCTGGTCGAGCTGCTGAAAAACCCCCCGGCTGGCGAAGAAGCTTTCCTCGTTGACCTGATCACCAATCGCGTTCCACCTGGAGTGGACGAAGCAGCCTATGTAAAGGCTGGTTTCCTCTCCGCTATCGCCAAAGGCGAAGCCAAATCCCCACTGATCGACAAGAAGCGCGCTGTTGAACTGCTCGGCACCATGCAGGGCGGCTACAACATCGTGACGCTGGTTAACCTGCTGGACGACGCCGAACTGGCTCCAGTAGCAGCCGAAGAACTCAAGCACACCCTGCTGATGTTCGACGCTTTCCACGACGTTGCTGAAAAAGCCAAGAACGGTAACGTTCACGCTAAAGGCGTGCTGCAATCCTGGGCTGACGCCGAGTGGTTCGTGAAACGTCCAGTGCTGGCTGACAAGATCAGCCTGCGCGTATTCAAGGTGACTGGCGAAACCAACACCGACGACCTGTCCCCTGCTCCTGATGCCTGGTCCCGTCCTGACATCCCGCTGCACGCCCTGGCCATGCTGAAAATGGCTCGCGACGGTATCGAGCCGGACGCACAAGGCGTCACCGGTCCGATGAAGCAGATCGAAGAAATGCGCAATGCCGGCTTCCCGATCGCCTACGTTGGCGACGTGGTCGGTACCGGTTCTTCGCGTAAATCGGCTACCAACTCCGTACTGTGGTTCTTCGGCGACGACGTTCCTTACGTGCCGAACAAGCGTGCCGGCGGTTTCTGCTTCGGCAGCAAAATCGCTCCGATCTTCTACAACACCATGGAAGATGCCGGCGCACTGCCAATCGAATTCGACGTTTCCAACATGCACATGGGCGATGTAATCGACCTGTACCCGCATGCTGGCAAAGTCTGCAAGCACGGCACCGACGAAGTCCTGACCACCTTCGAAATGAAGACTCCGGTCCTGTTGGACGAAGTCCGCGCTGGCGGCCGTATCCCGCTGATCATCGGCCGTGGCCTGACCGAGAAGGCTCGCACCGAGCTGGGTCTGCCACCTTCGACCCTGTTCAAGAAGCCTGAAGCTCCAGCTGAAAGCACCAAGGGTTTCACCCTGGCGCAGAAAATGGTCGGCAAGGCTTGCGGCGTGACCGGCGTTCGTCCGGGCACCTACTGCGAACCGAAGATGACCACCGTGGGTTCCCAGGACACCACCGGTCCAATGACCCGTGACGAACTGAAAGACCTGGCGTGCCTGGGCTTCTCGACCGACCTGGTGATGCAGTCCTTCTGCCACACCGCGGCTTATCCAAAGCCGATCGACGTGACCACCCACCACACCCTGCCTGACTTCATCATGACCCGCGGCGGCGTTTCCCTGCGTCCGGGCGACGGCATCATCCACTCGTGGCTGAACCGCATGCTGCTGCCAGACACCGTCGGTACCGGTGGTGACTCCCACACCCGTTTCCCGATCGGCATCTCGTTCCCGGCCGGTTCCGGCCTGGTGGCGTTCGCCGCCGCTACTGGCGTCATGCCGCTGGACATGCCTGAGTCGGTCCTGGTTCGCTTCAAAGGCGAACTGCAGCCAGGCGTCACCCTGCGTGACCTGGTTCACGCCATTCCATACTACGCGATCCAGGCTGGCCTGCTGACCGTAGAAAAGAAAGGCAAGAAAAACGCTTTCTCCGGTCGCATCCTGGAGATCGAAGGCCTGCCTAAGCTGACCGTCGAGCAAGCGTTCGAACTGTCCGACGCCTCGGCTGAACGTTCGGCTGCCGGTTGCACCATCCAGCTGTCGAAAGAGTCGATCGCTGAATACCTGCAGTCCAACATCACCCTGCTGCGCTGGATGATCGGCGAAGGCTACGGCGATGCCCGCACCCTGGAGCGTCGTGCCCAGGCGATGGAAGCCTGGCTGGCCAACCCTGAGCTGATGGAAGCGGACAAGGACGCCGAGTACGCCGAAATCATCGAGATCGACCTGGCCGACATCAAGGAGCCTGTACTCTGCGCTCCGAACGACCCGGACGACGCTCGCCTGCTCTCCAGCGTTGCTGGCGAGAAGATCGACGAAGTGTTCATCGGTTCGTGCATGACCAACATCGGTCACTTCCGCGCTGCCGGCAAGCTGCTGGAACAGGTCAAGGGTCAGCTGCCAACCCGTCTGTGGCTGTCGCCGCCGACCAAGATGGACGCTCACCAACTGACCGAAGAAGGCTACTACGGCATCTACGGCAAGGCTGGCGCTCGCATGGAAATGCCGGGTTGCTCGCTGTGCATGGGTAACCAGGCACGTGTAGAGCCGAACTCGACTGTTGTGTCGACTTCGACGCGTAACTTCCCGAACCGTCTGGGTGACGGCGCGAACGTCTACCTGGCTTCGGCCGAGCTGGCGTCGGTTGCTTCCATCCTGGGTCGCCTGCCGACCGTCGAGGAATACATGGAATACGCTGGCAAGATCGACAGCATGGCGGCCGATGTCTACCGCTACCTGTCCTTCGACCAGATCGCCGAGTTCCGTGAAGCTGCCGCGAACGCCAACATCCCGGTCGTTCAAGCCTAACGTTACACAGCAATAAAAAACGCCGCCCATCGTGAGATGAGCGGCGTTTTTTTATGCCTTGAGCTTTAGCACTGAAAGCTTTTTGTGGCGAGGGAGCTTGCTCCCTCGCCACAGATTTGAAGCAGATATTGTGGATCAAGCACTCAGCGAATAGATCAACGCCGAAATCGCCACCAAACCAACCGCCACTACAAACACATTCGACGCCTGCCCGCGATAACGCGCCATCGCAGGCACCTTGCGAATGGCATACATCGGCATCAGGAACAGGATCGCCGCGATGATCGGGCCACCGAGCGTTTCGATCATGCCGAGGATGCTCGGGTTCAGCGTGGCGACAATCCAGCACACCACCAGCATGAACGCCGCAACAATACGGTCCAGGGTCTTGGCCGCTGGACGTTTGCCGCTTTTGACGATCAGACCTTTCAGGCCTTCACTGGCGCCGATGTAGTGCCCCAGGAACGACTTGGAGATGGCCACGAAGGCAATTAACGGCGCCGCGAAAGCGATGGTCGGGTTGCTGAAGTGGTTGGCCAGGTACGACAGGATCGACAGATTCTGTGCCTTGGCTTCGGCCAATTGCGCCGGTGACAAGGTCAGCACGCAACTGAAGACAAAGAACAGCACCATCACCACCATCAAGGCGTGGGCGCGGGACAGGATCTGCGAGCTGCGCTCTTCAGCGTGGTCGCCGTAACGACGCTTCTGGTCAACCGCGAAGGCCGAGATAATCGGCGAGTGGTTGAACGAGAACACCATCACCGGAATCGCCAGCCACAGCGTATGCAGCAACGCCGACGGTTCAGGCAGCGTAGTCGCCGTAGTCAGGATGCCGCCGTTCCAATGTGGAATCAGGAACACCGCCAGAAACAGCAATGCGACGATGAACGGGTACACCATCAGGCTCATGGCCTTGACGATCATTTGCTCGCCACAACGCACCACGGCCAGCAAGCCGAGGATCAGCACCAACGACAGCACCGCACGTGGAGGCGGCATGATGTGCAGTTGATGTTCGAGGAAGCTGCCCACAGTGTTGGTCAGCGCGACGCTGTAGATCAACAGGATCGGGAAGATCGCGAAGAAGTACAGCAAAGTGATCAACGCACCGGCCTTGAGGCCGAAATGCTCTTCCACCACTTCGGTGATGTCCGCGCCATCACGGCCGGACAACACGAAGCGGGTCAGGCCGCGGTGCGCGTAGAACGTCATTGGGAACGCCAGCAACGCCAGGATCAGCAACGGCCAGAAGCCGCCGAGTCCCGCGTTGATGGGCAAAAACAGGGTTCCCGCACCAATCGCCGTGCCAAAGAGGCCCAGCATCCACGTGGTGTCCTGGCGATTCCAGCTCGAAAGGGTTGCAGGTGTCGCTGCTACATAGCGTTCGTTAACGCTATTGGCCTGATCATTCATCCGGTGGGATCTCCACATTCCGGTCACTTGCCACTCGGTCAGAACGCGTCGGAGTACCCGACAGGCAGCGCCCTGGCCGAAACAGGGGCGCGATTCTGGAGGATTAGTGAACAGAAGCAAAGACTTAGGTGAGGAACGGTGGTACCAAATGAAGCAAATTTACGCAGTTTTACATGATCAGCCACGCACTTCTGACGCTGAATAATCGGCATGGTCGTACTGAATACGAGCTGGTCATTGCCAACAACCGGAATCATATTGCCGAAAGCAGACAACTGACTCACACCGAGCCTGGTTCGAGGATGAATCATGAAGATGTGCTCAGGCACCTGATCCACCTGTGGCGTACTAATAGGCAGGAAGCAGAACTCGAGGAACTGATTTTGGAGTACCTGCGAGAATGCCTTACCTGCATTTCATCACTCTCCGGTTGATAAAGGTCCACTGTCATGTATTTTGAACTGACCTGCCTTCCTTCCGGAGTCATCCCATGCCACTGGTTCGCGTCGAAATCAAAAAGCAGCAGGATCCAACCTTCGCCAAACGCATTGGCCAACTGATTTATGCCTCGATGCGCAGCGCCATTGGTGTGCCGGAAGACGATAATTTCCAGATTCTCGCCGAGCACGACGAGCATCATTTCGTCTTCGATCCCGGATACCTCGGCATTCGGCGCAGCGAGAACCTGGTGGTGATTCAGATCACCCTGAGCGAAGGCCGTACCGTCGAGCAGAAAAAACTCCTCTACAAGACCATCGCCGAGAGCCTCAACAAAGAACTGGCGGTACGCCTGGAGGACGTTTTCATTAATCTGGTGGAAGTAAAAAAAGAAAACTGGTCTTTCGGCAACGGCATCGCCCAGTACGCCCTCTGATTTTCAACCCTTGTTTCTGTGAGCCGCCCATGCCCCGAGTTTCCCGCAAGCAAGCCGACCTCAACCGCGAAATCATCGTCGAAGCCGCTACACGTCTGTTTCGTGAGCACGGGTTGCATGGAATCAGCGTGGTCGATGTGATGGCCGCTGCCGGCCTGACCCATGGCGGTTTCTACGGCCACTTCGAATCCAAGGAAGCTTTGGCGATGGAAGCCAGCGGCCGTGCATTCGAAGAGGCCGCAGGGCGTTGGAAGGATCGTATCGCCGCTACCGACGATAAAGCCGCCGCGCGGCGGGCCGTGATCGAGCCCTACCTGTCCGCTGGCAGCCGTGATAACCCAGGTGAAAGCTGCCCGGTGGTGGCCTTTGCCGGGGACATGTGCCACGAGGCCGCCGAGAGCGGTTTGCGCGGGACGTTCCTTGAGGGTTTGCACGACTTGCTGCAAACCTTCGGCGACTTGATGGACACCGGCGACGCGGTCCGGAATCGACAGCAGGCACTGGTGCAATACTCGTTGATGGTCGGTGCCCTGACCCTGGCTCGCGCCACACAGGGCGAACCACTGTCCGATGAGATCCTCGATGCGACACTTGGTTTTCTGACTCAGCGTTGATAATTGACGGATAACGCTCTCCAACGGGTCAACTTTCTCCAGGAGCATTACTGTTACAGCTGCCACCGCAAAAGGTATCAACATGACATTGATCGAAATTCCGCTTTAATACAGCGAATACTCCTACAGTCAAGACCTACAAAAAGTTACGACGATATATTACCAAACGAAAAATTGAATTGTTACAAGCAACTTCCCATCATTGCCCGCCGAATATCTCCAATGTATATTTTCGAAGCACTAGAACTTAGTGATTTCTCAGATAAATAGATAAGGAGTTTCCTGCATGCAAAAGGACAGCATAACGTCTACGTGCCTGCTTCTTGCTGCATTACTTTGTCCGATCGGCACCTTCGCACAACAAAGCCCTGCCAACGCCGATATTCGTGATTTGGGTTCCTCCCCTCGATGGCTGACAACCAGGGTCTACGTAGAAGGCGCGCCACATACTGACGTAAAAGCAAATTACCCAGGGGTGGTCGGCATATCCACTTGGGACCCAGAACGCAATCGCTATGAATTTTTCTACACCGACACGGGAAAATCAAAATACAACAATGGGGGTGGAGGATACTTCTTTATTACCGGAGATCAAAAAAATCACATTCTAATACCTGATATCGGCTCCAACAAAACCGTGATCAGGCAATTAGAGACATTGAATAAAAATGAATTCACTTACTCTCGCGAAGTTTCGAGGGACATGATAGAAAACAATCCTCTGGTTCGCATTCATGTCGTACACGCGCCCTACACCGGAACAATAGAAACCTTATCCGCCATCAATCCACATACGAATATTTCAAATTAGAATGAATTAGCCGGCACCATTTCAACTGATTTGAATCAGCCCCACCAATTTAAAAATACCCTTTGAAATAACGCCGCACGAAACTAAAAAATGGAATTTTCAACATGAAAAAAACAATCAAAACTCTGTTGCTGTCAACGCTGCTCATTTCCTGTGGAGTGGTCAATGCACAACCCACGACAGGCCCACTTGCTAAAAATGCCGTTGCCACGCCCGAGACTGCCATCATGCTTACGGTCTTTTTAAAGCACGATCAATCACGCCCCCTGGGCGAACTAAAGGCTCAACTTGCCAGGCAAGGATTCTATAAGGCCTTTCCACCTGCTGGGGTAGAGGTTGTCAGCTGGAACATCGTCATGGGCATCGGGCAAGTCGTCACGCTTCGTCTTCCGGCCGCCCGTCTTGCGGAAGTCAACCTGGCTCTTGAAAATACGGCGTGGGGAAGTTACAGAACCGAGTTCTTCCCCACCTATGATTTCAGAGCTATCGCATTGGCGGAACAAACCAAGGCACAACAAACGCAAACTACCCAGTAACACTTGCAGCAGCACACTGCTTGCCAGCGTGCTGCGCACTGCGACAGCGCCCTGAAGCGTGAACTTGCTTCTTTGGGGAAGGCGTCCAGACTACAAAAACTGCCACTGCGCTGGACCGCCCTTGCCAAGCCGTTCTGGAATCAGCACCCTGAATCTGTCTTGACCCCAGACATGCCGACATTCACAGGAGCCGAGTAATGCCCGCAACCGTTCTAGTTCTGGTTGAAACCATCAATGATTACCTGCCCATCCTAGAACACCAGGGCTTCCACCTGATTCTGGCCCCTACACCTGCCGAACGCTCCGAAGCCATCACGCGCTACAGCGGCCAGATCGACGCCGTATTGACCCGTGGCCCACTCGGGCTTTATGCCGATGAAATCGCCGCACTGCCCAAGCTCAAGATCATCTGCGTGATTGGCGCAGGCTATGAACACGTCGACCTGCAAGCCGCCGCTGACCGTGGCATCACCGTCACCAATGGCGCCGGTGTCAACGCCTCTTCGGTGGCTGATCACGCCATGGCGATGCTGCTTTCCATGGTGCGCGACATTCCTCGCTGTGACGCCGCCGTGCGTCGAGGGGAATGGCCGAAGATCATGCGCCCTTCGCTCGCCGGCAAACGGCTGGGCATCCTTGGGCTTGGCGCCGTCGGCATGGCCATCGCCAAGCGCGCCGCCAACGGTTTTGACATGACGGTGAGTTACCACAATCGCCAGCATCGCAGCGACGTGCCCTACAACTTCTGTTCCACGCCCACCGAACTGGCGCGCGCTTCGGATTTCCTGGTCATCGCCACCCCAGGGGGCCTCACCACCAAACACCTGATCAATCGCCAGGTACTCGAAGCGCTGGGCCCTAAAGGGTTCATCGTTAATATTGCGCGGGCCAGCGTGATCGTCACCGCCGACCTTGTCAGCGCGCTGGAGCAACGCCGGATCGCCGGTGCCGCACTGGATGTTTTCGACGCCGAGCCGCAAGTGCCGGATGCGCTCAAAGCCCTGACCAACGTCATCCTGACGCCCCATGTTGCCGGACTTTCGCCGGAAGCCACCCAAGGCACCGTTGAGCTTGTGGGCCGCAACCTGGTGGCGTTCTTCTCCGGTCAACCCGTGCTTACCCCCATCGAATTGCCGAGCAGCGCGAGCCAAGCGGTTCTGTAGGACAATTCAAACGGATGTATCAAAAACAATGATTGCCCGGCAACACGCTCACCTATAAGGGCCGTTCCTGGTTGTGGGGGTTGGGTGAGCGCATTAGATTAGCCAATAGTTTCAGGCCTCCAGAATAAGCAGAAGGGATAAGCATGGCGCTTACTGACCAGTCCACCCGCATCCGCACCGGCGAAGAACTCGATGCCAGCCTGATCGATCCATACCTCAAGGCGCACATTCCAGGCCTCAGTGGCCTGCCGCAGATCAGCCAGTTCCCCGGCGGTGCGTCGAACCTCACCTATTTGCTGGAATACCCCGAACAGGAGTTTGTCCTGCGTCGGCCGCCGTTCGGTCACAAGGCCAAATCCGCCCATGACATGGGTCGCGAATTTCGCATCCTCAATCAGTTGCGCGACGGTTTTCCTTACTGCCCCAAGGCCTATGTGCACTGTACCGATGACTCGGTAATCGGCGCCGAGTTCTACGTGATGGAACGGGTGAACGGCATCATCCTGCGCTCTGAATTACCGCCCGAGCTGGGGCTGGACTCCACGAAGACCGAAGCCCTGTGCAAGAGCTTCATCGATAAATTCGTCGAACTGCACCAGGTCGATTACAACGCCTACGGCCTGGGCGACCTCGGCAAACCCGAAGGCTACGTGGCGCGGCAGATCAAAGGCTGGAGCGATCGTTACGAGAAAGCCCTGACCCCGGACGCGCCGCATTGGGAAGCGGTTAAAGCCTGGCTCAACGACAAGATGCCGGCCGATCACCCGAAGTCCAGCATCGTCCACAACGACTACCGCTTCGACAACGTAATTCTCGACCCGAACAACCCGATGCAGATCATCGGCGTGCTCGACTGGGAACTGACCACCCTCGGCGACCCGTTGATGGACCTGGGCAACACCCTCGCCTACTGGATCGAAGCCGATGACCCGGCACCGGTGCAACTGATGCGCCGTCAGCCCAGTCACGCACCGGGCATGCTGACCCGCCGCGAATTCGTCGATTACTACGCCCAGCGTTCCGGCATCCAGATCGACAACTTCGACTTCTACTACACCTACGGCCTGTTCCGCCTCGCCGGCATCGTGCAGCAGATCTACTACCGCTTCTACCATGGACAGACCCAGGACAAACGCTTCGCACAGTTCATTCACATGAACAAACTGCTGGAGCAAATGAGCCTTCAGGTCATCCAGAAATCCAGCCTTTGATCACGCCCCTGGCCCCATAACAAAACTTTTTATAAGGGAAACCCATGTCCAAGACTCAGTTGTTCGACCTCGACGGCAAGATCGCTTTCGTCTCCGGCGCCAGCCGTGGCATCGGTGAAGCCATCGCCAAACTGCTGGCCCAGCAAGGCGCCCACGTCATCGTTTCCAGCCGCAAGCTTGAAGGCTGCCAGCACGTCGCCGACGCAATCATCGCCGCTGGCGGCAAAGCCACTGCCATCGCCTGCCACATCGGTGAAATGGAACAGATCAGCCAGGTCTTCGCCGGCATCAAGGAACAGTTCGGTCGCCTGGACATTCTGGTCAACAACGCCGCCACTAACCCACAGTTCTGCAACGTGCTGGACACCGACCTCAGCGCCTTCCAGAAAACCGTCGACGTGAACATTCGCGGTTACTTCTTCATGTCGGTAGAAGCCGGCAAGCTGATGCGCGAAAACGGTGGCGGCAGCATCATCAACGTCGCCTCGATCAATGGCGTTTCGCCGGGCATTTTCCAGGGCATCTACTCGGTGACTAAGGCCGCCGTGATCAACATGACCAAAGTATTTGCCAAGGAATGTGCGCAGTTCGGGATTCGCTGCAACGCGTTGCTGCCGGGTTTGACTGACACCAAATTTGCTTCGGCGCTGGTGAAAAATGAGGCGATTTTGAACACTGCATTGCAGCAGATTCCGTTAAAGCGGGTGGCGGATCCAAGTGAAATGGCGGGGGCGGTGCTGTACTTGGCGAGTGATGCTTCCAGTTATACGACTGGGGTTTCGTTGAATGTGGATGGTGGGTTCCTGTCCTGATATCCCGATCAAGAAAGGCAGCCGATTGACTGCCTTTCTTATTTCTGCTGACGCGGGCATGCCTGATGATTGATGTGAACATCTCCCACGTGGAGCGTTGGCCATTTCGAAATCGGTAACCCCCATCATATTTTAAAATTTGAGCTGCCAACCCATCGCCTGAGCGCCTTTGCCACTCGTTGATACAAGCAGCGTCCGACATCATGCTGAGACTACGTCTACCAATATTTCTAGCTTTCTATCTACGTCTTCTAACTTTGCAACAGCACTAATTGTATGAACGCCAACATTCTCGTAAAGACTCAAATTAAATGCCAGCCCCCTACGATCCGTCGTAGTTTCGTACACATCTTCGCTCGTCCCTGGAACATAGAACGTCACTGGCACGCCAATCAAAGCTTGCCCGTCAAGAGTGGCTAACGCGACACGATAGGAAAAAGCAGTGCTGGTGTCAGTAAGGTTTTTTTCAGGAGGGAGCAAAAGTGGATTCCCACCAAAACTTTCAAACCTGAAATCAATCGACCTAATCAACCTAATGGTTGGAGTAACCAGCACAGCCGTTTCTGCCTCAGTAAAAACCTTTAGTTTGAATGCTCCTCTCTTACCCTCTGCGCCTGTAATCTCCCATTCATGGTTACTGATTGGCTCACGAAAAGGGGGCTTGCTAATCAGATCACCCGGTGAGAGCCCCGCGTCAGGTACCGCGTCCAAATTCAAACCGAGACCGGGCAACAAACTAGGAATTTTGTAGCCAAGAGTGAGTGTCATTGTGCCTCCTGAAGGGATATCAACTCCAGTCAATGGCATCTCAACACCATCCAACATCACCGTAGCCTCATCCGCCAGATTGGTAGACAGCAACCGACATGCCAGCGGCAATGACTGCTCCACTTGGGGAAAATCGATCAATAACTCAAACAAACCACTTTGGGTTCGTCCGCCAGTCACCGTCCATTTAAAACCACCCGACGGAAGCGGTTTCGCCTCACCCAGCTCCGGTTTATAGGTCATCCCTAATTCCGCCCCACTGCCTTTTTTTAAGGCAACATCTAACCCAATCAATGAGCTCCCAGGTTTGGGAATCAGTTCCACCTCATAGACGCCAGCTCGAAAGAAAATCAGCTCAGGTCGAGCCAAGTCGACTGGCTGTTCATTGATTGTGATTGATTGAATCTCATCAGTAGTGATCTTCGACAGTACCCGACTCGGGATGGTTAATGTCGTCGCCACATCGGCACAGACCACCTTCAGGCTGAACACGCTACTGACATTGCCACCGGTGACCTCCCACTTCAGCTGCAGACTGTCCGGGACTTTCTGAGGGGCATTCAGCTCTGGTTTATAGGTCATGCCCGGGTTGCCAGCTTCCTCCAGAGACACACTTAACCCACGCATCGATTCATTGAATGTAACCGTCAACTCGCGTTTTTCATTTCGAAAAAACACTGCACCAAAGTCTGAAATTTCAAAACCACCTACCTCTACTTTCGCAACTTCATCCTTCAGATCTGCTGAGAGCAAATGGCCAATGATTTCCCAATCCCGCTTGAGTTTCGAACAATGCACCTGCAATTTGAACAGACCGCTTTTGGCATTGACAGCTGAATCCAGTTCCCATGCCAACTCAGCGCCCTCCATTGAGCACTCGTCATTCAAATCCGGTTTGAAGGTTAGACCCAGTGCTTTGGCATCCGCTGAAATCAGTGAGACGGTTGACCCTTGGAGCAACAGGTTTTCATTTAACAACTTTAGTGGCAGTTTTATCCCGCGAGTGCAAACTACCCCGCGCTCAAGCACATCAGGTTCAGTCTTGTTGTTCACCTGCAACACCACATCGTTACCCCACGGTGTCACGGCCAGGCATTTGACGTTGTAAACGTGCTCAGTGATGCCTGATTCGTAATACAGACTGGGAGCCACTACGCGTACCGGGTACGTTCCGGCCGTGTTTTTTTTGAAGTCCAGGGACACCCTGCCATCGACTCCCGGTTTGGCCGGGCCGATGTTTTCGTTGTTGAGTTTCCATTGCACCTCGAACGGCATTGCCTCGCGGGTGTAGTAAGAGATTTCCCGTGCCGCTAACGTCGTGATTTCAGCAAGTTCGATGACCTGAAACTGCTCATCACCAGAGGGGTCGACAAACTCAAGTCGGTGATGCCCTAAAGAAACCGACGCAGCGAACTTGTAGTAAGGCGCCGTAAACTCGCTGCGCAGCCAAAAAAACAGTTCAAACGTCTGGATGGGAGCTTCGGCAGGCTTGCGGGGGCAATCGAACGTCCATGTCACGCCTGCTTGATCCTCAAGCGTTTGCGGCGTATTAACTGCTGGTAAGATCGTGACCGGAAACGGTTGGTCAGGACTCTTTACTGACGTGAACTGTTGATTGATCCATGGGCTATCGTCGACCGCTTTCAACGTGAACGAGTGTTTAGCGCCGTGGCACATATACAGCGGTCCAGCAGCCTTTACTTCAGCACTACGATTACCTGCCATTGCGACATTCTCCCGATCCATTTGAGCGGAGTTGAAAACATTTGTGTTTTCACTATGTGAGAAATGTCGGGTAGCGCCTACTGTCAGAAATGACAGAGCAATAGAACGGTCGGCGATAAAGACCGGTTGATTAATAACGGAGTCAAAGTCCATTTATAACAAAGCCGCCCTAACCCACAGAGCGGCTTTGCCAAGGGTGATCTACGTTGTCGTAACGACTTGAGGAAGCAGCCACCCGAACTACTGAGTAACACAGCGCGTCGTTGTAGTGACTCGTGTCACCTCGCCGTTTTCTGCCCTCACATCACCCATGACATCGGTTTTATCCATTGTCTGGCAATTGGTTTCCGGTGGTGGTGGCGGAGCTAAGGGAGGTGGTGGTGGCGGACTGGAGCAGCCACCGAGAATCACAGCGCAGAATACGAGTGAGATTGGTGCTAAAACGCGTTTCCCAAGACTTTTCATAGGTTGACCCGCGATAAATGATGTACACCTTTTTGTGACAACAAAACACCGCCGAAAAGTTCACGGGGTGGTCGCAAAAAAATCACTTTTGTACATTTATATCGCGCAAAACAGTGATTCAGACGTAGATAACCTGGCAATTCCTACACAACCGGGTCCGGGCGCTGCAGACTGTTGCTCTCCAATTCATAGCGCAACTCTTCTATCAGCGCGGCCACCGATTCCGGGGTTTGCAGCATGGACAGGTTCAATCCGCTGACCACCAGGTCGACTTGCCCGGACAGTGGATGGTAGAGCTTGATCGTCAACGAGTGATCGCCGGTGATATTGCACTCACAGGCCAAGGGCGAAAACGTCCGCTCCAGCTGAGTTCTCAGTTGCGACAAATGGATCATTGCGGTTGGCCCGCGCGGCAAGGGGATACGGCGATGATGTAAGCGGCGTGCATGGCTGTTCCTTTAACAACTTCAATAGGCATGCGAACGATCCGAAGATACTTTTTCGTACGCTTCCAGATTGGAGGCTGGGCTTCCCTGCCAGAACATCAATTTGCACCAAGGGACTTAGTGCATTTGCACCTTACCTTTGACCTTTGGGCGGCCATGCGCCAGAGAACAACCCGCGCTCCCGGGCCCAGACAATTGCCCCGCTGCGACTGTGCACATCGAGTTTGGAATACACCGTTGCCACATGATTACGGACGGTGTTCGGTGCCAGTTTAAGGCGTGCGGCAATTTCCTTGTCGGCCAAGCCTTCGCAGATCAATTCCAGCACATCGCGCTCACGAGCCGTCAGCTCGGTAAAGGACACGCTGGGCAGTTGCGGCGAGTTGACGTTCTTCACGTTGGCGAGCTTTTCAATCAGTGTGCGACTGAACCAAGAAGCATCCTTCATCACCTCTTCAATCGCCGCCACCAGTTCCAGCTCTGTGCGTTTGCGTTCGGTGATGTCCATTAACACCAGCAAAAAACACCGATTGTCCTGGATGTTTACGGTGTCCGCCGACACCGCGCATTCGATCAATTCGGCGCCTTTCTTGCGGACTTGAACGTCAATGCGATCCAGCCTTCCGGCTTTCTCCAGTGCGGCGAAAAGTTTTGCTCGTTCGCCCTTGTCATGAATGAAGTCGATTTGCGCAATGCTCTTGCCCAGAACTTCCTCACTCGAATATCCCAGTGTTTCGAGGAATGCCTCGTTCACATCCCAAACCACTTGGTCAGCAGCACTGCACACCAGAATCGGTACCGGCGTCAGCCGAAAGGCTTTGGCGAAACGTTCTTCGCTCTGGCGCAGGGCAAGTTCGGCCTTGTGTCGGGGTTCCATGTCCACGAAAGAAAACAGCATGCAGGCTTCTTCGTTTAGCTCCAGCGTCTGACCGGCGACGATGACCTGTTTGCTACTGCCGTCGGGTAATGCCAGTTGCGCCTGCATCTGCGGGATGGTCGTGCCTTCGCGCAATCGCTGTTTGGCCAGATCTTTGTTTTCAGCCTGGTCCAGTACGTCCAGTTCATAGGTTGAGGCGCCGATTACTTGATCACGGGCATAACCGGTCATTTCGAGGAAGCCGGGATTGACCTTGATGTAGCGCAAATCACTGAGGCGGCAGATCACCGCTGGCGCCGGGTTGGCGGCAAACGTTTTCTCGAAGCGCTGCTCAGCGCTGGCCCACTCGGTGACATCGGCCATGATCAGCACCAACGACTCCGGCTCACCGTGGTTATCGGTCACCACCAGGCTGCGCACGCGGTGAACCCAGGTGTGTTCTTCGTCATGGGCCGGGGTCAATTGAACCAACACATCACTGAAGGTCTCGCCGCGGCTGACGCGGGTGATTGGATAATTGTCGGGGGTTACCAAGTGATTATTGCGATAGCGCAAGGCGAAGCGTTTGGCGTACTCCTTGGCATTGGCCCCTAATTCGCCGATCCGCTCGATGCCGTGCATGGTCAGCGCGGCGTCATTGGCCCAGACAATCGTCTGATCAAGCTCCAGCAGAATCACTCCGTCGGACAAACCAGTGATGATCTGTTGCAACTGACGACGGCTGGTGTCGGTGGTCAGGGCGTCCTGGTTCATTGCGTCTCCACACGTGCGATGGAGCTTGTATGCCCCTGTGAAGAGTACGACCGCAGTGGTTCATGAACGTGCAGCTGGATGCAATTACTGTAGGAGCTGGCGCAGGCTGCGGCAGCTCCTACAGGTTGGGTTGCAGTCTTCAGGCCGCCATTTTGCCACTGGCAATCGCCGCCGATGCCGCCAGCATTGCCCGCAGCAGAACTGCACATCCGGCCGCCAGATCATCCGGCGCGGCGTTTTCGATTTCGTTGTGGCTGATGCCGCCTTCGCAGGGTACGAAGATCATCCCGGCCGGGCCGAGTTCGGCCAGGAAGATCGCGTCGTGCCCTGCTCCACTGACGATGTCCATGTGCGATAGACCCAAGCCTTGCGCCGCACCACGTACCGCTTCAATGCAGCCCTTGTCGAAGTACAGCGGCGGGAAGTCGGCGGTGGGTGTCAGTTCAAAAGTCAGGCCGTGTTCTTCACAGGTGGTTTCGATGACTTCGCGGACTTCAGCGATCATCGAGTTCAGTCGCGCCGGCTCCAGATGACGGAAGTCCAGGGTCATGCGCACTTCGCCGGGAATGACATTGCGTGAACCGGGATAGGCTTGCAGGCAACCGACAGTGCCGCAAGCGTGGGGTTGATGGCCAAGGGCGGCGCGGTTGACCGCACCGACGATCACCGAGGCGCCAACCAGGGCGTCTTTGCGCAGATGCATCGGCGTCGGACCGGCGTGGGCTTCGACGCCACGCAGTTTCAGGTCGAACCATTTCTGGCCGAGAGCGCCCATGACGACGCCGATGGTTTTGCGTTCGTCTTCGAGAATCGGCCCTTGCTCGATGTGCGCTTCGAAATAGGCCCCAACGGCGTGACCGCTGACCTTGCGCGGGCCGGCATAGCCAATGGCATTCAGGGCTTCACCGACGGTCACGCCCTCGGCATCGGCTTTGGCCAGGGTTTCTTCCAGGGTGAATTTTTCCGCGAACACGCCGGAACCCATCATGCACGGGGCGAAACGCGAACCTTCTTCGTTGGTCCAGACCACCACTTCCAGCGGGGCTTCGGTTTCCACACCTAGATCATTCAGGGTACGCAGCACCTCAACCCCGGCGAGTACGCCAAAACAGCCGTCGAACTTGCCGCCGGTGGGTTGTGTGTCGATGTGACTGCCGGTCATTACCGGTGGCAGGTTCGGATTGCGACCGGGGCGCCGGGCGAAGATGTTGCCGACGGCGTCGATGCTGACGGTGCAACCTGCCTCTTCGCACCAATTGACAAAGGTGTCGCGGGCCTGACGGTCGAGGTCGGTCAGGGCCAGGCGACAAACACCACCCTTGACCGTGGCGCCGAGCTTGGCCAACTCCATGAGCGACTGCCACAGGCGATCGCGATTGATGTGCTGATGGGTGGATTGCAGAACGTCTACGGCCGCGTTCATGGTGATCTCCTCAGGCTGTTCTTATGGTTTCATCAGGCAATTCGGTGGTGTGTTTGAGGCCGCCATCGCTGGCAAGCCTCCTACAGGTTGTGTGAACACCTGTAGGAACTGGCTTGAACGCGATGAGGCCCATCCTCACACCGCAGATTTCGCGACGGATGGACTGGGCCGCATCGCGCACAACCCGTAATAAATCACCCCGCCCAGCGCCGAACCGGTAAACCAGCCGTAGCTGTAGAACCAGCTGAAGGCATCGCTGCCCAGGGACAGCAGCGTCAACAGCACCGGCACGCCAAACGCGAGAAAACCGTTCCAGTTCCACGCCGGATACACGTCATCGCGATAGAGTCCGGCAAGGTCCAGTTGCTGTTTCTTGATCAGGAAATAGTCCACCACCATGATCCCGGCGATCGGCCCCAACAGGCTGGAGTAGCCCAGCAACCAGTTGGAATAGACGGTTTCCAGGCTAACGTCTGAAACGATCAGGCCGAGTTTTTTCAGCAACTCATGAGCCATTAGCGCCAGTCCGACAAACCCGGTAAGCATTACTGCTTTGGTCCGGTTGATCACCTTGGGCGCGATATTCTGGAAGTCATTGGTCGGCGAGACGATGTTGGCCGCGGTGTTGGTCGAAAGCGTGGCGATAATGATCAGCGCCATCGCCAGTGCCACCCAGACCGGGCTCTGGATATGGCCGATCAGGGTCACAGGATCGGACACCGTCACCCCCACCAGTTTCACCGAGGCGGCGGTCATCACCACGCCAAGGGAGGCAAACAGGAACATAGTCAGCGGCAGGCCGATGATCTGCCCGACAATCTGGTCTTTCTGGCTTTTCGCGTAGCGGCTGAAGTCCGGGATGTTCAGGGACAGCGTGGCCCAAAAGCCCACCATCGCGGTCAGTCCGGCGGCGAAATAACTGGCTACGCCCGCGCCTTCGGGACGTTTGGCCGGGATCGCCAGCAGTTCAGTCATCGACACGTTGGGCATGGCCCATACCAGCAGACCTGCGCCCACAAGCACCAACAGCGGTGCCGAAAGGGTCTCCAGCCATTTGATCGACTCGGCGCCGCGAATCACCACCCACAGGTTCAGTGCCCAGAACACCATGAAACCGATGACTTCACCGGTGCCACCGAGGGATTTCCAGCCTTCGAACACCGAGCCCAGGAACAGATGAATCGCCAACCCGCCGAACATCGTTTGTATGCCGAACCAGCCGCACGCCACCAGGGCGCGGATCAGACACGGGATGTTGGAACCGAGCACGCCGAATGACGAGCGCAGCAGTACCGGAAACGGAATGCCGTACTTGGTGCCGGGGAAGGCGTTGAGCGTCAACGGGATCAACACGATGATATTGGCAAAAAGAATCGCCAGCAGCGCTTCGCCGACGCTCAAGCCGAAATACGCAGTCAACACCCCACCGAGGGTGTAGGTCGGCACGCAAATCGCCATGCCGACCCATAGCGCGGTGATGTGCCATTTATTCCAGGTTCGTTCGCGCACCTTGGTAGGCGCGATGTCGTGGTTATATCGGGGACTGTCGAGGACGTCGCTGCCGGCTTCCAGCTCAAACAAGCCGTCGCGCTCGGTCACTTGCGATCTGATCTGTTGCATGGCCGCTCCACTGTTCTTTGAATTATTTTTTGCTCATCGGGGGTCTGGCGACATCAATAAACGTGCCGGGCGCCCCGCTTGCGCATCGGGCAGTTCCATAACCATTCTGTAACTAACTGATGTTTATCAGTTTTATTGTTTCAACTATTTAGTCCCCGGTTACTTGTCATGCCACTCAGGCCGAATGCCAGCCAAGTTGTCCGAACTGTCAGGACTCAATCTGGTGCACTGATCTTTTTTTCAAAGTTGCGCATCAACCATAGACCATCCTCAAACGGCTGATTTCACATAAGAAATCTTGACCATATTTAGATCCTGTCAAGTGCGTCAAAATGGGGAGAGGGCTCACCATTTTGGTGAATTTTCTATTAAGTTGATATATATCAATAGGTTAATACAGGAATAAGCTTATATAAATTATTCTTGCTCATTCGCATAACTCATACTAGCTTTTATTCCTGACAGCGCTGCCAGGAATAAACCTGTTGCTCTGGCTTTATATAAAAACACCTAGAACCGGCATCAGTCGGTCATGCCTGCGAGGAACCCGGAAATGTCTCTGTTGATCCGTGGCGCTACCGTTATTACCCATGATGAAAGTTATCGCGCCGATGTGTACTGCGCAGACGGCGTGATCAAAGCCATCGGCGAAAACCTCGACGTTCCCGCCAGTGCCGAAATACTCGACGGCAGCGGCCAATACCTGATGCCCGGCGGCATCGATCCGCACACCCACATGCAACTGCCCTTCATGGGCACTGTGGCCAGTGAAGATTTTTTCAGTGGCACGGCGGCAGGTCTTGCCGGTGGCACTACATCCATCATCGACTTCGTGATTCCCAATCCGCAGCAGTCCTTGATGGAAGCGTTCCATCAATGGCGCGGCTGGGCCGAGAAGTCGGCTTCCGATTATGGCTTCCACGTCGCGATCACTTGGTGGAGCGAGCAGGTACGCGAAGAAATGGCCGAGCTGGTCATCCATCACGGGGTCAACAGCTTTAAGCATTTCATGGCTTACAAGAACGCAATCATGGCCGCTGATGACACGCTGGTGGCGAGTTTCGAGCGCTGCCTGGAACTTGGCGCGGTACCGACCGTGCATGCGGAAAACGGCGAATTGGTGTTTCACCTGCAACGCAAACTCATGGCTCAGGGCATGACCGGGCCGGAAGCACATCCGCTGTCGCGCCCGTCACAGGTGGAAGGCGAAGCGGCGAGCCGAGCGATCCGCATCGCCGAAACCCTGGGTACGCCGCTGTACCTGGTTCACGTCTCGACCAAGGAAGCCCTCGACGAAATCACCTATGCCCGGGCGAAGGGTCAGCCGGTCTATGGCGAAGTGTTGGCCGGGCATTTGTTGCTGGACGACAGCGTCTATCGAAATCCCGACTGGCAGACCGCCGCCGGTTACGTGATGAGCCCACCGTTCCGCCCTACCGGCCACCAGGAAGCGCTCTGGCATGGCCTGCAATCAGGCAACCTGCACACCACCGCCACCGATCACTGCTGTTTCTGCGCCGAGCAAAAAGCCGCGGGCAAGGATGATTTCAGCAAGATCCCGAATGGCACGGCGGGCATTGAAGATCGCATGGCCGTGCTCTGGGATGAGGGCGTCAATACCGGGCGTTTTTCGATGCAGCAGTTCGTCGCCCTCACCTCTACCAACACCGCGAAGATTTTCAACCTCTACCCGCGTAAAGGCGCAATCCGTGTGGGTGCCGATGCCGACCTGGTGTTGTGGGACCCGCAAGGTACGCGGACGATTTCGGCGAAGACTCATCACCAGCAGGTCGACTTCAACATCTTTGAAGGCAAGACAGTACGCGGCGTGCCCAGCCACACCATCAGCCAGGGCCGTGTGGTTTGGGCCGATGGCGATTTGCGGGCCGAGCGCGGTGCTGGGCGGTATATCGAACGGCCGGCTTATCCGGCGGTGTTTGATTTGCTGAGCAAGCGGGCTGAGCAGCATAAGCCGGTTGCCGTGAAACGCTGAAAGAGGCCTTCGGCCTATCGCTGCGATGCGGCGACCCGACAAGCCAGCTCCTTCAGTTGAAATGCATTCCCCTGTAGGAGCTGGCTTGCCAGCGATGAGGACCACACAGACACCGCAATAACAATGCCCACCAGAGGCAGCACCTCCATCACCGTGAGGCCAATACCGTGATCAAGACCCTGACTCATCTCCCGCATCCCTACGAGAATGCGGCCGCCCTCGCCGGCCATTTCACAGACCTGGCGCCACCGCTGAATGATCGCCAGGCCCACCTGGAGGCATCGCGCTGCCTGTATTGCTACGACGCACCGTGCGTGAATGCTTGCCCGAGCGAAATCGATATTCCGTCGTTCATCCGCAACATCCACCAGGACAACGTGCAAGGCGCGGCGCAGAAAATCCTTTCGGCGAACATCCTCGGCGGCAGCTGCGCCCGAGTCTGTCCGACGGAAATCCTCTGCCAACAGGCCTGTGTGCGCAACAACGCTCATGAGTGCGCACCGGTGTTGATCGGCCTGCTGCAACGCTATGCGGTAGACAACGCGCATTTCAACCAGCACCCCTTCACCCGCGCCGCCGCTACCGGCAAACGTATCGCCGTGGTTGGTGCCGGTCCCGCCGGGTTGTCATGTGCACACCGCAGTGCCATGCATGGACATGACGTGGTGATTTTCGAGGCGCGGGAAAAGGCCGGTGGTCTGAATGAATACGGGATCGCCAAATACAAACTGGTGGACGATTACGCGCAGAAAGAATTGGAGTTCTTACTGGGCATCGGCGGGATCGAAATACGCCACGGACAAAAACTCGGCGACAACCTGACGCTCAGCGAACTGCACCAACAATTCGATGCGGTGTTTCTTGGCCTGGGTCTGTCGGCGAGCAAACAATTGGGCTTGGCCGATGAAGAGGCGCCCGGTCTATTGGCCGCCACCGACTACATCCGCGAACTGCGTCAGGCGGATGACTTGAGCCAATTGCCTTTGGCCAATCACTGCATCGTGCTCGGCGCCGGTAATACGGCGATTGACATGGCCGTGCAAATGGCGAGGTTGGGCGCCCGCGACGTCAATCTGGTGTACCGCCGTGGAGTGGAAGACATGGGCGCGACCCATCACGAGCAAGACATCGCCAAAGCCAATCAAGTACGCCTGTTGACCTGGTCACAACCGGAAGAAGTATTACTCGACGATCATGGTCAGGTACGCGGGATGCGTTTCGCGCGTACGCATATGGTGGAAGGTCGCCTGCAAACCACCGGCGAAACCTTCGAACTGGCCGCCGATGCAATCTTCAAAGCCATCGGCCAAAGCCTAGATGCCAGCTGCCTCGCCGATCCATTGGCCCGAGAACTCAAGCGACAGGGCGATCGCATACAGGTGGACGATCAGTTGCGCACCAGCATCCCCGGTATTTATGCCGGCGGCGACTGCACCAGCCTTGATCAGGACCTCACCGTGCAGGCCGTGCAACATGGCAAAAAAGCCGCCGAGGCTATTCACAGCCATCTGATGCTTAATGTGGAGGCAGCGTAAATGGCCGATCTCTCGATTGTCTTCGCCGGCATCAAAAGCCCCAACCCGTTCTGGCTGGCCTCCGCGCCGCCGACCGACAAGGCCTACAACGTGGTCCGCGCCTTCGAGGCCGGCTGGGGTGGTGTGGTCTGGAAAACCCTCGGGGAAGACCCGGCGGCGGTCAACGTGTCGTCACGCTACTCGGCGCACTTCGGGGCTAACCGGGAAGTGCTGGGTTTTAACAACATCGAACTGATTACTGACCGTTCGCTGGAGATCAACCTGCGGGAAATCACCCAGGTTAAAAAGGATTGGCCGGACCGTGCGTTGATCGTTTCCTTGATGGTGCCCTGCGTCGAAGAATCATGGAAATACATCCTGCCGTTGGTGGAAGCCACCGGCGCCGATGGCATCGAGCTGAATTTCGGCTGCCCCCACGGCATGCCGGAACGCGGCATGGGCGCGGCGGTCGGCCAGGTGCCGGAGTACGTCGAGCAAGTCACCCGCTGGTGCAAGACCTATTGCTCGCTACCGGTGATCGTCAAGCTCACGCCGAACATCACCGACATCCGCGTCGCTGCCCGCGCAGCGCACCGTGGCGGCGCGGATGCGGTGTCGCTGATCAACACAATCAACTCGATCACCAGCGTCAACCTGGAGCGCATGGTCGCCAACCCCGTGGTCGGCGCCCAGAGCACCCACGGCGGCTACTGCGGTTCGGCGGTAAAGCCAATCGCCTTGAACATGGTCGCTGAAATCGCTCGCGACCCGCAGACCCAAGGGTTGCCGATCAGCGGAATCGGTGGCATCGGCACCTGGCGTGATGCGGCGGAGTTCATGGCGCTGGGCAGCGGCTCGGTGCAGGTGTGCACGGCGGCGATGCTGCATGGCTTCCGGATTGTCGAGGAAATGAAGGACGGGTTATCGCGCTGGATGGACAGTCAGGGTTACACCAGCATTTCCGAATTTTCGGGGCGCGCGGTGGGCAATACCACGGACTGGAAGTACCTGGACATCAACTATCAGGTGATTGCGAAGATTGATCAAGATGCGTGCATTGGTTGCGGTCGCTGCCACATTGCTTGCGAAGACACCTCGCACCAGGCGGTGGCCAGCCTCAAGCAAGCGGACGGCACGCACAAGTATCAAGTCATCGATGATGAATGCGTGGGCTGCAACCTGTGTCAGATCACCTGCCCGGTGCAGGATTGTATCGAGATGGTGCCGATGGAGAACGGCAAGCCGTTTCTGGACTGGAATCATGATCCGAGAAATCCGTATCACGTCAGTCCTTGAGTTCCGCGGCGTCTGAATTGACGCCATTGCTGGCAAGCCAGCTCCTACAGGTTTATCGCTATTCCTGTAGGAGCTGGCTTGCCAGCGATGGGTCCCGAACAAACAGCAAAAATCTCAGGGCTCCAACCCAATCCCCCGCAAAATCACACTCGTCACCGTCTGCACCGCCCGTTCGAACTGCATGTCCGACAGTGGTTGGTGGTCATTGAGAATGTTCACCTGATGGTCGAAGTCGGCGTAATGCTGGGTCGAGGCCCAGATCATATAGAGCAGGCTCGAAGGCTCCACCGGCAAGATGCGTTTGTCGTCCACCCACTGACGGATTTTCGCTTCCTTCATCTTCGCCCAGTCGTACAGGCTGGCGTCTAGTTTTTCGCCCAGGGTCGGTGCGCCGTGGATGATTTCGTTAGCCCAGACTTTCGAGCCATAAGGACGGCTGCGGGAATGATTCATCTTGGCTCGGATGTAGCTGCTTAGCACCACCCGAGGGTCGTCGAACATCTCGAAGCACAGCGCGTCCTGCTTCCACACTTCCAGCAAATCGAACAGCACGGCGCTGTACAACTCGGTCTTGGTGCTGAAGTAGTAATGCAGGTTGGAACGCGGCAATTGCACTTCGGCGGCGATGTCGGCCATGGCGGTGCTGCCGAAGCCTTTTTCGGCGAAGACCTTCTCGGCCCCCAGCAGAATTTTCTCGACGTTACTGCGACGAATCTCGATCTTGTGATTGCCCATGAGGGCTCCCTGACGACAACCTTGGACAAGACTAGCATCCGCTCTAGCTCGCGGCGACAGGGGAAAAGCAAACTTCGTACAACCGCTGTCTGGCAGCTAAACTCAGGCGCACTTCGACCTGCCGCTGAGGGATACATCGATGCACATCAAACACACCCTGACTACCGCCGCCTTGCTTGGCGCACTCTTCTGCGCCTCGTCCGTGTTTGCTCACGCCCATCTGCAAAGTCAGACGCCAGCCGCCGACAGCACCGTCAGCGCCCCGGCGGAACTGAGCCTGACGTTTTCCGAAGGGGTCGAGGCCGACTTCTGCAAAGTCACGATCAGCAAGGACGGCGCCGACATTCTGGTGAAAAGTCTGGTCACCCAAAGCGATGATAAAAAGACCCTGGTCGTCACCCCGGCGGTGCCGTTGACGGCAGGTAGCTACAAAGTCGAATGGCACGCCGTGTCGGTCGACACCCACAAAAGCGAAGGCGCCTACGGCTTCAAGGTTGGCCAGTAATTCATGACGAGCGCGATGGTGCTGTGCCGGTTCTTGCATTTTACCGTGGTGCTGTTGTTGTTCGGGGCGTGGGTGTTCCGCCTGCTGCTCTTGGGGCGTGAAGCGGTGCTGGATCAATCCTTGGCGCGCATCGGTCGTTGGCTGGCGGTACTTGCGCTGGTCAGCGGCATTGGGTGGCTGCTGCTGGTCACTGCCAGCATGTCCGGGTCGGGGGATGCGGCGTTCGAGCCATCGACCTTGAGCCTGGTGTTAGGACGAACTTTTTTTGGTCGGCTCTGGAGCTGGCACCTGCTGTTCAATGGGTTGTTGGTGGCGATGCTACTAACACCGCTGCGCTCCAACCTGCCCTTTCGCATCCTCCTCAGTGGTCTGCTCCTGGCGACGTTGGCCCCCGTCGGCCACGGCGCCATGCTCGATGGCATCGAAGGTCACTTGTTGATCCTCAATCAACTGGTTCATCTGGCGTGCGTCGGCGCCTGGCTGGGTGGGTTGATGCTGTTGCTGATGATCCTGCGGCGGCCTGCCAGGCATTCGATCAAGGCGCTTTTGCAACGATTCAGCGGTGTCGGTTATGCCTTGGTGGCGGGCTTGCTGGTCAGCGGATTGATTAACGTCCGGGCGCTCACCGGTGCGTTCTGGCCCACGCCGTTATTGTCGGGTTTTGCGTTGGTACTGCTGATAAAAGTGGCACTGGTTGCCGCTATGTTGGGATTGGCGCTGTTCAATCGTCTGCGGATCAACGACTGTGAGCAGCGCCTGACGGTGTTGCGTAGAAGCGTAATGCTGGAATGGCTGTTGGGGCTCGGCGCGGTGGCCGCTGTCTCTTTACTTGGCACCCTCCCGCCGATGATTTCGAACTGACAATCAGGCTCACTTCTACAGGGTGATCAGCGTCGCTGGCAGTCATCCTATAACTTCTGATTGACAACCCCGAAACACCTCGCAAATAATCGCCTCCAATGTTGTACGACGACGTATGACAAAAAATAACAAAAAGAGAATGGAGCGTCACAGTGAGCAAGCTCGTCCGCAATTCCTCCGCCCGATTCCAGCATTCATCCTTCGCCCGCCGCAGCACCATGAGCCTCATCGGTTGCAGCAGCCTGTTGCTCGCCCTGCCAGCGACCAGCCAGGCCGAAGGTTTTACCGATGACGCCAAGGCCACGCTGAACCTGCGCAACGCCTACTTCAATCGCAACTACACCAACCCGGCCTACCCTCAAGGCAAGGCTGAAGAGTGGACGCAGAACTTCATCCTCGATTCCAAGTCAGGCTTCACTCAGGGCCCGGTCGGCTTCGGTGTGGATGTCCTGGGGCTGCTTTCGGTCAAGCTCGATGGTGGCAAAGGCACCGGGGGCACACAATTGCTGCCGATCCATGGTGATGGCCGTCCTGCCGACAGCTTCGGTCGCCTGGGCGTCGCGCTGAAAGGCAAGATCTCGAAAACCGAGCTGAAGGTCGGTGAGTGGATGCCGGTGCTGCCAATCCTGCGCTCCGACGATGGCCGTTCGCTGCCACAAACCTTCCAGGGTGGTCAGGTTACCTCCACCGAAATCAGCGGCTTGACGCTGTACGGTGGTCAGTTCCGCAAGAACAGCCCGCGTAACGATGCGAGCATGGAAGACATGTTCATGAACGGTAAATCCGCGGCCTTCGCCTCGGACCGTTTCAACTTCGGCGGCGGTGAATACGCCTTCAACGAAAAACGCACTCAGATCGGCGTGTGGTATGCCGAGCTTAGCGACATCTATCAGCAACAATATTTCAACCTGAGCCACAGCCAGCCAATTGGCGACTGGACCCTCGGCGCCAACCTCGGCTACTTCATCGGCAAGGAAGACGGCAGCGCACTGGCCGGCGACCTCGACAACAAAACCGCCTTCGCCCTGCTTTCGGCCAAATACGGCGGCAACACTTTCTATGTCGGCCTGCAGAAACTCAGCGGCGACGACGTGTGGATGCGGGTCAACGGTACCAGCGGCGGCACCCTGGCCAACGACAGTTACAACTCCAGTTATGACAATGCCAAGGAAAAATCCTGGCAGGTGCGCCATGACTACAACTTCGTCGCACTCGGCGTTCCTGGCCTGACCCTGATGAACCGCTACATCAGCGGTGACAACGTGCATACCGGCACCATCACCGACGGCAAGGAATGGGGCCGCGAATCGGAACTGGCCTACACCGTGCAAAGTGGTCCGCTGAAGAGCCTCAACGTCAAATGGCGTAACGCGAGCATCCGCAAGAACTTCAGCACCAACGAGTTCGATGAAAACCGGATTTTCATCAGCTATCCGATTTCGCTGTTGTAACGGTTTTTTGCAGGCACATGAACATGTGGCGAGGGAGCTTGCTCCCGCCGGGTCGCGTAGCGGCCCCCTGCAAATTTCCACAAGCCACGAGGCCTCTACATCGACGACTACCGCGCAGCCGAGCGGGAGCAATCCCCCTCGCCACGTGTCACAGGCGTGCCGCATGACCCTCCGTCAATTTCCACCAAAGTCGCGTTGACAAGACCCGGAAACCCTTACGATACTTCGAGTCAGTCGTACGACAACCTACAACGAATTCAAAACAATAACCGATGTCCAGGATTCCCATGACGAACACTGCTACCGCCCGCACTCCTTTTAATCGCCTGCTGCTGACCGGCGCCGCCGGTGGCCTCGGTAAAGTCTTGCGCGAAAGCCTGCGCCCTTACGCCAATGTCATTCGCCTTTCAGACATCGCCGACATCGCGCCGGCCATTGATGACCGCGAAGAAATCGTGCCTTGCGACCTCGCCGACAAGCAAGCCGTGCATCAACTGGTCGAAGGCGTGGACGCAATCCTGCATTTCGGCGGTGTGTCGGTAGAGCGCCCGTTCGAAGAAATCCTGGGCGCCAACATCTGCGGCGTATTCCACATCTATGAAGCGGCGCGCCGTCATGGCGTAAAGCGCGTGATTTTCGCCAGCTCCAACCACGTCATCGGCTTCTACAAGCAGGACGAAGTCATCGACGCCCACTCCCCTCGCCGCCCGGACAGCTACTACGGCTTGTCCAAGTCCTACGGCGAAGACATGGCCTCCTTCTACTTCGATCGCTACGGCATCGAGACCGTCAGCATCCGCATTGGCTCTTCGTTCCCGGAACCGCAAAACCGCCGGATGATGAGCACCTGGCTGAGCTTCGGCGACCTGACACAATTGATCGAATGCGCGTTGTACGCCGCGAATGTCGGCCACACCGTGGTCTACGGCGCTTCCGACAACAAGAATGTTTGGTGGGACAACCGCTACGCCACGGCCCTGGGCTACGCACCACAGGACACTTCCGAAGTGTTCCGTGAAAAAGTCGAAGCCCAGCCGATGCCTGCAGCCGATGACCCGGCGATGGTTTACCAGGGTGGTGCGTTCGTTGCATCCGGCCCGTTCGGTGACTGAATCAGCCTCTTTCACTTGAGCCCAAACAACAAAAAACCAAGGGAATGAGTTGCCATGCAAGCGGAACTGATTGTCGATGCCCGCAATGCGGTCGGTGAAAGCCCGGTCTGGGTCCCCGAGGAAAACGCCCTGTACTGGGTGGATATTCCTGCCGGAGGCCTGCAACGCTGGGACGCAGAAACCGGTCATGTGAATGCCTGGAAAACCCCGGAAATGCTCGCATGCATCGTCCGTCATCCTGATGGCGGCTGGGTCGCCGGCATGGAGAGCGGGTTCTTTCGCTTGCGTGCGCATAACGACGGCAGCCTCGATAGCGATCTGCTGGCCTCTGTTGAACACGTCCGCCCGGACATGCGGCTGAACGATGGCCGCTGCGACCGTCAAGGGCGGTTCTGGGCCAGCAGCATGGTGCTCAACATGGGCGCCAATGCCGCCAACGGCACGCTCTATCGCTACAGCGCCGGGCAACGCGGGCCGCTTGCGGCACAAATGGGCAGGCTCCTCGTGCCTAATGGCCTGGCTTTCAGCCCGGACGGAGGCACGATGTACCTGTCCGACTCTCACCCTTTAAGTCAGCAAATCTGGGCCTTCGACTACGACATCGACAGCGGCACGCCGTCCAACCGTCGGGTGTTCGTCGACATGAATCAGTTCTGCGGCCGCCCCGATGGCGCGGCGGTCGATGCCGAAGGCTGCTACTGGATCTGTGCCAACGACGCCGGACTGATCCATCGCTTTACGCCCGACGGTCGGCTCGACCGCTCCCTCACCGTACCGGTGAAAAAACCCACCATGTGCGCCTTCGGTGGCAGTCGACTGGACACGCTGTTCGTGACCTCGATTCGCCCCGGTGACGACCATGACGAACAGTCGCTGGCCGGCGGCGTTTTCGCCCTCGACCCAGGCGTCAAAGGTTTACCCGAACCTGTTTTCAACGCTTCGCTGTAACCGCATCTGTCGTACTTGCTTTTGCTGCACCGCTGCGCCTTTGAATACAACAATAACAAGACTGGAGACTCACCCCATGGACTTCAAACGCACCTTGCTCGCCGCTGCACTCCCGCTCACCTGCACTCTCGCCCTCACCCTCAGCAGTGCCGCACACGCGCTGGAAATCAAATTCGCCGACATCCATCCCGCCGGCTATCCGACCGTAGTCGCCGAGGAACAACTGGGTAAAACCCTGGTGGCCGACAGCGACGGCAAACTCACCTTCAAGATGTTCGCCGGCGGTGTGCTCGGCTCGGAAAAAGAAGTCGTCGAGCAGGCCCAGGTCGGCGCGGTCCAGATGGCCCGGGTCAGCCTCGGCATCGTCGGGCCGGTGGTGCCAGACGTGAACGTGTTCAACATGCCGTTCGTGTTCCGTGACCAGGCGCACATGCGCAAAGTCATCGACGGCGAGATCGGCGACGAAATCCTCGGCAAAATCACCAACTCCGAATTCGGCCTGGTGGCCCTGGCCTGGATGGATGGCGGCACGCGCAACATCTACACCAAGAAACCGGTGCGCAGCCTCGCGGACCTCAAAGGCATGAAGATCCGCGTGCAAGGCAACCCGATGTTCATTGAAACCATCAATGCCATGGGCGGTAACGGCATCGCGATGGACACCGGCGAAATCTTCAGTGCGCTGCAGACTGGCGTAATCGACGGCGCCGAAAACAATCCACCGACCCTGCTCGAACACAACCACTACCAGAACGCCAAGTTCTACAGCCTGACCGGGCACCTGATCCTGCCTGAACCCATTGTGATGTCGAAGATCACCTGGGAAAAACTCACCCCCGAGCAACAGGCGCTGGTGAAGAAAACCGCCAAAGCCGCACAGGCACAGGAACGCACCCTGTGGGACGCGAAATCGGCCAGCAGTGAAGAAAAACTCAAGGCTGCCGGCGTCGAGTTCATCACCGTCGACAAAAAACCTTTCTATGAGGCGACCGCCTCGATCCGCGAAAAATACGGCGCACCTTACGTCGACCTGATCAAGCGTATCGAAGCCGTTCAGTAAACCTCCCTGCATTCAAGAAAGGCCCGGCGCCACTGACGTTGGAAGACGTCCGTGCGCGCCCGGTTACGGTGGAACCCGATGAAGAATCTGCTGCTACGTTTCAATGACAAGCTCTACATGACCTGTATCTGGGTCGCCGGGCTCTCCGTACTGGCCATTGCGCTGATCATTCCCTGGGGCGTGTTTGCCCGTTATGTGCTTGGCACCGGCTCCAGCTGGCCCGAGCCCACTGCCATCCTGTTGATGATGGTCTTCACCTTCATCGGCGCGGCTGCCAGCTATCGTTCCGGCTCGCACATGGCGGTGGCGATGCTCACTGATCGCATGCAGCCCAACATGCGCAAGGCCATGAGCGTGTTTGCGCAATTGCTGATGGCGACCATCAGCCTGTTCATGGCGATCTGGGGCACCAAGCTTTGCCTGTCGACCTGGAACCAGTTCATGAGCGCCCTGCCGACCCTGCGCGTCGGTATCACCTACATGCCGATTCCGGTGGGCGGCGTGCTGACGCTGATTTTTGTCCTGGAAAAACTCTTGCTCGGTGACCAGAGCAACCGTCGGGTCGTGCGTTTCGACCTCGTTGAAGAAAATGAAGGGGCTGCCTGAATGGACGCTTTTATTCTGCTGGGCAGCTTTATCGCGTTGATCCTGATCGGCATGCCAGTCGCCTACGCGCTGGGGCTTTCCGCGCTGATCGGTGCGTTCTGGATCGACATTCCGTTCCAGGCGCTGATGATTCAGGTGGCCGGGGGCGTGAACAAATTCTCCTTGCTGGCGATTCCGTTCTTCGTACTGGCCGGCGCAATCATGGCCGAAGGCGGCATGTCCCGCCGCCTGGTAGCGTTCGCCGGTGTGCTGGTCGGGTTCGTGCGTGGCGGCCTGTCGTTGGTCAACATCATGGCTTCGACATTCTTCGGTGCAATCTCCGGCTCTTCGGTGGCCGATACCGCTTCGGTCGGTTCGGTACTGATTCCTGAAATGGAACGTCGCGGCTATCCACGGGACTTCGCCACCGCGGTGACTGTCAGTGGCTCGGTCCAAGCCCTACTGACTCCACCGAGCCACAACTCGGTGCTCTATTCACTGGCCGCTGGCGGCACGGTGTCGATTGCTTCGCTGTTCATGGCCGGCGTTGTCCCGGGCTTGCTGATGAGCGCGTGCCTGATGGTGCTGTGCCTGATCTTCGCCAAGAAGCGTGACTATCCCAAAGGCGAAGTCATTCCGATGCGCGAAGCGCTGAAGATCTGCGGCGAAGCGCTGTGGGGCCTGATGGCGATGGTCATCATTCTCGGCGGCATACTCTCGGGCATTTTCACTGCGACCGAATCGGCGGCCATCGCCGTGCTGTGGTCGTTCTTCGTGACCATGTTCATCTACCGCGACTACAAATGGAGCGAACTGCCGAAATTGATGCACCGCACGGTGCGGACGATTTCGATCGTGATGATCCTGATCGGCTTCGCCGCCAGCTTCGGCTACATCATGACGCTGATGCAGATCCCGGCAAAAATCACCACGATGTTCCTGACCCTGTCGGACAACCGTTACGTGATTCTGATGTGCATCAACGTCATGCTGCTGTTGCTTGGCACCGTGATGGACATGGCGCCGCTGATCCTGATCCTCACGCCAATCCTGATGCCGGTCATTCTCGGCATTGGCGTGGACCCGGTACAGTTCGGCATGATCATGCTGGTTAACCTGGGGATTGGTTTGATAACACCGCCAGTGGGTGCGGTACTTTTCGTGGGGTCGGCCGTGGGTAAAGTCAGTATCGAATCAACCGTGAAAGCCCTGCTGCCGTTCTACGGCGTGCTGTTCCTGGTGCTGATGGCCGTGACCTACATTCCCGCTCTGTCGCTGTGGCTGCCGCATTTGGTGTTGTAACGCAGACCATCAACTACTTGTGGCGAGGGAGCAAGCTCCCTCGCCACAAAAGCCCTCACTGAGCCAATCAAATGACACTGCTCGAACTCGAAGACGAATTCACTCACCTCACCCTCGCCCCCGAACTCGGCGCCAGCATCGTCAACTGGGCCGAACGCAGCACCGGCCAACCACTGTTGCGCCATGCCGATGACCATGCGCAGAGCACCGGCCTGCCCGGCAAACTGGGTTGCTTTCCGTTGATTCCGTGGTCAAACCGAATCGCCGGAGGCGGATTCGATTGTCCGGATGGCTGGCAGTCGCTGACCCCTAACAGTCTTACCGATCCTTTGCCGATCCACGGCAGCGCCTGGCAGCAGCCGTGGCAAGTGATTTCCCAGGCATCGAACGAAGTGGTGCTGCAACTCGACAGCCAAACGCCATTCGCCTATCGCGCCCGGCAGCGCTTCCATCTGAGCAAAGGCCGATTGAGCATCGAACTGCAAGTGACGCATTTGGCTGACAGCCCTGCGTGGCACGGGCTCGGTCTGCACCCTTACTTTCCACGTACAGCGAACACGCGACTGCAGGCCAATGCCGAGCAGGTCTGGTTGTGCGACGCGTCCAAGCTGCCGACGCAACAGGTCGCGTTACCTGACGAATGGGATTTCCAGCAAACCATGGCGTTGCCAGAGACGCTGGTCGACAACGGTTTCTGCAACTGGGACGGGCAATGCCTGATCCAGCAACCGGACCTCGGTTATGAACTGGAGTGCCAGGCCACTGGCAGCGATTACTACCTGCTTTACTGCCCGGTGGGCCTGGGTTTTTTCTGCATCGAACCGGTCAGCCATCCGGTCAATGCGCATCACTTGCCAGGTCGGCCAGGGTTGCGTTTGCTCGAGCAAGGGCAATCGACTGAACTGACCTTCAGCCTGCAATATCGGGCGTTGTAAGCCTCAGGCGCGCAGCAGCATGTAGACGGCGACGATCAGGCAGACACTGGCGAATCCGATCTGCAAGGCCCGCGCCGGCACTCGCGCGCAGAGTTTGCGGCCAATGATCATGCCGACAATGCTGGCGACGATGAAGGCAACGCCCAATCCGTCGATGCGCACACCGGCATGCAGTGCGCCGATCACACCGATGGCCGAGATCAGGCTGATCACCATCAGCGAGGTGGCGACGATTCCGCGCATTTGCACGTCGGTCAGCTGTTTGAACGCCGGGACGATCAGAAAGCCACCGCCTACACCGAGCAACCCCGAGACCACACCGGTCACCGCGCCGAGAGCTGCGAGGGTCGCGGTGCATTTAGCGGTCCAGGAAAAGCGGCCGGTCTGTTGATCGAGCATGCAGTTTTTCTGCCCCCAGTTGGCGTGGCCGTGATCGTTCGGGCCGTCGTCCTTGCGTTCACGACGCAGCATTCGTGCGGCCACCATGACCATCAACAGACTGAACAGTATCATCAGGATTCGTTCGGGCAGCTGATGGGCGAAATAAATGCCCAGCGGAGAAAAAACCGCCCCCAGCAATGCAATCAACATCGCCGCCCGATAGCGCACCAGTCCATGACGCAGACCATCGATGGCACCGACTGCCGCCGCGCTTCCCACCGCGAACAGCGCAACGGGCGCCGCCGTGGTCATGCTCCAACCCAAACCCAGCACCAGCGCTGGTACGGCAAGGATGCCGCCTCCGGCCCCGGTCAACCCGAGCACCATCCCCATCACCACACCAAAAAAACTCGCCAGCAACATAAAACTCTCGAGATCCACAAAAAGCCGGGAACGCCCGGTATCGATTGAATGACAGGATAGAGCCCACGGCGCTTTTTTCCTGCATGGATTTAACGAGGGGCTGGTCAAGCCAGGGAAAATGAAACTAACCTCATGGCTTGTCCACCCAGAAACAACCAACATGCCCGCCTTGATTGAAGCCTTCCTCGACCCCGCCTCGTCAACCTACAGCTACGTGATTTACGAATCCGATGGCGGGCAGTGCGCGATCGTCGACTCGGTGCTCGATTACGACCCTACTGCAGGTCGAACGACTACCGCCCAGGCCGACAAGATCATTACCTTCGTTCGCGAACACCAGTTGCAGGTGCAATGGTTGCTGGAGACTCACGCCCACGCCGATCATCTGTCCGCTGCGCCTTATCTGCGTCGGGAGCTGGGCGGCAGGATCGCCATTGGCCAGTCGATCTGCAAGGTTCAGGACGTATTCAAGGGGCTGTTCAATCTTGAAGCGGAATTTTGCATCGACGGTTCTCAATTCGATCACCTCTTCGCTGCCGACGAGTCATTTCGCATCGGCAACCTCAATGCCACGGCGCTGCATGTGCCCGGCCATACGCCAGCGGACATGGCGTACCTGATCGACAACGATGTGATTCTGGTGGGCGATACGCTGTTCATGCCGGACGTCGGCACCGCGCGCTGCGACTTTCCGGGCGGCGATGCCCATCAGATGTTCACCTCGATTCGCAAACTGCTGGCCTTCCCCGCCAGCGTGCGCCTCTACGTCTGCCACGATTATCCGCCCGAGGCTCGTGAAACGAGTTGTATGACCACGGTGGGTGAGCAGCGTAAAAGCAACATCCACGTGCGCGACGGCATCGACGAAGCCGCCTTCGTCGACATGCGCACCCGGCGTGATGCCGGGCTGGGCATGCCGACGCTGCTGCTGCCAGCGATTCAGGTCAATGTGCGGGCCGGGAATTTGCCGCCGGCGGAAGAAAATGGCGTGACCTACCTGAAAATACCCCTGAACAAATTCTGAGCCCCAAACGGTTTTAGTAAACCCAAATCTGTAGGAGCCGGCTTGCTGGCGATGGCGATCTCACGGGCGCCATCGCCAAGCCGGCTCCTACGGGTTTGCGGTGTGGCGTGATCAAGCCCCCAACGTCAAGCCATTCGCCGGCAACGGCAACGCGGTCTTGTAGCGCACCTGCTTGAGCGCAAAGCTCGACCGAATGTTCGCCACCCCCGGCACCTTGGTCAGAAAGTCCATCATGAAACGCTCCAGTGACTGAATGGTCGGCACCAGCACCCGGATCAAGTAATCCGGGTCGCCGGCCATCAAGTAACACTCCATCACTTCCGGACGATCCGATATCGCCTCTTCAAAATGCTGCAACGCTTCTTCCACTTGTTTTTCCAGGCTGACGTGGATGAACACGTTGACGTGCAAGCCCAACAGGTCGGCATCGAGCAGGGTCACTTGCTCACGAATCAGCCCCAATTCCTCCATCGCCTTGACCCTGTTGAAGCATGGCGTTGGCGAGAGGTTGACCGAGCGTGCGAGGTCAGCATTGGTGATTCGCGCGTTCTCTTGAAGGCTGTTGAGAATGCCGATATCGGTACGGTCCAGTTTGCGCATGAGACAAAACCACCTGTTTTTTATGTTTATGCAGATTTTTTATCTGCAAATGATCTTGAGCGCAACGAAACAGAGAGAAATATTCTTCTTGGCCGGGCCTATGATTGTTGTAGGACAAGATTTCTTCCACAGAACGAAATCTGTCAGCTCACTACAAGAAATTCACAAGATCGAGCGTAGAAGCCATGACCCAAGCGTACGAACCGCTTCGCCTGCACGTACCCGAACCCTCGGGACGACCCGGCTGTAAAACCGACTTCTCCTACCTGCACCTGACCGATGCCGGCACGGTGCGCAAACCCCTCGTTGACGTTGAACCATCCGACACCGCCGACTTGGCCAAGGGCCTGATTCGCGTACTCGACGACCAGGGCAATGCCTTGGGTCCGTGGGCCGAAAACGTCCCGGTCGAGATCCTCCGCAAAGGCATGCGCGCCATGCTCAAGACGCGGATCTACGACAACCGCATGGTGGTCGCACAACGTCAGAAGAAGATGTCGTTCTACATGCAGAGTCTCGGCGAAGAAGCCATCGGCAGCGCGCAAGCCCTGGCGCTGAACATCGACGACATGTGCTTCCCGACCTACCGCCAGCAAAGCATTCTCATGGCCCGCGAAGTTCCGCTGGTGGACCTGATTTGCCAACTGCTGTCCAACGAGCGCGATCCGCTCAAGGGACGTCAATTGCCAATCATGTACTCGGTGAAAGAGGCCGGTTTCTTCACCATTTCCGGCAACCTCGCCACTCAATTCGTTCAGGCTGTCGGCTGGGGCATGGCCTCGGCGATCAAGGGCGATACCAAAATCGCTTCGGCGTGGATCGGCGACGGCGCCACCGCTGAATCGGACTTCCACACCGCCCTGACTTTTGCCCACGTGTATCGCGCACCAGTGATCCTCAACGTGGTCAACAACCAGTGGGCGATCTCGACCTTCCAGGCGATTGCCGGTGGTGAAGCCACTACTTTCGCCGGTCGTGGCGTCGGTTGCGGCATTGCGTCCCTGCGGGTCGATGGCAACGATTTCTATGCGGTCTATGCCGCTTCTGCCTGGGCCGCCGAACGCGCCCGACGCAACCTCGGCCCGACCATGATCGAATGGGTCACCTACCGCGCCGGTCCGCACTCGACTTCTGATGACCCGTCCAAATACCGTCCTGCCGACGACTGGAGCCACTTCCCGTTGGGCGACCCGATCGCGCGTCTCAAGCAGCACCTGATCAAGGTTGGCCAGTGGTCCGAAGAGGAACACACCGCCGTCAGCGCCGAGCTGGAAGCCGAAGTGATTGCCGCGCAGAAAGAAGCTGAAAAATTCGGCACCCTCGCCGGTGGCCAGATTCCAAGCGCCGCGACCATGTTCGAAGACGTCTACAAAGAGATGCCGGAGCACTTGAAGCGCCAGCGTCAAGAGTTGGGGATCTGAGATGAACGACCACAACAACAATATTCAGTTGGACACCGCCATGACCACGACCACCATGACCATGATCCAGGCCCTGCGCTCGGCCATGGATGTGATGCTTGAGCGTGACGACAACGTCGTGGTCTTCGGCCAGGACGTCGGCTACTTCGGCGGCGTATTCCGCTGCACCGAAGGTCTGCAGAACAAGTACGGCACTTCCCGCGTGTTCGACGCGCCGATTTCCGAAAGTGGCATCGTCGGCGTCGCCGTGGGTATGGGCGCCTATGGCCTGCGTCCGGTGGCCGAGATCCAGTTCGCCGACTACGTGTACCCGGCCTCGGACCAGATCATTTCCGAAGCTGCCCGCCTGCGTTATCGCTCGGCCGGCGAGTTCACCGCACCGATGACCCTGCGCATGCCTTGCGGCGGCGGCATCTACGGCGGCCAGACCCACAGCCAGAGCATCGAAGCGATGTTCACCCAGGTGTGCGGTTTGCGCACCGTGATGCCATCCAACCCCTACGACGCCAAAGGCCTGTTGATCGCCTCCATCGAAAACGATGACCCGGTGATCTTCCTGGAGCCGAAACGCCTGTACAACGGCCCGTTCGACGGCCATCACGACCGCCCGGTAACGCCGTGGTCGAAGCATCCATCCGCACAAGTTCCGGACGGTTACTACACCGTACCGCTGGACGTCGCCGCCATCACCCGTCCGGGCAAGGACGTGACCATCCTGACTTACGGCACCACGGTGTACGTCTCGCAAGTGGCCGCTGAAGAAACCGGCATCGACGCCGAAGTCATCGACCTGCGCAGCCTGTGGCCGCTGGACCTGGAAACCATCACCAAGTCTGTGAAGAAAACCGGGCGCTGTGTGATCGTTCACGAAGCTACCCGCACTTGCGGTTTCGGTGCCGAGTTGGCCGCGCTGGTGCAAGAGCACTGCTTCCACCACCTGGAAGCGCCGATCGAACGCGTCACCGGATGGGACACCCCCTACCCGCACGCGCAAGAGTGGGCGTATTTCCCTGGCCCGTCCCGTGTGGGCGCGGCTTTGAAACGGGTTATGGAGGTCTGAATGGGCACGCACGTTATTAAAATGCCGGACATTGGTGAAGGCATTGCAGAAGTTGAATTGTCGGTGTGGCACGTCAAGATCGGCGACATGGTCGTCGAAGATCAGGTGCTCGCCGATGTCATGACAGACAAGGCGATGGTCGACATCCCGTCGCCGGTGCATGGCAAGGTCATTGCCCTCGGTGGTCAGCCGGGCGAAGTCATGGCGGTTGGCAGTGTGCTGATCAGCATTGAAGTCGAAGGCGCGGGCAACGTTAAGGAATCGTCCCAGCCTGCAGCCGCGGTCGTGAAGGAAGCGCCGGTTACGGCGCCGAAAATTGAAGCTGTCGTGGAAAGCAAACCGGCGCCTGCCGCATCGCCACGCCCAGTCGTGTGCCAAGGGCCGATGGTTGCCCGCGAAGCCAACGAGCGCCCGCTGGCCTCCCCGGCCGTGCGTAAACACGCGTTGGACCTCGGCATTCAATTGCGTCTGGTACGCGGCACCGGCCCGGCCGGTCGTGTACTTCACGAAGACCTCGACGCCTACTTGGCGCAAGGTCAGTCGAATGCTTCGACCGTCAGCAGCGCCTATGCCCAACGCAATGACGAAGAACAGATTCAGGTGATCGGCATGCGTCGCAAGATCGCCCAGCGTATGCAGGACGCCACGCAACGTGCCGCGCACTTCAGCTATGTCGAAGAAATCGACGTGACTGCCGTAGAAGAATTGCGCGCGCACCTCAACGACAAACACGGAGCGACCCGCGGCAAGTTGACCTTGCTGCCATTCCTGGTCCGCGCCCTGGTCGTTGCCCTGCGTGATTTCCCGCAGATCAACGCCCGTTACGACGACGAAGCCCAGGTCATCACGCGCCTCGGCGCTGTGCATGTCGGCATCGCCACCCAGGCCGATATCGGTTTGATGGTGCCGGTGGTGCGTCACGCCGAAGCCCGCAGCCTGTGGGACAGCGCTACGGAAATCTCTCGTTTGGCCACCGCCGCACGTAACGGCAAGGCCAGCCGCGATGAATTGTCCGGCTCGTCCATCACCCTGACCAGCCTCGGCGCGTTGGGCGGGATCGTCAGCACGCCGGTGCTGAATCTGCCGGAAGTGGCGATTGTTGGCGTGAACAAAATCGTAGAACGCCCAATGGTCGTCAAAGGCCAGATCGTGATTCGCAAGATGATGAACCTCTCCAGCTCCTTCGATCACCGCGTGGTCGATGGCATGGACGCGGCGCAATTCATCCAGGCCGTCCGTGGCCTGCTCGAACAACCCGCCACCTTGTTTGTGGACTGATTTTTGTTGGAGAGCAGCATGCAAACTCTGAACACCACACTGCTGATCATCGGCGGTGGTCCTGGCGGTTATGTGACGGCGATCCGTGCCGGGCAACTGGGCATTCCCACCATTCTGGTGGAAGGTCAATCGTTGGGCGGCACCTGCCTGAACATCGGCTGCATCCCGTCGAAGGCGTTGATCCACGTCGCCGAACAGTTTCACCAGACGCAACACCACAGCCAGCATTCGGCGTTGGGCATCAGCGTGTCGGCCCCCACCCTCGACATCAGCAAAAGCGTCGAGTGGAAGGATGGCATCGTCGATCGCCTGACCACCGGCGTTGCGGCGTTGCTGAAAAAGAACAAGGTCCAGGTCATTCAAGGCTGGGCCAAGGTAGTCGATGGCAAAACCGTCGACGTCGGCGATACGCGCATCCAATGCGAGCACCTGGTGCTGGCCACCGGTTCGAAAAGCGTGAATCTGCCGATGTTGCCGATTGGCGGCCCGATCATTTCCTCCACCGAAGCCTTGGCACCGACCTCCGTGCCTAAACGTCTAATCGTGGTCGGTGGCGGTTACATCGGTCTGGAGTTGGGGATTGCCTATCGCAAGCTCGGCGCCGAGGTCAGCGTGGTCGAGGCTCAGGAACGCATCCTGCCTGCCTACGACGCCGAACTGACCCAGCCCGTGCACGATGAATTGAAAAGACTTGGCGTGAAACTTTACTTGAAACACAGCATACAAGCCTTTGATTCACAAGCTAATACGCTGCAAGTTCTCGACCCGAATGGCGACACATTGAATCTTGAAACCGATCAGGTGCTGGTGGCCGTCGGTCGCAAACCGAACACCCAGGGCTGGAACCTCGAAGCGCTGAATCTGGACATGAACGGCTCGTCGATCAAGATCGACAACCGCTGCCAGACCAGCATGCGCAATGTGTATGCCATCGGCGACCTGAGCGGCGAACCGATGCTCGCGCACCGCGCCATGGCCGAGGGTGAAATGGTCGCGGAGCTGATCAGCGGCAAGAGCCGCTTGTTCAACCCGACCGCGATAGCTGCGGTGTGCTTCACCGATCCGGAACTGGTGGTGGTTGGCCAGACCCCGGACGAAGCCAAGGCTGCCGGCCTGGACTGCATCGTTTCCAGCTTCCCGTTTGCCGCCAATGGCCGGGCGATGACACTGGAATCGAAAAGCGGCTTCGTGCGCGTGGTCGCTCGTCGGGACAATCATGTGATTGTCGGCTGGCAAGCGGTGGGTGTCGGGGTATCGGAGTTGTCGACAGCGTTCGCGCAAAGCCTGGAGATGGGCGCGCGGCTGGAAGACATCGGAGGCACCATCCATGCGCATCCGACCCTGGGCGAAGCCGTTCAGGAAGCGGCATTGCGGGCTTTGGGGCATGCGCTTCACCTGTAACTGAGGATGGCAGGGATGGCTCCATCGCCAGCAGGCTGGCTCCCACATTTGGAATGCACTCCCCTGTGGGAGCAAGCCTGCCAGCGATTTCTTGAGAGCAACTCGATTTATCTGCCCGTCATCCGATAGTCCGGGCTGCGAAATCGGCCCGGAATGAAGTATTGTTGTGCCCATCCGGAAAAACGTCAGAAGCCTTGAACCGTTTCGGCGGTTGTTAAGTGATAGAGGGTGTCATGGGTAACGAAAGCATCAATTGGGACAAGTTGGGTTTTGACTACATCAAGACCGACAAGCGCTATCTGTCGTACTGGCGTAATGGCGAGTGGGACAAAGGCACCCTGACCGAAGACAACGTGCTGCACATCAGCGAAGGTTCGACTGCCCTTCACTATGGCCAGCAATGCTTCGAAGGCCTGAAGGCCTATCGTTGCAAGGACGGCTCGATCAACCTGTTCCGCCCGGACCAGAACGCCGCGCGCATGCAGCGCAGCTGCGCCCGCCTGCTGATGCCGCATGTGTCCACCGAGCAGTTCATCGAGGCGTGCAAGGAAGTGGTTCGCGCCAACGAGCGTTTCATCCCGCCTTATGGCACCGGCGGCGCGCTGTACCTGCGACCGTTCGTGATCGGCGTGGGTGACAACATCGGCGTGCGTACCGCCCCCGAATTCATCTTTTCGGTATTTGCGATCCCGGTCGGCGCCTACTTCAAGGGCGGCCTGACCCCGCATAACTTCCTGATCTCCAGCTACGACCGCGCCGCGCCACAAGGCACCGGTGCCGCCAAGGTCGGTGGCAACTACGCCGCCAGCCTGATGCCAGGTTTCCAGGCCAAGAAAGCGCACTTCGCCGACTGCATCTACCTGGATCCTCTGACCCACAAGAAGATCGAGGAAGTCGGTTCGGCCAACTTCTTCGGGATCACCCACGACAACAAGTTCGTGACCCCGAACTCGCCGTCGGTACTGCCGGGCATCACCCGTCTGTCGCTGATCGAGCTGGCGAAAACCCGTCTGGACCTGGAAGTGATCGAAGGTGACGTGTTCATCGACAAGCTGTCGGACTTCAAAGAAGCCGGCGCCTGCGGCACTGCTGCGGTGATCACGCCAATCGGCGGCATCAACTACAACGATCACCTGCACGTGTTCCACAGCGAAACCGAAGTCGGCCCGATCACCCAGAAGCTCTACAAAGAGCTGACTGGCGTACAAACCGGCGACATCGAAGCGCCAGCAGGCTGGATCGTCAAGGTTTAACCTGACGTCTCACCCGCTCAAAAAATCGCCGCTCTCGTTCTTCGACAGCGGCGTTTTTTTTGCCTGGCTTTCATGGTTTGTTCAGTAGAGTTGCCCCGCTCGTTCCGGGTCCGGCCAGAACAATGCCGCCTGGCCACAGCGCGCGCCCTGCTCGTCGATCAGGGTCCAGACACTGCCTTGGTGGATCATGAAGGCTTTCCCTGCGCGGTCTACCCGATAGCCGCTGTAGCCATGTGCAATGCCCTTGGCGGTGACCTGTGCCAGCAGGGTCTGGCGCATCTCCCTGTCCAATGGCGATGCGCTGAAACGCGATGGCATGCCGATGAATTCCGAGCGTGGGTATTTGAAGCTGACGAGCGCCTGCTCGTTGGCATAGTAAAAAAGCGGGTCAGCTTCAGTGCCATGGGCTAGCAGTGCGTAAGGCGCTTGAGCGTGCAACCAATCCAGCCGCTCCTCGTCGTTCAGGTTCTCCGGCGTGGGTAACGGTGCGCCGGTCCAGTGTCGATAAGCGGCATCCAGCCGTTGAACCATCTCCCTGAATTCGTTGAATGACGACATCGATTTTCCTTCCAACTGCTTGATGTGATCGCGGCGACGCTACTGAAAAATCGCGATGAATGATAGAACCCGCCGAGTTCGTGAAGTAAGACCAAGGATTCCGATTGCGCTTCAAGCCGCTGTAAACGTTTGAATTTCCCGAGGTAAACATGTCAGTCAAAAAGACCAGGTCGAGTCATAACGACCACATTCCCATCGAGTCAAAATAACCGCAATGGGCTGCAAGTGCCGGTGTTATCAGCCTCCAGGCGTTGGCCCGATTTTTGGTAATTACCCTGCGAAGGCTTATTTACCAAAAGAGGAATCAATGTATGAACAATGCTTTTGAAGATCGCTTGGCCGTCGTCACCGGCGCCAGTTCCGGAATCGGCCTGGCCGTCACCGAGCGGTTGCTCGCCCAAGGCGCCCGGGTGCTGGCCATGTCGCGTCAAATCGGCGCCTTGGGTGAACTGGCTGAACGCTTTACCACACAGCTGACCTGGGTGGCCGGTGATGTCACCCAAGCAGACGACCTGGCGCGGCTGGCTAAACAGGCTTCGACCATGGGCCCGGTCAGTTACCTGGTGCCTAACGCCGGTATTGCGGAACTGGCTGATGGCCTCGATCTCGCGGCGTTCGACCGGCAATGGGCAGTCAACGGTGCCGGTGCGCTGAACACCCTGGCCTGCCTCCGCGGGCATTTGGCGGCGTCTGCCTCGGTGGTATTTACTGGCACCTTCCTCGCGCAGGTGACTTTTCCGGGTCTGGCCGCCTACATTGCGTCCAAGTCCGCCTTGATCACCCACGCCCGCACCCTGGCGGTAGAACTGGCCCCGCACGGCATTCGCATCAATACCGTCTCCCCGGGGCCAACCGCTACACCTATCTGGTCGACCCTGGGCTTGAAAGATGAGGAATTGAGTGCTGTCGCCAGCACCGTCAATCATCGCTTGCTCGACGGTCAATTCCTGGAGCCAGGTGCGGTCGCCGACGTGATCCTGTTCCAACTCGGCAACGGCGCGCGTAATGTCTTCGGGCAAGATTGGGTGGTCGATAGCGGGTACACAATCCGCTGAAACTCAAGATCAAAAGATCGCAGGCTTCGCCAGCTCCTACAGGGATCGAGTGTTTTGACTCCGCCCTCCGGTGACGGACACCACCGTACTCGCCGGGAAATGAGACCAAGTGAGCTGACTTAGTAACCGCCGGCGTTGCTACCGGTGGATTGTTAGGGCTAGTTGCGATGCTGGCACCTTCTAGTCTGGGTGTCAGCGCCTTATATACTGAGGAGCAACTCAGATCACTAAATCGGGCACGCACACGTGTTCGATTGCGTGTTGAGCAACAAGCTGATGGGACATTAAAAGGCTATGGATACAACACCCAAACTAGACGTGATTGGGAGTTCATTCCTGTCGTTACGTTTAAACCCCAAGGCTCGCAGCAAGTTGCTGATTTTGGCGATGGCGTCACGCTGATTTGGACCCCTCCCATTGAGCCTTCAGGGCGATCAGGAATTCCTCCGCTGGAAAAAGGTGACGTGTACCACGGCCATGTCAGGTCTTGGGATAAACTCCATCAGGATATGAAAAACGCGCTTATCAAGGCGCAAAAAGTCGATAACAAAGGCAATATTTCGGGAGTTGAAAAGTGAGCCTGTATTATCAAGACCCGTCGATGAGCCACGATCAAGCAATCCGTTTTCTTGCTAGTCACCAGGAAACCAACATTGTGGGCGCGCTGGTCTCTATCGGCCTTAACGAGGAAGACCTTGGATGGGCTCAATCCACCTGCCTGGAACATCTTGAGCACAATTCGGAATCCGTGAAAGCCGCCGCCGTAACAGCGATAGGTCATCTAGCCCGCAGACATGGCAAGTTGGATATGGAAATCATTTTATCGGCGCTGGATAAGGTGAAAAGAACGTCTCCTAGCCTAGCGGCGATTGTGGCGGACACCCTTGATGATATTGGGCTTTTTATCTGATCTTGAAGCTCCTGACAGGCGCCTCCATTGATCACGTCCGATCCTATAAATATAAGAAAACCTGCTATCTCTTTCGCAAAGATGGCAGGTTTCATTGTTTCAACGCATACCCCAATCAATCATCCCGCGTCAGCACTTCCAGCAATTCGATCTCGAAAATCAAATTCGAATTTGGCGCGATCTTGCCCATTGTGCGCTCGCCATAGGCCAGGTGGGCCGGCACCAGCAGCTTGCGCTTGCCCCCGACCTGCATGCCGATGATTCCCTGATCCCAACCCTTTATCACGCGACCGGTGCCGATCACGCACTGGAAAGGTTTCCCTCGGCTGTAGGAAGAGTCGAATTCAGTGCCGTCTTCAAGCCAGCCGCGGTATTGAGTGGTGATCAGCGCGCCTTTGATGGCGGCTTTACCGTCGCCGGGCGCAAGGTCGATGATTTGCAGTTCGTCGTTCATGTTCATACTCGTTTACGTTCGCCCGATTGTTTAGAGCGCGGGCGAAGGTTTTCGCAGAAACCGGTGCGGATGGCAATTGGTGGAACCGAAACATGATCCGCTGCTCACAATAAGTATCAACCTCTATTCAGAAGGGATGCTCTGATGACTGACTCTCCGGCGCTGCGCAGTTTTATCCCGCCTTACATTCTCAACCGTATCGTGGCGCATGGTTCCGAGCACCAGCGTTCCAGTGCGATGTCCACGCTGACTCATGTTCGAACCTTGCGGCACCAGCCAGGGGCACCATCGCGCCCTCCTGCTGCGGCGATACTCCTGCAAAGCGAGAAACCAGGGACGGTACAGCGCAGCATTTATGATGCGTTGGGGAAAATGCTCCTGCCCGGCATGCCGGTGCGTCTTGAGGGACAACCGGCGAGCGGCGATCCGGCGGTCGATGAAGCCTACGATGCGCTGGGTGCCAGCTACGATTTCTTCTGGAAGGTGCTTGGCCGCGACTCGATCGACAACAAGGGTTTTGCCCTGGTTGGGAGCGTGCATTACGGCCAGCACTATGAAAATGCATTTTGGAATGGCTCGCAGATGGTCTTCGGAGACGGCGATGGTGAAATCTTCGAGCGTTTCACCCGCTCGCTGGATGTGGTCGGCCACGAATTGACCCATGGCGTGATCGAAAGCGAAGCCGGTCTCGTGTATGCCGACCAGTCCGGTGCGCTGAATGAATCGCTGTCGGACGTGTTTGGCGTGATGATCAAGCAGCATGTCCTGGGCCATACCGCCGACGAGGCGGACTGGCTGATCGGTGCAGACTTGCTGACACCGCGAATCAAAGGCATCGGCCTGCGCTCGATGGCCCATCCGGGCACGGCTTATGACGACCCGCTGCTTGGCAAGGACCCGCAACCGGATCACATGCGCAAATTCGTCATCACGCAAGAGGACAATGGCGGCGTGCACATCAACTCGGGCATTCCCAATCGGGCGTTCTATCTCGTGGCCAAGGCGCTGGGCGGTTTTGCCTGGGAGAAAGCCGGGCGCATCTGGTACGACGCTTTGTGCGACCAGCGCTTGAACCGCGAAGCGTCCTTCATCGCCTTCGCGCATTTGACGATTGAGTATGCCGGTAAGCGCTTCAGTGCCCATGAGGCATCTGCCGTGCGCAAGGGTTGGGCTGACGTGGGTGTGAATCTGACTGGGGAGGCGACATGAAAACCCTGCCAACGCTAGACGACCAAGCCGTCGTTCGCCTTTCGCGTCAGGGCGGAGTGGCGATGATTCAGGCCCTGACCCGCCCACGGGAAATCGAGTTCGCGCAATGTAATCTCGATCAACGAACGCGTATCTGCTCATTGCTCGAAGGTTGTTTGCCGCTCACCAGCCCATCCTCCGGCCGTGGCGATCAGCGCTTTTATCAGATTGAACTGCGCTATCGCACCGGTGAGCAAGATGACCGGATGGTGTTGAAGGTGCCGGAAGATCAGGCGCCGGGCGAGTTGGTACGGCTCTGGGATAAGGGAGAACTGCTTTAACGCAGCCGTCGGGTGCACGTCTCAACGCGATTGATCCGCCTGGCACATCAATGCATGCCAAAAACGCACTTATCATATCAATCCCCCTGCTCCACTATCCGCCTCAATAAGAACCGTGCGCCGCGTCCAGGCGGCACACGTCATAAAGCGGTGGAGTACTTCTATGACAGCCTCAATTCCGCGCGGACGCTCCCGTGCCAGTGCGATCTTCCGAGTCACCTCGGGCAATTTTCTCGAACAGTTCGACTTCTTTCTTTTCGGCTTTTACGCCACCCAGATTGCTGCCGTGTTCTTCCCGGCCAGCAGCGAGTTCGCCTCGTTGATGATGACCTTTGCCGTTTTCGGCGCAGGCTTTTTGATGCGACCACTGGGCGCGGTGGTACTAGGGGCGTACATCGATGATGTGGGTCGACGCAAAGGGTTGATCGTCACCTTGTCGATCATGGCCAGCGGCACGATTTTGATTGTGTTGGTGCCCGGCTACGAAACCATCGGTTTGTTTGCTCCCGCCCTTGTCCTGGTCGGACGGTTGCTGCAAGGCTTCTCCGCCGGTGCGGAACTGGGTGGAGTCTCGGTTTATCTGGCGGAAATCGCCACACCAGGCAATAAAGGCTTTTTCACCAGTTGGCAATCGGCCAGTCAGCAAGTGGCGATCGTCGTCGCTGCAGCGCTGGGTTACGGCTTGAACCAATGGATGGCGCCAGCAATGATTGCCGATTGGGGCTGGCGGATTCCGTTTTTCGTCGGTTGCCTGATCGTGCCGTTCATCTTCATTCTGCGGCGAAATCTCGAAGAAACCGAAGAATTTACTGCCCGCAAACACCGTCCGAGCATGGGCGATGTATTCCGCACTTTGGCGCAGAACTGGGTGATTGTGTTCGCCGGCATGATGATGGTCGCCCTGACCACCACGGCTTTTTACCTGATCACCGTGTACGCGCCGACCTTTGGTAAAACCGTGCTGCATTTGAGTACGTCCGATGCGCTGCTGGTGACTCTGCTGGTGGGCGTCTCGAACTTCTTCTGGTTGCCCATTGGCGGCGCGTTGTCCGACCGCATCGGCCGACGCCCGGTGTTGATCGCCATGGCCCTGCTGGCGCTGGCCACGACCTATCCGGTTCTGTCCTATCTGGTGCAGGCCCCGAGTTTCCTCAACATGTTGCTCGTGCTGCTTTGGCTGTCCTTCATCTATGGCTTGTACAACGGCGCGATGATTGCGGCGCTGACCGAAATCATGCCGGTGGAAGTAAGGGTGGCGGGGTTCTCCCTGGCCTATAGCCTGGCCACCGCGGTGTTCGGTGGATTCACCCCGGCGATGTCGACGTTCCTGATCCAATACACCGGCGACAAGGCTGCGCCTGGCTACTGGATGAGTTTTGCCGCGCTCTGTGCGCTGTGCGCGACCTTGTATTTGTATCGTCGTGCCAGCGGCCGCCTGCAACCTGTTCTGTCCTGAACCCGCCCTTTTCGAGAACACCCATGAAAAAACTATTCAACGTTGCGGCGCTGAGCCTGCTCTTCAGCCTGAGTCTGATTCCTGCCGTTCAGGCCGAAGAGATCCGTGTGATGACCTCCGGCGGTTTTACCGCCGCGTATAAGATCCTCGGCCCGAAATTCGCTGCGTCTACCGGCAACACCCTCGATACCGCCCTCGGTCCATCGATGGGCAAAGCTGCGGAAGCCATCCCCAATCGCCTGGCCCGTGGTGAACAGGCCGACGTGGTGATCATGGTTGGTTACGCCCTGGACGATCTGATCAAGCAAGGCAAAGTCGACCCGACCTCACGGGTCGAGCTGGCGGATTCGCGTATCGGCCTGGTGGTTCGTGCAGGTGCGCCGAAGCCCGACATCAGTTCCATCGACAGTCTTAAAAAGACCTTGCTTGACGCTAAATCCGTGGCTTATTCCGATAGCGCCAGCGGTGTTTACATCGAGCAACAGCTGTTCAAGCGCCTGGGTATCGAAGACCAACTCAAGCCAAAATCAACCATGGTTCCGAAAATCCCCGTGGGTTCTGTGGTTGCCACCGGCGATTATCAGTTGGGCTTCCAGCAGGTCAGCGAATTGCTGCCGGTGCCGGGGGTGAGCTTCGTGGCGAAAATTCCGGAACAGGTGCAGTCGGTGACCCGTTTCGCTGCCGGCATTCCGGTGGGAGCGCAACACCCTGTCGAAGCCAAGGCGCTGCTGGACTATATGGCATCAGCACAGGCGCAGCCGGATGTGAAAGCCACCGGGCTGGATTCGGTCAGTCGCTGACAGCTGGCTGCTGAACTTTCATTTCCACCACCAGGCGTTCCAGTTCCAATGCCGCCGGGGTCAGGGTTCGGCCCCGGCGCTTGATCAAACCGACGCTACGCATCACCTGTGGGTTGGTCAGCGGAACCCTCGTCAGTATCGGATGATCCGCTGCCGGCATCGCCATCAACGGCACTGCCGCCACACCCAACCCCGCCTCCACCAGACCGATCATCGTCGTCACATGCCGGGTTTCGCAAATGCTCACCCGCTGCGGCACCACGCGGGTCAATGCCTGATCCAGGAGGAAGCGGTTACCCGAAGTCTTATCCAGCGAAATGTAATCCTGCTGATAAAACTCTTCCCACGTCACGCTAGTGCGCTCCGCCAACGGATGATCACGTCGGCAAGCCACCACATAGCTCTCCTGCACCAGTGGCTCGAAATCCACTTCGGCCTCCAGCGTACCCATGAAACTCAGGCCGAAATCCGCTTCGCCATTGACCACTGCACTCAGCACTTCATGGGCGCTGGAATCCAATACCTTGACCTTGATCCGCGGAAATTGCCGGTGGTAGTGAGCAATCACCCGGGGCATGAAGTAGTACGCCGCCGACGGCACACAAGCGACAGTGACGTGACCAAGGCGAGTCGAGGCGACTTCGCTGATGCCCAGCAACGCGACATCCAGATCGTCCAGCAGGCGCTCCACACTGGGCATGAAACCGCGCCCGGCCTGGGTAAGGCTGACTTTTCGGGTGGTGCGCTCGAACAACTTCACGCCGAGGGCATCTTCCAGTTTTTCAATGCGCCGGCTCAGGGCGGGCTGGGAGATTCGCACCGTGTCGGCAGCTTTACGAAAGCTGCCCTGCTCGACCACGGCACGAAAGGCTTGCAGGTCGTTGAGGTCGAAATTGATGGCCATGGGATGCTCGAAGATGGACCGGATTGATCCGTTTATTCTATGAATGTAACCAATTAATGCAAAATGTAACTACAGAGTTCCAGCATGTTGCTGACTCAGCCAGGTGCAGCCTTTATCCTTATCCCCCCCGTCGTACCGAGTGAATGGAGTTTTTTTCTCATGCCCCATGAAGGCAATCTCTTACAAGCCGCTGTCGTGTTTCTGCTCGCGGCCGTTCTCACCGTTCCGCTGGCCAAGCGCCTTCAGTTGGGGGCGGTGCTGGGTTACTTGTTCGCCGGGGTGATCATCGGCCCCTCTGTGCTGGGCCTGATCGGCAACCCGCAGAGCGTCAGCCACATCTCGGAACTCGGCGTGGTGTTGCTGTTGTTCATCATCGGCCTGGAATTGTCGCCGCGGCGTTTGTGGGTGATGCGTAAATCCGTATTCGGTGTCGGTTTGGCCCAGGTGCTGCTGACGGGTTCGACGATCGGCGTGGTGGCGCTGTTTCTGTTTGGGCAACCGCTCAACAGCGCGATTGTGCTGGGTCTCGGGCTAGCCCTGTCGTCCACTGCGTTTGGCCTGCAAAGCCTGGCGGAGCGCAAGGAGCTCACCAGTCCCCACGGGCGTTTGGCGTTTGCGATTTTGCTGTTCCAGGACATCGCCGCGATCCCGTTGATTGCCATGGTGCCGCTGCTATCCGGTGTCGATCACAACGCCAGCACTGCGGAGGATGTAAACCACGGCTTGCGTGTATTAGGCAGCATCGCCGTGGTGGTCATTGGCGGACGTTATCTGTTGCGTCCGGTGTTTCGCGTGGTGGCGAAATCCGGTTTGCCGGAGGTGTCCACCGCCACCGCGTTGCTGGTAGTGATCGGCACTGCGTGGTTGATGGATCTGGTCGGCGTGTCCATGGCCCTTGGCGCGTTCCTCGCTGGCTTGCTGCTGGCGGACTCTGAATATCGCCATGAACTGGAAGCGCAAATCGAACCGTTCAAGGGGCTGCTGTTGGGGCTGTTTTTTATCAGCGTCGGCATGGGCGCGAACTTGAGTCTGCTGCTGAGTGCGCCCGTCGCGGTGCTTGGGCTGACCCTGCTGCTGATCGCCATCAAGTTGCCGTTGCTGTTTATCGTCGGCCGACTGGCCGGGGGCTTGAGCAAGGTCAGTGCGATCCGCCTCGGCATCGTGTTGGCGGCGGGAGGTGAGTTTGCCTTTGTGGTGTTCAAGATCGGCCGCGATCAGGGGCTGTTCGAACCACGCCTGTATGACTTGCTGGTGCTGACCATCACTCTGTCCATGGCGGTCACGCCGTTGTTGCTGCTGGTCTGTGCGCGCCTGGTCAGCCCTAAAGTGCAACCGGTGGAGGTGCCAGAGACCTTCCGCGAAATCGACACCGATGCACCCCGCGTGGTGATTGCCGGCATGGGCCGGATGGGCCAGATCGTCGCGCGGATCCTGCGGGCGCAGAACATCAAATTTGTCGCCCTCGATACCTCGGTGGAAACCATTGAGCTGTCCCGCAGCTTCGGCGGCGTGCCGGTGTTCTACGGCGACCCGATGCGTCCGGAAATCCTCAGTGCAGCCAAGGTCGAGCAGGCGGAATTCTTCGTGATCGCCACCGACGACCCGGACACCAACATCAAGACTGCCGAATTGGTGCACAAGCTGTATCCGCACATAAAAATCATCGCCCGCGCTCGCAACCGTCAACATGTGCATCGGTTGGTGGACGTCGGTGCCCAGGCTGTACGGGAAACCTTTTATTCGAGCCTGGAAATGAGCCGGCAAACGTTGATTGGCCTCGGGCTGACCCAGGCTCAGGCAGACGCGCGGATCAAACGCTTCAAGCATCACGACGAACAGGTGCTCGAAGCGCAGCACGCGGTCTACGACGACGCGGCGAAGGTCATTCAGACGGCGCAGCAAGCACGGGCGGAATTGGCGCGGTTGTTTGAGTCGGATCAGCTGGAAGAGCAAGCGGCCAGAAAATGAGGTGGCTGTCATGGCCCCTGTGGGAGCGAGCCTGCTCGCGATGAACGATAACGCGATGCACTGGATAAACAACAATTTCAAAGGAATCCAAAATGGCTGCTGACCAATCCTCCCCTGCCCTCAAGGAAATCTTCAACGCTGAACGCCTCCAGCACATCGCCACCGAAATGACTGCGGTCTATCCGGAATTCGATGCCAAGGCATTCTTGAAATTGGCCAACACCGGGTTGGCGGAGTTGTCGGTGATGCAGCGCATGGCCCGTGTCAGCGAATGCCTGCACGCGGTACTGCCGCTGGGTTATGAGGCCTCGCTAGAGGTTTTGCGCGCCCTCGCCCCGCGCCTCAACAGTGGTTTTGTCAGCATGTGCCTGCCGCACTACGTGGCGACTTACGGCGCCGAGCGCTTCGAGTTGTCCATGGACGCGCTCAAATACTTCACGGCGTTCGGTTCCTCGGAATTCGCGATCCGTCATTTTCTGCGCCGCGATCTGGACCGCACGCTCGAGCTGATGCAGGACTGGTCGCTGGACGACAACGAACACGTAAGACGCCTCGCCAGTGAAGGCTGCCGCCCGCGCCTGCCGTGGTCGTTTCGCCTGGAGCAGATCCAGGCCGACCCACGCCTGGCCGCCGACATTCTCGACAACCTCAAGGCCGACAGCAGCCTGTACGTTCGCAAGTCCGTGGCCAACCACCTTAATGACATCACCAAGGATCACCCTGACTGGGTGCTGGACCTGATCGAGGGCTGGTCGCTGGACAACAAGCACACCGCGTGGATTGCCAGGCATGCCTTGCGCAGCCTGATCAAACAGGGCAACCAGCGGGCACTGGCGATCATCGGGGCCGGGGGCAAACCGGAAGTCGAGATCATTGATGTGCGGGTCCATCCGCCAGTAATCGGGCTCGGGGAAAAAATCACCTTGTCCTTTGCGCTCAAATCAACGATTGAAGCCAGTCAGCGCCTGGTGGTCGACTACGCCATCGACTACGTGAAAGCCAACGGCAGCACCTCGGCGAAAGTCTTCAAACTCAAGGCTTTGACGCTTCCCGGCCAGAGCACCGAACGCGTCAGTCGAGGTCAGCACATCAAGGAGCTCACCACCCGCCGCCATTACGCGGGCAAGCATGCGGTGCATGTATTGGTAAACGGCGAACGCCTGGCCAGTACGGCGTTCGAAATCCTCGGCTGATACACGCTCCTACAGGGTTTAGCGGACGACAGGACAGCATTCCCCACCTTCAGACTCCGTTAAGAAATGCCCCGGATACTCCTCCCATTCTTTCCCGGGAGGCGTCTGCCAATGCCCCAAATCAACTGGAACATCCCTTTGCCGCTGTATTTCGGCCACGCCGAAACGCCGCGGATGAACCTCGCAAGGGCTTTACCTGACGAACCGGCGCGTCCGGTATTCGAAACCTTCATCCAGCAACGCTTCCGCAAGGCCCATGGCGCCGACATCCGTCACTTCATGCCGGAATTGTTCGGTATGAGCAACACGGCGGACGAGCTTTTAGCGGTGGTCGGCGTGCGTCTGGCTGAAGGCGAACAGTTGTTCCTCGAGCGTTATCTGGACGAACCAATCGATCCGCTGATCAGCGCCGCTGCCGAGCACACCGTGGACCGGGCAGCCATCGTCGAAGTGGGCAATCTGGCGGCCAGCGACACCGGCAGTGCGCGCCTGAGCATCATTGCCATGACCTACTTGCTGGCCATGGGTGGCCTGGAGTGGGTGGCGTTCACTGGGAACGTCGGCCTCGTCAACAGCTTCCATCGGCTTGGCCTTAAGCCGATAACCCTGTGCGCCGCCGACCCCGAACGTCTGGGGGACGAGCGCGACAGTTGGGGCAGCTATTACGAGAGCAAGCCTTGGGTGCACGTTGGCAACATCCGCGCCGGGTTCCTTCATTTACGCAATATCGGGATGTTCAGTCGCCTGGGGTTACCGTCGTCTTTCGAGGAGGCCAGCCATGTCGCCTGAAATCGTCCTTTTTCGACAGACCCTGCGCTTTCATGCTGAACACAAGGCCCATACCATCGCCTTGTGCGGCGATCATCTGAAGCTGGACTACGCCACGCTGTATGCCGAAGTGATCGATCGCCAGCAGCGCCTGCGCGACGAAAACGTCGAGGTCGTCGCATTGGCGCTGGACAACGGCGTCGACGCGATGCTCTGGGACCTGGCGATACTGTTCGAGGGCCTCACCTGCCTGACGCTGCCGCCGTTTTTCAGTCCGGCTCAACGCAATCATTGTCTGGAACAAAGTCAGGCCGGGCTGGTAATTGCCGAACCAGCAATGGACGCCGAATTGCAAATGCTCGGCTACCAGCAACAAGGTGAGTTCTGGCGACGCACGTTCAGCGGTTCAAAGCGCATACCTGAAGGCACCGCGAAACTGACTTTCACCTCCGGCACCACCGGCACGCCGAAAGGCGTGTGCCTGAGTGCCGAGAGCATTCTACGGGTCGCCCGCGAGCTGGATCAGGCCAGCAAACCCGCCCACCCGCAACATCATCTGGCCCTGCTGCCCCTGGCAATCCTGCTGGAAAATCTCGGATGTTATGCAGCGCTGTATGCGGGTGCGACGCTGAGCGTGCCCAGTCAAAAGGTCTTGGGCATTCAGGGGGCCAGCGGCGTTGATGTGCCACGTCTGCTCGAATGCCTGGCCACACGCGCTCCCCAAAGTCTGATCCTGGTGCCGCAGTTGTTGCTGATGCTGGTCAACGCTGCCGAACAAAAAGCCTTTAACCCTCACTCACTACGTTTTGCCGCCGTGGGCGGTGCGCGGGTATCCGCAGAGCTGCTGCAGCGCGCGCAGAAGATCGGTCTCGCGGTTTACGAGGGCTATGGATTGTCCGAATGCGCGTCCGTGGTGTGCCTCAATCGTCCTGGAGAGCACCGCCCCGGCAGTGTTGGCCGGCCTCTGCCCCACGTGGAGATTCGACTGGCGAACGACGGCGAAGTACTGATCAAGGGATCGACCTTGTTGGGCTATTTAGGCGACACGCCGAACACCGGTGAGTGGTGGTCCAGCGGCGATCTCGGTGAATTCGATACGGAGGGTTTTCTCTATCTCAAGGGGCGCAAGAAACACCAATTCGTCACCAGTTTCGGTCGCAACGTTAACCCGGAATGGGTCGAGGCCGAGCTGACCCAGCGTCGGCATATCGCCCAAGCCTTCGTCTACGGCGAGGCCATGCCACACAACCACGCGCTGCTCTGGCCCCATCGACCCGACTGCACCGATGAACAACTGGCCGCCGCCGTGGCCGAGGCCAACGCCGATTTGCCCGACTACGCCCAGGTCCACCATTGGACCCGCCTGGAACAACCCTTTACCCCCGCCAATGGCTTGCTCACAGCCAATGGCCGGCCCCGTCGTGACGCCATCGTCGAGCGTTACCGGGCACAGTTGACTGAATCTGCATTTTCCGAGGAACCCGCATCATGAGTTTTTTCGACACGCTGCAAGAGGCGACCCATCAAGAACGCCATGAACTGTTCAATCTACCGATCATTCTCGACGCCCTCGAAGGCCGCGTCAGTCTGGGAAGCTACCGGGCTTTCCTGACACAGGCCTATTACCACGTGCGCCACACCGTGCCGCTGATGATGGCCTGCGGCGCACGTCTGCCCTCGCGCCTGGAATGGCTGCGCGAAGCGGTGTGCGAGTACATCGACGATGAATACGGTCATGAAAAATGGGTGCTGAATGACATCGAGGCCTGTGGTGGTGACAAGTCGGCGGTACGCAGTGGCCGGCCAGCCTTGTCCATCGAGTTGATGGTCAGTTTTCTCTACGACCTGATTGCCCGGGACAACCCGGTGGGGCTGTTCGGCATGGTCAACGTGCTGGAAGGCACGAGTATCGCCCTGGCCACCCATGCCGCCGGCAGCATTCGTGAGCGCCTGGAGCTCCCGGAAAGTGCGTTCAGCTACCTCAGTTCCCACGGTTCACTGGATATCGAACACATGCAGACTTACCGTCGATTGATGAACAAGCTGGACGATCCGGGCGATCAAGCCGCCGTCATTCATGCCTCGAAAGTCGTGTACAAGCTGTACGCCGATATGTTCCGTGGCTTGCCGCATGACGGGGAGAACCTGCATGCGCCTGTCTGAGGCACGCGTTGTATTGACCGGTGCCAGCGGCGGCATCGGCCTCGCGATCGCGACGGCACTGTGCGCCAGTGGTGCCCGAGTGTTGGCCGTGGCTCGGCATCGGGAACCGTTGGCAGCGCTGATTGAACGTTATCCTCAAAACTTATGCTGGATCGGCGCTGATCTGACGGTTGCCGCCGACCGGCGCGAAGTACTGGCAGAAGCGCAAAGCATCGGTGGCATCAACCTGCTGATCAATGCCGCCGGAGTCAATCATTTCGCCATGCTCGAACAACTGGACGACAGCGAAATCAACGCGATGCTGGCGGTGAACGTCAGCGCGCCGATCTGCCTGACCAAACTCCTGCTGCCGCTGCTCAAGCGAGCCGACAGCGCCATGGTGGTGAACGTCGGTTCTACCTACGGCTCCATCGGCTACCCCGGTTACGCCAGCTATTGCGCCAGCAAGTTTGCCTTGCGCGGGTTCTCCGAGGCGTTGCGCCGGGAGCTGGCGGACACCCGCGTGAGCGTGCTTTACGTTGCGCCGCGCGCCACCCGCACCAGCATGAACAGTCCGGCGGCCCAGGCGTTCAACGACGCGATCAAGGCCAACGTCGATGACCCGAAAACCGTCGCCGCCGCAGTCATCCATGCCATCGCCGGTGACCGTCGCGACTTGTACCTGGGCTGGCCGGAACGCTTTTTCGTACGCCTGAACAGTTTGCTGCCCAACCTGGTTGATCGCGGCCTGCGCAAGCAATTGCCGTTGGTGCGTCGCTTGAGCCAGAAACCCGACAAGGAGAATCTCGAACCATGAAAAAAATCGTCGTTTGCCTGCTGATGGGTGCGCTGAGCCAGAGCGTCTGGGCTCTGGACGCCACCGATCAACAACGCCTGAATGGTATCCAGCAAAGCTGGGCGCACATTCAGTACGAGGTGCCGGAGGACCAACGCACCGCTGCCTTCGAAAAACTCGCCGCACAGGCTTCAAGCTTTACTCAACAGCGACAGTCAGTAGCGGAAGCCTGGATCTGGTCCGGCATCGTCACCTGCAGCTGGGCCGGCGCCCAGGGTGGGCTGGGTGCCCTGAGCAAGGTCAAGGACGCCAAAGCCGACCTGGAAAAAGCCCTGACCCTGGACCCCAAGGCCTTGCAAGGCTCGGCCTACACTAGCCTCGGCGCGCTGTATGACCGCGTGCCAGGCTGGCCCATTGGTTTTGGCGACTCAGACAAGGCCGAACAATTTCTCAAACTCGCCTTGCAAATGAATCCGAACGGCATCGACAGCCTGTACTTCTGGGGCGATCACCTCTACCGTCAAAAGCGTTACAGCGAAGCCAGGACAGCGCTGCAAAAAGCCTTGGAGGCAGCCCCAAGACCAGGTCGCGAAATCGCCGATGCCGGGCGCCGCAAAGAGATCGAAGCGTTGCTGGTGGATGTGAACAAGAAACTCGACTGACAGGAGTCCGTGTGCGTTTATTACTGGTTGAGGACGACGTGGCCTTGGGCGAAGGTATTCACCAGGCCCTTGGTCGCGAAGGTTATACCGTCGACTGGGTGCAGGACGGCAGCAGCGCCCTGCACTCGTTGCTCAGTGAAGCTTTTGACGTGGCGGTACTCGATCTGGGTCTGCCGCGCATGGATGGCCTCGAGGTGCTGCGGCGCCTGCGTGACAGTGGCTCCAACCTGCCCGTACTGATCCTCACCGCCCGGGATGCCACCGAAGACCGCATTGCCGGCCTGGACGCCGGGGCTGACGACTACCTGATCAAGCCGTTCGACCTGGCGGAACTCAAGGCGCGTCTGCGCGCCTTGTTGCGGCGCAGCGCCGGCCGCGCCCAAGTGCTGATCGAACATGCCGGCATCAGCCTGAACCCCGGCACCCAGCAAGTCAGCTATCAGGGCGAACCGGTGGCGCTGACGCCCAAGGAATATCAACTGCTGCACGAACTGCTTTCGCCTCCGGGCCGGGTCATGACCCGCGATCACCTGATGCAGTTGCTGTACGGCTGGAACGAGGAAGCTGAAAGCAACACCCTGGAAGTGCACATCCATCACCTGCGCAAGAAGTTCTCCGCTGACCTGATTCGTACCATCCGGGGTGTCGGCTACCTGGTGGAGGAGCGTCGATGACTTCGATCCGGCGTCGCACCCTGACGCTGATCATCGGCCTGATGCTCGCTGGTCTCGCCGTGATCAGCGTACTCAACCTGCACGACAGCAACCATGAAATCGCCGAAGTCTATGACGCCCAGCTGGCGCAAAACGCCCGGTTGTTGCAGGGCGTGATGCGCATGCCGCTGGCCAGCCAGGAACACGCCGAGCTGTACCAGGCATTCAACAAGGCTTTGGGCGAAGCGGTGCCGCGGGTCGATGGCCATCCTTATGAAAGCAAGATTGCCTTTCAGGTCTGGAATCGCCAGGGCGAAGTGCTGGTGCACACGGCCAGTGCGCCCGCCTTCACTGCGCCACCAACCAAGCCCGGTTTCAGTGATGTGGTGGACCTTAACAACCGCCACTGGCGCGCCTTCCTGCTGGAAGACAAACAGACTGACCTGAGGATCTGGGTCGGTGAACGAGACGATGTGCGTGCCGATCTGGTGGATCGCATCGTGCGTCATACCCTGTGGCCGAATGTACTGGGCAGCCTGATGCTGGCGGCGCTGGTCTGGCTGGCCATTGGCTGGGGTCTCAAACCCCTGGCTGACATGGCGGCGACGCTGCGGGCGCGGCACAGTGGCTCGCTGCAACCACTTCACCTGACACCGCTGCCCAGCGAACTTGAGCCCATGCAAGCGGCCCTCAACCGCATGCTCGCGCAAATCCAGGAAGTGCTCGGACGAGAGCGGCGTTTCATCGCCGATGCGGCCCATGAAATGCGCACGCCCCTTGCCGTTTTGCGGGTCCACGCGCAGAACCTGCTGGAGGCCGGCACCGAAGATGAACGCCGTGAATCCCTGGAGTTCCTGATTGCCGGGGTCGACCGCACGAGCCGACTGGTCAACCAGTTGCTGACCATGGCCCGCCTCGAACCCGGCACGCAGCCGACGGCGCTGCGCTCTGTCGACTTGACCGAGGCCGTACGCGACAGCCTGGTTCAGCTCACCCCGTGGTTACTGAGCAAGAACCTGGAGCTGGCCTTCGATGTCAGCGACTGTCCTTGCAACGTGACGACGGACCCCGCTGCAATCGACATTGCCTTGAATAACCTGATCACCAACGCCGCGAACTTCTCTCCCAAACACGGCGTGATCACGGTTCAGTTGAGTCAGGCCGAGGGCTTCTATCACCTGAGTGTCGAAGACCAGGGGCCGGGGATCGACGAAGCAGATCGCGCCCGCCTGTTCGAACGCTTTTACAGTCGCGGCAACGCCCAGGGCGCGGGACTCGGGCTGACCATTGTCAACACTATCGCCACGCGGCTGGGCGGACGAATCACGCTGGTTAATCGACCGGAGGGCGGTTTGCGCGCGGTCTTGTCCATTCCCGATGGACAACCATGCAGATCATTGCAACGCGCTACCCGCGAACCACCGCCCAAAGGATGAAACGGCGCACTACGCGTTGCCCAACAACAATGGCTGCTCACGTTCACACAACTCCACCACGTAATCCCACATCACCCGCAGCCGCACGGACTTGTGCAGCTCGCGGCGCGTGCTGATCCAGTAACTGCGCAAAATGCTCTCGTCGGGAAACAACGGCACCAGCCCGGGATCGGCGCCGGCCATGTAGCACGGCAGCACGGCAATCCCCAGCCCTGCACGGGCGGCCTGTTGCTGGGCAATGACGCTGGTGCTGTGGAAGACCACCTGCGGGTTGCGGCAGAAGCTGTTGAGGAACATCAATTCCTGGCTGAACAGCAAATCGTCGACGTAGCCGATCCACGCATGACGCCCTAAATCATCGCGACTGCGTAACGGTGGCGAGCGCTCGAGATAGTCCTGACTGGCGTACAGCGCCAGGCGATAGTCAGTGAGTTTGCGTGTAACCAGCATGTCGGCGGACGGGCGTTCGAGGTGAATACTGATTTCCGCTTCACGGTTGAGGATGCTGACGAAGCGCGGCACCGCCACCAGTTCCACTTCCAGCCCCGGATAGCGCTCGAACAAGCCATTCATGCGGCTGGCGAGGAACATGATGCCCAGTCCTTCCGTCACCCCGACGCGGATCTTGCCCAAGGGCGCGGTGGATTGGGTGATTTCCTCCTGAGCCAACAACGCGACGTTTTCCATGGCCTCGGCATGTTTGAGCAGCGCTTCGCCCGCCGGGGTCAGCTCATAGCCCTGGGCATGCTGGACGAACAACGCGGTGCCGAGGCTCTTTTCTATGGCTTCGATGTGCCGCGCCACGGTGGCGTGGGTGGTGTTTAAACGGCGGGCCGCCGTCAGCAAACGCCCGCTGCGCTGCAACTCGAGAAAAAATCGAAGGTCATTCCAGTCGAACATGATTCATCCTTGGGTGCAGGTGTTTAAAAACGCACAGCGGCTGCGCAAAAACTAACATTCTTTTGACGAAAGCTAACAACTAGGATGACCGACAACAAGAACAACAAGACGAGGTCAGGGATGCAGTCTTCCCTTGATGAATACGACTACATCGTGGTCGGCGCCGGGCCGGCCGGTTGTTTGCTGGCCAATCGACTGTCCGCCAACCCGCAACACCGCGTGCTGCTGCTCGAAGCCGGCGGCCGCGACAACTATGCCTGGATTCACATCCCCGTCGGTTACCTGTTCTGTATCGGCAACCCGCGCACCGATTGGTGCTTCAAAACCGAAGCGCAACCTGGCTTGCAAGGCCGAACCCTGAGCTATCCGCGCGGCAAAGTGCTGGGTGGCTGTTCCTCGATCAACGGCATGATCTACATGCGTGGCCAGGCCGGCGACTACGACAGCTGGGCCGCCGACGGCAATCCGGGCTGGAGCTGGCAAGACGTGCTGCCGCTGTTCAAGAAAAGCGAAAACCACTTTGCCGGCGATTCGGACTATCACAGCGGTGCGGGTGAGTGGCGGGTCGAACGCCAGCGCCTGTCGTGGCCGATTCTGGATGCCTTCCGCAGCGCCGCCGAGCAAAGCGGCATCGCCAGCATTGATGACTTCAACCAGGGCGATAACGAAGGTTGCGGCTATTTTCAGGTCAACCAGAAGTCCGGGATCCGCTGGAATGCGGCCAAGGCATTTCTCAAGCCGATTCGAAATCGCCCTAATTTGACAGTGCTGACCGGCGTCGAAGTTGACCGCGTATTGCTGGACAACGCTCGGGCTTCGGCAGTCAGCGCACGTTGGCAGGGCCAGGCGAAGACCTTTAAGGCGCGCAAGGAAATCGTCCTGTGCGCCGGCTCCGTCGGCTCGCCGAGCATCCTGCAACGCTCCGGAATCGGCCCTCGTCCGCTGCTGCAACGACTCGGCATCGGCGTTGTACATGAACTGCCCGGGGTGGGCGGCAACCTGCAGGATCACCTGCAACTGCGCCTGATCTACAAACTGGAGAACGCCCGAACGCTGAATCAGATTGCCGGTAACCTGTGGGGCAAAATGGGCATGGGCCTGCGCTACCTGTATGACCGCAGCGGCCCGTTGTCCATGGCGCCCAGTCAACTCGGTGCCTTCGCTCGTTCAGGACCGGAACAGACTTCGGCGAACCTTGAATATCACGTCCAGCCACTGTCGCTGGAGCGTTTCGGCGAACCGCTGCATGCCTTTCCTGCGTTTACCGCATCGGTCTGCGACTTGCGTCCGCAGAGTCGCGGCCGGGTGGAAATCCGTTCCGCCAATCCACAGGAATCGCCGCTGATTCAACCCAACTACCTGAGCCATCCGGAGGATTTGCGCGTTGCAGCCGATGCCATCCGCCTGACCCGGCGCATCGTTGCCGCACCGGCGCTCAAGGCGTTCAACCCGGTCGAGTATTTGCCCGGCGACAACTTGCAAAGCGAGGAAGAACTGCACGAAGCCGCCGCGCGAATCGGTACTACCATTTTCCATCCGGTTGGCACCTGTCGGATGGGCAATGATGCCAACGCGGTGGTCGATACCGAACTGCGCGTGCACGGAATTCCGGGCCTGCGCATCGCGGATGCGTCGATCATGCCGCGCATTACCTCCGGCAACACATGTTCGCCTACGCTGATGATCGCGGAGAAGGCCGCGCACATGATCCTCAACCCCAATACAAGGAGCATCGCTGCAGAACAGGAACTGGCAACGAGTACATGAATCACCTCGTAGGAGCCTGCATGCTGGCAATAGCGTCCCGGAGATCGCCATCGCCGGCAAGCCGGCTCTTACAGGGTATGAGTACAGACGGAACATCGCGATTGAATACCGACGTACACCCGATTTATGGATAAACGCGACACCAGCCCACAAGGCCGGTGCCGACAGTGGAACAACAAAAACAATCACTGTGAGGGATACCGATATGTCAGAACATGTTCAGCCCCTGGAAGCCGTGCGCAGCGCGAGCACCAGCCAGGATACGCAGAAAGTCATCTTCGCCTCGTCCCTCGGGACGGTCTTCGAGTGGTATGACTTTTTCCTCTACGGCGCGCTCGCGGCAGTCATCAGCAAGCAGTTTTTTGCCGGGGTCAACGACACCACCGCGTTCATCTTCGCCCTGATGGCTTTCGCCGCCGGGTTCATTGTCAGGCCGTTTGGTGCCTTGGTGTTTGGTCGATTGGGCGACATGATCGGGCGTAAATACACCTTCCTAGCTACCATTATCCTCATGGGTCTGGCGACTTTCTGTGTCGGGTTGCTACCAACCTACGCCAGCATCGGCATCGCCGCACCGATCATCCTCGTGGTACTGCGCATGCTTCAGGGCCTGGCCCTGGGCGGCGAATATGGCGGCGCCGCGACCTACGTGGCGGAACACGCGCCCATCGGCAAACGCGGTTTCCACACCAGCTGGATTCAATCCACCGCCACCCTCGGCCTGCTGCTGTCGTTGCTGGTGGTGCTCGGTTGCCGCTACTTCACCGGTGACCAGTTCGAAGTCTGGGGCTGGCGCATTCCGTTCCTGTTCTCGATCATTCTGCTGGGCATCTCGACCTGGATTCGCCTGAGCCTGCACGAGTCGCCTGCGTTCGTGAAAATGAAGGAGGAAGGCAAGCTCTGCAAATCGCCGATCCGCGATTCCTTCGGCAAATGGGAAAACCTCAAAGTCGTGTTGATCGCCTTGTTCAGCATCAACGCCGGGCAAGCCGTGACCTTCTACGCGGCCCAGTTCTACGTGCTGTTCTTCCTCACCCAGTTCCTGAAAATGGACCCGGCCGTGGCCAACGGCCTGCTGATCGTCAGCGTGACCATTGGCGCGCCATTCTTCATTTTCTTCGGCTGGCTGTCGGACAAGGTCGGGCGTAAACCGGTACTGATGCTTGGCCTGCTGCTGGCGACCGCGCTGTACTTCCCGATCTTCAAGACCCTGGCCCACTATGCCAACCCGGCCATCGACCAGGCCAGCCGCCAGGCACCGATCACCGTGCTCGCCGACCCGGCCACTTGCACCTTCCAGTTCGATCCGGTGGGCAAGGCGAAATTTGACAGCCCGTGCGACAAGGTCAAAACCTTCCTGGTCAAACAAGGCCTGCCATATTCCAGTGCCGCAGCACCGGCCGGCAGCGGCGTGCAAGTGAGCGTTGGCGACGTGAAGATCGACGGCTTCGACGAATCCGCCCTGCGTGGTGCGGTAACCCTCGCCGGCTACCCGCAACAGGCCGACATGCAGCAGATCAACAAACCGATGATCGTGGCGCTGATTGTCGCGCTGATCATCATTTCCGCGATGTGCTACGGCCCGTTGGCGGCATTGATGGTCGAACTGTTTCCGACCCGCATCCGCTACACCTCGATGTCCCTGCCCTACCACATCGGTAACGGCTGGTTCGGCGGCTTCCTGCCAACCGTGTCATTTGCGTTGGTGGTGTACACCGGCGACATCTTTTACGGGCTCTGGTACCCGGTGCTGATCACCGGGGTCAGCCTGGTCGTGGGGATGATCTGCCTGCGTGAAACGCGCAACGTCGACCTCGACAAAAACTGACACGTACACAATGTAGGAGCCGGCCTGCTGGCGACACCTGTGTCGACTGTTGCGCCATCGCCGGCAAGCCGGCTCCTACAGGTTTAACGTCGTTTATTAGGCTAACCTGACCCCACGCATCGTCATCTCTCAGATCAAGGCAACCGCATGATCATTTCTTCTGCATCCGACTATCGCGAGGCAGCCCGTCGCAAACTCCCGCGCTTCCTGTTCGATTACATCGATGGGGGCGCTTATGCAGAGCACACGCTAAGGGCCAACAGCGCCGACCTCACGGGCATCAGCCTGCGTCAGCGAATACTGAAAAACGTCGAAACCCTGAGCCTCGAAACCAGCCTTTTCAATCAACCCCTTTCAATGCCGATCATTCTGGCACCGGTCGGGCTGACGGGCATGTTCGCTCGCCGGGGCGAAGTCCAGGCGGTCAGGGCTGCGCAAAAGAAAGGCATTCCTCTGTGCCTTTCAACGGTATCGGTGTGCTCCATCGAAGAAGTCGTCGCCCAGAGCCAGCAACCCATCTGGTTCCAGCTGTATGTGTTGAAAGACCGCGGCTTTATGAAAAACGCCCTGGAGCGTGCGAAGGCCGCCGGAGTGAAAAACCTGGTGTTTACCGTCGACATGCCCACGCCCGGCGCCCGATACCGCGACGCCCACTCGGGGATGTCCGGGCCTTTCGCGTCATCGCGACGAATGCTGCAAGCCATGACCAGACCCGACTGGGCCTTCAACGTCGGCCTGATGGGGCGACCGCATGATCTGGGGAATATTTCCAAATACCTGGGTAAAGCCGTCACGCTCGAAGACTACATGGGCTGGCTGGCGAACAACTTCGATCCGTCGATCAGTTGGAGCGATCTGGAGTGGATTCGGGATTTCTGGCAAGGCCCGATGATCATCAAAGGCATTCTCGACCCTCAGGATGCCAAGGACGCAGTGACTTTCGGCGCCGATGGCATTGTCGTATCGAACCACGGTGGCCGCCAGCTCGATGGCGTGCTCTCCACTACCAAGGCATTGCCTCCGATCAAACAAGCCATCGGTGATGACCTGACCGTGTTGGTCGATTCGGGAATCCGCTCGGGGCTGGACGTTGTACGGATGCTGGCGCTGGGTGCCAAAGGCGTATTGCTCGGACGTTCGATGGCCTACGCATTGGCCGCCGATGGCCAACGCGGAGTAGAAAACATGCTGGATATTTTCGCCAAGGAAATGCGCGTGGCCATGACGTTGACCGGGGTGACGTCCATTGGCCAGATCGATGAATCAACACTGGTGCCTGCACGCTGAGCACATCAAAAAGCCCCACGCACTTGAGTGAATGGGGCCGTTTCAAGTGTGCAATTCAGACTTCAGCGTCGAGCAGCTCAAACTTGACCTGGTCAGGATAGAACGCGACGTAGCCGCGAATCTGTTCGACCGACACCTTCGGATCTTCATAACTCCACACAGCATTGGCACCTTCATGTCCGGGGATCTGCAGGCTGAAATAACTCGCATCTCCCTTGTAGGGGCAATAACTGGTGTGATCCGTGCGGGCGAAATATTTCTCGTCGATGTCTTCGCGCGGGATGTAGTACACGGGCGGATAGTTGGCTTCCAGCAACACCAGCGCCCGTGCGGATGCGGCCACCTGGATGCCATGGAACTTGACCAGCACGCAGGCAGGCTCCTCGGCAATGGTAATGACAGGACTAGGACCGGTGCTTTTCATGGAAGACGTTCCTCATGACGGTGATGAACCTGTAGGTGCCCACTTTCCAGTGGCGAGGGCGCTTGCCCCGCTGGGATGCGTCCCGGCATTTGTGACTGCGATCAGTCAGGTATAACCCATGTTTGGCAATCACGACTGCTTCACAGCCGAACGGATGCCAGAAACACCAAGCTGTACATCCATACAGATAAAGATTGCCCCAACGCGCATCAACCGCCATTCTGTGCACCTCCCGGACACTGATCGACGATGGTGGTTATGCGGCTGTACCTCTGTGAAAAACCCTCCCAGGCCAAAGACATCGCAGCCGTACTCGGCGCCAAGCGCCGTGGCGACGGTTGTTGGCTGGGAACGGACGTCACGGTGACCTGGTGCATCGGCCATTTGCTGGAAACAGCTCCGCCGGACGCCTACGACCCGCGCTACAAGCGTTGGGTGCTGGCGGACCTGCCGATCATTCCTGACAAGTGGAAGATGACCGTCAAACCGCGCACAGCCAGCCAGTACAAAGCGGTCAAGCGCCTGCTCGGTGAAGCGTCCGAACTGATCATTGCCACGGACGCCGACCGTGAAGGCGAGATGATCGCCCGGGAACTGGTGGAACATTGCCGTTATCGCGGGCCGATCCGACGGCTTTGGCTGTCGGCGCTCGACGATGCCTCGATCCGCAAAGCTCTCGCCGCACTCAAACCGGGCGCCGAGACCTTCAGCCTCTATCATTCAGCGCTGGGGCGCTCCCGGGCCGATTGGCTGATCGGGATGAACATGAGCCGGTTGTTCACCTTGCTGGGGCGCCAATCCGGGTATCAAGGCGTGTTGCCGGTGGGCCGGGTGCAAACGCCGACCCTGCGCCTGGTGGTGGATCGCGACCGCAGCATTGCCGACTTCGTACCGGTCGCCTACTGGGCCATCGACGTACAACTGCTACACGATGGCACCGCATTCACCGCCCAATGGCGGGCGGCTTCCGCGGTTTGCGACGATCAGGATCGCTGCCTGAATCAGGCGCTGGCGCAACAAGCCGCTGCGGCGATGATGGGCGCGGCGAGTGCCAGGGTGATCAAGCTGCGCACCGAGCGCATGCGCGAAGTTGCACCACTGCCGTTCGATCTCGGCACCTTGCAGGAAGTCTGCTCGAAGACGCTCGGGCTCGGCGCCCAGGAAACCCTCGACATTGCCCAGGCACTCTACGAAACCCACAAAGTCATCACCTACCCCCGCAGCGATTGCGGCTATCTGCCCGTCAGCCAGCACAGCGAGGCCCCGGGCATTCTGGCAGCGCTGCGCCAGGCCGATCCGGCACTGAATGCGTTGCACGATCATCTGGAGCCCCAACGGCGCTCCAGGGCCTGGAACGATGCCAAGGTCAGCGCGCACCACGGCATCATCCCCACTGCCGCCGCGAAAAACCTCGATCGACTGGTGGGCAAGCAGCGCGCGGTTTACACCCTTATCCGCGCAAGATACCTGGCGCAGTTCCTGCCCAACCATGAATACGACCGCACCCAGGCTGACTTCGACTGTGCCGGTGAGGCCCTGCGCGCGGTCGGCAAACAGATCGTCGAACCCGGCTGGAAACGCGCCCTCCCCGAAGCGCTTGCCCCGGCCAAGGGTCGCGAAGCACCGGCGCCGCAAACCTTGCCAAACCTCCGAGAAGGAGTTGATTGCGCGGTGGCCAACGTGCAGCTCAAGGATCTCTGGACACAACCGCCCAAACCGTTCACCGAGGGCGACCTGATCAAGGCGATGAAGAACGTCGCCAAACTGGTGGAAGATCCACTGCTCAAACAGAAACTCAAGGACACCACCGGCATCGGCACCGAAGCGACCCGCGCCTCAATCATCCAGGGCTTGCTCGACCGCGGTTATTTGATCAAGAACGGCAAGGCCCTGGCCGCGACTCCGGCCGCTTTCAGCCTGATCGATGCGGTGCCCCGGGCGATTGCCGATCCGGGCACCACGGCCATTTGGGAGCAAGCGCTGGACATGGTGCAGAGCGGGGAAATGAGCCTTGAAGAATTCGTCACCAAACAAGCGGCGTGGATGAGTAAACAAGTCGCCCGATGTGCCGGCCTGAGCCTGACCATCAGCGGCCCGGCAAGTCCTGCCGGGCGTGCGGCTACACCGTGGAAAAACAAGCGCAAACCGTCCAAGCGCAAACCCTCGACCGGTAACAAACGCACCGCCAAAGCCTGACACTGAACCTTGTGGCGAGCGAGCTTGCTCCCGCTGGACTGCGCAGCAGGCCCTTCTTTGGGGGCGCTACGCACCCCAGCGGGAGCAAGCTCCCTCGCCACGACTCGCACCCCACAAGTCCTTCGACATTCGGTTTATCCTTGACGGACTGGAATCAGGAGCCACGGGTCATGTCGTCGATAGAACTGCACGCCGCCCAGCGCGACGAACTGGAAATCATTGAAAACCTGATGCAGTTCTACACCTACGACTTCAGCGAATGGCTGCCACTGAAACTGGGTGAAAACGGTTTGTTCAACATCCTGCCCCCGCCCGACTATTGGCGAAGACCGTCGACGCGGCCGTTTTTGATCAGGGTCGACGGCGAACTGGCCGGTTTTGTGACCGTGGATGACGAAACCCATATTGCCGGGGCCGAGCACAACATCGGCTACTTGTTCGTCAGCCGAGGATTCCGTGGCCAAGGTGTCGCGAGGTTTGTCGTATTCACCCTCTTGAGTCGGTTTCCCGGTCAATGGCAAATTTTCCACAGTGAGGCGAACGAGTCGGCACAGCAGTTTTGGACCGCCGTCATGCCGCAGCTCAGCGCCGGCAGGTTTTCCCTTCATCAGCAAACAATCGAGGGTTATCCCTGCACCCTTTACCGCTTCGAGGCACCCCCGTCGGCGTCTTGAACCGCGTTTCCCCACCCTGCTTTTTAATTCCAGCCAGCTTTGTCAGACAATATGTAGTGCATAAAAATAATCACTACAAAACCGTTGACGACGCCGATTTGCCCTTGCATGATGCAGACGTCTCCCCGATCGGGAGTACAGGCAACACGTTTGAGCAAGCTCGTCTGACCGCCGAGCTGTTATTTCCGGATACACGCTGCCCACAAGGCAGATTGAAGAAGCTGACCTGGCCTGAACGTCCAGTACAAGGGCGAGAAGCGCTAGCGATCCATCCTCAAGATGCTTGTGGCCGACCCTGAAAGCGTCGGCAGTGGCCTGAAGGTTATCGCTGCTTCTCTTCGTTGTGACGCTATTGCGTAGCAGTTATTCAACACGACTACATGCAACAGATGCAGGCCCCCCGTCGATGATGACGGAAGACTGCTGACGTCCTGGTTTCGGTGCCAGGGATCAACTAACCGGTGGGCTACTTGTATTAGCGACTCAACTTTGAAAGATCACCAAATGGTCAAGGGGTTTTTATGATGAATCTGAACAATCAACCAACTATCGAAGAACTGGCTCGTATGTTCGCTGCGCAAAAAGACAGCCATGACAGCCATATTCTGTGGATCAGCAAGTCGGGCGAAGTTCAAATCGACTGCCTGTCGCCACACGCCCATGAATCGGAGTTTGACCAGAACAACGAGAACCTCCTCGCCCGACTGAAGATGTACCGTCGCGGCCAGGGCTATGTCGGCAAGAAAGCCGCGGCCGACAAGGACTTCATCGGTAATGTTCTGCAAACGCTGAAACAGGCTTGGGCATCTATGCAAAACCAGCACGAAGTTCGGGTGATTGATCGGTTCTACTAATTTAGTAATCCATTAAAAGAAAGGGCCTGCTCCTAACAAGAGCAGGCCCTTTTTAATGCCTGATATTCCTGACCACCAACTACCACTGTGGGAGCCTGCTCGCGAAAGTGGAGTATGACAGAGTGGTTGATGCTGCTTGAGCAAGATCACAGCGACCGCCATTGCAGCGGTCGCTGTGGTTCTTCAACGCTTAACGCCGAGATCGATTTGGGTCATGCGACTGCGAACCGTGAACACGCCATCCCCCGAAAGAATCGCACTGCGCGCAAACAGCCGCCCGCTTTCCCAGTTAGAAAGGCCCAGTTCCGGCTTGTTGAGTGCGTACTGACCATCGACCCAACGGGTGATCCCGTTGCCAACAAAAGGTGCGTTGACCGCGTTGTAAAAACGCTCCTGTGTCGCCGCAGCTTCACTGAGCAGCGACACGGTAAATTGCGGGCTGTAGCGATTGAACAAGGCGATGGCGCTGTCCAGGTTATCGACGATCTTCAGGCTGACTTCCGGGGTTTCTTCCCATTCCCACTCGCGGCCCAATTGATCTTCCGGCAACGGTTCGGCCAGTGCTTCGGTGCGGTAGCCTTCGGCGCGATAGACTTCGACACTGGCGGTTCGCCAATCCGCTGGCAAGAACGATTCGCTGCCTTCGACGATGTGCAACTTGCAGCCCTGGCTCCGTGCGTTGCCGGCCTGTTGCAGAGCATTCAGAAACAGCGGCACCAGTTCAGCGGCGCGGTCACGATGGATTAAACAGACGTTGAGGGTGTTGCAAACCTTGCGGTCTAGGGAATTGCGCACCACGGCGGCGAAGCGCGTGGCATCGGCGTCAGTGTCGGCGATCAACCAGGCGCCGCCCGTACCGTGCAGGCTAACGGCGGTGCCGGCTTGCTGTGCGATGCTACCCAGTTGGCTGACAGCACGGCCCGAACCACGGGCCACAGCCAGCGACAGACGACGGTCGGCGAACATCGCCCAACCGGCGGCGTGATTGACGCTTTCCACCAGCGACACCGCGCCGGTCGGCAACCCGGCGTCACTCAGTGCCGGGTTCAGTGCGTGAGCAACGATGGCCTGGGCCGTGCCCAACGCATCACTACCAATGCGCAACACGGCGGTGTTACCGGTGCGCAACACTCCGGCGGCATCGGCGAAGACATTCGGACGACCCTCGAAAACAAACGCGACGATGCCCAGCGGTGACACCACTTGTTCGACTTTCCAGCCGTCGTGTTCGACGCAACTGATCACTTTGCCACGGGTGGCCGACGCATCGCGCCAGGCACGCAGGCCGGCGATCATGTCGCGGCGCATGCGTTCATCCGCCAGCAAGCGCGTGGTCGAGCGACCGCGAGCCTTGGCCTTTTCGATGTCCGCCAGGTTCGCGGCCTCGATCAAAGCCCAGCACTCGGGGGTTTCCAGGCGCTGGGCGAACAAATCGAAGAAGGCGCTGATGGCCTGATCCGATACGGTCGACATCGCGGTAAACGCCGCTTCGGCACGCTCGATCGCGACGGCGGCCGCTTGCTGGTCAGCCACCGGGATCAGCAGCAACTCGCCGCTGACCTGCTCCACCAACAGGTGGTCACCGGGCTGGAAGCTTGCCGCCAGTTCGGGGCTGACCACAGTGACACGATTACCGGCGAAAGGGATTGGCGTGCCAGCGACTAGACGTTCGAGCGCAAGAGACATGAAGCGGTATCACCATGCAATGGGCGGGCGGAAAATGTATAGCAAAAGTCCCGTGGGAGCGAGCCTGCTCGTGACAGCGGACTGACGGGCACATCGATTTCAACTGACTGCCCTCATCGCGAGCAAGCTTGCTCCTACAGGGATATGCGGTGTCTGGTGATTGCTACGTATCACAGTGTGTACAGCCCCGTCCCCGACACACCCCGCATCCAAAACCCGATACAAACGACACACCGCAGATACACCCGGTTGATGAAATACGTCTCAACGGGCACACCGCCGCCCGACATCCCAGACTTGAAGGAGATCAACCATGAACACCTCGATTTCATCGGCCGTCAAAGGCCTGCACCTGAACCTTGATCGTGCCGGCAGCTGGATCGCGCCGTTGACCTTGCGCGTGTTTCTCGCCTGGGAGTTCTTCGAGTCAGGGCTGGAAAAATTCAATGGCGAAAACTGGTTCGCCGACATTCAGGACCGTTTCCTGTTTCCGTTCAACCACCTTCCGGCCACGCTGAATTGGGAACTGTCGATGTGGGTAGAGCTGATCTGCGCCCTCGCCCTGTTGGTGGGCCTGGCCACTCGATTCTCGGCGATCAGCCTGATCGTGGTGACCATCGTGGCAACCGCCGCGGTGCACTGGCCGGCTGACTGGTCGACCTTGAGCGAACTGGCCCAGGGCTACTCCATCAGTAACAAAGGTTTCGGCAACTTCAAACTGCCGCTGATCTACCTCGCCGCTCTTGTACCGCTGCTGCTTTCCGGCCCCGGCAAGTTCAGCCTCGATGCCTTGCTGGCCCGATTCTTCTGGCGTCGCAATCAGCATTGATACTAAGTCCCCTCAAACGCAGAACGCACGGCTACCACGACACGGTCCGCCATGCGTTCATCGTCAAGTGGCGGGTAGGCTTTCTTTAACTTGCCGGACACGGCCCATCCGTTCTCCTTGACGGAACGGATGATGCGGTTGGCATCCTGGTCCGGCATTTCCAGCACCTCTTTGAGCTGCTCCTGAGCGCGCTGAAAAATCACCAGCACCCTGGCCTCATCCGCCATCTCCTTGCGTATCGTGTGCTCGACCACGCGTGCGGTATACAGGACGTGTTCGGTCAGGTCGGGATACTGCCAGGTAAAGCACGCATCCTCGTATTCATCGAAGATGAAATTACTGGGCGTCCCATCCTCATAGGTCACAAGCTCGCCGAATCGGTAAGCCGTCGCGTAGCGTCGCATGAAGGGGCGCGAGAACACTTCAAGCGTACGGTCGTAGCCAGCCCTGAAGTCGATCGAACTGGTGATGGTCGCTGATACCGGCAGGATCACGCCGTCCGGGACTGCCTTATCCCGAATCAGAGTGTCGTTGATCAGGAAGCGATGAATCCGGCCATTGCCATCACGCATGGGATGGATGTACACGAAGCCAAATGCCAACACTGCGGCACGTGCCAATGACTCCGCGCCACGGGTTGCGACCTCGAACTCATTGAGTCCTGCCAATAGCCGGGCGAGATCCGCAAAATCGGGCGCGATGTAATGCACGATGTCCTCGCGCATCGTGGCTTGGCCCACAAATACAGGAGAGCGTCGCAAGCCCAGCCCGATGGCGTCACGCCCCAGAATTCCGGCTTGCAGGGACTGCAAGCTGTCGTTACTCAACGGTTCTTCAATATGACCGCAGTATTGGGCGATGACATGAGCAAACCGCTGGATGCGGTCGGCCTGGTCCGCTTCCTTTTCTATGAGAAAGCTTGCGCGTGATTCCTTGAACGTCAGCCAACTGGCTGTACGCATCAGGATGTCGGGGCCGAAGGCTTGATCCAGTTCATCCAATGCTTCGCGCAGATCGAATTGCAACGCTTCCTGCACCGTCACGGTTCGACGAACCATGGGACAGAAATCAGCCGTCCCCGGCAGGTTGTTATTGACTCGCCAACGTCGCACTCGCTGAGCTTCGCGACGCGTCAGGTAGTCTCGTGCAGAAAGTGCGTCAACATAAGCGCCGTTGGATACGTCAGGCAGATCCAGTCGTTCCCCTGTCAGCCATTCATAAAAAAAGCCTGTGCGCCGGGCGTACTGTCCGAAAGGCTCACGTCGACACCAGTCTTCGACAGGCTGCGGGCCGATGGCCGCAAACAGACGTGCAAAGAACTCAAGATGAATCTCTTCGTATTTGAGGCCGAATTCGAAATGGCCTGCGAAATCGTCTTCGGGCCGATAGCGTGGCGGATACCGGTTCTCCACATTCCCGTCACTTTCGCGGCTGACACGTACGGTACCGATCAGAGAGGTGACGCGCAGAGGCTGTGCCAAGGCGATGTTGTAACGGCTCGCGAGGGTGTGGAAACCGACTTGCATTGACGAAATCCTTTACTAAAACAAGTAAAACGCTACCAAATCGAAAACTTTACGGTGAAACGATAATTTCGTTGACTGAAAAACACTAACGTCTGAAGAAATTTAATACTAAATTCAACCTTTTCGAAAAAAACGATAGCAGGATTCAAGGTAGTTGATAACGCGCAAAGAGGGGGACTTACATGAAGTCCCCTACTTTATCGCCTGAAAATTATCGAACCACTTCTGCCGGCACCTCGATTCGGGCCAGTTCGGATGCGCGCCGATGCGCCCTACCGCGCTGTCGATGGCACACAGGCCGGATAGTCAGCCAACTACCTGTGGCGAGGGAGCTTGCTCCCACTGGACTGCGCAGCAGTCCCCTTCTTTTGGGTGAAACGCCCGGATTCCAGGTTTTGGGCCTGGCCATATCACCCATGGCCACACCGGATCAGAGCTGATTTGCCATCGCCATGTTCACGAACCGGGTATCGAAACGCAGTTTGATGTTGTTCTTGTCACCCAGGGTCGAGCCGTCGGCGAACTGCATGCCCACCGCGTCAGCACTGGTCGCAGCCTGGCCGAGCAAGCCCTTGGCGAAGGAGAACGTGCGGACCTTGTCCATGGTGTGGCGAATAGCCTCGGAACTGGCGAATTCGTAGGCCGTGGTCGGGGTATAGAACAGCATGGTTTGGGTCAGTTGATCCTCGTAACCTTTCAGATCGGTTCCCGAACGTTCGGCCATCGACGTGCGCGCGGCGATTGCCTGTCCGTTGTCGCCCGACATCAACTGCAAGGTTTCGAACCACGCCCCCACCAACGCCTTGCCCAATTCCGGGTTGGCCGCCAGTGTCTCGGTGTTGACCGCCATCATGTCGATGATCTCCCCTGGAATTTCCCTGGAGGTGAAGACCTGGACTGCGGTCGGCGATTGCTTCAGCACCATGCTCAACTGCGGGTTCCACAACGCCGCCGCTGTCACGCCGGGGGTGGTGAAAGAGGCCACCGCATCGGCGTCCGAGGTGTTCATGATCTTGATGTCGCGCTGGCTCAAACCGTGGATGTCCAGCGCCCGCGACATCAGGTAATCGGAGACCGACAGCTCCACCAGATTGACCTGCTGACCCTTGATGTCGGCGAAAGTCTTGCCGTGCTTGAGGACAATAGCGTCGTTACCATTGGAGTAATCCCCGAGTATCAGCCCCGTGGTATCCACACCGTTGGCGCCTGGAATGGTCAAGGCATCCATGTTGGTCATGCCGCAGGCATCGAATGCGCCGGCTGAGTATTGGTTGATCGACTCGATGTAGTCATTGAGCTGAACCAGTTCGATCTTGATGCCGTACTTCTTTGCCCATTTGTCGATGATCCCGTGCTCGCTGGCGTAGCCCCACGGCATCCAGCCGGAATAGATCGACCAGGCGACCTTGAACTCCTGCTTTTTCTCAGCGGCAGAAGCACCGAAAGCAAGACAGGTAACCGCCAGTAGCACGGCTGCAAAACGGTAAAACACGCACGAGAATGCCTTCATGGAAACCTCACGGGTTATGAATGGGGTGACGCCATAATTTCAAACGAGCGGCCGGGTGTAGCGGCTCAATGTCGGGGATTCGCGCTCATACCACTGCGCGGCGCTGTTGGTGAATCCGGTGGATTGCGCGTAGCTGACTTGCTGCTCCAGCGTGTCGATGACGAACAGCCGTTCGCAGGCCAGATCATCGACCAGCAATCGTTGGGTGACATGAACCCCGTCAGCCTGAAGCTCGAAACCGTCCAGCGAGATCAGGGGCTGACCCACTCGCGCGGCACAGGTTGAGAGCGTCACGCTATAGCCCTCGCCGAGCGAGCCCTGAGCCACCGAAGTTTCGAAGTTGAACGCACGGCGTAGCCATTGCAGATCATCAGCGTGTCCGGCGACCCGCTCTCGCAGGGGTACACCGCGCTCAAGCGGATGGGCGCGCCCCAGCACCAGCGCCGCATATTCACCGCATACGATCAGACCGCCACCGCGATGGCGCACGACGCCGCTCTCCAGTTCTTTCTCCTCCAGCAGGCGCAGGCCTATCAGTGCTCCCGGTGCCGACGATTGCAGGCGCCAGTCCTCGACATAGGCGCCGCTGGGTGCGAACTCGATCATGCAGTTGCCGATGCGTTTGAGCAGCCCCGGCTCGGGCCAGCGATTGTGCAACTGCAAGGATGTGTCGGTGTGCCAACTGAGAATCTCGCCTTCCCATGAACACAGGGCTTCCCAACCTTCGTAGTTGGCCAGTCGTTGCAATTCTTCAGCGCTGTATGCCAGCAACGGTTTGGCTAGCACCTGATGTTCTTCCAGCGGCAGGCGCAAATCGATGGTGAAGTTGCGGCTTTGAAACCAGCACACGTGGGTCTGCGTATCGGTCAGGCCGTCAGCAAAACTGATGGCTCGGCGTTTATAGAAACCCAGCATCCAGTCCGGAACACCTTGCGTCGGTCGCTGCGGGTAACGAGCGACAAGTTCATTGAGGTGCATATCAAACCTCCACGGCGCGGGCGGCGCGACCAAATGAGGACAAGCCCTTTGCCCCGTCCGGCAAGCTCAGTTCACCCCCGGCCAGACGCTGTTTGAGGTAGCGAAAGGTTTGCAGGGTTTGCGCGTACAAATGCTCACCACACACAACCGGCCCATAGCGGCTGGGCGTTGCCGGATCGACCAGTTGCGCAATAGGTTCGATGACCGTGTCGTAATCACAGGCGCAAAACATCGGGAACGAGTAACGCTCCTGAGCGACTTTGCGCACCCGGTGCGCCGTGGCGACGTAGGTGCCGTTGCTCAGCACTTCCATCATGTCGCCAATGTTGATGACAAACGCGCCCTCCACCAACGGCACATCGATCCACTGCCCTGCTCCGTTCAACACTTCGAGCCCCGGAGCGGTCGGCAGTAAAATGGTGAAGCATTCATAGTCGGTGTGCGCACCGATTCCGGGACGGTCCACCGGCGCATCCGGCGCGAACGGATAGTGGATCAGCCGCAGTTGACTGGGCGGGCTGTTGACCCGTTGCGTGAAGGCGTTTTCCGCGAGCCCCAGTGCCAGTGCGAAACCTCGAAAAAGCGTGAGATTGAGGCTGAACACAGCATCGTAATAGGCCTTGATGTCTTCCTTGAACCCCGGCAATTCCGGCCAGCGATTGGCACCCAACATCGGTCGCGTCCCGTGCGGCAGCCGGTAATCGAAGCCGACATCGAAGGCTTCCTTGTGATCGATGCTGCCCTCGACGAATTGCTCTTCGCCCTCCGGAACATATCCGCTGTGGTTGCTCGAAAGGCCGATGTAATCGTTCATCTTCTGCTCTAGCGGCTGGGCGAAATATTCCACCGTGCGTTGCTTGAGGCGGTTGATGATCTGCGGGTCGATGCCGTGCCCTGTCACATACAGAAAGCCTGCTTGCGAGGCCGCTCGGCCCAATGCAGCGGCGGTTTCGATACGATTGGCTGCGCAGTCGGAAAACAGTCCCTGAATGTCTACCAGCGGCAAGGCTGTGAACGCTGAGTGAGGGGTAATACGAGGCGTGGGCGCCATAAGTAACCTCCTGATGATTAGTCAAAATGTCACCTGGTCGTCCAGATATCGCAAAGCCGCGAGGCCTCCGGGTCGTCCCGGATCAGTCGCACCAGAAAAGGTGCTTGAGGGGTGGAGCAATGTGCGTGCCACGTTCGACATGGCAGCCGAGCACGACGTTATCTTGTTGATTTGAAAAGGCCGACGCTGGTACAGGTCGATCAAGCAGCTCCATCCTGATGCCAGTAACAGCACCAGAATGGAGCCTGCATGCCTGGGACTGATCATTAAGCCTGACACTCATCCTGTGGCGAGGGAGCTTGCTCCCGCTGGACTGCGCAGCAGGCCCAGTTTTTAGGGCCGCTTCGCGCCCCAGCGGGAGCAAGCTCCCTCGCCACAGGGATCAATTCGCTGCGGACGGCAACCAGTCGAATCGATAGACCGCCGATGGCGCCTGCGCATGACATCGCCCGTTATCGGCATCAGCACCGACGAGCGACCAATGCGCCCGGGAGTTTTCACCCAGCGCTTGAGCGGCCTCGGGATTGAAGCACTGCGTCAGGACTTCGGTCGGTACCAAGGCATAGGCTTGCGGGTGTTCACGCAACCAGCGTGCGGCGTTCTCGACCGTGGAATGCTCCATGCCGAAATGCACGATCGGCTGCCGGGCGAACAACCAATGCCCTTCTTCCCAATTGACCAACACCAGGTCTGCGCCGTGGCTCAGGGTCGCGGCCCGGGCCATGATCGCCTGATCCGGGTTGTTGCCGTCCCTGACCGGTTCGATAAACCCTCGGGCGAACCACAACGCGAACCAGGCCGCAACCAGTGCCGGAAAAATCCGCCGAAAGCGCGGGCGCCGCTTGAACCAGCGTTGCAACAGCCAGGGCATCAAAGGCGCCGCCACCAACACCAACCCTGGCAGCGCCGGATAGATGTACAACTTGCGCTTGCCGGCACTGATGCAGAAAAACAACACCACCAGCGCCACCCAACCGAGCAACACCAACACCCGGCCGTCACGTTGTTGCAACTGCCGACGCCACGCAGGCACCAGCCATGGCAGGGCCAGCACCAATGGCAGCCAGTATTGCGGAATGACGTTGGTGAAGAAGTACCAGAACGGTTCGCGGTGATGCCATGAATTAGCATAGCGCCCCGCAGTCTGCCTCAAGAGGATTTCCCGCGCGTAGGCCACCTCGTCAGCGGCGCCATTGAGCACGATGGACACCGCCAAAGGCAGCAGCCAGAGGGCGGTCGCCGCCAACATCAACAGCAATCCGAGTAGCCACTTTCGCGTCTCGCCCGGCATCGCCACCACACCGGACCAGCCCTTGCGCACCGCATAGACATAAGGGACCAGCATCAGCGCCGGCAGAAAACCCACGCCTTTAGTAATCACGCCAATGCCCATGGCCGCGCAGCCCAAGTAAAACCAGCGCCACGCCGGGCCAAGCAGCAGATGTCGCGCCAACCCGTACAGGCCCAGCGTGGTGAACAAGATCAAAAAGCTGTCGATCTGGCCGGTGCGCAGGATGCTGTAGGTCTGATAAGTCGCCAGGTACAACAGCACTGCGGTGCGGCCGATGCGCGGGTTCCATAACCGCCGCCCCAGATCGTAAATCAGCGCCGTCACCGTTACCGCAGACAACAGCCCCGGAATATAAAGCGCAATGTTGGGCTTGCCGGTGAGCCAGACGAAGAACGCCACCGTCCACATGAAAATCGGTGGTTTGTCCCCGTAGATTTCCCCGGCGCGGTGCGGAATCAGCCACGCGCCGTTATGCAGCATCTCCAGCGCCACGCCGAGGAAACGTTCCTCGTCGACATTCTGCGCCTGACGCCAGCCCAGACCGGCGCCGATCAACAGCAAGGCAAACAGCATCAAGCCCAGGCACTCGACCCTGGGCGACAATGATCGGCGCATCGGTTATTCCTTCAGGCTTTTGCTTTTGGCAATCAATTGCAAATTGCGCAAATAGACGATTGAGCCAAAGGCCTGACCGACGATAAACACCGGATCCTGGCGATAGATCGCGTACGCGAACAACAACGTGCTGCCGACGATACTCAGATACCAGAAGCTCACCGGAATCACGCTGCGTTTCTTGTATTCGCTGTACAGCCACTGCAAGACGAAGCGCCCGGTGAAGGCGATCTGGCCGGCGAAACCGATCACCAGCCACAGCGTTTCACGGGTCACGGTCATCCTTCGAGCTCCTGGGCGTGGGTGTTCAGACGCGTGCGCTTGATCAGCCACCAGACGCCAATCAGGTCGAGGATGCCCACCAGCGCCCGGTCGAGGTTGCCGTACTTGGACACCCCGGCCGTGCGGGGTCGGTGGTTGACCGGGTGAACGATCATTCGGCCGTTGTGGCGCTGGATCAACGCCGGGATAAAGCGATGCATATGGTCGAAGTACGGCAAACGCAAAAACGCCGCGCGCTCGATCAACTTCAACCCGCAACCGGTGTCCGGGGTAGCGTCCTTGAGTAGACGGCGGCGCAGCCCGTTGGCGAAACGCGAGGCCCAGCGTTTGCTCGCGGTATCGCGGCGATTGACCCGGTGTCCCGCCACCAATTGCACGTCGCCCCTGCCCTGCTCACTGCGCACCAGCGCCAGCATGCCGGGGATGTCCGCCGGATCGTTCTGCCCATCGCCATCGAGGGTGACGAGCCATTGCCCGCGCGCCTCGCGCGCCGCGTGATAAAGCGATGTGCTTTGGCCCAGCGACGTTTGATGATGCAGGATGCGCAACGCGCTCAGGCCATCGAGCCGAATCTGGCGCAGTTCGCCCAGGGTAGCGTCGGTACTACCGTCGTCCACGACGATGATTTCGTACGTTTCGTTGGCCAGTGCCGCGCGAATCTCGGCAAGCAGCCGCTTGAGGTTGTTCGCTTCGTTCTTCGCCGGAATCAGTACGGATACAAACAGTTCTTGGCTCATGGAGTCCCCCTCGCCTTGTGAATTTATTGAGATCAGAGGCGGACGTTTCATACCTGGTAAAACTGCCGATACCACTGCACAAACGCCTTCACGCCGGTTGCCACTGAAACCTGCGGGCGGAAATCGATCCACTCGGCCAGTGCCGACACATCGGCCCAGGTCTTGACCACATCTCCCGCCTGTAGCGGCAGCAAATTGCGTCGCGCTTGCATGTCCAGGGCTGACTCCAGGCATTCGACGAAATCCAGCAGCGCCACCGGCACGCCGCGTCCGATGTTGAACAGCCGGTTCACGCCGCTGGCAGTGCCTTTCGCCACCGGCAGCTTGCTCCGCAGTCGGGCGATGCTTTCGACGATGTCGTCGATATAGGTGAAATCCCGTGCCATCTGCCCCTGGTTGTAGAGGTCGATCGGTAAACCCTTGATGATCGAGTCGGTGAATTTGAACAGCGCCATGTCCGGGCGGCCCCAGGGACCGTAGACGGTAAAAAAGCGCAGGCCGCTGGCCTTCAAGCCATACAAATGGCAATAGCTGTCCGCGAGCAACTCGTTGGCGCGTTTACTGGCGGCGTACAGGGAAATGGGATGGTCGACGGCATCGTCGACACAGAACGGCCGTTTGCTGTTGCTGCCGTACACCGAACTGCTCGAGGCATAGATCAAATGCTCGGGACGATGCTGCCGACAGGCTTCCAGCACGTTGAGGAAACCCACCAGGTTCGATTGTGCATAGGCATCCGGATTGTCCAGCGAGTAGCGAACTCCGGCCTGGGCGGCCAGGTGCACCACTTCGGTAAAACACTGTAAACGGAACAAATCGACCAAGGCCGGCTTATCGACGATGTCCAGCTTGTGGAAGCGAAAGCCCGGCAACGACTCCAGCAGCTTGAGCCGCGCCTGCTTGAGCGTCACATCGTAGTAGTCGTTGAGGTTGTCGATCCCGACCACTTCATGACCGTCCTGGCACAAGCGCCGGGCCGTGTGAAAACCGATGAAACCGGCCGCACCGGTGACAAGGACCGTCACGCTGGCGCACCGATTAATGCGGTAGTGATGCTGCTCGATAACCACGCCTGCTTCATGTTTCTGTTCCCGCTCATGACGTTACTAATGCGTTGTTCGGTCATGAAGCTTGTAAAACAGAAATATTGCAGTTTCGGTGCTCTGGATTAACGCCGGAGGGTTTTACCCTTAAAAGCGATTATTTCGCATCGCCACCTTGCGGCTTATAAAACTTGAACAACCCGATGTTGGCCGTATTGGTGTACTCCTTGGCCCAATCCGGATTCACCGTGCGGTCATGGAAATACAGCGCGCCTTTTGTGCGATCCGGCAGTTGTTTGTTCAACGCCTTGCGCGCGATTTCCTTAGCCATCGAGTAAGGCACCTCTTCCTGAACCGAATCTGCTTTGCCGTCGCACCACCAGGAGAATTGGCAGCTTTTGGATTCGGAGCCTTGCTTGACCACTGCGCAGACGGTATCCGGAAAGCCCTTGTGGCCGAGCCGGTTCATGACCACGTTGGCGACGGCTTCCATGTCGGCGGAATCCTTGCCCTTGGCTTCCCAGTAAATGGAACGCGCTAGGCAGGTGATTGCGTCGTCCAGCGGCGCGGCGCCTGCGGGGTCGACGGACTGAACTTCGGACTGGGTAATGGCTTGGGATTTTGAAGCCGGCGCGGTGCTGCTGTTTTCGGCGGCTTTGTGCTCAAGCACCTGGGCCTTGTCTTCGGCTACTTTTTGTTTTTGCTCTTGTTCCCCGGCGAATGCCGGGCCGGCAACTAGAGTTATGGCGAGGCAGAAGGTTATCCAGTCGAGGCGCATAGTGGCAGTAACTCAGTGGGCAGTTCGCTTCAGTGTAGTAGTGAAATGATTGCACATCGCCCACAACCTTCCGGAAAATACGCTGCCTTAGATGGGGCAAATTCGCGCATCATGTGCGCATCCAGCTCAAGGGGACTTCAATGCGCTTCACATCATCCGCTGTGCGTTTTGCCGGGTTGTCACTGGGACTGCTGTTCGCCGCCAACGCCGTGGCGAGCGACGAATCGCAGCTGATCGAATCGATCAACGTCTACCGCAGTCAATTGCAGCGCTGTGGCGGTCAGGTCTCTTCGGAGCTGCCGCCGCTGGCCGCCGATCCACGACTGGTGTTGTCCGCCGCCAGCATCGGCAATCTGCAACAGGCCATGGCGACGGCGGGTTATCCGATGAAAAATGTGCAGGCAATCAGCCTGTCCGGACCGCGTGATGCGCCGTCGGCGATGAAAGCCATTCAGGAAAGTTTTTGCCAGATCGTGCTCGACCCGCAATTTGTCGATGTCGGCGTGAGTCGCCAGGACCTGAATTGGCGCATCGTGCTGGCGCGGCCGTTGTTGAGCGGGCGCCTGGGTGACTGGCAAGCGGAAGGCCAGAAACTCCTGGCCGAGCTCAACGCCGCACGTTCGCGGCCCCGCCAGTGCGGTACGCAATCCTTCAACGCCACCACGCCGCTGACCTGGAATGCCACGTTGGGCACCGCCGCCGAGACCCAGTCACGGAGCATGGCCAACAACAATTACTTCGACCACAAGGACCGCGATGGCCGCACGCCGGGTGACCGGGCTGAATTGGCGGGCTACGACTTCCAGCAAATCGGCGAGAACATCGCCGCCGGGCAAGACACCGTGCGTAGAGTGGTCGATGGCTGGCTGGCCAGTCCCGGGCATTGCGCCAACCTGATGAACCCGCAGTTCCGTGATGCCGGCGCGGCGTATGCGACTGATCCGAAGAGTGATGCGGGGATTTACTGGACGGTGATGTTTGGGGCGCAGTAAGCACTGAACCGTATACAAACCCTGTGGCGAGGGAGCTTGCTCCCTCGCCACAGGTATTACTGTGTTTTTGCGATGTGCGTCAGTGACTGCTCATCCCCGCCGCCTGCATCAACATCCGCAACGCCCCCGCCACCACCCCCAACGCCGCCACACTGCCCAGCCAGATCAACACCAGCCAACCCAATTGCTTGTACCAAGGCGCCGGTACGAGATCGCGCTTATCAATGGTAGCCATCGCCAATCCTCACTTTGCCGCGGAAAACGTAGTAGCTCCAGACCGTGTACATCAGGATGATCGGCAGGATGAACAGCGCTCCGATCAGGATGAACAACTGGCTGGTCGCCGGTGAAGCCGCTGCCCACAAACTAATGGACGGCGGCACGATGTTCGGCCAAATGCTGAAGGCCAGGCCGATGTAACCGAGAAACACCAACATCAAGGTGAACGCGAACGGCCAGTGGGTGTGGCGTTGGCGCAAAGTCTTGAGCAACCCGAACATCGCCAGCAAGGCCAAAACCGCCAAACCTCCGAACACCGCCAGGTGCGCGTGAGCGAACCAGCGGGTGGCGATTTCCGGATGCAGGATCGGCGTCCACACACAGATCACGCCGAACACTGCCAGCAACAGCCAGGCCAGCGGCCGGGTGAACAAGCGCATCCGCGATTCCAGCATGCCTTCGGTCTTGACCAGCAACCAGGTGCTGCCCAGCAATGCGTAAGCGACGATCAGCCCAACACCGCAAAACAAAGGAAATGGCGCCAGCCAGTCCCAACTGCCGCCAGCGAACTGCCGGTCGACCACCGGGATGCCGGCAATGTAAGTGCCGATCACCACACCCTGCGAGAACGTCGCCAGCAGCGAACCACCGATGAACGCCATGTCCCAGATGTGACGTTTCTCAGGGCTGGCCTTGAAGCGAAACTCGAAAGCCACGCCGCGAAAGATCAAGCCGCACAGCATCAGGATCAGCGGCAGGTACAACGCCTCCAGAATCACCGAATAGGCCAGCGGAAACGCGCCATACAGCGCCGCACCACCGAGTACCAGCCACGTCTCGTTGCCGTCCCACACCGGTGCGACGGTGTTCATCATCACATCGCGCTCCTTCGCGTCCGGGATCAGCGGAAACAGAATGCCCAGCCCCAGATCGAAGCCGTCCATGATCACGTACATCATCACGCCGAAGGCAATGATCACGCCCCAGATCAGCGATAAATCGATACCTTGAATACCCATGACTCAACTCCCTTCCTTCAATTGACGCGGGCGTCGGTTTCGAGGACTTCAGCGTCAGCCGACAGCGGCCGGCGCGGCGTAACCACCTCATCGGAATGCCCCGCAGGCCCATGCTCGTGGTGTGGTTTCGGCCCTTTGGCCACCAGTTTCATCATGTAGCCGATACCCACCGTGAACACCGAGAAATAGATCACCACGAATAGCGCCAACGAAATACTCAACTGCGTGACGCTGTGATTGGACGCCGCGTTAGCGGTTCTTTGCAGGCCATACACCACCCACGGTTGACGCCCCACTTCCGTCGTAATCCAGCCCGCCAGCATCGCGATCAGGCCACTCGGCCCCATCCACAACATCAGGCGCAAGAACCAGCGATTGCGGTAGATCGCACCGTTGCGACGCAAGGCCAGGCCCAGCACGCCGGCCAGCACCATCAACATGCCCAGGCCCGCCATGACGCGGAAGCTCCAGAAAATAATGGTCGCGTTGGGCCGATCTTCTTTCGGGAAGCTCTTGAGCGCGGGGATTTGCTTGTCGAGGCTGTGGGTCAGGATCAGGCTGCCCAGGTACGGAATCTCGATGGCGTAGCTGGTTTTCTCCGCCTGCATGTCGGGAATGCCGAACAACACCAACGGCGTAGCCTCGTCGCCGTGGTTTTCCCAATGCCCTTCGATGGCGGCGATTTTTGCCGGTTGATGCTCCAGGGTATTCAAGCCATGGGCGTCACCGACCACTGCCTGGATCGGGCAGACGATCAATGCCATCCACAACGCCATCGACAGCATCTTGCGCACTTGCCGGGTATCGTTGCCGCGCAGCAGATGCCACGCCGCCGAGGAACCCACAAAGAACGCCGTCGCGACAAAAGCGGCAATCGCCATGTGCGCCAGGCGGTAAGGGAACGACGGGTTGAACACGATGGCCAACCAATCCAGTGGCATTACGCGACCGTCGACGATCTCGAAACCTTGTGGCGTCTGCATCCAGCTGTTGGACGCGAGAATCCAGAAAGTCGAGATCAAGGTGCCGATGGCGACCATGACCGTCGAGAAGAAGTGCAAGCCGCGCCCTACACGGTTCCAGCCAAACAGCATGACGCCGAGGAAACCGGCTTCAAGGAAGAACGCCGTGAGCACTTCATAGGTCAGCAACGGCCCGGTGATGCTGCCTGCGAAGTCGGAGAAACGGCTCCAGTTGGTGCCGAACTCGTAGGCCATGACCAGCCCCGAGACCACGCCCATGCCGAAGTTGACCGCGAAGATTTTCGACCAGAAATGGTAGAGATCGCGGTAAGTGTTGTTGTGGGTTTTCAGCCACAGGCCTTCGAGCACGGCCAGGAAGCTGGCCAGCCCGATGGTGATAGCGGGAAAGATGATGTGGAACGAAACCGTGAACGCGAATTGCATCCGCGCCAGGTCCAGTGCCTCAAGGTTGAACATGTCGATATCCTCAAGAAGGTAGCCCTGTAGGAGCAGGCTTGCTGGCGATGGCGGTGGTTCAGGCGACATCGATGGTGGATGTACCGGCTCCATCGCTGGCAAGCCGGCTCCTACAGGGATTTATGCGGTGGTCGTGGAAATCAGGCTGCTGGCCTTCGCCTGTTCCAGCCGGATGGCGACAAACTTGGAGGTCGGGGTAAACGTCCGGTCCCCGTAACTTTCCAGCGGCACCAACGGGTTGGTCTCCGGGTAATAGGCAGCTGCCTGACCCGCCGGAATGTCGTAGGCGATCAGGGTAAAACCGCTGACCCGACGCTCACGGTCGTCATCCCACAGCGCCACCAGGTCAACTTTTTGCCCCGGCTCGAAACCGAGTCGGCGGATGTCCTGCTCGTTGGCGAACACCACATCGCGCATGCCGTAGACCCCGCGATATCGATCGTCCAGGCCGTACAGCGTGGTGTTGTACTGATCGTGGGACCGCATGGTTTGCAAAATCAGATGCGGCTTCACCGCCAGGTTGCGCACGCCTTCGCTGATCAAATGCTCGGGCAACACGCTAGGGGTGAATTGCGCCTTGCCGCTCGCGGTTTTCCAGATGCGCTGCGCGGCGTTGTTCGGCATGTGGAAGCCGCCCGGATGCATCAAGCGCTGATTGAAATCCTCAAAGCCCGGAATGGTGTCGGCAATCATGTTGCGGATGCGTCCGTAGTCGCCGATGGCCCAGTTCCAGTCGATCGGCCGCTTGCCCAGTGTCGCGTCGGCGATCCCGGCAATGATTGCCGGCTCGGACAGCAGATGTTTGGACTTGGGTTTCAACTGGCCGTGGGAGATGTGGATCATGCTGAAGGTGTCTTCCACGGTGACGCCTTGCGGCCCTTCGGCTTGCAGGTCAATGTCGGTGCGGCCCAGGCAAGGCAGGATCAGCGCTTCGCGGCCGGTGACCAAATGGCTGCGGTTGAGTTTGGTGGCGATGTGCACGGTCAGGTCGCACTTGCGCAACGCGGCGTGGGTGCGCGGAGTGTCCGGCGTGGCCTGGGCGAAGTTGCCGCCAAGGGCGATAAACACCTTCGCTAGCCCCTGCTCCATCGCGCCGATCGCCATTACTGTGTTGTGACCGTGCTCACGCGGCGGTTTGAAGGAAAATCGTTTTTCCAGGGCATCAAGCAACTCGGTCGGTGCCAGTTCGTTGATGCCCATGGTGCGGTCGCCTTGCACGTTACTGTGACCGCGAACCGGTGAAAGCCCTGCGCCAGGGCGGCCGACATTGCCGCGCAGCAGCATCACGTTAATGACTTCCTGCAGCGTCGGCACCGAATGGGTGTGCTGGGTCAAACCCATCGCCCAGCACATGATTACGCGCTTGGCGCGGGCATACATGCGCGCGGCCAGTTCAATATCAGCCAGGGACATGCCGGATTGCTGCTCAATGTGCTCCCAACGGGTGGCGTCGACCTCGGCCAGATAGGCATCCATTCCCGAAGTGTGTTCGGCGATGAACTCATGGTCGAACACCGGCTCGCCACCGGTGGCCAGCGCTTCGCGTTCCCACTGCAACAAGAATTTGGCGATGCCGCGCATGACCGCCATGTCGCCGCCGAGGGCCGGACGGAAGTAAGCAGTGTTCGTTGGCTCGGAGCCGTTCATCAGCATTTCGATGGGGTGCTGTGGATGCTGGAACCGCTCAAGTCCGCGCTCCTTGAGCGGGTTGATGCAGATCACCTGTGCGCCGCGCTTCACCGCTTCGCGCAATGGTTCGAGCATCCGTGGGTGGTTGGTGCCGGGGTTCTGGCCGATGACGAAAATCGCGTCGGCATGTTCCAGGTCATCGAACACCACGGTGCCTTTGCCCACGCCCAGGCTCTCGATCATGCTCACGGCACTCGCTTCGTGGCACATGTTCGAGCAGTCGGGGAAGTTGTTGGTGCCGTAGGCCCGGACAAACAACTGGTAGAGAAACGCCGCCTCGTTACTTGCGCGACCCGAGGTGTAAAACTCGGCTTGGTTTGGCGATTCCAGGGCGTTCAGGTGCCGGGCGACCAGCGCGAACGCTTCGTCCCAGGTGGTTTCGACGTAACGATCGCTGTGGGTGTCGTAGCGCATCGGATGGGTCAGGCGGCCCTGATACTCCAGCCAGTAATCGCTTTGCTCGGCGAGCGTCGAGACGCTGTATTTGTTGAAAAAGGCCGGGTCGACCAGACGGCCGGTCGCTTCCCAGTTAACCGCTTTGGCGCCGTTTTCGCAGAATTTGACCATGCCATTTTCCGGCGACTCGCCCCAGGCGCAACCGGGGCAGTCGAAGCCGCCGTTCTGGTTGGTCTTGAGCATTGCACGGATATTCTTCAGGGCGTTTTCGCTGCCCAGCCAGTTCTTGGTAACGGCGATCAGCGCGCCCCAACCAGCGGCGGCGCCTTTGTAGGGTTTGTAGCGGTCGACTTGGGACATTGGACTTTCTCCGTGACCTGATTCAGGCCATTGATCGTTTGACGGAGAAAAGGATAGGAATTCGGGTTAAATATTGTCTAATCGCTATTAATGACTGCATTATCGAAGATATCTATCACGTATTTTTAACCTTTATATTCAGTTACTTACGATATTTTTAATTAACTTTACAGAATAAAATAATTGATCATAGAGCCGCTCGATCAACCGGTTATTAATAGTGATTGGACGCTCTCACAAGTTGCTCTTAGCCTGCACTCAACAAATCCGTTAATAGCGGTAAATTCATACCAGTGCGTGCAGCGCCAAGCGAGGATGTCATGTCGGAACGAGTCTTGATCGATGGGTTCTCCAGACGCGTGGACTATCTGCGGATGTCAGTCACCGACCGTTGCGATTTCCGTTGCGTGTATTGCATGGCCGAGGACATGCAGTTCCTGCCGCGCCAACGGGTGCTGACGCTGGAAGAGATCTATCAAGTGGCTGAAAGCTTCGTCGCGCTGGGTACACGCAAGATTCGCCTGACCGGCGGCGAGCCGCTAATCCGTCCGGGCGTGGTCCAGCTGTGCCAGAAGATCGCCGCCCTGCCTGGCCTGCGCGAGCTGTGCATGACCACCAACGGCTCGCAATTAGCCAGACTTGCCCAGCCGCTGTTCGACGCCGGGGTCAAGCGCCTCAACATCAGCCTCGATTGCCTGGACCCGCAACGCTTTCGCGAGCTGACCCGCACTGGCGATCTGGCGCAAGTGATCAAGGGCATCGATGCCGCCAACAAAGCAGGATTGCGCAACACCAAACTGAATTGCGTGGTGATGAAGGGCCGCAACGACCACGAGATCAACGACCTGGTGAGCTTCGCCATCGACCGCAACCTCGACATTTCCTTTATTGAAGAAATGCCCTTGGGCACTATTGATGAACACAGCCGCGCCGAATCATTTTATTCAAGCGCTCAGGTCCGTGAACGGATTGCCGAGCGCTACACTTTGATTGACTCTGCCGAGTCGACCCAGGGCCCTTCGCGCTACTGGCGTCTGGCCGAGGCGCCACAGATTCGCCTGGGGTTCATTTCGCCCCACAGCCACAACTTCTGCGGCACCTGCAACCGGGTGCGGTTGACCGTCGAAGGTCGTCTGCTGCTGTGTCTGGGCAACGAGCATTCGGTCGATCTCAAGGCTGTATTGCGCAGCCATCCCGGACAGCCGGAACGCCTGGAGAAAGCCATCATCGAGGCGATGAAACTCAAGCCTTATCGGCACAATTTCGAAGTGAACGACGATGTTCAAGTCATTCGCTTCATGAACATGACGGGGGGCTGAACCCATGATCGTCAGACCCAAACCCAACCTGATCGGCGTCCTGACTTCACTCAAGGGCTCGATCGCCAAGCGAATTGCGCTACGCAGCCTGTTGGTCACGCTGCTCGCCTCGGCCATCGTGCTGATCGAGACATTGCACCCGATGTATTTCTCCAAGGTCAGCGCCACGCCGTTCACCTTGCTCGGTTTGTCGTTGTCGATCTTCATGAGCTTTCGCAACAACGCCTGCTATGACCGCTGGTATGAAGCGCGCAAGGCGTGGGGCGATGTGATCGTGACCATCCGTTCGATGATTCGCGAAACCCAGATCATCAAGGACGCGACGGAACGGCACACAATCCTCAGCAACCTCTGCGGCTTCGCCCATGCGCTCAACGCGCGGCTGCGCAAGGAAAACGAACTGGCCGCCAGTGGCGACTGGCTGGAACCAATGCCTCTAAGCAACACGAATGATGTCAGTGGGGAGATTCTGCTGCACGTCGGCCAGCAGTGCTCGGCCCTCAATGTGGGGGGCGCGATCAGCGAATGGCGCTACATGATCATGGCGAATCATTTGACCGGCCTGACCCACTCCCAGGCGGTTTGTGAACGGATCAAAAACACGCCGCTGCCCTTTCCCTACACCTTGTTGCTGCACCGGACCATCTACCTGTTCTGCATCCTGTTGCCGTTCGCCATGGCCGAACCACTGGGTTGGCTGACACCGATTTTCACTGCAATTGTGAGCTATACCTTTTTCGGCCTGGATGCAATTGCCGACGAACTGGAAGACCCCTTCGGCCGCGACGAAAACGACCTGCCCACCGACGCCATCGTGCGCAACATCGAACGCGATGTCCTCGCTGCGCTGGGTGTGACGGAATTGCCGCCACAGCTGGAACCGGTGGATTTTGTCCTGAACTGATTGATCCCGGGTAGCACCCAAATCCTTGTTGAATGTGCTGACGCCATCGCTGGCAAGCCAGCTCCTACAGAGATTTTGGGTGGAGGGGGAATTGTGGGCGACTTGAAATGCCGTAGGAGCAAGCTTGCTCGCGATGGCGGTCTGACAGACAACGATGATGTTGAATGTGCTGACGCCATCGCTGGCAAGCCAGCTCCTACAGAGATTTTGGGTGGATGCGGGAGTTATGGGCGACTTGAAATGCTGTAGGAGCAAGCTTGCTCGCGATGGCGGTCTGACAGACAACGATGATGTTGAATGTGCTGACGCCATCGCTGGCAAGCCAGCTCCTACAGAGATTTTGGGTGGAGGGGGAATTGTGGGCGACTTGAAATGCTGTAGGCGCAAGCTTGCTCGCGATGGCGGTCTGACAGACAACGATGATGTTGAATGTGCTGACGCCATCGCTGGCAAGCCAGCTCCTACAGGGGTTGTGGGTGGACGCGGGAATTGTGGGCGACTTGAAATGCCGTAGGAGCAAGCTTGCTCGCGATGGCGGTGTGTCAGGCAGCGGTGATTTAGCGGGGATTTTCAGATGGGTGGTTTTCGCGGACGGTCACGGTCGCCGTCGTCCCCGCCCGCAATTTGTCTTTGCCGGCGTAGTCCTCGTCGATCCGGATCCGCACCGGCACCCGCTGCGCCAGTTTGACCCAGGTATAGCTGGGATTGATGTTCGCCAGAAGCCGCCCGCCGGGCAGGTTTTCCCGGTCGGCAATGGCGAAGGCGATGCTTTGCACAGTGCCGCCAAACCGTTCGCCACTCATCAATTCGATATCGACCCGGTCGCCCTCCTCGATTCGTGGCAGCTTGGTTTCTTCGAAGTAGCCACTGACATAAAACGAATCGCTGTCCACCAGTGCCACCAGCGGACCACCTGCGGTTGCGTAGTCACCCTGACGGGTCAGCAGATTGGTGACGAAACCGCTGATCGGCGATTCGACCCGGGTGCGCTGCAGATCATGTTCAGCCTCGGCCAATGCGGCGATAGCCAGTTGCACGTTAGCCTGGGCAAAGCCCAGGTTGGCCTGGTTGCGCAGCAAATCAGCCTGGGCCACCGAGACTTCGGTGCTGGATTTTTCCCACTCTTCGCCGGAAATCGCCGAGCGCTCCTTGAGGGTCCGCCGACGGCGCTCTTCGCTTTGCCGCTGCCTGAGCAGTGCCTGGCTGGCAACAATGGTTGCCTCGGACTGACCAAGTGAAGCTTTCGCCACTTCCACCGAACGTTTGGCGTGCTCCACCGCCAGAACGTAACGCGAGGGATCGATCTCCAGCAGTAACTGGCCTTTATCCACGTGCTGGTTGTCGTGCACGCCAAGTTTGACGATGCGCCCCGGAACATCTGCAGACAAGGTCACCACATCGGCCCGCACCCGGGCATCGCGGGTCCAGGGTGCGCGGGTGTAATGCTCCCAGGCAAACCAGCCGAGCACCAATGCCAGCGCCACCACCGCCACCGTCGTAAGTTGCGCAAGGATCTTCTTCACGGCATCAGGCTCCCATCACCAGGATCAGCGTCGCGCACACGCAGGCGTACAACGCGCCTTCGAACAAGGCTTCATGCCAGACGAACTGCAACACCCCGAGGCGCCGCAGGATCCAGTCCAGCACCAGGAAAACCGGTACCCCCAGCAGCAACGCCTGGGCGATCGGCGGCAGGTAGACGCCGCCTATTTCCAGATCAATGGGCAAGCGCAGGTACTCCTTGCAAGGGAACGGGTTCGAAGTGGCTACGGTGGCGCTCCAGGAACGACACCACGATCAACAGCGCCACGCGCATGCGAAACACCGACCACAAGTGCTCATGGACGCTGGAATGCAGCGTGTCCAGCTCATCGCCCAAGGCAAGCAGGCTATCGAGGACACGATCTACTTCAATATCGGGTCGAGCGGCAACCAGTCGTCCCGTTTCACGAACCGTCGCGAACAATCGAGTTTGCATCTCCGCGCTCAGCAGCGCGTTGTTCTGCCCCTGCTGCCTAAGCTGGTTCAAGGCGATGCCTAGCGCCATGCACCCGAGGCTGACGTCGAACAGGTCGCGCGAAGGTTGGTCCTGGATGGCGGGCAACAATCCCAACATCATGGTCAGGCGGTCGACCATGCGGCTCTCAAAGGCGAACTGGTTTTCATCGGTGGCCGGGATTTTCAGCAAGGCGTAGACCTGCTCGCAGTTCTCCTTGTACAACCGGCGAATCCGCAACACCGGCCTGAAGGGGAAGATCAACGCATAGACACTCAATGCCAGCGTAGCGGCGCAGACATAAGCGCCGGCAAACTCGAACCACTGGATGGCACTGTTTTGCCCTGCCCCGGTGTTTTGCGGCCCCAACAACAGACACGTCATCAGCCCCAGGCCAATCCCCGTGCCCGTTGTGGCCGGGCTGGACAGTCCCACCGCGACGGCATACAGCAATGGCGCCAACAGCAGCGCCAACAATTCGAAACTGCTGATCATCGGCACCAGCGCGAATTGCAGTAACGACGAGAAAACCAATGCCAGTGCCAGGCCCCGGGCAAAACTCTGCGCAGCCAGCAGCGGCCGTGGAAACGTTGCCATCAGCGAGCAAAGAATCCCCACCACAATCATCCCGCCCCGTGCGCCATCCCATCCGGTTTCGATCCAGATCAACCCGGCGACCATCAATGCGCAGTAGGCGCGGATGGCGTTCATCGTCGCCAGGGTGAAATCCAGGTGCAATGGATTGGACTGACCGCGATAAACGCTGCTAGCCCTGCGCCCGCTCTGGATCACATCGCTCAATTCAAGAATCGTTTCCAGTTGCTGCAGCATCCGCGCCTGTTCCCAGCGCAGCGACCATGACAACGAGCGCAAGGTTGCCTTCAACGGCTCGACCAGTTGCTCAGAACGGTAAGCCAGTGCATCGAAACGCTGCTGCAACGCGGCGAACTGGCGCCGCTGTTCGCTGGACAACGCTCGTCCTTGCCGGGCCAATTCATCGAGAAAGACCAGTTCATCGGCAAGCAAACTCTGTATCTCGCTGGGAATTTCGCCCTCCCAGCGTTCCAGCAACAGTTCGCGTTGATGGCGCAACGCGGTGAGCCTCGCCGTCAGCAGCACCAGTTGATTGCCGAGCAATTGCACCAGGTCGTCGGCGCTGCGCAAACGCGGTGCGTCGTAATACAAATGCCGACGTACGCCCTCCAGTGCACTGATCTGCCCGAGAAGCTGCATTTGTCGACGGTGGAAGTCGGCCTCGCTTTCTTCGGTGCGAATAACCGCAGTGGCATGGGTCGCCAGCAACTTGATCACTTGGTCGATCCTGGCGAAGTAATCCTTGGCCACGGCTTCCGGGCGCGCGGTCAGCAGACTGACCACACAGACACAGGCCACAGCCAGTAGCGTTTCGGTCACGCGGGTCACGGCCAGCAGGAAAGTGCCATCCTGATCCGGCACCGCCAACAGCCCCACCACGACGGCCGTATAGCCGCTGAGCACAAACGCCTGGGAACTGGTGTAGCGCAACAAGGTGCCCCCGGCGGTACACAGTGCCAGCCACAACGACAAGGTAGTAATGAAAGGCAAAGGAGCCTGGGGGAAAATCGCCATGATCACCACCGCCACCGCCGCGCCCAGAGTGGTGCCGATCACTTGGCCAAAGCTGCGGGCCAGTACCATGCCACCCGATGGCTGGCTGATGATGACCACGGCCATGATCGACCACTTGGGCTGGTCGAGATCGAACACAAAGGCCAGGTACAGCGTCAACAGCCCGGCGGCAATGGTTCTCAAGGCGAACAGCAACACCCCGGGACCGGGATGGATAATCGCCTTGAAGTATTGCAGCAGCGCTTGCATGGGAACGCCCGTTGGCTGTTATCCACACAGCGTAGTCACAGCATAGGGGTCTCGACAGGTTTCAGTGTCGACGGCGCCTGTAGGGCATTTCTTTGTTCAATCGGCGGGCCGCTCAGCCAGCAATTCTCTGTTGAACGGTTTCAAGGTTTGACTCACAGCCCTCCCTGACCGAAGCTGATCTCTTTGCAAAAGCTTGCCAGCCCGGATTCTGCATGCCCCAGTCCCGCCGTTATCTGCTCATCAGCCTTTGTGCCTTGATTGTCATCGGCCTCGCGTGGTTTTCCCTGCGCAGCACTACGCCCGTTGTGCCCGAAGCTATCAAGCGCGGTTACAGCGAAGCGCTGGCCCAGGCGCGCGCAGGTAAGCCAGGGGCCGCACGGGTGCTTTACCAGCAACTGGCGCGTCCGGATATTTCACCGAAACGACGCGTCTGGCTGCATGCCGAATTGCCCAATTACCCCAGTTCCGTTGCCCTGAAACTGGCGGATGCGGACTTGCAGCATGAGGCGCCCGAGGTGCGTATTGCGGCAATCAAAAGCATCAGTGGCTTGGTTCCCAGCGGTCAGCGCAGTCTCTTGCTGGGGCCGTTGCTCGATGACGGTGACCAGAATGTCCGCTTTGCTGCGGTAAACGCGCTGTTGGGGCTGTCGCCGGATGATCTGGGCTTGTACTTCGGGCCGCTGGAACAGGCTATAGATGCCTGGCAGCAAGTACTGAAAGGCGCCCCGGAAAGCGCAGAAAACCAATATCAACTAGCCCGCTTATACTTGCACAATGCCGAATTCAAGGAAGCACAGCAGGCGCTAGATCAGACCTTGCGCCTTGCGCCCGACAACCTGCCCGCACTGGTGATGCAAATTGAAGTGCTGGACAAGCTGGGGCAAAACGATGCGGCCCGACAGTTGTTGGCCAAACAACTAAAAGCACAACCCGACTCGGCTTATCTGCAACATGCCTTGGGGCTTTGGCTGCTGCACCATGACCAGAATGAATTCGCCCTGCTCGGCCTGTCCAAAGCCGTGGAGCTAGAGCCGGACAACAAGGATTACCGATACGACCTGGCCACCACTCTGCATGGTGAACAAGAGCTGGAAGCGGCGCAGAAGCAGTTGCAGGAAATCGTCCAGCGCCATCCGAATGATCGCAAGGCGCGGGTACTGCTGATCAATTACTGGAAAGAGAGCGGGCAGCTGCAGAACGTGCAGATTTTGCTGGCGCAGCTGGAACAGATGAATCCTGACGATCCAGCCCTCCAGCAAGGTCTTTGATATCAACCGTAAAATTGGTTGAACGCTCATCGCCGCAAACGGTCAAGTGAAACAGGCAATCCATTGCGGCACTTAACGCTCGCAGCCTCGTTCCCCTGGTCAAGAGAGGGCATTTTTTGTCAACATCCAAAGAGTTCATCAGTGCAAAAGCCGCCACCGGCATCGAAGGTCTGGATGACATCCTCGATGGCGGACTATCCCGTGGTCATGTGTTTTTGCTGGAGGGTGAGCCGGGTACCGGCAAGACTACCGTCGCGTTGCACTTTCTATTGGCCGGCGCCCGCGCCGGCGAGCGTTCGTTGTATATCACTCTGTCCGAAACCGAGCGCGAACTGCGCCAAGGTGCACGATCCCATGGCTGGGAGCTTGACAAAAGCGTGCATATCTTCGAGCTGACGCCGCCGGAGAGCCTGCTTAACGCCGAGCACCATCAATCGCTTTTGTACTCCTCGGACCTTGAGCTGGGGGAAGCGACGAAACAGATTTTCGAAGTGGTTGAACGGATCAAACCGACCCGCGTGGTGCTCGATAGCCTGTCTGAAATACGTCTGCTGGCACAAAGTTCTTTGCGCTACCGCCGACAGATCCTCGCGATCAAACACTACTTTGTGCGCTATGACGCCACGGTGGTATTGCTTGACGACCTGACCACCGAATCCCTCGATAAAACCGTGCACAGTGTGGCCCACGGGGTAATTCGCCTGGAAGAACTGACGCCCAACTATGGCGCTGAACGCCGGCGGATCCGCGTGGTGAAATACCGCGGCCAGAAATACCGAGGCGGCTACCATGACTTCACCATCATGGGCGACGGCGTGCATGTGTTCCCACGCCTGGTAGCGGCCGAACACCGAGGTCGTTATCTGCGCCAGCAGTTGACCAGCGGCGTCAAGGAAATGGACGCCCTGCTCGGCGGTGGCATCGAGACCGGTTCGAGCACACTCATTCTCGGCCCTGCCGGCACAGGCAAATCCCTGATTGCCATGGTGTTCGCTGCAGCCGCCGTAGCCCGGGGCGAAAAAGCCGCACTGTTCATCTTCGATGAAGAACTCGGTTTGCTGTTCGAACGCATGAAGAACATCGGTATCGACTTGAAGGCATTGCAAGGCACCGGCAACTTGATGATCGAGCAAGTGGACGCTGCCGAATTGTCACCGGGCGAGTTCTCTCACAGGGTGCGTCGCTGCGTCGATGACGCCGACATCAAAACGGTGGTGATCGACAGCATCAACGGCTATCAGGCAGCCATGCCGGAAGAGAACGCCCTGGTGCTGCACATGCACGAACTGCTGCTGTACCTCAACCGCAAAGGTGCGGCGACGTTCATGACCGTCGCCCAGCATGGACTGGTTGGCGACATGCAAGCGCCGGTGGACATCACTTACCTGGCGGACACGGTGATCCTGCTACGTTATTTTGAAGCAGTGGGCAAAGTGCGTCGGGCGATTTCGATCATCAAGAAGCGCACCGGCAGCCATGAATCGACCATTCGTGAATACCGCATCAGCTCCAATGGCATGACCATCGGCGAACCGCTGGAGTCGTTCCAGGGAGTTTTGCGCGGAGTTCCCACGTATTTGGGTGCGAGCAACCCATTACTCGGGGATGAAGTCCCGTGATGATCCGTGAAGCAACATCAGAGCGAGCGATCATTCTGGCGCCACAGGGACGTGATAGCCAGGTCGCGCTGATGTTGCTCAACGAAGCCGGAATCGATGGCATCATCAGCGCGGACTTGCCGAAACTGTGTCGCGAACTGGAACAAGGAGCGGGTTTATTGCTGATCGCCGCCGAGGCATTGTTGGGCTGCGATATTGAGCCACTTCTTGGCCTGATCGAACAACAACCAGCCTGGTCCGACCTGCCGATTGTCCTGCTCACCCACCACGGCGGCCCGGAGCAGAACCCGGCCTCAAGATTCGGGCCGCAGCTGGGCAACGTCACGTTCCTCGAGCGACCTTTTCACCCGGAAACCCTGATCAGTCTGGTGACGACCGCATTGCGCGGACGTCGACGACAGTACGAAGCCAGGGATCGGTTGGTCGATTTGAGTCAAAGCGAGCTGCGCCTGCAAAACATCCTGGAAACCCTCGAACAGCAGGTTGAAGAACGCACGGCGCAATTGCGGCATAACGAAGAAGCGTTGCGCCAGTCGCAGAAAATGGAAGCTGTCGGGCAACTCACCGGTGGCATCGCCCACGATTTCAACAATATGCTCACCGGTATCATCGGCAGTCTGGAGCTTCTACGCCGGCGTCTGGCCCGTGGGCGCACCGAGGATCTGGACAGCCTGATCGACCTCGGCGTGACATCGGCCAATCGCGCGGCGGGTCTGACCCACCGTCTGCTGGCGTTTTCCCGTCGGCAGTCTCTGGATTCCAAACCTGTTGAAATGAACAACCTGGTGGTGTCCATGGGCGAGCTGCTGCAACGCAGCATTAACGAAAGCATTCGCCTCGACATGCAGCTCAGTGAACAACTGTGGGTAGCCGAGGCTGACCCCAATCAACTGGAAAGCGCCCTGCTCAACCTGGTTATCAATGCCCGTGACGCCATGCCCGATGGCGGCAAATTGGTGGTGACCACCGCCAACCGCGAACTGGATGCGGAGTTCACCAAACACCACAGCAACCTCACGCCGGGCGATTACGTGGTTCTCAGCGTAACCGACAATGGTTGTGGCATGCCGGAAAGCACCATCAATCGCGCCTTCGATCCGTTCTTCACCACCAAGCCTATCGGTCAGGGCACGGGGCTTGGGTTGTCGATGATCTACGGTTTCAGCAAGCAATCCCGTGGCCATGTGGCCATTCAGAGCGAAGTAGGTGTCGGCACCACAGTCAGCCTGTTTCTTCCGCGCTACGGCGGCGACCTGCCGCAGGAATACCCTGTCGACAATCAGCATCCACTATTCGCCCAGGAAGGCGAGACAGTGATGATCGTCGAAGATGATCCGGCGGTGCGCGCATTGGTCAGTACGGTGTTGGGAGACCTGGGCTACGCCTTTGTCGAAGCATGCGATGCCGATAGCGCGTTGCCGATCTTCGATTCCACCCAGCGTATTGATCTATTGATCAGCGACGTCGGGCTACCCGGCATGAATGGCCGGCAACTGGCGGAAATCGGCCGACAGTACCGGCCTGGCCTCAAGGTGTTGTTCATCACCGGCTACGCCGAACATGCGGCCGTGCGCGGTGGTTTCCTCGATTCAGGCATGCAGATGATCACCAAGCCGTTCACGTTTGATTTGTTGACGGCGAAAGTGCGGGAAATGATAAACGTCTGACACGTCACGCATGTAGGAACTGCCGCAAGCTGCGGCAGCTCCCACAATGAATCAGGACAGCATGTCCTGCATGATTTCCTGCAATACGTCCAGATCGAACGGTTTGCCCAGGATCGGCGCCTTGCGCGTGATCGGGCTGTCGGTCTCGCGGATTTCCTGCGGATAGCCACTGATGAAAATCACCTTGAGCTCTGGTCGCAGTTTTACCGCCGGCTCGGCGATCTGCACGCCAGAGATTCCACCAGGCAGGCGGAAGTCGGTGATCATCATGTCCAGGTGCGGCTTGGTGGCGAGAATTTCAAAGGCCTGCTCGCCGTTTTCAGCCTGCAACACCCGGTAGCCCTCCCCCGACAGATAGGCCGACAGCACCATCAGAATCGAGGGGTCATCTTCGACGATCAATACGACGTCTTGTGCATCTTCACTCATGGGAAGCCTTTGTTCGGTCAATAGCTGCTGATACGACCGTGGGGTCGATCAGAGGTTGCGTTTATCTGGCTGTTTTCCTACAGCGGCAGACAAACGCGAAACAGGGCGCCTTCGCCAATCCGGCTTTCGACGGTAATGGTACCGCCATGGGCGGTCACTATCTGTTCGGAGATAAACAATCCCAGGCCCAGCCCGGCGACGGCGTGTTTGGCCGTGACGCGCTCGAACTGCTGGAAAATCCGTTGCTGGTTTTCTTCGCTGATACCGATCCCGAGGTCACGCACTTCCACTCGGGCTTGACCATTCTGACTGTACACCTTCACGGTGATCGGACTCTTCGCACCGTACCGCAAGGCGTTGGTCAGCAGGTTGGAAATCACCTGTTCGATGCGGAACTCGTCCCAGTTACCGACCACCGGTTGCTCAGCGTCGAGGGTCACCGAAGATTCGGCGGCATCGATCTGTGCGGCAAAGTTCTGCAACAAATTGCGCACCCGCTCGGACAGGTCGAAGCGCGTCGGTCGAATCGACAGCTTGCCGGTGCGAATACGCGACACATCGAGCATGTCTTCGATCAGTCGGATCAGGCTCTTGATCTGCCGTTCGTCGCGATCAACCATTGCGTGCATTTTGTCGAGGGTAAACGCCGACGCGTTATCTCGCGCCAGGTGCATTTTGCGTAGCTGAGTTTCGAGAATCAGCCCGTTGAGCGGCGTACGCACTTCGTGGGCGACGATAGACATGAAGTCATCACGCATGCGCACCGCTTGTTCAAGCTCCAGCTGCGTGCTCTGCAATTGCTTGAGCAACGCCTCCTGCTCGCGGCGACTCTGCTCCAGCGCTTCGACCTGCTGTTTCATGGCCTTGCTCTGGCGATACAGGTCGACGAAGACGTTGACCTTGCTCTTGACCGCGTGGATGTCCAGCGGCTTGTGCAGGAAGTCCACGGCGCCGCTTTCATAACCCTTGAACGCGTAGTTCAGTTCGCGACCAGCGGCGCTGACGAACACGATCGGGATGTTTTTGGTTTTTTCCGTGCCGCGCATCAACTCAGCGAGTTCAAAGCCGTTCATGCCGGGCATCTGCACGTCGAGAATGGCCATGGCGAATTCGTGTTGCAGCAACAACGACAAGGCTTCGTCGGCAGACAGCGCCTTGTACACGATACGGTCTTCGCGCTTGATCAGCGCTTCGAGTGCCAACAGATTTTCCGGCAGATCGTCGACGATCAGCAGTTTGGCCTGGATATTACTTAGCATGCGATTCGTTCCAGCTCGACAAGCAGACGGCCGATGCCGTCGATAGGGAGAATGTGGTCTGGCTGGTGAAAGTCCAGTGCTGCCCGCGGCATGGTGGCGACCTGCGCCTCGTCCGGGTCCTGAATGATGGTCAAACCGCCACGGCGCTTGACCTGCGCCAGACCGTGAGCGCCATCGCGGTTGGCGCCGGTGAGCAATACGGCGGCCAGGGACGAATCGTAGGCATCAGCGGCGGAATCAAACAGGTAGTCGATGGCAGGTCTCGAATAATGCACGCGGTCTTCCAGGCTCAGGGAAAAGCTGCGGTCCCTTTCCACCGACAAGTGATAACCAGGCGCGGCGAAGTACAGCGTGCCGGGTTCGACTGGCGTTTTGTCGTGGGCTTCCAATACAGGCAGGGACACTCGCCGCGCAAAGACTTCTGCGAGGTGGCTACGACGCTCATCCGGCAAGTGCAGCACGACGATAATCGGCAATACGAAGCCTTTGCGCAGCGGGCTGAGGATCGCCAGCAGCGCCTCTACGCCTCCAGCCGAGGCACCGATGACAATGGCTTCTATGGAAGGCAATCCCGTTTCACTGTTCATGATTTGCGGTAAATCCGTTCCTGTTTGACCAAAGGCTCGAACTGATTGCTGAAGGCTGAAAAATCCGGGGTTTCCTTGCTGCCAAGCACCAGGAAACCACGATGGCAAAGAGAGTCGTGAAACAATCCGAAAGCTCGATCCTGAAGTTTTTTATTGAAGTAAATCAATACGTTGCGACAAGAAATCAATTGAGTCTCTGAAAACACGCTGTCGGTCGCCAGACTGTGGTCGGCGAAGGTCACGTTTTCACACAACGACTTGTCAAAAATCGCGTAGCCATACGCCGCCGTATAGTAGTCGGCGAACGAGCGCTGGCCACCGGCCTGTTGGTAGTTAGAAGTGTAGGCGCGGACATTCTCCATGGAGAAAATCCCCTGCTTGGCTTTGTCCAGCGAACGCGGGTTGATGTCGGTGGCGTAGATGATGGTGCGATCCAGCAAGCCTTCTTCGCGCAGCAAAATCGCCATCGAATAGACTTCTTCGCCAGTGCTGCAACCGGCGATCCAGATCTTGATCGATGGATAGGTCTTGAGCAGCGGCACCACTTCCCGGCGAATCGCGAGGAAGTGCGAAGGATCGCGGAACATCTCACTGACCGGAATCGTCAGCAGTTGCAGCAGTTGCATGAACGCCGTCGGGTCGTGCAGGACCTTTTCCTGCAAGGCCGAAATGGTATTGCACTCGAACTGGCTCAGCGCGTGACTCACCCGGCGCTTGATCGATGCGCCAGAGTAATCGCGAAAATCGTAGCTGTACTTGAGGTAGATCGCCTCAATCAACAAGCGCAATTCGATTTCGCTGTTCCGTTCGCCTGAATAATTGCGCTCCACTTAGATACGTTCCATTTTCGGTAACCACACACGAATCAGCGAAAACAGGCGATCCAGGTCGATGGGTTTGGCCAGGTAATCGTTGGCGCCCGCTTGCAGGCAGCGCTCCTGATCGTCCTTCATGGCCTTGGCCGTCACCGCAATGATCGGCAGCTTGCGCCAGCGCGGATCCTTGCGTAGTTCGATGGTGGCTTCAAAACCGTCCATCTCCGGCATCATCACGTCCATCAACACCAGATCGATGTCTTCAACTTCATTCAATCGATCAATCGCTTCACGACCGTTACGGCCAATGATCACGACTGCACCCTTGTGCTCCAGTGCACTGGTGAGGGCGAAGATGTTGCGTACATCGTCGTCCACCAGCAGCACTTTGCGCCCCTCGAACACCTTGTCGCGACTGCGAGCCGTCTTGAGCATCTTCTGTCGTTCATGGGACAACCGCGATTCGACTTTGTGCAGAAAGAGTGTCACCTCATCCAGCAAACGCTCGGGTGAGCGCGCGCCCTTGATGATGATCGAGCGGGAATACTTGCGCAGTTCAGCCTCTTCGTCCCGGGTCAGGTTGCGCCCGGTGTAGACGATGACCGGCGGGAACGAGCAGATTTCCTCGGTAGACATGCGCTTGAGCAGGTCATTGCCGAGCATGTCCGGCAGCTTGAGGTCGATGATCATGCAGTCGAAGATCGTGGTGCGCAGCAGCTCCAGGGCTTCCTGGGCGAGGCCGACCGCGGTGATCTCGATGTCTTCATCGCCGATCAGTCGGGAAATGCTGTCACGCTGTAAATCGTCGTCTTCCACCAGCAGCACGCGCTTGACCTTCTGCGTCAACTTGGCTTCGAGCCGGGCAAACACATCCTTGAGTTCTTCGCGGGTGGTCGGCTTGACGGCATAACCGATGGCGCCCATGTGCATCGCCGCTTCGACCCGATCTTCGACGGAAATCACATGCACTGGGATGTGGCGGGTTTCTCCGTGTTCCTTCAGGCGTTGCAGCACGGTCAACCCGGAATGGTCAGGCAGGCGCATGTCCAGCAGGATGGCGTCTGGAATGAACTGCCGGGCCAGGTCATAGCCTTCATCGGCGCCGTGGGCCACCAGGCACTGATAACCCAGTTCATGGGCAAGGTCGTAGAGGATGTGTGCGAAATTCGGTTCATCCTCCACCACCAGAATGCAGCGAGTGGTGAACGGTGCCTTGCTGCGGTCATCGTCGAAGCGAGGAATCTCTTCGGTGATCAACGGCGCCAAAACGGCGGGAGCTACGTGAGCGACCGTCGCCACCGGTACGGCACGCATCGGCGCGGCAGGTTCTTCGCCCTGTTCAACGTACTGTTGCGGCAACACCAGCGTGAACACGCTGCCCTGCCCCGGCGTGCTGGTCACGCTGATGGCGCCGCCGAGCAGCGCCGCCAGATCGCGGGAAATCGACAAGCCCAGCCCGGTGCCGCCGTATCGGCGATTGGTGGTGCCGTCAGCCTGGCGGAAAGCTTCGAAAATGCTTTCGTGCTGATCGGCGGCGATGCCGATCCCGGAATCGCGGATGCTGAAGGCAATGCCATTGTTCGGCGCTGCGGCAACGCTCAGGCTGACACTGCCCTTTTCGGTGAACTTCACCGCGTTGGATAGCAGGTTCTTGATGACCTGCTCGAGGCGCTGGCGGTCGGTGAACATCATGGCCGGCACGCCATCTTGCAACTCGACATGGAATTCCAGCTGTTTGTCCGCCGCCAACGGCTGGAACATCCCGCGCAAGCCATCCACCAGACGCGCAACGCTTGTCGTCTCTGGGCGGATTTCCAACTTGCCGGCCTCGACTTTGGAAATGTCGAGAATGTCGTTGATCAGGTTGAGCAAGTCGTTGCCGGCGGAGTAAATCGACTCGGCAAACTTGACCTGTTCGGCGCTGAGGTTTTCCTGAGGGTTTTCCGCCAGCAATTTGGCCAGGATCAACGAGCTGTTCAATGGCGTGCGCAGTTCGTGGGACATGTTGGCAAGGAATTCGGACTTGTACTTGCTGGAGCGCTGCAACTCTTCGGCGCGCTCTTCGAGCTGGGTCTGGGCCTGATTGAGTTCGGTGTTTTTCAGGTCCATGGCGTCGCGTTGCTCGGCCAGGATTTCCGCCTGTTCGGCGAGTTGTTCGTTGGTTTGCTCCAACTCGACTTGCTGGGTTTCCAGGTGAGCCTGGGATTCCTTGAGAATCCGCGACTGCTCTTCCAGCTCTTCGTTGGCGGTCTTGAGCTCTTCCTGCTGAACCTGCAACTCTTCGTTGAGCTGCTGAGTCTCGGCCAACACCTCTTGCAAGCGTTGGCGATAGCGCGCCGCCTCGATGGAGGTGCCAATGTTGCCGGCAATCAGCTGGAACAACTCAATGTCACGCTCGGCAAGCGGACGCAGGAAACCCAGTTCGATGACACCGTTGACCCGTTCATCGTCACTGGTCGGCACCACCAGCACACTGCGCGGCAAGCCTTCGCCGAGGCCGGAACTGACCTTGAAGTAACCGCTCGGTACGTTGTCGAGACGGATCATCCGCGCCTGATGCGCAACTTGGCCGACGATGCCTTCGTCGCTGTAAATCTGTTGATCGATGGCTTCCTGTTCGCGAGAAAACCCGTACGACGCCACGCGCCGCAGGCCGCCGTGTTCTTCGCGGACATAAATGGCGGCCACGGCGCTGCCCAGGTACTGCGCACAGAATTGCAGGATATTGCGCCCCAGCACATTCAGCGAAAGCTGCCCCAACACTTGCTCGGCCAGCTCGGTCTGGCCGTTGCGCAACCAGGCTTGCTGCTCCAGGCGATGGGCACTGGCCTGCTGCGCCTCCAGGGTCGCGCCGTAGCTTTGCGACAGGTTGACCAGGTCGCGACGGCCGATATAGGCCAGCAAACCGCTGATACCGGCGATGAACAACAGATAAAGGGCGATGCTCCAGATGGTAGTACGGCGCACTTCTTCATTGCGTTCGGTACGCAACTGCTGCTCCATGCCGATCACGTCTTCGAATTGCTTGCGAACCTCATCGGTCAGGCGCTTGCCCTTCCCGGCCCGGACCGCGCTGCGGTAATCGCCACTGGATCGCTGAAGATCGATCATCGTTTGCGCGTAATCGGCCCACTCCTTCTGCAAGGACTGCAACCGGTGCAGACGGTCGGTTTGCACCGGATTATCGGCGGTCAATTCAAGCAAGGTCTTGAGCACGACTTCGACGCGGGGTTTAGCGGTTTCGTAGGGTTCGAGAAACTTGTCGTCCCCACTGAGCAGGAAGCCGCGCATCCCGGTTTCCAGGTCAACCGTCAACTTTATCGCCTCATTGGCGTTATTGATCACCCGATCCGTGTGCTCGACCCACTGGATCGTCGACAGTAAATAAGTGATCAGCGACACAAAAAAAACGGCACTGATTGCACCGATACCCAGCGGCAGGCTGATGTTACGGCTCAGGAGTTTGCGGAATCGTTGCTCATCAACCGAAGACGCGGAGGTCATAGTCAAACCTTGTCGAACTGCTGAAAACCACGGAGTTTGCCCCAAAACCGCCATCTGGATCCATTTTTCTGACGTGTTTTTGCGCAAAGTCCTACATTGAGCTGCTTCCGCACCAAAGGAGGGGTTATTCTTCCGCTCTACATTTTTATAGCGCGTTGGGAACTTGTCGGGATCCGCCACTTACTCATGCAAAGAGGGTCGGCGAATTCAATCGGCCGGCAACCGTCCATCCTTTTTTGAGAACCCCACTATGTCCGCTAATGCCTCCATCATCCTTGTCGTCGAAGACGACTCCATCGTGCGCATGCTGATTGTCGATGTGCTGGAGGAGCTGGAGTTCAAAGTGCTTGAAGCGGATGGCAGTGAACGGGCGTTGGAGTTTCTCAACGATGAAGATCAGCACATCGATTTGATGATGACCGATGTCGGCTTACCGGTAATGGATGGCCGCGAGCTGGCGGTTCAGTCGCGGATGCTGCGCCCCGAGTTACCCATCCTGTTTGCCAGTGGCTATGCGGAAAGCATTGATGTTCCTGCAGGTATGCATGTCATTGGCAAACCGTTTTCGATTGACCAGCTGCGAGACAAGGTCAAAGGCATTCTCGAGAACTCCTGATACCCGCTGTGTTTTAATGGCCCGCTTTTTTATCCCCTGCCCGCGTCAAGGAATACCCGTTCATGATTCAGCCCCACGCAACCAAAGTCTTGGTCATTGGTTACGTCTGGCCCGAGCCCCGCTCTTCCGCGGCCAGTGGGCATATGATGCAAATCCTCGAAACGTTCCTGCAGCAAGGCTGGGACATCACCTTCAGCAGTCCCGCCAACAGTGGTGAACACCGGGCCGACCTCACGGCGCTGGGCATTCGCGAAGTACCAATCGAGTTGAACAACAGCAGTTTCGACACCTTCATCAGTGAACTGGCGCCGGACGTGGTGCTGTTCGATCGCTTCATGATGGAAGAACAGTTCGGCTGGCGCGTTGAAACGCACTGTCCTGACGCTCTGCGTGTACTTGAAACTTCAGACTTGCAAAGCTTGCGCGATGCCCGGCACTTGCGGTTAAAGAATCGTTTGAAGGCCAGCGACGACGCCAATGACTTCAATGATTTGTTCGCGCCTGCGCTTCGTGAAGAGTTCGAGTTCATGGCCGAGACCGATGTGGCCAAACGGGAAATTGCCGCGATCTATCGTTGCGATTTGAACCTGATGATCTCCGAAGCGGAAATCGAGTTACTGGTCGAACAATTCAAGTTGCCACGCGAGCTGTTGCACTGGTGCCCGCTGATGGTCGATCTGCCCAATATTGCCCCCGTACCGTTCGAGGAACGCGCGCATTTTCTGCATATCGGCAACTTCCGCCATGCGCCCAACTGGGATGCGGTGCTCTGGTTAAAGACTGCCATTTGGCCGCTCATTCGCGAACAACTCCCCGCCGCGCAATTGCACATCTACGGCGCCTACACACCGCCCAAAGCAACCGCCCTGCACAATGCCGCACAAGGGTTTCACGTGATGAACTGGGCGGAAGACGCTCTGCAAGTCATGTCTGCGACGAGGGTGTGCCTGGCGCCGTTACGTTTCGGTGCGGGGATCAAAGGCAAAATCGTCGATGCCATGCTGTGCGGCACGCCTAACGTCACGACGCCTGCGGGGGCGGAAGGCATGCATGGGGACAACCCATGGCCGGGCGCAGTCACTGGAACCGCACGTGAGTTCGCCGATTGTGCGGTTCGCCTTTATAAAGACAAAGACCTCTGGATGAACGCCCAATCCCAAGGGCAGTCCTTGTTAGCCGATCGCTATCAGCAATCGGTACATGGGCCGGCATTGATCAGCAAGTTACTGCATTGCAAACAACATCTGGCGAAACTTAGAAGGAATAACTTTACCGGCAACATGTTGCGCCATCATCACCATAAGAGCACTCAATATATGGCGCAGTGGATTGAAGCTAAAAATCGCACTTTATAATATTTGTTGAAATATTTCCGAAGCTGGCGATATTTCCACACACTTCTATGCTGGGTCATGAGGGGCTTTGGTTTGGCCCCATAACAAGGATGTAGCACACGCTACTTTTGCCACATGAACTTCTTCGCCCCACGGATGGGACGAGCGTTACGACAAGGAACTGTCATGACCCACGGATCTGCAATTTCGTTCGATAAACAGCAATGGATGAGCAACGTGCTGGATATCGATCGCCTGAAGCTGACTGATATCGTCTGGCCCGGCACGCACAATGCTGGCATGGACAAAAAAGTACCCCGTCATGATTCGGTACTCGGCCACTGGACAAGCTGTCAGAACGATTCATTTGCCTGGCAGCTTTCCAACGGTGCACGGGTTTTTGATATCCGGCTCGGTTATACGCAATCTCCGGAGCCCTCCTTTTATTTTCACCACAATGGCTTTCGCTCAGGACGTGTGCTGGAGGAATTGATCGACGCGGTGTTAGTGTTCCTGGATCGAAACCCGGACGAATTCCTGGTGCTGGATTTTCATCAATTGGGCGATGGCGACGCTCCCTTTGACCATAAAGAACTCAATGATCGACTGGTTCGTCGGCTCGGGTTACGCGTCATTCCGCATTCAGACGAAAGTGCAACGGTGGGAGAACTCAAGCGATCAAGCCGCCATCGCCGTATCGTCATGGCATCCGCTTACTCCCCCGGACTGAACAAGGATTACTTCTGGCCACGGGTGCGGCACAAGTGGCACGGCAGCACATTCACCGACGCCGGCGAACTCCAGCGCCATATCGCCGGGACTCTTGAAAACCCACCCAGCCAGGAATTTCTCTGGTCGCTGTCGGCGACCACCTACTCGTTACTGGGCGGGCCTGGAAACATAAAACATCGAATCAATGACTGGTTCAACACCACGGGTGGCTGGGTGACTCGCTGCTGCATCATCAGTACCGATTTTTTTGATGAAACCGAGATTGTCCGCTATTGCTGGATCGCCAGCAGCATGAAAGCTGTTTACGGTAACGCCTTGCATGAGCCACCAGCCCCGCGCTCCGGATCTTAGAATCACCGCAAACTGGTATTGGCGACCACGAAAGAGGCATGATCAACAGGCAATAACAATAAAAGCGCCCTGACATGACCCGAACCGCCAGAGTCACCGACCCTTCCTACGAACTGATGGACGACCACAACGGGTTGTCCATCATTTATCGTCAGCACGGTTTCCCCTGCCCGCTGGTGCGCTGGCATTTCCACAAGGAATACGAGCTGCACCTGATCGTCGCCAGTTCCGGCAAGGTGTTCATCGGTGACTACATCGGTAACTTCTACCCGGAAAGCCTTTTCCTCACCGGCCCCAACCTGCCTCACAACTGGATCAGCCAGGTCGCCGAAGATGAAGTGGTGCCCAAGCGCGACATGCTGGTCAACTTTACTGACGAGTTGTTCGACAGCGGCTATCAGGTGTTCACCGAACTCAAAACCCTCGCGCCACTGCTGGAGCGTGCGCAGTACGGCATCGAGTTTCGCTGCAAGCACACCATTCGCAATGCGATGGTCTTGATGCAGCGCATCGCCGACACCCAGGGCGTGACCCGTCTTGGGCACTTTTTCATTCTGCTGGAGTTACTGGCCGCATCTGACGATTACCAGTTGTTGTCGGGGGCCACGACTCCGCAACTGGCTGACGAGCACAATATCGACCGCACAAACCGCGCAGTGGATTACATTTTCGCCCACTACGCCCGCGAGTTGCCGCTGGAGGAAGTCGCCGAGCACCTGGGCATGAAGCCGACTTACTTCAGCCGCGTATTCAAGCAGGCCACCGGGCGCAATTTCATTGAGTTCGTCAATCGCCTGCGCATCAGCAAATCCTGCGAACTGCTGGCCGATGGTGACAAACCGGTCACTGATGTCTGCTTTGAATCCGGTTTCAACAATATCTCTAACTTCAATCGGCGCTTCCAGCAACTCAAGGGCATGACCCCGTCACACTATCGGCGGCTGGTGGTGCAGCGGTTGACTGAGCAAAACCTGGGCTGATACCTGTGTGACCTGCAGACCTTTGTCGCGAGCAGGCTCGCACACAGGGATTTTCGATGGGCATAAAAAAGCCGGCGGCCCCTGTTGAGGTGACCGCCGGCGAGGTGAAGCTTAGATACCGAATCGATCGCGCAGCGAGTAGTACACGGCGCCGAGAGCGGTCAACGGTGCCGAGAAGGTACGGCCGCCGATCATCGGCATGTGCGGCAACGAGGCGAACGCATCGAAACGCTCGGCATCGCCGCGAATCATTTCCGAAATCAGCTTGCCGGCCAGGTGCGAACAGGTGACGCCGTGACCGCTGTAGCCTTGCATGTAGTAGGCGTTTTTCTCGATACGGCCGAATTGCGGCATGCGCGACATGGTCAGCAGGAAGTTGCCGGTCCAGCGGTAGTCGATTTTCACGTCCTTCAGTTGTGGGAAGGTCTTGAGGATTTTCGGACGGATCAGTTGCTCGATATCGTCCGGTTCGCGTGCGCCATAGACCACACCGCCACCGTACAGCAGGCGGTTATCGGCCGTCAGACGGTAGTAGTCGAGCAAGTAGTTGCAGTCTTCGACGCAGTAATTGTTGGTGATCAGGCTGCGGGCCTGCTTTTCCGACAACGGCTCGGTGACGACGATTTGCGAGCCGCACGGCATGCTCTTGCTGGTCACGCGATTGTCGAGGCCTTGCGGCAGGTAGGCGTTACCGGCAATCAGCAGGTACTTGGCCTTCACCACACCTTTGGCGGTGCGCACGGTGATCGGCTCGCCGTAAGTGATTTCCACCGCAGCCGATTGTTCATAGATCTTGCCGCCCAGGCCAATGATTGCCGAAGCTTCACCGAGGGCCAGGTTAAGCGGATGAATGTGCCCGCCCTGCATGTCCAGCAAGCCACCGACGTAGGCCTCGGAACCGATTTCGCGCTTGATGTCAGCCGCATCGAGCATTTTCAGGTTCTTGTTGCCGTAGCGTTCCCAGCTCTTCTTCTGCTCCGCCAGGCCCTTGAGCTGCTTCTTGTTCATCGCCGCGAAAATGCCACCGGGACGGTAGTCGCATTGAATGTCGTAGTGCTGTATGCGCTGACGAATGATGTCGGCGCCTTCGAAAATCATGCTGCCGAGGACTTGGGCGGTCTTGTCGCCATAGCGCTCTTCGATCACGTCGACGTCGCGACTATAAGAGTTGACCAACTGCCCACCGTTGCGACCGCTGGCGCCGAAGCCGACTTTGGCCGCTTCCAGCACGGTCACGCTGTAGCCCGCCTCGGCGAGGAACAGGGCCGAGGACAGACCGGTGTAGCCGGCGCCGATCACGCAGACGTCGCAGTTCACCGCGCCTTCCAGCACCGGGAAATCACCGGTGAAGTTGCGAGTGGCGGCGTAGTAGCTGTTTACATGTGATGTTTTCATACGATTCTCCGATGATCGCCGGCAACGTGCCGGCAACCGCCGCTTATAAAGGTGTCAGAGCTTGATCCAGGTCGCTTTGAGTTCGGTGTACTTGTCGAACGCGTGCAGCGATTTGTCCCGACCGTTGCCCGACTGCTTGAACCCGCCGAACGGCGCGGTCATGTCGCCGCCGTCATACTGGTTGACCCAGATGCTGCCGGCACGCAGGCCACGGGCGAAGGTGTGGGCCTTGCTCAGGTTGCTGGTCCACACGCCGGCGGCCAGACCGTAGATGCTGTCGTTGGCAATCGCCAAGGCTTCTTCAGCGGTATCGAAGGTGATGACCGACAGCACCGGGCCGAAGATTTCTTCCTGGGCAATGGTCATGGCATTGGTCACGCCATCGAAAATCGTCGGCTGCACGTACTGGCCACCGGTGTCTTCGAGGGTACGACTGCCACCGGCGATCAACTGAGCGCCCTGCTCTTTACCGATACCGATGTAGCGCAACACGTTATCCAGTTGACGCTGATCGACAACCGCGCCGACCGATGTCGAAGGATCAAGGGCATGACCTGGTTTCCAGGCTTGCAGCGCTTCCACCAACAGCGGGATGAACTGCTCGCGGATCGAACGCTCCACCAGCAAACGCGAGCCTGCGGTGCAGACCTCGCCCTGGTTGAAGGCAATGGCGCCTGCTGCGGCCTGCGCTGCGGCGCGCAAGTCCGGCGCGTCGGCAAACACCACGTTGGCGCTCTTGCCGCCAGCCTCAGCCCAGACGCGTTTCATGTTGCTTTGCCCGGCGTAGATCATCAGCTGCTTGGCAATCGCCGTCGAGCCGGTGAAGGCCAGCACATCGACGTCCATGTGCAGCGCCAGCGCCTTGCCGACGGTGTGACCGAAGCCCGGCAAGACGTTGAACACGCCTTTTGGTATGCCCGCATCCAGTGCTAGCTGCGCGATGCGAATAGCCGTCAGCGGCGACTTTTCCGAAGGTTTGAGGATGAACGAGTTGCCCATTGCCAGGGCCGGGGCGAATTTCCAGCTGGCCATGATCAGCGGGAAGTTCCACGGCACGATGGCAGCCACCACGCCGGCCGCTTCACGCGTCACCAGACCAAGCTGATCGTGGGGCGTGGCGGCGACTTCGTCGTAGATCTTGTCGATGGCTTCGGCGGTCCAGCGGATCGCGTTGGCGGTCGCCGGGATGTCGATGTTCATGGAGTCGCTGATCGGCTTGCCCATGTCGAGGGTTTCGAGCAGCGCCAGTTCTTCCTGGTTCGCCAGGATCAGGTCGGCGAAACGGATCAGGATGCGCTTGCGCTCGGCCGGAGCCAGTCCGGACCAGACGCCGGATTCGAACGTGCGGCGCGCGACGGCAACGGCGACGCTGGCATCGGCTTCGTCAGTGCTGGCGACGTTGGCCAGGAAGCGGCCGTCCACCGGGCTGATGCATTCGAACGTCGCGCCGCTGGCGGCTGCGCAGTATTGGCCGTCGATGAAGGCGCGGCTTTCGATTGTTAGGGACTGGAAGCGTTGCTCCCAGTCGCTGCGAGTGTTTGTCATTGTTGTGACTCGACGCAGGGGAATTGAGTGATCGTCGGACGGACGCCCGCCCAATCAAAAGATGAAATGCGATCCCTGCAGGAGCTGGATTGCCATCGATTGCGGTGGATCAGACGCCATCGATGCTGACTGTCATGACGCCATCGCTGGCAAGCCAGCTCCTACAGGGGGGGCGGCGTACACAGGTTTTGTGTGTGCCGCCAACGTCTTTAAACGGTGTGCAGGTACCAGTTGTACTCAAGGTCGGAGATGGAGTTCTCGAACTCGGCCAACTCGCTTTCCTTGCACGCCACGAACACGTCGATGTACATCGGGTCGATGTATTTGGCCATGACCTCGCTGTCGTCCAGCTCGCGCAGTGCATCGCGCAGGTTGTTCGGCAGGCTCTGCTCGTTTTGCTCGTAGCTGTTGCCTTCGACCGGAGCGCCCGGTTCGATCTTGTTGGTCAGTCCGTGGTGCACGCCCGCCAGGACCGAAGCCATCAGCAAGTATGGGTTGGCATCGGCACCGGCCACGCGGTGCTCGATACGTACGGCGTCCGGTGATCCGGTCGGCACGCGTACTGCAACGGTACGGTTGTCGATACCCCAGCTCGGCGAGTTCGGCACGTAGAACTGTGCGCCGAAACGGCGGTACGAGTTGACGTTCGGGCAGAGGAAAGCCATCTGCGCCGGCAGGGTCTCGAGCACACCGCCGATCGCGTGACGCAGCGCGGCGTTCTGCTCGGGATCCTCGCTGGCAAAGATGTTGTTGCCTTCTTTGTCGAGAATCGAAATGTGCACGTGCAAACCGTTACCTGCCTGGCCCGGATACGGCTTGGCCATGAAGGTGGTGTCCATCTCGTGGTCGTAGGCGATGTTTTTCACCAGACGCTTGAGCAGGACCGCGTAGTCGCAAGCCTTTATAGGGTCGGCCACGTGATGCAGATTGACTTCGAACTGCGCCGGGGCGCTTTCCTTGACGATGGCGTCAGCGGGGATGCCCTGCTCTTTGGCGCCTTCGAGGATGTCTTGCAGGCAGTCGACGTATTCGTCGAGGTCATCGATCAAGTAGACCTGGGTCGAGATCGGCCGCTTGCCCGAGACCGGCGAACGTGGCGACTGCGGACGACCGTTCACGTTGTCTTGGTCGATCAGGTAGAACTCCAGTTCGAACGCGGCGCAAATGGTCAGGCCCATCTCATCGAACTTGCGCACGACGTTGGCCAAGACTTCACGCGGGTCAGCGAAGAACGGCTGGCCTTCCAGTTCGTGCATGGTCATTAGCAGTTGCGCGGTTGGACGCTTCTGCCATGGCTCGATGCTCAGGGTGCCGGGGATCGGGTAACAGATCCGGTCGGAGTCGCCGATGTCCAGACCCAGGCCGGTGCTTTCCACCGTGGAGCCATTGATGTCCAGAGCGAACAGTGACGCCGGCAGGTTGATGCCTTTCTCGTAAACCTTATGAAGACTGGTGCGTTCGATGCGCTTACCGCGCACCACACCGTTCATATCCGCAATCAGAAGGTCGACGTACAAAACCTCAGGATATTTCTTAAGGAATGCGTTTGCTTCGTTGAGTTGAACGGTACGCAGAGGGACCGACATGATGCACCTATTTTTTACTGTTAATTATTATGTTCACCGCCCTTTCACGCAGCCAGTCAATCCGAAAGGCAAAGTGAAGTCAATAGCGAACACTTGGCCTTTCGACGTTTATTTTCGGGCCTCTCAAAGGCACGAGAGTGCCAGATCATCCTTGGAACACGCGTAAATCCTCAGCTTCAGACGTGCGGCGTTTAGAATTTTTTACATGAGAGTTGTTAATTAAAATCAACAAGGCTAAGCTCCGGAAAAGCTCGTTCAAGTGTGAAACTTCGAGGTGATAAAAATGGCATTCAAGCCATTGATCGGCGTTACTGCATGCGTCAAACAAATTGGCCTGCACCCCTACCATGTCAGCGGCGACAAGTATTTGCGTGCTGTCAGCGTTGCGGCGTTGGGGCTGCCTGTCGTCATTCCTTCCCTGGCTGAACTGACCGAAATCGAAGACCTGCTGCCGCAGCTCGACGGTCTGTTGCTGACCGGCTCGCCGTCGAATGTGGAACCCTTCCACTATCAAGGCCCCGACAGCGCTCCCGGCACGGAACACGATCCACAACGGGATCGCACCACCCTTCCCTTGATACGTGCGGCCATTGCCGCAGGCGTTCCGGTGCTCGGCATCTGCCGCGGCTTTCAGGAGATGAACGTGGCGTTCGGTGGCAGCCTGCATCAGAAGGTCCATGAACTTCCCGGCTTCCTCGACCATCGTGAAGCCAACCATCCCGATCTGGCGGTGCAGTACGCAACGGCGCATGCCGTTAACGTGCAACCGGGCGGCGTGTTCGAAGCACTGGATCTGCCCCCGGTGTTCCAGGTGAATTCGATACACAGCCAAGGCATCGATCGACTCGCTCCCGGCCTGCGTGCGGAAGCCGTCGCGCCGGATTGCTTGATAGAGGCGGTCTCGGTGGAAAACAGCAAGGCCTTCACTCTCGGTGTGCAATGGCACCCGGAATGGCAGGTTCTGGAGAACCCGCCTTACCTGAAAATTTTCCAGGCGTTTGGCGAAGCGTGCCGGCAACGGGCGGCGCTGCGTAAATCGCGCTGACTTAACACTCGATTAACCCATTACTGCCCCCGTGAGTCTGGCGGGTGCGCTTCTGCGCATCCGTGACGCACGACAACAACACACTGCAATAACAACAAGTACTACCAGGCAGCCAGGATGGCGGCGCCGAATTAACCCGAGGCGGGCGCGCGGATCTGTAGGAGCTGGCTTGCCAGCGATCGCGGTTGAATTGACCGGCACCGTCCGGCCCGGGTTTGCAATCAACTATTAAGTCAGGCCGCGTTGGCCCGACGACTGAAACCTGTTGGGAGTTTCACATGGCAAACGCCTCCAGCATTTACAGGAAGGCTCTTGAAGGTCACCAGGCACCGAAAAAGGTGTTGGTGAAGGTCGACCGCGTCACCAAGAAGTTCGACGAAACCACCGCCGTGGACGATGTGTCCCTGGAAATCCATCAGGGCGAAATCTTTGCCCTGCTCGGTGGCTCCGGCTCCGGCAAATCGACGCTGCTGCGCATGCTCGCCGGCTTCGAGCGCCCGACTGAAGGCCGGATCCTGCTCGACGGTGTCGACATCACTGACATGCCGCCCTACGAGCGGCCGATCAACATGATGTTCCAGTCGTACGCGCTGTTCCCACACATGACAGTGGCGCAGAACATCGCCTTTGGCCTCAAGCAGGACCGTTTGCCCGCCGCTGAAATCGACGCCCGTGTGGAAGAGATGCTGCGCCTGGTGCACATGACCCAATACGCCAAGCGCAAACCCCATCAGTTGTCCGGCGGCCAGCGTCAGCGTGTGGCATTGGCCCGCTCCCTGGCCAAGCGTCCGAAGCTGCTGTTGCTCGACGAACCGATGGGCGCACTGGATAAAAAGCTGCGGTCGCAGATGCAACTGGAGCTGGTGGAAATCATCGAGCGCGTCGGCGTGACCTGCGTGATGGTGACCCACGACCAGGAAGAAGCCATGACCATGGCCCAGCGCATTGCGATCATGCACTTGGGCTGGATCGCCCAGATCGGCAGCCCGGTCGACATTTACGAAGCACCGGTCAGCCGCATGGTCTGCGAGTTCATCGGCAACGTGAACGCCTTCGACGGCACCGTGGTTGAAGACCTCGAAGGTCACGCAATCATTCACAGCCCGGATCTGGAGCAAAAGATCTACGTCGGTCACGGCGTCAGCACTTCGGTGCAGGACAAGTCGATCACCTACGCGATCCGCCCGGAAAAACTGCTGGTCAGCACCGTCAAGCCCGACACGCGCTACAACTGGTCCAGCGGCAAGGTGCATGACATCGCCTACCTCGGCGGTCACTCGGTGTTTTACGTCGAACTGCCTGGCGGCAAAGTCGTGCAGTCGTTCATGGCCAACGCCGAACGCCGTGGCGCGCGTCCGACCTGGGACGATCAGGTCTACGTGTGGTGGGAAGACGACAGCGGCGTGGTACTGCGCGCATGAGAACTTTCAATCAGCAATTCCTGCGCCTGGTGCCCAGTGGGCGAAAACTGGTCATCGGCATTCCGTTCCTCTGGTTATGCCTGTTTTTCCTGTTGCCGTTCTTCCTGGTGATGAAGATCAGCTTCTCGGAAGCAGCCCTGGCCATCCCGCCCTATTCCGAGATTTATACCTACGCCGAGCAGAAGTTCGAGCTGATGCTCAACGTCGGCAACTACGCCCTGCTGACTGCGGACGAGCTGTATCTCTCGGCGTACCTCGGCTCGTTGAAGGTCGCGTTGCTTAGCACACTGATGTGCCTGGTGATCGGTTTTCCGATGGCCTACGCCATCACCAAGACCAGCAAGGAAGCGCAAAACGTTCTGTTGCTGCTGATCATGATGCCGACCTGGACCGCGATCCTGATCCGCGTCTATGCGTGGATGGGCATCCTCAGTAACAACGGTTTGCTCAACGCGTTCCTGATGTGGACCGGCCTGACTTCGCACCCGATCGAGATCCTCAACACCAACACCGCCGTGTACATCGGCGTGGTGTATGCGTATCTGCCGTTCATGGTGCTGCCGCTGTACGCCAACCTGGTCAAGCACGATGGCAGCCTGCTGGAAGCCGCGTCCGACCTGGGCTCGAGCAACTTCAACAACTTCTGGAAAATCACCGTGCCGCTGGCCAAGAACGGCATCATCGCCGGTTGCATGCTGGTGTTCATTCCGGTGGTCGGCGAGTTCGTGATTCCGGAACTGCTGGGCGGTCCAGAGACCCTGATGATCGGACGTGTGCTGTGGCAAGAGTTCTTCAACAACCGCGATTGGCCGGTGGCGTCTGCCCTGGCGGTAGTGATGCTGTTGATTCTGATTGTGCCGATTCTGCTGTTTAACCGCAGTCAGGCCAAAGAGATGGAGGCACGGGGATGAAGCGCTTCGGATTTTCAAAGTTCATGTTGGTTTTCGGCCTGTCGTTCATCTACCTGCCGATGTTGATTCTGGTGATCTACTCGTTCAACGCCTCGAAACTGGTGACGGTGTGGGGAGGCTGGTCGTTCAAGTGGTACGCCGGCCTGCTCGACAACACGCAGTTGATGGGCTCGGTGGTGCGCTCTCTTGAGATCGCCTGCTACACCGCGATTGCCGCGGTGGCGCTGGGAACGCTGGCGGCATTCGTACTGACTCGCGTCACGCGCTTCAAAGGCCGCACGCTGTTCGGTGGCCTGGTGACAGCGCCGTTGGTGATGCCGGAGGTGATTACCGGTCTGTCGTTGCTGCTGCTGTTCGTGGCCATGGCGCAGTTGATCGGTTGGCCGATGGAACGCGGCATCGTGACGATCTGGATCGCCCACACCACGTTTTGTGCCGCCTACGTGGCGGTGGTAGTCTCCGCCCGCCTTCGCGAGCTGGACCTGTCCATCGAAGAAGCCGCCATGGACCTCGGTGCCAAGCCGTTCAAGGTGTTTTTCCTGATCACCATCCCGATGATCGCGCCGTCACTGGCGGCCGGCGGCATGATGTCGTTTGCTTTGTCACTGGATGACCTGGTGCTGGCGAGCTTCGTCTCTGGCCCGGGTTCCACGACCCTGCCGATGGAAGTGTTCTCGGCGGTGCGCCTGGGTGTGAAGCCGGAGATCAACGCCGTGGCCAGCCTGATTCTGTTGGCCGTCTCGATCGTGACCTTCATGGTCTGGTACTTCAGCCGCCGCGCAGAAGCCAGCCGTAAACGCGCGATCCAGGAAGCGATGGAGCAGACCGCGAGCGAATCCTGGCAACAACCGAAGAAGCAAATGGCTACCGCCACCGCTTAAGGCACCACCTCATTGTGGCGAGGGAGCTTGCTCCCGCTGGGCTGCGAAGCGGTCCCAAAATCTTGTGAGTGCTACGCACTCAAGCGGGAGCAAGCTCCCTCGCCACAGGTTCTGTTTTCACTGATTTCTGCTGTGTTTTTGAATAAAAAGAAATGGAGTTGTACCGATGAAAATGTTTGGCAGGACTCTGCTGACACTGTCCTTATTGGGCGCAATTGCCACGGGCGCCCAGGCCAATGACAAGGTTCTGCGCGTCTATAACTGGTCGGATTACATTGCCCCGGATACCGTCAAGAAGTTCGAAGACGAGACCGGTATCCAGGTGACCTACGATGTGTTCGACAGCAACGAAACCCTTGAAGCACGCCTGCTCGCAGGCAAATCCGGCTACGACATCGTCGTGCCGTCCAACAGTTTTCTGGCCAAGCAGATCAAGGCTGGTGTCTATCAGGAACTGGACAAATCCAAACTGTCGAATTGGAAAAACCTCAATACGGTACTGCTGAAAAACGCCTCCGCCAGCGACCCGGATAACGGCCATGCCTTCCCGTATATGTGGGGTTCGATCGGCATCGGCTTCAACCCGGACAAGGTCAAGGAAGTGCTCGGCACCAACGCCCCGACCAATTCCTGGGACCTGTTGTTCAAACCGGAAAACGCTGAAAAGCTCAAAGCCTGCGGCATCAGTTTCCTCGATTCGCCGACCGAGATGATCCCGGCCGCCCTGCACTACCTGGGCTACCCGGTGAACGATCAGGACAAGGCGCACATCGCTGAAGCCGAAGCGCTGTTCATGAAGATTCGCCCGTCGGTGGCGTATTTCCATTCATCGAAATACATCTCCGACCTGGCTAACGGGAATATCTGCGTGGCCGTCGGTTACTCCGGCGACGTGCTGCAAGCCAAGGCCCGCGCCGAGGAAGCCGGGGACAAGGTGAAGATCGACTACAGCATTCCGAAGGAAGGTGCCGGCAGTTTTTACGACATGGTTGCCATTCCGCGTGATGCCGCCAACGTCGAGAACGCCTACCTGTTCATGAATTTCCTGATGCGTCCCGACATCATCGCCGAGATCACCAACAACATCGGCTACAGCAACGCCAACGCAGCGGCCACGCCGTTGGTGGATGAAGCGATTCGCAACGATCCGGGCTCGTACCCGCCAGAAGCGGTGATGGCAACGTTGTATGCCATTCCTGACCAGCCGATTGCCGTGCAGCGGATCATGACTCGGGGTTGGACCAAGGTGAAACTCGGAAAATAATCGCTGAAGCGCAAGGTGCTATCGCCAGCAAGCCGACTCCTACAATGGTCCCTGACCGAATACATCTCCTGTAGGAGCCGGCTTACTGGCGATGAGGCCCTATCATTCAACACACAAATCAGATCAACCATTTCTATACATGCAGCGCCTTACCACCGCTGCATCGCTCACCTGGCTCCTCGGTTATGGTGAAGTTTGGCGCCCTCGGGCGCCTTTTTTTGTTCGGGATCAGGCGCTGCCCAACGGCCACTCGGCCAACGCGCGATAACGGCCCTTGTGCGATTCGAACAGGGTGAAGCGATCGGCTCGCAGGATAAATTCGGGGGGCGTAGCAGATTCGGGAACCGGTGCCCGATAGTCACGCGCCAAGGTCAAATGCGGGCGAAATTCCCGTGGCGCATCTTCCAGGCCAAACGGCGACAACGCTTGCTCCAGGTCATACACCAACCGCAACAACGCCGGCGATGTCTGCCCGGGCACCAGCACCAACACCCCGGCCCTGCGCCAGACATCCAGGCGATCAAGCTCCACGGTCAAACGTTCGTCCGGTGTACGCACAGACGCGACGGCCGTGCAGATGTCCGCCATCTGCGCGATTCCGACCGCGCCCAGAAACTTCAGGGTCAGATGAAAATTCTCAACCGGCACCGGGCGACCGATGCGCAGTTGCAAATCGCTGCGCCATTGGGCGATGGCCTTTTGTAGTGGCGGTGCGCAGTCCAGCGCGAAAAACAGCCGTTTGAACGGTTCATGGGATTGTTCATTCATGCAGGACACCTCAGCGGGTTACCGCATGAGTGTACAAAGGAAAACTGCACAGGGATAAACCTGTGGCGAGGGAGCTTGGTGGGCCGCGCCGCCTGAGCCCGGTCAGGACGAAATGCAGCTGGAATGGGGCTGGCTGGTGCATTACAGCGAAGGCGAACCGCGATTCGAGTTCATCCGCGAGCGCCCGACCGATCTCGAAATCCGCAATCGCAAAAGTTGCAGGATCACCCCGGCGGCGGAGTGATCCGCGATATCAGCTCAAGCCTTAACGATCATTTCAAAACCGCCGAAAATCATCCGCTGGCCGTCGAACGGCGCTGGATTGACGTCCGGTTGTACCCTCGGATCGGTCATCAGTTTCGCCATTCCGGCATCACGGGTGGGCTTGTCCGGCCAGATGATCCAGGAAAACACCACGGTTTCGTCCTCCTTGAGTTTCACTGCCATGGGAAACGAGGTCACCTTGCCGTCGGGAACGTCGTCGCCCCAGCATTCGGCGAGGCTGAGCGCGCCGTTCTCGATGAAAATGCCGGCGGCCATCTCGGCGTGCTTCTTGAATTTCTCCCGGTTGGCCGTGGGTACGGCAATGACAAAGCCATCAACATAAGACATGAGAGTTCTCCTCGGTTCATGGGGTGATCCGCTGGTTAGTCGACTGAGTCGGACTCCAATCGACAGAGCCGCCATCCGGACCGACCGACGGTTCGGCGCTCTGCGCCAGGTTCCCTTCGATCTGCGCCGCCATGTACAAGGTGCCCGCCATCACCCCGGTGGTCGGGTTCTGCACCAGTTTCGTCCAGGCTTTGTCGAACGTGTTGCCCAGGCTACTGCGGATCAGCGCTTCGCTGTCCGGCCGGTCGTTGGCCTGGATGATCGCCCGAACGCCCGCCACCCCTACGGAGATCAACGCACCGGCCAGCTTTCCGGCGACCGCCGCTACCGCACTGGCTGCCCCGCGCGGGGCCATCTCGGCTTCCATCCGTTGACTGGCACGCTTGGCCACTGGCGCCATGGCGGTGTCAGTCGAACCGACGCCCTTGTCGCCACCTGCCTTGTGGACCTTGTCTACCAGCGCCGCGTACGCAGGCAGCGCGGTCAGTTGCTCGGTGTGTACGACTTGATAGAGCGACGCATCCCTGGCGGCTGGCGGCCCAAGTGCAATCGCCGGGACTTTCTGGATGCGGCCATTGAGCTGAGCCATTGGCACACCATGACGCTGGGAGATCTTTTGCAGTTCTTCCTTGAGAATGTCCACGTAGAACGCCGCCGCCAGGCTCAGGATCGCATCCGGATCAACCTCCAGCGCCGCCGGGGCGAGCACTTTTTCCTGATACTTCTCCAGCAAATATTCGGCGAGGCGCTTTGCCGAGGCATCTTGCTCGTCTTTGTTACTACTGATGTTGTACCAACTGACCTTCATCGACAGCCATTCCTGAGTCCAGTAGCTGCTGAACCAGGGAATGAAGTTTTCTTCGGTCAGTTGATAGACCCGCGTGCGCCAGTAATCCATGGCCCCGCGCGCGTAGATTTTGGTCTGCTCGGTAGCTGATTGCGATGCGTCAATAATCTCCCGGTCTACTTGCTGCCAGGTGCTCGGGGATATCATGACCTGCGGCACTTCCACAGGGGCACGCGGGGCCGTGGCGCATCCCGCCAACACCACCAGCACGGCGACGATCAGCGAACGCAGGTTCAAGGTCGCGATTTCCTGAAGTCGGTTCCGGGCGGATTGTCCGGGTTTGAAAATGCCCTGATTTGAGTATAGGTGGCAGCAGATCGGGCCAACAAAAACGCCACTGAATTCGACCATCACTGCCATCGATATTCACCATCGTCACGAATGCCTTCCGCCCAACAGTCGTCAGCGTAGGATCACTTCCAACCCAACACGAAACCCTGTAGCGGAGGGTCGAATCATGCTAATCCATCTCCTGACTTGCCTGGCCCTGACGGCCTTCACGTTGAGCGCATTTGCCTGGTTCGTCCTGTCCGAGGAGCGCACGTCATGATCCAGCACGTCACCCTTTCCGTCAGCTTCCCGGTGTTCGGCACCAACTACTACTCGCAGACTTTCGAGTCTCGTAAAGTGTTGACCCTGGTATTCGACGAAAAATTCGAGGACATGCTGATTCCGTCGGCCGGCAACCACTTCAACAACGAAGTGGTCGGGCTCAACGATCAGTTTCGCTTTCTGAATGACGTACTCGCCGAGCATTTGCTGGCGACCGAACTCGCCAACAGCGCCCATCGGAATCAGTATTTCTGAGGCGTGACATCAACGATATAACCATTGCCTGAATGTCGAACGACAGAATGGAAATAACGGGTCAGATGTTAATAAGAGGTACAAACATCCCTCAGGCACACCCGTAACCATCGATGCACGGGATCGGCATTCAGTCGAGGATGCCAGATCATCGCCACGGTAAATTCCGGCAATGACAGTGGCAGCATAAAGCTGTGCATGCCGGACCGCAGGTTGGCCGTATGCCGCTCGGGCACGGTGGCAATCAGATCGCTGGACCGCGCCAGCGCCAATGCGGTCGAGAATCCGGACACGACGGTGACTATCTGCCGCTCAAGTTCAAGCCGCTCCAGCGCTTCATCAATCGCCCCTTTGTCTAAACCTCGCCGCGACACGCTGATATGGCGCCCCGCCGCGTAACGCGCAGGCGTGACCTCGCCAAGGCTCAACGAATGTCCCGCACTCACCACGCCGATCAAGCGGTCGCGGAACAGACCCTGAGTGTGCAACTCCGGGCTCGCGGCCTTGCCCACTACGCCGGTTTCCAGATCGACCGTCCCGTCACGCAGTCCTGCGCTGTCCTTGTCCGGCTTATGGATGAAGCGCAGGCGCACGCCCGGTGCCTCTGAAGCCACGCGGGCGATCAAGGCCGAGCCAAAGTTTTCGACGAATCCTTCACGGGTGCGCAGCGTGAAGGTGCGCACCACTTGCTTGAGGTCGGGCTGCTCGGCCGGGCGCAGCACGGCTTCAACATCTTGTGTCAGTTGGCTGACCCGTTCGCGCAATTCGAGTGCTCGCGGCGTCGGTACCAGACCGCGCCCGGCCCGGACCAGCAACGGATCGCCGGTGGTCTCGCGCAAACGCGCCAGCGCCCGGCTCATTGCCGAAGGGCTCAGGCGCAAGCGTTTCGCCGCGCCGGCCACGCTGCCTTCGGCCAACAGGACATCAAGGGTGATCAACAAGTTGAAATCAGGAATGGACATGCAGTGCCCCGCGTCGATGTGACATGGCGTTTGACGCACGTATTAGGTGCAAGTGGTGCGTCTTCCGCCATGTTAGGCGCGGGCGTAGATTTCTGATAGCTCCAATCCCGAGCGATCAGAAAAAGAGGGTTTGCATGATTTCCACAACGGCAATCGTACAAGGAGCGCAGCAGACGCGGGCGGGGCGCTGGGCGCTGGCCAGTTTGTCGCTGTCGATGTTGCTCTCCTCACTCGGCACCAGCATCGCCAATGTAGGCTTGCCGACGCTGGCCCAAGCGTTCAACGCCTCCTTTGCGCAGGTGCAATGGATCGTCCTCGCCTATCTACTTGCCATCACCACACTGATCGTCAGCGTCGGCCGTCTCGGCGACCTGACCGGTCGTCGCCGGCTCTTGATGATCGGTATTGGTCTGTTCACCCTGGCTTCAGCCCTGTGTGGCCTGGCGCCCAGCCTCGGACTGCTGATTGGCGCCCGCGCGCTGCAAGGCCTCGGCGCAGCGATCATGATGGCGCTGACCATGGCATTGGTGGGCGAAACAGTGCCAAAAGAACAAACCGGCAGCGCCATGGGCTTGCTTGGCACGATGTCGGCTATCGGCACCGCGCTGGGGCCTTCGCTCGGGGGCTTGTTGATCGCTGGATTGGGTTGGCGGGCGATGTTTTTGATCAGCATCCCTCTGGGTTTGCTGACGTTGTTCCTTGCTCACCGCCACTTGCCTGCCGACCACCTGAAGCCGAAAACCGCCCGCGTCGGTTTCGACCCAATCGGCACCCTGGTGTTGACCCTGACACTTGCCGCGTACGCGCTGGCCATGACCCTGGGGCGCGGTCATTTCGGTGCGCTGAATATCGGGCTGCTATTGGTGGCTTTCCTGGGTGCAGGCCTGTTTGCAAGGGTGGAGGCGCGGGTCGTCGCACCGCTGATTCGAATGGCCATGTTCCGCGACCTGCAGCTCAGTGGCAGCCTGGCCATGAGTCTGCTGGTGACGACGGTGATGATGGCGACGCTGGTGGTCGGGCCGTTCTATCTGTCGCAGGCGCTTGGATTGGAAGCCGTTTCGCTTGGATTGGTGATGTCGGTCGGTCCGCTGGTCGCCGCGTTCACCGGGGTGCCCGCCGGACGAATTGCCGACCGTTTCGGCGCCCGTTGCATGACGCTCGCCGGGCTCTTCGCCCTCGCCCTCGGCTGCTTTGCGCTGTCGGTGCTGCCGCAGACGCTGGGTGTGGGCGGTTACATTGCGCCCATGGTGGCCATCACCCTGGGCTATGCGGTGTTCCAGACCGCCAACAACGCCGCCGTCATGGCCGATGTGCAGCCGGATCAACGAGGTGTGGTTTCTGGCCTGCTCAATGTGTCGCGCAATCTGGGACTGATCACCGGCGCATCGGCATTGGGCGCGGTGTTCGCCCTCTCATCGGCAACGGAGGAGATCAGCGCCGCACACCCACAGGCAGTGGGTAGCGGCATGCGCATGACCTTTATGGTCGCGCTGGTCCTGATTGTCGTTGCCTGCTGCATTGCGATGGCTTGTCGACGCAACAAGCCCGCTTGAACCGTACAGTTCAGGCAGGCTCGCGTACAACAAAAGGCGCTTACTTTTGCAGCACCACCAACGGCGTGTCTTTCTTGACGATGTAGGTCGCCAGCTCCGAACCTTTGCAGGTGCCGATATTCTTCGCTACATGCGCAGTGCCAGCCGGTATGTACATCGAATCCCCCGCCTTTAACGTTATTGGCGGCTGCCCTTCGAGTTGATACTCGAAGGTGCCGGGCGGATACGTTCAGATACACGCGCTTATGTCGGAGGCCGATTCTTCCGCCCGAATCTGTCGAAAATCACCCACACGCATTGCCTTGAACGCACGACCGGCACCAGAGTGGTTTATCGAAGACCTCTCGCTCTTGACGGGTTTGCGGTCTGCGACTTTGGATTTCTAAGCGATACCGTTCGAACAGGCGAGGCGTTGCGCTCAGAGCGTCATGATCGGCCTCAGCAACGCCTGCCCCTCATAGAGCGCCGACAAATAGCGCTCGCGCATGTCCTCGACGGTCATGCGCGAGGCGTGAGTGGTCAGCGTCAACGCCGCCTGCAACTGCCCTTCCCTGTCGATCAGCGGCACACTCAGCACCCGCATGCCGACTTCGTACTCCTGGTCCACCAGCACGTAACCGCGCTCGGCCGCCAAGGCGATTTCGTGGCGAACCTGCGCTTCATCGGTGAGGGTGTAAGGCGTGATCGCCCGTGGCGGATTACGCGCAAAATAGGCGCTGAGCGCCTCTTCGCCAAGACTGGCCAGCCACAATCGACCGCTACCCGTGCAATACATGGGCACCCGCGAACCCGGTCGAATCGACATCGAAGTGATGTGGCTGTAACGGCTGCGCACCACGTGCACGATGTCATCGCCATCGCGCACACCCACCGACACATGCTCCTGCGTGGTACGCGCCACCTGTTCGACGATGGGCCGCAGCATGCGTGGTAACACCGCCGAATCGACATACGCCTGGCCAATCCGCAAGGTCTTGGCGGTCAGCCAGTAATAGCGGCCATCGGTCTGCGCAAAATCGTCATGCACCAGCGTCAGCAAAAAACGCCGAGCGGCGCTTTGGGTCATGTCGGCCATGCGCGCCACTTCGGGCACGCTCAAGCGTGGATGTTCCTGGGAAAACAGCTGCAACAGCGCCAGGCCTTTTTGCAATCCGACGATCAAATCCCGTGGATGAATGGTGGGCTGCTTCATCGTTATGAACTCTTAATTGCACAAAGGCTGCGATTATCGCACTGCCATTGCGATTATCAACGTATTCACCCCTGCGCTTGATTGTTCGTCCTCATCCTCGCTTGCAGTATCGGCCCTACAACACAGCCAACAAGCGGGTACATCACATGATTCAGGGTTCGACTGAACTGGTCGCCATCGTCGGCTCACCTGTTGCCCAGGTGAAATCGCCGGAAAACTTCAACCGCTGGTTCGCCGACAGCCAGCACAACGTTGCCATGCTGGCCATCGACCTTGCGCCGAACGCCCTGCAAAATTTCATTGAAACCCTGCGCGGCTGGCACAACCTGCGTGGTTGCGTGGTCACCGTACCCTACAAACAACTATTGGCCGGTCGCCTGGACAGCGTCAGTGAACGTTCAGCGGCGCTGGGCTCGGTCAATGTGATCCGCCGCGAGGCGGATGGTCGGCTGGTGGGCGATATTGTCGACGGCGAGGGTTTCCTCAATGCCGCGCGCAAACACGCTTTCAACCCGCAAAACAAACAAGCGCTGGTCATTGGCACGGGCGGCGTCGGCAGTGCGATTGCCTATTCGCTGTGCCAGGCCGGGGTCAGTCACCTGGCCATCAGCGACCTCAGCCAGGAGCGCGTCGAGGTGCTCGGCGAGCTGTTGCGCGAAGCCTTTCCGGACATTGTGATCAGCGCCAACCCGGCGTCGCTCGAGCACTTCAACCTGATCGTCAACGCCTCCCCCGTCGGCATGGGCGCTGCCGACGACGGACCGATGCCGTTATCGCTCGCCCTGATGCAAACCCTGCAAACGGCGACGCTGGTGGCGGATGTCGTGACCTCGCCTGCAGTAACGCCGTTTCTTGCCTTCGCCCAACGCCAGGGGTGCGCGATCCAGACCGGACCGGAAATGGCACTGGCGCAACTGGGCAATCTCGGCCACTTCATGGGCGTGACGCCGCTGGAAATCTGACTTCCAGCCGCGTCCTCGATAGGCGATAGACAATGAACACTTCGACTTCATCCAGTGCCAGCCTGACCTATGACGTGATTGTGCTGGGCAGCGGCGCCGCCGGTTTCGCGGCGGCAGTGACAGCCAGTTCCCGCGGCCTCAAGGTTTTGTTGGTGGAAAAGACCGAGGACTTCGGCGGTACGTCGGCGATTTCCGGCGGCGCGGTCTGGCTGCACGACACCGACCAGGCCCGGGCCGCCGGGCATCACCTGCCCGCCGAACAGATGCGCCGATACCTCAAGGAGGTGATCGGTGACGGCTACAACCCGGAGCTGATTGACGCTTTCATCGAAAAGGGCCGTGAAGCCCTGCGCTATCTGGAAACCCACAGCGAACTCAAATACAGCCTGCGCCCGCTGTCCCCTGACTATTACCCGGACTTGCCCGGTGGCACGCAGACCGGCCGCGCACTGGAAATCGACGAGTACGACGGACGCCGCCTCGGCGAACATTTCAAAGACCTCAAGCGACCACCGGACGGCATGCTGTTGTTCGGCGGCATGATGGTCAATCGCGTCGACATCCAGCATTTTCTCAGCTTCAAGCGATCGCCAAAATCGCTCTGGCACTGCCTGAAACTGATGGGGCGTTATGCCGTCGACCGCCTCAGTCATCCTCGCGGCACTCGCCTGACCGTGGGCAACGCCTTGATCGCGCGGCTGGCCACCACGGCCCTGGCCAACGGCGTCGACCTCTGGTTGCAAGCCACTCCTGAGTCGTTGCTGGTTGAACAGCGCAAGGTCAAGGGCCTGCAGATCACCCATCGCGGCGTGACCCGTCAGGTATTCGCTCGTGGTGGCGTGGTCTTGGCCATGGGTGGTTTTGCGGCCGGCAAACAGGCTGCGCAACAGCGGCCCGATACGGCTTCGGAGCACTGGAGCATGTCACCGCCGGCCAATGTGGGTGACGGGCAGCGGCTGGCTGCATCGGTCAACGCGGCGATTGGCGACAACCTTTCGGCGAATTTCTATTGGGCCCCGGTCTCGGTACTGCACAAGGCCGACGGCAGCGTCGAACGCTTTCCGCACTTGGTCACCGACCGGGCCAAACCGGGCGTGATTGCGGTTAATCGCGCCGGGAAGCGATTCGTCAATGAGTCCGACTCTTACCACTGTTTTGTCCAGGGCATGTTCGCCAACGGTGGCGCCAACGCACCCTGCTGGCTGATCTGTGACAGCGAAGCCTTGAACAATTACGGCATGGGACTGGCACGTCCCCGGCCGGTCGACAACAGCGCATTGGTCGACGCCGGTTACCTGCTGCGCGCCGACAGCGCCGCGGAGTTGGCGCAAAAAACCGGCATCGATGCGGTCGCACTGGAACAGACCCTGGCGCGATTCAATGCCGATGCCGAGCATGGCGTCGACCCGCAGTTCGGCAAGGGCAGCAGCGCTTACAACCGCTACATGGGTGATCCGCTGCATCAACCCAATCCGTGCCTGAAGCCGCTGCGCAAAGCGCCCTTCTATGCCATTCGCCTGTTCACCGGCGACCTCGGCTCGGCCCGTGGACTGGTCACCAACGGCCAGGCCAACGTTCTGGATCAGAACGGCGCGCCGATCACCGGGCTCTACGCCGCCGGCAATGAAATGAATTCGATCATGGACGGCACCTACCCCGGACCCGGCATCACCCTCGGCCCCGGTATTACCTTCGGTTACCTGGCCGCCAGCGATATCGCCGACCGGCTCAACCCCGACGCTGCACACAATTCCCACACTGGAGAACAGCATGTTTTACGAACTGCGCACCTACACGATTAAACCGACACGGCTTGGCGACTGGCTGGCCCTGTACAAAACCGCCGCACTGGCGGTCCAGCAAGAACACTTGGGCAACCTGGTTGGCTTCTTCACCACCGAGATTGGTGAAGCCAATCAAGTGCTGCACATCTGGGCCTACGCCAGCCTCGACGATCGCATGGCTCGTCGCAACGCCATGGCAGCTGACCCGCGCTGGCAGGACTTCGCGCGCCAAAACAAGGAGCTCGACGCCGTGGTGACCCTGGAATCGCGATTGCTGCGCCCGACCGATTTTTCGCCGCTGCAGTAACCCCACCCCGTTGTTCCGTTCCCGCCTGGGAGCGGACAACCCCCTTTTCTTTCTCACGGTAAGTCCTATGAACGTCAGCGAACCCTTGCTTTGTGATGTTCTGGTCGTCGGTTCCGGTGCGTCCGGTCTGGCCACGGCCGTCACCGCCGCTGAACTGGGCCTCGACGTCATCGTGGTGGAAAAAGAGCCACAGCTTGGCGGTACCAGCGCCTGGTCAGGCGGCTGGCTGTGGATCCCACGCAACCCACTGGCCATCGCCGACGGCATCGTTGAAGACCCTGAACAACCGCGAGCTTATCTTCGCCACGAACTTCGTTGTGTAGAGCTGGACCCTCGTGTGGAAGTGTTCCTTGAACAAGGTCCGCAGATGGTCGAATTTTTCCAGCGTCTCACTGACGTACAGTTTTTTTCCGGCAGCAAGATGCCTGATTTTCATGCCAGCGAAGGCTTTGCCAAAGGTGGCCGATCGGTCTGCGCACAACCGTTCGACGGGCGTCGGCTCGGTCCCTGGATCAACAAGTTGCTTCCGCCGCTCGACCTCATCAGCCTGGGTGGCATGGGCATTGCGGGCGGTGCCGATCTTAATCATTTCCTCAATGCCCGCGGCTCTCCCACCTCGTTGCTCTATGCCGGCAAACGCCTGTTTCGCCATGCCTGCGACCTGTTGCGCCATGGCCGTGGGATGCATTTGGTGAACGGCAACGCGCTGGTTGCCCGCCTGCTCAAAAGCGCGCTGGATCGTCAGGTCCGCGTGCTGACTGACACCCCCGTACGAGCCCTGCTCCATGAGCGGGACCGTGTGGTCGGCGCGCGTGTCGAGAGTGCCGGCGGGCTGCTCGAGATACGCGCCAGGCGCGGTGTGGTGCTGGCCTGCGGAGGCTTTCCTCATGACCGACAACGCATCGCCGAGCTGTTCAGCCATGCCCCCACGGGAACCGAACATTTGAGTACCGCGCCCAAGGGCAATACCGGCGATGGCCTGCGCCTGGGCGAAAGCGCCGGTGCGCGGGTGACCTCCGATCTTCCCCACGCGGCGGCGTGGGCGCCCGTGTCCCGGGTGCCGCGCGCGGACGGTGGCTTCAGCGGATTTCCGCATCTGATGGAACGGGCCAAACCCGGCTTCATTGCCGTGCGCAAGGACGGCCGTCGCTTCGTCAACGAGGCCGACTCCTACCACGATTACATGCGCGCGCTGTTCGATGCCACCGGACCGGGAGAGGCTCCGACGTCGTGGCTGATCTGCGATCACCGCGCCCAAAGCCGTTACGGCCTGGGCTGGTCCAAACCCTTTCCGTTCCCGACCGCACCTTATGTTCGCCAGGGTTATCTGTTCAAAGACCGGACCTTGAGCGGGTTGGCGCACCAATGCGGCATCGATGCGCAGCAACTGGAAGCCACGGTCAGCGCATTCAACCAGCACGCCGATCTAGGTCGAGATCCGTTGTTTCAGCGCGGGGCATCGCTGTACAACCAGGCCCAGGGCGAAAGCCTGCATGGTCCCAACCCATCGCTGGGCAGCTTGCGCCAAGGGCCGTTCTACGCCGTGAAACTGGTGCCGGGCAGCCTGGGCACCTTCGCCGGCCTCGCCACCGATGCCTGCGCACGGGCGCTGGACAAACACGGCGCGCCGATTCCGGGGCTGTTTGCGGTGGGCAATGACATGAGCAGCATCATGAACGGCTATTACCCGAGCGGCGGTATCACCCTTGGCCCGGGCATGACTTTTGGCTACATCGCAGCACGAACACTGGCCGGCGAGGTAGAAGGAACCTGAACTGAACGCCTGCGCGAATGCGAAATTTGAAAGGCCAGGGAAAAATGTTACAGGCACAAAAAACGCCAACCGGATTCCGGTTGGCGTTCTTGGTATTGCGATCATCTTGGCGCCGCTGTAACCAGCTGAATCAGGATGAGCATTGGAATATGGCAGGGGCGGCTGGATTCGAACCAACGCATGGCAGGATCAAAACCTGCTGCCTTACCGCTTGGCGACGCCCCTGTATCTGCTTCAAGCCCTGTTTGGGGCCTCTGCAAGAGTGGGCGGAAATTTATCAACTTTTACCGGGCATGGGAAGCCCCATGTAAAAATTTATTTGTTTTAAAACAGCCACTTATCACCAATCAAGATTCAGCACAATCTACCAGGCGATTATTCTCGACTCGATCCGCCGAAGTGACTGAAGCGGCGAACGCGACACCGTGACGTCGCGCTCGCCCGTTACTCAGTGAGGCGCTCGATGAATGGTTTTGAGCAGGTCCTCGGGGCTGATGTGGCCGACGACTTCCTGCATGCTGCCCGGTTGCGGCGAGTGGAGAATATGCCCTTTCATCTTGCCGATGATGTGCATCTCGCAGGGCTTGCAATCGAACTTCAGCGTCAACACTTCATCGCCGTGAATCAACTGCATCGGCGCAACCTTGGTGCGAACACCGGTCACGCCCTTGGCCTGTTTCGGGCACAGGTTGAAAGAGAAACGCAGGCAATGCTTGGTGATCATCACCGGCACTTCGCCTGCTTCCTCGTGAGCCTCGTAGGCCGCATCGATCAGTTTGACGCCATGGCGATGGTAGAAATCGCGAGCCTTCTGGTTGTAGACGTTGGCCAGGAACGACAGGTGCGACTCCGGGTACACCGGCGGCGGCGTGGTTTCGGCTTTACGGCTACCGCGCGGATGAGCGGCGACCCGTGCCTCGGTCAAGGCTTCAATCACTTCACGGCGCAAAGCTTTGAGCTGCGAGTTCGGAATGAAGTACGCCTGCGGCGCATCCAGCTTGACGTCGACAGCGTGGTACTGCGTGGTGCCCAGTTGGCCAAGCAGATCATGCAATTGCTCCAGCGCCTGTTCCGGCTTGTTGGCTGCACCGAACGGGCCGGCCAGCGTGACGCTGGCGCTGATGCCTTCTTCGCTGGTAGCGGTCAGTTCCAACTGTTCTTCACGCAGGCGAGCGACCCAGCTCAGGGCAATGCGGCGCTCGGCTGAAGTCTTTTGCAACGCCTGTTGCCAGTTGTGATCGAGATTGCGATTCAACGGATGGTTGGGACGCAGCTTGTACATGCCTTCCGGCATCTCATTGGGCTCGACGCGATAGCGATAGCGTTTCTCGCCGTCCTCCTCGAACTCGCCTTTGGGTTCGGCGATGTTGGCGCGAAAACCCACCACTTCACGCTTGACCAGCACGTTGAGGCCGTCGCCGTTGGACAGCGGTTCGTGGGTCACGACCTGCATGTCACGCTTGGCGACTTTCTCGACCACGCCCACCGGCAAACCGGTGAAGGTCGGCGAGTCGAAGGCGCCGATATCAATCTTGCGGTCAGTGACGAAGTAATCGGTGCTGCCGCGGTGGAAGGTTTTTTCCGGGTCGGGCAAGAAGAAGTGCGCGGTACGGCCGCTGGAAGCGCGGGCCAGGTCCGGACGGTCTTCGAGGACCTCATCCAGGCGCTGGCGGTAATAGGCGGTGATGTTCTTCACATAGCCCATGTCCTTGTAGCGCCCTTCGATCTTGAACGAACGCACGCCCGCCTCGACCAGCGCGCGGATGTTGGCGCTCTGGTTGTTGTCCTTCATCGACAGCAGGTGCTTTTCGTAAGCGATCACGCCGCCCTTCTCGTCCTTGAGGGTGTACGGCAAACGGCAGGCCTGGGAGCAGTCGCCACGGTTGGCACTGCGACCGGTTTGCGCGTGGGAAATGTTGCACTGACCGGAAAACGCCACGCACAGCGCGCCGTGGATGAAGAACTCGATTGCCGCATCGGTCTCGCCGGCAATGGCGCGGATCTCTTGCAGGTTCAGCTCACGGGCCAATACCAGTTGCGAGAATCCGGCCTGGTCGAGGAACTTCGCCCGCGCCAGGGTGCGGATGTCGGTCTGGGTGCTGGCGTGCAGCTCGATCGGCGGAATATCCAGCTCCATCACGCCGAGGTCCTGGACGATCAGCGCATCGACGCCGGCATCGTACAGTTGATGGATCAGCTTGCGGGCCGGCTCCAGCTCGTTGTCGTGCAGGATGGTGTTGATGGTGGTGAACACGCGGGCATGGTAGCGACGGGCGAATTCGACCAATTGGGCGATGTCGCTCACCTCGTTGCTGGCGTTGTGGCGCGCGCCGAAGCTCGGGCCACCGATGTACACGGCGTCGGCGCCATGCAGGATGGCCTCGCGGGCGATGGCTACGTCGCGGGCGGGGCTGAGCAATTCAAGGTGATGCTTGGGTAGGGACATGTTTTTTTAGTCTGGCTTGTCACGGTCAAGGTGCGCATTGTAGCGGCGAAACGCTTGACCGGCACCCGCAGGCTGCCCGATGGCGATTCTGCCGACGATACAGAGCACATGTGGGAGCCTGCTCGCCCCCACAGGGATTGAAGTCGCTCTATCAGCCTTTGGCCGCCATCGCGGTCACTTCAACGCGCATGCCTTCGACCGCCAGAGAGGCGACGCCAACCGCTGCACGCACTGGCCAGGGCTTGGCGAAGAAGCGCTTGTAGACCTCGTTGAACGCGGCGCGGTCAGCCATATCGGTGAGGTAAATAGTCAGATGGAGGACACGATCCATCGAACTGCCGGCGCGCTCCAGTGCAACTTTGAGCGCCTGCAGGGTGCATTCGCTCTGCTCGACGATGCCACCCAGTTCCAGGCTACCGTCTGCGCGGGTCGGGATCTGCGTGCTGACCAGCAGTCCACCGAAACCGGCGACGTCAGAGGAAATGGAGTCCGCATCGGGATCCGGGAGAAAGGAGATGTCTTGGTTGGCCATGGGGATCTCTTGCTTGAGGTGATAACGGGGCTGGCGGGTAGTTTACAGACCCGTCGTCAGGCCGTCCCCGAATAAGCTCGAAAACCCTTGGCGCCGCGAATGGTGCGGGTGAGACATGAAAAAGCCCGCACAAGGCGGGCTTTGGAATCAAGTAGGTGGCCAGTGCTGGTCTCTGGCTTACAAGGTTTATCAGGACTCCCACAGAACAGTTTTTTTGTGGAACTGAATAAGCACTGTCTGCTTCACACGGCATAAGGGCTGGATCTCAGCGCGGAGATCTTTCTAACCGTGTACCCTTCGGAGCGCGCCCCACGCGTCCTCGCTATCCGCTTGCGCATCAGTCTGCGTTTTCACCTACAACTTCAGAGTAGCAAAGCACTCAGCGTTCGGGTGGTTGTTTTTAGACCGATTTCATTCTGCCAAAAGCCGTGAAGGACGCAAAAATACTATCGCCCTGAATGCGCCCTCATGCGTCACTCATCGGATTGACCGCACCGACTCCCACATTCCCATTAAGCTCATTCAGGCGCTGCAAAAATGCACATTTTGCTGCGATTTCGCAGCACTCATCCGTTGTCATGCGTTCGATCTTCGAGGATTGGCGGATTCTGAGTTGGCATGCGATATGCCCTCCCTTTGAACAGCCTGAGTCTTTTGGCCAGGTGCCTATCAGCCAAATCGAGCCGATTGATCAATGGATATCCTGAATTTGCTGGCAAAAAAAGCCCAGCCTCTTACCAGTACCGTGAGCGCCGACGGACAACTTCTCAGCCTGTCTGCCAGCCTTAGCGATCAGTTGGGCTATGCGCTCGAAGCACTGTGGGATCAACCGATAGAACGCATCTTCAGCGTCGAGTCGGTGCGCGCCCTGCACTCGCTGTTCGCCAACCCCCCCGCTGACGAACAAGTACACAGCCTGGAACTGACCTTGATTCGCCATAACGGCGGCCTGCTGCACGTGGTGGCCAGTGGTCTGCTGGAATGGCGCTCGGTGCAGCCGGCGCGTCTGCATTTGCTGAAAATTCCGCTGGGAGCACTGGGTCACAGACTGCGCGAGATGCACAACGCCAATGAAGTGATGAGCCAGATGCTGCAAAGCGCCAAGGTCGCCTATTGGTGCATCGAGTTTGCCGAAGCCGTGGACGTCAACAATTCCCCGGATGAAATTGTTCGCCAAGTGTTCGAAAACGACTCCCATTGGCGCTTGTGCAACCGCGCGATGGCTGATGTTTACGAGATGCCCTCCGACGTCGATTTCAATCATCAACCGGTACGCCTTTATTGGCCACGCAGCCCCGCCAACGAAGAGTTCGTGCGGCGCCTGATCGAAGCTGGTTTCAGCGTCGACTGCGCCCTCTCGGTGGACCGTCGCCACGACGGTTCGCCGGCGTATGTAGAAAACGATGTGCGGGCGACCATCGTCAACGGGCAGCTCTTGCGGATGTGGGGCAGCATTCGCGACGTCAGCCAGGAGCTGCGCATGCAGCATGACGCCGAGCAGCGCATCGATGCCTTGCGCCGGGTGTTCGATGCCGTGCCCGACGCGGTGCTGGTGATCGATGAATACCTGCAACCGCAATGGCGCAACGCAGCCTTTGAAGAGACGTTCGGCATTACCCATGGCGCCGGCATTGCGCGCTTGATTCTGGACAATGGCTTGCCGGAACGCACCTGGCACAGCCTGCCTCTGCCGGATCTGCATGGGCGCGACCGGAACTTCAACGTGCACTGCTCGCGCATCCTGATTCGTGAAAGTGTGGCCTGGCGAGTCGCCGTGTTTCGTGAAAGCCAGGGCGTGCGCCGCGTCGAAGAGTTGCACCCATGAAAGATTCGAATCTGCCACCCACGTTACAGATGGGCATGCGCTCATCGGTCAGTGTCAGCAGCGAGGTGCTCGGCGCATTGCTGCAAACCCCGGCATTGCACGCCTTGCTCGACAGTTTCAGCGAGGCGCTGGTCGTCATCGATGGCGAGGGCCGGATACGGTTTCTCAACCTGGCCGCCGAGCGCGTCAACCGGTTGTCCAAACAGCAGGCCGTCGGATTGTCGGAAAATGATTTCTTCCAGCGCTCGGCGCTGAATTACGACGACTTGCTGGCAGCGATGAACCGGGGTGGCAACAGCGCACTGACGCGCTCACGCGAAGGTCGGGTCCTGCTCAGCAGCACCCACGCAATTCCCACCGGCGCCTATGAAAAACCGTTCAGGATGCTGAGTCAGAAAGACTTCGACGGCAGTCAGCCACAACGTCGGGCATCCCTCGGCAACCGGCCGGTGGAACCGCAAGGCCTGCGCGACCCCCAGGACAACGCCCTGCACCTCTCGCCGCTGCTGTCGAGCATCGCCGACACCGGCGTGCGCGCTTTTCGCCGTCGCGCGCGGTTGCTGCTACTGGGTGAGCCCGGCGTCGGCAAGACGGCCATCGCCCGACACATTCACCGTGCGGCCGGTTGGGGCGACCGGCCGTTCATTCATGTCAACTGCGGGAGCATTCCGGAGAGTCTGTTCGAGTCGGAAATGTTCGGCTACGAGCGCGGCGCCTTTACCGGTGCGCTGCAGGGTGGCAAACAGGGCTACATCGAGGCGGCTTCGGGCGGGACACTGTTTCTCGACGAAATCGGTGAGATCCCTTTGCATGTCCAGGCCAAACTGCTGAAGTTTCTGGAAGACAGCACCATCCAGTCGGTCGGCTCGCCCCTGAGCAAAACCGTCCAGGTACAAGTCATTGCCGCTACCAACAAGGATTTGCGCCACCTGGTGAGCACCGGTGAGTTTCGCGCCGATCTTTACTATCGCCTCGCCGTCCTGCCGGTAGAAATTCCACCACTGCGTCATCATCGCGATGACTTGCCGTTCCTGATCGACATCCTGCTCAGCCGCATCAATGGTGATCGCGAGCCGTCGCTGAGCCTGTCCGCCGGGTGTCGCAAGCGCCTGTTGAGCTATGACTTCCCGGGCAACATTCGCGAACTGGTCAACATTTTCGAACGGCTGGCGGTGCTGGCTGACGATGAGGCGCAGGAGCACCATCTCCCGGCCGAACTGCTGCAAACGCAACGCCCACCGGAACGCTTGAAACCCGCCATCGATGAAGACGAAACGCAGGAAAACCCGGAGCAAAACCTCAAGCTTCAGGTTCAACAGTTCGAGCGCCAAATCATCCTCCAGGCCGTGGAGGTGTGCGGGAGCAAACGCAAGGCTGCGCAGCACCTTGGCATCGACATCGGTACGTTGATTCGCAAGCTGCAACGCGATTGATCTCTAGGACTGTAAACACCAGCCTGTAGGAACTGGCTTGCCAGCGAAGGCGATCTGACAGTCACCTGGATGTTGAATGTCCTGCCGTCATCGCCAGCAAGCCAGCGCCTACAGAAAGGTTGCTTGCTGCATATACGTGCTGCGAAAACGCCTACATCTCCAGTTACTTTTGCCTGCACCCCAGCCCTAGACAAATACAAATCCCTTTAAATACAACAAGTTAAAAATATGGCACGACCTGTGCTCCTGCTATCAGCAACCCACCATCGATGGGCTTTGCAACGGAGCGGCTTTGCATCAGCCGACTCGCTAGCCAGGAGGAATAATAAAAATGTTGATCACCGGGATCAAAAGCCGGCCGGTCTATGACCAGTTGCAACCGCTGCCGGGAGGCACGCGGCACATCATCGCGGGGCAAGGCAGTGGCGGTCGCGCCATGTTGCGCCTGCTCGACGAGATGGCCGGGCTGGATCGCCCCATCACTTTGCTGTACGCCCGTGAGTCTTTTTCCGGGCAGGATTTTCTCAGCCAGTTGCAGCAGCACAGCGACCACCCTTTGCAGGTGCATGAGACTAATCAGGCGTTGATTGAAGCGCTCAAGGCACTGCTCGGTGAAGCCCGCATGGGCACCCGCCTGTACCTCGCAGGCTCAGAAAGCTTTTTGGGCAGCGCCATGCAAGTGGCCACGCATTTCGACCTCAACCGCGACGAAGTGCTGCGTGAACACTCCGGCACTTTGGTACGCCGCGTCTGGTGCGTGCACTGCGACACGTACACCGAAAACGTCACCCAACGCGTATTCGACTGCCCCGGTTGCAGCCTGACGCTGGTGGTGCGCGATCACTATTCCCGGCGATTGGCGGCGTTTCAGGCGGTCAAGGCCGATGCCGAAGTACCGGGTGAGTTGCCCGAAGCCGAGGAGCTCGATACATGAGCCAGAACAATGGGACTTTGAATCTGCGCGTGGCCCGCATCGAATCGGTGACCCCCGAAATCAAGCGCTTCACCCTGGTCTCGCCGAGCGGCGCGCACCTGCCTGCATTCTCCGGCGGAAGCCACGTGGTGGTGTTGATCGCCAACCGGACCAACACCCTGCGCAACCCTTACTCGCTGCTGAGTTCGCCCTACGACACCAGCAGCTACCAGATTGCCGTGCGCCGGGTCGAAAGCGGTCGCGGCGGTTCGGTGTCGTTGCACGATAACGTCAATGAAGGCGACCTGATCGAGGTCACGCCACCGGTCAACCTGTTTCCGCTGATCAAGCAGGCGCGCCTGCATCTGTTCATCGCTGGCGGCGTCGGCATTACCCCGGTGATTTCCCAACTGGAAGAGTTGCGCCTGAGCAAAGTGCCGTTCGAGTTGCATTACGCGGTACGCGGCGAAGAACACGCGCAACTCGGCAAAGAATTGCAGGCGATCTACGGCGAGCAGGTTCACCTTTATCGCAAGGGCGTCGAATCGCGCATGGAGATTGGCCGGATCCTTTCTGATCGCCCGCTCGGCAGCCACGTTTACGCATGCGGCCCCGACAGCATGATCGACGCCACCCTCGCATGTGCCCGCGATCTTGGCTGGACCGACAGCCATGTGCACTTCGAGCGTTTCCTCGAACAAAGCAGTGGCGGCGAAGCCTTCAGTTTCACCTTGGGCCGAAGCGGCGCAACCATTGAAGTCTCGCCCGACCAGACCATGCTCGAAGCCGTGGAAGCTGCCGGCTACAGCATGCCTTACCTGTGTCGCGGCGGCGCCTGTGGTCACTGCGAGACCGAGGTACTGGAACTCGATGGCGAGCTGCTACACACCGATGACTGGTTGTCCGACGAAGTCAAAGCCAGCCGCAAGAAAATCATGCCCTGCGTATCCCGCGCCAAGTGCAATCGCCTGGTCATCGACCTCTGATCGACGGAGAAAAAATAATGAATATCAAATTCAACCCCGACGAAACCTACCGCGATGACTACACCTTCGCTAACAGCCCGGAAACCATCGCCCGCGCGCCCTTCCCGTTCCCCGATGACGACTACATGTACTCGATGAACCTCGAGCCTCATGTCTCGGTGGGCGACGGTGCGTTCCGTGCCGCGTTCGATATCGATGAGCACTACATCAGCGAATGCCGCGACCGCGCCATTACGCTGGAGAAAGACCCAGGCATGCACTACGTCTCGGCGCCGCACATGATGGAAGCGCAATGGGACCTGCTGGAACTGATCATGGAGTCCTACGCCCGTGACTATCCGCAGTATTTCAGCCTGGAGCGTGATGGTCGGCAATGGCACTGGACCAACCGTTTGCTGGACATCGACGATCACTTCACATTCGGCGACCCCACCACCCTGCCCTACGAGCCGATGGAATACGTAACCCGTCAGGCCCAAGGGGACTGGGTGTTGCAGGAAGAGCGCGATGGCACGCTGTACTGGGGCGCCGGGATCGCGACTCAACGCGCTGACTATTCGCTGCGTTTCAACCTCGGCATGAGCTGGGAAGAATTCCACGGCCCGGTGCCGCTGGTGAAAGAAATCGGCATGCTCGACCGTGCTCTGAAATTCCTCCTGCGTCTGCGCATCGGCCATCCGGTACGCCGCCTGAACTGGTCGCTGACGGTCAATCCGCGCCTCGAAGTGTCGGCTGAAAGCCTGCCTGAATGGGCACCGGACCGCACCATCGTGACCGCCGAAAACGCCGGCAAACTGGTGTATCTGCGTATTGAGTTGCAACCGCTGCACCGCCTGCCGCGCAGCAACGCCATCGTCTTTCCGATTCGTACCTACCTGCTCAGCCTTGAAGACATCGCCACCAACCCGGCGTGGGCGCGGCGCATGCATCGGGTGCTGCGTGACCTGAATCAGCAACTGGTCGACTACAAGGGCTTCAGCCGCTACCGCGATGCTGCCGTCCAATGGCTGTCGCAGTACGACGACGAATCCAAAGCCTGACGCGAGTCCCTGTAGGAGCCGGCTTGCTGGCGATGGTGTCCTCAAGTCCGTCATCGCCGGCAAGCCAGCGCCTACAGGGACGAGATATCCATGAGAGATCCAAAAACAACAACAAAGCTCGACAGAGCATGGGCAGGCCAACCTGCCAACCCTGCAAACACCTGCCATTGATAATGAGGAAATAACATGAGTGGCTCATCTAACACGCGTGCAAGCACTGGCGCCGATCAGGATGCGGAACAACTCCGCGCCCTCGGCTACAGCTCGGATTTCAACCGAAGCATGAGCCTGTGGGAGAACTTCTCCCTGGGCTTTACCTATCTGTCGCCGGTTGTCGGCGTCTACACCCTGTTCGGCTTGTGCCTGGCCGCCGGCGGCCCGCCGATGTTCTGGTCGTACTTGCTGATCGGTGCCGGGCAGATGTTGGTCTGCCTGATATTCGGTGAAGTGGTTTCGCAATTTCCGATTTCCGGCGGTGTTTATCCTTGGGCTCGTCGCCTGGTAGGCAAGCGCTGGGCGTGGATGGTCGGCTGGGTGTATGCCTGGGCCTTGTGTGCCACCATCGCCGGTGTCGCCGTGGGCGCCGGACCGTATCTGGCAATCATGATGGGCTTCAGCCCCGGTCCCGAGGCCAACATATACATCGCCCTGTCGATCATTCTGCTCTCCACCGCGTTGAACCTGGTGGGCACCAAGTTGTTGGCCCGCGTGGCCATGTTCGGTTTCCTGTGCGAACTGGTCGGGGCGATTCTGGTGGGCGGCTACCTGCTGATTTTCGAACGCCATCAGCCGATCAGTGTGCTGTTCGACACCTTCAATCTTGAGGTCAATGGCTCGTATCTGCCGGCGTTCCTGGCGGCGTCCCTGGCCGGTCTGTTCCAGTACTACGGCTTCGAGGCTTGCGGCGACGTGGCCGAAGAAACGCCAAACCCGGGCAAACGCATTCCCAAAGCCATGCGCATGACCATTTACATCGGTGGTGCAGCGGCGATGTTCGCCTGCCTGGCGCTGATTCTCTCGGTGCCAGACATGGCCAAGGTCCTGGCCGGTGAAGACACCGATCCGGTCGCCACCATCCTCGCCAATGCCTTTGGTCCAGTCGGTTCACGCTTGGTCATGGCCGTGGTAATGGTGTCGTTCATTTCCTGTGTGCTGAGCTTGCAAGCGGCCGCCAGTCGGTTGCTGTTCGCCTATGCCCGAGACGAAATGATTGTGGGCAGCTCGCTGTTCAAGCGCCTGTCAGCCAACCAAGTGCCGTCATTCGCGCTGCTGGTGAGCGGCCTGGTACCGGCTGCGATTGTCTGCCTGGGTATGTTCATGGCCGATGCCGTGGCGACCATCGTCGGCTTCGCGGCGATTGGTATCTATGTCGCGTTCCAGTTGATCGTGGTGGCTGCGTTGATTGCGCGCGCCAAAGGCTGGCGCCCGAATGGCCAATTTACGCTTGGCGCCTGGGGTCTTTGGATCAACCTCGCCGCACTGATCTACGGCGTGTGCGCCATCGTCAACATGGTCTGGCCGCGCTCGCCGGATGCACCGTGGTACATCAATTACTCGATGATCCTGACCACGTTGGTGGTGATGGGTGCCGGTCTGGTCTACATGCTGCTGGGCAAGCCTTACGACAAAGGCACGGCGCCGGCCGGTGATGCGTGGAAGTTTTCGAAGCCTTTGAAACAAACCACAGGGGTTTCGGGCTCGGTACAACAGTCCTGATGACTCATTAGCCGCTGACGAAACCCAATCCTGTAGGAGCCGGCTTGCTGGCGATAGCGGTAGATCAGCCAACATCTTTGTTGAGCCTGATGGCCCCATCCCTGGCAAGCCAGCTCCTACAAGGGACCGGTTTCCACAGTGAATAAAACAACAGGTTCGAAGAGGACAATGCCATGCAAACCCAACTCTTGATCAACGGCCAACTTATCAACGGCGAAGGCCCCGCCCAACCCGTATTCAACCCGGCGCTGGGCCGCGTTTTGGTGGAAATCAACGAAGCCAGCGAAGCCCAGGTCGATGCCGCCGTGCGCGCCGCCGATGCCGCGTTCGATGGCTGGTCGCAGACTCCGCCTAAAGAACGTTCGCTGCTGTTGCTCAAACTCGCCGACGCCATTGAAGCCCACGGCGAAGAGCTGGCCAAACTGGAATCGGACAACTGCGGCAAACCCTACAGCGCCGCGCTGAACGACGAGATCCCGGCGATTGCCGACGTGTTCCGTTTCTTTGCCGGTGCCAGCCGTTGCATGAGCGGCTCGGCCGGTGGCGAATACTTGCCCGGCCACACCTCGATGATCCGCCGCGACCCGGTGGGCGTGATCGCTTCCATAGCGCCGTGGAACTACCCGCTGATGATGGTCGCCTGGAAAATCGCCCCAGCCCTCGCCGCCGGCAACACGGTTGTGCTCAAGCCGTCGGAACAAACCCCGCTGACCGCCCTGCGCCTGGCACAACTGGCGTCGGAAATCTTCCCGGCCGGTGTACTCAATCTGGTGTTCGGCCGTGGTCCTACCGTCGGTAGCCCGCTGGTCACTCACCCGAAAGTGCGCATGGTGTCGCTGACCGGTTCGATCGCCACCGGTTCGAACATCATTTCCAACACCGCCGATACCGTCAAACGCATGCACATGGAACTGGGCGGCAAGGCCCCGGTGATCATCTTCGACGATGCCGACATCGACGCCGCTGTCGAAGGCATCCGCACCTTTGGTTTCTACAACGCCGGCCAGGACTGCACCGCGGCCTGCCGCATCTATGCGCAGGAAGGCATTTACGACAAGTTCGTCGAGAAGCTCGGCGCGGCGGTCAGCAGCATCAAGTACGGCCTGCAGGACGATCCATCGACCGAGCTCGGCCCGTTGATCACCGCGCAGCATCGTGACCGTGTGGCCGGGTTCGTCGAACGCGCCGTGGCGCAGCCGCACATCCGTTTGATCACGGGCGGTAAAGCGGTGGACGGCAATGGCTTCTTCTTCGAACCGACGGTGCTGGCCGACGCGCAGCAGGACGACGAAATCGTCCGCCGCGAAGTGTTCGGACCAGTGGTCTCGGTGACCAAATTCAGCGATGAAGCGCAGGTATTGGGCTGGGCCAATGATTCGGACTACGGCCTGGCGTCATCGGTATGGACCGCCGACGTCGGACGCGCTCATCGCCTGTCGGCGCGCTTGCAGTACGGCTGCACCTGGGTCAACACGCACTTCATGCTCGTCAGCGAAATGCCTCACGGCGGTCAGAAATTGTCCGGGTACGGGAAGGACATGTCGATGTATGGGTTGGAGGACTACACCGTTGTGCGGCATGTGATGTTCAAGCACTAAAAGCATCGCCAGCAGGCTGGCTCCTACAAGGATTGCACTGAACCTGTAGGAGCTGGCTTGCCAGCGATGGCGTTACCGCCAATCCAAAGCCATCCGCTACAACGTCCTCTGGCTATTGCCAATGCCCTTGGCGATATCTATTCCCCAATCCATCGCCGCTTCCATGTCCAGCATGTGGGGCTGGGGATCGTGGTCCTCGTTGATGACCGAGCCATCAGGTCCGTATACGCCGATAAGCATCTTCAACGAACCGTCTTTGAGTATTTCAGCTCGGACCCTGATGCTGCATCCGTTCGACAGCGTCTCCTTGTGCTCTTCATGGCGCTCAGTCATTTCGGCATTCCTCCCATTGCTGGTTTTCGACCCTACTCGCCATGCTAGCTCAGCCCAGCAAAACAAGGCGTATTAACGGGACCGAAGGCTCGGCCTGACAGCGGCGAAATGCCACCTATACTACAAGCCACCGCCCTCCTGGGGTCTGCACGTCCAACAATAAAAAGCAGAGGTGGAACATGGTTTGGCAGCAAATCTACGATCCGTTTAATAACCCGGTGATATCGACCCTGATGGCCGCCGTGCCCGTGGTGGTGATGCTGGCAGCGCTGGCGTTCTTCCATGTCAAGGCGCACCTGGCGGCATTGCTCGCCCTGGCCTCGGCGTTGGTGATTGCCATTTTCGCCTTCGGCATGCCCGCCAACATGGCCGGTTCGGCAGCGTTGTACGGTGCCGCCAACGGTTTACTGCCGATTGGCTGGATCGTTCTGAACATCATTTTCCTGCACCGTCTGACCACCGAAAACGGTTCGTTCAAAGTGCTCCAGGACTCGCTGGCGCGGATCACCGACGACAGGCGCCTGCAATTGCTGCTGATTGCCTTCTGCTTCGGTGCGTTCTTCGAAGGGGCCGCCGGATTCGGTACGCCGGTGGCGGTGACCGGGGCGATTCTGATCGGTTTGGGCTTCTCTCCGCTGGCCGCCTCGGGCCTGGCGTTGATCGCGAATACCGCGCCTGTGGCGTTCGGCGCTCTGGGCACACCCATCATCACCCTGGCCAAAGTCACCGGCCTGGATGAGATGGAACTGTCGATGATGGTCGGCCGGCAACTGCCGTTCTTCTCGGTGATCGTGCCGTTCTGGCTGATCTGGGCCTTCGCCGGGTGGCGCAAGATGCTGGAAATCTGGCCGGCGATTCTGGTGGCGGGGGTCAGTTTTGCCATTCCTCAATTCCTCGTTTCCAACTATCACGGGCCGATGTTGGTAGACGTGATCGCGGCGCTGATCTCCATGGCCTGTCTGACCGGGTTCCTCAAGGTCTGGAAACCGGCCACCGTGCACACGTCCGCTGCACTGACCGGGCGGGTCGATAACTCGAAAATCGATGAAGAGCACAGCCAGAAGCCGACAGCGACGGCAGCCTTCGCCAGCGACAACCGCTCCGCCGTGATGCGTGCGTGGATGCCATGGATCATTCTCACCGTCTTCGTGTTCGCCTGGGGCACCCAAGGCTTCAAAAATATGTTCGACACCCGCCCGGCAATCGATCCGGCCACCAGTTCGGCCAAACTCGATCCTCAGGGCAAGCCGTTGCGCGAAGCCAACCCGATCTTCGCCCCGGTCCTGACTTTCACCACGATTCACCAGCAAATCGAGAAGGTGCCGCCGGTGGTGCCTGCGCCTAAAACCGAAGATGCGGTGTACAAATTCACCTGGTTCACCGCCACCGGTAGCGGCATCCTGCTGGCAGCCATTGTCGGTGGCTTGCTGATGGGCTATTCCATTCCACAACTCATCTCTCAGTACGTGCGAACGCTGTGGGTGGTGCGTTATTCATTGATCACCATTACCGCCATGCTCGCCCTGGGTTTCCTCACGCGCTATTCGGGGCTGGACGCCACCATGGGGCTCGCGTTTGCGGCGACGGGCATTTTCTACCCCATGTTCGGCACCCTGCTCGGCTGGCTCGGCGTGGCACTGACCGGCTCGGACACCGCGTCCAACGTGCTGTTCGGCGGATTGCAAAAAGTCACCGCCGAACAGTTGGGGCTCAGCCCAGTGTTGATGGCCGCCGCCAATAGCTCTGGTGGGGTCATGGGCAAAATGGTCGATGCCCAGTCGATTGTGGTGGCTTCCACCGCAACTCGCTGGTACGGCCACGAAGGGGAAATCCTGCGCTACGTGTTCTTCCACTCGATCATCCTGGCCATCCTGGTCGGTGGGCTGGTGACGTTGCAGGCCTACGTCGCGCCGTTCAGTTCAATGGTGGTAGGCGGACATTGAATCGACAGCGTAGGTACATCGCCCCGTAATCTGATCCGCGCCCGGATGGTTTCCCCATTCGGGCGTTTTCTTTCAAATGAGCCCGACGCAGAATTTATTGAATAAAAACCCGCGTTGTCCGGACAAACAAGGCATAGACAGCCGCACGTTGCAGGCCAATGATGAAAAGCAGTCGAACCCGGAAACAGACCTCACAAAACAACAAACGAGGGTCGTGCGCCGATGAACATTCTCTACGATGAACGCGTTGATGGCGCCCTGCCTGACGTCGACAAAAATGCGCTGATACAGGCCCTGCAAACGCAGATGCCGGAGCTGGAGATCCTGCACCAGCAAGAAGAACTCAAGCCGTACGAATGCGATGGGCTTTCTGCGTACCGAACCACGCCAATGCTCGTGGTGCTGCCGCGCGAAATCGAGGAGGTCCAGGGCGTGTTGCGACTGTGTCACGAGCGGCAGGTCTCGGTGGTCGCCCGGGGTGCCGGAACCGGTTTGTCCGGCGGCGCCTTGCCCGTGGAAAAAGGCGTGTTGCTGGTGATGGCGCGTTTCAACCAGATTCTGCACATCGACCCCGCCTCCCGCACGGCTCGGGTTCAGCCGGGAGTGCGCAACCTGGCGATTTCTCAGGCCGCCGCCCAGTATGGCTTGTACTACGCGCCAGACCCGTCCTCGCAAATTGCCTGCTCCATCGGCGGCAACGTCGCGGAAAACGCCGGTGGCGTACATTGCCTCAAGTACGGCCTGACCGTGCACAACGTGCTCAAGGTCGACATTCTCACCGTCGACGGCGAATGCCTGAGCCTCGGTTCGAACGCCCTCGATTCGCCCGGCCTCGACTTGCTGGCGTTGTTCACCGGATCCGAGGGCATGCTCGGCGTGATCACCGAAGTCACGGTCAAACTGCTGCCCAAACCGCAGTCGGCCAAAGTGCTGTTGGCGGCATTCGATTCCGTTGAAAAAGCCGGGCGTGCGGTCGGCGACATCATCGCTGCCGGCATCATCCCCGGTGGCCTGGAGATGATGGACAACCTGGCAATTCGCGCGGCCGAGGACTTTATCCACGCCGGCTACCCGGTAGATGCCGAGGCCATACTGCTCTGTGAACTCGATGGCGTTGAAGCCGATGTGCGTGACGATTGCAACCGCGTACGCCAGGTGCTGGAACAGGCCGGCGCCACCGAAGTGCGCCAGGCCAGGGACGAGGCCGAGCGTGTGCGCTTCTGGGCCGGGCGCAAGAATGCCTTTCCGGCGGTGGGTCGCCTGTCGCCCGACTATTACTGCATGGATGGCACCATTCCACGCCGTGAGCTGCCCGGCGTGTTGCACGCCATCGCCGAGCTGTCGGCCGAGTACGGCTTGCGGGTGGCCAACGTATTTCACGCCGGTGACGGCAACATGCACCCGCTGATTCTGTTCGACGCCAATCAACCCGGTGAACTCGACCGCGCCGAAGCCTTGGGCGGCAAGATTCTTGAGTTGTGCGTGAAAGTCGGCGGCAGCATCACTGGTGAGCACGGTGTTGGACGCGAGAAAATCAACCAGATGTGCGCGCAATTCAACAGCGATGAGCTGACGTTGTTCCATGCGGTTAAAGCTGCGTTCGACCCGAGCGGCCTGCTCAACCCCGGCAAGAACATTCCGACGCTGCACCGCTGCGCCGAGTTTGGCGCCATGCACGTTCATATGGGTCAGATGCCCTTCCCGGGACTGGAGCGTTTCTGATGAACAACGAACAGGATTTCGATGACAGCGACGCGCTGCTGGAGCAGGTCAACCAGGCATTGCAGAACGCTACGCCGCTGCGCATTCAGGGTTCCAACAGCAAGGCGTTTCTGGGACGGGTGACGGCGGGAGAAATACTCGACACACGCGTCCACCGAGGCATCGTCAGTTATGACCCGACGGAACTGGTGATCACGGCACGTTGCGGCACTCCGTTGGCCGAGCTCGCGCAAGCGCTGGAAGCCGCACACCAGATGCTGCCCTGCGAGCCGCCCGCCTTCGGTGACGCTGCCACCGTCGGCGGGATGATTGCTTGCGGGTTGTCGGGGCCGCGTCGTCCGTGGTCGGGATCGGTGCGGGATTTCGTCCTCGGTACACGGGTCATTACCGGACACGGCAAGCACCTGCGCTTCGGCGGCGAAGTCATGAAGAACGTTGCCGGCTACGACTTGTCACGCCTGATGGCCGGCAGTTACGGCACGCTCGGGCTGGTCACCGAAGTGTCGCTCAAAGTCCTGCCCAAACCCCGGCAATGCTTGAGCATCAGCCTCGACATGGACAGTGACCGCGCCTTGGCGCATCTGGCGCAATGGGGCCAGCAACCGTTGCCCATCAGCGCTGCATGTCACGACGGGCAGCATCTGCACCTGCGGCTGGAGGGCGGCGAAGGTTCGGTTGCCGCGGCCCATGACCGTTTGGGCGGTGAGCTGCTGGACGCTTCCTATTGGGCTGATCTGAACGAGCAGCGCTTGAGTTTCTTCGATGAAGACCAGCCTCTTTGGCGGCTGTCCTTGCCGAACAACACACCTAAACTGTCGTTGCCCGGGCGACAACTGATCGACTGGGGTGGCGCCCAACGCTGGCTCAAGTCCGATGCCGAGGCCGGATTCATTCGCAAAGTGGTCGAAGAGGTCGGCGGGCATGTGACCTGCTACAGCCATGGTTTGATTGACAGCCCGTTCCAACCATTGCCGGCCGCGCTGATGCGCTACCACCGCAACCTCAAGCAGCAACTTGATCCACGGGGCATTTTCAACCCCGGTCGCCTGTACGCGGAGCTTTGAGACATGCAGACCACATTGAGCGAACGTGCCCGCCAACTCCCCCGCGCCGAGGAAGCCGACAGCATCCTGCGCACCTGCGTGCACTGCGGTTTTTGCAACGCCACCTGCCCGACTTATCAATTGCTCGGTGATGAACTGGACGGCCCGCGTGGACGCATCTACCTGATCAAACAGGTGCTGGAGGGTAACGAGGTCACGCAAAAAACCCAGCAACACCTGGACCGCTGCCTGTCGTGTCGAAACTGCGAAACCACCTGCCCTTCCGGCGTCGACTATCACAACCTGCTGGATATAGGCCGCGCGGTGGTCGATGCAGCGGTGCCGCGTCCGATCGGCCAGCGTTTGTTGCGCGAGGGATTGCGCGCCGTGGTGCCCCGTCCAGAGCTGTTCAAAAGCCTGGTCGGCAGTGGTCAGATGTTCCGGGCGTTGCTGCCGGACATGTTGCAAAGCAAGTTGCCGCGCAGTGCATCGCCGGCCAGAGCGCGCCCCACCACCCGCCATGCCCGACACGTACTGATGCTGGAAGGCTGCGTGCAACCGGGACTGTCGCCCAATACCAACGTGGCGGCTGCGCGGGTGCTGGATCGACTCGGAATCAGCGTCACTGCGGCCCGCGAGGCCGGTTGCTGCGGAGCCGTGGATTATCATCTCGACGCTCAGGCTGCCGGCCTCGATCGTGCCCGCCACAACATCGATGCCTGGTGGCCCAGCATTGAAGAAGGCGCCGAAGCCATTGTGCAGACCGCCAGCGGCTGCGGTGCTTTTATCAAGGATTACGGGCATCTGCTCAGCAGAGATCCGGTGTATGCCGAGAAAGCCAAAACCGTCAGTGCACTGGCCCGGGACCTGGTGGAAGTGTTGCGGAACGAACCACTGGAACGACTCGGGATCCACAGTGCCCAGCGTCTGGCGTTCCATTGCCCATGCACATTGCAGCACGCGCAAAAACTCGGTGGCGCAGTGGAAACGCTGCTTGAGCGCCTGGGTTTCAACCTCACGTTCGTGCCCGACGGCCACTTGTGTTGCGGCTCGGCGGGCACTTACTCGCTGACCCAACCGGAATTGGCCCGCCAACTGCGCGACAACAAGATGAATGCCCTGGAAAGCGGCTATCCCGAAATCATTGTCACGGCCAATATCGGCTGTCAGTCGCACCTCGACGGGGCTGGCCGAACGCCGGTGCGGCACTGGATCGAACTGGTCGACGCCGCGTCGCACTAACCCATTCCTGGAGAGTCACCCAATGAAAAGCAAAGCGATCCTGAGCCAGACCGAAGTCGGAAAGATCCTTGCCGCTGCACGCACCGAAGCGCAGAACAACCAGTGGCCGGTGACCATCGTCGTAGTCGATGACGGCGGCCACCCGCTGGCCCTTGAACGCCTTGACGGTGCTGCGCCGCGCGTACATCGCCACGGAAAAGGCCCGAACATCGGCCTTGGGCCGGCGCGAATCCAAGGGTTATGAAGACATGGTCAACGGCGGGCGCCATGCGTTTTTGTCGGCGCCGTTGCTGACGTCCCTGGAAGGTGGCGTACCGATCATTGTCGATGGCCAGGTGATCGGTGCGGTCGGCGTATCCGGGGTCAAGGCCGAACAGGATGCGCAAGTGGCAAAAGTCGGGGCGCAATGTCTGAAATGAACTTAAATTCCCTGTGAGAAGTACACACTGCGATCCCACAGGTATTGCGTTCACCCGTCGAAGAGGAAGCGCACAGATGAGCCGTCTCACTGCGAAAGACTTTGCCCCGCAACTGCTGGAACTCTACGACTATTACGCCCACGGCCTGATCAACCGGCGGGAGTTTCTCGACCGTGCGGCGTTGTTCACCCTCGGCGGTTTGACCGCCAGTGCGCTGCTGGCGTCCTTGAGCCCGAATTACGCACTTGCCGAGCAGGTCGAGTTCACCGACCCGGACATCATCGCCGAGTACATCACCTACCCCTCGCCCAAGGGCCACGGGCAGGTCCGTGCTTATCTGGTTCGCCCGGCCAAAGTCACCGGCAAGGTACCGGCTGTAGTGGTCGTGCACGAAAATCGCGGGCTCAATCCCTACATCGAGGACGTCGCGCGGCGTTTGGCCAAGGCCGGTTTCATTGCCCTCGCCCCGGATGGGTTAACCTCGCTAGGGGGCTATCCCGGCAACGACGACAAGGGCCGGGAACTACAGGCGAAGGTCGATCCCGAAAAGCTCATGAACGACTTTTTCGCTGCCATTGAATGGCTGATGAAACATGACGCCGGCAGTGGCAAAGTCGGTATCACCGGGTTCTGCTACGGCGGCGGCGTCACCAATGCGGCGGCGGTGGCTTATCCGGAACTGGGCGCTGCCGTGTCCTTCTACGGCCGTCAGCCGGAAACCAAAGACGTCGCCCGCATCAAGGCGCCGGTGATGCTGCACTACGGCGAACTGGATACGCGCATCAACGAAGGCTGGCCAGCGTATGAGAAAGCCTTGAAAGCCGAAGGCAAGACTTATGAAGCCTTCATTTACCCAGGGGCCAATCATGGTTTCCACAATGATTCGACGCCGCGTTATGACGATGCGGCGGCGAACCTGGCCTGGGATCGGACCTTGGGGTGGTTTCGCAAGTATTTGGTTTGATCGATGGTCAACCGGCCAGCAGGGCTGGCCTCATCGCGAGCAGGCTCGCTCCCACATTTACTAAAGATCCACTGTGGGCGAGCCTGCTCGCGATGGCTATTTCAAGGTTATCGCCCTACTTAGGTTGTGCCACAGTGCGCAGATACGGCTTCAACGTCTTGAAGCCATCCGGATATTTCTTCTTCGCATCCTCGTCCGACACCGACGTTGGAATGATCACGTCTTCCCCCGGACGCCAGTTCACCGGGGTAGCCACAGTGTGTTTGGCATTGAGTTGCAGCGAATCCAGCAGTCGCAGCACTTCATCGAAATTGCGCCCGGCGCTCATGGGGTAGATCAGCATCGCCTTGACCTTCTTGTCCGGGCCGACAATGAACACCGAACGCACGGTGGCGTTGTCCACGGCAGTGCGCGATCCGCCGCTGGCATTGGGGTGGATCATGTCGTAGAGCTTGGCCACCACAAGGTTTTCGTCGCCAATCAGTGGATAGTTGACGGCGGCGCCCTGGGTTTCCTCAATGTCACCGACCCACTTGTTGTGGTCGCTGACCGGATCGATGCTCAGCCCTAGGACCTTGGTGTTGCGCTTGTCGAATTCCGGTTTGAGTTTGGCCAGATAACCCAGTTCTGTGGTGCAAACGGGCGTGAAATCCTTCGGATGGGAAAACAGGATGGCCCAGCCGTTGCCGATCCATTCGTGGAAGTTGAGCTTGCCTTCGGTGGTTTCGGCGGTGAAATCCGGTGCTTCGTCGCCAATACGGATAGACATCTTTGATCTCCTTGCAGTGATGGACAGGGACGCCGTCAGGGTGCCGACTGCAGTTCCAACGGAATGAGGAATCTGTTGACGCGAAACAGTATAGGAGAGGTTCCAAGGCACGCCGCAAACCATGACATTCACGGTGTAATCCCTTGTTTCAGCGCTATTCCACCAACGCAATCAGTTGGTGGCGATGGGCGTCGGTGAGCATCGGGCCGAAACCGGCACCCGCGTTTTCCGTCATGTATCGCGGGTTTCCGGTGCCCGGGATGACGCAGGTTACCGCTGAATTCGACAGCAAGAATTTGAGCGCCAGTTGTGGCCAGCTCTTGGCCCCGACTTCCGCAGCCCAGCCGGGCAACGGTTTACCTTTGAGTCGGCCAATCAGGCCGCCGCCCCCGAAGGGCCGATTACAGATCACCGCCACGCCGTTCTCGCGGCACAGAGGCAGGATGCGTTTCTCGACAGCGCGATCATCCAGGGCATAGTTGATTTGCAGAAAATCCAGCGGCTCGGCTTTCAGTACGGCCTCCACTTCTTCGTAGGCCGACGAGGTGTAATGGGTGATGCCGATGTAGCGAATGCGCCCTGCTTCCTTCCAATGCCGCAAGGTTGGCAGATGGATTTGCCAGTCCAGCAGATTGTGAATCTGCATCAAGTCGATGCGGTCGGTTTGCAACAGCTTGAACGACTGCTCCATTTGCGCGATGCCTTCTTCTCGGCCACGGGTCCAGACTTTGGTGGCCAGGAACGCCGGCGAGCGCGGCTCATGGATCGACAGCAGTTCGCCCGTGGTCTGTTCGGCGCGCCCATACATCGGCGAGCTATCAACCACCGTTCCACCCTTTTCGAACAACGCATGCAGTACCGCGGGCAATTCTCTGTAGGCGGGATCCGAAGGCGCTACATCAAAACCGCGATAGGTGCCCAACCCGACAATGGGCAGTAGCTCTTTGCTGGATGGAATAGCGCGGGTCTGCATGGTCTTGCCTCCTGTTTCGGTCGTCGACGTGGTTTGCGCCCCGGCCGGACCAAACGTGAAGACCGCCGAAACACCGGCAGCCAGCGTGAGTATTTTCCTGCGGGTGTAACCGTCAGGGTCGCTCATGGAATCTCCCTCCCGGGATGTGCAGGCTCGGCACGTCGCGCCTGCTGCCTGGCCAGCCACAGGCATAGTCCGCCCCACAAACCGGCGAACGGCACGATCACCACCGCCACCAGACCGAATCCCGTACCCAGCGCCGTCAAACCGGCGGCCAACCAGCCACTGGCGGCATCGCCGCCGCGATAGACCAGGGTCTCGATCACATTCTTGGCCTTGTACTTCTCCTCGCGGCTCACCACCGTCCACAACACTTCCCGCGCCGGTCGGACGATGGCGAACTCGACGGCACGACGCAGCCCCTGCGCCAGCGCCACCGTTGTCGGAACGGGCGCCAATGCCATGGCGGCAAAAGCCATGATCGTCGCCAGCGGCAACGCTGCCAGCGCCCCGCCGATGCCGACCCAACGGATCAGCGGCGCCGTCAGCAGCAGCTGGAAGGACAAGGTCAGCACCGACACGGTCAAATCGACGATGGCGAAGAATTGCGTCCTGCTGCCTACATCAGCGTAGCTGCCAGCCACAATTCGTCCTTGCTCGAAATACAACAAGGTCGCCGCGCTGCTGTGCATCAGCATGAACAGCACCAGCCCCAACAGGTACGGCGAGCGCAGGATCAGGGTGATTCCGCCGAGTATGCTGCCGCCCATGCGCCGTTCGTCGAGTAGCGGATTACCGGACTGTGAATGTGTCCTGGATAACAAGGCTCGATAGCAGCGCACGGCGACTTCCAGGAGCAGCGCCGCCGCGACGGTCAACGCCAGCGGGCCCAGACGGGTGGCCATGGTCGCTGCCAGCAGCGGCCCGATGAACGTGCCGAGGGTGCCGCCCGCGGCAATGCAGCCGAACAAGCGCCGCCCTTGCTCGTTGGAGAAACGGTCAACCAGCACGCTCCAGAAGATCGAGACGATGAACAGGTTGTAGATGCTGATCCAGACGAAAAAAAACCGCCCGACCATTACCGGTGCGATGTGATTGGCGATCAACAGGCCGAATACCAGCATCGACACGGCGATCACCCGATAGATCAACGGCACGAACCGCTTGGCGGGCAGTCGCGATGCCAACGCACCAAACACCGGAACCATCAGCAGCATCACCAAGAACGTGGCGGTGAATAGCCATTGCAACTTGTCCGCGCCGCCTTCAAGACCCAAGGCATCGCGCAACGGTCGCACCAGGTAATAGCTGGCAAGCACGCAGAAATGGAAGGCGAACCCCAGCACCAGCGCCGCTCTTTCACTTGGCCGTACGTCGAGCCATTGAGGCATGTTGGGCATCGGTGCCCTCCTTTACCGCCAGCTACACTCTGACAGCACCCCGGAGCCGTCAATGCCGCCCACTAACGTTAGCCGAATGTCTCGAACCCTGGTGTTACTCATCGTCATTCCCGCAGCGGTGTACCTGGCGCTCTGCGTTGCACTGTTGGTGTTTCAGCGCGCCCTCATCTATTACCCGCAGCCCCGCGCCATCGACAGTGCTGACACGTTGCTCACACTGCCGGTTGACGATGCACAGGTAATGGTGTCCGTCAGGCCGCATGATGGACCGAAAGCACTGATTTATTTTGGCGGTAATGCCGAGGACGTGTCGCGCAGCCTGCCGGAATTCGCCCGGGCGTTCCCCGACCATGCGCTGTATTTGCTGCATTACCGAGGTTACGGCGGCAGCACCGGCTCTCCCTCGGAGGAAGCCATCGCCCGCGATGCCATGAGCCTGTTCGATAAGGTCTACGCCGATCATCCGCACATTGCCGTGGTCGGCCGCAGCCTGGGTTCCGGTGTCGCGGTGCGCCTGGCCAGTTACCGACCAGCGGCGAAATTGCTGCTGATCACGCCTTACAACAGTCTGGAAGAGCTCGCGGCCCGCCAGTTTCGCTGGTTTCCGGTGAAGTGGTTGTTGAAGGACAAATTCGAATCCTGGCGCTATGCAGAACACATCACGGTGCCGACGCACCTGATCGCCGCCGAGCATGACGAAGTGATTCCCGGTTCAAGCACCCGGCGGCTCTACAGCCATTTCACCAAGGGAGTGGCGACGCTGCAGGTGATTTCCGGCACGGGGCACAATTCGATCAGCGATAGCCCTGAATACCTCAGGGCGTTGGGGGATGGGCTATGAACCATTCCGACCTGTAGGAGCTGGCTTGCCAGCGATGGCGGTGCGTCAATCACCCGGGATGTCGACTGTGCGGGCCTCATCGCTGGCAAGCTTGCTCCTACAGTTGATCGGGGGCTGGTTAGAAACGCGGCTTGAGCGCTTTCCAGTCCGGTTTGTAGCGCTGCATCTGCTTCACATCGTCCCGTTGTCGGATGCCGCAGGTCAGGTATTGATCGTGCAGCTTGCCCAGTTGATCGTGATCCAGCTCCAGGCCCAGCCCGGGTGCACGGGTAATCTTGACGCAGCCATCGATGATCGCCAGCTTGCCACCCTTGATCACCTCTTCATCCGGTTCCTGCCACGGGTAATGGGTGTCGCAGGCGTAATCGAGATTGGGCACCGAGGCGGCGACATGGGCCATGGCCATCAGGCTGATGCCCAAGTGCGAATTGGAGTGCATGGACACGCCGAGACCGAAGGTGTCGCACATCTTTGCCAGGGCCTGGGTGTCGCGCAGACCGCCCCAATAGTGGTGATCGGCGAGCACGATCTGCACGCTGTTTTGCGCCACGCTGCGGCGGAACTCATCGAAGTCGGTCACCACCATGTTGGTGGCCAGCGGCAACCCGGTGCGCTTGTGCAGTTCGGCCATGCCCTCAAGGCCCGGCGTCGGGTCCTCGTAATACTGCAAGTCGTCGCCGAGCAATTCGGCCATGCGAATCGAGGTTTCCAGGGACCAGTTGCCATTCGGATCAATGCGCAACGGATAACCCGGGAAGGCTTTTTTCAGTGCCTTGATGCACGACACCTCATGTTCCGGTGGCAGCGTCCCGGCTTTGAGTTTGATGCTCTTGAAACCGTAAGCCTCAATCATCCGCCGCGCCTGGGCGACGATCTGCTCCTCATTCAGGGCTTCGCCCCAATTGTCCGGTTTGTAAGGGGAATCGACGTGTTGCGCGTATTTGAAAAACAGATAGGCGCTGAACGGAATCTCGTCACGAATCGCCCCGCCCAACAGGTCCACCAGGGGCACGTTCAGGTAGTGCGCTTGCAGATCGAGAAACGCCACCTCGAAGGCCGAATAGGCATTGCTCACCGCTTTGCTGGCGTGGGAACCGGGTGCCAATTCCGCACCGGCGATGCTTGCCGGTTTGTTCGCCGCTACCGTCGCCTGCACGATTGCGCGCAGTTGATTGAGGTTGAACGGGTCGAGGCCGATCAGTTGCGTTTGAAGTTGCTGCTGGATCGCCAGCGCCGGTGCGTCGCCGTAACTTTCACCCAAACCGATGTAGCCATTGTCGCTTTCAATCTCGATGATCGAACGCAGCGCGAAGGGTTCGTGTATACCGCTGGCGTTGAGCAATGGCGGATCACGGAAGGCAATCGGGGTGACGGTGACTCGTTTGATTTTCAAGAGGCTGCTCCCGTTGAATTGGATTTCAGGACTGTGAGTGTTTTTTTAACGGCTGCATCGTCGATCGGTGCATTGCTCAACACGCTGCGGGGGCTCCCCCGAGGTGCGGTGCGGGCGAAGAAGATCACGATGGCCGCAACCAATGAAGTGGCTGCCAGGCCATACAAACCGCCTTCGATGGAGCCGGTGGTCTGCTCCAGGAACCCGAACGCCGTGGGGGCGACAAACCCGCCGAGGTTGCCGATGGAGTTGATCAAGGCAATCACTGCCGCCGCGATGCGTGCGTCCAGGTAGCCTTGCGGAATTGGCCAGAACAGCGCCGAGGCAGCCTTGAAACCGATGGCGGCGAAACAGATGGCGACGAAGGCAAAAATCGGCCCGCCGGTGGTGGACATGAACATGCCGAACGAAGCGATCACCAGCGTCACCGCGACCCACGCCTGCTGGTATTTCCACTTGCTGGCCATCGCGGCGAAGCCATACATCGCGACGATGGAAATGATCCACGGAATCGAGTTGAACAGGCCGACCTGGAAGTCGCCGAGGTTGCCCATTTTCTTGATCATGCTCGGCAGCCAGAACGTGGCGCCGTAGATGGTCAGGGCGATGGAGAAATAGATGAAACAGAACAGCGCGATCTGCCGGTCAGCCAGCAATTTGAACATTGACGGTTTGACCGTCTGCGCCGCTTCACGGGCTTGTTGTTCCTCGGCAATGGCACCAATCAGCGCGGTCTTCTCTTCTTCGCTCAGCCACTTCGCCTCACGCGGGTGAGACTGCAGCCAGAACCACACGAAGCCACAGAGCACGATGGAGGCGAAACCTTCGATCAGGAACATCCACTGCCAGCCATGCAAGCTCAGGCCGCTGACGTTGAGCAAGGCACCGGACACCGGACCGGAAATCACCGAAGCAATAGCAGAGCCGCTGAGGAAAATCGCCATGGCCTTGCCTCGTTCGGTCGATGGCAGCCATTGGGTGAAGTAGTAAATGATCCCGGGGAAAAACCCGGCTTCGGCGGCGCCGAGAATGAAGCGCAGTACATAGAAGCTGGTTTCCCCGCGCACAAAGGCCATCGCCATCGCGGCGGCGCCCCAAGTGAACATGATGCGTGTCAGCCAGGCACGTGCCCCGTAGCGTTGCAGCAGCATGTTGGACGGTACTTCGAAGATTGCGTAACCGACGAAGAACAATCCGGCGCCAAGGCCATAGGCGGCCGCGCCGATGCCGAGGTCTGTTTCCATGTGACTGCGCACGAAGCCAATGTTGACCCGATCGATGTAGTTAACGATGAACATCACCACGAACAGCGGCAGCACATGACGCTTCACCTTGGCTGCTGCGCGGGCGAGCACATTCGGGTCAGGTGGACACTGGAGGGTTTTCAAGGGGCGACTCCCGCTCATTGTTTTTTTAGGGATAGTTTTTGGCCTGGTCCGATCATGGACGCGGTCATTGATCCCGTCTAATCTAAGTTGGCATTCGATTGATACCTGGATTAGATCAATGTTCGAACTGACCCAATTGCGCTGCTTCACCACGGTGGCGACAGAATTGAATTTTCGGCGTGCTGCCGAACGCCTGAACATGACGCAACCGCCGCTGAGTCGGCAGATTCAACTGCTGGAACACCACTTGGGCGTAGAACTGTTCACTCGCAGCACTCGCAGCGTCGCCCTCACCGCCGCCGGCCGGGCGTTTTTCATCGAAGCGCAGAATCTGCTGGAGCGCGCCCAGCAAGCCGCGGTGACCGCACGGCGTTTCGCCGAAGGCGATATCGGTTCGGTCAACATCAGCTTCGTCGGCAGCGCGGTCTATGAGTTCCTGCCCAAAGTCATTGCCGAAGCACGGCACAAGCAGCCCCATGTCAAAATCGACCTGTCGGAAATGAACACCTACCAACAGCACGAAGCCCTGCGTGCACGCCGCATCGACCTGGGTATCGCCCGCGCACCGTTGCTGGAGCCCGGTTATTCCACCGAGTGCCTGGTGCGCGAACCGTTCGTGTTGGCGGTGCCCAGCGGCCACCGCTTGGCCATGGCTGAAACCGTGTCGGTCAACGACCTCGATGCCCAACCTTTCTTGATGTACTCCCACGCGGCCTATCCACCGTTCAACGAACTGCTGACGGGCATGCTGCGCTCGGCACGGGTTGCTCCGGATTACGTGCAATGGCTGGGTTCGTCCTTGACGATTCTGGCGCTGGTCAACGCCGGAATGGGCCTGGCCCTGGTGCCCCGTTGCGCCACCAGTGTGGTGTTCAAGAATGTGGTGTTTCGCGATATCGATCTGGGCGAAGGCGTGCAGAGTGAATTGCATTTGATCTGGCGCGAGAACAACGACAACCCGGCATTTGCGATGTTGTTGGAGGCGATTCGGCGGGCGGTGCGGGAGGGTTGGGGTAGCTAAGGCTGATGACTTACCACAGGAAAATACCGTTGGTCCGGGAATTCACCTACATCCGAAACCGGTCCGGCCTGCCAGTAAATATACCTTCCTCACCCGCGAACCTTGTCTGAAGGCGCCAGTCTTAGATCGGCGCCAATTTCTCTCCCTAATCGTCGTCATCTCATCAGAGCTGTCCGCCCCATGCGCCAAACCGCCCTCGCCTTGCGCTTCACTTCGCTGTGCCTGTTTACCTTGCTTCCCCTGATCGCCAGCCCCGCCCACGCCAGTGCGGAGCGGCAATTGGTGGAAGCGATCAATGATTACCGTGCTCATCCGCAACGCTGCGAGCGACGTCCCGCCCAGCGTTTGGCGCCGCTGGCATTGAACTCGAACCTGGCCTTGCCAATCGGCTACGGCGGCGGATTGCGCGACCGGTTGAAAGCGAACGGCTATCAGGCAGTGACGGTTCGGACGATCCGCGTGGTCGGTGCGCAGGATGCCGAAGAAGCGTTCGATCAAATACAAAGCGACCATTGCGCGGCACTGCTGGACAGTCAGTACGCCGACATCGGTGTCAGTCGCAGCCGTGGTGAGTGGCAAGTGGTGCTGGCGCGGCCGGTGCTAGACAGGCAAATGAGTGACACGCGATCCGTGAGCAAGGACTTGCTGGCTCAAGTCAACGCTGCCCGCTCCAAGTCACGTCTCTGCGGTCGCCAGCGTTTCGCCGCCGCCAGGCCATTGGCGTGGAATGCCAGCCTCGGGGCTGCGGCGCAAGGGCACAGCAAAGCCATGGCCTACGGCAATTACTTCGCGCATCAGGACCCCGACGGTGATACTGCCGCCGACCGGGCGAGAGCCGCTGGTTTCCGGGGCCGCCAGATAGGCGAAAACATCGCCGCTGGTCAGGGATCACCGAGCAAGGCAATGGCCGGTTGGCTCGCCAGCCCAGGGCATTGCGCGAATTTGATGAACCCAATGTTCACCCAAGTAGGTGCTGGCTATGCGACGGACGCACGCAGCGATGAAGGCGTTTACTGGACGATGTTGTTCGGTGCGAAGTAGCGGGTTGCAGGAGCCTGACTTGTCTGCGAAGGCGCCCATGAAATCGCCATCGCCGGCAAGCCGGGCTCCCACAGGTTTTGCGTCCATCCCAAAATACGGAACACGCCACCCATCCGTAGGAGCCGGCTTGCTGGCGATGGCGCCCGTAAAATCGCCATCGCCGACAAGCCGGGCTCCCACAGGTTTTGCGTCAATACCAACATCCGGAACACGCCACCCATCCGTAGGAGCCGGCTTGCTGGCGATGGCGCCCGTAAAATCGCCATCGCCGGCAAGCCGGGCTCCCACAGGTATTGCGTCCATCCCAACATCCGGAACACGCCACCCATCCGTAGGAGCCGGCTTGCTGGCGATGGCGCCCGTAAAATCGCCATCGCCGGCAAGCCGGGCTCCCACAGGTTTTGCGTCAATAGCAACATCCGGAACACGCCACCCATCCGTAGGAGCCGGCTTGCTGGCGATGGCGCCCGTAAAATCGCTATCGCCGACAAGCCGGGCTCCCACAGGTTTTGCGTCCATCCCAAATCCCGAAGGCGACTTCAAGGCTGCCGACTGCTGACCCTCTGCTCGCTGTTGTCGAACATCGCTTCGAAACGAGTTTTGTTGGCGGCATAGTAGTCGGCTACCACCTTGTCGGAAGAGCTCTGCCGCGCCTGCATCATCAGCGCTTCGAGGTCGGCCCGGGGAATGGAGTAATGAGCGAAGAAGTACGCCACTTCCGGATATTCCTGGCTGAAACCTTTGCGAGCCATGGCGTGAATCTGTTCGGCGCCGCCAAATATTTGCTTCGGGTCATCCAGGTATCGCAGCGACCACTTGGAGAACATCCAGTGCGGGCTCCAGGCGTTGACCAACGACCATTTGTCACGTTTCAGATTGCGATCCAGCTCGTTGAGCATGCCTGACTCGGAGGAGGCCACCAGTTTGTAGCCGTCGAGCTTGTATTCCTGGATGGCCTTTTCGGTGAGCTTGTACTGGCCGTTGCCCACCTCTGAGGTAAGGATCTTGCCGTCGAGTTTTTCCCTGACTTCAGGCTTGTTCAAGTCCTCCACGCTGGACACTTCACTCTCGGGCACGGACGTTGGCACAGCCATGCCGATCCGCCCTTCATAGAGCACGCCGAGGTCTTCGAGCCTGTCCTTGTACTTGTCGTAGAACGCCTTGTGAGTGCTCGGCAGCCAGACCATCGGAATCAAGTCGATGTTGCCGTTGGCCAACGCCTGGAACTGGATGCCGATGTCGGCCATGACCAGTTTCACCGGTTGCTTGAGGTGGTCCTGCAACGCCGTGGTAGCCAGTTTTACGGTGATCTCGGTATCCGACCAGTTGACCCAGCCAATGCGTACGGGCTTCGGTTCTGCGGCTTGAGTCAGCCCGGCGCCGGCGGCGAGTGCCACGCCAAGCAATCCGGCACAGATTCTTTTTCGATACGGCGAATGAACGTTCATCAAGCATTTTCCTGTTTTGGTTGTTATTGGCAGGTTTGTCTTAATTTGAACGGCCTTACGGTCGTGAAAAATGCAGCCTTGCGCGGCGGGTCGGTTGCGCCGATCCCTTCTCCTTATGCGCCGATCTTATCCACGACGTTTGCCCTGCGCAAGCAAAATGTACACCCGTGTCACAAGCCATTGACACACCTGTACAGTTATCCTAATTTCAAGTCGCCGAGCCTGATGAAGCCCACTTTTGGAGCGCACCGCCATGTCCAGCGATCCGTTGCTGCAGCCATACAAAATCAAGCACCTGACCCTTAGAAACCGCATCATCACCACCTCGCACGAACCGGCCTATCCGGAGGACGGCATGCCCAAGGATTTGTATCGCGCCTATCACGTGGAACGGGCCAAGGCCGGTGTGGCCCTGACCATGACCGCTGGCTCCGCAGCCGTTTCTCGGGACAGTCCGCCGGTGTTCAACAACGTGCTGGCGTATAAGGACGAGGTGGTCGGATGGCTCAAGGATCTGACCGACGAATGTCATGAGCACGGTGCGGCAGTGATGATCCAGTTGACCCACCTGGGCCGTCGCACGCGCTGGGACAAAGCCGATTGGCTACCGGTAGTGTCGCCCTCCCACCACCGCGAAGCCGCGCATCGCTCCTTCCCGAAGAAGATGGAAGAGTGGGACATCGAGCGAATCATCAAGGATTACGTGGACGCGGCCGAGCGCATGAAGGCGGCCGGTATGGACGGCCTGGAGCTGCAGGCCTACGGGCATTTGATGGACCAGTTCTGGTCGCCGTTGACCAACGAACTCGACGGCCCCTACGGCGGCTCGCTGGAAAACCGCATGCGTTTTACCTTCGAAATCCTGCGGGGCATTCGCCAGCGCGTTGGTGAAGACTTCCTGCTCGGCGTGCGCTACACCGGCGATGAGCAATTACCCGGTGGCTTCAATGCAAGCGAAGGCATGCAGGTTTCGCACATGCTCAAGGACAGCGGGCTGGTGGATTTCCTCAACGTGGTGCGCGGCCACATCGACACCGATGCAGGCCTGACCGATGTCATCCCGATCCAGGGCATGCGCAACTCGCCGCACCTGGACTTCGCCGGGGAAATTCGTTCGGCCACCGGGTTCCCGACCTTCCATGCCGCGAAGATTCCGGACGTGGCTACCGCGCGCTACGCCATCGCCTCGGGCAAGGTCGACATGGTCGGCATGACCCGCGCGCACATGACCGACCCGCACATCGTGCGCAAGATCATCGAAAAGCGTGAAGAAGACATTCGTCCATGCGTAGGGGCCAACTACTGTCTGGATCGTATCTATCAGGGCGGCGCGGCCTATTGCATTCACAATGCGGCGACCGGCCGGGAAACCACCATGCCCCATGAGATTCCCCGGGCGGTGGTCAAGCGCAAGGTTCTGGTCATCGGCAGCGGCCCGGCGGGACTGGAAGCAGCACGCGTCGCTGGCGAACGTGGCCATGACGTGACCGTACTCGAGGCGGCTGATCGTCCGGGCGGCCAGATCAGGTTGACCGCGCAAAACGAACGGCGCCGCGAGATGATCAGCATCATCGATTGGCGAATGGCCCAGTGCGAGCGCATGGGCGTCAAGTTTCACTTCAACACATGGGCCGAAGCCGACACCGTGCTGGCCCATGAGCCGGACGTGGTGATCGTCGCCACCGGTGGCCTGCCCGACACCGAGGTGATGACTCAGGGCAACGAGCTCGTGGTGTCGACGTGGGACATCATTTCCGGGGACATCAAGCCCGGTCGTCATGTGTTGATCTTCGACGATGCTGGCGACCATGCCGCGTTGCAGGCTGCCGAGGTCATCGCCAAAAGCGGCGCGACGGTGGAAATCGTCACCCCTGACCGCGCCTTTGCCCCGGAAGTCATGGCCATGAATCTGGTGCCGTACATGCGCAGTTTGCAGGACCTGGACGTCACCTTCACCGTCACCTACCGCGTCGAGAAGGTCGAAAAGCAGGATGGCCGATTGGTTGCGACCTTCGGCAGCGACTATGGCAAGGTCAACAAGCAGCGGGTTGTCGATCAGGTCGTGGTCAACCACGGCACCCTGCCCCTGGACGATCTGTACTTCGACCTGCGCCCGCATTCGAGCAACGGCGGTGCGGTGGAGCAACACGACCTCATCGCGGGCAAGGCGCAAAACATCGTCACCAACCCTCAAGGGCAATTCCAGCTGTTCAGGATTGGAGATGCCGTGGCCGCGCGTAACACCCACGCGGCGATCTACGATGCGTTGCGGCTGGTGAAAGATCTCTGATCTGACACCATGCAGATAGTGGCGAGGGAGCTTGCGCCCTCGCCACAAAAGCAGTTTTAGGAATTTGCTACATACCGCGTCGCGCAATCTCCGCGCCCGCCAGCAATGCCCGTCCGACGATGGCGTCGAAGTCCTGATCGGTCATCGACTGCAACACCGCCGCCGTCACGCCGCGGTACGCCATCAATGCTTCAATCATTTGTTCCGGATCGCGACCGGCCAACAACTGCCCGCCTCCCACCACCACGCCGCGCGCAGCACGCTGTGCAATTTCATAGGGAATGCCCGCCGCCACCGCCTGACTGGCCAGCGCACGGTGCAGTAACGCGGGGAGCGCCGGCCCGGTGCCGGAGAGCGCACTGAGGTAATCAATGTTGTCTTCGTTCGGCACTTCATCCGCCGAGCCCACACATTCGAACAACCGCTGCACCCACTGGCGGTCCGGCTCGCCAAGATTGCCGGCGCTGTACCACGGCGTGTACGACTGCCTGATGTCGACGGCGGCATTCGGCATGGCCCGCACCACCACGTGTGCACCGGTGGCCGCGCTGATGGTCGCCGCCGGGATCCCGGCCATCAGGGAAATCACCTGTTTGCCGCTGGCGTCTATCTGCAGCTCACGAAACTGTTCCGGCCGGATCGACAGCATCACCACATCACTGAGCGCCACCAACGGCTGGTTATCCGCCAGAACCCGCACGTCCGCTGGCAACGTGCTACGGCCCGAGCGATTGGAGACCAGCAGTCCCGCAGGCTGAATGAAACCGCTCTCCAGAAGCGCTTCGGCGATTGCGCGGCCCAGCCAGCCAGTGCCGCCAATGATGCCCAGGGTTTTACTGTTCATCGGACGGCGACTCGTCGACGGTTTCAACCAACGGACCGAAAATCCCGGGCTCTTTTTCCGCATAACCGAACTTGCCGAAGAAACGATCCAGCTCACGCCGCTTCGGTGCCTTGCCGGTAAATATTGTCACGTACTGCGGGATGCGCCGGAAACGGACCACGACGTCCTCCGTGGTTTTCATCGAGATATAACCGATCTGCGTGAGGTAGATCGTCCTGGCCCGCGCGTCGGCGGCCTCGGCTTCGTAGCCGAACCGGCGGAACATGGCGGCCAGAGCATTGATGCGCGCCTCATCGGCTAGCGCGATTTCAGCGGCCACCTCATCTGATTGCAGCGCCCAGCTGCGCACGGCAAATTCGAATTGCGAGTCGAACAGTTCCGGGTTAAGCCAACACTCGAATACGTTGAGAATCGCCTCGGAAATGCTTTCTGCATAACTGTCGCACTGGCCCACCAGGCCGCCGCTGTTCTTGTCCTTCCAGCGGGCCAGTAGTGCCGCGAGCAGCTGCTCGCGGTCTTCATAGAACCAATAAAAACTGGTGCGGGACAAGTTCAAGCGTTTGGCCAACGGCATCACCCGCACCGCATCGACGCCGGACTCCTTCAGCGCGTCGTAAGCGGCATCCAGCCAGACGTCGACCGAGCCTCGCCACCCTGCATCTTGCGCCTTGGTTTTCGCCCTTCCTGTCTGTGACATGTGCGGGTCTGCCTGTGTCGGTAAATTTGCTTAACTGTACACCGGCCAGTCTATTGCGTACACGCGCTGTACATCGCCGTACATTTTGAAGATGGGTGTTTAGGGCGTGTCGTATAGGGCACTTTGATTATTCACAATACGTGCGCAAAGCATTCACTTATCGACTCTTGATGCAGGATTGGCGACGAATATGCTGTCAGCACGTTGCATCCGTGATCTCGCACAAGACCAATAAGAGCCCACCCCATGAACAGCCCCAGAACGCTCTACCAGAAACACATCGACAGCCACACCGTTTGCGCGCTCGACGGTCAGGGTCATGTGCTGTTGTACATCGACCGCCAGGTCGCCAACGAATACACCAGCCCCCAGGCCTTTAGTGGCATGCGCGAGGCCGGGCGCAAAGCCTGGCGCCCGAGTGCAACGCTGGCCGTGGTCGACCATGTGAATCCGACGTCCCCGACACGCATCGCCACAATGCCGGATGCCGGTGGTGCGCGTCAGGTCTCCTACTTCGAAGAAAACTGCCGCGATTTCGGCATCGAGTTGTTCGATGTCCTGGATAAACGCCAGGGCATCGAACACGTCGTGGCCCCCGAGCAGGGTTTCATCCTGCCTGGCATGGTGGTTGCGGCCGGTGACAGTCACACCACCACCTACGGTGCATTAGGTGCTTTTGGTTTCGGTATCGGCACCTCGGAAATCGAGCACCTGCTGGCGTCGCAAACCCTGGTCTACAAACGTCTGAAGACCCTGCGCGTGACTGTAAACGGCGTGCTCGGCAGTGGCGTGACGTCCAAGGACATCATCATGGCGTTGATCGAGAAAATCGGTGCATCGGGCGCCACCGGTTATGCCATTGAGTTTGCCGGCCCGGCGATCACAGCCCTCAGCGTCGAGGCGCGGATGACCATCTGCAACATGGCTGTTGAAGCGGGCGCACGGGGTGCCTTCATGGCGCCGGATGAAAAGGTGTTTGCCTACCTGCAAAGCAAACCACGTGCGCCCAAAGGTGAACGGTGGGAGCAGGCAGTCGCTCAATGGAAAACCCTGAAAAGCGACGAAGGCGCCCTCTTCGATCGCGAAGTCACGCTCGATGTCGATGCCCTGGAACCCATGGTCACCTGGGGCACGAGCCCAGATCAGGCCGCGCCGGTCGGCAGCCATGTGCCGGACCCGGCCACCCAGCCTGACCTGATTCTGCGTCAGGGCATGCAACGCGCCCTCGACTACATGGGCCTGGCACCCGGCATGCCGCTCAGCGATGTGGTAATCAGTCATGCCTTCATTGGTTCCTGCACCAACGCCCGCATCGAAGACCTGCGTGACGTCGCCCGCGTGGTACGCGGCAAGCGCGTCGCTGCGCATGTGCGGGCGATGATTGTTCCCGGCTCGACCCTGGTGCGTAACCAGGCCGAAGACGAAGGACTGGCGCAGATTTTCCTGGATGCCGGTTTTGAGTGGCGGCAATCGGGCTGCTCGATGTGCCTGGCCATGAACGACGATGTCCTCGCGCCGGGGGATCGCTGTGCATCGAGCACCAATCGCAACTTCGAAGGTCGTCAGGGCGCCGGCGCGCGCACCCATTTGATGAGCCCGGCGATGGTCGCTGCTGCCGCGATCAGCGGGCATCTGACCGACGTTCGTTCATTCGCCCTGGAGGCTTGAGCCATGCAACCTTTCACTACGGTCAGCGGCAGTGCCGCACCTCTCCTGGCGTCCAACATCGACACTGATGTGATCATGCCCAAGCAGTTTCTCAAGGGTATTGATCGCAAGGGACTGGATCGGGGGCTGTTCTTCGATCTGCGCTTTCTCGAATCCGGAGAGCCCAATCCTGAGTTCATCCTTAATCAACCAGCCTGGAACGACGCTGCATTTTTGGTGGTGGGCCCGAACTTTGGCTGCGGATCAAGCCGCGAGCATGCCGTTTGGGGCTTGAAGCAAGTGGGCATCCGAGCACTGCTCGGCACCAGCTTCGCCGGGATTTTCTACGACAACTGCCAGCGTAACGGGGTGTTGGCGATTCAGCTTTCCGAGCCCCAGTTGAAGCAGATTGCAGCGGTGATCAGTGTCCCGGAAACTGCGCGGATCAGCGTGAATCTGCCGGAGCAAACCATCGAATTGGGTGATGGCGACGTGATCCCGTTCGAGATCGATCAACTGCGCAAGCAATCGCTATTGCTGGGGCTCGATGCGATTGGCACGACGCTGCAACGTGCCGAACAGATCCGCAGCTTCGAAGCGCGGCACCTCGCGGAGAATCCCTGGCTGAACTGACGGAAAAATGCCTTGGCGTTGGATCAACCCGCCAAGGCTTTACTCAACCGACAAATCGCGAAAGTACTCTTCCAGAAACTCAACGCAGACCCGTAACTTTGCCGACTGGCTAAGCCGCGTCGGATACACCGCCCAGACGTTGGCGCTCTGGGTGTAGTCGTGCAGCACCTGCACCAGTCGCCCTTGTTCAAGCATGGGCCGGACATCCCACATCGAGCGCAGCAAAATCCCGCCACCGCTCAAGGCCCACTCCAAGACAATTTCGCCGCTGTTGGATGACAACGGGCCGCTGACCCGAACAGATTCCTCCTGCCCGTCCTTGCTCAGGTTCCAAACACCGAAAGCGTTATTGCGCTCCTTCAGCACCAGGCAGTCGTGGTCTTTCAAGTCCTCCAGCGAACGGGGCATGCCGCGCCGTTCCAGGTACTCCGGTGTCGCACACAGCACGCGCCGGTTGCTCACCAGTTTGCGGCCCAGATGCTGGCCCGGCAGGTCATCACCGACGCGGATCTCCAAGTCGAAACCTTCCCCGACGATGTCGACCACGCGATCAAACACGTCCAGTCGAATCTCCAGTTTCGGGTAGGTCTGCGACAGTTTGCAGATCGCCGGCGCGACATGGTTACGCCCGAAACCGAAGCTGCTGCAAATGTGCAATGAGCCCATGGGCTGCTGCCGCGCCTCGGAAATTTCCCCGACAAAATCATCGAAATCCCCCAACAACTTTTCCGCCCACACCCGCACCCGCTCGCCGTCATCGGTCAACGCGATGCGTCGTGTGGTGCGGTGCAACAGCCGTGTCGAGAGCGTCGTTTCCAGCACCGAGATGCGTTTGCTGATGTAGGCCGGCGAATACCCCAGCTCTTCCGCAGCGCTGGCGAAGCCGTTTTTTCGAACGACGGTTAGAAAAACCTTGAGGTCTTCGGGCAAGGGAAATTGATCACGATTCGTGTTCATACGCCTCATACTTCCAGTGTTTATCACGCGATTTGCGAAGGATACCATCGATATACCGAGTGACAACCCAAGCCCGGTTAGCCGTAGTTCCTGAATCCTCGATAAAAACAAACATGAGGAAATAGCGACATGAACAAGCCCTATGAGCAACCCCTGAAAATAGAAGACACCCCTGATATCGGGTTTCTGCAACGCCTGCGCACTTATGAAATTGGTGTCATTCCGCTGCCGATATTCCTCGGCATCGCCCTGATTGTTTACCTCTCGGCCCACCTGGGTTTCCTGCCCAAAAACATGATCGGCGGACTGGCTGTGATCATGACCATGGGCGTGTTTTTCGGCCAACTGGGTTCACGCTTGCCGATCCTCAAGGAAATCGGCGGCGGCGCCATTCTGTGCTTGATGTTGCCCTCGGTGCTGGTGTTCTACGGCTTCTTCGGGCCGGCGACGATTGACGCGACCAAAATGCTGATGAAAGAAGCCAACTTCCTGTACTTCGTGATCGCCAGCCTGGTAGTCGGCAGCATTCTCGGGATGAGCCGCTTCATTCTGGTTCAGGGCATGTTGCGCATGTTCATACCGCTGCTGGTGGGCACACTCGCCGCCGTTGCAAGTGGGCTGATCGTCGGCAAACTGGTCGGCTACAGCTTCTACCACACCTTCTTCTTTATCATCGTGCCGATCATTGGCGGCGGGATTGGCGAAGGCATCCTCCCTTTGTCCCTGGCCTATTCAGCGATCCTCGGCGGCACGCCTGATATCTACGTCGCCCAACTGGCCCCGGCCGCCGTAGTTGGCAACATCGCCGCGATTATTTGCGCCGGCTACCTGGCTCGCCTGGCGTTGAAGCGCCCAAACATCAACGGCGAGGGCGCACTGATTCGTGCCAAGGATGAAAATGACAAATTCCAGGTCAAGGAAGACACTAGCTCCACCGTTGACTTCCGCGTCATGGGCGCGGGCGTGCTGGTGATCTGCGCCTTCTTCGTGCTCGGTGGTTTGTTGGAAAAAGTCGTCGGCATTCCCGGCCCGGTGATGATGATCCTCGCCGCCGTACTGTTTAAGTACGCTCGCGTCCTGCCGGAAAAACTCGAGAAAGGCGCCAACACCTTCTACAAACTGGTGTCCGCCGCGTTCATCTGGCCCGTCATGATCGGCCTCGGCATGCTCTATGTGCCGCTGGACAGCGTGGTCAAAGTGTTCTCGGTGGGTTATGTGCTGGTCTGCGTGTCGGTCGTGGTATCGATGACCGTGGCCGGTTTCTTCATCGGCAACCTGATGAAGATGTACCCGATCGAATCGGCCATCGTGACCTGCTGCCATAGTGGTCTGGGCGGGACCGGCGATGTGGCGATCCTGTCGGCGGCGAACCGGATGTCGTTGATGCCATTTGCACAGATCTCTACCCGGATTGGCGGGGCGTCTACGGTGATTTTGGCGACGGTGTTGTTGGGTTTTTTTGCTTGAGTCTGGACGGGCTTGATGATGATTCACTGGCTCATCAAGCCCGTACTTCTTAGGCGGCGGTATCAAGAAGGCCGTCGCACCACCCTCACCTTCCCGCTCGACCCCCCGCCGCAAAAAAACCGCTCGCCGCCATCGGACTCAAGTCCCGAAACACCAATACCAGTTGGCAGCTTGAGGCTTTCCAGCACTTCGCCGTTCTTCGAATCGATGCGGCGCAATTCGCTCTCTTCGCCTTCCCACGTTCCATGCCACAACGCGCCTTCAACCCAGGTGACGCCGGTGACGAAGCGGTTGGATTCAATGGTGCGCAGGATGGCCCCGCTCTCGGGATCGATCTGATGGATTTTGCGCTCGCGATACTGCCCCACCCAGAGCGTGCCCTCGGCCCAGGTCAGCCCTGAGTCATTGCCGCCACCGGGGGCCGGGATGGTGCTGAGTATCTGGCCGGTGCGAGGGTCGATTTTCTGGATGCGGTCCTCGGCGATCTGGAACAAGTGCTCACCATCGAAAGCGGTGCCGGCATGGGCGACGACGTCTATCGAGCGCAAGGTCTTTCCACTTTCAGGGTCCAGGGCATTAAGTTTTTCGCCACTGGCAAACCACACCTGCTGACCGTCCCAGGTCAGGCCGTGCACGGTGTCGACACCTTCAAAAGGACCATATTCACGGAGGATTTCGGCGGCTGACTGCTTCATCTTGGTGTTCCTCGAAAGGGGTTGGTGGCGTTCATCCTAGCCACCGGGCAGCGGAACCGGGAGTAACAAGGTCGTCGCGAAACCGGGCACTGGCGGCGTTGTCCAGCGTCGCGCCCGGCCCAGACCAAACGACTGCACCTTACCTGCCGCCGTCAGATTATCGAGAGCCCGTTGCACGGTACGCTGGCTGGTATCGAGGGCCAGCGCCAGGGCCGAGCTGGACCAGGATTCACCGTCACCGAGCAAGGCGAACAGCGCTGCATATTTTTCTTCGACCGGAGGCGTCAACAACACCACGTCAGGCGAAACTTGTGCGATCAGGGCAATCCGCGCCGGGTTGCGGTCACCGTAGCCAAGGGTTTCAACGCGGCGCGCAATCGTCCGATCTCAACCCGCAGCCGGGCGCGATGGGATTCATCACTGAGTTTCAAGCGAAAGGCCCGGGCGATGAGTGTTTCCCGGGGCACATCGCCCGGCCAGACTTCGGCCAGCGTACGTACGAGGGTAAACAGGACGGGCCGTTTGGACAGGGAAACCGACATGCCCGCGCCACGCACCACAGAGCGGCAAGCGTCTATTACCAGCGCTGTCGACGTCAGCAGCGCTTCCACTTCATCGAGTAACAGGGGTCGTTGTTCGCCACCGACGATTTGGTATGCGGCGGGGCTGTTGAGGATCGTCGCCGCACTTGCGACTTCTGCCGTCAGCGCAGGGATACCCGCAAGTTGCGCGGCGAGTTCAGCCCTGGCGAGTGCGGCCCGTGCAGTTTGGGATTGCAGATGCCGCATCGCGATTCCCGCCACCACCAGCTCATGGGTCGCCCGCAAGGGTGGCGGTAACTTGGCCGGATCCAGTTGTTCGAGTTGCTCCTGGGCTTGATCGAGCCGCCCGATCAGCAACAAACGACGGATGCCCAGATATCGCGCGTGGGCGGCATTGATCAGATCGCCGTGGGCATGCAGCGTGACCCACGCCGCTTCAAGAGCCTTGACCGGCCAGCCCAGATCTCGCGAAGCCAGTGCAATCTCGGCTTCGGCGACGATGCAGCGTGCCCGCGCCACCGTTTCTTTCGGACCAAAGGCCCGCGCTGCCCTTCGCACCAGCGCTTTGGCCCGCGCCAGATCACCCAGTTGCGCCATGGCGATACCACGCAGTGCCAGCGCTGGCGCATCCTCGCGCAACGCGATCCGGTTCAGCGCACCGAGCGGATCGCCCACCGCCAGCGCATGCGCTGCGGCTGTGATCAGCGAGTCCATTGCCGTCTTGCCACGTGTGTCACTCCTGCCGTGATAAGCCCCGTGATGAGTCTATCTCACACCTCAGTAGAGCGTAGCCGGCACACACACGCTTCCATCAAACAGCAATCTTGCGGTACGCATCAGCCCGCAACCCACCAATTCGCCGTGTTGCAAACGCAGCTCGACAGTGAATTCGCCCGTCGGGTGTTCGACTGAAAGCTGCTTCACGTCGCCCTCGGCGATACGGGCCAGCCCCGCCGGCACACTGCCTTCGATCAGGCACGCAACGGCGACACTGACCGCGCCAAATACGCCGATACTGATGTGGCATCGATGGGGAATGAAGGTGCGGGTGCTGATTGCCCCGCCCACTCGTGCCGCCGCAACCAGGCACATTTTCGGCACGTTGCGCTGGCTAACGTCACCCAGGTTCATGCGCGGGCCGGCCTGAAGACGGATCGTCTCGACCCGCGCCTTTAACGGCGCATTCGCATCCAGTTGCTCCGGGCTCTCATAGCCACTGAGTCCCAAGTCTTCAGCGCGGATCAGCACCACCGGCATGCCGTTATCGACGCAAGTGACTTCAACTCCATCGAATACATCGACAGCATTGCCGGTCGGCAACAATGCGCCGCAACTGGAGCCGGCGACATCCTCGAACTCGACGATCAACGGTGCCGCGTAACCCGGCACCCCGTCGATCCGCGCCTCACCCGCATAGCTGACAGAGCCATTCGGCGTGGGCACATGCGCAATCGCAATCTGCCCGGTGTTTTCCATGAAAATCCGCACCGGCGTTAGGTCACCCTTTACCGCCACCAACCCGCGCTCAATGGCGAACGGTCCGACACCGGCAAGGATGTTGCCGCAGTTCTGGCCGTAATCGACACGCGGTTCGTCGACCAGTACTTGGGCAAACAGGTAATCGACATCGGCTTCAGCGCGGGTCGAAGGCTTGATGATTGCCACTTTGCTGGTCAGCGAATCGCCGCCACCAATGCCGTCTATCTGTCGCGCATCCGGCGAACCCATGACGGCCAGCAAAACACGGTCGCGAAGCGCCTGCTGCTCGGGTAAATCACCGGCCAGGAAGTAAGCGCCTTTCGACGTTCCGCCGCGCATCAGCAGGCAAGGAATGCGTGTCTGGCCCATGCTCAGTCTCCGAGTTCGTCCAGGCTGTCGACGTAGCGCAAACCCTTCTCCGCCAGGCGTCCGCGCATGTTGTAGATATCGAGGCCCAACTCTCCCTTGGCCAGGCGCAGGGCCTTTTGTTCTTCCAGATCGGCGCGGGCGCGACTCGCTTCGACCACCTGCGCAACATCGGTGCGGCGCACGATGACCACGCCATCGTCATCCGCCACCACCACATCGCCGGGGTTGACCAACTGGCCGCCACACACCAGCGGCAGGTTAACCGAACCGAGGGTCTCCTTGATCGTGCCCTGGGCACTGATGGCGCGGGACCAGACCGGGAAGCCCATCTCGCGCAGCGTGTGGGTGTCGCGCACGCCCGCGTCGATCACCAATGCGCGCACGCCGTGGGCCTTGAGCGAAGTCGCCAGAAGGTCGCCGAAGTAGCCATCGGTGCACGGCGAAGTCGGCGCAACCACCAGAATGTCACCGGGACGGCATTGCTCCACGGCGACATGGAACATCCAGTTATCACCCGGCGCGACCAGCACCGTCACCGCCGAACCACTGATCACGGTGCCCCGCTGAATCGGCGTGATCGAGGATGCCAGCAGACCTTTTCGGCCCTGCGCTTCATGAATGGTCGCGACGCCGTAGCGTTGCAGCTCTTCGACCAATGCCTGCTCGGCCCGGGCGATGTTGCGCACGACGATGCCGGTTTTTCCGATCAACTCGCTCATCCCAGGTTCTCCGTCACGCGCGGGAAGATGCTTTGATAGCCTTCGCCGTAGATGATGTCGCGGCTGGAGGTGATTCCGACATTGCGCTTGGCTTGCACGCCGCGCTGCAGGGCGACGCGGGTGTAGTACTCCCACAGGTGTTCCTGGCCAGCCATGCACTGGATGGCCGCGTACTTTTTGTCCCAGACGGATGTGATGTCCAGCAACACGTCAGGGCGCCATTCGCATTGCTCTGGCTGGTGCGGCTCGAAGCTGTAGACCGGCGGCGCACCGACAATTTTCTCGCCCGGCTTGTAGCCTTCCGCCTGGGCGATGATGCGCGCTTCCTGGGTCAGGTTCATGGCCAGCGGGTGATCGTAGTTATAGGGGTCTTTGATGGAGTGGCTGAGGACAAACTCCGGCTGCACCCGGCGAAACACATCGGCCAGGCGGAACAGGGTTTCCTTGTCGGCGCGCATCGGGTAGTCGCCAATGTCGAAGAACTCGACGCTGGCACCCAGGATATCCGCGGCCGCCTGGGCCTCTTCGCGGCGTGCGCTTTTGACTTTCTCTTCGCTCATCTCGCCCTTGCGCCACAGCTTGGCGGACTCGCCGCGCTCACCAAAAGACAGGCAGACGATGTGCACGTTGTAGCCTTGTTGCGCGTGCAGTGCGATGGCACCGCCCGCACGCCAGACGAAATCGGCAGAGTGGGCGCTGACGACCAGCGCATTTTTTGGTGACTCGATCATTGCGGATACTCCTCCTGCGTTTCGAAAGAGCATCGCACCGGCACCCACCTGCGGAGTAATGCGTTGCGGTGTTGGAGGTATGCGTTTTTTTTATTGCCACCCGTTCATGGCGGCGGCATAGTCCGAGTCTAACACCGATCTGCAGAGCATCCGCCCCATGGAAAACCGTGAACTGCCCAGCCTGATGCACGTGCGTGCCTTTGTCCGCGTGTCCGATCACGGCAGCGTTTCCAAGGCTTCCGTGGCGTTGTATCGGGCACAGTCGGTGGTGACTCGCTCGATTTCAGAGCTGGAGACCCGGCTCGACGTGCCGCTGTTCGAACGCCACGCCAATGGCATGCGTTTGACCGATTACGGCGAACGCCTGCTGCCCCGTGCACGCCGCGTGCTCGTCGAGCTGGAAAGCGTGCCGCGCCTGTTGAGTAGCGGGGATAAACGTGCGGTCGAGCCGCTTTATCTGTTTCAGGCCAGGCGCCTCCAGGTGTTCGTCAAACTCTGTGAAACGCACCACATGCAGACCGTCGCCAGTCTGCTCGGCCTGAGTCAGCCGGCGATCAGTTCGACCATCAAGGTCATGGAAAGTGGCTGCGGCCAGGCACTCTTCGAGCGCACGCCACGCGGCTTGCAGCCGACCCGCGCCAGCCATGAAATCCTTTTTCCGATTCGCCGGGCGCTGAATGAATTGCGCCATTTCGAGACCGACATCACCGCCCTGCACGGCGCCTTGCAAGGCGTGGTGCATGTCGGCGCCCTGCCCCTTGGTCGCACACGGATATTGCCGGAAGCCATCGTGCGCATGATGGCCGAGCATCCGCAGATCCAGGTGATCACCAATGAAAGCCCCTTTGATTTGCTGGCAACGGAACTGCGCGCCGGCGATGTAGATTTCATTTTTGGTGCCCTGCGTTCGGAAGCCTACGCCAGCGACCTGACCGGCGAAGCGTTGCTTACGGAGGACATGGTTGTGCTGGCGCGGAGTGATCATCCGCTGTATTCGAAAACGGCGCTGCACGATGAACTCAGCGCAGCCCAGTGGGTGCTGCCCCGCGCCGGATCGCCGGCCCGCAAGATGCTTGATGAGTGTTTCACCCGTTTCGGCATTGCGCCCCCCCGGCCGGTGGTGGAAAGCGCTGACATGGCGATCATTCGCGGGTTGTTGTTGCGTTCGGACATGCTCGCGGCGGTGTCCGCGCATCAATTAGAACAGGAGATTGCCTCCGGCGAGTTATGCATCCTGCCGCTTGAACTGAAACAGACCACCCGTGCCATCGGCCTGACTTATCGCACCGGCAGCCTGCATTCGCCAGTGGCACAAGCCTTGATGGAGATGATTCGACGGGTGATTCGTGAGCAGGCGGTTGTTCCGGGAAGTCAGTCACTTTCTACGTGACTGATACACCGCTATCGCTGGCAAGCCAGCTCCTACAGTGGATTTGTGTTGTTCCCAGGTTTTGTGTGCGCTTTCAATACCCGTAGGAGCTGGCTTGCCAGCGATGAGGCCGGCACATCCAACATCATTGCTGACCGAAACATCGCCATCACTGGCACGCCAGCTCCTACAGGAAGGTGTTAAAGCAGGCTGAACGGATAGCTAATGATCAAGCGGTTTTCGTCGAACTCGTTGCTGCTGTAGTCCCGACGGATGCTGGAGTTGCGCCAGCGCAGGTTGAGGTTCTTGAAGCTGCCGCTTTGCACGGTGTAGGCCAGTTCCGATTCGCGGCCCCACTCCTTGCCGTCGGTGGTTGCACTGGTGTGCACGTTGTCGCCACTGATGTAGCGGTTCATCAACGTTAGGCCGGGGATGCCGAGGGCGACGAAGTTGTAGTCGTGGCGCACTTGCCAGGATTTTTCCCGGGCGTTGTCGTAGCTGTTGTTGTAGCTGTCGTTGGCCAGGGTGCCGCCACTGGTGCCGTTGACCCGCATCCAGGCATCGTCACCGGTGAGTTTTTGCAGGCCGACGTAGAAGGTATTGCCGCCGTATTTGGCCGAGAGCAGTGCCGAAACGGTTCGGTTATCCAGGTCGCCAGCACGGGCACTGCCGTCCTCGCGGCCCCAGAAATAACCGAGGTTCGCGCCCAGAGTCCAGGCACCCAGAGGCTGGCTGTGAACGATTTGCATGTACTGCTGCTGATAGATGTCCTTCAGCTCGGCATTCCACACACCGATCATCGTGCGTTTTTCGTTGAAGCTGAATTCACCGCCAATGAAATTGAAGCGATCGGAGGTGAATGCGGTTTTGCCCTGCATGAACATGTCTTCCATGCTCGAATCGTTACGCGGGCTGTTCTGCCGGAACTGGCCTCCATACAGCGTCAGGCCATCGATTTCCTGTGAAGTGACCTGCCCACCGCGAAAAGTCTGCGGCAGCGAACGGCCGTCGTCGGATCGCAGGATCGGCAGCACCGGCATCCACTCACCGACCTTCAATTCGGTCTTGCTCACTTTCATTTTTCCGGCAACCGCCAAGCGGCCAAAGTCATCAGCCGGACGACCATCGCTGTCCAGCGGCAACAGCTGCGTGCCGCCGGTGCCTTGGCCGCCATCGAGCTTGACCGAATAGAGCCCCAGAACATCTACGCCGAACCCGACCACGCCTTGGGTGAAACCGGACCTGGCATCGAGAATGAAACTCTGGGTCCACTCCTCTGCCTTGCTTTGCGGGTAAGCCGGGTTGGTGAAGTTGCGATTGATGTAGAAGTTGCGCAGATTCAGGTTAGCGCTGGCGTCATCGATAAAACCGGCCGCCGAGGCCCCCAGGGGAAGCGCCGAGACAACGGCCAAGGTGCAGACGATCCGATGATTGACGGTGTTTTTCATTGTTATTGTTTTCCGATTTTTTGGGTAAAGAAATGCCCTGCGCCCGTTCAGTGCCGGGCACAGTGAGGTCAAACAAAATTGGCTGATGGCGACCCGGGAAGAGCCGCCGTTTACTGGAACGCGTTAGCGACCGATGATCAGCGCGGTGCTTTGCCCGCCACCGAATACAGCACCTGCTGGTTTCGGGTTTTCATGAACTCGTCCAGGCTCTGACCACGCATCGCCGCGTAGACCTGCAGATTGGGAATCCCGAGCACCGCCGCGAGTTTTTCCAGCACGAAGAAGATCGCCCCGTACTGAATCAACCCACGCCAGTCGCGGCGGCGCAGCAGGTCGCGCTCCTCGTCGCTCAGCCTGCCTTCCTCGAACAGCGCTTCTGGCGCCTCGAGAAAACGCTGGCGCCATTGCGGCTCGATCATGCGATGCAGGAACTTGTTCAGCCGATAACCCTTGGCGCTGCGCTCCAGAGTGAACGGGTACGTGCCCTCGAGTTTTTCGATCCCGGCCAATTGGTGCTGCATGTGCTGCAAGTGGCGTTCGGTCAATTCAGCAGGTACCGGACGGTCCTGATTTTCCAGCAGCAAAGTCGCAATGCCGGTCATGGATGGCAGGTAGTAATCCTGATGCAGATTCTTCACCGTGGCCGACAACGCGCCGCGCATGATCAGCCAGGTGATGACTTCAGAGCCTTCCATGCCGCCGAGGGTGGCGTATTCGGCGTGGGTCATTTCAGTCAGGCGCACCGGGTCATTGACCAACAGATCGATGAACTGCGCGTCCCACTCCGGGTTGTTGAATCCGCAGCGCTCGCCGTGCACCTGGTGAGACACGCCACCGGTGGCGACGATGGCCACCTTCAAGTCTTCCGGATAGCTTTCGATGGCGCGGCGCAGGGCCTGGCCTAACTTGTAGCAACGCAACGCGCTAGGAATCGGGAACTGCAACACGCCCACCTGCAACGGCACGATTTCCACTGGCCATTGCGGATCGCAGGGCAACAGCGCCGACATCGGCGAGAAGAAGCCATGATCCAGTGGCTTGTCGCGGAAGAAGCTCATGTCGAACTCATCGGCCACCAGACTCTGGCCAATGTGCCGCGACAGCGCCGCATGTCCACCGACGGCGGGCAACGAACGAGGGTTGCCGCCTTCGTCAGCGACCTCGTAACGCTCGTCCACACCGAGGGAGAACACACCGTAGTGGTCGAAGAAGAACGACGTCACATGGTCGTTGAAGATGTAGAACAACACGTCCGGCCGTTGCTCCTTCAACCACACCTTGATCGGTTCGAAGCCTTCGAAAATCGGCGCCCAGGCAGCCTCATTCTGTTTATCGTGATCGACGGCGAAGCCAATCGTGGGTGTGTGGGATACAGCGAGGCCACCGATGATGCGTGCCATAACGAGTTCCTGTGTTCGTAAAAAAATTATTGCGCCAACAACGTCTGACTGACCCGGCGCCGTGCATGACCGTTGGCCAGGATCGCCAGCGCAGCGAAGAAGGCCGGCACGCTCAACAGGGCGAACAACAGCGGCAGGCCCAAGCCCAGGCTGAGCACCGCACCACCGATGAGTGAACCAAAGATAGCCCCGAAACGGCCGATCCCCAGCATCCAGCTGACACCTGTGGCGCGGAAGTCGGTCGGGTAGTAACCGGGAGCGAAGGCGTTGAGACCGGTCTGCGCGCCGCTCATGCAGAAGCCTGCCGCGACGACGCCGAACGCCAACAGACTCGACTCCAGGCTGAAAGCTCCCAGCAGCAGGATGAACGCGCCGCCCAAGGCATAGGAGGTCGCAATCACGGTGTTCGGGTTACGTCTGTCCATGGCCCAGCCGACCACGATCGCACCGACCGTGCCGCCAATCTGGAACAGGCCAGTGATGGTCGCTGCCCGCTCTATGCTCAGACCACCTTCGCGCAACAGGGTCGGCATCCAGCCCATGGTCAGGTAGATCACCAGCAGGCCCATGAAGTAGGTCATCCACAGCGCTAGTGTGCCGAAGCGATAACCCTCACTGAACAGCTTGCGCACCGGCGCCTTGTGCTGGACCTGAGGCTCGCTCAGGGTAAATTTCGTGCTCGCCGAAAATTGTCCGCCCAGCTTGTTCAATACCTTGGCGATCTGACTGGCCGATGCATTGCGTGCCGCCAGGAACCTCGGTGACTCGGGCAACAGCAGCCAGAGGAACGGCAGCAACACCAGCGGCAGGATGCCGCCCGCGAGCAGCACCGATTGCCAGCCGTGTTGCGGGATCAACCAGGCCGCGAGAAAACCGCCCATTCCCGACCCCATGTTGAAACCGGTGAACATGATGGTGATGAACAGCGAACGATTGCGCTCCGGCAGGTACTCGGAGAGCAGCGTGGTGGTATTGGGCATTGCGGCGCCCAAGGCCACGCCGGTCAACAGTCGCAGGATTGCCAGTTCATAGGGGTTGCGAGCGAAGGCACAGGCCAGGCTAAGCACGCTGAATCCAGTCACGGCAATCAACAGCACTTTCTTGCGGCCCAAACGGTCGGCGTAACGGCCGGCGGTCAAAGCGCCAATGGCCAGACCGACCATGCCGGCGCTCATCACCGGGCCGAAAGCCGCTTTGGAAAGACCCCACTCCTGAATCAGCGAAGGCGCGATAAAACCCATGACCGCAACGTCAAAGCCATCGAACAACACAACGAAGAAACACAGGCTCATGATGAGCCACTGGTATCTGGCAACCGGCCGGTTGTCGATCCACGCTTTGATATCGACCGTTTCGTGACTCATGCTTTTCACCTTCTTATTTTTTTAGAAATTCCGACTGGTCCGGCAATGGCGGCTGGCCAGGCAGCCATCCACCTTTCGAACGCTGGGCGTGACTCTAAAGCCGCACAGGCCCGCCCCGCCTCTGGGAAATCCTTAAGCGGGTATCGATTTTTCTTATCGGGTGGTTTTAGACATATGCTATTCAGCGGTTTGAAACACCTTTACACCGGGCGGATCGCGACCCCTGAGAGTTGAGTCAGGCAGGGCCGAAAATTCAACTTTCTGTTTGTATTCGGTCAATTGATCGGCGGAACTGAACAGCATTGAAGAATTGTTATTTCGAATACGTCTGTAGACGATACGAATCGCTCACCTAACATACATAGACACAACGATGCTCCCCATTGCCAGTGGAGAAGACATTGGAATGTTTAACCTCCAAACATCAAGGCGACAAATTTCACCCCACTTGCTCGTCCTGGGACTGATGTTGGCTGCATTTTTCTCTCAGGCCTCATATGCCGGCGATCAAGGCACAAAAGCCTTCTCCAGCCTGTTCCCTTTACTCGCGCAGATATCCGACCAGAATCACCCGGTCAATCAACCGCTTGAACATGAAGTAAATAAATTGGCTAACGGCTTTTCGGCTATTGCCAGAGAAATGGATGGCATGAACAAACCGGTGCCAGGAATATTTATGTCAGCCATTGATGCTTATCGAGAACAACTTCTGCGAGCACTGAATGTCGGTAGCGCGCAGGAGACAACAGCGCTCCTTAAAGAGGTCAGTGAGGATACTGAAATCAAACGTCACTACCTGGTTGCGACATCAGGATTTTCCGGATTCGATCGACCGATGCTGGTGGAAGTCAGCGTCATGACCTTCCGCGGTGACAAAAGTGAGCCTGGGTACACTGTCACCTGCAATTCGTTTCGCGATGTAGTGAACAAAGGTGATGCACGCTTTCCATTCGCTTCCGACACTAACAATGCCTCCTTACCTTTACCTCCAGGCCGCTACCGCCTGCAGATTTATAAAGGACAGACACTCGTGCACAGTCGGGACATCCGCGTGGGTTTAAGTTCGAAAACTTCAGAGGAGGTAAAAATAGATGTCTCGAACTTCTGACAGCCCTCAACCCGACGTAAAGCGTATATGGATGCCTCTCCTTTCCCTATCGGCATGGATTGTGGCCACTTTCTGTTCGAGCCTAAGCTTTGCGATAAAGCTGTCATCCAACTCTGACATCGATGGGATCGTCCTGGTATGCGCAAATATTTTGGTGGCGCTTGTCATTGGATTTCTTACTCTGTATGCGTATAGAGTGCATCGTCAGAAGGCCAAACATACCTGGCTCCGCTTGGCGTATATCAGCGCCGCAATATTCTTGATGACCTTTGTTTCTTTTGTGGTCCTTCGCAGTACCTGGACCTGTCAATATACGTCGGACATTCGACTTGTTATCGGTCCAACCCCAACACTTGACTTATTGAATTACCTATCAACTTTCGAACCCGCGAACCAACCATCCTGTTCTGAACTCCTTGCCGACTATGGTGGGGCAACCGACCGTATGTACGCTCAAACCGAACTGACCATACGCTTCGTTACTCTGGTATTCGCTTTCTTCGCAATGTGGTGTTCATTAGCCTGCGCGGTTGTTTCAATCGCCTACGGCCTTGGGGCAAATAGAACCCTCTCGCCTAAACGTAAAAGAGGTGTGTCTTGAAGAACATTACGCGCCTGCCAATAACCCAACTCTCGGCGCCTGCCATCGCGCTTTTACTTTTTTTTTCATCGAACGCTTGCAGTGACGATATCGGCGATGCTTTTGCGCAAGCACAGCAAATTGCTGCGCAACGCTGGAAGGTGTCAGCGATCAACCTGCTGCAAGTAGACGGACAAAATATTGCGACAGGAACCGATGGCAACATACTGGCAGGCCATGACTTTGTGACCCGTTTCACGCGCGATATGACGCCCGCTAATAAAGCTGCCGCGCTCAAATTTGTAATGCTTCACGAAATGGTGCACGTGGCCCAAAAAAATGACATACCAGACGTCTCGCCGGCCGATCCTGCGCGCAAGCCTTTCGAATGCCAAGCGGACATGCTGGCGTCATTGGCGTTTTTCGACTCAATGTTTGAAGACAAGTCAGATAACCCGGAAATGGGGCCAAAGGCGGCCTTGCCTACAGCACGCTTGCTTAAACAACTCGGTGCTGGTGAAGAGTTGACTACGCCGGTTTCAGCCAATGGAACGGGTCATCTAGATAAACGCGAGCGTGCTTTAGCGGTGCATTTTGGCTTTTTAAGAGCGTTGTTAAAGTGGATGGACCTTTCCGGGCAAAAAGGCGATCGGATAGACAAGCTGCGCGCGACATCACATCGATTGCTCGGACCCCAGCACGCCGGTGATGAATATGCATGGAGCACAGGTTTGTGTAATGCAATTACCCGAAGCATATCAGACGTTGTCGGAGCACTTTTTTTGAATACAAGCTTCGACGTAGAGGCAGACGCTAAAGCGAACTCCGCCGCCAACTTCGACAAAAACAGCAACTTTATTTTTACCAACAATACCGCCAGGACCCTCGTCATCCAACTCATTGCAGTTACGGGTGGATACCCCAAGGGAGCACCGGAAAAATATGAAGACTATATATTTACCGACGCGTCTTACGGCTCAGTTGAAATACCACCTCGGTCCACCGGAAAAATAGCCATCGGGTACAACTTTTCATCACTGGACTCAGAACGATACGATTCATTCTTTTGGGAACTTCCATTTGACAAAAACGCTTTAATATCAGCCTCATATACTGGTAAACAACTGGCAAATCCGAACTGCAATAGCGGCTGGGAAAATTTGGGCAACAGCGACATAGAGCAAATGGCCGCAGCGATGGTTCGAATCGGTCTGGCGGAGAAGGACGGGTTTTCCTCAATAGTTTCCAGCCCTCTGTTCCCGGGACAAAATATGCCAATGTTTCATTCATCCATTGAAGTACCCGGAGCCACAGAAGTTACCATTTACCGAAGCTCCTCAAATTCTTTCGCAACGGCAGAACTCTATTACGGTGACGATTTAAAATTAGCTAATAGCACCTTCGAAAAAACTGCCGAGGCGTTCAAAAAATTGTGTAGCACCGCAGGAGTAAAATTCTCAGGCAAGGACACTCCCGACGGCGCGTCTCGACACCTAAGAGTCGCCAATTTAACCGGTTATACCGAAGCTAATCTGACGTTACGCACAACTGAAAAAGCTGATGATTCCGGGAAAAAGACCAAACGTTATCAGGTCGCATGGGGTATATCTGCGGCGGATTAACGCGTAGCGCGACGCGGGAGAAATCCGTGAAAAACATGCTTGCGTTAATCCAACAATCACTCCGTTTTATGACCACCAGCCATAGACGCTCAGTGGCCCTCCTTTGTTTTGTATTTTGTGGGTCAACCATTTCACTCGCCTCAATCGCAGCAGAGTCAGAGTGCAAAAATCCCTTGCTTGTAGAAGAACCCAGCACCCTTGGTATGAACTTTTCGATTTCCACGGACAGAACTCTGGTTGCCACTGACGCTGTTGACGGGTTTGGTGCAGTGATGGACGTCACCGTGCGCAGCCTGCCATCGGGTGACGCTATTCGACGCTGGTCCTTCCCGAAGGAAAGCCTGAAGAATTTGTGTTTCGTCGACAAGAGTCGATTACTGATGGTGGGTAGTGACTCAGGCACCCTTCGAATTCTTAATCCGGATACGGGCGAGGTCTTGACCCGACTTAACGAGGGGGTTCTGTCGCCGATCCTCGGGTTCGATTGTCCTGCCAATGGCGGTGCCACGGTTTCACAATATGCTATCCCGCGCGGAACGATAGAGTGGCTATCCGCAACCCTGGAACCATCTGGAAAGTTCGAAACCGGTCCCGGCGCTACTTTGGTGGCATCGGCTGCGTTGCGGGATCGAGCGTTAGCGCTAAAGAAAGTCGAGCTAGCGGAGCAATCCCCGTCATTAGAGAATTTATTGAACGATGAACCAGAGGACACCCAGGCCTCAACACGTTACGAGCTACTCATGGTCAGCGCTCAGAACAATGCCGTGATATGGCAGCATGAATTAAAAGAAACACCGTTGGATACCGTGGTGATGGATCCGTCTGGCAATGTAGGTGCGTGGATGGATGAAGAGGGATTTCTTCACATCATCAACACACACGATGGAAAAGAAACCGCTCGCGTTCAAATTGCAGAACTTTCGTTTCCGCACTTCACCTTTAGCGGTAACGGACGGTTTCTGGCCATTTCAGAGATGGGCGAGTGGCATTCGTATGTGATCGATACCAGCTCTGGCAAGATCGTCAATCAGACACAAACGGCAGAAATTCTGGCACTGAACGAAGACAGTAGCCCGCTCATGCAACGAAAGTCCGGAGACGAAGGCATTGAAATCTTCTTCAGTGGAACAAATGGCGCGGATGCACCCCACATTAAAGGTCGTTTACAGACGCCTACGCTTGTCTCCCAGCCATTAGGCCGACTCTTTCTCAGCGGCCAGAATTTTGATTACTTATTCAGCGTAAAAGACCGGAAAATTACACAGTTACTCAAGCCTGGCGACGTGATTGTCACGGTTGCAGCCAGCATGACTCCGGATGATGTCTTACGAATTTACGAGCGCTCCGATGGCGACTTTTCTATCGGAACGCAAGACGGCAAAGATGAACTGGCCCGATTACCTCCAAAATCCAGGGGCTTGGCGGTTGCTACATCCGGCGGTGACTATGGCCTGCTGATGGCGTCCGTCAACGCAGATGATCTCGAACGAATTAAAACCGCCGTGGAGGCCTGGTCAAACACACTTGATGATAAGGGTGAACTGGCCGAGCTCAACAAAGTGCTGACCTCCACGAATACCACCCTTTATCAATTGGACTTCAGCGGCGCAGCTACACAGATTCAGTCGTTCAAAGGCGCAGTGTCGGCTATGGAAATCAACGACGATCAGACGGCAATTGCCAGGTTCCAAGCCCCTAACCTACAAGTATTCGGCGCCAAGAGTGGCCGAAGCGAATTCAAAACGACCATTTCTGATGTCACGACTTCAATCAGGTTTTCACCGACTCGATCCTGGATAGCTTTTACCCGTGACTCGGGAATTGAGGTGTGGGACTGGCGCAAAGACAGTGTGGTAACAAAAATCAGCCGCGAGAGGGCACTGGACGACGGCTTCGAATTTTCCGCCGACGGCAACTCGCTCATATATGCCGACGGTGCGAGTGTACACATCACAGCATTGTCATCGTCCGAACCCCAAGGGCGCCCAGCAACGCGCCAAGAAGTTACCAGTTATAACGCCGACGGAGCAGTACAGGCGATAGCGCCGCTGAACGATCAATTCTTTGCCGGTATATCCAGTTCCGGGGCTGTGAATGTCTGGAAAATCGGCCAGTCAGCATCAGTGGCGCGAATCGTGTTTGAAAAAAACGGTACCTGGACTGTATTTGACAACAAAGGCCGCTTTGACACTTCCTCCATTGAGACTAACCGCGCACTCCATGTTTTAAGCACGGGTAGCGCAGCGACTCAACTCAATCCAAGCGATTGTCGCGACAGTGTATGGGTCCCTGGATTGCTCAATGAAATATTCGGACAACCCGGTGAATTGTGATCCACCGTATTCAGAAAGATCGCGACAAGTTTTCCAGCAAATCAAGTAACCGCCCAATCCGTAAGTGGCCGAAGCCATCGACAAACTGGGGTTCTTCATTCTCAAATTGCAATGTTGCCCGGAGTCATGACATGAACGAATACCAACCCATGAACTGCGACCTGCATGACTATCTCGAGATCGCCTGCATGCATGGTTATCAACTGGATATCGAGTTGAAGGATGGTGCAGGTTTGCAGGCCAAAGCGCTGACCACGCGAACCTCCAGCGAGAAGGAAGAATTCCTCCTCGTCGAAAACGCTGATGGCCAGCAGGAGATCCGTCTGGATCAACTGCTGGCCATCACTCCGCTGGATGCCAACGCGCAGTTCGGTCGGGTGTTGCTCACGGATGCCGTCTGCAGGTTTTAGCGGCAATCTCAGACCAGCGACATCCCGCCATCCACGTGCAATTCAATGCCGTTGACGAACGAACTGTCGCTGGACGCCAGGTACAACGCTGCCTGCGCCAGTTCTTCGGACTCGCCCAGACGACCTGCAGGGATAATGTCCGCCATCATCTGCATAAACCCTTTGATGCCAATCGCTATCAACTGAATGGGCGAACCCTGCCCATCGTCTTTGAAAACGGTGAAACCCTGGTCCCGCGTGGACGTATCGGCCTGGATTCGGGCTTCGGCCTGCGCGCCGCCGCGCTGGGCGGCATGGGCATCGCCTACTTGATGCAATGCACCGTGCAGCAAGATCTGGATTCAGGCGCGCTTCAGCAAGTGCTGGCCGAGCAGCGCCTGCCGTCGCTGGCGATTCATTCGCTGCACGCGTTTGGCGCGCTCACACCGATACGGATCAAGTTGTTTGCCGACTTTGTTCAGCAAGAGTTACTGCGCATGGGCGGGCGTCAAACCTTGAGTCATACGATCACCTCAAATCAATCGTCAATCGACATTACCCACCCAAGCCCCGCAAAACCTTCGATACAGCGTTTTACCCTTGTCCATTTAAATCAAACGAGGTACAAACGGCATCAAGTTGTACGACAACATAATAAAGACACTCGCCCACTGTCGCGGTGGTGCATTTGATTCGAGAACCTGCCATGACCCGCATGACCTCCATGGATGAAGCGCCTGCGCCCTTTCCTCGCCACCTCGCCGTATTGATTTTGCTCTGCATGGGATGTGCCTTCGCCGGTAACCATGTGGCGGCCCGTGTAGCATTCGATGATGGTGCCGGGGTGTTGTTGGCGATCCTGATGCGCTCCGGCGGCACGCTGTTGGTATTGGCTGTTTTGGTGTTGTGGCAACGGCAGAGCCTGCGTTTGCCACCGGGAGCCTGGCGTTGGCAGTTGCTGCTGGGGTTGCTGATTGCCACCCAAAGTCTGTGTTTGTATTCGGCGGTCGCGCGGGTGCCGGTGGCGCTGGCATTGCTGGTGGCTAACGTGTTTCCCATCTTGCTCGCACTGCTCACTTGGGCGCTGGGTGGGCCGCGACCGAGCGCCCGCACCGCCGCGCTGATGGGTTTGATTTTGCTGGGTCTGGTGTTTGTGCTGGATGTACCGGGTCGCCTCGCATCCAACGCCAGCGCAGGCCCCGAATGGTTGTTGGGCGTGGCCCTGGCCTTCTGTGCAGCCAGTGTTTTTGCCTGCGCCTTGTGGATCACCGATCACAAATTGCCTCAGGTACGCGGGTCAGTCCGTAGCCTGCTGACCATTTTTATCGTTTTCAGCAGCGCCAATCTCGCCGGCATGACCGGTGCACTCCCCGGTGGTTTGAACCTGCCGGCCAGCACGACCGGTTGGCTGGCACTTGCCACGTTGGTGGTGCTCTACGGCACCGGTTTTATCGTGTTGTTCATGTCGGTGCCACGCCTGAACATGTCGCGAAATGCCCCGGTAATGAACATCGAGCCCCTGGCCACGCTGTTGATGGGCTGGGTGGTGCTGGACCAGATGCTCAGCGCAGGTCAGGTGCTGGGCGGCGTGATTGTCGTCACCGGCATCGTGTTGTTGACCTATCGCAAGACGGCCCACACACCCGGTGCCGCGCGCCCCATTGCTGGTATCCCGAAGCGCAACTAAACAACCCGCCGACCTCAAAAAGCCCCAGATACAACAAAGCCCGCTGAGCCCGTTCCGGTTCGGCGGGCTTTTCGCATTCAACATGACTCTGAACCGTTTGTCGCCAAGGCAAGAAATGACCTCTTGACGAAAAACGGGTTCTGCGAGAAGATCATTTCCATCGGATGCGATGTGAACGCATACGACACTAAACCAAACCCAATTGCACCGTCGAGGATTCACCCCATGAGCAAGATCGAAAAAGTCCTGGTTACCGGTAAAACCCACACCACCCTCAACGCCGCTGGCAAAACATCGCGCGGCCATAACGGCAACCTCGATATCGAGCTCTCGTCGCCAGGCAATGCCAAACCGGCCCACATTTTCGTCGGCACCCAACCGCACCCGACTGCCGAGCAATTGTTCGCCGGCGCCTGGTCGGCCTGCTACATCGCCGCCGTTGGCCTGGCTGCCAAAGAATTCAAGGTGGAACTGCCAGCAGACGTGTCGGTAGATATCGAAGTCGATCTGGGCCAGACCGGTAACGCCTACTTCCTGCAATCGCGGATCACTCTTCGCCTGCCGGGTATCGCACACGATACCGCGACCGCAATCGCCCATGCCGCCGACCAAATGTGCCCGTACTCCAAAGCCACTCGCGGCAACATCGACGTGGCCCTGAATGTGATTACCGAGTAATTTTTCCCGCTATACGTATCGCGTGCGATGTATTCGCACGCGATTTATAACAACGAAATCCGAGGACATCATCATGAGCAAGATCGAAAAAGTACTGGCCACCGGCAAAACCCACACCACCCACAGCAACGCTGACTCCACTTTGCGTGGTCATAACGGCAACCTCGACATCGTCTTGTCCTCGCCCGGCAGCGCACAACCGGCACATGTTTTCGCCGCCACCCAACCGCACCCGAAAGCCGAACAACTGTTCGCCGGCGCGTGGTCGGCGTGCTACACCGCGGCAGTTGGCCTGGTCGCGGCCGAACGCAACATTGCGCTGCCGGCGGACCTGTCCGTCGACATCGAAGTGGACCTCGGCCAGACCGGTGCGGCGTACTTCCTTCAAGCTCGCCTGACGCTGCGCGCCCCAGGCCTGGCACAGGATGTCGCGACCGAATTGGCCCACATCGCCGATTCCATCTGCCCGTACTCCAAGGCAACCCGCGGCAACATTGATGTGGCTCTGAATGTCATCACCGCGTAATGCCCCGAGCGGCCGGTTCGCCTGGGTCAAACCCGGCACCGGCCGTCGGCCTTTGTTGCTAGACGTATTGGAGCACTTCCGACACCATCGCATACGACGTATAGTTTCTGCTTTGCAAGACATCCGTCCTTGATCAAAGAGAACGCCCATGAAAATCACCGACAAGACCTCCGCCCTGGATCTGAAGCTCTCCGACTTCCTGTGTTTTGCGGTTTATTCCACCAACCTGGCGTTCGGTAAAGCCTATAAGCCAATGCTCGAACGGCTTGGCTTGACCTACACGCAATACATCACCTTGGTGGCGCTGTGGGAACAAGACAATCAGACCGTCGGCAGCCTCGGGGAAAAGCTGTTCCTCGAATCCAACACCCTCACCCCTATTCTCAAAAAACTCGAAGCGATGGGTTACCTGCTGCGCCAGCGCGACCCGGAAGACGAGCGTCAGGTGCGTATCAGTCTGACGAATGAAGGTCGAAAACTGCGCGAAGGCCTCTCGGAGGACGGCTTCCCACAAACCGGCCTGGATCCCGACGACTTCGTGCAAATGCAGCAGGCCATCGTGGCGCTGCGCAATAACCTCATTCGCACGACCAATAACGATAAGTAAACGTTGGCGCGGCAAAACTGATTCCTGCTGGTAGAAGTCAGCGATTGCGGTCACTCGTACCACAAAGGTAGTATTGAGAACGATTCACACTACCATCTGGAATGACGACCGGTGCAACCTCCTTCGCCCAGCAAGCTGAGCTACTTTTTCAGCGATCATCACCGTTGGCTGCTGCAGCATATTCAGCGACGGCTGCGCAATCACGCGGACGCCGAGGACACCGCCGCCGATACGTTTTGCCAGATGCTGGTGGCCCGCGTCGATCCCGACAGCATCGAGCAACCTCGCGCTTATCTCTCGACCATCGCCCGGCGGCTAATTTTCGACCGGCATCGTCGGCGCAAACTGGAACTGGCCTATCTGGAGCGCCTCTCCACCCTGCCCGAAATGCTGGCGCCGTCCCCGGAAGAACAACTGCAACTGATTGAAGCCCTGGTCGCCATCGACCGGGCGCTGGACGGCTTGCCAATAGTGGTCAAGGCGACCTTCCTCTATAGCCAGCTGGACGGCATGAGTTACGTGGCAATCGCCAAAAAACTGGGTCTGTCGGAACGCACCGTCAGCCGCTACATGAAACAGGCGTTGCTGCAGTGTTACTTGAGCGAGTCTGCACCATGAGCAAATCGCGCCTGGACCCTGTCAGCGAGCAAGCCATTGACTGGATGGTGCGGCTGCGCGCCAGCACGCCAACGCCTGCACTTGAGGAACGTTTCACCACCTGGTTGAGCGAGGACCCTGCGCACGCTCAAGCCTGGGCAAAAATGCAGGAACGCATTGGCGGGTCCTTCAATACGGTTCGTGCCCTCGACCGACGTTTGCCCGGTCACTCCGAACATGCCCGCCAACTTCTATTGCAGCCACAGACTTCTCGGCGTGATGCGCTGCGGGTGATCGCCGGCCTGGGGCTGCTGGGTGGCGGTTTATGGCTGGGAGCACGCAGCCCGCTGGGCGATAGCCTGTTCGCCGATCTGCACACTGCACGTGGCCAGCGCGAGAGTTTCCATCTGGCTGATGGCAGCCGCTTGAGCCTCAACGCTGACAGCGCCGTGGACCTGCAATTTGATGAGAATCAGAGGCTGGTCATCCTGCGTCACGGCGAACTGATCATTCAGGTGGCCCCCGATCCCAAGCGTCCCCTGCGCGTGCGTACCACCCAAGGCGAAATACGCGCGCTGGGCACACGTTTCCTGGTCTCCCAGGAGCAAGACGCCAGTCGCGTGGTGGTGCTGGAGCATTCGGTCGAAGCCAGGCTCTTCGATGGCACCCGGCGTGACTTGCAAGAGGGAGAGTCCGCCCTGCTCTACGCGCGTCGGATCGATCCGGTGGTCGGCGATCAACGATATCGCGCCGATTGGCTCAGCGGACGGCTGAACGTGCTGGACGAGCCACTGGTAAAAGTCGTCGATGCCCTGCGCCCCTATAGCCGAGGGTTTGTCCGCGTATCCCCTGAAGTCCGCGACTTGCGCGTCCAAGGCGTATTCCCACTGAACGACCCTGAAAGAACCTTTGCAGCACTGGCTGAAACCCTGCCAATCCGGGTGGATCACTACAGCCCGTGGCTGACGTTGATCCGCGCAAAATCGGACCGGGAATAATTTTTTTGAAAATGACTCTTATTTGTGTCTGGTTTTCATTTCTCATCCCACCTATCTCCTGACACTTACACCTTCAGGAGAATGCTGTGTTCAACCCGTGGTCCCACTCGCTTTCCGTCGCCGTTGCCCTGGCAAGCCTGGCAGGTTCAACTTTAGCGCAGGCGCAAACCCTGTCCTTCAACCTGCCCGCCGGCCCGCTCTCCAGTACGTTGAACGCCATTGCCAGCCAGAGCGGGCACATCATTTCGCTGGAGCCGGCACTCGTGCAAGGCAAGCGGGCGCCCGCCGTCGTCGGCCAGATGTCACCTGAACAGGCCGTGCAGGCGGCGCTGACAGGCAGCGGCCTGCAATTGCGAGTCACCGAACAGGGCAATTTCAGCGTCGAGCCGATCGCGGCCAGCGACACCACGCTGCAACTGGGTGCGACCAACATCATCGAAAGCAGCAACGATGCCACGACCGAAGGCTCGGGCTCCTACGCTGCACGAGCGGTGACCATCGGCAAGGGCACACACACCCTCAAGGAAATTCCGCAGTCGGTCACGGTGATGACCCGCAAACAAATGGACGATCAGGACCTCACCGACCTCAAAGACGCGGCGAACAAGACAACTGGTCTGGTCGGCGTTCAGGGCGTGGGCAAGGGCTTGATCCTGACCTCGCGCGGTTTCCAGATCGATGACTGGCAGTACGACGGCGTGCCGATCCCCCGCAATACCTACGCGCTGGGTAACTGGGCCACCCAGGACCTGATCTTCTTTGATCGCATGGAGGTACTGCGCGGCGCATCCGGGTTGCTTCAAGGCACCGGCAGCCCCGGCGGCGCCATCAACCTGGTGCGCAAGCGCGGCCAGAATGCACCGACCGTGACCGTCACCGCCAAGGCCGGCTCCTGGGATCACTATGGCCTGCAACTGGATGCCGGCGGGCCGCTGAATCAGGCTGGCACTGTGCGTGGCCGTTTGGTGGCCGACGAGGATCAGAGCGATTCTTTCATCGACTACGAATGGAGCAAGACCCATTCGCTGTACGGCGCGCTGGACATCGATCTGCGTGAGGACACCATCCTGGGCATGGCGGTCAGCTATTCCGATGGCGAGTCGCGCCCGATGATCCGCGGCCTGCCGCGTTATTCCGACGGCAGCCCCGTCGATGTGTCGCGCTCCACCTACACCGGCGCTCGCTGGAACCATTCGGACATCGATGTCACCACCGTCTACACCGATCTGGAGCACCGTTTCAACGACGACTGGGCCTTCAAGGTCGGCGCCGTGCACATGACGGAAAACAACAAGGCGAAGAATCAACGAGTGCAAAGTAGCGGCGATGGCCTCGAACCCGATGGCAGCGGCGTGCAATACGCGGACTTCGTGACGGATTTCGACGCGACCAAGCTGGGTCTGGACATGAACCTGATCGGCCACTTCGACGCCTTGTCCATGCAACACGAAGTCATGATCGGCGGTAACTACTCCAAATACACGTCGGACGACAAGTTCGCTCGAACTTTCAATGACAGCACCGACACGATTTTCGGCATTGACCACGAGCGCCCGGAAATCAGCTACGACGGCTTGCTCAATACCCCCGGAGGTCGTGCCACCCCGAGCAAATACGACATTCGGCAAAAAGGTCTGTACGGCAGCTGGCGGGTCAAGCCGATCGAGCCCTTGACCCTGGTGCTCGGCTCGCGGGTCAGCTGGTACGACTACAGCTACAAGTCATGGTCTCAAGTTGCGTTCAGCGACATCGTGACCGAAAACCCGGAAAGCACCGCCAACGAAACCGGTGAAGTCACGCCCTACGCCGGCATCATCTATGACCTGAACCGCGAATGGGCGGTGTATGCCAGCTACACCGATGTGTTCGAACCCCAAGCCCTGCGCGACGCCAGCGGCAAGATGCTCAAGCCGGTGATCGGCAGCAACTACGAAGTCGGCCTCAAGGGCGAATTGATGGATGGGCGCGTCAACACTTCCTTGGCCGTGTTCCGTTATGACCAGGAAAACCGTGCGCTCAACGACCTGGCATCGGGCTTCGCCTGCGACGGCTGGTACTGCTCGGTAGCTGCGGGAAAAGTGCGTAGCCAGGGGATCGACGCGGAAATCAGCGGTGAAGTATTCGCCGGCCTGCAGCTGTTTGCCGGTTACACCTACAACACCACCAAGTACATGGATGACCCTGAAAACGAAGGCAAGGTCTTCAGCACCTGGACGCCCAAGCATATGTTGCGGGCCTGGGGTGATTACCAGTTCAACGGCGACTGGAGCCGTGTCAGCACCGGGCTCGGCTTCACCACCCAAAGCCATACTTTGGGGTATGAACACACCTACGACGTGCCTGGTTACACCGTGTGGAGTGCCCGCGTCGGCTACCAGCTAACGCCCGAAATCGGCTTGGCGGTGAATGCCAACAACCTGTTCGACAAGCACTACTACACGGCGGCATACAACCAGCTTAGCGGCAACAACAACTTTGGCGATCCGCGCAACGTGATGTTCAGCGTGAAGTACACCCCGCAGTTCTGACACTGATTGCTGGCGGATAAACGCCAGAAAACTGTGTGCGAGCCTGCTCGCGATGCGGCCTGTCATCAACATTCTCGTTGACTGTCAGGCCCTCATCGCGAGCAATCTTCCACAGGTAGTTCACCGGGATTGGGGTTTATTTATCCGACTTGATGCTGGTCCACACTCGTGTGCGAACTCGCTCAAGCTTTTGCGGCAGCGGTTGCACGACGTACAGGGTTTTCAGTGCTTCGGCGGTTGGCGTCAGGTTCGGATTGCCGGTGATTTCCTCGTTGATCAGCGGCAGCGAGTCCTTGTTGGCATTCGGATAACCGAGGAAGTCACTGATTGGCGCGATGACTTTCGGGTCGAGCAAGTTGTTGAGAAACTCGTGGGCTTCTTCCACGTTTTTCGCGCTTTTCGGAATGGCGAAGGTATCAAACCAGATCGGCGCGCCCTCCTTCGGCAAGCGCCAATCGACCACCACACCGTTGCCCGCTTCTTTGGCGCGATTGCCGAATTGATAGAAGCTGCCGGAGTAACCGATGGCCACGCAGATATCACCGTTGGCGATGTCAGTCATGTACTTGGCGGAGTTGAAGTAGGTCACGTAAGGGCGAATCTTTAACATCAGGGCCTTGGCTTTTTCGTAGTCATCAGGGTTCTGGCTGTTCGGGTCCAGCCCCAGATAATGCAGGGCCAACGGCAGGATTTCCGACGGTGAGTCGAGCATCGCCACGCCGCAGGATTTCAGCTTTTCCATGTTTTCCGGCTTGAACACCAGGTCCCAGCTGTCCACCGGAGCATTCTCGCCAAGCGCGGCCTTGACCTTGGCCGGGTTGAAGCCGATCAGCACGGTGCCGTACATGTAAGGCACGCCGTACTGATTGCCGGGGTCGTTCTTGTCCAGCAACTTGAGCAGCGCCGGGTCCTGATGGCTCCAGTTGGGCAACTTGGACTTGTCGAGCTTTTGAAACACGCCGGCCTTGATCTGGGTTTCGATGAACTGGTTGGACGGCACCACCAGGTCATACCCGGAGTTGCCGGTCAGCAGCTTGGCTTCCAGGGACTCATTGGTATCGAAGGTGTCCCAGGTCACTTTGATGCCGGTCTTTTCGGCGAAGTCCTTGGGTACGGACGGCAGGATGTAGTCCGCCCAGTTGTACACCCTCAACTCGCGCTGTTCGGCGTGCACGGCGCTGGCCAGCAGCGTCAGCCCACAAACCGTGGCGCCCAGAATGCGTTTCATAGTGTCCATGGATCAATTCCCCAATGTCAGCTCGTTGGTTTTTTATGTTCTGTACACGGCAAGCGGCCTTAAAAAGAAGCCAAGGGCAAGGAAGACAATAACTCTGGTTGTGGATACGCAAGGCCCTATGGAGTCAGCCTTGCACTCCGATTCTTGCTGACAGCCTAGACGCTTCATAGCGTGGAGTTGGCCAAAAGGAGATCGAAATGGCCATTTTGCGTGTCCGGATGGATGACGAAAGTGAATGCGGAAAAATCCGCGCGATCATCGGTCGATGGAACAGGAACGACTAGACTCACCGCTGACCGCACCGGACTGCGATTGATTTGAAGCCACTGCGCTCGATCCGGGAACTGCATGAATCGAACGGGGTTTGCCATTGCACCCCGCAAGCCGATCAAGCCTGGAATGCCCGCTGGAGTTGGTATGTTTGCGACCCTGCTCATCATTTTTGTTTCCTCCCTGGTGATCATTGCCCTGTTCCAGCGCCTGCGATTGCCACCGGTGCTGGGTTACCTGTGCGTGGGATTGGTCATTGGACCCAAGGCGTTCGATTGGGTGAGCGATAGCGACGCGTTGCCGCTGCTCGCCGAAATGGGCGTGGTGTTTTTGTTGTTCTCTCTGGGGCTGGAGTTTTCCCTGACGAAAATGATCGCCCTGCGTCGCGTTGTCTTCGGTCTCGGAACCCTTCAGGTGGTGACGTCCGGGCTACTGTTGGGCGCGGCGTTGATGATCATGGGCATGCCGGCCACCTCGGCGTTTTTGCTCGGTGGCGGCCTGGCCCTGTCCTCCACGGCGATTGTCAGCAAGGAGCTGACCAGCCTCGGCGAAATTTTCAGCAGCCACGGCCAGAACGCCATCGGCGTGTTGCTGTTCCAGGATGTGGTGGCCGTTCTGCTGCTGACGCTGGTGCCCGTGTTCGCCGGCACCAGCGACCAAGCCTGGTATTGGGCGCTGCCCCTGACACTGGGCAAGACCCTGGTGTTGTTCGTCGGGCTGTCACTGACCAGTCGCTGGCTGTTGCCCCATCTGTTTCATGAAGTCGCCAAGGCGCATTCCGCCGAGCTGTTTGTGTTGCTCACTCTGGTCATCGTCCTGTTGACCGCGTGGTTGACTCACCTGCTCGGCCTGTCCCCTGCCCTGGGTGCATTCCTCGCCGGGATGCTGCTGGGGGAGAGTCATTATCGTCATCAAATCGAAGCGGATATCCGGCCATTTCGCGACATCCTGCTCGGGGTGTTCTTCGTCAGTATCGGCATGCTCATCGACCTGCGCTTGTTTGCCAGTCATGGCCTGCTGATTCTCGGCCTGACCCTGGGATTGCTGCTGATCAAAGGTGCCGTGGTGGCGGTGCTGGTCAAACTGCGCGGCAGTGACAATGAAACCGCATGGCGCAGTGGCCTGGCATTGGCGCAGGGCGGCGAATTCTGTTTTGCGCTGATGACGCAGATGCAAGCCGGCAACCTGATGCCCGCCGAACTTGGCGGCCTGCTGCTGGCCGCGACCTTCTGCTCCATGCTGTTGACGCCGTCGCTGCTGCGTGCGGCCCCCCGCATTGCCGCGTACCTGCATCGCAAGCCCAATCAAGCGACGCAACTCGAGGAAATCAGCGCGGTTAACGCCGAGGTTCAAGGGCATGTGGTCATCTGCGGTTACGGTCGTGTCGGCCAGTCGATCGGACGCGTCCTGCGCAATGCCAAACAGCCCTACATCGCCCTGGACAACGATCCGGTGCGAATAGAAGAAGCAAGCGAAGCGGACAGCAGCGTGCATTACGGCGATTCCCATCGCGGCGAACTGCTGACCGCTGTGGGCCTGGAGCGCGCCCGACTGCTCGTCATTGCTGTGGGAGAGACGACCATTGCGCTGGCGATACTCAAGGAAGCACGCCGGGTGAACCCGAGCGTGCCCATCCTGGTGCGCACTCGCGATGACAGCCAGTTCGCCGAGTTGAAGGCGGCCGGTGCCAGCGAAGTCGTGCCCGAACTGCTGGAGTCCAGCCTGATGCTCGCCGCCCATGCATTGGTGCTGCTGGGGTACCCCGGGCAGCAAGTGGAAGAACGGGTCGACCAGGTCCGGCGTGACCGTTATCGCCTGCTGCACGGTTTCTATCCCGGCGCCGAGGATGACGAGACTTAGATAGAGGGCGCCTCCAATCCCCGGGCGTCATTGCATGGGATGAATCTCCAGATAGCTGCTGACGGCGTCATCCATGGTCGGAAAAAACGCCGATTCGCCGAACCGCGCGAACAGCCCGAAGCGTTTGAGCTTGTCCTTGACCGGGTCCTTCATCTCGGCCACGCACAACTTGATACCTGCCGCGTGCAAGGTTTCGTCCAGCTCGGCCAACATGTCGGCGGAAGTCACGTCGACACTGGTGACCGGTTCCGCCGCCACCACCAGCCAGCGCACGGGCGTTGGCGAGGCCGCGACGGCATCCAGCACTCGGTCGTTGAACAGTTCCGCATTGGCAAAAAACAACGGGGCATCCCAGCGAAACAACACCAGGCCGGGGATCAGGCTGGCATCGGGATAACGCCGGATGTCGTGATAGCCTCTGATACCCTCGGCTTGCCCCAGCACCGCGGAGTACGGCCGCCAGCCATCCCACAGGAATTCTATGACGGCGATCACGATGGCCAGGCCGATGCCCTCAATCGCACCCAGTACGGCGACGCCAATGGTGCATGCAATGGACAACCAGAATTCCCAGCGCTGGATTCGATAAATCCGCTTCAGGTCGTCAACTTCAATCAAACCAATGGCCGACGCGATCACCACTGCCGCCAATGCGCTATTGGGCAAATCCTGCAACAGGTTAGGCGCCACCATCAGCAGCAAGGCCACCGCCAGTGCCCCGACAACACCGGTCAACTGAGTCCTGGCGCCCGCCGCTTCGGCCACTGGCGTGCGAGAAGAGCTGCTACTGATTGGAAAACCCTGGAAGAAGCCAGCCGCCAGATTGGCAAAACCGAGCCCCGACATCTCCTGATTCGGGTCGACATAGGTGTGGGTCCGCGCCGCGTAGACGCGCGAGAGCACGCTGGTGTCGGCGAATGAAACTAGGGCCACGGCGCAACCACCTATAAGCACCGGGACAATGTCGTCGCGAGCGATCCACGGAATGGCGAATGCCGGCAATCCTTGCGGTAGCGAGCCGAGCACCGACACGCCTGCCCGCGCGGCAAGGTCCAGCACTGCCACGGCGACAGTCGCACCGGCCACGGCAATCAAAATGCTCGGGATACGCCTGTAGTTCCTGAGCGCCAGAATCACTGCCAAGGTGATTGCGCCGACCATAAACGTCGTCCAGTTGGTCTTTCCTGCCATCACTGAGGTGCAGACAGACCACAGGTTTCGTACCGGTCCATCGGTCTCGATCGAAAAACCGAAAAGTTTGGGTAACTGGCTGATCAACACCGTCACGGCGATGCCGTTCATGTAACCGTAGCGGATCGGTTTGGACAGCAACTCGGTAATGAAACCAAGGCGCGCTATGCCCGCCAGAATGCAAACCGCGCCGGACACGATCGCCATCATGCCCGCCAGAGCGACAGCGCGCTGCGGGTCGCCACCCGACAACGGCAGGACGACCGCAAGAATGACGGCGGCCAGCGAAGAATCCGGCCCAAGCACCAAAATTCGACTGGGTCCGAAAAACGCGTAAGCAAGCAGCGGGACGATGGTCGCGTACAGCCCATAGATGCCGGGTACACCCGATGCCACGGCGTAGGCGATGCCGACAGGGACCAGCATCGTGGTGAGGACCAATCCGGCCATGATGTCGTAACGCAGCCAGGCCAGTTTGTACTCGCGCAGCGTTCGAAGGCCGGGAAACCAACGGCCCCAGCCTTTCTGCTTTTCGCTCGACTCCCGATGGGCAATCCGCCCCGGTTCCAGGACGGGAGGCGAAGAATCTGAATTGCTCATAGGACTATCGCCCGAGGTTGAAAAGCCGGGGAGCTGCAAGAAAATGCCCGTCAGAATTTTTCGGGAATTCGCCTGACGGGATAATCCGGATCTCGATAGCCGCCTGGCTTCTGCCGCTTGGGCAGGATCACTTTTTCGCGCGGGACATCCTCATACGGGATGCGACTGAGCAAATCGGTAATGATGTTCAGCCGCGCCCGGCGCTTGTCGTTCGAGTTGGCCACCAGCCATGGCGCGAACTCGGTGTCAGTCGCCTCGAACATGTCATCACGCGCCCGGGAATAGTCATACCAGCGGCTGTATGACTTGAGATCCATTGGCGTCAGCTTCCAGATTTTGCGCCCATCCTTGATGCGTGCCTCCAGCCGGCGAGTCTGCTCGTCGGCGCTGACTTCCAGCCAATACTTGAGCAGGATGACGCCCGAGTCGACGATTGCCCGTTCCACATTGGGTGCGGTTTTCAGGAACCCGGTCACCTGCTCCTCGCTGCAAAAACCCATCACCCGCTCGACGCCCGCACGGTTGTACCAACTGCGATCGAAGATCACCACTTCACCCGCCGCCGGCAGATGCGGCAAGTACCGCTGGACATACATCTGGCTCTTCTCACGATCCGTCGGCGCCGGCAACGCCACCACTCGAAATACCCGTGGACTCACCCGTTCAGTGATCGCCTTGATTGTCCCGCCCTTACCAGCGCCATCGCGCCCCTCGAAGACGATGCAAATCTTTATGCCCTTGGCCTTGACCCACTCCTGCAACTTGACCAGTTCAACGTGCAGAAGACGCAGCTGTTCCAGGTAATCCTTGTTCTTCAACTTCTGGTTCTCAGCCGCTTCACGCTTCGGGGCTTTCTTGTCCTTTGCCATGACCTGAACCTCACCCTTACAAATCAACGAAAGTTAAACAGCGTCGGTTGCGGCCTGCTCATCCGCCGAGGGCGATGATTGCGACGATCAGCACAGCACCGGTGATCGCCATCGCCAGTCCGCCAACCCAGGGTTTTGCCCCGGCATAACGCGCAAGAATCCAGCCAGCGATAAACAGCACCACCAGTCCGACCAGGTTGGACAGGCGTACGGCGAGCCCCGTCTCGTCGAGCAACAGAAATGGCACCACCAGCGGGAATGTCGAGACCACCACCAACAGGAAAACACCGATAGCGCCCTTGAAATCATCCCATCCAAGGCTTGGCGGAACCGGCATGAGTGAATGACTGATCAAACGTAGGCGCAGCGACTCCAATTCTTCTGTGCCCGCCGCAGCCATCAGTCGAGGCGGCAGCGCTTCGGCGATGAGCTTTTGCCCGGTGGCCGCGTCGACCCCGCCGCTCAACATGCCGAGCAACGTGCGGTTGCGCGTACGTTCGATCAGGGTTCGCAGTAAATACATCACCGCATCGGCAAGCCCCCAGGCGAGGTTGCAACCCAAAGCGGCGATCATCATCGTGCGTTCCTCTTCCTGGCCCGATGTCGCCACGCTGATGGTGCCGGTGAAGGTCATTGCCATCAGCAGGCCGAAGATCACTTCTGTCACACGGTCGACCGGATCCAGCACCCGGGCCCGCTTTTGTTCTCCAGTTCGTGGCATGCAGTCATCCTCGCCGCGGTAGCGCAATCCACTCCAGTGTAGTGTGAAAAGTCTTTTTCGCTTCCGGGGTCTCGAGCGTCACCGCAACGTATGGATAACGACTACGCTTTCGCGATTGAACCTCGTTTAGCTGGGAGATTGATGTGAGCGCCGCGCCCCTCTCCGAACTTGATGCCGCCCTGCCCGGCCTGGCCCGCAAGATCCGCGTGCTGGATGCACTGGCCTGGCCGGACGGGGTCGAGGAAGGGTTTTTGGCCAGTTGGCGCGCCGGGCATGCCGAGCTGCCCAAAGTCGAATTGCGCCCACGCGATCACAGCGCCGACATCGCCGCCCTCGAAACCTTTATCAGCCGTTGCGACGAGGGCCATCCGGCCGGGCGCCACCTCGCCATGACGGCACGTAGTTACGCCACTGCCGGGCACATGCTCGGCGCCATAGGTACGCCCGCCTTCACCCAGTATTCGTCAGCGCTCTATCGACGCCCGGATTTCTACTATCAACGCCTGAACCTGAGCATGCTGGACGCTGCCCGGTTTTTTCTCGATACCACCGACGCACTTCTGGGCGGTGCGCGGATTCCACCGTGCCCGGCCGATATTTCGGCCGAGGCTTTCGCGGCCTGGTTGAAGCCGGAACTGGACCAATTCTTCGGCCCCGGCAAGATCACCGTGGTACTCGACCCGTCCCTGGCTGCCAAAGCCATTGCCGGGTCGAGCCGCATTCGCCTGCGGGCCAGCGCCCTGTTCTCGGAACTGGACAAGAACCAGTTGTTGCAACACGAGGCTTTCGTGCATGTCGCGACGGCGCAAAACGGCGCACGGCAACCCAACCTGAAAAGCCTGGGCCTGGGAGCGCCACGCACGACCCAGACTCAAGAAGGCATCGCCACCCTCGCCGAACTGTTTACCGGCAGCATGGACATCAATCGCCTGCGGCGCCTTGCGCTGCGCGTGCTGGCGGTGCAGCAGGCGCTGGATGGCGCCGACTTCATTCAGGTTTTCGAGGGGTTTCTTGCTGCGGGTCAATCCCAGGAAGAATCCTTCCGATCGACCCAACGGGTATTCCGTGGTGCCGATTTGCGCGGAGGCTCGGCATTCACCAAGGACGCCGCCTACCTGACCGGTTTGCTGGGCGTGCACACGCTGCTGCGCATTGCCATTCGTGACAATCGACCGGAACTGGTGGGCTATCTGTTTGCCGGGCGCCTGAGTCTGGGAGACACCGTGCGCCTGGCCCCGCTGTTCGAGTCTGGCTGGTTGCAGGGGCCGCATCATCTACCGGCCTGGGCCTGCGATCTGCGTTTGCTCGCCGCAAACCTGGCCTTCTCTGCCTTTATTTCGCGGATCAAGCTGGATGTACTCGACGTGGAGGTACTCATGGCGTTCGCCGACGAGCACGAAACCGATGCCAGTGCCTAAACGCTTGCGACTTGATGCAAAATACCCCGCTAACTGTTGACCCAGACTGTCGCGTAATAGAAGTGCAACGAGAGCCGATATGAACACCCATTGTCAAAGATGTGATGCCACCGTGCCGCGGATCGAGCGGGAAGAAGACACTTGCTGCCTCGCCCATCAACAACCGTTGGTGACAGCATGATCGAGGTTACCGAGGTTTCCATTGCCCAGTTGCGTACTGCGCTCGAATCCGGTCAGACAACGGCGGTTGAGCTGGTTCAGGCCTATCTCGCCCGGATCGATGCCTACGACGGCGCCGACACAGCCACCGCACTCAATGCCGTGGTGGTACGCAACCCCGATGCGCTCACCGAAGCTCAAGCATCCGACGCGCGTCGGGCCAAAGGCGAAACGCTCGGCCCGCTCGATGGCATTCCCTACACAGCCAAGGACAGCTATTTGGTGAAGGGGCTTACCGCCGCTTCGGGCAGCCCGGCCTTCAAGGATCTGGTCGCCTATCGCGATGCGTTCACCATCGAACGGCTGCGCGGCGCAGGTGCCATTTGCCTGGGCAAAACCAACATGCCGCCGATGGCCAATGGCGGCATGCAGCGCGGTGTCTATGGCCGTGCCGAAAGCCCTTACAACGCGGGCTATCTCACTGCGCCCTTCGCCTCGGGTTCGTCGAATGGCGCCGGGACTGCTACTGCTGCCAGTTTCGCGGCTTTCGGTCTTGCCGAAGAAACCTGGTCCAGCGGTCGCGGCCCCGCCTCGAACAACGGCTTATGTGCCTACACGCCTTCGCGCGGCGTGATTTCGGTGCGCGGCAACTGGCCGTTGACGCCGACAATGGACGTGGTGGTGCCGTTCGCCAGAACCATGGCCGACCTGCTCGAAGTGCTCGACGTGGTGGTCGCGGAAGATCCAGATACCCGTGGCGATTTGTGGCGCTTGCAACCCTGGGTGCCGATTCCGAGCGTCGCCTCGGTGCGTCCTGCTTCTTATCTGGAGCTTGCGGCGATGCCCGACTCGCTCGCGGGCAAGCGTTTCGGCGTGCCGCGCATGTACATCAACGCCGACCCCGAAGCCGGCACCAGCGATGAGCCAGGAATCGGTGGCCCGACGGGGCAGAAAATCGTCACCCGCGATTCGGTGATCGGCCTGTGGCGAGAAGCCCGCAAGGCCCTCGAAGCCGCCGGTGCCGAAGTGATCGAGGTGGATTTCCCGCTGGTTTCCAATTGCGAAGGCGATCGTCCCGGTGCGCCGACGGTATTCAATCGCGGCATCGTCTCGAAAGAGTTCCTGCACCACGAGTTGTGGGACCTGACGGCCTGGGCGTTCGACGATTTTCTACAAGCCAATGGCGATCCGAAACTCAACCGTCTGGTGGACGTCGACGGCCCGCTGATTTTCCCGCACGACCCGGGCACGCTGCCCAATCGCGAAGGTGACCTCGCCGCGGGCATGGACGAGTACGTGAAGATGGCCGAGCGCGGTGTCACCCCTTGGGACCAAATCACCACGGTGCCTGACGGACTGCGCGGGCTTGAGAAGACCCGCAAGCTCGATCTTGAAGACTGGATGGATGGGCTGGGGCTCGACGCGGTGTTGTTCCCGACAGTCGCCGACGTTGCTCCGGCCAATGCCGATGTTGATCCAAAGTCTGCGGACATCGCCTGGAGCAACGGTGTATGGGTCGCCAACGGCAACCTCGCCATTCGGCACTTGGGTGTTCCGACCGTCACCGTGCCGATGGGCATCATGCCGGACATCGGCATGCCCGTTGGCCTGACATTCGCCGGTCGTGCCTATGATGATTCGGCGTTGCTGCGTTTTGCCGCGGCGTTTGAATCGACCGGGAGCAAGCGAATGATCCCGCCGCGCACCCCGCCGTTGAAAGCAGGCAAATAGTAGAAATGGCGGGATTGGGGCAGAACGCGCGCCAATCCCGCCAGATGATGAACCGCTCAGGGTAAAGACTTGAGCCTGATCGGATGGAATGGCAGCCGTACTCACAAATCTAATAAAAACAAGGAAATCCAACCTTGAAAATATCAACTGTGTGCGCGCTGGGCAGCTTGCTGGTTTCGGTAGCGGCGACTGCCAGCGGGGTCATCCCTGTTCTCGAACTCGACTTCACCCGGTCGGCGATTGAAACCCTGAAAAAACGCGGTATCGACGACGCTTGTATTGTCGCCGCTCCAAACCCTGACCAATTCACCTACTGCCGGGAAGGGTCGACCACGCTTTGGCAGTATCAAGCGCTGGACTTGGCGCAACACGCGAAAATCCAGAACGGCGAAAAACTGCCTGCCACGGAACTCGGGCGAATCACCATCGCGCAAGTCGACAGTGTTGCCTGTGAAGATGAACACTCCCCACCGTTGATCAGCGCCGCTATCACTCGCGGATTGGTCCTCGGTCTGATCGCTCTCCTCCTGCTGATTGCCTTGCGATACACCTACCGGGCAATCATGCACGGCTTCGAAGACCAACCCGAGCTTCCCGATCCTCGCTTGCAGCGATTCGACGAAACACTGTCTGCGCGAAACTCAACGGCAAAGGCACTGTTTACCTTCGGTATTGCTGCGGCGGTGGCCTTCGTTTACTTCGGCTATCTGATGCACTGAACAAGCACAAAGGCTGGACGGTTTCAAAGTCGGACTACAGCAGCGAAAGCGTGTAGTTGATGATGAAGCGACTTTGATCAACGTCCCGACCCGCCTCGGTGTTCGACTGGCCGTTACGCAGGGAGAAAGCCAGGTTCTTGAACGTACCCGACTGAATCACATAGTCCAGCACCATATCGCGCTCCCACTCCGATTGATCACTGGCGTTGTGGGCCTTGATGTCAGTGCCCTTCAGATAAACGATTGAAGCTTTCAGGCCCGGCACGCCCAGCGGTGCGAAGTCGTAGGCGTACTGACCAAAACTGGTTTGCTCCCCCGCGCGCGCAAAGTTCTGGATCATGCGGTCCGTAGGCAGATAGACGCTACCACCGCCCGCGCCTTTGTCCGGCAGATTGCCCTGGTTGGGCTGGACGAAATTGCTACCGTCACTGACTCGCTGATGCCCCAGCGTCACCGCGTGCCCGCCATTGGCATAGGTGATCATCGCGGCCCAAGTGCTGTTGTCGATTTCGCCATTGTTGTCATCGGTGTACCCCGAAACGCGATAACCCTGTGCCCGACCTGCTGCGCTGCTATTGGCGCCGCTGGACGTGGTGCGGAAGTAGCGCAGATCGGTGGTGATCGAACTGCCGCCGTCGATTGGCAGGATGTGGGTCAAGCCGAGGAAGTTCTGGTCGTAGAAATCCTCAAGCTGGGCGAAGTAATACTGGGCCTTCAGGGCTTTGGTAACCTCGTAGTCACCACCGGCGAAGTAGAACTTGTTGCTGTCCTGGGTGCCACCGGCGACTGACAGCCCGGTACGATCCGTCGAAGCGCGCCCCACGGCGTGTTCAAGCAAACCACTGGTGAGCGTCAGGCCCTCGATGTCCTTCGAGGTGATCTGGGTGCCGGTGAATGACTGCGGCAATACGCGGGCATCGTTCGAAATCAGGATCGGCAATTTTGGCAGCAGCGTCCCATAGCGCAGTTCGGTTTTGGCCAGGCGCATCTTCGCGGTGGGGCCAAAGCTACTCCATGTATCAGCCGCGCCGTCACCGTCCGAAGGAATCATACCGCTACCAACGTGGCGGCCAGCACCGCTGTCCAGCGTCACGCCAAGCAACGCCTGGGCATCAAGTCCGAAGCCGACTGCGCCTTGGGTAAACCCTGACTCATAACGCAGCACAAAACCCTGTGCGGTCTCCTCGGTTTTCGACGGGTCCGCGCTGCCGTCGCGGTTGTCGCTGTTGAAATACAAGGTCCGCATCGACAGCGTGGCTTTGCTGTCCTCCAGAAAACCGTGTGCGCCGGTGTCAGCCGCTTGCGCGCAGGTCGTGCCGGTGGCGAGAAGGAATAAGGTGGGGATTGCTCGCTTGAACATACGGTGCTCCTGGAAAGTTTCTTATTGTTTTGGATGTTTCGCCGCCATTGCTCAGGCCATGGGCGCCCGACGCTGGCGCTCAAAGGCCCGTCGAATGGGGCACATCGAAAATTTGTGAAACTCTTAAAACATTTCGAGGGGCGATTATCAAACGAGGTGAAAGTAGTTTTCGTGGAGGGATAAGGTTTGTCGTACAGAGGTATGGGCGGTCGCCATATTTGAAAATCGGGTCGGCGGTTTTTCATCACATCCTCGCTGTCGGTCCGGCAGTCGGGGTCGACCACACGCGCGTTTTCCAGTGATGACCGATATGCAACGGTTGCGTCCGCTAGCCGCCAACTGACAACTGGCCCGCGCCTTGCTTTGGCTGTTTATGCGCAACGGCGCGATCGGTAGCGGAGGTACTCATGACAGGGCAAGCGATGGTGACAGTACTCATCACTGCGTTAGTGGCAGTCGCGATCATCATGGCGGCGATATCCGCCGCGGCAGTGATAACGTTACTCACGGCATCAACATTCGCGTTAACCGGTGTCGTAGAAAAGGTCGCTCCCGAGACCGAGCTGCTGGCCGCGCTGGTCCTTGCGCCTGGCCAGGCCATGATCATGGCGGCCATGCAACTGGGCAGTCTGGCGACGATCATGGAGCTCATGCAGGACGTCAATCTGGTCATGATTTCGGCAACCTTATAGCCGAATAATCAAGCTGCCATGAGTGGTTCTTAACGCTTTTCCTGAAAAACGGAGCAGCGCCTGAAACTCCAATATGTTCCCCCCAAAAAACTAACCACATACAGGGCAATTCCCCAAAGTCGGGGGTAGTTTTGCGTTGGACGACTATGCTACCGGTGAGCTGCGACCGATTGCGGGGGACGCAATCCCGGCCTATGGTCCCAACCAGGATTTACCGCAAATGGCGCGATGACCCGCCGCTGGTTTCTGTCTTTCCAGTGGAACTCCACAGGAGGTGATGACATGCCAAACGACTCCCGCCCTGCCGTCCTCGAGCTGATCGGCAACACGCCACTGGTGCGTATCAGCCGCTTCGATACCGGGCCGTGCACGCTGTTTCTCAAGCTTGAATCGCAGAACCCCGGCGGCTCGATCAAGGACCGTATCGGGCTGGCAATGATCGACGCCGCCGAACGCGATGGCCGTCTCAAACCCGGCGGCACCATCGTCGAGGCCACCGCCGGCAACACCGGTCTGGGCCTGGCACTGGTTGGCCGTGCCAAGGGTTACCGAGTGGTACTGGTGGTGCCGGACAAGATGTCCACCGAGAAGGTCTTGCACTTGAAGGCCATGGGCGCCGAAGTGCACATCACTCGCTCCGATGTCGGTAAGGGTCATCACGACTACTACCAGGATGTGGCAGCGCGACTGGCGCAGGAAATTCCCGACGCCTTCTTCGCCGATCAATTCAACAACCCGGCCAACCCGCTGGCCCACGAATGCAGCACGGCGCCGGAAATCTGGGCGCAGACCCAGCATGATCTGGATGCCATCGTCGTCGGCGTCGGCTCCGCCGGTACCCTGACCGGGCTGACCCGTTTCTTCCAACGCGTGCAGCCGAACCTGACGATGGTGCTGGCCGACCCGATAGGTTCGGTGATGGCCGAGTACAGCCGCAGCGGCACCCTCGGCACGCCCGGTTCCTGGGCGGTCGAAGGCATTGGCGAGGACTTCATTCCTTCGATCGCCGACCTCTCCAGCGTGGGCCACGCCTATTCGATCAGCGACGAGGAGAGTTTCGATCATGCCCGCCAGTTGCTGCGCGCCGAAGGCATTCTCGGTGGCTCCTCGACCGGTACTCTGTTGGCCGCGGCGTTGCGTTATTGCCGCGAACAGACCGAGCCCAAGCGTGTGGTCAGCTTCGTCTGCGATACCGGCACCCGTTATCTGTCGAAGGTCTACAACGACCAGTGGATGAATGATCAGGGCCTGCTGCAGATCAAGCGCTACGGCGATCTTCGCGATTTGATCGCACGGCGCTTCGAAGACGGCCGGGTGATCAGCGCAGGCCCGGACGACACCCTGCTCACCGCATTCCAGCGCATGCGCCTGGCGGATGTATCTCAGTTGCCGGTGCTGGTGGAAGGCAAGCGTTTGATCGGCGTCATCGACGAGTCCGATATTTTGCTGCGCGTGCACCAGGACGCTTCGCAATTCCGGCAGACGGTGGCCAGTGCAATGACCGACAAACTACAAACCCTGCCGCCCGGCGCCAGCCTGGCCGAACTGCAGGCAGAACTCGATCGCGGGCTCGTGGCGATCATCGCAGACGCCTCGGGCTTCCACGGCCTGATTACCCGGGTCGACATGCTCAATCACCTTCGGAGATCCCTTGCATGAGTCAGCACGACAAAAACGCCGCACCCCGCGGCTTCGCCACTCGCGTGATCCACGCCGGCCAGACGCCGGACCCGACCACCGGGGCGTTGATGCCGCCGATTTATGCCAACTCCACTTATCTGCAGCAAAGCCCCGGCGTGCACAAAGGCTTCGACTACGGCCGCTCGCACAACCCGACGCGCTTTGCCCTGGAGCGTTGCGTGGCGGATCTCGAGGGCGGGACCCAGGGCTTCGCGTTTGCCTCCGGACTGGCGACGATCTCGACTGTGCTCGAACTGCTCGATGCGGGTTCGCACATCGTCTCGGGTAATGATCTGTACGGCGGCACCTTCCGTCTGTTCGACAAGGTGCGTCAACGCAGCGCCGGGCATCGCTTTAGCTTTGTCGACCTGACCGACCTTGCGGCCTTCGAAGCGGCGCTCCAGGACGACACGCGCATGGTGATGGTCGAGACACCGAGCAACCCCCTGCTGAGCCTCACCGACCTCGCCGCCATCGCCCGCATTTGCCGTTCACGCGGCATCATCTGTGTGGCCGACAACACCTTCGCCAGCCCCTATATTCAGCGCCCGCTGGAGCTGGGATTCGACATCGTGCTGCACTCGACCACCAAGTACCTGAACGGCCACTCCGACGTGATCGGCGGCATCGCCGTGGTCGGTCAAAACACAGAACTGGCCGAGCGCCTGGGTTTCCTGCAAAACGCCGTGGGCGCCATCGCCGGGCCATTCGACGCCTTTCTCACCCTGCGCGGCGTAAAAACCCTGGCGCTGCGCATGGAGCGACACTGCAGCAATGCGCTGGACCTGGCGCAATGGCTGGAGCGTCAGCCGCAAGTGGCGCACGTCTACTATCCGGGCCTGCCCTCGCACCCGCAGCACGAACTGGCGCGGCAGCAAATGCGGGGATTCGGCGGGATGATTTCGGTCGACCTGAACACCGACCTGGCGGGCTCCTGGCGCTTCCTTGAAAACGTACAGATCTTCGCCCTGGCCGAAAGCCTTGGCGGCGTGGAAAGCCTGATCGAACATCCGGCAATCATGACTCACGCCACCATCCCCGTGGAAACCCGCGCGCAACTGGGCATCGGTGACGCGCTGGTACGCTTGTCGGTGGGGGTCGAGGATGTAGAAGATTTGCGCGCGGATCTGGCCCAGGCGTTGGCGCGGATTTAGGCATGGATTGATGTGGCCCGGTATGACGGGCCACTTTCACTTCACTGCTCGGGTTATGAAATGCTGGGCTCTACGATTCTGAGCCAAGACCATCGCGCCCGATAACTTTTCGCCTTCTGCTCGAACAGTTCTGGCTTGGGGTTTTTCGGATTGATACGAAGCAGCCCGAACTCCGTGTCACCCAAGCCATTCGGCACGTAGACTTCGCCGGTTGCGACATCAAGCCCCATGCACGTACCCGCAATCAGGTAGCGATCAATCCCGTCCCTGGTCGACTGTAGCTGAGGATAGGCACCGCCAAACCGCTGGCCGTACCAAAGGTGAACGCGGGCCTGGTTCTTGATTTCGACGTTAACGTCGAGATCCTTGAACAGACGCTGAGCGGCCTGGATGACCTCGTTCTCGGCCTCCCAGGACAGATCTTCATCGAAGTAAAAGACGTCGTAATCCTTCACGCCCCACGCGGGCGGCAGGTTCGACTGATGATTCCACACCGCTTGAAACAGGCAACCGGCGGTGAGCATGCATTGATTCAAACCCAGTGATGGCAAGCGTTTGGCAATCTCGACGTTTACCGGGTTGGTCATTGCGATGCTGAGCAGGTCTTCGACGGTCAATGTCATGTTCGTCCCTTTGTCATCGATCTGATCCAAAGGACAGACAATACCTCAGGTCGGCGAAATGGTCGCGAGCACGCCGATCAAGATAGTCAGCACCAGAAAACCACCCAGAAAAATCGCCATCTTGCCCATAAGGCCTCCTACAGTTTAAAGGTGCGGTGCAACCGCTGTTGCGACTGCGGACCGTGCCGATATTGTGCGGCGCAGGCCGTGTGCATTACAGAGGCAGAAAGCGCTGAAAAATACGGATCAGATGAAAACCCGGCCATGAAACAGCGCCAAAACCCGGAAGCTTCGCCATACCTGTAGGAGCCGGCTTGCTGGCGATAGACGCAAGTACAGGCTTTCGTGATTCCTAAGAACCATAAAAAAACCCGCTGACCGTTACCGGTTCAGCGGGTGTTTTTTATTGCGGATCAGCTAATCCTGATGCCCCAGTCACAAGCTGGGGCAGCCGGATCACAGCGCCATATCAGTCGAGGCGTTCTCTTTCACTGCCTTGGGCTTTTCAGCCGGAGCAGCAGCCGGAGCCACCATCTCGCCAATCACCGGCGGCGGAGTCAGTTCAAGCACCTTGGCGGTGTAGGCCCATTCCTCAGCGACTTTCGCCGGATTGTTGTTCAGTTGAGTGCCATAGCTTGGCACGATCTGGTGCAGTTTTTCCTGCCACGCTGGGGTCGCAACCTTGTCTTTGAAGACTTTCTGCAGCACGGTCAGCATGATCGGCGCAGCGGTCGAAGCGCCTGGGGATGCGCCCAGCAGGCCGGCGATGCTGCCGTCTTGCGAAGCGACGATTTCAGTGCCCAGTTTCAGCACGCCACCGGCGGCTTCATCACGCTTGATGATTTGCACGCGTTGGCCCGCTTGCCACAAACGCCAGTCTTCGGCTTTGGCGTTCGGGAAGTATTCTTTCAGCGCGTTGAGGCGGTCTTCATCCGACAGCATCAGTTGACCCGCAAGGTACTCGACCAGCGGATATTCCTTGATGCCAACCTTGGTCATCGGCCACACGTTGTGCGTGGTCGTGGTGGTCAGCAGGTCCAGGTACGAGCCTTCCTTCAGGAACTTGGTGCTGAAGGTCGCGAATGGGCCAAACAGGATGACGCGCTTACCGTCCAGCACGCGAGTGTCCAGGTGCGGAACCGACATCGGCGGTGCGCCCACCGAAGCTTTACCGTAGGCCTTGGCCAGGTGCTGCTCGGCGATGGTCGGGTTTTCGGTCACGAGGAACGAGCCGCCTACCGGGAAACCGGCGTATTCCTTGGCTTCAGGAATGCCCGATTTTTGCAGCAGGTGCAGAGCACCACCACCGGCGCCGATGAACACGAACTTGGCGTCGGTTTCGGATTTGCTGCCGTCTTTCAGGTTTTTGTAGCTGACGCGCCAGGTGCCGTCTGCGTTCTTGGTGATGTCCTGCACTTCACTGGACAGCTTCAAGTCGAATTTCGGCGTGGTTTGCAAGTGAGCAACGAACTGACGGGTAATTTCGCCGAAGTTCACGTCAGTGCCGATTGGCGACCAGGTAGCCGCGATTTTCTGGTTCGGGTCACGCCCTTCCATCATCAGCGGGACCCACTTCTTGATCACAGCCGGGTCTTCGGAGTACTGCATGCCGGCAAACAACGGACTTGCTTGCAGGGCTTCGTAGCGCTTTTTCAGGAACTTGATGTTGTCATCGCCCCACACAAAGCTCATGTGCGGAGTGGAGTTGATGAACGAACGCGGGTTCTTCAGCACGCCTTGCTGAACCTGCCAGGCCCAGAACTGACGGGAGATCTGGAAAGCTTCGTTGATTTCAACGGCTTTCGGAATCGAGACTTTGCCGTTCTCGTCTTCCGGGGTGTAGTTCAACTCGGCCAGGGCAGAGTGACCGGTACCGGCGTTGTTCCAGCCGTTGGAGCTTTCCAGGGCGACGCCGTCGAGGCGCTCGATCATTTCCATCGAAGTGCCGGGTTCCAGCTCATTGAGCCAGACGCCGAGGGTCGCGCTCATGATGCCGCCGCCGATCAACAGCACGTCGACTTTCTTGGCTTCTTCGGCCTGGGCTGTCGTCATCCCCAACGACAAGGCCAGCCCCAGCAGGGCCGTGTTCATTTTCTTAAACATCTGTAGCACCTATGATAAAACGCCATCCGCCCTTCCCTCTTCACTCACGAGCCCGTGTTTTCACGGCATTCAGGCAGGACGTCGTGGATGCTCGCACATGAAGATTGGAGGGTGGGCACACAAGGCCGACTGACTGCATCGACCCCAGTTATATGTCCCTTCTGAACTGACTTTTTATCTTTTTTGGCTTCAGCTACTTGAGCGACAGTGATTCTGTTCACCCGTCTCAAGGACAGGAAAACTGAATAGGTCAAACCAAGTTGGGGCGAAGAATATCACGACATGGCAAACCCGCGCGTCTGTTCACGACTGGTTGGTCTGGATGCGCGTCGGGTCACCCGATCGCAATGCACGCTCGAACCGGTAGGAGCCGGCTTGCTGGCGAAGGCGGCCATGAACGTTGTATCGCCATTGAGGATGCCTCGCTGGCAAGCCAGCGCATACAGGTTACGGCGTACGGGCGACTATACTCAGTGGTCTTCAATCGAGTGTGTGAGGAGCAGTCATGAGCGATAAAGACGATCTGCGCAAATATTCCTCCCAAGTGATCGACGGCGTGGAGGCCGCGCCCGCCCGCGCCATGCTGCGCGCCGTGGGCTTCACCGACGAAGACTTCAAGAAACCGCAGATCGGCATCGCCTCCACCTGGGCGATGGTTACGCCCTGCAACATGCACATCGACAAGCTCGCGATCGAAGCTGAAAAAGGCGCCAATGCCGCCGGTGCCAAAGGGGTGATCTTCAACACCATCACCATTTCCGACGGCATCGCCAACGGCACCGAAGGCATGAAGTATTCACTGGTGTCCCGTGAGGTAATTGCCGATTCCATTGAAGTGGTGGTCGGCTGCGAGGGCTTTGACGGGCTGGTAACCGTAGGCGGTTGTGACAAGAACATGCCGGGCTGCCTGATCGGCATGGCGCGCCTGAATCGCCCTTCGATATTCGTCTACGGCGGCACCATTCGGCCCGGCGCTGGCCACACCGACATCATTTCCGTGTTTGAGGCTGTCGGTCAGCACGCGCGCGGCGATATCAACGAAATCCAGGTCAAGCAGATTGAGGAAGTGGCGATTCCCGGCCCGGGCTCCTGCGGCGGCATGTACACCGCCAACACCATGGCCTCGGCCATTGAGGCGCTGGGCATGAGCTTGCCCGGTTCGAGCTCCCAGGATGCGGTCAGCAGTGACAAGGCTTCCGACAGTTTTCGGGCTGGTCAGCAGGTGATGGAACTGCTCAAGCTCGACCTCAAACCGCGCGACATCATGACCCGCAAGGCCTTCGAAAACGCAATTCGCGTAGTCATCGCCCTCGCCGGCTCGACCAACGCCGTGTTGCACCTGTTGGCCATGGCCAATGCCGTGGATGTTGAACTGACCCTCGACGACTTCGTCGAGCTGGGCAAGGTTTCACCGGTAGTGGCCGACTTGCGCCCCAGCGGCAAATACATGATGAGCGAACTGGTGGCCATCGGCGGCATCCAGCCCTTGATGAAGCGCATGTTGGCAGCCGGCATGCTGCACGGTGACGTGCTCACCGTGACCGGCAAAACCCTGGCGGAAAACCTCGAAAACGTAGCCGATTACCCTGCCGGTCAAGATGTGATCCTGCCCTTTGATCAGCCGATCAAGAAGGACTCGCACCTGGTTATCCTGCGCGGCAACCTCTCGCCTACCGGTGCCGTGGCAAAGATCACCGGCAAGGAAGGCCTGCGCTTTGAAGGCACGGCGCGGGTTTATCACGGTGAAGAAGGCGCACTGGCCGGCATTCTCAATGGCGAAGTGCAGGCAGGCGATGTCATCGTGATTCGCTATGAAGGTCCCAAGGGCGGCCCGGGCATGCGGGAGATGCTATCGCCGACTTCGGCGGTCATGGGCAAAGGCTTGGGCAAGGATGTGGCGTTGATTACCGATGGCCGCTTTTCCGGCGGTTCCCATGGCTTTGTGGTGGGGCATATCACGCCCGAGGCGTTTGAAGGCGGACCGATTGCGCTGATCGAAAACGGTGACCGGATCACCATCGATGCTGAAACCCGGCAGATTACGGTGGATGTGTCCGACACCGATCTGGCCGAGCGCAAGAGCCGCTGGGTCAGGCCGGAATCGAAGTACAAGCGCGGGGTTTTGGCCAAGTATGCGAAGACGGTGTCCAGTGCTTCGGAGGGCGCGGTGACGGATAAGTACCTTTAAATTCGGTGCGGCGACTTCACACCAGCGTGACGGGTGCCGCAGACAGGCGACAACGACGAGAGACGGCGACCAGCGTCCCCACCAGTAACAGCGCCCGCAGGTTTTCCAGCGCCCAGTCGACTCGGCTGCGTGGCGAATAGCCCAATGCAATGACGACAAGCATGAAGAGAATCAGCAACGTCAGTTCGTCTCATGGATGAGCCTTGGGCGGCATGAGTCGAGTTCCTCGAAACCGGGCACCTTGACATCAAAACAACTACCGACTTTTAACTTCGAGACGAACGCGTGGCGCAAGTTCGCTTTGCTACTTCGTCCCATGCGAGGTTGTACGATGACCGATAAGTCGCTATGTTTTCATCGGTCCGTTCACCCACAACAACAAGGAAACATCATGAAAAAAGCAAGCGTGTTGATTGGTTTTCTGTGCCTCTTCAGTGGCTACGTCGCCGCTACCCCAGCTTCCAGCGACAAGGACGTGGCGCAAGCCGTCGACCAGTTGACCCAGGCGATGTTGCATAAGGATATTCATGAACTGAACGCGTTGACTGCCGAAAACCTCACCTACGGGCACTCCAGCGGCACCATTCAGGACAAGAAAGCCTTTATCGCCGATATCGAAACCGGCAAAAGCGCATTCAAGACCCTTGAAATGCAGAACCAGACCATCACCGTTTCCGGCGATGTCGCGCTGGTCCGCCACCACTTCTCAGCCCAGGCACTTAAAGGCACCGAGGTGATCCCGACTGAAATCGAAAACTTCCAGATCTGGCAAAAGCAGCATGGGAAATGGCTGTTGGTAGGACGTCAGGCGTTCAGATTCTGATGTTTGGTTGATCCTCCGAAAAACCTTCGTGGCTGACCGGGAAGCGGTCTTGATCTTCGTGAAATAGAATTCGCTTTCCCGGTACCCGTACGCCGTCCGCTTGATGGCGTCTAATCGTTTGTCTCCCCTCTGCACTGGGTTCGAGCCATGTCGCAGAATTGAACATTCTGCACACGCCTCAGCGATCTAAAGGCTGAAAATGTCAGATATTTCAGAGCCTGTCGTAGGCGTGTTCCCAAACCTTTCCGCGGCCCTCAGACAGTTCTGGATCGCTGCTATACCCCCTGTTGATACTTCGTTTTTAGCGAATCAATTGGCAGGAGCATCAAGTGACGGCACTCCAGGATGGGGAAAAGCCAGTTCTCGAAAGCGCGCCATCGTTGCGTGTCATACACCGGCTACTTGTTCGTACAGTGACGATTTTCGCCTTGGCATTCGCCGCTGGCGGTTGTGTTTTCGCACCGGCACAAAGCTTTACCTTGCAGGCTGACGTGCCAGCGGATTTTCGAGTTAAGGCGGACGCTTATTACGTGCCGGCCACCGGCGAGACCTGTGAAGCCCCACCGCGAAAACGCGGGGAAGTGGCGCCGAATCGCAAGTTCTTCAAAAGTGAATACCAGAGCGTTGCGCGCACGGCGGAGTTCCAGATTCCGCTGACTACGCGCGCGGGGGGCTGTCCGCTGGTGTTGAGGAGTGTGAGGTTAAACCTCGATGCGAAGTGGGGCACGCGTTGGTCCGACATCAGCGGCGACTTTGCCAGCCTTTCCTTTCGCGACGTTCTTGGGGCTGATTTTCCAGACTTTCCCGGCTCAGGAACTCTGGAGTTTCAGGGGCAATGCCAGTGGTTGTTTCGTACCGCTACCTCTACAAGAGGCATTTTAAAGATCTTTCATTGTCGAGCTGTGGGCGCTGACGGGCAGATGGTGAAACACATGGCGGGCGGAGTGTTGCAGCGCGATCACTTGCCAGGCAGGACGGTGAGGATGGTGTTCAAGATGGCGGCTGAGGAGCGGCCCGCCGGGCAAGACAAATGGGTTCGCTTTCCTAATGGCTGGAAACGTTGTTTTGGCGAAAGTCTTGAAGACCAATACGCGTTCTGTAACGGCAATACCACCGATTTCAAGTCTTTCAAAATGCCGGATGGCCGCGAGTGCAGCGTTTATCCCAATTGCACTGAATAAGGGAGCAACACCATGACAGACAAGGAACACGTCGAGAGCTGCTTTAGCAGCAAAATGTTGGCCTGCCCGCTGCGAGGGCATTGGACGAGTTTTCGCCTGGTTGACGAGCAAGATAATGGGCGGTTGGACGGTGAGGGTTTTGCAAGGATGCAAATTCACTAGCGTGGACCGATGGTGTTAACGATGGACAAACCACATTTGCGTACTTCTTTTTTCAGCGGATCAGTTGGTAGGAGCATCAAATGACGGCACTCCAGGACGGGGAAAAGTCAGTTTTCAACAACGCGCGAACGCTGCGTTCCAGGTACCGGAAACTGGCTCGCGCAATGGTAATCAGCACTTTGGCGTTCGCCACTGGCGGTTGTGTTTTCGCACCGGCACAAAGCTTTACCTTGCAGGCCGACGTGCCAGCGGATTTTCGGGTCAAGGCGGACGCTTATTACGTGCCGGCCACCGGCGAAACTTGCGAAGCCCCACCGCGCAAACGCGGGGAAGTGGCGCCGAATCGCAAGTTCTTCAAAAGCGAATTCCAGAACGTTGCGCGCACGGCGGAGTTTCAGATTCCGCTGACTACGCGTGCGGGGGGCTGTCCGCTGGTGTTAAGGAGTTTGAAGTTGAATCTGCGGGCGAAATGGGGACCAGATCGTTGGGATACTGATGGTGACTTTGCAAGTCTTTCTTTTCGTGACGTTCTTGGGGCTGATTTTTCAGCGCTTCCCGGCTCGGGGGCTCAGGAGTTTCAGGGGCAATGCCAGTGGTTGTTTCGCACCGTCAGCACCACACGGATCATTGTAAAAATCCTGCATTGTCGCGCCACCGGTGCGGACGGGCAGATGGTGAAACACATGGCGGGCGGAGTGTTGCAGCGCGATCAGTTGCCAGGCAGAACGGTGAGGATGGTGTTCAAGATGGCGGAGCAGGAAGCCCCTTATTTTGATTTGTATTGGTTCAAAACAGCGGGCGGCTGGAAACCCTGTGGAGGCGTATGGGGCCGAGATATCGAAGAGCTCTGTCTGGATCCACCTCAGTTCAAGGATTTCAAAATGCCGGACGGCAGAACCTGCACTGTCTACCCCAACTGCACTGAATAAGGGAGCAACAACATGAGCGACAAGGAACAAGTCGAAAGCTGCTTCAGCAAAAAGATACTGGCCTGCCCGCTGCGGGGGCATTGGACGAGTTTTCGCCTGGTTGACGAATTTGGCGACGGAAAACCCTATGGAGGTTTGCCTTACACGATTCATGACAGCGTCGGTCAGGAATACACGGGGCGGTTGAATGGTGACGGTTTTCTCAGATTGGAGAACCACTATCGCGGCCCTCTAGTACTCACGCTGGACGCTTCGTATAAAGGCTTGGAAGCAATATACCGAGACTTGATGATACGAAAGGCTTACCCCCTCCCCATCACCGAACTCCAGGTCCGCGCCGAACAAACCCGTTTCTTCCACGCCGACGGATTTCGGCGCGAACACAACCCGGCGATCAAAGAAGCCGACGTCTTCATCCAGGTCGAAGTACGCGATCTGGTCCGTCATGGCGCGCACCTGCCACCGGTGGTCAAACGCTTCCACGAACCGCAAAGCACGTTGCTCCGGGCCATGGGCGAACTGGGTTTCGGCCCCGAGCATTCCTTTGGCATCGCCCTCAGCCCCAACCACCACAATGTGCTGGAAGTGCGGCCGTTGCGCGCCTTGCGGCCAATGCTGTCCACCGATGATTCGTTCTGTGCCCTGAACCTCTATCAATTGGCCTTGATGGCGACCTTGAGTTACACCGACTTCGCGCAGGACCCGGCGAAAAGGCCGCTGGACAAGGTGCGCTTCACCCTCGACCCGAGCATCGGCAATCTGTTTGGCGAAGCGTTGGCCGGCTTCCGGGAGAACTGGCGCGTCGATCGGGGGCAATCCCAAAGGTTCTATCCGCTGTACGAAGATGTGCCGTATTCAAAGCGCCTGGAAATCCTGCCGTTCGACCCGACGCTGTATGAATCGAATCATCCAAACAAAGGCGAAGACCAGGAGCATCCCGCCAACCAGCATTTTTTCGATGACCAGGAAGACGGTGGCGATACCCAGGCGTTCATCTGTCATCACGACGAAGTCATTCTGATTTCCGTGCGTGGCACCGCGAGTTTGAAGGACGCGGTGCGTGATGTGGATGCGCTGCAAGTGCCATTTGAAGAAGGCGTTGGGAAGGTACACAAAGGATTTTATACAGCGTTTCAAGCAATCAACGAGTTCATTAAAAGTTATCTAGGTCGGTTTTACTCAGGCCAGAAAGTCATTATTTGTGGGCATAGTTTGGGTGGTGCTATTGCCCTGTTGTTAGCTGAAGCGCTGCGCCGTGATAACCAGAAATACAGCATCCTCCTCTACACCTACGGCGCCCCACGCGCCGGCGATTCGACCTTCGTCGAGGGCGCCGCCGACCTTGTGCATCACCGCATGGTCAACAATAACGACCCGGTCCCTGGCGTGCCCGCGCCCTGGATGGACGCCAACTGGAAAGTCTGGCTGCCGGGCCTGACGCTGACGATCGCCAGCGGCTACGGCCTGTTGCTGTTCGGCGCGGGGCTGGTGCGGGTCGGCGGTGATCCCTATCACCATCACGGGCAACAGCAGCATTTCATGCCCGTGCATTTCGTCAGCCATGAGCCGTCGGCGGTGTTGTGGGACCCAGGTTGCGAGTCGATCGAAAATTACGCGTGCACCGCAATGCTGGAGCAGACCCGGCGCAACGATATGCCGGTGCGCGGCAACCTGCTGGCACAACTGATCGACTACAAAGACCACATGATGCTCGGCAGTTACATTCCTTTCGCCTGGGCGACCATGCGCCGCTGGCAGCAAACCGAGGAAACCGGCGAAACCGTTGTCACCTCGAGAGAATACGAAGTGATCGACGATGCCCTGGCAGCGTTCAGGGAAAAACTCTACGAGCATACCCGGCAAATGCGCCATAACGAGGGCCCGCGAGGCGCGACGGCCAATGAACAAGCCGTCTTGAGTGCCTTGAACCGGGAGCAGGATCGGCTGAAGAGAACCCGCCAGCGCCTGCACACCTTGCGCTGTCGCGTCCTCTCCCTGACCGACGTCTACGGCAACGCGGCGCAGTCACCGGAGTTCGCCGCGAGCATCGAGCGCTGGGCCAGACACACTGAAAATCAGCATTCAGTGCAATACGCGAATGTTCCCAAGCCACTGGAGAGCGAACTGTTGCTGGCGGGCGAGCCGTTCGATATTGATTCGTACCTTTGAATAGCGCTCAGGCCACCCCGACCTCCACCAGCCCTTCGTTCAGCCGCACCGGCCAGACGCGCAAACGCTGTTGCGGGTATTCCAGGCAACTGCCGTCCTCAAGACGGAAATGCTGTTTGTAGATCGGCGACGCGACGACCAGGTCCCCCTTGATACTGCCAACCAGGCCGCGACCGATGACATTGGCACCGGATTGCGGGTCGTGGTTGTCGATGGCGTAAAGCGTCTTGCCCTCCATCCCCGGCAGGTAGAACAGCGCCACTTGTGCACCGTCCAGCCACACCACCACACCGGAGTCGTTCACCAGATCTCGCTCGCTGCACACCGATTGCCAGACGGCAGACGCAGCGGTTTCAAGGCGTTGGGTATTGGACTGAGTCATCAGACACTCTCCTCGGTTACAGGGATCAGGTTGAGTTCCGCCGCCATGATTGGCCGGCGTTGACCGCGTTCCTGGACAAAGTGGATGTCCGGGTCCGGGCGTTTATCGTTGACGAAGGTGCGGAAACGCTTGAGCTTTTCCGGGTCCTTGAGGGCGTTGGCCCATTCGCATTCGTAGCGATTGACCACCAGTTGCATCTGCGACTCGAGTTCGGCACCGAGCCCGAGGCTGTCGTGGATGATCACGTCCTTGAGGTAATCGAGGCCGCCTTCCAGGCTTTCGCGCCAGACCGAAGTGCGCTGCAATTTGTCGGCGGTGCGGATGTAGAACATCAGGAAGCGGTCGATGTAGCGGATCAGAGTCGCGTCATCGAGGTCAGTGGCAAACAGTTCGGCGTGGCGCGGACGCATGCCGCCGTTACCGGCGATGTACAGGTTCCAGCCCTTCTCGGTGGCGATCACGCCGACGTCCTTGCTCTGTGCCTCGGCGCACTCCCGGGTGCAACCGGACACCGCGAACTTGAGTTTGTGCGGCGAACGCAGGCCTTTGTAGCGGTCCTCGATGGTCAGGGCCATTTGCACGCTGTCCTGCACGCCGTAGCGGCACCATGTACTGCCGACGCAAGACTTCACCGTGCGGGTCGATTTGCCGTAGGCGTGACCGGTTTCAAAACCCGCTTCAATCAGTTCGCTCCAAATGTCCGGCAATTCATGCAACTGCGCGCCGAACAGATCAATCCGCTGGCCACCGGTGATTTTGGTGTAGAGATCGTATTTCTTCGCTACCACGCCGATCGCGATCAACTTGTCGGCTGTGATTTCACCACCAGGAATGCGCGGCACTACCGAGTAGGTGCCGTTTTTTTGCATGTTGGCCATGAAGGTGTCGTTGGTGTCCTGCAACGGCACCAGCGACGGGTCCATGATCGGCTGGTTCCAGCACGAAGCCAGGATCGAGCCCACCGCCGGTTTGCACACATCGCAACCGGTGTGGCCACGGCCATGTTTGGCCAGCAGTTCTTCGAAGGTGATCACTCCTTCTACGCGAACCAGCGCATACAGTTCCTGCCGGGTGTAGGCGAAGTGTTCGCACAGGCTCTTGTCAACACTGACGCCACGGGCAATCAACTCATGCTCGAAGACTTGCTTGAGCAACCCGGCGCAACCGCCGCAACCGGTGCAGGCCTTGGTCTGCGACTTGAGCAGGCCGAGGTCGGTGCAACCACCGTCGATGGCTGAGCAGATCGCGCCCTTGGTCACGTTGTGGCAAGAGCAGATCGTCGCCGCTTCCGGCAAGGCGCCCGGGCCGAGAGTCGGTGCGCCTTCGGACGACGGCAGAATCAGTGCGGCCGGTTCGGACGGCAAGGCAATCGCGTTCTGCATGTATTGCAGCAGCGTGTCGTAGTAGCTGTTGTCACCGATCAGCACCGCGCCGAGCACGTGTTTGCCGCTGGCATCGACCACCAGACGGCGGTAGCTGGCGGTGGTTTCGTCGATGAACTGATAGCTGCGCGCGCCCGGCGTGTTGGCGTGGGCATCGCCGATGGAGCCCACGTCAACGCCGAGCAATTTAAGCTTGGTCGACATGTCAGCGCCCTGGAACGGCTCGGCGGCGTCGTCACACAGACGCGCTGCGACGCTGCGGGCCATTTGGTAGCCCGGTGCGACCAGGCCGAACAGGCTGCCATTCCACGAGGCACACTCGCCGATGGCATAGATGTTCGGGTCGCAGCTCAGACAGATATCGTCGATCACCACGCCACCGCGCGGACCGATTTCCAGCGCGCATTGGCGAGCCAGCGCATCTTGCGCACGTATACCGGCGGAGAAAACGATCAGGTCGGTTTCGAGGAATTCATCGTTGGCAAAATTCATCCGGTAGCGGTATTCCTCACCGGCGCTGATCGATTGCGTGGCGCGGGACAGATGCACGCCGACGCCGAGGCGTTCGATTTGCGCCTTGAGCGCCAGGCCACCCAGTTCATCCAGTTGCACCGGCATCAGGCGCGGAGCGAATTCCACCACATGGGCTTCAAGGCCCAGGCTTTTCAGGGCGTTGGCAGCCTCCAGACCAAGCAGACCACCACCGACCACAACGCCGCGCCGGGCATTGCCAGCCGCCGCACGAATAGCGTCTAGGTCTTCCAGCGTGCGATAGACCAGACGCGAATCACCTTCGGCGCCTTCAATCGGCGGCACAAACGGATAGGAACCGGTGGCCAGGACCAATTTGTCGTAAGCAACGCAACCCTGCGCGGTGATCACCTGACGCCGCTCGCGATCGATTTCCAGCACCGGCATACCCAGGTGCAGTGTCACACCGGGCGTCTGGTACAACGACGCATCGCTCAGCGCCAACGACTCGGCATCGCGACCGGAGAAGTATTCGGACAGATGCACGCGGTCGTAAGCGCGCATCGGTTCTTCGCTGAAAACGTGCAGGCGATAGCGATCAAGGGCACCGCGCTCGATCAATTGCTCGACACAATGATGTCCGACCATGCCATTGCCGATCACGATCAGCGTTTGCTGCTTGTTCAAAGTGGCCACATTGGAATTCATAAACGACACCTGCCCAAAGCCCATCACGGTGAAAAAAAGCAAAAAAAAACGCCTGAAACCTTGCGGTTCCAGGCGTCTTTGCCTGTTCTTTTGCGGTGTTGAAACCAGACAGCTATGCCTGATCCACCGATGTAGCCCACGACCTTGGCGGCCAGTCGATCGTCGTTGACCGAGAGGGCTGCCCCTCTTTTTCAGCGGGGCTTGATGGGGTTAATGCAGTGATTGTGCCAAACAGTTGCAAGGGACTTTCCAAAGCTGGGAGAGTGCCTTTCTGGCGCGGTTTATGTGCGGTTCTGGCGAGGTGGACGGGGTTGGCGGCGGTAGATGCAAACCCGCTAAACCGCTTCGCGCTGGTGCACGTCGGCGGGCTTGGCGCTTAAAAAGTGCATCTGACGGTGGACGGTGCGGACTTTGTGGCGAGGAAGCTTGCTCCCGCGCCACAGGTTTGTCGGTGTTGCGGCTCTCAGCAACACCGCGTATTACATTTCCCCCGACCAAAACGCGCTTCCTGACGCTCGCGAAAAAACGCCTCATAACTCATCACCGGCTCGCCCGGTTGATTGATCGCCCTCTGCGCTACGTAGTTGTCGTAATCGGGAACGCCCACCATCAAGCGTGCGCTCTGGCTGAAGAAACGGGCGACTTGCTGGAGTTTACGGAACATGGCGATGCTCTCTATGGGGTATTGGACGCCCCCATCTAAGCGCACTGATGTATCTGCAATGTGTCCGCACACGAGCCGTTTGTAAGTTCATGTACTCAAGTGACCGCGACCATTTGGCGCACGACCGGCGGGCGAATCGATTAAGCGCCAATGGGCAACAGTTTGTTAACATCCATGCGCTTTTTTTCGTCTGATCCGTCAGGCACTGTGTTCTATCTGTCGCTACACAGGATGCTTTTTTTCATGAGTACGTTGTATTCCCGTCGCACGGTCCTGCAAGGCATGAGCCTGCTGAGCCTTGGCCTGCTCGCCGGCTGCGATGACAGCAGCAAGCTGTCGTTCAAGTACGGCAAGGACCTGAGCGACAAGATCATGGGGCGTAACTTCAAGCTCAAGGACGCCGAAGGCGAAACCCGGATGCTCGGCAGCTACCGTGGCCTCATGCCCATGATCTTCTTCGGTTTCACCCAATGCCCGGCGGTCTGCCCGACGACCCTGGCCCGCGCCGCCCAGGCCAAGAAGCTGATGGGCCGCGACGGTGAGCGCCTGCAAGTGATCTTCATCACCCTGGACCCCGAGCGCGACACCCCGCAAATGCTCGACAAATACGTCAAGGCCTTCGATCCGAGTTTCGAAGCGCTGTCCGGCACGCTGGAAGAAACCGCCGCCACCGCCAAGGAGTTCGGCGTGTTCTATGAAAAGGTGCCGAGCGGCGATACCTACACCCTCTCCCACACCGCGACCAGCTACGTCTTCGATTCCAGGGGCAACTTGCGCCTGGGGCTGTCCGCGTCCCTTACCGCTCAAGAGTGCGCAGAAGACCTGCTCACCGTCATGGAGGTCTGCTGATGACTTCGTTTTGCGCAAAGCGTATTAAACAAGTGGCCCTGGGCCTTTCCCTGATCGGCATGGCCTGGCAGGTGTCCGCGCAAACTCAGGTGAATGACGCCTGGGTGCGTTCCACCGTGGCGGGCCAGCCGTCGACCGGCGCTTTCATGACCCTGCAAGCGGACACCGACAGCAAACTGCTGAGCGTGCAGTCGCCGGTTGCGAAGACCGTGCAAATTCATCAGATGAGCATGAAAGACGATGTAATGCGCATGGGTCAGGTCGAATCCGTCGCGCTGCCGGCCGGCAAACCGGTGAGCTTCGATCCCAACGGCTACCACATTATGCTGATGGACCTGACCGCTCAGGTTCAGGAAGGCAGTAAAGTGCCTCTCACCCTGACCGTCGAAAACGCCAAGGGCGAGAAAGAAACGATCAAGGTCGACGCCGAAGCTCGCGCGCTCGGTACGATGGACCACGGCAACATGGATCACAGCAAGATGCATTGAAGGCCCGACGGCCTCGGTTCACGGGGCCGTTCACTGATGGGAGGTGCGTAATGACGACGAACACCGAAACCGCGATCCTGGCCGGTGGCTGCTTCTGGGGTATGCAGGATCTGATCAGGCGCAAGCCCGGCGTGATTTCCACGCGGGTCGGCTACTCAGGTGGCGATGTACCCAACGCGACTTACCGCAACCATGGCAGCCATGCCGAAGCGATCGAGATTGTCTTCGATCCGCAAAAAATCAGCTATCGGCAGATCCTCGAGTTTTTCTTCCAGATTCACGACCCGACCACGCCAAATCGCCAGGGCAATGACTTGGGAGAGAGTTACCGTTCGGCGCTTTTTTACCTCAGCGAAGAACAGAAACGCGTCGCCGAAGACACCGTGGCCGACGTTGAAGCCTCCGGCCTCTGGCCCGGCAAGGTCGTCACTGAAATCGAGCCTGCCGGTCCGTTCTGGGAAGCCGAGCCTGAACATCAGGACTACCTGGAACGCATTCCCAACGGCTACACCTGCCACTTCATCAGGCCAGACTGGACGCTGCCGAAGCGCAGCTGAATCCTTCACAACGCGCCCTGTAGGAGCTGCCGCAGGCTGCGATTTTTTGATCTTGCCCTTGTAAAGCCAAATCAAAAGATCGCAGCCTTCGGCAGCTCCTACACGACGGCTGTCGCCCTCTTCAGGGGTTGTTGTTCACACGTCGACCGGATCGTATTCGTTCACGTTGGCTACCTGCGCATGCATGCGCCCCAACAACTCAATCAGCGTATCCACTTCCGCGGCCGAGAGCCCGCTGAGCAGCCGCCGCTCTCGCTCCAGCGCAACCTTCAGCACCCGTTCATGTAACGCTTTCCCGCTGTCAGTCAGGCTGACGGTGTAGCGCCGCGCATCCTTTGGATCGACCTGGCTGCAAATGTGCCCCGCCACCTCCAACGATTGCAGTGAACGGCTGACGGCGCTCTTGTCGAGTCCAATCGTCTGGCAGATTCGATTGGCGGTGATGTCACTTTCCACGGCGAGCATCGAGAGCATTCGCCACTCGACCACACCGATGCCGAAATGCTTGCGATAGCACTGCGATGCCCCTGCCGAGAGTTTGTTGGACAGGAAGTTCAGCAGCGCCGGGACATAGCGAGTGAGGTTCAGTTGGGATTCTGCGGACATGGAGCGAGCACCTTGGATCGGCGGATCTTGGAATATTGGTTGACACCGCAACTAAATAATCGGAGGATTTCTCCACCGAACGTCACGGGTGATGACCTGCATGATAGGTCGTCGCCCTACCACATAAAAACAATTATCAGGTCTTGGTCATGAACCCTTTCAATTCGATCGCCCTCCACGCACAAGCGCCCGGCTGACCCCTCCCCAGCCAAAGCGCTAATCCATGTTTTTTTCAGCAGCCACTTCAGTGTGGAGGGACAAGTCATGCTTCAAGTCAACGTCACCCGCAAAGCAGACGAAGCCGAAGGCATCTGCAGTTTCGAGTTATGTGCCGTAGATGGCAGTGCGCTGCCGGCGTTCGAGGCCGGTGCCCACATCGACATTCACATCGCCGAGGGCCTCACTCGGCAGTACTCCTTGTGCAACGACCCCAGTGAGCGCCATCGCTACCTGATCAGCGTGCTAAACGACCCCAATTCCCGTGGCGGCTCCAGAGCCATGCACGAACAGGTACGGTCAGGGCAAACACTCACTATCAGCACTCCGCGCAATCTCTTTCCGCTTGATCGCTCAGCCAGCCGACACCTGCTGTTTGGCGGTGGTATCGGGATCACCCCCATGTTGGCCATGGCCTATGAGCTATCGCACCAAGGGGCCGACTTCGAGTTGCATTACTGCTTTCGATCAAACGAGCGCGCGGCGTTCGTGGCGATGCTTGCGCAAACGCCTTTCGCCGGGCGCATCAAGCTTCATGACGATAGCGGCCCCCTGACCCAGAAGCTCGATGCGCCCGCTTTGCTCTCGACCCCAGACGCTGGCACCCATCTTTATGTATGTGGCCCGGCCGGTTTCATGAACCACATCCTCGATGCTGCGCAGAACGCGGGCTGGTCACAGGATCGCGTCCATAAAGAGTTCTTCGCTGCTGAGCCTGTCGATCAAAGCGCCAATACTGCCTTCGAAGTCGAACTGGCAAGCAGTGGCCGGGTTTTTCAGATTCCTGCCGAACGCACAGTGTTCGAAGTACTGGACGAGGCCGGCATAGAGATCGAGTCATCTTGCGAGCAAGGCGTCTGCGGCACCTGTGTAACTCGAGTCCTCAGGGGCATTCCAGACCACCGGGACCAGTTTCTGACAGCGGCCGAACAAGGCGCAAACGACCGCTTCACTCCCTGCTGTTCTCGCGCCAAATCATCACGCCTGGTTCTTGATCTCTGAATCGAACAACAAAATAAACCTGGAGAACACCATGAACATGCAAACGCTTGCCGAAGAAATCCCAGCGCCAGCCTTGCCTGACTTTCCCCTGAACCAGTGGTACGTCGCTGCGCTGGGTTGGGAGTTGAAGGACAAACCCGTGGGCCGGACCCTCCTCAACAAGCCTGTCGTGCTGTTTCGCAAAGCCGACGGCGAGGTCGCCGCGCTGGAAGACCGCTGCTGCCATCGGGCATTGCCGCTGTCGAACGGCACGCTCGAAGCAACGGGCATTCGCTGCGGATACCATGGCCTGCTGTTCGATGAGCGCGGGAAATGCGTCGAAATCCCTGGCCAGGAAAAAATCCCGAGCAAGGCCAAAGTACCCGCGTATCACGTGCGTGAGCAGGATCAGATCGTCTGGATCTGGTTTGGCAGCGAGGCTCAATCCGAGCCGGCCTGCGAGCCGCCGACCTACGCTGTTCACAGCGGCGGCAAGTACTTGTTCGACGGCAGCGTGTACCACTACAACGCGCCTTATCAACTGATTCACGACAACCTGATGGATCTGAGCCATCTGGGTTATGTCCACTTGCGTACCATCGGCGGCAACGCCAGCATCCACATGAATGCCCGGATGAGTGTGGAAAGTGAAGACAACGTGGTACGGGTCGTGCGCCACATGCCGGACTCTGTGCCACCACCCACCTACACCGCCGCCTACCCCTTCAAAGGCACCGTTGACCGTTGGCAGGAAATCGAATTTCACGTCAGTCATCTGCGCATCTGGACCGGCGCGGTAGATGCCGGCACCGACGACCTGGACGACCCCGATCGCGGTGGCTTCCACATGCGCGGATTCCACGGGGTAACGCCAGAGACTGCAACCACCAGTCACTACTTCTGGACCATTGCCACCAACCCTGCAAGCGACCCCGAAGCCATCAAGGCCAAGGTGGTTGAGCAAACGATATTGACCTTCGATGAAGACAAGGAAGTTATCGAAGCCCAGTACCAGAACATGTGCCGGTTCGGCGCACGCCCGATGATCGACATACACGTTGATGTGGGTGCCAATCGCGCCCGCCGAATCATCGAGCAACTGCGCCAATCCAACTCTTGAATGCACAGCGCACGCACACTGGTTGAGTGTGCGTGCGCTTCAAACCGAACCGGGCTTAACGCGTGGGAAACACCACACCCACCTGCTCTGCGTACTTCATCCAGGCTGCTTTAAGCCGCTGTACCGTCTCCGGTTGGGAGGCTGCCAGATCCGTGGTTTCGCCACGGTCGTTCGCCACATCGAACAACTGCCATTGCAGCGGCTGCGCGTTATCGCCAAAACCTGCCTGGGGTCGCATGCCCAGTAGCTTGAGGTTGCCTTCGCGATAATAAGCATTGCCGAACAGCTCGCCAGCCAGGCTGTCAGTGCTGTGCGGGCTGCCTTTTCCGGCGAGCATTGGCAGCATCGATTGACCGGTGATCGGATGTTTACCGGTATCGGTTGGCAATGCGACACCCGCCACTTCCAGAAAGGTCGGTGCCAGGTCATCCACCCGTGCAATGCCGCGTTCAACGCCCTGACGGCGCAATGCCTTGGGCATCTGGACAATTGCAGGCACGCTGATCCCGCCTTCTGCGGTGGTGCCTTTGAACAGGTGGAACGGTGCCGCGCTGACTTCAGCCCAGCGCAAGCCATAGTCGATCTGCGAACCCTTTTGTCCGAGGTTGGCAAAGCTATTGTCGGTGTGCGCGCCCGGCGGATAGAACTGGGTGTGGTTTTCTCCCGCCGCACCGTTATCCGACATGAACACGATCAACGTGTTGTCGTACTGTCCACTTTGACGCAGGTAATTGATCAAGCGGCCAATGTTATGGTCGAGGTTATCGACCATGGCGGCGTAGATTTCCATCTTCCGCGCCTCGACACTTTTCTGCTCGAGGCTCAATTGCTCCCAGCCCGGCAACTTGGGATTCACCGGTAGAGGCTTCGCAGGCTGGGCGTCGCTCGCCATGAGACCAAGGCTTTTCATCCGTTCGATCCGCGCCAGCCGCACGCTGTCATAGCCCTGATCGAACCGTCCTTTGTACTTGTTCAAATACGCTTTGGGCGCCTGCAGCGGCCAGTGCGGCGAGGTGAACGCCGCGTAGGCGAAAAACGGCTTGCCGTCCTTTTTGCTGTTTTGCAGGTAGCTGATCAACTTGTCGGTATAGAAATCCGAGGAATAGAAATCCTCCGGCAACTCCACCGCTTTGCCGTTTTCGCGGTAGTGCACTTGCTCGATTTTTGCCGGGTCGACACTAGAGGGTTTGAAGTGCGATGCCCCGCCCTCCAGTAAGGTGAAAGACTGCTCGAAGCCGCGCTGATCCGGGCCTTGATCCGCCTCAAGGCCCAGGTGCCATTTACCGACCATGAGGGTGCTGTAGCCACCCTGTTTCAACAGTTCGGCAATCGAGTAGGAACGCTGGTTCAAATACCCCTCGTAACCCGGTTTGCCCTGTTGAAACGGTTGCAAGGCTTCAGCCATGGTGCCGAGTCCGGCGAGGTGGTTGTCGGTGCCGGACATCAGCATCGAACGCGTGATCGAACAGGTCGGCGCGGCGTACATATTGGTGAACTGCAAACCCTCCTTGGCCAGTTGATCCAGGGTTGGCGTACTGATATCGCCGCCATAGCTGCCAAGGTCCGAATAACCCAGGTCATCGGCCACGATCAACAGGATATTGGGCTGTGCCGAGTCAGCGCTGGCCGCCATGGCCAAGGGGCTGCCCATGGCCAGCAGGGTCGCGAGTAACGTTTGAGGCAGACGCAAAAGAGGCATGTGTTCTCTCTTATTGTGTTTAATCGAAGACTGTTTTTGGCTGTCCCGCGCGGCTTACTCTTCGAATATCGCCACCGCGCGAACAAACCCCGCCGATGCGTGCTTGATCTTATAGGGAAAACACGACACCACGAATCCACTGGCCGGCAACGACTCCAGGTTGGCGAGTTTTTCCATTTGCCCATAACCGATCTCGCGTCCGGCCTTGTGCCCCTCCCAAATGATCGAGGCATCACCGTCGGCGGCAAATCGTTCGCGAGTGTATTTGAAGGGTGCGTCCCAACTCCAGGCATCGGTGCCGACAACCCGCACGCCTCGCTCCAGCAGATACATCGTGGCTTCACGACCGATGCCGACACCAGCATCCAGATATCCCGGTTGCCCGAACAACGCGCCGGCACGGGTGTTGATCAGCACGATGTCCAGCGGCTGCAATTCATGGCCGATGCGCGCCAGCTCGGCTTCGATCTCGTCGGCGGTTACCACATGACCGTCCGCCATGTGCCGAAAATCCAGCTTCACCCCCGGTTGCAGGCACCAGTCCAGCGGTAACTCATCGATGCCAAACGCCGGCTGACCGCCGTCGGTGGTCGAGGCGTAATGCCAGGGCGCATCCATGTGCGTTCCGCTGTGGGTGGTGATCTGCAGTCGCTCGGCCGCCCAGGATTCGTTGCCTGGCATTTGCTCCAGTTGCAGTCCCGGAAACATCGCGGCCATTTCCGGCCAGCCTTGCTGGTGATCCATGTAGTCGATCTTCGGCAGCAACGGCGGCGGATCGGTGTAGGGGTTGTTGTCGAGCGTGACCGAGAGGTCCACGAGACGACGTTTAGGCTTGGTGGGCAGTGACATGAAAGGTCTCTCCGGTCGGCGACACGTGTCGAGGGGCTGCGGGGTTGAGGGAATTGCGGACCAACGCGGCAGCGTTGCGGTCATGGTTGAAACCGACGGCGCGGGCCTGCGGGGTTTTAAGCGGTGGCAACTGTCCGAACAATGCTTCCAGCCCTGCGTCGGGGGCATAACTGATCAGCGTGCGGCGGTCCTGCCCATAGCGTTCGGCCAATGCGTCGACCACCTGGGCGATGGACAAATGCAACACCGGCAGCTGCCACACCCGTTGAACGCCCATCGAGGCACCATCCAACTCAGCAGCGTGGATCAGGTTGTTCACACAGCAGCGCGCCGACATCCACCAGGCTGTCGCCTCTGGCGAAACCGGGCATTGATACGGTTCACCTTCGGCAAAAGCGCGCATCAGGTCGCTCATGAACGCCGAGCGCAAGCCATTGGGCTCACGGGGCCGGGCGACGATGCCCGGCAGACGCAACGCACGACCATCCACATCGCCGCGCCGGGCCAGGTCACTCACTGCGCTTTCGACCATGGCCTTGTGCGTGCCATAGGACAATTCGGGGCGCAGCTCCGCAGCCTCGTTCATTCGTTCCGGCAGATGACCGCCGTACACCGCAACACTGCTGGCGTAGACCAGAACGGGAGGCTGCTGCCTGTTGCGCAATTGGTTGAGCAGTTCAAGGCTGGCCAGCAGGTTGACCTGATAGCCGAGTTCGTACTGTTCTTCAGCCGCGCCACCGGGGATGCTGACCAAATGGAACACCACGTCGATGCCGTCGGCCAACACCCGGCGCATCAACGCCGGATCGGTCACGCTGCCGAAATGCCGGCGTAGTCGAGCGTCATCCGGCAAGCCCTGCAAGTCCCTGTCCAGTACCAGTAACGAGCCAATAGCCCGGCCCCGTAAGCTGCCCCGCGCCAGCAGGCAACGCACCAGCTCTCGACCGACAAAACCATTGGCACCGGTAATCAACACACGCATAGGGCGCCCTCAGCCTTGAGCTTGAACGACACGTTGATCGATCGCGCCGAACAACGACTGGCCGTCGCTATCCAGAACATCCATGTGCACGCGGTCACCAAAACGCATGAAGCCGGTTTGCGCAGCACCGTGCTCGATCATTTCGATGGCGCGACGCTCGGCAATGCAGGCAGAACCGGCGCTGCGCTCGGCATTCGACACCGTACCGGAGCCGATCAGCGTGCCTGCACCCAAACGGCGAGTCAGCGCGGCATGCGCGATCAACTGGCCGAAACCGAAGTTCATCTGCCCGCCGTGCGGGTGCCCAAACCATTGGCCATTCCAGTGCACCTGCAAAGGCAGATGCACACGCCCGTCGCGCCAAGCATTGCCCAACTCGTCCGGGGTGATGGCCAGCGGCGCGAAGCTGGATGAGGGCTTGGCCTGCAAGAATCCAAAACCGGTGCGCATTTCCCGTGGCGCCAGGGCGCGCAAACTGACGTCGTTGATTTGCAGGATCAACTTGACGTGTTGCAGCGCCTTTTGCGCGTCGCACCCGATCGGCACGTCATCCACCAGCACCACGAACTCGCCTTCAAAGTCGATGCCCTGGCTTTCGCTCGGCAGCGCAATGTCGTCGCGCGGGCCAATGAAGTCGTCACCGGCGCCCTGATACATCAGCGGTGTGTGTTCGACCCCGTCGATGGGATCAAGGTTGAACGCCTTCTGCATCAGCGCACCGTGGCTGAGGAAGGCCGAGCCGTCACACCACTGATAGGCACGCGGCAACGGCGCCATGGCCTGGCTGGGGTCGAAGGCAAAGGCGTGCGTCGCATCGCCCGCGTTTAACCGAGTCGACAACGCCTGCAAGCGCGGTTCGGCACTGCTCCAGTTTTCTATGGCCTGCTGCAAGGTCAGCGCCACGGAACTGGCATCCAGAGCCCACGCGAGATCCCGCGAAACCACCACAAGTTGACCATCACGACTGCCGTTTTTCAGGGTGGCGAGTTTCATGCCGATGCTCCCTTGCCATTGCTCAACTCAGCGCCGAAGCGCCCATCGAGAAGAATGAAAACCATGCGCGCCATCGATTCAGTGCGGTTGCTCCAGGCGTGATTAGTGCCGCGTTGCACCACGACGTCGCCACGTTTGAGGTGCACTTCTTCCTCATCCAGCACCAGCCATACTTCGCCTTCGGTGACGATGCCGTAGTCGAGGGTTTCGGTGCGGTGCATCAATTTGTGCTTTGATCCGGCCTGCCCTGTACCGGCGTGGGACTCGCCAATTTCGGCAAATACCGCCGCGGCATTCTCATCGCTGACCTGGTTCTGCACGCTGTCCGGTGGAATATCCACCACCCGAATCACACTGCCCTGTGGCCCGGGGCTCAGTTGCAAGGGTTTGCTGCTGGGATCGCTGGCGTTGTCGAGCAAGGCCGGGCTGGTGCTGCTGTTCCACAGTTCATAAAACACCGTGCCCGGCACCGCCGACAGCGGGAATACGTTCGGCGTCGGCCCGTTGCTGGCAACGATGGCCTGGCCATGTTGGTCGTGGCCGGTGACCACTCGCTTGAACTCAGGAAGCGCTTGCATGGAAAATCCTCATTCAGTTTTCGTCGCCGATGGTCGTGCCACCGACAACAACATTCGCGTGGTGCGACAGGCCACCGAGCCGGGGCACGGCCAGACAAAACAGCGCCACTAACAGTTGCAGCCCACCGACAATGGCTAATGCATGGGGTAGCGCCATGGCGTCGCCACGGGTCATGCCGAGCACCACGAGGGGGCTGATAAATTCGCCGGCGAAGATAGCCGCGGTGAAACATCCCGCCGCTCGTCCGCGCTGATGGAAATTGACTTGCGCCATGATCCAGGTGATCAACGTCGGCAACATCAGGCCGATGCCCAGGCCATTGATCGTCACCGCGACCACCACTTGCACATGGGTCAGCGCGTCAGCCATCAGCAAACCGCCGATGCCCGCCAGCACATAGGCGATCAACAGCATGTGCTGCCCACGCATGCCGCCGAACAAACGAAAACTCAGTGCACCGATCAGCACGCCCAGTTGATTGGCGCCCATGGTCATGCCGATTTGTTGAGGGGCATCCACCTGCAGCAGGTTGAGCAGGTATCCGGCTTGCACCGGAACGATAAAGAGGCTCAACCCCGCCAACAGCGACAGCACATACAGGGGCGCAAGTGCACGCCAGGGAAACTTGCCTGCCGGCAGCGGTGGCGTGAGTTGTTCAGGCTGCGGGCGAGCCTGCGGTTCCCACAGCTTCCAGGCCATCAGTGGCAAGAAAATCAGGCCCACGGCGTACAACGCAAACGGCGTGCGCCAGTCGTTTTGCCCGAGGAAACCACCCAGCGCGATAAACACCGCCGCCGACAACGACGTGGCGACCATCTGCAAGGCAAACAAACGCTCACGCCGGGCGCCGCTGTAGTAGTCGCCCATCAGCGTGGTGCAGCAGGTCATGATCCCCGCCTCGGCCAATCCAATGCCCCCACGACTCAACACGATGGCCGGCAGCGAGTCGAGCCAGAGCGGCAGCACGCCGCAGAGGACGTACAGCGACATGCTCGCCAGCAGTAATGGCTTGCGCCCAAGGCGATCGGCGATCAGCCCGGCGAAGGGTGCCAGCAAGGCAATCACCAATGCCGGCAAGGTCAACACCACAGGCACCAGCACGGCGCTCCCGGGTACGTCGGCGAAATGCGCCTGCATCCGCGGCAACACCGGGGCCAGCAACACCGCGCCCAGTACCGGCAAACAACTGCCCAGCAGCAACAACAGCGATTGCGCCCATCCGGCCTGTCGGGCGGCGTTTTCTGCAACGACATTAGCGACCATGGCACGGCTCCTTGCTGCGCAGGTGATGAACGTTGGCAACCACCGCCGTCTCGGAATCTGCGACGTTGCGCACCGTCACTGGCACGACGGCACCCTGCGCCTCGCTGCGTGCAGGTAACAGGAAGTACGCCAGCGCGGGCAGCAACACCAAGGCTCCGACCATGTTCCAGACAAACATGAACGCCAGCAGCACCCCCATGTCGGCCTGGAACTTGATGGGTGAGAACGTCCAGGTCGCCACGCCGATGGCCAGGGTGATACCGGTCAACATCACCACCTTGCCGGTGGAAACCAGTGCGCGGTAATAGGCTTCGGACAGGCTCGCCCCTTGGCGCAGATGGCCCAGGAGAATGCTCATCACGTACAACGCGTAATCGACACCGATACCGACGCCCAGGGCGATCACCGGCAGCGTCGCGACTTTCACACCGATGTTCAGCCAGACCATCAAGGCTTCGCAGAGGATGGACGTCAGCATCAACGGAATCACCGCGCACAGCGTGGCGCGCCACGAGCGGAAGGTGATCAGGCACAGCAGAATCACCGCACCGTAAACCCAGATGAGCATCTCGCGGTTGGCTTGCTTGACCACGATGTTAGTCGCGGCTTCGATGCCGGCGTTACCGGCGGCCAGCAGGAATTGCACCTCGTCGGTGTTGTTCGCGGCGGCAAATTTTTCAACGTGATCGACCAGGCGGGTCAGCGTCTCGGCCTTGTGGTCGGTGAGGTAGGCGTACAGGGTCAACAGGCTGCAGTCTTCGTTGTACAGCCCGCGCGGCGCGCTGGCGGTGATCATGTTGAGCATCGCCTGGTTGTTCTGCAGCTCATACCACTTAGGGTTGCCTTCACTGAGGCCGACCAGCATGCGCCGGTTGAGCAACGCCAGCGAGTTGGTCGAGTCCACGCCCGGCAAGGCGCGCAGTTGCCAGTCCAGGGCGTCGACCTTGGCCAGGATGTCGTAGCGTGCGCAGCTGCTGGCCGGGGTTTTCACCATCACCGCGAACAGGTCACTGCTGGCGCCGTAGTGACGGGTCAGATAGGCATCGTCCTGGTTGTAGCGCGAATCCGCACGCAGCTCCGGCGCCCCCGCGTCGAGGTCGCCGATCTTCAGTTGCAGGCTGACCACAAAACCCAGAGCGGCCAACGCAAGGCTGATGGCGATGCACAGGCTGGCCCAACGACGATGGGTGAACAGGTCGAGAAAGCGCCAGAAGGCATGCCTCGTCTGACCGGTTTGCTCGGCTTGTTCACTCTTGAGGCTTAGTTGTGCCGCACGCGGGGTGACGCCAACGTAAGAGAGCAACACCGGCAGCAGGATCAGGTTGGTGAAGATCAACACCGCCACGCCAATGCTGGCGATCACCGCGAGGTCCTGAATAACCTGGATCTTGATCAGCATCAGCACCGCAAAACCGACGGCATCACACAGCAGCGCCGTCAGTCCGGCGAGAAACAGCCGTCGAAAGGTGAATCGCGCCGCCACCACCCGGTGCATGCCCCGGCCGATGTCCTGCATGATGCCGTTCATTTTCTGCGCACCGTGGCTCATGCCGATGGCAAATACCAGGAACGGCACCAGCACCGAATACGGGTCCAGTTGGTAGTCCAGCAACGGCAGCAAACCGAGCTGCCAGACCACCGCCACCAGCGAGCACAACACCACCAGCACCGTACTGCGCAGGCAACGGGTGTACCAGAACAGCACGGCGGTGGTGATCAGGATCGCGACGGCAAAAAACAGCAGGATCTGCTTCAGACCGGCAATCAAGTCGCCGACCTTTTTTGCGAAACCGGTGATGCGAATGTCGATGTTGGCGTTTTGATAAGTGCTGCGCAGCGACTCCAGTTGCCCGGACAACACTGCGTAATCCAGCGGCTTGCCGTCAGGGGTGGTCGCCAGCAACGGCACGTAAATGATGCTGGAGGTCTGGTCGAAAGCCACCAACTGGCCGAGCTCATTGGAGCGCTGCACATTTCGGCGCAGCGCTTCGAGGTTGGCGGCGCTCCCGCTGTAGTCGTCCGGAATCACCGGGCCGCCGTCGAGGCCATCTTCGGTCACGGCGACCCAGCGCGTGGCCGGAGTCCACAGCGACTTCATGTACGCGCGGTCGACACCCGGCAGCAGGTAGAGTTTGTCGCTCATGGCCTGCAGGGTCTTGAGGTACCCGGCGTCGTAGATATCGCCGTTCCGGTTGGCCACCACGATACGCAGCGCATTGCCCAGGCCAGTGAGCTGTTTCTGATGCTCAAGATAGTTGGCGATGTAAGGCTGCTGTGTGGGGATCATCTTTTCGAAACTGGCATTGAGCTCGATGCGGGTGGCTTGATAACCCAGCACCAGAGTGGTCAGCACACACACCAGCAGCACCCAAAGGCGGTGGTTGAACAGCGTGCGTTCCACCACTGAACCGGAGCGCGGATCGAAATTCGCCAGGCTTTGCGTGGCGTTGTCGAAAGACTTCATAACCTCACTCCGAAGCGGTAGCGATTGACGGCGAGATGCGCGTCAACCCAGTGAAACCGGCCAGCGTCAGACTGCCGTCAGCGGCCTGGACAACACTGGCAACGGGCTTGCCGAGCGGTTTGCCGTAGGGCTGGAGCAGTGCGCCGGGTTGGCTGTTGGTGCGAAACAAGGCACCGCTCTGATTGACCAGCAGCAACTGGCCGTCATCGGTGCGGATTGCATCGCTGAAAGACACCGGCATTGGCACCGGAACAGGCTGGAAGCTCACGCCAAGGTCGCTGGAGGCAAACGCATTACCCTTCAAACCGGCCACCAGCAGCACGCCGTCATCGCGTATTTGCAAGGTGAAAAAACTGCCCGCGTAAGGGCTTTCCAGCTGCGTGAATGACTTGCCGGCATCAATCGAGCGAGCGAGAAAACCCTGCTCCCCCGCGAGGAACCAGTGCTCGCCGCGTTGAGCAATGGCCGACAAGTGCGCGCCCATCGGGTTGTCGATCTGGCCCATGATGGATTGCCAGGTGGTGCCGCCATCGTCGGTGCGAAAGGCCAGGCCGTACGCACCCACGATCAACCCGTGCCGTGCGTCGACGAATTGCAGGGCGAGAAACGGCTTGTCAGCCCCCTCGGCGGCAAGCCGTTCAGCCGTTTGCACGCGCGCGGCGGCGGCATCGGGATCGCTCGCAGAAGGCAGTTGCCCGGTGGCGGCCGCCAACTCAAGTTGTGCCGCACGCAAACCGTCCAATTGCACAACCCAGTGTTCACCTCCGTCGCGAGAGGCCAGTACGACACCGGCATGCCCGACCGCCCAGCCTGTGTTGGCGTCGACAAACTGCACGGCCGTAAGGCTGACCGAAACCGGCACAGCCGCCTGACGCCAACTCACGCCGTTGTCATCGGAAAGCAGCACGATTCCCCGCTCCCCCACCGCCACCAGCCGCGAACCTGCACGGGCCAGGTCCAGCAGCACCGCGGATTTCGCTTGTGGCGCCTGCATTGCCGGCGTGTTGAGCGTGTCGCCCACCGCCTCGGCGTGCGCCAGGCTCAACGGCAACGCCAGAGGCAGCGCCACAAGGCACATCAGCCGACCAACCACCTGACAGAATCTGTTCATACCGACCTCGAAAACCGTTTGAATCCGGATCACGCTGCACCAGCCGCGATCCGGTCTGACTCAACGAACCCCGGCACCCGCCATCGCCGCCGGCGAGAACTCGGAGGCCTTGTAGCGATCCACCATGCCGTACTGCTCAGGCAGGCCGGTGTAGACGTTCTGGATAAACCAGGCGCCGGAGGTCAGGTCGTAGAAGCCCGAAGACAATTGCGCTTGTGCAGGCAGGTCTGGCAGTACTGCCGGCAATGACCACAGGGTCTTGGCCAGTTGGCCGTTGGCATCCCAGCGATCGCCCAACATGGCTTGCCAGGTGTCTTCATCGAGGTAGTAACGGCCCTTAGGCAACTGGTGACGCTTGCCCGGTGCCAGATCGGCCTCGACCACCCATACCCGGTGCAATTCCCAACGCACGTAATCGGGGTTCATGTGGTGAGCGAGGAACAGGTCTTCAGGTTTGGCGGCGGCTTGCACCTTGTTGGTGTTGTAGGGGATGTACATCTCCTGCTTGCCCACCAGCTTCCAGTTGAAGCGGTCCATGCGGCCCTGGAACACGCTCAATTCGTCGAAGGACATCACCCCGGCAGTCGCTGGTGTCGGCGTATCGCAGCAGGCATTCGGCAGTTTGCGCACCCGGCGCTGGCCGGTCAGGTAAACGTGGGCCTGGGACAGGTCGCCATTGATGTTGGTGCGGCCCATGATCTGCTCGCCGGCGCGCAACGGTGGCCCGACGTTGAGCAGGCGGAACAGCCAATAGTCACCGGCAAACGACTCCGGCGACCCGTCCTGGTAGTAATACGGCATCTCCTGAATGGCCTGGCCGTCAGTGGTCATGACCTGCTTGCCATCGGCGGTCATCAGGTAGTGACGAAAATGCATCGACACCGAGGTCCCACGCCAATTCAGCACGTGGTTCCACATGGCTTCGGCACCGTTCTTCGGAATCGGGAACGGGATGCCGCCAAACGCGCCTTCGGGAACAGGCCCGGCGCTGCTGTCGACCAGTTTGGCGCGTGTGGCGTTTTTCAGCGTGTTGTCATACACCCACTGCGGCGCGGCGGCGGTGCGACGGGTCTGGTACACGTCGATGCGATAAGTGTCGGGGAAACGCTTGAACATTTCCTTGGTGCCGTCGCTGAGTTTACCGGCGTATTGCGCCAGGTTTTTCGAGGTGATGCTGAACAGCGGCTTGTCTGCGGCGAACGGATCGGTGCGCTTGCCGCCTTCCTTGAACGAAGGATCAACCTTGGTGTAACCACCGTCCCAGGCCGGAATGGAGCCGTCGGCATTGCCGGCGCGCTCGGCGCCGAAAGGCGTCAGGTTTTTCGACAGTTTGGCCGCGTCTTCCGCCGTTGCAGCCAGCGTCAGTTGGCTGCAAATGGCCAGGCTACCGAGCAGTGCGAAGCAAAGGGCTTTGAGCTTGAAGGCTCCGGTTTTCTTGTTGTGGGTCATGCGCAAGTCCTCTTAAAACGTGGTCTTGACGGAGAAAGACAGGTAGTCCCGGTCTTTCAGCGATTGCTTGTAATTGAACTGGCTGGCGGCGTTGAGGTTGGTGTCCTCGGCGCCGTAGTAATGCGTGTAGGTCAGGCCGGCGGTGACGCGATCGAGGTAGGTGGCGGTGATGCCGATGTTCATGTCGCCGCCGTTGTCCGGACCGAAGGAGCTGACCACGGCCGATTTGCCCAGCGGGAAATAGCTGAGGCCGACCGGAATGCTGATATCGATGCCGGAGAAAAACTGGCGGTAGGTCGGGGTGTAAACCACTTTGAACCCGAGGCCGTCATCGGTGGCATTGGGGTCAAGGGCGGCGCGGTTTTTGGTGACGCTCAGCAGGCGGTTCCAGGCGATCTCACCGACCAGTCCGGATTCCCTGGCGATGAAGTTCGGCCCGAACGAAGCCAGGACGTTGAGGTTGACGTGGGCGGTACGGCCGACTGCGTAGAGCGCATCGTCATCGTTGTCGGCGACGACACCGGGCAGGACGGTTTGACCGTTGGAAACCAGCGGCATGTTCCAGCGCATCGAGGCTTCACCGGCGAAGCTGTACTCATCGACGGTGGTGGAGAAACTGGCGCCAAAGGCACGAATGTCTTCCGGGTATACCCAGTAGTATTCGCCGATCTGGCCGGTGCTGAAGTTCGGCGCGCCAGTAGAGGGTTTCAAATACAGCTTGGGTGTCTTGTCGTGATACTGGATTGCGTACAGGCCGTACTCGACCGTTTCCGCGCTGTACTTCAACTGCAAGCCGCCCTGCCCCGAGCTTTTCGCCTCCTTGTCATTGCCATGGAAGAACGCCGCCGGGCTGGCGGGATTGCCACCGAGGAATGCAGGAAATGGCGCGCCCACGATCAAACGTTCGTTGCCTTCACCAATGGTGTCACTGGTGGAGAAATAACTGCCGGCACCTGGCAGGCGTGTCTCTTCCCATTCCAGCTGGTAGAAGGCACCGAGCGACACGTCGTTGGTCAGTTGAAACGTACCCGACAACTGATTGACCGGCCGGGTGATTTCCTTGAACTGGGTGTTGGGTACGGACTGCGCCTTCACCACGTCGACCGGCGCCATGCCACCAGCAATGCCGTTGGCCCCAAAGAACAAGCTTTCGCCCCAGATCAAGCCGTGGCGACCGGCACGCACGGACGTGGAGTGATCGGCCACTTCGCCGTTCCAGTACACGAACGCATCGAGCAATTCACCGTCGCCGCCATGCAGATGACGGGTGTCGTCGGTGAATTCGTCGTAGGCCACCGAACGCGCGTTGGCCCGTGCCGGGTCGTCGTTATCGTTGTCGTGCTGGTATGAGCTGTCGTACCACGCGGCGCCACTGAGGCGCGCGCCGACGTTTTTGAACGACATGTCCAGCTCGGAAAGGATGTCCGTACGGTTGGAGATCAGGCCCTTTTTGAAGGCCCGATCACCGTCGTCCTGGTTGAGCGCCACCTGGCCCTCGCTCAGTTTGCTGCTGGGATTCTGGGTACGCCAGGCGGCGCTGTACTTCACGGTGTTATCCCAACGCAGGTTGAAATCCGGATTGCCGGTATCCACCGAAAAGGCATGCGCTGCCTGGCTGCACAGCACCAACGCCGCGGCCAAACTAAAAGCAAAGGGTGCAGACGAGCTGACCGGGCGGCGCGCAAGCGTCGCAGTCGTAGAACTAACCATCGCGTTAACCTCTTGTTTTTATAGTGGTAACTGCTGTGGGTGAATCAGATGGGCTCGGCCGTCAGCGCGAGCATCTGCTTGACCAGGCCGATGCGATCGAACTCGCGGTCGTGCTGCATTTCCTTGTCACCGGCCAGCACCGAGCTTTCGCTGATGAACTTGCAGCGCTCGAAGCGGCGCGCCATGAAGCGCTCGAGTTGTTGCTCAATGCTGCCGTCGCGGGTCAGTTCTTCGCTGAGCACGATGGCGTCTTCAATCGCCATGCCGGCCCCCTGACCGAGGTGCGGTGTAGTCGCGTGGGCAGCGTCGCCGATCAACAGCACGCGACCGCGATACCAGGGCTCGTCGACGAAGACCACTTCCATCGGCTTGTAGACCACCTGGCTGCTGTCGGTGATTTGCTCGCGCAGTTCGCCGATGAGGCCGGTGAACCCCTGCAAACGCTGGCGCATCTGCTCGGCCAGCGTCGCCGGGTCCATCCACGGGTTGGACGGTTCGTGGGACGTGAGGAACAGGTACATCAGGTCACCGGCCAATGGAACGAGACCGGCATTGCCTTCGGCACTCTGGTAGTTGGCGAGGTGATCGATTTGTGGAGCACGCGGGAAGTTGTAGCGCCACACCGATTGGCCGGTGAAGCGCGGTGTGTAGGTGTCGCCGAACAGCAAATGGCGAACCTTGGAGAACAGGCCGTCAGCGCCGACCACCAGGTCGTAGACAGCGTTAGTGCCATCGGTGAACAGCACATTTACGCTGTCGCCGGTGTCGTTCAGGGATTCAACGCTCAGACCCAAACGTACTTTGGCGCCGAGCTCCAGCGCCGTTTCGCTGAGAACTTTGTGCAGCGCCAGACGCGAGATGCCGACGTTGGCCGGGTACTCAGGCCCTGCCAGGCGTTGACCAGGAATGCGCGCCAATAGCTGACCGGCCGGGCCGTAAATGGCGACGTCTTCAAAGGCATACGCCGCATCCAGATAACCATCCAGCACACCCAGCTTGGCCATCTCGCGGACCACATTGCTTTGCTGGATGATCCCGACGCCATACACCGTCCACTCTGACTTGAGCTCGATCAGATCGACCTCAATGCCCTTGCGCCGCAGTGCGATGGCCGCACACAAACCGCCAATGCCACCGCCCACGATCAGAACTTTGTTCACTGCACTCATGGTTCTCTCACTTTTTATTCTTGTGATTCGATGCAGCGCCGGGCACTGCGTCGTTGGGTTCAGCTTCCCGTCTATCCAGGGATTTGACTAATCGCGAGTAGGGATGCGATGTATCTCCAAACGCGATACCTCAAGCTGAGCAGTCTCGGCCTCCACTCCGGGCATTTGCAGCAGCAGCCAGCCCTCCTCCACACGCCACGGCAATGCCTCCAGTTTCTGGCCCAGACACGGGCCGTAGACGCATTCCCCGGTACTCGGGAGAAACTGCGCCCCGTGTGCGTAACACATGATCAACTGGCCGTCGGCAGACAAAAAACGGTCCTTGCGATACTCCAGGCGTACGTCCAGATGAGGGCAACTGTTGCGATAAATCCGTATGTTTCCCTCGTGCACTACGGCAAAAACACTGTCCTTGCCGCGTTGCAATGGATCGAATCCGCGCGCCTGCCCTTCCACCAGTTCGTCCATCCGGCACAGGGGAAAATCGCTGTGGCTCATGGCTGGCATCCGCCCTCAACCCTGTTTGGGTGGCGGACCGCCGGGTGCCCATTTTTCTTTCGAGTTGAACAGGAACAGCTGCGAATTATCGGCTGACAGCGGCGCGCGGCGTGCCTCCCAGGCGTCATCGTGTTTGTCCATGTCGGCGTCGTATTCGATGTGGCAACCCAGTGGACTGTTGAAGTACCAGAACCAGTTCGAGCCGAAGAGATGACGGCCCGGGCCCCAGAAACTGGTCCAGCCTTTTTGCTCGAAACGTGTGCCGGCCAACAGCACTTCAGTGCCGCTGCCCATGTGAAAGGTGAAGTGCTCACAGCCCTTCATGTGCGGAGGGGTCTGGATCATGAACAGGCAATGGTGATCGTCGGAACCCGCGGGTCGCATGAAAGGCCCGGCGCCGACAAAGGTGTCTGTGGTCCGAAAGCCCAGGCGCTCGGCATAGAACGCTTCGGCCTTAGCGGCATCGGGGACGAAATACACCACGTGGGACAAGGTGCGTGGCACCGCACTCATGTCGAGGGTAATGCCGGGCTGGTTCAGCGGGCGTTGCGGCGAATGGCCGGCGGCGTTGGTCAGGTCGTCCGGGGCGTCGTACGCCTTGCGCACGGTTACCTGGAAAGCGATTGCGAATCCCATGTCGTCGACGCTGTGCAACACGCCGTTTTCTCGGGTGACCTGACGATCCCGCGCCAACTCGTCTTCGATGGCGTCGAGGTCCGCCGCGCTGGCAACGCCGTAGATGGTTTCGCGTATCGACGGCGCCGGGCCGATGGCAACCGGCAAGGTTGGGTCGTCTGCACGGCGAATGATCACGGCCGTGCCGTCCAGTGCTTCAAAACGCCCGCCATTACTGTCGACATCAACCGGCGCAAGGCCGTAGTCACGCAGGCAATCGGTACAGGCTTGGATGTCATCGACGCCAAAAATAAGGGCATCAAGGCCAATGATGTTCATGGCTACCACTCCATTGAAATTATGATCCGGAGACTGCTGCCAAACGCTCGATCAGGCCGTTCGGCGATGCATGGAATCCGGTGGTGGTGTCGGCCAGAGGTCCGACTGCGGCGAAGAGTGACGTGCGCTTTGGCAGCTGACTAATCGCGAGTGAGGATGCGACCTATCGGCAAACGCGATACCTGATAGCGCCGGATGACGTCATGCAGGCGGGGTTGACGGGACGATGATTTCACCCGAATGTATCGTCAAAATAAATACAACAGTGGACGTGCCTGATGCGTTTCAACCACCTGGATCTCAATCTGCTGGTGGCACTCGATGTATTGCTCGAAGAGCAGAACATCACCCGTGCCGCCGAACGCCTGCACATGACGCAGTCCGCCACCAGCGGCGTACTGGGGCGTTTGCGCAGTTATTTCGAAGACGAACTGCTGGTGCAGGTCGGGCGCAAAATGCAGCCCACGCCCTACGCCAAGGAACTCGCCAAGCCGATTCGCGAAGTGCTGCTGACGATTCAATCCTCGATCACCGCCAAACCGGTGTTCGACCCCACCACCAGCAAGCGCCACTTTCGCCTCGTTACCTCGGATTACCTGATCAGCGTGCTGTTCGCCCAGGTCATTCAGAAGATCCATCAGGAAGCGCCGAATATCACCTTCGAGATGCTCGGTCCTGGCGATAACTCCGGTGAATTGCTGGTTCGCGGCGAGGTCGACCTGATGATCGTGCCCGAGCGCTACATCATCGAAGGCCACCCGCACAAACTACTGTTCGAGGAAGAACACGTCTGCGTGGTATGGAGCGGCAACGCCCAGGTCGGTGACAGTTTGAGCCTTGAGCAGTACATGGACATGGGCCACGTCTCTGTCGGTTTTGGTCGCACACGGCACTTGAGCATCGAAGAATGGTTCATGAACCAGTACGGCTTCAACCGCCGTATTGAAGTGATCACTAACGACTTCAATACCCTGCCGCAACTGGTCGTCGGCACCCAACGCATTGCCACCATGCACCAGCGTCTGGCGCGGCTGTATGCCGAGCATTTGCCGCTGCGCATCCTCAACCCACCGGTAAAGATTCCGGTGATGCGCGAGGTTATGCTCTGGCACCGCAGCGTGGACGGCGACCCCATGCACCGCTGGCTGCGCGAGCGCATCTGCGAGTTCATCCAGCATCTGGAACAGGATCCTATCGCCGCCCGCGATACCTCGCATCCCGAGTCACGATTGGTCAATTAGCCGGCGCGTCCTTAACGTGCCTTGAGAACGCTCAAGGCAACCACAAGGACAAAAACAATTATGTTCCGCTACTTTCCAACCAATTATGTGTGGAATCTCTCTGTCAACCTGGCCATCGAGATGGGCGCCCGCATAGGCGAAATCGAAGAGATGTGTGCGCCATTGCAGGAAGCCGCCCAGCAGCCCGACGCCGCTGGAACCAAGGCGTTTCGCGAAACCTGGGCGAAGATGGCCGACAAACTCTGCGGCCTGGCCGAGGAAGACGAAAGCAATGGCCGATACCTGTCCGCCGGCGAAAAATATAACCGCGCGGCCACTTACTACCTGACCTGCGAACGCCTTCAGGCCCATGGCGCTCCGGGCCGCACCGAGCTGTACCAGCGCTTTTTGCAGACCTTCAAACGCGGGCTCGAACTGTCGCGGGAAAACTGCGAGCGCGTTGAAATCCCTTATGAAGGCAAACATATTTCCGGCCTGCTGGTGCGTGCCGAAGGCGTAAACGGCCCGGCTCCGATCCTGGTTCAGGTCAACGGACTGGATTCGACCAAGGAAATGAAATATCGCGTCGGCCTGCCGGCCTGGCTGGCAAAACGCGGCATCTCGTCATTGATCATCGACCAGCCCGGCACGGGTGAGGCGCTGCGCCTGCATAACCTGACTGCCCGTTATGACAGCGAGCACTGGGCGAGCCGCGTGGTCGACTGGCTGGAAACCCGCAGCGACGTGGATGCCAAGCGCATTGGCCTGGAGGGTGTCTCCCTCGGCGGTTATTACTGCCCGCGCGCGGTGGCCTTCGAGCCACGGTTTGCCTGCGGTGTGGTCTGGGGCGCAAACCATGACTGGCGTGATGTGCAAAAGCGTCGCCTGGAAAAAGAAGGCAGCTTCCCCGTCCCGCACTATTGGGCCCACGTGCAGTGGGTGTGGGGTGCAAAAGACATGGATGAGTTCATGGCCATCGCCGAAAACGTCCACCTGGACGGCGTGCTGGATCGCATCAAGGTGCCGTTCCTGGTGACCCACGGTGAAAAGGATTCGCAGATCCCGCTGAAGTGGGCACATCGTACGTATGAGCAACTGGTCAACAGCCCGAAACGCGAGCTGAAAATCTTCACCGAACGCGAAGGCGGCGTGCAGCATTCCAGTTTCGATAACAGCATCAATGCCGGTCAGTACATTGCCGACTGGGTTGCTGAAGCTCTGGGTGGCCGCACTGCCTGACCGACGCCTGTAGGGACTGGCTTGCCAGCGATGGCATCATCAAATTCACCCTCGCTATCGCCAGCAAGCCGGCTCCTACAGATGTGTGTCCTGCCAAACAATCCGCGTGCACCACCCGCATACCTGTAGGAGCTGGCTTGCCAGCGATGGCGTCATCAAATTCACCCTCGCTATCGCCAGCAAGCCGGCTCCTACAGATGTGTGCCCTGCCAAACAATCCGCGTGCTGCCGCAAACCCGTAGGAGCTGGCTTGCCAGCGATGGCGTCATCAAATTCACAACCGCCATCGCCAGCAAGCCGGCTCCTACGGATGTGTGTCCTGCCAAACAATCCGCGTGCACCCGCAAACCCGTAGGAGCTGGCTTGCCAGCGATGGCGTCATCAAATTCACAACCGCCATCGCCAGCAAGCCGGCTCCTACGGATGTGTGTGCTGCCAAACAATCCGCGTACACCCGCATACCTGTAGGAGCTGGCTTGCCAGCGATGGCGTCATCAAATTCACCACCGCCATCGCCAGCAAGCCGGCTCCTCCGGATGTGTGTCCTGTCAAACAATCCGCGTGCACCCGCAAACCCGTAGGAGCTGGCTTGCCAGCGATAGCGTCATCAAATTCACCACCGCCATCGCCACCAAGCCGGCTCCTACAGATGCGTGTGCCTCCAAAGAATCCGCGTGCACCCGCAAACCCGTAGGAGCTGGCTTGCCAGCGATAGCGTCATCAAATTCACCATCGCCATCGCCAGCAAGCCGGCTCCTACAGATGTGTGCCCTGCCAAACAATCCGCGTGCTGCCGCAAAACCGTAGGAGCTGGCTTGCCAGCGATAGCGTCATCAAATTCACCCTCGCTATCGCCACCAAGCCGGCTCCTACGGATTTGTGCGGACCAGCAATCAGTGGCCATCTCTACAGCCATTTGGCGTCCCACAATGGGTAATCATGTACACGCCTGACAAGACCGGCGCGTATAGGGTTGGCGATGACGTAACGCGCAGTTGCCAGTAAATCCTCTTCGTAGCGAATGGCGCGGTCGTGGAAGCCTTTTTGCCATAGACATCCTGCCCGCCCTAAATGGGCATTGATTGCTCGTGCGCTGCGTGATTTGGTGGCCAGCATCAATCCCGGCAAGGTGCTGTGTTTCAGCTCAATTAACCAATGGAAATGGTCAGGCATGACCACCCAGGCCAGCGAGTCCGCAAGGTCGTCAGCCTGTGCCTGTTGAAATTGCCTTACCAAGAACCGACCTGTCGGCCAATTGGTGAATAGCGGTTCGCGATTCCGTGTTACGGCGGTTAGTAGGTAAATTTGCCCGGATTGGGAATAGCGCCCGGCGCGCAAGCGATTGGCGTGGGGAAGATCAGGCATTCCATTGCCCTCCTGTTTTCACAATCGAAACACAAGGCTAGTGCGCCAGATTGAGGAGCGTTGTCACAGTTTGGTTCTGGATGTAACAGTATGGACGCCATCGCCAGCAAGCCGGCTCCTACAGATGTGTGTCCTGCCAAACAATCCGCGTACACCCGCAAACCCGTAGGAGCTGGCTTGCCAGCGATAGCGTCATCAAATTCACCGCCGTGATCGCCAGCAACCCGGCTCCTACGGATTTTTGCGTGCCGGCAAAAAAACGCCGGAGAACCTTAGGGTTTCCGGCGTTTTTTATTGGCCGCTGATCGGACTCAGTTAGGCGCACGTGTTCCATGGAACGAGCTGATCTGCCAGCCCTCAGTGCCACGCGTCCAGACCTGCGTGGCAAATCCGTCACCGCGGATCGATTGGTCGCCGCCGCGCTTGCGCAGCGTGTTGCATTGCGTGCCGGTCATGACTGCCAGGTGTTCGCCGTAGAAACGGATCAGCAACTCGCCTCGCTCAATGTCCAGGTACTGCACGGCGCTTTTTGCGTACTCCAGGTAGTCCGCCTTGCCTTGCACCAACCCCGTGGTGTGTACATACACCAGGTCATCGGCAAACAACTCGGCGACGCGTGGGTAGTCTTCTTCAACCAACGCCCGGCGGCGCTCGTGTTCAAGCGCCAGAAGTTCAGTTTTTACGGCTGTAGTGGTCATGTGAAGGGCTCTCTGTGGGTGATGAGCGCGCACCATAGACTTGCGATCCAGCCTATAAAAAATCGTCGATCACTATGTCAGCCATCGTTACTCGCGATACCCGCCTCTCGATCTCGTTCATCCTCGCCAAGCCCTCGAAGATGCAGGCCTGCAGCAGGTATCGACGCCATCAATACGCGCCCATTGATGCAAGTTGCTGGTGGTGACCATGGCGGCGCCCTAGCCTCGCTTTGCATAACAATCAGCGAAGTGAATACGCCATGAATGCCCTGCACCTGAAATGCCAGACCTTGTTCGACGGTACCGGCCTGCAAACCCGTCAACAGCAAACCCTGGTCGTGGAAAACGGCCTGCTGACGTATGTCGGTCCGACCGCCATGGCGCCGCAGCCGCAACCGGGAGCCGCCGTTGTGGACGCCGGCGATAACTTTGTCATGCCGGGTCTGGTGGATGTGCATACCCATTTGGCCTTCGGAAACGCGCAGAGCGAAGAAGACATCGATATCTGGACCAGCGACGAATTCCGTGCGCTGCGCGGCATGTTCTTCGCCCAACATGTACTGGCCGCCGGTGTGACCAGCATGGTCTGCCCGGGTGACAGCGGCCAACTGAGCATCGCGGTGCGCAATGCGATCGGCGCAGGGTTGTTCGAGGGCCCGCGCATCGCCGCCAGCAGCCGGGTCATTACCAATCGACAGAGCCTGAACGACTGGTTCCCCAGCCGCGTGGGTGCTCCGGAATACTTCACCGCGCGCCTGGTCACCAGCCGTAGCGAAGCCTTGGCAGAAATCCGCAAGCAGGCGAAGGATGGCGTCGACCTGATCAAGATCGCCATGGACGGCACCCACCGCCGCCCGAACGGCGAAATCATCGCCGCGTTCACCGCCGAAGAAACCTACGAAATGGTTGAGGAAGCCCATCGACTGGGCTGCAAAGTCGCCACCCACGCCTATGGCCGCGAGGCGGTGATGTACGCGGCACGCGCCGGGGTCGATCTGGTCTTCCACGCCTTTTACATGGACGACGCCTGTATCGAGGCTCTGCTCGAAGCTGGCAGTATTCTCGCGCCGACCATGACCTTCCCGCAGAACACCGTGGACTTTTGTCAGCCTCATGACCCGGCCATCACCACCGGATATGCCGGTTACTGCGCACGCACGCTGGACGTCGGTTCGGCGGTGCTCAAGCGCGCCAAAGCCGCCGGCGTGCCTTTCGCCTGTGGCAGTGACAGCGGATTTGCGGTGACACCTTATGGCGAATGGCATGCGCGCGAGCTGGAACTGCTGGTCACTCGCCTGAGCTTCACACCCGCCGAAGCGTTGTATGCCGCCACCGCCGTCGGTGCGCGTTGCATGCCGCGCGGTGAGACCATCGGCTCACTGGAAGTCGGCAAGCAAGCGGATTTCCTGCTGCTCGACGGCTCGCCTTTGCAGGACATTCGCATCCTTCAAGACCGCTCGCGCCTCAAAGCCGTGTACAAGGCCGGCCAGCCGGTACGCCTGGAACGCAGCCCCTATAACCCCAAGCAAGTGTCTGATTTCAACTCATTGAAATGGACGGATCTGTATACACGCGACCGGGTCGCCCAATTGGGCAAGTGGGCCGTATGAGGAGCGATATCGTGCAAACACTTGATCTACTCACCGCGACCCAAATCGCCAGCAATGCGATCCGAATCGCTCAAGAAACCGGGATCAAACCGTTGGCCGCCGCCGTGCTGGACGCGGCGGGTCATCCACTGGCGGTCCTGCGAGATGAACAGGCCAGTTTCCTTCGTCCGCAAATCGCTACCGGCAAAGCCCGTGGCTGCCTGGGAATGGGTTTCGGCGGACGGGAACTGGCACGGCGTGCGCAAGCCATGCCGGCGTTCTTCGATGCCATCAACAGCCTGACGGGTGGCGAGGTCATTCCGGTGGCGGGAGGTGTGCTGATACGCAATGCCGAGGGGAAGATTCTCGGCGCCATCGGCATCAGCGGCGACACCTCGGACAATGATGAACGCTGCGCTGTGCAGGCCATCGTCCAGGCCGGTCTGCTGGCCGATACCGGTGATCAGCCAGCGAGTTGATCCAGCGACGCGGCCTGCTCCAGCATCAGGCCGCGAAACCACATCATCGCTGGATCTCGCTCCTGATACGGATGCCATTGCAGCACCTGCACGGCGTCCGGAAAGGCCAGCGGTGCGGGATGAATACGCAACGAATAATGCTGGGCAAAACGCTGCGCCTGGCGGCGAAACACGGTGGCGATCCGCGCCGTGCCAACGATGAATTCCGGCATCAGCGCGAAGCTTTCGAGGGCCACCGCCACCCGCCGATGAACGCCCAGTTCATGCAGATGCATGGCATCCATCGCCAGGTTGCGACCGTCGGCAAACTCACGAACCACATGCTCGGCTGCGCAGTATTGAGTGAGGCTCAAACCCTCGGCGTACTGCGGCTGCTGTGCGCAGACGATGCAACACAACTGGTCGCTCAATAAAGGAGCATGCGGGTAAGCAGGGTTCAACCGGCGTTGCGGCACGATCACACAATCGCTGCGGCGATAGTCGAGCGCTTCGCTGACCACATCACCATCGCGTGGCACCGGCAAGTCGCGCAGGCTCAATCGCACACCCGGTGCGACGCGCGCCAACTCAAGACTGACCTTCGGAAACAGCACCCCGGCCACGAAATCGGAAGCTACCAAGGTGAATTGCCGAGCGCAGCTGGCGGGGTCGAAATGCACCGGTGCGTCGACAATCTCTCGCGTCAACGCGAGCGCTTCATGCACCTTGGGCGCAAGCTCCAGCCCCAACGCCGTGGGCTCCAGACGCCGCCCCACCTGAACCAGCAACGGATCATTGAAATGCTCACGCAAACGTCCAAGCGCCGAACTGGTCGCCGACTGGCCGAGGCACAAACGCTCGGCCGCCCTGCTGACGCTGCATTCGCTCAACAAGGCATCCAGGGCCACCAGCAGGTTCAGGTCGAGACGTCGATACCGCATGTTATTTCCGTTGATAAGGGCAGGACGACAATTTAGGGCCCCCTGTATCTGTCCCGCTAATCGTGTACCTCGTTAGCTGGCATCGCGATTAACGATACCTGGAGAGCCCACGGGCAGAGAAAAAGCTCAAGTGACAACGTTTGATCAAATGAATCTGGATTTACTCCTGACCGATATCGGCTTGCCAGGAATGATGAACGGTATCAGCCTGGCCGCCGAGCTCAAGCTCAAATACCCTGGGCTCAAGGTGCTCTTCATCACCGGTTTCGCGGGCGGGTCCAGCCTCGTTTCGGTGGATGCGACTACGCGCGTCCTGGCCAAACCCTTCAGCCTGAATGAACTCAGTTCACGCGTACACGCGCTGATCCGACTGGATTCATGAGCCGTTGGAAACAGGTTAGCGGCGACCACTGCCGAGCATTCGTCGCGTCGCAAGCTCATGGCCCTCGGCAAGGCGCCGGGATGTCATGAATAGTCAAGCAACTGTCGTCAAATGCGAAGCGCCCCCGACTCGGGGGCTTTTTAATGGAGGTACTAAAAAGTCTCTGGCAATTGAGTCGACGGATCCCACCGCGACCCCTTAGTCACGAGTTGTCTGGTACGCCAGGCAGGAGAATAACAATATGAAATCCGTGAAAAGTCTGCTGGCTGCCATTTCCCTCATGGCGCTGGCCATCGATGCCCACGCCTATGTATCGAATCGGGAAGCCGCCCGGCTCGACACCGTCCTGACGGGAGTGGGTGCCGAAAAGGCCGGCAACGCCGATGGCTCGATTCCGCCCTACAGCGGTGGCCTGACTACCGCCCCCTCCAGTTTCAAGACCGGCGACAGCATGCGCCCCGACCCCTTCGCGCACGAAAAACCGTTGCTGTCGATCAATGGCAAGAACGTCGATGCGTACAAGGACATGCTGAGCGCCACCACCGTAGCATTGGCCAAGCGCTACCCCGGTTTTCGCGTCGACGTGTATCCGACTCATCGCACAGCGTCGCTGCCACAAGCGGTACTGGACAACAGCCGCAAGAATGCCACCAACGCCAGGGCCATCAACGGCGGGATCGCCATCGACAATGTGATGCCCGGGGTGCCGTTCCCGATCCCGCAATCCGGCGCCGAGGCGATGTGGAATTTCCTGCTGCGCTACCAGGGCGTCAACATCCACTCCAAGTACGACTCCTGGAACGTCGACACGGCGGGCGTACCAAGCCTGGCGGTCACCGGCGAGGCATTCGTTTCCTTCCCGATTTACGAGAACATGTCAAAGCCGTTCAACAGCTCGGACATTTATTATCAGTTGAAACTGTCCTATACCGGGCCGGCGCGCCGAGCCGGCGAGTCGATCATGCTCAAGAACGCCACCAATGCCACGGAGTTTCCTGGCCGTGCCTGGCAGTACATGCCGGCACAGCGGAGGGTCAAACAGATTTCGATCCTGGCCTATGACACCCCCAACCCCGGCACCGCCCGAGCATTGGAGCTGTATGACTGGACGCTGGTCGGCAAGCGGGAAATGATCGTGCCCTACAACACCTACAAACTCACCTACGCCCGCGACGCAAAGTCACTGACCACCCCTGACTTCATTTCCCCGGATTTCGTACGCTGGGAAAAACACCGGGTCTACGTCGTGGAGGGAAACCTCAAGCCTGGTGCCAAGCACATCTACCAGAAGCGCCGCTTTTACCTCGATGAAGATACCTGGGCAGCGCTGGCTTCCGATCAGTACGACACCCGTGGCCAGTTGTATCGTGGATCCTTCGCTTTTTTCAGCCAGAGCTATGACAAGCAAGTCCCGGACGCCACCCCTTTCATGACTTACGACTTGTCGAAAGGCACCTACAACATCAATGGCGTGGTGGGACCTCATGGCGGCATCCGCTACATCGAACCGCTATCAACGGCGCAGTGGGTGCCGGAGTCCATGGCGGGCACCGGTATTCGCTAGTCTGCGATGCGTCAGGGCCCGACATCAGGGCCCTGTTGTTCAGTCCTGCCGCAAGGCGCCATCAAACTCAGGCGTCAAACCCGACAATTCCAGCTTGCGCACAAAAGCGCCGATACGCTGCTGCTTGTAGGCGTCCACGTCCACCTCACGGTAATCGTAGAAACCCTGGCCGTCGCGCAAGCCGTTGCGGCCGTTTTGCATGTTGTCGGCGATCACCTGCGGCGACTCGAAACGCGGCGCCAGCGCGCCACTGAGGTAGCGCGAGGCGTGATAGAGAATGTCGCCACCGCCCCAGTCAATGAACTCAAGCAGGCCCAGCACCGAGAAGCGCAAACCGAAACCGACGCGCACCGCCGTGTCGATATCTTCCGCGCTGGCCACGCCCTCTTCCACCATCCGAGCGGCTTCGTTCATCGCCAGTGCCTGGATGCGCGGCACGATATAGCCAGCCACCGGATTGCAAACCACCGGCACTTTGCCAATCCGCTTGAGCAGTTGCAGCAGCCGCTCGACCACCTGCGGGCAGGTGGCGTCGCTGCGACTGACTTCCACCAGCGGCATCAGGTACGCCGGATTCAGCCAATGCGCATTCACGAAGCGTTGCGGCTCGCTGACCATTTCGCTCAACTCGGTGACGAGAAAGGTCGAAGTCGTCGAGGCAATGATGGTCGACGCCGCGACATGCTCGCTGACCCAGGCGAAAGTCTCCTGCTTGACCGCGATGATTTCCGGCACGGCCTCGAACGCCAGGTCGCACAGACGCAATGCGTCTGCGGCCTGGGAACGCGATTGCAGCGTCAAGCGGGAAAGCGCAGTGTCCGCCTGTTCCGGCTGGAGCTTGCCAAGGCGCACCAGCATCTGCAGTTCACTGCGGATGTTGTTGCGCACTCGCTCGAAGTAGCCGTGCCGCTCATCCTCGGCGCGATCCTTGATATCGATGAGGGTGACCGGCAGGCCTGCGTGGATGAAGGCCAGAGCAATGCCCTCGCCCATCCTCCCGGCTCCGACCACGCTGACTTGCGGCAGCGCGGCGTTCATCGGCTGCAACCCTGGGTCAGGAGCTCGGTCATCTGCGCCCGATCAAGTCCGGCCAGTCCGAGATTTTCCAACGTGCGGCCCTCGGCGTAGAGATCACGACCGGCGACGACCGAGGCAATGCTCAGCAAGCCCTGGGCAACCGGGGTTGGCACACCGGCCCAGCGGCCGACGGACACCAGGAAAGACAGGCCCAGGCGAGTGTCTTCGAGCATGTAGCGATGCTTTTGCAGATCGATGTCTTCGCGCCAGTCGCCGCTGTCGGTCAGCTTGCCGTGGGCGCCGCGACCGTACATCCACTCCTCGCCTTCGCTGCTGTTGTAGTGATCGGCCAAGGGGAAGTGCGGTGCGCCGTAGGTCAGTGCTTCGCGCACGGCCATGCGCTCGGCATCCAACTGGTTGGTGACGCGGCGAATCGACGGTTGAGTGCCTTCGTTATGAATGTCCCAAGCCTCGAAATGCTCCAGGGGCCCGGCGTTCATCATAATCAGCGGCGGATGAATGATGGGGCCTGCGTTCATCAACGCGCCACTGAGGGCATCTTCAATCGGTTCGACGCTCGGATAGGCTTCGCGCAGCACTGAGAACGCGTGCTCGGACAGGTTGCTCGGGAACACGCCGGTCGGCAGGCGGGTGGCGTAGCAACTGATCACCAGGTCGCTGGCGCCATGCTTGCGCACCAGATACGGCAGCGTACCGGTTTCAGCGAAGGCGACCTTGCTCCGGTTGCCCGCCTCGGCCATGGCCTTGGCGAACACGTAGCTGCCGAACGTGCCCGGTGGCAGAAACACCACCTGACCGTCGTGCAAGTGCGGCGCAACGTGTTTGGCCAGGTCTTCGTGGGACGTCGACGGCAGCGGGATGATGACCAGTTGCGCGTCGCCCAGGGCTTCGGCCAGATTGTCGGTCAGCGACAGCTTGTCGCCCGCCTTGCCGACAGACAACTGCCGAGTGCCCTTGTAGTCCTTGATGGTCAGGCTGCCGATGGCCAGCAGTTCCTTGAGTGCTGCGCTGTCGCGACGCCACAGGCGGGTCTGATGCCCCTTTTCAGCCATTTCGACAGCAGCGGCATAACAGCCGTGTCCACCACCCAGCACTGTAATTTTCATGGAGTCACTCCTCTTGTAAGTGACTCGATGCTATCGACCTGAACTGCTACGGACTCACCCGATTGCGCAGCCGAGTGACAGATTACGCAGAAGTCTCAATGCTTCAGTCGTCGCAGAGTCTCCGACGGCAAGCAGCCGTAGCGTTGCCGATAAGCGCTGGAAAAATGCCCGAAGCTGTTGATGCCGTGACGCAACAGGATGTCGGTGACAGTTTCATCGACACTGCTCTGCTTCAGCGATTCATGGATCACTGCCAACCGACGGTCACGGATGTATTCGACCGGCGCTTGCTGGAGAAACTGCTTGAAGCCGTTCTGCAAGGTGCGCACCGAAACGCCACAGAGCTCGCTCAGGGTCGTCAGGCTGATCGGCTCGTCGAGATGTTCCTCGATGTAGTCACGGGCCTTCTTCACGTGGTGCGGCAGCGGCGCGCGGGAATCGATCAGAAGTTCCGCCGAGTAATTGTGCGGTAACTGGGTGAGCAACAGTTGCATCAAGTATTCGGACAGCCCGCTGGCAATACGCGAACCGTCCACGCCATCGCCGTATAGCCGGCAGATGTAGTCCAGGGTGTGATAGAGGCTGACGACGCCGGCGCCCAAATGATCGACGCTGACATCAAAGATCACTGACTGGCGCAGGCTGCGGCCGAGCAAGCGTTGAAGTTGCGTCTCCAGGGCATCACGGTCGATGCGCAGGATCAGGTTGCGGCACTCGCCATCGGTGACGATGCGACTTGTCGCGAACGGCGAGGAAACGCTCAGGCAGCCCGGCTGCATCGCCGCACTGCGCCGTCCGTGCGCCACCTCGCAGTGTCCCTGCAAGGTAATGCGGAACAGGTATTGATCGGCAATGTCGCCGATGTTGATTTCCACTGGTGCACCGTAGCGCAAGTCCAGCAGTGCCGAATCGCCGAAGAACACACCGTTGAGTCGGGTGTAAATCGGTTCGTCACGCAGGACGTTGAAGTTGTGCGGGCACAGGTAATGGCTGACCTTGTCCTTGATCTCGCGGTAATCGGCCGAGCTGAGCAGGCTGTGCCGTTCCAGCAGGTGTACGTCATTCAACATCGGAGGTTCTCCTGACCTGAAGCGGAGCGGCCCCGCTGCGTGGAAACGGAGCGAGGCCGAAGTACTTACGATGGACGCTGGGTGTCACGCCTGGGTCGGGTACTCACGGGCATAGCTTTCGCGGAATCGACGGCAACCACGCCACAGCAAGAGCACCGTCAATGCAGACGCACCCGCGATCACCAGCGACATCGACGAGCCTACAGCAGCTGGCGAACCGAAATAACGGTCAGTCAACAGCGCCACCAACGTGGTCCCCAGGCCCAAGCCCAGGAGATTGCTGATCAGCAGGAACACCGCCGAAACCTGCGCACGCACCTGGTTCGGCGCGAGGATCTGCATGGCCGCCGTGGACGCCGGCATCGGGAACGAAGCGAAGAACATCGCCGGCACCAGCAGCGTCACCGACAACCACAGTTGATCGGCTTGAGGAAACAGCACGGCCGGCACCGCCATGCCCAGTGCACCGATCACGCCGGTGCGCATCGCGGCATCCTGATGACCTTTCTTGGCCAGGTAATCGGTCAGCCAACCACCGAACAGCACCCCGGCGGTGTTGGCCAGCAACAGCACGGTGCCGAGCATGTATCCCGCCTCCATCGGCGTCAGGCCGAACTTGCGGATGTACAGCGCCGGGCTCCAGCTCATCATGCAGAACAGCACCATGGCGTAGAACGAAAAACCCAGGTAATGGCAGGCGAAGGTGGCACGGTGGCGGCCGAGGAAACGCAAGCCATCGCTCATCGCGACCTTCTTCGCCCGGCCTTGTGCATCAACCTGCAAGCCTTTGCGCGCCGGGTCGCGCACGGTGAGCCAGATCAGCAGGCCGACCACAATGCCAGGCAAGCCAACAATGAAGAACGCCAGTTGCCAGGCCTTCATCGCGCCAAGAAAGGCGACCTCAATGGTGTTCATGTCCTTGAGCATCGCGATCACATAGCCGCCCACCAGGAACGCCAGACCGCCACCGACGAACGAGCCGATCGAGTAGATGCCTACTGCGCGACCGAGTTTCTCCTTGGGGAACATGTCGCTGAACATCGAGTAGGCCGAGGGCGACAGGGCCGCTTCGCCGACACCCACGCCAATGCGCGCGAGGAACATGTGCAGGAAGTTCTTGCTCAAGCCGCAGGCTGCCGTCGCCAGGCTCCAGAACACCACGCCGACGGCGATGATCTTCGGTCGCGAGAAGCGGTCAGCCAGATAAGCGATCGGCATGCCCATGAAGGCGTAGAACAACGAAAACGCCAGCCCGTGCAACAAGCTGAACTGGGTGTCACTGATCTGCAGGTCGGCTTTGATCGGCTCGATCATCAGCGCGAGGATCTGCCGGTCCACAAATGAAAAAATGTAGGCGACCATGCACAGGGCCACCACGTACCACTCGTAAAGGTAGGTTTTCTTTTTCTGCTGTTGCAGGACCGCGTTATCGACCTGGATATTCACTCGTGCTAGCTCCTCTTGGAATCCGCTCATGCGCGCAGCGCGCCGGGTAACGGTGCACATGTCACCGACTGGGAAGTTGCGGGGCAGATGTAAAGGACAATGGGTTTGAACATGGTCAGGCCTCTTATTGTTATAGGGTCAATCGCTGGATGAGTCGGGTTTACCAGAACTTCCAGGTGTAGGTCGTGGCGACACGGAATTCGTTGTAGTCGTAGCCAAACTTCTGTTTCACATCGATGTTGCGCAGGTCCATTCCGAGGCCTTGCAGCGGACCACTCTGCACCACGTAGTTCAGGCCCAGGTAACGTTCGCTTTCCTCGTTGTCGCTAAGGTTGCCACCGCGATCCCAGTTGGTGCCCTTGGTGTAGCGGGTGTAGAACTTCAGACCCGGCATGCCCATCCCCGCAAAGTCATAGCCATAGCGCGCCGACCAGGATTTTTCATCCGGGCGGACAAAACCCAGGGACGACCAGTGCACCAGGTAAGGTTGCGGGATATACCCGTTCATCGTCGGGAATACGCTGTCGCCGAGCATGCGCTGGTAACTGAGGCCAAACATGTGTGCACCTTTGAGCAAGGTGAACAAGGCACCGTAGGAACGGTTATCAATCTCACCGTTCAAGGCATTGCCATCTTCATTGTTATTGAAGTAGCGCAAGTCGGTTTTAAGTTTGTAGCCGTTACCCAAATCAGCCATGTGCATCAGGCCGAAATAGTGCTGCTGATAAATGTCGTGCAACACGCCATAGAAATAACTGGCTTGCAGGTTTTTGCTGATGTCGTAAGTCACGCCACCAAAGTCCAGGCCATCACTGTCGAGATTATCGGTGGAGCCAAACTTGTACAGCTTTTCGTGGTTGGAAGATTCCCGGGTCACGGCAGACCAGAAGCGGCCGCCGGTCAGCGTCAGCTTATCGACCTCCTTGGACTCAACCACGGCGCCTTGGTAAATGGTGTCCAACTGCCGACTGGGGTCATCGAATGCCACCGGCAATTGAGGGCGCAGATCACCGACCTTCAATTCGGTCTTGCTGTAGCGCATCTTGAAGGTGGCACCGGCGCGACTGTAGTCATCAGCCGTTTGTTGATCGGTGACGCTGTAAGGCAGCGAACCGTCGTTGCCCGACGAATCCAGGCGCACAGCGTATTGCGCATCCACATCAAGGCCGATGGCCAAGGCTGTATCGGTGTAGCCGGAAGTAAACTGCGCATCGAAACCCTGGGACCAACTATGCACTTCAGAAACCGGCGCATCGGTATTGGTGTAGTTACGGTGCAAATAGAAGTTACGCGTATCGACCTTGAAGTGACTGTCATCAATAACATCGGCATAGGCTGCCAATGGCGAACACATCATTCCCAATGCGCTGGCAATACGGAGCCCACGGCAAGTTTGCTTTACCTGAAGCATCCAACGTCTCCACTCTTATTGTTATGGGGTAAAACACCAAGCGAGCTCATTGGAGCAATCCGCTACGGCGACACGCCTCTTGTCCACGCAAGGTATGCGAGTGGACGTCAGCCCGGTATCGAGATGAACAGCATCCGTGAGGGGGAAATCTTCAACCCGGCTAAAGGTTTCCCTTAGTCGACCCGAAGGCGGAACGTGGTGAGTTCAGAAAGGAACGGCGAGTTCGCACGAGTTAAGGCGCCGATGTGATCATCGACTGCGAAAAGGAGCGCCGAAAACAGGCTGACGTATTCCAATGAAAGCTTGCGCCGTGGTGCCAAATGGATCATCGGCACCGATAAATGGACGAAGTGACAGGTCGGTCACCTGTTAATGCCGGCGAGCTGACAGCTCAGGCACTGCTATGCTGATAACAACTGTTCAGCACTAGAGACGAGCAGCATGGCAGCGCAAGGCATCCATGTCCCGTTCATGTTCAAGGTTATGGCCTTCTCGGCAGGCATCGTTCTTGTCGCGGGGGCTATCATGAAGCTGCTCGACACCTTCTTCGACCTGACGTTACTGGCAGATACCACGGACTGGTTGCTACTTTTTTGGGATTGGCTTTTGCTGGAAACGCCAATACCGAATTGGTCGCTGTTGATGATTATCACGATTTTAATCAGCGTTCTGTCTGTCGGGATTTGCTACCTGCGCCTCACAGATGGAACTCATGGCGAGTTACACGAGTTAGAGCGCAAAGTTTACAAAAAGAACAACCCTCAGTTTCCTCAGCTGACAGATAACCAAACGCTTCTGATGGAAGCTTTGGCCTACCATGCCAGCTTCAGAAAAGTTGCCAATTTAACCTCGGTTTGCAAGCTTGTTTCACTCAGCACGCTAGAAGTCGAAATCGGTCTGAAGCAACTCCAGGCCAAACGTCTTGTGAAACAAAAAGTGACAAGGGGTACGTTTGGCGCCACCACTTTTGAACTGACCCTGGCAGGCAAGGACTATGCGTTAGAGCGACTTGAATTAACGTAGAAAGGCACACGAAACGTTCGCTCGCCTGCCCTGTGCTGGCCGATCACACCCGGCTGCGCAGCCACTGCAGGAAACCTTTTTTCTCGATAGCCTTTGGCTCTTCCTGAGTCATCGTATGGGCTATCTGCAGGCGGAAATCCAGCAACGCTTTCATCGCTTGGCACATCTCGTGACGAGCCTCCATGCACGGCTGGAGATAATCCCGTTCGATGCGGTACAGATTGCAAAAAGTCAGGGCGGCGAACTCCGCCGGCAGCGCTGTTCCCGAGACGATCCCGCCTTCGCCGATCACCTCCCCTGGCCCCATGCGCCCGGCTTCGAATTTGACGCCAGCACGGAACAAGGCCACCGTCACCACGCCGGACTCAATGATGTACAACTCCGAGCTGACCTGCCCGCCCGCCAGAATGATTTCGCCGGGAGGAAAGGATTGCAGGGTCATGTTCTGGCTGACGTGGTCCTTGTCTTCCTCACTCAAGTTACCCGAGAAAATACTGGTGTGGTCCAGCAAGGCCCTGGCTCGCGACAGCCGCACTGGCACGCTCGGTTCAATGGTCGATATCCAGCTGACACCGGCCGCCAGCAAATGCCGGTACGCCAGATCGTACATCTGGTTGCGCACCGTGCGCTTCTGGTCCATCGACACCACGAAGCCGCTGACTTCGTATTCCACGCCATTGCTGCCGGTACTTTTGATCGTCACCTTGGGAGCGGGTTTGGTCAGCAGAATGCGGCAGCCCTGTGCCGCACGCTCAAGGGCATCGAACACTTTGTTTGGTCGCACCTGCGGGCTGATCAACAAACTGATCGAAACGCCGAACATGTCGCTGGGGCGGCTGAAGTTGGTGATTTTGGCTTTTGCCGCCATCGAGTTCGGAATTACGATCATGCTGCCTTGCGAGGTTTGCAGGAACGTGGCACGCCAATCGATATCGGTCACCCGGCCTTCGGTGCCGTCGATGGCGATCCAGTCATCGATTTGATAGGGCTTGGTGGTGTTCAGGACGATCCCGGAAAACACGTCGCTGAGGGTGCTTTGCAGGGCCAGACCGACAATGATCGCCAAGGCACCGGACGTCGCCAGAACGCCCTTGACCGGCAGATTGAGCACATAAGCCAGCGCGGCGATCACCGCAACCAGGAAAATCACCGCGCCGAGCAAGTCCTGCAGTAACCGCCCGGCGTGCCCTACCCGATACATCATCACCGAACCGATCATCACCGTGAGCGTACGCGCGCCGAACAGCCACCAGATGATCTGCAGCACCGTGTGTGCGAATTGCAGCGGCGCATCATCAATCGAGGGCGCCGGCTCCCAGGGACTCAGGCCTTCATGGAACAACAGCACGCTGTACAACGAAAAAATGACCAGACGCGCGAGCACTTTCCAGTTGTACCGGTGGGAGCCAACCACACGCCACATCACCATATCGATCAGGATCAACGCCAGGCCACAGATCAGTGGACGTTCAGATAACAAGGACAGCATCAAGCACCTCCAGCGCAGGTCAATGACCGGAAGATCGCCTTCATTCGGCGCACCACCGCGGCAATCCCGGGAACGGCGCCGTTGATGCAAAAGTATGGCTGCCAATCGGCAAACCGATAGGTCCCGGCAATCGGGAAGTTTCACGACCGCAGTAGCCGGTTGATCGTGGCGGACAGCTGACGGCTACTTCACCCCTGAATAACCGTCATCACCCGCAAGAAAAGTTACTGGCTACTGCACGATAGCGGGATATTCATCGCTGCTGTCCGGCCAGGAAGTCAGCACCTGAAAGCCGTCTTCAGTGACCGCCACCATGTGTTCCCATTGGGCCGAAAGGGACTGATCCTTGGTCACCACCGTCCAGCCGTCGTCCAGGGTTTTTACGTGGCGCTTGCCCAGGTTCAGCATCGGTTCGATGGTGAAAATCATGCCGGCCTTCAGCTTGAGTCCCTGGCCTGGAAAGCCGTAATGCAGGATCTGCGGCTCATCGTGATAAACCTTGCCGATACCGTGACCGCAATATTCGCGTACGACACTGAACCCGGCATCTTCAGCGACCTTTTGAATGGCATACCCGATGTCGCCCAGTGTCGCGCCGGGACGGACCATTCGTATGCCGGCGCACATGGCGTCATAGGTTGTCTTGACCAGGCGTCGTGCTTGCGGCGCAGGCTCGCCGACGAAATACATGCGGCTGGTGTCGCCAAACCAACCATCCTTGATGACCGCAATGTCGATGTTCAGGATGTCGCCATCCTTCAATGCCCTGTTCGAAGGGATGCCATGGCACACCACCTCGTTGACGGATGCGCACACGGTTTTCGGGAAGCCGTGGTAACCGACATTGCCCGGAATGGCTTTCTGCACATTGACGATGTAGTCGTGACAGATCCGATCAAGTTCGTTGGTGGTGACCCCCGCTTTCACATGGGGAGTGATCATCGCCAGCACTTCGGCAGCCAGCGTGGCAGCCGCGCCCGACTTGGCGATGTCCGCCGGGGTATTAATGGTGATATTTGCCTTCATTGCTTGGCTCCGGATGTTGCATGCACCTGAGAGCCTTGCGAAACATCCGCGAGCACGCAGAGTTGTTTTACATCGAGACCACCCGCCTGCTCGGCACGAATCAGCATGCGGCAGATATCGGTGTGATCGAGGTTTGGATGCAACTCCGCAAGCATGCCGATGCGCATCCAGTGCTCGGCCTGGGCATTGATCGAACGACTCAGCGCGTCGCTGGCGACGCGCAGATTCTCGTGCATGTCTTCTGAAATTTTTACGATACCCATGATCAATCCGATATGAAATGCATATGGATCGTATATTAATCGTGATCAGGGCGAGAGCGCAATTTCAGAATTACGGCCGTTCTTTCAGTAGCTCCGCGATCAACTGCGCAGGCTGCATCTGCGCTGACTGGGCGATCTGGTTGAGGGTGTCGTTCGGCGATGTCACTGTAAGCCCTCGTTGACGTAAGCGCGCCACCAGTTCATCGGGCGTGTTCTTGAACAGTGCTGCGCTGTCGCTCAATGGCGCTTTAGTGACAAGTTGCACCGCGGCAAAGGCCGGATTACCGCCCTGTCTGGCACTCATGCCGGAAACGACAAACGGCACTGCCACCAAAATCGAAAGCAACAGCGGCCAGTAAAGCGACTTGCGTTTGACATAGCCCATTAAAGGCCCCCAGTTCTTCCACAAGTGCAGCGCAAATGGAATGAGAAGGACAATGCTGAGCCATTCATGCATGCCATGAAACAGCGCTGGCGCCCAATGGAAGAACAACGCCACGCCAGACACCAAAGAGACGAGGAAGAAGCCTGTGGTCAGGGGAGTTGCGTAGCGATTGATCAGGTTTTTCAAGTAAGGACTTCCATGGCTCTATGGTCTTGGCGCCCACGAACAAGCAGACGCAGCGGATCTATAACAAGGAATGTTATGGATTAGTTGAGGACCGCCATGGTAACGCTGATCTATGTAAGGAGTTTGTAAGCCAGAGTAAAGTTTGAAGTTACATTGCGCCCGACAACTAATGAGTCCAAGCGCTACTTCTCGAATCGCCCGGCGCTCTCACGATCGCGCTCATAGCGATGCTTGAACGGAAACGCCGGCAACCAGGACTCGCGACGCACGGTCCAGAGTTCGTAGGTCGGCATCAGTTGGTCGGGGGCATCCAGAGATCCCAGATTCACTTCGATTTCGTCGTCGCTGCGCCCGAAAACAGACGAGCCGCAACGGGGACAGAAAAACCGCCCGGCATAGTCCCGGGTTTCGCCTTCGATCGTCACCGCGTCTTGAGGGAAAATCGCCGAAGCTTGAAACAGCGACCCATTATGCTTGCGGCAGTCGAGGCAATGGCAAACGCCCACACGGTACGGTTGCCCCGAGGCCTCAATTCGAACGTTGCCGCACAGGCAACTGCCAGTGAATCGGTCCATGTTGCGTCTCCTCTTCTCATCAAGCACCGGTCTGTCCGAGTGAAATATCGGAGTGACCTGACAGCCGGCTCAAACCGGTACTTGTGAAAATAGCAGCTCCACGACCGCTGTGTTGCGAGTGCACCGCCAACCGCGCGGCATCACTTGCGATCAAGCGATTTTCAGCGCCTTGAGAATCACCAGCGATTGCTCGGCAAACGCCTGCGCCTGCTCGTTCAGTTCAGCAATGTTTTCTTCGGCCGTCGTCAGGGCTGTATCGCCCTTGAGGATGCCCTCGCCCTGTTCGGCGATGATGCTCCACGCCAGTTGTGCCCATTCCGACGGATGTTTCTTGCCATGCTTGATAGCAATCAGGAACAACTGCTGGAAACGGCTGACGGGAACGCCACCACCGGTGACCGGGCTGGCCATGATCTGGATCGTGTTGCCGTAAAGCGAGCGTTTACACAGTTGCAGGTTGAGATCGTCGCAACGTGCCTGCACCCGTTTCTCGGCCGCTTCGCTCTGGCACGGAGCCGCTACGCCCATGCCCACCAGCACGTTGATGGCTTGCTCAAGTTCGCCATAAGCCTGCGCGGGCAAAGCACCCAACAACTGGCGCAAGGTTTTTGGCGCATAGTCATCGGCCGCCAGCGCTTCGAGTACAGGACCGTATATCTCTACCTGCAAAGAAGCTTCGCCTGCCGGTCCCTTGACCGTACTCGATACGGTTTCCGCCCCTCGCAGCAGGACGAAACGTGTATTGAGCAAGTGCTCGCGGCGCTCAGCGGCAGACAGTCGACTGGCGCCTCGTACGTACAGATCCCGGCGGAAATTCTGGTTGACGAAATAGTCACGCGCTTGCTCGCGCAGGATCGGGTGTTCGATGCCTTCCAGAAACTCCATGCCTTCAGCCCTCAGGTTGAGCGCGTCGACCGCGTCCAGCGGCACGGCCGTCGTCGCGTAGTCGAGCTTGGCATGCACCAGTGCATCGACGACGTCAGTGAAGTACATGCAATTCCAATCGCGGTTGAAGTATTCATGGGCGACGTATCGCCGATCCTGCCCTTTGATGCTTTGCAGATTGGTGCCAAGGCTCGGGGCCGCGTGGGCGTAGTTGGGGTTGGCGGCCAGCAACGCTTCGGAGAATTGCAGCGCTGCCTCGATGCGCTCCCCCGGGCGTGCCGATGCTTTGGAGGCAAAGCGGTCATGCACGCTGAACAACTGACGCAACGGTGCTGAAGGCGACCAGCCCGGCAGGCAGTTGTAATCGATGTACAGCAGACCACCTGGCTTGAGGTGCCGACGGGCGAATTCGACGATCAGTTTTTGATTGTCGCGGCTGACCCAGGTCCAGATGCCATGAAGGCTGATGCTGTCGAACTGCGGCAAATCATTGCGCGCCAGCAGTTGCTCGAAGCTGTCGTCATACAGCCGGGCATTGCTGTCAGAGGCGTTCGCCAGTCCGATGGCGTGGGCCGCCATAGCCGGGTGGAAGTCCGTGCCTACATAGGAACCCGGGTTGGCCGCAGCATGGATATTGATCGAGACACCCTGGCCAAAACCCAGTTCGCAGTGATACGCGTCGGCACTCTCTACCGTGGCAAAACCACGCAACAGCAGACAGTAGCGCTGGAACACTGGATTGATTTCCCGGCAATAACTGTAGGTGTAACCTTCGTCCGTGAAATAACCTTCGTTCCAGGCTGTGCTCATGCTTTGCATCCTTAATGTGTCGAATCTAAAAAGGTTGCACTTATAAGGGGTAGCCGTTGCGCGCCACAAGCAGAAAATCGTGCATCAGGTTTTTATTGAAGAAGTCACTGTGCAAGGGTTACCTGTCTTTTTAACCAACCATCATTCCGGACACTAAAATGCCCGCCCCCGAATCCACCCTCCTCCAAAGCTGGCACCACAATGCCCAATCCTGGATCGATGCGGTGCGCACTGGCGCCATCGAAAGCCGTCAGAAGGTTACCGACCAGGCAATCCTGCTGGCTGTGCTGGGCCGCCAGCCCGAGCGCGTGCTCGACCTCGGCTGTGGCGAGGGCTGGCTGTTGCGTACGCTGGCTGAACGCGCCATAGAGGCAGTCGGCGTGGACGGCGATGCGACGCTGGTCGAGGCGGCACGGGCGGCGGGCGCTTCGCCGGTGCATTTGGCGAGCTATGACGAGTTGGTGGAGGCAAAGGTGGACATTGGCAGCAATTACCAGCTGATCTGCGCCAACTTCGCCCTGCTGCACCAGGACATTATCCCGCTGCTCGCCGCCATGAACGCCCTGCTTGCCCCTGGCGGCGCGCTAGTCATCCAGACGTTGCATCCGTGGACAGCGGCGACAGGCGATTATCAGGACGGTTGGCGGGAAGAGACTTTCGCTGGCTTCAAGGGATCGTGGCAACCCATGCCGTGGTATTTCCGCACCTTGTCCAGTTGGCTCAATGCGCTGGACATGGCCGGTTTTCGAGTGGCCAGCCTGCAAGAGCCGCAACACCCACAAAGCCCTGTGCCGCAGTCATTGTTGTTGGTGGCCGAGCGGCGTGATGAGTTAAATCGATGAGTCCGGACAAGGCGCGCCGCCTGACTAGAACCTGTTCAATTCACCAAGGAAGATCACCCGATTGAACATCGATACCCGAATCAAATTCCGTCATCTGCTGTGTTTTCTCGAGGTCGCACGCCAGGGCAGCCTGGCACGCGCCTGCGACAAGTTGGCCATCAGCCAGCCTGCGCTTTCCAAGACCCTGAAGGAACTGGAATCCCTGCTGGAAACCACGCTGTTTGAACGGAGTAAAAAGGGCTCGACATTGACCGAGGCCGGGGTAGCCTTTTTGCGCTATGCCGGGCCGAGCGTGCAATCGCTGCGCGACGGGGTCAACAGCCTGCGCTCGGGTGTTCACGAGCCGATTACGGTGCAGCTCGGAGTGCTGTCGACTGTCGAAAGCTTGTTGGTACCAGAAGTGGTCTGCCGTTTACACGCGCGACACCCCGCGCTGGTGGTCAGTGTCGTGACGGGGCCCAGTGCCTATTTGCTGTCCCGGTTGCGTGTCGGAGAGCTGGATCTGGTGGTCGGCAGAATGACCGATAGTCCGCAGATTCTCGGGCTGACGTTCGAACATCTTTACAGCGAATCCATGACCCTGGTGGTGCGCAGCGGTCATCCCGTGCTCGCCGATCCGCAGGTACAAAACAACCTTGAAGACTATCCGCTGGTGTTGCCGTCGGCGGGAACGACGATCCGCAAATTCGCCGACAGCCTGTTTGTGCAGCACGGGATTACGCCATCGCGACAACGCCTGGAAACCCTGTCGGTCGCCCTGAGTCGACGCTATGTGCTCAGCAGTCAGGCCATTTGGGTTGCGCCGCTTGACGCCGTGCGGGAGGACTTGCGCCAAGGCGAATTGGTGGAGCTGGATCTGGGAATGCGTGAACCGGGCGGCTCCGTGGGGCTGTGCACCAACCCGGCGCTGCCGGTGACACCGGCGGCGCAGTGGTGCGTGGAGGCGCTGCGCGAGGTCGGGGGAGAATATCGTGAAGGCAAATATCCATAACCGTTTGGATATGGATAAGGTCGGTTTTTTCAATTTTGTGTTGTGTCACAGCGGAGGAAACTGGGCTACGAGTCGCTGCCAGCGCAGCACCCGCCTCCGTCCCAACATAACAATAGGAAAAACGACATGTCTGATGCGCACGACAGCCGCTTCGTCATTCGTGACCGTAATTGGCATCCCAAAGCCCTGACCCCTGACTACAAGACGTCAATCCTGCGATCCCCGCGCCAGGCACTGGTGAGCATTCCCCAGTCTGTATCCGAAACCAGCGGCCCGGATTTTTCCCATCTGCAAATGGGTCGGCACGATAACGATCTGCTGTTGAATTTCAATCACGGCAGCCTGCCCGTTGGCGAACGCATCATCGTCGCCGGTCGAGTCTGTGATCAATACGGCAAGCCAATTCCCCACACCCTGGTGGAAATGTGGCAAGCCAATGCCGGTGGTCGCTACCGGCATAAAAAAGACAGCTACCTGGCTCCGCTTGACCCGAATTTCGGCGGCGTTGGCCGTGCCTTGACCGATCGCGATGGCAACTACAGCTTCCGCACCGTCAAACCCGGCCCGTACCCATGGCGCAATGGTCCCAACGACTGGCGACCTGCGCACATCCACGTCTCCATCAGTGGCCCTTCGATTGCCACACGCTTGATTACCCAGCTGTATTTCGAAGGTGATCCGCTTATCCCGATGTGCCCGATCGTCAAGTCGATCGCTAATCAGGAAGCAGTGCAGAGCTTGATCGCCAAGCTTGATATGAGCATGGCCAATCCGATGGATTGCCTGGCTTATCGCTTTGATATTGTCCTGCGCGGCCAGCGCAAGACCCACTTCGAAAACTGCTGAGGAGGCACGCATATGCCCGTTCAACTGCTGCCTGAAACCCCATCGCAAACCGCCGGCCCATACGTGCATATCGGCCTGGCGCTGGAAGTTGCCGGCAACGCGCCGCGTGAGCAGGAAATCTGGAATGAAATGGCCAAACCCGGCGCACCCGGGGAGCACATTTTATTGCTCGGCCATGTGTATGACGGCAATGGTCACTTGATTCGTGACGCGTTTCTGGAGTGCTGGCAGGCGAATCACGAAGGCGTCTACGACAGTGCTTACGATCTGGAAAAACCCTTTAACTGCTTTGGCCGCACCGCCACCACAGATGTCGGTGAATGGACGATCAAAACCGTGAAACCCGGTGTGGTGAAAAACGCCGCGGGCGTGCCCATGGCCGCGCATATCAACGTGTCGCTGTTTGCTCGGGGTATCAACATCCACTTGCAGACCCGCGTGTATTTCGACGACGAACCCGAGGCGAACGCGGTGGACCCGGTCTTGAACCTGATCGAACAACCCCATCGGCGCGAATCCCTGATTGCCAAGCGCTGCACGGTCGATGGCAAGCTGGCGTACCGCTTCGATATCCATGTTCAAGGTGAATCGGAAACCGTGTTCTTCGATTTCTGATGACGCACGGTCCTCTGTAGGAGCTGGCTTGCCAGCGATGGCGGCCTGACAGCCGCCCATTTTCTATCGGGGGCACAGTCCGGCTGCTCCTACAAAGGAAATGCACATTCCTTGTAGGGGTACTTTTATGCCCGTTGCAACACCGCCTCTCCCGCCTTCGGTGGCAATCGCAGATTGTCCAGCAAGGCTATTCCCGCAATCACCGCCACACACAGGAACGTCAGCTGAAAGTCGACCGTCTGTGCGTGTCCGGCATTGCCATGGATGCTCATGGCCAGACGAAGCAGCAACGCGCCCACGGCAACCCCCATCGCCATGCTCAGTTGGAAGAACATGCTGAACAACGTCGAGGCATCGCTCATCTGTTCCTTGGGCACATCGGCAAAGCCCAGCGTGTTGAACGCGGTGAACTGCATTGAGCGTGACAAGCCACCGATGAACAGAATGAACAGAATCAGCGCCCAACTCATCTGCTCATCCAACAATGCACAGGCCGCTATCGCCAGTACGCCGAGGGCGCCATTGATCATCAACACCGGACGAAAACCCCAGCGTTGCATCACCGCCGTGGTGAACGGCTTCATTGCCAAGTTGCCGGCAAAGACCGCCAGCACCAGCAACCCCGCATCCAGAGCAGAAAGACCGAAGGCCAGTTGAAACATCAACGGCAGGAGAAACGGCAAGGTGCTGATGGCGATCCGGAAAATCGATCCGCCACAGAGGCAGACGCTGAAGGTACGAATGCCCAGAACACCCAGCGCCAGCAAGGGTTGCGCATGTCGACGCATATGTCGCCAGGACACAACACCGAGCACCACGCCTGCACAAGTGAGCAACAGCGCCGGCAGCAAATTGGCATGACCTTGCCCAAGCATTTCTACGCCGAACAGCAACGCAGCGCTGGCGCTGCCGGCCAGCAGAAAGCCGCTGAAGTCGAAGGTTCGGGAAATGGCGTGGTCTTTCTTGGGAATCAAGACGAGCGCGGCAATCAAAGCCAACAAACCCAACGGCAGATTAAGGTAGAAAATCCACGGCCAGGAAGCGTGGGTGACGATGAACCCTCCCAGGGGCGGTCCGAGCACCGGAGCAACCAGGCCGGGCCAGGTAATAAAAGAGATCGCCCTCACCAGGTCTTTTTTCTCCGTGGTGCGCAGCACTGCCAGGCGCCCCACCGGGACCATCATCGCGCCGCTGATGCCTTGCAACACGCGCGCGGCGACAAAGGTTTCCAGGCTGTCACTCATCCCGCACATCAACGAAGACAGGCTGAACAGTACGATCGCCGAGCTGAATATCAGGCGTGAGCCGAAACGATCCGCCAACCAGCCGCTGATGGGAATGAACACCGCGACGGCGAGCATGTAAACGCTCATGCCGATGTTCACGTCCACCGCAGGCACACCAAAGGTCCTGGCCATGTCCGGCAGCGCGGTGGCGATGACCGTGGCGTCGAGGTTTTCCATGAAGAACGTGACCGCGACTAACAGGGCAATCAATGTCGAGCGGCGTTGAGACATGGGTCATCCCGGGTTGGCTGCGAAATTAATCGATAGTTTACTATCGAACGAAACATTATGCGTTCTCTGTGGCGAGGGAGCTTGCTCCCTCGCCACAGGTTTGATTTTGTTTTTCTTCGTAAGCTGGGTCAGCCCCACCCATGAGCCTCTTCGATAAAGTGCAGTACCGCGCTCGATCGCTCATCAATCCTTGAAATCAGCGACAGTTCACTGACCATTTCCGGTTGCGCCAACGGCATTATGCGGATGCCAGGCATGGTCAGCCGGGTCATCGTTTCCGGCACGATGCTCAGGCCGATGCCGGCGGCCACCAGCCCGGGAATGCTCATCAGCGACGGCACGTACATGATGTTCTCCGGGTGTAGCTGGTTCTGCCGGCACGCCTGGAGTGTGTGTGAGGTCAGGCCGATGCCGGCGCTGTCCTGCAAAAACACAAACTTCTCATGGCGCAGTGTCGCCAGCTCGCCGGTAAAACTGTCCGCCAGTTCATGGTTGTCCGGGATCAGCAACACAAGTCTGGACTGACTGAAATGATGGGTGCGAAGACGGTCCGGCAGGTGATCCTTGAACACCCGGGCAAAGGCCAGGTCGAGCTTGTGGTCGAGCAACATGTCGAACTGCGCGCGAATACCCGCGTCCACGAGCGACACTTTGACTTCGGGAAACGTGCTGAAGTAATGCCGCAGCAGTTGCGGCAAGTTGGCTTCGAACAGCGCCGAGTGATAGCCAATGTTGATCTCGCCGACTTCCCCGCGCCGGGCACGCCGGGCGGCGGCAATCGCCAGATCGCTGGACTCGATGGACTGCCGCGCATGGGGCAGGAATGCTTCGCCGGCAGCAGTCAACGCCACTCCGCGATTTTCCCGTCGGAACAAGGCCAGCCCCAATTCAGCCTCAAGCGTGCGCATCAATTGACTCAGTGCCGGTTGCGCGATTCCCAGCTGTTCAGCAGCCCGACTGAAGTGCTGCAGGTCGGCGGCAACCACAAAGGCTTTCAGGTGACGCAGTTCCATAATCGCTATCCATAAGGCTGACTTATCTATTTGTTGTGATTTCGATAATTATTTTGCAAGCAGTATGCGCTAACGTCTACTCACTTCGACGATTCCTGCCAGCTGCATTGTCCCTGCGGAATCGGATGGGTATCCCAACACCATAAAAACAAAGACGAGCACCTTTATGAGCACAACCAGTCACGAGACTCATGATTTGCGCATGCCTCGCAAAGCGGTGACCGCCGCGACCATTGGCACCGCTCTGGAGTGGTTTGACTTCACGCTGTACGGCGCGGTGTCGGCTACTATTCTGCCCAAGCTGTTTTTCCCGGCCATGGAGCCAACCGCCGGCCTGCTCGCCTCCCTGGCAACCTTCGGTGTCGGCCTGGCGGCCCGGCCATTGGGCGCCATTACCTGTGGCTACCTGGGTGACAAACTCGGCCGCCGCAACCTGATGCTGGCCACCGTGACCATGATGGGTCTGGCTTCGGTATTGATGGGCTTGCTGCCCACCTACGGCCAGGTTGGCGTTTGGGCGCCGATCCTTCTGGTGCTGCTGCGGATCATTCAAGGCTTTGCGCTGGGCGGTGAGTCCACCGGCGCGCAACTGATGGCGCTGGAACACGCCTCCCCCGATCGCCGCGGCCGTTATTCCGGCATGCTCGGCTTGTGCTCGCCGCTCAGTCAGATATTGGCCAACGGCGTGTTGATGGGGCTGGCCGCGACGCTTTCCAGCGAGCAATTCGAGAGTTTCGGCTGGCGAATTCCTTTCCTTATGAGCTTCGTATTGGTCGTGGTCGCGATCTTCATCCGCCTTAAAGTCGATGAAACCCCGGCCTTCGTTGCCTTGAAAAAGACTCCGGTCAAACAGGAAAAGAGCCCGCTCAAATCCGCCGTGGGCAGCCACTACAAAACCATCCTGCGCCTGATGTTGTTCTTCTGCTCGCCGGCTGCGCTGTTCTACCTGATCGTGATTTTCTCCCTCAGCTACCTGACCAAGCACTTGGGCTTTAGCCAGTCGACCGGCTTCATGTCGCTGATGGTGGCTAACATGTGCGCGATTTTCGGTGCGCTGGCCGGTGGTTATCTGTCCGATCGTTGGGGCCGTAAAAAGGCGCTGGCATTTGGTTCGTGCATGACCTTGCTAATCCTGTTCGTCTACTTCCCGATCCTCAACACCCTGAACGTCCCCGCCATCATGGCGATCATGGGGTTGTTCCTCGGTTTCACCCAGTTCCAGAGCGGCATCCAGCCCGTGGCCTTCGCCGAAGCCTTCCCGACCCAGGTTCGCTACTCGGGTTCGGCTCTGGCCTACACCGGCGCCAACCTGGTGATCGGCGGCCCAATGCCAATGATCGCAGTCTATCTGATGAGCCAGTCGAACAACTCGCCTTGGCCTCTGGTGACGCTGTGCGCGGTGATCAACCTGATCTCGCTGGCCATGATCGTCATCGGTCCGGAAACCCGCGGCATCGACCTGAACGCCGTCGCCAAAGACGACACCCCTGACACTCGCGCTACCGCCATTCTTTCCAAATAACGCAGCAGGACGACCATGAACCGCACCGTCTTCATCCTCAACGGCCCTAACCTCAACCTGCTGGGTCGTCGTGAGCCGCACATTTACGGCCACACCACGCTCGAACAGATCCGGCAAAGCAGTGAAAGGCTGGCCGAGGAACTTGACCTGGTATGCGACTTTCGCCAGACCAACCACGAAGGCGTGATGGTCGACTGGATTCAAGAGGCCTTTGAACAAGGTGCAGCAGTGATCATCAACCCGGCCGGCCTTTCGTTTCACTCGATTCCGGTACTGGATGCACTGAAGCTGCTCGACGCCCCGCTGATTGAGCTGCACCTGTCGAACATCCATGCTCGGGATGAACTTCATCGTCACTCGATCATGTCGGGCGTGGTCAATGCGGTGATCTGCGGCATGGGTGCCGACGGTTATCCCCTCGCCATCCGGGCCATTGATGACTTGCTGCGTCGTCAGGTAGCCAACCACTAACACCTCGTAGCAAGACGCTTACACGGCGGTCCCTCGGCAGATTGTTGCCAGGGCCGCTTGCGCCTGAAATTCAGTCGCCAGCTGCAAAAACTGCCAGAAAAATAATAATTGAATGCGAGAAAGCCAACATGCATCACTCTGTTTTTCGCCGTAACGTACCCGCACATTACAAATTAATCGGCCTGACCCTGGCACTCAGTGCCGCCTCGGCAACTGTCGCTCATGCCGATGAAAACGCCGGTTTTATCGAGGGCGCGACCTCCACGCTCAATCTGCGCAACGCCTATATCAATCGTAATTTTGTCAATCCCGCCTACCCGAATGCTGCCGCACCACAGAACAAAGCTGAGGAATGGACGCAAAACTTCATCCTCGATACTCGCTCCGGTTACACCCAAGGGCCGGTAGGTTTCGGCGTTGATGTCCTGGGCCTTTACTCGCAAAAACTCGATGGGGGCAAAGGCACTGCCGGTACGCAACTGTTGCCTGTCCATGGTGATGGCGAGCCTGCTGACAACTTCGGGCGACTGGGCGTTGCCGCCAAAGCCAAGGTCTCAAAAACGGTGGTAAAAGTCGGTGAATGGGTCAGTACCCTGCCGATCCTCCGTTCCGATGACGGTCGCTCGCTGCCGCAAACCTTTCAAGGCGCGCAGATCACTTCCCAGGAAATCGGCGGCCTGACGTTGTACGGCGGTCAATTCCGGCAGAACAGCCCGCGCAACGACGCCAGCATGGAAGACATGTCCATGAACGGCAAAGCCGCGTTCACATCCGATCGCTTCAACTTCGGTGGCGGTGAATACACCTTCAACGAAAAGCGCACGACGGTCGGGGTCTGGTACGACGAACTCAAGGACATCTATCAGCAACAGTACTTCAGCCTGAGCCACAGCCAACCCGTGGGTGACTGGACGCTCGGCGCCAATATGGGCTTCTTCACCGGTAAGGAAGACGGCGCCAGCCTGGCCGGCGACATGGACAACAAGACCGCGTTCGGTTTGTTTTCCGCGAAACTGGGCGGCAACACGTTTTATGTCGGCCTGCAAAAGCTCACTGGCGACACTGCGTGGATGCGGGTCAACGGTGCCAGTGGCGGCACCTTGGCGAACGACAGTTACAACTCCAGCTACGACAACGCACAGGAACGCTCCTGGCAGGTTCGCCATGACTATAACTTCGTCGGAATGGGTGTCCCCGGCCTGACGATGATGAACCGCTACATCAGTGGCGACAACGTGCACACTGGCGCTATCACCGACGGCAAGGAATGGGGTCGGGAGTCGGAACTCGCTTATGTGATTCAGTCGGGCGCGTTGAAAAACCTGAGCGTCAAATGGCGAAATTCCAGCATCCGCAAAAACTTCAGCACCAACGAGTTTGACGAGAATCGTCTGTTTATCAGCTATCCGATTTCGTTGCTGTAATCGGTAAGCAGGTTGCGTTCATCTGCTACGCAACAGGATGAACGCAGCTTGCTGATCTATAGCCTTGTCACTTACCTCAACGACTTAAACCCGGCACGCACTTCCTGCGAGAACAGCTTCGGCTGCTCCCACGCCGCAAAGTGCCCGCCTGTGGGCAACCTGTTGTAATGCACCAGTTTGGGATATGCCCTCTCCGACCAACTTTTCGGCGCCGCGTACAACTCATCGGGAAATACGCTCACCGCAACCGGAATGTTGACGCCCTTCACAGCGAAGAACGTCGATTTGTTCTCCCAATACAGTCGCCCCGAAGAAACGGCGGTGTTGGTCAGCCAGAACAGCGTGATGTTGTCGAGCACGTCATCCGGTGTAAGGCCTTCCGGTTGTCCATCTATGGAACGCGCGATCATCTCGTAGCTCTTGGGATCGTGATCAAGCATGAACGCCGCCAAGCCAATCGGTGAATCAGTAAGGGCGGTCAGCGACTGAGGCCGGTCACCCATCATGATGGCGTAACCGATGTGTTTGTAGGTGTTGGCGAGTTGCACCGCTGCCTGCGTCTCTTCCTCGGAAAGCCCACTGGGCACAGGCTCGCCACGAAACAACGCTGCATCGATTTCAGGCGGAATGACCCCCGGCATGTTCGAATGAATACCGATCAGGCCAGGTGGCGCTTTCACAGCCATCAGATCGACGACAATCGCTCCCCAATCCCCTCCTTGCGCCCCATAGCGGGTGTATCCGAGTCGCTTCATCAGTTCGATGTACGCATCGGCGATACGCTCGGGATTCCAACCGGCCTCGGTCGGTTTCTGCGAGAAGCCGTAACCCGGCATCGATGGAATCACCAGGCTGAACGCGTCGGCAGCGTTGCCACCGTGCGCCGACGGATCGGTGAGTGGCCCGATAACTTTCATCAACTCGATGACCGACCCAGGCCAGCCGTGTGCCATCAGCAGTGGTAATGCATTTTCGTGTTTGGAGCGGATATGCATGAAATGGATATCCAAACCATCGATTTGGGTGATGAAGTTTGGAACGGCGTTTATTTTCGACTCGATGATTCGCCAGTCGTATTGAGTCGCCCAGTGATTGGCCAGTTTCTGGATGGTTGCCAGTTGCACGCCTTGAGATGAATCATTGACTAACTCTTTGTCCGGCCATCGGGTTGCTTCAATTCGTCTGCGCAACTCCGAAAGCTCTGCCTCTTTGGCGCTGAAATGAAAGGGACGTATTTCAGAAGAAACACTATTTGTCAGGACGCCCATCAGTAATTCCTTTAATTATTCTTCGAGACTCAGCTAGAACAAAGGGCTGTAACTAGCTGACAGAATTGATTTTATAGGGGCACTTACGGCGCCGAATAGAACGGAAAAAGCGATCACCTTCGGCTTTTCCGCCCGCCCCGCTACGCCGCCGCTGGTCACCTGGAGGCAACATGGGCTTTGACATCACCATGACTTTTCGCGGAATATTTGTTGATCGCATGCGATTTAATCGATTGCGCCAAACGATGCATTCTCCGGAGAATTTCCCATGAAAGTTGCTCGCCGCCGCAACATCGCTACCCAACAGGCCTCTCACGGCCACAACGGCAACAACTGGATCAAAAGCTGCAGAGCCTGTGCTTCATGAAGCTGATTCAGCTTCGAGCCTTCTGCTCTGTGGTCGACAAGGGCAGCTTTCGCTCGGCGGCACGAGCACTGGACGCAGCTCAGAGCACGTTGACCGAGTCGATCCAAAGCCTGGAAAGGGAACTGGGGGTCACCTTGTTGGTGCGCTCCAATCAAGGCATCAGTCTGACCCTGGCCGGCAAGGTGTTCCTGACCCGCGCACGCTCGATCGTTCTGGATTGCGATCGTGCCGTGCAAGACGTCCGGCAGTGCAATGGCATGCCCGAAGGTCAGATCGCACTGGGTGTCACGGCGGAACCCTTGACTGCGTGCCTGATGCCGGTCTTCAGCAGTTTTACCCGCCGATTTCCAAACGTGAAACTGCATGTCGCCGGTGGACAAACGAAGGTATTGATCGAGATGACTCGCGCTGGCCGGCTCGACTTTGTCATGGGCCCGCTGAGTCCCAACGTCTGCGATATCGACTTGCACATTGAGCGGCTTTACCGCTCAAAAGCCAGCGTGGTTGCGCGCAAGGGCCATCCCCTGGCGGAGGCTCGCTCACTGAGTGATTTGGCCGACTGCCAGTGGATCAGTGTCCGTCCCGGCGGGATTGCAGGCAGTGCGGAAAATCACCTGATCGACCTGTTCAAGGCGCAGGGCCTGGCGCCGCCGAAGATCGTGGTGACTACCGAATCACTGCTGGAAATGCTGCACATCATTGCCGAGACGGATTACCTGGCCATTGAGCCGAGCATGCTTCCCGGCATGAAGCTGTTTTCCTCATCGCTCATGCGCATTTCTGTCCGAGAACCTTTGGAATCATGCGAGGTGTGCTTGATCAGCCGTCGAGTGGCACCGCTCACTCAACTGACACAAGAACTGACCAGCATGCTGATCTCCTACTCGCGCTTGCGTCACCGAGCCAAGGTCTGAACCTCAAGCGGCCATGCCGATATTGTGGCTTGCTCGATACATATGGATAAACGTATATTCGGATACCCATATATACGAATGACACCGCCGTGCTGAATCCCGCCGCCGTATTTAAATGCCTATCCGACGAAACCCGCACACGGGCGACCTTGCTGATCACCCGTGAGGGCGAGTTGTGCGTTTGTGAGCTGGTCTGCGCGCTGGAGGACAGCCAGCCGAAAATTTCCCGCCACCTTGCCCAGCTCCGGGCATGCGGCCTGCTTCTCGATCGTCGCCAGGGTCAGTGGGTTTTCTACCGGCTCAACCCTGAGTTGCCCGAGTGGGTACGCACCGTTCTAGACACCACGTTGGCCGCCAACAGCGCCTGGCTTGAGGCCAATACGGCTCGACTTCACGCGATGGGCGACCGTCCGCTCAACACCGCCGCCTGCTGCTGACCTCCACGCCTGCCGAGATTTTTTTATGCTTATAGCGTTCGCCATTTTCCTGTTCACCATCGTGTTGGTCATCTGGCAGCCTAAAGGGCTGGGCGTTGGTTGGAGCGCCACCCTGGGCGCAGTTCTGGCACTGATGACGGGCGTCGTGTCGCTCAACGATATTCCACTGGTGTGGCACATTGTCTGGAACGCCACCGCCACGTTCATCGCGTTGATCATCATTAGTCTGCTGCTCGACGAGGCCGGCTTTTTTCAATGGGCCGCACTGCATGTCGCCCGCTGGGCCAAGGGCAATGGCCGTCGGCTGTTCGCCTTTACCGTTCTGCTGGGAGCCGCCGTTTCCGCACTATTCGCCAACGACGGCGCGGCACTGATCCTGACACCCATCGTTATTTCCATTTTGCTCGCCCTGCGCTTTTCTCCTGCGTCGACCCTGGCGTTTGTCATGGCCGCGGGTTTTATCGCCGACACCGCGAGCCTGCCGCTGGTGGTGTCGAATCTGGTCAACATCGTTTCGGCGGACTACTTCAACCTGGGGTTCAATGAGTACGCCTCTATCATGGTGCCGGTCAATTTCGTCGCCGTGGGCGCGACGCTGGCGATGCTGTACTGGTTTTTCCGCCGGGACATCCCCGAGCGCTACTCACTGGACGACCTGCAAGATCCACGACATGCCGTGCGTGACCGACTGACTTTTCGCGTCGGCTGGGTTGTTCTGGTGTTGTTGCTGATCGGGCTATTTGCGCTGGAACCGATGGGCGTCCCCATCAGTGTCATTTCGGCCTTCTGCGCAGCGTTGCTGTTCGCCGTCGCGGCACGGGGCCATGTGATTTCAACCCGGCGCGTACTGCGCGAAGCACCCTGGCAAGTCGTGACTTTCTCGCTGGGTATGTACCTGGTGGTTTACGGACTGAAGAACGCGGGCCTGACCACGTACCTGACGGAGATCCTCAATCATTTCGCCGACTACGGCATTTGGGGCGCCGCATTGGGAACTGGCTTTCTGACAGCGTTGCTGTCATCCGCCATGAACAACATGCCGACCGTGTTGGTAGGAGCGCTGTCGATACATGCCAGTGACGCCACCGGCGTGGTGCGTGAAGCCATGATCTACGCCAACGTCATCGGCTCTGATCTCGGCCCGAAAATCACCCCCATCGGCAGCCTGGCGACTCTGCTCTGGCTGCACGTTCTGCAGCGCAAGGGCATCCGCATCACCTGGGGTTACTACTTCAAGGTGGGTGTGATTTTGACGCTTCCCATTCTGTTCATCACCTTGTCGGCCCTGGCCTTGCGCCTGGGCCTCTAGCACCTGCCGAGAAAGAGGAGTCGCCATGCGCGTCCTGTTCATGTGTACCGCCAATAGCTGTCGCAGCATTCTGTCCGAAGCGATGTTCAATCATCTCGCGCCACAAGGTTTCCAGGCGATCAGCGCTGGCAGTTTTCCCAAAGGCCAGGTTCTGCCGCGCAGCCTGACAACGTTGCAGGAAGCCGGGATTGCGATTGACGGTTTAAGCAGCAAAGGCAACGAAGCCTTCGAAGCCAACCCGCCGGACATTGTCATTACCGTCTGCGACAAGGCCGCTGGCGAGGCATGCCCGGTCTACTTCGGACCGGCGTTGAAAGCCCATTGGGGATTGGAGGATCCCTCCGAGGTGAAGGGTGATGAGGAAGCCGTCGCCGCTGCCTTTCATGCAACCCTGGCGCGTATCGAAACACGCTGCCGGGCTTTCTTCGCCCTGCCCTTTGCGCAACTTGATCGTGATGCACTGGAACGCGAACTCGGGCGCATCAGCACGCTGTAGCAAGAGTTCCATCCACGGGCGTCATCTGAAAAAATGGCTCGGCGTCTTGCCAAACTGTTTTTTGAACATGGTCGTGAAGGCGCTGGGGCTGTCGTAGCCCAGGGCTCCGGCAACGTCGATGATTTTCTCCCCTACCGCGATGCGCTCCAGGGCCAGCAGCAACCGGGCCTGTTGACGCCACTGGCCGAACGTCATGCCTGTTTCCTTGTGGAACAGGCGCTGGATGGTTTTCTCATCGAGGTTCAGGCGCACGCTCCAGTCGGACAGCGTTGAACCATCACCCGGATCGGTTTGCAGGGTCGAACAAATCGAGCCGATACGTGGATCAGCCGGTTGCGGCAGGTGCAGCGGGAGAGTCGGCAAGAGGGTGAGTTCGTCGACGATCAAGCGCAGAATCCTGGCTTCGCGGGTATCGGCATCAATCGGGGCCGCGATGGTCACGGAGGTCTTGATCAGCTCGCTCAGCAGCGCGGAAATGCTCACCGCCCGGGTTTCGCCCGGGAGCTGCGGAAAGTGGTCGGGACGCACAAACACGCTGCGCATCTTCAACGCACCGACACAGCGAATCGAGTGCACATGGCCGCTGGGCATCCATATTCCGCGACTGGGCGGAACGGTCCACTGGTTCAGCCCCGAGTGCACAACCATCACGCCTTCGATCGCGTAGATCAACTGATGTTTGGCATGGAAATGAGGCTCGATGAACCAGTTTTCCGGGTAGTCGGTCGCACTGCTGCAAACCGCCCAGGCCACTTCGTCCATCTCGAGCAAAAATTCTTCCAACGGCTTGATGATGATTCCCTTTTCACGATAGTTGTCGCCCGAATCGCGCGAGACAGGCAATTGGGTGAAATCTAGCATAGCCACCGGTACTCACGCCCTGCCCTTTTTACCTGTCCGGATGATCTGCGATGTCCACCAGCACGACTGCTTCAACCAGCGCTTCAGTTGCCAGCCAGGCCAGCCCTTTAGTCATGCGCGTGATCGGCGCTTGCGCCCTGGCGCATTTGATCAACGACTTGATTCAGGCCGTCCTGCCGTCGATTTACCCGATGCTCAAGGCCAACTATGGCCTGACGTTCACCCAGGTTGGACTGATCACACTGACCTTCCAGCTCACCGCTTCGTTGCTGCAGCCGTGGATCGGTTATCACACTGACCGTCATCCCAAACCGTGGCTACTTCCGTCCGGCATGGTCTGTACGCTGATTGGCATTTTGATGCTGGCGTTCGTCGGTTCCTTCCCGGCGATCCTCGTGGCTTCGGCGCTGATTGGCGTTGGCTCCTCGACCTTTCACCCGGAAACTTCACGGGTTGCGCGCCTGGCATCGGGCGGACGCTACGGCCTTGCACAGTCGACGTTCCAGGTCGGTGGCAATGCCGGCAGCGCTTTTGGCCCTTTACTGGCGGCGGCGATCATCATTCCTTACGGTCAAGGCAACGTGGCCTGGTTCGGTCTGTTCGCGGCATTTGCCATCCTCGTGCTGTTCGGTCTCAGCCGCTGGTATCGCCATCACTTGAACCTGTTCAAGCTCAAGCAAGGCGGTAAGGCCACCCATGGTCTGTCCAAGACGCGAGTGACCTTTGCGTTGGTGGTACTGGCCCTGTTGGTGTTCTCCAAATACTTCTACATGACCAGCTTCACCAGCTACTTCACGTTCTATTTGATTGAGAAGTTTGACCTGTCGGTCGCCAGTTCTCAGCTGTACCTGTTTTTGTTTCTTGGCTCTGTCGCCGCGGGCACGTTCTTTGGTGGCCCTATCGGCGACAAGATCGGGCGCAAGAAGGTGATCTGGTTTTCCATCCTCGGTGCTGCCCCCTTCACCCTGGCCCTGCCCTACGTCGATCTGTTGTGGACCAGCGTGCTGAGCATGGTCATCGGCTTCGTACTGGCCTCGGCGTTTTCCGCCATTGTGGTTTTCGCCCAGGAACTGGTGCCGGGCAATGTCGGCATGATCGCCGGCGTGTTCTTCGGTCTGATGTTCGGCTTTGGCGGCATTGGAGCCGCCTTGCTCGGGCATCTGGCCGATATTCATGGCATCGAGTACGTGTACAACCTCTGCTCCTACCTGCCGCTGTTGGGGATACTGACGATCCTGCTGCCGTCTACCAAAGGGGTGTGAGCCTTCAGGTATGTGAGGGAAAGTCCGGCAAGATGTACTCCCCCAGTTCATCGAGGATTTCGCCATAGGGTTGACGGCTGACCCTGGAATTAAGCGCGGTATGCGAAACCAGGCGGACTATGCTCTTACTCTCCACCGATCGGGTCAGGCTAAGCGAAGCCGCCGCTGCGAGTCGCGGAGGACGCGGGCACTTCGACGGCTCTGTGTATCACTGTGTATCTGAGCGACACCTCGATACAACGGCTTGCATCTGGCCCGGCAATTTGACACACCCCAGACACGTCACCACGTTGAAATGCGGGCAAGGTTTGAAGGGGATCAGCCAGAGACCCTGACCCACGACATGCAACGGAGACATCCCCATGAAGATGGCAATGCACAAGGGCAACACCGGTAACGCTCGCCGCGGTCTGGTCGGCTCCTCACTCCTCGCGCTCACCTTGTTCGGCGTGATCGGTGCGGCCCACGCACAATCGACCGCGACCGCGCAGCCAGCGGCGACCAGTGCCGGCGTCTCCTATTCGGCACCCTCTCCCTTCGGCCCGCTCAAGCATGTCAACGCCGGCCTGCTGGACGTGGCGTATGCCGAGACGGGTCCGGCCGATGGTCCGGTGGTTATTCTTCTGCACGGCTGGCCGTACGACATTCACAGCTATGACGAGGTCGCACCGTTGCTGGCAGCCAAGGGCTATCGAGTGCTGATGCCTTATGCACGCGGCTATGGCGATACGCATTTCCTGTCCGAGAAAACCGTGCGCAACGGCCAACCGGCCGCGCTGGCCAGTGACGTCATCGACTTCATGGATGCGCTGAAGATCAAACAGGCTGTGCTCGGTGGCTACGATTGGGGCGCGCGTTCGGCGGACATCGTCTCGGCGCTGTGGCCGGAGCGGGTCAAGGCGCTGGTTTCGGTCAGCGGCTATCTGATCGGTAACCAGGCGGCCGGCAAGAACCCGCTGCCACCGAAGGCGGAATTGCAGTGGTGGTATCAGTTCTACTTCGCTACCGACCGTGGTCGTGCGGGGTACGAGAAAAACACCCACGACTTCGCCAAGTTGATCTGGCAATTGGCCTCGCCGAAGTGGGCGTTCGATGACGCTACGTTCGACCGCAGCGCCAAGGCTCTGGAAAACCCTGACCATGTCGACATCACGGTGTTCAATTACCGCTGGCGCCTGGGCCTGGTGCAAGGCGAATCCCGATACGAAGCGCTGGAGCAAAAACTGGCCACGGCGCCTTCGATCAGCGTGCCGACCATCACACTGGAAGGCGATGCCAACGGCGCACCACACCCGAACCCAGAGGATTATGCCAAGCGCTTCACCGGCAAATACGAGTTCCGGCTGATCAACGGTGGCATAGGCCACAACCTGCCACAGGAAGACCCGAAGGCATTCGCCAAGGCAGTGATTGATGCCGATCACCTTTGAGTAACGTCCCCGCCACGTAGCTGCACAACGACGGCTCGTTTTAATCAACGGGCCGTTTTGTTGCTTACTGCTGTTCGTGTTCTGCGAACGATTCCGTGCGCACCTGACGGGGTAACGGGTCGATGGGTGGCCACGTGCTTGGGCACACGGTTGTACAGACCTGCGATGTCGTAATGTGACTCACAACTCAAGCACCAATGGCGCATCGCCCTCCTTCCCTTGCGCAGGCACCGCACAACAAATCAGCACCTCGCCTTCTGCCGGCATTTCCGCAGGCAGGTTCAGATAATGCACTTGCCCGCTGACCAGCCGGGTACGGCAGGTGCCGCACGACCCACCCCGACAACTGAAATCCGGGTTCAAGCCACGGCTTTCCGCCAGTTCCAGCAAACTCCCGCCACCCGGTTCCCAACGCGCCTCCTTGGACGACGCAGCGAACAACACTTTGACCGGGCTGCTGGCCGCCGGCACCTGCTCGACCGCCGGGGTCAGTTGATCGCGCTGGCGCACAAGCGTCGAGGGGCCAAAGGTTTCCGCATGAATGCGATCATCGCCAATGCGCAACTCACGCAGGCTGTCGTACAAGGCCTGGGTAAATGGCCCGGGACCGCACAGGTAAAAGTCGTAATCGTCCAGCGGCAGCAACGCCTTGAGCAGAGCGATGTCGATGCGCCCCGCCAACTCGAAGTCTTCACCTTCGCTGGCGTGCTCCTCGGGTTGGCTCAGCAGGCGTAACGCACGAATCTTGTCTTTGGCGCGGGTCGCCAGTTCATACAGCTCATCTCGAAATCCCAGTTCGGCCAAACTGCGTGCGCTCTGAATGAACCAGGTTGGGCGAGTCCGGCGGATGCGCTCTCCTTCATAAATCACTTCGCGCAACATTGACAGCAAAGGTGTAACGCCAACACCGGCGGCCAACAGCACCAGCGGCCGGCGCTCATCGGCTCGCACCGTGAAGCGCCCTTGAGGAGCACGGGCCTCAATCAAATCCCCGACTTGAATACGTCGATGCAAATGCGCCGAGACGAGTCCGTCACGTTTGACGCTGATGCGAAAAAAGCTGTCGGACGGCGCGCTCGACACACTGTAGGTCCTGACCAGCGGAGCCTCCCCTTCAGCGACGCAAATGCGCACTGGCAAGTGTTGTCCTGCCTCGAAGCGCGGCAAACCTGCGCCATCGTCGGGCTCCAGGTAAAACGAGCGAATCGTGCTGCTTTCATCAACGATTCGGGTGACACGCAACTGTCGCCATGTGTCGCGCAAGGCGTCGGCCTGCAAACGGCCATCGGCTTGTTCCCAGCTGCCGGTCATCAGGCTGTTGGGTGAGAACCCTTCAAACCGCCAGCGCAACGCCAATGTCGCGGGACGTCGGATCACCTGATCTACCGTCAAGGTCCAGAGCCGTTCCGCGCCTTGAAATGCGGCTATTTCGGGGCCTTCGAGAATGATCTCGGTGCGGCCGGCAACCTGCAGCACATCGCCTGATTCGAAATCGACGAACAATAATCCCGCACGGGGATTGAGCAACAAATTACCCAAGGTATTGAAATGCAGGTTGCCGGCGAAGTCCGGAATTTTCAGCACATTGCCTTCAATCCTGACGAAACCTGCATTGCCTCCTCGGTGCGAGACGTCCACTGCGCGTTGCGCGGGGTCTCCATCCAGGTCCAGGTAACTGGCGATAAAGAAGGTGTCGACCTTGCTGATAGTCGCCTTGGCGGCCTCATCGAGCTGATCGAGATGCTCGGCCTGAGTGGCGGCCGAAGCGTGGCCGAGGCTGACGGGTTCCACGCTACGCAACTGGATGTATTGCGGACAGTTGCCGAAACTGTGCACCACTGAAACGGCGCAACCGCCAGGGAAAGCGCGGCTGATGTTGCCGTTCATACGATTGCGCCTTCGAGTCTTCAGGTCGATGCCCAGAATGCCTACGGCAGCCCCCTCTTTCAGCGCGGGCGTGACCGGATCACCTTCCGCGGGTAGACGGTCGAGCTGCAATATTCGCGGATCGGGGGAATGGGCAAAACCGGGCGGGCCTTCTATCAGGGTCGCCCAGGGAGTGCCTCGTTCATCGACGGCGCCCAGCACCAGATAAGGCAGTTGGCTGTAAAACAATCGGTGCTGGTCGGGCATGTAGTCGCGCACGACCCGGCGCCCGTTTATTTCCATGCGATCGGCAACGCCGATGGTTTCCTGCAACTGCCGCTCGCCCGCATGCCAAGGCGATGTGCCTGTCTCGTCCGTCTGATTCATGTTCACCTCTTCGCTCAGTAAACAGATGCACTTCACTTGCCGACTCATCGTTGTAGCGTCGGATCCTGCGGCGTAACCATCAAAATCGCGAAAACAGATGCTCCCCTTTAACCGGACCGGAGAGAACTACCAAAAAACACAATCCACTGTTTCACCCGCTGAAATGCCGTCGACTGCCGGGGCCCGTTTGATGATGGCTGGAGCACCGCCGGAACAGCCATCAAACCGTGCCCCTAGCGACGGGTTTAAGCGCCAGGTCCTGCGCCAGACGCTCCACCAGGAAGTCGACGAAAGTGCGCACTTTCGCGGGTACTCGCTGGTTTTTCTGATACACCACCTGAATGGGCAGCGCAGGGGGTTCGAAGTCCTGGAGCACCACCTCCAGCCCGCCATTGGCGACCTGGCTGGCCACCTGATAGGACAATACCCGCGTGATTCCCCAGCCCAGGCAAGCGATATTGATAGCCGCCTGATTCGCGGTCACCACCAGGCGCGGGTTAAAACGGAAGCTCAAGGCATTGCCGTCATTTACAAATTGCCAATCGCTCAGCAGGTGGCTGGCGGATGACATGACAATGTTGGCCGAGCTCAAATCCCCAGGGTGCTGTGGTCGGCCGTACCGCTCAAAATAAGCGGGAGCAGCGCATATCACTTGTCGCACCTCTCCCACCTTGACGGCGTGCTGACTGTTCTCGTGCAGATGGCCGATGCGTATCGCCACATCTATACCTTCGTCAGCCATGTTCACCACTCGGTCCACCAGCAAGGCATTGACGTGCACCGAGGGATATCGATCAAGATATTCCGCCAGTAGCGGTGCGATGAACAACTCGCCGAACAATACCGACGCCGTCACCGTCAAATTCCCGCAGGGGATCGAATAGCTGCCGGCGGCGGCTTCCTCCGCTTCATCCACTTCGCCGAGAATGCGCCGGCAATCTTCCAGATAACGTTGCCCGGCTTCAGTCAGATGCAGGCTGCGGGTGGTTCGCGACAGTAATTGGGTTCCGATCCGCTCCTCCATTCCGGCAATGGCCCGCGTCACGCTTGGCGGCGAGATATGCAGGCGGCGGGCGGCGGCGGCGAACCCTTCCTCCTCGGCGACAGCCATGAATATCTGCATTTCCTGAAATCGATCCATGGATGAGCCTTTCTTGGTGAAAAATATCGAAGCCTCTGAGCGCTCCGCCGCGCAGCAGCACTGGCCAGTATTGTTGGCTATTACGAGTTTCGCACGCCCGACCGGTTACGGAACGGGCGAATGCGATTCGTGAGAAAACGGCGGGGTAAATCGAAGGGCTGGAACCTGTCGAACGAGCATGCGACAAGTTCCAGCGGAGTGAATCAGGCCTGTTGCAAGCCTGTGGCGGTACGTTGCATGCCGACAAAGCGCGGCAGTTCTTCAATGCGGCCGAGCCAGGCGCGGACGTGAGGATAATCAGTCAGTGCAACATTGCCTTCAGGGGCGTGGGCCACATACGTGTAGGCCGCGACATCGGCGATGGTCGGTTTGTCACCGGCCAGAAACTTGCTTTGCCCCAACTCATCCTCCATGACCTTGAGCAAGTCATGGGATTTTCCGATGGCCTCTTGCGCGTTGTAACCGGCACCAAATACGGTGATCAGTCGAGCCGTGGCGGGGCCGGAATTGATCTGGCCCGCGGCCACCGACAGCCAGCGCTGGACCCTGGCTTGCTCTACTGGATCGCTCGGCAACCATTGGCCATCGCCATATTTGCCGGCGAGGTAAGTCAGAATCCCATTCGAGTCCGCCAGAACAGTGCCGTTGTCATCGATCACCGGTACCTGGCCAAAGCGATTGAGCGCCAGGAATTCAGGCGTTTTGTGCGCGCCTTTCATCAGATCCACAAACACCAGTTCGGTAGGCAGGCCAAGCAGGGACAGCATCAGTTCGACCCGATGCGAGTGACCGGACAGCGGGTGACGATAAAGTTTGATTGCTTGCTGGGACATGACGTACTCCGATTGTTTTGACGGTTCGACCCGGTAGTCGCGTCGATGGCCTATCTTCCACTGCCGTCCGGAACAGCGGAATGACCAGCATTTACAATCCAGCATTTCATCAGGCGCAACAGTCGCCTTTTCCCGACAGCTCCGCTGCCGTTTCAACCAGCAACTGCCGAAACCATTGGTGGGCCGGATCGTTGCGATATCGGACGTGCCAGGCGATTTCTACTGGAAAGGTGCCGAGATCGACGGGAGACTGCACCACCTTGAGCCGGGGGTCTTTGGCGATTTGATTACAGATATGCCTGGGCATCGTCGCGCAGTAATCGGTGACCGCGATGATTTCCGGCACCGCCAGAAAATGTGTCACTGAAATGGCCAACTCGCGCCGCAACCCTTGCCGTTCCAGCGCCTGGAAAAGTCCCACGCGCAATCGCCCCGGCGGCAGCACATTGACATGCCGCAGCCGTTCGTACTGCTCACGCGACAGGCTGTCTCCGACTTCGGGATGATCGGCGCGCACGACGCACGCCAGGCCATCGTCCATCAAATGTTGAACGACCAGGTTGTCGGGTGGATCGACGATCCGCCCCAGCACCATGTCCGTCGTGCCCGAGATCACGCCCGTTTCAGCCAGGTCATTGCCGAACGGCGTCAGCGACACTTTTATCCCCGGCGCCTGTTCTCGAAGCCTGGCAACGATCGTCGGTATGAAGACAATTTCGACATAGCTGTTCGGTGCGATGTTGAACTGCCGGGTCGAGGTCGCAGGGTCAAAGTGCTGCCGGCCGATGATGACCTCATCAAGCCGCGCCAGGGTCTCGTTGATCACCGGCGCGATCTCCTCCGCAAACTGCGTGGGCTTGATGCCATAGCGCTCGCGAATGAAGAGCGGATCCTTGAGCGTATCGCGCAGCCGATTCAGCGCGTTCGACAACGCCGGCTGGGTGATGCCCAGTCGTGCGGCTGCACGCGTGACGCTTCGCTCCTCCATGAGCGCAATGAAAACCGGCAAGAGATTGAGGTCGTATCGCATGACTCATAATGCCTTGTGAATATCTAAAATAAGATAAGTAAATTTCTCGAATATCTGGGCCTCGGGCAAAGTTAGCCCATCCAAAGGGATTCGCCAAATCCAACGGAATGCTTCAGCCCATTGAAGGTTCCTGATGCGACGCAGCAGTCGCTCAAGGTACCCAGTTGATTCGAGGACAATGACATGACAACCCCAGCACTGCTGACCGGTGATGCTGCACGAGACCCTGGCTTTGCCAGCGTCGACGCCAACTCACCCTCAACGCCTCTCGCTCGATCCCTCGCGCTCTTCGCACTGGCACTCGGCAGCTTCTGCATCGGGACCTCCGAGTTTGCGAGCATGGGGGTTATTCAACTGTTTTCCGCCACCCTGGGTATTGCAGTCCCTCAGGCGACGAATGCAGTCACCGCTTACGCATTGGGCGTCGTCGTTGGCGCTCCGTTAGTCACACTGGCTGCCGCGCGGCTCAATCGGCGCACGCTGCTTCTGGCGCTGATGGCCCTTTTCGTCATCGGCAACCTGCTTTCGGCCCTGGCAACCAACCTGTCTCTGCTGGTTGTCGCCCGCTTCATCAGCGGCTTGCCTCAAGGTGCTTACTTCGGCGCCGGCGCCATGGTCGCCTCCTACCTCCTGGGGCCGGGACAATCGGGCCGGGCCTTTGCCATCGTCATGACCGGACTGACCATCGCGACGATATTCGGTTCTCCACTGGCAACGTTCATCGGACAAAACCTGGGATGGCGCGAGACCTACGTCGCCGTCGCCGCTCTCTCCGCCGTGGCATGGCTTGCGATCCGCCAGTGGCTTCCTCGGACCCAGGCGCTTAACGGCAGCCCCATCGTCGAAGAATTGTCGGCACTGCGCAGCGGACAAGTCTGGGGCGTCATGGCAGTGGCGACCGCAGGTATCGCCAGCCTCTTTGCGATCTACACCTTCATCGGGCCGATTGTCACCGATGCCGCGAAACTGGCTCCGAGCGTGATCCCGGTTGCCCTCGCCATCTTCGGGATCGGAATGACCGTAGGCAATTCAGTGGGCGGCCGGCTTGCCGACCTTTATCCGATGCGCGGCATCGTCCTGGGTTTTGGGTTGTCGCTCGGCGTGCTCGTGATCATCGCTACGAATGGACAAGATCCCTGGATTCTGTTCCCCGCGTTATTTGCCCTGGGCGCCGGTTTGATGGCCGCCATACCGACCATGCAGGTACGCCTCACCCGGTTTGCCCCGCAAGCTCCTTCGCTGGTCGGTGCCATGACATTGGCCGCGTGCAACCTGGGCAACGCCATCGGCGCATGGGCGGGCGGCGTCACGATTGATGCTGGCTTGGGCCTGCTTGCGGTGGCTTGGGCTGGCTTTGCCCTGACCTTGACCGGCTTGGCCATTTTCGGCCTGACCTTGATCACCCCCCGTCACCCAGCCCTGGCGGCGAGTGTGGCGCCATAACCCTGAAACAACCGTCTCGTCATCTCCAAGGAGTTAGCCATGAGCATCAAACACGTACTGTTCATTCTGACCAACGCCGCTGAAATCGGCCCCAATAACCGTCGCACCGGCTACTTTTTCGCGGAAGTCGCCCACCCTTACGAGGTCTTCGCCGAAGCGGGCGTGGCGGTGGAATACGCCTCTCCTCTGGGCGGCACGCCGCCGGAAGATGGCTACGACGAGAGTGATCCGTCACAGCTCGCCTTCCGCAACAGCCTGGCGATCCGCCGCATGGCCAACAGCCGCAAATTGTCGGAAGTGGATGTCCTCGATTACGACGCGATCTTCTTCCCGGGCGGCCTGGGCCCGATGGTGGACATCGCCAACGATCCGGACGTGAAGCGTGCTGTCGAGCGTGCCTGGAATGGCGGCAAGATTGTGGCAGCGGTCTGCCATGGCCCGGCGGCATTCCTCGGCGCCAAACTGGAGGATGGCACTCCGTTTGTTCGTGGACGCAAGCTGACTTCCTTCTCGAATGATGAAGAGTCCGGCTACGCACAGGCTGATGTGCCGTTCAATCTGGAAGATGCGCTGCGCGCCCAGGGTGCGGAGTATTCGTCGGCTGCTGTTTGGCAGGAAAAGGTCGTGGTCGACGGCCGTTTGCTGACTGGCCAGAACCCGGCTTCGGGCGGCCCGCTGGCGAAAGCGATTATCGAAGCGCTGCGCTAACCGATCGCCAAATCGAGCCCGGCCAGTTCACAGTGAACAGTCTTTTGGCCGGGCTTTAGTGTCGAAAAACCAGGGCAAGACTTGCCTACTATTCGAGGTTTTCATCATGTCCGCCTATGTTATTTTCATCCGCGAAACGACAACGAACGAAGCAGAAATGCAACAGTACGCGCAGAAGGCACCCGCCGCCCGAACAGGCCACGACATCACCCGCCTCGCCTTCTATGGCCAGCTCGATGTACTGGAAGGCCCGGCGGCGGAAGGCGTCGCGATCCTGCGTTTTCCTGACATGGCCGCCGCGCGCGCGTGGTACAACAGCCCTGTCTATCAAGAGGCGCGACTGCATCGCATGAAGGGCGCGGAGTACCGGATGTTGCTGGTTGAAGGCAGCGACGTCTCACCCGCATAGCCAACCCCCGAACGGTCTAGCCCCAACACAGTCAACACACAATGAGGTCGATCTCGTGAGCAAAGCGTCTTATGTTCCTCCCAAGGTCTGGAAAAACAACGCTCCATCCGGTGGTCAATTCGCAAGCATCAACCGCCCCATTGCCGGCCCGACCCATGAAAAGACGCTGCCGACAGGCAAACATCCGTTGCAGTTGTATTCACTGGCCACGCCCAATGGCGTGAAGGTGACCATTCTGCTGGAGGAACTGCTGGCGCTTGGGCATACCGACGCCGAGTACGACGCCTGGCTGATCCGCATCAATGAGGGCGATCAGTTCTCCAGCGGCTTTGTCGAGATCAACCCGAATTCGAAAATCCCGGCGCTGCTGGATCGCAGCGTGGAGCCGCCGATTCGAGTCTTCGAATCCGGCTCGATCCTGCTCTACCTGGCGGAGAAGTTCGGCGCCTTCCTGCCCACTGATCCCGCAGGGCGTACTGAAACTCTGAACTGGCTGTTCTGGCAGATGGGTTCGGCGCCCTACCTGGGCGGCGGCTTCGGGCATTTCTACGCCTACGCGCCGGAGAAGTTCGAGTACCCGATCAACCGCTTTACGATGGAAACCAAGCGGCAACTGGACGTTCTCGATCGCCGACTTGCTGAAAGCCCTTACCTGGCCGGTGATCACTACACCATCGCCGACATCGCCGTCTGGCCCTGGTACGGCCAATTGGTGCGGGACAACGTTTACTCGGCAGCCGAGTTTCTATCGGCCCACCAATACACCCATGTGCAACGTTGGGCCGAGGAAATCGCCAACCGGCCTGCGGTTATCCGAGGCCAGCGTGTCAACCGGACGTGGGGCGACGAGGAAAGCCAGGTTCCGGAACGGCATCAGGCGGACGACTTGAGCTGAAAAACGCATACGGCCGGCAATAATCCATTTGCATTAACCCTGTAGGAACTGCCGCAGGCTGCGATCTCTCGATCTTGATTGGCATTAAGCGGAAACATCTGTCTTCCGCTTGATGGGGGCTGAGCCCTAAAAGAACGCAGAGACATTCGCCATCGCGCGTTCTATGTAGATGTCCTTCTCGCCCACCGGGGCGACATATTCAATCGCACTGCGTGCAGCCTCGACGCCTTCCAGGCGAGCGATGAACCAGGCCGCCAGATACTGAGAGGACAGGCAACCACCGGCGGTGGCAACATTGCCCTTAGACGCGAACGGCTGGTTGAGCACGGTCACGCCAGCCTCCTCGACCCAGGGTTCGGCTAGGCTTTACACCATGAAGTCCGGGGCATGCACAGAAAAAATCTTCATCAATGGAGGTTGGCAATGAGGCTCAGTAATTCACTGGCAGCGCTGATGGTCAGCGTGAGCCTTTTTGGTTGCACCACTTCATCCAGCCAGAGCGTTAACGTTACTTTGGTTGCCACGCGGCAAAACATCGGTCAGATCGGCAATGTCGTGTTGTCCGAGTGGGACAAACAGACCGGGCTGAGTTTCTTCATCAGTGGCGCTCCCAGTGGAGTCGTACTGCCTTTGCGCCTTTATTCCTTCATCAATAAAGGCAGCTGCCAGCAACCCGGGCCGGTCGCCTACGCCATGAATGATCGCGTCAACACCGAACGCCAACCGATCCGCGGCTGGGCATTCTCAAGAAGCGCACCGGTGCCATTGCAGACGCTACTTGCCGGTGAATACTCCATCGTCGTGCGAACGGCTGCAATGGATGGCAACGTCGACATTTTTTGCGGGGATATCAAGCAGGAAAGCTCGGCGAAATAGCGCTCTTGTGGCGAGGGAGCTTGCTCCCTCGCCACAGGTCGCTTCTCTTGAAAAGTACATCAGCCCAACCGCTATCGCAGCGCTCATTCAAATCGAACAGCTGCTACCCCCATGCTTTTCTACATACTGCAGATGCTCGTGCAACTGCGCGATATGTTCCGGCCCGATACCACAGCAGCCTCCGACGATGCTGGCACCCGCAGCCACCCATGACCTTGACCAGTGCAGATACGATTCGGGAGTCAGGTCTGCGCGGATTTCGAGCAAGGTGCTGTTGGCCTTGGCCTCGGTGCTCACTGGTGGAAAGGCATTGGCGTAAACCCCCAGCTCAATGGTTTTGCCGAGGCGCCGGATGACCGATTGGGCTTCTGTCAGTGCAGCCGTCATGACTTCTGGTTGACTGCAATTGAAGAGCACCACTCTGGCTCCCAACCCGGCGGCCACTTGCACCGCATCGGCCACCGGTTCGCCGGAGCGCAGGCGAGGCGCCCCATCAGCCTCATCAAGCAGCGTAAAGGACAACCAGAGCGGCTTGGAGTCCGCCGCCAAGGCTTCGACGACTGCGCGCACTTCGGCGATGGAACTCTGGGTTTCCGCCAGCCAGACATCCACCTGTCCTTGCAGACCGGCAATCAACTGCAGATGGATTTCGACGCTGCGCTGGTGATCGAACAGGTCCGGGCGATAGGAACCCAGGGCCGGCGGCAATGATCCGGCCACCGTGACCGGCTCGGGGTTTTCCGCGGCAGCCTGGCGTGCCAGTCGTCCTGCCCGTTCAGCCAGCGAACGGCCCTGTTCGGCAAAGCGCTCTTCACCGATATGAAACGGCACCACGGCGTAGCTGTTGGTGGTGACGATCCGGGCACCGGCGGCAATGAATGCCTGATGCGCTTGCAGCACGAAGTCAGGCGATTCGATCAGTGCCAGCGCCGACCATTCCGGTTGACGGAACGGCGCACCAATACGCTGCAGCTCTCGCCCCATCCCCCCATCGAGCAAGCGCACTGTCGATAGCGTCATGGGTTCACGCTCACTTTTTGTGTCGGCCCCGCCAGCCACTGATCAACCGTGGCACCGTTCGCCTTGACCCACGCCTTCGCGACAACATCAGCCGGTTGTTTTTCCTTTTCGATCTTCAGAATCAACTCGTTGAGCTGCTTCGGCTCGATCGCGACGTTTTGCAGAAATTCGGCAATCTTCGGTGCGCGTTTTTGCAAAGCAACAGAAGCCAGGACGTGAACTTTGGCATCCGGGAACGCGCAGGTGATGCGGCTCTTGTTCAGCCAATCCGGATCAACCGTCGGGCTGATGAATTTCCAGCATCCGTCGGCCTTGTACAGCGGATCATCTTTTTTGTTGTCCTGGGCGTAACCGTCAAAGGCCGGTTCCTCCAGACGACGCAGGTCGAAAGCGGAGAAAATCCAGTCCGGCGTGTAGGCATAAAACACCACACCGCGTTCGGCCTTGTAGGCCGCGGATAACTTGGAATAGGTCACGGAGGCTTCAGTGGAGATCGCCTCGAATTTATCGGCGAACTCGTAATCCTTGGCCTTGATTTGACCGATGTAAGTCGATTCCCAGCCCGCCGGCCCCACCAGCAACTGTGCCTTGCCACCACCCAGCGGCTCGAACAGCTTGGCCACTTCCGGTTTCTTCAGGTCGTAGACCGATTTGACCCCGTACTTGTCTTGCAGGTAGCCGGGGATATAGAAACCCTGCTCACCCGCATACGGGTGGCTGTTCGGCACTAGAGAACGAGTGCCACCGGTGACGTACTTGGCCCACGCAGCAGACTGATTGGGCAACCAGATGTCGGTCAAGACATCCACCGAGCCGTCGCCTTTCGAGGCGGCGCTGAGCAACACGGGAACGTCGCCTGCCAGGTAGGAAACATCGGCGTCCAATCGGCTTTCAAGGACTTCGCCGAGGATGTACTGGATGGCGATGGCACCGGTCCAGTTCTGCTCGCCAATGACGATTTTGTCCTTGGCCATGGCCGCGCCAGAGGCAACCACGGAGGCCAGTAAAGCGGTCGCACTCAGGGTGCGCGATAGGCGTGTCTTCACGATAAATCTCACTGTCAGTGGTAGAGGTGGTCTTGCTTGCGCAAGCTCGATTGAATGATTCGATCCGGGATCAGTGCGCACAGGACGATCGCCACGCCGGCCAGCACGCCTTCACCGCCCTTGATGTTGCGCAACGCGGTCATGACGTCGTAACCGAGGCCACCGGCGCCGATCAGGGCGGCGACGACGACCATCGACAGGCTCATGACGATGGTCTGGTTGATCCCCAACAACAACGAACGGCGAGCCAGCGGCAGTTGCACCTTGATCAGGGTTTGCCATGGGCTGGCACCGTGGGCGACGGCGGCTTCGACCGCGTCCTTGGGCACTTCCTGAATGCCTAGCGAAGTCAGGCGGATCATTGGGGCCAGAGCGAAAATCACGGTGGCGATCACCGCCGGGGTCTTGCCGACAGAAAAGAACGCCACTGCAGGGATCAGGTAGACGAAAGTTGGCAAGGTCTGCATGACGTCCAGCAGGGGTGTTATCAGCCGGCGCACCAACGGCCGCTTGGCCAGCAAAATACCGGTAGGCACCCCGATGAACAGGGCAATCAGCACCGACGAACCCACCAGCGCCAGCGTGGCAATGGTGTGTTCCCAGAAGCCAAACAGGCCGATGTACAACAGGGCAGCGCTACTGGTGAGCGCCAACGCCAGCCCCGCAGAACGCCAGGCCAGAAACACCAGGGCCAGTGCCGATACCGGCCATGGCAGCCAGCCAAGCACGCTTTCCACCCCTTCAATGACCGTGCGAACAGCCACGATCACACCCACAAATGCACTTTCGAAGGTCACTTGCGACCAGCCGATAAACTCGTCGATGCTCTGCGCCGTCAACAGCAGCGCTTGGCGGTTAACCGGGAACTGCAACAGCACGTGACTGGTGTCCGGGGTCACAACGCGCCATATCACCAAGGCTTGTGAAGCCAGCAACACAACCAACGGCAACACCCAACCCGAAACACCCCGACGCAACGCATGACGACTCACCGAGACTGCGGTGCCACGGCTGGCCGCCAGCAAGAGCAATGCCGCCACAATCGCCAGCCACGACGAACCGGTAATGCCCTGCCCCAAGGCCGCCAACGCCGCAAGTTCAACGGCAAACGTGCTCCAGTACAAGCCACCTTTACCCCGTGCTGCCAAGGCCGCTGGCCCCAGCAACAGCGCTTGCCACCACGGTAAGCCCGGGGAAGAAGGCTGCTCGCGCCGTTCACGATGTGAGGTTTGCAAACCGGTGCTGTTCAAGCTGCGCGGCGCGGACGTGGCGGGAAGGTGATCGCGGAAAAAGTCCGCGACTTCAGCGTCGGCCGGTTGCTCCAGCAATTGTTGCGGCGTGCCCAACTGCACCAGCCGACCCTGGCGCATGACCGCGATGCGATCAGCCAGGCGAATGGCTTCGGCCGGATCATGGGTGACCAGCAAGGTGCTGATCCCGCGTTCATGGGCGATGGAGAGAAAGTGACTTTGCAGATCGCGGCGGATCGTCGGGTCCAGGGCACTGAAAGGCTCGTCCATCAGCAGGATGTCCGGATCCGTCACCAACGCCCTGGCCAACCCGACCCGTTGCTGCATACCCCCGGACAGTTCGTGAGGATAATGCTCGCCCCACCCTTCCAGCCCAACGGCTTTCAACTGAACGGCGGCGGCCGCATGCCGGGCGGGCTCCGCTTCGCCGCACAACTCCAGCGGCAAGGCTACGTTGTCCAGCACCGTGCGATGGGGCAGCAGGCCGAAATGCTGGAACACCATGCCGATGCGCCGGGATCTCAGGGTGCGCAAGGCCTTGTTGCTCAGACCGCTAATGGCTTCACCTTCGATCAGCACTTCGCCACTGCTGGGCTCGATCAAGCGGTTGATGTGCCGTAACAATGTTGACTTGCCGCTTCCTGAAGTCCCCATCAGACACAGCACTTCACCGCGACGCACTTTCAAGCTGACGTTGCTGACGGCGGGTAACGCAGGCGTGCCTTTTTTGCTCAGATAGGTCTTGGTGACATCCCGCAATTCGAGGACCACATCGCCGTCATTTGCGTGATCGTCCGCCTGAAACGGTCTTTGCGCAGACGCGATCCGGTCCGGCGCCAAAGGGGTTTGTATGACTGTCACAGGAGCTCCCGGCCAACGACCCATAAAGGCTTGTTTACGGGTTAGAAAAAGTGAGCCTCGGGCGGTGACCAGAAACGGCTAGCCCGACGCAAAAAAAAGCACCGGACGTGAAGTACGGCGCTTCTGATTGCATAAAGCTAATCGATCTTAAAAAACTTAAATAAATACTATTTTGGAATTAGCTTAGGCTTCTGTGGTTGGTAAAAATGGCTCTGGCACAGGGGTTTGCGCACGTCCACCACCGCTGCATGGGGACACCGTCTACGCTAAGTGAACAACATCACAAATTCGCCTCTCGTCGATTGATACAGGGGAAACGGGATGACCCGAAAAACAGCGTTGCACTGCTCGTCCTGGGTCCTCCCTTCCCTGCTCGTCATCAACCTGGCGCTCACCGCTGGATGTGCAGGCAAAAGCTCCACGTCTCGCTATGCAACCGTAGGCTCAAGCTGCTACGCAAAAGCCCTGCCCACGGCTGGCGAAGGTGGTCTGGCCTGGGGCAACACCATGAGCATGGCGCGCAAGAAATCCATGGACAACTGCATGCGCTATGCCGGCCGATCCGGCGGCACGCCGAACACCTGCCAGGTGGTGTTGGCAGAGTGCAGGCATTGAACCCGGGCGGGTCAATCCGCCTGCACGGTCACTTGTTGCTGCTCACCCAAACCCGCGATGCCCAGGCGCATGGTCTGACCCGCACGCAGGAACACAGGGTTGGGCTTGATGCCCAGGCCCACGCCCGGTGGCGTACCCGTGGAGATCACATCGCCCGGTTGCAGGCTCATGCAACGGCTCAGGTAGGCAATCAATTGCGGTACGTTGAAGATCAGCGTGCGCGTATTGCCTTGCTGGTAACGATGGCCGTCGACCTCCAGCCACAGGTCCAGTGAGTGTGGATCGGCGATCTCGTCGCGGGTCACCAGCCATGGACCGAGCGGGCCGAACGTGTCGAAGCCCTTGCCCTTGTCCCAAGTGCCACCGCGCTCCAGCTGCCATTCACGCTCCGACACGTCGTTGATCACGCAATAACCGGCGACATGCTCCATGGCGTTCGCTTCATCGATGTAACGCCCGCCTTTGCCGATGACCACGCCGAGTTCGACTTCCCAATCCGTCTTGACCGAGCCGCGAGGGATCTCGATGTTGTCGTTGGGGCCGCAGATGGCGCTGGTCCATTTGCTGAAGATGATCGGCTCTTTCGGCACCTCCATGTTTGATTCGGCCGCATGGTCGGCGTAGTTCAGCCCGATGCAGATGAATTTGCCAACTTGCCCGACGCAAGCGCCAATACGCGGCTGGCCGGTAACGAGCGGCAGGCTGTCCGGATCGATGGCGGCCAGCGTTGCCAGGCTTTCCGGGCTCAGGGCTTGACCGGCGATGTCCGCCACGTGGCCCGAGAGGTCGCGGATTTGATTGTCGGCATCCAGCAGGCCGGGCTTCTCCAAACCTTTGTCGCCATAACGCAACAGTTTCATGTGCTTCTCCTGCTCAAACTGAAAGTGCAAACCGGATTCAGAGACTCATGCCGCCATCGATGACATGCACGCCACCGGTGGTGTAGGCCGACGCATCACTGGCCAGGTACAAGGCCAACTGGGCAATCTCCTCGGCTTTGCCGATTCGCCCCATGGGTTGGCGGTCGAGAAACTGCTGATAGACCTGTGCTTCGTCGACGCCCTGCTGCACGGCTTGCGCAGCGATACGTTGGCGCAGTGACGGCGATTCCACGGTACCGGGGCAAATCGCGTTGCAGCGAATGCCCTGGCCGATAAAGTCCGCAGCGACTGACTTGGTCAACCCCACCACCGCGGCCTTGCTTGCAGCATAGGCAAAACGGTTGGGGACCGCTTTGACGCTGGAAACCACCGACGACATGTTGATGATCGAACCGCCCCCACGTGCCAGCATGCCGGGCAGAAAAGCGCGGATCATCCGGTACATGGCGGTGACGTTGACATCCATCGAGCGCGCCCACGCGGCCTCGTCGCATTCAAGGATGTTGCCGCTGTGCACGTATCCCGCACAGTTGAACAACACGTCCAGTCCACCTATACGCTCACAGGCCTGGCCAATGGCACTCGCCGAAGTTACGTCCAGCGTGAGGGCGGTGATGCCCTCGACGGCTTCCAGCCCCTGGATGTCGATGTCCGTGGCAAACACTTCGGCACCGGCATGGGCAAAGGCAATGGCGCTGGCCCTGCCAATGCCCTGCCCGGCCGCCGTCACCAGCACGCGTTTGCCCCGCAGGTTCATGCCGTCTCCAGGTTCGCAGTGGTGGTCGCGGTTTTCGGAGTTCTGCCAAGCATCGACGCGGGAATGGCCAGGATCAACCCGCCGCTGACGAACAGGCACATGGCTAACACGTAGGTGCCGTTGTTGATGTTACCGGTGAGGTTTTCCGCAACGGCGGTGATCATCGAGCCGGTGAAGCCGGAGAGGTTGCCAAAAGCGTTGATCATGCCAATGCCTGCTGCAGCGGCGACGCCCGACAGCACAGTCCCCGGCAGTGTCCAGTAAATCGGCATCAGGCTGAGGATCCCCGACGCGGATACGCTGAGGAACAGGATGGACAGCACCAAGTTGTTGGCAAAATAGGCACTGAGCATCAACCCCAGACCACCGATGAACGCAGGAATCGCCGCGTGCATGCGTCGCTCACCGGTGCGGTTGGAATGCCGAGCATTGAGCAGCATAGCGACCACGGCCACTGCATAGGGAATGGCGGTCAGCAAACCAATGTGCAAGCTGTTGGTGATGCCGGTGCTCTTGATGATCGAAGGCATCCAGAACGCCAGACCATAGAAGCCGGTGTTGAAGGTCAGCAGAATCAGCACCAGCAACCACACCCGCGGGTTGAAGAACACTTCGCTCAGGCGAGACGCCTTGCCCTGGTTGTCGGTTTGCAGGTTGGCCTTGAGCATGGCTTTTTCCGCAACGGACAGCCATTTCGCGGAGTCGATGTTGTTGGCCAGGCAGACGATGACGACAAACGCCATGATTACCGACGGAATGCCCTCAATGATCAGCATCCACTGCCAGCCCGACATGCCGTGTACGCCTTGCATGCTGTTCATCAACCAACCGGAGAGGATCCCGCCCAGGGTCAGGCTGATCGGCATGGCCATCAGGAACCCGGACATCACACGGCTTTGGCGATGGGTCGGAAACCAGTAGTTGAGGTACAGAATCACACCGGGGAAGAAGCCTGCCTCGCAGATACCCAGCAGGAAGCGCAGCACGTAGAACATGGTGCTTGATTCGATATGGAAGAACCCTGCCAGCGGCACGGTAAATGCGACGGCCATGGAGATCACGGCCCAGGTCAACATGATCCGGGCAATCCAGAAACGCGCGCCGTAGCGATGCAGCAGCAGGTTGCTCGGCACTTCGAACAGGAAATAGCCCCAGAAAAACATACTGGCGCCCAAGGCATACACGGTGTTGCTGAAGGAAAGCTCGTTGAGCATGTCGAGCTTGGCAAAGCCGATGTTGACCCGGTCCAGGTACGCCGCCATGTAGCACAGGAGCAGTACGGGAAGGATGCGCCAGATGACTTTGCGGTAAGTACGGTCTTCAAAGTCGAGTTCGCTGGCTTGCGCCTGCGCGGGCAAATGCTCGGATATCGTTTGCATTAAGGTAACCCCTGGGCATGTGGACATGCCTGATTGTTTTTATCGAATGTGGGTCACGCCGAGTGAGCAATTCACTCGGCGGCGGAGCAATGACTACAGTGCCTGAGCGGTTTTTTCTCCGTTGACCAGGCGCGTCAGCCCCAGTGGATTGCTGTTTTTCAAGGCCTCGGGGAGCAAGGCATCGGGGAAGTTCTGGTAGCACACCGGGCGCAGGAATCGATCGATGGCCAGGGTGCCCACCGATGTGCCACGAGCATCAGACGTCGCCGGCCATGGGCCGCCGTGAACCATCGCGTCGCAGACTTCCACACCGGTGGGATAGCCGTTGATCAATACGCGACCCACCTTTTGCTCAAGCACGGCCACCAGGTCGACGGATTGTTCCAGTTCGGCCGGTTCACCGATCAGGGTCGCGGTCAGTTGCCCGCGCAGGCCTTGCAGGGCCGCCAACAATTCAGTTCGATCCGACACCTCGACCACCACGGTGGCGGGGCCGAAAATTTCCTCTTGCAGCAACTCATCGCCGGTCAACAGCAAGCTGACGTCGGCCTGGAACAATTGCGCCCGGGCTTGATTGCCCTGTTGCTTCTGCCCCGCCAGATGCATGAGCCGCGGATGCGCCAGCAAGGTTTCGCAGCCGTGCACATAACTGCGCAGGCCGCCGGCATTGAGCATGGTTTGCGCCGGTTGATCGGCGATCAAAGCAGCGAGTGCCTTCACGAAGTGGCTGAACGCTGGCGAACGAATACCGATGACCAGGCCGGGGTTGGTGCAAAACTGACCCGCGCCCATGACCACTGACGCGGCCAGTTCGGTGGCGATTCGTTCGCCGCGAACTTGCAGGGCTTCCGGCAGGACCAGCACCGGGTTGATGCTGCTCATCTCGGCGAACACCGGGATAGGCTGCGGGCGAGCAGCGGCCATGTCGCACAGCGCCCGGCCGCCTTTCAACGAACCGGTGAAACCGACGACCTGAATCAACGGATGCTTGACCAGCGCTTCACCGACGCCGGCACCGAAGATCATGTTGAACACGCCGGCCGGCATAGCAGTTTTCTCGGCGGCGCGAATGATCGCTTCGGCCACTCGCTCTGCGGTCGCCATATGGCCACTGTGGGCCTTGAACACCACCGGGCAGCCAGCCGCGAGGGCAGCGGCGGTGTCGCCACCGGCGGTAGAGAAGGCCAACGGAAAGTTACTGGCACCGAAGACGGCCACCGGGCCGACGCCCAGACGACATTGGCGCAGATCGCCCCGAGGCAGGGGCTGGCGTGCAGGCAGCGGCAGGTCGATGCGCGCACCGTAGAAGTCACCGCGACGCAGGGTTTGGGCAAACAGGCGCATCTGGCCGCTGGTGCGGGCCCGTTCACCCTGGATGCGCGCCGCAGGTAAAGCGGTTTCCTGGCAGACCAGAGCGACGAAGTCATCGCCCAGTGCATCCAGTTCGGTGGCGATCGCGTCGAGAAACTCGGCACGGCGCGCGGCAGGCAGGTTGCGGTAAGTCGACCAGGCCTGGGCGGCAGCCGTGGCAGCAGCGTCGACTTCCTCGACCGTTGCCTGAATAAAGGCAGTGGGCAGTGCTTGCCCGGTGGTCGCGTCAACGCTGTGCAGCACCACCGATCCGGCGGCGCTTCGGCCACCGGCGATAAAGTTGTGTCCGGACAGTTGGGGCATGACAGTCTCCTGACCGTGATTGGAAGCTGGTCGATACTCTACTGTCGCCAAGCGATTCTTTCCCAATGGCATTTTTGGATTAACCGATAACGAACCGTTATCGAAAAAGTGACCCGTTTTTTGACCTGCAGGAGCCGGTTTGCTGGCGATGGCGGTCTGTCAGGCGCCTCCTGTGTCGAATTATCGGGCGCCCTCGCCAGCAAGCCGGCTCCTACAGGTTTCGATGCGCATTTCAACCAGCCAGATCGCGAGCCAATCGGGCGTTCTCCTTGAGTATCTCGGCAAATTCCAGAGCCGCGCCGACCAGGTACTCGCCTTTGCGCGTGAGGATGCCGTAGTCCTGCGGGACCAGGTGCAGCGGTGTATCCAGGGTCTTGAGCTGACCGCTGTCGAGCAACGGATTGACCATGGCTGTGGGCAGCATCCCGATCATCGGCCCGCGCCGCAGGACCTGCAGGAAGGTTTGCATGGATATGGTATCGATCGTGTTCCTGGGCATCCTCACCCCCGCTTCGGCGAACGCCAGTTCCATGCGCCCGCGAATCGGCGTGCCAACCGGGTAGAGAATCCACGGCAGATCGACCAATTGTTCTAACGAGGTCGGACCGGCGTCAGCCAGTGGATGGCTACTGTTGACCACGATGCAAAACGGTTCCGGGGCTAGAGGCTGGAAGTCATAGCGCTGCTGCTGGCTTTGATCGGTGAAACGGGCGACCGCCAGATCCAACTTTTTCTCTTCGAGCATTTCCATCAAGTGGTTACTGGTTTGCTCCACCACCTCAATCGACAGCAAGGGCCAGCGTTGCTTGATCTGCAATATGGCCTCGGGCAAGGCCACCGCCGTGGCGGCGAAAATTCCGCCGACCTTGAGATGACCATGACCGCCCTCACGCAGGCTGCTGATCTGCTCGACGAACGAGCGGGCATCGTTCAGGGCGATCTGCGCATAGCGCAGCACATGCTCGCCCAATGCCGTGGGCGGCATGCTCCGGGGTTGGCGTTCGAACAGCGCGAAGCCGAGCAGGCTTTCGATTTCCTTGAGCATCTTGCTGATGGCGGGTTGGCTGAGGTTCATCTGCTGCGCCGCCAGGTGCATGTTGCGCGTGCGCCCCAAGGTGTCGATCAGCAGCAAATGGCGGAACTTGAGCCAGCCACAGAAGCTGGAGAAGGACAGATCGGACATGGGGATTCCTCAAGGCAGCAATAACCAGACGTTATCGAATACTGAATATATCTCATTGGAGTTTATCGACTGCCCGCCCTAGCGTGAAGGCTTTACGAACCAGGAAGATTCGCCATGTCGCTACTGCTTACTCCCGAAAACACCCTGCCGGTCGACGGCGTGGCCGGTACCTTGATTGGCCGCGCCTGGGTTCCTGGCAGTATCGCCGGGCCTTCGCCAATCGTTCTGCGCGCCGACGGTGTATTCGACCTCTCAGAGCGTTTCGCGACCTTGAGTGATTTGCTGGAAGCGGATGCGCCACTGTCGGCCGTGCGGCAGACAGCCGGCACCTTCATTTGCAGCGTCGAAGCACTGCTGGCCAACACCGGTTCCGACACTGATCCAACCAAGCCTTATCTGCTACCGCCCCTGGACCTGCAGGTGATCAAGGCCGCGGGCGTGACTTTCGCCGCCAGCATGATCGAGCGCGTGATCGAGGAACAAGCCGGCGGTGACGCAGCAAAAGCCGAAGCCGTACGAGCCACTGTGCAAGCGGTGATCGGTGACAACCTGCGTTCAATCGTTCCAGGCTCCGAAAAAGCCATGCGCTTGAAAGCCTTGCTGATCGAACAAGGCATGTGGTCGCAATACCTGGAAGTCGGCATCGGCCCGGACGCAGAAATTTTCACCAAGGCACCGGTTCTCGCTGCCGTCGGCAGCGGCAGCCGCATCGGCATTCATCCCGGTTCGCAATGGAACAACCCGGAGCCGGAAGTGGTGCTGGCCGTGAACAGCCGTGGCCAGATCCATGGCGCGACCCTGGGCAACGACGTCAACCTGCGGGATTTCGAAGGCCGCAGTGCGCTGTTGCTGAGCAAGGCGAAGGACAATAATGCGTCCTGCGCGATCGGGCCGTTCATTCGCCTGTTCGACGAACACTTCAGCCTGGATGATGTACGCGCTTGCGTGGTCGATCTGGAAGTCCTCGGCGAAGACGGTTACCGGATGCAGGGCTCAAGCTCCATGAGCCAGATCAGCCGTGATCCGCAAGACCTGGCCGGCCAGACGCTCAACGCCAATCACCAATACCCTGATGGTTTCCTGCTGTTTCTCGGTACTCTGTTCGCCCCTACCGAGGATCGCGATCATGCCGGCAGTGGTTTCACCCATAAATTGGGCGACCGGGTCAGCATCAGCAGCCCGTTGCTCGGCAGCCTGCACAACCAGGTGACCCACAGCTCTGAGGCCGCGCCCTGGACCTTTGGCGTCAGTGCCTTGCTGCGTAACCTGGCGTCCCGGGGACTGCTCGCACGCTGAAGCCACACCGGATTGTCGATTCATCCAATTACAAGAGAGACCCGATCATGAGTGACACCCCCAAGCGCCGCCTGCGCAGTGAGCAATGGTTCAACGACCCTGCCCATGCGGACATGACTGCCCTGTACGTCGAACGCTACATGAACTACGGGATGACCCGCGAAGAGCTGCAATCGGGCCGCCCGATCATCGGCATCGCCCAGACCGGCAGCGATCTGACGCCGTGCAACCGCCATCACCTGGAGCTGGCGCAGCGGGTCAAGGCCGGTATTCGTGATGCCGGTGGCATTCCCATGGAATTCCCGGTGCACCCGATTGCCGAACAGTCCCGTCGGCCGACGGCCGCGCTGGATCGCAACCTGGCGTACCTGGGGCTGGTGGAGATTCTCCACGGCTATCCACTGGACGGCGTTGTGCTCACCACCGGTTGCGACAAAACCACCCCGGCCTGCCTGATGGCCGCCGCGACCACTGACCTGCCCTCCATCGTCCTGTCCGGTGGGCCAATGCTCGACGGTCATCACAAGGGTGAGCTGATCGGCTCCGGCACCGTGCTCTGGCATGCACGCAATCTGATGGCTGCCGGTGAAATCGATTACGAAGGTTTCATGGAAATGACCACCGCGGCATCGCCCTCGGTCGGTCACTGCAACACCATGGGCACGGCCCTGTCGATGAATGCCCTGGCCGAAGCGCTGGGCATGTCGCTGCCGGGTTGCGCGAGTATTCCGGCGCCCTATCGCGAGCGCGGACAAATGGCCTACGCCACCGGCAAGCGCATTTGCGAACTGGTGATGCAGGATGTGCGGCCCTCGCAAATCATGACCCGCGAGGCGTTCGAGAACGCCATCGCCGTCGCCTCGGCATTGGGCGCGTCGAGCAACTGCCCTCCTCACCTGATCGCCATCGCCCGGCACATGGGTGTCGAGCTGAGCCTCGATGACTGGCAACGCATCGGCGAAGACGTGCCGCTGCTGGTCAACTGCATGCCGGCGGGCAAGTACCTGGGCGAAGGCTTCCACCGCGCAGGCGGCGTGCCGTCGGTCATGCACGAACTGCAAAAAGCCGGGCGCCTGCACGAAGACTGCGCCACGGTCAGCGGCAAGACCATCGGCGAAATCGTCAGCAGCAGCCTGACCAGCAACGCCGACGTGATCTATCCCTTCGAGACGCCGCTCAAACATCGCGCCGGTTTTATCGTGCTCAGCGGCAACTTCTTCGATAGCGCGATCATGAAAATGTCCGTTGTCGGTGAGGCGTTTCGCAAGACCTACCTGTCCGAGCCCGGTGCGGAAAACAGCTTCGAAGCACGGGCCATCGTGTTCGAGGGGCCGGAGGACTACCACGCGCGCATTGACGACCCGTCGCTGGAGATCGACGAGCGCTGCATCCTGGTGATTCGTGGTGCTGGCACCGTGGGCTATCCCGGCAGTGCCGAAGTGGTGAACATGGCGCCACCCGCGGCGCTGATCAAGCAAGGCATTGATTCCCTGCCATGCCTGGGCGACGGTCGCCAGAGCGGCACTTCCGCCAGCCCGTCGATTCTCAACATGTCGCCGGAAGCAGCCGTGGGGGGTGGTTTGGCATTACTGAAAACCAACGACCGTCTGCGCGTCGATCTCAACGCACGCTCGGTCAACCTGTTGGTGGATGAAGCCGAAATGGAGCGCCGCCGCGCCGAGTGGACGCCGAATATCCCCGCCTCGCAAACCCCATGGCAGGAGCTGTACCGGCAATTAGTGGGACAACTGTCCACCGGCGGTTGCCTGGAACCGGCGACCTTGCACATGCGGGTCATTGCGCGCAGTGGCGGCGAGCCGCGGCATTCGCACTGACGGTCGCTCATGACCGAGGAAGTGCTTATCAGCAGATCCAGAGTTGATCTTGGCCGGGACTCAAGTCCCGGCTCGTCTCAGACGTCAAGGATCGACTTGCCCCATCAGTTCGGCCACTGATTCCTTGCGATTTGCGTAGCGCTGAGCGAGTACCGCACAGACCATCAACTGAATCTGATGGAACAGCATCAGCGGCAGGATCAACACGCCAATGGTGCTGCCGGCGAACAACACCTGAGCCATCGGCACCCCGGTGGCCAGGCTTTTCTTCGAACCGCAGAACAGGATGGTGATGCGGTCTTCCTGATTGAATCCAAACGCTTTGCCAAGCACGGTAGAAGCCACCAGGACCAACCCCAGCACCACACAACAGGCGACTACCAGCCCGGCCAGATCCCGCAGCGGAATCTGATGCCAGATGCCTTCGTTCACCGCTTCGCTGAAAGCCCCATAGACCACCAACAGAATCGAGCCCTGATCGACGAACTTCAGCCAACTCTTGTTGCGCCCGACCCAGGCGCCGATCCAGCGCCGCGCGATTTGTCCAGCAATGAACGGCAGCAACAGTTGCACGCTGATTTTCAATATCGCATCGACGGTCGAGCCGCCGTCGCCGTGCACGTTCAGCAGCAAGGTCACGAGTAATGGCGTGAGAAAAATCCCGAACAGGCTGGAGGCCGCCGCACTGCAAATCGCCGCCGGAATGTTGCCGCGCGCCAGAGAGGTAAAGGCAATCGCCGACTGCACGGTTGCGGGCAGCGCGCAGAGGTAAAGCATGCCCATGTACAGATCGGCACCAATCATCGGTGACAGGATCGGTTTGAGTGCCAGACCGATTAGCGGGAACAGCACAAAGGTCAGACTGAACACCAACAAATGCAGGCGCCAGTGTCCAGCGCCGGCGATGATCGAGTCACGCGACAGCTTGGCCCCATGCAGAAAAAACAGCAGGGCAATGGCGCTGTTGGTCAGCCAGCCAAAGCCTACCGCGACCTGACCGCTGGCGGGCAGCAAACTGGCGAGAGCCACGACGCCGATCAGGGTCAGGGTGAAGTTGTCGGGTAAAAAGCGAGGGCGAGTCATCAGGGTCATCCAGGATTGCCGGGAACGTGATGACGACTCTAACGCGCCGGGTGTTTACCGACTAACGCTAATAAGCCAGTGGATGTCGGCTAAAGGACAGATAACGGCAGCCATGTGATTTCGCGATCGATCATGCCCCCTCATGAGCGAAACCGAACTCAGGCGCAGGCTGGGCCTTTAGGTTCTGGACCCGGTCGCTTATGGTGCAAACAGGTCGTATTCATCGACCTGAATAGCCCAACCGACCTCGAAACAATGCCTTGAAGCAACTCCGTAGATGTAAGCCACTTGCGCCCCTAGGACGAGATGGCATTTAACTGGTTTGCTCGACGACCTTAATCTGCGTCAGTCCAACCCGGTCTGACTGCTCTAAAATCTCACTGGGTGTCGCGTCCGCATTGGGCATCATCAGGCTGTTCTCTCCATCCCCAAAATGCAGCTCAAGCAGATGCATCGCCGCTTCTTGTAACGGCAAGCGAGTCTGCTTGAGTTCGAACAAGTGCGTGCGAGGCTCGCCGTTGAACAGATACTCCAGAACGAATGTGCACATGTCGGGTTCCTTCTGATGGGAAAAACGCAGCAGTCATCCAGATCGAGTTTTCCGCAATTAACGCATGAACAATCATCATTGCTCACCTTCCCTGCATATTCATTGTTGAGCTCAAAGCCAACAATCGTGCAGAAGTGCGCCCGCCTGGGTGGACAATCACGACCCGTTGAGCCCGAACCGGTACTCCAGAATCAGACACGACGCTGTGCCCACCCCAGAAGAATCAAGCCCCGATAGATTCGGGGCTTGATGGGTCAGACGGCATCAGGATTTGCGACCTCCACCCCCGCTCATCCCATCGTCCCTGCGCCCCATGTCAGATGATTTATCGCGGTCGGTGAGATCACTGTCGCGACCACTTCCTTGCCCCCCGCCGGACGATTGATCAGCCCTGTTGGACTGTTGTCCGCCAGATGCCTGGCCTCCTTTCTGGCCCGGTTTGGACATTTTTTCTTTATCGTCGGCGAATTCGCCTCCGCGATTCGTCCCCTGCCCGCCTCCACTCATGCGGTCGCTATCGCGCGATTGTTGTCCGCCGGAAGCTTGACCACCTCTTTGGCCTGCGTCAGAGGGGCGTTGTGAATCCTTGGCAATGTTTTCGCGAGAGGCGTCTGCGCCTTTCTTGCCGACATCAGAAGTCTTGTCAGTGTCTTTAGAAAAATTGCCTGGATTGTTGTTTCCTGAATTGGCCATTTCTATTCACCTCAACATCGTTGGCACGAGCATGGGCTCGTTCAATTCGGAGGACGCACGAAAGAGAAAGTTTGAACGGAATTATTGGGCTCGCGACGAGCGGATCGGGGCATTTGGTTCCATTTGAAATACGCGCATTCGATAGGCGGCACGGCATCCATGGACAGGCACTTACGTCAGAAACCGGATCAAATGATCAATGCTTTACTAGACTTAATCACGCTTGGAAGTCCTCCATGCATCGCACTCGGGAGGTTGGTCAATGACCGAACACATCGTGCACTTTCATTGCCAGATCGATCAGGGAACCACTGAACGGTTCCGAGACTGTTGCCTCGAAGCCATCGATCAAGGCGCCACCTCCCTGCTCCTCAATCTTTCGACAAGCGGGGGAAGCACTAACTTTGGCTTCACCCTCTACACGTTCCTGAAGTCATTGCCGGTACCGCTATGCGCAATCAATGCGGGCAACATCGAATCAATGGGCATCATCATGTTTTTGGCCGCAGGCCGACGTATCACCTCGCCCCATTCGCGCTTCCTGATTCACCCGATGAACTGGTATTTCAGCCAAAAATCAGTGGACCACCAGCGCCTGCGTGAATACCTGTCGAGCCTAGACAACGACCTCGCCCGCTACGTGCAAATCTTCACCATCGAAACGGCTGACGCAGAGACCAAACTCGATATTTTCCACTGCCTTTCAGCCGAAGAAAAAGTCATCGCTGCGCATGAATCGCTGGCCTATGGCATTGCTCACGAGATGAAACAGATGATGTTTGCAGATGATGTCAAACATTGGAAAGTCAGCGGTGGATGAGCCACCCAGCGCCTGAAACCTGGTCCATTTACCGTGAAGCGACGCACGTTTGTTAACTCAGGCGCCCGGATTAGAAACTTGAATGAACACCGCCCAGGCACCCAGCAGTATCCAGAAGGTCGTAAAGATCCAGGGCGTACGCACCGAAAACAGCAAGGCTTTTCGGTAGCCTTTATGCGTTGACTCCCTTTCGGAAAACAAAGGTGATTCGTCGTACGCCAATCCCATTAGTGGCTCACTGCGAAGCAGCTCGCTCTGCTTGAAATACCAGTGATCGATAATGTCATAGGCCGCCCTTATGCCGGGCCAGGCGTTCAGGGAGCTGAGCACCCCAAATAGCGCCAGAAACGGTGGTACCACCAACGTAAACAGTTTGCCCCACTCGGGATTGAGGTTGGCCATGCAGGAAGCGAAGGCAATCACCAAAAAAGACTGTGCGGCAAGATAAGCATCCGTTCGATTGGCCAGGATGCTGGTCTCGTATTGAATTTCCCTTCTGTAAAAATCCAATCGCTCTTTCGGCGATCCAAACATCTTTGCGTTGTGCTCGTTCAGCTCGGTTTGATCGACGTGGGAGGTCAGGATTCTCGGCAAGATGGATTCACTCTAATCGTTTTGATACCTGGATTGCGTTCAGCACAATCCAGCATTAGGCCCAATCTCAGGCCTGAAAAGGCGCCGATACTCATTCTGTGTTTCACCGAATGCGACACCACCGTCATCTGAAGGTGATGCCCTTGCGAAAATTTTATAAAGATTGAAATGTTGCGACAGGCGGCGCTTGAGCAGGTTGATTTGCAGCATCGCAACGAGATAAAAATCATGAGCTATGCCAGGTAGCGTTCTGTCATCCCGATGGAACATTGATAACGGCCCACCCTCTATCGCAACACCAGCGAATCTGAGGACAGGCCCATGATCCATTCATTAACCGGTACGAAGCCAGGCGAGCGCTACGCCGTCGAACACCTCGATCACTCCCACGATTTCCCCGGGTTCTTTCTGGACGGAAAGTATTACCTGGAGCCCGAATTGATGAAGACTGATGGTGCACGTCTGAAACTGAACAAAGTCCGATACCACGCATCGGTAGATTCAACTTCCTCAGCGGCCCGGTATTGCTGGGTGGATGCCTGTATGCGCTCAATCGTCGACGCCCGGAGCGGGACCGTTAGCAACTGAAGCTTTGGACATGACGGCCTTTTACATCTTGGAAATCATCTACGGCAGCTCCGATTCCGACGAACTGATACCCAGGACGGTAAACAGTTCTTCCTTGATGAACTTCAAGACCTTTCAAAAAGGCCGTTTTCACTCAATGACTCTTGCATACACCGATCGATCCACATTGCCACCTGACAGGATCACCCCTACCCTTTTTCCCGCCATCGATTCACGCTCCTGCATCAGTGCCGCCAGGGCCGCCGCACCGGCGCCTTCAGCCAGGTTGTGGGTGTCGGTGTAATACACGCGCATGGCCTCGGCAATTTCCTCCTCGCTGACCGATACGATTCGAGCCGCAGCGGCCCCGTAGATGGCAAAGGCCTCGGGTATGGGTTTGCGCACGGCAAGACCGTCGGCGAAGGTGTTGGCGGTGGCGGTTTCGAGGATTTCCCCGGCTTCAAATGACAACTTCGCGGCCTCAGCTTCGGTGGAAACCACGCCCACCACCCGGGTTTTCAGGCCCAACGCGTCGCGAGCGGCGATCACTGCACAAATCCCCGAGCCACAGCCAATGGGCACGTAGACGGTGTCCAGATCCGGCGCGGCCGTGAACAGTTCCAGCGCATAAGTGGCCACTCCTTTGACCAGTTCGACATGGAACGGTGGAACCAGGTACAGACCATGTGCCTGTGCCAGGCGCGCAGCCTCTTCACGGGCCTCATCAAAATCGCGGCCGTATTCGACCACTTCGCCGCCAAAGCCGCGCATGGCATTGTTCTTTTCCAGCGAATTACCCTCCGGTACGACAATTAACGCCCTCAAACCGAGCGCGGCAGCTGCCAGCGCCAGGCTCTGCCCATGGTTGCCACGAGTAGCGGTGACAATGCCCTTGGCATGCGGGTGCTCGCGTTTGAGCCAGTGCATGAAGGTAATGCCACCGCGCACCTTGAATGCACCGGTCGGTGTATGGTTTTCGTGCTTGACCCACACCGTGCAACCCAACCGTTCGGCCAGCAAAGGCCAGGCGTACTGGGCGGTGGCGGGCATTACCCGGTACACGTGGCGGGCGGCTTGTTCGATATCGTCGCGAGTCAGTGGCTGCATGAGTTATCTCCTGGGTTTCGCCCAGTCTAGACACGGGCGCATCTCGCCGGCTTTCAAAAAACTGACCTGACTTTCTCGCCCCCTCGATAAAAAATGACAGCTAAGCTTTCTTCTGTATTTCGAGCTTATTGAGCAGAGCCATCCACAACCGCCTCGGAGGGGAGCCAGTGAACCGCTTCGCAATACTCATCGCGATCTCTTTCCTTATCACGGCTTGTCAGAGCAATGACGGCATCACCCGACTCGACAATTGTATTTGCTACAAATCGACCGAGGCACAGCACTTGCCAACATCGCAATTAGCCTGGAAGGACCCCGAAAAGCTGCAGGAGCAATTCTCCCACTGCGTTTGCCGAGCCTTGATTGACCTGAAACAGGTCGATGACCCTAGTAAATTTTTCACCCCCGGAACCGAAATAAAATGAGATGTGGCGCGTACATTCGGAGGCTGATCGCTTTCCGCCAGAAGCGTTTTCATCCGTGCCATTGGAGATCTCACCGGACTTTCGCCCTCTTCATTCATTACTATGCTGCTCATGAGTTATCGAAACCGTCCCCTGCCACCGCTCCAGCCTGAATCGGTACGTCGTATCGCAGTCGGGCCCTGGGCGATTGAGTTGCTACCCGGCGCCGCGTACGCGACCCGCTATGTGGCGACCCAGTCGGCGATTGGCTTTGCCTTCGACAGCCAGCGAGGTCTGCACGCCATCGGCAGCGACCGGGTGCAGCCCTTCGACGCCGTGCCCAACGGACTGGCGTTTGTCCCCGCCGGTTGCGACGTGTTGTCCGAGTCGCCCAAGGGCGGTGAATACCTGCGGGTGATACGCACTGATGGCCTGAGATTGGCGGGTGATCGTGCATTCAATAATCGTATTGATCCGCGGGCCATTGCCCTCGCCCTGCGAATGCGCGCTGCGCTGTTACAGGCTTCGGTGGAAAACGATTGGGAGGCCTGGGCACTCGCCTTGGCTGAACGGGCGACGGACAGCGAAGCGTCGCCCGTCCAAGGCTCCATCACCGGTAGCCGGATGCGTCTGCTCGATGAGTTCATCGATAATGGCCTCGATGGCCCGCTGGGCATACAGGCCCTGGCCGGGTTACTTGGATTGTCAGAAGGGTATTTCATTCGGGCATTCAAGAACGCCACGGGCAAAAGCCCTCACAGTTACCTGATCGACCGTCGCCTTGCCAAGGCCCGCGCACTGATGCGCGATTCATCCGCCAGCCTTGCGCACATCGCCCTCATCTGCGGGTTTAACTCCCAGGCACACATGGCGACCACCTTCAGACAGCGTCTTGGTGTGAGTCCGGCGCAGTTGCGGGGGACATCGGAGAACTTCACCCCCTAGACGCTCACACCTGATCCATGGCCTCGACCATTTCCTGATCCTCTCCCAGGAAACCGCCACTCTGATGCTGCCAAAGCCGTGCATAAACACCGTTCTTGCCAAGTAATTCGGCGTGAGTGCCCTGCTCGATGATGCGTCCGTGGTCCATCACGATGAGCCGGTCCATCGCCGCAATCGTTGACAGCCGATGGGCGATCGCGATCACGGTCTTGCCCTGCATCATTTCATCGAGGCTTTCCTGGATGGCTACTTCGACTTCCGAATCCAGCGCGCTGGTGGCCTCGTCGAGCAGCAAGATCGGGGCGTTCTTGAGCATCACCCGGGCAATCGCGACGCGTTGGCGCTGACCGCCCGACAGTTTGATGCCGCGCTCGCCGACTAAGGTGTCGTAGCCGGTGTGACCTTGGCGGTCGCTCAGTTGGCTGATGAACTCATCGGCCTGGGCACTAGCCGCGGCGCTGCGGATTTGTGCATCGGTCGCATCGGGTCGGCCGTAGGCGATGTTGTCGCGAATGGAACGGTGCAGCAGCGAGGTATCCTGCGTGACCATGCCGATGGCACCGCGCAGGCTGTCTTGCGTCACGTGTGCGATGTTTTGGCCGTCGATACGAATCACTCCGCTGTCGACATCATAGAAGCGCAGCAACAAGTTGATGAGCGTGGACTTGCCCGCACCGGAGCGGCCTACCAGGCCGATTTTTTCGCCTGGGCGAATGTTCAGGCTCAGGCCATCGAGCACCTGGCGTTCGCCGCCGTAGTTGAAGCTCACGTTATCGAAAGTGACCGCGCCACCGGAGGTCAGCAGGACGCCAGCGTCCGGCGCATCCTGCACTTTCGGGCCGCGGGTAAGGGTTGCCATGCCATCCTGCACGGTGCCGATGCTCTCGAACAGCGAGGTCATTTGCCACATGATCCAGTTCGACATGCCATTGATACGCAACGCCATGGCGGTGATGGCCGCCACCGCACCGGCGCCGACCTGACCCTGGTGCCACAGCCACAAGGCATAGCCACCTGCCCCCATGATCAACCCCACCACCAATGCCTGGTTGACGATCTCGAACTGGCTGACCAGGCGCATCTGGCGAAAACCGGTTTGCTTGAAGTCTTCCATCGCTGCACGGGCGAAGTGCGCTTCACGATTGGAATGGGAGAACAGCTTCACCGTCGTGATGTTGGTGTAGGCGTCCGAGATACGCCCGGTCATCATCGACCGCGCATTGGCCTGTTCCTGCCCGACTTTTCCCAGGCGGGGCACGAAGTACCACATGGCCAGGCCGAACAACACGGCCCAGGCCATGAAAGGCAGCATCAGTTTCAGGGCGAAGCCGCCGGCCAGCGCGATGATCGCAATGAAATACACGCCGATACCGGGCACGATCTCGATCAGCGTGAACAGCACGTCGCGCACCGCCAGCGCCGTCTGCATCACCTTGGTCGTGACCCGGCCGGAAAACTCATCGGAAAAAAACGAAAGGCTTTGGCGCAGCATCAATCGATGGAAGTCCCAGCGCAGCCGCAACGGCAAGTTAATCGCCAAAATCTGGTGTTGCACCATGGTGCGCAACGCCACCAGCCCGACACTGGTCACCATGACGATGCCCATGCCCCACAACACGCGACTTTCCTGCGCCGCGGCCTCGCCGCCTGCCTGCCAGGTTGAGAGCAGGTCCACGACCTGCCCGAGGAAGGAAAACAGCCAGGCTTCGTAAATCGACACACCGGCACTGAGCAGCGCAAGCGCAAGGATGTAACCGCGGGCGCCACGCGTGCAGGCCCAGAGAAAACGCGCCAGGCCGTTGGGTGGCGGCGGTACCTCGTCAGGAGGAAAGGGGTCGAGCCTTCGTTCAAATGCACGAAGCATGGTGTTCTCCAAAACGATCAAATTGAGGGGATTCTGCCATTGAACGGTTGCTTTGAGGGTTTTGCGAAGTTGAGGCCGGGCACCGCACTCCACAAAAACTGTGCACAAGGCCCGATCAAAGGCCATGGCTTGTCATGAATTGAAAACGCGTTGTCGCCAAATGAAATGTTGACCGCCTCGCCGTCTATTAACTTCTCAAGACCTGTGTGGCAAGCCCTGACTTTCTGCGGCTCCCCGGCCGACGCACTGCCCGGTCGCTTGCCTACAGCCATAAAACTTCCGGGCGCCCGTTTTGGGCGCCTTACCGGGTGTCACCATGAACAAGAAAAATAAAGACCTCTCCCAACAAGCTGCCGTGCACACGTTAAACCTGAATCCGGTGTTCAGTCCCCGCAGGCGCGACCTGTTAGGCACTGCTCGCATGGTCCTGCAACAAGTGTTAAAGCAACCCGTGCATAGCGCGCGGCATATGGCTGCATTCGGCGTTGAGCTGAAAAACGTTCTGTTCGACCGCTCGCAGCTCAAACCAGCGGCGGGAGACAAGCGTTTCGACGAACACACCTGGCAGCGCAACCCGCTTTACCGTCGCTACATGCAGACTTACCTGGCCTGGTGCCGGGAGATGAACGACTGGATCAGCACCAGCAACCTCAGCGAACAAGACGCTCATCGTGGTCAGTTCGTCATAGGCCTGCTGACCGAGGCGATGGCTCCGACCAACACCTTGGCCAACCCGGCAGCGCTAAAGCGCTTCTTTGAAACCGGTGGCAAGAGCGTGCTGGATGGTTTCTCGCAGCTGACCAAGGACCTGATCGAAAACGGTGGCATGCCGAGCCAAGTGGACAAGACGGCTTTCGAAGTCGGCCACAACCTGGGCATCACCGAAGGTGCAGTGGTGTTCCGCAATGAAGTGCTGGAGTTAATCCAGTACAAGCCCCGCACCGAACAGGTACAGGCGCGTCCATTGTTGGTGGTGCCGCCACAGATCAACAAGTTCTACCTGTTTGACCTGACGCCGGAGAAAAGCCTGATCCGTTTTCTCCTCAACAGTGGTATCCAGACCTTCGCGATCAGTTGGCGCAATCCGGGCAAGGCGCAGCGTGAATGGGGTATGTCCAGCTACATAGATGCGCTGAAGGAAGCGGTCGACGCGGTGCTTGCGATAACCCGCAGTGCTGACCTGAACACTTTCGGAGCCTGCTCCGGTGGCTGCACCCTGTCCTCGCTGTTGGGTCACTACGCCGCTCTGGACGAGAAAAAGATCAATGCCTTTACCTTGGCGGTCAGTATGTTGGACATACGCCCCGACACCCAGGTCGGGCTGTTCGCCGATGAGAAGTCCCTGGAGGCGGCCAAGCGGCGCTCCTATCAGAATGGCGTGTTGAAGGGTCGCGAGCTGGCCAAAGTCTTCGCCTGGATGCGCCCCAATGACTTGATCTGGAATTACTGGATCAACAACTACCTGCTTGGCAACGAGCCACCGGCATTCGATGTCCTTTATTGGAACAACGATACAACCAACCTGCCCGCCACGCTGCACGGCGAATTCATCGACATGTACCAAACCAACCCGCTTGCCCGCGCCGGCGCCCTGGAAGTCTGCGGCACGCCGATAGACCTCGGTCAGGTCACCAGTGACTTTTACTGCGTTGCTGGCCTCACCGACCACATCACCCCGTGGGACGCCTGCTATCGCTCCATGCATTTGTTTGGCGGTCAGGGCGAGTTCGTGGTGTCCAACAGCGGGCATGTTCAGAGCATTCTCAACCCACCGGGCAACCCCAAGTCGCGCTTCATGACCGGCAGCAACCTCCCGGTCGAGGCTCAGGCGTGGATGGCGTCTGCCAGTGAACAGGCCGGTTCCTGGTGGCCGCACTGGATGGCCTGGTTGCAAGCACGTTCGGGCGAGCACAAAAAGGCTCCCGCCAAGCTGGGCAGCAAGGCTTATGCCGCTGGTGAGGCTGCGCCGGGTACCTACGTGCACTTGCGCTGAATCCGCAGTTATTGGATGGGCGTCTGTGCCCGGTGCCCATCCCTTCCTCGTTTTCAGCCTACCCCGCCACCACGAAAATGATAATCGGCCCGCAAACGGCCAACAGCACATTGGAAATCGCATAACACACGGTAAAACCGATCACCGGCGTATTGCTGCCGGACTGTTCGATGATTTTGTTCATCGACGCCGCTTCGGTCTGTGCCCCGGCCAGGGCACCGAACAGGATCATCGGGTGCAGGCGCAGCACGTAGCGACCGAAATACAGGGCCACCAGTGGCGGCAAAATGGTGACCACTGCGCCGGATAACAGCAGCGCCAAGCCCTGCTCCTTCATGGCCGCGAAGGCGGCAGGCCCCGCCAGTAGGCCAACCACCGCCCCGAACGCGGTCAGGCCGAATTCGGAAAACGCCCATTGCGCGGCGGGTGGCAGTGCGCCGATTTCCGGGTGTCGTGAGTTGTACCAGCCAATCACCAGCGCGGCGACCAGCACACCGCCACCGATGCCGAGTTCCACCGGGATCATCCCGATATGCGTGGACAGCAAACCCAGCAATGAACCCAGGACCATCCCCAGCGTGTGCACGGCAATATCGCTTTTGTAGTTGCTTTCACGAATCCGCCCCAAGCGCTTGGCCAGTGCCTCGACGCTGGCGGTGCGGCCGGTCAGGGTCAGCACGTCCCCCCGACGCAACACGGTGTTGGGCAGCAACGGCAATGCGTAGCCCTGCCGGGTAATGGTGTTGATGAAGCAGCCCAGGCGCCGAGTATTTTCCAGCCGGGATTTGGCCTGGTGAATGGTCTTGCCGGCAAACTCCGGCGAGGTCAGGACAATATCGACCTCGCGAGTCGGAAACGACAGCGATTCGGGATGGTCGATCTCCGGCCCCACCCATTGCGACAGCGGGCCAACGGCATCCCGCAAGGCGTAGACCCCGACAATGTCGCCGGCTTTGAGGATCAAACTTTCATCTCGCTCGATAATCACACCATCGCGCACCACCCGTTCGATGGTCAGCGACTCGTGCCTTTGTTCGATGTCGGCAACGCGCTGCCCATTCGCGGCACTGTGGTCGGCGACCTGATGCGCTCGCACCACAATGCGCGTGTACGGTACGGTGATTGCGTCTTCGTCCTTGGCGATTCCCAGTTCCAGTTCCAGGTCACGGGCCGCTGCCCTGAGGTCGACGCCCAGCAACTTTGGCGCAACGCTACCGACGAAGACAATCAGTCCGATAGTGCCAAACAGGTAAGTGATCGCATAGGCAATTGCCATGTGGCTGTTGAGTTGAGCTTTGGCCGCGTCATCAATCGCAAGCTGATTAATGGCGCTTGTGGCCGTGCCCATGATCGCCGTATCCGTCAGTGCTCCGGCACCGAGCCCGGCAGTGAAACCGGCATCGAAGTGGAATATCGCGTTCATCAACAAAATCGCGCCCAGCGCGGTTGCGCACAGCACCACGCTGAGCACCACCAGCTTTAACGTACCTCGGTTGAGGCTGCCGAAGAACTCTGGCCCGCTCTTGAAACCGACCGCGTAAATGAACATCACGAAAAACACTGACTTCAAACCCGTCGGCACTTCCAGGCCGATCTGGCCAATCAACAGCCCCATCAAGAGAGCGCCCGCCACCGACCCCAGGTGAAAACTGCCGATACGAATACGACCAATGAACACGCCCAGTGCAATGGCCAGGAATACAGCAATTTCCGGATCCGTACGCAGGGCATGAAGCAGAAATTCAAGCATGGCGCGAACTCCCTTCTGTAGCTCTCAAAGTCCTTCGATTCCTGCGCGGGTGGGGCAGACACTTGTCTCGGGGGCGGCACTCATAGTGAATGAGGAACGTTGCGAAGCGAGTCTGTTTGTCGGGTTGGATTACAGACAACCTTTTAGCGCGTTCAGGTGCTTTCTGGCGATCCAGCGATACGTCGATGCGTAATACTTAGCCACCGAGCCGGACGCATCTGGATGGATGTCGACAAAATAGGCCTCACCCACTGTTGCTACCGTGTAGCCTCCTTTTTTGCCGGGTTCCTGAGTGGCTCCAGACTTGCCCTCAAACACGGGCATTTCCTGCCATTCGCGCTGGACGCAATCTGCGATGACTTTAGCGGCTTTTTTCGAATGCAAAACCTGGCGCGGTTCTTCGTTGCGCATCTCGTTCATGGTTGGCGTTGCACATCCCGCCAACAACGCCAAAGCTAACGTCCCTATGATCCCTTTCATATTGATCCCTCATGGAAATTTGCCGAACCGCCTCGGTTTTTTCACTTCTCTGGGAGTGTAGCCGAGGAAGAATTGAACGCTCTTCAACAGGTTTTTCTGCCGCATTTCAACCAGGCATCTGTCTCAGCGAGGGAACAACAACGTCACGGCAAAACGAAATCCCCACCCCTGTGCGCCATCTTCCGGGCTGTCGAGCCAGTAACGTGGCCCGGCTTGCACCGTTAATGGCTGACCACCGATTTTCAACAGTTGAGTGACCGTCAGGTTGACTGGCACAGCCCATTCTCGTGACTGCCAGTTGTAGGTGGATTCGGTGTTCACCCCGTACGTAGTGAGCGTGCTGGTGGTGTAGGAAAGAAAGGGTTGCAGGAAGGTCTGGTTAATTTTTTCCTTGTCGTCCGGCGGGCTGCCGTCCAGCCCCCAGATATGGTTGGCGAGTATTCCGTGAGTCCAGCCATTTGCCTGCTTTAGCGCAACAGCGGTCGGGCCGAGCCCCCACTGCTCGCTTCCGAGCAATTCATCACTGCCGGTGGGGATCAATATGGCCGGGCCGACACCAAGTATCCAGCCACTTTCCGTAGGCTTTTTCGGCGAAAAGAAAAAGCTCTGGGTAATGTCGCCGACCCCGGATTTGTCCGCCGCCCCATTGGGTGCCAGACCGTGTTGATCAATGACCGGCAGGATGGTGCGCGAAATCAGATTCCAGTCATCGTTGAGGGTAAAGGGCAGCACCGGCTGAATATTGGTCACGCTGTGCATGCCCTCGCCGGTCGGGCCCATTTTCTGGTCCCAGTTGTACTGCACCGGCAGGCTGTACATGGCAGCCACCGGATTGAGGGCTTTTTTTGCCAGCTCTGCCGAATCCTCAGCCTGGGCCATGGGCGCGAACCACAACGACGCAGCCAATGCCAAGGAGGTGTATCTCCATCGCTCTTTTATATCCATTGCTAATCACCTGTAGTCGACAAAAGCGCAGCACGGCATAAGCGTAGGCAACAGTGACCATTGTGCAACACATGGGCGTGGCTACAGACATCAACGCTCGACGCTCGACGCTCCGCGGCAACCGCCCAGATCATGCTCTCCGTCTCTACCCGAATCGCATAGCGCTCAGTGGATTGCAGAAGCGTTTCACAGCTTTTCAGCGTTTTTCATCGAATCGATTCAACCGGATCAGGTGATTTCACAGCACCGGCGCAAGCGATGATTCGCAACAGTCGCGCACTGGTTGGGCATCCCGGTGCAAAACATGCACCTGTACCTGCTACCGTCCCGTCGCGAGGCTGACCAGATTCTCTGTCGTCAGCCACGCTGGAGATGATTTTCATTCTGTGCAGCCAGCGTCCATCATCGAACAGCAAAGGTTAATGGCTGGGGTCAGCCATTCAAGCCATCAGGTACGACCCACGGAACCTGTGACCGGCAGATTACCGAGTAGCTTGAGCCCCGTCGCTTTCACAAAGGCGTCATAGTCCATCGGCCTCTCGATACGGGTTTCTGCGTTGGGCAGAACGTAAGCCCAGGCCCGTTTGGAAGAAGCGTCGTACACCAGCTTGAACAGACGCGTCGGCACCCAGACCTTGTTGTCACCGATGGTGCTGTGTCCAGGGTCGAAGAGTGGACCAGTAAAGACAAAGACATTGCCATCGGCACGCTTGGCAAACTTCCTGACATCCGCCTCGACCTTGCTCCAGATCTTGCGATTGTTGGTCGGGTCTTGCGGCACCATGTTCGACAGCGCAAAGGATTGGGCCATCGCATTGGGATTCGGCGCATCGGCGGCCGGGGATTGATGACCTCGGTCCACCGCGGGATGTTGGCTACGGTAGTCGCTCAACTCAGCCCGCCCGCTTTTTGGAATGCGCGGGTCCGGGTAGAACTGGTTGGTGCGCTCCTCCCCTTTGGCATCCTGAAGCTGGGCGGCATTCAATCGCTCGACCACCACCAGCGGCGTCTTGCTGGTTTGCGAGTACAGCACCGCGAAGTGGTCGGAACACAGGGCCAAGGGGTTCATGGTTGCAGGCACGGCGGCCACGTTGATGGGTTTGGCCGCGGGAAACAGATCGGCACAACCGTCGAACGAGGCTTGTTTCTGTTTGTTCGAATAAAGTTCCAGCGCCGCGTTCTGGCTGATCGAGCCCGAGCGCGAAACTTGTTCCTGATGCACGGCGGGCGGCTTGAGCAGGTCCAGCAGGCTGCGGGCCTGTGCCCCGGTGGAGAGCAAAACAAGGGCCGACAGCCCAACTGCAATTTTGCGTAGGTACATGCTTTAAATTCTTCGAATTGGATTTGAGGGGCAAACGTACGGCGAGTCCCGTTACACGGAACGAGGTGCGGGATTATCTAGCGGCGAGCATGATTTCACAGTCCTTGATCAAAATACCGATGCGGATCCGGTGGGCTCCGCGCCAAGTGCGGCTTATTGACCGTCACAAAGCCCTTTAGTGCTGAGCAGCGCTGCATCCTGGCTATCCAGGCACGCACGGTACTTCTAGCCCGACTTTCACCCGATCCAGCACGACGATGGTCTTGAACCAGGTGACGTTGGGATTTTCGGCAAACAATCGCCGCGACAAGGCCTGATATTCCTGCATGCTGGCAACGGTTATCACCAGGACGAAATCCACTTCGCCGGTGACGTAGTAGCACTGCTGGACTTCAGGCACCGCGAAGTGTGCCTTCATCGCCTCCAGTGCTTCGATGCTGGTGCGCTCGGTCATCACTTCCACAATGATCGTGATCGGCCGTCCCACGACAGTGGGGTCGACGATGGCCACGTTGCCCGTAATGACGCCCCGCTCTTCCATTCGCTTGATGCGCCGTTGAACGGCGGCCGTGGAGAGATTGACCTGCTCGGCCAAGAGCCGCAGCGGCATGGTGTTGTCGCGCTGGACCAGGTCGAGGATGGCACGGTCGAATTTGTCCAGCGATTCAGATGCTGCGTCGTGCTTTGCCATGGTCGACCCGCGAGAAAATTTCTCGAAAACTACCAGAAATCAGCACGCCTTTATCTAGCCTCGCGAAATATTATCTTGCTCGCCGAATGCATTTGCAGGCTGGCGGGAGACTCACACAAGGATGGTATTGCATGCTCGCACTGTTTCATCTTTCCCCTGTCCTGCTGGTGACGGCGATGCTCGTCGTGTTGCGCCGGCCGCCCGTTCACGCCGCGATTGCCGGCACCCTGCTTGTCGTCGTGCTATGGCTTGCCGGGGCTGCGGACGCGTGGCGCCCGGAGAGCATGGTGGCCGCCGCCCAAGACACGGCCGTGCTGTTTGCAAGTACAGCGTTTGTGATAGTACCGGGTCTGGTTTTCGTGATTTTCATCGAGCGCATGGGCGTCAATTTGGCGCTCAGTCAATGGGTGCGCTCACTGGGTCTGGGGCGCGGCGATCAAGTCGTATTCATCGTCCTCGGACTGGCGCCGTTGCTGGAGGCCATGACCGGCTTCGGCGTGTCTTTGATCGCCACGGTGCCGCTGCTGCTCAGTCTCTTCGAGCGCCGGGTCGCATTGCGAATCGCCCTGACCGGCATGGCGATCATGCCGTGGGGAACGCTGGGCCTGGCATCAGTCATCGGCGCCTCCCTGGCTCATGTGAATGCCCCCGCGCTGGCTTCGACCTCGGCACTCACCAGTGCACCGGTTTTCTTCGGGCTCAGTGCGATGGCACTGTATCTGGCCGGCGTTCGCGAATCGCGGGAATGGCGAGCGCTGGGCGTTTTCTGGCTGCTGTTCGTGGGCGTGCTTTACAGCGCCAGCCGGTGGTGGGGACCGGAAGTGGCCGGCGTGGCCGCAGGCCTGCTGACGTCAGCTGCGGTACTCTCAGTCGGGTTGTGGCGCCTGCGCCGCAGCGATACCGAGCGCAGTTCAGTGCATTGGCCACGTCAGGCATGGCCGTACTTGATGCTGATTGTCTTCATCGTCGCGTTGAAAATGCTCTGGACGATCACCGCTTGGCAGGATGCCTGGGTCGTACAAGGCAACCAGGTCACCTGGAAGCCACTGGCCTCGCCCGGTGTGGCTCTGATTCTGGTGCTGATCGGACTGGGGCTTTACACCCGCAGCACACAACGCACAGGGCCTGGCGTCAGCTTGCCTGTTGCATTGATTGCACGGGCGAAGCGGCCGTTGTTGACCATTCTCTTCTTTCTCGCGATGTCGCAAATGATGGTCAAGGCCGGGTTCCTGGCGGGGTTGATGCAATTGCTGGAAGGCCTCTCGCCCACTGCCGCGACCTCGCTGGTTGCCCTGCTTGGCGCGCTGTCGGGCTACATGACCGGGTCGAACGTGGGCGGCAACGCGATCTTCATGCCCGCCATCGCGATGCTGCCCGACTCTTCTCGGCTGCTGCTGGCAGCGGTACAAAACAGCTCGGCAGGCCATGCCGCACTGGGCTCTCTGTCGATCGTCATGCTGATTCTGGGGCTGGCGAAGACCCAGGCCCGGGAAGAGGCCGAACTGGTACGGTTTGGCTTTGCGCTGGTCTGTCTCAATACGGCGTTAGTCGCGCTGGGTGCCGCGTTACTCATCCTTGCGTACTAAGTCGTTCATACGCATGTATCTACCACACTTACCTACGCATAAAAGACGCCACCAGCCGGATCTTTAAACTTGCTCCATGGCCGTCGGCCTGATTGGCATAAACGCCAAACAGCTACTTCTCTGGAGCAAGAAAACATGAGTGCATCGCAAAAGGTCGTGATCGTTACCGGAGCGTCACAAGGCATCGGCGCTGAAGTCGTACAGGCATTTCGCAAGCTCAATTACCAGGTAGTCGCCACGTCCCGTTCGATCAAGCCATCGGACGTTCCGAACATCCTGACGGTCGCTGGCGATATCGGTGAACCGGCAACTGCGCAGCGTGTCATTGGCGAAGCCGTCGCGCGATTTGGCAGTCCGCAGCCTGTAGGATCTACCGCAGGCTGCGCATTTTTGGTCTATCACCTATTCAAGTCGGCAGCAGCAAATAGAAACTCATAGCATTCCTAACCTGTACTAGAGTCTTAGCTTGAGCGCTTTTTTGGGCTATGAAATGCCAAAGGCTTAATCATGCGCATAAGATTCCCCAGCCTTCCTGCACTCGGTGTCTACCTTGCCCTTGCCTGCCTTTTTGCCGGCGCATGGCTCACCCACCCTGCCCCCGGCCATTCTTCCTTTGCCCGGATAAGTCCGGTATTGCCGGCGGCAGATTCAGGAGTCAAGCCCATTTATACCAGCCGCTTCGCCTCCTCCGGGCTGGTGGACTTCGTGCACTCCTCGGCGGTCACGGCCTTGCCTGACGGCAGCCTGATGGCGGTGTGGTTCGCCGGCACGCGTGAAGGCGCCGCCGATGTGCAGGTACGCTCCGCCCGTTTCGACGTGAGCACCGGCGAATGGGGACAGGAGCAGGTCATGGCGACCCGGGAGACGACCCAGCAAAGCACGCGAAAATACATCCGCAAACTGGGCAACCCGGTCGTCGCACTCGCGCCGGATAATCGCCTGTGGCTGTTTTATGTCTCGGTGTCCATGGGCGGCTGGGCCGGCAGCGCAGTCAATGTGATGGTCTCGGACGACTTCGGTGTGCACTGGTCGGCGCCGCGCCAGTTGATCACTTCACCTTTTCTGAACATCAGCACCCTGGTCCGCTCGGCGCCGGTATTTCATGTCGACGGCTCCATCGGCTTGCCGGTCTACCACGAGTTTCTGGGCAAGTTTGCCGAGTACCTGTACTTGAGCGCAGACGGTGAAGTGATCGATAAATTCCGCATCAGCCACGGCAAAAACTCTTTGCAACCGGCAATCGTTACGCTGGATGGTCAACGCGGTATCGCCTTTTTGCGCTATGCCGGTGAGACCCACCACCGCGTCCTGGCGAGCCGCACTGAGGATGCCGGGCAAACCTGGAGCGAACCTTTTCCGCTCGTGCCTTCGAACCCCAATTCCTCGTTGGCGGCTGTTGCGACTCCCGACCAAAGATTGCTGGTAGCGCTCAATGACCTGCAAGAGGGACGCTTCAAGCTGAGCCTGTATGTCACCGATGCGAAGATGAACGATTGGCGCCTGTTGTACGATCTGGACAAATCACCGGATCCCGAGGGCGATCCGTTTTCCCCCCTCGCCTACAAGGAAATCATCAAGATTGAGTTCCGCGGCTCCAGTGGCAAGCAGCGCCAACCACTGGAGGCGCAATTCCTCGCCAACCTCGACAACCGTGTCTGCAAAAGCCAGGGGTGTGAATTTGAATATGAATACCCGTATTTCATCCGCAGTCCCGACGGGATGTATCACTTGGTTTATTCGTGGAACAACACCTTCATCAAACACGTCACCTTTAACGATGCGTGGCTGTCCGAGCGGCTCAAATGATTAGCCTGTGGCAAGCCCATGCAAGCTTCGCGATGATCATCTTCCTGATACTGCCGTTGTTCGGTCTGAACAGGGGCTGGCGAATCGCACTGCTACTTGCATTGCTGGCCATCAGCTTCATACCGCTGGGCGGGTTATCGCTGGCCGTTTACCTGCGCAGCCATATCGATGACCTTGCGATCACTTCATTGGTGTTCATGGGATGGGGCTGCTTGCGTCGACTGGGTGTGTTGCCGCCTTCGCTGCATGGGCAGACCCGCGTACTGATGCTCTTTGCCGCGATGGCCCTGGTGCTCTATCCGGCGACCATGGGCCTGAGTGATCTGGACCCTTACCGACTGGGCTACAACCCGCGTCCCATGCTGATTCTCCTCGGGCTGCTGACGTTATATCTGTTTTACCTGCGCAATTACCTGGGCGTAGTGATGTTGGCTGGCGCGACCCTGGCCTTCGTGGTCGGGATCAAACCTTCGCACAACTATTGGGATTACCTGGTCGATCCGCTGCTGGGCCTGTATTGCTGCCTCGCACTGCTGATGCTGGCGACGCGCTGGGTGTATCGCCGACTGACCACGCTGCGCGGCCCTCTGCGCAACGGATCCGTTTGAATCAACGTTTTTTAATAGGGAAGCAGGCATGGGTTGGCTCAAATCGAGACGTTTGCATTACTGGCTCGGCGCAACAGCGATCGCGTTTATGCTGTTCGCACTGCTGCGGGCGGTGTTCTTTATCGGTTTTTCCGGTTTCGACGCCAACGCCCTGAGCGACGAGAACGTCCTGACAACCCTAGGCATCGGCTTTCGTTTCGACTTGCGCCTGGCCATTCTGGTCATGCTGCCGTTGGCGTTGCTGGCCTGGATTCCCCGCTGGAACCTGATCGGCAGCCGCTTCCTTCGCGTCCTCGCCCGCGTGTACTTGGTCGCCATCCTCAGCGTTGTGCTGCTGATCTACATCATCGATTTTGGCCACTACGCGTACCTCGGCGTCAGGATCAACGCCACGGTGTTGCGCTTCATCGAGGACGCGCAGATATCCCGTGACATGGTCTGGCAAACCTACCCGGTTATCTGGATTTCCCTGGGCTGGCTGGCAACCGTCGCCTTCGTGACATTGGCCCTGGTGCGTCTGGAAGGCGTCACGCTGGACCGCCCGCGCCAAGCCATTCACCCGTTCTCCGCGACCTGGGGTGGCGCGTTGATGGTGGTGCTGGTGCTGCTGGGTATTCTGGGTCGCGTCGAACACCTGAACCTTGAAAACCCGGTGCCGCTGCGCTGGAGCGATGCGTTCTTCTCGGGTAATAACCAGATCGCCGCACTGGGCCTGAACCCGGTGATTTTCCTCTACGACACGGTCAAGGTCGGGCAGTCGCGCTACGACGAAGCACAGGTGCGTGAGCATTACGCCGTCATGGCTAACTACCTGAGCGTCGATCAACCCGATCCGCAGACCCTGAACTTCGTCCGCCACCAGGCACCACAGCCCTACAAAGTACCCGGCTCGCGGCCGCCGAACGTGATGTTCATCATGCTGGAGTCGCTGGGCACCAGCGCCGTCGGCGCCTACGGCAACCCGATTAATCCAACGCCCAATATCGATCGCCTGACCACGCAAAGCTGGTTCTTCAAACACTTCTATGTGCCAGTGACGGGCACCGCAAAAACCGTCTGGGCCAGCATCAGTGGCGTGCCTGATGTTACCCGCCACGAAACCGCGACGCGCAATCCACTGATCACCCGGCAAAACACCCTGATCAATGCGTTCACCGGCTACGAGAAGATTTACACCATAGGCGGCAACTCCGGCTGGGCCAATATGAATGCCTTGATCAGGCAAAGCATCGACGGCGTTCGCCTGTTCGACGAGCGCGACTGGAAGTCGCCGGTGGTGGATGTCTGGGGGATTTCGGATCTGGACCTGTTCAAGGAAACGGACCAGATCCTGCAAGCGCTGCCCAAAGACAAACCGTTCTTCGCCTATGTACAAACCGCCGGCAACCATCGCCCCTTCACGATCCCAAAGAGCAATGACGGGTTCGAGGTCAAGCACCCGAGCCTGGAGCAAGTGCAGGCCGCTGGCTCGCGCAGTGTCGAGCAATACAACGCCGTGCGCCTGCTGGACTTCAACATCGGACGCCTGATGGAAATCGCCAAGGCCGGTGGCTGGTACGAAAACACCATTTTCGTGATGTTTGGCGACCACAATACGCGTATCGCCCAGATCCCTTTCCTGGCACCGGCCTATGAGCAATTGGGTTTGGAAAGCAACGCGGTGCCGATGATCATCCACGCACCCGGCCTGATCGGGACGCGCAAGGTAGAGGAAGCGGTTGGCCTGGTGGACTTGCTGCCCACCGTCGCCGGCATGGCCGGCATTGAGTTCCGCAACAGCGGCATGGGCCGTGACATCCAGCAGCCAGCGCCCGAAGGCGAGCGTGTGGTGCCATTGGTGTTGCGCGAAGGCACGTTTCCGTTGATAGCTGGCGTCACTCAGCACTACATGGTGCAGATGGAGCACGACGGCAGCTCGCCAAGTCTGCATGACCTGGCCTCACCAACGCCACTGGACAACGTCGCCGAACAAAATCCCGAAGAGTTCAAACGACTCGCCACGTTGACCCGCGCCATGCATGAAACCTCACGGTTGATGCTGTACCAGAACGTGCGCAAGTAACATCCGTAAGCCCGCTCCTGGGGCTGCCGAAGGCTGCGATCTTTTTGATCTTGAAAATCAAAAGATCGCAGCCTCGTTTCTCTCGACAGCTCCTACAGAGTTAATCGTAGAACGGCTCAACCAGCGCGCGACTGCCGACAAAAAAACTGTCGGCAACCAGTCGCAAGGGCTGGAGATCCATGTCACTGGTTTTGCCAGCGATCAACTGTTGAAAATGTCGATACACCGCCGCGTACTCGCCCTCCTCCGATACGGCTTGGCGAACGCCGTCGATACTCAACAGGGCGCCACCGTTGTCCAGTCGCAGGACGCCTTCAGCGCAGCGAATCTCGATGCTCCAGAGTTCGTCATGACCGTGGTCGAAATCGAACTCCGCGCGTACATCAAGGCGTTTCGCGTCAGACATCTTGATCGAAGCCGCAATCGGCGACTGGCAGTTGCTGGGGACGCGCAGTTCGGCAGACTCCACAAACAACGGCAGCGCCAACAGATGGGTAGCAATCGACAAGGCATTGATGCCCGGATCGAACACGCCCAGGCCACCAGATTGCCAGATCCACGCTTGGCCAGGGTGCCACTTGCGCACGTCTTCCTTCCAGTCGATCTGTACGCTTTGCAGGGTGCGACTGGCCAGCCAGGCTCGTGCGGCCTCGATACCGGGTGCGTAGCGAGAATGCCAGGCGAACAAACCGCTGACGCCTTGCTCCCCGGCTTGAGTGACCAACGCCATCGCTTCGCCCAGCGTGGCACACGGCGGTTTCTCGACCAGCACGTGTTTGCCCGCGGCCAGCGCTTGTTGCACCAGGGCGAATCGACCTTGCGGCGGTGTACAAAACGCAATCGCATCAACCTGCGGGCCGTTTTCGAGCAACTCGCTCAAGGACTGAAAATTCTCCACCCCGGCGCACGGCTGCCCTTGCGTTGCGACGGACACCAATTGGAAAGCGGGGTTGGCTTTGATAGCTGGAAGGTGTTGATCCTGAGCAATCTTGCCGTAGCCCACCAGACCGAGACGGATCTGTTGCATCGTGACTCCTGATTTTTTTGTACTTGTGATGGAAAGCGAACGGGCAAGATTACGTTCGAATCGCGGGGAAGTCATTGATGACGTGTTGAAGCTCTGTCCGGCAGGCGACATTCCGCGTGGATTGCTCGACTGCCGGCGATAAGCGTCAGAGGGTCCGCCAGTTTCAAACGAAGGACCGAGTAGACACCCTTTTGTTTGTTCACCGAATTGACCGGCCCGCCGCGAGACGAGTGATCGATGAAGTAGCTGTCGTCCGGTTCGGGAACATGTTTGTCGGGGTTGAACACATTCTGCCGCTGCGGCAGAAACGCCACTGAGTAGAAGTCGTCTTTCTTGCTGCCGCTGGCATTTGCGCCCACCACCAACTCATCAACCCGAAACTCGAAACTCGAAACTCGAAACTCGAACACAGGAGCGTCACAAATCTGTCATCCCTGCACGCTAACCTCGCAACTCTCCCGCACTTCCCCCCGACATAAAGCCTCACTACAAGGTGCCAGCCAAGGTGTCCTCAACTCCGTCCCGCCAGCAAATCATCCTCAGGTCCAACGACATGTGCAGCGATGACTTCGGCGCGCTGTTCGCAAAAATGTTCGGCAACCGCTATTCCGATACCCCGCCCTTGCCCTCGAACATCATCATCGGCGGCGTCTACGGCCGGCACGAAGGTGTCAGTTTTCGCCGCATGCATTACCGTGGCGACTTCTCGGTAAACTTTCCCGACCCCCAGGACGAAATCACCTTCGTCATTCCTACCGCCGGCAGAATTATCTTCAATCACCTCCGCGAGTCGGTAGGTGATTCACAGGTCGGGCTGGCAATCGACAAGGCGCAAATTCGTTCGATGCGTTTCATCGACAATCATGCGCAGCACGGGATGTCGATAAAGCGGACGTTGCTCACTGAACGATTGTCGACGCTATTGGGAAAGCCCATTGTTGAAAGGTTGGTATTCGAACCTGTGGTTGATTTGAAGGTGTCGGTTTTCCAGGGCATCAGGGCATTGATTGATCTGGCCACCGGAACCGAGTTCGATGCGCTGATCAACAGCGGAACACTGATGCCATCACGGCTGCGAGAGATGCTATTGGACGCGGTGCTGGAATCCTGGCCGCATAATTTCACGCAAGCCCTGCAACGGCCTGCTCCGTTGATCGCGCCACGGCATGTGAAGCTGGCGGTTGAGCACATTCAGGCGCACCCCGAGCATCTGCTCAGCGGCACGGATCTGGCCCGATTGACTAATGTGAGCCAGCGGGCATTGCAGGAAGGTTTCCGGCGATTCGTGGGGAGCTCGATTGTGGCGTACCAGCGGCAGGTGCGTCTGCAGCGCGCCTACGAAGCGCTCGGCCAACGCGATTCGCCTTCCGTGACGGCAGTGGCGTTGCGATTGGGCTTCAGCAATGTCGGCAGGTTTTGCCAGTATTTCCAGGGCGCCTATGGCATCAGCCCCGCGGACCTGAAATCAGGGCTGCGCACGCGAGCGGGACAGTAAGACCCAGGCCGCCAAACGATAGCGGCCCGAACCCGAAGTGCTTCGTTAAAACAGATAACTGGCCTTGAGCCCGCCACTGAAGCCGTGGCTGTCCCCTCCACCGCTCGCACCCACTTCGGCACCCACGCTCAGTGCGCCGAGATTGGCCATGAGGTTGACCCCTCCGGTGAACTGATCGCGGTTATCGAAGGCGGCGCGCTGTTCGATATCCAGGCCCAGCAGGTGCCCTTCGCTATCGACCTGATGATCGCCGAGCACATGCTCATAGCCCACCTGGATACCCGGCACCAGTTGCCAGGCGCCCATGCCGGTCGGGGCAAATGCAGCGTTGAGGTTGGCTACGGCACTGCGGCGAGTTTCGTGAATGCTGTCGACGTCGAGGGCCAGCTCACTGCCCTTTTCCTGAAAACCCGACAAGTTCAGATGGCTGACGCGCACGCCGAGGCTCGGTTCGAGCGTCACGCCGCTGACCGGCATCCGGTAGCCCAGTGCCAGGGTTGCCCCGGTGAGATTGCCATGGCTTTTGCCCTTGGCGGTGCCGAGGCCGCCGCCGAGATCGCGCTTGCTGTCGTAGTCAACGTAGCCGGCGCTGGCGTCGGCATCGACAAACAGCCCGCGTTCCAGACCGTCCGCCGCGAAGCGCGCGCCCATGCTGAAGAAGGTAAAGTCGGTATCCGCCTCGCCACCCGCGCCGCCGACGTTGCCCTTGCTGTAGCCCAGGCCGGCATGGGCGCTGAGTTGTTCGGAGAAGCGCTGGGTCAGACCGACCATCATGCCTTGGCTGTGCTCGTTGCTGCTCGATACCTGGGACGAACCGTCGGTGCCCAGGTAGCCCGCCAACGCGGTTGACCACAAGCGGTACTGGCCGACCTTGAGATCCGTGCCACTGGCAAACGGCGCAGCAGCCTGGTCGATCATCGCGCCCTGGCGCAGCAGGTAACTCGCCGCGTCGGCGTGCACCTGGCCGCCGACCGTGGACTCGACGCCCGCAAGGTTGCCCGAATCGATGGCCGACTGCAGATAGTAGTTGTAGTCGCTGTAAGTGCCCGACAGGCTGCTGTTCTGCAGCTGTCGCAACAGTTGTGCGCCGGCGCCGGCGTTGCCGAGCAGGTCCGCCTGGCCAGGCAGACTGTTGAAGTAGACCATCTTGCCGCGCAGCACATAGATCGTCTCCTGGGACAGACCCAAGCCTTGCTTGAGGTAGTTATCCATGCTGCCGTACTGCGCAGTCACCTCGTCCAGGCCGGCTTGCAAGTAGCTTGCTTCCACACCGAGCAAGGGCGCATAGACCGCTGCCATGCTCGCCGGCATTGCCGCCAGAGTCGCCTTCATGCGCGCGGCGGTGTAGTCGTTGGTGGCGAGGTAATTGCTCATGATGGTGGCACTGTCGACCCCGGCAATGCTCAGCAACACGGCGGCGGTCCAACCGGTTCGGTCCTTACCGGCGGTGCAATGAAACAACGCGGCACCGTCGACACTGGCCAGTTCATTGAACAGCCTGGTGAACTGGCTGCGCATCCCCGCGTCACTGACAAACGCCCGGTTGGTTTGCTGCATCATCGCGATGGCATCGGCCGCACTTGTGAACGAGACCGAGGTGATGTTCGAACCGGACGTGGTGCTGCCGATGATGTCGATGTTTTCGTAGGTCGCCCCGGTGAGCATCGTGTCGGGTGTGCCGGCAATCTCACTGGGTGTGCGCAGGTCGTAGACTGCCGAGATGCCCAAGGAATTCAGCGTAGCCAGATCCGCGGCAGACGGGGTCAGCGCGTTGGAACGATAGAACACGCCGCTTCGCATCGTGCCGTCATGGGCCGTGGAATAGGCGGTGGTAGTCCCCGCGACATCACGGAAGTTATCTATGCTGCTCAGGTGGGGAGTATCGAGGACGATCGTCTCGGCAGCCTGGGCAGTGGCGATGGACACAGTCAAAACGGACAGCGAGCACAAAAGACGTGGAAACACAGTACAGCCTCATTGATCGAACGATGGGCTGGCTACTATCTGTAATGAAGTAATACCAAATATGACAAATTGCGTTCGGAGGAAAATCAGCGCGTGTTTGGTCCACCGCGTTCGTTTTTTGTCCGTGGGGGTTATCGTCTGCCGCAGGCAGCTATCTAAAATGGGTCGATTTCAGCCTTTCGCGACAGGCAGAAAACGGCCCGTGCCAACGGTGAACGCCGCCATCAAGAAATCGATAGCACTTTTCACTCGCACCCACCTCCAATGACATGTGTGTTTCTCCTGACAACCTGGAGGTCTATATGTCGATTCGCAAAATCGTTCTACTTTCCTGTCTGGGTTTGGCACTCGCTGGGTGCGCTGGCTCAAGCCAGGAGCCCCCTCCCACCACCATGCAAGTCGACCTGCAAAAATACCAGGGCACCTGGTACGAGCAGGCCAGGTTGCCTATGTTCTTTCAGCGCAATTGCCAGCAGTCAGAAGCGCATTATGGTCTACGTGATGATGGTCGCATTGACGTCATCAATCGTTGCAGGGAACAGGATGGCGAGTGGAAAGAGGTACGCGGAATTGCCGAATCGCAGCAGCCAGGTAAGACGGACAAACTGTGGGTGCAATTTGATAACTGGTTCAGCCGCATCGCACCAGGAATAACCAAAGGTGAGTATTGGGTGCTTTACCACGACCCCGCCTACCAGTTCGCACTGGTCGGCCACCCGAACCGAGAATATCTATGGGTGCTTTCACGCACATCTGAAATTAACGGCGCCAACCGCGAACAGCTGCTAAAGATTGCCCAGCAACAGGGGTATGACACCAGCAAACTAATCTGGCGTCCGGCAGATCCGACCAAGCCCTAGTCAGCTGGGCTACTTAAACCCTGAGACCGTTGAGGAAATGCACATGCTCAAGATATGGATAATGCTGCTATGCATTGGTCTTGCGAGTTGCAGCCGGGTGGACGTGCATACCTACAGCCAGGAGACGCCCACGCTTGAGTTGCGCGAATTCTTCGAGGGCCGGGTCGAAGCGTGGGGTATGTTTCAAAAGCGCTCAGGCGAGGTAACAAAGCGCTTTCATGTGGTGATCAATGGCCACTCCGAAGGCCGCAGGCTGATCCTCGACGAGTCGTTTACCTACAGCGATGGTACTACGCAAAAACGGGTGTGGACGCTAACCCCTGCTGGCCCTGGCCAATGGCGCGGAACCGCTGGCGACGTGGTGGGCGAGGCGCTTGGCGAGGTGGCAGGCAATGCATTGCGCTGGAAATATGTGCTGAACCTTCCGGTGGATGGCAAGGAGTACCAGGTTCACTTAGACGACTGGATGTACCTGATGGACAAGAACACCATGATAAATCGCTCGTTCATGAGCAAATTCGGGGTGGAGGTCGGCCAGATCACCTTGTTCTTCCGCAAGCAGCCTTGAGGTCGCGGGTGACTGCTTCAAGATGACACAGCCACGGATGATGCTGTAGACGTTGTCGCTGAACCGCTGATGGGCCCGTGAAGGATCTTTCTTTGGATCAAGCAGCGTGTCACAGCAGCACTGAGCAAGAGCCATGTGAAACCCCAGCGGCTGCCAGGGCTTGATTCGATGCAGGTTGACCCGTACTGATGAACGGGCCCTTTTGATGTTAAGTGCCGAGTCAGTCGTCCTGATCTATCTGATCAAGAAAATCAACGTCATCGTCTTCTTCGTCAACAATGGCCTGAGCGTCCTCTTCACCCCATGACTCGTCATCATGAAATTCATGATCGAGCAGGTGGTCGTGCTCGGGCTCTGGAATATCTCGTTCTTCGCTCATGACTTACCGAAACAGAAAATGGAAAAAACCGACTGTATATGCAGATCCATTCCCTGCGTCAACGTACACGACGCAGGCGTATCCAAACCAGCCCGATCAACAACTAGGGCACGCCCAGACTGACCCGAGACGGCACGTCATAGAACTCATCGCCGATCAGTGCCGAAAGCAACCAAAAGGGTTTTAGCGGATCGTTGAATACAAGTCTATCTCGAAATTCCAAGCTAGCCCCAGGTCAAACGAATGGGACAATTGGCTCTCCCAATCTATAAATTCTCTTCCCAAAAAACCGGCGGTCAACCTGCACGATATAGGTTGAATCGAGTAACAAGGGGAGTTGGGCGAGGTGACGTGCCTCACATTCGAGCCACCTATCCGGATCAGATACGGTAAGTGAGGTTACAGAAAGATGTCCCCTTCAGGGGACATCCTTCCAAGCGCTCCGGTTTAGAGTGGCTCGAAGACAAGACTTGTCCCCGATAACAATAAACCGGGAGCCGCCGGACCATGCATCAGCCTCAAATCGTACCCCATCAATCTCTGTATTTTCCCTATCAGGTTTATCCTGCTTTCGTACCGTCCCCAAGCATCGTCAATCGCTCGCCCGTTGCGATTGTGGGTGCTGGACCTATTGGCCTGACGCTGGCTCTCGAACTGGCGCGCTACGGTGTACGAAGTATCGTTCTGGCGGCTGAGCAGCAAGTCTGCGAAGGCAGCCGCGCGATTGTGTTCACCCGTCGTTCCATGGAGATTTTCCAGCAGGTGGGGGTGTCCGAGGTGGTGACCGAGCAGGGTCTACCCTGGCGTTTCGGCAATTCGTACTACCGCAGCCAACGAGTTTTTCGCATGGAAGCACCGGTCGACGAGCATGATCGTTTTGCACCGATGACCAACTTGCAACAGCAGTACCTCGAGCAACATCTGGTGGAGGCTGCCCAGGCACAACCGCTGATCGAATTGCGTTGGGGCAATAAAGCCATCGTTATCGAGCAAGGCGTCGACGGTGCGGTATTGCAAGTCGATACCCCGGGCGATACCTATAGCCTGGAGGCCGATTGGGTGGTGGCCGCCGATGGCGCCCGCTCCGGAATGCGCTCGTTGCTGGGGCTCAAGCTGGAAGGGGCGTCCTATGAAGGGCGGTTCGTGATTGCCGACATCCGCATCAAGCTCGATCTGCCGACTGAGCGCCTGGCATTTTTCGATCCCGCCTGGAACCCCGGCAACACCGTGTTGATGCACCGCGAGCCCGGCGACATCTGGCGCATCGATTACCAGTTGCCCGTGGACGAAACGCCCGAGCAGGCGCTGCACCCCGACTCCTTGCGTGAGCGCATTGAAGCGCAACTGGCGATGCTCGGTGTCGAGAACCCGGTATGGGAGCTGGATTGGAGTTCGGTGTACTCGGCCCGGGCGCTGACCCTGGCGGAGTACATCAACGACCGCGTGATTTTCGCCGGAGACGCGGCGCACCTGTTACCGATTTTCGGCGTGCGCGGGGCCAATACCGGCTTCCAGGATTGCCACGACCTGGGCTGGAAACTGGCCCTGCACATCAAAGGCCTGGCCGGTGCCGGACTGCTGGCTTCTTACAGTGACGAACGGGTCAAGGCTGCTCGTGAAATCATTGAAGAGGCAGGCAAGAGCACGCGATTCATGGCGCCGCCTAGCCGCGGTTATCGACTGTTGCGCGATGCAGTGTTATCGCTGTCGTTGACCCGGGAGTTTGTGCGCCCGCTCTATCACTGGCGGACTTCAAGGGCTCACGATTATGCCGATTCGCAACTCAACGCGGTGAACGACGATAATCAATTGTTTACCGGCGGGCCGCGCAACGGTGCACCGTTGCTGAATGTACGTCTGGCAGAGCAGCACTATCTCTTCGATGAGTTGGCGCCCGCTTATCATTTGATTTGCTTCACTGACGCGGCGGCACTCGATGTCGAAGTCGTTGCACAAGTCCAGGCGCTGCGCCGCCAAGGACTGCCGATACAAGTGATCGCGATCGCCATGAATGGAGTCCTGCAGGTGCAACACGCCGACCTGACCCTGACCGATTGCGACAATCTGTTCAGCACGCGTTACGGCGTGCAGCACGCAGGCGCCGCCTATCTGGCGCGCCCGGACCAGCATGTCTGCGCGCGCTGGTTGCATCTGGATGGCGAGCGTTTGCGCCATGGATTGAACCAGGCCCTTGGCCACAACGGGAGTGACCGCCCATGAGCCAGTCAATGAACGTAACAGACCTCGAACGCGCCTATGACCGACTTGCCGAGGCGATTGATCGTACGGGTAACGACAGCGAGTTGTTTCTGGTCAAGCTGGCACTCCTGGCGGCCGAGGCACTGAACGATGCCGAGCGCTTCGACGCACTGATCAGATGCGCCGGACAAGACCTGTAAAGCTTCGCGCCAGCCAATAATTACAAGAACAGGATCACCCCTATGCCATCTCGTCCTGCTGTGCCCCATGGCGTGGAGGCCGGCGCTCAACCGCCGGTCATTGCCAAGGTTTCGAAACGCCTGCTGTGGTTTCTTTTCATCTGCTTCGTTTTTTCATTTCTGGACCGTATCAACATCGGCTTCGCCGGGCTGACGATGATGGACGATCTGGGTTTGAGCAGTACCCAGTTCGGTATGGCAACGACGATTTTTTACCTGGCCTACATCGCCTGTGGCATCCCCAGCAACATGGCCCTGGCGAAACTCGGCGCCCGTCGCTGGATTGGCAGCCTGATGATTGCTTGGGGACTCGCGTCGACAGCCACCCTGTTTGCGCATGACGCAGCCAGTCTGTATTGGTTGCGTGCGTTGGTTGGTATCACCGAGGCAGGATTTCTGCCCGGTGTGCTGTTGTACATGACGTTCTGGTTTCCAGCAGCTTACCGAGCTCGTGCCAATGCGCTGTTCATGATCGCCATGCCGTTTACCGCGGGCTTTGGCTCGGTATTGTCCGGTGCCATTTTGGGGCTGGATGGCCACTGGGGCCTGGCAGGCTGGCAATGGCTGTTTCTTCTTGAAGGACTACCCAGCGTCGTACTCGGTCTGGCGGTGTACGGTTATCTGGATGATCAGCCGCGCAAGGCACAGTGGTTGAGCGACGATGAGAAGCTGCAGTTGGCCAAGTTGATCGAGCGTGACCGTCAGGTACCGTCCCCTCACGCTCACTGGGGACGTGAGCTGCTGTCGCCATCGGTGATTCTGTTCTGTCTGGTGTACTTTTGCCTGGTCAACACCTTGGCGATGATCGCAGTCTGGACGCCGTTGATCGTCAAGAGCTTCAGCACTGGACAGAGCAATACGCTGATCGGATTGTTATCGGCAATTCCGCAAATTTGCACCATCATTGGCATGATCCTCTGGGGCCGACACTCGGACCTGACCCAGGAGCGGCGTTGGCACCTGGCGCTTCCAATGCTGCTGGCTGCAACAGGCTGGTGTTGCACGGCCCTGTCGAGTGAGCCGATCGTGCAGCTGGCCGGGGTCTGCATGGCGGCGACGGGTTCCTATACGGCCATGTCGATTTTCTGGACCCTGCCGGATCGCTCGTTGAGTTTTCAAGCCAGGGCGGTGGGCATCGCGGTGATCAATGCAGTGGGTAATCTGGGGTCTGCCCTTAACCCCTTAGTGGTCGGCTGGCTGAAAGACCTTACCCATACCTATACCGCCGGTTGTCTGTACGCTGCGCTGCTGTTACTGGTGGCTGCAATGCTGGTACGCACACTGCCCCACGAACGCCAACCTTCATCACGTGAACTCATCCCCGAATGAACCACTGGCTGCTTACCAACGTTTACCATCAGAGCCCATTGACGACGGGGGAAATTGCTCATCTATTGGCTCGGGTAGGCGAGGACTGCCGAACCTGGTTGGCGGCAGAGTTACTGACCCTGCTACGGGGTGAAATGCCGCTGGCTCAATGTACAATTTTCGCTTATCCGCAAGGCCAGGAGCCGCAGGTGTTGTCGTGCTCCGATCAGGCAAGACTTGTGCAGATATCGCGCATTTCCAGGGACTACGTCGAGCGTTTTCACAGCCTGGACGGCAACCGCCAAGCGATGCTCGACCATCGGGCAAAATACGGCGGCGCGCGAATCCTGGCTCAGCTTCAATCAGTTGAAGACATCACCCATCGTGACTATCGGCGGGTCTGCTACGAGCAACCACAAATATCTCAGCGCATGGCCTTGCTCAATCATCAGGAAGAAGGCGGGGCCTGGCTGTCGATCAACTTCTATCGAGGTCGTGAACACGGCAACTTCAATCAGCGCGAGATTGAATTTATCGAATCGGTTGCGCCGTTACTGATTCAAGTCACGCGATTGCACTATCGCGCTTTTATCGAAGCCAATCAGATGCCGTCCTTGTTAAGACAGCGCGTCGAGTTACTCTTTCCCGAACTCACTCGTCGGGACCGTGAACTGCTCAGGCATTTGCTCAGTGGCCTGGGGGCGGAAGACATTGCTCCCCTGATGGGCATCCAGCGCTCAAGCGCCGCTACCTACATCAAGCGACTTTATCGAAAGGTGGGCGTCAGCGGCCATCGAGAATTGCTGGGGCTGGTAGTGAGAAGTCGTTGGTCCTGAACGGGCGTCGAATACTGAGCATTGGCGAAAAACCGCGAGCCTGAGCATCTTTCATTCACCGCTAGCCAAGGGTGGCTATTGCGACTTCGTAACTTGCGTGGCAAACGTTCAGGTATTTGAACAACTAATTCGCTGGGAGCAGCCACATTGGAATTGAGACAACTGCGCTATTTCGTAAAAATCATCGAGCTTGGCAGCCTGGGGCGTGCGGCACTTGAGCTGGACGTTGGTGTGTCAGCCCTAAGTCAGCAAATCTCCAAGCTGGAAAGCGAACTGTGCACCCGTCTCCTGAATCGAACCTCCACCGGTGTGACGCCCACTAGCGCCGGATTTGCGTTTCTACACCATGCTCAATTGACGCTACGCCAGGCGGAAAACGCCATCATGGCCGCCCATCGCGGACGAATGAGCGGTTATGTCAGCGTCGGCCTACCTCCGACTACCGCGACAGTGCTCGCGTTGCCGTTGATCAACGCAATGCGCGCCCGTTATCCGGACATACAACTGCATTTGGTGGAAATGCTTTCCGGCCACTTGGCGGCGCAGCTCAACGCACGGCAAATTGATCTGGCCATCCTGTTCCAGCTCGAAGGGGGTAAACGCTGGAGCGTGACTCCTCTGCTGGATGAAAAGCTCTTTGTCATTGCCTCGCCCAGCCTGCCTCAAGCGCCTTCTGGTGACAGCGTGCAGTTAGCCGACCTCGGCGGTCTGCCGCTGGTGATGCCCAGCGCGCAACATGGGTTGCGCTCGGCATTAATGAGCGCGTTCGAGCGGGTCGGGCTAACACCTAATGTCATTATGGAAGTCGAGGTCTCGCTGTTTTGATGAACGCGGTTCGGGCCGGTCATGCGGCAACGATACAACCGGGGGCGGCCGCTGCATTGAAAGACGGGTCCGGACTTTCGCTGATCAGGATTGCCGATCCCCATGTGGGCCGGCGTAATCTTCTGGCGACGCTGGCTGACGACGAACTCTCTCCGGCGGCGCTGGCAACGCGGTTGGTCATCGTCGATGTGGCGCGACAGTTGGTCGTCGATAAACAGTGGCCTGGAGCTACGTGGATAGAGGGGATAGAGGGGATAGACGCGTAATCCTCCTTCAACCCCGGGACATCTCCTGACGACAAAGCCTTTAGAAAAACTAAACACCCCGCGTCAAAAGCAGCCTTTCGGACACCCCCTCCTCCCCCTATCGTTCTCCCCAATCGCAAGGAGCACTTCGTTCCCGCTTCCTTGCAAATCGAGGAGCGATAATGATCGATGTCTTAATCATAGGGGGTGGCAACGCTGCCTTGTGCGCCGCTCTGATGGCGCGAGAAGCGGGCGCCAGCGTGATGCTGCTGGAAGCCTCTCCGAAAATCTGGCGCGGTGGCAACTCCCAACACACCCGTAACCTGCGGTGCATGCACGACGAACCGCAGGACGTGTTGATCGATGCCTATCCGGAAGAAGAATACTGGCAAGACCTGTTGAAGGTTACCGGTGGCCTCACGGATGAAAAGCTTGCACGCATTGCCATTCGGGCATCGTCTTCTTGCCGCGACTGGATGCGTTCACACGGCGTGCATTTCCAGCCACCGCTGTCCGGCGCGCTGCACGTGGCGCGGACCAACGCTTTCTTCATGGGCGGCGGCAAAGCGCTGGTCAATGCGTATTTTCGCAGCGCCGAGCGCTTGGGTGTACAAGTTCGCTACAACACGCAAGTGACCGACATCGAGTTGGATGAGGGGAAATTCGTCGCCGCCCATGTGGGCGAACATGAGGTCGATGGACAGCGTTTCGCCGCCGAACGCATTGAAGCCCGGGCCTGCGTGTTGGCGGCCGGCGGTTTCGAATCCAACCGTGAATGGCTGCGCGAAGCCTGGGGTCAGAACGAACGCGGTGAATGGCCATCGGATAATTTCCTGATCCGGGGCACCCGATTCAACACCGGCATTTTGCTCCGGCGCATGCTCGACCTTGGCGCCGATGCGATCGGCGATCCGACGCAAGCACATATGGTCGCGATTGATGCCCGTGCGCCACTCTACGACGGCGGCATCTGCACCCGAATCGACTGCGTATCGCTGGGTGTGGTGGTCAATCGTGATGGCGAACGCTTCTACGACGAAGGTGAGGATTTCTGGCCAAAACGTTATGCGATCTGGGGGCGTCTGGTGGCCGGACAACCCGGTCAGCAGGCCTATTCGATCATCGATCAACAAGCCATCGGCCGCTTCATGCCGCCAGTCTTTCCCGGCACCACCGCCAATACCCTGCAAGACCTTGCCCGCCAGTTGAAGCTGCCTCAAGAAAAATTCGTCAAGACGGTCGAGGACTACAACCGCGCCTGCCGCGTTGGCACGTTCGATCACACGGCGTTGGACGACTGCCACACCCAAGGACTGGCGCCCGCCAAAACCCATTGGGCGCGGCCATTGGTGAAACCACCCTTCTACGCCTACCCGCTTAAACCGGGTGTCACGTTTACCTACCTCGGCCTCGCCACCGACGAAACCGCTGCCGTGCATTTCAACGGCATAGCGAGCCCCAACCTGTTCGTCGCGGGAGAAATGATGGCCGGCAATGTTCTGGGCAAGGGTTACACCGCCGGCATCGGCATGGCCATCGGTACCGCGTTTGGCCGCATCGCCGGCGTGCAGGCGGCGGCTTCAGTGCGCTTTGGCGTCTCATCCGCAAACACGGAGTCTCGACATGCAACTGTTTGATCCCCAAGCATCGGGCGGGTTGATCCCCGTGTTGAATCTTGACGAAAGTGAAGTCCAGCGGCAGATGACCATCTGCAATGCGTGCCGTTATTGCGAAGGCTTTTGCGCGGTATTTCCGGCGATGACCCGGCGTCTGGAATTCACCCAGGCCGACATTCATTACCTGGCGAACTTGTGCCATAACTGCGGCGCGTGCCTGCACGCCTGTCAGTACGCCGCCCCACACGAATTCGACGTCAACATACCCAAAGCCATGGCCAAAGTGCGCCTGGATACTTACGCCGAATACGCCTGGCCGCAAGTGATGGGCAGGTTGTATCAGCGCAACGGCCTGACCCTGGCACTGGCTTCCGGTGGGGGACTGGCGTTGTTTTTATGCGTGACCCTGATGCTCATGGGAAACCTGTTCACGGCCATTCCCGGTGGCAACTTCTACAGGATTTTCCCGCATAACACCCTGGCGCTGATGTTCGGCTCAGTGTTCGGATTTGCGGTTATTGCCCTGACCATGGGTGTACGGCGCTTCTGGCGCAACGTTTCACCGGTCGCAGCGCCACTGCCGTTGAAAACGTCCGCTGCATTGGAGGCGACGGCCAACGTCGCGAAGCTCAAGTACCTGGACGGTGGCCATGGCGAAGGCTGCAACAACGCTGACGATCAATTCACCTTGTGGCGACGTCGATTCCACCACCTCACCTTCTACGGCTTCATGCTGTGCTTCGCCGCCACCGGTGTCGCCACGCTCTTTCACTATCTGCTGAAGTGGTCGGCGCCTTATCCGATCTTCAGCTTGCCGGTGATGTTGGGTATTGCCGGTGGCATCGGCCTGCTGATCGGCCCGGCGGGTCTTCTTTGGCTGAACCTGCGCCGCAACCCTGCGCACGGCGATGAGAACCAAAAACCCATGGATCGCGGCTTCATCGCGCTGCTGTTTCTGGTCAGCGCAAGCGGCCTGGCGCTACTGGCTTTGCGTGAAACCAGCGCCTTGGGCTTGATGTTAGCTATCCATCTCGGCCTGGTCATGGCGTTTTTCCTGACCATGCCCTACAGCAAATTCGCCCATGGAATATTCCGCAGCGCAGCGCTGCTCAAACACGCCATCGAGAAGCGTCAACCCAACCCGATCAACGCTGGCAGCGACTGACAGTTAAAACACTCATTCCAAAAACAATAGTGAGCAGAACGGTAGCCATGATGAAAACGAAAACGGCAACAACCCGAGCCAAGGGGTCCAAATTGGGCGCCATTTTGCGGGTCACCAGCGGTAACTTTCTCGAGCAGTTCGACTTCTTTCTGTTCGGGTTCTACGCGACCTACATCTCCCAGACCTTCTTTCCAGCCACCAGCGAGTTTGCCTCGCTGATGATGACCTTCGCGGTATTCGGCTCCGGATTTCTGATGCGTCCGCTGGGCGCCATTGTGCTGGGGGCGTACATCGACAAGGTGGGCCGTCGCAAGGGGCTGATCTTGACGCTGTCGATCATGGCCGCCGGTACCGTATTGATCGCCCTGGTGCCGGGCTATGCCGCCATCGGCGTGGCGGCACCTATTCTGGTGTTGTTGGGCAGGCTGCTCCAGGGCTTCTCCGCCGGCGCGGAAATGGGCGGTGTTTCCGTGTACCTGGCGGAAATTTCCACCCCCGGTCACACCGGTTTCTACACCAGTTGGCAATCGGCCAGCCAACAGGTAGCGATCGTCGTCGCGGCCGCGTTGGGCTACACGATCAATGCCACGATGCAAGCCGCTGAAATCGCCGATTGGGGCTGGCGTATTCCGTTCTTCATTGGCTGCGTGATCATACCGTTCATTTTCATTATTCGCCGCTCACTGGAAGAAACCGCCGCCTTCACTGCTCGCAGCCATCGTCCAACCACTCGCGAAGTTTTTCGCTCGATGCGTGACAACTGGCGAACCGTCCTGGCGGGCGGCCTGCTGGCGTCCATGACCACCACCACGTTCTACCTGATTACGGTCTACACACCGACGTTTGGCAGGACCGTACTGAACCTGAGCACCACCGACAGCCTGGTGGTCACACTGCTGGTCGGTATCAGTAACTTTATCTGGCTGCCTATCGGCGGCGCCCTCTCCGACCGCATTGGCCGTCGGCCACTGTTGCTGGCGATATCGTTGCTGTGCATCTTCACCGCCTATCCCGCCATGCACTGGCTGGCAGAGGCGGCAAGTTTCGAACGACTGCTCGCTGTTCTGCTGTACTTCTCATTCTTCTTTGGCATTTACAACGGCGCCATGGTGGCGGCACTGACCGAAGTCATGCCACAGAACGTGCGGGTAGTCGGGTTTTCACTGGCCTTCAGTTTGGCCACCGCGGTGTTTGGCGGGTTCACCCCGGCAATCTCGACGCTGCTTGTCCAAGCCACGGGCGACAAAGCATCACCTGCCTACTGGCTGATGTTCGCGGCGGTGTGCGGGTTCACAGCGACGACGATTCTGTATCGTCGGCAAAAAGCTCTGGCAGTCAGAACCGTTTAGTTCCTCGATCGCCGACGCTTACCACGCGTCGATCCACGGCGGGAACCGAATTAGAGTGGCATGAGGTCGATTACAGTCGTCAGGAAAGTAATCGGCCAATAGCACACGTAGGATTAAATCCAATCTGACATATTGCGGACGGTTGTCTGCCTTGCTCAAATCTGCCTTCTATCAAGCCTGGTTTCGCGATGTGAAAAAGGCCATCACTGCAGCGAGTACCAGCAAGATAGCGCTTGCGAGAAATGTCATACGGTAGCCGCTCCCGTCGAACAACAGTCCGCCGAGGGCAGAGCCCAGCGCAATGGATAGCTGAATGACTGCAACCATAAGGCCGCCACCGGCTTCAGCATCCTCGGGCAACGCCTTGGCCAACCACGACCACCACCCCACAGGTGCCGCCGTCGCGATCAGGCCCCACAGTCCCAGCAATACAAATGCTGCCACGACACCGCCGCCAAGAACAATCAAGGAAAGTGCAATCGCGGCCATCAAGAGTGGAATGCAGACCAGGACGCGGTACATGCCGGTTTTCAGCAAAGTGCCGATCAGGATGGTTCCGACAAAACCTGCTACGCCGATGGCCAGCAAGATCATCGACAACAGGGAGACGTCTACACCCGTGACGGTCTCCAGGAACGGGCGCAGGTAGGTAAACAATACAAACTGCCCCATGAAGAAAGTGCCCACACTCAACATGCCAAAACGGATCAATGGGCTCTTGAACAATCGAAAGACATTGCCAGCGCCCGCTTTGCGCGGCGCCGCCTTCATGCCTGGCAGGCTGATCCATTGCCAGATCAACGCGATGATCGCGACCGGAATCAGGCAGAAAAAAGCACCCCGCCAACCGATGACACTCCCCAGATAGCTTCCCAATGGGGCGGCCACTACGGTTGCCAAGGCATTGCCGCCGTTGAAGATTGCCAGAGCCTTGGGCACGCTACGGGCCGGTACCAGGCGCATGGCCATTGCCGCCGACATCGACCAGAACCCGCCGATCACCACGCCGATCAGCGCACGACCGATCATGTACACCGTGTAGTTTGGCGCCAGACCAACCACCAGCCCCGACACGCACATAATCCCGGTCAGTAGCAGCAACAGCGTCTTGCGATCCATTGAGCCCGCAAGCCTGGAAATCGTAAGGCTTGTCAGCACCGCGAAGGCGCCCGAGATGGCAATCCCATACCCGGCCAGTCCTTCGCTGATACGCAGATCCGAAGCAATCGGCGTGAGCAGACTGACAGGCATGAACTCGGAAGCGATCAGCGCAAATACACACAGTGTCATCGCAAAGATGCCACTCCAGTAAGCCGGCAGTTCCCCAGTCCCCGGCATGCCGATGCCTGCTGGGGTGTCGAATACTTGAGCCGTCATGCAAAAACCTCTCATCAAATACTTGTAGGCCGAAGCACTGGTCTTTAGCCAATCGCCGTCAGGTGCCGGGTAAAAAAGGCGGTGAGTTTGGTCCAGGGAATCAAGTTCACGCGGTCGTACAAATCCACGTGACCTGCGCCGGGAACCCAGGCCAGTTCCTTGGGTTCGGAGGCGCGTTGATAGGCGTCCTCGCTGAACTCTCTGGAGTGCGCCTGATCGCCAGCGATGAACAGCAGCGGACGCGGGGAAATCGTCTCGATATCGTTGAAAGGATAGAAATTCACGAACCTGACTTCACTGGTCAAGGCGCGGTTTTGCGTCAGTTCCAATGTTCTGCCATGAGGGATATGGATGCCGCGTGGCGTACGGTAGAAGTCCCAGAATTCACGAATCACTGGGTCTGCATCTTTACCAAGCTGCACCGGCAAATAGTTCAGAAATTTCATTTGCCCGGTAGAGAACTCGTCGTAGCGTTGCTCGGCGGCAACGGCGAGCATGGCCTGGCGTTGCCCGGCAGTCACTGAGCGCCCCAGACCCTGACGGGTAACGGCACCCATGTCGTACATGCTGACGGTGGCCACGGCTTTCAAGCGCTGATCCATCTTGGCCGCACTGATGGCAAAGCCACCGCTGCCACAGATACCCAGCACGCCGATACGATCGCGATAGATACAGTCCCGCGTGCCAAGGTAATCAACGGCGGCACTGAATGCGTCGGCATACATTTCGGGGGCAACCTGGTTACGTGGCAGGCCCTCACTCTCTCCCCAGAAAGGCAAGTCAATTGCCAACGTGATGAAGCCTTGTTCCGCCAGCTTTTGTGCATAGAGCATGGAGCTTTGCTCTTTGACCGCCCCCATGGGATGGCCGACGATAATTGCAGGCGCTTTAGCGTTTCTCGCCAGACTTTTTGGCGTTACAAGATTGCCCACGATCTGAAGATTGTATGAGCTCTTGAAAGTTACCTTTTGCACGGTGACCTTGTCGCTTTTATAAAAATTGTCGGCACCTTCCGGCGGGCTGGCCGCGCTTTTCGAGTCAGCCGCGAAGGCTGAGCCGCCTGCGACAGAAAGGACGCCCAAGGCCGCAATACTGGCGCCGGTGGCCTTTACGAATTGGCGCCGATCAAACCCTGGAGGGGTCAAGGTGTCTGTAGCTTCAAGGAGATTTACAGGTGTCTCGCTCATCATCAGTACTCCGTTCCAGATAGGGACAGAGCTTGACGGATTCAAGACAACCTGATTAGTAGCCATAATCTTCATGTAGTTTTGAGAAAAACTCAGCAATGGCCAATACCAAAGTCAACGATCTCCAAGCTTTTCTGGCGGTGGCGCGCGATCAAAGCTTTACCAAAGCTGCCGCCAAACTGGGCGTTACGCCTTCTGCGCTGAGTCATACGATCCGGGCTCTTGAACAAAGACTGGGGATACGCCTGCTGGCCCGCACGACACGCAATGTGTCGCCGACAGAGGCGGGAGAACGATTGATGCGCTCGATCGCCCCGCTTTTTGATCAGATCGCTGTTGAGCTTGAAGCCTTGAGCGAATTACGGGACAAGCCCAGTGGCACGATTCGTATTTCCTGCACTGACGATCAGATTGAGTTGTGCATTCGGCCGATGCTTGCAGGCTTCTTGAAGAATTACCCGGATATCACACTGGAGTTCTACGTCGACTATGGATTCACCAACGTGGTCGAGGAACGTTTCGATGCCGGCATTCGCATGGGCGAATCGATCAGCAAGGACATGATTGCGGTTCGCATAGGACCGGATTGGCGGTTGGCGGTAGTGGGCTCTGCGGCGTATTTCGAACGCAAACCGGCACCAGCGACGCCCCATGAGTTGACTACCCATGACTGCGTCAATATTCGACACAGGCCATCAGGGGCGATTTACGCCTGGGAGTTTGAACGAGATGGCCAGGCGTTTACAGTCAAGGCAGATGGGCAACTCGTTTTCAACAGCATCATGCATGTTCTCAATGCCGCCGTTGATGGCATTGGTCTGGCCTACGTACCAGAGCAATTGGTCGCTCCGTATCTGGCCGACGGCCGACTCAAAGAAGTCCTGGCCGACTGGTGTCCTGTGTTTCAGGGTTACCATTTGTATTACCCCAACAGACGCCAGGCGTCTCCTGCCTTTTCTGCATTGATCGAGGCGCTGAAATACAGACGCTGAGCTTAATGGCTGTTCCGCCCCCTCCCTCCCGGCAGAACACCAAGTACGATCACGAACGCGGCCGGTTTACACGACGCATGCGTATCCACACCACCCCGACCAGCAGCAATGGCACGCCCAGGCTGAGCCACGACAGCAGATCGTAGAACTCATCGCCGATCAGTGCCGAAAACAAACCGAGAAAGCTCAGCAGAGCCAACAACAGCGGCCAGCGAAATATCATCCAGAGACCGCGCCTCATGCCCTTCCCTCTATTCCCACGCCACTGGCATTAAGCTCGGCAAGGCGTTTTTCCAATGGCACTTTGCGTCGACCCAGCCAGAGGTACAAGCCGCTCCCCAGGACGACGATAGTAACCACGTCGAGCAGTGCCCAGATAATCTTCAGGGGCAAGCCGCCGTAGTCGCCAAAGTGCAGGGGTTGCGAGACCAGCAAGGTTTTCACATACAAGGGCATCTCGCGCATGTCAGTCAGCTCGCTCGTTCGCGCGTCCACCAGGGCCGGCTTGAGCAGGCGCGCGGTGAGTGGCGTGGTACCGCGCATGAACACCGCGTAATGATGCTGGCTACTGAACTGAGTACCGGGAAACGCGACGAAGCTCGGCTCCATGTCAGGCGCCGCGTTTCGCGCAGATTCCAGCGCCTTGTGCAAGGAACCGAGGCTTTCAAGTGGCGGTACATCTTTGTAAGGCGCGGTCATCTCCGCCAGCTGGCCCGTCTGCCACATGCCCTGTATGGGCAGCGCCAGGGTATTGATCACGCCGGTAATGCCAACCACCAATACCCAGGCCAGCGTGACGATGCCGAGCACATTATGCAGGTCCAGCCATTTCAGTCGTTGACTACGCCCGCTGCGCACGGTGGCGAAGTCCAGCTTGCGCATGAAGGGCGTGTAAACCACCACGCCGGAAACCAGCGACGCTACAAGCAGTAGCCCCATGAATCCGAGGAACAGATAACCGGGCAGACCGAGGAACAAATCGGTATGCAGGCGCAGCATCAGGTTCATGAAACCATCGTCCGGTGGCTCCGGCGGGAACAGCTCGCCGGTGCGCGTATCGAACGGCTGAGAGTGACCGTCAAGTGGCGGAGGCACGAGGCTCGTAGCAGTGATCACCACGCCTAGCGAGTCTTGCGGGTCGAAACCGACGAAGCGCACGACCTCGCCTGGCCGTGCTGCCAAGGCACTGGCGATCACTTTGTCGTAGTCGATTCGCGGCGCTCCGGCAGGCAGCGGACGCAGTTCCGGGTGAGGTTCGAAGTAATGCTCGATCTCTTCATGAAAGATCAGCGGCAACCCCGTCAGGTACAGCAACAACAAAAAGACGGTGGCGATCAGGCTGGTCCATTTGTGCACCAGATACCAGTTGCGCAAGGCTCGGGCGGTCATGTTCGGTACTTTTCCTATAGATCCACGCTTGCCGAGAGTTGCCGGACACGGCCGGCGACCAGGTACAAAAACTGTACCTGGCCAGCCAGGGTTTACCAGTTGTAACTCACCGTGCCGTAGACAGTACGTTGCTGTCCGTACTGACAGCCCACGGTGCTGAAGCAACCGGCCACGTACTCTTCGTCGAACAGGTTGGTGGCATTGAGCGACACTTCTATGCCCTCCAGTGAGGCATCGACCTTGCCGAGCTGATAGCTGACCAGTGCGTCGATCACGGAATAGCTGTCCACTTTGAAACTGTTGGCCGAATCGCCGAATGTGCTGCCCACGTACCGGGCGCCTGCACCCAGGCGCAAGCCAGCCAACGAGCCACTCTGGACGATGTAATCACCCCACAGCGACGCCATGTGCTCAGGTACCCGGAACGGCGTATTGCCCTTGTTGCCGGTTTCCGATTGAGTGACTTCGACATCGTTCCAGGTGTAACTGCCAATCAGGTTGAAACCCTGGGTGATTTCGGTCTTGGCCTCGAGCTCCACACCTTTGGAACGCACCTCACCTTCCTGGCGGGAGAAGCCGCCAACGTTCTCGGTGGCGTTCTGTTTGGTGAGGTCGAACCAGGCAATGGTGTAGAGGCTGTTGGACCCTGGCGGTTCGTACTTGAGGCCCACTTCGTATTGTTTGCCGATTTCCGGATCAAGTTGCGAGTTGTCAGCGGTAACGCCCATCACCGGCAAAAACGATTCGCTGTAGCTGGCATAGGGCGCCAGGCCATTGTCGAAGAGGTAGACAATACCGGCGCGACCGCTGAACTTCTCATCCTTCTGGGTTTGCGGAGCGCGATCGTCCTTCTGGTTGCTGGCCCAGTCGTAACGACCACCCAGGAGAAACACCCACTTGTCGACCTTCAACTGGTCTTGCAGGTAGACACCGGTTTGCGACATTTTCTGTTCGTAGCTGTTGGCACTGAACGGGAAGAAGGTCAGTGGCTGCCCGTTGACCGGATTGAACACGTCGAAGCTTTCCAGGATGAAATTCAGCGACTGATCCTGATTAAACTTGCCGTTGTTGTAGTCGACGCCGGTCAACAGCGTGTGGTCAAGCGGGCCCGTGGCGAAGTTGGCCTGTATCTGGTTGTCCATGGTGAACAGATGGCCGTCGCCCTTGCGTTGATCGTTGTAGCGCGAGTACTGGTCGCCCGCTGGCCCGAACAAGGCAATCTCGGAACTGGCCTGGCGATAGTCGCTGTAACGTACGTTCTGTCGCGCCGTCCAGACTTCGTCGAATTGATGCTCGAACACGTAGCCCAACGACGTCTTTTCGTTGGTCATGAAATCATAGGCACTGTCACCCACGTAGGTGTCGCGGTCCAGGCCTCCGCGCGGGTCGCGAAACACAGTGCCGTCGGCCGGCAGCGGGTTGGCGAAGTTGCCGGTCTGCTTCTGGTACTCGCCCAGGAACGTCAGCTCGGTGTTGTCGCTGGGACGGTAGCTGATGGCTGGCGCGATGTACTGACGACGGTTGGTAATGTGGTCGGTCTGGGCATCGGCTTCCCGGAACAGGCCGGTCAGGCGGTAACTCCAGATGCCCTCCTCGTCCAGCGCATCCCCCAGGTCAAAAGCGCCCTGCTGGTAATTCTGGTTGCCCATTTGCAACTGCACTTCATGCAGTGGCTCGATCGTCGGGCGCTTTGTCACCAGATTGATCTGTCCGCCCGGGTCGGAAGCTCCGTACAGTACCGAGCTGGCACCGCGCAGCACTTCAATTCGTTCCAGGCCATAAGGTTCGGGGGCGTCCCAGCCGAGAAACTCGGGCAGGAAGGTGCGCGTTCCATCACGCAACATGCGCCCGGTGCCCTGCTGAAACCCGCGAATGGTCAACTGGTCGGTAACGAACTGAGGACCGGCGATTTCGGCATTGACGCCCGGGGTATAACGCAGGGCTTGGCCAATGGTCTTGGGTTGCTGGGCTTCAATTTGCTCACGGGTGACCACAGACACCGAGTATGGCGTTTCAACCAAGGGTGTGTCGGTCTTGGTGCCAGCAGAGGCGCGCTTGGCGACATAGCCGTCGTTGGAGCTCACGGAGCTGTAGGCCTGGCCAACGATGTTGGTGACAGGCAAAGCCATCACCGAGTCGTCGTTGCTACCCTGCAAGGTCACATGATTGCCTTCGATCTGGTAGACAACTTTGGCCCCTCCCAACAACTGACGCAGCGCTGCCTCCGGCTCCATCTCTCCGGCGACGTCATGACTACGAATGCCGGACACGGTGTCCTGACTGTAGATGATCTGCAGATTGGTCTGCCTGGCCAGATCGGAAAGCGCCGACGCCAGTGCCTGTGAAGGGATGTTGACCTTGACCGGGTCGGCCATCGCCGGTGCGGCTGTCACCAGTGTGAGGCCCAGAGTGGCGCCGGCGATGCAACGGCGCAGGCGCAGGGCGGGTCGATTCAGTGGATAGGCGCTCATAATGCTTCCGGTAGCTTGATTGTTAGGGCATGCCGGATCGACGAATGAGCGTGTGATTTGTTCAGGAAATCACAGAAAAGAAATCCAGAGGACAGATTTCAGCGCTTGAGCAGCAAGGTCGCTTGATCACTGTGGCGCAGTTTGACTGGCAATATCTTCGGCAGCGCGCTGACCAGTTGGCCAAGGTCGGCGGTGTCATAGGTGCCACCGAAGCGCAGGTCGCCGACTTCGCTGCTCGCCAGCTTCAACGGTACGTCAAGGTAGCGGTTGATCAGGGGCAGCGCCTCGCGCAGGCTGACATCATCGAGCATCAGCTTGCCATTGCGCCAGGCAGCGACCCGGGATGGATCGATGCGGGCGAACTGCAACATCCGATCAGGGCCAAATGCCGCCTGCATTCCGGCCGTAAGCACCGTCCCCTGGTTGTTGTCATCGCTGCCATCATTGCGCGAGGCCAGCACCGACCCCTGGGTGACGGTTACAGTGGTTTGCTCTTGACCGGTCCAGACATTGAAATGAGTACCGGTGACTCTGATACTGGCGTTATCGGCACGAATCACGAACGGCTTTTCAAGATCGTGCTGCACATCGAAAAACGCCTCGCCATTACGCAGCAGGACCTGGCGCTGATCGCGAAAACCGAGGTAGACAAGGCTGGTGCGCTGATTGAGTTGCACCTGGCTGTGATCAGGCAATAGCACCTGTCGACGCACCTCCTGCGCCATGAAGTAGCGAACACTGCCTGGCAGCATGCCCGCCGACCAACCTGTTCCCCAAGCGGCACCGACGACCGCCAGGACCACTGCCGCGCGCGCCATCCAGGACAACGGCTGGCTCCATCGCGAGCGCCCCGACCTGACGACATCGACGCTGGCGGGTAGCTGCTCGCTGACCTGCCAGATGCGACACATGTTCGTGTACTCAACCGCATGGGACGGATCAGCATCATGCCAGCGCCGGAACTCGGCACGATCGGCATCCGTGCACTCGCCGAAATGCAGTCGCACACACCAGTCGGCAGCCATTTCGCTAGTAGATTTCTGCGTGCGGGAAAGATTGGTCATCATGGCGGGTAGAAGGAAAATTTCGGCAAGCTTACTCCATGTCCCGTGGTTTTGGTTCAGTTCCAGCACACCGTTGAAATTGCCTTCGGCTTGACTGGAACATTATTGCAAATAATTCTTAATAAGAATAAATTCACGACCCTCGCTGACAGATTCATAAAATAATTCAGGTGCATCATGCAAAAGCCCAATACGGCGGGGAGCGGGTCCCAATTGCTTGAAGTGTTCTTTGAGCGCCGTCAGCGCTTGATCGGACTCGCGGCGCGAATCACCGGATGCCGCAGCCATGCCGAAGACATTGTCCATGAAGCCTTTCTTAAAGTGGGTGAAGCCGACGCCAGCGGGCCGATCCGGTCCCAAGCCTCGTACCTCACCCGTGTAGTGCGCAATCTGTCGATCGACCACTACCGTCGCCGCCAATTTGAAGAGCGCTGGATCGTCCAGGACGATGACAGCAGCGAGATGTCCGGCCCACAGACGGGAACGCCGGAAACGCTGGTGTCGGATCAACAGGTGCTGGAAAGGGTTTCCGGAGCATTGTCCGATTTGCCGGAACGCACTCGCTATGCATTCGAAATGTGCCGAATTCACGGCATGAAACAGAATGAAATCGCAAAGATCCTCGGTGTTTCTCCGGCACTGGTCCACGCCATGATCAGCGAGGCCCTGCTCCACTGTCGGCAAAAAGCGCTTTGATGCCCGATAGTCTTGGCAGGAACACGCCGTCAAAACCTGAGAACTGCATCACCTGCCTATCCTCTGAAACGAACATTCTTTAACGGCGCTACCGGCCAATTCAGGCGCGTGGTGACCGGCAGCTTGACCGGCAGCTATAGGTCGTTTGCAGCTCTCCGCGCCGACAGAAAACGGCCCAATAGCGGACGATCCGTCGATGCTATTGGCCAATGATTCAATGTATATGTCCTGATGCTCAATTGACCTTGTTCAGCTGCGGTAGCTGCCACTTGCCCGAGAGAGCCTCCTCTGAAGGTTGATACAGACGTAACATCACGTAGAAACCGCCTTCGGGTGCCGGTAGCCAGTTGGCCGCATTCTCTCCCTGGGGTTTTTTGTGGGAAATGGGAATGGTGATCGAACCGTCCGCCGCGACTTTCAATCCCTGCGTATCGGAGCCGACCTTGTAGCGACTGATCTCGTTATCGACCAGCATTTTGTCGCTGGCGTCATACATGGTCAGCGACCAAAAGGCATTCACAGGGGGTGCCGAAGCCAGTTTGATTTCGTATTGATTGGCTCCAGTGAGCGGTTGGTTTTTGCTGTCGGTGAAGCGCAGTGGATACATCGCTTCATGCTCACCCTGTCCTCCCAGATAGGGCCCGGCCACCATGGCGCGCAGCGGGTAGTTGTAGCCAAAACTGTCAAGACCGGTCACCCAGTTCCAGCCATTGCGCACTTCCGACGTGCTGGCCAGCGACGCGATCGCTACATAGGGCGCGTCTTTCAAACCCTCCTCCAACCCTTTGCGCGTGGCCGGATTCAGCTTGTCGGGTGAAAAGCCCTTTTCCGTCAGGCCGATGCGGGCGAACTGAGCAAACAAGGCAGCGTCGGCAGGTTTGACCGGATTGTCCTTGAGCGCCGAAGCCAGTTCGGTGAAGAACCCCAGAGGGTCGTCGCCGGTCTGCGGCAATGCAGGCAAGGTTTCATCCTTATGGGTTTTGCCGCTCAACGGCACGACACTGAACTGTTTCTGCAAGGCGAGTATCGGTGCCACATCTTCACCCTGCTTGACGTGAATGCGCCCCCACAGCCAGATTTTTTTGGTCGAGACGTCGAGGCGCTTCGCGTCCTTGGGCAGTTCGCCCTTCCAGCCTGGCGGTACCAATACATATTTTCCGGCCTTGGTGCCTGTCGTACGCCTCCCTACATAGTGTTCAAGTTCCTGCCACATGTTGAACACATCGACCACGTAATAACGGTCATGGGTATCGGGCACGGTCAACACGTAGGGCTCGGTCAGATCCAGCACCGCACTCATGTAGTAGGTGTCATTGTTGGCAGTGGGCATGTCCTTGGCGGACGGTGAAGCCAGCGAAGTGGCCCAGCCGATCTGGTTCAGACCTGCACGATAGCTGGTGTCGGGCTTGGGTGAGGGAACGCTGATGTATTCACGTGCCACTCTTTCCATGCGAACCAGCGGATAACCCCAGTTGTAAGCCGAGATCGCCAGGCTGTAGCCATCAGCCTGCATCCCTTTTTCTACTGCATCGGGTGTGGCAGGTGTGGTCAGCAGTAAATCCGGCGTGCTGGCTTGCGCCTGCATCGCGCTACCGAGCGCAACACACAAGGGCAGAACACAAAACAGAAAACTACGTGATGAAGCCATAACGAGCGTCCTTTCATGAGGTATTTCGACGGGCGCGAGCCGTCTGACGCGCCAGTTTGACGACTAAATGCCTGCAAGAACCCTAGTCACAGGGTTGCGGCTCGTCAAACGGACGAGGGTAGATGTGCAGCGTTGCAATAAGTACTGGCCGACTATCAGAGCCTCCGGCCACCGACCATTTACTGAATTTGGTAATGCATGAATTTCTCGACCATCTGATCGGCGGTGAAAGTGGCTGGGCGCTGGCGGGGCGGGAATTGCTGGAAGGTGCCCAAAAATTGCTGGACCCGCACCAAGGCCGGCATGGCGACGATGCCGACTTTCTTGTCCCACCACTGGTTGTAGTTGTTGGAGTCAGTGTCCGCTCGCTCGAACGGATCTCGTCGCAAGTTGAAAACCTTGGGGATGCGCAGCTCGACAAATGGATCTCGCCACACATCGAACTGGTGCGCCCGCTGCTCGGCGAACACCAGTTTCCAGTCGCCGTCACGCACACCGAGCAGTTTGCCGTCGTCGCTGAAGTAATAGAAATCGGTGCGCGGTCCCTTGTCTTCCTTGCCTTCCAGATACGGCAGGAAGTTGTAGCCGTCCAGATGCACCTTGAAGTTTTTCACACCGGCCTTGTAGCCCTTGAGCAACTGTTCTTTCACGTCGGTGACCCCGGCGGCGGCGAGCAAGGTCGGCATCCAATCCTGGTGCGACATGACCTGGTTGGAGATGGTGTCGGGCTTGATGTGGTTCGGCCAGCGAACGATGGCCGGCACACGAAAGCCCCCTTCCCAGTTGGTGTTCTTCTCGCCGCGGAACGGGGTGATGCCTGCGTCCGGCCACTGGTTGAAGTGCACACCGTTGTCGGTGGAGTAAATGACGATGGTGTTATCGGCAACACCCAACTCATCAATTTTTTTCAGCAGTTGGCCAACCTGGTCATCGTGTTCGAGCATACCGTCGTTGTACTCGCCCTGCCCCGACCTGCCGGCGACCTTGGCGCTGACGTGAGTGTAGTAATGCATGCGCGTGGAGTTGAACCAGACAAAGAACGGCTTGTCGGCCTTGACCGCTTTGTCCATGAAGTTGGTCGACGCTGCCAGAAATTCTTCGTCTATGGTTTCCATGCGTTTTTTGGTCAAGGCGCCCAGGTCTTCGATCTTGCCGTCGACACTGCTGCGAATCACGCCACGAGGACGGAACATCTTGTCCATGACGGGGTTCTTGGTCCAGTCCGGGTCTTCGGGACCTTCTTCAGCATTGAGGTGATAGAGATTGCCGAAGAACTCGTCAAAACCGTGGTTGGTCGGCAGATATTCGTCGCGGTCGCCCAAATGATTCTTGCCGAATTGACCGGTGGTGTAACCGAGCGGTTTGAGCAACTCGGCGATCGTTGGGTCTTCAGGCTTCAGGCCCACTGTCGCACCCGGGATGCCGACCTTGGTCAAGCCCGTGCGCACGGGGTGCTGGCCGGTAATGAACGCAGCCCGTCCCGCGGTGCAGCTCTGCTCGCCGTAGTAGTCGGTGAACATCACACCTTCCTTGGCGAGACGGTCGATGTTGGGCGTTTGATAGCCCATGATGCCGTTGCTGTACCGACTGATGTTGGTGATGCCGATGTCATCACCGAAAATCACCAGAATGTTCGGCTTGTCTGCGGCCATGGCCTGTGACGACACGCCTGCCGCCAGCAAGGCGACCGCGCTGCACCAACGCTTGAGCCTGGAGCTCACACACATCATGCCTTTCTCCTGATTCTTATTGGTTGTAATGGGGGTCACTGTCAGTCCAGACGCACAGCGCCCGGGGGCGTCCATGCGCCGCTGAGTACCTCGGCCTTTGGCCAATAGGTGCGAATGGTCAGCTCAAATTCGCTCTTGGGTGCCGGGAGCCAATTGGCTTCCTTGTCCTTGCCCGGGGAGCCGTGCTGCACATACAGGGTCAGTGAGCCGTCGGCGTTGTACTTCATGCTTTTGCTGTTCTTGGTACCCAGGGAGTAGCGGTCGAGCGTATTGGCGGCGAAGAAGTGTTGAGGGTCGTACATCGTCAGCGACCAGAAGCCCTCGGCCGGCGGTGTCTGGCCTTTGGCAAAGGTCAGGGTGTAACGATGATCGCCATGCAGACGCAGGCCCTTCTGTTCCACCTCAAGGAAGAAGTAACGGGTTTCCTCGGGCTGGTTGGTGTACATGTTCGACTTGGCGGTAGCCGTGCGCGTCAGGTAGTCATGGCCCCAGCGCGCCACGTTGGTCGGCGAGTTCCAGCCATTGGGCAGACGCGAGCCATTGGTCTGGAACGAGAACAGCGGTGACACCACCTGTTCTTCAGTTTCGATGGCGGCCTTGACGATGGCGGCCTTGACCGCCGGGTCTTTCGCGGCGGCATCGAGCAACGCCTTTATCATCGCGTAGCGGCTTTCTTCGCCAGGCAGCGGTGGCACCTTGGCGAGTACCTCAGGTAGCTGGTCGAAGAACGTTTGCGGGTTCACCCAGCGCACTTCCGCAGAAGTTTTTTGCGCCGCCGGGAAGTGCGGCGTGGCTTTCCAGTCTTTGGTGATGGTCTTGCCGGTGTACTGGCTCAGCGGGTAGACCACCATTTGGTTGAGGACGGGCTGGATGGCTTGGCGATCTTCGGCGCTGTCGTCCAGAAATGCACGGGGGCCGACAGCCACCAGTTCAGTGGGTGCCCGAATGACCTGGGTGATGCCCTCAGGCACGGCGCCCTTCCAGTTCGGCCCTGCCACCAGATAGTTGCCGGGACGGGTGCCGTACTGTTTGCCCAATCTGGAGAATTCTTCGCTGCGCGCGTCATACAGCGCGTACACCCAGAAGCGGTCGCCAAAATCCGGTACCTGCAACACCATCGGATCGTCGTCGGTGGCACCATAGCCAAAGCCATACACCACGTCCTGGTTAGGGTGTGCGATCCAGTGCTGGTCCGGTGAAATGTAGTCAGTGAGCATGCTGATGTAACCGGTCGGCGCGGCGGGAAGAATGCCGCCCACCAAACCGGGTTCAGGAGCTCTGGAAAACGACGCGCGACGATTGAAGGCATTCACGATCGGCCAGCCCCACAGGTAGGCATCCTCGGCGATAACTTTGGCGCTGGCCACGGTGATGACGGTTCCGGCCGGGATGCCTGGGACCTCGGAGGCCGGTTTGCCGGCAGCGTTCTCTCCGGCCCGGACGCCGCCCACCAGGACGACGGTCATGGCAAGGGCGAGCAAGGAGTACCTGAAGGTGTTCTTCATCGGGTTCAAGTTCCGTATGGATAAAAAGACCCGGCTCAACAATGAGCCGGGTACTCGGCAACAACTCCGACAAGCGTCGATAGCTTCCGTGTAGCCCGACCCGCCAGCGCGCGGCAGGTTGGTTCTTCGGTTTTTTTCAGTGGTTGCGGACCGTCCCTTTTGGCAGTAGCCAGGCGGCCAGTGCCGGCAACAACAGGATGGCGCCGAGCATGTTCACCAGGAACATGAAGGCCAGGAGGATGCCCATGTCGGCCTGGAACTTGAGGTTTGAAAAGGCCCAGGTGGCGATCGACAACGTCATGGTCACGGCGGTGAACACCGACGCCGTACCGCGCTGCTTGAGCGCTTCGACGAAGGCTTCGCGCAGCGTAATACCGCCGTCATCCATCTCATGCTTGATCCGCTCGAACAGGTAAATGCCGTAGTCCACGCCGACGCCCACGCCCAATGCCACCACCGGCAAGGTGTTGACCTTGACGCCGATGCCCAGCAAAGCCATCAGCGCGTTGCACAGCACCGTGACCAGCGCCAGCGGGATGATCACGCAGAGGGTGATGCGCAGGGAGCGGAACATCCACAGGCACAGCAGCGTCACCGAAGCGAACAGCGCACCGTTGACCAGCCTGTCGCCGGCGTGAACCACTTCGTTTGTCGCGGCCATGACGCCAACGTTGCCGGAGGCCAGCTCGAACGTGACCTGATCGTTGTCGTAGGCAGCCTTGAACGCCTTGATGCTGTCCATCAGGTTGCTGATGGTGTCGGCCTGGTGATCCTTGGTGTAGATCGACACCGGGATCGCATTGCAGGCACTGTTCATGTACTCGGTGCCAACCCGTGTGGCGAAGCCCACACCCTGGGCGATTTGCGCGGTCGGCTCGGGCAGCACCCGCCATTTCAGGTCGGTTTCCGCGTAGGCCTGGGTGATGTTGCCGACAAAACCGGCGAGGCTACGCACCGAAGAGACGCCGTCATCCTGACGCAGGTACAACTCCAGCTCGTTGATCGGGTCCAGCACCTCGCGCTTGACGCAGGGCGTCTCGTCGCCCTGAGCCTTAACGATCACCTGCAATAGGTCGACGCCGATGGCGAAGTCACGGGTGATGGTTGCCACGTCCTGGTTGTAGCGCGAATCCGGGCGCAGTTCCGGCACGCCGACGCCGATGTCGCCGACATGCAGATGCCGGGCCTCAAGTAGCCCCCACCCCAGCAACACGGCTGCACACAGCAAGGCCCACGCCGCACCGCGACGGGTCGCCAGCACCCCGAGGCGCTCCCACAAGCCGGCACCGAGGGTTTCCTTGCCACGCAGCTTCTGCGCGTCGGCCGCGGACAGACGCATGAACGACAACAGGATCGGCAGCAGCATCTTGTTGGTGACGATCATCACCGACACACCGAGGGTCGCGGTGATCGCCAGTTCTCGGACCATCTCGATGTCCACCAGCGCAATCACCATGAAGCCCAAGGCATTGGCCAACAATGCAACGGCGCCGGGAACGAAGAGTTTCTGGAAACAATTGCGCGAGGCCGTGACGCCGTCAGCGCCATTGAGGGTTTCCAGTTTCCAGGCGTTGGTCATCTGCACGGCATGGGACACACCGATGGAAAAGATCAGGAACGGCACCAGGATCGACATCGGGTCCAGGGTCAGTTTCAGCAGCGGCAACAACCCCAGCAACCAGACCACCGGGACCATCGCGCAGATCAGCGCCCAGCCCGTCAACATCAGCGAACCGCAATACCAGTACAACAACAGCGCACTGATGGCGAAGGCGATGATGAAAAACACCAGTACGTCGGAGGCCCCTTCGGCGATGTCGCCAATGGATTTGGCGAAACCGATGATGTGAATGCTGATGCCGGCGCCCTGATTGTCCTGGCGAATTTTCTCCAGCTTGTTCGCCACGTCCTGAAGGTCCAGGCGCTTGCCGGTGATCGGGTCGGTCTCCTGCAAGTTCGCCACCACCATGGCCGATGACAGGTCATTGGAGACGATGCGCCCGACCCAGTCGGACTTCAGCGTGCGTTCGCGCACCTGGGCAATCTGCTGCGGCGTGCCGGCGTAGCTGGAGTCCACCAGGTTGCCGCCGGTAAAACCGTCTTCGACCACTTCGGTGTAACGCACATTGGAGGTGAACAGCGAGGTCACCGAACTGCGCTCCACGCCGTTGATGAAGAAGACTTCGTCCGACACCTTTCGCAGCACCGCCATGGCTTCGGGGTTGAAGATTTCTCCCTTGTCGGTTTTCACCGACACCAGCACCTTGTTGGCGCCGCCGAAATCCTTCTGGTATTCGAGAAAGGTTTTCATGTACTCGTGGTGCAGCGGAATCATCTTGAAGAAGCCCGCTTCGACCTTGAGATTCGTGGCGCTGTAGCCCAGCGCCACTGTGATCAGAATGAACAGCGCCAACAAGGCTTTGCGCTGATAAAAAATCCAGTAGGACACTTTACCGACCAGGCCCCGGGCAAAGTCCTTGCGCGCCAGCTCATCGGCATTCACCACGTATTTTTCCTGAATGCTCATGGGTTACTCCTGACGCTCGGTCGCGTTCACCGCGAGCGGCGTGACACCCCGATCACCGACCGCGAGCAATTGTCCATCGCCCAGCTGTATCGCCTTTGCCAGGCTGACATGGGTGGAGGGCAGCGGCTTGAAGCTGCGTCCCTGATCATCACTGGCCAGCAGCAAGCCGCTGTTGCCGAACACCAGAACGCGTCCGGACTTCAACTCGACGGCGCCATTGAAGGCGAAGGTGGTTGCCGTGTCGCGCCGGGTCCAGGTCTGGCCGCCATCGCTGGAAAGCCAAAGGTTTCCGCGCATGCCGTAGATCAGAAGATCGCCGTTGTGCAGTTGCAGGGCGCCGAACAGGCTGCCGGCATAAGGGCTCTGCATGGCCTGCCAGGTTTCGCCGCGGTCTGCGGATTTCGCCAGGGTGCCGCTCTCGCCCACCAATAGGTATTCGCCGTTGGCCAGCGGGAGGATCCGCGAGATGTGCCGGTCAAAATCGCCGTCCAGGATGGGCAAACGCTCCCACGTCGCACCGTTGTCCCTGGACAGCAGATACAGACCGAACGCGCCCCAGGCGGCCATGTGCCCTTCACCCAGCACCACAACGCCCAACAGCGCGTCTCCATTGGTGTCGGCTTCGACCGTCGTCCAATGCCGGCCACCATCTTCGGTACGCAACAGCGCGCCGCCATGACCCACGACGACGCCGACCTGTGCATTGGCGAAAGCGACGCCCGAGAGCGTGCGGGTGGTTGCCGTGCGCACAGTGCTCCAGGCTTGCGCGTGTTCATCGGCGATCAAGACGACACCGCGCTCGCCAACGGCAACAAGGTGCTGGCCGTTATCGGCGATGTTTAGCAGCAGGACATGGTTAGGGCTGATCTGATAATCGAGTTTGGGCGGTTCGGCGCACACTGCGGTGGCCAACAGACACACGCCAACACCCGCCAGCCAATCCAGGTGGCGTAAGGACATGAGAAAAATTCCAGTGAGCAGGCGAGCGACCGTTGGCCGCTCGCAGCAGGTTGACGAAGGCAGCTCTCGATCATTTGCCCATGCGGCGCAGCGCGTCAGGCTGGAAGTCGACAAATCGACCCTTGATCCCGAATTTCCACGGGTTCGGCTCTTCGTTGGCCAGGCCGGCGAGGTAGTAGCCGCCGTTGCTCAGGTCGTGCCAGATGTTGGCGCGGTACCACGGCACCTGGGCGTCGTAGAACTGGATCAGCGGATGCACGCCGATGCGCCACAGGGTGCCACGGGTGTCGTAGGCGTCGCTGGCCAGTAAGGTCCAGGAGTCTTCGTCCAGATACATCACACGCTTGCCATAGACGTGCTTGGCGTCCGGGCGCAACGTGCCTTCCACGACCCAAACACGATGCAATTCATAGCGCATGAAGTCCGGGTTGGGGGTGTTGGCGGTGAGGATGTCCTTGTATTTGGCCTGCTTCGAACCGAGCTTGTAGTCGTTGTACGGCACGTACATTTCGCGCTTGCCTACAAGCTTCCACTCGAAGCGATCGGGCGCACCGTTGTAGCCATCGAAGTCGTCAGTTACGCGCAGGCCTTCGGTGCCGTCGTTGACGTTATCGTAGGCCAGGTCCGGCGCACGGCGCACTCGGCGTTGGCCGACGTTGTAGATCCACGCCGAACGCACTTCCTTGACCTGGTCGATCGGTTCCTGCACCAGTTGCACGGTGCCGGCCAAGGTAGCCGGGGAGATGAAGCGCGCCGAGTAGTTGAGCAGGCGGTTGTCCGATGGCTTGTCCATGTTGCTATCGAATACGCGGTTTTCTTCTATGCGCAGGGCGTAGTAGTCGCCCCCGCCCCGTACCGGAAAGGAAGCGTAGGTGCGCTGCAGACCACCGCCGAGGTAGCGCACGTTATGGTTCCAGATGGCTTCCAGGCCATTTTTCGGGATCGGGAACGGCGTGGTGGAACCATTCAGGTTATTCACGCCAAAACCGTTGAGCTCGACGTGCACCGCTTCCTGCTTGACCTTGTCGGCGACCGCCGCCGGCACCATGGCGGTCCGATGGGTCGGATAGACCGGCATCGAATAGTTCGGGTACTTGGCCAGCAACGCCTGCATGCCCGGCGTGATCTTGTCCTTGTACTGCGCCATGTTCGCGGCCGTGATGGTGAACAGGGGTTTCTCGCTGGCGAACGGGTCGACGTAGCCCTGTTCCGGACTCCAGCCGGCCGGTGGTTGCGCCAGTCCGCCGGTGTAAGCGGGAATGGAACCGTCAGCATTACCGGCCATCTCACCACCCAGCGGCGTCAGGTCTTTGCCCAGGCGAGCGGCTTGGTCGGCAGTGATCTGGGCATGCGCCGGGCTGCTCAGGGCGAGCAGCAAGGCAGACGCCATGCCGCCCAGGCGCGCGGCATGAAGAATCGTGTTCATCGGACTTACCTCTTATTGTTCTGTCAGAAGCTGTAGCTGTAATTGGCGGAGTAGAAATCGCGGTCGTGCAGCGGGTCGTATTCGGCGCTGTTGTCGAAACTCACGTAGCTGAAGTCGAGCTTGTGCTGCTTGTTGTAATCGAAGGTGATGCCCAGGGCGCTGGTGATGCGACCTTCATTGAACTGGCCATCCATCGAGACCCCGTCGACGTCCTGGCCGACGAAGGCATAAGGCGAGGCGGTGACGCTGGTGCCGAGGAAATTGTTGTAGTCCAGCTGGCCGCGCAGGCGATAACCCCACGCGAAGTCGGTGACGTAACCATCGTTCTTGCAGCCGGCAGCGCTGGAATTGACCAGGCTTGGCACCGGGCTGGTACAGGTGTTGCCACCGGCGGGAATGGTCGGTGAGGAACCCATCCCGTAGATGAAGCCACGACCATAACGGCGGTCAGTGTCATCCTGGGGAATGTTGTTCCACTGGAAACCGACTTCAGCGACCACCGTCAGGTTCTCGGCCTTGAGCACGTTGGGGAACACGTTCACGCCATTGACCTGAAACTGGGTTTTCTCATAGCGATCCCAGCCTGCGGTAAACGACTGGCTTTGCACTTTCACCAACTGCAGGAGGTCGGCCGCCGGGCCGACACCGGCCAGGGCGCCGTTGAGCAAATCCCCGCCATTGATCTGCGCAGGCTGGTTAGGCGAGTAGCTCAGTTCCGAGCCGATCGACCATCCTCCCAGGGTGGTGGTGAAGCTCAGGCCGTACAGGCGAATGTCTTCCGGGTATTCCCAACTGGGCCCGACGAACTGGCCCTGGGCGTTGCGTGCCACCGCTCCCGGTGTCCCGGCGTTGGGAAACTCCGTCAGCGCTGCGCTACCGGTGCTGCGCAAGCCCAGGTACGGCGTGCGCGAGTGATAGTTGAGGTAGTACAGGCCCAACTCGCCGTCGAGGGCATCCAGCGGGAAGCGGAACGCCACGCCCCACTGGCCGCTGTCGTGGGGCTCCTTGCCCTTGATCTCCGGCAGGTAGGCGCCGGCGGCAATCTTGGTCGGCGACGATGGATTGGTGCCACCGAGGAAGGTGCCCAGCTGGCAATCGCCAAAGTCCTGGCCAATGGCGCTCTCGGTGACCGACCAGTAATGCCCGCAACCTTCGATGGCGGTGGCTTCGTACTTGAGCTGGTAGAACGCCTCCATGGAAATCCCGGCCGGCAAGCCGATGTTCATGTAGCCCATCCACACGGGAATCAGGGCTTCCTTGAGTTCCGTGCCGGGCCGGCGCAACGCAGGCACGTCCAGGGGGTTGATCTGGTTGATGCCCTGGATATAAGCGCTCTCGCCCCAATTCACCACCTGGCGACCGAGGCGTACCTGCACTGGTGTCTCATCAAAGTAGTAAGTGTTGTAGGCGTAGGCATCGAGCAGGTAGACCCCGCTGAATTTCTGCAGATCGGCATAGCCATCGTCATTGAGCGGCTTCTTGCGGTAGCCATTGGAGGCGCTACCGAAGTTGACGTCTTCGTCCTTGAGCGCCTCGTCATACCAACCCTTGACGCGTACCAGGCCGCCCATGTCGCCATTGCGCAGGGACAGGTCCGTGACGAACTTGGCGATGGTCGAGACGCGGTCGCCTTTGTCGTAGTTGAGGTTGCCGGCGTCGACCGAGCCTGCCGTACCACCGGACTTGCCCACCAGCGCGCCGTTGGCGGCGCTGTAGAGTGCGCTGTCCTGATTCTCCGCGCGCCATTGCGAGCCCACCGATAGCGTGGTGTTCCACTCCCCTTCCCAGCCGTTCTCCAGCTGGAACGGCATGGCTTGCACCGCCCCGGCCGACGCGCAGGAAACCGCCAGCGCCAAGGGTTTCACCCATGTCCCAACCTTGCAGTTTTTATTGTGCATGCAGATCTCCGCCATCGCCCTTACCGTGCGGGGCCGAACTTGACCCCTTGGCTGAGCGTTCTTGTTTGTTTGTGCAAGCATGCAGAGAGAGGCAGGAAAATCATTTGTCCGTTCACGTCAGAAGTTTGTCATTAGACGTCAGCAGTAGAATTAAACTGTTCGTCCATGAAAAATGCAGAGACGATGGCACTGCCCCACCGAAAGGATCGAACGCGACCCGGCAAGGCGCCCGTTTCATTGAACAAGAGCCAATAGCCCGAACATGACTGCCTTGATCAAAACCACCTCACTGACCGGGTTCCCCGAACTTATACGGGACTTGGGCGGCGACCCTGACGACCTGCTGCGACAGATGCAGATCGACCCCAAGCTGCTGGACAACGGTTCGGCAGTGATTCCGTACCGGACGATGATCAACCTGCTCGAACTGAGCGCGGAACGGCTTCAATGCATCGACTTCGGTCTGCGCCTGGCCGAACGGCAAAGCATCCTGGTCCTCGGTCCGTTGGCGGTGATCGCGCAAAATGCGCGCAACGTCGGCGAAGCGCTGTCGGAAGTCACCCGTTTCCTGCACACCTATAGCCCTGGCGTGCAGGTGAACCTGGACACCGAAATCGACGCCGCTCATCCGTATCTGATTTATGAGTTGCGCCTGCGCCCTGCGCCTCGTCAACGCCAGATCATCGAGTTGACGCTTGGGGTCATGTTCAAGACCTTGCAGATGCTCTACGGGCCGGGATTCCGTCCGCATTCAGTGTTATCGCGCACCGAAGCACGACTGCCGCAGAGTCGTTACCAGCGCTTCTTCGGTGCCCGCACCTATTTCGGCCAGGCGCACAATGCCCTGGTGCTGATGCCGGATTGCTTGAGCAAGCCAATCGACCAGCACAATATCCAGCTGCACGACACGATGATGGATTACGTCATCAGCATGGGCGTGGCCAATCCACTGGACATTGGCAGCCAGGTCGAAGCCTCGATCCGCCGTTTGTTGCCCACCCAACGCTGCGCCCTGCCGCTGATTGCCGAACAATTTGGTCTGCGCGAACGTTCGCTGCAACGGCGCCTGGCGGAGAGTGACCTGGTCTTTGAAGAGATGGTCGAACAGGCACGCCAGGAACTGGCAGAGCTGTATCTCGCGGAAGCGAACATGCCCATGGCACAGATTGCCGGGCTGCTGGGTTATGCCGAGCAAAGTTCGTTCAACCGTGCCTGCAAGCGCTGGTACGGTGTGCCGCCGCGGGTACGCCGTACACAACTGCGCGCCGAGCCTCAGGCGCGCACTTCAGGGCGATGACGCCTCAGTCGTAGGTGATGATTATTTTCGCGTGCTCATCGGGCTGGGCCAGGTCGGTGAAAGCGCCGGTTACCTGATCCAGCGACACGCGAGCGGTGATCATCGGCGCGCCATCGAGCGTGCCGTCAGCCAGGGCATGCAACGTATGGGCGAACTCTTCCCCGGTGTAGCCGAAGGAAAAATGCACGTTCATTTCCTTACTGATGCCGATCAGTGGCTCGATCCGGTCGCTTTCCATGCACACCCCGACCACGATCAGGCGCGAGCGCGGCGGCGCACTCTGCAGCACCTGCTGGATCAATCCCGGAATGCCCACGCACTCGAACACCACACAAGGCTTTGGCTGCGGCCCCAGCCCCAGCAGCGCCATCGGGCCGTTGATGTCGTAACCCCGGGGTGCTGCCACTTGCAGCCACGATTGATACGGCGACTGCTCGGCCGGGTCGACCACGACGTCGGCGCCCATTTTCTCTGCCAGGTCTCGGCGCCCTGCGGAGAAGTCCGACGCCACGATCGGGCCGATGCCACGGGACTTCAACACCGCGATCAACGCCAGGCCGATGGGGCCGCAACCAATCACCACCGGCACTTCGCTGCCATCCAGACGCGCACGATTCACAGCATGTGCGGCCACGGTCAACGGCTCGGTCAGCGCCGCGATGTCCGGTGGCAAATCCCCCGGTACCGGCATCAACATCTGTTCGGCCAGCACCATCTGCTCGCCATAACCACCCGGATAACGATTGGAGAATCCGATATGGTGAAAATGCTGCGCGGTGATCACGAACGGCAATGAACACACTCGCGTCCCCACCTTCAACGTCTTGTCGCTGCCCGGCCCGTGGTCGAGGATCTCGGCACAGTATTCGTGACCGAACACCACGTCCTGTCGGTCATCGAAGGCAATCGGAATGTGCCCGCGCTTGAAGTTCGCCAGCACATGCTCGCAATGATGGAACATGTGCAGGTCCGAACCGCAGATACCGCAGGCCAGTGTCCTGACCAGCACCTCGCCCTGCCCCGGCGTGGGCGCAGCGATCGAATCCACCAGCAGTTGCTTATCACGCATGACAACGGCTTTCATGAAAAACCCTCTATCAGATCAGGCCGCCGCAACCGGCAGCCCGCAGGTAATCAGCTCAATTGCCCGACTTCACGAAGCCATGCTTCGGAGCGACGCAATCCCTCATCAAGATTCACCTTCGGTGCATAGCCGAGCATCCGCCGGGCCTTGTCGATGGAAATACCGCCGGTACGCGAGAACATGTACATGGTGTCGGGCGTCACTTCATCATGGCGGCGCAACAGTCGATTAGCGTTCCAGATCAGCCAGGTCAGCGTCACCGCCAGCCCCAGCGGCAGGCTGCGCGGTGAACCGCTGCGCCCTGCCCAGTGCCAGTGATGACTGAAGAATTCGCGGCAACTGACCGACTCGTTCGAGCTGACGTGAAAGATCTGTCCTATGGCCTGTGGCAACCCGGCGGCTAGCATCACGCCATCGAGCAGGTCATCGATATACACCGGCGTCCAACGACCTTTGCCGCCATTGGGCAGGATCAGCGCACCGGCCCTGGCCATCTTCAACGGCTCGCTGAGCCAGGCCCGCGAGCCCGGGCCGTAGACGTCACCCGGCCGCACCACGGTGCAGTCGATCTCCCCCGCCGCGTGCGCCGCCAGCACCACGTGCTCGCTCGCACCTTTGGCCACGCCGTAGCGATAGTGCTCACCGATGACGACATCGCAGCGTTCGTCCGCCTGTTCGGGGTATTCCCAACCAAGGGCCGCGATAGAAGAAAACTGCACGAAGCGTCGGGCACCGCTTTCGATCGCGACGTCCAGGCAATTGCGCACACCGCGAACCGACACCTCGCGGTACTGCTTCCACGGTGCGGCCAGGGACACCACCGCAGCAGTATTGATGAACAACTCGCAACCGTGAGCATGTTCGGCCCATTGCTGCGGACGGGTCAGGTCGCCGGCGACTACACCGTTGGCCGCGTCGGCGCGCAGGTCCATACCGCGAACCTCGACCCCCAGTGCCCGATAACGACGGGCAAGGGCCTGACCGATAAAACCGCTGGCACCTGTAATGAACACCGAACGCGGCACGTCAGGCGTCTGGCCTTCGATGCCGGTTGGCATGGCAGCATGGCTCATTGAGCACTCTCCATAAATTGACCGGATTGACGGACGCCGATGCGTGCGTCGTGAGTGCTCAACCGACGGTGTAACCGGCGTTGCCGGGACGAATGTAACGGGCCGGCTCCAGGCCACGCTCCTTCACCAGGCGATCGATAATTTGCATGATGTCGGTGGCGTCCATGACGTTCACAAAGTTGCCGTCCTGGTCGAAATTGATGTTGGCGCCATAGACCACCATGAAGGTGTCAGTGGGCTCAGTGTTATCAGATGGGACCATGAAGGTATGGATCGAGCCGCCCGGTTCGTAGAGGTAGCAACCAGCCGTCTGAGGCTGATCCGGGTATTCCACGTAGTGCCACTTGCCCGACATCGTGAACAGATGAACCGGGCCCGTGTGGTAATGGCAGGGCAGGCGCACGCCAGGTTGGAAAATCACGCGCAGTGTCCAGACCCCCAGGTTCGGGTCGAGATACAGCGGCTGCACATCGACGCCTGGAAAATAAGGTGCCATGGCATCTTTGTATATCGGCAGTTCGTTGGTATTGAGGGTCAGCAGTTCCTTGTGATCGAAGGACGGCACAGGCATTGGCATTATTGTTTTCCTCATGCAGGCGACAGCGGGTATGGGTTATTGCGTCCTCCCATACTGCGGCTGTTACCTGCTGAAGAATTGTCATTTCCCGTCAGGTGTTTAGCATTTGCCGCCAGGCCAACGGTTCACTCAACCCGTTCGAAATCCGGCAGCTTGAAGCTTTTGTCGTTGAGAGCCTCAGTGCCGCCATAAAAGCGCATGGCTGGTAACGGCCGCTTCCCGGCGGTGGGAATCCAGTTGCTGTCCAGTCCGGCAGGCGCTTTGGGGCCGATGTAGATCGTAACGCTGCCGTCGGCATTTTTCTTCATGGCATCCAGATCGTACGAGGACAACGTCGTGCGATTGGTAGCGCTGTAGATGAACGACATGGTGTCACGGTTATAACCGGTCAATGCCCAGAACTGTTTGACCGGCATCTTGGCGGGTACATCGATCTTGTAGGTCTGCCCGGCTTCGAGGGGTTTACCGTTTTTATCCGCCATGGCCATCAGGTATTGGGTGGCCGGTGAGTCGCTCAACTCTTTCGGCATATAGGTACACCAGAAGTACTCCGCCGCGCGCCCGATCAGGTCAATGCTGTCTGGGTACTCAAAAGAGAAGCGCTTGTTTTCATCGGTCATCAACAGCGAGGCATAGTGGCGGTCCGGCCAATACAACTTGTCTTTGGGCAGGTTATCGAACCAGTGTTGCAGGTAGAACCAGGCATCAATCGCCGCCTGGCGCATGGCTTTTCTGGTGACCTCGTCCGGGGCAAACGGCTTGCCTTTTTCGATGCCCAGTGACCGCAGCATCCCGATCATCACCTTGTCCTGTGGACGCGCGGGTTCGATGCTCATCACCGCATGCATGTCCGCGAAGTGGCGTTCGTCATAGAAGGGCAACGTCGGGTAAACCTTGTCGATCGGGTCGATAAAGCGCTGCTGCGGGGGATGGCTCGCTTCTGCCAGGTAATACATGCGCAATTTCTTTGCATACTGATAAGCGTCAGCGGCGGTTTTGCCAGGGGCACGCACAGAGCGGAAAGCGAGGGCGATCCGGTAGTTGGGCGACGGAACGTGAATGTAGCCAGCAGGGACTTCGCCGGTATACCCCGGCGGCGTGAACAGCAATTTCCCGCCCTTGCCTTTGTCCAGACCCGATGGGCCAACGTCGGCGATGGTGAGTTGCCATGCATCCACCACCTGCCCGTAGACGCTGCCCTCCTCGCTCGCGGCAGGCAGTTCCAATACGACCGGGCCTTTTTGCAGGTCGGTGAATGCGGTGATGTAAGGCGTGCTGCTGTTGGCAGTAATCGCTTCGAGTTTCGGCGTTGCCGGCGCCGAATAGGCAATGATGTCGTTGTCCTTGACGCCCAGGTCGTCAAAAGCTGCACGCCTGAAACTGTAGATGGCGATGGCCGGCATATTCCACAGCACGGCTTCGAACGCGCGCTGGTATTTGATCTGGTAGTCGAAATCCTGGATGGAACTGCGCGAGCCAGGAGGTGGTTGCCCGCCCTGGGTTTCCATTCCCTCCTGGGCAAGACCGACTTGGGAGCCACCCAGCACCGCAATGGCCAGCAAGCTGGTGGCGAAATGTCTGATTCTGTGCATCGTTGATCCTCCCGCATTTGATCCCTGATTGGCAGGTAAGCGATGAACACTATAGTCAAACGGTAAACCAACACCCTTTGTGGGGGGCGACTTATGTGTCCACCCCTACACGGCGGTAATCGGGATAAACCCAGGCGTGGTATTTCGACACGAGTGCCTCATACCCCGCCATCCGGATCCAGCAGTCAGGCTGCCGCAAGTCCTCCATCAATCAGGTAGATCGCGAAAGAGAACGTCACAATCGACAACACCGTACTTACCAGGATGGAGGTCGCGGCTTCACTCTGATAGGCGCCGGTCTGGTTCGCGAACATTGCCGGGATGGTCGCCGACGGAAGCGCGCAAAGCAGGATCATCTGTTGGGCGTAAAGTCCATGTGTGCCCAGTACCACAGTGGCGGCGAACATTAATACCGGGTGAACGAGCAACTTGAGCCCAAGGTTGCCCCACACCTCACCCGACATTTTCAGTTTCTCGGACGACATGATCAGTCCCAGGCACAGTAGGGAGACGCCAGGCGTTGCCTTGCCGAGAAGAGTGAGTGACTCCGCAGCAATAGGCGGCAGCTTGACCTGCAGCAGCGAAATCAGAATGCCAAGGGCCGGTGCCCACATCAGCGGACGGCGTACCGCCCCCGAAAGACTCGACACGAACGCCTGGGTGCCACTGCCCTTTCCATCGGCGATGGTGAGCAACATGGTCGTCAGGGGGATCATCACCAGACTCGCGACCAGGTTCAGCACCAGAACCGAATAAATGCTGCCGGCTCCGTACATCGTTGCGAGGATCGGGATGCCCATGAACGCCGCGTCCGGGTAGCCGTTGACGAAGCCCTTGAGCGTTGCGACCTTGAGATTGCGCGTGGTGAACCAGCCGATTGCCAGCGCTATCGCGTACATGCCCATGATGCCGATGAACGTGGCCGCGACGAATTTGAAGTCGAAGAGCTGTTCACGAGGCGTGCTCGCCATCCCGACAAATAACAGTGCCGGGAAAATCCAGCCGAGCACCAGCCGGCTGATCAGCAGGCTGTCCGAATGGGTAAGCCGTCCGCGCTTGCCAGCGATGTAGCCAAGCGCGATCACAAAGGCAACGGGCAAAATTGGCCCTACAATTCTGTCTAACATGTGCTCAATCCTCGTATTTATTTTTATCAAGAATGTCGTCGTGGCTGATCGAGGCCGATACGGCGGCCTCGATCAACGCGGCAATGGCTAGGCGGCCGTTGCGGTTACGGTTTGAAGCGGTAGTCTCGAATGACGTCCTGGTCCGGCTCGATTCCGAGCCCCGGTCCTTGCGGTACGTCGATGCGGCCGTTACGCGGAATGATGGCGTCGCCATAGAGTTGCGCTTCGAGATCGAAGTAACGCCACTCGACCAGAGACTTCGCGCCGCCGAGGGCGGCACTGCCATGCACGGCGGCCAGCAGGCCCGGGCCGTCATAAAAGGCGTGGACCATCACGGTGACGCCATGGGCATTGGCCAGCGCATAGACTTTTTGCAGTTCGGTGATACCGCCCATTTTTGCCGGGCTGGGCTGGATGAAATCGACCGCGCCGGCTTCAAGCAGATGCTGGAAGTCCATCAGCGTCGAAGCGTTCTCGCCGGCAGCCACCGGGATACCGCCGTGCTGCCGTACTCGCGCCAGGCCCGCATAGTCTTCCGGCGGCCACACCGGCTCTTCGATCCAGCGCAGGTTCAACGGGTGCAGTTTCTCGGTCATATCGAGCGCTTCACGCACCGACCACGGGGCGTTGACGTCAAGGGTGATTTCCACGCCGGGGCCGGCGGCTTCGCACGCGGCGCGGATGACGTCTGCATTCACCTCATGCAGCTTGAGGTGACGGAAACCGCTGTTGACCGCGCGCTGCACATTGACCCGAATCAGTTCAGGGTCGGCATAGCGGATCAAGCTTGCATAGGCTGCCAGCGACGTGGCCTCGCTGCCGCCCAGCAATTGGTAAATGGGTTTACCGGCCGCTTTGCCAGCGATATCCCACAGCGCGATGTCAATCGCCGACAGGCCATAGATGAACGCGCCGCTGCGACCGAAGACGTGGAATTTCTTCTGCAGATCGCCCTGCAGTTTCTCGCGCCGCGTGACATCACTGCCGATCAGTTCAGGCGCGAGGATCGTGTCGATCACGACTTTCACTGCCGGTATCGCGGTGAAGCCGAAAGTTTCGCCCCAACCGACGATCCCCTCGTCCGTGGTGACTTTAACCACCAGGGAATCGACCATTTGCAGGTCTTTCGGGCCCCAGACCCCACCGGCCGACGGACCGCCCGTAGTGAAGGGGATCCGAAGCGGAATGGTTTCAATGCTGGCAATTTTCATAGGTCTTCGCCTCAAGCAGGTTGCAGGGGTGGCGCGGCGATTTTCGGATTTCGCCCGTGCCAGGTTGAGGACAACGTACATGACGTCCTGTTGTCCTTCAACTGAACAACTACTGATTTCCGGCGAACTTAACTCCAATTTTCACACAACTCATTGTTTTTATTGTTTTTTAATTTTTATGTCTTATATGAATTTCAGTTTCAACTGTTGGGAACAAGTCTTCTGATGTAGATTAAGAAGACAAGTTGAAGGAATGAAAAGAATGAGTGAAATGAATGTGCAACCCGTGGCGCGGCGTCCTCATCTGGCCGAGCACATCGCCCGCTCGTTGAGCGACGAGATTGCTTCTGGCCGACTGCGTCCGGGAGACCGGTTGCCAACCGAGCAATTTCTCTCGCAGAACTTCGGGGTCAGCAGGAATGTCGTGCGAGAAGGGATTGCCACGCTTCGGGCCCAGGGCTTGATCCAGTCCCGCCAAGGCGTTGGCGTGTTCGTCTCGGCTGCAGCCCCATCGCCGGAGCCTTCCCTAGAGCGCGAGAACGCGCCATTGCTGGACGGGGACAATACGATCCGCAACATGTTCGAAGTTCGGGCCGTACTGGAAAGCCAGGCGGCCGCGCTTGCGGCGTCGCACATGACGCCCCACAAGCTGAAAATGATCCAGGCTGCGGTCCTGCGAATGCAATACGTTGGCGAACCGACGCTGGACACTGTGAACGCCGACCTCGACTTTCATCGGGCCGTGGCAGCAGCGTCTGGCAACGATTATCTCGAAACGATGATTCGCACAGTGCTCGAGCCAATGCGGGCACTGATCACCATGAACTTTGCGCGACGGGGCCCTGTTTTCAGCAATATTCCGCATGCAGCACGTGGTGAGCATGAAGATCTCGTGCAGGCTTTGACCGATCGGAATGCCGCGGCGGCACGTCAGATCATGGGGCAGCATATCGTCAGTGCCGCATCCCGATTCGGCTACGAAATTGCTTTCTTCTGATGTCGGTTAAAAGATGGCGGTTGTCTCGTTATCCTACAAGTGAGCTGCTACTTCTGGCTGATACCTGGTACACAGGCCCGACCTATCATGCTTGCTGCGCGTCTCGCGACGAATAAGCAGGATAATCAATGTAGCCTTGCGAGCCGCCGCCATAAAACGCTTCACGACCTGCATCGGCCAGTGGCCAACCATGCCGTAAGCGATCGACCAGATCAGGATTGGCAATGAACGGTCGACCGAAAACCGCCAGGTCTGCCAATCCGTCATCGATGGCTTGTTGTGCGGTTAGATGGTTGAACCCGCCCGACAGGAGCAAGGTGCCGCAGTAAGCCGCGCGGATGGCTTTTTGAAACTCAGGCGTACCTAAGTGACTAGCGTGCAGATCATGCCAGAGCTGAATGACAATACGCCCCCCGGCCTGATGTACCGCGTCCGTCACGCGTTTCCAGCCTTCAATCTGCGCTGGTGTGTGGATCCCCGGGGTGTAAAGGTAGCCACGGCCCTGCGCCGACACCTGCGCGCTTTCGGTGATGATCAGGCCTGCTCCCGCACGCTGGGCATAGTAGTTCGCCATATCCGCAGACGGCACGGTGTCCTTGACGCGGGCGCGGGTCATCGGCGCCATGACGATGCGATTCGACAGTTGCTGACCCGCCAGATCGTAAGACTCAAAAAGAGATGACATGTATTGATCCTCCGACACTGCGTTGGGCCTCAAGCGTGCGACGGGAAGTGCGGCAAGATGTGCTCGCCGAGCTCGTCAAGAATCTCGCCGTAGGGCTGGCGACTGACCTTTGGGTTGAGCGCGATATGCGAAACACCGGCTGCCTGCGCTTGCTCCAGGTAGTTACGCAGGCCGTTGCGCCCGGCCCGGAAGCCACCCTGGATGCGCTGGAATGGCTGGTCCGGGTTATCACTGAGGTCGAAATAACCACCCAACCCTAACGGCTTGAACGCGTTGCGACCTTGGAACTCGCGCACTTTGGCGTGCCAGGTCTCGCCCAACGATGCCAACCGCTCGGGGCTTTGCACCCCAGCCAGGTAGCCATCAAGGTGTTCAGCCAACCACTCGATGCTCTGCTGCGCCTGGCCGACAGCGATTGAAGGGACGCGTCCATACGGCGCTTTCGGCACCAGGTCGAGGTTTCCGTATGAGCCACCGAATCGTTCGGAGCTAAAGCGCGGAAAGTCCTGCTCAATCAGGGTGCGAAACACCGAGAAGGCATCACGGTAGCGGTCACCACGGGTTTCAAAATCGATACCCAGCATCGGGTAGTCGCTGTATCGATCGCCCGATGACAGCCCCAACACCAGGCGCCCTTCGCTCAACTGATCCAGGGACGTCGCCTGCTTGGCCAGATACATGGGCTCATGGGTAGGCAGCACGATACCGGTGGTTCCAAGGACGATGCTGCGTGTGGCGGCGGCGAGGAAGCCGATGTAAACCAGGGGTTCAAAGATGTGCGCCACATCGTTGTACTCCGGGTCAAAGAAAGGAATGTCACGCATCCACAGCGCGCCAAAACCTAGCGCCTCAGCGCGTTGCGCCATTTCCACGTGACCACGCATGGTCGGTGCCGCTCGGCCGGCATGGGTTTCGAGGGGTAAAATCAGACCAACCGTCAGCGCCTGCGGATGAAACAAGCGTTGAAAGCCAGGGTGACGTTCAAGTGCAGGATGGGCAGTCGGTAAGGCGGCAGGTTGTTCTTGAGGCGAGCGTTGGGTGGCGATAGTCATGATGGCAGTCTCGGTGAGTGACGATGACTGACATATTTATTGAATCCTCATGTCGGATAAACCACACCAAAAGACCATCACAGGGTCCACTGAGTCCCCAATATTTTCAGGTTTCCCAAGGCACGCCTGATTTCCAGTGCTCAATCAACAGGTCAATAAAGGCGCGGACGCGCGGGGACAATTGGCGTTTGCTCGGGTAGACAACCCGGATGGGGTCGGGTGGTGAACGGTAAGGTTTGAGTACTTCCACCAACGTACCCTCGCGCAGGTCGTTTCCAGTGATATAGGTCGGTAAGTGAATCAGGCCAATGCCAGTCAGCGCTGCTTCGCGCATGGCTTCAGAACTGTCGATGTTCAGCCGCCCAGGCTGTTCATATAAATAAAGGCCGTTGGGTGTCTGGTAACGCCAGACACTGGCTTGGCCACTAATGAACGCGATGGTGTCGTGCCCCGCAAGATCTGCAGGTGTTTGCGGTATACCGCACCGGGCCAGATAAGAGGGCGAGGCACACGTTGCGAACTGCTGCCAACCGACGGTTCTGGTCAACAGTTGTGAATCGTCTTTTGGCGTGCCAATGCGGATGGCGATGTCGACCCCCTCTTCGACGAGGTCGACAAAGCGATCGGTGAACCAGACGTCCGCACGAAGTTCAGGCCACTGTTTCAGATAAGCATCCAGAATCGGCAGGATATGGCGCTGACCGAAGGAAAGGGGCGCTGTGAGTTTAAACGTGCCGGTCGGCCGTCCACGGCGCAAGGCCATGGTTGCATCTACCTCATCAAGATCTTCGAGAATTTGCTTCCAGCGTTCATAGGCGACCTGCCCCTCGTCAGTCAGGCTCAGTTTGCGCGTCGTGCGATTCAGAAGTCGTGCTCCCATCCGACTTTCAAGACGAGCGATACTTTTACCTACGGCCGATCGGGTCAGGCCAAGTGAGGCGGCCGCGGAGGTAAAACTTCCAGCCTTCACAGCGCAGACAAACGCAGCAATGTCACCGAATCGGTTGGCTTCCATTGGTAGCTTTACTCCAGTGCAAACTTAGTTGTAGCGGGACATAAAGCCCGAAAGATTGGTGCTTTGGCTGCTGCCGCCGGATCACAAATTATTACCCCAGCCAAGGAGCTAGTGCCACAGAACTTCAGGCGCTGTCGACTCAAGTTTTATCCCCTGCTGATTGGCCATTGAGTAGCCGATTATTACGGTCGCAGATCACATCCGGATCCATGACTTGCGAGCCAAATATTCGCTGCTACGCTTGAGCATTCGGCGCTGCCGGCGCAAGGCGACATGTTTCGCCCCCCTGGACCCGGTCTTCCCGGATCTATCGAGCCACCTGCCAACTTCAGCCGCTATTGCCGATCGTGTCGGGCCGCATTCCGGTCATGCGCACGAAACCATGCTCATGTGTTGACCCGCGACGGAACGGAGCAACGGGCGTGATTTTTCGCGACCTGATCAATTGGCAGGACATAACAACCGCTCAATCGGGAAATCGCATGCCCTTAGGCATTTCTCTGGAAACCTCCTATGAGACTTCAGTTGTTTTCGGCTGCACTGATTTTCGCCAGTCTGGCGACGACAGGCGCGGCGCTCGCCGGCGAGACCTCCCCCTCAACAACCGATAAAGCTTCACCCACCAGCGCGGTCAAACAGGAAATCAAGCTCACGCGGGTCACACCCGAATATTGGCGGGTCACGTTCCACAACCCGCCGTACAACATCTATGGACCGGAAACCATGCCGCAGTTGAACGAGGTGGTCACTGCCATCGAGTCCGATCCAAAGCTGGTGGTCGTGGTGTTCGACAGTGATGTGCCGGATTTCTTCCTCACCCACTATGACTTCGTCCCCCCGCTGACTGACACCACCAGCCTGCCCAACGGCCCCACTGGCCTTCCGCCGTTGCCGGACATGCTAGTGCGATTGAGCAAGGCTCCGGTGGTCTCGATTGTGTCGATTCGCGGTCGCGCCACGGGCGTCGGCAGTGAGCTGGCACTGGCCAGTGACATGCGCTTCGCCAGTCGCGAGAAAGCCATTCTGTCGCAATGGGAGATTGGCGCCGCACTCGTGCCGGGAGGTGGCCCCATGGCTCGACTGCCAAGGCTGATGGGGCGCGGGCGGGCACTGGAAGTGCTGCTGACCGGCAACGATATCAATGGCGAGCTCGCCGAGCGCTACGGCTACGTCAACCGCGCGCTGCCCGATGCCGAACTCGACAAGTTCGTCGACACCATGGCCCGGCGCATCGCGCGGTTCGACAAGCAGTCGATTGCTGATATCAAGCGACTGGTCGATGCCGCCAGCCTGCCGCCGAACGAAGCCATCGCTGCCGAATGGGATGGTTTCATCGGCTCGGTCAAACGCCCAGCAGCGCAGGCCCGCATCAAACAACTGATGGAGCTCGGGTTGCAAAAGAAAGCCGACGTGGAGAAACGCCTGGCTCACTACACCGGCACCTTGGGTGAGGAATCAAAATGATCCTGCCCATGAGGCTTAACGTCTGCGTGCGGGGGGATGTGGAGGTTCAGGTCAAGATGGTTTAAGTCAAAACTGCGCCTTGGCAATGTAGCTGCTGACTTTGCAAACGACTTGAAACGCAAAGCCCCGAAAACGTCGTGGCTTTGCGTTTCGGCAGCAGGATTCGCCCTAGGCATCGGAGCAAAAACCTGTCTCCTGATTTGGAGGTCTCTAATGAGTAATAGTACTGAAATAACGTCCTTCACTGGCTGGGCCGCAACAGCGGCCGGCGCTCCACTGGAAAGCTATAGCTATGACCCCGGCCCATTGGGGGACGACGAGGTGGAAGTCTCAGTTGAATATTGTGGAGTCTGCCACTCCGACCAGTCGATGATCGATAATGAATGGGGCTTAAGCCAATACCCCTTTATCCCCGGTCATGAAGCAGTCGGCCGTATCGTACGAATGGGCTCGCAGGTACGCAGTCTCGAATTAGGGCAACGAGTGGGGATTGGTTGGTACAAAGGCAGTTGCATGCATTGTTCATCGTGTATGGGCGGCTCGCATCACCTATGCGGCACAGTCAAACCTACCATCATCGGCAGCAACGGTGGCTTCGCCGATCGCCTCCGCTCTCACTGGGCCTGGGCCGTGCCGCTACCGAAAGAACTCGACCCGGCCATGGCCGGACCGTTGTTCTGCGCAGGGTCGACGGTGTTCAATCCACTCTTGCAGTTCAACGTCAAACCTACTGATCGAGTGGGTGTCGTCGGTATCGGAGGGCTCGGTCATCTTGCTCTACGCTTCCTCAACGCTTGGGGGTGCGAAGTCACCGCTTTTACATCGACGCTGGCCAAGCAAGACGAAGCCAAGCGACTGGGAGCACACAACGTAGTCGCCTCGACTGACAGTACTGCGCTGAATGCCATTGCCGGCACCCTGGATTTTCTGCTGATTAGCGCCAGTGCAGACCTCGACTGGCCGGCCATGCTTGGAACGCTGCGCGGCAAAGGTCGCCTGCACTTTGTCGGCATCGCGCCGAGCGCTATCCCCGTGCACGTCTTCAACCTGATTCCACAGCAAAAAAGCTTGTCCGGCTCGCCGATTGGCTCGCCCGGTAACACGGCGACTATGTTGGAATTCTGTGCCCGGCATCAGATCCTGCCGCAGGTAGAGATGTTTCCAATGAGCCAGGTCAACAAAGCCATCGACCATTTGCGCAGTGGCAAAGCTCGCTACCGCGTAGTGCTGGACGCCAGTCAGTAACACACCGGCGCGTCGGCTAATGCCGCACGCGCCGTCACTACCAGTGTTTTAACCTTCCCCCGCTCCAGATCCCCACCTTACTTGGCTTTGCAATCCCCTCCGGAAATGGCTTCACGCAGGCGTCGCGGTACGGATTTAAGTGACCTTGACCCGAAAAAGCAGTGCGCCCGATTAGTTACACCATGTATCGACTGATATTTCTGATCGTCCGTTTATCTAAAATCTCAACATAAATATAGTGACCCCCATCGTTCTCCAGAAACACAGCCAGGATCAATTTTTTTCCTTAAACAATCATCCGCCGCTGTTGACTGGCCGGCAGAAGACGGGTATCACAAAGTTGAGCACTCACATGACCACAAAAGTTGCTGTTATCTATCACAGTGGATATGGACACACCGCCAATGTCGCCAAAGCTGTAGCCCGCGGTGCGGACAGTGTTGAAGGCACACATAGCCTGCTGGTGCAGGTCGAAGATATTGACCAGCACTGGGACGCACTGGAAAAAGTCGATGCCATCATCTTCGGCTCCCCAACCTACATGGGTAGCGCATCGGCGCAGTTCAAAACCTTCATGGATGCCACCTCCCGCCACGTATTCGCCAAAGGCGGGGTTTGGGCTGACAAGATTGCTGCGGGATTCACCAATGCGGCATCGCGTTCGGGCGACAAACTGGCAACGTTGCAGCAACTGAGCATTTTCGCTGCCCAGCACTCCATGCACTGGGTCAATCTCGGTCTGCCACCTGGACACAACAGCTCAACCACTACAGAAGAAATGCTGAACCGCGACAGCTACTTCATTGGTGTGGGTGCCCAGTCCAATTTCGATGAAGGACCGGATGTAGCCCCCAAAAATCCCGACATCCTGACGGCAGAGCACCTTGGCGCCCGTGTGGCACGCGTAGCCCGAGAGCTTGTAGAAGGCCGTCGCAGCCTCGCCCAACGATTCGCTTGAAAAGCAGAGGACTCGCCATGAGCACGCCTATACGCGTTGATTTCATTTCCGACGTTGTTTGCCCCTGGTGCGCAATCGGCCTGGGCGCCTTGGAACAAGCTATTCAGCGCCTGGCAGATGAAGCAGTCGTCGAAATCAATTTCGAACCTTTCGAGTTGAACCCAAATATGCCTCAGGGTGGGCAAAACGCGGTCGTGCACATCATGCAGAAGTACGGAAGCAATGCTGCAGACATCGCGCGAGGCCAGAACAGCATTCGCGCTGGCGGTAACAGCGTTGGATTTCACTTTGATTTCGATAAAAGAACCCATTTTTACAACACGTTTGATGCGCATCGATTGATATTTTGGGCGGGTTTTGAGGGATTACAGCGCCCACTTTCCCATGCGCTTTTTGCTGCTTACTTCACCGATGGGCAAGACATCAGTTCACATAAAGTGCTGGCCAGAATCGCAAGCAGTGTTGGTTTGTCTGAAGACCTGGCCAACGAGGTTCTTTCTTCAAATCTGTATGCCAACGAAGTACGTGAGCGAGAGTTCTATTTCACCAGCCGCGGCATTCATTCCGTTCCTGTCGTCGTAATCAACGGCCGTCAAATAATCACTGGCGCTCAAACGGCGGACTACTACGAGCAGTCGCTTCGCAAGATCGCTGCTCAAATTTGAGGCACAAACATGTCGCAATCGTTACGGCCAAAAGCTTCGGTGATCACCCGGATCGCTCGCCTCCGCGCTGGCTGCTCCGGACGGTTCGCGTCAACCGAGTGAAAATGAATTGGCAGGCGCACGATTCCAGGGCCACCACATTGCTGAAGTTGCGACAGCTCTGGCACGTGGGCGTCAGGCTTAATCACGCTTCAGCCAGCTATTGAATCGCGATTTATCGTTTTTGGTCACCGCAGAACTCCACCTTTCGCTGCGGTGACCGTTTTATGTCTGAGGCTGCAGGGCCGAATAAACTGGATAACTGTTTGGGCGCGCCGTTGCCTGGCGGTCTTGCCGGCATCAGGTTTAATTCGCATGGTTCAAAAACGCGTAGATCACGTGATGCGGCTGGGCCGATGTCATTCACCAGCGCGCTTACCGCGCATCCAGTACCTACCGCATCACGATGCGCGAAGCTGAGATATTCAGTGATTAACTGGTCAATGCTCGATTGATAAGTGCCCTTTGAGTCTTCCGTGCGGCTGTCCCCACAGGCGGGCGCCGGGATTTTTGTGGGTTGTGTATCGCTGTGTAAGTTTGCCCGGGAACATACAGGCGATTACAAAACCGATACGGGGTGGATACATCGAGGTGGCACAGTTTTCCCACCACCTCCTTTCCACCCTTCAGTCGGAGCCCTCCGATGAATAAATTGCTGTCTGCCCTGGCCCTTGGTTGCGCCTTGGGTTTGTCCCTTTCCAGCACTGCCCAGGCTGCCGAGTCGGCGGGGTATTCCACAGAGCAACTGGCTGTTTCGTACCGCAGTATCAAGGTAGATGACCTGACGATTTTCTACCGTGAAGCTGGTCCGCGGGATGCGCCCACCTTGTTGCTGCTGCACGGTTTCCCCAGTTCTTCACGCATGTATGACCCGCTGCTGGCGCGGCTGGCTCAGAATTATCATCTGGTGGCTCCGGACTATCCGGGCTTTGGTCATAGCGATGCGCCGGACCCCAAGGCGTTTGCCTATACCTTCGACCATCTGGCCAGTGTGATGGAGCACTTCACCGAGGCGTTAGGGCTGAAAAAGTATGCGCTGTATGTGCAGGATTACGGCGGTCCGGTTGGCTTCAGAATGATGCTGGCTCACCCTGAACGGTTGCAGGCGCTGATTGTTCAGAATGCAGTGTCCCATGAGGATGGTTTGGGGCCGTTGTGGCAAAAACGTCGTGAGTTCTGGGCCAACCGGGTGGCGAACGAGGCTGGGCTGCGGGCGAGTTTTTTCTCCTTCGCGACCACTCGGCAGCGACATGTGGGGGCCAATCCGAATGTCGAGATTTTCAACCCGGATCTGTGGACCGACGAGTTCAATTTCCTGAATCAGCCGGGGCAGGCGGATATTCAAAGCGATCTGTTTTACGACTATCGCAACAACGTGGCCAGCTATCCGAAGTGGCAAGCGTGGTTGCGTGAACATCAACCGCCAACGCTGGTTGTGTGGGGCAAGTTTGATCCGTCTTTTGATGTGGCTGAGGCCGAGGCGTATCGCCGGGATTTGCCGAATGCCGAGGTTCATGTGCTCGAGGCGGGGCATTTTGCGCTGGATGAACAGCCTGGGCAGATTGCCGGCTTGGTGGGGGCGTTTCTTGGCAAGCATATGAGGGAGTGATGTCGGCTGGGCTGACAAGGTTAAGACGGTGGTGCTGGAGTCAATGCAAATCGACCCCAGCAACTACAACCGGCTTACTCGAAACGACCGACCAGGATTACTTCATTTTCGCCAAGATGGCCACGGCGACTGCCTTGGCCGACTGTGGGTTCTGGCCGGAAATGACTTCGCGGTCTTCGATCACGTGCTCGCTCCATGGCTTGGCTTCGGAGAAGTTCGCACCGGCGGCCGTCAAGCCATCCTGCGGGAACAGTTTCATATGGCCGCCGCCAAGGAACCCTTTGGCCTGCTCCTCTTCCGCATCGGTGAAAGCGGTGACCTTGTACCCCTTGTAAATCCAATCGGCTGGCGCTGCCGGCTGTTTGCCCGATTCCAGCGCGGAGACAAAACCGTGCGCGTCCGGGATCGCCGACAACATGGCTATGGTGCCATGGCAGGTGAAGCCGGTGATCTTGCCTTTTTCATGGAAGTTGTTCAGCAGTTGGCCCAGTTGCTTGTCCTTCAGCAGATCCTGCATCGGGATATGGCCGCCAGGCACAAATACGGCATCGAACTTGTCGTAGCCGATTTTCTGAACCTGCGCGAAGCTGATAGCCGGCGAGCCGTTCTTCGAGGTCAGCTTCAGCGTGTCCAGCAGCGCGAGACTCTCCTGACGAGCCTTTTCATCGCCGCCCCAGAAGCTCACATCATTGGATTTCTGATCCGCGGTTGGCGCCTTGCCGCTAGGGGTGGCAAATACGACGGTTTGCCCCGCCTCGATGAAGGTCTGCACCGGTTGCATTAATTCGTTCAGGAAGAAACCTGTTTGCATGACCTTGCCGTCTTTCAGGTCCAGTTGAGCCTGATCCGACAGTACAACCAATACAGTGCCGGCGTTGGCATAGTTAGCGGCAGCGGTTAGAAGTGCGGCAATAATGGTTTTTTTCACGGGACTCTCCAGTAGGGATGGTTTGATGGCGCCATCTTATTACTAGAGCAAAGAGCGATAGAGTCCCTTAATTACATTTCACTTATTACATTGAGTAAAGAATAGCCTGACTCACCTGTCGTGGAAGTGTTTGACCTGCCCCTGGAGATTTCCCGGTGCAGTAATGTCGTTGATAGCCGAAATCGGCCTTTCACGACTGGCTTCAATCGACTGCCAAAAGCCGTCATTCAGATTTGCTCAGCAAAACGAGGACGGTTGTCGCCCTGCGCTCGCTGCACCCTGCCAACTCGTCGGCATTGGGTCGCTTTTTTAGCTTGCTGAAACGTTTCATCAAGTTTATAAAAATGGCACAACTCCAAGAAAGGCTTCCACCATGACCCCGCTCAAACTTTTTGTTGCCCTCAGCGCACTGTCCGCTGCCTCCCACGCCATGGCCTGGGATTACGTTCTGCTCGATACCGAGAAGGCCGCCCAGAACTGGCAGATCACCAGCCAGCAACTCGGAATAAAAACCGACAAACCCTTCAGCGTTACCCAGCGCACCTTGCACGGCGGTCGGCAGGAGGGCGTCAGCATCGTCGACATCGATAATGGCACGATGAAACTCTCGGTAGTGCCGACTCGCGGAATGAACGTCTTGCAGGCCTCGGTCGGCAATGTGCGCATGGGCTGGGATTCGCCGGTCAAGGAAGTGGTCAATCCGTCCTTCATCGAACTCAATGGCCGCGGTGGTCTGGGCTGGTTGGAAGGTTTCAATGAGCTGGTCACCCGCTGCGGATACGAATGGGTCGGCCACCCCGGCGTCGACAACGGCGAACTGCTGACCCTGCACGGTCGGGCCGCTAACATTCCTGCGAACAAAGTCACCCTGCATATCGATGAAAAACCACCGTACGCCATCACCCTGCGCGGCGAACTGAAAGAGCAGGCGTTCAAGAAGGTCGACTTCTCGGTCGCGACCGAACTGGTCACCGAACCCGGCAGCGTCGTGTTCGCCCTCAACGACACCCTGACCAATAACGGCGACTATCCGAAGGAATACCAGGCGCTTTATCACAGCAACTTCAGCACCCCGTTCCTGGAACAGGGCGCTCGTTTTGCCGCGCCGGTGAAACAGGTGTCGCCGTTCAACGACAAGGCCAAGGCCGATCTGCCCGATTGGCAAACCTACCGCGCACCGACCAAGGACTACGACGAAACGGTTTACAACGTGGTGCCGTATGCCGATGCCAAGGGCGATACGTTGACCGTGTTGCATAACAAGGCCGGCAGCCTGGGCGTTTCAGTCGGCTTCAATACCCAGACATTGCCCGTGTTTTCCCTGTGGAAAAACACCGATACCCAAGGCCAGGGCTATGTCACGGGGCTGGAGCCGGGGACAAGTTTTTCCTACAACCGCCGTTATCAGCGGCCACTGAACCTGGTACCGACAATTGGGCCCAAGGAACACAAGCAGTTCCGCATCAGCTACAGCTTGTTGGCGGATAAGGCGGCGGTGGATAAGGCCTTGAAGCAGGTGAGCGAGATTCAGGATGGACGGGAGACTGAGGTGCGGCAGACGCCGTTGGTTGATCTGACCAAGGGGTGACACCGGCTGGGAGACAAGAAACTCACCCATTTTGTGCGCTGCATTCCTTGACTGGAAGCAGCGCCGGGGACACTCGAGCCTCTGTTCGAAACTCCTTTAAGACCAAAACCCTATATGCGGTTCGGAGGCCTCGGCTTCTAGCATCGGTCCCAATACGCTGACCTTGCGCTGGCCCTTGGCAAATACTTCGCGACACGGCAACGCGAACGTCGGGTTCTCGGGATGATCCCCCGTCAGCCCCAGTAACGAGTGCTCCGACAAGGCATAAACCACTCGCCCGATCCCGGTCCAATACACCGCGCCGGCACACATGCAGCAGGGTTCGGCACTGGTGTACAGCGTGCACTGTTCCAGCTCCTGCGCAGACAAAAGCTTGGCAGCGGCAGCCGCCGCGACCAGCTCGGCGTGCTGCGTGGGATCGCCCTCCGGTGGCATGGAATTGTTGCCCGCTTCGACAATCACCTTTCCGTTGCGGTCAGCCACCAACGCCGCGAACGGATGGCGGCCGCGCTGTTTTGATGCCTGCGACAAGGCGATGGTCTGGCGCAGCAACGCCAGATCCAGATCGCTGACGCCGGCCGGAATGAGCTGAGTGAATTGATTCATGGGGTAACTCCTGGGCAGTGGAAAACAAAAGATCAATCGACCTATTCGGCCGCTGAGACGCCGACGCTGTCGGTCGATTTTTTTTCATTGTTGAGCAGCACGTTGAGCAGAATGGCGGTGATCGCACCAAGAAAAATGCCGCTGTCCAGCACCAGCTTCAGCGTAGGGCCGACGTGCTCAAACAACGCCGGAAAAGACATCGGCAACACCCCGACACTGACCGACACCGCGACGATGATGCCGTTACGGGTGCCTTCGAACTGCACGCGCGACAGCTCCTGAATCCCTGCCACCGTGGTCATGCCGAACATCACGATCGCGCAACCACCCAACACCGGAGTGGGCACCGCCGCGATCAATGCACCCAGTTTTGGGAACAAGCCCATCAGCACCATGATTGCCCCCGCAGCGGCCACGACGAAGCGGCTCTTGACGTTGGAGAGCGCGATCAAACCGGTGTTCTGAGTGAAGGCGTTGTAGGGGAAACTGTTGAACAAGCCACCGAGCATGGTCGACAGGCCATCAGCACGGAACGCATTGCCAAGGGTTTGTTGGGTGGTTGGCTTGCCGGTCAATTTGCCGATGGCCAGGCAGTTTCCTGTGGTTTCGGCCATGATCACCAGCAACGCCAGGGTCATGATCAAAATCGGCATCAGCGAAAATTCCGGCGTACCGAACGCCATCGGAGCACTCAGTTCAAACCACGCCGCTTCGCTCACTCGACTGAAATGGGTCATGCCACAGGCTGCGGCAATCAGGCTTCCAACGAACAAACCGATAAGTACGCTGAGGTTGCCGATGAAGCCCTTGAATTTGGCGTAGATCACTAGCGTGACACTGACCGTGGCCAGGCCCAGCAGCAGATTGGCCGGGCTGCCGAAATCTGCCGCGTCAGGGTTGCCTCCGCCCAGCCAGATCGCGGCAGCCGGCATCAGCGAGATACCGATGATAGTGATCAGACTGCCAATCACCACTGGCGGAAAGAATCGCAACAGACGGCTGAATACCGGAGCCAGCGCAATAGTTATGAAGCCTGCGGCAATCACCGCCCCGAATATCTGACTGAGCCCGAACTCCTTACCGATCATGATCATCGGCGCAAGGGCGATGAACGAGCAGCCTTGAATCAGCGGCAAGCGCGCACCAAATTTCCAAAAACCGATTGTCTGAATCAGCGTCGCCACGCCGGACGTCAGCAGGTTGGCGTTAATCAGCAAAATGATCTGCGCCGAGGACAACCCCATCGCACTGCCCAGAATCAGTGGCACAGCCACCGCCCCTGCGTACATCACCAGCACATGCTGCAAGCCAAAAGTGAACAACTGCCGCAGGGGCAAAACCTCGTCCACCGGATGAATGCGTTGTGTATTCATGTCACAAGCTCCTGAAGGTGCGGCGTATGGTGTGGGCGCGGGATTCTCAGGGGCGGTCGCAACATGCCCCGGCCCCGGTGATCGATTGACGCATGGCGATATTCGAGCGTTTTTAACGATGAAACAAATTAGCAACCATCGCTTTTTTCGATGGCGTACAAGCGGCACACTCAAGCACTCTTCTTGATATTCAAACCGCCACGTTCAACCAGGAGTAAACCGATTGCGCTTCTCACTCGATCAACTGCAGATGTTTGCCCAAGTGGTCAAAAGTGGTTCGTTCTCCGCCGCTGGACGTAAGTTGGGCAAGACGCAATCGACCGTCAGCGCAGCGATTGCCAATCTCGAAACCGATTTGGGCGTTGATCTGTTCGACCGCACCAACCGCAGCCCTGCCCTCACCGCCAGCGGCCACAAACTGCTGATCCAGGCCGAAGCCGTGCTCGAGCGCTGCATGACGCTAGAGGCACACGCCGAATGCCTGTCGGATAACGTCGAACCCGGCCTGACCTTGGCCATCGAAACGCCTTATGGGCCGATCATGCCGGTGCTCAAGGCCTTCGAGCAGGCGTTTCCCTTCGTCGACCTGGTCATTCGCCATCCGGTGCACGGTGACGTCAGTGAACTGGTGAGCAGTGGAGAGGCAGAGCTTGGCGTGGCGTTTTCACAACCGGGCTATCCGAAGGAACTGGCGTTCCAGCAACTGGGCAAATTGATCATGCTGCACGTCTGCCATCCCGATCATCCATTGGCACAACTCGACACCGTTACGTTCGAGGACCTGCACGTGCATCGACGCCTGGCATTCAGCGCGCACGCCAACAAACTGCCCAGCAGCGAATACCTGCGCTCGACCCAATTGTGGCAAGCGGAGAGCTACCTCGCGCTGCTGGAAATGGTCCGCGCAGCGCTTGGTTGGGCTACCCTGCCCCGTCAACTCATCCAGCGCGAGCTGGCCAGGGGCGAACTGGTAGAACTACCACTCTCGGCCTACCCGCACACCGACTGGCAAATTGGCGTCGACCTTTTATGGGCACGTCAACGGCCATTGGGCAAGGCTGGACGCTGGCTGAAAGAGAAACTGCAGGGCAACAAAGTGTTTGAACTGGATCGTAATGGACAGATCACCACGCTGTGACTCGTCTGAAACTGCCGCCGCCTGAAAAAGCGCCCTAGCGCTGTCGATCAATACGAAAGCTGTCCACCAATCGACGCAACTCGCCCGAGCGGCCGTCCAGGCTTTCACAGACAAGCAGCGCTTGCTGCTGGCTGGCTTGGACGTGCTGATTGAGTACAGAAATTTCGCCCACTTCGCGGCTGATCGACTCGACCACCGCACGTTGCTGTTCAGTCGCCGCAGCCCGAGCGCAGCGTTGAGGTCCTTACCCGGTGTATGGATCTGCTACTTGGCCGACGCCAAGCGCTTGCTACCCCAATAGCTAGGATGACGCATGCCCTTTCACATCATCTTGCTCATACTTTTCGCGGCGCTATTGCATGCCAGCTGGAATGCTGCGTTGCGCGGTGGCGCCGACAGACTTTGGTCGATGACGATCATGTGCGTGGCGGTAGCCATCGCCAGCGTCGCAATAGCATTGTTTTTAGAGGCTCCGGCCAAAGCCAGCTGGTTCTACGCCGTGCTTTCAGCGGTCCTGCACGTTGGCTACAACTTGTTCCTGGTGCGCAGCTATAAGATTGGAGACCTCGGGCAAACTTACCCTATCTCGCGGGGCTCCTCGCCCATCCTGATTACCCTCGCCGCTTCGGTTTTTGCCGGGGAAACGGTCGGGGTAGTCGCGATGTCCGGCATTTTGCTGGTGTCGGGCGGTATCATCTCGCTGGCCTTTAGAGGCCGCAAACTGGCCGTTCCCAGTCTGCCTTGCGCCCTGGGAACCGGTTGTTTCATTGCGGCTTATAGCGTGACGGATGGCATCGGCGTCCGCCTGTCAGGCGCGCCGATGGCATACACGGTATGGATGTGCGCCTTGTGGGGCGTCTTGATGCCGTTGGTGTATGTAGGCGTGCGCGACACGAAGAGTTTGTTTACTTTCCGACCCGGGTTCATCACAGCCTTCATCGGCGGCCTGGTTTCACTTCTGGCCTATGGCATCGTCATCTACGCCATGTCCGCCGCGCCCATGGGAGCAGTATCGGCGTTGCGCGAAACCAGCGTGTTGTTCGCGGCATTGATCGGCTATTTTTTCCTGGGCGAGACACTGACTGTCCGAAAGATTCTGGCATGCGTGGTGATTGCCATCGGTACGATCATCATTGGCTGATACCAGCCACTCGACAGAAGTCGCAATTCAATTCCGAGCAACCTTGTCATTTGCCAAGGCTTAGGGCAGGGTCGATACCACTGACATCTCTGCCAAAGGAGTCACCCATGTCAAAGCTATACCCCAGTATCGATCCCGAGGGGCTGGTCGAGTACTCAGTGGTCTACACCGACCGCTCGCTCAACCACATGTCGCAGTCGTTTCAAGGCGTGATGAAGAACATCTCCAGCACCCTGAAACAGGTGTACAACGCCCAGGCTGTGGCGGTGGTTCCGGGCAGCGGCACCTTCGGCATGGAAGCGGTGGCGCGACAGTTTGCCACCGGCCAGCAATGCCTGGTGATACGCAACGGCTGGTTCAGTTATCGCTGGAGCCAGATCCTTGAGATGGGCAACATCCCGGCGGCCACCACGGTGCTCAAAGCCCGACCGGTCGACACGGGTCGCCAGGCTGCCTACGCCCCACCCCCTCTGGACGAAGTACTGGCAGCCATTGCGGCTTCGAGGCCGCAGATTGTCTTCGCCCCCCACGTTGAAACCTCATCAGGAATTATCCTGCCCGACGACTACCTGCGGGCCGTCGGCAACGCCGTGCATGCGGTGGGTGGCCTGTTCGTGCTGGACTGCATCGCCTCAGGCACGCTGTGGGTTGATATGCACAAATGCGCCGTCGACCTGCTGATCAGCGCACCGCAGAAAGGCTGGAGCGCCTCCCCTTGCTGCGCGCTGGTGATGTTCAGTTCCCTGGCCCTTGAGCGCATCGAACAGACGCAGAGCAGCAGCTTCGCCTGCGACCTGAAAAAGTGGCTTCAGATCATGCAGGCCTACGAACAGGGCGGGCATGCCTACCATGCGACCATGCCCAGCGATGCCCTCGCGCGATTCAACGAAGTGATGAAAGAGACGCAAGCCTACGGTTTCGACAAGGTCCGCGACGAACAACAGGCGCTGGGCGATCGGGTGCGCGCCATGTTGACCGGCAAAGGCATCAAAAGCGTGGCCGCAGCCGGCTTTCAGGCCCCTGGCGTCGTGGTGAGCTACACCGATGATGCGGAGATCAAGAACGGCAAGAAATTTGCCGACCACGGCCTGCAGATCGCTGCCGGCGTGCCGTTGCAATGCGACGAGCCGGCCGATTTCCAGACCTTCCGTATCGGTTTGTTTGGACTCGAAAAGCTGCAAAACATCGAGCGCACGGTCAGCACCCTCGAACAGGCACTGGACGAGGTGATGGTTTACTAAGCCCCCATCTTGCCAGCAGCACATGCCGAACGTGTGAGCTCCATGAAGGCGTCATGCCCTGGCCACTTCCGGCCCATGGCGCTGATATCGACAAACATGACGCTGGTCGCCCGGCGTCATGTTGGAAGCAAAAGGGGAAGCCCTTTCACGTCTGTCGCTGAGTTAGCCCTCGCGAGCTCTATCCCACCCTTTCCGGAATCGCGTTACTGCGAAAATTTACGTTCTTTTGAATGCGCGAGCGCGCTGACAGTAACCCTTCGCTGTTCAGTAATCCGCCGATCAGTCGATAATTGACATTCTATCTAGCTATCGGCACATCCTAATGGATCAGATTTTATCTTTTCTCTCCGATACCATTCCCAAAGCCCAAACCCTTGAGCAGCTTACGCGTCCCTTTCTGTCGCTGCTCAGCAAGGTAACCGGTATGGAGTCGACCTATCTGACGACCATTGATACCGACGAGGGTGTCCAGCGTGTCGAGTTCGCACGCAACGTCGGTGACATGGTGATTCCTGAAGGGCTGGTTGTGCCTTGGACAGATACTCTGTGCAAGCGGGCGCTGGACGAGAATCGCCTGTACTCGGATAACGTTGCCGAGTGTTGGAGCGATTCGGTGGCCGCCGCGTCCTTGGGTATCAAAACTTACGTGAGCGCGCCAATCAGAGCCCAGGATGGGCAACTGTTGGGCACGGTATGTGCTGCCAGCTCGGATCGCGTGGCCTGCTCTCCCGAAGTGAAACCCTTGCTGATGCTGTTGTCAGGGTTGCTGGGATATTCCCTTGAACGTGGGCGGCTTGTTGAGCGGCTGCAGGCAGCCAACGCCGAGTTGACCAAGCTGGCCCTGACAGATCCGCTCACCGGCCTGTCCAACCGGCGAGCCATCCTGAACGATGCCGCGCGCCTGTTCGCCCTGGCACAGCGGGAGAACAAGTACATACTCGTGGGCGTCATCGATCTGGATGGGTTCAAGCTCATCAACGATACCCATGGCCACCTGGCAGGTGACCAGCTTCTGCGCGGGGTAGCCGCCCAACTGCAGAATGGCCTTCGGTCCAGCGACATCGTCGGGCGTACTGGAGGGGATGAGTTCATTGTGATCGCCTTGGGCACGCCCTCCGAACACTCGGACCTGGCAAAGGACATGCAACATGCCGCCGAGCTGCTTCAGGATCGCCTGTCCAAAGCGACTATAGGTCGATATGAGCTGGGCCACGGTCTTGGTGATATTCAATACACCGGCGCGAGTGTTGGGGTAGTGGCGGTGTTACCAGGCAGCGTGACGGTAGACGAGGCCACAAAGCTTGCAGACCGCGAGATGTATAAGGTGAAACAGCAGCGAAACCGCCAACGATTGTAGGGAAGCCGAAGGTGCAGCAAACGACAGACCCAGGATCAGTCCGCGTATTGCTCTCCTCCACCGTTGCTGTTTCTGGCATGTGCTCGGGGCGCATTATCCATCACGGGTCCATACTGGATGATTGCATCGACCACAAAAGTGACTTAGACAGTCACTCGAACGGGCGGTAAGTAATTCTGCTCGAGGCGCACGCCGCGATTTATGTCGTCATCGGCAAGGGCTGGAGAGAGGCGTTTTGAAACCATTTCCGCTCAAACCTGGCGCCTCAACCCTGGACATGTTTCTTCAGGCGTGTCTGCCACGCCGTGACGCTGTTCCGCCGGACTTGACGGAAAGAGCGGTCATCCCGGGCATTCCTGATGCTCGCTACAGGCTGGACCACGACCTGATGCCTTTCATTGAGGATGCGGTTCAGTCCAACAAACGGGAGAGCGAGGTTCTCGCCAAGGCCGGGAAGCCGAACAATATCCTTCCACTGGCCAATATGCTGGCGGTCTCCGGCGGCGGTGATGCGGGCGCCTTCGCAGCGGGACTTATTGCTGGATGGACGACACACGGGACTCGCCCCCTGTTCAAGGTCGTCACGGGAATTAGCGCGGGAGCCCTGGTTGCCCCGTTCGCTTACCTGGGTTCCGAGTACGACGGCGTGATTCGGTATGTCTCCAACGGAATCGGACCCAAAGACATTTTTCATTCGCGAAACGTGTTAACCCGTTTTGCCAGCGACGGCATAGCGGATAGCAAACCGCTGTCGCGGCTCATCGCAACATACGTCACAGCCGACATTCTTGCGGCAATCGCGACGGAGTACGCCAAAGGACGAATTCTGCTGATCGGTACAACGGACCTTGATTCGGGGCGCCCGGTTACCTGGAACATGGGGGCGATTGCCTCCAGTCAAGCACCGGGGGCGCTCCACCTCTTTCGCAACATCATGCTCGCGTCAATGAGCATTCCCGGCGCAGTCTCACCCGTCATGATTGATGTGAACGTAGATGGCAAACTGTTCCAGGAAATGCACGTGGATGGAGGGGTCATTACTCAAGTGTTTCTTTATCCACCCAGCACGGTGATGGCGCTAAGCAAAGCCACCGGCGCACCTTTGCGACAGGACCGTCATTTCTATGTCATTCGTAATGGAACACTCGCGCCGCAGTGGTCCGGTACAAAGCGCCGTACATTAAGCATCGGCGGTCGAGCCATCAGTGCCTTGATTCAAACTCAAGGGATCAGCGACCTGGAACGCATTTACCGCATGGCGCAACAGGATGGAGCGGATTTCAATCTTGCTTACATTGGCTCCGACTTTTACTTTCCCCACAATCGCAAATTCGACGGCGAGTACATGAAGCGTTTATTCGATTACGCCTTTCAACTCAGCTCGAAGGGCTACCCGTGGCATAAATCACCGCACCTGGAACACTGTTCCCGATGAAGCCAATCGCTAAAAGCGCATCAAAAGAATTTGAACCGCTGTTGCACGCGCTCGCCTAATGATCAGCTTGTGGAGATTCGCACAGGCAATGTGCCAATACCGGCATACTCCGAGAGGTGGTCAACGTGGCTAAAGACGAGAAGAAAAGCAAAGGTGGAGCTTCAAGCGCCAGTAAGGACTTGAAAGACAAAAAGTCATCACTGACAAAGAAATCTGCTGCGGCCTCGGCTCTTTCGAAATCTTCCGACAAGAAAGACAAGAAAAAAGATGCCGAACCAAAAAAATCTGCAAAAAAAGCTGATAGCAAGCCAGAAAAGGCCAAGAAATCAGACAAGGCAGAAAAATCGGCGAAAAAGAAAAAGTGACACCTGCTATCTGCTAGGGCTTAACGCCCTAGCGTTCTCTATGTGTTGATATCGATGTCGTCCAATTTCCTGCTCTTGTCAAAAGGCCCTTATCGGGCCCTTGAACGAGATACAACGTCGACTACTTCCCGGAATTTTCAGGTAACAAGTGATCCTGTTCTCTCACTTCTAAATGTTGGGTTGTCGAAGCGGCCTGGCAGGCCGATTCATGTAGCCGTCGCTGAAATGAAAATGCCAGTCGTTACCCGCCTAGCCAGAAACTGGCAAGCTTCAGCATCGATCAGATTCGTGCGGTAGTAGGCGCGAAAATCGAAGAGAAAAACAAAGCTCAAGCCATGAGATGAGATGAGACCCCGCCGACTTGCCAGTCGGCGGCGGCATTAGTTGTTCAGCTTCGCATTATAGGAGGGTGCTTCTTTTTTCACTGACAGCCATCGCCCAAAAAGCTGCCGTAGGAACGGGTGGAAAACGGCCAGGCGCAGCCACTCAGATCGCCGTTCAGGCCGTTTTACACGTTAGCCAGGCACCCCAGAACAGGCTGCTGAAAAAACGGGTGGCGTCGCCAAAACCCGCCTCATGCAAAAGCTTCTGAACAGCCGCCTCGGAATGTGGAGGGTCAGCGCCTTGAAGAATTTTCCCTAGCTTGACTTTCACTTCATCCGGACTGGCTCCGTGCTGCCGCCAACGTTGCCCCCAGGCGGCGAGGAGCAACGGCTGGCTGGCATAGGCATATTGATTGCCGGCAACAACCAGCGGAGCCCCCGGTTTCAGACGAGCCCGAATGGATCGCAGAATTTCTCCCTTGGCCTCATCCCCATCGAGATGATGGAGTACACCGATCAAAGTAGCTGCGTCGTAGGACTCATCTGCGGCCAAGTCTTCAACGTGCCCAAGGTGCAACTCCGTTCTTTCAAGCACGTGGTTGATGGCTAACTGCTGTTTCGCGGTTTCCAGCATCGGTTCAGATGGATCAACGGCGGTGAAGCGCCAATCCGACTCAAGACTGGCCATCGCGATGATCTCCTGCGCCGTACCGCCAGCGCCGACTACCAGTATTTTTGCCGACTGCATATTTCCCAGGCTTGCCGCGAGCATGCACGCCGCCAAGTCCTGACAGGCGTCATAACCTGCCAGTGCGATACGGCTCTGTCGTCCATACTCATTGGCCCGCGCGTTATCAAACTTTTCAGCTGAGTTGAGTGGTGATTTCAAGGCGGTTCTCCATGTCCTTGAATCAACTTAAGTCATAACGATCGATAATAGAAATTCATTAATTTTATTCAATTCATTCCCCATAGGAATACCAGCGCGCCCAGGTTTGGGAAAAAATTCTTCAGATTTCAAAGTTTGTTCAAAACGATCACGTAATGACCGGACAGGAAGCTGGCCCAATCATTTCAACGGGTCATACTGATCAACGTCTTCGGCTCCAAATACGCGCTCATCCCCCACCTGCCCATTTCGCGCCCAAGACCCGAATGCTTGAATCCACCGAAGGGGGCACGTGGTTCGTGGGCCAGGGTGTTGATGAGCACGCGTCCCGAATCGATTTGACGGGCGACGCTCATACAACGTTCGGAGCTTTTTCCCAGCACCAGGGCACTCAGCCCATAGTCCGTATCATTGGCAATGCTGATCGCATCAGCATCATCCTCGTAGGGGATGATCGTCAGCACGGGGCCGAAGATTTCCTCACGCGCGATGCGCATCCGGTTGTTGGCATCGGTGAAGAGCGTGGGCTTAACGAACCATCCGGCATGCAAGCCTTCCGGGCGACCTTCGCCACCCGCCAACAACCTCGCGCCTTCTTCCTGGCCGCTACGGATGTAGCGCTGCACCCGCTCCCATTGTTTGTGGCTCACCATCGGACCGATGTCGGTGTTGGCGTTGCGTGGATCGCCCGATTGAATCTGTGAGACCCCCGCCTTCGCAATCCGCTCGAACTCCGCCAGCCGTCTGCGCGGCACGAGGATGCGAGTGCCGGCGATGCAAGCCTGGCCGCTGTTGAGAAATCCGGCTTGCAGCACCAGCGGCATGACTGCCTGGAAATCCGCATCGTCAAGCACCACGGTGGGCGACTTGCCGCCGAGTTCAAGCGTCACGCGCTTCATGGTGTCAGCACCGGTTTTCACCAGATGTTGGCCGATAGCGGACGACCCCGTGAACGAGATCTTGGCAACGTCGGGATGACGGACGATTTCCTCGCCTACCACATCGCCTCGTCCGTTGACGATATTGAATACACCCGCTGGCAGCCCCGCTTCGTGCAACGCACTGACCACGACCTGCGTCTGCAACGCGCTCATCTCGCTTGGCTTGATGACGGCGGTGCAGCCTGTCGCCAGCGCGGTGGCCAGCTTGTTGCAGATGAAGCCCGCATTGCTGTTCCAGGGTGTGATCAGACCGGTAACGCCTACAGGCGTCAGAATGACCCTGGCCATGCCAACCTGCTCCTCGAAATCGAACGCCTCCAGTGCATCGATTGCTTGCGCGATCACGTCAGCCGGATAAGTCGCCATCCAGCGCCCACGGACCGCAGGTGCGCCGTATTCCACGAGGATGGCCTCTAGCAGTTCTTCTTCCTTTGCCGCCATGGCCCGGTGCATGCGTTGCAGTGCCGAAATGCGCTCCTCCCGGCTAGTACGAGCCCACGCCGGGAACGCAGCCTTGGCGGCTGCGATCGCACGCTGTGCGTCCAGTGCATCGCCCAGCCGCACCTGACCGATGACTTCCTCGGTGGCAGGATTGTGAAGGTCGAACCATTCCCGACCGTGTGGAATGACAAACTCGCCGTTGATGTAAATGTGTTCAATGCGTTGCATGGCGACTCCTCGCTCAAAATGACTCGCCTGAATCGAGCCTCTGTGATGAAGTCTAAGAAGGGTTCATTATTCCGATAAGCCATCCTTTGGCTTATGAAGCATCCTCATATTCAGGACAATCCATGCACAGAACAGGAATGACCGAACTGGAAGTGGTTCTGGCCGTTGCACGCCGCAGCAGTTTTCGCGGCGCAGCACAGGAGTTGGGCATGTCCACTACCGCCGTGAGCAGCGCAGTGGCCGCCCTTGAAGCACGCCTGAAAGTGCGCCTGTTCAATCGCTCCACGCGCAGCGTTGCCCTCACCGACATCGGGCAACGCTATGTGGCACGAATCGCACCTGCGTTGGCACAGATTAAAAGTGCCGGCGAAGAAGCCAGCGTCGGCCCGGATGAACCCAGCGGCACACTGCGCATCAATGCACCATATGGCGCGGCCTACCTGCTGTTAGAGCCGCTATTGAAGCAGTACGCTCAGCGCTATCCCGAAGTGCGCATCGACATCGTCAGCGAATCAAGCATGGTCGACATCATCGCCGGTGGCTTCGACGCCGGGATTCGCCTGGCAGAGTCTGTGCCGCAAGACATGATTGCCGTGGCATTGTCAGGTGATATCCGCATGCTCGTGGTAGCGACGCCCGAGTACCTACAATGCCACGGCGTGCCCGAGCACCCGCGAGATCTACTCACCCACCGGACCATCGGCATGCGCATGGCCCATGGTGGCCTTTACCAGTGGGAATTGGAGCGCGATGGCCAAAAGCTGCAGATGGATCTGCCGGTGCGCTTCGCCTCCAACGAGTTGCTGGCCATCAAACAGGCCGTATTGTCGGGCCTTGGTATTGGTTTCATTTCGGAGTGGTTCATTCTGGAAGAACTGGCAAGCGGCGCACTGGTGCCGATGTTGATGCCATGGTGCCCATCATTTGGCGGGTTGAGGCTCTACTACTCGGGCCATCGCTTCGTGCCGGCGAGACTGCGCGCACTGATTGAACTGGCGCAGGAGTTGCGGCCCAGGGCATGAGATGGGCCGAGACCTATTTGAAGGTCGCCGGCAAATTTGATGAGGTTGAAAGGTTGCTGTGGGGAAGATGAAATTGCTCCTCCGCCAGTTGTTCGTTAGTCAGTCGACCGTCTTAATTCAGGCCAGCCAGATGCCTCAATCGTAGCTATCGAGCATTATTTGAGAAAATCAGACACTTGGCATATACAAACCATTTATTAAACTTCTTCGGCATAAACTGCTAAAAAAACCCGAGTATCGAGTTCACAACGCAACCACCTGCCCTCCCCTTCGGCCCTAGAATTTATCTCCCTCACCCGTCACTGAGTTGCTTCAGAATGGAAGATAAAGCGCTGTATCTCTTAGCCCTATCAATGATCTTTTTAATGCCCGGCCCGGACATGATCCTGCTGCTGCAAACCGGCGCAAAACAAGGCAGAACGGCCGCAGTGGCAACGGCACTGGGCCTGGCATTTGCCCGTGCATGCCACGTCACATTGGCAGCCTTGGGGTTGGCTACGATGTTCAAAGTTTTTCCTTGGACATTTGACGTCGTTAAATACGCAGGCGCCGCCTATCTACTCTGGATCGGGCTGCAAATGTTCAAAAGCAGCGGGTCAAGCTCCCCTACAGCAGTTGAGGATCCCATTGCATCGCCATGCTTGAAGGCAGCTTTCCGCCGCGGACTTTTGACTAACCTGCTTAACCCGAAAGCACTGCTCTTCAGCTCAATATTGCTACCACAATTCATTGACCCCAATCGCTCTTCCGTAGGGGAGCAATTTGCAGTGTTAGGTATCGTCCTCGTCATTACAGGGCTTGCGTTCGACAGTTTTTTTGCGACCGCGAGCGCATGGGTTGGCCGCTGGCTGGAGCGAAATGCGTTGGGGCAACGAATTCAGCAATGGCTATTCGGTACCCTTCTCATCGGATTTTCCGTAAGGCTTGCACTGGTTCAGCAGGCGTGAAACCTATTATTAAATAGCTTTTTCATTGATTATTTTGGTACCAGCACATTCGCGCCGACAACGGCGCGAAATTGCTGCACTGCCTGAAGGTCAAGTTCTCCAAGCAGCCGGCAGTTCAGCCTATTTCTGCAAGTTAACCAGCGGCTCCCCCTTCTTGACGATGTAGGTCGCCAGTTCTGAGCCGGTGGTCGTGCCGATGTTCGTCGCGATGTGCGCCGTACCTTCCGGAATGTACAGAGAGTCACCTGCATTGAGCGTCACAGTCGGCTGCCCTTCGAGTTGATACTGGAAGGTGCCACTGATGACGTAGGCTATCTCCACGCCTGGGTGAGAATGCTTGGGCGCGGCAACACCTGGCTCAAAGTCGACGCGAACCTGGATAACCTCGCGGTCGGAAACACCCAGATCGCGTTTCACCAGATCCGTGCGGTGAAGACCTGTCTGCCAACTCTTGGCCGCTGGCGCCTCTTGAGCCTGTGCCATTGCGCCGAATGCCGAAAGGGATAAGGCAGCGGCCAGGGCAACACCTAGCATGCCGACAGTTTTACCAGTGTTGGAACGATACATTGAATTTCTCCGGTCAGTTCACGGTAAAGGCCGTGTAGGGGTCCGCTCGTGCGGTGCATCCATTTCGGGGCAATGGTGTATCCCGCACGTGTCGGACTGACTGGGGTTTTGTATGCAAACTTAGCAGGGGAGATTAGGGATACGTTCTGATACAACCCCTTCGGGCGGAGTCGACTCAACCAGCACGCGTGGCTCTCAGATGAAGCATAACTTCGGATAAAACTCGATCGGCGCCGCGAATAATACTGAAGTATGAGACGCACATATAAAGTGACTATCGACTACAAACCTATGCACGACTGCTTATTTTTCTCTGGAAAGATACTCTATTTTCAAAGGCTCCAGAGGACTTCATCATGAACAAGCTACTGATGAAAACAATTGGCATCGTATCCTCCATCGGTTCTATCTATTTGAACTCGGCAGTCGTCAATATGGAGTGTGAACCAAACTTGAATGACCCGTTAATTGAAAACGGTTCCTTTGCCTGCAGCACTCATTCAGCACTAACAACCCGGGATGCAAAGTATGCAGCCTTCATAGTCCGTGACGCTGATCGCCTGAGTGCAGGATCGCACCTGGTGAGCCCGCGCAAATTCTATGTTCATCACGGCATCTACCTTGGCGATGGCAAGGTCGCTCATTACTCGGGTTTGAGTGCATCACTTCAAGCCGGCCCGATCGAAGTCACTGACCTGGACCGCTTCGGCAACGGCAGTTCCATCTGGGTACATCCAGAAGAATGCGCCTTTTCCAGCGACGAGATAATTGTACGAGCCATGTCGAGAATAGGAGAGTCACGGTACAAAATTCTGTCCAACAACTGCGAACACTTTTGCAATTGGTGTATCACCGGCAATAGCTACAGCGCTCAAGTTGCCGAGTATCTCCATCGCCCCCTCCGCCTGGTGCGCAAGCTCTTCTCGTCGAAGACAGGTTTAATTGCTTAGTCTCTGAAGTGTTTCACCAGCTTTACATAAACTATCTTGACGTATGAAAACACTGGTACGACGTTCTCTTCGGTACGAACCGACCCGGTACGCTATCCGATAGGGGTTTTGCTTGCTGCAATTTCGCCAGCGGTGTTCACTGCAATCACCCGTGATGAATTGCATCCCAGCAGGCCTATTAATTGATATGAAAATCTCAATTGAACCGACGGTAGTTGTAGAAAATCCCGAGCACCCTGCCTCTCATACGCTCCTCCAGAGATTTGGCGCCGCCACGCTTGCAGGTGCCATCTTCGTCATCGACACACTCACTTCCATCCATATCGCCATAGCGGTGCTCTACGTCGCCGTGATTCTGATGTCGGTAAATCAGTTTTCCCGCAAAGGTGTAATTGGCGTTTCGCTTTCCTGTTTTGGATTGACGTTAGCCGCTTTTTTTATTTCCCATGGAAGCGACTTCAATAGCTCCGCGTTCGCCCGTTGTCTGGTAAGCCTGTCCGCGATCGGCATCACCACCTTACTGGCACTGAAAAACAAAGCAGCCAATGACGAGTTGCTGGAACAAGTGCGGATGCTCGCGCAAACCCACGACGCCATCATCGTTCGAGACATGAATGGCATCATCACTACGTGGAGCCCCGGCGCCGAAGCCTTGTATGGCTGGTCCAAAGCACAAGCGATCGGTCAGGATTTTCGCACTCTTCTTCGGCCTAAACTGACGCTCACCTGGGAGCAAGTGATGAACGCGCTGATTGAAACCGGCCGATGGGAAGGCGAAGTTGTGGAGCACCGAAGTGACGGAACAGCCGTGACGGTTGTAAGTCGATGCTCCCTGTCACGTGACGAGAGCAATCAGCCGAAAGCTGTTCTGGCTACGCACAACGACATCACCGAGCAAAAGAGAGCCATCAATGCGCTGCGACGCAGTGAAGCGTTCCTGGCCGGTGCTCAGTGGCTGAGTCAAACCGGAAGTATTGGCCTGAAAATTCCAAGCGGTGAAATGTATTGGTCAAACGAAGCTCGACGGATATTCGAGTTCGGCGACGATGAGGAGCCGCTGCTGTCCAGCGTGCTGAAAAAAACTCACCCGGATGATCTGGACCTGGTCAAAGTGTCGATCAAGCATGCCTACCAGAAAGAGCCACACATCAAGGTGGAGTATCGGCTTTTGATGGCCGATGGACGGATCAAGCATGTGCAGATGTTGGCTCATCCCATCCAGGATGCCGCCGGGAGTTTTGAATACATCGGGGCGCTGATGGATGTCACTGATGCAAAGATGTCTGAGGAAGCGCTCCATCGCTCGCAGACAGAATTGGCTCACGTGACGCGAATCACAACCTTGGGTGAGCTGGCGGCATCGATAGCACATGAAGTCAACCAGCCATTGGCCGCCGTAACCACCAATGGCACTGCCGGTTTGCGCTGGTTGAATCGCGAGACTCCCAACATCGACGAGGTTCGCAGTGCGATGGAACGCATGATGAGCGAGACCCATCGAGCGAGCGAGGTGATTCGGCGTATTCGAGCAATGTCACGCAAGACCGATCCTCAAAGCGTCCCGGTTGATCTCATGGAGGTCATAGAAGAGTCAGTGGCACTGGTCGATAGGGAGGTCAGACGGAACAAGATTGTGCTAGACCATCAATACGATACCCAGGCAGCCCGGATTATGGGTGACCGCGTCCAACTCCAGCAGGTCATCATCAATCTGCTCATGAATGGTGTGCAGGCAATGTCCAAGACCGAAAGCAAACATCGCACGCTCCATGTGCGCCTTAGGCGTTCTGATGCGGGTGAACTGTGCATTGATGTCAAAGACAACGGCCCCGGCATTTCGCCGCAATGCTTGCCGAAACTCTTCAACGCTTTCTACACCACCAAGGCCGACGGAATGGGTATGGGGTTATCCATTTGTCGATCGATCATTGATGCCCATGGCGGCCGAATCTGGGCAACAAGTGAAGCAGGTGAAGGCGCGGCATTCCACTTGTCCTTCCCCTCCGGCAATGAGTAGCCTGCGTGAGCGAAGATACTTCTTCCATTGATAAGACGGCCATGGACAAGGGCCCTGTCGTATTTGTGATAGACGACGAAGCCCCCATGCGTGAAGCGCTCAGTAGCCTCTTTCGTTCGGTGGGGCTCCAAGTACAGACTTTTGCCTCGCCGACAGAGTTTCTGCAACTACCTGATCCCGATGCGCCCAGCTGTCTGGTCCTCGATGTTCGGCTGCAAGGCGCCAGTGGCCTGGAGTTCCAGCATCAGTTAATGGAGTCGAAGATCCCATTGCCCATCATCTTCATCTCGGGCCATGGCGACATCGCCATGTCAGTCAAGGCAATGAAAGCCGGGGCCGTGGATTTTCTGGTCAAACCGTTTCGCGATCAGGATTTGCTGGATGCCGTCGCCTCTGCACACCAAAAGGATGCCAAACGCAGGGAAATCGACAAACAAGACACCGAGATGCATGCCTTCTACGACTCGCTGACGGCGCGTGAGCGAGAGGTCATGGCCCATGCAGCCAGGGGTTTGATGAATAAACAGATTGCGGGAGAAATGAATCTTAGTGAAATCACCGTCAAAATCCATCGCGGGCATGTGATGAAAAAAATGCACGCAAAGTCGTTTGCAGACCTGGTTCGAATGGCACAAACCTTGGGAATCGGACCAAAACGCTGACCAGCACATACGTGTGTATTATTTCTTTTAAGGCTATTGGCAAATAGAGTGGAATTGGCGCGATAGATTTTCAGCTGTTTCGAATCCATTGATGTCGCGCCAGGATCTGCACAATGAATAAAGTCCCTGTGATCTCGATTGTCGACGATGACGAATCCGGCCGCATCGCGCTCAGCAGCCTGGTGCGCTCCATGGGTTGTGAACCGAGTCTTTTTTCCTGCGCAGAAGATTTTCTCGCCTGCGCCAAAAGCTACGGCACGGACTGCCTGATCTCGGACGTTCAAATGCCGGGCATGACCGGCCTCGACCTGCAGACTGAACTCCTCAGTCAAGGGCACGACATTCCCATTATTTTCATCACCGCATACCCGGAAGAATCGGTTCGCAAACGTGCCAAATCCGCGGGAGCGATCTGTTTTCTCAGCAAACCATTTGATGGACAAGTGATGATTAACTGTATCGAGCAAATTCTGAGAAATAGAGAAACAGGCATTATCGTAAGCTGAGCATCGCGATGCGCTCTGTCAAACCCATTGTTTAGCTACAAAAAATCAGTGAGGACTTTCCCCGATGCCCTCCGCCAACCCGCATGATTAAGCCTTCCCCATACTCAAGTATTAGCCTCTACCACTTATACCTTAGATAAGTGAAACCTACGTAGAAGTGCTAATTAAATCATTGTAATTCACTATACAAGCAAGCCAACGAAAGCGGCACATCAATTAAATACCAGCCTTCAAAGCTGTTTTATTTATTTGATTATCCCCGTCCGCTTAGAGGCTCACAGGCAATGGGCAAGAGTTTTTTAAACAGTACTCATTGCGCACTGAAGCACAATGACGGGCCGCAACCCTTTTGGTGATGACGATGAACAGAAACGATCTTCGCAAAATCGACTTCAGTCTTTTGGTCGTTTTCGAAACGCTGATGCACGAACGAAATCTTACCCGTGCAGGTGAGAAATTGTTTCTCTGCCAATCGGCCATCAGTGCGTGCCTGAATCGCCTCCGTCAGTTTTTCGATGACCCGCTGTTCATTCGCATGGGTAGAACCATGGAGCCAACGAGCAGAGCGCTTGAAATACAACTCGCCTTGACGCCTGCCCTGGACACCATGGCGGCTGCGTTGAGCAATATGAATGAATTTGATCCCCTGACCAGTACCAACGTATTCAGAATTGGCCTTTCGGATGATGTTGAATATTCGTTGCTTCCTGGCCTGCTGCGCCAACTGCGTATGGAAGCACCTCAAGTCAGTTTTGTCGTGCGTCGTACTGACCATTCATTGCTGGCCAATCAGCTGACGACAGGCGAGGTGTCATTGGGCGTCTGCCACTGCCGCGAACTCCCCGCCAATGCTAAACGAAAATTCCTGCGCAGCATCCGCCCCACTGTTTTAAGCGCCAACACCATGGCGGATCCTCTGGACCTCAACGAGTACTGTAAGCGCCCACACGTCTCCGTTTCGGTCAACGGTGAAACGTCCGATTACATTGACCGAGCGCTGGGATCTCTGGGGCGGCAACGTCAGATCGTCTTGGCTGTTCCGCAATACAGCGCTCTTAAAACACTGCTTGAGGACACGCAGATGCTGGCCGTCGTACCCGATTACGTCGCCAAAGCCATGACGCGGCAAGGCGGTTTACGTGCGGACCCCGTTCCAATGACTCTACCGGCCCTTGATCTATCGATGTCATGGAGCTCCACGCTGGACAACGATCCAGGCGAACGCTGGCTTCGTTCTCGCTTCAGTCATTACCTATGCGAAAAAAGTGCAACATTGCTCGAAATAAGTGCAAAGAGAGAAGCAGCTTAAAAATTTCGTCAATAATTCAGGTTAATCGCGCCTTACTATTACAGTAATTGATGAGCGAGATCTCTACGCCCCTGTTGCTCATACATAGATAGCATGAAAGCCCAGCAACATTAGATTTATCCTATATAACCAATAAATCATTGCTCCCACTTATTCTTGGACGATATTTAACAAGATCTCTACCATCGACCCTCGCAATTTCAACCAGAGACTTAGCGCCGGAACTGGCAAATGAAAGCACTCATCGAAGGTTTCATCAAGTTCCAAAAAGAAGTTTTCCCGCAGCGTTCGGACCTCTTCAAATATCTCGCCACTACCCAAAATCCTGAAACGTTATTTCACCCTAGCGTCAGATTGGCCCTTGAACAGAAAAAGCTGAATCTACATGGTTGGGTCTATGACATCGAAACGGGATCGATCATCGCGCTCGATGGCAAAACCAACACATTCGTTTCATTGGCGGAGTTTCCGGAAACAAAGGCATAGCGCTCACCTGCTCCCTAATAACATGTCCTGCTCGACCACGATGTCCCCACACGTTCGGAGTGAAAGTCATGGCTGAATCTGAAACCCGTCCCCCACTACCCCCTTTCGATCGCGAATCGGCAATTCTCAAAGTCCGGCTTGCCGAGGACGGCTGGAACAGCCGCGATGCAGAAAAAGTCTCACTCGCCTACACACCCGATACCCGATGGCGCAATCGCGTCGACTTCGCGGTAAACCGGGCCGAGGCAGCGGCATTCTTAACACGTAAATGGAACAAGGAACTGGACTATCGACTGATCAAAGAGCTGTGGGCCTTTACCGATAACCGCATCGCCGTGCGTTACGCCTACGAATGGCACGATGACTCAGGTAACTGGTTTCGCTCTTACGGAAACGAGAATTGGGAGTTCGCAGAAAATGGCCTGATGGCCCATCGCTTCGCTTGCGTCAACGACATGCCAATCAAAGAGTCGGAGCGAAAATTTCGCTGGCCGCTAGGTCGTCGGCCTGACGATCATCCAGGGCTCTCTGATTTAGGCCTGTAAATAGTGGTGTATGGCATTCAATGCCGCGGCAGAGAAAGTGGTGAAATCACGGGTTCAAGAGGATGGGTACCGCTTCGCCTCGTCAGCCAGATCGAGGCGAAAGCTTCACTATCCCCACCGCAGCGCCAATAGCCTCGCCAATGTTTCTGGCAGATCCTCCAGGCAATCCCGGAAAGGCCGGACTTTTATCGATTCACAATCATGCTCATCAGATTGCGTAGCCCAGACCACATCGTAACGAGCAAGGATTTCAATCATGTCGTTGCGCTGATAAGCCTTGTGAAGGGCCGCTACCGCAAGTTCACGAAAGGCTTGTTCGACCCCGCCAGGCCATAACACCGCACCTACAGTGCTCGGTCCCGTTCCGTGCTGATGGATGCGATGAGCGATTCCCGGGGCGAGTGTTATAGCTTCGCCTTCCTGAAGTAACGCCATCCGCTGCCGACCCGCACGAATCTCCAGTTCGCCCTCGAGCGCCACAATCAGTTTGCTTTCCTGACGATGCATCAACGGCAGGTTGTGAGCATGCAGGGGCAACACAAAACGCATCGCCGTGCCCGCCCCAGCGATATCTGCCTGCGCCACATCAATCCAGACCGGATAGCCGTTGGGAACCAGTAATAGCGCTTTCGAGTTTTCAACGTTCATGAACACTCCAGCATTCATCTATAGGTAGGACCAATGCAGAGGATTGCATATCGGTCTTGGACGCTATCGAGCAAACGGCAGAAGATTGCTTCACACCCAAGCAATACCAACCTGGCACTAGCCAACAAGCAAACCCGATAGGAGAAACACCATGCAACAGTCCCACGCTTACAACGACACCAGCCTCGAGCTGACCGCGAAAATCCTTGATGCCAAGGCGCGCAAAAACCTGTCCTTCGAACAAGTGACTGAAGGTACCGGCCTGGGCTTGGCTTACGTCACTGCCGCCCTGCTCGGCCAGCACCCGCTGCCTGAAGCCGCTGCCAAAGTGATCGGTGAAAAACTGGAGCTGGACGCCGATTCCGTCGCCCGCCTGCAAATAATCCCGCTGCGCGGCAGCCTCAATGGTGTCCCGACCGATCCAACCATCTACCGCTTCTACGAAATGATCCAGATCTACGGCACCACGTTGAAAGCCTTGGTTCACGAGCAGTTCGGCGACGGCATCATCAGCGCGATCAACTTCAAGCTCGACATGAAGAAAGTCGAAGACCCGGAAGGCGGCCACCGCGCAGTGATCACCCTCGACGGCAAGTTCCTGCCACTGCGTCCTTTCTAAGGATGCAACCGCACCTGTAAATCGGCCCGCAGCCTTGCGGGCCTGCTTCAAAAAATTTCTTAACCCTTTCGATTAATCACCTATTTGAATGGAGGATGCCCCATGAAAAAAATCCTGTTTCTGGCCCTGTCCTTGACGGCTTCGCTGTCGGCCTATGCACAGCAAACCGTGGTCGCGCCAGAGGCCATTCCGTATGCCTACGGCATGCATCTGGATATCGCCAAAGTCATCCACATCACGCCGACGGCCGATGTCTGCGGCCCGACGCCCGTGCAAATGACCTACCGCGATTCCCACGACGAAACCCACGTTCTGGAATACAGCGTAATCGGCAGCGGCTGCACCAACTGATCTTCACCCACACTCAATTCATAAAAGGCACACACCATGAAAGCGCTCATCGAAGGTTTCCTGAAGTTCCAGAAAGAAGCATTTCCACAACGCACTGACTTGTTCCAACACCTGGCCACCACGCAACACCCAGGCACGTTGTTCATCACTTGTTCCGACAGCCGCGTCGTGCCGGAACTGCTAACCCAGCAAGAGCCTGGCGAACTGTTCGTGATCCGTAACGCCGGCAATATCGTGCCGTCCTATAGCCCGCATTCGGGTGGTGTATCGGCTACCGTCGAATACGCCGTCGCGGTACTGGGCGTGACCGACATCGTGATTTGTGGCCATTCCGATTGCGGTGCCATGACCGCTGTCGCCAAGTGCACATGCATGGATCACCTGCCCGCAGTCGCTGGCTGGTTGCAACATGCCGAATCGGCGAAAGTCATCAACGAATCACGCTCTCACGCCAATGAAGCCGCCAAGGTCAGTTCAATGGTGCGTGAAAATGTCATCGCTCAACTGGCCAACATTCAGACCCATCCGAGCGTGCGCCTGGCTCAGGAAAAAGGTTTGGTAAATCTGCATGGTTGGGTCTATGACATCGGGACTGGTTCGATCGACGCCCTGGACTCAGACAACAAGTCGTTCAAGTCTTTGGTCAAGCATCCGAACACCGTTGCCGTTCATGCCCGTCCCGCAAAAGCCGTTGCCTAAATCAGCCGCTAATTTCAGGAGAACTCAACATGCTTGAAGTCACGCTGTATACCACCACGACCTGCCCTTACTGCCGCAACGCCAAGCGTTTGCTCGACGCCAAAGGGATTTCGTACAAGGAAATCGATGTGCGCTCAGTCGACGTGAAGAATGAAATGGTCAGCCGAAGCGGTCGCCGTACCGTCCCGCAGATCTTCTTCGGCAACTGGCACGTTGGCGGCTTCGACGACCTGGCTCAACTTGAAAGCGAAGGCGGCATCGACGAGGTACTAAACCCGCGGATGGCGGGATAAGCGCCGATGACGCCAACGTATAAATCCAGCACCAGGGGGGCGTCGCCCTCCTTGGCTTGCGCCGGCACGGCGCAGCAAATCAGCACCTCCCCCTCGGCAGGCATTTCAGCTGTCAGATTAAGATAGTGCACCTGCCCACTGATCAGTTTGGTTCGGCACGTCCCGCACGATCCACCCCGACAGCTAACGTCGGGATTCAGACCTTGGCTTTCAGCCAGCTCCAATAAGCTCCACCACCTGGCTCCCATTGACTTTCTTTGGACGATCCTGCAAACAACACTTTGACCGGTTCACTCGCTGCTGGCACCTACTCGACTGCCGGCGTCAACTGATCCCGTTGAAGAACCAGCGTCGAAGCACCGAAAGTCTCCGCGTGAATACGGTCATCGCCAATACGTAACTCGCGTAGGCCGTCGTAAAGCGCTTGGGTAATCGGACCCGGTCCACACAGATAAAAATCATAATTGTCCAAGGGCAACAACGCCTGAGTAACTCGACGTCGATGCGTCCAGCCATTTCATAGTGCTCACCTACACGCGCATGAGGCTCTGGTTGACTGAGCACTCGTAACGCACGGATCTTGTCTTTGGCGCGGACTGCCAATTCGTACAACTCGTCGCGGAACCCAAGTTCAGACAACGTGCGCGTGCTTTGGATAAACCAGGTGGGGGGTGTTCGGCGCAGACGCTCCCCGTGATAGATCACCTCACGGAGCATCGAGAGCATAGGTGTTATTCCGACCCCTGCTGCCAATAGAACCAACCGTCGATACTCATCTGCCTGAACGGTGAAGCGACCCTGAGGAGCACGCGCTTCAATCAGATCGCCAACCTGAATGCGATCATGAAAATGCGCTGCGACCATCCCGTCACGCTTGACGCTGATGCGGGAAATGGCAAAACCGCCAGGAGAGGCGGTACTGATGTTGCCATTCAAACGATTTCGCCTTCGAGTCTTCAGGTCGATTCCCGACAACCCGAGAGCATCGCCATTTTCAATCCAAACTTAACAGGGTCACCGTCCGCGGGTAGGCAGTCGATTTGAAGCACACGCGGATCGGGAGAATGGGCAAAGCCTGGTGAGCCTTCAATGAGCGTCATCTCCGTTCTTGGATAACGGCTGACCTAGGGAAGGTCATAAAGCTTTTTTCTGTCCTGATCGGTTTGACCCGATGGACGAATTTGTTCCCCTTTGGCGTAGGCTCGAACCACTGCTGGGCGCATGCTGATTTTTTCCAGCCAGGCGGCAACGTTAGGATAAGCATCAAGCGTCATTCCCTGCTTGTCGTGCTGAAGCACCCAAGGATAGATCGCCATATCGGCAATTGAGTACTCACCTGCGACGTACGGGCGTTCCCTTAATTGTTGCTCCAGGACGTTGTACAAACGCTCGGTTTCTTTACTGAACCTCGCAACGGCAAGCGGCACATGTTCAGAGGCATAATTGAGGAAGAACACCGCCTGCCCCAATATCGGTCCTAAGTTCGCTGCCTGCCAGAACAGCCATTGCATGACTTCTGCTGCCCCTTTGGGATCTACTGGTAAAAATTCTCCGCGACGCTGAGCCAGGTACAACAAAATAGCCCCTGACTCAAAGACCGATACACCAGTCTCCTTATCTAAGATCGCTGGAATGCGCTGATTAGGCGAAATCCGGGTGAACTCAGTCGAAAACTGCTCACCATTGCTGATGTTGACCGGATGCGCGACGTATGGCCGTTCCGACTCCTCAAGAAAAATGGCGACCTTCTGCCCATTGGGGGTTGGCCAGTAGTAGTAATCGACAGCATTGGAAAGATTGAACATCGGCTTACCTTTTCGGCAGAAGAATGAAATCTAGGCCACATACTCTTCAGTGCTCAACACTTGGGCGTAACCGAACTTCAAGGCGGCCATGAACGCCGCATGCACCAAAGGCGCGGGAACCTTGATGTCGTTGAATTCCAGGTCGTGGGTCGTACACGCATCGTGAATAACGGTCGTCTCAAACCCGAAGTCGTCAGACGCTCGGGTGACAGCATCGATGCACATGTGGCTCATGTTGCCGACCACCGTGACCCGTTCAATCTCGTTGTGTTCAAGCACCTCAAGCAGTTCAGTTTCGCGGTATGGGTTCATGAAGTGTTTGACGATGACCAATTCGTCCGGAAGGTTGCGCACCTTCTCGTGCAGTTGCGCGCCGTCAGAGCCAGGGACAAAAAACGGTGCATCTGGAGCTAAAGTTTCATGGCGGATGTGGATGACCAAGTCACCACGTTCACGTGCCGCTCCAATCACACGAGCAGCATTGTCAGCGGCCGCGTCAGTAGCGTTGAGTTCCCATTTTCCACCGGAAAAATAGTCGTTCTGGATGTCAACGACGATGAGTGCTGTGTTAGTCATACGGTTACCTTGGTAAAGAGACGATTCGGAGTGGTGGATCATTTTCAAGGCACTTGCGGTGTTTCGTACCAATCACGGTCGGGGGTGGCGAAGCGCATCTTCTTGCGGATAAAGGCAGCATTTTCGACGCTGGTTAATTTTTCGAGCAGTACGAATGCAACTTCGGTGGCAGTGCCCGGCCCGCTTGAAGTGATGATTTGGTCATCGACAACCACGGGGCGATCGACGAAGCGCGCACCGGTTTCCAATAATTGATTTTTTCGCTTGCCGCCCTCCTGGTGGTAGGTCGTGGCGTTTCTGTCACGCAACACGCCGGCCACCCCCAGACACACGGAAGACACGCACACGCTGGCAACGGGTTTACCGACTTCGACGAAGTGCCGGATGGTCGTCAGGAAGGGTTCGCTCAGGGCCTCCTCGTAAAAACCCGACGGTTCAAAACCACCAGGCAGTGCCAGGGCATCGAAGCTGCTCAGGTCCAGATCGCTCAATAAAAAACTCGGATTGAGCGTCAGACCGAAGGTGGTCACGATCTTTCTGCGAAGGCCGGCATTGACCAGTTCCACAGGGTGATCACCCAGCAGGTTGGCCCAGCCAAGCACATCAGTAAAAGCGGCCATTTCCATTGGCTCTACGCCGTTGGCCAGTAACATAAGCACGCGTTTCATCAGGTATGAGCCTCCGCTATTGGAGATGGAAGAGTGTGTGTGCCCATGCTCCGCTTTAACCGCGTTGGAGAGAACGGCCACGAAATGCAATCCACTATTGCGCTCACTGAAACGCCTGAATAGGGTTTGTATCAGTTTGTAGCTCAGGCAATTCCAGACACATTTCCATGCGTAGTGCGGTTACGCCGGACACATACGAGACACACCATCAGGCTCAAATTGTCCTGTCGTTTCACTCTTCCTCCCGAGCACAGGAACACCCGATGAACAAGTTATTCGCAGGTCTGGCCCTTGCCGCAGCTATGGTCAGCGCCACTGCTGCGCTTGCGGCGCCAGTTAAACCTACCGTCGTGTTGGTGCACGGCGCTTTCGCCGACTCCAGCAGCTGGAACGGTGTGGTCAAGATATTGGAAAGTGATGGCTATCCCGTCATCGCTGCCTCCAATCCGCTTCGCACCCTCAAAGGCGACGCACAATCAGTAGCTGACGTATTGAAAAGCATCAAAACACCCGTAGTGCTGGTCGGGCACTCTTATGGTGGCCCGGTGATCAGCGAAGCCGCTTACGGCAATGCCAACGTCAAGGCGCTGGTTTATGTTGCAGCTATTGCACCTGATGCAGGTGAATCCACCGCAGACTTGGCCGGCCGCTTCCCAGGTAACACCCTGGGGCCAACCCTGGCTCCACCTGTTGAACTAGCCGATGGTGGTAAGGATTTGTACATCCAGCAGGACAAATTTCACGATCAGTTTGCCGCGGATGTGTCGAATACAGACGCCAAATTAATGGCCGCGACCCAACGTCCCGTCACAGCAGCAGCGCTCAATGAAGCATCGAGCGAACCTGCCTGGAAAACCCTTCCGTCGTATTTTGTCTATGGCGACAAGGACAAGAATATCCCTGCGCAGGCTCAGGTGTTCATGGCTGAACGAGCACATGCCAAAAAGACCATTGTGGTCAAAGGCGCCTCGCATGTCGTGATGGTTTCTAACCCAAAAGTCGTAGCAAGCCTGATAGAAACAGCCGCTACTGCTAAATGACGACTGGAAGTGACTGCCTAAGTCGCGGTTGCTGAAATCGCTCAAAGAGCATCCGGCTGCATGGCCGGATGTTCGCGCATGCTGTCGACAATGTAGTCGACGAAACTACGAACTCGCATTGAGGCCTTACGCCCTTCGCGATACACCACATGCACCGGCAGCGCGGGTAATTCATAGGGCTGCAAAACACGACGCAATCGCCCGCTCTTCAGATAGTCGTACAACGGATAGCTCAGACACCGGGTAATACCTGCGCCATGAGCGGTAGCATCAATGGCTGCCTGGACCGTGGCACAACATATCTGTGACCGAGCCTTTACCTGGTCCAATTCACCATTATGATGAAAGTCCCATTGGACCTTCTCTCGATACACATGCGTGGCCACCAATCGATGGTTTTTCAAGTCTTGCGGCACGGTTGGCTCGCCGTGAATAGCAAGATAGGCAGGACTGCTGCAGACCATCGAGCGTACATGACCGACTTGTCGCGCAATCAATGAGGAGCTTGGCAGGTTACCGACGAGCACTGCCACATCAATGCCTTCCTCGTTCATGTTCGGGAAACGATCGTGGTATTGAGCGAAGACTTTTACTTCGGGATAAAGATTCGTGTAACCCGACAGCATCGAAGTCATGACATACCGGCTGAACAGCAATGGCAATAAAACCGTGAGATTGCCTTGTGCCTGGATGTGCAAGCCCCTGGCTGATGCCTCGGCATCATCGATAGCCTTCAGGATGCGCGAGCAATCCCCCATGAACCCTGCACCGGCCTCGGTCAACGACACCCCTCGAGTGCTTCGCACTAATAGCGGAACGCCGAGACGCGCCTCCAGGCGTGCAACTGCACGAACAACTGTAGGACCGGACACACCAAGACGACGCGCCGCAGCAGCCAGACTGGGGCGTTCTGATAAAGCTTCGAACAACAGCATTTCATGGTATCGATCCATCAGTTCGAACCCTTCACCACAGCGCCGAGTGCCGTATCCCGCCCCAGTCGATCCGCGAGGAAATCTACGAAAGTACGAACCTTTGCCGGCACTCGGGTACTCTTCAGATACACCACCTGAATGGGCAATGCAGGCGGCTCAAAATCTTCGAGTACCAATTCCAGTTCGCCAGTGGCGACCTGGCCGGCGACTTGATAGGACAACACCCGAGTGATTCCCCATCCCAGGCTCGCTATGTTGATTGCCGCTTGATTCGCGGTTACGACGAGACGTGGATCAAATCGAAAACTCAGTGCGTTGCCGTCATTGACGAATTGCCAATCGCTCAACAGATGACTAGCCGATGACATGACAATGTTGGCGGTGCTTAGCTCACCGGGATGTAGTGGTCTGCCGTAGCGTTCAAAATAGTCGGGTGTTCCACAAATCACCTGCCGTACTTCACCGACTTTGATGGCTTGCTGATTGCTCTCCTGTAAATGGCCTATGCGTATCGCTACATCAATACCTTCATCAGCCATGTTTACCACTCGATCAACCAGCAAGGCATTCAGATGTACTGAGGGAAACTGGTCTACGTAGTCGGCCAGAAGCGGCGCGATGTACAACTCACCAAACAAAACAGACGCTGTCACCGTCAAGTGCCCGCAGGGTATTGAATAACTACCGGCAGCAGCCTCCTCCGCTTCATCAATATCACTCAATATCCGCCGACAGTCCTCCAAATAACGCTGCCCCGCTTCGGTGAGATGAAGACTGCGGGTCGTTCGAGAGAGAAGTTGTGTACCTATGCGCTCTTCCATCGCGGCGATGGCACGAGTCACGCTTGGAGGAGAGATATTCAGGCGGCGAGCTGCGGCGGCAAATCCTTCCTCTTCGGCAACCGCCATAAAAATATGCATTTCTTGAAAGCGATCCATAGGCGACCCTGTCGAGATGAGAGGACAGCGAAGTGTCGGCACGCTTGTGCATGCAGACCTATTTGCCAGTATTACTGGCTACGGTGACTTTCGCACGTGCCGTCGGGCTGACTACATGCTCGGGAAACGAGTCAGGGGAAAAACTGCACAGCAAATGAAAAGGAACTTGCCCGAAATGATCTCCCGGCAAGTTCCATCAGGATTGAGTCAAGCCTGCTGTAAACCTTTAGCAGTACGTTGCATGCCAACGAAGTTCGGCAACGCTTCGACGCTGCTCAACCAGGCACGGACATTCGGATAGTCAGTAAGCGCCACATTACCTTCAGGCGCGTGGGACACGTAGGTGTATGCGGCGACGTCGGCGATGGTCGGCTTGTCGCCCACCAGAAATTTACTTTGACCCAACTCCTCTTCCATGACCTTGAGCAGGGCATGGGAACGTTTGATGGCATCTTCGGCGTCGTAGCCAGCACCAAACACAGTAATCAACCGCGCGGTGGCAGGGCCCGAATTGATCTGGCCGGCGGCCACTGACAGCCAGCGTTGGACCTCAGCTTGCTCGATCGGGTCGGTCGGCAGCCACTGGCCTTTGCCATATTTGGCAGCGAGATAAACCAGAATTGCATTGGAGTCAGCCAGGACGGTGCCATTGTCATCGATCACCGGCACCTGCCCAAAACGGTTGCGAGCGAGGAATTCTGGCGTTTTGTGCGCGCCTTTCATCAGATCCACAAATACCAGCTCCGTTGGCAGCCCCAGCAGGGAAAGCATCAGTTCGACGCGATGCGCGTGGCCGGACAATGGGTGACGGTAAAGTTTGATCGCTTGCTGGGACATGGCGTACTCCGATTGTTGTTCGAGTTCGACCCGGTGATCGCGTCGATGGGGCTATCTTCCCCTTCTCTGATAAACAGCGGAATAACCACCGATTACAATCCAGCATTTCACCAAGCGGAATGATCAGTACGTGGCGACTGAACTATTTCTTCCACTCTAGCGGCGACATTCCCAACATTAAGTCCATGAACGCAACGGATGCCGAGCTGTGGTAGTTGTTTTTGCGCCGCAGTAGCGCGGCGCCTCGGTGAGGCCCTTTATCCACCAACGGGATCTTGCGCAATGCACGGTCTTGGGTGGCAATAGGTTCTGGAAGTACGGTAGCGACCGCCGTGTGGCGAATCACTTCCAGCAATGTATTGACCGAGTTGACCTCAATCACCACCTTGGGCGTGATCCGCACTTTAGCGAAGTACTCATCAATACAGAGGCGGGTTACGAAATCCGGCGTCAGCAGCGCAAACTCCAGTAGAGCAACCTGCTCCGCAGTGAGTGGCGTTTTGCAGTTGTATAAGGGGTGATCGCGACCCACCACCAGTCCAAGCGTTTCGATAAAAGCCGGTATCGATTCGATGTCCGGGTTTCTCACCTGATCAAACGCAATTGCAATATCCAGCGAATCGTCGGCCAGGCCGGTTTCGATATCCCCCATCGACAACTCAAAAATCTCTAGATGAATGTTGGGATAGAGAGCCGTGTAGTCCCGAACCAGCGGCCCCACGAGATACGCCATAAAGGTCGGAGTCATCGCCAAGCGCAGGGTGCCGCGAGACAAATCCTTCACATCGTGAAGCGCCCTCTTCCCAGCCGCCAACTCCACTAGCACGCGACGGGCACACTCAATGTAAGCCTCTCCCGCATCGGTTGGTTTCACCGTCCGCGAGGTTCGGTCAAACAGTACAACGCCGAGTGTTTCTTCTAGCTGCCGGATCTGTTGAGACAACGTCGGCTGGGAAACATGCAAAGCCTCGGCGGCCCGGGTAAACCCGCCGTTATCCGCGACAGCCAACAAATATCGCAAGTGTCGTAACAGCATGAGAACTCACCTCTATAGGCCCTGCTTATGCGTTGAATTGTATATCGGTCTTGGTCGCTATCAGTCAATCGGCAGAGGATTGCTTCACACCAACGCAATACCAACCAAGCAAACCCGACAGGAGATTGACCATGCAACAGTCCCACGCTTACAACGACACCAGCGTGGCATAAACCATTAGCATTTCTGACACCAGCCACGCCTGCGGGGTTGTGCAAGCCGAAATGGTCTATGAAGACTCCAAAGGAGTGCGACATATCGCAACGTACCTGGTAGAGGGTGGTGGTTGCAGCACTGGTTGAGCAATCAAAATGCGGCCGCCTGCAGTCTGATCTGAATTGATGTTTACCCGTGAACGTCATACCCCGGACGAGCACTTCGTATGCCCAACGCGGATTACCTCGCAGAAAAGCTGTCTGCTGAAACTGAGCAGTTGCACATTCTGGTTACCAGCCGCTAGCCGTTGCGAGCTGAAGGTGAGCCTGTCCATCGATTATGTCCTTTCGCCTCTCCAACAGAGATGTGCAGGTTGACGGCCTTGAAAAACGTACTGGAGTGCCGTCTGCCGTTATCTGCCAGAGACCGGTGTACGCAGGGTCACAAATTCTTCTGCCGACGTCGGATGCACGCCGATGGTTTCATCGAACAAGCGCTTGGTGGCGCCCGCTTTCAGAGCGATTGCCAGCCCTTGAATGATGTCTCCAGCGTCGGGGCCCACCATGTGCGCACCTAAGACCCGATCAGTCACCGCATCCACCACCAGCTTCATCAGCGTCTGCTCGGATGACTCGGTCAGCGTCAACTTCATCGGTTTGAATCGGCTCTCGAAAACCACCACTTTGTGGCCATGTTCCAGCGCTTGCTCCTCCGTCAGTCCGACGGTGCCGATGCTCGGCTGGCTGAACACCGCGGTGGGGATATGACGGTAGTCCACTGGGCGATATTGCTCTGGTTTGAACAGGCGACGCGCGACCGCCATGCCTTCTGCCGTGGCGACCGGGGTCAACTGTACTCGGCCGATCACATCACCCAACGCCAGGATCGATGGCTCCCGGGTTTCGAAGTTGTCGTTGACGTCGATGTAACCCTTGTCATTGAGTGCGACACGGGTGTTCTCCAGGCCCAGATTGTCGAGCATTGGCCGACGGCCCGTGGCGTAGAAAATGCTGTCGGTCTCCAACTGACGACCGTCGTTGAGCGTCGCCAGCAGACTGCCGTCCGCCTGTTTGTCGATTTGCACAATATCGGTGTTGAACTGCAATTGCAGACCGCGTTTCGTCAGCTCTTGCACCAAGTGCGTGCGTACCGATTTATCGAACCCGCGCAAGAACAGGTCACCGCGATACAGAAGGCTGGTGTCGGCGCCGAGTCCATTGAAAATCCCGGCGAATTCCACGGCGATGTAGCCACCGCCCACCACCAGTACACGCTTGGGTAACTGCTTGAGAAAGAAAGCTTCGTTGGATGTGATGGCGTGCTCCCGACCCGGGATATCCGGAATCTGTGGCCAGCCGCCGGTGGCAATCAGGATGCGTTCAGCGCTGTAGCGCTGGCCGTTGATTTCGACATGATGGGCATCGCTCAGCCGTGCATGACCTTCGAGCAAGGTCACGCCGCTATTGATCAGCAATTTGCGGTAAATGCCGTTGAGTCGTTCGATCTCACGGTTTTTATTGGAGATCAATTTTTCCCAGTCGAATTGGGCCTTGCCGGCAGTCCAGCCAAAGCCTTCGGCCTGTTCGAAGTCGTCGGCAAAATGGGAGCCGTAGACCAGCAGTTTCTTCGGCACACAGCCAACGTTGACGCAGGTGCCACCGAGGTAGCGACTCTCGGCAACCGCCACTTTCGCGCCGAAGCCTGCGGCAAAACGCGCTGCCCTCACACCGCCGGAACCTGCACCAATCACAAATAAATCAAAGTCGTAGGTCATCTCAATTCTCTGCAAGATCGCACAACACATGTGCTGTCGAATGTCGTTAAAGGGGAGAAAAACGAAGTTTCAATGCACGCAGGATCGGCGCGCACAATTTCAGAACCGAAGCCTTTTTCTCATGCGTGCTTGATCTGTGCATGACAGGAGCCGCTCTGGATTCACTGGCCAGCGCGCCCATCAATTGGGGCAGCAAAAAACCGCCTTCGTATTCGGTTTGGGTCATGGCTGGAGTATCCAACCAAGGATTACCGTCGCAGGAATGAGTGACATCAATCATGTGAGAACTCCTTGGATGGACACTGCATCAACCCGAAATGGGTAAATTGCTTCTGGGGTCTGTCTCACCATCTATGGGTAATAAGAGAACCAGCAGGTATGTCATGACTTAATTGTGCTGCGTGAAATAATCCAGCGGGGTGTTGCGCTGCCCTTGCTGATCAGGCGCGCATCAGCGTCATTGGCCGCGGTCATTGACAGCCTCGAATTCCAAAGCCAAGTGCCGATTAAACGCGACGTTCGCGAAGTATTTGCCGAGCGGAGTCCGCCATTACGGTAAGTGAGCCGGCAAGCATCAATACGTCTTTGAGCACCAGACGACCGCCACCGGACAGGTAAGGAAACCCGTGTTGAGCGTCGCCCAAAGCTCCCACCCACGCTTCTGGTGTGGTGATCAGAAAGCTCAACGTTACCAGTGGCGTGCCGAAGGCCAATGCACCACCGAGTAAGCCGGTGCGTCGTGAGATGGGGTTGGACAGCACCAATAAGCCAATCAGGAGTTCGACAATGCCCAGGCCGGTCGAGAACCCGTAGGTGTTGTTGGCTGTCTGCCAGGCGCGCTTGTCCGCGTTCAGTTCGCCTTCATGTGTCAGGTGAGCCTTGTACTCTTGCGGGTGTTCGTAGAAGAACGACATGACGGGGCTGTTGGCGACAAACGGTGTGATGCTATCGGCCTCGTAAGGGACGAATTTAAGTGCGCCGATCCACAGGAAAACGATGCCAATTGCCAGTCGCATGAGCGAAGCGCCAAAGGTATCCACTTTGCTGAGGAACCGCAGCCAAGTTGTAAATGAGGTGAGCATGAGACTTCTCCAGAACATTGAATGTGGAGCTAGTCTGCGGGTTCAGCGAACGGTGCTTTTGTTCATCATGCTCAAGTTGATGCTTGATCGTCTCAACGTGACCTCCACGTTTCAATGACGTAAAAAAGCCCCGGCACTTTGCAGTGCCGGGGCTGCGGTTAAACGTTAGGTCGGACTAGTTTTTCAACGTATCGAATGCTTCAAGCGTGCGCAGCGAATAGATATACGCAGCACCCGCGTTCATCGAGATAGCCGTGGCCAGGGTTGCTGCCACTTCTTCCCGGCTTGCGCCAGCCTTGATCGCTGCGTTCGTGTGGGCCGCGATACAACCGTCGCAACGCGTCGTGACGGCGACGGCGATCGAGATCAATTCCCGTGTCTTGACGTCCAGGACATCGTTTTCGGCAGCGGCTTCACCGAGAGCCATGTAGGCTTTGACCATCTTAGGGTTGCTCTTGCCCAATGCGCCGAAGGCTTTCTGGATGGTGGGCAATAATTCGGACCAGTTATTGAACATAGCGTTAATTCCTGTACAGGTTGAGGGTACTGTTTCGACCCACTCAGTTTTCTCCAGTGACGCGATTCAGGTTTGTTCAATCGGCTCAGCTTTTATTGCGAAAAACTCAAAATGAACTCAATCGATAAACTCATCAGCTTGGCCAATGTTCGCGGTAGCCTGGATTTGCGCTGCCAATTCGAGGGGGAATGGGCGCGCGAGCATGAGCAAGAGGCCCTGGGCAAGGCGCCCTATCACATCGTGCTGGCGGGAGAGTGCCGGGTAGATTTTCCTGATGGCCAGCGCGTTCCCATGAAGGCCGGGGACATTTTGCTGCTGCCACGAGGCGCGCCGCATGTGATGCACAGTCCCGGTAAAACGGTAGCGCCGACCGTGCCGACAGTCACCGGAGGTGGTGTTGTGCCGATGCATCGTATCGGCGGGGCAAGTCGCGATTTCGATATGCTTTGTGGCGGGTTTCACTTCAATCGCACTTCACTACTGTTTTCAGCGCTGCCTGAGTTTGTGGTCATCCCGCCCACCGCCAACGGGCAATTGCCTGCGCTGGTGGACATGCTGCGCGGTGAAGCGGACGGCGACCAGGTCTGCTCCAGATTCATGCTCGACGCACTATCTCAGGCGTTGTTCACCTTGATCCTGCGAGCACACCTGGCAAGCGATGGCCAGACCACCGGCTCCTTGGCCCTGCTCAGCGATAAACGCCTCGGACGCGCCTGGCAAGCCATGCTGGCCGACCCTGCATTCGAGTGGACCGTTGAAGGTCTGGCAGAAATGGCGAGCATGTCTCGCGCAACTTTTCTGCGTGCCTTTGCACGTGTGGCTGGCGCATCGCCCTGGGTGCTGCTGACTCAGATCCGCATGGAATTGGCGTTCAACCTGCTGAGCCGCTCCCATCTAGGGTTGAGCGATATTGCCGTGCAGGTTGGGTACCAGTCGCAATCGGCCTTCAGCAAAAAATTCAAGGAGTTTTACGGGGAGGCGCCGGGGAAGCTGCGTCGCGAAATTTAGACTTTTTGACGTGATTCGTCTGCATGTGAGCAGGCTCGGCACTGCCCTGTCATTTGAACTGCTACGCTTTTCAGACTTGCCAAAAAAACGGCCATCCGTCCCGTGTCATGTTCACTACGGCAGAGCGGATAAGTTTTCAATCAGCGCCGACGACTCAGGTGCTTTGATGAACAGAAAAACTTTGCCCGCCGCGATCATGCTCGCGAGCGTGCCGTTCGGGGCCAATGCCGCAGACACCAAAGCGCATGGGTTCTTCGAGGACAGTCAGGCAACCATCAGTTCACGCTCCATGTACTACGCCAATGACAACCACGAAGGCGGAGCCGACCAGCGCGAAGCGGCAACTGCGCTCAAGTTCGGGTTTGTCTCGGGTTTTACTGAAGGCACAGTCGGCTTTGGCCTCGACGTGTCATCGCTGGTCGCCATTCATTTGGATGGTGGTAAAGGCCATCATCCTGACGCCAACACATTCTTCCCCAGCGATACAGACGGCTCCGCCTCCCATTCCTGGAGCAGAGCGGGTGCCAATGTTAAAGCACGCTTATCAAAAACCGAGGTTGCCGTCGGTAATGTATTAACGCCCAGCCTGCCGATACTCGTTGCCACGGATTCGCGATTGGTTATTCAAAACTTCGGCGGCGGCATCATCACGTCCAAGGAAATCGACGACCTTACGCTCACCGCGGGTAAAATTGATCAGTCCTCCGGTAGAGCTACAAGCAACTCTACCGGGCTGGCAGTTGCAGGCGGCACGAAGGATTCAAACGACTTTCGCTTCGCAGGCGGTGACTGGAAAGTAACCAAGGATCTGATGCTTCAGTACTACTTCGCCAGACTTGAGAACTATTACAAGCAGGACTTCCTTGGTCTGGTCCACGTACTTCCGTTAGGCAATGAACAGTCATTCAAGACCGATCTGCGCTACTTCGACAGTAGCTCGGACGGAAAAAATGGCGAGGTTGGATATCGTTTTAATAACAACGGAGGTTATGCCAAAACACCTGGAGAAGTGGATAACAAGACCTGGAGTGCCATGTTCACCTACAGTCTTGGAGGTCATGCGTTCATGCTGGGCCACGAAAGTGTCAGCGACGACGGAGGTTTTGTATGGCTCAACCAGGGCAACGTGGTGGACGGACGGAATCGACCGGAGGGCAACGGCGGTACGGCGTTCTATCTGTTTACCGATGCCATTGTCGGCAACTTTTCCCGGGCCGGTGAGCAAACCAATTTTGGTCAGTACTCCTATGACTTCTCAAAACTGAATTTGCCTGGGCTGAAAGCGTCGGTCGCCTATCTCAAAGGCGACAACATCAAAGATGTAAACGGTGGAGGCGATCTTTCGGAATGGGAGCGTGACATGAGGGTGGATTACGTCATCCAGGATGGGCTGTTGAGAGGCTTTGGGACAACCTTGCGTCATGGCACCTATCGCAGTGACAACGCTGCGGTTGCAAATCAGGATCAGACCCGCCTGATTTTCAACTACAGCCACTCCTTGTAGGTCGCTTGATGTACACGATCTTCAACCAAACCTTCCCGGCCGCAGGCTTCTTCGCACCGCCGTTGCAACAGTATTGTGCTAGACCTACAACATTACTGCGATGACGTTGAAGCAGAAAATTCCGCCGTTTTCCACTTGTCGTTACCTACCGGGGAGGAGCGCATGTGAGTCAAGATTCTCTCTCAGATTCGCCTCTTGATAATGGGCCAATCGTCTTTGTCGTTGATGATGACGAGTCCGTGCGCATCGCATTAAGCAGTCTTTTCCGTTCGATGGATGTACGGGTGGAGACGTTCGCCTCCGCGACCGAATTCATTCGGCGCCCCGACCCACAAGCCCCGTGCTGCCTGGTTCTGGATGTCCGCCTGCAAGGTTCCAGTGGCCTGGACTTCCAGCGCGAATTGCGCGAGGCAGCGAATAAATTACCCATCATTTTCATATCCGGGCATGGCGACATCGCGATGTCTGTTAAAGCAATGAAGGCCGGCGCCCTGGACTTCCTGGTCAAACCTTTCCGCGACCAAGACCTCCTGGACGCGGTATCGGCCGCACTCAGGACAGATGAAAAGCGCCGTGAACTGGCCAAGGGGGATGCCGGATTGCATGCTTGTTATCAGTCCCTGACTGCTCGGGAACGCGAAGTCATGGCCTATGCCGTGAAGGGCCTGATGAACAAACAGATCGCCAGCGAGATCTCTATCAGTGAAGTCACTGTCAAAATTCACCGTGGTAACGCGATGAAGAAAATGCAGGCAAAAACGTTTGCTGATCTGGTCCGAATGGCTGAATCGTTAGGGATAGGAGGGAAGCACTGAGTCAATTCCATGCGCAGGTATTTGAGTCCTTTTGGAGTGCCACGCGGGTGCCCATCCGTATCTGCCCATCGTCCCCCTCCTACCACTCCAAGGCATCGCACTAAATTTTCTTATTGAAACGTCAGTAAATATCTCAGCACGATTCAAAAATCTGACTCCTCATACCCAGAACTAATACTTCAGTATTGGTCACTACGACTCACGCGCTAAACAATTCGATCTTAGGTCCAAGTGCTTATTCGCGCCCGAAGTCATATTCTGTATTCAAGCAAACGAAAACACTGACCCGTAGATATTAGAGACTAAAGCACCGACTTCGAAAACAATTACAAATAGAGGTTCGCCCGTTACCAACAGTTTTAACGATATTCGCAAAAACTAATACGTTACTAATTGACGTCATCAGTTAGATTAACTCCATTGGAGAAATCCCATGAAACAGTCCCACATAAATAACGAAGTGAGCATTGCATTGACGACCGAAATCCTGCAGGCCAAAGCCAGCAGAAATCTGTCATGGCAGGACCTTGCGGACGGTACAGGGTTGGGCCTGGCATACGTGACCGCCGCCCTCCTCGGTCAACAACCTTTACCAACTGACGCAGCCAGGATTATCGGCGACAAACTGGGTCTGAACTCCGAGAGCGTGGCTTTGCTGCAAATCATTCCACTGCGCGGAAGTTTGTCAGGTATCCCAAGTGATCCGACCATCTACCGTTTCTACGAGATGATCCAGATCTACGGAACCACGCTCAAAGCTCTGGTTCACGAGCAGTTCGGCGACGGCATTATTAGCGCAATAAACTTCAAACTGAACATGCAGAAAGTTGCAGACCCGGAGGGTGGCCACCGTGCGGTGATTACGCTCGACGGCAAGTTCCTGCCGCTGCGTCCTTTCTGACGGTCCAACAGGCATAACGGGCTGTGGTCCGTGTGACCAACTAAAAGTCGCTCAAAATTAACGATTTAGCGCTTGTTAAACTGGAGATAATTATCATGAAAAAATTCCTGTTCTTTGTCTTGTCCGTTACTGCCGCTTTATCTACATACACGCAGGAAGCTAACGCCGCTTCTACAGTCGACATTTATAAATATGGAATGCCGTTAGACGTTGCTCACGTAATCGAAATATCACCGGCAGCAGATGTCTGCGGGCCCACACCCGTTCGAATGACATACAACGACTCCCGCGGCGAAGTACACATTTTGGAATTCCGTGTCATCGGCACCGGCTGCACTAATTAAGTTTTAATCCAGCCACGAAATTTCGACAACGCAAAAGGCAATCGAAATATCAACGCAAAAACTCGACCATTTCACGCAGAGCCAGCGCGACTTGCGCCACGCTGACAAACAGCGCAACGCCACTTTCGTTATTACTGGGAGCGGCCTGCGGGGTGTAGCGGACATCATGCTGGCTCAGTTGCTGTAAAGGTCAATCGGCACGGAAGTGTTGGCAGAGTGATTCTTGAAAATGCTCCAACAGAAAATCGACGAACACCCGTGTTTTGACCGGCAAAGATTTTTTGGAAGAGTAGTAAACCGAAACCACGCCTAGATCCACATACCAGTCGGGTAACAATCGAACCAGCTCACCACGTTGCAAGCGAGGCCAAGCGCGATCCAAAGGTAGCAGCGCGACGCCTAGCCCCATCACAGCACAGCTACACAGCGCTTCTGGGTCGTTCATGATGGCCGCTGGTTTTAAATTGATGTCGTACCGCCCTTCCCCAGAATCACGAAGCGTCCAGTTCAGCAAACGCCCTGAGTTGGTCGAACGCATTACGATGCCATCAACTCCCTGCAAATCGCTGGGTGTAGTGGGTAACGGCTTGCCATCCAGCCATGACGGAGCCGCGACAGCCACGAGATGAAGTTTGGCCAGTTCTCGTGCCACAACGCCAGGCGATAATTCCATGCCACCACCGATAGCGACGTCAAAACCTTCACCGATCAAATCCACACGGCGGATTTCTAAATGCCAATCCGGCACCACTGCGGGGTAACGCTGCTTGAAGGTCTTGAGCAATGGCAATACATAATCGTAAGCCAAAGACGGTGACAAATTTACCCGCAATCGCCCGGCGGGGACTTCTCGGGCTTCGCCTATTTGGTTGATGGCCCCCTGAATGGTTTCCAGACCTTCTGCAACCTGTTGGTAGAACATCTCACCCGCCTCGGTGAGAGTGAGACTACGGGTGCTGCGGTGAAACAACCGCGCCCCCAGATTGGCTTCAAGCCGCGCAACGTTCTTGCTCACGGCAGCGGAGGAAACCCCCATCCGCCGTGCGGCTTCGGAAAAACTGCTGGCTTCCGCGGCCCGGACGAAGGATTCAAGATTACCCAAGGTTTCCATGCTCATCTCCAACTTCTGGTTGAAGCTGATTCTACCTATTGACGACTAATTAATCCTTGATGCTTTGGTCATGATGGGCTTCCTACCGGTTATTAAGATTGGAAAGCAAAACATCATGGCGAAAATTCTCGTTACTGGCGCGACAGGCAGATTGGGCAATGCTGTCTTGCGTTCACTGGTTCAAAAAATCCCAGCATCAGACGTTGTGGCGATGGCACGTGATATTGAAAAGGCGGGGCCTCTGGCTGCATTAGGTTTAGAAGTGCGCCAAGGGGACTACACCGATTACGATTCGCTGGTGGCGGCGTTCGAAGGCGTAGAAAAGGTCTACTTGGTGTCAGCCGTAGCGTTCAGTGATCGTCTTGCCCAACATAAAAACGTGATCATTGCTGCAGGCCGCGCGGGTGTTCGACATGTGGTTTACACCAGTATTCAACGGATCAACGATGAGCTGGCACCTATTGAAGGAGTGACGGAAAGTGATATAGCTACCGAGCGATTGCTTGAGAAGTCGGGCCTCACGTACACGATTGTTCAACATCCGCTATACGCCAACGATTTGCCCTTCCTCATCGGTGCCAATGCGGCAAATGAAGGCTTCAGCTCCCCAACTGGTCAAGGTCGAGCCAGCTTCGCCACTTTTGCCGAACTGGCAGAAGCCGGTGCCGCGCTGTTAACTCAAACAGGATATGAAAATCGCACTTGCTTGCTGAATGCGGGACAGACGTGGTCTTTCCACGAGATCGCTGACGGATTGGCGAGACTGACGGGCAAGCCGGTGGATTACCAACCCATTTCCGTTCAAGCATTCATCGCCGCTCGAGAGGCTCAAGGCTGGCCAACCTCGGTCGCAAAATTCCTCAGCGGCTGGGGTAATGCCATCGATAAAGGCGCTTTCGACCAGAGCAGTTCTACGCTTGAAAAACTGTTGGGACGCAAGCCGAAAGATCTTGAGGGCATTCTCAGGGCGGCTTTCTCTCTGTAAGTATTTGTTCTCCGTTTCTTCCCATGCCGTTCAGGTCCCTTGGCGCCTTGCCGGGATGCTTCGAGTTGAGGCTGGTAAACAGCCGCCTCAACTCACTATCAGGCATCAGAGTAAATGGGTTCTCTGGAATTCGGCGGTTGATCAGGACAGCCAAACTCGATCGCTGCCTGGCCCTTTGCAAAATAGACTCCCCTTGCGCATTGGATCCTTTACCAAGAACTATGCGTAACGTCCGATAATCGAACGATTTATTATTATATTTAACTATATGATTTTTAACGTTTTTATATGAAATTCCGAAAACATAAAGGCAAGCAATCAATTAACCCACTTTTCAATGGATCCATAAATTGATTGACTGGCACTGCACGGTGTCAGGTACAGCGCCTGCCCGCTCATAAAAATAACAAGGGTGTCGGGATGAATGAGTTCTCAATCGGGTTCAAGCTTCGGCTTACACCCAGCTTCGTATGCCTTTCTCGCTTTGCCGTTACGCAGCCTCTTCTCGAGGTGCAGCCATGAGTGTCGATCTGAAGAGCGTGGTAGATGAGCGTTCCATGGCGCGCTTCCAATGGCTGGCCGTGGGTATCTGTATTGTCCTGAACATGATCGATGGGTTCGACGTGCTGGTGATGGCCTTCACGGCCGCCTCGGTGTCTGCCGAATGGGGCTTGAACGGCGCGCAGATCGGGTTGCTGTTGAGTGCCGGATTGTTCGGCATGGCGGCAGGCTCTTTGTTCATTGCGCCGTGGGCGGATCGTTATGGACGTCGGCCATTGATCCTGTTTTGCCTGCTGCTCTCGGGGGCCGGCATGCTGTTGTCGGCCCTGAGCCAGACGCCACTGCAACTGGCGCTGCTGCGTGGCTTCACCGGCCTGGGGATCGGCGGAATCCTGGCCAGCAGCAACGTGATTGCCAGTGAATATGCCAACAAGCGCTGGCGCGGGCTGGCGGTGAGCCTGCAGTCCACCGGTTATGCCTTGGGTGCGACCCTGGGCGGGCTATTGTCGGTGTGGCTGCTGACGCACTTTGGCTGGCGTTCGGTGTTCCTCTTCGGTGGCGCCGTGACCCTGGCGGTGATCCCTCTGGTGCTGCTGTACCTACCTGAATCGCTGGACTTCCTGATCGCCCGTCGCCCCGCAAATGCCTTGGCACGCATCAATCGCCTGGCCGCCCGCCTCGGCCAGCCGGCACTGCGTGAACTGCCCGTCGCCACATCAGCGCCAACTTCAGGCCGTGGCCGCCTGGCACAGTTGCTCTCGCCGGATTCGCGGCGCACCACCCTGCTGATCTGGCTGCTGTTCTTCCTGGTGATGTTCGGCTTCTACTTCGTGATGAGCTGGACGCCGAAGCTGCTGGTCTCGGCCGGGCTATCGGCACAGCAAGGCATCAGCGGCGGCGTGCTGCTGAGCGTAGGCGGCATCTTCGGCGCCGCGCTGATTGGCGGCCTGGCCTCGCGCTGGCGGCTGCCCCGGGTGCTGTCGCTGTTCATGCTCATTACCGCGGGCTTGCTGGTGCTGTTCGTCGGCTCCGCTTCATCAGTATCCATGGCACTCGGCCTGGGCCTGTTGATCGGCCTGTTCGCCAACGGTTGCGTGGCTGGTTTGTACGCGCTGTCGCCGATTGTCTACGACGCTTCTGTGCGTACCACGGGGGTTGGTTGGGGCATCGGTATCGGGCGCATCGGCGCGATCCTGTCGCCTACGGTTGCCGGTCTATTGCTCGACAGCGGTTGGCAGCCATTGCACCTGTATGGGGTGTTTGCCGTGGTCTTCGTGATTGCCGCCGCCGTGTTGCTGCAACTGCGGCCCAAGGCCCAGACACAACCAGGTGCCGAGCCTATCCAGGCCTGAGCCATGCAGATCTGAGCCGCGCAAAACAGTAGCGATGCCCGCCCTCGCTACTGACAACAACTTCCAGGAAAACAACAATAATGACTTACTTTCCTCTCCCTCCCCGGGCTCTGCTCGGCGGTGCAATAGCGTTTGCCCTGATGCCTTCGGCGTACGCTGAAAGCAACGGTTTTTTCGAAGATTCCAAGACCAGCCTGACCCTGCGGAACTACTATTTCAATCGTGACTTCAACGATCCCGGCGCCAGCAAGAGCAAGATAGAAGAATGGGCTCAGGGCGCGATTCTCAAGTTCAGCTCCGGTTATACCCCAGGCGTTGTCGGCTTTGGCCTTGACGGTATCGCGATGCTGGGCGTCAAGCTCGACAGCGGCCCGCAACGCAGCGGTTCGGAGCTGCTGCCGGTGCACGACGATGGTCGCTCCGCCGACGACTACGGACGCGCGGGGCTGGCGGCAAAAATGCGTATTTCCGCCACCGAGCTGATGCTCGGCGAGCTCATGCCGGATATTCCGCTGCTGCGCTACGACGACGGTCGCCTGCTGCCACAGACCTTCCAGGGCGCCATGCTGGTGTCCCGAGAGCTTCCCGGCCTGAGCCTTCAGGGCGGTCAATACACCTCGGTGAGTCTGCGCAATTCCTCGGACATGCAAGACCTCTCGGCCTGGGCTGCGCCCACCGTCATGTCGGACGGTTTCAACTATGCGGGCGCCGAATACCGCTTCAACGAGCAACAGACCCTGATCGGCGCCTGGCACTCGCAGCTCGAAGACATCTATCAGCAAAGCTACCTGAACCTTCTACACAAACAGAAGCTCGGTGACTGGAACCTGGGCGCGAACCTGGGTTATTTCATCGACAAGGATGATGGCAGCGCCCTGATCGGCCATGTGCAAAGCCATACCGCCTACGGACTGTTCTCTGCCAACCTGGGTGGCCATACCCTGTACCTGGGGCTGCAAAAGGTCAGCGGCGATACTGGCTGGATGTCGGTGTATGGCAGCAGTGGGCGGACCCTGGGCAACGACATGTTCAACGGCAACTTCAGTAACGCCGACGAGCGCTCCTGGCAGGCGCGTTATGACTACAACTTCGTCGCCGTCGGCATTCCCGGTCTGCTGCTGATGACCCGCTATGGTCACGGCGACAACGCCACCACCAAGGCCGGCAGCAATGGCAAGGAATGGGAACGTGACACCGAAGTCAGCTACACCCTGCAAAGCGGCCCACTGAAAAACCTCAGCGTGCGGGTCAACAACGCCACCAACCGTCGCAGCTTCAACAGCGACTTCGATCAGACCCGGGTGATCGTCAGCTACCCCCTGTCACTCTAGTCCTCCCGCACGGGGCGCTTGTCGCCCCTGCATCTCCTCTTCCCTTGCGGTACTATGGCGCCCTCCCCTCTGGAAGTCGCCTGCATGAGCAAACCGGGTCAAATGGTGCTGGTCGCACTGCGCAAAATGATTGCCTCGGGCGAACTGGCGGCCGGTGAGCGGCTGATGGAGATCCCGACGGCGGAACGCTTCGGCGTCTCGCGCATGCCGGTGCGCATGGCCTTCCTCACCCTGGAACAAGAAGGTTTGCTGGTACGCCATGGTGGCCGGGGCTATCAAGTGCGCTCGGTGAGTGCCGACGATATCGCTGGCGCCGTGGAGGTGCGTGGTGTGCTGGAGGGTCTCGCTGCGCGGCAGAGCGCCGAACGCGGCTTGAGTGAGCAAGCACAGGTGGCGCTGCGCGAATGCTTGGTGCAAGGCGATGCACTGTTCGACAAAGGTTACGTGACGGAAGAAGACCTCGAGGCGTTCCATGACCTCAACATGCGTTTTCACCAGGTGATCGTCGACAGCAGCGCCAACCCGGCGATTGCCGAAGCCCTGGCGCGCAACGATCATCGCCCCTTCGCTTCAGTGTCGGCGCTGGCGATCGATCGCCAGGACATGGCGCGCGAATACCGGCGCTTCAACTTCGCTCACATGCAACACCACTCGGTCTTCGACGCGCTGGTCAGCCGCCAGGGCGCACGCGCTGAGGCCATCATGCGCGAACACGCCAATGCGACACTGCGCTACGCCGAGGTATTCGGTGCGATCGGCAACGGCGACCGGATGAAAGTGATCGCCCGCGGCGAGTGATCGGCCGGTTCAGAGATCCAGCACCAACAGCTTGGACTTGGCCCGTGAGCAGCAGGGCGTGAACTGATCGTTGGCCGCTTGCTCTTCTTCGGTGAGGAACAGGTCACGGTGCTCCGGCACCCCTTCCAGCACACGGGTCAGGCAGGTCCCGCAGATGCCCTGCTCACAGGAAAGCGCAATCTCGACGCCGTGGCTTTCCAGCACCTGGACCACCGTCTTGTCGGCCGGAATGTCGAACACCTGCCCGCTGCTGCCCAGCTTGACCTGGAACGACCCGTCGGCACTGGTATCCACCGGCGCCGCGGCGAAGTATTCACGGTGCAATTGCTCGTCGCTCCAGCCCTGGGCCTTGGCGCTGTCGAGCACATGCTGCATGAAACCTGAAGGACCGCAGACGTACAGGTGCACGTCAGGTTGCGGATGGGCCAGGACCTTGGCGGCATCCAGGCGTGAATCGGCCTCTTCATCGAAATGCAGGTGCACGTGATCGGCAAAGGATGCCCCTTTGAGTCGCTCGACAAACGCTGCGCGCTCACTGGAACGAGCGCAGTAGTGCAGCTCGAAATCGGCACCATTGTGGGCCAGGTGCTCGGCCATGCACAGGATCGGGGTGATGCCGATGCCACCGGCGAACAACAGGCTGCGCCGACCCTCGGCCACCAGCGGGAACAGGTTGCGCGGCTCACTGATGAACAGTCGATCGCCGCTGTTGATCTGCTCATGCAGGCTTTGGGAACCACCGCGCGAGGCGACATCCTTGAGTACGCCGATCAGGTAGCGATGGCGCTCTTGCGGGTGATTGCACAGCGAGTACTGGCGGATCAGCCCGCCGGGCAAGTGCACGTCGATATGGGCGCCGGCACTGAAGCCGGGCAACTCCCCTCCTTGTGCACAAGCCAGCTCGTAGCTGCAAATATCCAACGCTTCGTTGTTGCGGGATGTCACGACGACTTCAATCATGGCGCACCTTCAAGACCGGCCACCGCAGTGGCCGTGAACAGGATCAATGGGAGTGGACTGGCGTAGTGCTCGAGCTAGTTTGCCGTGGCGATCAGCTCGACAGCCGGCGCGCGCTCACGGGCGATGATTCGCTCCAGCACGCGCCTGGATTGCACACCACCGGCATCGATATTGAGCTTGAGCAGGTTGCGTTCGGGATTGGCCAGCAGGTTCTTCTGCTGCTGTTCGAGCATGTCGAGGTCTTCGCTGAAGATCTTGCCCTGGCCCTCGCGGATGCTGGCGGTCAGTTCTTCGTCTTGGGGATTGAAATTGCGCGCCATGCCCCAGAAGTACCAGATCGACGTCTCGGTTTCCGGGGTGATGAAGTCGACCACGATACTCGCGGCCTTGTGTTTCGGCTCGGCGTCATAACCGCCCTTGCCGGCGTGGGCCACGCCTACCTCGATCAACACGTGGCTGGGTGGGCTGAAGCGGCAGATCTGCCAGCGGTCCACCGGTACGTCATCGGCCAGGTTATTGCCACGCAGGGCCATGCGCCAGAACGGCGGCGCCATGATGTTTTCCATATGCCGCGCGGTGACCACCTCGTCACCTTCGACGGTGGTGACCGGTGCCACTTCATCGATCTCTTTCTGGCCGATGCTCGAGGCGTGCACGTAGGTTTCGTGGGTGAGGTCCATCAGGTTATCGATCATCAATCGATAGTCGCAATTGATGTGGAACAGCCCGCCGCCGTAGGCCCACTCCTCGCTGACCGCCCACTCCAGATGATGGATCAGTGCAGGGTCAGCCTTGTCCTGCTCCCCGGGCCAGACCCAGATGAAACCGTAACGCTCTTCAACGGCGTAAGTCTTGTTGCACGGAAAGCCCCGTACGCGCTGGCCGGGCATTTCGACGGTCTTGCCATCGCAGCCCATAACCAGGCCGTGGTAGCCACAAACCAGGTTGCCGTTCTCGACATACCCCAGTGAAAGGGGCGCGCCGCGATGCGGGCAAAAATTCTCGACGGCGGCCACGCGCCCTTCTTTCCCACGATAGAAGACGATTTTCTCACCGCAAATCTGCCGCCCCAGGGGCTTGGAAGCGATCTCGTCGGGAGTGCAGGCGACATACCAGGTGTTTTTCGGATACATAGGAATCTCCGGGACAGGCTTGTTTTTATGGATCCATTTGATCGGATAAACCTGATTAACGTCAAGCTTTTTACCGCATATCGATAGTTAATGGATCCATTAAAGCCAAATCAGCGGTATTAACCTTTTAAGGCCTGATGCAGGCCAAGTCGGTCCCGACTACGTGGACCGGAGTTCCTACAGGAAAGCCGCGACCGGTTACTGGCGCACGCCAAGGCCAAGTCGGCGAGCGCCTGACCGGGGCGCATAAAAAATCCGATGCCAATACAGGCATCGGATTTTCATTTCTAGCGATGACAGGTAAAGCAGAGCGGCTTAACTGTCAGGCGCTAGGCCTATGGGGAACTGACCCAAACGTGGTCCCCACTCCACCGAGTCCATCGAGGAGTGGATTCTTTGCTCAATCCTCCTTTGGTCTGGCAGGCGCTTGAACATCTCCGGGCAAAGGAAGATCAAAAACATGGATTTACATGAAATCAAAAGCTACGGCGAGAGACTGCACTTCGCTTACACCCTCCGTGGGTTTCCAAAACTTTACGCGCTATCACACCGAATCGGCGTTACGGAAAGTGCCCTGAGTCGATGGTTCAGATCGGAGCCAATCAGCCTGGAGAACTTTGCCAAGCTATGCGTCGAACTGAATGTGAATGCCGACTGGCTTCTGCTCGGCCGAGGGGAATACACGATTTCCGCGATGCATGACGCGCCGCATCGAAAAGCCCTCGCAGACACAATTGAAAGGATGGCCGACACCGACGTACGCAACCTTGCCAAATTCCTTGTCGAGGTGATCACTCCAGCACCTTGAGTGCCACGCAAAATTCTGGCTGGAATTCGTGAGCCATGCTCAAGCGATTCAGCTTCAAGAACAGTGCGGTGTTGATACCGTCCTAGAAGCCCATGCAATCGCGCTCGGGCATTTGTAGGAGATCATCATGTGCAATAAGAAATCCGCCAAAGCTGAAGTTGAAGTGCAATTCACTAACGAGAAGAGTTTCGGTCTGTTCGGACGGAACCTCGCCACGTGTCAAACGTCCTTGGGCGCCGGAGCGCGCCTGGAAGTAACCAACACGGAGGGCATGACCTACCATCTGAATGTCCGGGCGCAGTGCGAGTGCGATGGGCTACTCAAGATGCTCAACGTGGCAATCGACAAGTCCATCGATAGCAAACCCAAAGGGGTATCGGACGCCCCGCTCAAGATCGATGGTACTTATCGTGCCAACTGGCGGTCTCGCCAGGCCTACCTTCGCGAAGGTGATGGATACACCAGCAAGATCATCAGCTGCGCGTGGCCTGCCATTCCGGCGCTGAACTTTCGCAGCGAGGTAGGCGACGGTGCAACGCCGACTATCGACGCCGCAGCCATCGACTCGCAGCTGGTTTATGCCATGACCGACGCGACCCCAGAGCAGGTCACCGCATACTCCCACCTGAACCTCTTTGCGCAAGCGGCGGCACGCAATGACATAGCGAAAACAGGCGTGAACGTCCACAAGTCGGACTATCTGACGACAAAGGCTTGGTACGATGCTGTGATCTACCAACTGACCCATCTTGGCTTCACCGTGAAGGCAGCTAGTGGCGGCGAAGTTCGGCAGGATGTTTCCTCGGGCGACGTGGACATCGGTAGCTTCCTGACCACCATCGTCGGCACGTACCTGGGGGCAACGGAACTTGAGGGCTTCAAGCAGCTCGCCAAGCTCCTGTCCAAAGATCCCAACGATGCGGGAACCAAAGACTTCATGACCTTCTGGTGGAACAGCGCTAGCACGCATGACAGTCGTACCACCATCGCCTTTGGCCCGATCAAGAACGACCAAGGTATGACTTCTGTGACCGTTGTTTACCTGGTGCTGGATGTCGAATTCACCGACTGGCACTCGTTGTTTATCAACTACCACCATGAGGGTGTGTTGATTCACAGCGCTGCCGTTACTCTGGATCTCGACATGAAGGTCTACGATGCGTGTGCATCGCGGATCTTCGATGCCATTTCCGGCGCGGTTGAAGCCCACATCAAACAGCAGAAACTGGATTTTGGCTGATAGCCAACCGATGAGGAGCCCCAGCAAATGTTCCCATTTGCTGGGGCTGGGAAATTGCACTCCACTTGACCACTCGCTTGCATTCGACCTGACCACTCATTTGCGTTTGTGCTGAGCACATTGCACCGGATTTGACAGGCATACTTTGCGACGATGATCGGCAGAGAACAGCCAAGATGCTGCCCTTCACGACACGTAGCAACCGGCCAAAAGCAGTCATCGGAATGATGGCAAAAGTGGGGATTGACCCCTTCATATTCGATGGACACCGCCTCACCGGTATCGCGGCCAATGTCGAATCTCTGTAACGCTGTGGGGAAAAGGTATTGCGCCGGACATCAACGCCTGATAGATGACTTATCGGGTATCGCTCGATACCCTTCCGTCTCCGTAACCTGACAGTCTCCAGGTCAATTCCCTTCTCTCCCACACGAGCATGTCATGAAATCCCCCGCAGGTTTGCTGCTGTCGGCTATCGAGCTGGACCGTGCCAGTGCCATTCCCCTTTACCGCCAACTGTATCTGCAGATTCGCAAACAGATACTCAACGGACGAATCCAGGGGGGCGTGCGTCTGCCGTCGACCCGGACCTTGAGCAACGAGTTGGGGTTGTCGCGGATCACCATTCTCAATGCGTTCGATCAGCTCATTGCCGAAGGATTCCTGGCCTCGCGCACGGGCGCCGGTACGTATGTCGGCACGGAGTGGGAAAGCCGGGGTAGCGAGGACGAGCAACCGCGCCAGCCACCGCGCCTGTCTGACCTGAGCCAGTCGATGCTGTCGCTGCGCAGCGATCATTTTCGCGGGGTGTCCTATGCCGACTGGGACCCCGCGACCCCGACGTCCTTTTTGCCCAGCCACAGCACCTATGACGCCTTCCCGCAGGCGATCTGGCGGCGCCTGATGAACCGTTACCTGCTCAAACCCACCAAGGCCATTCTGGGTTATGGCGAGTTGCAGGGCTTGCAGGTGTTTCGCACCGCGATTGCCGAGTACGTCTTCGATGCACGTGGCATCGACTGCGATGCAGGGCAAGTGGTGATCGTTTCCGGCGCGCAGCAGGCGTTCAATCTGTTGGGCATGCTGCTGCTCAATCCGCAGGACAGTGTCTGGATGGAGGACCCGGGGCACATCGCCGCGCGCATTGCGTTGCAGGCTCAGGGGGCGCAGGTGGTTGCGTTGCGTATCGATGATCAGGGGATCGATGTCCAGCAAGGGCTGGCCGAGTGCCCGGATGCCCGCCTGGTGTTTTGCACGCCTTCGCGCCAGCATCCGTTGGGTGTCACCTTGAGTTATGCGCGGCGCCAGGCGCTCATCGACTGGGCGGCGCAGCAGCAAAGCTGGATCATCGAGGACGATTGCGACAGTGAGTTTCGTTACAGTGGCCGCCTCCTCCCGGCGCTGTATGCCATGGATCAGATGGCGCGGGTGATCTACGTCGGCACGTTCAGCAAAGTCCTCTTCCCCTCGCTGAGACTGGGTTATGTGATTCTGCCGCAAGCGCTGGTCGAGCCCTTCTGCACCCTGCGCGCGGTCATGGATCGCAGCCCGCCTACCCTGCTTCAGGCAACAACGGCAGACTTCATGGGCGAAGGCCACTTCCTCGGGCATATCCGCCGCATGCGTGCGCTGTACAAGGCGCGCCAGCAGGCCTTGATCGAACAGTTTGAAAAGCAGATTGGCAGCTTTTTCAGGATCTCCCCGACGGAGGCTGGCATGCACTTAATCGCCTGGCTGCCCCCCGAATTCAGTGACACTGACCTCGCCCGACAACTGGCCCAACACAACATCCACACCTACGCCTTGAGCGACTACCGCATCAAACATGTCCTGCCGCCGGCGCTGTTGATCGGCTTTGCCGGCACGCCTGAAAACCAGGCCAGGGAGCGCGTCGAGGCGCTGGCCCAGGCGTTGCGCACATTGGGATATCTGCCATCGACCACTTGAGCGAGGCAAGTGGTCTTATCAATTAACTGATAATGGATCTATCGAGAGTTCCTGACTGGCGCGATAAAGGTTGCGCCGGTAGACCCGGTGTCTGAACCAGGAACGACTCTAATGAACAATAAGATCCAGGAACGATTCAACGCCTTGCTGAGCCACAAAGTGGTCGAACACGGGGATGTTCCCGTGCTGACGGAGGCACTGGCCCGGCGGCTGCTTGAGCGTCTCGGGCAATTGCGCCTGTTTGCCCACGCCTACCCGCTACTGACCAACCTCACCCACGGTCGTGTCACCCCGGCCGACCTGCTGGACTTCGCCTATCGCCACGAACTGCAAGGCCTGAGCCTGCACTTGCTCGACGGCGAAGAAAACAGCCTCAGCCAGATGTCATCCGCGCAGCTCCAGGCGTTTGCCGCCAAGGCCAAAGCGCTGGGGCTGGATGTGCACCTGGAAATCAGCAGCACGCTGAAAAAGGATGTCGATCAGGTGATCGCCATCGCCCTCGTCCTGGGCGTGCGCAACATCCGTGTTTACTCCCGTTACGAGGGCACGCTGTCGCGGGTCATGGACGTGATCGAGACCGACCTGCATTACCTTGCGCAACAGGCCGACGCACACGATCTGAATTTCGATTTCGAGCAGCATGAAGAACTCAAGAGCGGGGAAATTGCGCAACTGCTCAACCGCCTCAACCACCCTCGCCTGCATGCCCTGTTCGACTTCGGCAACATGATCAACGCCTGCGAACAGCCCCTGCAGGCCCTGCGCAACCTGGCACCGCACATCCGCCAGACGCACATGAAAGGTGTGCGCATCGTCCCCGAGCAAAACGGTTTCGGCCATTACGGCGTATTGCAAGGCAGCGACGAGGACGATTTACCCAGCGCTCGCATGCTGTTCGAGCTGTTGATGCTGGGCGAATCAAGTCCGCAAGTGATCGCGTTCATTCTCGAACAGGAAAACCACTACGTTGCCCCGGCCTTCCGCCAGAGCCTTGAGGCTGCTGACCCCTTCATTGCTTACCGGGAGATGAGCGACACGCCGCTTCCGAACGGCTACTCGCTGGAACAAATGCTGGCCGATGAACACCGCTGGGCGAACAACCAGGTCGCCTATGTCCGCAGCCTGCTGGCCGAGTTTCGCACCTTGGCGGAACTGACCCTGGCCAACCCTTCCAACGCCTGATCCTGACGACCCGATTACGCCCGGAGAACAATAATGACAATTCAAAACAAGGCCAAATGGCTCAGATTCCTGATCCTCATCCTCGGTGGCGGCACCATCTACAAGCTGGCGAACCTGAAGGACGCCTTCTATGTCCCCATGCAGGAATTCATGGGCTTGAGCCACACAGAAATCGGCATGCTGCTGAGCGCCAACGCGATCATCGCGACCGCACTGTTTGTGCTTGGCGGCCTGCTCGCCGATCGCTACGACACACGCAAACTGATCCCCCTCGGCCTGATCGGAACCGGTGGCCTGGGGTTGTACCTGGCGACCTTCCCGCCCTTCAGCAGTTTGCTGATCGTGTTCAGTCTGTTGGCCGTCTGTGCCGACTGCCTGTTCTGGCCATCGCTGCTCAAAGCCATCCGCAACCTGGGTGACGATCAAGAGCAAGGCCGGCTGTTCGGTCTGCTCGAAGGCGGTCGTGGTGTGGTGGATACACTGGTGGCCTTTTCCGCCCTGGGCGTGTTCGTTGCCATGGGGTCGGGCGAAACCGGCCTGAAGTCGGCGATCCTGTTCTACTCGGTCATCGACATTCTGGCCGGCACCCTGACCTGGTTCCTGCTCAAGGGCGGCAACACTCAGTCGGCGGCCAAACCGAAGAACGGTCTGGCGAACCTGATGGAAGCGATAAAGGTGCCGGGTATCTGGCTGGTCAGCCTCAACGTGTTCATGGTCTACATCGTCTACTGCGGCCTGACCTATTTCATTCCTTACCTCAAGGAAATGTACGGGCTGCCCGTGGCATTGGTGGGCGCCTACGGCATCATCAACCAGTACTTCCTGAAGATCCTCGGCGGGCCTGCCGGCGGTTTCATCGCTGACAAGCAATTCAAGAGCACCAGCCGCTACCTGAAGTGGGCATTCCTGGCGCTGTTGCCGCTGATGGGCGTGATCATGCTGATTCCGAAAAGCCCGGGCTTCATCTATGCGGGCATGGCCGCCACCCTGTCCTTCGCCCTGATCGTGTTCTCCATGCGCGGCGTGTTCTGGGCCCCCATGGGTGAAGTCGGCATTCCCCAGCACATCACTGGCTCGGCCTTCGGCATCGGGTGCCTGATCGGCTATGCACCGGGCATGTTCGCCTACGTCATCTATGGCGCGATCCTCGACCACTTCCCCGGTGAACAGGGTTACAACTATGTCTTCACCTTGATGAGCCTACTGGCCATTGCGGGCTTCATGGTGTCCAGCCTGCTCTATCAAGCGGTGCGCAAAAAATCCATGGCCACGGGCGGGATGAGCGCGGCCCAAGCCTGATCATCGCCATTGACTCCAAGAGGAGGAATCGTCTAACACGCCGATTCCTCCCGCTGACCACGGCCGTACGCAATAGAGATCAGGTGACGCCCGAGTGATCATTGTCTCCAAACAAGCTCATCAGGCGCAGATCACTTTCCACAACTGGTCCAGTTTCGTGGTGTAACTCTGACTCATCATCTCCCGCCGCATCCCCCAATCTGGCTTACTCGGCACACTCGCAGCCCGCAACGTTCCCCTTCCCCACCGCCCATTAATCTGATCCAACACCGCCATGACGCGAGTGGCCTCGGTTGGCTGCGAGATGGCGAATAGATCATCGGTGTACTCACCTGGCTGACACAGGTTCAGTAGCAACACTTCCGCTTTGCTGTAAGCGAAACCGGGGCGGAACACTCGATCAAGCGCATCGACAGCAACCTTGGTCAGCAGACGCACATCATCAGTCGGATACGGCAAGTCCACCACCACACCATTGGCGTATTTCGCTTCCTCGGGATTGAACATTCCGGTTCGGATACTCACCCTGACCTTCTTGCACAGAGAACCCTGAGCCCTGAGCTTTTCCGAAGCGCGCATCATGTAGGTAGCTACGGCCTCCTTGATCGGATGAAGCTCCTTCAGCCTCCTACCGAACATTCGGCTACAGCAAATCTCCTGCTTCGGCGGGTCTGGCTCGTCCAGTTCCAGGCAAGGCGTACCGGCCAGCTCCCGAGCCGTCTTCTCGATCACCACGCTGAAGTGTTTGCGCAGCGACCAGGCATCCGCCTTGGCCAAGTCCATCGCTGCCTTGATGCCCAGCGTATTCAGGTGGACCTTCATGCGCCTGCCCACGCCCCACACTTCACCCACATCGGTGTTGCGTAGCACCCAGTCACGCTTAACCGGATCGCATATATTCACGACGCCGCCAGTCTGAGCCTGCAACCGCTTAGCCGTATGGTTCGCCAGCTTGGCCAGGGTCTTGGTGGGGGCAATACCAACGCCGACCGGAATGCCCGTGCACCGCAATACCCGACTGCGAATCTGTCGGCCGAGTACGTCCAGCCCTTCGATCCCTGTCAAGTCGGCAAAAGCCTCATCAATGCTATACACCTCGACCGCGGGCACCATCGACTCGATCAGCGTCATCACCCGCTCGCTCATATCGCCATACAGGGCATAGTTCGAAGAAAACGGAACGATGCCGTGCTGCTTGAGCTTGTGCCTGATCTGGAAGTACGGCTCGCCCATTTTCACGAAAGGCTTTGCGTCGTAGCTGCGTGCGATGACGCAGCCATCGTTGTTCGAGAGAACGACGATCGGAACCTTGGCCAGGTCCGGGCGGAACACCCGCTCGCAACTGGCGTAGAAGCTGTTGCAATCGATCAGAGCAAAAACTGGCGTGGGCTTAGACATGGCTGCGCACGCTGCCGGTGATTACACCCCAGATCGATAGCTCATCACTCTCCAACACATAGCGCGGCGGGTATTTCGGGTTTTCCGACATCAGGATCACCTCCTTGCCGCGAATGCACAGACGCTTGCACACCGGATCGTTGTTCAACAACGCCACGACAATATGGCCGTGGGCCGGCTCGAGCGAACGGTCCACCACCGCCAAATCGCCCTCGAATATTCCTGCGCCCTGCATGCTCTCTCCGATGATCGACACCAGGTAAACGTGGGGGGCGCGGATGTTCAGCACCTCATCCAGTGAGATATGCGCCTCGATGTGGTCCGCTGCCGGCGAGGGGAAACCTGCCGGAACCTGGAACAGGCAGAACGGTAGTTTCCGGCCGCCTTGGGCGATGGGGCCTAAGATTGAAAAGCTCATGACGCACGACTTCCGATACTGTACGAATATACAGTTAACTTTCTGAATGGCTTGCGGTCAATTTTTTTGTAGGAAAATTCGGATAGGCGGATGAGTTATCTGCGGGAGACTTTCGCAGTAGCACTACTACGCTGTGAACTACCTGTCAAAAATCCGCTGTGCCCTGACAAAAAAGAGCTTTTGTTAACGTTTTAACGATCTCTGCGTAATTGAACCGCGAACTACGCATGATTTTGAATTTATGATTTAACTAGATAGTTAGCTATCTATATAATGCCTACGTCATTTCAACGGGACATTTAACGTGAAGCAGAGTCAACGCCTCTCGGGCATATCAAAATTCATTCTGGTCGGGCTGGGCGTGATCATCGCCCTCCTCGGCTTGGCACTTGCTGCTGGTGGCATGAAATTGGTCAGCCTGGGAGGGTCTTGGTACTTCCTCGTGGGTGGGCTGGTGATGGCCGTTTCCGGCCTGCTGATCGCTCGCTTCAAAACAGCCGGTGCGTGGTTGTTCGCTGCGTTTCTGGTGAGCACGGCGATCTGGACTGTGAGTGATGCCGGGCTGGTTTTCTGGCCGGTATTCTCGCGCCTGTTCATGTTCAGCGCCGTTGGACTGGCGGTCACGCTGGTCTACCCGCTGCTCAAGCGTGCCAATGGGGGCGTCCCGGGTCGCGGTGCCTATGGCATCGCTGCTGTATTGGCGATTGCGCTGGCGGTGGCCGCTGGCAACATGTTTGTCGCGCACCCGACGGTCGCCGCCACGGGCACTGGCCCGGGCCTGACGCCCGTCGAGCCAGCCAACGCGCAAAAGGATTGGGCTCACTACGGTAATACCGAAGGCGGTAGCCGCTTTGCTGCGCTGGATCAGATCAACCGCAATAACGTCGATAAGTTGAAGGTAGCGTGGACGTACCACACCGGTGACGTCGCCGAGAGCGATGGCAATGGCGCCGAAGACCAGCTCACCCCGCTGCAAATCGGCAACAAGGTGTTCATCTGCACCCCGCACAACAACCTGATCGCACTGGATGCCGACACCGGTAAGGAGCTCTGGAAAAACGCGATCAACGCGAAGTCGAAAGTCTGGCAGCGTTGCCGTGGCATGGCTTATTTCGATGCCGCAAAGACCATCGCTCAGCCAAGCAACTCGACCATCATCGAGGCCAAACCTGCCCCGGCAGCCAATTGCCAGCGCCGCTTGCTGACCAACACCATTGACGCCCGCCTTATCGCGGTCGATGCCGACACCGGTGAGTTCTGCCAGGGGTTCGGCAACAACGGACAGGTTGACCTGAAGGCAGGCCTGGGTGATGTTCCGGACAGCTATTATCAGTTGTCTTCCGCACCGCTGATGGCGGGCACCACCGTGGTAGTCGGCGGGCGCGTGGCCGACAACGTGCAAACTGACATGCCGGGCGGCGTGATCCGTGGGTTCGATGTGATCACCGGCGCCATGCGCTGGGCATTCGATCCGGGCAACCCGCAGGATCGCAAAGCGCCAGCCGACGGCAGCACTTATGCGCGCAGCACGCCGAACAGCTGGGCGCCGATGTCCTACGACCCGGCGACCAACACGGTGTTCCTGCCGATGGGCAGTTCTTCCACCGACATCTATGGTGTCGAGCGCAGCAAACTCGATCACACCTACGGCGCTTCGATCCTGGCGCTGGACGCCACCAGCGGTGAAGAGCGCTGGGTGTTCCAGACCGTGCACAACGATCTCTGGGACTTCGACCTGCCGATGCAGCCGAGCCTGATCGACTTCACCAAGGACGGCAAAACCGTACCGGCGCTGGTCATCGGCACCAAGGCTGGACAGATCTACGTGCTCGATCGTGCCACTGGCAAACCGCTGACCGACGTTAAAGAAGTACCCGTCAAAGCCGCAAACATCCCCAACGAACCGTACTCCCCAACCCAGCCGAAATCGGTGGGCATGCCGCAGATCGGTGCTCAGCACCTGACCGAATCCGACATGTGGGGTGCAACCCCGTACGACCAGTTGTTGTGCCGTATCGATTTCAAATCGATGCGTTACGACGGCTTGTACACTGCGCCGGGCATGGACAAATCGCTGAGTTTCCCGGGCTCGCTGGGCGGCATGAACTGGGGCAGCATCTCCACTGACCCGGTGCACGGTTTCATCTTCGTCAACGACATGCGTCTGGGTCTGTGGATTCAGATGATCCCGTCGCAGAACAAAGGCCAGGCCACTTCTGGTGGCGAAGCATTGAACACTGGCATGGGTGCCGTTCCACTCAAGGGCACGCCTTACGCGGTGAACAAAAACCGCTTCCTGTCGGTGGCTGGCATTCCTTGCCAGGCACCACCGTTCGGCACGCTGACTGCCATCGACATGAAGACGCAAAAAGTCGCCTGGCAAGTTCCGGTCGGCACCGTTGAAGACACCGGTCCCCTGGGTATCCGCATGCACCTGCCGATCAAGATTGGTCTGCCGACCCTTGGCGGCACCCTGTCGACTCAAGGTGGCTTGATCTTTATCGCCGGCACTCAAGACTTCTACCTGCGCGCGTTCAACAGCGGCAACGGTGAAGAAGTGTGGAAAGCGCGCCTGCCAGTCGGCAGTCAGGGTGGCCCGATGACGTATGTTTCTCCGAAAACCGGCAAGCAATACATCGTCATCACCGCTGGCGGTGCTCGTCAGTCGACCGATCGTGGCGACTACGTGATGGCCTACGCCTTGCCGTAAGCCGCTGGGCCCGCCTCACTGGCGGGCACTCTCTCTGAGCGCGGCACCTGCGGGTGCCGCGCCGCTTTGCGAAATCATTCAAGATTGCACCAGGAAGATTCACATGTTTTTGGCTGTTCGCTTTTCTCATGCAGGCTGCGGCTTGCTGTTGGGCTTGACCTGCTGCGCCACCCTCCCCGCCTTCGCCGATACCGATTCGAATCTTTTGACCCGCAATACCCTGACCGGTGATTGGGGTGGTCTGCGCCATCAGATGGATCAGGACGGCATCAAATTCACCGGCGACTACAGCGGCGAAACTGCCTACAACGCCGATGGCGGCCTGCACCGTTCGGCCCGTTACTCGCAGAACATCAAGCTCGGCGCGCAGTTCGACCTAGGCAAAATGTACGGCGTGGATAATGCCGGCAAAATTCAGCTGACCATCAACGACCGACGCGGCAATAGCGCCTCCGAGGATCTGGTCGGCAACCGTCTGCCCATCCAGGAAAACTACGGCGGTCTCTACACTCGCCTGACTGAACTGAGTTACGAGCGCAGCCTGTTCACTCCGAAGCTCAACGTGAAGCTGGGTTACATGGCCATGGGCAACGACCTCGGTGGCCTGGACAGTGGCATTCTCTGCAACTTCATGAACGCCGGTTTCTGCGGCCATCCGCTTAACATGTCCGGCGGTAGTGGCTGGACCAACTACCCCAACGCCCACCTGGGCGTGCGCGTGAAGTACGATCTGTCGTCGTCCTGGCAACTGCGTGTGGCGGCCTTCAATGTCGATCCTGAGAGCAACGGCAATTCCAGCCGTGCCTGGCATCTGGGCCCGAAACAAACGACCGGCACCGTGGTGCCGATCGAATTGGTGTACAAACACGCGGGTGAGTTTCCCGGCGAGTACAAGGCTGGCTACTACTACGACAGCTCCGACGTGAAACGCATCGGCAGCGATAAAGACGTGTCCGGCCGCAGCGGTCATTACCTCCTGATTGATCAGGCCGTTTGGAACTCGCAAACGTCCGAGGGCCGCAGTCTGCACGCCTTCGGCCAATACTCGGCGGCCAGCGAAGCGGCTTCACCGTTCAGCAAGTGGTACGGCACCGGCGTGGTTCTGTACAAACCGTTCGAAGGTCGCCCGCGTGACACCGTCGCTCTGGGCTATGGCCGGGCGGTGCCCAATCCACGCAGCCGGGATGTGCAGCAGGACGCCGCGCTCGCCAATGGCACAACGTTCCCGAATCTGGACAGTGCCGAACAGCTGATCGAGCTTGGCTATGGTTACCAAGCCACACCTTGGCTGACGCTGCGTCCGAATGTGCAATACATCATCGAACCGGGCGCGTTTTCCGGGCAAGACATCGACAATGCGCTAGTGCTCGGTTTGCAGGTCAAAGCTGCGCTCTGAACTCTCGATTGAGGAAGCTTCAAAGAAACAGGAAAACCGGCGCAAGACCGGTTTTTTTGTTGTTCGTGGGCTGAACGAAGTCATCAACATGACAATAGCGCTCGATACTCTTAAACATCGTCGAAACGAGTCGGTTAATCGAACCCCGCCCGACGCGACAGGTCTGCTTCTGTATAACTTCTCGGAACTGATCCAATGTCCGCTCAAAACACCCTAGTCACACTCGCTCGGGGCGGATATGCCGCTCGGGGCGTTCTGTATCTGATCATAGGTATCTTCGCTCTGCTGGCGGCTCAAGACTCGACAAAACCCAAGGACAGTCACAAAAGTCTGGAGGCGTTGTTAAGCCAGCCTTTTGGTTATGTATTGGTAGGGCTAGTGGTGGCCGGTCTGATCGCCTTCGCTGGGTGGCGAATATTGCAAGCCATTCGCGATGTCGATCATCACGGTACGAAACTCAAGGGGTTGGTGATTCGCGCAGGTTTATTGGCGGGAGGTTTGGTTAACGGAGCACTTGCGTTTTTTGCATTGGGCCTTCTCATCACCGGCGTTAGGAGTTCAAGCAGTTCCGGAGGTCAGGAGACAAAGGATTTACTGGCACATCTTTTATCTTGGGATCACTCAAATGTATTGGTCTACCTCGTAGCGCTCGTCCCGCTCGGCGTAGGTCTTGCTCACATCATCAAGGGATGGAAGGCATCGTTCGAGAAATACTTTGAGGCTGACGAAGATGTGATGCGTTACATACGCCCGGTCTCTCGATTTGGACTCATAGCCCGAGGCGTGGTGTTTATCGAGATAGCCCTACTCCTGGCGATCAGCGGCTCCCGTTATCAAGCTACGGATCCACCTGGCATGAAAGAAGCCCTTGATGCACTCCAGAACCTGCCAGGCGGAGCCTTGATCCTAATGGTAATGGCTCTTGGGTTGATCGCCTTTTCGGTCTACAGCTTTGCCGAAGCCGCCTGGCGCAAAATAAACATGGATGTGGTTGGCGTATCGAAATTTTAGTGTTGCACAAGGCAGAACGACCTCCGAGGAAGAGGAATATCGATCGGATGTATCTACGAACGTATGTCTGCCAGCGCTCCGCTGGACGTGAATCTAACGATGCTTGAGATACGCCACCTTCGCTATGAGGCGCGTATCGACAAAACCTTCGTAGGTGTGCGCTTCCATAACCTCAGCGGTCAGATGCAACGGAAAATCCAAAGCTTCGTGAACCAGCTTCAACGTGAAGCGCGTCGAGCGCAATGGATGAGGACTGACGGAATGGAAGTGCTAAATAGATAGCCCTGCCATTAGTCCCGTCCCGACATTCGATCAGGCGCAGACCGCAACCCCGACTGCATGACTGGAGCAGCCTCAACCGCTTCGACAAAGTTGCCCTCTGTGATAGTTATCTTCGTTCGCTGACTGCGAGAATCATAAGCCTGTCGACGTTCAATCCAGCGACGCAGTGCCAACAGCAGGGCACTGACAAACCCGTACATCACCGTGACAATAAACGCCGATTGCAACAGCGACTGCGGCGCGAAGCTCGATATCTGCTGTGAACGACGCAACAATTCTTCGTACGGAATGATGTACCCCAGGGACGTGTCCTGGACGATCGCCAGAACGGCACTGACCAATGTTGGCAACATCAGCTTCAGCGCCTGTGGCAATACCACCCACATCATCGCTTGATGATCGCGCATGCCTATTGAAAGCGCGGCCTCCTTCTGCCCGCGCCCCAGCGAAAGAATGCCCGCACGTACAACCTCCGCGGTCATCGCGCTGTGATGCAGCACCATGCCGAAAATCAGGTAGCCCAAGGCCGACCAGTGCAACCCGAGCGAAGGCAGCAGGATGACCGTAAACAGAATCAGCAACAGCAGCGGTACCGCACGGAAACAGCCGATGTAGCCCGCAGCCAGCGTGCGCACCCAAAATCTGTTCGACAACCGCGCCAGCGCCAGAGGTACGGCAAGGCTGAAGGCCAGTACCGTGCTGATCACCGCAGCCAGCAAGGTCGCCATCAGTCCGTCAAACAGGAACTTCAACGTGCCCGGATGCAGGAAGATTTTCCAGCGATGGGCATCGAACTGACCACTCGCCTCCAGGCGATGCCCGACCGCGTACATAAAGCAGAACAACAGGACCACGCCAACCACAGAGATGATTCGGTTACGCCGTCTGGCAACAGGGCCCGGCGGTTCGTAGAGCAGATTGTCCGCGCTCATCGCAGCACCGCCATTTTTTGCTCAAGGACGCGGAAGAACAGGCCCGCGGGAAGGGTCAACAGGAAATAGGCCGCCATTGCACCGAGGAACGTCGGCACGGCCAGGGCGGTGTCGAAGTTGATTTTTTGCGCGGTGTAGGTGATGTCGGCGACACCGATCGCAGCACCGATAGCGGACGCTTTGATCTGGATGATGAACAAATTGCCCAGCGGGGCGATCACCGACTGCACCGCTTGCGGCAAAACCACTTCGCCCAGTATCTGGTCGAACCGCATGCCGATACTGCGGGCCGCTTCGATCTGCCCAATGGGCACGGTGTTGATGCCCGACCGCACCACCTCGCAGATCCACGCCGCGCTATACAGCCCCAGGACCAGCACCGTTGAAGTGAACAGCGAGTACATGAAGCCCAGCTTCGGCAGGCCAAACGTGAACAGCAGCAACAACGCCAGAAGCGGCATCATCCTCATGAGTTCTACGTAACTGCTGGCAAACCAGCGAAAGGGTGGCCATGGGCTCACCCTCATGATCGCCAGAAGCAGTCCGAGAACGATCGCAATGGCAAAGGACAGCAGGGTCAACTGTACGCTGACCGCAATGCCCCCCAGAAAGCGTTCGATATAAGACATCAGGCTCACCTCTGCCTTTTCTTTACTGTTCGATCACTGGCACCTGAGGCGCACCGAGTCCCTCTTGCAGATCCTTGCCGTACATTTCCTTCCACTGACCATTCTCGATAGAAGCGCTCAGTTGGCTGTTGAGCCAGTCACGCCAGGTCGTGTCCTCCTTGATGACGGCAATGCCATAAGGCTCTTCGGTGAACGGCGTGCCGACCACGCGCATTTTTCCGGGCTGACGTATGGACTCACCGACCAGCGTCGCACCGTCGTCGACGTAAGCGTCGAAGCGCTTGTCGATCAGCCCCTCAACGCAAGCCGAGGCATCGCTGAACGTCACGATCTTGGCCGTAGGTGCCAATGGCTTGAGGTTGCGCTCTACGGTGGTGCCGCTCAGAACGCAGACCGTCTTGCCGTCCAGGTCGGCGGTCTTTTTGATCGAATCGTCATCCGCGCGGACCAGAGAATCCTGGCCGGCGAGGTAGTACGGGCCCGCGAAGCCAATGACCTTTTTTCGCTCATCGGTCACGGTCATGGTCGCAATGACCATGTCGACGCGTTTGTTTTCGACCAGCGGAATGCGGTTTTCCGGTGTGGTGCTGACCCATTCGATGTTGTCTTCGGAACCGGTGAGCTTCTTCGCCAGCATTCGGGCGAGGTCAGCCTCGAAGCCTTCCACCTCCCCGGTCATGGGATTGCGCGACGAAAACATCAGGGTATTGAGCGAGCTGCCAACGACCAGCTTGCCGCGCTTCTGGACCTTGGCCATGGTCGAATCGGCCGGAAACTGCTCAACGGTAGAGGCCGACGCGAACGAGGCGAACATGCAGGTAGCCAGGAGGGAGACACCGAGGGAAGCGATTCGATTTAAGCGCATGGTTGTTTTCTCTTGTTCTTGTGATGTTGTTGAATGAATCAGTGTGCAAGGACTTTGGACAGAAACTCGCGGGCGCGCTCCGAGCGTGGGGCGCTGAAAAATGTCTCGGGCGGAGCGCTTTCGACGATCCGACCGGCGTCCATGAAAATGATGCGATCGGCGGCGGAGCGGGCGAAGCCCATTTCATGGGTGACGACCACCATGGTCATCCCGGTGCGCGCCAGATCGACCATGACCTTGAGCACCTCGTTGACCATTTCCGGATCCAGCGCCGAGGTCGGTTCGTCGAACAGCATCACGCTGGGTTTCATCGCCAGTGACCGGGCCAGCGCCACTCGCTGTTGCTGGCCACCCGACAATTCAGCGGGATACGACTTGCCCTTGTGTGCCAGACCAACCTGGTCCAGCAGTTGCAAGGCCCATGCGTCTGCATCCGCGCCGCGCATGCCGAGGACTTTTCGCGGGCCCATCGCAACGTTTTGCAACGCGGTGCGATGGGAAAACAGGTTGAAGCTCTGGAAGACCATTCCGACCTTTGCGCGAATCTTGGCCAGTGCCCCACCCTCTTCCGGCAGGCGCTCGCCGTGCAGAAAAATATCGCCACTGGTGACGGTTTCCAGGCGGTTGATGCAACGGCACAGAGTCGATTTCCCAGAGCCGGACGGGCCGATGATCACCACCACTTCACCAGGCTGTACCTCCAGGTCAACATCAAACAGCACTTGCTGACTGCCGAAAAATTTGTTGACGGCGCGCAATGAAATGGCCGGCGTTTGTTGAGTTAGCGATTGGGCCGATTGCATGGTTTCTGGTCTGCCTCAAAGATCTGACACGTGCCCGGCAGGCACCCCGAACTAGACGAACTTCAATTGCACCGTGGCTTTCAATTGGCCGGCGCGCGAACCGTTGTAACTTCTCAACACTGGATCGGCCCACGGTGCCAGTAGCGGACTGTTGCTGTCCTGATCCAGCACACCCAGTTGTTTGAGCACGGCGATGGTCACCGCGAACACGCTGGCGAAATCGCCGTCACTGACCTTGACCGCCACGCCCAAGCCACGACTGCGGATACCGACCGTCTGCACGCCATCGGCACCGGTTTTCGCGACCCAGTCGCCATTCGAAGACAGCGTAATGCCCAGGTCGGCGCGACCGGTCCCCGAGACCATTTCCGGATGGCTGCGCATGGCATCGAACAGCCGCCGCAATACGGGATCGAGGCTGGCGTCGCCCCCCCCTCGGCACTGGCCAATCGCGCCCACAACAGGGCCAGGCGCGACAACGGCATGCCAAGGTTTGGTGCGTTGCAGCCGTCGATTCCGGTCCAGAGCTGATTCTCCGCAACCCCTGTCAACGCCGCGACTACCCGCTGGATGTCGCGCTGCAAGCCATGTTCGGGAGACAGATAGGTTTCGCTGGGCAAACCATGCAGGCGGCAATACGCGAGGAAACCACTGTGCTTGCCGGAACAGTTGTGGTGGCGCTGATCGTAGCGAAAACCCTGGGGCGGCAGATTGTCCGCCGTGTAGAAATCGGGCAGATGGCAACCACACCCCAAGTCAGTGGACGCACGCTGGATTTTCGAGAGCATGCCACTCACAGCATTCACGTGTGCGGTTTCGCCCGAGTGACTGGCGCACATTATGGCCACTTGTTCATCGGAGAAGCCGAAGTGCTCGACCCCGCCATCCCGGACGAACGGAATGGCCTGGAATGGCTTGAGCGTGGAGCGGGAAAACATCATCGAACCGGGGTCGCCGGCATAGGCCAGCAAACTTCCTTCATTATCAACGACAGCCACCGAACCCCAGTGGATGCGCTCCACATGTTCGTTTCGGGTGGCAATGGCCAATGGAATGTGTGCGGGAAAATCCATGGTGATCTCGATACTCCAAAGTTCGCTACAGGGTCTAAGTCCCTATCGCAAATACGTGGTCGGTTGGATGAACGACGTGCGCACTTCGATCAAAAATGAGTCTATATTCAGTCAAATACTGATGGAATATCGCGAAACAGAATTCGGTTTTGCATTGAGCGCAAAGGCAGTCCTTTCAAGATGACGTCTGAAACGATACGAATCGATCACCTAGGGGTCATGAGAGCACTGGTTAAAGTGGTCGAATTGGGCACCTTTTCCGCAGCGGCGCGGGAGATGCACGTCTCCCCTTCAACCCTGACCCGCATGATCACGACGCTGGAAAAATCCCTGGGCACGACCCTGCTGCACCGCACCACGCACATCGTCGCCCTCACGGAAGCGGGCCAGATCTATCATGCGCGGGCGTTGTCGATGATCGCGGATCTGGACGACACCTTGCGTGTCGTCAGCGACCTCAACCTGGCGCCCAGCGGCCCCTTGAAACTCGTATCGCCAGTGGCATTCGGCAGACGGTTCCTCGCACCGCTGATCGCGCCATTCCTGCAGATGTATCCGGGTATCCAAATGGATCTGCGGTTGACCGACAACCACAATGACATGATCGTAGGCGGCTTTGATCTCGATATTCACGAGGGCGAAAATCATCTCGCGAACTTGATCGCCTACCCAATCTGCCGCAACGATTCCTTGCTGTGTGCCACTCCCGACTATCTAACGCGCAACGGCACTCCATCCACTCCCGCCGAACTCAGCGCACACAATTGCCTGATTTATCTGCACCCCGACAGCGATCCTCATTGGTACTTCACAAAGGATGACGTAAAGCACTCGATATTCCCCAAGGGCAATTTGCAATCGGACAACTCGGAGCTGCTGCTTGAAGCCGTCTGTGGCGGCCTGGGTATTGCAGAATTTGAAATCTGGCTGGTGCGTGACCTGCTCTTGAGCGGTGAATTGCAAATCGTGTTACCTGAATATCGGTTTGTTAATACACTGACCGGGGATCAAATCTATATGGCTTATCTACCCAATCGACGTTACTCGACGAAAGTCAGGGTGCTACGCGATTTTCTTGAAGACCGACTCAAGGGCATAAGCGAACTGCCTCCTGAGCTTTTCAAGTGTCGGTCATGAGCTATTGGTTGGAGGAGTTGCAATGACCACAATCGATGTGAAATCCCGATTCGAAGCAAAGCTTCTCCGTCCGGCAACGCCTGGTAATGATACGTCGTGGGCCTTCCTGGTACTGCCAGGAGACGCGAGTGAACAGCTTCCGAGGCGAGGAAGGACGACAGTTGAAGGCACAATCAATGGGCACCACTTCCAGGCAACCCTTGAGCCGGATGGACAACTGAGCCATTGGCTGCAGGTCAGCAAAGAGTTACTCGAAGCCGCAGGCGCGGCTGTTGGGGACATCGTTACGCTGGAGCTAGCCCCTGTGAAGAAGGAACCCGAGCCTGACATCCCGGCCGATTTTCAGGAGGCACTGGCAGCCACCCCTGAGGCTCGTAAAGTCTGGAACAATACGACGACCATCGCACGAGTAGACTGGATACACTGGATTACTTCAGCCAAGCAGCTCAAGACCCGCGCAAAACGAATCGGTGATGCCTGCGATATGCTCGCCTCCGGCAAGAAGCACGTTTGCTGTTTCGACCAGTCCGGTTACTACAGCAAGGCCTTCCGTGCGCCCGAGGCGGATAATTCTTGAATGGGGCATTCGCCTCACATCGTTCGGCTCGTTCACCGGGACCAACCAAGCCGGCCCTTTTGCTTGATTGTTCGAGGCGTAAAAAAGCCCGCGTTGAGCGGGCATCGGGAATCATCCGCACTCATTCAGGCACCTGATTCAGGGTCACTCGCCGGCATCCCGCGAGCTTCCTGATCGTTTTCGTCCTGATCGTTCATCTGTGGGTCGTTGTCCGGGTTATCGACGTGGCTGTTCGTACCCGCTTTTGGATGCTCACTCGATACCGAATCAGTAGCAGCCACATCAGCCATATCTTCATCGACAGGAGTTTCATCGTCGGGCGCTAACGGAACTTCGTACTGGTTCCAGCTCGGGTCGTGGCCAGTTTCGTTGTCCGTGGTGCGTGTTTCGCGTTGCTGCGATTTATTGCCTGGTGCGTTCTCGTCAATTTCCATGGTGGCTCTCCGATTACATGCACGGGATTTCCGTGCTTAAACATGAGAAGCAATCGTGCGCTGCAAGTGCCTACCATTGGACAGACGGCGATCACAAAAAACCCGGCTTGCTGGCCGGGTTTTCTCTCGTATCGCAAGGTCTGATCACACGAGATCAGTCATAGATACTCGACATTTGCGTCAACGCTGATGGCCTGCCCGGTAATGTTGGTTGCGGCCTGTGAGGAAAGAAACAGCGCCATGGCGGCCACGTCTTCCATCGTCACCATCCGACGCAACGAGATTTTTTCAAGATACTGGTCGCGCATGGACTCAAAGCTGATGTCCAGCGCCTTGGCACGTGCATCAATCACCCGATCCATGCGCTCCCCCGCCACCACGCCGGGCAGGATGGCATTGACCCGGATATTGTGCGGTCCCAGCTCATTGGCCAACGACTTCATCAATCCGACAATCGCCCATTTGGTCGAGGCATAAGGCGTTCGGAAGGGATACCCCAACCGGCCGGCCACCGATGACATGGCAATGATGTGCGGGTTCTGACCCGACTTTTTCAAGAACGGCACCGCTTTGCTCAGGAAGTAATACTGGCTGTTGAGATTCGTCGAAATCGTCTGTTCCCACGCCTCTGCGTCCAGCTCTTCGATGTTACCGGTAGGCCCGGCAATGCCAGCGTTGTTGACGAGAACATCAAGGCCTCCCAGCAACGAGACCGCTTCGTCCATGATCCGGTCGACGTGCTGCTTGATGCCGACATCCACTACTCCGCCGTGCATGCCTGTGTACTCAAGTTTCATGCGATCAACGGCACTGGCGTTGATGTCGCAGATATAGACCTGCGCGCCCACCTCATGGAACGCCTTGGCGATGACCGCGCCGATCCCGGCTGCGCCCCCGGTAATGATCACCTTCAGATTCGGTGGTGGTATCAACAAATCAACAATCTTCATGATGCTTTCCTCTTATTCCTTCACCGATTGCGGAGTCGGTTCGGCATTAATTGCTCTGGCTAACAACGGCACCAGCAGCAATCCCAAAATCGCTGCACCGACGATCACGTAGAAACCCGATGAACTTAAGCCCGAGGCCTTTTCCGCCAGGCCGAACAGGTAGGGTCCCGCAAAGCCTCCGAGCAAACCGATGGTGTTGATGAATGCCAACCCGGCCGCAGCCTGGATGCCTTGCAGACGCTTCATGGCAATGGCCCAGTAGATCGGCAAAACCCCGCCAGCGAAAAAGGCGGTGGCGGTAAACAGGGCGATACGCGCCGACGCATCAGTGATCAGCGTAAATGCCACGGAACTTGCGATCAGACCACAGGTAAACAACCCCAGGCAGTAGCAATCCCGGGCGATTTTGCGGTGAATCCGCGGCAGCACCAACACCCCGGCCAGAAACCCGATCCCGACACTGCTGGACAACAGGCCGACGGTCAACGGCGAAGTAATCTGCATTTGCTGGATGATCGACGGCGTGAAAAATACCAGCCCTACGAACGCGACCTGATTGAGGAAGTAAATCAAGCCGATGAGGATAGTCGTTGGGCGTTTCAGCGCCTTGACCCAATGCCCGGAGTATTCATGGGAGGTGGCATGGCCTGGCAGAAGCGCGTGGGCTTCAAGGGAATCGGCTTCGGCCCGGGTTAACCAGCGAGCATCACGCGGACGTTCCGGGAGCTTGAACCACAGGATTATCCCGACAATGATGCTCGGCAGACCTTCAAGTAGAAACATCCATTGCCAGCCGTGCAGCCCGCCGATACCGTCCATTTTCATCAGCGCACCGCCGATAGGGTTGCCAATGACCAGCGCCAGGGCAGGCGCGAGGTAAATCCAACCGATGGCAATCGCACGATCCTTGGGCGCAAACCACAAAGTGACCATGTACATCAGGGCGGGAAACAGACCCGCTTCGGCGATGCCCAAGAGCACGCGTAGCAGATAGAAGGACCACTCACCCTGGACGAACATCATCGCAGAAGACAAGGTGCCCCAGGTCACGGCGATCCGGGCGATCCAGCGCCGCGGACCGATGCGGTGGGCCAGCAGGTTGCTCGGCACCTCCAGCAATGCATAGCCCAGAAAGAAAATTCCTGCGCCCAAGCCATAGGCAGCAGCGCTAATACCGAGGTCGGCGCTCAGCGCCGCTTTGGCCAGTGCAACGTTGGTGCGATCCAGATAAGACATGAAGTAAATGGCGCACATCAGCGGTATCAGTCGAGCCATTGCTCGCCGTGTGGCCAGCCAATGAGTCTCAGCGGTACTGAGCATGATTGTCATGGTGAAACCTCTTGTTGTTATTTTTCTGGGTTCTGGCAGAACGCTTATAGGTGAACGTTGTGCTTGCCCTTCAAACCAAGCATTTGCCGGGCTTCGTCGGGCGTGGCGATCTCATAGGAAAGCTCTTCGAGGATGTGACGGATCTTGCGCACCTGCTCAGCGTTTGTCTTGGCCTTCACGCCTTTGGCAAGGTAGATGCTGTCTTCCAGGCCGACGCGCACATTTCCGCCCATGATCGCGCCCATGGTCACGAAAGGCAGCTGATGTCGACCGGCTCCAAGGATGGAAAATTCGTAGTTCTGTCGACCGAACAAACGGTCCGCCGTGGCCCGCATGATCGCGAGGTTTTCCGGGTCGGCACCGAGGCCACCGAGGATACCGAAGCATGACTGGATGAAAAGAGGCGGCTTTACCAAGCCTTGTTCAACGAAGTAAGCCAGGTTGTAGAGATGGCCAACGTCGTAGCATTCGAACTCGAATCGGGTGCCGTACTCTCCGAGTTCCAGCATGATTGCCTTGATGTCCTTGAAGGTGTTCTTGAACACCACGTCCTCCATGCCTTCGATGTGATCCTTCTCCCAGTCATGGCTCCAGGTAGAAATCTTGCGGGCGATCGGGTGGATCGAGAAGTTCATCGAGCCCATGTTCAGCGAACACAATTCCGGTTTGGCGATCAGCGGATAGGCGAGACGCTGCGCCAGCGTCATACGAGTACTGCCGCCGGTGGTGATGTTGATGATTGCATCGGTTGCCTGTGCGATGGCCGGCACGAACTGACTGAACACCGCCGGGTCCGGGGTCGGTCGACCATCCAGAGGATCGCGTGCATGCAGGTGCAGGATCGCTGCGCCGGCTTCGGCGGCTTCGATGGATTGCCGCTCGATGTCGCCAGGCGTCAACGGAAGGAATTCGGACATCGATGGTGTGTGCGTCGCGCCGGTGATCGCGCATGAGATGATGACTTTTCGGCTCGGCTGACTCATAAGGCTGACCTGTATTGTTATTGGGCTTTGCAGGTGCGATGAACATCAATGAAATTCGCTGCCGCTGCTTGTGGCACCAAGCTTATTGAATTTTCAGGACATCGGTAAGATCATTACCGGACAGCAATGAATCTCTAAAGGACAGCCACCGGAGTCGCCCTTGCCACCGAAAATGCCGTTGTTCAACGAGCGTATCTACGCCCCCTACAAGATCGCCGCGCTGGTGGAAGTTCTCAGCGAACAGGGAATCGCGCCAGCCGACAGCTTGAGAGGCAGCGGTGTCGACGAGGACAGAATCTACGACGCCACTGCGCTGACTTCGGTGCGTCAATACGCGACGGTGTGTGGCAATGCGCTGTCGTTGTCCAACGATCCGGAAACACCGTTCAAAACCGGCTCACGCCTGCATCTGTCCGCTTATGGCATGTATGGTTATGCGCTGATGTCTTGCCTTTCCCTGCGGGACTACTTCCGGCTTGGCGTGAAGTACCACTCGCTGGCCACACCTACACTGACCATCGAATGGCATGAGTACGAAGACGAAGCTGTATGGACGTTTCCGGACGCGTCCAACCCGAGCCCTTCGCGGGAAATCAAACAGTTCCTCATCGAGCAGCAGTTCACTCAGCACGTGACCCACCTGCAGGATGTTTTCGGCAAAAGTTGCCCTCCGACCAAAGCCTGTTTTTCATACCCCGCGCCGACACACGCGAAGATCTATTCGCAGTATCTGGGCTGCCCATGCATTTTCGATCACGACCAGTGTGAATTGCATTACGACAGCTCGATCCTCGATCAAAAACCGCATCTCGCTCACCGGCTGACTGCGACGGTTCTGCAAGAGACGTGCGATCGATTGATCGGTCAGGCAAAAGTGTCGACGGGGATTTCGGGAGAGGTGTATCAGATGATGATGCAAACGCCTGGGGACTTCCCGGACATGGAAACCGTGGCCGAAAAACTGCATATGACCACCCGCAGCCTGCGCCGCAAACTGCAGGAAGAGGACACTTCATTCGTGGCCATTACCGACGATGTGCGCTGCTCCCTTGCTATCGAATACCTCAAGACCACCATCATGAGCACCGACGATATTGCCCTGCTCCTGGGGTTTTCCGAACCGACCAACTTTCGCCGCGCCTTCAAGCGCTGGACCGGGAAAACCACAAAGGAATATCGCCAGGGCTGAAGGCATGCTTCAGCGGGTAAAGCCTCAGGTCTGAAAGTAGCCCACTGCGGCGTTTAGCTCGGCGCCGACGTGTTGCAATTCGGCTGTGGTCTGCTCCAGATTCTGGCTTTCGCGCGCATTATTTTCGGCAACTTCGCGCACCGACTGCACGCTGGCGCGGACTTCGGCGGCAACCGCACTTTGCTGTTCGGCGACCCCGGCAATCTGGTGGTTCATTTGCTCTACGCTCGATACCGCCCGCGTGATCCGGGAAAGTGCTTCTGATGCTTGGCCGGCGAGTGCGACTGTCTCGTCGGTCAAAACCCGGCTGCCCTTCATGCGCACGTCCACTTGCTGGGCCACCGCCCGCAAACGGGCGATAAGTTCCTCGATTTCCGAAGTGGACCTTTGCGTACGTTGGGCCAGACCGCGCACCTCGTCAGCGACCACCGCGAACCCTCGACCATGCTCCCCCGCACGCGCTGCCTCTATCGCCGCGTTGAGCGCAAGCAAATTGGTTTGCTCGGCCACAGACTTGATGACATCCAGCACGCCACCGATGGCCGAACTCTCGTGCAGCAGCGATTGCATCGCTTCCGAGCACCCCACCATCTCGAGCACCAGGCAATCGATCTTGTTGCCCGCCAAACGCACCAACTCGTCCCCTTCACGCGCCTGACCGTCAGCCTGAGCCATGGCAATGCTGGCCTCGCCCGCATTGCGCGCCACCCTCGCGGCGGTGGCGATCATTTGCTGCATGGCGTCGGCGGTCCGTGCCGTTTCCTGCAACTGCTGCTCCACACCTTGGCTGTTGCGCGTGGTCATCGTTGCCATGTTTGCGGCCGTGATATTTAGCCGGCCTACGCCCTGGCCGATGCGGCCGACCAGGCTGCGAAGATTGCCCAGCATCGTCTCGACAGTCACGAGCAGTTGACCCAATTCATCCTGGCGCTTGGGATTGCCTGTCGCGCTAGCAATATCGCCTGCCGCCGCCCGTTGAGTGAGCCGAACAACGATATTCAATGGCCGAACTATGCTGCGCCTGATCAGCACGCCAGCACCAACGCCCAAAACCAGAGCCACTAGCGTAATCAGCGCCAATTGGCGGTAAGCACTCTGGCTGTCGATGCCAATGGCTAGACTCTGCTCCTGGCTGGCCCGGGCGAGCAAATCACCGACAGGCTGCGTCTGCGTGCTTATGGAAGCCAATGCCTGGGCGCTTTCTACGCGGCTCTGAACGAACCGCTCAAACGCTTTGCGGTAGTCGGCCAACGCGGCGCTCGCAGCGTTGAGCGAGTCCAATTCAGCGCCGCTCAAGTCAGTACTTTGTGCCTGCATGGCGGACGTCAGATCACTGACGCTCATTTCCCAATCACTGCGGTAACGATCATCGCCATCCAACGCGTAATAGAGTTCGCTATCACGGAGCTTTTCCAGTTTCTCCCGCAAACCAACGGCCTGCTCAAGTTGTGTTGTTTGCTCGGAGGTCGGCAGTTGCCCCGCTTCTATCAATGCGTTGATGGCGTCCAACTGATCGAGGAACACCACGGTAAAACTCACACCAGCCGCTTGTGCTCGCTCTTGCATACGCAACCGCTCATCACGCGCAGAACGCAATGACTGGGCATAGTGCCTGAACTCCTCCAGATAGACGTTTGCTGCCGCCTGGATGGCGGACTGATCAGATGAATTGACCGAGCGGCTCTGCACGACTTTCCCCAGTTCGGCAACGGCGTTGCTCACACGCTCTGCCACTTGCGCGTCCAGGGTGAGAGCAAACTCCTTTTCATAAATTCGCGCTTGCAGCATAAGTGCCTGCGTGGCGGCTTGATCCCGCAATTGCTCGCTACGGGTCTTGAGTAACGTCAGTGAATAAGAGGCGGCCAACGCCACGCCGAGGGTGAACACCAATACCAAGCCAAAGCCGAGTGAAAGCTTGGTACCGACGGATAAGTTTGCTAGCACGCGGGAAAAAAAGGACATGGCTGAAAACAACTCTTTTTTATTGTTATCCGCGCCCGTGGCACTAATGCTGAACGCTGGGTGCAAACCTAAAACTTCACCGCAGCAAACTCAAATCGATTCCCCGGCTATCAGGTATCGGTAATCCCGATGCTTGTTACGCGTTCCCCAACAGAGATTATCCGGACGTTGGCAGGGATTGTTTTTTGTAACGCAAAGCATCCACCAGCAACGCAAACGCGGGCGACGCCTGGCGCCGACTCGGGTAGTAGAGATGAAAACCGGAAAACCATGGCGACCAATCTTCCAGCACTTGAATCAGGCGTCCGGCTTTGAGGTGAGGCTCGACAAGGTCATGAGGCACGTAGCTCAACCCGAAACCATCCAGGGCCGCTTCTAACAACTGATACACGCCGTTATAAGTGACTTGGCCAGTCACGCGAACCTTGAGACGTTCGCCATCCTTGGCGAACTCCCAGGCGTACAAACCACCATTCGTTGGCAACCGCAGGTTATTGCACAAGTGACCAGTGAGCGCCCGAGGCGTCGCGGGTAATTCACGATTGGCAAAGTAGCCAGGAGATCCAACCACGGCCATTCGCATATCCGGCCCGATACGCGTGGCAATCATGCCCTCCCCGACGTCCTCGCCTAGCCTGACCCCGGCATCAAAGCCCTGCGCGGCGATGTCGACGAAGCTGTAGTCGCAACAGACTTCCACCGAGATGTCGGGATATTTGGGAAGGAAGTCTTTGAGTACCGGCCGAATGATCTGATCCAGCACATGATCCATCGCGTTGATACGGATATTGCCAGCGGGGGTATCGCGCAGATCACTCAGGCCAGCCAGCTCTATTTCGATTTCTTCGAAGTGTGGACCCACTCGTCTCATCAGACGCTCACCTGCCTCGGTGGGCGAAACGCTGCGCGTTGTACGCGTCAACAAACGCAGGCCAAGCCGCGCTTCCAAGCCACGAATCGTGTGGCTCAACGCTGATTGGGACACCCCGAGTCGGGCAGCGGCCTTGGTAAAGCTTCGCGCCTTGGCGACTGCCAGGAACGCAAGCAGATCACTGGCATTTTCCCTGAGCATTAATGAGATCTCCACATAAGTATTTTCTGATTCTAGCGTCTAATCATATTAATGAGGGGCTGATAGATTTCAGATCTCGCTTCAAGCCAGTCAACTTTTCGCTCCGCCATTAATCGATTCAGGTCGTCAGTGACGGCTATTGCCCTGAGGGAACCGTCATGAAAAATCTCGCGTGCGCAGCGTTGTCGCTGTCATTGCTCGCTTTTGATGTAACCGCAGAGGGGGACAAATCCATGCTCGTCATTAACCCGAACGGCTCGCAACCCTCTGCCAAGGGACCCACCGATTACTTTACTGGCACTGTTCGAGTCGACGCGCCCTTCAAGGGGACAAATGAGGCTCGGGTCAGCGGTGCCACCGTGACCTTTGAACCCGGTGCACGCACGGCATGGCATACGCATCCGCTAGGTCAGACCTTGATCGTCACGGCAGGGTCCGGCCTGGTCCAGCAGCAGGGGCAACCGGTTCGTTCAATCAAACCGGGTGACACCGTATGGATCCCGCCTAATGTCAAACACTGGCATGGCGCAACCGCCACCACTGCCATGACTCATATCGCCATTGCCGAAGTGCTGGACGGCAAAGTGGTCGACTGGATGGAACAGGTCCGCGACGAACAATACGCCCCCGGGATTTGATCGAGTTCAAACGAGGTCCTCATGCAAAACACCAACAACGTCACGGTCGTCATAGGGGCGGGTTCAATTGGTCAGGCGATTGCCCGCCGTGTCAGCGCGGGTAAGCATGTCGTGCTGGCCGACCTGCGCCAGGAGAATGCCGAGGGTGGCTTAGCCATAGTCATCGCTTCGCGTGATGGCCGAAGCCGTGCGTTGGGGCAAGCGCGGAGCACGGGTCAACACCATCAGCCCCGGCATCATCCTCACCCCGCTGGTCAGAGACGAACTGACCGGCCCGCGTGGCGAAGGCTATCGCCGAATGATCAGTCTCAGCGCCGCTGGGCGTTGCGGTACGCCGGATGAAGTCGGCGCAGTCGCGGCGTACGATCAAAACGGTTCCGTCCCAAACGGCTTTCGCCCAACTGCCCCCTGGGCAAAGGTTACTGACGATGGCTAAAGAAATCGAAAACCCCTGCATCTCGATTTGCCAACTGAGTGACGATCTGTGTGTGAGTTGTGGGCGGAGCAAGGAAGACATCAAAAAGTGGAAACGCATGAAGCGTCCTGAAAAAATGGCGGCGGTGCAAAGGGCAATTGTGCGCTTGAAAGGGCTGAAGAAAGCACACGGATAGTCTCTTGCAATGGACGATCGTTTTGGCTCGTTTTTCAGCCCTTCCTGATGGACATCAATCGGCCGATTCTGTTGAAAAAGTCGGTTCTTCCAGACTGCCCGCATACTGACGGTTGAAAACGGCTTTTTTGCGCGCCGCTACGCGAAATCTGAACCCGCAATCCACTGCTCAAAGTAAAGATTTCAATCTCAAGCGCGTACTTTTCTGTCGTGGAATCCATGGCCGACTTTTTCAACAGAATCGGCCATTAGCGGACGTTCATTGCCGGTCAGCTTTCGGCCAGAAGCGGACCCTCCACCATCGCATCACATAGACTAAGAACCCCATTGGGTAGTACAAACAGCAACTGCGCTGAAAGCCAAAACCCGGCATTGCGCCGGGCCTTCGTCAACAACCCAAACACATTGACTTTAAATGCGCTTCAAGCTTTCCAGCCGCCTGACGCATAGAGACTCACGCGCAATTCGAGCCTGATCCGATTGAAAAAGCTCAAATCAGCGGCGCAGTGATAAAGCGTCGCGGTTCGGCGCTACGCCGAAAGCCTTCTTGTATTCTCGACTGAACTGAGAGGGGCTGGCGTATCCGGTCTCAAATGCGACACCTGTAACATTTGATGCTCCGGATGCGAGCAGCCGTCGAGCAGCGAGTAGCCTAAGTTGTCGCTGGTAAGCGAGCGGACTATGTGCAGTAACCGCCTTGAAATGTCGGTGGAACGACGTGACGCTCATACCGACATGAGCGGCAAGCCAATGCACACTCATCGGCTTATCGGCGTTCGCGCTGATCCAGTCTGCCGCGATTTTGATTTGTCCGAACCGGGTGTTGTGCATTCCAATTTGGCAGAGCCTGGAGCCTAGCGGACTTAACAATAGGCGGTAGTAGAACTCGCGCTCGAACTGGGAGCCAAGCACCTTAACCTCTGCTGGCGTGTCAAGCAGACCGATGAAGCGAACCAACGGCTCGACAAAACTGCTATCGGCTTGGGCGATAGAGATAGCGCCCGCCTGCGGATACGGTTGGGTGGACTTGCTCATATCGAGAAGCAAGCCAGCGACGATCCCTGCATCGAGCATTAATTCGACACTGATATAAGGTTTTTCCGGGCTCGCCTCTACCACTTCACTCACGAACGGTAACCCGACCGATGCCACTGCACAGGTGCCCGGATGGCAGTCAAACGTGCTATCGGCAATGTTCATCCGCTTGGCGCCTTGCAGCAGCAGATAGAACTTCGGCGCAAATAGAGCCGGGGTCGGAGGAACCGGAGCATCTGTGGATCTGATTGTCAGTCGGGGAAGAGTGTTTGATAGATCGGCGCAACCGCGATGTCGGCTCACTATTGCGAGAAGATGTTCCAGCATGATGGCTATCGATCCTGGTCGCACTCGCGACAGGCCAGTGGTTTCTCAAACTAAAACAGTTGGTAGGATCAGGCAAGGCTTTAGCACTATCGAGGATGTGGTCGGGCCGGATGTTCGCGAAAGTGGAGGCATCCAATATAACCCTGGCTTAGAGGGCCGATGATGTCAGACCAACCTTCTCGCTTGCAGCAATTCATGGACGAGGCGTCCATCCGGAACACCATTGCACGTTTCGCCGACAGCGCGACTCGCGCAGACCTCGCAATGTTTTACTCGGTTTGGGCAGATGATGGCGAATTCATCATTGGTCAAGCCCCTCACGGCCAGTACTCCAAAGGCCCAGACAACAACGTGGCGCTGCTTCACAAACTGCGCGCAGGCAAGGAGTTCTTCGTCCAATTCGCACTGCCGGGGGTGATTGTTATCGACGGTGATCAGGCAACTACCCGCACATTCGTGCATGAATCTGCACGCGGCCCAGGCGAGAAGTACTACCGCAATCACTGCATTGCGTTCGATGTGCTGCAACGCTCGGGAGACGATTGGGTTTTCAAGAGCAGATCCTTTCAGTACCTCTGGCTCGACACCGAAGCGTTCTCCGGAACCGGATTCCCGCTATTTCCGGCGGCATAATGCCTGGCCTGACTACCTGATCCCTTTGACAGGGCTATTCATATGTCGAAACAGATGTGTTTTTTGGGCTACAGCGGGCGCGATGCAATCGACCCGCTTCCAACGATTTTCGCCCAGGCAATAAGGCACACGCGGGTTCTCAGAACGCTTACGAGTTTCGCAAACGCGTCAGCGGCCACGCTGTGATACCCATTGTTTCGGCGATACAGCACCACTCTGCGACCAGGCAACGATAGGATTGTCCGAAGCTCACGTAATCCAGCTTGCTCACGCACTATCGCGTCGAGAAGGATAGTCGCCAAGCGACATTGCTTGAGTACATTGTTCAAGATGGCAATCGAGTTAGCTTCCAGCACGATGTTCGGACTAAAACGTTGCTTCTGGCGCCAGGCATCCACCGCCATCCGTGTCATTCGGCCAAGTTCTCCCTGTCGCGACCGTTCGCTTTGGGTCGTAAGCAACCTTCTGTGACTGGCAGCTATTGGCCGTTTTTTGCCGGTGCTGACCGGCTGCTTTGGGTCGACCTCTGCCGGTCATATCCTAGGGACGTACAGGTCAAATTCGGTCCAAAGGAGCGTCAGATCGAATCCAAATAGCTGGGTAGATCTGGGAAAGGCAACGGCGAGATGAGCTAGGCTTCCGGCATCATTACTCAAGGACGACCGTCATGCCCGATAACTCAAATTGCAAAATCGCCACAGCGGACGCTCTGACATTGCTCCTCCACAATCAGCACGCCATATGTGCAGCGATAGAAGAAATAACCAAGTGGCTGTCAGAAAATGGGGTCGGCAGTGTCGCCGCTAATGCGATATCGGCAATGGAAACGCTGGACACAAATGCTCAAGCCATCACAGATTCCATTATGAGGGTACGCCAGTGTTAGATCACTCAGTGAGGTCCAGGGCTGCTCTCTAATTTGAATGGCCCCCTGACTTTTAGACACAATTGACTGATAGAGGGACGGATAGCGACGGTCTGGCACGACCGTCGCTGTGAATGGTCACACCTCCGTCTGCTCCGCCATTTCCAAGGCATCATCGACTTCGATTCCCAAGTACCTGACAGTGCTTTCAAGCTTTGTATGACCAAGCAGGAGTTGGACCGCTCTCAAGTTCTTCGTCCTGCGATAAATCAACGAAGCCTTGGTTCTCCGTAGCGTGTGAGTGCCATACATGGTTGGGTCAAGGCCGATGGTTGTCACCCACGCTTTGACTATTCGAGCGTATTGCCTGGTGGATAAATGCTCCGAAGCGTGCAAGCGGCTCGGAAACAAGAAATCCTCACTGCGGAGACGCGCCTGGCGCATCCACGCTTCCAGAACCGTTCGGGTCTGTTCAGTGATTTCAAATTGCACTGGGTGTTGAGTTTTCTGCTGCATCACGATGGCCCGTGACGACACATGCTCCCCATGGGCAATGTCTCGGACCCGCAATTTAGTTAAGTCACAGGCACGCAGCTTGCTATCGATGGCCAGATTGAATAGCGCCAAATCACGCGTCTTCTCAGCAAGCTGAAGTCTTATTCGGATAGCCCAGATATCTCTGACGCGGAGCGGGGCTTTCTGACCGACAAGCTTTCCCTTGTTCCAAGGCTGATGGCGGTATCTAGCAACAGTGTTCATGGCTCGACCTCCACGTTAAGGGAAGACAAGGGTGGATCGGTCGCAACGGCTGGTGGTGGCTATCAGCCGCATAGCTGCCTGCAAAGGCATAAATCGACCCATAGCTGCCCTTCGCGAAGGGCGGAGGTCGGCCGTTCTCTGCCTGTCGACTCTTGTGTGTGCATTGGTCAACCGTATGCAAACGGCGGTCACCGCGAATGCAAATGTCTTGTGAGTGGCAATGGATTGGGTGGCCATGTGCGATGCAATTAAGCGTTTAGGAACACTTGAGAACTCACCGAACTCGACGTGTCGCATGAGGCTAAACGCTCCACGACGACCTCTTCGCTTCGATAAAAGAGGCCGACCTGCGTTGCTGCCTGCCTGAGCGTGGACCGGATCAATGAGAGATCGCTGTCCAAGTGTTTGTAGAATGGGCGTCAAAGTGCGCGTGGAATCCGCAGACCAACTTGCGCACAGAGGCTAAACCCCTTGAAACATTGGTTTTGGGGGGTTATCAGAGAGGGAGATAGAATTGTGTCAAAGTCGAAAAACCGGCGCGGTTATGCCGCTTGACGGCAATACGCCGGGAAAACCCGGCGGGGTCGGCTACCAGCCTTTGACCCCGCTCATGTCGGGCAGCTTGTGGGCAATGCCCTTATGACAGTCAATACAGGTGGCCTGCCCGCTGGCCAGTGATGTGGAATGCATATTGGCGGCGCGTTTGCCCTGACGGGTAAAGTCCATGAATTCAAAGTTATGGCAATTGCGGCATTCTCGGGAGTCGTTTGCCTTGAGCCGCCCCCACTCGTGCTCGGCCAGTTCACGGCGCATATCGAGAAATTTTTCCCGGGTATCGATCGTTCCGAACACCTTGCCCCACACCTCCTTGGAAGCCTGCATTTTGCGGGCAATCTTGTGCGTCCACTCATGCGGGACGTGACAGTCCGGACAGGTGGCTCGTACGCCGGAGCGATTGGTGTAGTGAATGGTTTCCTGTAGTTCGACAAAAACGTTGTCGCGCATTTCATGACAGGAAATGCAGAACTTCTCGGTATTGGTGGCTTCCAGCGCAGTGTTGAAACCACCCCAGAAAATCACCCCGGCGATGAACCCGCCGAGTGTCAGAAAGCCCAGGCTGTAATGCACGCTGGGGCGACGCAGAATGCCCCAATAGTCTTTGAGCAGCGCACGCAAGGATTTCATGGCCTCTCCTTAAGGTTTCTGCTGGCCGTTGATTTCGTCTTGCAGCACCTGGTCAATGTTCTTGAAGTTGTTGCCCACCAGAGGCTTTACGTCTTTCTGTGGTACATGACACTGAGTACAGAAATACCGACGCGGCGAAACAGCGGCCAGCGCCTGACCATCACGGTCCATGTAGTGGGTGATACTGATCATCGGCGCCTGAGTGCGGGCACTATTGGCACGGCTGTGACAGGACAGGCACTTGTTGCTGTTCTTGTCGATCGGATACCCCCGAATACTGTGGGGGATGGTGGGCGGCTGGTCAGGATAATTACGCTCGCGCTTGAGGTCCTTGTTCTCGTCATCAGCCATCAGCGGTGCCGCAAACTCCTGGGTCAAGGTCCCTCCGGGTCGCCGGCCATCCGGCGCAGGAGCATCCAGCGGGTAATCGGGCTGAGCCGCGAATGCCAGTGGCACCCACAGCAACAGAGCAGCAAGCAAAGACAGCGAATGACTCTTCATCTGAGCGCTCCTTATGCCGTCTTGATCAACTCAATCCTGATCGCACATTTTTTATAATCAGTCTGCTTGGAGATGGGGTCCGTCGCATCGAGAGTGACCTTGTTGATCAGCTTGTTGGCATCGAAGAACGGTACGAACACCAGGCCTTGGGGTGGCTTGTTGCGCCCTCGGGTTTCAATGCGCGCACGCATCTCACCGCGTCGGCTGATCAGCTTCACTTCGCTGCCTCGACGGGCATTCAAGGCTTTGGCATCGGCCGGGTGCATGTAGACCAACGCGTCGGGGACAGCCTTATGAAGTTCCTCGACACGCTGGGTCATGGACCCGGTGTGCCAGTGCTCAAGCACTCGTCCGGTGCTCAACCAGAATGGAAACTCCGCGTCGGGGGTTTCCGCAGGGGGTTCGTAGGGCAGCGCGAAGATAATCGCCTTCTTGTCGGGATAGCCATAGAACTGCACACCGCTGCCCTTCTCCACGTAGGGGTCATAGCCTTCCCGGAAACGCCAGCGTGTTTCCTTGCCATCGACGACGGGCCATCGCAACCCTCGTTCGGTGTGATAGAGATCGAACGGGGCGAGGTCATGACCGTGGCCACGGCCGAATTGGGCATATTCTTCGAACAAGCCTTTTTGCAGGTAAAAACCAAAATCCCGGGCCTCATCATTTTTATAGCCCGCCGCCATCTGATCAAGCGGGAACTGATCGACCTGACCGTTCTTGAACAACACCTCGTACAGGGTTTTGCCCTTGTACTGCGGTGAGGCAGACAATATTTCCTCGGACCAGACCTCGTCCGTTTTAAAGCGTTTGGAAAACTCCACCAGTTGCCAGAGATCGGACTTGGCGTCACCCGGCGCCGAAACCAATTGATGCCAGAACTGCGTACGTCGTTCCGCGTTGCCGTAAGCGCCCTCTTTCTCGACCCACATCGCGGTGGGCAGAATCAGATCGGCCGCCTGGGCCGAGACGGTGGGATACACATCCGAGACAATCACAAAGTTCTCGGGATTGCGCCAACCCGGCAACACTTCCTGCATGATATTGGGGCCGGCCTGCATGTTGTTGCTGGCCATCGTCCAATACACATTGAGCACGCCGTCCTTGAGCATTCGGCTCTGCTGCACGGCATGGAACCCGACTTTTTCGTTGATGGTGCCCGGCGGCAGTTTCCAGATTTTCTCCGCCGTGGCGCGATGCTTTGGATTGGTGACCACCAGATCAGCGGGCAAGCGATGGGAGAAGGTCCCCACTTCCCGCGCCGTGCCGCAAGCCGAAGGCTGCCCCGTCAGGGAGAAAGGACTGTTGCCCGGCTCGCTGATTTTACCGGTCAGCAGGTGGATGTTGTAAATCAGGTTATTGGCCCAGACGCCCCGCGTGTGCTGGTTAAAGCCCATGGTCCAGAAGGAGACCACCTTGCGCTTCGGGTCGGCATACAGCTCGGCCAAGGCCTTGAGTTGCTCGGTCGGTACGCCGGTTTCCTTGGCGGTGCGCTCAAGGGTGTAAGGTTTTACGAACGCCGCGAATTGCTCAAAGTCGATGTCACTCCAGGTGTTCGCCTTGGCCGCATTACTGGCCTTCATCTCCAGTGGATTATCAGGACGCAGGCCGTAGCCGATGTCATCCGTACCTTTGGCAAACCTGGTGTGTTTGCTGACAAAGTCTTTGTTGACCGAACCGCTTTCAATGATGTGGTTGGCTATGTAATTGAGGATAAACAGGTCCGTCTGTGGCTTGAACACCATGGGGATGTCAGCCAACTCAAAACTGCGATGCTCGAAGGTCGACAGTACGGCCACCTTGACGTTGGGCTGACTCAATCGGCGATCCGCCACCCGGCTCCAAAGTATCGGGTGCATCTCCGCCATGTTTGAGCCCCACAGCACGAACGCATCGGTGACTTCAATATCGTCATAACACCCCATCGGCTCATCCATACCGAAGGTACGCATAAAGCCCATGACCGCTGAGGCCATGCAATGACGCGCATTGGGGTCAATGTTATTGGAGCGAAAACCCGCCTTCATCAACTTGTTGGCCGCGTACCCTTCCCAGACGGTCCACTGACCTGATCCGAACATGGCGATTGACTCGGAGCCCTTGTTTTTTATCGCCTCCTTGAACTTCAACTCCATCACATCAAACGCTTGATCCCAGGACACCGGTTGAAACTCGCCTTGCTTGTCATATTGCCCGTTGGTCATGCGCAACAGCGGCTGGGTCAGGCGATCAACGCCGTACATGATTTTCGACAGGAAATAGCCTTTGACGCAGTTCAATCCGCGATTGACCTCGGCTTTCACATCACCATGAGTGGCGACCACCCGATTGTCCTTGGTCGCCACCATGACGCTGCACCCGGTTCCGCAAAAACGGCAAGGCGCTTTATTCCAGTCCAGGGCCACCCGGTCTTCTTCGGTGATCAGGTTGCTGGCAGAGGTAAACACCGGGAGCCCCGCCGCCGCTGCGGCGATCCCGGCAGCCTGGGCTTTGACAAACTCGCGTCGAGTCATAGGCATGTGCTTTCTCCCGTCACATCGAGAGTCTCGTGATAAACGAGGGCGGCATTGAGCACACCCGGCAAGCCGTTGATCTCACTGATGCGCCGGGAAATCTCACTTTCATCCTCCATCTCCAGCACCACAACCAGCTTGCCGGCGGGACTTTCCTGGTGCAGTTCAACGCCTTCGAGCAACCGCAAGTTGGCTTTCACCGCCTCGAACAATTCAGGGTGGGCAAGGACCACCAGACTGGCAATATGCAGCGTCTTTTCCATGACCCGTACTCCCCGTCTTTTGCTAAAGATGGACAACGATCAATTAGGTGGACCAGGAGGGCCGAGCAGCATTTGCAGAAACCAGACAAAGAAGCCGTAACCACCCACTATCGCCACGGACAGCAATGGAAAAAAAATGACAATCAGAAAAAAGAACAGGCGGGTTTCTTTGCGCGCGCGCTGTGGAGAGTCATCCGTTAGTGGCATGCTGATCACTCCTGCCAAACTTTGAATTCAGCCTAGACGGCCCACATCACAAATTCCACGAAACGGATTAACGGCAGAGCTAAGGAAGGTCTGAGCCAAGAGACAGATATTTTCAGATGGCGAGTCGAAGGACAGGCTGACACAACCAATTCAAGCTCACGTGACCGGCGGCAAGCGAGAAGCGGAGGGAGGTAACAGGTAGTATCGACCCAAATTTGATGTTTTCCCCAGTCAACTGGAGCCCAACCCATTAGCGACGCCATATCGCTGATATTGCATTTTTTGAAAATCGAGCGTCCACTTTTGGCCGATTACTGCCTGTCGCAACCGGCTGAAAGCGGCCACAAGCAGCCTTTCAACGCTGCCCAAAGAAACAAACTCGACGTATCCCGCTGAAAGACAAGATTGAAAAGGAGTTCGAAGAAAAACCGATTGTCAGCAAATTGGAGAAATGATGAACACTGTCATCGATAGCGTGAAATCAACCGGCCGCCGACTACACGAACGCTGGAACAGGGTCACTGACAAGCGCGCGAAGTGACCCTGTTCCTCTGGACGATTTACCGGTCAAGCAGGAATGCACAGCGCCTATGAGCCTTACATAGCCTTGAAGCAGTACGCAGCCAGCTTGTTACCGTCCAGGTCCCGCGCGTAAGCCGCATAGGCGTTGGGGGCCCAGCCTCGCGGACCCGGAGCACCTTCATCGGCACCGCCACTGGCCAGTGCGGCGGCGTGGAAAGCATCAATGGCGGCACGATTCGGCGCTTCGAAGCTAACGGTGATCCCGTTACCGACGCTGGCAGGCGCGCCATTGGCGGGTTTGAGCACGAAGAAGGACGGGGCGTTTTCGCCCCAGATTGAGCCATTGTCATCCAGATCGGCGATGCGTTTCTGGCCGAGTGTGGCGAGCACAGTGTCATAGAAACGGCGGGCGTTCTGCAGGTTGTTGGTACCAACGGTGACGTGGGTGAAGATGCTCATCTTGATGCTCTCTTGATAAAAACAGGATGGATGGGTGTGTAGTGTTGCCCGTGCGCGCTCGACGCCAGGGCGCTTCAATCAGCGATCGAAATGGATGACGGTGCGAATGCTCTTGCCTTCATGCATCAAGCCGAAGGCCTTGTTGATGTCCTCGAGCCCCATGGTGTGGGTGATGAAGGTGTCGAGCGGGATCTCGCCAGCCTGGGCCTTTTCGACATAAGTGGGCAGTTCGCTGCGGCCTTTTACGCCGCCAAAAGCCGAGCCGCGCCAGACCCGGCCGGTCACGAGCTGGAAGGGTCGGGTACTGATTTCCTGGCCCGCACCGGCGACTCCGATAATCACCGACTCTCCCCAGCCCTTGTGACAACACTCCAGGGCCGCGCGCATCAGGTGGACGTTGCCAATGCATTCGAAGGAGTAGTCCACGCCGCCCTCGGTCATTTCGACGATCACGTCCTGGATTGGCCTGTCGTCATCCTTGGGATTGACGAAATCCGTAGCGCCCAGTTGCCTGGCAATCTCGAACTTGGCCGGGTTGATATCGATCGCAATGATTCGCCCGGCCTTGGCCATGGTGGCGCCGATGATCGCGGCCAGGCCGATGCCGCCCAAGCCGAAGATCGCCACGCTGGCGCCCTCCTGCACTTTTGCCGTGTTGAGCACCGCACCAATGCCGGTGGTCACGCCGCAACCGAGCAGGCAGACCTTTTCCAGTGGCGCATCCTTGGGGATTTTGGCCAGGGAAACTTCCGGCAGCACGGTGTATTCGGCAAAGGTCGAGGTGCCCATGTAGTGGAACAGGGGCTGGCCGTTGTAGGAGAAGCGACTGGTGCCGTCCGGCATCAGGCCCCTGCCCTGGGTCGCGCGAATTTTCTGGCAGAGGTTGGTCTTGTCTGATTTGCAGAATTTACAGTCGCCGCATTCCGGGGTGTAGAGCGGGATCACGTGATCGCCCACCGCCACCGAGGTCACGCCTTCGCCGATGGCCTCGACGATCCCGCCGCCTTCATGCCCGAGGACAACTGGAAAGAGGCCTTCCGGATCCGCGCCGGACAGAGTGAACGCATCGGTATGGCAGACGCCGGTGGCGATGATTCGTACCAGCACCTCCCCGGCGTGCGGGGGTGCCACGTCGATTTCGACGATTTGCAGAGGCTGGTTCGCCGCGAAGGCTACAGCGGCTCGTGATTTGGTCATGGTCTTTTTCCTGGGCGCACAGAGGAGTCGCCTCTATGCAGAAGCGGTAAAAATCAGTAGTGAGAGAGCGTTGCGACGTTACATGGCGGCGGGCATCCTTGCCCTCGAAACTGGTTAGAGCGCTGCCTCGATCTTTTTTGCCGCGGTTTCATCGACCCAGGCGTGCCAGACTTCCGGGTGCTCCTTGAGGAACATCCTCGCCAGCTTTGGCGATTCAATGCGCTCCCGGGTCATCCGCGCCAGGTTCTGGTTCAACAGATCGATGGGAATGTTGACCTTCTCCAGCACTGCGACCAGTTCGGGCGCCTGTTCATGAAAAGTCCTGGAGAGCCCGACCATCGTGACGACGTCTTTGTTTCCTCCGGTTTTTTCTTCCAGTCTGATCGCATCGATCTGTCCCATCAGCGGCGTCGGTGACCAATAGTAGAACAGCACCGGTTCACCGCGCTTATAGCTGGAGAGGACGGCAGCATCCAATGCAGCTCCGGTGCCTGGACGGAAGTTGGTGAAGGTGTTTTCCAGACCGTACTCTTTCAACATCTCGGTATTGTCCTGTTCACAGATCCAGCCCGCAGGACAGTTGTAGAAACGGCCTTTGGACGGTTCCTCCGAATCCTTGAACACACCCGGGTACTTGCTCAGGTCGGCGACTGTCTTCAGGTCAGGCGCCTGCGCAGGTCGATTGCGTTTGGCGTCTCCCTCCACGACATAACGCGGTACGTACCAACCCTGGGTCGCTCCGATGATCGGTGCGCCAACCCCGACGACCTTGCCGGCTGCCGCGGCCTTTTTCCAGACCTCGCTGCGCTCCATCCACTCTTCGCCAAACACCTGGATGTCGTTGCCGGCCAAAGCGGTCTCAAGAATGATGGTATTGCCCACCAACTGATCCGTTGCACAGCCATAACCCTCCTTGAGCACAACCATCATGATATCGGTGAGGAGCATCCCGCTCTCCCAGTTCAGACCGGCGAACTTCACCGGCTTGCCCGAATCACACCAGCCCGAGGCCTGGCTTGAAGCACTGCCGACGAGCAATCCAAGGGTGAGTAACGACGCCAGCAAACTCTTCCTGTTTTTCATGATCAGACGCTCCGAATCTTTTTTATTGGGGGCAGCGAACTGTTGTGGGCGACACAGGAACAAACGGGCCCATGAGATTTAACATGGACAGGTGCGCGCGCAAACATGTGAAGCGAAGAAGTGAATCAATTGCTTTTATTGTTATGGCGAAACTCAAACCAATGGATCAACGGTGGTACGTCCGTAGAACAACTGGCGTGCATAGGCACTGAATTCGACATTGGGTTGGTCCACATACGCCAACACCGCGTTGAGCCTCAACCTGTCGCCTGCCACCGGCGTGACCCGGTGCAATGAATAGCGGCCACGGAACAGGGTCAGGGTGCCGGGCACCTGGGGCAAAACCTCTATTTGCTGCGTTTTCGGGTCATCGAGGAATTGCCTCACCGCATCATGGCAATCATCGTTTTCATTGCGCAGCATGCGCACGTACTCAAAATCCCCGCCAGCGCTCGCCGCCTGAAGGGACAGGGTGACGCTGAAGTCGGAACGATCAAAATGCCACCCCAACTCCTGCCCTGCCGTGAAGCCCTGCAAGTTGAGGGCGGCCAGTGGATCGGCGTGGCGATAGAGCGTATCGAGGTTCAACACATCCTTGATGAACGCAAGGACTTCATCCGACTCATAGATCGGCCGGATCGAGTGGTCGAGCGGAATATCGGCGTAGGCAACGGTGTCTTTCGCCGTGTTCATCAAGCGTCGCAGCGGATGTTGCGGATCGACGCTTTCGTCCTGGGGCTTGAAATAAACCGTGTGATTCTCGCGAAAACGAAACATGCGCGAGTGCAGTGCGAGGGTCTGCTGCGCCATCGCGACAACCGATGGCTCGCGGACAAAACCCGGGAAGATCGCAACGCCCTCTTCGCTCAGCAGCGACTGGCTTTGCGCAACCAGTGCCAGGTAAGCGGGACTGGTGCGATCAGTGATGGGGTAACGTTCGAAGTCGATGATATCGCCAAGGGTTGGTGCAGCAGTGGTGGGCAGGTTAGTCATTGTTATGGGTCTCCGGTGGTTCTGCTGGATTCAGATTGCATCGCCACCAAAAACAAGTCACGCTCATAATTTTACGCAATTTTGTGAATTTTTTTCAGGTCGCTCGCCATGAGACTCACCCTTGATCACCTTGTGATGTTGCAAACCCTGGCGGAAGTCGACTCGGTCACGGCCGTTGCCGAGCGTTTATGGCTGACCCCCTCGGCGGTCAGTCACCGCCTGCGCGAAGCCGAGCGGCGACTGGGTGTGGGCCTGACCGAAAGATCAGGCGGCAAGCTCCGGCTCAGCCCTGCCGGCGTGCGTCTGGAACGGGCCGCCAAGGACATCATCGCGATACTCAACGAGGCCGAGGCCGAAGCCCGGTCGATGGCCGGGGGCGTCACCGCATTTGTCCGCATGGGGGTCACTTCTTATGGCCCGTTTCGCTGGATTCCGAAATTCATCAAGCATTACTCGAGCCTTCGACCAGACATCGAAATCACCCTGGTGACCGTTCCCCGAAACGACGTCTACGCCAGCCTGATGCAAGGCCGAATCGATGTGTCCATCATCGATGACGGCATGGTGCCCAGCGGTGTCGCCAAGCTGCCGCTTTTTCGCGACGATCTGATCGCGATCATGGCCACCGACCACCCCCTGGCGGACAGGAAAAATATCTATGCGCAGGACTTCAAGACCTACAACCTGGTGACCTATTCAACCGATCGTGCCAGCGGCTGGGAATATGACCGGTTCTTCGCCCCTGCCAGCATCCTGCCGCGCCGCATGATCACCGTGGAGCTGATTGAAGCCATCGTTGAACTGGTTCGCTCAGGCTACGGCATCAGCATATTGCAACGGGACTTGGTGAGCCCCAGCCTCGAGCGCGGAGAGCTTGCGTGGGCGGTACTGAACGACGGCCTCGACATCGCCTGGAACGCCATCGTTCGTCCCTCTGAACAGCAGGACAGCGAGGTTAACAAGATGGTTATGGAGCTCGATATCTGGATCAAGAATGGTGAAAAAAGCTGATCACAGCTGTTGCTGCACGACAGTCAGCAACCGGCCAAGAACGGAAATCCAATACATTGCGTTGCATCTTCAGAGAATCCGCTTTTTGACAAAGCAGGGAACCCGACTGGAAGAAGATTTTTGCATTCGAGTGAAATGCAGCCGACAACAAGCCTGCTGCGAAAGCTTTTTGCACCTTGCGCACGATATGTCATTGGGTGCGCAAGGTAGCCTCAGCCTGGAACAAGGCAGAACCGATCCCAGATGAATTACTGCTGGGTGCCGGGCAGCAGTTCAAAGGTAGGGGTAAACGGGGTAATGGCGGCCATCAACAATTCGAAGGGTTTGTGATTGCCTGTGAAGGTGGCTTTGCCCGCCGTAACGAGTTGAGCGAAGCTGGTTTTCCTGGCCATGACGCCTTCAAGATCAGAACGATCAAGGGTGATCGTAAGGTCGGGATTTTTTGCTTGCTGCCCCTTGATATTGGTCAGTGTCGAATTGCTTAACTCAACCACAAACTGCTCACCGTTGTCGGGCGTCTTGAGGTTCAAGATGAAGTGTTGATCCGCCACTTTGTTGCCATCCAGAGCGATGCCGAGGTACTCCAGCCACAACTCGGTACTCATGGCGCGAATCATGTCAGGCCCAGTGGTTTTGGGCGGCACCCCCTTTGGCATGCCGTTGCGCAGCTCATACGCCGCCGCAAGGAAGCTGTTACGCACCCCGGCACTTTCCTTCTGATAACCGACCTGCTCATAGACGTCCGCGAGCAAGTCCTTGGCCTCGGTGTTTTGGGGTTGGGCATACACCAGCTTATTGAGGATTTCATAGGCTTCGCGGTATTTGCCCTGATCGAACAAGGATTTGCCCTTGGTCATGATCTTCTCCGAGCCCCCCATCATTTCCACGTACAGCGGTGCCGAATCCTTCGGTGACAGCGGCATCAGCGTCGCTGGGTTGGCATCCCAGTAACCCAGGTAGCGGTTGATCACGGCGCGGCTATTGTGCTCCTCGGATCCGTGATAGCTGTGGGTCGCCCAGTTGTTTTTCAGGCTGTCTGGCAACTTGTAGACGTTGTGAATCTCGTTGATGGTGACGCCTTGGTTGGCCGCGTGCAGCACGGCGTTATTCAGGTTGGCATAGGCGTCGCGTTGCGCGCGCATGACGTCCTGAATCCGCTCGTTGCCCCAACGTGGCCAACTGTGCGCAGCGAACATGACGTCCGCCTGTTGTCCGTAGCGATACAACGCATTGTTGATGTTCTTCGACCAGACCAATGGATCACGGACCAGAGCACCGCGCAGGGTATAAATGTTATGGATGGTGCCGACGATGTTTTCCGCGGCCCAGAATGCCTTGAACTGCGGGAACCAGGTATTCATCTCCGCTGGCGCTTCGGTGCCGGGAGTGCTCTGGAACTCCATTTCCACGCCGTCGAGCGTCAGGGTCTCGAAATCTTTCGAGATATAGCGATTGGGTTCGACCAGGCCCATGTTGCCGATGGACGCATTTTTCCCGATGGCCATGTCGACGTGGCCATACGGACTGTGCGGCAACAACACGCCATATTGGAAAAACGCGCGCCGGGTCATGGCGTTACCGGCGTAAACGTTTTCAGCCACGGCATGTTCCATGAAACCGGTGGGGGCTATCAGCGGGATTTTTCCGCTGCGCACATCGGCCTCATCGACCAACCCGCGCACACCACCAAAATGGTCGGCATGGGAGTGAGAGATCACCACCGCTACGACCAGGCGCTTGCCGAGTTTTTCATTGATAAAGTCCAGCGCAGCCTTGGCGGTTTCCTTCGACATCAGCGTGTCGAACACAATCCAGCCCGTATCGCCCTTGATGAACGTGATGTTTGCCAGGTCAAACCCGCGCACCTGGTAAATCTTTTCCGGAACCACCTCGTATAGACCGAAAGCCATATTGAGGATCGCCTGACGCTGCAACGACGGGTTGACGCTGTCGTAATCCTTGCCATCGAGCAGGAAGTCATAGCTCCCCATGTTCCAGGCGACATTTCCGGCTTCAGCCATGATCTTGTTGTAGGTCGGTGCCGCAATAAAGCCTTTTTTGGACTCTTCAAAATCTCGTTTATCCGCGAACGGAAGTGTCTTGCGCACACCATTTTGCATTTCGATCGTGTAGGCCGAAGGCGGTTTGCCTTTGCTATCGAAGTGCGCACTTTTTGTTGAGGATGGATCAGAACTTGCGCCGTTTGCATCGGCAGCAAAAATCGCAGGGCTAACGCCACAGCCCAGCGTAATTGCCAGTGCCAGATGGAGGGTCTTGTTGTGCATGAGGGGGTTCCTGTAACAAGGGCTGCCAAGAGCGTCAATGCGGATAATTGCGCCCGATTTTATTGATTGAGTACGCGTCAACTTGACCCGACAGGCCATGAATAGCATATTCATTTCATTACGAAAAATTCCGTTTCAGTGGTTTCCGATAACATTAAGGTTATGAGATGACGCCCCGTCGCTTACGTCAGTTTTTGGCATTGATTGAACATGAGCACTTTGGCCGAGCGGCGAAAGCGTTAGGGGTTTCCCAGCCAGCGCTGAGCAAAAGCATCCAGTTGCTGGAGAGTGAACTCGGGGTCACGCTGTTCGACCGACGCCCAGACGGCGTGGCACTGACGGCGTTTGGTCATTTGCTTCGTGAAAAAAGTCGGCGCTTGTTAGTGGCCGAGGAAGATTTGCGGCGTGACATTGCCTTGCTGGCCGGAGGTGATATCGGAGCGTTGAAAGTGGCTTTGGGGCCCTATCCCAGTATTACCAGCGGATACACTAGCATCGCGCGGCTGCATGCCCGGCATCCGCACATCAAAGTCACGGCCCATGTGGCCGGATGGCGTGACGTGGCTCATCAGGTCGCGACCGGCGTGGTGGATTTGGGGATCGCCGAAATCAGTACCCTGGAAGGTCGGGAAGAGTTCACCTGTGAGTTGTTGGGTGAACACCAGGGGCGTTTGTTTTGCCGGCCCGGCCATCCTCTGCTTTCGCAAAAGCGTTCATTGACGTTGGCACAAACACTCGATTATCCCTGGGTGGCTTCGCGTATTCCGCTGCGATTGGCCACCCATCTGCTCCCGGCCACATTGGGCTGTGCCGGTGCTTACGATGCGGTGAACGGTGATTTTATCCCGGCGATCGAAATAGACGTGCCCATGCAAATCGTTAAATTCGTCGAGCACAGTAACGCGCTGGCGGTAGGGAATTTATCGACGTTTGAGCGAGAGTTCCTCGCCGGCGAGGTTGTACCGTTACCACTCAATGACCTCGCCCTGCGCACCCGCTATGGCTTTATCTATCTGAAAGAGCGCTCACTGCCGCCCGCAGTAGAGGTTTACATGAATGAAGTGAGGGGTGTGGAAGAGGAAATTTGTCAGCGTGAAAGCCTTCTGGCCCAAATGACAAGCGCGGTGAAAAAAGATCAACGTTAGCGGTTCGCCTGCCGAAATATCATGCACTTTGGCGATTGCGCGGGATGTTCAAGAACGCAACGCCGCATGAATAAGCTATACCCAAGAGTCCCCCCACCGCACTTCTTCCACTCTTGGAGGTTGGCAATGAAACTCTGTCCCCCCCTGTCAGCGCTATTGATCACCGCATCGCTCTTCGGTTGCTCCAGCTCATCACACCACCAGTCAATGAATCTTCCTCTGGCAGCGACCCAGAGAAACCCTGGTCATTCCGCCACGACCACACTGACTGGCGAAGGCAATCAAACCAACTTTGACTTCTACATTACCGGCGTTCCAAACGGAACCATGCTGCCCCCGCGCATCTATACGTTCATCAACAAAGGCAGTTGCCAGCAACCCGGGCCAACCGCGTTCGCAATGAACGACAAGGTCAATACTGAACCCAATGCAGGCACCGGTGGATGGACCTTTTACCGGAGCGCGCCGGTACCCCTGTCAGAGTTGCTTTCCGGAAAATACGCCGTTGTCGTGCGCACTTCACCCGAGGATGGCAGCGCCGATATTTTCTGCGGCGATGTTGTACATGCGGTTCAATGAAACACCCAGCGTCAGGCGTAGTTGAGTCGCGTTGTATCTGGCGATTGCGTTTACCGTTTTCATGATGGTGTTAGTCAAGTGTGTAACTCTGGCGTTACATCGGCGATTAAAACACTGCAATAGCCCGTTCATTTGAAAAACCGCACTAGACTTCTTCCTGCGCCTTAATCCGTGCACGGTCATGCAACAAGGGGGAAATGATTCTGTACGCAGTACCTAGGCTAATTGCTCGGTGGTCAATGCACCAAGGGTCAACATTGATGTGCACTCATCGCCCGGTTGCCACGTGAAACAACGAGGAATCCTGGATGGAACAGCTATCGGATCGTTTCAAACTCTCTCTAGTGTTTGCCGCACTTTTGTCCCTGACTGGAGTTGCCCACGCAGCCCAGACGGAAAAGACCAACATTCTGTTTATCGTCTCCGACGATACTGGCTATGGCGACTTGGGTCCCTACGGCGGCGGTGTCGGTCGAGGCATGCCGACACCCAGCATCGATGAGCTGGCGGCCGAAGGGGTCACTTTTTATTCGTTTTATGCGCAACCAAGCTGCACACCCGGTCGGGCGGCCATGCAGACCGGGCGTATACCCAATCGCAGCGGCATGACTACCGTGGCCTTCCAGGGTCAGGGCGGTGGCTTGCCAGCCGCCGAGTGGACACTGGCATCGGTGTTGAAAACCGGTGGCTATGACACCTACTTCACCGGCAAATGGCATTTGGGCGAAGCCGATTATGCGCTGCCCAATGCGCAAGGTTACGACGTGATGAAATACGTCGGCCTGTACCACCTCAATGCCTACACCTACGCTGACCCGACCTGGTTCCCCGACATGGATCCGGAGACTCGCGAAATGTTTCAAAGGGTCACCAAGGGCGCATTGTCCGGCAAGGCGGGCGAAAAACCGATCGAGGAATTCAAGGTCAACGGCCAGTATGTGGACACGCCGGTCGTAGACGGGAAACCCGGCGTGGTCGGCATTCCGTTTTTTGATAACTACGTCGAAAAAGCAGCCCTGGAGTTTCTCGACACGGCGGCCAAATCGGACAAGCCGTTTTTCATCAACGTCAACTTCATGAAAGTGCACCAGCCGAACATGCCGGCACCCGAGTTCATTCATAAGTCCATGTCCAAGTCCAAGTACGCAGACTCCATCGTCGAACTGGATACCCACATTGGCCGCATCATGGACAAGCTCAAGGCGCTCGGCCTGGATAAGAACACGTTGGTGGTTTACACCACGGACAACGGGGCCTGGCAGGATGTCTATCCGGACGCTGGTTACACCCCGTTCCGCGGGACCAAGGGCACAGTGCGTGAAGGTGGTAACCGGGTGCCCGCCATCGCTGTCTGGCCAGACAAGATCAAACCGGACACCAAGAACCACGAGATGCTCGGTGGCCTGGACTTGATGGCAACCTTCGCTTCCGTTGCGGGCGTGAAGTTGCCGGAAAAAGATCGCGAGGGTCAGCCCATCATCTTCGACAGTTACGACATGACGCCCGTGCTCACCGGCAGTGGCCCTTCACCGCGCAAAGAGTGGTTCTACTTCACCGAGAATGAACTGTCCCCGGGTGCTGCGCGCGTTGGCAACTACAAGGCGGTGTTCAACCTGCGCGGTGATGACGGCGCGCAAACGGGTGGTCTGGCCGTGGATACCAACCTGGGCTGGAAAGGCGCAGAAAAGTATGTAGCGGTAGTGCCCCAGGTCTTCGACTTGTGGCAGGACCCACAGGAACGCTACGACCTGTTCATGAACAACTTCACCGAGCGCACCTGGACCATGGTGCCGATCTCGGCCGCGATCATGAAACTGATGAAAACCTACATTGATTATCCCCCACGCAAATTGCAAAGCATGGGTTATGACGGCCCGCTCGAATTGTCGAAGTACCAAAAATTCCAATATATACGCGACACGCTGAAAAAAGACGGCATCAATGTGCCGATGCCAACCGGCAACTGATCAAGTCAGCCGGATAGTGGCGGCCTCGCCAGAGGTCGTCACTTTTCTACGAACAAATCCGTTCATGTCTGCTTCAGCTCGAGTGAAATCACTTGGGAAACAACAGCGTATACGCACCCGAAACCCCTAGCCCTGCGCGCCATCTTTCGGGCTATCAGCCAATACCGCGGGCCTGCTTGCAAGCTCATGGGTTGATGACCCACTTTGAATAACTGGGTGACGAACAGGTTGATAGGCACCGACCATTCGCGGGTCTGCCAGTCATAGGTGGACTCGGTGTTGATACCGAAGGTTGTATAGGTCTGGGTGGTGTAACTGAAGAATGGTTGCAGAAAGGTCTGGTTGATTTTGTCTTTGTCGTCAGGCGGGCTGTTGTCCAGCGACCAGATGTGATTGGCCAGAATACCGCGGGTCCAGCCATTACTTTGTTTAAGAGCAACCACTGTAGGTCCCGCCCCCCATTGCTCATCACTCAATAGATCATCACTGCCAGTCGGCACAAGGATCACCGGCCCTGCGCCCCAAATCCAGCCGCTCGCGGTTGGGTGCTTGGGTGAAAAAAAGAAGCTCTGGGTAACATCGCCGACCCCGGTTTTGTCTGCCTGTCCCCCCGGTACCAAACCGTGTTGATCAACAACCAGCAGGATGGTCCGGGATATGAGATTCCACTCGTCATTGAGGGTAAAGGGCAGCACGGGCTGGATATTGGTGACGCTTTGGTAGCCATCGCCACTGGGCCCGAGTTTCTGGTTCCAGTTGTACTGAATGGGCACGCTGTAAAGCAAACTGCCGACAGTCAGGCCGAGCTGGCTAAACAATCACTGAATCCGGTGGCGGCGACTTCAAAAACCAGATGCCATTGGCTTCGTGTTCACAAGACCAACGATAAATCCAGATACCTAGCATCGCGCTTTTCGATGCCTGATAGCGAAGTATGCGATTGGCGAAGCCACTATGAGGGCCGCTAAGGTACCTCGCAATGCGTTATCGCTCGTAACCAGTAGCGCACAGATAACAATAAAAGCGAGGTATCCAAAAATGAGTGAATCCAAGCGTGCCACTTCCACCTCAGGCATCAAAGGCAAGCGCGTGGCTGTAATCGGCGCTGGCCCTGGCGGTATTGCTGCGGGTGTTGCGCTGCATCAGGCAGGTTTTTCGGTGAAGGTGTTCGAGCGTCATCCCGAACTGCGACCTCTGGGGGGGGCAATCATTCTTAATGCCACTGGCATCGTCATCTTGCGCGGTTTGGGCGTACAGGTGGATGATATTTTTGCTGCTGGCCTGCCAGAGTTTCGCCGCCACGATGGGCGAGTAAGAGTCAACTTTGACATTGATATGGAGTTGCTGAATCAGGCCGGTGTAACCGGTTGGCAATCCGGAATGATGCGCTCCGAGCTTTATGAGCGTCTGCTTGCGGCGGCGCCAGAAAATATGATCGCCCCCAGCCACACGTTCAGCCATTACCAGGAACATGCCGAGGGCGTGACTGTTCACTTTGCAGAAGGTCAGACTTACGAAGCGGATCTTGTAATTGGGGCTGACGGTGTTCAGTCAAAAGTGCGTGAACAGTTGTGGGGAGCATCAGAGCTGAAACACCTTGGCATCGCGGTCTGGCTAGGTTGGTGCGAATTACAGGGGCCTGAGCGCAAAAAAATCGTCATTCAGCACAACCACTCCTACCAGATGGGTTATGCACCGCTTCGATACAAGGACAAGGACTGCTTTGAATGGTGGTTCGTCGAAAAATGCGAAGAGAACCAGGTTGAACCGAGAGATCCAGCAGCCTACGTGCGTGAACGCATTAGTGGATTCTCCTACCCTGTTCCGCAGATCCTAGAGGCTACGGATACCTCGCATAATCTATTCCGCTGGGTCGTGAAATATCGAGATCCACTCAAGCAATGGTCGAAGGGACGGGTGACAATCATGGGCGATGCTGCTCATCCGACTTCTCCTTACGCTGCGTACGGTGCCGGTATGGCCATTGAAGATGGCTACTTCCTTGCGAAGTATTTGAGAGGTCGCGACCTTAGCGACCCCGAAGCACTGGAGATCGGGCTGCGACGGTATGACGACCAACGAGTTAAATACACCAATCAGACGACGGCGTTCGCTCGATTCCTTGGGCGTCTATACCACGGTGTGCCGGCTCCTTTGAACCGTCTGCGTGACCTTTTCCTTGATCATTCCAGCTTGCCAGAGAGGCTAATCAGTAAAGGCGTCACCAGCGAGGCGCAAGCTCTTTTGCGTGCGGTACTTAATGCTGTTGATTGAAAAATTACCTTTCCTCGGTATACCCAATGCGAGAGTTTCCGAATGCGGCATATCCCGGTAACTCCTTCGAGCATGACAGGCCGCTTTGTGTTGGCAGCAGTACGTCAGAAAGGGCAAGAATCGGCCAGATGCAGCCCCTCTCGCGCGCCAGTGCCATTGAGCTAGGTTCCGCTGTCTTCCACTACCGTGGGCGTCACGGCTGTCCCTGCCAACAGGCCACCGTCTATGTTGAATTCACTGCCGGTAATGTACGTCGCTTCATCCGAGGCGAGTAACAGGGCCAGGGCCGCCACTTCTTCCGGCATTCCGAATCGTCTGAGCGGAGTGTCTCGAACCAGGGCGGCCATTCGCTCTTCACGCCCCGCATCAGTACCCAGCATAGGCTCCCATATGGGTGTAAGGATGGCTGCCGGATGAATCGAGTTGCATCGAACTCTCAGTCCTTGCTCGGCGCAGTAAAGCGCCACTGTCTTGGTGTGATTGCGAACGGCAGCCTTAGACGAAGCGTAGGCTGCGGCGGCTGGAATGCCGACCAGGCCGGAGCGAGAGGAAATGTTGATAATGGAGCCGCCTCCTGAATTTCGCATGGAACGAATGGCGTACTTGCAACCCAGGAATACACCGTCGAGGTTGGTGTGATGCACAGCGTGCCAGTCCTCCAGTCGCGCATGTTCCGGATCATGCCGCACGGCGCCTTGTTCAAATCCGGTAATACCCGCATTGTTCACCAAGACGTTCCAGCTACCGCGCTCCGTCAAGACCTGCATTGCCACTCGCTGCCAATCTTCTTCGCACCGCACATCCAGGCGCAGATAACAGGCGCGATCACCTAGTGAGCTCGCGACAGCTCTGCCGAGTTCGTCGTTTATATCGGTGACGTAAACAAAGCAGCCTTCTTGCACGAAGCATCGGGCAATCGCGGCGCCAATCCCTTGAGCCGCCCCTGTAATAATTGCGATTTTGGAAGTTAGTTTATTGTCCATAATTGATGAAGCCCCTGACTGTGGAGTGTTCAAAAATGATGCAGAAACAGTCTATGCCTTATCCCGTGCTATCGCCTGGAAAAAACGGCTGCTGTCGTAGCAGGCTTTGGGTAACCTAATCTGAATGTTTGTTGGTTGCGTCCATATTGTGCCAACCAGAGTCCAATACAGGCGGTGGTGAATGGCTGCAATGGGTGGATCCCTGCCCTTCCTGCAAGGCAAGAATTTGCCCGGAAGCGGACGTTCGACTGATCAGATCAAGGTGGCTAAGCTGGCGCCTTTTCCAACGACAGGGACGAACGCATGACAGAGGTCTACCAGGGAAGCTGTCTTTGCACTGCAATCAGTTATCAGCTTCTGACTACGCCCAAAGCAGTGAGTCATTGTCACTGTAGTCAATGCCGTAAAGGTCACGGTGCAGCATTCGCTTCGTATGGTAGCGTGCCCCGTAGCGCATTACGGATACTCAACGGCGCTGGGCAAATCACTAGGTATTCTTCTTCAGAATCGGTGCTGCGCGAGTTCTGCACGCAGTGTGGTTCGACTTTGTTCTGGTCACGCTCACAAGGTGAATTTTCCGATTGGGTTTCGATAGCACTGGGCACACTCGACACCCCCTTCACGCCTCAGAAGCAAAAACACGTTTATGTCGCCTCCAGAGTTCACTGGTATACGCCCTCCAGCTCATCGCCTCAGATCGATGGCTAAAAGCCGACGTCGGCTGATACAGGATTTTCGTAGAGGATTGCCCAAAAATCACTGACGCAACCTCTGAGAACGTACTTGCACTTGCGTCGATCGCTTCCTTTTTGTGAGGTTTCCTAAGGCTTTTTACCAATCAATTGCTGATATTCATCTGTCTGCTTTAGCGACACTAGGGCCTTATTGAAGCGTCCCAGTGCCGGCTGCATATTCATAGCTTTGCTGAAGGCCAAATATAGAGGGTCGCGTACCAGCGGTTTGGGTAGCAGCACAAATTGGCTTCGGTTGCCCTCCAGCCTGGGGTCCGAGGCGAGTATCACTTCAAGCCCGGCAATGCCATTGCCAATAATCGCCACATCTATGCGGCCGGCCAGTAGCTTTAACAGTCTCGATTGCTCACCGTTTTCACGTTCGACATGCAGCTCGCCGTTACTGATGGCCTGATCAACTTCTTCACCGTAACTGGCACCGGATAGACCACCGAGTTTCTTGCCCTGTAAGTCTTTGAGCGAATTGAAGTCAAACTCATGGCCTTTCAAAACCACCAAGCTGATGTCGTCGTCGTAAATCGGTTGGGAGAAATCGTAGAACTTTTCGCGCGCCTTGTTACGCGAAATATTGGTGATGCCACCGTTGTTATTTTGGGCATTTCTTAACGCTCGCTTCCATGGCAGTAAGCGCAGCTCATAGGTGTCGCCGGTATCTTTTTCCAGTCTGGCGAAGATGGCCGGCAGGATTCCTGCGGTCTGATCGTGATCCAGGTAAATAATCGGCGGGTAGCTATTGTCGCCATAGATCACCAGATTCTCGGCGCTAACGCTCTGCGTCATGCAAAAAAGTATGCACACGCAAACCGCAGTAGAGCAGTAACCTTTTATCGTCATAAGCGTCTCTTCTGGGAATTCCTGAAGACTATCAGGCAACTGAAAATGTGCTCGAGAAATTCCCATTCGATATTTCCGGGCCTCATGACCGGTGTTCAGCGCGGCAGGACTGCTTGTGCTACATCTTGAAGGACTTGACTAACTGGCTAAGATCCACAGCAAGCATTGACAATTCTCCGCTGGAGGACGCTGTTTGATGCGAGCCAGCTGCTGTTTGGGTCGCAAGATCTCGAATACTTACCAAGCTTTGGTCCACTTTTCGAGCCGCGTGTGATTGCTCCTCTGCTGCCGAAGCGATCAACATGTTGCGATCGTTCACTTGCTTGATTGACTCAGTAATTTCGACCAGCGAAGCCCCCGCCTCTTGCGCCAACGTCAGAGTTTTTCCAGCTTGCAGACTGCTTTGGTCCATCGATCTGAGCGCGTCAGAAGTACCTGACTGTATATCGGAGATCATCTGCTCGATCTCCCTCGTCGACTCGTGAGTACGGTGAGCCAATGCGCGAACTTCGTCTGCAACCACGGCGAAGCCTCGACCCGCATCGCCTACTCGCGCGGCCTCAATAGCCGCGTTTAATGCCAGGAGATTTGTCTGCTCCGCAATGGAGCGTATGACGTCAAGCACCTTACTAATGTCGAAGGCCATTGCCGCCAGCCCTTTAACATCGTCCGAAGTCGATTGAACATTGCACACCATCAGGCTGATCGCCTCTACCGTGGCATCGACCTTATTTCTTCCATCCAGGGCTGTCGTGTTCGCTTGCGTTGCTGCATTGAAGGCCTGGACAGCGTTGCTGGCCATTCCGTCGACGGCAACACTCATCTGTGTGACCGCCGCAGCTGCCATTTCGATTTCATCGCTTTGTCTCAGCAGCCCTTTGGAGGCGTCCTCGGTTACTGCATGCATTTCTTCCGAAGTTGCCGCCAACTGAATGGCTGAGTCACTTATTTTCGTCATTGCGGTGCGTAAATTGGCTTGCATCACGCTTAATGACACTACTAGTCGGCCCATTTCATCATTTCCGTCAGCTTTGATTTCTTCACTGAGGTCGTTGTTGGCAATGCGTCCGGCAATGTTCAACGAATGATTCACTGGAACAATCAGGCTTCGAGTAAACAACCAGGCAAACAGAACTGAGGTAATCAGGGCAACGATAACCACAGTGAACACCAGGGCTAATGCCCGGCTGTATGCAGCAGCCGCCTCATTGCCGATCTCTTTGGCGTTTCGTTCGTTAATGGCTTTCAATGCCTCGAGCGAGGACATGACCTTCACGTTAACTGCTCGTATTTCTACGTCGGAAAAGACGGTAGCGGCCGGGAAATCCTTTGAGTCGATGATGGCCAGGTATTTTTCTTCGACTGCTTCGTAGGCCAAAATATTCTCTTTGACCAAGTCCAAAGCAGCTTTGCCGTCTGGAGTGATGGCCAGCGGGGCCATGTTATCCAGGGTTCCATGCAGGCTCTCTTTAACCAGGCGCACATTTTTCAAACTTTCAGTTTTAACTGTTTCGGGCTCTACCGGATTTCGCAGTTTGGAGTTGCTGTTGCGCAAACTCATCAGGTCAAGTTGAATTGATCCCCACAGTGAAATGTTGGGAACTATATTGAGTTCAACTTTTTGTTCAGCCTGATTCAGTATTGATGCTTGTCGGGCGGAAAGAAACCCGAGTCCTAATATAAGAAGACAAAAGAAACCAAAACAAAAAGCGGAGCGTGGGGCAAGGCTTAATTTGCGAAGCAACATGATTTGTCCAGTCATTGTTATGGGAAGCCCGCACTGAGGGCAATCGTAATACTGGGTCGACTTTAGGAGCTTTCGTTCGCAAGATAATTATCGAAATCAGGAATTTTTCATAAGCTGACCTTATGGGCGTATTTCGAGGGAGCCACGTCAGCTACACACCTTCGATCACGTTGCAGCGTCGCCTTTCCAAGGTGGCCGACGGCGTCTCGGGTGTGGATGATCCGCACGAAAATGAAAAAGTGAAAACAGTTTGCATTTTGAAAACCGTTTTCACTATAGTGAGTCACTTGCCAATTTCGGCCCTGAAACCGCTTGGACTACGACAATCTATGAGCGCCGTCGCTGAACGCATCCTTCGTGTTTTGGAAGAGCTTGCAAACTCGCCGGAGGGCATGACGCTCTCTGAACTCACGGCTGTTCTCGATTTGCCTATCACGGCCATCCACCGGTTGCTCGCGGACTTGATCGAGCAGGACTACGTCCGCAAGGACGAAAGACGAGGTGAATTCACCTTGACCATGAAATTGCCATCCTTGGGACTGCGCTTCTTGAGCGCCGGCGGCGTGGTTGATATTGCTCAGCCTATCCTTGAACGGCTGGCCGTCATTTCTGGAGAGTTGGTACGCCTGGCGGTCGTTGATGGGGAGCAACTGGTCTATGTAGCCAAGGCCCAGGGCGCACGAGAAGGGTTACGCTATGACCCGGAAATGGGCCGCCCTGTGACGCTGTCATGCAGTGCCGCCGGGATAAGCTGGCTGGCCGGCAAGAGCGACGAAGAAGTCATGCGGCTTGTCGCCGCGCAAGGATTTGGTCTTCCGGCCAACTTTGGTCCTAGCGCACCGACGACCTTCAAAACTCTTCTTCCGCTCATTGAAACCGCACGCAAGAACGGCTACGCCACGACGCAAGATATGTTCTTGCCAGCAATGAGTTCCCTGGCGACGACAGTAACTACCGGCAATGGTGACGTTGGCGCACTTCTCATTATTGCAGGGCCGATGTCACGGCTGACTCATGAAAGAATGAAAGAACTGCTACCCGCATTGATGTCCACGGCAGCAGAGCTATCTGAGGCAAGTAGCGTTTCACCGGTGATGCGTCGCGCATCCATCTAATTTAATTAAGCTGCCAACTTTGTCAATAAAGTTGGCGGGTTAGTCTGTGCCTGAACGGTAAGTTCAAAACTTAAGCTGTAAGACTTCGTATGCCTGACAATAATTAACAATAAACAGTACTGGTGTTTGTATCTGCGAGCATTTTGTACAGCGGAGGTAATAAGTATGGGGAACGATTCAAACAGTTCATCGCATTCCATGGCGAATCGGGCAGTCACCGCTGCCACGGTCGGAACCGCTTTGGAATGGTTCGATTTCACCTTGTACGGGGTTGTGGCAGCTACCGTGTTGCCGAAGTTGTTCTTCCCTGCGATGGAGCCTGGTTCTGCGCTGTTGGCATCTTTGGCAACGTTCAGCGTGGGCCTCGCTGCACGGCCACTTGGAGCCATAATCTGTGGCCATTTGGGCGACAAGATTGGCCGGCGTAACTTGATGCTCGGCACCGTATCGGCAATGGGTATTACTTCCGTGCTGATGGGACTGCTTCCGACCTATGCGCAGATAGGAATACTCGCGCCAATCCTGCTGGTCTTGTTGCGCATCATTCAGGGATTTGCGCTCGGGGGTGAGTCGACTGGCGGGCAACTCATGGCGCTCGAACATGCGCCTGCAGCCCGACGCGGCCGGTATTCAGGCCTCATTGGCATGTGCGCACCGCTCAGCCAGATAGTCGCTAATGCCGTGCTCCTTCTGCTTTCAGCCTCCTTGAGCGCAGATGACTTCATGAGTTACGGCTGGCGAATCCCCTTCGTCATGAGTTTTCTGTTGGTTCTGGTGGGCATCTACATACGAATGCGCGTAGAGGAAACACCCGCTTTTGTACAGATGAAACAGTCTGCGGTCGCGACGGTCAGTAGCCCGCTTCGCGACGCTTTCAGACTTCACTGGAAAACCATTCTGCGGCTGATGCTGTTCTTCTGCGGCCCTACGGCAATGTTCTATCTCGCCGTTGTGTTCACCCTCGGCTATTTGACGAATACCCTGGGTATTCCTAAACAGACGGGTTTTACACTGTTAATGATCGCTAACGCCTGCGCGATAGTGGGTTCAATCATGGGCGGGCTGCTCAGTGACCGGATCGGGCGTAAGCGCACTCTCCTTCTTGCGTCGACCGCGACGTTCATCATGATGATGCTGTACTTTCCTTTGCTTGAAACCAAAGACTTCGCGACGATGGCGATCGCAATGGGCTTGTTCCTGGGTTTCACGCAAGTCCAGACCGGTATTCAGCCTGTTGCGTTCGCAGAAGCATTTCCGACCAATGTGCGCTATTCCGCTTCGGCCCTGGCTTTCACGGGAGCTAGTCTGTTCGCGGGTGGCCCGATTCCCATCGTCGCCACCTGGCTCTTGAACTTGAGCAACGGCTCGCCATGGGCACTCGTGGCACTTGTCGGAACGCTGAACGTGATCTCCTTCTGCATGATTGCAATGGGTCCCGAAACGGCGGGTGTCGACATGAATCGCCTCGATTCAGTCGATGAGGTCGCCGGCGACCAGCATGCGCAAGTGCGACACGCGAACTCTTGACCTTATCCAGCGGTGCGCGGGTCGCACCGCTACATCGAAACTGTAAAAGCGAGAACATTGATGACCGACCAATCCAAAGGCTTGCTTGCGATCTGGAGCACGATTGCGGCGGATGCGGAAACAGACTATTTGCACTGGCTTACACGCGAGCATATTTTCGAGCGTGTCAGCGTGCCGGGCTTTCTCTCTGGCCGAGTGTTCAAGCGGCGCGACAGTCAACCATCGCAATACTTGATGTTGTATGAGTTGGCTCAAGCGAGCGTGATGTCCAGCCCGGCGTATCTTGCACGACTCAATGACCCTACTCCATGGACGCAACGGATCATGCCCCGGCTGATGCAGTTCCGTCGCGGTGGCGGTTCGGTCGATATCAGTGGCGGGCATGTCGGCGCACATGGAAGTCATCTCGCCATTGCGCGCTTCGATGGCGCACTGCCGGATGCATTGACCGGGTCTAAGGGAGGTCAATGGGTCGAGGCGCTGGCGGAGTTGGATTGGGTGGTAAACGTTCAGATGATGACAGTGCAGACCGACGCCACGGCTATCGCCACTCGAGAGAAGTCGATGCGCAGCAGCCAGGAAGGAGAGTTTTCGGGGCTGTTGATCATCCAGGCACTTGATCATGCCGCCCTGGAACGCGCCGTGAACCGCGCGAAAGAGCTGCTTATGGCAGACAACGCATTCGAAATCTATGAAGCGGTGTTCTCCTGCCACGCCAGCCAACAATGAAATCTATGAGATAGCGATCGCAGCTAGCAGCTGTTTGCCGGCCTGATCAGGCTCAGTCGTTTTGTGGGTCAAGATGTTGGTTACCACATCGAACCGCGCCCTGAACTGCTTGGAACGTTGGAGTAGCCAACTTGCTCGGCGATGATCGAGACTGTCGAGTTGCTCTGCATCAACAGGGCAACTGTCTCATTGGCGCGGGCTCTTAATCGCCGTGCTGCTGGCAGAGAAATTCGTGTATCGCTTCGGCGGTTCGCCTGGCGCAGGTCACCACGAAAAAATGCCCCTCGCCCTGCAGGACGTGCAGTTCGGCATGGCGAATGGTGCGGTGCAGGATGTGCGCGTTGTACAGCCGCACCAGGGTGTCGCGTTCGCCAGTGAGAATCAGCGTGCGCTGGCGCAGACGGAACAGCCGCAGCAGGCTGGTCCAGCCGACCAAAGCGGTGAGCTGGTGATAGTAGGTTCGCGGGTTTGCCGTGAGCATGCCGTTTACTACACCGAAACGCAGTAGCGTCTGAATCGAATTGCGCGAGCCCTCTCGCTTGCGCAGTTTGGCGCTTTTGCTCCTGCCAAAAAAATCCAGTATGTCGGCAGGCTTCACCAGCATCGCCGGGCCGGCCGAGGTCGCCGCGAGGATCAACCGGTGGACCATGCCGGGATAACGAAGGGCGAACTCTTGCGCCAATGCACCGCCCCAACTCACGCCGAACACATCGACCTGGTCGATTTCCAATTGTCTGAGCATCTCGGCGATCACGTCGGCATGGCGCGCAAGACGCATCGGCCAACGGGGTACTTGCGATTTCCCGACCCCGGGCACATCCAGCGTAATGGTCTTGTAGCCCACCAATTCATCGCGCAGGGGATCGAAAGCATGGATCAAACCACCCAGGCCGTTGAGCAAAAGCAAAGGTGAACCTTGCCCACGGATTGAAACGTTCAGCTGCAATCCTTCAATGGATAACTTCTGCGTTGTCATGGTTTCCCCCTTGACCTACCCGACGCTTCTGCCCGATAGCCGAAAGCCCCCTCCTTCATCAAACCCGTCCAATCACCGGGGCGTGAGCCGTCCCGGGCCATTGCCACCGGGGATGATTTGCTGGCGGCCGGCACAGCAAAATCAAACGAAGATTTCCGGTGGACCGGTCAAGGGCCCGGTGTTCGAGCTCGCCTCAGCTTACTTTCGCGACAGTCGGCACTCGGCCAGTGAGGTGGCGCTCGCACCAGCCCTTGCGCGACGGTCTGCCTGACCTATTCTCAATCTTCACGTTCACACAGTACCTTTTGGGTGGTGACCTTAAGATGTAGATACACGCTTTCGCTGAATTCTTCGTTGAGCGCCCTGAACGATCAATAAATGGAGAAAAATCATGAATCGCAAGTACTACTGTATGGCTCTGGCAATGCTGATCGTCGCTGCTGGCGTGCAGTGGGTGACGCAACCCGCCTATGCGACCGAGCAGGGTGAACAACGGCGTGAAGCTCGCGATACCCGGCAGGAAGGCCGCTCCACTGCCCGGCAAACCAAGGATGACTGCAGAAAGGGCAATGACAAAAGCAATGTCGAGTGCCGCCAGGACAAGCGCAGTACCAAACAAGATACCCGGCGCCAAGCCAGGGATATCAAGTACTGATCGTCAAGCAGCCTGAGGAGTGAACGGTGGGCTAAACCTTGCCCACCCTTCTCCCATGTTACAGCCAGACCGATTGCACGGCCCGGCACAGCGTTGCACCGGTTCGGCGAAATAGAGCAAGTCTGACCTATGTCGCGTTTGCGCCCCTGACCCCCAAACTTTGATTGAATCGCAACAGATAGCCATCCGGATCCAGCACCAGGAAATTAAGCTCTCCATGCTCGCGCTCGTTATCCCGGTACCAGCACTCTTCAATCGGCCTGCGCAATTCCATGCCGGAGCCTTCGATAGACTTGGCCAAAGCATTGATATCAGCGCACCGGATCGAGAGATTCATCCCTCGGCCATAGGGTGACTCCAGAGGGCCAACCCGCCATGGAGAGGTTTGCTGATCATCCTCTTCCAGCATCAATTGACTGCCTTGAAAAGAAAGGAACGCAAATTTGTGTTCAGGCCTTTCGTACTCCACCTGAAAACCCAGCACCCGGCAGTAAAACACCAGGCTTCGTTGCAAGTCAGAGACAATCATCTCTGGAACCAATGCGTTCATCTTCATAAACGGACTCCTTGTCGTTGTTCAACTACCCCGTGAGGTGGAAGGTTACCCTACGCAATCCCCCCGCAAAACGCCAAGGCGGGCATCACTCATGGTGCCCAGAGAAATGCCACCTCCCAATGCAAACTTTTCGCTTCACCAGGCGTCCTTTCTTTTAATGCTGCTGACATGACTTTGCAAAGCCAGGCAACTGGCCTCAACTAAGGAAATGGATATGACTTTTTTTGTTTTTCTTCTAGCGTGCGGTGCTGCGGCCAGCACCGGCATTCTTTTCAAACCTGACCAATGGTACGAATCTCTCGCCAAACCCGGCTTCACCCCGCCCAACTGGGTGTTTCCGGTCGCCTGGACGACTATCTATCTATTGCTCGCCTGGGCCGGATACCGGTTGTCGCTGATGCCTGGAAGTCAGCTGGTGCTGGCTTTATGGGCAGCGCAGATCGCGCTTAATACGCTCTGGACTCCGGTGTTCTTCGGGGCTCACCGTCTTTTTGCCGCGATGTTGATCCTGGCGGTGCTTTGGCTGGTGGTCGCCGCCATGGTGGTGTTGGCGATGCGGCTAGACGTGATCACTGGCTTGATCCTGTTCCCTTACCTCGCGTGGCTTTGCGTCGCCGCCGCGCTGAATTTTTCCATCTGGCGCAATAACCGCTGATGAAAAACCCCTGATGGATTTCGAATAGCCTTGATCTGCTGGCGAGTGGAAGTTGGCGTAAGTGGTCAATTTCCTCCCGTCCAGCTATTGGCCGACTACGCTTGCCGGAACACTGGCTCACTGGAGGTATCATGAGCAACTTCCCCATTGTTGCCACGGTACTCTCGATGATCTTGGGGCTATCGGTCACTCGCCTTCTGCTTGGCATGTTGACTGTGTTCCGCATCCGTCGGGTGGCTGCGCCCGATTGGGTTGCAATGGTCTGGGCCGCGGTTCTTTTCATTACACAGATGGATTTTTGGTGGGCCGTCAACGCTCTGCCTACGATTAAAGTGACCTTCTCGTTTCCAGAGTTTTTACTGCTTGTGCTGTTGGCGTTATCACTTTTTGTATCGGCGGCACTGTTGCTTCCCAGCCGCAGCGAGGATGAACAAAATGGCCTGCGTATTTACTTCGAACAGGATGGCCGATATGCACTGTTATCGTTTTCTGCATTTCTCATTCTTGGACTAATCGTCAATGTCCTTTTCTTCCGGGCATCTCCGGTAGCGCTTTGGGGAGCGCTGGACATCATTATGATTATTCTTCCTGTCTGCGCGTTTATTGCCAGATCACGAAAAACCTATTCGACAATCGCCGTTGTTTATTTGCCAATGACGATCATTGACATGGCCATAACGCTGACCAACTAAACGATTCGAATATTCTCTGCTCAAGGGTCTGCGGGTCACGGCTGATCATGACGCGCAGTGTCAGGGCCCGGATACGTTGCACGGATTTTTCTGTGATCGATGATTCTATCGACGACATTTGCTTTTCATTTCATGACAGTTCCACCACCTTCAGTAGCCCCCTCGCGCACGGCCCGCCTGACCTCGGCCTGAATGGCATAAGCCGGCGCCTCGACCGCATTGAAATCCTGTGTATATCGTTGGGCAAACCCTTCTACTCCCCATTCCTGATACTGCTGCACATGCTTGAGTTCGTGAGCCCAGAGCGCGATGTTCTGCTCTGCGCTGTCAGCGTCCCGGAAGAGGATGGTGTCGATCAGCGTCACAGCACCGACATCGGGGTTTTGCAGCATCGCAGTGGCTGCGTTGAATTGGCCGTCGTCGCTGACTTTGTAGCGCGCGGCATCGAGAACGCTGGGTTCATACCAGCGCAGCAGTTTCTCGCGGATAGGCGGTGGAATGAGTTGGACGCCGGCGATGGCGGCTTCAGCACGGGCTTGAGTCAGCCACATCGCCAAGGCAGGTGCCGCGATCTGGTAGATGTCATCAGGCAAGGGGCCGAGCAGCGGTCCCAGGTCTGGCAGACAGATGCAGCTGTCCAGACACACTTGTTTCTCGCCAGCGGGGCAGGCGTCGGTCTGGGCTGGGACTTCAAGCGTCAGGCAAAGAACAAACAGCGCCACCAGGCGCGTAATGATGGATTGCATTGGGCGCTCCAGTGACCGAAACAGCATGAAATCGAAGACCCACATTACTTCAGCGTATCCCATCGGTCTCTTGGCTGAATTTTATTATCCCGTCCGCCCCCTTCCGCCTGGCTCGATTCATGCCTGGTTCTCCTGCATGAGGTCGGTGCTGACTACGTGGATGACACTTTTGAAGTGAGCCACCTCAACACCGATCCCGATAATCGAAAGATTACTGATGGACTGTCGAGGTCATGCATGACGAACGTAACTACAGAGCAAGTCAGCCCAAAAACGCTGAGAAGAGTGATTGTGGCCGCCGGGATTGGTAATTTCGTCGAGTGGTTCGACTTCGCCGTCTATGGTTTCCTGGCGACAACCATCGCCCAGCAGTTTTTCCCCAGCGGCGATGCCAGTGCTGCGCTGCTCAAGACCTTTGCAGTCTTCGCCGTGGCGTTTGCGTTTCGACCCCTCGGCGGGATTTTCTTCGGCATGCTGGGGGACAGGATCGGCCGCAAGCGAACCCTCGCGATGACGATTCTGTTGATGGCCGGTGCGACGACCTTGATCGGTCTGCTGCCCACTTACGCCGCCATCGGGGTCATGGCGCCAATTCTTCTTTCCTTGATCCGTTGCGCCCAAGGCTTTTCCGCCGGGGGAGAATACGCGGGTGCCTGCGCCTACCTGATGGAGCACGCACCCAGTAATAAGCGCGCCTGGTATGGCAGCTTCATTCCAGTATCGACATTTTCCGCCTTCGCTGCTGCCGCCGTGGTGGCTTACGCCCTCGAAGCGTCTTTATCGGCCGAGGCCATGGGCAGCTGGGGCTGGCGCTTGCCGTTTTTGATTGCCGCACCGCTGGGCCTGGTGGGTCTTTATTTGCGCTGGAAGCTCGATGAAACCCCGGCATTCCAGGCCGTGACCAAGGAACATGCAGTCGCCCATTCCCCCCTGAAGGAAACCTTGCGCAACCATGGTGCGGCAATCTGTTGCCTGGGCGCTTTTGTGTCACTCACGGCGCTCTCGTTTTATATGTTCACCACCTACTTCGCTACGTACCTGCAAGTCGCGGGTGGCCTGAGTCGCGCAACAGCGTTGCTGGTGTCGCTGATCGCATTGCTGTTCGCTGCTGCGATCTGCCCGCTGGCCGGATTGTATTCGGACCGGGTCGGGCGCCGAATGACGGTGATGACCGCATGCGCGCTGTTGATTGTGGCCGTGTACCCATCGTTCCTGATGGCCAGCTCCGGCTCATTCGCAGCATCCGTCGCTGGCGTCATGCTGTTGGCGATTGGCGCGGTGTTGTGTGGTGTGGTGACGGCGGCCTTGCTCTCGGAAACCTTCCCGACTCGCACTCGATACACCGCCTCGGCAATCACCTACAACATGGCCTATACGATCTTCGGCGGCACCGCACCGCTGGTAGCTACGTGGCTGATCAGCACCACCGGCAGCAACTTGTCGCCAGCGTTCTATCTGATCGCGATCGCATTGCTCGCGCTCGCGGGAGGATTGGCATTGCCGGAGACTTCAAGAATTTCCCTGCATGACGTTCCGGCGGAGGAAAAAGGCGTAGGCGTGAATGCCGCGGCCTGAACGAGACGATTAAATCCAGTGGACACATACTTCATGACATGAACGCTTATAGCGTCGACAAACTTCTTGAAGGTTGTCGACGTTTTCCTGGCGTCATTTTCAGAACAGCACTTTAAAATAGGCGCCATGCGTTAATAATTCTGTTGGGATCGGCGAGTATTTTAGCTACTCTAACGGATTGGATGTCCGAAAATTGATGAGGGGTTCTGATGTCAGCCGCGCTGAATGCGATCGCTAGTTCGAATGTACTAATCGTTATCCCCAGCGTGCGCTTTTCCCGGCAAGGCGATCTTCTATTCCTTGATATTAAAGCGGTTGAAGGACTGCGTTTATACGCCAAGTTGTGGCCGGGCCTGGTTCGATGCCTTTTGAGATCCGGACCGCCAGACTCAATCGGTTATGGAAAACTCTACCATCCAAGTGAGCTTCCTTTCGAAGTTCATGAAATTTATGACGACATATCAAAATCCAAAGCCCTCCTTGACAACAGCGCAGTCATACTGGCTTCCGGCGACAATTTTCACGACCTTCCAATATATAAAATAACAAAAACACCCGTAGTGTTCGTTATTGAGTACGACCTGAATACAAGACTCAAGATAGTTGACCTGGAAACTACTGGAACATTTAAAAAGTTTAAGTCCGCCATCTGGAATTTAAAAACGGAATTCCTGCGGCGACGCGCGTTTCGTCATGCCGCTGGCTTGCAAGCCAATGGAACGCCCGCTCATAAGTTATATGGTTCGCTCACAAAATCTTCGCTTTTATATTTCGATAGTAGAATTACCGAGCGTGACGCCGTTTCCGACAATGAAATTTCCGAGAAGAAAGCTTCGGTGCTTCACGGCTCTCCCCTTCGACTGGCTTTTTCCGGGCGATTGATTCCCATGAAAGGAGCGGATCATCTCGTTCCGATCGCGCTGGCGCTTGCAAGTCGAGGGGTTAAATTTACCCTTGATATTTATGGCGATGGCCCGCTTTCTGAATCCATCAGAAGAAGCATTCAAAGTTCCGGAATGGAAGACGTCATAAAACTGGCCGGACCGGTGCCATTCGCCGAAGAACTCGTACCGAATCTTAAGTCGGGTATAGATCTATTTTTGTGCGCTCATACTCAAGCCGACCCCTCCTGCACGTACCTGGAAACGATGGGGTGTGGGGTCCCGATTGTCGGTTATAACAACGATGCGTTCACTGGGGTGCTGGCTCTCGGCGGCGGCGGTCTGGCCAGCCCCATGGGCAAGCCGGAAGAAATCGCCGAGGTCATTGTGGAACTGGATCACGATCGAGCGAGGCTCGCCGCTCTTATAGACGAGGCGGCAGCGCTTTCATCGAATCACACGTTCGAAAAAACGTTCGCGTGCCGCATTAACCATCTTCGGTCCATTGCAGGAGTTTGAAGATTAGTTACAGCCTCAGGCTGCCAATGGAGTAGGACACAACCAGAGCCTCTGCTTCGCACCCAACGCTTCTGCAGATGACCGCTGCAAAAAATCGAAATTGCCATGTGTTTACTTCGTTCTTACTTGCGTCGCAGTTCTTCACTGCCCGTTCCTGTAAGTCTGGAGTTCTCTCGATGCCCTCGTCCAAATCCCTGCCCACTGCACTGCTGGGCCTGGCCCTTGCCTGTCCGGCCATGGCTCAAGCCCAAGGCATGGAGCTGGGACAAGTATTGATTGGGGCTGAGGACCGTAGCGGTGAAGACCTGTCGGTCGAGGACGCCAAGGTCCGGCTTGACCAGGTGCCCGGCGGCAGCAATGTTGTCGACATGCGCCGTCCTCTACAGGGCCGCGTGGCCAGCAACCAGGATGTGTTGGCGTATCAGCCCGGGATTTATGCCCAGTCTGCAGGCAACGAAGGGGTAAAAATTTCGATCCGCGGCTCAGGGATCAACCGCGCACCTGGCGCCCACGCCTCGGGGTTGTACACCATGCTCGACGGCCTGCCGCTAACGGGTCCGGGCGGCACACCCTATGAACTGCTGGAACCGCTGTGGCTCGATCATGTGGAAGTGCTGCGCGGCGCCAACGGTTTCGACAGGGGCGCACTCGCCCTCGGTGGGGCGATCGATTACGTCAGCCACACTGGCTACAACGCACCGCTGTTGCAGGTGCGCTACGCGATGGGCAGCCACGGCTATATGCAGCGCCAGGTCAGCTCCGGCCAAGTGCTGGGCAATTTCGATTACTACGTGGCGATGACCGACGCGAGTGCCGATGGCTACCAGGACCACACCGCCAGCGAAAGCCAGGGCGCAATCTTCAACGTCGGCTACCGCTTCAACCCGAATCTGGAAACGCGTTTCTACCTGCGCTACCGCGAGACCGACAACGACCTCGCCGGACGCGTGACCAAGCACTCCATCGAACACGACCCGCGGGCAGCCAACCCCGCTTACGTATCGCGAGACGACAGCCGCAAGCAGCCAGGCAGCACCTTTTTCGGCAACAAGACCACCTACTACATCGATGACGATTCAAGTATCCAGACCGGGGTCGCCTACCACGACTACCCCATGGATTTGCGCGAGGGGCCCAATCGCTTGAAGGTGGCGTACACGGACGTCAGCGGCACGCTGGACTACAAACGTCGCGACACACTCTGGGGTCTGGAAAGCAATAGCACGCTAGGTTTGCGCGTGACCAAACACCTGCCCAATGCCGGCGCCAGCGAGCTGGTGCGTATTCCCACCGGCAACACCGCCGGTTACGCGCCGGGCACACACATGCGCAACTTCACCTATCAGGGCTCGGACACGGTTCTGCATGTTGGCAATGATCTGGAGATCGCCGACGACCTGTGGCTGACCACAGGCCTCGCCGCCATCTACACCCGCCGTGAAAGCGAAGTCACTTACCCGCAAACGGGCGGCAAAACCAGCCTGAACGATTGGGACTACGCGCCACGCGTGGGCCTGCGCTATCAACTGACACCTGACCTGCAACTGTTCGGCAACCTCAGTCGCTCGGTCGAGGCACCACATCCGTGGTCGCTGATCTATAGCTCCAACATCCGATTCCCCGCAGGCAGCGGCCCCGCCACGGGCACCCAAAGCGACCCGATCGAGTTGCAAAACCAGACCGCGACCACCCTGGAAATCGGCGGTCGTGGTGACAGCGTGATGGGTCAGTGGAGCCTGGCCTGGTACTACGCGCAAGTGCGCAACGAACTGCTTTCGGTGTTGCCGGATGCCAGCGCCACCACACCCTACGAACTCAACGCCAGCCCCACCGTGCACCAAGGCGTGGAAGCCAGCCTGGAAAGCAAACTGTGGTCGCGAGCCGATGGCGGCCAACTGAACCTGCGTCAGAGCTACACCTTCAGTGACTTCCACTACCGCGACGACGATCGTTTCGGCGATAACCGCTTGCCGGGCCTGCCGATGCACTACTACCAGGGTGAACTGCGTTACGACTGGCCACTGGGCTTCTTCGCCGCGTTCAACACGCAGCTAGTGTCCAAGACGGCGGTGGATTACGCCGACAGCTACTACGCCGATCCCTACGCGTTGTTTGGTGCAACGCTGGGTTACAACGCGCCCAAGGGCGACTGGCAGACCTGGCTGGATCTGCGCAACCTGACCGACAAGCACTACGCCGCCACGGTCACGCCGGGCTACGACGACAAAGGGCTGGACGCGGCACGCTCCACGCCAGGTGAGGGTTTCGGGGTGTATGCCGGGGTGTCCTGGAGTTTGCGCTGAAAACCTGGCGACGCTGGCTATAACGACCGGAAAATTTCGACACGCCCGGCTGGAACCGGGCTTTACTGGAATAAGGTGCGCAGATGGCCGTGGGCTGCATGTTCCCGGCATCGAGCAAGCGCCGTAACGGCCCACGAATGTAATGGACAGCCGAGTCGTACCCATTGGCGGGCGCCCGAGGTCAACACGACACCCGTCGAGGGTGAGGACGAGCCCTTTGCGCATGTCCCGGTACTTCCCCGCCATGGTGATCACTCTGCTGCTTGCCGGTTGCACCACCACACGTATGCCCCACGAGTACAGCGAGGCCATACCCGCCAGCGATTCGGCGTTCGGGCGTTCGATCCAGGCTCAGGCGGCACCGCATGAGGGACGCTCGGGTTTTCGCCTGCTGCCCAACAGCAGCGAAGCCTTCCGGGCGCGCGCCGAGTTGGTTCGTAATGCGCAAAAAAGCATCGATGTGCAGTATTACATCGTCCATAACGGGCTCAGCACCCGGGCACTGGTACGGGAAATTCTGCTAGCCGCTGATCGCGGCGTACGCATTCGCATATTGCTCGATGACACGGCCAGTGACGGCCAGGAAGAAGTCATCGCGACCCTGGCCGTGCACCCGAACATCTACATACGCGTCTTCAATCCCCTGCACCTGGGGCGCAGCACCATGGTCACCCGCACCATGGGCCGTCTGCTCGACCTTTCCCAACAGCACCGGCGCATGCACAACAAATTGTGGCTGGCCGACAACAGCGCGGCCATCGTCGGCGGACGCAACCTGGGCGATGAGTACTTCGACGCCAAGCCCGATCTCAACTTTACCGACATGGACCTGCTGTGTTTCGGTCCGGTCGCCGAGCAGTTGGGTCACAGCTTCGATCAGTACTGGAACAGCGCCCTGAGCCAGCCGATCAGTGATTTCCTGCTCAACAAGCCGACCGCCGAGGACCTGGCCGAAAGCCGCCAACGCCTGGACGAATCACTGCAGAGCACACGGATCGAAAACAAGGCCTTGTTCGACCACCTCATGACCTACCGGTCGCAACCGCAACTCGCCAAATGGCGCCAGCAGCTTATCTGGGCCCATGGCAAGGCGATGTGGGATGCCCCGAGCAAAGTCCTGGCCGACGACGAACCAGCCCGGTCGCTGTTGATGTCGACACAACTGCGTCCAGAGCTCGACAGCGTCAACAAGGAGCTGATTCTGATCTCGGCCTATTTCGTCCCTCAAGAGCCGGGCATGCGCTACTTGCTCGGGCGTGCCGATGCCGGTGTCGACGTGCGCCTGCTGACCAACTCACTGGAAGCCACCGACGTACCGGCGGTGCACGGCGGCTATGCGCCCTACCGCAAGGCCCTGCTCGAACATGGCGTGAAACTCTATGAACTGCGGCGCCAACCGGACGATCCCGGTGGCGGTTCGTCCTTTGGTTTCAGTGGTGGTTCCGATTCCAGCTTGCACACCAAAGCCATGATCCTCGACAAACAGAAAGTGTTCATCGGCTCCTTCAACTTCGATCCGCGCTCCGTGTTTTGGAACACCGAAGTCGGGGTGTTGGTCGACAGCCCGGAATTGGCCGGTTACATGCGCGACCTCGCGATTGAGGGCATGGCGCCATCCATGAGTTATCAGACACGCCTGGAAAACGGCGAAATCGTCTGGATCGCTGAAGACGACGGCCGCCTGTATACCTTGCGCAAGGAGCCCGGCGGCAAATGGCGCAGCTTTAAAGCCTGGCTCAGCGACAAGATCGGCCTGGAAAAAATGCTTTAGCTCAGGCTGTTTATTTCAAGGTAGTGCATAGCCACACCGACTTGTGGGGGCGCCCATATCGTCTATCGTTAAAGCTCACACTCAAGTTCATCTTTTTGGAGTTATGAGCGGTAGAACTTTCCCGGGCGATGTCCGGGAAAATCAAGTGATTGCGTACTCTTGATCAGGAGGAAGATCATCATGACTCGCAAGCCTTACCTGACTGCACTGGCGACTCTGGCCCTCGTTACTGGCGTGTACGGGGTTTCGGTGACAGCCTATGCGACCGACCAGGCTGACCAACGGCAAGAATCGCGCGACACCAAGCAAGAAGGGCGAGATGCCGCCAGGGAAGTGAAGGAAGAATGCAAAGAAGGCGATGAAAAAAGCCGTAACGATTGTCGTCAGGACAAGCGCGACACCAAGCAGGACAACCGCGACACGGCTCGAGACATCAAATATTAGTCGTCAACCGAATCCCGGCTCCCATGGCTGCCGGGCGTGAAAACGGTCGATCTGTTCGGGGATCGGGAGTAACTGCGCGGCGTTTCCTCGCGATTCTGCCGCGCTGTGCGACTGCCCGGGAAGATCAAGGGTGCGGCCCTTCCCGCTCATCCAGAAACAAAGGCAGTGCATATGAAACAGGCACTTGCGTACATCACCAAACGGGTGATTGCTGGACTGCTGGTCATCATCCCGATCTACCTCGCCATCCTGTTGCTGCTCAAGGGCATGAAATCCCTTGGGCAACTGGTGCGGCCTTTCACTCAAATCCTTCCAGACTGGCTTCCCGCCGAACAGTTGTTGTCGCTCATTCTGGTGCTGTTGATTTGCTTCCTGATCGGCTCTGCCCTGCGCACCCGGCTGGGACAGCGGGCCCGGGATCGAGTGGAAAAGAGATTCTTCGAACGCATCCCCGGCTACGGGCTGTTCCGCAGCCTGACACAACAGGTCGCAGGTGACAGCCACCAAACCGTGTGGAAGCCCGCCCTGGTCGAAATCGAAGACGCGCTGGTCCCCGCATTCATCATCGAAGTGTTCGAGGACGGCCGCTACACGATTTTCGTCCCCTCGGTACCCACGCCATTGGCCGGTGCCATCTACATTCTCGACGGCAACCGCGTGCACCCCCTGGACGTTTCCTTCACCGACGCCTTCAAAGTCATCTCCAAATGGGGCTCGGGCGCCAAGGATCTGGTGGCGGCGATGGAAAACGGCGCTAACCGGCGCGAAGCGGCGGTACTGACGGAGCAGGCTAAAATCGCGCCTTAGACAAACAAGCGCGGCAACGAATGTCTGGCCAACCAGGCCCGGGTCATCGTGAACGCATGCGCCAACCGGTCAGGTGCACTCATGGCGAGGTTTGGAATTTCCACACTCCAATGCACCTGAGGCGGCAGCGCGTTGACCAGCCCGGCCAAGGGCAACTGGCCCTGACCGGGAGGTAAACGCCCCTCACGAGCTTCGCGGATGATGCCCTCCCCCGTGGGTGCCAGCGCCGGCGCGTCGCACCACTGCACGCCATGGATGTATCGCCGGTCCAGCTTCGCCACGGCAGCAACGTCGCCACCGGAGCGGAACAGGTGCAACGCATCCACCAGCACGCCGCCGTTGGCCTGCCCCGCCGCCTCGACCAACGCGACGGCTTGTTGCAGATTGGCGATGTGACGCCAGCGCATGAATTCCAGATCCACGCGCAATCGGTAACCCGCCGCCAATTCGCACAGGGCAGAGAAATTTGCAAAGAGCCGGGAATGCTCCGGATCGTCGCCCGACACAGTGAGGCAACGCGCACCCAATTGCGCTCCGGCTTCCAGCAACGATGCCAGTTCGCTGACATCCACATCTGGCTTGAGCTCGACGAACTCGATCTCGTTGACGACCACGCCTTCGCCATCCAGCGTGGTTTTCAACCCCTGAAGCGCCTGGCTACCCGGCGCCAGCGGATAGGCGATGCCACCCGCCATGGCCGGGTGCAAACGCAGCCCCACTGAACTGAACCCCGCCCGTGCCGCCTCTCGCACCAATAAGTGGGGCGCCAGTTCAAGCGCGGTCAGGTGCGCTACACCCAGGCCGTTCAATAGGTCGCCCTGCCGCCACTGAGGTCGAACACGAATCCCGTGGTGAAGCTGCACTCGGGCCCGGCGATCCAGGTCACCATGTTGGCGATCTCTTCGATTTGCAGGAAGCGCCCCATGGGAATCTTGGCCTTGCTCGCGGCAATGTGCTCAGGGGTCATTTCCGCCATCAGCCCGGTTTCCACCATGGCCGGAGCAATGCAATTGAGCAGCACGCCGTCCTGCGCCAATTCCTTGGCCGCTGACTTGGTAAAGGCGATGACACCGGCCTTGGCCGCCGAGTAACCCGAGATGTATTGCACACCGTCCTTGCCGGCCATCGAGGCGACATTGACGATGCGCCCGTAGCCGCGCTCGCGCATGTGCGGGATGACCGTGCGGCAGCAATAGAACACGCCCGTCAGGTCAATGGCGATAACCTGGTCCCAGGCAGCGGGCGAGTACTCCCAGGACGGTACCACCGGCCCATTGATACCGGCGTTGTTCACCAGGATATCGACGCGCCCCTGTTGGGCAACGACCTCCTTGAAGGCCACCTCCACGGACTCAAGTGAGGCCACATTGACGGCTTGGCGCATCACCGGTTCAAAGCCGTTGGCGACACTGTCCCAGCCCTCCACCGCCAGGTCCCAGATGACAATCTGCGCACCCGCGCTGTGCAAGCGACGGGCAATGCCCAGGCCGATGCCACGCATGCCGCCGGTGACAATGGCCGTCTGGCCTTCAAGGTATTGAGTCATCACAGTGCTCCTTGTTGAACGGATTGGATTTCGGGCAGGCGGCGCAGATCGCGCACCATGAACAGGTAACACAGCGCCCCCAGTACGGTGATCGAGGATACGAAAGCCAGGGCCCAGACGAACGACCCCGTGGTCGTGACGATGACGCCGATGGTCAATGGGGTCACGATGCCGGCCGCATTGGCGAACAGGTTGAACACGCCGCCGCTCAAGCCGAGCAGGCCTTTGGGCGCGATATCAGAGACGATCATCCAGGCCAGCGCCGACATGCCCTGGGCGAAATAGGCCACGCACAGAATGCCGATCACCAGGGCGTCGGAGTCCACGTAGTTGGCCAGCACGATCACCGATGCGGTCAAAAGGCCAGCGATCACCGGCAGCTTGCGCGCGACGTTCAGCGAGTAGCCGCGACGCAGTAAGGCGTCCGACAGCCAGCCTCCGGCCAGTGTTCCGAGGGACGCAGCGATGAATGGCAACACCGCCACCCAACCCACTTTCAGCCACGGCATGTGTCGCTCGGTGACCAGATACGTCGGGAACCAGGTCAGGAAGAACACGTTCGTCGAGTTGCAGGCAAACTGTCCCAGGCAAATCCCCAGCATGTTGCGATGCTTGAGCAACGCCGGAATCTGCGACCAGGAGAACCGCGTAGGCTTCTGGCCCCCATCAATCACTCCGCCACCTTCGGCAATGTAGTCAAGCTCCGCCTGGTTAGCCGTGGTCGACTCATGGGGCTCGTGGTACTTGCGCCACCACACCAGGCCATACAGAACACCGAGGATGCCCACCGCCATCAGCAATACGCGCCAGCCATAGGCATGTAAAACCCAGAACAGCAACGGCGTGAGAAATGCCAGCCCGACGTATTCGGCGAAGGTATAGATGCCGGTCGCCCGCGCCCGCTCACTCTGCGGGAACCAGGTTGCGACCACCCGACTGTTGGTGGGAAAGCACGGTGCTTCGCTGGCGCCTACCAGCAAGCGAAAACCCAGTAGCGAGAGAAAGCCCTGAGCGAGACCCTGCAGGCCGGTGAACACTGACCACAACGTCAGCGCCAGCCAGTAGGTGAACTTGGTGCCCAAGCGGTCGATCAGGATACCGCCGGGAATCTGCGCGGCAGCGTAGGTCCAGGAAAATGCGGAAAAGATCAGGCCCATCATGACCGCATTCAAGCCCAGGTCAGCACTGATGCTGGGCGCTGCGATGCCCATGACGCTGCGGTCCAGATAGTTGATCATGGTGCCGCCGGAAATCAGTGCCAGGATCATGAAACGGGTGCGGGTTCTGGCGGTTTGCGCCGCCGGACAAGCGAGCGTTGCCGCTCCGAATCGGTTGTCGGTCGTCATTGCTTTGTTCCTTGTTTTTATTGGGGTATCGCCAGCAGCTCAGCCTGCCAGGGACCGGCTCAACGCTCGGCAAAGCCAAACAAGCGGCGTGGTGTGTCCCACATCACCTTCCTGCGCACACTGGCGTCGGGTATCAGGTGCTCTGCCAGTTTGAGCAGCGGCCCGTAGTCCACGCGCGATTGCTCGCGAATGAACGGCCAGTCCGAACCCCACACGCAAGCGTCCGGGCCGAAGGCCTGGAGCAGTTCACGTACGTAGGCGCGTGACTGTTCTTCGAGATGATCGTGGGCGGCAAATTTCTGCATGCCGGAAATTTTCACGCAGGCCCGGCCACTTGCGGCCAAACCCAATAACGCTTGAAACCCTGACTTGCCGATGCCTGCACCGACCTCTGGGCGACCACAGTGGTCGATCAGCAACCGAGGCGCGGTCGATTCAAGCAAGCCCAGCAACTCCACCAGTTGGTTGCCCTGCACCTGGACCTGGGCGAACAGATCCAGCTCGGCCAGCCGCCCAAATAGCCCGGCCGCGCCGTCCATGGTGGCCATGCCTTCCAGTGCTGGATTGAATGCAATGCCGACCACGCCCTGTTCCTTGAGCGCTGCCAGCTCGTCCAGATGGATGTCGCGCTCGACAACGGCAATCCCCTTGAAGCGGCCGTCACCTTGCGCCAGCGCATGCAGCAGGCAACGATTGTCGGTGCGGTAGCCACTGGTCGGCCCCACCAGCAAAGCGTGCTGCACCCCATAGGCCTCCATCACACGAATGAACTGCTCCAGAGGGGCGACCTCTTGCCCGGAAGGTGCGTAAAGGGTGTCGGTACGATAGGGAAAACGTACGGGGTCAAACAGATGGTTATGGCAATCGATCTTGGGTTCGTCGTAGATGCTCAAGGCTGCTCCCACCAAGCGTCACTGCGCTTGCTCACTGATCTTTGTTATTGTTTCGCCGCTCTGGGCGACGCAGTTGCAGTGAAGATACGACCAGGCAACGAGTTGCGCTCATACACATATCGCTCGAACAATAACCAAAGGTTAATGACCCATGCCCTACGGCGAAGGCCCCGACGCCAACACGATGGTGTTCAAGCTGCGGCACATGGAAGTGTTCCGGGCGGTGATGCTGACTGGCTCGATCAGCGGCGCGGCAAAAATGCTCTACGTGTCGCAACCTGCAGTCAGCAAGCTGATTGCCTATATCGAAAGTCGACTGGTCTACCGCTTGTTCCAGCGCATCAACAATCGCCTGGTCCCCACCGCCGAGGCGCTGACCCTTTACCGGGAAGTCGAGCGGGTCTACCAGGCAGCGCTGGCCGTCAACGAATGTGCACTCGCCCTGGCCAACGGCCCCAACCGTCAGTTGCGCATCTGCTGCAGTGCATCGCTGTCGACGGTGGTCATCCCGTTCGCCCTGGCCCAACTCAAGCGTGAAATGCCATCGCTGAACATTGAATGGCAAACCACGCTGATGGGCGATATGCCCAATCAGATCCTCTCGAAGAAGGTCGATCTGGCCATTTCGGCCCTGCCGTTAATCCACGACCACCTGCACTCACTGGCCTTCATGCGCGCACGCATGGTCTGCGTGATGCCGGCTGACCACCCCTTCGCCCAAAGACCTTGTTTGTCACTGCATGACCTGGTCGACCAGCCGCTGCTGCTGTTCCGGCCCGACATGCCTTTCGGCCGGTTGCTGGCCGACGAATTCGAACGCCAGGGGCTGCACTTGAGTTCAATGCTGAACTTCACCAATGCCAACGAAGCGGTCGCCCTGGTCAAGCAAGGCATGGGGTTGACCATCATTGATGAGTTTGTGGCTCAGGACAGCGGCTTGATCGTCGTCCCGCTGGTGGAGGCGATCCACTTCGATATCAGTTTCGTCTACTCGCGGTTCGAACCGCTTTCCCAGGCGGCCGCGCAACTCATGCGGGTGCTGCATCGCCAGGCCGTCAAACTGGGACGGGTGATTCCTGGCTTCGAAATGCCAACGGTCGACTGATAGGTGTTTCGCCTGCGGTGAACGCCATCAGAAATCAAAAAACTTGAACAGCCACAGCGCCCCCATCCCGACCGCCAGTGTCAGGATGGTGTTTCGAGTCTGCCAAGCGACCCAGGCAGCCAGAATGGCGGCGGGTATCTGCGGGTTACTCAATACGAATTCACCCTGACCGTTCGGGTACACCACGGCGGGAAGAACCAGGGCAGCCAGCACACTCGCCGGCACATAAAGCAAGGCCCGGCTCAGCAACGCCGGGATGCGCAAGCGGCCGTACAGTTCGACAAACGAAAGACGCAAGGCGAACGTGCCCAGCCCGACCGCCAGAAACAGCCCCCACAAGGCTAAATCACTCATGGTGCTTCCCTCTCGACGTCATGGATCATTGCATCGGCCACAGGTCTTTTGCGAAGACTCTCGGTCACCAGTCCCGCGATGACACCGCCAATGGAAGCGGTGACCAGTCCAAGGTTGTAGGGCATATCCACCGCCAACACGGCCAGCAACCCACCGACCACGGCGGCAGCCAGACTCGGCGCGTTGCGTATGCCGGGAACGAGCAACGCCAGAAAAGACAGCGGAATGGCAAAGCCTAAAGACCAGGTCTCAGGAATGCTTGCGCCCAGATAAATGCCCGCTAACACCGACAACTGCCACGACAGCCACATCGAAACCGCTGTGCCGGCATAGTAATAGTGAGCGAATGGCCCCAGCTCGCCAGAGGAAAGCTTGAGAGTGCTCAGCGCATAAGACTGGTCAGAAAGCATGTAGGACAACGGCCACGTCCAGCGCCGGGGTAAATGATGCAGATGCGGGGCCAGTGACGCGCTGTACATGATGAAGCGCAGGTTGATCACCAGCGCCGTAACCACAATCGCCAGCGGCACAACACCTGTGTGCAGCAATTGCAGGGCGACCATTTGAGCGGAGCCTGAGTAAAACAGCAGCGTCATACCCATGGTCGTACCCGGCGACATCCCCATATTGATCGCCATGACCCCCGTGAGCAGGCCGAATGGAATGACACCGGGAATCAACGGAAGCAGCGCCCGGACACCTTGCATGAACGCTTCCCTTCCTGTTCGGTAAGGCATTTCGACTCCTGGTTGATTGTGCGTCGCTGGTTCGATTTGACCGGGACGCGGGTCGCTCTGATGCGGATAGCGGGATATTGCGACAGTCCGGTTCGCCGAACAATCGCTGAGCATCGACCACTGCCTCGCCACGAATATCCTGACGTCAGAATGATTTGAGTTCGTAAGGTATTGACTCTGAGTAGTCAAGCCAGTGCATGCCAAATGCCTAATGCAGACATCGCGTTTAGAGGTTGTTTAACGGCCGTCAGGGTTACTTCCTGAAAGCCACAAGACCTTGCGCCGTTGCCTACGCTTACGCCAGAATCCGCCGGCTTGTACGCCGTTGGCCTTGGTTCTATCGTTTCCGTGTCGCTGCCAATTCAGCGACCAGGCTTGGAACCCTGACGAATAAACGGCGCATGGCGCCCTTCATAACATTTGCTTGCACGCTGTTAAGTGTGTGCTCCGTTATGGCGGCTGTGCGTGGGAGACTTTAGGGTCTGCCGGGTTCCGTTTACCCCGGGTTCCAACCTGCGCACAGCTGCCACCCTTCGCTTGGAACCGAAAGGTGCAGCTATAACCTGTAGACGGGAGAGTAGCCATGTTCAAAGTCACGCCCAACCCGCCGGACACCGATCCGGTGTCCCCGTACGAACCCGGTTCGAAGAAACTCAACGAAGCCGCCGAAAACGCCCTCGATTTCCACTTCGCTTCAATCGCCGACATCAAAGCCACACCCCGCACGCCCAGCTCACTGTTCACGGTTGACCCTGAAGCCGACACCGAAACGCTGGCAGTTTATTTGGTCGAGACATTGGCCTCGGTCGATGTGATGGTCCACCAGTTGGTGGATCACTTGGAGGGTGCGTCGCGCTATGCCCTGCTGGGAATTTCCAACAGCATCATGGTGGCGGAAATCACGGCGAACCGCATGCTGGATCAGATTGACCCGCCTGAGTAGCTGCGGTTAATGCAGCGGCTCTGTTGGGGCCGCTGCGCGACCCAGCGGGAGCAAGTTCTCCCGCCACGGGTGTTCCGGTGAGTTGTCGTATTAACGCTAGAAGATGATCAAGCCAATAGCTCGGTGATCCATCGGGCTTGTTGCGCAATGTCTTGCACCTTCTCCTCGGGCAAAGCCTGCCGTGCCCGGGCGAATTGGGTCAGGGTTTTCTGTTTCTCGCGCAGCATGCGCTGCCACTTGGCCAGGAACGTCGGGGTGCGTGCCTGCATTTGCAGCGGGCCGAAGTAGAGTTCCTCGGCGGTGTACGCCACTGGCCCGGCGCGTTCGGCAACGATGACTTCGTAGTAAAACTGGTTTTCCCGCAGCACTTCCTCGCTGAGGATGCGGTAGCCATTTTCCATCAGCCATTGTCGCAGTGGCTGCTCTCCGCCGTTGGGCTGCAGGATCAGGCGCTCCTGGCCACTCAGGTAAGCCTTGCCGCTGTCGAGGATGTCGCGGATCGTTTCTCCGCCCATGCCACAAATGCTGATTGCCGTGATCCCGTCGCCCGGCTCGATCGCCGCCAAGCCATCGGCCAGGCGCACGGTGATCCGCTGGTCCAGGTCGTTCCCGCGCACGGTACGTTGCGCCGCGTGGAATGGCGTCAACGCCACCTCGCCAGCCACCGCCGCCGCGATGACCCCACGGCGCATCAACGCCACCGGCAGATAACCGTGGTCCGAGCCGATATCGGCCAGGCGCGCATCGGCTGGCACATGCGCCGCCACCCGCTCCAGGCGCATGGACAATGTCTGTTCGTTCAACTGCTGTTCCTTTCACCACGACTGTCCGGCACCTGCGTGCCGGATCGGTGCGTGATTCTGTCGAGCTACGCCGTGCATTTCAACTTTATGCGACCAGGGCACTGCAATGGTTCGTGGATTCAACGGGTCAGTAATCCCAGAAAGCCGCCACCCAGCGAAAGGCATCACCGTCGACGGCCACTCGGCCAACGGAAGGGAGCGGCAGGTGCGTGGCGACAAACAGTTCGCCGCTCGCAGCGGCGTCTTGCATCAGGCGGACCCGAACACGTACCGATTCTGCATCGGTGTGATCGAGTACTTGAGTCGCGTGAAAGGCCAATCGCGCCTGTCATAACGCACAAAAACAAATAGCGGTCCTTCCCTATCGACAACTATCGGTCAAAAGCACAGGTAGACAACGAACCCAGCCGTTAGCCAGTGGTCACAACCATTGACGGCCTCGCAACTAAACACAGGAGCGAAGCTTGCAAATCACACTATTCAGGGTGCGCCGGATAACTTTCAGCGGTTTCGGTTCCTGTTAGATGCCGACTGCTGCAGCCATCCACTGCTCCCTTTTCGGAGTATGCAAATGACTCAATCAAAGCGCTTCTTCCTGTCGCTTTTCCTCGCGGCTGCATCATTGGCCTCCGCCGGTTTGCTAAATACTGCGGCAGCGGCCACCGCCGAAGACTTGAATGCCGACTCTCGGCAAACGTTGCAGCTTCTCAACAAGACCACTCCAACTGCCGAAAGCATTTCCCACCAGGCCAAGGCTGTGCTGGTCTTCCCGAAAATCATCAAGGCGGGTCTCGTTTTCGGCGGCAGCTATGGTGAAGGCGTATTAATGAAAGGCAAGGAAGTCGTGAACTACTACAACTCCGTCGGCGGCTCATGGGGGCTGCAGGCAGGCGCCCAGTCGTATGGCTATGTGGTTTTCCTGATGACCGACAAGGCGGTGAAATACATTACTGAAACCAAAGGTTGGGAAATCGGCGTCGGGCCAACGGTGGTTGTGGTGGATGAGGGGATGGCGAAAAACCTGTCCAGCTCGACGCTCAAAGACGACGCCTACGCATTCATCGTTGACCAGCAAGGGTTAATGGCCGGGGTCAGCATCGAAGGTACGAAAATTTCTCTGATCAAGCGCTAAACGCGCCTTTTCGGCTTTTTGGTCGATTGCTGTCAGATGAACCGGCAGCAATCGACCAGAAGCGAAGAATTTTGCCGCTTTCTAACTCACTGTTTTTTAACAATAAAACAGATTTTTCACGAAGTGTTTAGTAATTCATCGTATTTGCGTATGATATTGATTATCAAATAACATCAATTCATATGTGAGTACGCATGTCCGCCTCAACTCCCCTGTGTCCACAAAACTCCGTTACGCCGCGCTCGCCTTTGGCACTGCGCCCCCTGGCTCTCGCAGTGCACATGCTTGCAGCCGGTATCGCCATGACTGCAGCCACCGTGCAAGCGGCGGAACAGACTGAGCAGGCCGAGACGGGAGGCGCCGTGACCCTGGCGCCGATCGCAATCACGGAGACGGCCTCTGCCGAACGCAGTGGCGTCACCGAAGACACCAATTCCTACACCACTGACGCCGCACGCACTGCCACGCCGTTGAGCATGTCGCTACGCGAGACGCCGCAGTCGGTCAGCGTTGTTACCCAGCAGCGCATACAAGACCAGGATCTGAAAACCATCCTCGACGTGGTCAACAATGCCACCGGTGTGTCGGTCAACCGTTACGAGACAAGCCGGGCACAGTTCAACGCCCGTGGCTTTGAGCTCAACTCGCTGATGATCGATGGCGTACCCACCATTTATGAGCAGCCATGGAGTTCGGGAGAGATTTTCAGCAGCCTGGCCATGTACGACCGTGTTGAAGTGGTGCGCGGCGCCAACGGTTTGATGACCGGTGCTGGTGATCCTTCCGCGTCCCTCAACATGGTGCGCAAGCGCGCCAACAGCAGGGACTTGAAGGGCTCGGTGGAACTGAGTGCCGGCACATGGGACACCTATGGCATGGAGGCCGATGTGTCCACAGCGCTGAACGAGGAAGGCACTATCCGCGCGCGCTTGGTCGGGGAGACCAACGAAGGCGACACCTGGATCGACATGAACTCGAACAAGCGCCAAACCCTCTACGGCACCATGGATATCGACCTGACGCCCGACACCACGCTGTGGTTCGGCTTGAGCCGGCAAGAAAGCAACGCCGAGTCGCCAATGTGGGGCGGCCTGCCCGTCTGGTACGCCGACGGCGGCCGCACCAACTGGAGCCGTTCGAAGACCACCTCCGCCGACTGGAGCAAATGGGACACCACCTACGAGACCTATTTCGTCAACCTCGATCACACTTTTGCCAACGACTGGCAAGTCAACCTCAGTTACAACCGTGGCGAGCGCACCGGCGACTCTTCCTTGCTGTACCTGTCCGGCAATCCAGGCAGGAACGGTAGCTCCGGCATGTTTTCGTTCCCGGCGACCTACAAGACCGAGACCACTCAGGACGACTACGGCATCCGCTTCAATGGCCCGTTCTCGTTCCTGGGTCGTGAGCACGAATTGGCCTTCGGTTATGTGGACAGCAAACAGAAGTTCGACGCCGACTCACTCGACGCGCAAACCGGTTTTGACGGCGTGGCCGATTTCGATGCCTATAACGGCCATTTCCCCGAGCCGATCTGGGGTCCACGGACCGACTATGGCTACAGCGAGACTCGCCAGAAAGGCTTGTACGCAGCCACTCGCCTGAACGTGACCGACGATTTGAAAGTGATTCTCGGCGCGCGTGAGAGCTGGTACGAGAAAACCAGTGATGACATCTTCTCGGAAGTGAGCAAGGTCGATGTCGATCATGAGCTGACCCCCTATGCCGGCGTCGTCTACGACCTCACCGACAACCTCTCGGCCTATGCCAGCTACACGGAAATCTTCCTGCCGCAATCAGTACGCGACAGCAGTGGCCAGACATTGGAACCGATCGTTGGCGAGAGCACTGAAATCGGCCTCAAGGGTGAGTATTTCGGTGGCCGCTTGAACACCTCTGCCGCGATTTTCCAGATCAAGCAGGACAATCTGGGGCAGAACACCGGCGTGCTGATCGATCCTTCAAACCCGGTCGGCGGTTTCGCCTATGAGGCCAGTGAAGGCGCAACCAGCAAGGGTTTCGAGCTGGAAGTGTCCGGCGAACTCGCGACGGACTGGAATGCCTCGCTGGGTTACACCCAGTTCAAGGCTGAAGATGCCCACGGCGACGACGTCAACACGTTGTACCCGACCAAGTTGCTACGCACCTTTACCACCTACCGCCTGCCGGGTGCTTTCAACAAGCTGACCATTGGTGGCGGGGTTAACTGGCAGGACTCGATCTACACCTACGCCGTCAACCCGGCTGGCAATTCCGAGAAGATCCAGCAGGATGCCTATGCGCTGGTCAACCTGATGGCGCGTTACGAGATCACCGAAAACCTTTCGGCCCAGGTGAATGCCGACAACGTCACCGACCAGAAGTACTTCGACATCTTCGATGCCTATGGTGCCCTGACGTACGGCGCACCGCGCAGCATTACCGCTTCGGCGAAGTACCGCTTCTAAGCACGTTCGCATCAACCGCCTAAAACCAAAAAAGCACCTCAGTGTGCTTTTTTGGTTCGCGCTATTACCTGGATAACGCCGTCACATTGGCCCGCGCCGTGTGCAGTTTCTTGTAACTGTCGATCAGACGCAGGTGTCGATCGAGGCCTTCCAGTTTCATGCTCGTCGGGGTCAAGCCGTAGAAGCGCACGCTGCCTTCCACCGACCCTATCACGGCGTCCATGCGCTCATTGCCAAACATCCGGCGGAAGTTGACCTCGTAATCGTCGAGCTCCAGGTCATCGTCCAGCTGCACTTCCAGCACCACGTTCAAGGCCTGATAAAACAATCCGCGCTCGACCGTGTTGTCGTTGTACTGCAGGAAAGCTTCCACGAGCTCTTTTGCCTCGTCGTATTTCTTCAAGGCGACATAGATCAGCAGCTTCAACTCCAGGATCGTCAGCTGACCCCAGGCCGTGTTGTCGTCGAATTCGATGCCGATCAATGTGGTGATGTCGGTGTAATCGTCCAGCTCGCTGTTTTCCAGACGCTTGACCAAGGCTCTCAAACCGACGTTGGTCAGGCTATGCAGGTTCAAGATGTCGGATCGGAACAACAGCGCCTTGTTGGTGTTATCCCAGATCAAATCTTCTATCGGATAGATTTCCGAATAATCCGGCACCAGGATGCGGCAGGCCTTCGCGCCGATATGCTCGTACACCGCCATGTACACTTCTTTGCCCATGTCTTCGAGGATGCCGAACAACGTCGCAGCTTCGTCGGTATTGGAGTTTTCACCCTGGCCGGAGAAGTCCCACTCGACAAACTCGAAATCAGACCTGGCACTGAAGAAGCGCCACGACACCACGCCGCTGGAATCGATGAAGTGCTCGACAAAGTTGTTCGGTTCAGTGACCGCGTGACCTTCGAAGGTCGGCTGAGGCAGATCGTTCAGGCCTTCAAAACTGCGGCCTTGCAGCAACTCGGTCAGGCTGCGTTCCAGCGCCACTTCAAAGCTCGGGTGCGCCCCGAACGAGGCAAATACGCCGCCGGTCCGCGGGTTCATCAAGGTCACGCACATCACCGGGAATTCGCCGCCCAACGATGCATCCTTCACCAGCACCGGGAAGCCCTGCTCTTCCAGCCCCTGGATACCGGCCAGAATGCTCGGGTATTTCGCCAGCACTTCCTGCGGCACATCCGGTAGTGCGAGTTCGCCTTCGAGAATTTCGCGTTTCACCGCGCGCTCGAAGATTTCCGACAAGCACTGCACCTGCGCTTCGGCCAGCGTGTTGCCGGCGCTCATGCCGTTGCTGAGGTACAGGTTTTCGATCAGGTTTGACGGGAAATACACCACCTCTTTGTCCGACTGGCGCACAAAGGGCAACGAACAGATGCCACGTTCGACATTGCCGGAGTTGGTGTCGTACAGATGCGAGCCACGCAGCTCGCCATCACGGTTGAAAATTTTCCGGCAGTATTCGTCGAGAATTTCCGCCGGCAACGCATCTTTGGGGCCAGGTTTGAACCAGCGTTCGTCCGGGTAATGCACGAACTCGGCGTTGGCGATGTCCTCTCCCCAGAACTGATCGTTGTAGAAGAAATTGCAATTGAGCCGCTCGATAAATTCGCCCAACGCCGAGGCCAACGCGCCTTCTTTGGTCGCGCCCTTGCCATTGGTGAAACACATCGGCGAATGCGCATCGCGGATATGCAGCGACCACACGTTGGGAACGATATTGCGCCATGAAGCGATTTCAATCTTCATGCCCAGGCCGGCAAGGATTTCCGACATGTTGGCGATGGTTTGTTCCAGCGGCAGATCCTTGCCGACAATGTAGGTGCCCGCGTCCGAGGCCAGGTTCGGCATCAGCAACGCCTGAGCATCGGCATCAAGGTTCTCGACCTCTTCAATCACGAACTCAGGTCCGGTTTGCACCACCTTCTTTACCGTGCAACGGTCGATCGAACGCAAAATGCCCTGGCGGTCCTTGGCGGAGATATCCGCCGGCAATTCGACCTGAATCTTGAAAATCTGGTTGTAGCGGTTTTCCGGATCAACAATGTTGTTCTGCGACAAACGAATGTTATCGGTGGGGATGTTGCGGGTTTCGCAGTACAACTTCACAAAGTAAGCCGCGCACAGAGCCGACGAAGCCAGGAAGTAGTCGAACGGACCCGGTGCCGAGCCGTCGCCCTTGTAGCGGATAGGCTGGTCGGCCACCACCGTGAAGTCATCGAATTTGGCTTCAAGACGTAGGTTGTCGAGAAAATTGACCTTGATTTCCATGCGGGATTACCAGAATAACGAAAACAGAATGGGCGGCATTATCCCTTTTTTAGCCAGATCGCACGCGGCAATCTTTAGCGCCAAGCCTCACTCCGTCGAAAACCCCGGCACTTGGCCAACCATGAATGTCTATGGGCTGGCCAAGACGACAGCGGTTCAGCCGTTGTTGCCCGGTATCGATTCCTGGCTGAAGGCGTCCACCGCCTGCACCAGGCCTTGCGCCGACATCATCACCAGTGCCCGACCTTTCTCCGCCGTTGCCTGCGCCGGGTCCGAACCCATGCGTCCGTCCGGATGGCGCGCGCGGAAGTCTTGCGCTTCGCGGATCGGCCCCCACGCTGCAATTTGGGGCGAATAATCAGCCGACTTGATGGAGTCAGGGTAAGCCCATTGAGTAACAGCAATCTCGGAAGGCGTCGCATGGATGCCATGCCCCGTCGGGAACTGCTGCCGTGCCAGATTTTCCACGCCTTCCAGATCCCACCAATTGCACAACTTCAGCGCAAAACCCGCTGGGCGCCTGGCGAAACTCGCCTCGGCGTAGAGTTCCGAGAAGGCCGCTTCAATCGATGCAACGTTGCCGCCGTGACCATTGAGAAAGAGGATTTTCTCGAACCCGTGCGCCGCCAAAGACCGCACCCAATCGCCGATGGCGGCGATGAAGGTGGATGGACGCAGTGAAATGGTTCCCGGAAAGCCCAGATGATGCTGGGCCATGCCGATGTTGAAGGTGGGAGCAATCAGGATGTCCGCTGTTTTCTGCGCTTCGTGAGCGATGATTTCAGGGCACATCCAATCGGTCCCCAAAAGGCCGGTTGGCCCGTGTTGTTCGTTCGAGCCAATCGGGATCACGATGGTACGACTACGGTTCAGAAATTCGCCGATTTCGGCCCAGGTCGACAGGTGTAGAAGCATTTTAGATTCTCCAATGGAACGTTCCTTTCGGAACACGACGATTATGTTGAAGTGACAGCTCACTGATCACACTGCGCTGTATTCAGGTGCAGCGCGTTCACTCGATAACGATCTGCTCAGAATGATGACAAGTGCCGCACAAAGGGATGTACACCCCACGACAACAATGCCCAGATTCATGCTTCCGGTTGCGGTTTTTGCCCAGCCAATCACCGCGGGTCCCCAGAAACCTCCGCACAGGCCGATGGTGTTGATGAACGCGATACCTCCCGCCGCAGCTTCGCCCTTGATGTGTTCGGACGGCATGGCCCAGAACACGGTGTACGCCATGAAAATCGTGGTTGTCGCCACGGTCAGCAGGCCCAGCGAAACCATCAAGTGCCCTTCGGCAAAGGGAAACAGCAGGAGAAGAAAAGCCCCGATGGCCGCCGGCACTGCGCAGTGGTAACGCCTTTCGCCAACACGGTCGGACCGACGCCCTATCAGGTACATGCCGATAGCCGCCCCGACATAAGGAATAGCTGCGTACCAACCCAACTGCATGGTGTCGTTAACGCCTTGGGCCTTGAGGACCGCCGGAAGCCAGAAGCTCATGGCGTAGATCGAGAAGATGATGCAGAAATACGCCGACGCCAGCACATAGGTTTTCGGGTCGCGCAGAACGGCCTTGAACGAATGGACATGGCTCGACGAAGTACTCAGTTCGGCCTCCAGCAATTTCTTTTCTTCAGCACTTAGCCAACGTGCTTCAGAGGGGCGATTCGACAGTACGAAGAAGGTAAGAATGCCAAGGAAGACGCAGGGAAGCCCTTCGATGAGAAACATCCATTGCCACCCGGCCAAACCACCGATGCCCGAAAGCGTGGTGATCAGCCAGGCGGAAAGCGGACCGCCGACAATGCCGCCAATGGGCCCGGCGATAAACACGATTGCAATGGCGCGGGCCATGCGCGTCGGGCCGTACCAGCAAGACAAGTAATAAATCATGCCCGGTGCGAATCCGGCTTCGAACACACCCAACAAAAAACGCATGGCATAGAACGTCGGCACGTCGCGAACAAACAGCATGCAGGCCGAGGTAATGCCCCATAACACCAAAATTCGACTGAACGTTTTGCGTGCGCCGACCCGTGGCAGCATCAGGTTGCTGGGCAGCTCAAACAACACATAGCCCAGAAAAAAGATGCCGGCGCCCGCGCCATAAGCCGCGTCGGAAAGCCCGAGATCACTTTGCATTTGCAGTTTGGCGAAGCCGACATTGATTCGGTCCAGATAGGCAAATACATAGCAAATGAACAGCAGCGGCAGCAGCCGCCAATTGAGCTTGCGGTAAAGGGCCGAAAGAGCGCCACTGGTTGCCGTCGGTGCACAGGCTGACATAGGAGTCTCCAATTGTTCTTGTTTGGCCGGTGATGGTGGTCGTGCCAGAGAATGTTGCGCCGAGGGCAAAAACCCAGCAAGAGCAACTAAGTTCGCGTACCGTTGCTCTATGGGCAACGCTGGATTATCAAGGGAGGTGCGTCATGCGCGAGATCAACCAACAAAGGCTCCGGTATTTTCACGAGGTGCTGGTCCACGGCTCGATTCGTGGCGCGGCCGACAGCATCAATACGTCGCCCTCGGTGATCACGCGTCAAATAAAGCTGCTGGAAGAAGAACTGGGAGCGAAGCTTTTCGAGCGCCAGGCGCGGGGCGTTCAGCCCACCGAGGCCGCCGCGCATTTGCTGGAATTCTGGCGAGGTTATCGATCGCACCAGGAGAAACTCGAAGACCAGCTGCAAGCGATTAAAGGCTTGCAGCAAGGTCATGTGCGCGTGGTGATCAGTGAGGGTTACGTCGACGCTTTGGTCGACAATGTGCTCGCGCCTTTCTGCAAGCAATACCCGAAGCTCGATGTCACGCTGGACATATTGCCCGTCGATGACGTGATGAACGAAGTCGCCGAAAACCGCGCGCATATAGGCCTTGCCTACAATCCCCCGATGCACGCGCACATCGATTTTCGCGCAACGTCCTCGCAGCCCGTCATGCTGCTGGTGCGCCCGGATCATCCACTTGCATTGACGGGCCGCGCGGCCACCGTCGAAGACATTCTCGCCTGCCAACTGGTGTTGACGCCCACCACGTTCGGGATCGGTCATGCGATGAAAATGCTGGAGTACGCGGAGAAAATCGAGATTCGCCCAGCGCTGGTCAGCAACTCGCTGGCCGCACTCAAACGTCTGATCGCTGCCGGGGGGTTCGCGTCATTGCTGGGTGAATTCGCGGCGTATCGGGAAATCGCCAAGGGAAGCCTGGCTGCCGTTCCCATAGACCACCCGATTTTTCTGGGTGTCGAGGCGAAATTGCTGGTCAAGTCCGGCCGACCGCTGGCCGCCCCGGCTCAAGAGTTACTGGACTGGATGCTGCAGCGCCTGCCGATGTTCTGGTCTCACGAACACGCGCAACGCGGCTGATGAGGCAGCGCCGAGTGACCGCTGAGAGGTATGCGTCACCGCATACCCCAGCGATTCCGGAAAGTTGACCGCCTGCGAATCTATGCCAAGCCAAGGAACGACAGGATTACCACGACAACCACGACCAGCCCGACGATGTAGATGATGTTGTTCATATAGCCACCTCTCAACCTGAACAGGAGTGCGGAACGAGGCTGTTGCAGAACCTGAAGGCTGCAACATGGCTCGTTATTCCGTTCGACAACAGGCGCGTCTCAATGTCTCAAAGTCCGCCGGCTATGTACGCCAGCGAACAGACGAACAACCCTTCATGTCCTCACACTCAGAGCTGAAAAGCGACATCCACCCAGCGCTCCCCGGTACTGGCGCGATGGATTGGCGCACCTCTCGACATGCTCGCATTCGTATTCACGCATTTCAGGCCCAGGACTTTATGAACAGCATATGGACACGCATCCAACAGGTGTTTTCCCGCTCGTCCGGCTTTTGGCGAACCGGTTCGTTCTCCCCGCCCCGATTTGAATACGAGCCGATATTGCGCTCGGAGCTTTTCAGCGCCGATCAGATGGCCAGTCATGGCATCGCCCTGGCCGGGCAGCATCGCCTGACCGCCATGTCCGCCCGGGACTCAATGCTGCGCAGGCTGGATGACAACGAGGCACTGCTCAAACGCAGTTGCACGGCGCTGTCCAACGCGCAGATGTCCAGTCGACGGGTCACGCCGGCTGCGGAATGGCTGCTGGACAATTACTTTCTGGTTGAAGACCACATTCGCACCGCCAGGACGCACCTGCCCAAAGGCTACAGCCGTGAGTTGCCGCGCCTGATCAACGGCCCGTCCGCCGGGCTGCCTCGCGTTTATGACATCGCCCTGGAGACGATTTCCCATGGCGACGGCCGGGTTGATGAGCAAAGCCTGAGCCGTTTTATTGTTGCCTACCAGACCGTGATGTCGCTGGCGCTCGGGGAGCTGTGGGCGATCCCGATCATGTTGCGTCTGGCGTTGATCGAAAACCTGCGGCGTGTGGCTTCTCGGGTCATGGCCAACGCCGATGATCGCAACCTCGCCGATGACTGGGCCGAACGCCTGATCGAAACCTCGGAACGCGATATCAAAAGCGTAGTGCTGACCGTGGCCGACATGGCCCGCTCCGCCCCGCCGATGACCCCTGCCTTCGTCGCCGAATTGACCCGTCGCCTGCAAGGCCAAAGCGCCGCCCTGGCCCTGCCGCTGACCTGGATTGAGCAGACGCTCAGCGAGACCGGCTCGAGCATCGAACGCCAGGTGCAACTCGATGCGCAACAACAGGCCGCGGATCAGGTGTCCATCGGCAATAGCATCGGCAGCTTGCGCCTGTTATCCGCCACTGACTGGCGCGAGTTCGTCGAATCGATGAGTCATGTCGAACAGATTCTCAGTGAAGACCCGGCGGCGATTTACCGGGCCATGGATTTCAGTACCCGTGACAGCTATCGACATGTCATTGAACGCCTGGCGCGACGCAGCCCACAGCACTCGGAAATCCAGGTAGCCCGCGCCGCGATCGATCTTGCCAGCGCCGCCACCGCCCAGGTGTCTTGCACATTACTGGCCCGGCACGTCGGCTATTACTTGATCAGCGCCGGGCTACCGGTACTGGAGCGACAACTCAACACCCGGGTTCCGCTACATGTACGCTGGAATCGCTTGCAGCAGCAGTCGCCGCTAATGTTTTACCTGGCACCGGTGGCGTTTCTGACGTTCATTTTTGCCTGGCCTCTACTGGCCTCGGCGCAGCGAGACGGAGTGCCCGAGGCGGCGCTACTGTTGCTGGCTATTCCATGTCTGGTGATGACCAGCCGATTGGCGATCAGCCTGATCAACTGGTTGGTAACGTTCAGTCTGGTGCCGGCGGTTTTGCCGAAAATGGATTACGCCCATGGTCTGCCCGATGAGGCACGAAGCCTGGTGGTGATCCCGACGCTGATCGCCAGTCCGGCAGACGTGGACGAACTGGTGGAAGGACTGGAAGTGCGGTTTCTCGCCAACCGTGACCGCAACCTGTATTTCGCCTTGCTCAGCGATTTTCTGGATGCCGCGCAAGAGTCTCAACCGCAAGACGCCGAGCTGCTTGCCCAGGCTTCCCGTGCAATCACCTTGCTCAACCAAAAATACGCGGACGGCCACAGCGACCATTTCTTTTTGCTGCATCGGCCGCGGCGCTGGAATGCCAGCGAGCGTGTGTGGATGGGCCACGAGCGCAAACGCGGCAAGCTGATTGAACTCAACTCGCTGTTGCGTGGCAACGGACTGGAGCGTTTCGACACCATCGTCGGCGACGTCACGCCGCTGCGCGGGGTGCGTTACGTGATCACCCTGGACACCGACACCCTGCTGCCACGCGACGTCGCGCGCCAATGCGTGGCGGCGATGATGCACCCGTTGAATCGCCCGTTGTTCGACAGTGCGGGCGAACAGATCATCTCCGGCTACGCCGTGTTGCAACCACGGGTGGGTATCAGCCTGACCAGCGCGACGCGCTCGATCTACGCACAGTTGTTCGGCAGCGATGCTGGCGTCGATCCCTACACAAGGGCGGTGTCGGACGTTTACCAGGATTTGTTCCAGCAAGGCTCGTTCATCGGCAAGGGCATCTACGACGTGGATGCATTCACCTGCGCCCTGGAAGGTTGCTTGCCGGACAATCAGATTCTCAGCCACGACCTGATCGAAGGCTGTTATGCACGGTCCGGCCTGCTCAGCGATGTGCAAGTCTACGAACAATACCCTTCGCGCTATGGTGCCGATGTCAAACGCCGGCATCGCTGGGTGCGCGGCGACTGGCAATTGCTGCCGTGGACCTTGCCCTGGGCGCGCAATGCCGACGGCAAGTGGGTGCGCAACCGGCTGAGTGTCATGGCCCGCTGGAAGATTCTCGACAATCTGCGGCGCAGCCTGGAACCGCTGGCGCTGTTGTTGATGTTCGGCTGGGGTTGGTTTGCCAGCAGCCAGCCAATGGTCTGGACCCTTACCGTCATTGGCTTGCTGGTGATTCAACCGTTGCTGCGAGCAGTGACCGATCTGCTGCAAGCCCCCGCCGACGTGCCCTATGGTCAATACCTCATGGCGTTGCTGGGAGATCTGGGACACGACCTGGCCCGAGCGGGTCTGACCCTTGCGTGGCTGCCCTATGAGATGTTCTACAGCGCCGATGCGATCCTGCGTTCGCTCTGGCGAATCGGTTTCAGCCGACGCCTGCTGTTGCAATGGCAGCCCTCGCGGGAGGTGGAGCGCACCACGGAAAACCGGCTCACCGGCCTCTATCGCCAGATGTGGGTTCAACCGGTGGCAGCCCTGTCGTCACTGGCCGTGTTGGTCGACAGTCCGCACACGCTGGTTATCGCCAGTCCGTTGCTGTTGGCGTGGCTCGCGGGCCCTTGGATCGCCTGGCGGCTCAGCTCGCCACCGAAGCAGTCGACGTTTGCACCATCGGCAGAGCAGTTGCGCTTTTTGCGGGTGATGGCGCGCAAGACCTGGGCGTTCTTCGATCAATACGTCGGACCGGAAGATCACTGGCTGCCACCGGATAACGTGCAGGAAGAACCCCGGCCGGCGATTGCCCATCGCACCTCGCCGACCAACATGGGCATGTCCCTGCTCGCTCACCTCGCCGCTCACGACTTCGGTTACTTAAGCACCGAGCGGCTGCTGTTCCGACTTGCGGCATCACTGGACAGCATGGACGGACTGGAACGTCATCGGCAGCACTTCTACAACTGGTACGACACGCAGACCCTCGAACCACTGCGTCCGCATTACGTCTCCACCGTCGACAGCGGAAACCTGGCGGGCCTGCTGCTGACCTTGAGCACCGGCACAAGGCAACTTGCCGACGCCCCGATGTTCGGCCCTGCCGTACTCAAAGGCCTGCGCGACACCCTCGACATCCTTGCGGATGCCCAACGTGCCGCGGGCGCGGATGAGCAGGCCTTGAGTCAGCTGAAAATACGCCTTGAACAAGCCGCGTCAGCGGCGACCACCGAAGCGCTGGCTGACCTGCTGCACACGGCTCATATCGTCGTCACCAACCTGCCAGCGGACACCGACGAAGAGTGCCTCTACTGGCGAGAAGCGTTTCTTCGTCAATGCCTGGACTGGACCGAAGAACTGCAGCGCTTCCGACTCCCCGTTCCACCGGTCGCCACTCAGCCGCCGCCCTGCACCTTGCGTGAAATGGCAGCCCTGGATCCCGCCGATTGGGCCGCCGAGCATCACTCGTCAATCGAGCAGGTCCGGCGCATTGCCGGGCAGCGTCTGAAGTCCCTGGAGCACCTGGCGTTACAGGCTACGTCGATGGCACAAATGGACTTCACGCTGCTTTACGACCACCAGCGTGATTTGTTCGTCATCGGCTACAACGCCGAAGAACTCAGGCTCGACAGCGGTTACTACGACCTGCTGGCGTCCGAGGTGCGGCTGACCAATTACGTGGTCATTGCTCAAGGCCAGATCCCGCAAAGCGCGTGGTTCACCTTGGGCAGGCTATTGAGTGAAAACGCTGGCGTGCCGACCTTGCTGTCCTGGTCAGGCTCGATGTTCGAGTACCTGATGCCCATGCTGGTGATGCCCAACTATGACGGCAGCCTGCTAGACCAGACTTGCCGCGCCGCCGTGGCGGTGCAGATCGAACACGGCAACAGGCTGGGCATTCCCTGGGGTGTTTCCGAATCGGGCTACTACACCGTCGACGCCCACCTTAATTATCAATATCGCGCCTTCGGCGTTCAGGGTCTCGGGCTCAAGCGCGGGCTCAGCGATGACGTGGTCATAGCTCCGTATGCCAGCGCCCTGGCGTTGATGGTCGACGCCGAAGCGGCCTGCAAAAACTTGCAACGTCTTGCCCTGCAGGGCTCTTCAGGCCGTTTCGGCCTTTATGAAGCGGTGGATTACACCGACGCCCGCGTACCGCGCGGCCAGTCGTACGCCATCGTCCGTTCGTTTATGGCGCACCACCAGGGTATGAGTCTGCTGGCCTTGACCAGCCGATTACTCGATCAGCCCATGCAACGGCGGTTCGAAGCCGACCCGGCGCTGCAATCGGCGCTGCTGCTGTTGCAGGAACGGGTGCCAAAATCCGCGGCTCCCTACCTGCAGGCCGCACAGTCGCCCGTGCCTGGCGACGTTGATCAGGCCCAGGACAGCGGGCTTCGGGTGTTCGCCGATCCGGGAAGCAAACGTCCTGCGGTGCAATTGCTGTCCAACGGTCGCTACCACGTCATGCTGACCAGCGGTGGCGGTGGTTACAGCCGCCGCCACGACATGGCCGTCACCCGTTGGCAGGAGGACATCTCACAGGATAACTGGGGGATGTTCTGTTACCTGCGCGATGTCCAGACCAACACGGTGTGGTCGGCGGCGCATCAACCGACGTTGCATCGACCCGAGAGCCACGAAGCGATCTTCAGCGACTCCCGAGCAGAGTTCCGCGCACGCAACCTGGATTTCGACACACACCTGGAGATCGTCGTCTCGCCTGAAGACGACATCGAACTGCGCCGCCTGCATGTCTCCAATCGCGCGTCATCGGCCAAGACACTGGAGATCACCACCTACGCCGAAGTGGTGCTCACCTCCCCGGCTAACGACGCGATGCACCCGGCATTCAGCAAACTGTTCGTGCAGACCGAACTGCTGCCCGATCTGCAGGCCATTGTCTGCAGCCGGCGGCCACGGGCCAGCGATGAGCCGACGCCGTGGATGTGCCATTTGCTGGCCGCGCACGGGGTGGACATCGATGCGATCTCCTATGAAACCGATCGCGCCCGCTTCATCGGCCGGGGCCGCAGCCTGGTGTCGCCCGCCGCCCTCGATGCCGATTGCCAGCGCTTGTCCGGCAGTGCAGGCCCGGTGCTCGATCCGGTGGTCGCGATTCGTTGCCGGATTACCTTGCAACCCGGCCAACAGGGCACCATCGACCTGGCTACCGGCGTCGCCGACAGCCGTGATGTCTGCCTTTGCCTGATCAACAAATACCGCGACCGCCACCTCGCCGACCGGGTATTCGACCTGTCCTGGACCCATAGCCAGGTGCTTTTGCGTCAGCTCAATGCCTCGTTGTCCGATGCGCGTCTGTTCGAACAAATGGCTTCATCCGTGCTGTATGCGAACGCCTCGATGCGCGCCGATAACGCGGTGTTGATTGCCAACCGACGCAATCAACCGGGACTTTGGGGCCAGGCGATTTCCGGCGACTTGCCCATCGTGTTGCTGCAAATCCACAGCCTGGACAACATCGTCCTGGTGCAGCAGATGATTCAAGCCCACGCCTACTGGCGCCTAAAAGGCCTGGCGGTCGACCTGTTGATCTGGAACGAAGACGAGGCGGGTTATCGCCAGCAATTGCAGGACGCGATCATGGGCCTGATCACCTCCGGCAGTGAAGCGACGCTGCTGGATCGTCCGGGCGGCATCTTCGTGCGCCCGGTGCAGCAGATGTCGAGCGAAGATCGGGGGCTGGTTCTGGCGGTGGCCAGGCTGGTGCTGAGCGAAGGGTCGGGCACCCTCGCCGAGCAGGTTCATCGCCGCCGGGTCTCGCCGGAACACGCACTGTTCGCGCCGACCCGGCAGTATCAGGCCGGGCCGACTTCGGTACAGCCCAATCCTTCGGCACTGCTGCTGGCCAACGCCCATGGCGGCTTCAGTGCCGATGGCAGTGAGTACATCATCAGTCGACTGGCGGACAACCCGCCACCGGCGCCATGGGTCAATGTGATCGCCAACGCACATCTCGGCACCGTCGTTTCGGAAGCCGGCAGCGCCTATACCTGGGCTGAAAACGCCCATGAGTTTCGCCTGACACCGTGGCACAACGACCCGGTCACCGATCGCAGTGGCGAGGCGATTTACCTGCGGGACGAAGAGACCGGGCATTTCTGGTCAGCGGCACCTCAACCCTGCCCAGGCAAAGGCCCGTACCAGACGCGTCACGGTTTCGGCTACAGCGTGTTCGAACATGAAGAGGACGGCATCTACAGCGAACTCTGGATCTACGTGGCGCTGGATGCGCCGATCAAATTCTCGCGGCTGTTGGTGAGCAACCGCTCGGGACGCAGCCGGACGCTGTCAGTCACCGGGTACGTGGAATGGGTTCTGGGCGATCTGCGCAGCAAGTCGGCGATGCACGTGGTCACCCAATCGGACCCGGTCAGCGGCGCCCTCTTCGCCCGCAATGCCTACTCGGTGGAGTTTTCCGGACGGGTGGCGTTCTTTGACACCGACACCATCGATCACGGCGTCAGCGCTGACCGCACTGAGTTCGTGGGGCGCAGTGGCACCCTCGCCTCGCCGGCAGCCATGCAGCACGCCGGGTTGTCCGGGCGCATGGGCGGCGGGCTGGACCCATGCGCCGCGCTGCAAGTGTCAGTCGATCTCGCCGACGGCGATAGCAAGGAAGTGATCCTGCGCCTCGGGGCGGAGACTTCGACCAACGCCGCCACACGGTTGGTGCAACGTTATCGGGGCAGCCTTGCAGCCGCAGCGGAGTTGCAGAAAGTACGCGATCACTGGCGCTCGGTGCTCGGCGCTATTCGTATCGAAACCGCCGCGCCGACGGTCGATGTCATGGTCAACGGCTGGTTGATGTATCAGGTCATCGCCTGCCGTTTCCAGGCCCGCAGCGGCTACTACCAGTCCGGTGGTGCCATTGGTTTTCGCGATCAGTTGCAGGACAGCATGGCGATGATCCATGCCGATCCGGCAACCGTGCGTGCGCATCTGTTGCTGTGCGCCGGCCATCAGTATGCGGAAGGCGACGTACAGCACTGGTGGCACCCACCGATGAATCGAGGTGTTCGTACCGCTTGCTCTGATGACTTTTTGTGGCTGGTGGCCGCGACCAACCGCTATGTCGAAATGACCGCTGACGCGGGGGTGCTGGAAGAACCCGTCGGCTATCTGGAGGGACGTTTGCTGGCCGCTGGCGAGGAGTCCTATTACGACCTCCCGTGCACGTCGCAATTGCGAGAGTCGCTGTATCAACACTGCGTGCGTGCCATCGAACACAGCCTGCGTCGAGGCCAGCACGGGTTGCCGCTGATGGGCTCCGGCGACTGGAACGACGGCATGAACCGCGTCGGCCATATGGGTGTCGGCGAAAGTGTCTGGCTGGGCTTCTTCAGCTATCAAGTGCTGGAACAATTTGCCGTCACCGCACGCCTGCACGGTGATCACGACTTTGCCAAGCGCTGTAGCGACTGTGCGGCGACGCTGCAACGCAACCTTGAACAAAATGCCTGGGACGGCGCCTGGTATCGCCGCGCCTGGTTCGATGACGGGCAACTGCTCGGTTCGGCGAGCAACGAAGAATGTCGCATCGATTCCATTGCGCAGAGCTGGTCGGTGCTGTCAGGGGCCGGCTCGGCGGTGCGCCAGAATCAGGCCATGCAATCACTGGAAGAGCATCTGATCAAACCTGACATCCGCGCCGTGCTGCTGCTGGATCCACCGTTCGACAAGGGCGCCCTGGACCCGGGTTACATCAAGGGTTATGTGCCCGGCGTACGCGAGAACGGCGGGCAGTACACCCATGCTGCCGTGTGGGCAGGCATGGCGTTTGCGCAATTGGGTGACGCAGGCAAAGCCTGGGAAGTGCTGAATCTGATCAATCCCGCCGCCCCGGCCAACAATGCTCGCATCGATACCTACAAGGTCGAGCCCTATGTCATGGCCGCCGATGTCTACGGCGCCGCCCCCCACGCCGGGCGCGGTGGCTGGACCTGGTACACCGGTTCTGCCGGGTGGATGTACCGGCTGATCGTCGAGTCTTTGTTGGGCGTACAACGCAGCGGCCGCCTGTTCAGCATCGAACCGCTGATACCCATCGACTGGCCCGGCTTCAAATTGCACTATCGCTTCGGCCGAACCCTGTACCACTTTGATGTGCATCAGGGCAGTGCGAGCGTCACCGCCATGATCCTCGATGGTCAGCCAATGAACGGCATTGCGCTGACATTGGAAGATGATGGTGTAGAGCGTTGGATCCGGGTGGATTGTCGTGCCCGCTCTGCCAGCGTGCGAGTGATGGAATACGAGCATGTCGTCGATAAATAGACATCGATCACCAGCCGTGGCGTGCAGGGGAGTACCCTGAGTCGGCAAGTCCCTCTCCGCCACGGTGTTCCGACATGTATGCCTCACCCCTGCCCAATCACAATCATCTGCTGGCGGCACTTCCGGCCAACGATCTCCAGCGTCTTGTTCCGCATCTGGAACTGGTCGGCCTGGCGCTGGGCGATGTGCTGTATGAACCGGGGGACACCTTGCGCCATGTTTACTTCCCGACCGACGCCATCGTCTCCCTGCTGCATGTCACGGAGAATGGCTCCTCTGCCGAGATCGCCGTGGTCGGCAACGAGGGTTTGATCGGCATCGCGCTGTTCATGGGCGGCGAAAGCACCTCCAGTCGGGCGGTGGTGCAAAGTGCCGGAAGCGCCTTTCGTCTGCCGGGGCAAAAGCTCAAGAAAGAATTCAACCGCCATGGTGATTTGCTGTTACTGATGCTGCGCTACACCCAGGCGCTGATCACGCAAATGTCCCAGACCGCCCTGTGCAATCGCCATCATTCGATCGACCAGCAATTGTGTCGATGGCTACTGTTGTCGCTGGATCGCCTGCACGGCAACCACCTGACCATGACCCAGGAACTGATCGCCAACATGCTTGGCGTGCGCCGCGAAGGCGTCACTGAAGCCGCGGGCAAACTGCAACGCCAAGGCGTCATCGAGTACAGCCGAGGCCAGATCACGGTACTGGACAGAGCACGCCTGGAACGGCTCAGCTGCGAGTGCTACCTGGTGGTCAAGACCGAAACCGATCGATTGTTGCACTACACCCGCCGTCAGGACGAGTAGGCACGCGTCACCGGCACAAAAACTGCAAACCACCCCGTCCCTCTGTAGGAGCAAGCTTGCTCGCGATAACCGCGTATCAGTCGACATCAATGCTGTAGCAAGTCCGCAATCGCGAGCAAGCTTGCTCCTACAGCGACCTTCGATAGTTTCAGCCCAGTCGGGACAGGCACCTGTCACCGGCGCACCTGCCGATCAAAAGACTCGAAATAACCCCTCTGTCTGTAGGAGCAAGCTTGCTCGCGATAACGGCGTATCAGTCGACATCAATGCTGAATGCCAGCCCGCAATCGCGAGCAAGCTTGCTCCTACAGCGACCTTCGATAGTTTCAGCCCAGTCGGGGCAGGCACCTGTCACCGGCGCACCTGCGATCAAAAGACTCGAAACCACCCCGTCCGTCTGTAGGAGCAAGCTTGCTCGCGATAACGGTTTATCAATCGACATCAATGCTGAATGCCAATCCGCAATCGCGAGCAAGCTTGCTCCTACAGCGACCTTCGATAGTTTCAGCCCAGTCGGGGCAGGCACCTGTCACCGGCGCACCTGCGATCAAAAGACTCGAAACCACCCCATCCGCCTGTAGGAGCAAGCTTGCTCGCGACAACGGCGTATCAGTCGACATCAATGCTGAATGCCAGCCCGCAATCGCGAGCAAGCTTGCTCCTAAAGCGACCTTCGATAGTTTCAGCCCAGTCGGGCCAGGCACCTGTCACCGGCGCACCTGCCGATCAAAAGACTCGAAACCACACCGCCCGTCTGTAGGAGCAAGCTTGCTCGCGATAACGGCGTATCAGTCGACATCAATGCTGAATGCCAGCCCGCAATCGCGAGCAAGCTTGCTCCTACAGCGACCTTCGATAGTTTCAGCCCAGCCGGGCCAGGCACCTGTCACCGGCGCACCTGCCGATCAAAAGACTCGAACCCACTCCATCCGTCTGTAGGAGCAAGCTTGCTCGCGATAACCGTGTATCAGCCGACATCAATGCTGAATGCCAGCCCGCAGTCGCGAGCAAGCTTGCTCCTACAGCGACCTTCGATAGTTTCAGCCCAGTCGGGCCAGGCACCTGTCACCGGCGCTACTGCCGATCAAAAGACTCGAAACCACCCGTCCCTCTGTAGGAGCAAGCTTGCTCGCGACAATGGCGTATCAGTCGACATCAATGCTGAATGCCAGCCCGCAGTCGCGAGCAAGCTTGCTCCTACAGCGACCTTCGATAGTTTCAGCCCAGTCGGGCCAGGCACCTGTCACCGGCGCTACTGCCGATCAAAAGACTCGAAACCACCCGTCCCTCTGTAGGAGCAAGCTTGCTCGCGACAACGGCGTATCAGTCAACATCAATGCTGAATGCCAGCCCGCAATCGCGAGCAAGCTTGCTCCTACAGCGACCTTCGATAGTTTCAGCCCAGTCGGGCCAGGCACCTGTCACCGGCGCTACTGCCGATCAAAAGACTCGAAACCACCCCGTCCGTCTGTAGGAGCAAGCTTGCTCGCGATAACGGCGTATCAGTCGACATCAATGCTGGATGCCAGCCCGCAATCGCGAGCAAGCTTGCTCCTACAGCGACCTTCGATAGTTTCAGCCCAGTCGGGGCAGGCACCTGCCGATCAAAAGACTCGAACCCACCCCGTCCGTCTGTAGGAGCAAGCTTGCTCGCGATAACCGTGTATCAGTCGACATCATTGCTGAATGCCAGCCCGCAATCGCGAGCAAGCTTGCTCCTACAGCGACGTTCGTTAGCAGCGAGTACAACGCACGGAGCTTCAGCCAGTGACTGCCTTGCAACCTGCAGGCCCAATGAGCTGCATGAATGCCTCGCCGGGCAGCGGGATCGAGAAGAAATTACCCTGCCCGACCTCGTAGCCCTGGGCCTTGAGAATGTCTCGCTGACTCGCGCACTCGATGCCTTCCGCCACCACCTGCAAGGAAAGGCCTTTGCCGATTCCGATGACGGATTCGCTCAAGGCCCGGCAGGACGTGTCGTATTCAAGGTCGTCGACAAAACTTTTGTCCAGCTTCAATTCGCTGATGGGCAAATGCCGCAGGTAACCAAGGCTGGAATAACCCGTGCCGAAATCATCGATCGCCAGCCGCACTCCCAACGCATGCAAATCGCGGATGGTTTGTTCGGTGCCCGGACTTTTGCTCAGCAGCAAGCCCTCGGTCACTTCCACGCACAGGTCGCTGGGTTGCAGGCCGTATCGCTGAAGTTGGTGGTCAATCAGTTCTGCCAGGTTGAGGTTATGGAAATTGATGGGCGACAGATTGACCGACAGGGACGGGATCACCAGACCTTGTTGCCGCCACGCGGCGAGTTGCTCGCAGGCTTCTTGCAGCACCCATTGACTCAACTCATTGATTAACCCGCACTCCTCGGCAAGCGGGACGAATTGCGCGGGCGAAATATCGCCCAGGGTCGGGTGCATCCAGCGCGCCAGCGCCTCGACACCGACCAGGCGCCCGCTGTTGAGGTCGATTTGTGGCTGATAGAACAATTGCAGGGTATCGCTGGCCAAAGCGTTGCGCAGCGCCGTTTCCATCACCAAGCGGTCCTGGGCGATCCTGTTCATCTCTTCAACAAAGAAACTGAAGCTGCCGCGCTCAGTGCGCTTGGCCTGATACATCGCAATGTCGGCCCGATGCAGCAGGCTCTCCATGTCTTGTCCATCGGCCGGGAACAGGCTGATGCCCACGCTGGCCGAGACAACCACAGAGGTGCCGGCAATCGTCGACGGTCGATTCAACAGCGCCATCAGCCGTTCAAGAAAGGTCGTGACCTGCGTCGAATCCATGCGTGTCAGCACCAGCACGAACTCATCACCGGACAGACGTCCGACAAGGTCAGACTCACGCAGCACGCTACGCAGCCTTTGCGCCATGACGCGCAGTAACTCGTCCCCCGAGGCATGCCCCAGCGCATCGTTGATTTGCTTGAACCGGTCAAGATCAATGAACAGCACGGCGAGTTCGGCCTGCTCGCGCGCCATTTCCAGAAGACTGCGCTGTGCCTGGGCAAGCAGGAAGTTGCGATTGGGCAACCCCGTCAGGCCATCGTAAAAGGCCATCTTTCGAATGGATTGGCGCGCTTCCTCGCGCTCCAGCGCCAACATGCACAGGTGCGTGCCGGCCGTCACCAAATGCGCGTGCAAAGGGTCGGGCCCACGGGCTTCCCTGAAATAAAGGGCAAACGTTGCGGCGATTCGCCCGCAACCATTGCGCACCGGCAACGACCAGCAGGCCTGCAAACCGGATTTCTGCGCCAAGTGTTTGTAATCGGCCCAGAGCGGGTCGTGATTGATGTCCGTCACCAGCACCGGTTCGCCCCGGTACGCAGCGGTGCCGCAGGATCCCGCCACCGGGCCGATGGACAAGCCTTCGATGGCCCTGGAGTAATCCGAGGGCAAGCCAGGGCTGGCCAAGGGGTGCAGAATTCCTTCCGAATCCACGCTGAGTATCGAGACAATGACTTCGGGAGCGATGCGTTCAATTTCATGACAGAGCAAGGTCAGCACGCTTTCCAGGGATTCCTCCTTGAGCAGTGCGCCGATGACTTTTTCCTGAAGCACCTCATGCAGTTTTGACTGGGTAATGTCAGTCAGCACAATGACAATGTTTTCGACCTGCCCTTGCGCGTCAAACACGGGGGTCGAGGACACATGCACCCATAGCCGCTGGCCGTTGCGTTTACTGATCAGCGCACTGAATTCATTGGGTTCACCACAGAGAATGGCCGCCAGTCCCGGTTCTACGCAGGCCCCCGCCCGAGCGTCAGACACAAAGAACATCATCGGTGACTGACCTATCACCTCCTCACGGGTGTAGCCCAGCAGATTCACGAGCCCTTCATTCACATAGATCAGATGTGCATGGGTGTCGACGATGCACGTCGCCGAGCTGGTGGCATTGACCGACATCGAGAGCAAACGGTGCTCGATGTCCTGCAAGCGCATCTGCGTGACATCCTTGAGAAAAACCGCGTACAGCGTCCGTTCCTCCAAGGCGATTTTCGACACCGACATGACGCCCCAACGATCCTGGCCATCGTTGCGCACAATCCGGACATCTCGACTGATGCCGGCAATCTTGTTGCCGGCACTGCGGTTTACGCTGACAAAACCATCATGGCGCAGGCTGAGGGCTTGCGGCACCAAAGAGTTGATATCACTGCCGAGCATTTCACTGCGCGAACAGCCCCAGAATTTCTCGGCCGCCGCATTAAAAAACACCACGAGGTCCTGATCATCCACAACCACCACGGCATCAACCGCCTGCTCCAGTGTTTGTACAAAAAAATCCTGCGCCTCTTGGCCACTTGTCAGTTCGACTCTCGTGTTCATGGTTGTTGCCACATTTATCCATGCAACCACCGCTTTTCATCCTTAAAAGCTCGTGGGACGCCAGACGACCCCTCATGACCGGAAGGGACCTATCATCGAAGCAACGTTTTGTTCCGGCTTTTTGACGCCAATACTCTGGTTTCGCCTGCTGAAACGACAGGTTCAAGAGAAAACCCGGCATGAAATTCAGGATAGTCGCGAAGTGAAGATCTGACGAAGTAATAGTCAGGGCATTTTGATACCTCGTCTGTAGCACTCGGTAACACGGCAGCCCTGTTGCGGTGCAGACTTTAAGCGTCTTGCCGGCGCCCGATCCTGATCTGCAAGGCCCGCGTAGCCATGGCGTACTTTGTGCATCTAAACGCCATCCCATCCGCTTTGAAGCTCTCATGCGCCCCAAGGAACTGAAACACTGGACCACCGGCGTCGCCCACTTGCTTGACTTGCCCGCTGGGCACTCACGGCTATCGGGGTTGAGTCACTGGTTGCGGCAAGTATGCCCGGTCGATCATTTCGTGCTGTTTGTCTACGAAGGCAACCATCGACCGTTGGCGCTGTTCGACACCTTCTCGGCGGACAAGCGCGCGGTGTATGTCGATGACTATCAGTGCGGGCCTTATTTGCTCGATCCGTTTTACCTGGCTTGCACTCGCGGGCAAGCACCCGGGCTGTGGCGTTTGCGCCAATTTGCGCCCGACCACTTCTATCTCGGCGAGTACTACCTGACTTACTACCAGCAAACCGGCCTGGCAGAAGAAGTGGCGTTTTTCGTTGACCTCGGCGGCGGCGCCACGGCGGTGCTGTCGCTGATGCGTTCCTCCACCAGTTGCGCGTTCAGCCGTGACGAAATGCAGTTGGTCGAGTGCGCCCAAGCGGTGGTCGAGCAAGTCATCAACGAAGCCTGGCGCCTGCGTCTGGCCCAGCAACCGCGCCCGGAACAGGACCTCGACTTCAAGATTCGCGATGCCTTCGACCACTTCGGCAGGCACATCCTGACCGGGCGCGAACAGGAAATCGTCCAGTTGCTGTTGCGCGGCCACTCCAGCGCCTCAGTCGCCGAACAACTGAACATCAGCCCTGGCACCGTGAAGATCCACCGCAAGAACATCTACGCCAAACTCGGTATTGGCAGTCAGTCTGAATTGTTGGGGCTGTTCATCCGTGAGCTCACTGAGAATGAGTTGCAGGCTCCTGGCTTAAACACCGCGATTGTCTAACTCACCCCTGAGCTGCCGAAGGCTGCGATCTTTTGATCTTGTGTATCGGCCCTCACCTATCCCCCAAGGGATATATACGCCGCAAAACCCACATTGCTAGTTTGGTCCCCGACGCGCTGTTTCATCACTGCAAGGGAGCCGACCGTGAACGACAACCAGCCAAGCGATATCGAATTCTGCAATGTGGTCAAACGCTATGGCGAGGTGCAGGCCGTCAATGGCTTGAATTTCGCGGTGCGACGCGGCTCGTTCCACTCCTTCCTCGGCGGCTCCGGCTGCGGCAAAACTACCACCTTGCGCATGATCGCCGGCTTCGAACAACCCACTAGCGGTGAAGTGCGTCTGGCGGGGAAAAACGTCGCCGGCGTGCCGGCCTTCGAGCGGCCGGTGAACATGGTGTTCCAGCATTACGCGTTGTTTCCGCACCTGACCGTGGCGCAGAACATTGCCTATGGCCTGCGTTATCGCACCCCGCGACCCGACAAAAAACAACAGATGCGCATGGCCGATGAAGCCCTGGAGATGGTTCGGCTGAGCGGCTTCGGCCAGCGTAAACCGAGCGAACTCTCGGGCGGCCAACAGCAACGCGTGGCGTTGGCCCGGGCGCTGGTTAACAAGCCCACGGTGTTGCTGCTCGATGAGCCGCTGGCCGCGCTGGATCGCAAACTGCGCAAGGAGATGCAATCGGAGCTGCTGCGGTTGCAGCGCGAGGTCGGCATCACCTTTGTACTGGTGACTCACGATCAGGAAGAAGCGCTGTCGATGAGCGACAGCATCAGCGTGATGCACAACGGCTCGATCATCCAGACCGCCACTCCGGAACAACTCTACGAAGCGCCGGCCAGCCGCTACGTTGCTGACTTTATCGGCGAATCCAATCTGTTCAACGGCAAGGTCCGCCACCTGCACGGCAACTCGGTGGTGCTACGGACTGAGCAAGGACTGGAACTGACCAGCCCGCTGACACCCACCGGCAAGGCCCTGAGCGCGGACGCCGACGGTTGCATCGCGGTGCGCCCGGAGCTGATCAGCATCGCTGGCGCCAAAGCCGACATGACCCGCGAAGTAATGCTGCCCGGTTGTGTGGAAGACCGCATTTACCTGGGCAATTCCACCGAATACCGCGTGCGTACTCAGGCCTTTGGCGTGGTCTGTGTACGCGTGCCGCGCCAACAGGATCACGGCGACAACGCATTCGAACACGGCGCGGCAGTGCGCGTCGGCTGGGATCACGCCAATGGCCTGGCCATGGCGTTGTAAATCATCGATTCGTTTCATCAACCGGATGGGGAGCGTGTTATGGACCAGAAAACTTTTATCAAGACCCTGCGCAGCTGGCAGAACGGCTCGATCAGTCGCCGCGATTTTCTCGGCCGCACGGGCCTCGGGATCGCCGCTGCGGTGGTCGCGACCAACATGCCCGGCCTATTGACCTCGACCGCCGAGGCCGCCGATCAGACCAAACTGGGCGATCGACTTTCCCTGGCAACCTGGCCGAATTACCACAGCCAGGAAAACCTCGACGCGTTTGCCAAGACCACCGGCGCGCGGGTGTCCATGAGCGTGTTCGGCTCCAACGAAGAAATGCTCGCCAAGTTGCAGGCCGGTGGCAGCGGCTGGGACGTGCTGGTGCCAACCAACTACACCATCAGCACCTACGTCGGCCTGGGCCTGATTGAGCCGCTGGACCTGTCGCGCATTCCCAACTTCGATGCGTCTGCGTTCCAGCAGAAATTCATGGCCCAAGGCACAGTCGACGGCAAGGTGTATGCGGTGCCGAAAAACTGGGGCACCACCGGGATGCTCTACGACACGGGCAAACTGAAAAATGGCCCGACCAGCTGGAAAGAGTTCTGGGCCGCCGCCCAAGGCCCTGCCAGCGGCCGCACCATGGTTCACGACTATCAACTGACCGCCATCGGCAACGCCCTGAAAAGCTTCGGCTACAGCTTCAACTCCCTGGACCCGAAAGAACTGGCCGACGCGGAAAAACTGCTGATCGAAGTCAAGCCACACCTGTTCGCGATCAACTCAGATATCCAGCCGTCAATGCGCAGCGGCGACGCCTGGCTGGCGATGTCCTGGACCGGTGACGCGTCGCAGCTGCACCGCGACAACGCGCAAATGCAGTTCGAGCTGGGCAAGGAAGGTGGCGAACTGTGGAGCGACTTCTTCGCCATCCCGAAAAACTCGGAACACAAAGACGCGGCCTACGCCTTCATCAACTACCTGCTCGATCCGCAGCACAACAAGCTCGAAGTGTTGAGCCACGGCTACCCGAGTGGTGACAAGCGGGTCGACGCGCTGCTGCCAACCGCGATGCTCAGCGATCCAATCATGTACCCGGCCGCCGAAGCCCTCAGCCCACTGGAGTTCGGTGCGGCAGCGACGCTCACCAGCCCGGCGCGTGCCGAACTGATGGCCCGCTTCAAATCCGCCTGATCACCTGCCATGGCTAACGAGGAGTCCCCCATGAATGCCGCCGCCCACCCGCAAACGGTGCAGCCGGGCAGTGCCCTGTTGGTCGAGGTGCGCCAACGACGCAGCCTCGGCCGGCGGATCACCCTGCTGATGCTCTTGCCTTCGACCCTGTGGTTCCTGCTGCTGTTGTTGATGCCGCTGGTGATCATCCTGGTCTTCAGCTTCGGCGAACGCAGCGCCGTGGGCGGTTATGCCGGGGGCTTCACGCTGGCCAATTACCTGAACCTCGGTTCGCGGGCAGCAGCGTTCGGCAACACGCTGGTGTTGGCGCCACTGGGCACGTTGGTGTGCCTGGTGGCGGCTTATCCACTGGCGTACTTCCTGGCGGTCAAAGTCAGCAAGAACCGTTCGCTGCTGCTGACGTTGGTGATTGTGCCGTTTTGGACCAGTTTCCTGATCCGCACCTACGCGTGGATTTTCATCCTCAGCGGCAAAGGCATTCCGGCCTTGCTGGCCAGCCTGGGTCTTGAGGATGTGCGCTTGATCAACACGCCTTGGGCGGTGCTGATCGGCATCGTCTACGGCTACTTGCCGCTGATGGTCTTCCCGATCTACGTCAGTCTGGAAAAACTCGACAAGCGCCTGCTCGAAGCCTCGGCAGACCTGGGCGCCAGCGCTTTCGAAAGCTTCCGGCGTATCACCCTGCCCCTCTCCGCACCCGGCATCATCACCGGCGTGATGCTGGTGTTCATCCTGCTGATGGGCGAGTTTTTGATCCCGGCCATTCTCGGCGGCGGCAAGGTGTTCTTTGTCGGCAACGCGCTGGTCGACCTGTTCCTGCAATCGCGCAACTGGCCGTTTGGCAGTGCGCTGGCAATGACCCTGGTGGCGATGATGTTGCTGATCATCGGCCTGTATTTGAAGCTGGTGGCGCGCTATGGCGGCCGCCCTGCCGACGGAGGTCTGTGACATGTGGCTGCGCAGCTATTCGACTTCGCTGTACCTGTTTCTCTACGCGCCGATTGCCCTGATCGTGCTGTTCAGCTTCAACGCCGGGCGCAGTGGCCTGGCCTTCGAATGCTGTTCGGTGCAATGGTTCGGCCGCGCCTTCGGCAACCCGTTCATCATGGAAGCGCTCGCGCACAGTGCGTTCATCGCCTTCTGTTCGGCGGTGCTGGCGACGCTGTTCGGCACCCTGGCGGTGTTCGGTTTGCAGCGTGCCGGACGCAAGGTGCGCCTGCTGTTCGATGCCCTGACCTATTGCGCAATCATCGTTCCGGGCATCGTCATCGGCATCTCGACGCTGATTGCGTTCATCAGTCTGTTTGACCTGATCAACCCGCTGCTGGCGAGCTGGATGCCCGACGTGCCTCGGCTGAACATGGGTTTCTTCACCGTGATCGCCGCGCACTCACTGTTCACCATGGCGCTGGTCATGGTGATCGTGCGCAGCCGCGTCGACTCGCTGGACAAAGCCTTGCTGGAAGCTTCGGCCGACCTTTATGCGCCACCGATGCAAACCTTCTGGCGGGTCACCCTGCCGCAGATCAGCCCGGCGATCATGGCCGGATTCCTCCTGGCGTTCACCTTCAGCTTCGACGACTTCATCATCGCCTTCTTCGTCGCCGGCTCGGAAACAACGCTGCCGATCTACATCTTTTCGTCCATCCGCCGCGGCGTGACACCGGAGATCAACGCGATCTCGACGGTGATCATCTGCGTGTCGCTGGCCCTGCTATTCACTTCCCGCTCTCTGCAAAACCGCCGGACCGGCGTCCAGGAGTCGCACCATGCGTGATCAGCTATACATCAATGGCGAGTGGGTCAGCCCGGATCTGGGCGGTTATCTGGAAGTCATCGACCCGGCCACCGAGCAAGTCTTTCAACGCGTTGCCGCAGGGACTGAAGAAGACGTCGATCATGCCGTACGCGCCGCACGCCGTGCGTTCGATAACGGCTGGAGTCGCACCAGCGGTGCTGATCGCGCGCAATGGCTGGAAGCGCTGGCCGATGAACTGGAGAGCGGCCAACAGGCATTGGCGGAACTGGAAGTGCGCGACAACGGCAAACCCTTGCCCGAAGCGCAGTGGGACGTTGGCGATGCGATTGGCTGTTTCCGCTACTACGCCGGACTCGCCCGCGAACTGGATCAGCAACAGGACCAGCCCTTGGCGTTGCCGGACGCGCGCTTTCGCTGCCGCATCCGCCACGAACCGATTGGCGTGGCCGGGCAGATTATCCCGTGGAACTACCCGCTGCTGATGGCTGCATGGAAAGTCGCACCGGCACTGGCAGCCGGGGCCACGGTGGTGTTGAAACCCTCCGAGCTGACGCCATTGACGGCGCTGGAACTGGCCGCCGCCGCTGACCGCATCGGCCTGCCCGCCGGGGTCTTGAACGTGGTCACAGGCCTGGGCGCCGACGCCGGCAGCCCTCTGACCGAGCACCCCGGCGTGGACAAACTGGCCTTCACCGGCAGCGTGCCCACGGGGGCGAAAATCATGTCGGCGGCGGCCCGCGACATCAAAAACATCAGCCTCGAACTGGGCGGTAAATCCGCGTTCATTGTGTTCGACGATGCTGATGTCGAAGCCGCGGTGGAGTGGATTCTGTTCGGGATTTTCTGGAACCAGGGCCAGGTGTGCAGCGCCACTTCGCGTCTGCTGGTGCAGGACAACATTGCCCCGCGCCTGATCGAACGACTGGTGGAAGAAACCCGCAAGATCAGCATCGGCCCTGGCATGCAGTCCGGTGTTCTGCTGGGGCCTTTGGTCAGCCAAGGCCAGTACGACAAAGTGCTCGGTTTCATCGATCAAGGCCTCGCCAGCGGTGCGCGCCTGCTCACCGGAGGGCGGCGACCGGCGCATTTGCCGCAGGGTTACTTCATCGAACCGGCGATCTTCGACGAACCCGGCCACAGCAGCATCCTCTGGCGCGAAGAAGTGTTCGGCCCCGTGCTGTGCATCAAACGCTTCAAGACCGAAGAACAAGCCGTGCAAATGGCCAACGCCAGCCGCTTCGGTCTCGCCGCCGCGGTGATGAGCGCCGACTTGCAGCGCACCACGCGCGTCGCCAACCAGTTGCGCGCCGGGATTGTCTGGGTCAACTGCTCACAACCGACCTTCGTCGAAGCGCCATGGGGCGGTATGAAACACAGCGGTATCGGCCGTGAGCTGGGGCAATGGGGGTTGCACAACTACCTGGAGGTCAAGCAGGTCACCGAGTACGTCAGTGAGCAACCGTGGGGGTGGTACCTGAAATGAGCGGTTCGCTGTAGGAGCCGGCTTGCTGGCTCCTACGGATCTTCGCCGCCAATTCAATCCGAGATACAGTTTACTGAGGGCCCAACATTCTTGATTGGTGAGGTCACTGCTCCGACAACCCGGACGAAGCGACGCAGATCGGCTAACGAATTTCGTATACCCTATCGCCATCTCATTCGAAACGACGCTGCCGTGAACCTACCCAAATTCAACGCTCCCGACCTGGGAAACACGCCCTCGACCTCGGAAATCATCACCCGTCATCTAAGGGATGCGATCGTCGCCGGGCACTTTGCTGAGGATGAGCCGATCCGCCAGGACGACATCGCCCGCCAGTTCAACGTCAGCAAGATTCCGGTGCGCGAGGCTTTAAAGCGGCTGGAGGCTGAAGGGCTGGTGATGTTCCAGCGCAATCGCGGAGCGATGGTCACGCGGATTTCCGATGCGGAACTGGCGCAGATGTTCGAAGTGCGCATGTTGCTGGAAGACAAGGTGTTGCGCCTGGCCATTCCCAACATGACCGAAGAGACCTTCGCCCGTGCCGAGCGGATCTGCCAGGAATTCATCGGCGAGGACGACGTAGGACGCTGGGCCGAGCTCAACTGGGAACTGCACGCGTGCCTTTACGAACCGGCGCAACGGCCATTTCTGGTCAGCCTGATCCGTTCGGTCAACGACAAGCTTGAGCGTTACCTGCGCATGCAGATGAGCCTTTCGGCCGGCAAGGAACGCGCCGATCACGAACACCGCGAGATCCTCGCGGCTTGTCGTGCCGGGGATGTGGACCAGGCGGTGAAGCTGTTGGACGAACACATCGCCGGGGTTTGCGAGACCCTGTTCAAGCACCTGCCCCACGCCCATTGACCTGATCGACCTGGGATTGCGAACGCCTCTTGCAGGAGCTGGCTTGCCAGCGATGGCGGTGTGTCAGGCAACATCCGTGGTGGATGAACCGGCCCCATCGCTGGCAAGCCAGCTCCCACAAATTTCACGCCGTACTCAAGTATTGCGACCAACACAATTCTCTGTAGGAGCTGGCTTGCCAGCGATGGCGGTGTGTCAGGCAACATCCGTGGTGGATGAACCGGCCCCATCGCTGGCAAGCCAGCTCCCACAAATTCAAGCCGTACTCAAGTATTGCAGCCAACACAATTCTCTGTAGGAGCTGGCTTGCCAGCGATGGCGGTGTGTCAGGCAACATCAGTGGTGGATGGACCGGCCTCATCGCTGGCAAGCCAGCTCCCACGAGTTTCAAGCCGTACTCAAGTATTGCGACCAACACAATTCTCTGTAGAAACTGGCTTGCCAGCGATGGCGGTGTGTCAGGCAATATCAGCGGTGGATGAACCGGCCCCATCGCTGGCAAGCCAGCTCCCACAAATTCAAGCCGTACTCAAGTATTGCAGCCAACACAATTCTCTGTAGGAGCTGGCTTGCCAGCGATGGCGGTGTGTCAGGCAACATCAGTGGTGGATGGACCGGCCTCATCGCTGGCATGCCAGCTCCCACAAGTTTCACGCCGTACTCAAATATTGCGGCCAACACAATTCTCTGTAGGAGCTGGCTTGCCAGCGATGGCGGTGTGTCAGGCGACATCAGTGGTGGATGAACTGGCCCCATCGCTGGCAGGCCAGCTCCCACAAGTTTCAAGCCGTACTCAAGTATTGCGACCAACACAATTCTCTGGAGGAGCTGGCTTGCCAGCGATGGCGGTGTGTCAGGCAACATCAGCGGTGGATGGACCGGCCCCATCGCTGGCAAGCCAGCTCCCACGAGTTTCAAGCCGTACTCAAGTATTGCGGCCAACACAATTCTTTGTAGGAGCTGGCTTGCCAGCGATGGCGGTGTGTCAGGCAACATCAGTGGTGGATGGACCGGCCTCATCGCTGGCAAGCCAGCTCCCACAAGTTTCACGCCGTACTCAAATATTACGGCCAACACAATTCTTTGTAGGAGCTGGCTTGCCAGCGATGACGGTGTGTCAGGCAGCATCAGTGGTGGATGGACCGGCCTCATCGCTGGCAAGCCAGCTCCCACAAGTTTCACGCCGTACTCAAGTATTGCAGCCAACACAATTCTCTGTAGGAGCTGGCTTGCCAGCGATGGCGGTGTGTCAGGCAACATCAGTGGTGGATGGACCGGCCTCATCGCTGGCAAGCCAGCTCCCACAAGTTTCACGCCGTACTCAAGTATTGCAGCCAACACAATTCTCTGCAGGAGCTGGCTTGCCAGCGATGGCGGTGTGTCAGGCAACATCAGTGGTGGGTGAACTGGCCCCATCGCTGGCAGGCCAGCTCCCACAAGTTACAAGCCATACTCAAGTATTGCGACCAACACAATTCTCTGTAGGAACTGGCTTGCCAGCGATGGCGGTGTGTCAGGCGACATCAGTGGTGGATGAACCGGCCTCATCGCTGGCAGGCCAGCTCCCACGAGTTCGAGCGGCATCCAATATTGCGGCCATCAAAATCCGCTGTGCCGATTTCGTCATCGGCACCGGTTAAATCCATCAAGCCTCCACCCCGCTTCTAGGACCACTCTTTCATTCACTCAACCGAATGGACGTGGCCCTCCCATGAAACGCATCTCCGTGATCGACTCCCACACCGGCGGCGAACCGACTCGTCTGGTGACTGCCGGTTTTCCTGATCTGGGAACGGGCAGCATGGCTGAACGGCGCAAAATCCTGGCCGAACAGCATGACCAGTGGCGCGCTGCCTGTGTGTTAGAACCACGGGGTAGCGACGTGCTGGTGGGCGCCCTGCTCTGCGAACCGGTTGACCCGAGCGCCTGCGCCGGGGTGATTTTCTTTAACAACAGCGGTTATCTGGGCATGTGTGGTCACGGCACCATCGGCCTGGTGGCCTCGCTGGCCCATTTGGGGAAGATCGGGCCGGGCGTGCACAGCATCGAGACCCCGGTGGGCACGGTGCAGGCCAACCTTCACGACGACCATTCGGTGAGCGTGCGCAACGTGCCGGCCTACCGTTATCGGAAGGCGCTGCAATTGCAGGTACCAGGAATCGGTCAGGTGACCGGCGATGTTGCCTGGGGCGGTAATTGGTTTTTCCTGATCGCCGACCACGGCCTGCGCGTGGGGGGCGACAACCTTGACGCCCTGACCGCTTACACCTACGCCGTGCAGCAAGCACTGGAACACCAGGGCATTCGCGGCGAAGACGGCGGATTGATCGATCATGTTGAGCTGTTCGCCGATGACGTTCAGGCTGACAGCCGCAACTTCGTCCTCTGCCCCGGCAAGGCCTACGACCGTTCACCTTGTGGCACCGGCACCAGCGCCAAACTAGCCTGCCTGGCGGCCGACGACAAGTTGCAGCCAGGGCAGATCTGGCGCCAGGCCAGTGTCATCGGCAGCGAGTTCGAAGGCTCTTTCGAATGGCAAGGTGAGCGCATCGTGCCGACCATTCGTGGCCGTGCGTTCATCAGCGCCGAAGCCAGTTTGATCATTGAGCAGGACGACCCGTTCGCCTGGGGCATTCGCCCATGAGCCAGGGCCAGGTCGCCGATGTCATCGTCATCGGCGCCGGCATCATCGGTGCGGCATGCGCCCAGGCGCTGGCGCGTCGTGGCTTGCAGGTGCTGGTGCTCGACGCTGGCCTGCACGGCGCCACGGCGGCGGGCATGGGTCACCTGCTGGTTCTCGACGACAACCCGGCGGAGCTGGCCCTGAGTCAATATTCCCTGCAACGTTGGCGCGAGCTTGGCCCGGACTTGCCCGACGGTTGCGCCTATCGCAACAACGGCACGCTGTGGCTGGCGGCCAACACTGAAGAAATGGCGGTCGCCCACAGCAAATACCTGAACCTGAAGGCCCAGGGCGAGGTGTGTGAATTGGTCAGCGCCAGCGCCTTGCGCCAGCGAGAACCGGAACTGCGCGAGGGCCTTGAAGGCGGTCTGCTGATCAATGGCGACGGCATTCTGTATGCGCCCGCGACGGCCAACTGGATGCTCGACACCCCGAACATCCGCCAACGCCGGGCGCGGGTCAGCGAGGTCGACGGCAACCGCGTGCGACTCGACGATGGCCAGTGGTTAAGCGCCGAAGCCGTGGTGCTGGCCAACGGCATTCAGGCAACCGAACTGTGCCCGGAGCTGCCCATCGAGCCGAAAAAAGGCCACTTGCTGATCACCGACCGCTACCCCGCCACCGTCACCCACACCCTGGTGGAACTGGGTTACGTCACCAGCGCCCACAACGCCAAAGGCCCGTCGACCGCCTGCAATATCCAGCCGCGCCCAACGGGGCAATTGTTCATCGGTGCTTCGCGGCAATTCGGCACCACCGACCCGCAGGTCGAAGGTTGGATGCTGGCGAAAATGCTCAAGCGTGCCGCCGAGTACATGCCGGGACTGACGCGGCTCAATGGTATTCGTGCCTGGACCGGGTTTCGTGCCGCCAGCCCCGATGGCCTGCCATTGGTGGGTCAGCACCCGCAACGCCAGGGCTTGTGGCTGGCGGTCGGTCATGAGGGATTGGGGGTGACCACCGCCCCAGGCACTGCCGACCTGCTCGTGGCGCAACTGTTCAACGAAACCCCGCCACTGGCCTCGCAACCCTACCTGCCCCAGCGTTTTCTCGGAGAACCTGCCTATGCCTGAATTGATGCTGGACGGCCGAGCCCTGCGAGTCGCTGAAGGCACCAGCGTCGCCGCGGCCCTCGCGTTGGGCAGTGACGGTTGCACGCGCACGTCGGTCAGTGGTCAGCGCCGCGCACCGCTGTGTGGCATGGGCATTTGCCAGGAGTGCCGGGTGACCATCGACGGCAGACGTCGCTTGGCTTGCCAAACCCTCTGCCTTGACGGCATGCAGGTGGAGACTCGCCCATGAACGAATACGCCGATCTGTTGATCATCGGTGCCGGTCCGGCCGGCATGGCCGCCGCACTGGCCGCTGCGCCGAGCGGTGCACGCATTGTCATGCTCGACGACAACCCGCAGGCGGGCGGGCAAATCTGGCGCGACGGCCCGCAGTCCAACGTGCCGCTTCAGGCCCTTCAGATGCGCGAGCGTTTGCAGTCCCACAACAACATCCGCCATCACGCCGGCACCCGAGTAATCGCCAATCCCGGCCCGAAACAGCTGCTGGTCGAAGACGAAGACCACGGCTGGCTGATCAGCTACGACAAATTGATCCTGTGCACCGGCGCCCGCGAGTTACTGCTGCCCTTCCCTGGCTGGACACTGCCCGGCGTTACCGGCGCCGGTGGCTTGCAGGCGCTGATCAAGGCCGGGTTGCCGGTGCAGGATGAGCGAGTGGTGATCGCCGGCAGCGGGCCGCTGTTGCTGGCCAGCGCCGCCACCGCGAAAAAGCACGGCGCAAAAATACAACGCATCGCTGAGCAAGCCTCCCTCACGGCCGTTGCCGGTTTCGCCGCGCAACTGCCGCGCTGGCCTGGCAAATGGCTGCAATCGTTCAGTTTGTTCGATCGTCATTACCGCGCCGCCACGCACGTGCTGGCGGCCCTCGGCACGGATCGGCTTGAAGGCGTACGCCTGCAACAGCAAGGCAAAATCGTTGAAGTGGAATGCGATCGATTGGCCTGCGGTTTCGGCCTGATCCCGAACATCCAGTTGGGCCAGGCATTGGGTTACGCCGTTGAAGGCCAAGCGCTGGCGGTGGATGCATGGCAGGCCAGTCGCGTCGATCATTACGCGGCGGGTGAATGCACCGGTTTCGGTGGCAGTGAACTGGCTTTGGTGGAAGGTGCGATTGCCGGCCACGCCGCGGTTGGCGATGTCGAAGCGGCCTGTCAATTATGGCCGCGCCGGGCACGCTGGCAGGGTTTTGCCAAGACGCTGAATCAGGCTTTCGTCCTTGACCCGCGACTCAAGTCTCTGGCCCGTCACGACACCCTGGTTTGTCGCTGCGAAGACGTGCCCTACTCGGCCCTCGCCGGGCACTCGGACTGGCGCGAAGCCAAACTGTCCAGCCGCTGTGGCATGGGCGCCTGCCAGGGCCGCGTCTGTGGCGGCGCGGTGCAGCATCTGTTTGGATGGCAACCCTCGGCGCCACGCCCACCGTTCAGCCCGGCGCGCATCGAAACCTTGATGTCCCTGGACGACACCCCGCCAGCGTCATAACCATGCCAGGGGTTTCGGCCGCGCAGTCGAGCCACTATGATCCCGGGGGTCGCCATCAGGCCCCCAACGCCATGTACCCCTCGCTGACCACCTTCAAACCCTGCGATTTGCCGACGCTGCTGAACAGTCTTCAGCCGATTGCGCCGCTCCTCGATACCCTGTCCGACGTGGTGTTTTTCATCAAGGATTGCGAAGCCCGTTACGCCTTCGTCAACCAGACCCTGGCGCGACGTTGCGGTTTCAAACTCAGCGAGGAACTGCTGGGGCGCACCGCCGACATGGTCTTCCCGGAGAACTTCGGCCCGCTGTACACCGAACAGGATCGACGGGTGCTCTCCAGCGGCCGGGTACTGGCCGACCAACTGGAACTGCACCTGTATTTCGGCAACCAGCCGATCTGGTGCCTGACCCACAAACTCGCCCTGAAAGATGAACAGGGTCACATCGTTGGCCTGGCCGGTATTTCCCGCGACCTGCAATCGCCGCAATCCAGTCATCCGGCTTATCAGAAGTTGGCGGCGGTGGATTCGCATATCCGCGATCACTTTGCCCGGCCTATCAGCCTTGCCGAATTGACGGACATTGCCGGGTATTCGGTGGCGCAACTGGAACGTCACTGCAAACGGGTGTTCCAGCTCACGCCGCGGCAGATGATTCACAAGGCGCGGCTGGAAGAGGGTTCGCGGTTATTGCTGCACAGCGATTTGCCAATTACGGAGATTGCCTTGCGCTGTGGGTATACCGATCACAGTGCGTTTAGCCGGCAGTTTCGTGCGTTGACCAGTTTGTCGCCGAGTCAATATCGGGGGGATCGGGGTTAGGGGCGGCCTACAAGCTGGTCTTCGCTTCCGGCCCCGATCCCCTGTAGGAGCTGGCTTGCCGGCGATGGCAGCGTAACAGGCGCTACAGGGTTGATTGATCTGCCGCCATCGCGAGCAAGCTTGCTCCTACGCAGTACACGTACAACCTGGTTGGCCAGTGTTTCTAAAAAGCGCGCCTGCCCAACCATTGCTCCGATATGTAACACCCTATCAACGTCACAACGAATAACTCTGCCGCGATCCCTCCCTACAACGCCGCTACGCCAAGCCCCGACAACAATTTCACACCTCAAACTGGAAACCGGCACAGTGATTGCTATTGTTAATATCGTATACGAAATCCACGATACGATATTTCTACAGCACTTAACCCAACGAGGCCTCTATGAAAAACCCCGCATTTGCCGTAGCCCTCAGCGCTGTTCTCAGTACCTCCTTCATCGCCACCGCCCAGGCCGACAAGCTCGACGACATCATCGGCTCCGGCAAGCTGCGATGCGCCGTGACCCTCGACTTCCCACCCATGGGTTTCCGCGATGCAAGTAACAACCCGGCCGGGTTCGACGTGGACTACTGCAACGACTTGGCGAAGATCCTGGGGGTTGAGGCTGAAGTGGTCGAAACGCCTTTTCCTGACCGTATCCCGGCACTGGTTTCCGGCCGGGCCGACGTGATCGTCGCTTCCACCTCCGACACCCTCGAACGCGCCAAGACCGTCGGCCTGACCGTGCCCTACTTTGCGTTCCAGATGGTGGTGCTGACCCGCGACAACACCGGCATCAACGGCTTCGACGACCTCAAGGGCAAACCGGTGGGCAACACCAGCGGCACCTACGAGGCCATCGCCCTGGAGAAAGACGTGAAGAACTGGGGCACCGGCAGTTTCCGGGCTTATCAGTCGCAGAACGACACGCTGTTGGCCGTCGCCCAAGGTCACATCGACGCTACCGTGGTCACCAATACCGTCGCCGCCGCCACCCTCAAATCGGGCAAGTACAAAAACCTCAAAGTCGCGGGTAACGCGCCCTACGTGATCGACTACGTGTCCCTCGGTGCCAAGCGCAACGAGTACGGTTTGCTCAATTACCTCAATCTGTTCGTCAATCAACAGGTGCGTACTGGCCGCTATGACGAACTGTTCGTCAAATGGGTCGGCACAGAAATCACGCCGACCAACCTGACTGTGCCTAAGGTCTACTACTAAGGTGTCCGGCATGCCCAGGTCCATTTCTCTGACCGGTCGCAGTCTGGTCGCGGGCGCCGCCCAAGGTGCCGTGTTGTTCGCCGATGTCGGATTGAGTTTCTGGGGCGGCGTCGACTCCGCCAGTGGCGAGGTCATCGATCGCCACCATCCGCTCAGCGGCGAACACCTGGCTGGCCGGGTGCTGGCGATTCCCAGTGGTCGCGGCTCGTGCACCGGCAGCAGTGTGATGATGGAACTGATCAGCAACGGCCATGCACCGGCGGCACTGGTGCTGGCTGAACCCGATGAGATCCTGACCTTGGGCGTGCTCGTGGCGCAGACCATTTTCGAGCGCTCTCTGCCGGTGCTGTGCATCGGCCAGGAGGCCTTCGCCGACTTGCGCGGCAAGACTTTCGCTCGGGTCGAAGGGGCAAGCCTGAATCTTTTCGAAGACCTGCCGGGCGATGCCTGGCAGGCACTCGACAATCAGGCGCAGACAGAAGACCAGCGCAGCACGATCGAACTCACCGAACACGATCAGGCGCTGTTCGACGGCCAGCACGGAAAGGCTGCACAAATGGCCATGCAGATCGTCCTGCGCATGGCCGAACTGCAAGGCGCCCGCCATCTGGTGGATGTCACCCAGGCGCACATCGACGGCTGCATTTACACAGGACCGGCGAGCCTACAGTTTGCCCGGCAACTGGTGCAATGGGGCGCGAAGGTTCGAGTGCCGACCACCCTAAATTCGATATCCGTGGACCAGCGCCGCTGGCGCGAGTTGGGCATCGACCCGGCACTTGGCGAACCGGCCAGTGCCTTGGGCGACGCCTACATGGCGATGGGCGCACAACTGAGTTTCACCTGTGCGCCGTACCTGCTCGACAGTGCGCCCAAGGCTGGCGAGCAGATTGTCTGGGCCGAATCCAACGCCGTGGTTTACGCCAACAGCGTACTTGGCGCACGTACTCTGAAGTACCCAGACTATCTCGACATCTGCATCGCCCTGACCGGCCGTGCGCCACTGATTGGCTGCCATCTGGACGCGCAACGCAACGCCCGGTTGCAGATTGTGCTGCCCGACCTCGGTGACTTGGACGATGCCTTTTATCCGTTGCTCGGTTATCACATCGGCACCCTGGCCGGCAGCCGCGTGCCGTTGGTGCTGGGCCTGGAAAACCGCAAGCCAAGCCTCGACGATCTCAAAGCCTTCGGTGCAGCCTTCGCCACCACTTCGGCGGCGCCACTGTTTCATATCGCCGGCGTCACGCCGGAGGCCATCGATCCGTCACGGGTGCTGGAAGCGGACGAATCCATTCCCGTGGAAACAATCCGCCTGAAAGACCTGCTGCTCAGTTGGCGCGAGCTCAACAGTGCCCGTGACAGCCGTGTGGATGTGGTGTCGCTGGGCAACCCGCATTTTTCCCTCAGCGAGTTCGCCCACCTCGCACAACTGTGTCGTGGTCGGCGCAGACACCCGGATGTGGTGCTCGCCATCACTTGCGGGCGAGCCGTGCTGGAACAGGCGCGAGAGGCCGGGCATATCGCCGTGCTCGAGGCCTTCGGTGCCACGCTGGTCACCGACACCTGCTGGTGCATGCTCGGCGAGCCGGTGATTCCGCCGGCCGCGAAAAACCTCATGACCAACTCCGGCAAATACGCCCATTACGCTCCCGGTCTGGTGGGTCGCAAGGTGCACTTCGCCAGCCTCGCCGAATGCGTCAATGCCGCCTGTAACGCCACGGCCAGCGGCCACCTGCCGGCCTGGCTGCAACCTGCCGCCCAACTGGAGAGCCCCGCGCATGTTTGATTACACCTTCCAATGGCGCGCGGCCCTGCGCGCCCTGCCGGACATGCTCGCCGGCGCCGTGGTCACCTTCGAGACCGCGGCGCTGTCGATGATCTTCGGTGTGCTGATTGCCCTGGCCCTGACGGTCATACGCGAAAGCAAAAACCGGCTGCTGCGCGGGTTCGGCAACGGCTGGGTTTCGGTCGCCCGCAACACGCCGTCGTTGTTCCAGGTCTACGTCCTGTACTTCGGTCTCGGCTCACTGGAATTGCACGTCAGCTCATGGTTCGCGCTGCTGGCGGGGATCACGTTCAACAACGCCGGTTATCTCGCGGAAAACTTCCGCGGCGGCCTCAAGGCAGTTCCCACGACGCAGGTGCGCGCCGCCCGCTCACTGGGCATGAGTGCCTTCCAGACCTACCGGATGATCATCATCCCGCAGCTGCTGCGAATTGTTTTCTACCCGCTGACCAATCAGATGGTCTGGGCGGTGCTGATGACGTCGCTGGGGGTGATCGTCGGGCTGAACAATGACCTGACCGGCGTGACCCAGGAATACAATGTCAAAACCTTCCGTACCTTCGAATACTTCGCTATTGCGGCCGTGCTGTATTACGCGATTGCCAAGGCGATCGTCGCGACAGCCCGGCTAATGGCCTGGCGGTTGTTTCGTTACTGAGGAGTGTCCATGTTTGCCACCGATTTTTCCTCGAATGACCTGATGTTCCTGCTCAACGGCGCCTGGGTCACGCTGCAGTTGACGTTCTGGTCGATCATCCTCGGCTCCATCGCCGGGTTGCTGTTCGGCTTGCTGCGCGCGCTGTTGCCACGGGCCAGCCTGCCGCTGGCCTGGGTGCTGGACGTGTTTCGCAGCGTGCCGTTGCTGATCCAGTTCGTGCTTTTCAACTCATTCAAAAGCATCGTCGGCCTGAACATCAGCGCCTTCAGCGTCGGTTGCATCGTGCTTGGCGTGTACACCGCCGCGTACTTCACCGAGATCGTGCGCGGCGGCGTGTTGGCGGTGCCATTCACGGTACGCCGGGCCAGTCGTTCGCTGGGTCTGAGTTTTCTTCAGGACCTGCGCTGGATCGTCCTGCCTATGGCTACCCGAGTCGCCTTCCCCGGCTGGCTGAACCTGGTGCTCGGCGTGATGAAAGACACCGCGCTGGTGATGTGGATCGGCATCGTCGAACTGCTGCGCGCCTCGCAAACCATCGTGACCCGCATCCAGGAACCGTTGCTGGTGCTGTGCATCGCGGGCCTTATCTACTACGTCATGAGCCTGGTGGTTGCACGCCTTGGCGCTCGTCTGGAAAGAAGGTGGCAAGAAAATGATTGAGATCGACAACGTACATAAATCCTTCGGCAACCTGGAAGTGGTCAAGGGCGTGAACTTGACGGTGAACAAGGGCGAGGTGGTGTCGATCATCGGCGGCTCGGGTTCCGGCAAATCGACCCTGCTGATGTGCATCAACGGCCTGGAGCCGATCCAGAAAGGCAACATCCGCGTCGACGGCGTCGAGGTCCATCACAGTGACACCGACCTCAACCGCTTGCGGCAGAAGATCGGCATCGTGTTCCAGCAATGGAATGCCTTTCCGCATTTGACGGTGCTGGAAAACGTCATGCTCGCGCCGCGCAAGGTGCTGGGCAAAAGCAAGGCCGAAGCCGAGGAACTGGCGGTAAAACAGCTGACCCACGTGGGGCTGGGCGACAAGCTCAAGACCTTCCCTGGCAAGTTGTCGGGCGGTCAGCAGCAACGCATGGCCATCGCCCGCGCCCTGGCCATGTCGCCGGACTACATGCTGTTCGACGAAGCCACCTCGGCGCTCGATCCGCAGTTGGTGGGCGAGGTGTTGGACACCATGCGCATGCTCGCTGAAGACGGCATGACCATGGTCCTGGTGACCCACGAGATTCGCTTCGCTCGCGACGTGTCCGATCGTGTGGCGTTCTTTCGCAACGGGTTGGTGCATGAGATCGGGTCGCCGGATCAGGTGATTGGCAATCCGCTGCATGCGGAGACGGCGGCGTTTCTCAAATCAGTGAAATAACCACTGGCCAACTCAACCCTGTAGGAGCTGGCTTGCCAGCGATGGCCGTCAACGATAACGCGTGCAGTCTGGATAAATGCGTCGTCCTTGCAATCTTCGCTGGCAAGCCAGCTCCTACAGAAATCAAGACCGTGACAAGCTAAACAAGGAGCAAAGCATGCGCTCATCAAAAGTCATCCACGTGGTCAGCTGCCACGCCGAAGGCGAAGTCGGCGACGTGATCGTCGGCGGTGTTGCCCCGCCGCCCGGTGCCACGGTGTGGGAACAGTCACGCTGGATCGCCAAGGATGAAACCCTGCGCAACTTCGTGCTCAACGAGCCGCGCGGCGGGGTGTTCCGTCACGTCAACCTGCTGGTCCCCGCCAAAGACCCGAGGGCACAAATGGCCTGGATCATCATGGAGCCGGCGGACACCCCGCCAATGTCCGGTTCCAACTCATTGTGCGTGGCGACCGTGTTGCTCGACAGCGGCATCCTGCCGATGACCGAGCCGCAAACGCGGCTGGTGCTGGAGGCTCCCGGGGGACTGATCGAGGCCGTGGCCGATTGCCGCGATGGCAAGGTCGAACGGGTGGAAATCAAGAATGTGCCCTCCTTCGCCGATCGCCTGGATGCGTGGATCGAAGTCGAAGGTCTCGGCTCGCTCAAGGTCGATACGGCTTACGGTGGTGACAGCTTTGTGATTGCCGATGCCAAGGGCCTGGGCTTTTCCATCCGGCCGGACGAAGCAGCTGACTTGGTGGAAGCGGGACTGAAAATCACCCGTGCCGCCAACGAACAACTGGGTTTCGTCCATCCGCTGAATCCGGACTGGTCGCACATTTCCTTTTGTCAGATTGCCGCGCCCATCGTCCATGAAAACGGCATCGCCACCGGCGCCAACGCGGTAGTCATTCAGCCGGGCAAAATCGACCGCTCGCCCACCGGCACTGGTTGTTCGGCACGCATGGCCGTGTTGCAGGCGAAGGGTTTGATGCAGGTCGGCGAGCGGTTTATCGGGCGTTCGATCCTCGGCTCCGAGTTCCATTGCCGCATCGATTCGCTGACCGAAGTGGCTGGACGCTCCGCGATCTACCCGTGTATTTCCGGGCGGGCCTGGATCACCGGCACCCACCAATTGCTGCTCGACCCGAGCGATCCATGGCCGCAGGGCTATCGCCTCTCCGATACTTGGCCGGGTGCATGACATGAAGCTTTTGTGGCGAGGGAGCTTGCTCCCTCGCCACAAAATTACGGCGTCAGACCAACGGCCCAATAAACCTGTAAAAACCTGAAAAAAGCACTAGCCGAATTCTTTCACTTTAAATATCGTATACGAAATACAAACACGAACTGGAGGTAACAATGAGCAAGCGTATTAACTGGAGTGGCGTCTTCCCGGCGGTGACCACTCAATTCAACGATGACTTCACCATCAACCTGGATAAAACCCATCAGGTGATTTCGAACGTCATCCGTGATGGCGTTTCAGGCCTGGTGGTCTGCGGTTCGGTCGGTGAAAACACTTCGCTGACCGCCGAAGAAAAAATCGCCGTGACAGAAGTCGCGGTGGACGCCTCTCGCGGCCGGGTGCCTGTGATCTGCGGCGTGGCCGAATTCACCAGCGTGCAGGCGGCCAAGGTCGCCAACGCCGTGCGCAAGGTCGGCGTCGATGGCGTGATGCTGATGCCGGCGCTGGTCTACGGTTCCAAGCCGTTCGAAACCGCCGAGCACTACCGTTACGTGGCGAAAAACGCCGACGTGCCGCTGATGGTCTACAACAACCCGCCGATCTACAAAAACGACGTGACCCCGGACATCCTGATATCCCTGGCCGACTGCGACAACGTGGTGTGCTTCAAGGACTCCTCCGGCGATACCCGTCGCTTCATCGACGTGCGCAATGAAGTGGGCGACCGTTTTGTGCTGTTCGCCGGTCTGGATGACGTGGTGCTGGAAAGCATCGCCGTGGGTGCCGAAGGTTGGGTTTCGGGTATGTCCAACGTGTTCCCCAAAGAAGGCGAAACCATTTTCCGTCTGGCCAAGGCCGGACGCTTCGCCGAAGCCATGCCGATCTATGAATGGCTGATGCCGATCCTGCACCTCGATGCCCGCGCAGACCTGGTGCAATGCATCAAGCTGTGCGAAGCCATCGCCGGTCGCGGCAGCGCGCTCACCCGTCCGCCACGTTTGGCTCTGCCGGAAGCCGATCGTGTGTTCGTCGAACAGATCATGGCCAAGGCCCTGGCCAACCGTCCGCAGCTGCCGGACGTCGGTCTCTGAGTGATTGCCGGGCGGACCTTCGCGGTCCGGCCCGGCTGCCTGTTTTTTGCGCCTCTACAGGAAACGCCAGCATGTCCAACACTCAACACATTCCAAGCGCAACCACCCCCTCGGGACTCAAGCGCGTCGTGGCAGCCGCCATGGCTGGCACGGTCGCCGAGTGGTATGAATTCTTTCTCTACGGTACGGCGTCGGCACTGGTGTTCGGCCAGCTGTTCTTTCGCCAGACCGACAGCCCCATCGACGGCATCATCGCCGCCTTCGCCCTCTACGCCGTGGGTTTTCTCGCCCGTCCTTTGGGTGGCCTGGTGTTCGGTCACTACGGTGACAAATTCGGCCGCAAGCGCCTGTTGCAACTAAGCCTGGTGGTGGTCGGCATCACCACTTTCCTGATGGGCTGCCTGCCCGGTTTCGACCAGATCGGTTACGCCGCACCGGTGTTACTGGTGCTGCTGCGACTGATCCAGGGCTTCGCCTTTGGCGGTGAATGGGGCGGCGCGATTCTGCTGGTGTCCGAACACTGCCCGGACAATCGTCGAGGCTTCTGGGCCAGTTGGCCGCAAGCCGGTGTGCCGGCTGGCAACCTGGTGGCGACTGTCGCCTTGCTGCTGCTGTCGTCGAACCTGTCGGAACAGGACTTCCTCGCCTGGGGCTGGCGCGTGGCGTTCTGGTTCTCGGCAGTGGTTGTGCTGATCGGCTACTGGATTCGCACCAGTGTCGATGACGCCCCGATCTTCAAGGAAGCCCAGGCCCGTCAGGCGCAAACCAAGCAACAGCAATTGGGCGTGGTGGAAGTGCTGCGGCACCACTGGCGTTCGGTGCTGGTCGGCATCGGCGCGCGGTTTGCCGAGAACATCCTCTACTACACCGTCGTCACCTTCTCGATCACTTACCTGAAATTGGTGGTGCACAAGGACACTTCAGAGATTCTGCTTTTGATGTTCGGTGCACACTTGCTGCACTTCTTCCTGATCCCGCTGATGGGCTATCTGTCGGACCTGGTCGGGCGCAAACCGGTGTACCTGGTCGGCGCCGTGCTCACTGCGTTCTGGGGTTTCGTCGGATTCCCGATGATGGACACGGGGAACAACTGGCTGATCATGGCGGCGATTACCCTGGGCCTCGCCATCGAGTCAATGACCTACGCCCCGTACTCGGCGCTGATGGCCGAGATGTTCCCGACCCACGTGCGCTACACCGCATTGTCGCTGTGCTATCAGGTGGCGCCGATTTTCGCCGGTTCCCTGGCGCCGCTGATCGCGATCACCCTGCTCAACAAATACCACAGCTCGACACCGATCGCCTGGTACCTGGTGGGCGCCTCACTGATTTCCATTGTCGCGGTCGGGTTGACCCGTGAAACCCGTGGCAAGTCGCTGCACGCGGTCGATGCCGAGTCCGCTGCGCGTATTGCGGCGCTGGACAACACCGTTCCTGCCACCCCGCGCCGGAGCGATTCGCTAGCTTGACTGCGAACGCCAATCCTGTAGGAGCCGGCTTGCTGGCGATTGTCGCGACGCTGTATGCCTGATCCGCCGCCATCGCTGGCAAGCCAGCTCCGACAAGGGTTTCGTTTCAAACTTTATGACCGGAGTTTTTTTCATGTCCGAGATCCTCGGCCACAACTACATCGGCGGAACACGCAGCGCCGCCGGCAACATCGCGCTGCAAAGCCATGACGCCAGCACCGGCGAAGCGCTGCCCTTCACCTTCATGCAGGCCACAGCGGATGAAGTACACGCCGCCGCCCAGGCTGCCGCTGCTGCCTATCCGTCGTTCCGCAACTTGCCCGCCACACGCCGTGCCGATTTTCTCGAAGCCATCGCAGCGCAACTGGATGCCCTGAATGATGAGTTCGTCGCCCTGGTCACCCGCGAAACCGCGTTGCCGAGCGGCCGCATACAAGGCGAGCGCGGCCGCACCAGCGGTCAGATGCGCCTGTTCGCCCAAGTCCTGCGACGCGGTGATTTTTACGCTGCACGCATCGACCGCGCCCTGCCCGACCGTCAACCGCTGCCACGGGTCGACCTGCGTCAATACCGGATTGGCATCGGGCCGGTGGCGGTGTTCGGCGCCAGCAACTTTCCCCTGGCCTTCTCCACGGCTGGCGGTGACACCGCAGCGGCGCTGGCCGCCGGTTGCCCGGTGGTGTTCAAGGCGCATAGCGGGCATATGGCGACTGCCGAAATCGTGGCCGACGCCATCATCCGCGCCGCCGAACAAACCGACATGCCCAAGGGTGTGTTCAACATGATCTACGGCGCCGGCGTCGGCGAAGCGCTGGTCAAGCATCCGGCGATCCAAGCGGTCGGGTTTACCGGTTCGCTGAAGGGCGGACGCGCACTGTGCGACATGGCAGCCGCGCGGCCGCAACCGATCCCGGTGTTCGCCGAAATGAGCAGCATCAACCCGGTCGTGGTACTGCCCGAAGCACTGCAGGTGCGTGGCGAGAAAATCGCCCGCGAACTGGTGGCCTCGGTGGTCCAGGGTTGCGGTCAGTTTTGCACCAATCCTGGATTGGTGATCGGCATCCGCTCACCCCGGTTCAGCGCCTTCACCGCACAGTTAGCCACTTTGATGGCGGAACAACCGGCGCAAACCATGCTCAATGCCGGCACGCTCGGCAGCTACGAGAAAGGCGTGCACGCCTTGATCAGCCATCCGGGAATTACCCATTTGGCGGGTCATGAACAGCACGGCAATCAGGCGCGGCCGCAACTGTTCAAGGCCGACGTGAGTCTGCTGCTCAGGGGTGATCCGCTGCTTCAGGAAGAAGTGTTCGGGCCGACCACAATCATCGTCGAAGTCGCCGATACGACTGAACTGCAACAGGCACTGAACAGCCTGCACGGTCAGCTCACCGCCACCCTGATCGGCGAAGCACAGGACCTGCAAGAGCACGCAGATTTGCTGGTACTGCTTGAACAAAAAGTCGGCCGAGTGCTGTTCAACGGTTACCCCACCGGCGTCGAAGTTTGCGATGCGATGGTGCACGGCGGGCCTTATCCGGCGACATCCGATGCTCGTGGCACTTCGGTTGGCACCTTGGCCATCGAGCGCTTCCTGCGCCCGGTGTGTTATCAGAACTGTCCGGATACGCTTCTGCCCGACGCCCTGAAAAACGCTAACCCGCTGGGTATCGCTCGCCTCATCGACGGCACCAGCGAGCGAAACCCGATCTAAAAACACTCAACAAACCTGTAGGAGCTGGCTTGCCAGCGATAGCGGCCTGACAGTCAACATCGATGTTGAATCTGCCAGCGATGGCGGCCTAACAGTCAACATCGATGTTGAATCTGCCGGCCTCATCGCTGGCAAGCCAGCTCCTACGGGTTATGTGATCAAGCCAGCAACGCCTTCAGGTCGTTGAATACCTGTAGGAGCTGGCTTGCCAGCGATGGCGGCCTGACAGTCAACATCGATGTTGAATCTGCCGGCCTCATCGCTGGCAAGCCAGCTCCTACGGGCTATGTGATCAAGCCAGCAACGCCTTCAGGTCGTTGTACAACGGCTGCGGAATCTGCACCCCCTCCACCAAACTCTGCGCCCGAGCCGTGTAACGCCGCTGTGACGGCAACCGCGCACCCTGCCCCTCGATCCCCTGAAACAACGCCTCGGCCCGGGCCAAATGCTCCGGTGCGGCATCCCCCAAGAAGCGCCGTGGATCCAGCGCAATAATCAGCTCGCCATGGTACGGCGAGGATTTGCTGCCGGCGTCGTACGCCAGCGACTCGGCGCTGGTCAAGTCACCGATCAACGGCCCGGCTATCAACTCGACCATCGCCGCCAGTGCCGAGCCCTTGTGCCCGCCGAAGGTCAACATCGCACCGCTGTCGAGCACGACGTTGGCATCGGTACTTGGCTGGCCCTGCGCGTCCATGCCCCAGCCTTCGGGGATCGCTTTGCCGGCGCGTCGATGCAGTTCGATGTCGCCACGGGCGATGGCGCTGGTGGCGAAGTCGAATACGAAGGGATTCAGGCCTTCGCGCGGCCAGCCGAAGGCAATCGGATTGGTACCGAACACTGGCAACCGTCCACCGGCCGGCGCCACCCAGGCATGGCTCGGATTACACGCCAGCGCCACCAGTCCGGCACCGGTCAGTTGCTCGATCTCCACCCATAACGCAGAGAAATGCACGCAGCGATTGATCGCCAGTGCCGCAATCCCGTTGGCCCGGGTTTTCTCCTCCAGCAACGGCAGCCCCGCCTGAAAGGCCAATTGCGAAAAACCACCGCCGGCATCCACCCTCACGATCGACGGTGCCTGGTCGATCACCTGTGGCTCGGCATCGGCCGACACCTTGCCGGCCCGCAGGGAATTCACACAACCGAGAATCCGGTACAGGCCGTGGGAGGCGCAGCCATCACGCTCACCGGCAATCACCGTCGCCGCCACCGCTTGCGCGTGGGCCAGGTTGAAACCGTTGTGCAAAAGGATCGATTCGGCCAACTCGCGGGCCTCGATCAGGGTCAATCGGATCATGGTCATCTCCTTGAACAGACCGCTCAGGGTGGCCTGTTCGAGGCGGCGTGGCTTGATGGCTTTGGGCGCAGGGAGTGACGAAATCGGCACAGCATTGACGAATAACGTTCATACCAAAGGGTTAATGGCAAACACCCATGTCTACTGGTGAGTGCAGTGTTTTGGCCATAAATTCCAAACGAAATCCAGAACACACAGGGGTGTTGAAAAATGACTGATGAGACGAGCGGAACAACCCGTCGGGCCTTGATGACCACCGGTGCAGTAGTCGCTGCCATGGCAGTGGCCGCGCCTGTACTGGCCGCGCAGCAAGCGCCGTCTGCTGCACCTTCAAGTGGCAAAAGCGACGGCAATGCGAGCGGTTCGGGCACGATCACCGTCAAGGATGGCACCCAGATCTTCTATAAGGATTGGGGCAGCGGCCAACCGATTGTGTTCCACCATGGCTGGCCGCTTTCCAGCGACGACTGGGATACGCAAATGCTGTTTTTCCTCAGCAAGGGTTTCCGGGTCATCGCCCACGATCGTCGCGGTCACGGCCGGTCGTCCCAGACCGCTGTCGGCAACGAAATGGATACCTACGCCGCCGATGTCGCGGAGCTGATGGCGCACCTCGATATCAAGAATGCCGTGCACGTCGGCCACTCCACCGGCGGTGGTGAAGTCGCGCGTTATGTGGCTCGCCATGGCCGTGGCCGCGTCGCCAAAGCGGTATTGATTGGTGCGGTGCCGCCGATCATGCTGCGCACCGCGCAAAACCCCGGCGGGATTCCCCAGGACGTTTTCGATGGCCTGCGCAAAGCCGTGGCCGACAACCGCGCGCAGTTTTATCGCGATTTTCCCAGCGGGCCGTTCTATGGCTTCAACCGCCCGGGCGCGAAAGTGTCTGAAGCGATCATCGATAACTGGTGGCGCCAAGGCATGAACGGCGGGGCCAAGGCGCAGTACGACTGCATTCGCGCCTTCTCGGAAACCGACTTCACCGATGACCTGAAGAACATCGACGTGCCGACCCTGGTGCTGCACGGCGAGGACGACCAGATCGTGCCGATCGCCGATTCGGCCCACCTGTCGATCAAGTTGCTCAAGAAAGGCACATTGAAAACCTACCCAGGCATGCCGCACGGCCTGTGCACCACCAATCCCGAGGTCATCAACGCAGACCTGTTGGCATTCATCAAAAGCTGACGCCAAGACGCTTGATCAATAGAAGCAAGCCAAATCGCAGCTGCCGGACCATGATCAAAATCATGTTCGGCCGCTTGCGTTTCAAGGCATTTGGCCCGAAACCAGCATGTGTATCAGCGACATGATCTCAAAAAGCCTGCCGCCCTAACCAAATCTGGATCTAGTATTAGTAGTGGTAAACTTGATGGCCCTGCTTGACCGTGAAATCCAGATGTTTTCAGTACAAGGTTCTGACAACGGACACCCCCCATGGAAATAGCACGACAATTCATTATCCATGAGACCGCTCACTGGATACTCAACCATCATATGTCGTCGAAGCTCCCTGGCTATCTGGTGCTCGGGACACGATACAACACCCGTTCGCTGGCGGATCTCCCCGACGGCGCGCTGGCCGAGATGGGTGTGCTGCTCGCCAAAGTGCAGAAAATCCTGCAAACGGAGTTTCAGCCGAAGTGGCTCTACATCAGTCGATTCGGCCACGACCCCGGATTCCCCATCCACTTCCACTTCATTCCGGTGTACCCGTGGGTCGAGGAACTGTTCTGGAAGGATGAGCGGTACCGGCTGCTGATGAACTTCGGTGCAGGCGCCAACGCCCATTCACTGACCGATGGCGCGGAAATGACGCTGTTCATCTGGCGTGAATTTGGTGAGAGCCCTGAGCCACCGTCTATCCATGGACCGTCGATCGAGCAAGTCATCGACCGTTTGCGGCTGGCGTTCAGCCCACCGCTGGCGGTCAGTCGCGTAGCCGCGATGGGCGCACGCACGCCAACCATCCAGTGACGTGCCGTGAGCTTTTATTTGACCAGGCGCTTTTCCTTCGACGGCCTGTAACCGAAGTAAGCGCTGTAGCACTTGCTGAAATGACTAGGTGAAACAAACCCGCAAGCCACCAGCACATCGACCTGCGACAGTTCGGTGTGCTGGAGCAGTCGACGCGCCTCGGTGATACGCAATTCCATGTAATACCGTTGCGGGGTTGTACCCAATTGCTCCTTGAACAAACGCTCGAGTTGACGCCGCGAACGGCCTGCATAAACCGCCAGTTGTTCCAGCTCCAGCGGCTCTTCGAGGTTGGTGTCCATCAACTTCACCACCTCGCGTAATGGCGCGCTCACGCAGATATTTTCCGTCGGCTTGATGCGCCGGTAACGCGACTCCTCGAACGCCAGGATGTCCTCGATTCCCTCGACCAGAGCTTTGTCGTGCAGCCCCTTGATCCAGTCCAGCGCCATATGGAACGCGCCGGAAGGACTGGAAGCCGTGAGTCGGTCTCGATCGATGATGTAAGGCTCACTGCTGACCTGTGTCGCCTTGCAGAACTCGGCCAGCGCCGGACGGTGTTCGGGGTGAATGGCGCAACGGTAACCGTCCAGCAAGCCTGCCTTGCCCAGGAACCATGCGCCGTTCCACAACCCGGCCAGGCTGACACCCACTTCTGATGCGGTCCTCAAAAGACTGATAAAACCTTCACTTGCCTTGAGTTCGGTCCGGTAGCCGCCGCAAATCACCAGCAGATCCAGATCTTTGATTTCAGCACAATCGAGAAGCGTATCCGGCCGAATCACCAGTCCCAGATCGCTGACCACCTCGCCCTCGCTCAAACCGAACGTTCGGGAAGAAAACGAGCCCGGTCGCAGCAGGTTCGCCGTGACAATGGTATCCAGCGCCTGGGTAAACGCCGGCAGCGAGAAATGTTCGAGCAGCAAAAATCCCGCCCGAATCGTTCGCAGGTCGCCTGAATGCTCATTGAGATAGCGAAGGTTTTTGCCCTTCATGCCTCCGCTGAATTGCCGTCTTTCGATCAATGCCCGACCCACTCCGTTACGCCGTTGAACCGTAAAAATGCCTGTGTCGCGAGGCGCCATTGTGCGATGGAACTCATCCGCTACGACACCATTTTCGTCGACGAAAACGACCCTGTGGCGAGGGAGCTTGCTCCCGCTGGGACGCGAATCGACCCCAAAAAAAGGAACGGCTGCGCCGTCCCACGGGAGCAAGCTCCCTCGCCACAGGTTCAGTGTCACGCTCGATTGATGCGTCTGAGTAGGTAGAGCCTTAGAGATCGCGGCCTTCGGCAGATCCTGCGTGATTCAAGGAGCTGCCGCAGGCTGCGATCTTTTGAGTCCGCCGCGTTTATGCCACTTCCTCACCCATCACATCCTCCGCCCAACTGATCGCCGCCACCACGGTCGGGAACCCGATCGTGCTGGTCAGTGCGATCAGGGTGTGGCGGATCTGCTCCGGGGTTGCGCCGGCTTCCAGTGCGCGTCGGGTGTGACTGTGCACGGCGCCTTCGGAATGGATCGCCGCGGCGGCGCCGAGCTGAATCAACTGGACCACTTGCTCGTCCAGCGGACCGGCATGACGCACAACGGTACCCAGGGCTTCCACCGCATCCAGATAGTCCGGGTATTGCTGCTTGAGGTTTCGGTAGGTGTTGTGCGCTCTCTTCTTGGGCATTTTTTTCTCCTCGCGAACCTGGTCCGGGCAACGCACTTGAGCACATTTGCGGCCGTGTTTTACCCGATTGATAAAGGCTTCGATCAGCAAAACTTGCGAAAAGCGACAGTCAGCTAAGCTTAGTGCAGCTAATTGCTCACGATGCTCGCATCTGCAGGTTTTGGGTTTTTCTGGAGAGCGTCTGCAACAGCTATTTCAGACAGGCCCACACAATTTGCGCAGGACTTGCCGTGATGACGAAGCCTCTTCTCAGTTTCGATGAACTCAAGCGTGCTGCCGCCTCCGGCGAAATCGACACCGTTCTGGTGTGCATGGTCGACATGCAGGGGCGACTGGTCGGCAAGCGATTCCAGGTCGAGTTTTTCATCGACAGCGGCTATGAAGAAACCCACTGCTGCAACTACTTGCTGGCCGATGACATCGACATGGAGCCGGTGCCCGGTTACGCCGCCGCCAGTTGGAGCAAGGGTTACGGCGACTTCGTGCTCAAGCCCGACATGAGCACGCTGCGCAAGGTGCCCTGGCTGGAATGCACGGCGCTGGTGTTGTGCGATGTGCTCGAACATCACCATCGACAAGACTTGCCCCACAGCCCGCGCGCCATCCTGAAAAAACAGATCGAGCGGCTGCGTGAACGCGGCTACACCGGCATGTTCGCCTCGGAACTGGAGTTCTATCTGTTCGACGAGAGCTACGAATCGATCCACAAGCGCAACTACTACAAACCGAAAACCGCCGGGCACTACATCGAGGATTACAACATCCTCCAGACCACCCGCGAAGAGCCGGTGCTGCGGGCGATTCGCAAGCATCTGCAAGCGTCCGGCATTCCCGTGGAGAACTCCAAGGGTGAATGGGGGCCGGGCCAGGAAGAGATCAACATTCGCTACGCCGATGCCCTGACCATGGCCGACCACCACGTCATCATCAAGCACGCCTGCAAGGAGATCGCGCAGCTGCAGGGCAAGGCGATCACGTTCATGGCCAAGTGGCGTTACGACGCCGCCGGTTCCAGCAGCCATATCCATAATTCGCTGTGGGACAAGAACGCCAAGAAGCCACTGTTCTTCGACGCCAAGGCCGAGTTCGGCATGTCGAAACTGATGCGCGCCTGGGTCGCCGGACAGCTCAAATATGCAAACGACATCACCTGTTTCCTGGCGCCCTACATCAATTCCTATAAACGCTTTCAGGCTGGCACCTTCGCCCCGACCCGCGCGGTGTGGAGCCGCGACAATCGCACCGCAGGCTTTCGCTTGTGCGCCGAAGACAGCAAAGCCATTCGCATCGAATGCCGCATCGGTGGGGCCGACCTCAACCCTTACCTGGCCTTCGCCGCGTTGATCGCTGCCGGGCTGGCCGGGATCGACGAGAAGCTCACACTCGACCCTCCTTTCGAAGGCGACGCCTACGTCGACGAAAAACTGCCGGAAGTCTCCAAGACGCTGCGTGAAGCCAGTGCGGCGCTCAAGGGCTCGAGCATGTTGCGCGAGGCGTTCGGTGATGAAGTGGTCGACCACTACGTGCACACCGCCGAATGGGAACAGAAGGAGTACGACCGGCGGATTACCGATTGGGAATTGCAGCGCGGTTTTGAACGTTACTGAGACCATCATGACTTCGACGATTCAACTGATCTCCCCGGTCGACGGCCGGGTCTACGCTGAGCGTCCGTTTGCCGATGCTGCGCAGATCGAGCAGGCGTTGGCGTCTGCCGCCGCTGCCCAGGCGCAATGGAAACGCCGACCTTTGAGCGAACGCGCGGCTTTTTGCAGCGCCGCGGTGGACGCGATGCTGGCCATGAAGGACGAAATCGTCCCGGAACTGGCTTGGCAAATGGGCCGACCGGTGCGCTTTGGCGCGGGTGAATTGCGCGGTTTCGAAGAGCGTGCGCGACATATGATCGCCATTGCGCCTGAAGTGCTGGCAGCGGTGGAGCCCGCGCCTGTGGCGGGTTTTCGGCGCCATATCAAACGCGAGCCGCTGGGCACGGTGCTGGTGGTCGCACCGTGGAATTACCCGTATCTGACAGCCGTCAACACGGTGATCCCGGCGCTGATGGCGGGCAACGCCGTCATCCTCAAACACGCTTCGCAAACCCTGCTGGTGGGTGAACGATTTGCCGAGGCCATGCGCCGCGCCAATCTGCCTGAGGGCCTGTTCCATCATCTGCTGCTCGGCCATGACCAGACTGCCGCGATCATCAGTTCCGGACGCGTGCAGCAGGTGAACTTCACCGGTTCCGTGGAAGCCGGCAAGGCTATGGAAAGCGCTGCCACCGGGCGCTTTCTCGGCATGGGCCTGGAGCTTGGCGGCAAAGACCCGGCCTACGTGCGGGCCGATGCCAACCTCGACCATGCGGTGGAAAACCTGGTGGACGGCAGCTTTTTCAATTCCGGGCAAAGCTGCTGCGCCGTGGAACGGATCTATGTCGATCAGAGAATCTACCCGGCGTTTATCGAGCGTTTCGCCGACTTGACCCGTCAATACGTGCTCGGAAATCCGCTGGACGAATCCACCACGCTCGGCCCGTTGGTGACACCGGGCGCAGCGGTGTTCGTGCGTGCCCAGATTGCCGAAGCATTGGCCCAGGGCGCCAAGGCATTGATTGATCCGCAAGCCTTCCCCGCCGATGTGCCGGGCAGCGCCTACCTCGGGCCGCAGGTGCTGGTGGATGTCACCCATCAAATGTCGGTCATGCGTGATGAAAGCTTTGGTCCGGTGGTCGGCATCATGTCGGTGACCGGCGACGATGAAGCCATTGCCTTGATGAACGACAGCGAGTTCGGGCTCAGCGCTTCGATCTGGACCCAGGACCTCGCCGCCGCCGAACGCCTGGGCAACGAGATCGACACCGGCACCGTGTTCATGAACCGCTGCGATTACCTCGACCCGGCCCTGGCCTGGACCGGGGTGAAAAACAGCGGGCGCGGCGTCACCCTGTCGCGTCTTGGCTACGAACACCTGACCCGCGCCAAATCCTTCCATTTGCGCCACGAGATCTGAGCCATGAGCCTGACCGGAAACTGGAATTACCCCACGAGCATTCGCTTCGGTGTCGGCCGCATCACCGAACTGGCCGAGGTCTGTCGCAGCCAGGGTATCCAGCGACCGCTGCTGGTCACCGACAGTGGCCTGGCGCGCGCGCCGATCACCACGGCAGCGCTGGATGCCCTGCGCGCCGACGGTCTCGGTGCCGAAATGTTCTGCGACCTCAAGCCCAACCCGGTCGAAGCCAACCTGGCCGGCGGGCTCGATGCCTGGCGTGCCGGCAACCATGACGGAGTGATCGCCTTTGGCGGTGGCAGTGGCCTGGACATGGGCAAACTCATTGCGTTCATGAGTGGCCAGACCCGCCCGGTCTGGGATTTCGAAGACATCGGCGACTACTGGACCCGCGCCGATGAAACCCGCATCGCCCCGGTCATCGCGGTGCCGACCACGGCAGGTACGGGTTCTGAAGTCGGCCGCGCGGCGGTGATCATCGATGAAGCGACCCACACCAAACGCATCATCTTCCACCCGAAAATGATGCCGCGCGTGGTCATCAGCGACCCGGTACTGACCGTCGGCATGCCGCCGAAAATCACGGCTGGCACGGGCATGGATGCGTTGTCGCACTGCCTGGAAGCCTACTGCGCTCCCGGCTTTCACCCCTTGGCCGATGGCATTGCGGTGGAAGGCATGCGCCTGGTGACCCAAGCGCTGGTGCGGGCCGTGCATACCCCTTCCGACCTCGACGCGCGCGGACAAATGCTCGCGGCGGCGGCGATGGGCGCAACAGCTTTTCAAAAAGGACTCGGTGGCATGCACGCCCTCGCCCATCCCATCGGTGCGCTGTACGACACCCATCACGGCATGACCAATGCCACGCTGATGCCGTATGTGTTGAAGTTCAATCGAGCGGCCATCGAAGAACGCATCACACGCCTGGCGGCTTATTTGCGTCTGCCCTCCCCCGGTTTCGACAGCTTCCTGGCTTTCATCCTGAAATTGCGCAAGGACATCGCCGTACCGCACACGCTGTTTGAGCTGGGTGTGGATGACAAACAGGCCGACCTGATTGCGGACATGGCCGTTGTCGACCCCTCGGCTGGCGGCAATCCGCTGCCGATCACCCGGGCCGGTGCGGCAGAAATTTTCGATGCGGCGTTTCACGGCCGTCTCTAGAGCAGTCGACTGTCCAGGGTCGAATGGGCAGGTTTTATCGCGTGGAAACAGGAGCAGTACGACAAGGGGTTGAAGGCCACCCCATCCGGTACCCCGGATGGATGCGTACCAAAACCTAAGGGGCACACCAAAAATGAACCCAGCAAGCCAGCCCGGCACCGACGCGCACGACGAAGACGTCAAGGTGCTGCACAGCATGGGCTATGCCCAGCAGCTCTCGCGACGAATGGGCGTTTTCTCCAACTTTGCGATTTCCTTTTCGATCATCTGCATCCTCTCCGGCGGCATCAACTCACTGGCCCAGGGCACCTCGGGCGCGGGCGGCGCAGCCATCGGCATCGGCTGGCCGATCGGCTGCCTGATTTCCGGGGTGTTCGCCCTGGCCATGGCACAGATTTCCTCGGCTTATCCCACCGCTGGCGGCCTGTATCACTGGGGCTCGATACTGGGTAATCGCTTTACCGGGTGGCTGACGGCGTGGTTTAACCTGCTGGGTCTGGTCACGGTGCTCGGCGCGATCAACGTCGGCACCTATTACTTCTTTTTCGGTGCCTTCGGACCGGCGCTGGGCATGGAGGACACGACCACTACGCGGGTGATTTTCCTGGCGATCCTCACCGGTATCCAGGCGTTGTGTAACCACTTGGGCATCGGCCTGACCGCCAAGCTCACGGACTTCTCCGGCTACCTGATTTTCGCCACTGCATTGGCGTTGACCATTGTCTGCCTGATCTCGGCTCCCAGTTACGAATTCGCCCGGCTGGTGACCTTCGGCAACTATTCCGGCGAGGCTGGCGGCAGCGTCTGGCCACAAGTGTCCAACGGTTGGATTTTCATGCTCGGCCTGCTGTTGCCGATCTACACCATCACAGGCTACGACGCCTCCGCGCACACCTCCGAGGAAACCCGCAATGCGGCGCTATCGGTGCCACGGGGCATGGTGATGTCGGTGGTCTGGTCGTTACTGTTCGGCTGGGTGATGCTCAGCGCCTTCGTGTTGATGCTGCCGAACATGGATGAGGCCGCCAGCAAAGGCTGGAGTGTGTTTTTCTGGGCCATGGACACACAGGTCAACCCGACACTGAAGCTCGCGTTGTACGTGGCGATATTCATCTCGCAAGTGCTCTGCGGATTGGCCACGGTGACCTCGGTTTCACGCATGATCTTCGCCTTCTCCCGTGACGGTGGTCTGCCTTTCTCGAAGGCGCTGTCCTCGGTGTCACCGACCTTTCGCAGCCCGGTGGCGGCGATCTGGACCGGTGCGACCCTGGCGGTGTTGTTCGACTGGGGCTCGTCGGTGATCTCGGTCGGTGAGACGCCGGTCTACACCATCGTGGTGTCTTGCACGGTGATCTTCCTGTTTTTCTCCTTCGTGATTCCTATCGTGCTGGGCCTGTTTACTTTCGGCACGGCGAAGTGGCCGACCATGGGGCCGTGGAACATGGGGCGTTTCTGGTACTCGGTGTTTGCCATTCTGTCGGTGCTGTCGATGGTGATCATTTTCATCATCGGGATTCAGCCGCCGAATGATTGGGCGTTGTACATCACCATCGGGTTTCTGGTGTTGACGGCGGTTGTCTGGTTCGGGTTTGAGGCGAGAAGGTTCCAGGGGCCGCCGGTGGGCGATGTGATTGCCAGGCGGCAGGCTGAGATTGCGGCGGCTGAAGCGGCGTTGGATAAGCGAACTTGATTTGAGTGCCCACCCATTGCTTCGGTGATGGGTGTACGCGTTCACCTGTAGGAGCCGGCTTGCCGGCGATAGCGGTCGTTCAGTCGACATAGTTGCGCCTGACCCGCCGCCATCGCCAGCAAGCCGGCTCCTACAGAGGTCCCCTCAAGACGAAGCCGTCGCCTGCTTTTCAGTGGGCGGCGGCATTCCCCGACATCAGCCCATGAAGCACACCCAGCCTTAACCCCGGCTCGGAAGGCGTCATGTGCAGGACGCCGAACACCTTGAACGCAGCCAACATCACCACCAGGCCGCCGGGCAAGATACTCATGCGATGGGTTTGCAGGCCCGCCAACTTGAGTTGTTTGACATGCCCGACTTCAAGCAGGCGCAACGACAGGCGCAACAGACCGCTGTAGGTGATACCGTTTTGGCCGTAGTCATTTAGCCCGTTTGCTTTGAGCACTTTCGCCAGCATCCGGGCAGTACCTGACGAACCTATGACTTGCTGCCACCCGAGCGCCCGATATCGGCGTGCAACCTTTTCGAACTGTAATGTGGCAACACGCTCGGCTTCGAGCAGCGCCTGAGCGGTGATTCGCCCGCCCGCAAAATACTGCGAACCAAACGTACCGCTGCCGATGGCAATACTCTCGGTGACGAGGGGCTGAGCGCCCCTGCCCAGAATCAGCTCGGTGGATCCGCCGCCAATATCCACGACCAGTCGCATGCTCTCGGCATCTCGTATCGTATGGGCAACGCCGGCGTAGACCAGTTGCGCTTCTTCGTGCCCGGAGATGACATCAATGCGAAAACCCAGGTGCCGCTCCGCGCTGGCGAGAAACAGTTGCGCATTGTCGGCTTCGCGGACGGCACTGGTCGCTACCGCGCGCACTCGACCGGCCTCGAAGCCGCGCAGTTTCTTGCCGAATCGCGCCAGCGCTTGCCAGCCTCGATCCAGCGCCAATTCGTCCAGTGCCCCACCCTGAAAGCCCTCCGACAACCGCACGGGCTCACGCAGGGTTTTCACTTCCTGGATCATCATCCGCTGGTTTCGCTTGACCGACTGGCCAATCATCATGCGAAACGCATTGGAGCCCAGGTCAATGGCCGCGAAGAGAGAGGCGTCGCCTTTCATGATGGGGATTCCTGGCAAATTCATCTGCCCGCGGAGGGCGCTCCACAGGTCGCGCAAGACGGTTTGCGAAGATGTTGCCACGCAGTCGATGACACCCATGTGACACGGCCCTTTTTTGTGGCCGCTTCGCGCCCAAACGGGCGCAAGCTCCCTCACCACCTGTTCAGTGTCACGCCAACGCCAAACTCCATTGTGTTGTAACTCATCCAGTCGCTCCGTTTCGTCTACCCTCAGAAGGCGCCCTGCCGCCACCCGCGTGCACCCGGCGCATCGGCATTCTTGCGTTAAATGAACCGGAGACGCTCCATGCTCAAACGTACCTTTGCTTTGGCCGTCGGCTTGACCCTGTCTGTCTGCACGTTGCTGACCCACGCCGCCGACACCCTGAAAGTCAGCGCCATTCCCGATGAAGCCCCCACCGAACTGCTGCGCAAGTTCAAGCCATTGGGCGCTTATCTGGAGCAGAAACTGGGCATGAAAGTCGAGTTCGTACCCGTGAGCGACTATCCGGCGGTGGTCGAGGCATTGGCTACCGACCGCATCGACATGGCCTGGCTCGGCGGCTTCACCTTCGTGCAGGCACGCTTGAAAACCGGCAATGCGATTCCGCTGGTCCAGCGTGAACAGGATGCCCAGTTCACCAGCAAATTCATCACCGCCGACCCGGCCGTCAAATCCCTGGCCGATCTCAAGGGCAAGAGCTTTGCCTTTGGTTCGGTGTCCTCGACGTCGGGCAGTCTCATGCCGCGTTACTTCATGCTCAAGGATGGCATCAAGCCGGAAACCTACTTCAGCCGCATCGGTTACTCAGGCGCCCATGACGCCACCGTCGCCTGGGTCCAGGCTGGCAAGGTCGACGCCGGTGTACTGAACGCCAGTGTGTGGGAAAAACTGGTCGCCGCGGGCAAGGTCGACACCAGCAAGGTCAGGGTTTTTGCCACCACCCCGGCCTACTTCGACTACAACTGGACAGTGCGTGGGACCCTCGACCCGGCGCTGGCAGCCAAGATTAAGGACGCCTTTTTGGCACTCGATCCGGCGAAACCGGCGGACAAGCAAATTCTCGACTTGCAGGCCGCCAGCCGCTTCATCGAAACCAATCCCGAGAACTACAAGGGCATCGAGGAAGCCGCTCGCGCCGCCGACCTGCTCAAATGACGTTGTGTTTGACCGGGGTCAACCTCACCCACGCCAACGGCGTCCTGGCGTTGCGTGGTGTGGACCTGCACATTGGCGCCAGCGAACAAGTCGCCATCATTGGCCCGTCCGGCGCGGGCAAATCGAGCCTGCTCAACCTGCTCGCTACCGCCCTGCGACCGAGCGGCGGCGAATTACACGTGCTCGGCGAGCAGGCCTGGCAGCTCTCTGCCCGGCAACGTCAGCGTTTACGGGCGCGTATCGGATTAGTCCATCAGGCGCCACCGCTGCCGCCACGCCAGCGCGTCGTGACTGCGGTGCTGGCTGGAAAAATCGGCCAATGGGGCTTGGGCAAAAGCCTGCTGAACCTGCTGCATCCGCTGGATATTCCCGGCGCCCGCGCGGCGCTGGCCCGGCTGGACCTGGGCGACAAACTGTTCGCACAGTGCCAGCAGCTGTCCGGCGGTCAGCTTCAGCGGGTGGGGATTGCCCGAGTGCTGTATCAAGCCCCTGAAGTATTACTGGCCGATGAGCCTGTATCGGCCATGGACCCGGTACTGGCCGAGCACACCCTGTCCGTACTCTGCCGGCATGCCCGCCAGCACAACGTCACCCTGGTCGCCAGCCTGCATGCGGTGGAGCTGGCACTGGCGCACTTTTCACGCATCATCGGTTTGCGTGACGGACAGATCCTGTTCGACCTTCCGGCCGGTGAAGTCGACCGTGAGTTGCTCGACAGGCTCTACGCCAACGAGCAACTGCAATCCCCGCCGGTCGCTACCGCGCCCTTGAGCGTGCAGATCCCCCGATGCTGACGCGCGATACCCGAGATCCGGACGCTCGCCCCCGCCTGCTCCTTACGCTGCTGGCCCTGTTCTTGCTATGGCCTGGCATCCACTACAGCGAGCTGGACCTGCGCGTATTGGTGGCGAGCGACAGTCAGAGCGAAATGGGCCGATTCGTATCGGCGTTCTGGCCACCGGCCCATGACGAGGAGTTTCTTCAGCTGTTGTGGCAAGCCACCTTGCAGACCCTGGCCATCGCCACGGCCGGCATGGCCCTGGCGTTGCTGCTGGCCGTTCCCGCCAGTCTGTTGGCCAGTCGGGCGCTGTCACTGTCAGCGGCTTCCCGTGCCGGTCATCCGGGTTTTATGGGGCAACTGCTGCGCTGGCCTGTGCGCGGGTTGTTGATCTTCCTGCGCAGCGTCCCGGAAATCGTCTGGGCCTTGCTGTTCGTGCGCGCCGTCGGCCTCGGCCCGACCGCCGGGGTTCTGGCCATTGCCATTACCTACAGCGGCATGTTGGGCAAGGTCTACGCGGAAATTTTCGAATCGGTCGACCAGCGTCCGGCACACGCGCTGCTGCAATCGGGCAGCGGCCGGTTCGCGGCGTTTTGCTACGGGATTCTGCCCAATGTCGCGGCCGAGTTGCTGTCTTACACGGTGTACCGCTGGGAATGCGCGATTCGCGCTTCAGTGGTGATGGGCTTTGTCGGTGCTGGCGGGTTGGGCCAGCAAATGGACCTGTCGCTGCGCATGTTCGCCGGGGGTGAAGTCGCCAGCCTGTTGCTGACCTTCCTGGTGCTGGTGCTGTTCGCCGACCAACTCAGCAGCCTGCTGCGCTGGAGGCTGACATGAATCGCCTGATCAACCTGGCACTGCTGCTGTGCATTGTTGCGGCGGTGGTCGTCTCGTTCATCTACTTGGGCGTCGACCTCGGCGAGCTGGGCGGCAGCGGCAACCTCAAGCAGATGGGCGCCTATGCGCAGCGTTTTCTCAGCCCGGATCTGAGCGCGGGTCATTTGCAAGCCATCGCTCACGGCGCCCTGGAAACCATCGCCATGTCGGCCCTGGGTACGTTGCTCGCTGCGGTGTTCGGCCTGCTATTGGCATTGCCTGCCGCCGGGCGATTCGGCTGGCCATTGCGCAGCGCATCGCGCCTTGTGCTCAATGCCCTGCGCGCGGTGCCGGAATTGGTATGGGCCGCGCTGATGGTCCTTGCCGCCGGGCTCGGCCCCAATGCCGGCACCTTGGCCCTGGCCCTGCACACCACTGGCGTGCTTGGCCGCCTGTTCGCCGAAGCGCTGGAAAACACCCCGCCGGAACCCGCCGAAGCCATCCGTCTGCAAGGCGGCAACACCGTATGGGCCTTCTGCTATGGCACCTTGCCCAATCTGCTGCCGCAGCTGCTGGCCTACATCCTGTACCGCTGGGAAAACAACATACGCATGGCCAGTGTGCTGGGCTTCGTCGGCGCCGGAGGGTTGGGCCAGATGCTGTATGTCAGCCTCAGCCTGTTCCAGGAAGCTCAAGCCAGCACGGTCATCCTGGCCATGTTGCTGCTGGTGTTCGCCGTCGACTCGCTGAGCAGCTGGAGCCGTCAACGCTGGGTGAAGGCGTGAATGCGAGCTGGCGCCAGCGTCTCCTGTGCACTAACGTTCAAGCAGCCGGAATGGTTTAGCGAGCGTTTCGATAGCATAAATTTTTCGCCAGAACGTTGCGCGAAACGGCGCTGCATTTTGTTCCTCATCCGCCATGAAAAGGGTGTTGTTCCAATCAGGTTTTCGATTCATGGCATTAACCACTCAGAGCCTATGCGGAGTACGGATGCAGATGCAGGATGTCCGCCCCAACCCGGCACTTGATCTGGAATATTGTGCCGAACGTCCGATATTCATGGCCTTCTTACAGCAGGCGAGACAATCGCCTGATGCCATTGCTGTCATCTCCCAAGACACGACCTGCAGCTATCGACAGCTGGAAGAGATCAGCCACGGCATTGCGGCCTGGTTGATTGCAAAGGGCGCTAGCGAATCAGACCGGATTGTCATTGTTTCGAATCGATGTGCGGGGCTGGTCTACGCCATGCTCGGCGCGTCGCGTGCCGGATTGACCTTTACCGTGGCCGACATGGCCTATCCACCAGCGCGCATCGGGCAAATCATCCATTTGCTTGAGCCTGCTTTTGTTTTGCTTTGCGGGGAGGCCGAATTCGAACTGCAAGCAACAGAGAACTCCAGTGCGCAGGTCGTTAGAATCCCGGAACTACCCGTCGAAGCACTGCAACAGTTCAACTCCGATCAAAATAACTTGCCGGAAGTCGACCCTGGCAAAGCGGCCTATATCACCTTCACTTCGGGCAGTACCGGCGAACCCAAGGGCATTGTTACCTCCCATGCGCCTTTGGTGCATTTCATTGAGTGGCATACACAGCGCCACTCACTCTCAAAAGATGACTGTTTTTCATTGCTATCCGGACTGGGCCATGACCCGGTCTATCGAGACGTCTTCACGCCTCTGTCCATTGGCGCGAAAGTGGTTATTCCTGCGCAATCAACCGTCATAGACCCGCCTGCGCTGGCGGCATGGATACATCACAATCGAATATCCATCATTCACCTGACTCCGCCACTTGGGAAACTCATTGAAATCGGTACAAAACTCAACAAACTGAAACTCAACGAACTGCGGTATCTCTTCTGGGGCGGCGATGCGTTAAGCAGCACGCTTTACCAACAAATACGCACTGTTGCGCCCAACTCCATTAGCGTGAATTTTTACGGGACGACGGAAACGCCGCAGGCCATGGCATATCACCAGGTCGACCCTGAAGCCGATAACACCAGGATCCCCTTGGGCAAAGGGATTGAAAGTGCGCAACTGCTGATCGTGGATGACTCCAATCAGTTGGTTCGCGAAGGGCAAATCGGTGAAATCCTGATACGCAGTCCCTATTTATCACGGGGGTACTGGAGTGACCCGGCGCTGACCCGGGAAAAATTTGTCGTAAACCCCTTTACCCATGTCGAGAACGACATTTGTTATAGAACCGGCGATCTGGGCACTTACCTTGCGGATGGCAGCGTCAGTTTTCTGGGTCGGGGCGACAGTCAGGTCAAGATTCGCGGTCATCGAATCGAGCTCAGCGAAATCGAAGGAGCGATATCACGGCATTCCCGGATCAAACAATGCGTTGTCCTGGCCGCCAAGGACAATACGATGACAAGACTGGTGGCTTATTGCGTGCCGACAACGCCAGTCTCGGCCGCTGAATTGCGTGAACATGTCGGCAATGAACTTCCGGAATACATGGTGCCGGCGTTGTTCGTGTTTCTGGATGCCATTCCACTGACACCGAATGGAAAAATTGATAAACGCGCATTGCCTCCGATGGTTGGCAACCCGGATACAGCGCTTGCCAATGCAGGCCAGGATCTATCACCCCTCGCGTTAAAACTGACGGCCGCGTGGTCTGAAATACTCGAAGTCACGCATATCGATGCCAATTTATCGTTCGTCGAACTGGGCGGGGATTCGCTCTCGTTCGTTCAGGCTTCGATGGTTCTGGAAGAGCTGATCGGACACTTGCCGGAACAATGGGAAACAACGCCCATACGCGAACTTTGCGAGCTGCCCAACACTGCGAAGACTTCAAAGTTCTCGGTTCGGGAAATGGAGCTCCCCGTCCTGTTGCGCGTCATCTCCATCATGCTCATCGTTATCGGGCATTTTAATTTTTTTCCGATCTGGCCCATTGCAGGCGAGACAACGGTTTTGTTTATGGTGTCCGGCATCAGCCTGGCAAGATTCCAACTTAAAGCCATAAACGAACGTGGCAACGCGCGGATGCTTCTCAAGTCCGTCATTAGCATTGCCGCGCCCACCATTCTTTACACTGTTTTGCTTCAAGTTGTATTCCACAGGTTTCACTGGCAACCATTGCTGTTGGTTTCAAACTGGTTTCCCTCGAGCATTACCGGTGACTTTGCCTATTGGTACATTGAAGTTCTGCTGCAAATGATCCTCATCATTGGCTTCGCGCTCTCATTTCAGCGCGTTCGAAACATCATAATGGCGAACCCGTTCCGTAACCTTGTTGTTGCAGCATGCTTATTGACGGTCGCGGATTTCATGATTGCCACGTATGTGTTTGATGCGATTGCGCTGTTTAACAGGGTGCCACAGCACTATCTTGCAACCATGGTGCTCGGCATGGCGATTCACTTTGCCCATTCAACCAGGCAGAAATTGATCGCCAGTGCGGTGACCCTGATGATCATTGCCTTCCAGGACTACCTGGCACTCTCCGGACTTGCCTCACAAGGCCTGGAGATGGTTTTTTATGTTGATATCGCCTTGCCCGCCGTGCTCGCGCTGATCTGGATCCGCTCCATCCCCGTGCCGGGCCTCATTGCCAAAGGGCTCGCCTTGATCGCTTCCTCAACGCTGTACATTTACCTGACGCATTTTCAGTTCCATTCCCTGACCCGCCACCTCTACGATCAGCCAGTGCTCGCGGTAGTTATTGCCGTCGTCGGTGGTATTGCAGTGGGTTATGCCTGGAACAAAGGCGTTCGAATCCTCGTCTTGCTCTGGAATAGAGGTGGGAAAAAGCGCAGTCCGGATACGATTGAGCGAGTTGCGTGACCTTTATGCAGGAAGGTTAAGATCAACCAGGTCAGGATTATTTTTAAGGATGTTCAAGGTATGTCCACTATCGATACGTCGCTGCAAGATACCGCCGCTCCCGACGGCGTTTGCTACGGCTGCGGCAGCAGTAATCCTCACGGGCTGCACATCAAGAGCTATTGGCATGAAGACGGCGTGCATGTCATGGCCGAGCACGTGCCAGAGGCCAAGTATTGTGGCTGGCCAGACCTGGTTTATGGCGGACTGATCGCGATGCTGGTGGACTGCCATTCAAACTGGACGGCGATGGCCTACCACTACCGCAATGAACAGCGCGAAGCCAGCAGCCTCCCCCGTATCAATTGCGTCACGGGCAACCTCGGCATCAAGTTCATAAAACCGACACCCATGGGTATTCCCCTGACCCTGCGCGCGAAAGTCGAAGGTGAAGTGGGACGCAAATGTCGGGTGATCTGTGAGGTGTTTGCCGGGGACGTGCTCACCGCCGTTGGAGACTCAATTTTCGTTCGCGTCGACACCGGGCAACTGGCGGACGCCGCTCATGGCCGATAAGTTGATTTATTCCAAGCCGCTGCTCATCTGAATGTGCGCAGCGAGCCCCTGCGAAAATCGGCGCAACCGCTTACAATCGCGCCTTTTTTTACCCAAGATCAGGCAGGCAGTACGGCTATGGCGCTCGACCCACCGACGATGTTGACAATCTCGATCGCCCTCGCAGCGGCCGCTGCGCTGTACCTGGCGATCGAGTGGGCCAGCATTCGTGAAACCTCGCTGCTGTTCTGGAGCACAGGTTTCGCAACGATCACCGTGGGTTCGACACTCGCCCTGCTGCGCATGAGCGGCCTATTTCTGGTTGGCATCTGGTTCGCCAACGGCTTGTTGGTGTTGGCCCACTGGTTTTTCCTGCTGGGCGTCGCGCGCTTCACGCAGGTGCGCCTGTCTCGTGCCTGGTACCTGATTTTCGTCGTATGGTCAGCGCTGCTGTTACTACCAGACGAACCGTCGTGGTCGAAGATCATGTTGCTGGCCAATTCGCTGCTGGTGGCTCTGGTGACGCTTAGAGCCAGCTTCCTTCTTCGTCCCCACGGCAGGTCGTTGAGTGTAGGCGCGGTGCAGCTGCGTTATGTATTGCTGGTCCACGGGCTGTTCTATTTCATCAAGGCGTTGACGGCGATCATTCCGGGCACCCTGATCGATCTTGCAGCCTTGCGTGGCGAAATCATTCAGATTTCCCTGGTCGAGGGCGCGATGGCGATCATGTTGATCGCGCTGTCGATGACCGGCACCGAGCGCTATCGTCGAGAAAAGCGGATGGCCCGGCTGGCCGCCCGTGATCCGTTGACCACCCTGTACAACCGCCGCGCCCTCGAAGTGCGCGCACCACGCCTGCTGACTGAAGTCTCCAGCACTCGACCGGGTGCCCTGCTGCTGATCGATATCGACAACTTCAAACTGGTCAACGATCTGTACGGTCACATGGCGGGCGACCGGCTACTGGTCACACTGAGCGAGATGATTCGTTCGACACTGCCCGAGGGCGCGCTGGCTGCCCGGCTGGGCGGTGACGAGTTCGTCATTCTTCTGAGCAACGCATCGAGGGAGCGCATCGTGGAGCTCGGCAGCGCGCTACGTGAGCGGTTTCACAACGAGGCAGCGCAGGCATTTGCCACGCCGGAAGCGGTGACCCTGAGTATCGGCGCCAACCTGTTCGACTATCCGCCAGCCAGTCTGGCGGCACTGATCGAGCAAGGCGATGCGGCGCTCTATGAATCCAAGCGTGGCGGACGCGACAGCATCCGCCTGGTCGACCGGACTTTGGCGCGCGGTGAGCCTGTACGAGCGAATTAAGTCACAAGATCAGCCTTTCTGGACGCCTTACTCGGCCACCGCGACTTGATTGCGGCCACGCGCCTTGGCTCGATACAGCGCCTTGTCGGCGTTGCTCATCAAACTGTGCAGGTCCTTGTCGCTGGTCTCCATTGACGCCACACCGATGCTGGCTGTTATGCAATGAACAGGCCCGGTCATCAGCCCCGAAATCGACTGGATGAGTTCTTCGGCGAGGTTCTGTGCCACTTCAAGAGATGTCTCCGGGAGCAAAACAGCGAACTCCTCTCCCCCCAGTCGGCCGTGAACGTCCGATTCGCGAAAGAACTTGCAGATAACCACGCCCATTTGACGCAGCACCTGATCGCCGACCTGATGTCCGTAGGTATCGTTGATGTGTTTGAAGTGGTCCATGTCCAACATCACGGCACACAGCGGCAACTGATAGTTTTGGCAATGGTTGTACAAGCGCTGGGCATGCTCGAAGAACGCCCGGCGATTCTTCAGGCCGGTGAGTTCATCGGTTTGGGCGGCACGGGTGGAAATACTGTGGGCCATTTCCATTTCACGGGTTAAACGAAAGGCCGTTTCCAAGGCATCGGAGAGTTTGCGTGTCGCGCTGAAGACAAATGACGCGAACACCAGAACCGCCGCGCCGATGCCAAATTGCAAAACTGTCGGCTGGAACAACAGCCAAATGGCGCTGGGGAACAAAACCAGAACAATGGACACGACTGTCATGTAGCGATAGGCCGAATAACAGGACACTGCGCTGACCGACATCCCGACGGTGAAGAGCATGACCAGCGCCTGAGCCAAAACGTCGTTTGCCGGCATGACGGCTAACGCGCCACCGCCCCAGATACTGGCGGATAAGACCAGGGTGGCCCAAAACAAACGTTCCCAGCGCACCGGTGTGCGATCCCCTTCCGGACTGCGGAAATAGGCGATAAACATCAAAATGCGCAACGACGTCGACCCCGTCAACAAGGCGACCCACCAAGCCACGACGGTGTGATCAATACGATCCCAGCACAACCAGCACAGCATGGCCAAGGCCAGGAAGGCGCCGAAAACCGCGGTCACTGATTGGCGAAACAACTGATGCAATCGATCAGTGCGTACCTGCTGCGCGATAAAGCTTTCCTGCTCACGCCGAAATCCAAGGCCATCCATTTGAGCCGCCTGATCATGATGCTGTGCCGAAATACCATTGTGGCACATTGCTCATGCTGGGCTACAAAACCGTTGTACGCCCTGGAGCTGTGCTAAGAGACTGTGCCTATCAACAACAAATACTCCGGCTATTAGCTGACTACCCGATAGCGGTCTAGCCTTATCTAGCGTCGGCGTAGTCTGGCCGGCACAGACCTGATGTGAAGATAAGAATGAGTCAGAAAACTGACCAGGCATAAGGTGGGTCGTCGTATTGGCAACTTGCTTGCCTCTGTCAGCAATGCCCACGTGACCACCACGATCAACTGATCGAAAGAATGGTCCAGCAGCCTGAGTCATTGATTTCGCTCGCTCTTCCCGTGCCCGAATCCGGGCCGGGTGGCTGAATGAACTCGACCAAAGGTAGCTCACACATGGCAAACGAATCGAAATGTCCCTTCAATCACGCCGCCGGCGGTGGCACAACGAACCGCGACTGGTGGCCGAATCAACTGAACTTGAGAATCCTGCACCAGCATTCGTCCCTCTCCGACCCCATGGAAGCAGGCTTCAACTATGCAGAGGCGTTCAAGAAGCTGGACTTTGCCGCCGTCAAAAGAGACCTGAACGCGCTGATGACGCAGTCGCAAGACTGGTGGCCAGCGGACTTTGGCCACTATGGACCGCTCTTCGTTCGCATGGCCTGGCACGCCGCTGGTACGTATCGCACCGGTGACGGACGCGGCGGCGCCGGTACCGGCCAACAACGCTTTGCACCACTCAACAGTTGGCCGGACAACGTCAGCCTCGACAAGGCGCGCCGGCTGCTCTGGCCAATCAAACAAAAGTACGGCGACAACATTTCCTGGGCTGACCTGATTGTGCTCACCGGTAACGTCGCGCTGGAGTCCATGGGCTTCAAGACCTTTGGTTTCTCCGGGGGTCGCCCGGACGTCTGGGAACCGGATGAAGACGTGTATTGGGGCTCTGAAAAAAAATGGCTGGCCGGAGATTCACGCTACGGCAAAGATGACAACGGACCCGCTCAAGCCCCTGGCGATGTTCCACTGGTTGCTGAACCCGGGAGGAATGAAGACAGCCGCACCGAAGACGGTCGCAACCTGGAAAACCCTCTCGCCGCCGTGCAAATGGGTCTGATTTATGTGAACCCGGAAGGCCCGGAAGGCACCCCCGACCCGGTCGCTGCCGGGAAGGACATCCGCGAAACCTTCGGCCGCATGGCGATGAACGACGAGGAAACCGTGGCGCTGATTGCCGGCGGTCACGCCTTCGGCAAGACCCACGGCGCCGGGCCTGCCGACAATGTGGGGGCCGAGCCCGAGGCGGCCGGCCTGGAATTACAGGGTCTTGGCTGGAAAAACAGCTTCGGCACCGGCAAAGGACCGGACACCATCACCAGCGGTCTGGAGGTGACCTGGACCACAACGCCCACCCAATGGAGCAATAACTTCCTGGAGAACGTGTTCGGCTTCGAGTGGGAATTGACGAAGAGCCCGGCGGGCGCCCACCAGTGGACGCCAAAAAACGGCGCCGGCGCCGGCATCATCCCGGATGCGCATGACCCGTCGAAACGCCGCAACCCCACCATGCTCACCACTGACCTGGCCCTGCGCTTCGACCCGATTTACGAACCGATTTCCCGGCGTTTCCTGGAAAATCCCGACCAGTTGGCCGACGCTTTCGCCCGCGCCTGGTACAAGCTGATCCACCGCGACATGGGGCCACTTTCGCGTTACCTCGGCCCGGAAAACCCCAGCGAAGTGTTGCTCTGGCAAGACCCGATTCCAGCGGTCGACCATGCCTTGGTCAACGACAGCGATGTCGCGGCGCTCAAGAGCAAACTGCTGGCCTCGGGCCTGTCAGTCTCTGAGCTGGTCTCCACCGCATGGGCGGCAGCTGCTTCTTTCCGGGGCTCCGACAAACGCGGCGGCGCCAACGGTGGGCGGCTACGCCTGGAGCCGCAAAAGTCCTGGCAGGCCAACCAGCCTGAGCAACTGGCGAATGTGCTGGCAAAACTCGAGAGCATCCAGAACGAGTTCAGCACCGGCGGCAAGAAAATTTCGTTGGCTGACCTGATCGTGCTGGCCGGGTGCGCCGGCGTCGAGCAGGCAGCAAAAAACGCCGGGCAAACCATCACGGTGCCCTTCACACCGGGGCGGATGGACGCTTCTCAGGAACAAACGGACGTCGAATCTTTCGGGTTCCTCGAACCCATTGCCGATGGCTTCCGCAACTACCTCAAGGGCCGATACAGCGTTCCTGCCGAGTCACTGCTGATCGACAAAGCGCAGCTTTTGACCCTCTCCGCACCTGAAATGACCGCGCTCATTGGCGGCTTGCGGGTGCTCAACACCAACGTCGGCAAAACCTCCCACGGCGTCTTCACGAGCCGGCCAGAGGCGTTGACCAACGACTTCTTCACTAATCTGCTGGACATGGGCGTGGAATGGAAACCGGTGTCGGAAGCCAATGAAGAGTTCGAGGGTCGTGACCGCAAAACCGGCCAGCCGAAGTGGAAGGCGACTCGCGTCGATCTGGTCTTCGGCTCTAACGCACAGTTGAGGGCGTTGGCCGAGGTCTACGCAAGCGCTGGCGGGCAAGAGAAGCTGGTGAAGGACTTCGTGGCCGCATGGACCAAGGTGATGAACCTGGATCGCTTTGACTTGAAGTGAAACGCGGGTGTGGTGATTGACCAGGGGCGGCGCAATGCCGCCCCTGTTGCTTCGATTTTGTAAAATCCCGGGAGGATAACTTTTATTGATGCATCACGACCCAGTCTTCGTGCGAAAATCCCTGCCATCATTCAAGCACTGACATGCCGAGTAGAAGAAATGAATCGCCAGAAAAAACTACAGCAGTTGTTCAAGGAAAAAGCCAAAAAAGCCAGTGCCAAACTGGCACCAAAAAAGCCTAAATACATCAGTAAAGCGGACCGATTGAAATTGGCTGCCGAGGCCGGTCCTGATTCGGTCATTGCCCCTGAAAGCTGATCCGGTAGCCGAACGCATTATTCCACTGGACCAAAAATTCACCCCCTCCACTCTCGCGGACTGACGCCTGTCTTGCGTCGAAACGCCCGAGCCAGCGCCGAAGGACTTTCGTAGCCCACTTCTTCGGCGATCAGGGCGATGGGTTTGCCCTCGCGCAAACGCTTCTGCGCCAAGCTGATGCGCCAGCTCACCAGATAATCCACGGGTGTCTGCCCGACCACGCGTTTGAAGTGCTCGGCGAAGCTGGCCCGAGACATATGGGCCAGCGCCGACAGTTCTGCCACGCTCCAGGCTTTGCCCGGTGTTTCATGCATGACGTTCAAGGGCCGCGCGAGGCGTGAATCGGCGAGGCCGGCCATCATGCCCGGCTGCTGATCGCGACTGCTGAGGATGTGCCGCAGCAACAGAATGACCACCAGTTCGAACAGTCGGTCCATCACCGCTTCACGCCCGCAGGTGCCATCGAAAGCCTCCTTGAACAGCCATTCCAGCGTGCTGCTCAATGTCGGGATTTCCGCGAGTTTCAGTACCAGGTATTCCGGCAACGCTGCCGCCAGCGCATTGCCCGAGCCACCGTCGAAGGTCAACGAAGCGCAGACCAGTTGCGTACCGGCGTCATCCCCGGAAGACAAACGATGGCGGTAGGGACGAGGAAAGAAGATCAACGTCGGTTCGCAGATGAGCAGCTCTCGTTCATCAGCCAGTTTCAGCACCAACTCACCGCCCTGGAACAGGTGCAGGTGCCCGCACGTCTGGCTGCCATCGAAAGCTGTGATGCCGCAAAACGTGCCGCTGTGGAAAGTGCCGGCATTGACGCCGAAATGTGCCAGCAATGTAGACAAGCGATCCATGGAAATTACCCTGCAAGCAGTTCTGGACGATCTGTCGCATATCGTCGACGATTTGCACCCAATAAACCAGTACCAATCTCTAGCATGAACTCCGTACCCAGCGCCCGTCGCGCTGAAATCTTCGGAGAATCACCATGACCCGCATCATCCCTGTCAGCTTCGAAAACGCCACCGACGCCACTCGACCGTTGCTGGAAGGCGTGCAGAAGAAAATCGGCTTCCTGCCCAATGTCTTCCGCGTGCTGGCCCAAGCGCCCTCCGTGCTGGCCTCTTACCTGCAAAACTCTGCGGCGCTGGGCAAGACGTCCTTGAGCGCCACGGAGAAGGAAGCGATTTTCCTCGCCACCTCTCAGGTTAACGGCTGCGACTATTGCCTGGCGGCGCACACGTTGTTTGCCGGCAAGGCTGGGCTCTCGGGCCAGGAAATTCTAAGCGCCCGGGAAGGCAAACTAGACGCCTTTGCCCTGCTCGCCCGGCAAATCACCGAAAGCCGTGGCCACCTGAGCAGCGAGCAGATCGCCGCGGCCCGCGCTGCCGGTATCAATGACGCGAAGATCATCGAAGTGATCGCCCACGTGGCTTCGCAGACGCTGACCAACTACCTGAACAACGTCGCCCTGACCGATATCGACTTCCCGGTCATCGATGCCTGAGCCACGCCTGATTACGGAGAACTGACCATGCACACCGTCACCCTGTACACCACAGACACCTGCCCTTACTGCCGCAGTGCCAAATCACTGCTGGCGAGCAAAGGCATCACGATGAAGGAAATCAACATTCAGACCCAGCCAGGCAAACGCGAAGAAATGCTCAGCCGCAGCGGACGGCGCAGCGTGCCGCAGATTTTCATCGGCGACACGCATATCGGCGGCTTCGACGACCTGGCCAGGCTGGATCGCCAGGGTGGATTGATGTCGATGCTGGCGTGAGTTTGCGGCGACTCATGAACGCAAGCCAAAACATCGGCCTCCAACACGAACTTGTGGCAAGGGAGCTTGCTCCCGCCGGGCTGCGCAGCGGCCCCAAAAAGGGACTGCGGTGCAGTCCAGCGGGAGCAAGCTCCCTCGCCACAACAGCAGGTGTTTGACGGGTCAGGTATTGGTTTTCAGCTTGGTCCACAGGCGCGTGGTCAAGCGCGCGATGGACGCCGGCAGATCCTCAACGGTGAACAGCTTGTCCATCACGTTTTTCGGAGGATATATCGCCAGGTCCTCTTTCACCGCCGGTACGACATAGGCATCCGCCGCACTGTTTGGATTAGCGTAGTGAATGCTGTTGCTGATGTTCGCAATCACTTGCGGGGTCAGCAGGTAATTCATGTACGCATAGCCATTCTTCTCGTGCGGCGCGCTCTTGGGCATGACCACCATGTCAAACCACAGGGTGGAGCCCTCATCCGGGATCGCATAGGCAATGTCGATACCGTTCTTTGCTTCCTTGGCGCTGGCGGCAGCCTGCACGATGTCGCCGTTGAAACCGATCACCGCGCAGACGTTGCCATTGGCCAGGTCGCTGATGTACTTGGAGGCGTGGAAGTACTGCACGTATGGGCGAATCTTCAGCAACGCCTGCTCGGCTTTTTTGTAATCCGCCGGCTCATGGCTATGGGGCGGCAAGCCCAGGTAGTTGAGGGTGATCGGCAGGACCTGCGTCGGGTTGTCGATGATCGCCACACCGCACTCGCTGAGTTTCTTGATGTTGGCCTCGTCGAAAAATAGGTTCCAGGAACGAGTGACATCAGTGCTGCCGAAGATCGCCTTGATCTTATCGACGTTATAGCCGATGCCTGCGGTGCCCCACATGTACGGATAGCCGTACTGATTGCCTGGATCGTTGACCTCGAGTTTTTTCATCAAGGCCGGGTCGAGGTTTTTCCAGTTCGGCAGTTGGCTCTTGTCGAGCTTCTGGATCGCCCCGGCCTTGATCAGGCGTGACAAGAAGTGGTTCGACGGGCTGACCACGTCATAACCGGTATTGCCGGTCATCAACTTCGATTCCAGGACTTCGTTGCTGTCGTGAATGTCGTAGGTGGCCTTGATCCCCGTTTCCTTGGTGAAATTGGCCAGGGTGTCGTCGGCGATGTAGCCGTTCCAGTTGGAAATATTCACGGTTTCGTCGGCGTAAGCGGCTGCGCAAAACGTAGAGAGGACGGCCAGCAGGGAAACTGTATTGACGCGCATGTTCGATCACCTTCGTGCTGAAGTGCTTTTATTGTGGGGGAGTTCTAGATTTCTGATTTGGCCCTGACCGACTCGACGCGCATGCGCAGCATGGCGCCGATGTCGAGAAAGGGCTTGGGTGGGAGCCAACCTGGGCGAGCCCGGTCCATGACCGATTGCAAAATCGGCGAGTCGACACCCGACGCCAGTTCTGCCAATAACCGACCCCAAAGCGTGCCGCGAGCCACGCCCGAGCCATTGCAACCGGCCACGGCGAACACGCCCTCCTCGACCTTGGCAAAGTACGGCTGCCCGGAGCGCGAAGCGCTGAGGTGTCCGGTCCAGGTGTACTGAATGTCGTGTTCGTTCAGCATTGGGAAACGTCGCTGTAACCCCAGCACATGGTGCTTGCGGCGAGTCGCCAGCTCAGAGAGGGACAAGTCGTTGGCGCGGTATTCCGCGGTGTTGCGGATCATCACCCGGCGATCCGGGGTCAGGCGCACCGTGGCGCCTAATGGCCGGGTCGATAGCACGCCCCACGGCTCTGGGGCTCCGATGGCTTGAAACTCTTCGTCATTGAGCGGCCTTGTCAGGCTTGCGCTGAGTTCCATCGCAAAGGTGCCGCTGTCGCTGATGCCCGCCCTGGGAATAAAGGCATTCAGGCAGACCAGCACCTGTTTGGCCTCAATGCTGCCATTGATGCCGACGGCGCGAATGCGCCCATTGCCGATGCGTTGCAGGCGAGTGATCTCGGTGTTTTCAAACAGCGTCACCTTCTCCGGCAGCGCATCGAGCAAACCCTTCACGTACTTCGCCGGTTGCAACAGTGCATTGCCATTGCCGCACCAGATCGCGGATTGATAGTGACGAGTTCCCAGTTTCTCGATCAATTGCTCACCTTGCAGGAACTGCGCAGAAGCACCGACCGCGTGCAGCGTCTGCAACTTGGCCTCGACATGGCTCAACTTGCGCGGATCGCTGACGGCAAAGAAATACCCCGATTCACGGAAATCACATTCGATGCCATACCGGGCAATGCGCTTGCGCACCTCATCGCTGGCGGCGCGGGAAATCGACGTATCAACCTGAAAGTCGGCGAAACCTGAATGGCCTTGCAGTTCGGTTTCGGCTGGATGTTCGTGGGCCACCACGAAACCGGAATTGCGCGCGGATGCCCCTTGCGCGGCACGCTGGCGGTCGACAACCAGGATCCGGGCCTGAGGATGCATTTCTGCGAGTGAATGAGCGGCACTCAGGCCGGTGATCCCGGCACCAATCACCAGCCAATCGGCCTGTTGCTTGCCGCTGAGAGGATCACGCTGCGGTGAATTCCCGGCTTGTGCAATCCAGCCACATACATTTTCCATGCATCACCTCGTTGACTGTCGTTGCGCGAGTGACCTCGGCTCAAGCTGTATGCTTGATTTGCATGATCGGTTTGAGATAACACTCGCCAGAGCTCGAATCTAAAGGCTCTTGATGGTCGCAACCAACGTTATTAAATCATTCAGGTATTCTGAAAACGCATGGATAAAATTCGCCACGTTCCTTCGCTCCAGGGCTTGCAAGCATTGGTTGAAGTTGCCGATTCCGGCAGTTTCACCCAAGCGGCGCAAACGCTGTGCCTGACCCAGAGCGCGGTGAGCCGGAAAATCCAGCAATTGGAGAGTCACTTCGGCGTCGCGATGTTCCTCAGGAACAGCCGCAGCCTGCGCCTGACACCCGAGGGCGAACAGGTGCTCGCCTCTGCGCGGAATATGCTTGAACAACTCAAAGCCCTTGAAGACCGGATCGCCCCGCAGAAACGCCCGTTCCGCATCCGCATGCATGTGTCGTTGGCGGTGCGCTGGTTGCTGCCCAGGCTCGGCGACTTTTACCGGCATCATCCGGAGGTTCCGCTGGCGATCGAAACCGTGGCGACCGAAGTGGTCGAGCCGGCCAGCGACAGTGACGCCTACATCCTCTATCTGCCGCAGCCGTCCGGCGCGGCGGATTGCCTGACGCTGTTCGAGGAGGCGCTGGTGCCGGTGTGCGCACCGGGCCTGGCCGTGGCATCGCTGGAGGAACTGCCCGGCTTCGCCCTGCTGCACCGATCAGCCGACAGGAATGACTGGAAAAACTGGCTGGGCGCCAATGGCGGCAAGGCGCTGGGGGAGTTTCGGCACATCCCCTTCAACCTCGATGAACTGGCACTCGATGCCGCCGCGCGTGGATTGGGTGTGGCCATGACCGACATGACCCTGGCGGGCGAGTCAATCGAGCGAGGGGTGCTGGTCGTACCGTTCGGCGAACCGTTGAAGACCCGAGGGGTGTATTCGTTGTGCCTGCAACCGTCGGCGGCGTCGCATCCGGCGTGCGGGCCGGTGATGCAGTGGTTTGCCGAGCAGGCCGTCTCACCTCACAACCTGTAGGAGCAAGCTTGCTCCTACAGGATTTGCTCAGTCGTCTTCATGCAACTTGATCCCACGCTTATGCAGCAGATACGGCACCACCAACACCAGCAGCGTCAGGGCCAGGAAGAATGCCGAGATCGGTTGGGTCACGAAGATCATCCAGTCGCCCTCGCTGATGGACAGGGCGTTGCGCAACTGCTTCTCGGCCATTGGCCCCAACAGCATGCCCACGATCACCGGCGCGACCGGGAAATCGAACCGCCGCATCAACACACCTGCCCAGCCGATGCCCAACATCAGAAACAGGTCGAAGGAAGAATGGCGCATGCCGTACACACCGATGGTGGCGAACACCAGAATCCCGGCGTTCAAGTACGGCCGGGGGATTTGCAGAAGTTTGACCCACAAACCCACCAGCGGCAGGTTCAACACCAGCAGGATGACGTTGCCGATATACAGCGACGCGACCAGGGTCCAGACCAGATCGGCGGAGGTTTCGAAGAGCATCGGCCCTGGTTGCAGGTTGTAGTTCTGGAACGCCGCCAGCAGAATCGCCGCAGTGGCAGACGTCGGTATTCCGAGGGTCAGCAGCGGCACCAATGACCCGGTGGCGCTGGCGTTGTTGGCGGCTTCCGGGCCGGCCACGCCTTCAATGGCGCCCTCGCCTTTGTTGGCGGAAAACTCCTTCGCAAACTTGCTGAGCTTGCGTTCGGTGGAATAGGACAGAAACGTCGGGATCTCCGCGCCACCAGCCGGAATCGAGCCGAACGGAAAACCGATCAACGTGCCTCTCAGCCAGGCGGGCACCGAGCGTTTCCAGTCAGCGCGGGTCATCCACATCGAGGTCATGCGGTGCCGCCCCTCTGTTTGCTCTTTTTGATAGAGCAAGCTGTACAGCGCTTCGCCGACCGCGAACAACCCGACCGCAACCAGCACCACTTCGATGCCATCCACCAACTCGGGCACGCCCAGGGTGTAGCGCGCGATTCCCGAAGTCGAGTCCAGGCCGATCAAGCCGATGACCAGCCCGATGCCCAGCGAGGCAAAGCCGCGCAGCATGGAGGCGCCGAGCACCGCCGACACGGTGGTGAAGGACAACACCAGAATCGCGAAATACTCCGCCGGCCCGAAATTCAGCGCCAGCCTGGCCACCACCGGTGCGAACAGGGTCAGCAAGATCGTGGCGATGGTGCCGGCCACAAACGAACCTATCGCCGCCGTCGCCAGGGCCGGCCCTGCCCGGCCATTGCGCGCCATGAGGTTGCCTTCCAGCGCCGTGACCATGGAGGACGACTCACCCGGTGTATTGAGCAAAATCGAGGTAGTGGAACCGCCAAACTGCGCGCCGTAATAGATCCCGGCGAACATGATCAGGGCGCCTGTGGGATCGACCTTGGCGGTGATTGGCAGCAACAAGGCCACCGTCAGCGCCGGCCCAATGCCCGGCAAGACGCCGATGGCGGTCCCCAGCAGGCAGCCGATAAATCCCCACATCAGATTGATTGGCGTCAGCGCCGCGGAAAACCCCATCAACAGGCTTGAGAGTATGTCCACGCTCGATCTCCTTGGGCCCGGGTCAAATCCAGGCGTTGACCAGCGGCGGCAGGGAAACCCCCAGCCCGGCGTTGAACAGCCAGTAAATCGGCAGGGTCAAGGCGATGCCAATGGCGAGATCCCGCAGCGGATGGCGACTGCCAAAACCCCGTGCGGCGCAGACAAACAGCAGCGCGCCAGCCAATACGAAGCCGATAACGTTGATGAGCACGGCAACGCCGACCAGCCCGCCAGTCACCCAGGCTGCACCAGCCTTGCCGCCGGGGATGGTGCCCTGGTCGCCGCCATTATCCAGTTCACGGAAACCGCCGCTGGCGGCCTGGTAACTGAGCAACACGCCGACCACGCCCAGGAATGCCGCGACGACGTAGGGATAGACGTAGGCCGGCAGAATGACAAAGCCCATTTCCGGTGGAAAGCGATAGGCCCCCACGGCCAACACGATGCTGAGGGCGATCAGGCCAATGCCGATCGCCAGTTGCGCCGGAACCACTGCACGCGGCCAGGCCATCTCAAAGCAGCCCCACCTTGACCAGCATCGCACGCAACCGCACGTGCTCTTCGTCGACGAATTTGCCGAAGTCATCACCGGTCAGCACGCTGGGCGACCACGCATTGGTTTTGATATTTTCCTGCCAGACTTTGCTGTTGCTGGCGGCCACTACTGCGTCGGTCACTTCCTTCCGCTGCTCGGGTGTGAGGCCTGCTGCGCCATAGACACCGCGCCAGTTGCCGATGACCACGTCGTAGCCTTTTTCTTTCAGAGTCGGCGCATCGATCTCGGGAACACGCTCAGGCGCGCCGATGGCGAGAACACGGATCTGGCCGTTCTTGATGTATTGGCCGAGCTCGGCATACCCGCCGGTGAGCACTTTGATCTGACCGCCCAACACCTGGGCTACCACTTCACCCCCGCCGCCGGTGGCGATGTAATTGACCTTGTTGACCGGGACATCGAGCTTGCCCGCCAGCTCGGCGATGCCGATGTGGTCGATGGATCCCTTGGAACCCCCGCCCCAGGTAATGCTGGACGGTTTGGCCTTGAAGTCGGTGATCAGCTCTTCAAGGGTTTTGTATGGCGACTCTTTGCGCACGGCAATCACGTTGTATTCGGTGAACAGACGGGCAATCGGCGTCACGTCTTTCAAGGTGATTTGCGGTTTGTTCTGTTCGATGCCCGCAACCATGATCGCGCCCACCACCAGCAGCGCGTTCGGGTCGCCCTTGGTGCTGTTGGCAAATTGCGCAAGCCCCAGCGTTCCCCCGGCGCCACCCTTGTTCTCGAATGTCGTGGATTTGGCCACGTTGGCTTCGATCAGGGCTTTACCCAACACCCGCGCAGTCTGGTCGTAACCGCCGCCCACAGAGCCTGGGGCCATGAACTTCACGGTGTCCAGCGCGAACGCGGGGGTGGCGAGAGCAGCAGCGGTGAGACCAACAGCCAGGTAGCGACTGAAGCGGCTGAACAAAGCGGACATGGTGTACCTCCCTCTTACATTGTTTTTATGGGTGCCAACTGCGCTTCGATCAGAACGCGAGTCCTGCTCAATACACATGACCTGCGGATAAGCGTAGGCCATGGTTCTGATTGGCGTTCTTTCAGTTTTTGGAGAGCGCTTTGGGATTGGGTGAATATCCGTTATTGGGGGCCGTCCTGATCAGAAGCCTGTACGCATCCCCCCGTAGGAGCTGGCTTGCCAGCGATGGCGCCCGTCAGGTCAATCAAGTGTCGACTGACACACCGCCATCGCCGGCAAGACGGGCTCCTACAGATACGCGGGATTTGTCTGCACCATTTCCTGAGGGCAAACGCAGTTCCCCTGTAGGCGCTGGCTTGCCAGCGATAGCGCCCGTTCAGTCAATCAAGTGTCGACTGACACACCGCCATCGCCGGCAGGCCTGCTCCCACAGGGAATGTGTATAACCGCTTTGAAGAAAGCTCATTACAAACATGTCATCAAGTTGTCAGCCTACTCAACACCCTCGCTCCCTACAGTGAACCCGTCAGTCACCCACACCGGATGACACACCTGCCACTGAAGAAAACAAGGGTCCCCACCATGAAACCATTGAGCAAACTCTGCCTGATAGCCGCCAGCCTGTTCATGCTGGGCAGCGGTTCCGCCATGGCCGCCAGCACCGCGTCGGTCAAGGCCAATAACGTCGTGCTGGTGCACGGCTCCTGGGCCGACGGCTCCAGTTGGTCGGACGTGATCGCCCGCTTGCAGGCTGCCGGATTGCACGTCACTGCAGTGCAGAATCCGCTGACTTCGGTGGCGGATGACGTAGCCGCGACTCAACGGGTCCTCGATCAGCAGGACGGCCCGACCGTACTGGTCGGCCACTCCTACGCCGGCACGGTGGTCAGTGAGGCCGGGGTCAATCCGAAAGTCAGTTCACTGGTGTACGTCGCCGCCCGGGCGCCGGATGCCGGGGAAGACTTTGTCGCCCTTTCGGCCAAATATCCGACCATGCCCGTGCGCGCCGGCACCGAAGAGCACGACGGTTTCATCAGCCTCAAGCAGGACGCCTTCCTCAAGTACTTCGCCAGTGACGTGGCCCACGACAGGGCGATGCAACTTTTCGCCGAGCAGCAACCGATCGCCAAGACCCTGTTCACCGACCGCACCACCGCCGCGGCCTGGCACACCAAGCCGTCGTGGTACGCGGTGTCCAGCCAGGACCAGACCATCAACCCGGACCTGGAACGTTTCCTCGCCAAGCGCATGGACGCGACCACCATCGAATTGCCGTCGAGCCACTTGTCGCTGGTGTCCCATTCCAAGGAAATCGCCGACCTGATCCTCGCTGCCGCCGGTCGCCAGTCGTAATCACACACCCTTTCATTACAACTTTGTAATCAACCTGTTGGTGGGCTGTCCAGATCGCCTGGTTAACCTGAACTCACTGTCAGGCAACACTTCGGCAGCCACCACACACCTGAATAGAGAGACTGATCATGAAACTGTACATCCTCGGTTTTGCCGCCCTCCTCGCCACTGGCTCGGCGTTTGCCGATACCCAGAGCAGCGCTCCGGTGATCCACGACAAAGATGCCGCCTTCGTCCATCTCGACGTGGCCAAAGTGTTGGGCGAAACCGACATTTCGCAACAGTGCGGCATCATCCCCGCCCAACTGAATTACCTCGATCGCCAGGGTCGTCAGCACGAACTGGACTACCTCGTTCAAGGCAGCGGTTGCACGAATGATCATTGATCGCCACCCCCGCGTACCGGCAAATGAACGGGCTACACTGGCGACAACGCACGCCGCCGTGGCCCGCCTGCGCGCCACCGACTTTTGCTGACACCGAACCAGGCAGAATCCCATGAACATTCTCGTCGTCGAAGATGAACCCAAGGCCGGTAATTACCTGCTCAACGGCTTGCAGGAACTCGGTTATTCCGTGAGCCTGGCGCGCGACGGCGTCGATGGCTTGCACCTGGCTCTGGAACACGATTTCGACGTGATCGTGCTGGACGTGATGATGCCGAAGATGGATGGCTGGGAAGTCCTGCGTCGCTTGCGCAAGGAGGCCGACACGCCGGTGCTGTTCCTCACCGCCCGCGATGACATCGCCGACCGCATCAAGGGCCTCGAACTGGGCGCCGACGATTACCTGATCAAACCCTTTTCTTTCGCCGAACTGGTAGCCCGACTGCGCACCCTTACCCGCCGTGGCCCAACGCGAGAAGAAGAACAGCTGCAAATCGACGACTTGCAGATCGACGTGCTCAAACGCCGCGTCACTCGCGCCGGCGTGCGCATCACACTGACCAACAAGGAATTCGCTCTGTTGCACCTGTTCGCCACGCACCAGGGCGAGGTGCTGTCGCGTTCGATGATCGCGTCGCGGGTCTGGGACATGAATTTCGACAGTGACACCAACGTGGTGGACGTCGCCGTGCGCCGGCTGCGGATGAAGATCGACGATCCGTTCCCGCTCAAGCTGATCCACAGCGTGCGCGGCATCGGCTACCGCTTCGATACACAGCCATGAGCGCACTGTCCCGCCTTCGCCATTCCCTGACGCTGCGTCTGGCGCTGGTGTTCGCCTTTTTGGCATTTGTATCGCTGACCCTGCTCGGCGTAGCGCTGTACCACGACCTGGAGCGCGAGTTGATCCGCCGCGACGACGCCGCGCTGGTGACGCGCATCGATCAACTGCGCACGTTCCTCAACGACAGCAACACCCTGGAACTGATCCGCACCAAACCGGCGTTGTTCCAGAACATGCTCGGCAACCGCGAGGCGCTATTGACCATCGGCGCCCCCGGGCAACCGCCCTTGCTGGAGGTCAACCCGGGCAAACTGCACACCCCCGCGTTAGCGCCGATGCCCATTGATCACCCATTAAGCTTGAGCGACGTGCAGCACTTGCCCAGCGTCGACGGCGTGCCCTTTTCGGCGCTGGCGGCAACCATCGACACCGGCGACCAGGGCATTCTGCAAGTGCTCACCGGGCGCCTGATGACCGAGCGCACCGCCGTGCTCGCCAGTTACCGCTTCAACGTTTATCTGTTCGCCAGCGTGGCGGCGATTCTATTGGCGTTGTCCGGCTATGTACTGGTTGATCGCGGCCTGCTGCCCGTTCGGCATTTGGCGCGACATGCTCAAGGCATCGGCGTCGGCAACCTCAACGAGCGCCTCGACAGCCGGGATGCGCCGCTGGAGCTATTGCCGATGATCGAGGCCTTTAACGCCATGCTCGATCGACTGGGCAAGGGCTTCGTGCAGTTGGGCCAGGTGTCGACCGACATGGCCCATGAATTGCGCACGCCGATCAACAACCTGCTCGGCGAAACCCAGGTCGCGTTGCAGCAGAATCGCAGCATCGAAGCCTATCAACAGTTGCTCGCCTCCAATGTCGAGGAACTCGAACGCCTGGCGCGGATGCTCGATAACATGCTGTTTCTGGCACGCACCGACCCGGCCAGTGCCCTGCGCCAACGCCAAGAGCTGGTCGCCGCCGAGGAAATGGAACGCATGGCCGACTATTTCGAAGGGCTCGCGGCCGATGTCGGCATCCGTATCAATGCCCAGGGCAGCGGATTGATCTGGGCCGAACCGATGCTGCTGCGCCGCGCCATGGCCAACCTGTGTTCCAACGCGATCAAGTACGGCGCGCCTGACTCCGAGCTGCACATCAGCGCCGCACCGAGGGCCGACGGCATCCGTTTGCAGGTACGCAACCATGGCCAGACCATCCCCGCCGAACACCTGCCCAGGCTGTTCGAGCGCTTCTACCGGGTCGACGAATCCCGCGAACGCTCGGCGCAATCCAATGGTTTGGGACTGTCGATCGTGGCGACGATCATGCAATTGCATAACGGCGCCTACAGTGTCAGCAGTGCTGACGGGGTTACCTGCTTTGAGTTGTTTTTCCCGGCGCGGCGACCGGGTGAATAACGACCATTGAAAGAACAACGCGCACTTGTGGCCAGGGAGCTTGCTCCCGCTGCGGCGCGCGGCGACCCTAAAAGAAGGCCTGCTGCGCAGCCCGGCGGGAGCAAGCTCCCTCGCCACAGGGTTTGCCAACCCGGACTCAATCGACGAAAAACTCTCGAAAGCGCGAGTCATGACCTAACCTCATAGGCTGGGTGACTGACAACCAATCGAGCACGCCTATGCGCAATGGATTGAGGTGGATGATTTTCGTCGCGTTGGCGCTGTTCGGGCCGGGCAGTGCAATGCTGTCGGCGGCGCCCCTCTCCGACACCCCTGCCGCCATCACCAGGCCTGCAAGCGAGACGGTTTCCGATGCTGATCTGCTGACCCTGCAAACCCGATTGAACAGCCTCAAACAACAGGTTTCCCTCGCCACCAACTACAGCCAGCTGGAAGCTCCGCAGGATCTGGCGCAAGCGTTTATCCAGGACATCGATCGCCTGTCGGCCCTGCTGTTGCCCGAACAAGCTCAATTACAAGCGCAAATGAATGTGCTCGGCCCGGTACCGCTGGAACAGGCCTCTCCGGAAAAAACCGATATTGCCCTGCAACGAGCCACGCTCAGCGAGCAAAAGAACCGAATCGATAGCAACCTCAAAGCCCTCGCTACGCTCAAAGCCAGTGCGGCCGAACTCCTCACCCAGATTGCCGGCATTCGTCGCAGCCTGCTCGAAACCGAAGTGACCCAACAAACCAAAAGCATCCTCAACCCCTGGTTCTGGGCGCCCTTGTTGAATCCACCCGCGGAGGATCGGCAGCGGCTGAGCTCGTTCATCTCGCAGGCGAGCGCGACCCTCGACGCCGCGTGGCAACCGGGACAACGCCTCGTCACCAGTCTGTTGGTCGTACTGGCCATGGTCCTGTGGTTCCTCGGGCGGGGGTTTACTGAGCGAGGCCTGACCTGGCTGTGCATTCATCGCGTGCCTGAAGGACGCCTGCGGCGCAGCACCCTGGCGCTGGCCTCGGTCGTCGCCACCGTGTTGACGGCCTGGCTTGCCTTGCAGTTGTTGTTTTTTGCCGTCACCCGGCAGATGCCATTGACGCCGCAACTGGCGGGCTTTTCCCAGGACTTCGAGAAGATCATTTACACCTGCGTGATGATCACCGGCCTGGGTCGCGCACTGCTGTCCACGCAGCATCCTTCGTGGCGGCTGCCAGCCATAGCCGATTCAGTCGCGCTGGCGATCAAGCCTTTCCCCGCGCGACTGGCCTGCGTGCTGCTGGTGCTGGTGTCGATGGCCCAGTTGACCAACGCCACCGGCATGAGCTCAGACGTCGTGATCTCCGTCAGGGGGTTTGTGGCGTTAATCGTTTCGGCGATGATCGGCCTGCTGTTGTTGCGCGTCAGCAAAACCCGCCAGGCCATGGTCGCGGCCGGTACAGCGCCTGAAGCGGGCCGGACGCTGGCTGGCGTGATCTACGCCTTCGCCAGCATTGCCGTGGTAGTTTCACTGCTGACCTTGCTCGCCGGCTACGTGTCGCTGTCGCGGTTCATCACCTATGAACTGGTCTGGCTGTACATCATCTTTGCCGGATTCTACTTGCTGATCCAACTGGTGAAAGACGGCTGCGAACACCTGTTCTCACCTCGACATTCCACCGGCAAGGGCATCAAACAGTTGCTGGGCATTGGCGATGCGCGCCTGGAGCAGATTTCGACCATTTTGTCCGGCGCTGGCCGGGCCGCACTGTTGCTGATCGCGTTCATCACCTTGCTGGTGGGTGGCGTGGGCTCGACGCTCGGCCAGTTGATCACCAATATTCTGGCCATCCTCGGAGGCGATGGCCTGCGCAAGCTGAACATCGTCCCGGGCAACCTGCTGCATGCCATCCTGGCGCTGGCAATCGGCGTCTACCTGATCCGCTCGTTTCGCCGCTGGCTGGACAATGAGTTCCTGCCGAAAACGGAAATGGACCCCGGCATGTGTGCCTCGCTCAGCACCCTGTTCGCCAATATCGGCTATGCGTCGGTGATACTGCTCGCGCTGTCTTCGCTGGGGATCAAGTGGACCAACCTGGCCTGGATCGTCAGCGCCTTGTCGGTGGGGATCGGCTTCGGCCTTCAGGAGATCGTCAAGAACTTCATTTCAGGCCTGATTCTGCTGACCGAACGCCCGGTAAAAGTCGGCGACCTGATCAGCATCAGTGGTGTGGAAGGTGATATTCGCAGGATCAACGTGCGGGCCACCGAAATACAACTGGCTGACCGCTCAATCGTCATCGTGCCCAATTCACAGCTGATTTCGCAGAATTTGCGCAACGTCACCCTCGGCGGCAGCGCCCAGGGCGTGGCGACTCTCGAACTGATATTCCCGCTGGACATCGACCCGGAGCAAGTGCGTAACCTGCTGTACGACACCTTCGTCGAGCACGATTCCATTCTGGAAAAACCGGCGCCGTTCGTACGCTTCAGCCAACTGAAACCCGAAGGCATTACGCTGACCATCACCGGTTATGTGGGCAGCCCGCGAAACGTGGCCTTGATCAAAAGCGATCTGCTGTTTGAAGTACTCAAGCGGCTGGGTGCCGCCGGTATTGAGCTGGCGAAACCGCCGCCCACCGCGTGATTCCGAATCACGTGGTGGGCAGTCACTGCATCAATGCGCGATGCACACCGATTTCAGCTCGGTGTAAGCCTCGATCACCGCGCGACCGAACTCGCGCCCCATGCCCGATTGCTTGACGCCGCCGAACGGCATCGCCGGGTCAAGCAGCACGTGGGCGTTGACCCAGACTGTACCGGCCTCGATGCGCGGTACCAGGTTCATGGCTTTGCCGAGGTCATTGGTCCACAGGCTGGCGGCCAGGCCGTAGCGGTTGTCGTTGGCCAGTTCGATAACGGCATCTTCGTCATCAAACGGCATCACACCCAGCACCGGGCCGAAGACTTCTTCGCGGGCCACGGCCATGCTGTGGTCGATATCGGCGAGGATGGTCGGCTGGACGAAGAAGCCGTCGCCTTCCACCAGCTCACCACCCGACACCACGCGCGCGCCTTCCTGACGGGCCAGCTCAATGTGCTTGAGCACGCTCTGTTGCTGCTTGCGCGACACCAGCGGGTTGATCGCCGCGTCGCCGTTCATGCCCGCGCCAATCGGCATCGCCGAGACGGCCGCTGCCAGGGCTTCGACAAACTTGTCGTGGATCGAACGATGCACGTAGAAGCGCGAAGCCGCTGCGCAGACTTGTCCGTTGTTCAGCAGGCCACCAAGGATCGCGCCTTGTACGGCTTTTTCGATGTCGGCATCGGCGAGCACGATCATCGGGTTCTTGCCGCCCAGCTCCAGGGAGAAGCGCGTCATGTTTTCCATGCAGGCCACGCCGACGCTTTTGCCGACGGCGGTGGAGCCGGTGAACGAGACTTTGCTCACCAGCGGATGCTTGGTCAGCACACCGCCAACCGAAGCACCGCCACCGGTCACGACGTTGAACACACCCGCCGGGATGCCTGCTTCGAGGGCCAGTTCCGCCAGGCGCATCGCAGTCAACGGGGTTTCCATCGCCGGTTTGATGATCACCGTGCAGCCGGTGGCCAGTGCCGGCATCAGCTTCCAGGCAGCAATCAGCAGGGGGAAGTTCCACGGTACGATACCGACCACCACGCCCACCGGCTCACGCTTGGTGAACGCGGTGAACTTGGCGCCTGGCGGCATCGGGATCGACACATCAAAGGTCTGCCCTTCGATCTTGGTCGCCCAGCCAGACATGTAGCGCATGAATTCCACGGTGGCGTTCAGATCCAGCCCGCGAGCCATGTTGATCGACTTGCCCTGGCTCAGGGTTTCCAGTTGCGCCAGTTCTTCGGCGTGCTCTTCCACCAGTCGGGTGAAGTTCAACAGGATGCGCTCGCGGTCTGCCGGGCGCAGTGCCGACCAGACGCCGGATTTGAAAGCCTTGTGCGACGACTGCACCGCTTGCTCGACGATTTCCAGTGGCGCGTCGAGGGTTTCGCAAAGGGTTTGCCCGGTTGCCGGGTTCACCACGGCAATGCTTTCGCCTTCGGCAAACACCCACTGACCGTCAATGAAGCAGCCGTGGCGGCGGCCGATGAATGCAGCAACCTGCGGCAGTATTTCAACGTTGCTCATAAATCACCTTTCATTCAAATGTGGGAGCCGGCTTGCTGGCGTCTTTATGAACGGTGCAAGGCTTGAGGCCGCTATCGCTGGCAAGCCAGCTCCTACAGGGGTTGGTTAGTGTGTCAGCCGTCAATCGGCCGCTTATTGTTGTTCTTTGAGAAAGCACACGACCGCCTCGCGATCGTCCGCGGAAGCCATGCCCATGTAAGGCATGTAAGTGCCGGGAACGAAGGCCTGGGGCTGGGTGATGAGCTGTGCGATGTTCTCGGCTTGCCAATCGATGTTCTTGTTACGCATGGCTTGCGAGTAGTTGAAGCCTTCCAGCGAACCGGACTTGCGCCCGACCACACCGGCCAGGTTCGGCCCCATCATGCCGGCCGTGCCTTTAGTCACCGCATGACAGACCCCGCACTCGTTGGCGAACAGCTCGGCGCCACGGTTCTTGACCGGTGCGCAATCGGCAGCCAGCGCGGCTTGCGCCAGGGTGAAGGACAACAAACCGATGAGGGGCAATCGCAGGGAAGTGAACATAAGAAACGACCTTGAAAATCCACGTGCTCGTCAGCAGACGAACGCCAACACAAAAACTGCCGGAGCATGGGTACCCCGGCAGGGTTGGCAAGGATTGTCGGTGGTCGGTGACCCGCAGGGTTTGCCCTGCGTGCCAGTTGTGTTGGCGGTTCTGCCAATTCACCAGAAGACCGATACCCACACCGCACAAAACCGTAGGAGCTGGCTTGCCAGCGATGGCGGCCGTGAGCCCGGCGCTAGGCATGAAAGCAATATCGCCAGCAAGCCGGCTCCTGCTTTAGGAGGGCGTTAGAAACCTCAACGCTATCACTTGGCCATGCAATCTGGCATGCACAACCAACTCTTTGGCAAACAGGCAAAAGGGCGAAAGACATCTGTTCCTTAGTATCTAAAAAGACCGCAAACCTGCGCTCAAGAACAAGAACGGATGTCACGCCATGCTTAAGTCCCCCTTGCTTCGCCTCTCGACTCTCGCGCTGATGATCAGCGCAGGTCAGGCCGGAGCTTATGAGCTCTACGCCGACGACGACAGTCACCTGAACGCCACTCTGGAAGCGGTTTTCGGCATTTTCCACAGCCAGGAAAACTACGCCCTGTCGGGCCGTCTCGATGAAGGTTCCTCGTCGTGGCGTGAAGGCTATATCAAGTACGGTCTGAGCTTCGACCAAGGCCTGGCCGGGGTCGGCACCGCTTACGGCGCGGCGAACATGCTCAGCTCCGGAACGTGGGGCGATGGCGATGCCGCCGGTTTCAGCGACGGTTCGGAACGCACCACCAAGTTCGAAGATGCTTACCTCGGCTGGCGTTCGGCCGACCTGTTCCCGGTGCTGGGGACCGACGGCATTGACCTGTCGTTCGGTCGCCAGAACATCATGATCGGCGACGGCTTCCTGATTAACGGCGACGCGCTGAACCTGGGCAAAGGCCTGGCCGACGGCGAGTTCAACCGTGGCGGCGCCTACTGGCTGGCGGCGCGCAAGGCCTTCGACGAGACCGCCGTGTTGCGCATTGGCGGCAAGGAAGGCTGGCGCAGCGACCTGATGTGGTTGAAATCCAACAACCGCGCCCAGGCCATGACCGAAATGTACGCGGGCACCCTGGAGCATGTGTCCGAAGCCGGTACCGTCGGCTTGACCTACATCGGCACCACCGACATCGACGAGCAGTACGCCTCGCCGATTCAACTTGAACGCGACGGCATGAAGACTTACAGCCTGCGCGCCACCGGCAATGCCGGGGTGAAAGACCTGTTCCTCTCCGGTGAATACGCCAAACAGGACAAACCCCATACCGACAGCGAAGACGCCTGGTACCTGGAAGCCGGCTGGACCTTCTCCGATGTGGCCTGGTCGCCGTATGTCAGCTACCGCTACAGCCGTTTCTCGGAAAACTACGACACGCTGTTCTACGGGTTCAGTCGCGGCTTCGGTACCTGGTTCCAGGGTGAAGTGGCGGGTAACTATGCCGGCCCGTTCAACACCAACTCGCGCATCCAGCAGGTCAAATTCAGCGTCGCACCGCTGGAGAACCTGAGCGTCGGCGCGATGTATTTCAACTTCGACACCATCGACCGCAACCTCGGCAACACCGACGGTCACGAAGTCGACCTGTATGCCGAATGGCACGTCAACGACCACCTGATGGTGATGCCGCTGATCGGTCTGTTCCAGCCGGACAAGAGCGCTGACCAGGGTGGCACGCAGTTGGGCAACAACGACAAAAACCTCTACAGCCAAGTGGTTTTCGCCACCACTTTCTAAGCCCGACCGGGGCAGTGGCGCATCCACTGCCCCTTTGGAAAAAGGCCTTTCCAATGCGCAAAACATTCCTCTCGATCCAGAGCAAGATCGCCCTGCTCGCCGGCCTCTGCCTGCTGTTGGTGGTGGGTCTGCTGATGGGATTGTCGCTCTACCAGACTCACCAGAGCAGCCAGCAGGTGGCCCAGGCCAGCAGCGAAATGCTCGCCAACGCCGCCAAGGAACACATGCAGGCCCTGGGTAAAGTGCAGGCCATGCAGGTGCAACGCACCTTCATGCAGACCCATGAATTTGGCCAAGGGTTATCACGCTATTTGCTTTACCTGAGGCAACTCCAGCACCAGGGCAATCTGACCCGCCAACAACTGCGCCAGGAGCTGAGCACCCAGCTTCATCAGGCACTGATCGACAAGCCCGACCTGCTCGGGCTTTACGTCATTTTTGAGCCCGACGCCCTGGACGGTGCCGACGCCGGTTTCGCCGACAAGCCAGACCTGGGCAGCAACGAAACGGGACGCTTCTCGCTGTACTGGGTGCAAAGCAAACCTGGTGAGCTGCAAGCGGTGATCGGCGACGAAGGCCTGCTCGCCAACACCGAGCCCGGACCGAGCGGCGCGCCCTACAACGCCTTCTACACCTGCGCCCGCGACATCCGTCAGGCCTGCGTTCTGGAGCCTTATTTCGACGAGGCGTCCGGCAGCCGCAAACTGGTGACCAGCGTTGCGTTTCCGCTGCTGGAAAACGGCAAGGTCATCGCCGTTGTCGGTCTCGACATCAACCTCGCCGCGTTGCAAAAAAACAGTGAAACCAGCGCACTTCAACTGTTCGATGGTCACGGGCAAATCAGTATCGTCAGTCCACGCGGGGTGATCTCCGCCAACAGCCAGGACGTCAACCGACTCGGTCAACCGATGGACAATCCCCAGGTGATGGACGCCTTGCGCCAAGGCCAGCCGAAGGTGTTCGTCGACCCGCAGCAAATCAAGGTCCTCGAACCGTTGGCACCGATTGCCGACGCTGCGCCGTGGGGTGTGCTGGTGGGGGTTCCGCAAGAAGTCTTGCTGGCCCCGGTCACAACCTTGCAAAAGGAACTCGACGCCCAGGGTGTGCAAAGCACTGCGCTGGAACTGCTGCTCGGTGGCGGCTCCGCCCTGCTCGGCCTGCTGTTGATCTGGTACACCGCGCAGCGCATCACCCGCCCGCTGCAAGTACTGACCCGGGTCATGGAGGACATCTCCCTCGGCGAAGGCGACCTGACCCGGCGCCTGGCGGTGCAGTCACGGGATGAAATCGGCCAGTTGGCCACCGCGTTCAACCGCTTCGTCGAGCGCATTCACCAGTCGATTCGTGAAGTGTCGTCGGCCGCCCTCGGCGTCAATGAGGGCGCGCGGCGTGTGCTGGAGGCGTCAAACTCGTCCCTGAGCAATTTCGACGATCAATCCACCCGCACCAACAGCGTCGCCGCCGCGATCAATCAACTGGGCGCCGCCGCCCAGGAAATCGCCCACAACGCGTCCGATGCTTCGCAGCAAGCTTCCGCCGCGCGGCAACAGGCCGAGGACGGCCGCCAAGTGGTGGAACGCACGATCGAGGTGATGAACGAACTGTCCGGCAAAATCAGTGCGTCGTGCGCCAACATCGAAGTGCTCAACGACAAAACCGTGAACATCGGGCAGATCCTCGAAGTGATCAAGGGCATCTCGCAGCAAACCAATCTGTTGGCGCTCAACGCCGCGATTGAAGCAGCGCGGGCCGGTGAAGCCGGTCGTGGTTTTGCCGTGGTGGCCGACGAGGTACGCAGCCTGGCCGGGCGCACCCAGACCTCGGCGCTGGAGATTCAGCAGATGATCGAGGAACTGCAAGTCGGTGCACGCGACTCGGTCACGACCATGACCGAAAGCCAACAGCACAGCGAAGAAAGCGTCAACATCGCCAACCTCGCCGGCACCCGCCTGGGTAGCGTGACGCAACGCATCGGCGAGATCGACAACGTCAACCAGTCTGTTGCCGCTGCTACCGAGGAGCAGACGGCAGTGGTTGAGGCGTTGAACGTCGACATCACACAGATCAACACGCTGAACTTGCAAGGCGTGGAAAATTTGCAGGCAACGTTGCGGGCTTGTACTGAACTGGAGCAGCAAGCCGCGCGGCTTAATCAACTGGTGGGGAGCTTCAAGATCTGACACCGAGAGTGCCTGTTACATCGCTATCGCGAGCAAGCTTGCTCCTACATTGGATTTTTGCCAGGCACACAGCTTGTGCTCACCGTAGATCCCCCTGTAGGAGCCAGCCTGCTGGCGATGAGGCCAGCACATTCAACATCTTTGCCGCCTGACACCCCGCCAAATCTGGCACCCACAACCAACCACATGGCATGCGCACAAACATGCCGCGCCGCCACCCGCGCGTAGTATCGAAGGCGCCCCCAACTGATGGGCATCGCTGAACCCCTCCATTTCTCACTAAAACAATAAATCGGCCTTCGGGTCGCGGGAGACTTCTGTGCTTAAAAAAAGTGCGTTGGGCTGGCCAAAGATTGCCGGCCTCGGAATTGCGTTGGTGGTGGCCGGGCAGTTTTCCGGCTGGAATTTCGGATTGATGGCCGGTGGCTGGTTGAACATGCTGATCGCCACGCTGTTGATGGCGCTGCTCTGCGGCGGCCTGGCGTTGTGTGTGGCGGAATTGTCGACCGCATTGCCGAGTGCCGGCGGTGTGTTCGTCTATGCGCAGAGTGCGTTCGGGCCGTTCGTGGGTTATCTGGTGGGCATGGCGTGTGCGTTGGCATTGACCATCGGCACCGGCGCGGCAGCCACCTTCATTTGCGCCTATACCGAGTCGATGTTCGGCCTCGGCGGCTGGCCAGTGAAGATTGCGCTGTTCGCGGTGATCATCGGTTTCCACCTGCGCGGCGTCGGCGAGGCCATGGGCCTGACCTTCATCGCCGGTGTCATTGCCGTCGTCGCCCTGCTGACCTTCGGCGTGGCGATGGCGCCCCATGTCGAGTTGGCCAACCTGCTGACATTGCCGGCCAACGTCGCAACACCCGTGAGCCTGGGCGGCATTTTCGCCTGCGTGCCGTTCGCCATCTGGCTGTTCATCACCGTTGAACAAACCGGCTCGGCGGCGGAAGAAGCCAACGAGCCGGGGCGTTCCATGCCACGCGGGATTCTCGCCGCCGTCGGCACCCTGCTGGTGACAGCCTTGGTGGTGCTGGTCTGCGCTCCTGGCGCCGGCGGCGTTGAACTGGTCGGTAGCGCTGGCGATCCGCTGTACGCGGCGATGTCGAGTAACAGCGCCTTCGGTGACGGCTCGTGGCTGGCCAAAGTGATTGGCTGCGGCGCGGTGTTCGGCCTGATCGCCACGTTCTTTTCGTTGATCTATGCCGCGTCCCGGCAGTTGTTCGCCATGGCCCGCGACGGATTGTTTCCTCAGTGGCTGGGCAAGACCGGCAAACGTGGCACGCCATACCCGGCGTTGTTGCTGATCGGTGCAGTCGGTTTGCCGCTGTCCGCCGTCGACCCGGCCACGGTGATGCTCGCCGTCGTATTGCTCCTGAACGTTTGCTACCTGTTCATTTTCGGCGCGTACCTGCGCATCAAAAGCAGCCAACCGGACCTGCCACGCCCGTTCACCCTGGCTGGCGGCAAAGTGGTTGCCTGGCTGGGCCTGGCCCTGACGCTGGTGGTGATCGCCGCCTGTTTCCAACTCGACATGATGATGCTGATCGCCCTCGCGGTGACCTTCACCCTGTGCATTTTCAACTTTCTGCTGCGCAACCGTCGCACCACCGCCACTGAGGTTCCGGACCATGCCTGAAGACACCCTGCTGCAACGCCGTCACCGTGTACTCGGCAGCGCATCGCCGCTGTTCTATGACAAACCTTTGCACCTGGTGCGCGGTGAAGGCGTCTGGTTGTTCGACGTCGATGGGCGTCGCTATCTGGACGTGTACAACAACGTGCCCTGCGTCGGTCACTGCAACCCCCACGTGGTCGAGGCCATGCACCGGCAGGCCAGCACACTGAACATCCACACCCGCTACCTGGATGAGCAAGTGGTGCGCTACGCCGAGCGCCTGACCGCGACGTTCGCGCAGCCGCTGGATACGGTGATGTTCACCTGCACCGGCACCGAGGCCAATGAGCTGGCACTGCGACTGGCGCGTTTCGCCAGCGGCGGCACCGGCATCATCGTCAGTGACTACAACTACCACGGCAACTCCGCGTCGCTGGCCGAAGTCACCACCGCCCTGCCCTCGCCGGAGCCCTTCGCCGCCCATGCCCGCGCCGTACCGATTCCGTGCCTGTACCACGCACCGGCCGGCACCAGCGAGACGCAATTGGCCGAGGAGTACGCGGCCAATATCGCCGCCGCCATAGCGTCGATGCAGGCCCAGGGCATTCGCCCGGCGGCGTTGTTGATCGACACCCTGTTCGCCAACGAAGGTTTGCCGCGAGTACCCGCGAGTTTCGTCAACAAGGCGGCGGCGCTGATTCGCGCCGCGGGTGGCTTGTTCATCGCCGATGAAGTGCAGTCCGGTTTCGGCCGTACTGGCGATCATCTGTGGGGGCATCAGGCCCACGGCGTGGTGCCGGACATCGTCACCCTCGGCAAACCGATGGGTAACGGTTATCCGCTGGCGGGGCTGATCACCCGCAAGGCCTTGGTCGAGTCGTTCGGTCGCAGCGCCATGTACTTCAACACCTTCGGCGGCTCGCCGGTAGCGGCGGCGGTCGGCATGGCGGTGCTGGATGTGATTGAAGAGCAACAACTACTGCACAACGCGCAAAGCGTCGGCGCTTACGTACAGCGGCGTCTGCAAGTGCTGGCGGGCAAGCACTCGATCATTGGCGACGTACGCGGCAAAGGCTTGTTCTTCGCCATGGAACTGGTGCGCGACCGCGCCAGCAAGGAGCCCGCCGGGCTGGAAGCGCGCAAGGTCGTGAACGACATGCGCGAAAACGGCGTGCTGATCAGCAAGATCGGCGCCGGCGACAACATCCTGAAGCTGCGTCCGCCGCTGGTGTTCAGCCGCGAACACGCCGACCTGTTCGTTGACACCCTGGACAGCGCCTTGAGCGCGATTTGAGGCCCTCGCCATGACTGAATTTCATACCTTGAACCACGACCAGCAAGTCGCCCGCCTGCACGATCTGGCTCGCCATGCGTTGCAACATTGGGAGGGCGAATTCGCCGAGATCGAACTGATCAAATTCCGCGAAAACGCGGTGTTTTCCGCCCGCCGCCAGGACGGCCAGCGTGTGGCCTTGCGCATCCATCGCAACGGCTACCACTGCGAGGCGGCGCTGCGTTCCGAACTGCAATGGATGGAGGCACTGGCCAGCGCAGGTATCACCGTTCCGCAAATCATCCGCGCTCAGGACGAGCGCCATTTGATCGAAGTGAGCCATGCCGAGATTGGCGAACGCCATGTCGACATGCTTGCCTGGTTGCCGGGCGCCACCGCCGGCACCTCCGAGGCTGGCGTGCAGGCCGACACGGAAATCGATTTTCTGTTTGCCGAAGCCGGCGCAATTGCCGCGCGCATTCACCTGCATTCGGCTGACTGGCAGCAGCCGGACGAGTTTGTCCGGCACGCCTGGGATGAAGAAGGTTTGATCGGCGCCAATCCGTTCTGGGGGCGGTTCTGGGAGCTGGAACAGCTGAGCGAGGAACAACGGGATTTGCTGCAACAGGCCCGGCGCACGGCGCGCCGTGACTTGCGTCAATACGGTCGGCACCTGGGTAACTTCGGCATGATCCACGCTGATCTGGTGCCGGAGAACCTACTGATCGAAGGCCCGCAATTGCGCCTGATCGACTTCGACGACGCCGGTTTCGGCTGGCACATGTTCGAACTGGCAACGGCGTTGTATTTCTGCCTGGACGACCCGCGTTTTGAGCAGATCAAAGCGGCGCTGCTGGCCGGGTACGACGCGGTCAAACCGCTGACCGAGGCGGATCACCGAACGTTGGCGTTGTTTCTGATGTTGCGTGGCACCACGTACCTGGGCTGGATTCATACCCGCCAGGGCACACCGACGGCGATTGAAATGGCGCCGATGTTGATTGAGCGGGCGTGCCGGTTAGCACGCGAATACTTACAGCAGTAACAACGCTTTTGTGGCAAGAAAGCTTGCTCCCGCGGGGCTGCGAAGCGACCCCGGTTTGCGACTGCTGCGCAGTCGAGCGGGAGCAAGCTCCCTCGCTACAAGATGTCCTCAACACAAACACAACCCTACAAAAGCAGGTGTATCAGCAATGCGCCCCGGCATGTTCGAGGCGATGAAATAACCGGTTGAAATACACCAGGCTGTCACGCGGTTCGCGCACGCCCACTTTTGTCAGCTCGACAAACATCACTGAATGCGAACCCACTTCCTTGCACTCGGTGATCCGTCCTTCCAGCTGCACCAGGGCATCGCGCAAGACCGGCACATCGGCAGCGCCGTCGTCCCACAGGTCCCAGGCAAAACGCTCGGCCATTGGCACTTTGGTCATGCCGGCGAAGTGGCGGGCCAGTTCTTCCTGTTCGCCACACAACACGTTGACGCACAAATGGCCGTTAGTGCGGAACACGTCGTGGGTGGCGCTGTTGCGGTTGACGCACACCAGCACGGTGGGCGGCGAATCGGTCACCGAGCACACCGCACTCGCGGTGATGCCGCAACGACCGCCGGGGCCATTGGTGGTGATGATGTTCACTGCAGCAGGCAGCTGCGCCATGGCGTTGCGAAAGTCGATTTGCTGCTGGCTCAGGTCGGCCATGTCGATGCCCCTTCCTTTCAGGAGGACCGCTTTGATGCGGCCCGTAGGTGATGGAACAAGACTAAGGCCCGTTGCCGCGCGCAACCATTCTGACGATCCCCATGCAAAGGTTGGCTTTCCGCTAGTCGACTAGGTGGTTTCTTTATCGTCACGGCCCGTTGCAGTGGGTATTCTGCACACTGGCTCGAAAAAGATGAGCCGATGTCCGCCGCGCGTGCTTGCGTGCGATAACAACAATTAGAAATTCTCGTGGCAGCCCTGATGGAAACCCGCAAACCGATTGTTTACATCGTTGACGACGACAAAGACCTGCGCACTTCATTGGCCTGGTTGCTGGAGTCCGTCAGCGTCCAGGCGCAGTGCTTTGCCGGCGCCGAAGAATTCCTCAGCCAATACGACCCCAAACAGCCCGCCTGCCTGGTGCTGGACGTGCGCATGCCGGAAACCAGCGGCTTTCAGTTGCAGGAAATCCTCAACCAGCGCGGCAGCACGCTGCCGACCATCTTCGTCTCGGCCCATGGCGACATTCCGATGTCGGTGACGGCGATGAAGAACGGCGCGCTGGACTTCGTCGAAAAGCCCTACAACCCGCAACAGATGATCGACCGCATCCAGGCCGCGCTAAAGACCGCCGTGCACGCTCAGGCTGATCAGGAACAGCGCCAGAACCTGCAAGGCAAGCTCGCCCTGCTGACCAGCCGGGAGCGGGAAGTGCTGATGCTGGTGATCGATGGCAAGGCGAGCAAAGTGATCGCCCGGGAGCTGAACATCAGCGTGAAAACCGTTGACGTGCACCGGACCAAGATCAAGGAAAAAATGGGCGTGAGCAGCATTGCCATGCTGGTGCGCGAAGTGCTGCATTTGCCGACTGAAGAGCCGGTGCGGCACTGAGTGACTGGCGGCGGTCATGACGCCGCCATCGCTGGCAAGCCAGCTCCTACAAAGGATTTGTGGCGTATACCGCGTTCGTGTTCGCTGCTAATACCTGTAGGAGCTGGCTTGCCAGCGATGAGGCCGGCACATCCAGCATCCCCGGTGACTGACACCCCGCCATCGCTGGCAAGCCAGCTCCTACAAAGGATTTGTGGCGTATACAGCGTTGGTGTTCGCTGCTGGTACCTGTAGGAGCTGGCTTGCCAGCGATGAGGCCGCCACATCCAGCATCCCCGGTGACTGAGACCCCGCCATCGCTGGCAAGCCAGCTCCTACAAAGGGTTTGTGGCGTATACAGCGCTGGTGTTCGCTGCTGGTACCTGTAGGAGCTGGCTTGCCAGCGATGCGGCCGGCACATCCAGCATCCCCGGTGACTGACACCCCGCCATCGCTGGCAAGCCAGCTCCTACAAAGGATTTGTGGCGTATAAAGCGTTAGTGTTCGCTGCTGATACCTGTAGGAGCTGGCTTGCCAGCGATGCGGCCGGTACATCCAGCATCCCCGATGACTGACACCCCGCCATCGCTGGCAAGCCAGCTCCTACAAAGGATTTGTGGCGTATACAGCGTTGGTGTTCGCTGCTGGTACCTGTAGGAGCTGGCTTGCCAGCGATGCGGCCACTACATCCAGCATCCCCGGTGACTGACACCCCGCCATCGCTGGCAAGCCAGCTCCTACAAAGGATTTGTGGCGTATACAGCGTTGGTGTTCGCTGCTGATACCTGTAGGAGCTGGCTTGCCAGCGATGCGGCCGGCACATCCAGCATCCCCGGTGTCTGACACCCCGCCATCGCTGGCAAGCCAGCTCCTACAAAGGGTTTGTGGCGTATACCGCGTTGGTATTCGCTGCTGGTACCTGTAGGAGCTGGCTTGCCAGCGATGAGGCCGGCACATCCAGCATCCCCGGTGACTGACACCCCGCCATCGCTGGCAAGCCAGCTCCTACAGTAGATCGGGGTCAGATTTGGCTGTAGCGCTTGCGGTAGGCGCCGGGTGACACGCCGAAGCGCGATTTGAAGGCCGAGGAGAAGTAGCTGGAATCGGAGAAACCCCAGGCGTAACACAGCGCCGAGAGTTTCTGCTCGACATCGCTGCGGCGCAGGTTTTCCGCGCAGAAGTCCAGGCGCCGGTGCTTGATGTATTGCGCCACCACCAGGCCGCGCTTGGAGAACATGCGGTACAACCCGCGCACCGACACTCCCACCTCACGGGCAATCATCTCGGGGCAGAGTTCTTCGTCGCTGATGTGCTGATCAATGAAGGCGATGATTTTGCGGAATTGCCGTTCATGGGCGTCGCCGTTGTTCTCGCTGGCGCTGATCCCCGGCAACAACAGACTGGCCAGAGCGTCGAGCACGGCTTCGCTTTCCTGCATGTCCAACCCCTCTTGCTGACGGGTTTCCAGCACCAGACGATTGGCCATCGCGGCCAGAGGACTATTGGACGCGATACGCGTGGCGCAATTGACCGCATTGAAGTGCGATCCACGCTCCACCACCTGGCGCGGCATGATCAGCGACAACTGGCGGGAGTCGTCGTTGTAGGTCATGTCGCTCGGGCGACTGGCGTCGATCAGCGCAATGTCGCCACAGCCCAGGCGCGCCCGGTTGTCGCCCTGCTCCAGTTGCGAACTGCCGCGCAGCTGGAACACCGCGTAGTAATGGCCGTCGCTGCTGACGCTGACGTCCTTGCTGGTGCGATACAGGTGCACGTGCGCCATGTCGACGACGCTGAGTTTGATCGCGCCGCTGCGGAACTCCGCCAGCTCGCCATAAAAATCAGTGTCCAGCGCGCGGGCATCGAAACGCCCGCAGGCCTGGTTAACCTGGCTCAGCCAACTGTCGAACGCCTCATTGCGCACCGCCGATGGAGTAATCATGTCCGCAAAGCCTCACGTGTTTGTTGTTATTTGCCGGCCTCTTCGTCGAGCGGCTCGGTAAAAATGTTTCGTCTTCCCCCATCGTCTCCCTCGATGGTCGCCGGGCGCCATTCAACAGGCTCCGGCGACAGCTTTCCAGTGAAGAAAGCGCTTAGATGTCCAATACCAGACGAGCGGAAAGCGCGCGGGAAACGCAGGCGCAAATCTGCTTGTTGGAGGCTTTTTCCTTGTTCGAAAGGCAGTTGTCGCGGTGCTCCGGCAAGCCATCGAGCACTTCGACGATGCAAGTGCCGCAGATGCCTTCGCGACACTCGGTGTCGATGTCGCAACCATGGGCCTGCAGCACGTCGACCAGGCTGGTATTGGCCGGTACTTGCAGTACCACGCCGGAGCTGGCCAATTCCACTTCGAAACTGCCGGCCGGGGCGCTGTTGGCCGCTGGGTCCGCCGCGAAGTGTTCCAGGTGAATGGCGTCATCCGAACGGCTGCGGGCGGCGACTTCCACCACTTTGTTCATGAACGGTGCCGGGCCACAGGTGTAGACGTGGGCGGCATTGCCCGCGCGGTCCAGGCACTCGCTCAACGCGCCATCCAGATCGCCCGGTTCGACGCCGTAGTGGAATTCCACGTGGTCGGCAAAATTAGTCGCCAGCAATTCGGTAAACGCGGCGTACTGCGCCGAACGGGCGAAGTAATGCAGGCGATACGGCTGACCGCTTTCCGCCAGTCGATAGGCCATGCTCAGCAGCGGCGTGACGCCGATACCGGCAGCGAACAACACATGTTCGGAGGCGGCCGGGTCGAGGCGGAACAGGTTGCGCGGCGCCCCCATTTCCAGTTCCATGCCCTCTTCGACTTGCTCATGCAACGCCAGCGAGCCACCGCGCGATTGCGGTTCTTTTTTCACCGCCACCAGGTAGGCGCGGCGATCCTGCGGCGGGCTGCACAGGGAATATTGGCGGGTTACGCCGGTCGGACCGGTGAGGTCGACGTGGGCACCCGGTTCATAGGTGTCGAGCGGCTGGCCGTCACTGCGCACGAGGCGAAAGGAACGGATATCCAGCGCTTCCTCGACGATCCTTTCGATTTTCACCTTCATCATGGCATCACCTGAATACTGTTGTTTTTTGTTATCGCGGCACCCTTGGGTACCCTGTTCTAAATGGCGAACGACACACTGTAGGAGCCGGCTTGCTGGCGATGAGGCCCTTGAAAACGCCATCGCCAGCAAGCCGGCTCCTACACGGTTATTTTCCGGTCGCAATATCAGCGCATGTACAAGCCACCATTGACGTCCAGGCACGCGCCGGTTACGGACGTTGCGTTGTCGGCAATCAACAGCAACACGCTGTCGGCGATGAACGACGGATCGCCGAGAGTGCCGGACGGAATCATCTTCAGAATCTGTTCAAGACGTTCCGGCGCGACGGATTCACGCACGATTGGCAAGTCCAGCGGGCCCGGCGAGATGCTGTTAACCGTCACGCCTTGCGGCGCCAGTTCGCGGGCGAAGACCTTGGTCAGTGTCGCCACGCCGCCCTTGGCCGCCGCGTAATGCGCGCCGGTGGCGGTGCCGCCGTTTTGTCCGGCCAGGGAAGCGATGTTGACGATGCGACCAAAGCCACGTTCGGCGAAATGCGCGCCGAACACCTGGCAAGCGACAAAGGTGCCGCGCAGGTTGATCGCCATCGACTCGTCGAATTCTTCCGGCGTGATGTCCATCAGCGCCGCGACTTTCGACACGCCGGCGTTGTTTACCAGCACGTCGGTGCCGCCCCAGCGCTCGGCAAGCAGGTCACGCGCCTGCTGGAAAGCCGCTTTGCTGCGCACGTCGAGCTCGATGGCGATGGCACTGGCGCCAGTGCTATCGAGTTCCAGGGCGAGGCGTTGCACGCCATCCAGTTGCACATCGGCCAGGCCAACGCGATAACCCGCCGCGTGCAGACGACGAGCGATGCACTCGCCCAGTCCACGCGAGGCACCTGTTACAAGGGCCACTCGACTCATGATGTTGCCCTCACAAAAGGAAGCCGAGCGCGCTCAGGCTGTCGGTGGAGTTGATCAGCCGCACCACTTTTCGCTCCAGCGACGGCACGCCATCGGTGAAACGAATACGGTGATTCAGGTCCGCCACGAACGGCGTATGCACGCCGCGCTTGTAGGCGTACAGCAACTGCGCCGAATTGACTTCGACGATGTCGCCGGCCGCTTCCACGAGACGGAAACGCGAGACCGTGCGAATGGTTTTCGCCGCGTCCACCGCCGACGGCGAGTAGCCGGCGGTCAGGCGTTCGATGCGCAGGTCACGCATGCGCGCGTCGTCGTAGGCGTAGTTCAGCGTTGCTTCGAAGTCCTCGGTGTCCGGGTCGATCGGCACGATGTACTTGCCGCTTTCGCTCCACAAGGTCGCCCATTCGGCGTAGTTCTTGTGGTCGAGCAGTTCGGCTTCGCGCCAGATGAATTCGATGGCCTGGGCCAGCGGGCCGGAAAAACCGTTCAGGGTGTCGTGATTGCTCATTGGCTCATCATCCTTTTCCACATGTCGTAGGCTCCGCGCATGCCGCCCTCGTCGGTGGCGTGGCTGACCTTGTCGCCGTTTTCGGCGGTGATTTCGCGGTTCAGTCCGCGGTTGACCAGGATTGGCGCATCGACACCGGCGTACGATCCGCGCTGCACGCGGTCCCAGGCTTCGGCGTCGTCAGGACTGCCGAAACCGAACGGGCCCTGGAAGTGTTCGTGAATGCGCATGCGTTCGCGGTTGGCGATTTCCGGGCCACCGTCCATGCCGAGGGCCACGTGGCGGATCTCGGTTTCGGTGACCGACACAGGGCGCAATACGCGGAAGAACGACATCGACATCGCAATGTTCGGGAACAGGTTCAGGTTGAACCCGGCGCCGTGCAGCGAACGCACGATGCGGCGCACCTGTTCCGGCGGCATGGTTTTCGACAGTTCTTCAGTAACGTGAGCGAAGCGCTCTTGCAGTTGTTCGGTGCCGTCGTCGTGATCGAGATCGACGTGCTCCGGCACCATCACCATCACGCTGTGGCCATTGCCCAGGGAATGAGTGACGGCTTGTTCGTCGGTCATGAACGAGAGCATTTCCGAGGTTTCTTCATCCACCGAGGACATGAACGACTTGTGCACGATCGGGAAGTGGTAACCGTCGGTGGTGTTTTCCAGCTGGATCTTCCAGTTGCCCTTGAAGCTGAACTTGTGTTCGCCCTGGGTTTTGATCGGGTAACCGGCGCCCTGCTTCATGAACAGGTCCATCCAGTGTTTCGCACCGCCGAGGAAATCTTCCAGCGGCTCGATCTCGTCGTTGTAGCTTGCGAAAACCATGCCGGCGTAGCTTTCAACGCGCAGGCTGGTCAGCGGCAGCTCGGACTTTTCCAGGATGCCTTCGTAGCCATCCGGATACGGCAGCGCACGCAATTTACCGTCCAGGCCATAGGACCAGCTGTGGTACGGGCAGGTGAAACCGGTGGCGTTGCCCTTGTGCTTTTCGCACACGGTGGCGCCACGGTGGCGGCAACGGTTTTCCAGCACGTTGATGTTGTTCTTCTTGTCGCGAACAACGATCACCGGGCGACGGCCAATGGTGGCGGTCTTGAAGTCGCCGCTGTTGCGCACTTCGCTTTCGTGGGCAACCCACACCCAGGTGCGGTAGAAAATCTTCTCGAGCTCGGCTTCGAACAGCGCCGGATCGTTGTACAGCGAGACATCAACGCGGTCGTGCTGGACCAGTTGGTCCATGCTGCGCGATGTGGCGATCAGACGGTTTTCATGAGTACTCATACGGTCCTCCTCATGCTTTCTTTTTATGATTTGGGGTCGACCGTTCACCGGCCATGCTTTGTTGCAACTGCGCCCCGAAGGCGCAGACCAATTCGTCCTGTCCTTTACCGCCGACGATTTGCAGGCCGACTTTCAGCCCACCGCAATCGAGTTCCACCGGCACCGTCAGCGCCGGGTGGCCGCTGAGGTTGAAAGGCCGTACCAGCGGAGTCATGCCGGCCACGGCTTTGCTGCCGGCGCGGGCTTCGCTGAGGGTTGGCGGCAAGGTCGGCAACGTCGGCAGCAGCAACACGGCGAAGTCTTCCAGCGCCGCATCCACCTGTTGCGTGAAGCGCGCGCGCACGGATTCGGCCAAGGCCAACTCTTCGCGTGTGGTGCGGCTGGCCGCGAGCAAACGTGTTTCCACATCCGAACCGATCAGGCCCTTGCCGGTCAGGTGACCGAACGCGGCCCAGTTTTCGAAATTGATCACGGTCAAACCGGCAGCGAAGGCCGCTTCGAACTCGCTCAGGTGCAGGCTGCTACGACGCCATCCGGCGCGGTCGGCAGCGGCACCGAGGCTGGCTTGCAGATGCGGATCGCAAGCCACTTCGAGGAAGGCCACCTTGGCGCCGTCACCTGGCAAGCCCTGCACTGCGAAGCCTGGGCAAATCACTTGCATCGCCTCGATCAGGTCGTCCATGGATCTGGCGAACGGCCCGACGCAATCGAGGCTCGATTCCAGCGGATGCGCGCCGACACGGCTGACGCGCCCGTAAGTCGGCTTCAATCCGGCAACCCCGCAGCACGCCGCCGGCACCCGCACCGAACCACCGGTGTCGGTGCCGATGGCGATATCCGCCAGACCCGCCGCGACCGCCGATGCCGAACCGCTGGACGACCCGCCCGGCACCCGATCAGGCGCTTGCGGGTTGATCGGCGTACCGGTCCAGTCGTTGATACCGGTGACGCCGAAGGCCAGTTCATGCAGGTTGGTCTTGCCGACAATCTGCCAGCCAGCGCTGAGGATCGAGTCGACCACTTCGGCGTTTTTGCTGGCTGCGGGGGCATCGGCAAACGCGCGGCTGCCCGAACGGGTCGGATGGCCGGCGATGTCGATGGAATCTTTGATGGCGACGCGTTTGCCGCTGCCACCGAGCAGAAATTCGCTGATGAAAGTACTCATGCATTCAGCTCCGTATTGAACAGCCGTTGCGTGCGGAAATGCGCGATCAGCCAGACATCGTCGACACAGCGGAAGTCGATGTTCAGGCGCGTGCCGAACAACTCGTTGCGGCCATCGGCGTAGGTGGAAATCTGCTGCATGATCCACTGCCCTTGCGCCGTGCCGCCGGCGACCACGATCGACTCGCTGGTGAGGTAATGCAGGTTCAGCTTGAAGTGGTCCGACGGCGGCAGGTAACCACCGACAAATGCGGCCACCGCGTCACGTCCACGATGCTGGCCAAACGTCTGCGCGGTGGTAGTGCCCAGGCCTTCCCAGAGCGCATTTTCGGTAAACAACCGAGCCAACTCGCTGACTTCAACCGGCGCCCGCGGCACATCGCACAGGTCCATGTAGCGCGCCATCAGGCGACGCACTGCACTCTCCCCTTCGAGCGTCGCCAGACGCTGCAGCAAGGCCTGGTCCATGGCTTACACCTTGGCCGCGTCAGGGATGGTCAGCGGGCGACCGATGCGCGCTTCGATCTTGGCGTAGCGCCACAGGCTGTACTGGCCAACCGGCGTGGTGCGGAACAGGTTGCAGGCGTCGATCACCGACTGGTGGCAGTCGACGTCGGCCATGATGTACACGGTCCACGGCGATGTGGTGGACGGGCCAACCATCAAACGGTCGTCATCCATCGCGCCGAGCACGGTGATGCCGGGCATCGCGCCGAGGTCGCCCATCATCTGGCTGAAACCTTTCCAGACGCTCAGGCCTTCGCCGGTCGGCAGGTCGAAAAAGTTCTGGGTGATGCCGATGCAGAAGACGACGCGCAACGGTTCTTGAGTGGTCTGGGTCATGAGTGTTGATCCTTTTGAAATAGAGAATTCAGATGTAGCCCGGGAACGGCGGTACGCCGAGGAACACCGAGCCAGCGCCGTCATACAGCCCTTCACTGAGGAAGGCGTGCTGGGTCACCACCATCGAATCACGCAGGTAGCGTTGCAGCGGATGGCGCAGGTAAATGGCGGTGGTTCCGGCGAGGCTGTAGGCGCTTTGCACCACTTCGGCACCGGCTTGGGACACGTGGATGGCGGACAGACGCAGCAGGCTGGTTTGCTCTGGCGTCACCGGATTGCCGGCGACGATCGAGTTCCATACCTGTTCGGTGGCGCTGTAGAAGAACCCACGTGCAGCAGCGAGCTTGGCTTCAGCCTTGGCGATTTCGATGCGTACGTAAGCGCGATCGGACAGTTTCGGCGCGCCGGTGATGCCACTGCCGCCAGCCATGCGGCTGATTTCATCAAGGGCAGCGCGGGCCAGACCCAGGTTAACCACCGCCAGCACTTGCGCAGCGTAGGCAATCGATGGGTAGCGGAACAGCGGCTCGTCGATGGTCGCAGCCCCGCCGCGAATGAAGGTCCAGCGTTCGTCGACACGCTTGTCACTCACGCGCAGGTCATGGCTGCCGGTGCCTTTAAGGCCGACCACGTCCCAGTTTTCGACGATCTCTACCTGCTCCGGGCGGAACACGGCGGTGCGTGGCTTGCCGCCCGCAGCGCCGATGCCGACACCAAGCAGGTCCGCGCCTTTACAGCCGCTGGCGAATTTCCAGGTGCCGTTGACCTGATAGCCGCCTTCTACCGCCTCCGCCGGTTGCAGCGGAAACAAGCCGCCGGCGAACACCAGGTCCGGGCTATCAGCATAGAGTTCGGCCAGGGTTTCCCGTGGTAAAGCCGCCAGGTAGACACCGGCGCTGCCGAAACTGGCCACCCAGCCCGCCGAACCGTCGGCTTCGGAGATGCGTTCGATCATTTGCAGGAACAGGTGCGGTGCCAGGGCGTCACCGCCGAAGCATTTCGGCGTGGCGGCACGGTAGATGCCGACCTGCTTGAAGCGCTCGATCATGTCCCGAGGCACGTGGGAGCCCGCGTCGAACTCGTCGCGACGTTGGCGCACTTCGTCCAGCACTTGCGCAAAGGCAGAGCTATCGACCATGGGTTCGACCGGGACGGTCAGAGGGTCTTTTTCGGCGACAGCGGAACGCAGCATGGGCTAGTTCTCCATTTATTATTTGTAAGCCGCAACCATGCTGGAGGCGTGGCGACTGTTGATACGCATAGGCAATTGCGGCGACCAAGCCTGTAGGAACCGGCTTGCCGGCGATGAGGCCCGCAGAATCTGCGGTGCTCTCAAGGCCGTCATCGCTGGCAAGCCAGCGCCTACAGAAATGTGGTCAATTACAGTGCCGTGTAGAGACCGATGCGTTGATGGCTCCAGTGTAAAAACCGCTTCCCGGCGCAACTATTGGTGCGTGTAGCCCCCAAACTAAAGAAAACCCCTAGATCGCCCCCGGTTACCTCTGAGCGCGTCCCCATGCGCGAGCGGGTATAAAAAGCCATACTTCTGACTTCACCGGTCGGAACCCTCTGCCGCCAAGGGCTGTGCGATGTATTTGCCAAAACCGAACGACTTCTATGCGCTGATCGAAGCCATGCCGCTGTGCATCATTCTTCACGATGCGCACACCAAGGAAATTCTCTGGGCCAACGCCGCCGCCCTGTCGGCGCTGGGCTTTACCCTGGAAGAACTCACGCCACTCAAAGCCCCGGACATGACTCGCGATGCGCCGAAGTACCGGCGTTCGGTGGGTTTGCGTTGGCTGGAGGGCGCCGCGCGCACGGGCCAGCGCGCCATCGAATGGTGTTATCGCTCCAAGCAAGGGGTGGAGATTCTTTCCGAGGCGGTGGCGACGCTGGTGCACCTTGAAGGGCGCGATGTGCTGATGGTGCAGTTCCGCGACATTTCCAAGGAAGACAAGGTCAAGCGCGACCTCAAGCGGTTCGAAAGTCGACTGAAGGCATTCATGCAGGATCTGGCCGAAGGCGTGGCCGTGCTCGGTCCCGAAGGGGACATCCGCTTTATCAGCGACTCCGCCACGCACTTGCTCAACGCTGAGGCGCACAAGCTGATCGGCAAGAACTTCCTGGCGTGGTGCGATGACTCGTCGCGCCAGCGCCTTTTGCAGCAACTGGCCATTGTCACGCCAGAGCACTCGCCGTTCAGCGTGCACTACAAAGTCCAACGGCAGGATGGCGAGTGGCGCTGGCATGACGCGACGTGCCGCTACATTGAAATTGAAGACGACCTGGTCGGGCATCTGCTGTTGTTCCGCGATGTCACCGAGCAGGTACAAGCCGAAGAAGCGCGACGGGTGAGCGAGCAGAAACTCGAATACCTGGCGCGCTACAACGCCATGGGTGAAATGGCCGTGGCGATTGCCCATGAACTGAGCCAGCCGTTGGCCGCCACCCGCAACTTCATTGAAGGCGCGGTGATTCGCCTCGGCAACGTGGCAGACACCGATCAAGGCGTCGCGTGGGGATTGCAAAATGCCGTGCGGCAGATCGAACACGCCTCCGTGATCATCAAGAGTGTGCGCGAATACGTGGTGAAGCTGGAGCAAAGCGAAGAGCTGATCGACCTCAACGAGCTGCTGCGCGAAACCCGCTACTTCATCAGCCTGCGCGCCGACCCGAGCCTAGTGCGCGTGGAAGTCGTCACCTCGTCGGAGCCGCTGCGGGTGAGTTGCGAGAAAGTGCTGATCGGTCAGGTGATTCTCAACCTGGCCTTCAATGCAATTGAAGAGATGGCCGATCTGCCGCTTAAACGGCGTTTATTGCGCATCCACGCCAGCGCCGACCAAGGCGTGGCACTGGTGCGCATCGAAGACTGCGGACGCGGTATTCAGGCGCACGCACAAGAGAAGCTATTCGATGGCTTTTTCTCGTCCAAGGTCAGCGGCAACGGCATAGGCCTGGCGTTGTGCAAGAACATCATCGGCCGGCATCGCGGTGATATCTGGGCGCAGAACCAGGAACCCTGTGGCGCCGTGTTTACTTTCTCCCTTCCCCTCGCGCCTGCCGCCTGAATCCTGTGGCGAGGGAGCTTGCTCCCGCCGGGTAGCGAAGCGACCCCCAATTTTTTCCAGACACACCAAATCGCCCGGTTTTACGACTGCTGCGCAGCCGAGCGGGAGCAAGCTCCCCCGCCACAGGGGATCCCGTTCTCCGGTTTTATGACGTGCCAGTGACACTGGCACAGACACACAAACACTTGGCAGAGAGAGCAATTCTCCCGTTCGCCGGGCGAGGCACTATTCAATCGTCAGAATCTGCCCACTCACCCGCGATCCGCGTTACCAACAATTCAGGAAGTTCCCCTTATGCGAACAAACAGGATCTCCGTACAGTCAGCGCTAGGCCTGAGCCTGCTTGTACTCGGTTTGAACAGTGCCCGCGCGGACCTGCCCGCCGACACCATCGGCCAGACCACCTTGGCATTCCCCGCGGAACCGCACCGGGCGTTTGTCGTTGACGTCGAGTTCGACAGTTTTGTCGCCGGCCGTGTCACCGTCGTCGACCCCGACCAAAAACGCGTGCTGGGCATGGTCCCGACCGGTTTTGCCGCGCCTTCGACCCTGAGCCATGACGGCAAGCTGATCTACAGCGCCGACATCTGGTACTCCCGTGGCACCCGTGGCACCCGCACCGACGTGCTGACCGCGTGGGACAGCTCGACCCTGTCGCCGGCCTGGGAAGTGTTGATCCCGAACAAGCGCGCCGAGTCGCTGACCCAGCGCTACGGCCTGAAAACCAGCGGCGATGATCGCTTTGTCTACGTCTACAACTTCACCCCGTCGACCTCGGTGACCGTTGTCGATACCCAGACCAAGGCCGTCGCCTCGGAAATTTCGATTCCTGGCTGCGTGCTCAACTACCCGGTTGGCAATCGTCGTTTCGCCTCGTTGTGCGGCGATGGCAGTCTGCAGGTAGTAACCCTCAACGATCAGGGCGTGGAAACTGCGCGCAACCGCACGCCATTCTTCGACCCGAACGCAGAGAAACTGGTTGAGCGCGCGGTCAACGTCGGCGACACCTACTACTTCACCACCACTACTGGCACCGTGCGCGCCGTGGATTTCTCCGGTGACACACCGAAAATCCTGCCGAGCTGGTCGCTGGTAACCGATGCCGAGAAGAAAGCCGGCTGGGCACCGGGCGGCTGGCAGTTGATGGCCGTCGCGCCGAAGTTGAACCGCTTGTACGTGCTGATGCACGACGCCCACGAACCAATGAAGTGGGAAGACCCGAGCACGTTCATCTGGGCCTATGACCTCAAGACCATGAAGAAAATCGCCACCCTGGAAGCCCCGGCACCGGTGTGGAGCATGCAAGCCACCGGTGACGACAAGCCGCTGTTGCTGGGCACCGACGTTGAAGGTGGTTTGCAGATTTTCGACCTCAAGACCAACAAGCACACCGGCAGCATGGCAAAAGTCGCGAAGACCGCGACTCAGGTCATGAGCTACTAAACGAGGTTCGGCCATGCAATCAGATCCGATCTTCATCATTGCCAGCGCACTCGCCATTTCGGCGCTGCTGGCCAGTGCCGCGACCCACAAGGTGCGGGCACCGGCGCGCTTTGCCAAACAGCTGGCGGACTACCAACTGCTGCCCGATGCGCTGGTCCGCCCTAGCGCCCGGTTGATCCCGCTGCTGGAACTGGCCATCGCTTTCGCGCTGCTGGTTCCGGTCACCCGGACCTGGGCTGCGTTGAGCGCGGCCAGCCTGTTGGCGCTTTACGCCGCTGCTATCGGCATCAACCTGTGGCGCGGTCGTCGCGACATCGACTGCGGCTGTGCGGGCCCGGATCAGGCGCAACCACTTCGCCCGCTCCTGCTGCTGCGCAACAGCGTTGTCGTAGCGGTGGCGCTGCTGGCCAGCGTGGCGCCGGTTGTCCGTGACATGACTGTGTTCGATGGCTTCGTGACCGTGGCTTCCGCCGCTGTCGCACTGCTCATCTACGCCGCGGCCGATGGCCTGCTGGCGAACTCCCCTCTTCTGCTCAAATTGATTGGTAGGTAATCAAAATGGAAGGCTTGATAGTTTCCAACGTTCTGCTCTGGGTACTGCTGGTGGCCGTGGCGTTTGTCGTCATGGGCCTGGTTCGTCAGATTGGCGTGCTCCACGGTCGCCTGGCCCCGGCCGGTGCACTGATGGTCGACAAAGGCGTGGCCGTCAACGAAGCCGCCCCGCAAATCACTGCCGCCGACCGTAAGGGTCGCCCGGTGAACTTCGGTTATGCCGGTGAAAAATCGCAACTGCTGTTCTTCCTCTCGCCGACCTGCCCGATCTGCAAGTCGCTACTGCCGGCAATCAAATCCATCGCCAAGGAACAGGCCGGGACGCTCGACGTGGTGTTCGTCAGCGATGGCGACATGGACGCCCAGCAAGCGCTGATCCGCGAGCACAAACTGGAAGACGCCACCTACGTGGTCGGCCCGGAAGTCGGCATGACTTACCAGATCGGCAAGCTGCCGTACGCGGCGCTGATCGACAAGTCCGGCACCCTGCGTGCCAAAGGCCTGGTCAACTCCCGCGAGCACCTGGACAGCCTGTTTGAAGTTGAGCATTTGAAGCACGCCACGCTGCAGCAATACCTCAATGCCCAACCGCACACCCACGATCATGACCACAGCCACGGCCATAGCCACTGATAAGGCAGGGAGACGTTTATGAAACTGCTGGATCTGTTGTTCGAACGCTCGACGCGCCGTGTTGCCGACACTACTTCGCGCCGCAAACTGCTGTCGCGCATGGGCTCGCTGATGGTGGCCGGTGCCGCCCTTCCGCTGCTGCTGCCGCTGGACCGTACCAGCAAGGCACTGGCCGCCACTGACCCGAAAGCCGGTGATCCTGGTGATCCGAATAGCTGCGACTACTGGCGCTACTGTTCCATCGACGGCTTTCTGTGCAGCTGCTGCGGCGGGTCGGTGACGTCCTGCCCACCGGGTACCGAAGCCTCGCAAGTGACCTGGATCGGCACCTGCCGCAACCCGGCCGACGGCAAGGACTACATCATTTCCTACAACGACTGCTGCGGTAAGCAAAGCTGCGCCCAGTGCGCCTGCACCCGTAACGACAGTGAAGAACCGGCCTACCGCCCGTTCAACAACAACGATGTGAACTGGTGCCTGGCCGCCAAATCGCACATCTACCACTGCACCGTTTCGATCATCCGCGGCGTGGCGGTTTAACACGCGCTTTACCGCCGATTGCCTGGGTAACCGACATCTACTCTGTGGCGAGGGAGCTTGCTCCCGCTGGGTCGCGAAGCGGCCCCAAAAAAATGGGACTGCTGCGCAGTCTAGCGGGAGCAAGCTCTCTCGCCACAATGGGGATGGGGTCCTGGGCAATCGGCTTTTTTTTTCGTTAAGCGTTGTTTTTTCTTCGGTAAGACCTGCCACCCGCAAAAAAGGTACTTGTCATGCGTATGTTGCTTTCCCTGGGCCTGGCCTGCGTCATGATCGCCCCGCTCGCTCATGCCCGGGCCATTCCCAACCCCGGGCAGCGCCATGCTCCGGGTAATGAAGAATTGCAAAAGCCGATTGCCGAGGCCGGGTACAGCGTAGGCGTGAACTACCAGTTGCAATGCGCCGGTTGCCACTTGGGCAACGGCATGGGCTCGGCGGCCAATGACACGCCTCGCATGGCAGGTTTTGTCGGCAACTTCCTGAAAGTCCCTGGCGGTCGCGAATTTCTGGTGCGCGTGCCGGGCATGTCGCAATCGGCGCTGAACAACGGCCAACTGGCCGACCTGCTCAACTGGCTGATGCGTGAAGACGGCATGGCGGGCAAAAGCAGGCCTGCGGACTACCAGCCCTACACCGCCGACGAAGTGGCGGCGTTGCGCGCCAAAACCATGCTCAACCTGCCCGGCACCCGCGCCGAGCTGATCAAGCAAATGCGAGCGCAAGGCATCGCAATTGAAGATGGCATGAATTACTGAGCAACACCTGCAAACCTGTGGCGAGGGAGCTTGTTCCCTCGCCACAGGCTTTTTGTCACGCCTCTGGCCACAGACTTGCTCCGACTGTTGCCCCATGCACATCGATGCCTATAGACGCTCGTATGGCTTTTGCTACAAATCAGCGCTGAATCCAATGGAATAAATTTCCGGTCCGGGGTTCTACCCAAACGTCGCAAATCAGTGAATCATTGCGCTGTGCCGCTAAAGTGACAGCACCCGTCGCCACACCCGCCAAAAGCCTGTAAATTTCGCTGGTGGGTTGCTTATCACGGTGACGCTAACGCTCTCAGGCGAGGGCAGTATTGAACTGAATCGCGTCACCAGTAAGCGCGAGGGGCAGCAGACATGAGGTCTATCTATGATTTTCGAGCCCAACCGTAGTCGTTCCGTACTCCAGCGTAGAAGCAGTACCAGTATTGTTATTCAGGCCGCGCTCGACGGTGTGGCAGTGACCGGCGTTGCCTGGTATTTGATCAACTACCACATCGGTTACATAACGCAGGCCTATGTCATCATGGTTCTGTTGTTGCTCGGGGCATTGTCCGTCGTTTACGACCACTATGCTATTTACCGGAGCAACGTTGGTTTCGCCGTTAAAGCCTTCAAACTTCTCAAGGCATGGACTGCGGTTTTTTGTTTCCTCGTTGCCATGGCATTTCTAACCAAACAGAGCGAACAATATTCGCGCTTATTGGTTGGGGAGTTATTTGTTATTGGTTATTTTGTTCAATTGCTCTTGCATCTCGCCACGCGCGAAGTGCAAAAGAAGTTCCTGGCCCACCCGACTCAACGGGAAAACGCTCTAATCATTGGCTCGGGAAGTCTGGCTAACTACCTTCACCAGAAAATCAGTAACAACCCCTGGCTGGGTGAACAAGTCGTCGGCGCTGTATTGATCGGTGGCGTTGAAGATCACGGTAAAGATGGTGCGAAAAGCACGAATCGCTTGCCGATCCTGGGCAATATTTCCGACCTTGATGAGTTGGTGACGCAATACTCCATCCGAACCGTTTATTTCGTGACACCGCTGGATAGTTCTCAAGTCATCAAGGACGTTTATCTGAAGTTGTTTGATAAACACATCGCAGTGAACTGGGTGCCTGATATTTTCTCACTGCGCTTGATCAACCACAGCGTTCGGGAAATTGCCGGTATTCCGGTGCTGACCTTGTCTGAAACACCGCTGATGGGAATGCGCCTGTTCCTGAAGAATCTCGAAGACAAAGTGCTGGCCTTCCTCATCTTGCTGTTTGCGGCGCCGGTGCTGCTAGCCGTAGCGATCGCCATCAAGCTCGATAGTCCCGGGCCGGTATTCTTTAGACAGGAACGCATGGGATGGAGTGGCGATTCATTTCGTATCTGGAAATTCCGCAGCATGGTCGTCCATCAGCCTGAGGAAGGTTCCGTCAAGCAGGCAGAAAAAAATGATCCGCGTAAAACCCGGGTCGGTGCTTTTATCCGGAAAACCAGCCTGGACGAACTACCGCAGTTGTTCAACGTACTGATGGGGGAAATGTCCCTCGTAGGCCCGCGCCCACACGCCATTGCACATGACGCGCAGTACTCGCCGGACATCGCGGACTACTTTGCACGTCATAACATCAAGCCAGGCATCACCGGCCTGGCGCAAGTTCGTGGCTTTCGCGGTGAAACGAGAGATATCGAGCAGATGATCCGGCGTGTTGATTCGGACATCGAGTACATTAACAACTGGTCGCTCTGGCTCGATTTCACCATTCTTCTGCGTACCGTCCTGGCTTTCACCGGCAAGCACGCCTACTAGCGATTCTGAAAGGTCACCTCACCCGAAGAAGTTGTCATGACGGAAATAGGTCCAGCGTCCGCTCAACTTCTTCGGGGTCGATCCTGAAGCCGTCCCCATCCGGTGTACCAACCACAAAACCAAAATTCTGGTGATCACGATCCGTCAGATATTTGAAGAAGCATAGAAAGCGATTAGGCGGCTGCAACACCAGAAGCGAACCTCCCGGCTTTAGCACATTAACGCCGTGTATAAGATGACTCCCCTCAATCCCAATTACGGTTCTTGCGCCCGCACAGGCTGCCACAATGGTTGGCACGTCGGATTTCGCAGGATCGATAATTCGAAATCCCCTGTGTACGCGCAAATATTCGGCAAGTTCCAACTCATTGCGCAACAAACGCAGTTCACCCGTGCCACCTCGCAAAATAAACACGCCAGGGTGCTCGCTGTACTCAACGTGCGATAGCAACTTCTCCCCCATCGCACGGAATCGCAAATGCTTGTTTCGGTTTTGACAAAGATCGTCAAAGATCACCAGTTCACGGAAAAACGCATCGCGTACACGAAACGGCTTCATGCCAAGCCATTCCTCATAACCGGGGGCATGAAGTATGCCGGTCCTGCTTGTGGAAACCAGGTTGGCGGATTGCGCAGTGGTTACCGGAATGCCTTCGTTGCATGCCAATGGGTAAGTAATGCAATCATCCATTAACCACGAGCCAAACCATTTATTTCCACCCGAGGTGCAATACATGGCGCCACGGTCGATTTCATTTTCTACGCGAATTCTTGGCAACCATTTGGATCTGGGAGTCAAAGAGGACTTGGCATTGCCTTTATAAAGCGCGCCATCAATTAACCAGACATCTTTGAGCAGGTATGCGCGCGTTGGACCGTGCTGGACCTCTCCAACCCCTTCCATGGTGCGGCGGGGATGTTCGAAAGGATAAAAAAGGTCACCAGCCCATCCTGTCACGCGTTCGAGCTGACCTGGCAGGAAAAAAGCGGGAGGAGCAATCGCTATTTCGCCTGGAGCAATTTCCCACGTCTTTACGGCGACGCTTTGCAGCGTCAACGCCTGCTTGCGTGCAAGCCGTGTTTTAAAGATGTGCTTGTACGCAGCAAGACTCCACTTTGTTTGACCGCCACTCGTCAATGTACTGGCTTCTGACATATGAATTCCCATCGAAATAGCGTACGTGGCCAAACAGGTTTAACCGCACTTCTTCAAAATCGACAACCTGTTCAAGTGGATACGATGCATTCCAAAACAGGGGGTGACTTCAGGTGAGTGTAACGGCTACCCAGGGTGTCCAAAAGCTCGCCTTCCGGCTTTTTGGCACAGTGCAGATAAATTTTGGACAGCCCGCCAAATCCCATTTCACGGTACCGGTTGGCTACTTCTTCATCGCTCGGCCCGTCAGGTAATCCAAGATGAAGCGTCAGTTTTTTGCCTTCCAGCGCAAACAACGGTGTTTCCCAGAGGAACTGCGCCGCGCCCGTCCTTGGCAGTCGGACAAACAGATAGCCGTCGTTGCCCAACGTATCTACATCACCGCCACGTCTTCTTTTCCACTCAAGAAGCCCATCGTCCGGTCGCGCCAGGCAAGTGCCGATATCGTAGTAATCAAATCCGTTTTCAATCGCCCACTCAAGCGCCATAAACGTCGTAATAGAGTTTATTTCGCGTAGTTTTTTATGGTCTGAAAACACCGTATCCGGGTAGCCGAAACGGATGGTGCTCCAGTAACGCTTCCCGGCCCGCGTAATCACGCATCCAAGGTGGCATGCGACAACCTGGTCCTCCAAAAGTACCAGGTCGAGCCGACCGGCATTTTTTGCCACCCGCTGAACTTCGTGCGATTCAATTTGGGAAGCGGATGCGCCATGCCTAGCTCGGGCGTAAGGCTGAAGCATTTCCCTGTCTGCAGTTGTAATCTCGCCATCGTTCACTGCCCGTCTCATACGATAGCGCAGGCGGTTTTTGCGCAAATTGCGACGCAGCTCGGTGTTGTATCTCGCCGTGATTTCATCCAATGACCTACCGAGCGGCACAACTGCGCTCAGGCTTCTGGGCACACACAGTGCACCGGGAACGGGCATCTCACTGACCAGCACGGTCCGACTTGATTTCTTCACCTGAAGTAGATGATCCACTTCCTGAGGTTTCGCGCCCAAAAGGACCTGCACAAATTCCCGCTGGCTTTTCCTGCCGACATAAAGAATGTCATGAAGGCTTTCTTTCTGTAGTTTAAATCTGACAATTTCCCAGCGCCAGAAACAGGCCCGCGCAAATACATCTCGTAGCCAAGCGATAGCTTTTCTTATCTCAAACCGCACCGAAGGAGAGATCAGCTTATGTATCGGCATTGCTACATATTCTTTCATTTCTATTAGCACAATTAAGAAAAGTTCATTTAAGTTTATAAATCAACAACATATAAACCATAATCAGCAACTCGAAAGCCAAGTAAAATCATCAAAGTTTGAAAATACATTCAATCAGGACACATACATGACCCGCGCACCCAAACACTTGATAAGGCAAGTGGGAGTAAAGATGGTACGTCGGCGTTTTGCAAGGTGATCGAACACTGGTCAGAAAAGTTCAGATTGGTAATGGATTTCCAGTTACAGCGCCAGATTATGGAACAAAAATGCCCACAGCCTGACTGCTGGAGCCTGCCCGGTATAGGATGTCAACAAAGTGTAATTTGTGGCAAGTGTAGCATTGGTTAAGTCATCGGCCGTCCGCAGATCAGCGTGCGCAACAGGAACGCTGGATTACCCATCACATAACGCTTGAACAATCGCTTTGGCTCGCTGGCGAGCCTATAGACCCACTCACATCCTAAAACCCGGACCCATCGAGGCGCTCGCGTAACCTTGCCTCCGAGAAAATCGAGAATCGCGCCGCCACACACCACCAGGCATGGCAAGCCGTTTGCGGCTAGCTTCGCCGCAATGGCTTCCTGCTTGGGCATGCCCATACCCAGCACAATCAATTCTGGCTGTATGTCCCGGGCAAGATTTATATAAGTGTCGGTCCCGGCAAAGCCGTGATGTGCAGAAACGATATTCACCGCAAACAGTGCTTCGCAGTGCCGAACCGCATCAGTCAAAAAGGGCTCTTCAGTCCCCCAGAAAGCCACACGCCGACCCTTGAAGGCAGCCAGTAATTTGGGAATGAAGTCGGTGCCATTCATGTTGAGCCCTGGCTCGAGGCCAAGCCGGCGAAACAGGATGGACATGCCGGAGCCGTCTCGCAACAAAACGTCAGCGGACGACAAGGCGTCGTAATAGTCGGCGTTTCCTGCCACCAGGTTCATGGCATGAGCATTAACGAAGCCAACGACTGTCGTTGCCTCAACCCTGGATAAGGCATCAATCAGCGCTTGCTCATCTTCCACTGCGTTGACCACCCTCAATTTCTGGATGATCGTTTTCCAGTTCTCCTGCCAGGCCAATACACGCATCAGGAGTCATCTCGCTTCGAACGCACCCACTCAACCTGGCGCTTGACCAAGAAGCCGAGATACAGAGGAATTTTCTTCAACGCGTAGAACGGCGCATACATCAAGGCGGAAAAAGACAGAATGCCGCGGCCAAACTGGCCCCATGCGAGCAAGATCGCCACACTCAATAGCGTCATCCCGATAGTCGCTATCAAGGCCGGCGTCAGCGCTCCACCCAGGAAAAATACCAGCCAAGACAGGCTGAAGGCCGCTGCCAAAACCAACGTCAGCAAGGCCAGTGGAGGCACCACGACGTCTAGCGTCATCACCAGAAGGCTCCAGTTACGCCGGCGGATCGACTCCGCAACCAATTTTGGCGTGTCGCCAAGGATTACCCCGAGGTGACCATGCTCCCAGCGCTTGCGTTGGGTACTCAAGCCCTCATCACTGCGCGGGAAATAACTGCTCACCAGAGCCTCAGGGCAAAACAACGGCGGCTTGCCGCCTCGGCAAAAATCCAGGCCCATCTTCAAATCTTCGACGAGGTGGCCGCTGGCCAAATCGATCAAAGCCAAATCACGCCAGACGAATGCCATTCCCGAGCCCATCAAGGGACAAGGTAACCCGAGCAAGGCCCAACCTCGCGGCCGCACCAGATTCTTCACACACCAGGCAAACTCGGCAAGCCGCACTTTCAGCCCGGAATCCGCGGGTGCATGCATCAAATAAAGTGCCTGCACTGGTCGACCCGTTTCCAGGCAACGCTTGGCCAAACGTTCGATAGCGCCCTCGCCAACCTGGCAGTCGGCATCGATAATGATCAAGACGTCCGGCGCAGCGCTGGCCAGGTGACGCACACCGAAATCCAGCGCGTAACCCTTGCCACGTTGCCGTTCATCACTGCGCTCCACTACCTCGGCCCCGGCTGCGCGAGCCACTGCGGCCGTGTCATCAGAACAATTATCCGCAACCACCAACAGGCGATCGCCCTCGCGCAACTGCGCCCGGATGCTGTTCAATGTCGCGACGATGATCGAGGATTCATCGTGTGCCGGCACCAGCACCGCTACCCGCGGCCGCGACACTTGTGTCGATGTGCGAGACCGCGCTGGCAGGCAAGCCAGTAGCACCTGTACAAACAGCACCAACACCGGCATGACGATGAGTATCAGCAGTGCACTGAACAGCCAACCCAGTAACGTGATCATGCTTGCGCCTTAAACAGTTCGGCCAACTTGGCCGCTTCGGTATCGATATCGTGGCGCTCAAGCACTCGTTGATAAGCCGCTTCGCCCATCCGCTGCAACGCCTCGACAGGTTGCGCGAGGCAGTCCGCCATTGCCTCCGCCAATTCACTCACTGTACCCGCAGGGAACAGCCAGCCGTTCTCACCCTGACGCACCAGTTCGGGAATGCCCGCGACGTAGGTGGTCAGTACCGGTCGGCGCAACGCCATGGCTTCCATAATGACCACCGGCAAGCCTTCGGCGAAACTCGGTAGCACCAAGGCCCGCGCCGCAAGAATTTCCGCCCGCACCTGCTCGCTGCTTATCCAACCGGTAATTCGCACCTGAGCCTGCAAACCATACTGCGTCATCAGCGCTTCGATTTGCCCGCGCATTTCCCCATCACCGGCCAGCACGATCTCAAATTCCATGCCTTGCCCTGCCAGAATGCGGGCGGCCTCAAGCAACAGCAACTGGCCTTTTTGCTCACACAAGCGCCCCACGCAAACCAGGCGTGGCACGGAGGGCACTGCCACCGCCGGCACATCGTGAAACGCCCGCTCCAGACCGCAATGCACCACTTTTACCTTCGCCCAGTGTGCATGCTCCACCCAGCGAAACAGTTGGCTGCGCCCATAAGAGCTGATGGCCGCCACAAAAGCCGAGCGCCGGACTTTCTCACCCAAATGAATAAACTGCGGCTTATCGAATTCTTCCGGGCCGTGTACGGTAAAACTGTAGGCAGGCCCGCCAAGGGCGTTGGCCAGCATCACCACTTCGGTGGAGTTGGTGCCGAAATGCGCGTGCACGTGCTTGGCGCCGAATGCTTGCAACCAGAACAGCACACGGCACGCCTCGAACAAATAGATCAAATGATAGGGCCAGGAGCGATCGGCGCGCTGTCCCATCCGCAGCGCCAGCCACAATGTCGAAAAAAAGCGTCGCGGCTGCGCGCGCAGTACCTTCAACACCGGCACAAACAGCCCTTTGACTCCGCCCTGCAACACATAGTGGGTTTTATCGCGCTCGGACACGTCTTCGGCATCGACCAGCTCGGCATCCCAGCCACGCAAAGCAATGCGCTGTACCTGGAAACCCTGACGTTCCAACGCCAGAATTTCACGACGAATGAAGCTATGGCTGACCTTGGGGTACTGATTGATGAAGTAAGCGATGCGCATAGGGCTCAAATTAAAACCTTGTCTATGTTTGCAAAAGTTTGATCCAGAAGTTCATAGCGCCTGCGATACATGGCACGTTTTTTTGCAGCAATCTCTTCGAGCGGCTTCTTGGACATGACCATGGGAATCTCAAAAAAATCTTCTCGCGATGAAGGTATCGCTCCATGCTCCAGCCAGATCGAATCGTAATTCGCCGCTAACTCTTGGGACTTCTGAGCGCCAAAATAGGGGTGACGATGATGACGATACCCGTCTCCAACCGCATAAATTTTTTCGACGCCAATTTTGAGGGCGATATATTTAATTACTTCAATCAAAAAACTTCTTGGGCGAAGTCCTTCAAAATCCTTGGTGAGATCCCGGTAAATAGTCAGGGAAGTGTCACTGTCTATCCCCTTGTGAATGCCTTGAACTGCACCGACAAAAATACATAGCTCACCTTCGGCGTAACTCAAAGTGAAGGCTATTGACGCAATGCGTAAATCACCCTGGAACAGGTTCAGCACCAGCTCCCCTTCGCGCATGAACCAAATCGGACGGTCCAGTACCAACGAACAACCAGCAGACCATTGCGACAAGTCACTCAACACCAGACTTTCATTTCGTCCAAAAAGCAAGAGCTGCGGACAGCTTTTGGTGACGACTTCATAGTGCGAAGCCAATACATTTAGTCGATCTTGAGGACTCCAACTGCTGCTGATGTACGGCCAGTGAACAACCCCCACGCAATCGTTCCCCAGCTTCTCGAAACCAGATTTGCCAAGGGAACGCGACATGCGCGACGAAAACGAATTGAGTTCGGACCAGTTCTTTCCGGCCAACGTCAGCAACTTGAACTTATTTTTCAGTGCTCGAGGCGAATACCCTGGATGCAAGGAAAAAGCGCTTTTGAATACCAGCCAATAGTTCATTGAAGTCTCACTTGTATTCGATCAACGCTGTCCTGCCGCCGATGATTCTGCTCAAAAGAAATTTGACTTGTCCGAACATCTCGGGGAATTTTCCCAGTACCAGGAAGAAAGCCAGCAACCAGTTTTCGCGTGCGGACCCATCGCCCCGCCGAGCCAGGCGCATCACCTGCAATGGATAAACCAGCAGCAACAGCAGCCCCATCCATCCCAGTATCAAACTCGCCACAACCACCGCCAGTGGAATTCCCAGCCCCCAGAACCAGGCACGGCGCGACTCGCGCAGCCAATGCTGCTCCGGAGCGGCCCCATGCAGAAAAGCGCCCTCGGCAAATGCATAGCCGCCGCGCATGGAACGCTGCCACCATTGCTTGAAACGGGTCATTGCCGCGTCGTGCAAGGTCATTTCCTCGGCGAGACGCCAAACCTTCCAGCCCTTTGCACGCAAGCGCACACACAACTCTGGCTCTTCCCCGGCAATAAGGTCCGCCCGGTATCCGGATACGGCAGCAAAAGCGTCCGCCCGCATCAGCGCGTCGCCACCGCAGGCCTTGGCCTCACCGATTGGCGTGTCCCATTCGTGATCACAGAGAAAGTTGTAAATCGAGCGCTGCGGAAAACGTTCACGCCGCCGCCCACAGACCACCGCAACATCAGGCCGGGCATCAAGAAATGCCTGGGCCTGAAACAGCCAGGTATCGACGACCTCGCAATCGCCGTCGACGAACTGCACGTATCGCACCGTCGGCAGCAGGCGGTGCACACAAGCAAAGCCTTCATTGCGCGCACGCGCAGCCGTAAAGGGAAGGGTCATATCCAGCTCGACCACCTCGACCCCAAGCTTGCGTGCCATCTGCACCGAATTGTCCGTCGATCCGGAGTCGACATACACGACCTTCTCCGCCGAATCGATCAGCGAAATGAGGCAACGCTCAAGCCGTGGCCCTTCATTGCGACCGATAACGACAACACCGATTCCAGTAGCCATCGAGTTCACGCAGCCACGCAATTGGAGGCTGTTGGCAAAATGCAGGTATCGCAAACATGATTCATGAACATTCCTTGTCTTCGGCGCTTTGCCTTTTCTTGATTTTCGCAGGCACGCCCACGGCCATCGAATCATCCGGCACATCGGTAAGAACCACGGCATTGGCACCGATTACGACGTTGTTACCAATCCGGATATTGCCCAGCACCTTGGCCCCTGCCCCGATATCAACGTTGTTGCCGATGACCGGGGCGATGGGTTCCTCCACATTCTTGAGTCCAACGACCACGCCGTTACGGATCCGGCAGTCATCGCCGAACTGCGCATAACCACTGATCACGATGCCGCCGAAATGATCGATGACAAAGTTGCGACCGACCACAACCTCGCACGGTAACTCGACACCCGTGACGATCTGCACCAATTTGAAAAGAAACTTATAGATGAACGAGAGCAATTTGCGTAACAGGGCCGGGCGCACGCCGTAGCGCCAACGCCCGAAGCGATAAACCAGCATGACCCAGAACCCCTGGGCGCCCCAATCACCGGCATAGGTACGCAAATCCGCACGAATATTCTCGAACATAAGCAGTGGTCTACCGTGTTGGTTGGCTAGCGAGTCTGGTATTACGCAACAGTGACCAGGTCACACGAGCATGCTCCCAGCACGCCTTGATCGCGGCCCGGCCCCGGCCTTTCAACAGGGCCTTGAGTGCAAGAATGAGATCACCGAGGGTCACGAGGAACATGTGCCAGGCCAGACCCAGCAAGCCGTGATGCTTGCGGAAGTACAAAAGCTCGCTTTCGATTTGTAATCTGGGTACCTGACGACTCGCCGTATTGAGCTCATCAACCAACTTGGCACTTTCCCCGCCGATATGCACCACCGTGGTATGCGGGTAATAAATCACCTTCCAACCAGCCTGTTTGGCGCGCTTGCAGTGATCGACTTCCTCGTAATAGAGGAAGTAACGCGGATCGAACAATCCAACCTGATCGATCACTTCTCGGCGGATCAGGTAATAGCATCCGGGTACCCAGTCGCACTCACGCACCGAGGCATGATCCCAGCCCATGTCGTCGACCATTTTCACCACGGGGAAAAAGCGTTCGAGCCCTGTTCGCGACAAGAAGACATTCATGGGCGTAGGGAAATAGCGACAGGAAGGCTGCAAATCACCTTCTCGCCCAACCAACCTAACACCGAGGATTCCGCAATCCGGATGAGACTCCATGTAATCGAGGGTCTTGCTTAGCGAATCGGCGTCAACGAAGGCATCGGTATTGAGAAGCAACGCGTACTTGCCCTGCAGATGCTCCACAAGTTGATTATTGGCTCGACCAAAGCCAACATTATTTTCATTGGCGAGCAAAATGGCTTCTGGGCAAATAGTTGCCATGCACTCCAGCGAATTATCGGCAGAGGCATTATCCACAACTAAATAGCGCGGTTGATCCGCACTGGTTGACTGGCGCAACGCATTGAACATGGGTTGCAACAGGCCTGCTGTATTGTAATTAACGACCAACACATCAAGAGAAGCACTATTCATTAATGCGCTCACCAAAAAAGTGCTTCACTCTCATCTCCATAAGTATCGGCTCAACTTTTGGATCATATAAAACAGTGCGTTGACTGATGATGTCCATCCACGGATAGTCAACACAACGTTCCTCAAGCTTTAACACCAGTTCCTCAACCGAACAGAGCACTTTCGCAGGATTCCCCCCGACCACCATACCGGGTGGGACATCTCTGGTAACCACAGCGCCTGCCGCGACAATTGAATCCGGACCTATGGTTACGCGTGGCATGATCATGGCGCCATGCCCGATAAAGCAGTTATCGAGTATGTCGACAGGTCCGACGGAATCAAGTGTTTTACCGAAGCGATAAGCCAACAGGCCAGCGACGCCATCATGCCCGAACACCGTGCAATCAGATAAGCCTACATTGTTGCCGATTCGTAGCAATGAAGGATCGGTTATGTTGCACCCAAGATTGATCCAGACATTTTTACCGATCGAGTGCAACGCTCCCCAGCGCACCAGATATTGAGCCCATTGGAAGCCGTCGGGATTGCAAAATCGTTGATAAAGCCAGCGTCCTCGCCCCGTTGCCATGACAAATTTACCTACAGCCCGCCTTGCCAGCCCAATCATCCTTTTAGCCTCAAAATTCCAGCGATTTATAGTTATACCAAGTCAAATGCACCTTGGTTTTTTTATTGATTGTAGTATCAGGAATACCTGCCCGCCGCTGGACTTGCTTGATAATTAAGGTGATCTGCCAGCCTTAGCGCGAGCTGCAGAAGCGGCATGGTCGGATTACAGGCGCCACTGGTAGCAAACACGCTGCTACCGGCAACGTACAGATTGTCGGTGCCGAACACTTTGCAGTTCTCGTCGACAACCCCGAACTCGGGCGTCGCCGCCATCCGGGTCGTGCCCATATGATGAGCATGGGGATTCACTTTCAATGGTGAATCGACATCATAAACGCAGTCGTCCAGCTTGACGAAACCGAGTTCCGCCTCGGCAAAACACTTCGCCACCTCCAGCCCTATGCACTTAATGGTATTCCTGTCCTCAACGCTCAGTTCCCAATTGACGTTGACCTTGTTCATACCCAGCTCATCCCGCTCGTCAAGCAGCACTATGCGACTGTTCCGGTTGGGAAATTGTTCAATCATCGTGGTGAGGACACCATCTCCCGGGCAATTGAACTTGGTAATGAAATCAACCTTATGCGCCCAGCCTGCGTCGCACATAAGGTTTTCGAGAAAACTCTTGATAATCGCCGATCGTCCATAGGTTTGTACTTCAGCCAGTAGAGTGGCCGACACATTACCCTTGCCTGAACGGTTCTCCGTCACAAACGCATCGGTGGTGAAATACTGTCGAGGCTTCCTGTCCTGGCCGTCTCTCAGAATGAAAGTGCCCATTTCGACATTCAGGTGTTCCATAAAACAACGACCGACAAAACCATCCTTGCTCACGACACCGCCAGCGACCAGGGACTGACTATTGAGCAACTGCCTGGCGTTCTCGATCGCGCCCGTCGCAAGAATGAAGTGAGTCGCCTTGAGTGGCTCGCGACGGCGCTCATAATCGGACACGACTACCGCCGCTATGCGACCGGTCTGGCTATCGAATTCAAGGTCCACGCAATTGCAATTGATGAAGACATCAAGCCCATCGGTCTCGTTGAGTTCCTTGGCGTATTTTTGTGCAAACCGTGTTGGCGGGCTCAGCAGAAAGCGATCGGCTTCAAAATCGGCGGCGTCCAAGGATGCATTGATAGTCTTGAAACCCGAGCCCGCAGGAAGATCCAGAATAGCCATGGCCGCAGGCAGATTACGTTCGATCTCGGAAAATGCGATGGGCCAGCCCGGCAAGCCAACGGGAGGCGCAACGGCAAAGTCGGATCTTTCAAAGGGTCGGCAACGCCCGGCCCAATGATTGGAGGTGCCACCCAAATAGCGCAAGCGGGTTTCTTCAGGGTAAACATTCAGGCCGGATAACGAGCACTTGTAGAGGTTTTGCGAGGGCAGCGAATACTCATGCCCCCCTCCCTCTATCAACACGACTTGAAAACCGTATCCGGCCAAACGCAGTGCCAGCGTAATGCCCGCTGGGCCACCGCCTATGATGCAAAAATCATATAGATCGCGAAGTTCTTTTTGGGATTGGTAATCTTTAATCATGTTCGCGTTTGCCGAAAATACTGGCTGGGCAACACCCAGCCATTGATTACCACAAATCCGGGTTTTTCAGCAGGAGGCCGAGAGCCGACCTTGGAAAAGCCAACTGTCAGCCCAACCAGACTCAACAAGGCCAAAGCCTGGAGGAAGCGGCGACGCCCTGGCACAGAGGTATTCAAATCAGCTTCGCTCATGATTTAAAGCTCCACGACATTGAAATTGCGTAAACATTTTTACTACACATCAAAGTCACAAAACTTTCGACAACCATCACCAGCGGCTGAATGCACAGCATTGAAAACAGCAGGAGACTTGAATCAAATCAGAGCCATTTAGCAAGACTTAGCATTAACGCTCCACACAAAGCGCCTACCAGCAACATTGGCAGCACAACAAGTTCGCGTTTGATGCTGAACAAGCCCAAACGTCGATTGACATAAACAATCAGGATGAGTGTGGGGAACGTATGCAGGGCAACGCCCCAAATTGCATATTGCACCCCGCCAATGGCCAGCAACAGCGGCAGCAGAACCCATAACGAGATAACCCGGATAATGTTATCCATGGCTTGGTATTTCGTGAGCCCCAGGGCAATCCACACTTGATGGGCCAATGTGTAACGCAATGTGAAAAAAGAAAGCGATAGAACCGCCATCATGCTGCCGGCTTCGGCGTAACGATCATCGTATAACACGCTGATGACCAGCGGACTGATGACCAGGAAGAGCCCCGTCAGAAACAGCAGGAATATGTCGATAATCAATTTGAAACGGTAATACAGCGCGCGCAGACGCACGGTGTCATCGCTTCTTGCAGCTTCGCTGAAGGCCGGCAGCGCCACCGCGCCTGCCAGTCTTTGCACACCGGTTTGGAGAGCTCCCAGGATCAGCACGGCAATGGAGTAGACACCCAGTTCCGTGGCCGACATGCTGCCGCCGAACCAGATGCGGTCACCATGCATGGCCAGGACGCCGACTGCCGACGACAACAGAATCCAGCGACCGAAAACAATTAACTCATCGAGCGCCGAGCGGTCCCAATGCAGGTGGTTGGCGGGACCTTTAAACCAGAATTGTCCCAGTAGCGTGCTGACCAATGCGGCGACCAGACCTGCACCGACCAGCGACCAGATGGATCGGGTGAAGTAACCGATGACCAGCATCACCAGCAGACCGGCAAGCTGTGAAGCAAATTCGGCGAGGACGACTTTCTTTTGCTGGAAAGTCCGGACTGCCACGTCGATTTTCGTCGACTGGAAACCATAAATGACCGCGGAAAGTCCGGTCAGGGCCAATACCAGTGGCAGCTCAGGTGCGGCGTAGGTGGAGTCCGGCGACCATAGGTTGATGGTTTGCGCAAACCAGGCGAAGGCCGCGACTAAAAGTGTCGCCGCGAAAAGAATAAAACCGCGCACGATCTGCACGGTCCAGACGGTATTGAGAAACGCCGGTTCGTCGCCACGCTGACTCTGGATGATGTTTTGGCGCAAGCCGACATCGGAGAGCAAATGGAGCACCACCGACACGGTGGTGGCGATGATCATGATGCCGAACATCTCCGGCATCAGCAGGCGAGCCATCACGAGATTGCCACCCAGACGGATGGCTTGAGACGTTATGAGCGCCAGTATGTTCCATGCCCCGGCGGATATCGCTCGCTTGCGCAGGCTCAACGATGGCGATATATCAAATGAAGGCATAACATCAAATCCCGGACTCAGTGGCACGCAAGTTACTATAGTAGCAATCAGACATTCCACTACCCATCGCTCGCCCACCAAAAAAGTTCAATAACCCATGCCTGAGCACATTCGCGCGTTAATCGTCATTCTGGTTCTAGCAATCATCGTTTTCACCCTCGCACGCCGTCCGGCGGCTGACTTGATTCCCCGAAACGACTTCACTCGCCGCCGCAACCTGTGGTTCGCATTGACGTTACTGGCCTTTGTCTCGCACAGTTTCTGGGTGTATGCGGGCGTCACGGCGATCGTTTTAACCGTCACACGACAACGGGAACGCAACCCGCTGGCGCTTTTTTTCTTTCTGTTGTTCCTCATCCCGACGGCCTCGGCGCAGATTCCCGGCTTCGGCGTGATCAATTATTTTTTTGATCTGAACCATATTCGCCTCCTGGCGTTGTTCGTGTTGCTCCCGGCGTTTTTTTCGCTACGCAAGCGCGCAGGTACTGTCCCGTTCGGGCGCATCTGGCCTGACAAGCTGTTAGCCCTCTATCTGACACTCACCAGCCTGTTGTTTCTGCGTGAAACCACGGTGACTGACACTCTGCGCCAGACGGCCTACCTGTTTATCGAAGTCTTCCTGCCGTACTACGTTGCCAGCCGGGCGATGAAGGACCTCAGCGATTTCCGCGATGCCCTGCTCGGTTTTGTACTCGCCGCCATGGTGCTGTCGATGATCGCTCTCGTCGAATTTTCCCGGAGCTGGTTGCTGTACTCCGCGCTTGTCGACGCCTTGGGCATGCAATGGGAAATATCCGGCTACTTGAGCCGCGGTGGTTCGTTGCGCGCCAGCGCCACCACCGGCCAGGCCATTGCGCTGGGATACACCATTACAGTGGCGATCGGCTTTTACCTGTTTCTTCAGGAAAGCGTACGCAGCCGAATGCAACGTACTCTCGGCGCACTCTTGCTGGCCGGCGGCCTGTTTGCGCCACTGTCCCGCGGCCCCTGGATCGGTGCGGCAGTCATGATCACCGCATTCATTGCCACCGGGCGTAAGGCAGCCAAACGCCTGATGCTGCTGGGACTCGCGGGCTTACTCGCCCTCCCCCTTCTAGCCATCCTGCCTGGCGGGCAGAAGGTGCTCGATCTGCTGCCATTCATTGGCAATGTGGAAGTAGAAAACATCACATACCGGCAGCGTTTGTTCGATAACGCCATGATCGTTATTGAACGCAACCCCTGGTTCGGCTCTTTCGATTATCGCAGCACGCCGGAAATGCAGTCCCTGACTCAAGGCCAGGGCATCATCGATATCGTAAATACCTATATCGGTGTGGCGCTGGAGCTCGGCCTGATCGGACTGACAATCTTTGTGCTGTTCTTCGCCACCGTACTGCTCGGCATCCGCAAGGCGATACGTTCATTCCCTAACAAGGACGATGAGGCGCATCGACTAGGACGTGCACTTCTTGCAACACTGGCCGGGATTCTGGTGACGATCGTTACCGTCAGCAGTATTTCGGTCATTCCCGTGGTGTATTGGTCGGTGGCCGGTCTCGGCGTCGCCTACGCTCAGATGTCGCGCAGGCTCGTACGCGTTACTCCTGCAATCCCTGCGAGTGCCAACCTTCAACTCCGGTAATGCCAATGCCCATTTTTTTTCGCCGCACCCGTTTGCAGCTTCTGACTCTTTTGTCTGTTTTTATCTGGCCGCTCAGCACCTGGGCATCGGACTGGGTCGTCAGCGTGGATGAGCGCAGCGGCCTGCCAATGCTGGAGCGTGGCGGCAGTCCTGCGATGGCGTCCATTTTCACCTTCTGGGGAAACAACTGGGAATGGACCGGTTTTCCTACCCAGTTCAAGGTGAACAGCCCTTACAACTACTCCCTGGTTGGCCAGAACAAAGACCTGGATTTCGACCTGGCTGCGCAGTCTCAGAAAGCAGATGAGAAAACGCTGAGCTGGACCTTTGCCCTGGATGCGCGCAGCACGAAGACCAACGTGATGGGCGGAGGCATCGTCTTCAAGTTCGATCCCGAGGTGATCTCCGGCGAAATGGGCCAGCCGACCTTGCTACCCGACAACCGCGGCTGGTCCTGGGGCAATGCACAGGGGCGACGTATCGAAATGCGTTTTGAGCCTGCGTTGGCGAGCGTGTATTTCGAGCCGGGTGACAAGTCCGAAGTGCGGGCTTTTTTCTATAAAGGCGCAATCAAACCCGGCCAGCAGCACTTCAAGGCCACGTTAAGTGTGTCTGGCGACGTGGTACTTGGCCCGACCTCTACCGAGCGATTTGGAGCGGCAGATCCGAAGAGCTGGCCGACCGACAAACTGGACTTCAAGACCTCTCCGGTCGATCTGTCCTTTCTCAACGCCAACGAAAAACCCGCCGGCAAACGGGGCTTCGTCAAAGCATCCGGCGAGCAATTGCTGTTTGCGGACAACACCCCGGCGCGTTTCTGGGGTACCAACATAACGTCCTACGCGCTGTTCCGCACACCCGACGATGCCATCAAGCAGCAGGCCAAGCGCTTGTCGGCGCTCGGGTTCAATCTTGTGCGACTGCACCACCACGACTCTCCATGGGTCAGCCCGAACATCTTTGGCGACGCCGAACTCTTGCGTGACACTCAGCGTTTGAGCCCCGAGTCACTGAAGAAAATCGACTGGTGGATCAAGTGCCTGAAAGATGAAGGCATCTATGTTTGGCTCGATATGCACGTCGAACGAAGCCTGATGAAGAGCGACAATATTTATGCCTTCGATGAAATGCCAAAAAACGAAAGAGGCAATGCGGATCTCAAGGGCTATGCCTATGTAAACCTCACCATTCAGCAGGCCATGAAACGCTTCACCGAAGCCTATCTGACCCATGTAAACCCTTACACCGGCCTCGCTTACAAAGACGATCCAGCCGTCGCCGCCGTCCTGATCACAAACGAAAACGACGTCACTCATCACTTTGGCAACAGCCTTTTGCCGGACAAAGATGTTCCAAAACACAGCAAGCTTTATATGGCCGAAGCCGAAGCCTTCGCCAATCAGCACAATCTGTCTTCCGGTGATACCTGGCGCTCTTGGGAGCATGGCCCCGCCAAGTTATTTCTTAACGACCTGGAGCGGCGCTTCAACGCAGACATGATCGAACACATGCGCAAGTTGGGCGTAAAGGTGCCGATCGCGACGACCAGCAGTTGGGGCGGCGAAGGACTGAGCTCGCTGCCTGCCCTTACCGCTGGAGACGTCATTGACGTCCACAGCTACGGCGGCTCCGGACAGCTGGAAAAGAATCCGCTCACCAGCGCCGGCGTGATCAACTGGATTGCTGCTGGCCAGGTTACGGGCAAACCCCTGACCGTCACCGAGTGGAACAACGAACCCTTCCCCACACCCGACCGCCATTCGCTGCCGCTCTATATTGCCGGCACCGCCAGCCACCAAGGCTGGGATTCGTTGATGCAGTTCGCATACAGCCAGGAGCCGTTGTCCGGCGAATGGGTGACGGCGAGCAACTGGCACGCTTACAACGACCCGGCATTGCTGGCCACCCTGCCCGCCGCCGCCTTGCTGTATCGCCGGGGCGATGTTCGCGAAGCCAATACGACCTATGTTTTCGCACCGACCCCAGCCACCCTGTTCAACCAATCCATCACGGCGGCCAATTCCGCCCTTCTGCGCACGGCCATGGAGAAAGGCAAGCTGGAAATCGCCATGCCCCAGACGCCGGAATTGCCTTGGTTGCAGCCAGGCGTCATCCCGGCTGATGCAAAGGTGTTTCATGACCCCAACCAGTCGCTGCTGGACGCCAATGCCAGCGAGTCCACGACAGACACGGGCGAGCTGAAACGCAATTGGAAACAAGGCATCTACACCATCGATACGCCACGCACCCAGGCAGTAACCGGCTGGATCGGCGGCGAGTCGATCAGTCTCGGCAACCTCCAGGTTCAAGTGAAAACCGCGAATGCCAGTGTGGTGGTGCAAAGCCTGGACGATGCTCCTGTCGGCAAATCTCAGGACCTGTTGATTTCGTTGGGCACTCGCGCTATCCCTGGTGACGATGACAAGCCACCGTTTCATGTCGAGCCTCTGGAAGGCACGCTGACCATCCAGGCACCGCCCGGCTTGACGCTTTACACCCACGGCATCCTGGCGCAAATGAAGAAGTTGCCCGCCACCTACCTTGATGGACGCTATACCATCAAGTTCGACGGCCGGCAGTCTGCCAATTGGTTGTTTTTGAAAAAAAGCGCGCCGGTCACCCAATAAGAATTCCACCCCGCGCTTACAGCTCACAGGAGAAGATATCAGGATGAAATTTTTGGTTGTTGGCGGCGCAGGCTACATCGGCTCACATATGGTCAAGCACTTGCTGCGCGAAGATCATGAAGTGGTGGTGGCCGATAACTTTTCCACGGGCCACCGCAGCGCGCTGACGGGCGGGAAACTGGTTGAGCTGGACATCGCAGACGCGCAAGCGCTGGATGCTTTATTTGCGCAGCACCGCTTCGATGCGGTGTTCCACTTCGCCTCATTCATACAGGTCGGCGAATCCGTTACCGAGCCTGCCAAGTATTACCAAAACAACCTGGCCGCGACATTGACGCTACTGCAAGCCATGGTTCGCGCCGGGGTCAAACATTTCATTTTCTCCTCGACCGCCGCCGTTTACGGCGATCCGGAATATATCCCTATCGACGAACAGCATCCCAAGGCCGCGATCAACCCTTATGGTCGCAGCAAGTGGATGGTTGAGCAGATGCTTGAGGATTTCGACCGCGCATACGGGTTGAAATCGGTTTGCCTGCGTTACTTCAATGCTGCCGGAGCCGACCCTGAAGGTCAGCTGGGCGAACGCCATGAACCGGAGACCCACCTGCTGCCATTGATCCTGCAGGCGGCTTCCGGTCGACGTGCGAGCATTACCGTATTTGGCCGTGATTACGACACACCGGACGGTACATGCATTCGAGACTACGTCCACGTGGTCGATCTCGTCGCCGCTCACGCGCTGGCCGTGGACTATCTGTTGGCCGGCGGGGCAAGCACCGCTTTCAACCTCGGAAATGGCCAGGGCTTCTCGGTACAGCAAGTGATCGACACGGCGCGAGGCGTGACTGGGAGGGCGATCTCCATCAGCGAAGCGCCCCGCCGTGCCGGCGATCCACCACGCCTGGTCGCCGACCCACGCAGAGCCTGCGATCTGCTGGGCTGGCAACCGCAGTTTTCGTCACTGGAACAGATCGTGGCGCACGCCTGGAGCTGGGAACAAAAGTATCCATGGCATTGAGTGCAGGCCACTGAGCATCGGCGCTAGCGAGTAGCGCCGACTATCAGGAGTAAGAGCGCTTTTGAGGCTCGGCTTTGTTCAGCACCGTCCCGATCAGGTTTGCAGACCCCAAGTGATGCAGGCTGTCCTCGATCTCTCGCTTGCTGTTCATGCCGTTACCGACCACCAGCAGGACGCAATCGAACTTGGGCAAGACCGTCAGAACATCGTCAGAGCTGAGCAATGGCGGCAAGTCGAAAATCACGATGCGTGAGTCGTAGCGTTCACGCAGATCCGAAATCAGATGGCTCACCGCGGGCGATGACAGCACCTCGGTGGAGAGAGGAATAGGCTCACGCGTCGGCAGGACTACGAAGCGAGGCAAGGTCGGATTGACCAGCACTTCCTGAAGCTCAGCTTCATCTGCCAGATATTCATTGAGCGATTTATCCATCGGCAAGTCCAGGTAGGCACCCACCTTCGGACGACGCAAATCGAAGTCCACCAGCAACGCTGTCTTCGTCGTGTGATGCGCGATGCTCATTGCCAGGTTGATCGCCAACACCGTCTTGCCCGCATCCGGAGTCGGCGAGGTAATAGCCAGCGTGCGCCAGCCATTCTCTTCCATCACTTTAAGAACCTGCGTGCGCAGCAAATCGAACGCCCAGCCCATGTTCGAATTCTTGTTGAACGACACAATCCTGTGTCGCTCAAGGTGCTCCGCCCGCAAAGGCACAACCTTGGTTTGCACATAGCTGAGCGCGTTAAGCGTTGCAGCTTGCTCGGCTGGCGTCGGCTGATGCGTGGTGACGAGCGCTGACGAAGCGTGCTGCTCGGCTTTATCACTCGCTGGTTTGATAATTTTCACGGCCAAACTCCTTATGCAAACCGTGCCAGAGCTTTGAAAATCAAAAGATCCAATGGCATGTAGAAGAAGTGCAGGAGCACCAGAAGGGTCACGACTATCGCGACGCCACAGAGGATCATAAGCTTTCGCCACTTCTTGCGAAGTGCCATTTCCGCCTTGGTTGGAATATAGGGGATTGCGACCAATACGCGCCGGCCCACCACACTCGACAGCGCCTCGACTCCGCGCACACGCTGATTCAACATTTCAAGCAGCATCACCAGGGCACCAGCGCCGACCGGGGCGAGAACAAAGCCCAGGGCAACCACTTTTTTGCGGTTCGGCCTTACAGGCTTTTCGGGCATCAGTGGCGCTTCCAGCAAAACAAAACGTTCCGCTTTGTTTTCCTGCTCCAGGCTTTCGGAGATTTTCGCGCTCATCTCTTTGGTGCGAATTTCTTCATATTTTTTGCGAGCGTTTTCATGGTCACGCATCAACGTGACCAAACCGCGCTCGACCTGCGGCGTCTCGAGAATTTGCGCCTCGTAGTCGCTGATCTTGCCGAGGATTTCTTTCTTTTGATCGGCCAGCGACTTGATGCGCGTTTCCGCGGCGGCGATCCGGGCCTGAGCCTTGGCGACATCGAGACTCACCGGAGCGCCGGCACTAGAGGTACCAGCCCCTCTGGCCTCGAGTGCAGCGATTTTGCGTTTGATCGCACGAACATCAGGGTGGGCGTCGGTATAGACCGTCAGCAACCGAGCGTACTCGGCCTTGAGGCTGCCCAGGTCCTGTGGTTTGTCAGTCCCCGCGATGACTCCGGGTTTGGTCGCAACGCCGGCTACGGCTGAGGAAAGCTCCAGTTCGTTGAAGCGCAACTCCTCGCGAGCAGTCTTGTAGTCACGGTCGACTTCCTTGAGCTCGGATTCAGCGCGGGTCAGCATGTTCATGCGCAATTCCTGATGCTCAGGTAGCGCGTTGCTGTGCGCCTGCTTGAAGTCCGCCAACTGATTCTCAAGAGCTTGCAGTTCAACCCTGAGCTTGTCCGCCTCTTGTGTCAGGAACTCTGTCGTTTCACTGGCGCGTTCGGTGCGCTGCTTGATGTTTTCATCGAGAAACAGTGTCACCAGTTCTTTGGCAACCTGGTTCGCAATCTCTGGCTCCCGGTGCTCAAAGGCAAGACGGAACGCGATAGTCACTTCTCCGCGGCCTTTGACGTCAGCGCTGACCAGGGAGACTGAAATCGCATTGCGCATCTCATCGATCTTTTCCGACAGGGTCAGTTGACGGCTTTGCTGCGAGAAGAGGTTGTACTTGTTGATGATCCCTTCCAGGTGCTCACGAGTCATCACGCGCTGGCGAATGACTTCGATGCGCTCATCGGCAAAGGAATTGTTATTGGCAGCAACCAGATCCGGTGAAATCTGCTGAGACTCCACCAGAATGGTTCCGGATGACTGATAGATAGGCGGGATAGAGACCGCCACCGCCACAGACACACCGAGTATTACCGCGCAACTGATGATCAACAGCAGGGCGTGGTGCTTGATTACAGCAATGTAGTCGTTGAGCGACATTTCGTATTCAGAGGTCATATTTCTCACGCAGCTGAATTTCAGAAGTCAGGATGACTATAGGTGAACGTCATCCCGATGATGTTGGCGTTGGCATTTTGCACGCCATCTTGCTGGCGCTCTTTGTAAGTAAAGGATAGGCGCGCAACCCAAAAAGGCGAGAGCTCCCGACTGGCCCACACACCATATTGGCGCAGGGTATTTGGCGTCTGCCCCTGACTGTCCTGCCAAGAGGCGTCAAACCCGGTGCGACTCAGTTCGTCGATGGAATAACTCCAGACACCCCTTACGTCATCCACCTCGGTGAAGCCACCATCACCGCTGGCGACAGTGCTACGACTGGCGTCGATGCTCGTCTCCACCCGTTCGCCGGTATATTGCAGCGTCACGCCACCTTGCCCCGTGGGACTGTCACCGGTGCCAGACACTTTATTGACACCTGCGTACATCGACCCCTTGAACCGCTCTGAAAACTGGTAGTTCACACCGACCGTTGGGGTATAGCTGTTGGAGGATTCCGCAACAGCGTCCGATTCCGGCTCATAGTGCCTCACGCCAAATCGCGTGAATAACTCGGTGCGCTCGTTCCACGCATAGCTCCAGGTGAAGCGCGTCGATAGCTCGTCATAGCTGGTCAGCGTGTCGATATCGTAATCGACACTCGCGTATTCAGTGTCGTTCGCCAGGGTGCTTCGCTCTGTGAGAGCAGTCTTCCAGTTACCGGCCAGCGAATAGAGTTTTTGCGTGCCATCGGGGGCGACGACACCGGTGTCCAGCACCGTTGTGGAAAGCGTTGAGGTCTCGACGTACTTCGCGGCGAGCCCAAAGGCACCCTTTTCCGTTTCGCGCTGCCAGCCCAACAGCACTCTGGGGTCTTCACGATCCAGAACGATGTCGGGATCGGACGAACGCTCCACGTTGACGCCGAGGCCGAACCGAAACTCGTCCACGCCGGACGTACCCAACAGGGTGACATCGGGGGCGATGATTGTACGAGTCACCGCTTTCTGATTGCCTGGATTGAGTAATGGATTGGTGTCGTGCTCGACAGTCATGGGCAGAGCGACTGCTGATTGCCAAGTGGCCGCGTAGACCGCACCCGAACAAGGCAAAGTCAGGATCGCAGTGGCAACCCCGACTCTTTTCAGCAATGGCAAGTTAGTTACGCTGCGCAAAATCAAGGCACGACCAACGTATCGCCGGCTTTGAGAACGTAATTGGTGGACATGTCACGCCCGGAAACCAGCTTGCTGTAGTCGACAGGCAATACCTTTTGTCCACGCACGACCTTGATGTCGTCTTGGTCTGCAAATTTGTCGAGTCCACCAGAGAGGCTCAACGCTTGCAGAACTGTTGTTGGACCTGTCATTTGCACAGTACCGGCTTTCACCACTTTACCTTGTACAAAGACATGATTGCCTTCAGTGCCAGTGACTACAACGCTGACATTCGGATCGGGTATGTATTTTTCAAGATTGGCAGCGAGTTTCTTTGCGACTTCCGAAGCATTGAGCCCCGCGACATCGACCTGACCTGCCAATGGGAAGGTAATTGTGCCGTCAGGAAGTACACGCACATCCTGCTTCAGTTTGTCTTCGCCCCAGACGGAAACAGAAAGGGCATCACCCGGATTAAGCCGGTAAGCCGCACTAGATTCGTCGGCACTGGAAATGCTGGGCAGTACAGCCAGCGCGCAGAGCGCAGGTAACAAGAAACGCAACATCGGGATCCCTCCGCTTAAATAGCCAAGCAACGAGTTTCACACAAAAACCGGGCCACTTCACTCTCTCCCAATTCACGTCAAAGAACGATCTAACGCCAATCGTCTCTGGCTCGCCTGATAACCGTTTCGGCCACCTAGTCGGCCGCCACCTGAATAACGAATTCAGATAACGAAATAATGTTATTCAACAGAAACTTGCGAGCAACAAACTAAGAGTCAATTAATGGCGTCAAATTACTTACACTAAGCGCTAAGCATCAATGCAACTACCTAACCCAATCATGCAATTACACTTTCCGCCGATTGGCGACCACGATGAATCCCAACAGTGCAGAAGAAAACAACCAGGCTGCCGCGGGAAGCGGTACCGCATTCGATGCATTGGCGAGAGAATCAGCGCTCGCCGTTGGATCGATAGCCTGCGCATCTTTCAACTGTTCGATAGACGCCGCCGCCATTAATCCGTCACACGCGGAAGAATTGACGGTACTGCCTTTCCCCGAATCAGAGTGATAAATGACGCTACTGAACTGAGCAAGTAGAGCACTGTTGCTGATCAATGAAGGCACCCCCAGACTGCTTTCAAAAGTAGAAAGCTCGCCAGTTGCCGGCCCCTCGAGATCCAGGGCAGTTTCTGCCGCCAAATCTGCACAGGCATTGCTCATATTATTAAATTCATTGGTCAAACTGGTCGCTTGCGCACTAAAAACAGCCGCACCATTGAGAAGCGTCGATACCAATACGAATTTAAAGAAAAGCGTCGGACGCATAACATCGACCTCCCTGCGCAGAGGGTAATTTTTCGGGGGATGGAGGAATATCTATCGGATTAAATTCAGCGTATAAGCACATCGCCATTACGTCAATAGCTCGTCACCACAAATACAAAAAATAAAAAATCCGCCGCAATGACGTCAAAATATCGACACGACAAGCAAATCTTGGATCCTGTTCCGCAACGTGTGAAACAGCTTCAGGTATGAACGCTATCCTATTAAAAGGCTTGGCTTTGTTGTTTGATCGAATACTTTCCTCACCCCTATAAACAGGTGTTTTATCTCAAGCAGGTCATGAATAAATTTTGACTGCCGGTTTTCCAGCGCTCGGATGAACTTGCTAATAAAAAGCGATTTCATTCATAAAACTGACGCCTGCCCTGTTTGCCGCCCAAAAGCCACTCTCTGCTAAGGTTCTTTAATCTATTTAATGCCGAGGGGTGCTCTCCATGAATACTTCGACGCCAATGGATAACGCATCCCCTGAGCCACAATCCATTGGAAATCCCATCACCAGCAGCGCCATTTTCATCGTTGCAACTTTGATGCCCGGTAGCGCACCTGTCAGAAAAGCGCGGGCGTGGTGTGCTGACGTCGCCGCCCTTACGCGATCGGTTGGCAAACGTGTGCCTTCCGGCAATTTGTCCTGTGTATGTGCCTTTGGCTCCGCGGCGTGGGATACCCTGTTCGGCAATCCGCGCCCCGCATCACTTCACTCGTTCCGCGAGTTCGGCGCAGAAGGACGTCGAGCCATCGCAACGCCCGGTGATATTTTGCTGCACATTCGTGCAGACCAGATGGACTTGTGCTTCGAATTGGCGACGCACTTGGTTTCATCGCTGGGTGATGCGATCGCGGTCGTCGATGAAGTCCAGGGTTTTCGTTATTTTGATATGCGCAGCATCATCGGCTTTGTCGATGGCACCGAAAATCCGGTCGGGCGCAAGGCAATCGACTTCACGATTGTGGGTCATGAAGATCCAGCATTCAGTGGCGGCAGCTATGTACTGGTGCAGAAGTACCTGCATGCCATGAACGCATGGAACGCGTTATCCGTTGAGGCGCAGGAGCGGATTATCGGCCGGACAAAACTGTCCGATATCGAACTCGATGAAACAATCAAACCGACTTCCTCGCACAGCGCCCTGACGACGATCACCAAGGACGGGCAAGAAGTGAAGATCTTGCGCGATAACATGCCATTCGGTCGCCCCGGCGCCGGTGAGTTTGGCACTTACTTCATCGGTTACGCGCGCTCGCCCGAACCCCTCGAACAGATGCTGGAGAACATGTTCGTCGGTCGACCACCGGGCAATTACGACCGCTTGCTGGATTTCAGCACGGCCGTCACCGGAAACCTGTTCTTCGCCCCATCATCGGAATTGCTCGAAGAACTTGCCGATCGTCAGTGCTCGAGTACGTGAATCACTTTCTCCAGCGTGACGCAGACCACATTTCGATGGGTTACTCGTCAGCCGGAATACCCAACTGGGTTTTCCCGACTAGCGAGGCTCTACTAGCGTTCTAGACTTCAGCACAGGCCCTCAGAATCCAGCTGCGCGCCATCAATGATTCGAACGAAAAACAAGGGAAATCCAACCTTGAAAACGTCAGCCATCTGCGTCCTGGGGTCCCTGTTGGTGTCGATCGGCACTTACGCCAACGGCGTTATTCCTGTCCTGGACCTGGATTTCACCAGGGCCGCGGTTGAAGCCCTGAAAAAACGGGGTATCAACGACGCTTGCATCATCGCGGCCTCCAATCCCCGTGTGTTCACCTATTGTCGAGAAGGCTCGTCGACGCTATGGAAATATCAGGTTGCCGACCTGGAGCAATTGGCGACGATCCAGACGGGCGAAAAAGTAGCCGTTTCGGACTTCGGACAAATCACCGTCGCAGAGGCCAATAGCACGGCGTGCCAACAAGATGGTCCCGTAGCTGCCGTTGGCCCGACTATTGGTCGCGGGCTGACGTTCAGCTTGATTGGGCTTTTTCTGCTAATCGGCTTGCTACACACATTTCGCGCGATGACGCACGGCCGCTATGGCCATACAGCGTTGCCGGATACTCGTTTGCAGCAACCGACCGACGCCCTGCCTGCGCACCATAGCGCGGCAAAAGCATTGAGAGCGTTTGGTATCGCCGCCGCCGTTTCAGTGGCTTACTTCGCCTATATCGTTTTTTTCACGTGACCGGCGCTCGGGCGTCGCCCCCCGACTTTCTTGCAGCAGAAGGTCGACCACCTGTTGGAGACGTCGAGGTTGGTCAGTTTGTTGAATACCCGCTTGCTCATAGCACGCTCGCTGCCGGCTGGCACTGTTGCCAGTAAACAGCAACGCCTGGGCGTGATCGAAAACCCGGGCCTCGCCCATCCTTTCTGCGGTGCTCGCGAATCTCGACCGGGCCTGTTCCAACCATCGCCCGGCATCGATCACATCGCCTTGAGCATCGGTCACAAAACGCCCCTCCACTCCGTAGCGCTTGGCCTGCCAATGGTTTTCCTTGAGTAGCCAACGGGCAGTGCTGTCATAGCGGGCGCCAGGGTTGGCGCTTGAAATCGCGAATGCCACCATTACCCGGAACATCGTCGCTAATAGCACCGAATCCTCCACGCGCGGGCAGGCGTCAGTGATGCGCAGCTCCAGAGTGGGATAACGCGTTGCGGGACGAATGCCCCACCAACCGTTACCACCGTTTTCGATGGCGCCCATGCGCCGCAGCAACGCCAAATAACGCTGATACTCGCGCTCATCCTCAAAGTATTCCGGAACTCCCATGCGCGGCCAGCCATCGCAGACAACCTGGCGATAGCTCATGAAGCCACTGTCGGCGCCCTCCCAAAACGGTGATGAACAACTGAGCAAGAGCAACAGCGGCAACCAGGGCGCGACTTCATTCATGACCGCAACACGATCAATGCCTTGAGGAATTTCGACGTGCACATGCAATCCGCAGAGGACACTTCGTTGCGCGACCGATTGATACTCGCTAAAGAGCTGATCAAAGTGCGGCTGCTGTGTCGCACGCTGGTCACGCCAGCGGGCCAGCGGATGCGTGCCCGCGCAGAGCAGGCCCAACCCGTGTCCTGCCAGCATGTGGTTCAACCGCGAACGCACACCACGAAGAAAGTCCGTCGCCTGATCTGCCGTCACGAATATCGGCGACGCCACTTCAACTTGCCCCTGGAACATTTCGTAGGCGAATCCCTGCCCGACCGCCTCGTGACATTCCGCCAAGAGATCGGCGCTCGGTTCAGCGAGCATCTGCCGGGTTGCCAGGTCCGTGAGCAAATACTCTTCTTCGATACCGAAGCGGGGAGTCGTTTCCATCGCGACGCTCCTGTCACAGCCTGCGGGTAACGGTCAGTGCCACGACTGCAATGCGTTCCGCCCGCTCGTAACCGGGCTTGAGCAGTTCCTCGCCGAACACATCGGGATCGAGTTCTCGGTAAGTCCAGGCAAAGGCATCGCTCGCCAGCATGGGTTTGATCGATTCGAGGAATGGGTCCTCGCCCTCCACCATCGCCACGCCGGTGTACAGCACCAGGCTGCCGTTCCTTTGCAGGCGCGGCAACGCTTCGCGAACCATGCGTAGCGACAAGGCTTCGCCCAGTACCCCTCCCCCATCGCGATAGGCCCGATGCTGGCTGTCATTCATATAAGGAGGGTTAGCAATGATCAGGTCGAACTGGCCTTCGACACTGCCCAGCACATCGCTGTGGTAGAAGCTGACATTGTTGACCCCGGCCAGTTCGGCATTGACCGCTGACAGCCGCAAGGCCCTGGGATTTATATCCACTGCCAACACTTCGGCGTCGTGTCGGGCGCGGGCGACGATCAACGCGCCGACACCGGCCCCGCAACCGATGTCCAGCACTCTGCGCACAGGCTCGAAGTGCTGCTGCAGATGAGCATCGATCAATTGCGCAAAGCGGTAACTGTCAGGCCCGAAAAAAACCGCGTCAGCCTGCGTCGTTGGATACGCCGAGTGCGCGAAGAGCATCCCTTCTAGGCTCGACCAGCGCACAGTGCTACGCCACAGCGAGCCACTTTTTTCGACGATACCTGCCTGCTCCAGAAGCGCGAGTTCCTCCCCCGGTAAAAAGCTGTGGTCGAACGGCATGGACCAACCGAAGACATCGCGCAGGTTCTTGGCCAAGCGCGAGGCGTCGCGCTGATAGATTCTATCGTGGGTCAATGGCGTCGGAGTAACGAAACGATACTCTTCGGCGATTAAACGCTTGCCCAACTCCAGCAAGGCTCGGTCGGCGATCTGTTGTACTGACATTGGCGCTCCTTGGATCATTCGAATGGCTGGCTCCATCCACAGATGAGTGAGCCAGCCGCAGAAAATTCCATTCAGATGCGCAAGAGGTGGACATGAGCCTTGCAGCGCATCGCCGGAACCCGCCGCGATGCGCGGCGTCAGTTGCTATAGAAAGCACGTGGAAGCGACATTGATGGACTATTTGAACTGGCTGCAATGGCCGGCCATGCTTGTGACAGTTGTGGCCGCCTGGCTGATCGGATCGTGCCGAACGCAACGCCGCGTCACAGGGTTCGTTTGTTTTATCGTCAGCAACATTTTGTGGGTCCTGTGGGGACTTCACAGTCAGGCCTACGCATTGATCGTTCTGCAATTCTGTCTGTTCGCGATGAACCTTCGCGGGTTTCGCAAAAACGCTGATGACTCAAGAAGATCCTGAGCAAAAGCAATCCTGTGGCAGGTATTAGTGATAATCCGCGCCCGCTACCGCACGTAAATAGGCCTGATCCGCCTCCATTCGCAAATCTCTCCACTCCTGCCAATCAACGATGCCCTGGCGATCCATCTCATCAGCCTGTCGAATCAATTCCTCGTGATAGGCATCCGGGCAGTCCATGCGCAGCGAACAATTCTCGAGCACGCAATGCCAGGCATCCAAGGCGCAAAGCCGTCGCTCATGAGTGGGTGTCAGCAGGTTCTTGAAAGCGTTCATGGCTGCATGAATCCGTCAGTATTTCTGGGTGGATCAGACGACTCGGGCACTGGTTCATGAAGGCCGACCGGAGGTGCTGACTGTTGATCGGCAACGCTAGCCCAACGCGGTATCGAGAAACATCATGACCCCGAAACCCAGCATCACGCCAGAAAAGACCTGCTGATGGACATTGCGACCGAGGAGCTCAGTCACCTGGAGATCGTCGGCTCAATCATCGTGATGCTGAACCAAATTTTATAAAGATTGTGGGCTCGCGACAGGCGGTGACCAGCCGTGCGAATCGAGCAGTTTTGCCGCCAGCCGTCGGCTGTTTTTCAACGCAATAAAACTTTGTGCGCCGGCTCCTACAGGCATCAAAAAAAAGGGAGGCTGTTTAGGGCCTCCCGATTTACCCGGCACCTTTTTATGTTGTGCCCAACCCTCGCGACAGGTCAGCTGGAGCGTTGGCTGTTGCAGGTTGCTCAGCACTCTTACCCGCTTCAACATCCGTATGGTCCGTTGTCCTGGTCACCGTATCGCGCACCGTTTCAAATCCTTCCCGGGCCTGTTGTTTGACCTTGTCGGTGAGACTGGCGCTGGTCTTGCCCATGTAGCGTTGCTCAGCTGCAGTCGAAGGCAACGCGGCCCCCAGCATGGCGCCCAAGGCGATGCCAGCGGCAGCCACCATCAGCGGTTGTTCCTTGAGCAATTGACTGAACTGAGTGCCCATCACCTGGGTGCTGCGCATCAAGCGGTCTCCAGCGTCATGCACGGTGTGGCTGATGGAGTCTGTCGCCGAGCTGAGACTGTCGCTGACCGATGCGGCTTTGTCCTTCACCGAATGAAAACCTTCTTTCAACGAATCGGCCGTTTGGTGCATGCGTTCGCGCGCGCCATCGATGCCCTCCGACATGCCATCGGTCCACTCGCCGAATGTGCTCTGATCCGGCCCCACGCGATAACCGGGGCGCGGCACGGGTGGACGGTTCTGACTCATGATCAACCACAGCAATCCCACCGACGTCAGCACGGCCGGAACCGGGTTGTTACGCACGCTGGTACCCAGATTGCCGAGGAATGCCGTGCCGTTGTTCTGCATCATCCCCAGGGCCTGATCGAACATTTGACCCGGGGTGAATTTGCTTTCCAGCGCATCAACGATGTTGCCGATGCTGGCCCGCTGCGCATCGATTTCACGCTCGATGGTTTCCGGACTTTTTTGCGACTCGAGATCGAATTCACCGTTCATGAGACTTTCCTCCGCAGCGCTTCCTGGTCTTTGTTCAAGGCGTCCAACGTGCGATCAGGCTTGAAGTGGGATGGCTCGAATTGTTTTTTACCCGATTGCAGCATGGCGAATCCAACGATCATCACCACCACGCCGACGATCAGTGCCGCCAGCCATGGCGCCATCACCATGCTCAAGCCGTAGACGGCAGACATCAGCAAGATGATGAACCCCGCCAGCAGCACAATCGCGCCACCCGCGACACCCGCTATCCCGGCCTTAAGCGTGGTGAGGCTTTCCTGCAATTCGGCTTTGGCCAGCGCCAGTTCCTTGGTGAACAGCGAGGGCACTTCACGGGATAATTGCCGCAGCAAGCCGATGACGGAAGCATCTTGTTCAGGCACGGCCATTGGCCTTGCGCCCGGCAGATCCGGATTTTCTCTGTTCATCTCAGTTCTCCATTAGCGTTTGTGGAACCCTGTGTTGCAGCGGTCGCGAAGTCCGAAGGATGATCTTGTTCATTCGGCGAAGCCGGGGTGATGCCAGTGGCCAAACCGGGGCCGGTATCACTGCGAGGCGGGACGGAACTTTCATAGGGTCGTTGCGCACCAAAACCGCCGGAGGGCGGCATGGAGCTGCCGGCTGCCGGGTCTCGGTCAGCGGTGAATGCCGACGCAGAGGAAGTGCCGGCCTTGAGAAAACGCGACAGGCCAAAACCCAGCGCAATGCTGCCGGCAATGAATAGCGCCGGGTTGTTGCGGGCCAGGTCTGCGCCGTCATGCAGCAGCTGTTCGGCGCTTTTTCCGCGCAGGTTGCCCGCCAGGCTACTCATGGACTCGGCGATGTCGCTGAGGTAATCGGACATACCCAGCGTGTCGCTGCTTTCCAGTTCGGACACGACGGACTTCGCACCCTTGGCCAGGGCCTCTATCTGGTCCGCCGCGGTGTCACGGTACTGCCCGAACTGTGCATCAGCCTGTTGCCTCGCCCCGCCAAGGGCCTCGGTGACGTCCTCCTTCAAGTGTTGAAAATCGGGTTCAGGTTTTCCGGGCTCCTGTTGATCGGGCCGGCTTCCAGTGCTGGTATCTGAAGTATTCATGACGCCCCTCGATGTCTGGATAAGATCGCAAAAGGGTTTGCCACAAAAATGCCGTAGCCCCCCTTAAAGCAGATGACGGAGCGTGGTTATCGGGAGTTCCAATGGAATGATGATCGACTGGAAAGTCGCAACAGCGGATGAGATCTGGCGTCTAGGGCGTCACTTCGATTGAACGTTGCGCCCGCATCGCCATCAGTGTGAGGGCGTTGCCCAATGCCGCGCCGCTGGCGGTATTGTCGAAAATGCACCACGTCGCCTGTCCGGAGGCTGCGGCCTTGTGAATTTCAATCGCCAGGGTTTCCAGGTACGACAATTCGTAGCTGCTGTAGTAAATGCGTGGTGATCCATGGAGGCGCCAGTAGCTGATTCCCGGCCATCCTCGGGGCGTTGAATCGCTGCTGATGCGCGATGGATCGACCGTTGCCTGGGCAATTCGATAGTGAACCAGCATCGCCTCGGCTTCAGTCCAGGATTCATGCCGGGGCTCCAGCACGACAGCCCCGAAAAAACGCGCTCTCAGGGCAATGAAAAATGCCTCGGCAACCGATTCATCAAACGCCAGCGACGGCGCAAGCTGGACCAGCAGACAACCGAGACGATCCTGCAAGCCTGAGCATTGAGACAGAAACCCATCCAGAGTCTGCTCGCAATTTTGCAGGCGCATTTCATGGGTGATCAGCTTCGGCACTTTGACGCTGAAGCGAAAACCGTCCGGCACCGAAGCAGCCCACTTTTCGTAGGTTTGCCGACGGTGCGGACGGTAAAACGAGCTGTTGATTTCCACGCTATTCAAGCGCGAGGCGTAGCGTTGCAGGTGCGTGCCTTCCACCGAGAAAGCAGGCGAGTGCTCGCGACTCAAACTCCAGCCGGCACAGCCGATGAGTATCGGCGCATTGTTCAACACCTGAGCGACCCTACAGCGTGGTCACCCCTCGGTCGGCGAATGCCGGGATTTCCTCCACAGGTTCTGCCAGCGGTTCGACGGGCGCACCCGGCACCAGAATGACCTTGCGGCAATCTTGCAGGCGCTTGTCAAAGATCTCGTAGGCTTCGGACGCCTGCTCCAGGGACATGCGGTGGGTGATGATCGCTTCCGGATTTAAATGGCCGAGCTCGATGTGCTCCAGCAGTTCGGGGAGGAAGCGCTGCACGTGGGTCTGGCCCATCTTGAACGTCAGCCCCTTGTCGAAGGCATCGCCGAACAGAAAACCATGGATGAAACCCGCATAAACGCCGGGCACACTCACCACCCCGCCTCGGCGCACCGCTGCGATGCACTGGCGCAGCGCCTTGCCGCTACTGCCTTCAAGTTTCAGGGTGGCAAGCACGGTTTCGGTGGTACTGCCCTTGGCCTCGAACCCCACGGCATCAATCACCGCGTCCACCCCGCGCATGCCTGCCGTTTGGCGAATGATCGTGTCGGCGGGGTCATCATCGTCATCGAAGTTGATCGGGATGACCCCGTAGGTTTTCTGCGCGTAGGCCAGGCGATAGGCGTGGTGATCGACCATGAAGATCTGATCCGCGCCCAACATTCTGGCGCAAGCGGCGCTCAATAAACCTACGGGACCCGCACCGTAAATCGCCACGCTGGAACCCTCGCCGATTTCGGCGTTGATCACCGCTTGCCAGGCCGTGGGCAAGATGTCGGACAGGAACAACACTTTCTCATCCGCCAGGGTCCCCGGCACTTTGAACGGTCCGGTGTTGGCTTTTGGTACGCGCACCAGCTCGGCCTGGCCGCCGGGAATGCCACCATACAGTCGGCTATAACCAAACAGCGCCGCACCTGGCGGGATGGATTTTTTGTTGAGATTGGCGCCGCGCCCATCGTTGGTGGTTTCGCACGCCGCATACAGTTGTTGTTGGCAGAAGAAACAGTCGCCGCAGGCAATCACGAACGGAATCACCACCCGATCACCACGCTGCACCTTCGTCACCGCGCGACCGGTGTCTTCGACAATCCCCATGAACTCGTGACCGAAGATATCGCCATGCTCCACGGTGGGAATCTTGCCGCGATACAAGTGCAGGTCCGAGCCGCAGATGGCGGTAGCGGTGACGCGCAGGATGATGTCGTCAGGCTGGTCGATGATCGGATCGGGAACGGTTTCGACTTTTACCTTGTGGGCACCGTGATAAGTCATTGCTCGCATGAACGTCACTCCTCAGCCTGATCGGATGGGCTCCGTATGAGTTAAGGGTGTTGACGTTGAACAGCGGTTCCTTTTTTCAATACCGGTAACCGATCAATGGTTGGAAGGCGTGGTTTTTCGGTTGTCGAGAAATACTTGCAACGAAATTCCAGGCAGTTGGGTCGACATCGGAAAGCCATGCTATCGGTGCCGTGCACCTTGGAGATCTGCAAATGATTGGAGTCATTGTCCCGGTGCACAACGAAGAACAGTTTTTGGAAAGCTGCATCGAGTCACTCCTGGCCGCAGCCTTGCATCAAGGCCTGGACAATGAAGAGGTGAAGATCCTGATCGTTCTGGATGACTGCATAGACACCTCGCTGGACATCGCCCGCGCTTACGACGTGATGACCATCACCTGCACCCATCGCAACGTTGGCAAAGCCCGGGCGCATGGTGCCGAACACCTGTTGGCAGAAGACGCACGATGGCTGGCGTTTACCGATGCTGACACGGTGGTGCCCGAATCCTGGTTGGCCGAACAGATCAGGTTCGATGTGGATGCGGTCTGTGGGTTGGTCGAGGTCAGTGACTGGTCCGAACATCCACACGGGGTGCGCGAGCGATATCACGCCAACTACCACCCCGTTGATGGCCATCGGCATATCCACGGTGCGAACCTGGGCGTCTCTTCTGCGGCGTATCGCAAGGCCGGCGGATTCCAGGCGTTGCCCGCCCATGAAGACGTGCAACTGGTGGCCGATCTGGAACGCAGCGGCGCGAGTATCCTTTGGACAGCGGCCAACCGCGTGACCACCAGCGCCCGCATGGACTGTCGGTGCCGGGAAGGTTTCGGTGACTATCTGAAATCGCTGGCTCAGTAGTTATTGGCTTGTTTCATCCAGATTGATCGTCGCGGGATGGCGGCACCAGTATTCCAGGAGAAAATCCGTCTCTTCATGGCAGATCAGGCGATGCAAACCCAGACCTTGGGCAAGCGCCCGATGGACTTCCCTGCCGTCCTGGGAACACCCCTCAACTTCAATCGGATGCAGCCAGTGACAGGCCAGCACGCCACCGTCCGGGCTCAGGCTGCGCAAAGAGTTCTCGATGACCTTCGCCCATTCGTCCGGATCGAGGAAGTAACCCACCTCGCTCAACACGATCAGATCGAACTCACCATCCGGCCAGTCTTGAGGTAGGCGAGCTTGCTCAACGCGGACATGGTGGTACTGACTCAAACGACTTCGCGCCAACTTCACGGCTTTTTCGTTGAGGTCCTGACACAGCAATGAATCACACCGCTCCGCCAGCCCCGCGCTGAGTTCGCCATTGGCGCAGCCCGGTTCAAAAACCCGCTGATAGCGCTGGCGCGGCAGGCTGGCCAGCGTCAGTTCACGTTTGCGCTTTTCATACCAGCGGGTACGGAACGACCAAGGGTCGTCACTGGCGCTGAACAGCTGTTCGAAGTAATCAGGCGAAAGGCTCATAAAAACACCAGTTCAAAGGGCTGCATAAGTCGTTCGATGGTTTCCTCGTCCAACACCGCAGGTGTCTGGCCATCCGCAGTTGTCTGGGAGATGTGGGCAGCGATGGCGCGACGCTTGCGCGCCAACACTTTTGGCTCCAGCAAGAATTTGTGGGCGCGCGCCCAGGGAATTCTCGGATCCTGCGGCTGCGCCCAGTGCCACGCCCAGACCGGCACTTCGATCAAGCAAGCATTGGTTGCCGATGCCGCGAGAGCCGTCGCCCGACCGGTCGCTTCGTGATCGCAATGGCCGTCCAGTTGCCAGGTCGTGACCACGCGATCGTCGGGGCGAAGCACTGTCGTCAGCCATTCGATCAACTGTCTCTCCTGCTCCGCTACGCCACTGTCAGGCAGACCCAAACGCTGCCATTTCAATGCATCGACATCCAGCCCCAACTGTTCGAGCGCGCGAGCACTTTCCAGCGGTCGCTGCTGACGCAATCGCGACGCCGGCCATGTCAGCGAGCCTTGATGACTGCCTTCGCCATCCGTGACCGCAATCATCAGGATGTCTGTTTCCCTGCCCTGCATTCCGGCCAACAGCCCGGCGCAACCGAGGATTTCATCGTCAGGATGCGGGGCGATGACCACCAGGCGTTGCCCTCGCGGCACCAGTTCGCTATGGGTGATGGTCGGCACTTGCGCCAGCGCGCGACTGGATTGCCAGTCGGCCAGGGTTGTCCCCGGTCCACGAATCAGGTTTTGCGCCGGGGGCGATTGGATCTTCACAGTGACCACCCCTTGACCGATTGTGCCGCGATGAGTTTCCCCAGTTCGGCGAGATCCTTTTCGGCATGGCTCTGACGCATGAAAACCGGCAGATCGGCCGCAAGCCTGGCGAAGTGGCTGTTGCGGCAGAACGGTGTGGCTCCCAACGCTCGCCCGACATGCTCAAGCACCAAAGTGGCGGCCGCTTCGATTTGCGCTCGCAATCGGCGCACCGGAATTTCAGCGGATTGGCGAGGATGGGCGTCGATCCAGTTCGCCGTTTCGCGCAGGGCAGATGCGGCTGCACACAGCGCTGCATCGACGGCGCCGAGATGAGCCTCGGCATGCACGTCGTGGTGCGGCTTGGTGCAATGCTCACGAAGATAGCCGGCCAGCGCACACGCCGCGCCATACCAACATGCGGCAATCCCGCCGCCGCCCTGCCAGAAACCGGGGCGCTCCAGATAAGCCCCCGGCGCACCGACACAACGGGCAAGCGCGCCTTCAAATTCCACGTCTATGCTGGCGGTGCTGCTCATGCCAACGGCCTGCCAACCCTCGTCAAACAGCCTGATGGTGGGTTGCTTCAATGCCACCGCCACCAGTTGTGGTCGTCGCTGTTCGTCCCATGCAGTTAACAGCGCCCCCTCCAGAAGAGGTGCGCCAGAACACCACGCTTTGCGTCCGTGCAGGTAAACCTGTTCTCCCTGACGATCGACGATGTTGACCTTGGCGAAGGGCGGTTCGGCGGCCCAAGTGCCCCAACTGCCTGGCGCTGGTGAGGCGGTGGGATCCAGCTCCGCCATAATCGCCAGCGCATCAGTGTGGCCTTCGAATAACTTGGTCAGGGCCAGATCGCTGCCAGCGACGGCTGCCATTGTGCGCCACCGATCCAGCGTTCGGCCTTGCCCGGGCAATGGCAGATCCGTAAATCCACCGTTGATGAGCTCTTGCATCAATGGCTGAAGCGCCACTTCCGCTGTGCGCACCGCAGGCCGGGAAGCGAATCGCTGCAGCAGGTGTTCGAAAGTTGCCGAGTTGCTCATAGCGCGCCGTCTCCTGGGGGGTGGAGGCTGTTCGGGCATCAGCCTGTAATGTTGTTCAGAGGTGGCTAGCCGCGCAGGAGTTCATTGCAATGACGCGTGCTCAGGCAGGCGCGCGTGCGGCCAGACAAAGCTGTCGGTACGCCTCCACCAATTGATCAAGACTGAAGGCGAGATTTCGCCCACTCGGGTTAGGCAAGACCCACACCGACGCACCGCCGAAAGTCTTCGGCTGAAGCCCCCACGCGACATCTCGCTGGCCGGACAATGCCCCATACGCCGCCTTACCGAGAAAAGCGACGAAGCGCGGCGCATAACGTGTGATCTTTTGTTCAAACGCCGCTGCCGCTGCGTTGAACTCATGCAACGACAGCTGATCGGCCCGCGCCGTTGGCCGATCCACCACGGCGGTTAAACCACATTGATACTGCAGGATGCTCTGGTCGTTCTCCGGCCGCACTTCCTCGGGGGTAAAACCGGAGAGGTGCAGCGTGCGCCAGAAGCGATTGCCCCTGCCTGCGAAATGATGGCCTTGGGCGGCGGCCGTCAATCCCGGATTGATGCCGCAGAAAATCACCCTGAGATGCTCGGCCACAATATCCTCGAGCCCCTCAGCCACCGCAGATCACGCTCACCGCATCGCGTGCCAGTTCGGTCAATTCCTCGCGGGATTTACCCGCCCGTGCCCGTATCGAAATGCTGTGCAGCAGCGAGGACGCGAGCACCGCCAGCGCGGCCGCATCGACTTTACTGTTGAGCTCACCGGAATCGATCGCCAGTCGTAAGCGTGTTTCCAGATCAGCGTCGAGCCTGCTCAGTCGATCCGAAAGCACTGCGCGGATTTCCGAATCTTCGACTGCTTCGGTGGTCGCCGTGCCGATCGCAAAGCAGCCTCGCGGTTGGCCCTCGCCGGAAAAGTAGATCGACAACTGTCCTTCATAGAAACGCATCAGCGCCTCTCGCAAGGAGAGCTCTGGATTTGTCAGTGCTTCGTGCATGGAAGCCGCGGCGGTCTCCCAATATTGCTCAAGCGCCTTGAGGTACAGCGCGTGCTTGTCGCCGAACGCCGCGTAGAGGCTGGGGCGATTCATGCCGGCGGCCGTGGCGATGCTGTCGAGCGAAGCGCCGGAATAGCCGGTGCTCCAGAACACACCAAGCGCTTGCTGCAGCGCTGTCTGCGGGTCATACGCGCGAGGACGGCCGCGGCCTTTGCCCTCTGCAGTTTTATTTTGTGCCATGTCGTACAAAATCCTTGTGAGAACGTTAGTCGAGGGATATTCTTACACCATCGCACAAAATTAAGGAACCAGAAGTTCCTCTGATTTCACGTTTGTTGTAGCGAAGCTCGATCCGGGTATTGCGGCGACGAAACAAGTGCGGCGGAGCCACCCTCCTCACCGCGCACGAGTTTGCTTTCTCACGGCATTTATTCGGCAAGAGGTGTATTCGTCATGACTCAACAATTCGACATCCCGGTTTCGCAGACTTTCGAGCATCCAACGCCGATCAAGAAGCCGTTCAAGGAAAAACTGCGACCATGGTTGATGATGGGCGTGCCTGCCCTCTTCGCTGCGGTTGGGTATACCCATTACATGGCGGGCCAGCCCTTCGTTTCCACCGACAACGCCTACGCCCGGGTGGCGAAGACCTCGATCAACGCGCGCATTTCCGGGCAAGTCGTGGACATTGCGGTCGAGGACAACCAACCGGTTCACAAGGGCCAGGTGCTGTTCCGGATCGACCCGAAACCCTTGCAGATCGCTGTCAACCGTGCCGAAGCGCAGTTGAGTGTCGCGCGGCTGCGTATCGATGGCCTCAAGGCCAGCTACCGGCAGCAGCAGGCGGAGTTGCAATCGGCCAAAGAGTCGGCCGATTTCGACCAGCGTGAATTCGCCCGGAAGAAAGCACTGGTGGCGACCGAGTTTGTCTCGCGTGCCATTTACGAACGCGCCGACACCGACCTGAAAGTGGCCCGGCAACGCATCGCCGCTGTCGAGCAGCAGATCGCCAGCACCGTTGTGGCCTTGAATGGTAATCCGAACATCGAAGTCGACAGTCACCCGAGCATTCGCGAGGCCAAGGCGCAACTCGACGAGGCGCAACTGTACCTCTCGTACGCGACGGTCTATGCACCGGACGACGGCATCGTGGCCAAGGTAGACGATTTGCAGGTAGGCAACTTCGTCAACAACGGCGCGCCGGCCTTCGCCTTGCTCTCCGATCGGGAGATCTGGATTGAAGCCAACTTTCGCGAAACCGAAGTGACGCACATGCGCCCAGGCCAGGAAGCGACGATCAGTATCGATACCTATCCCGATCACGTGTTCAAGGCCCACGTGACCAGCATGAGCCCCGGCGCCGGTTCGGACTTCGCGCTGCTGCCGCCGGAAAATGCCACCGGCAACTGGGTCAAGGTCGTCCAGCGGGTACCGGTGCGTCTCGAACTCGACGAGGCGAGTC